>NC_011145.1:3010000-5061632 GCF_000020805.1 Anaeromyxobacter sp. K | reverse complement strand
GCCCCCCGTCCGCAGGCTCCTGGGAGTCTGCGGCTCCACTCTTCGCTCGGTCTGCGAGGAGTCAGGCGGGCTCGTGGTGCGGGCGCGGAAGTTAGCGAAGGTTCGCCGCGCGGATCAAGGCCGAGTTGATCGTCGGCGAAAGCACGCAGGTTTCCGGCACGCGTCCAGAGGCGATCCTGCGCCGTCGCCGCGCGGAGGCCCGAAGTGGCCGGAAACCTTGACATCGCGCGAGCGATCGGGGAGTTTGCCGCGCCATGAAGCGGACTTATCAACCGAAGAAGCAGCGGAGGAACCGGACCCACGGTTTCCTCAAGCGTTCCAAGACCCCCGGCGGACGAAACGTCCTGAAGAGCCGGCGCGCCAAGGGCCGCAAGCGCCTCACCACGCGCGCGCCGAAGAAGTAGCGGCCGAGGTGAGGCTGCCGAAGGCGGCGCGGCTGCGGCGTCGCCGAGAGTTCGTCCAGGTCCAGCAGCACGGCAGGCGGCTGTACTCCGGAGACGTGCTCGTTCTCGCGCTCGTCTCCGGATCGCCCCGGCCGAGGATCGGGATCACGGTGTCCTCGAAGGTTGGAAACGCCGTCGAGCGGAACCGCGTGAAGCGCTGGGTCCGAGAGGCCTGGCGTGAGATCCGCCCCGAGTACCCCCCCGTCGATCTGGTCGTCATCGCCCGCCCCGCCGCGTTGCGGATGGGCGTGGACGGTGCGCGCCGTGCGCTCGCCGCGGCCGCCCGCGCGCTCCGCTCGGCGCCGGGAGGCAGCCCGTGATCCGGGCGGCCCTGGTGCTGCTCGTCCGCATCTACCAGCGGCTCGTCTCGCCGCTCCTGCCGCCCGCCTGCCGCTTCTACCCGTCCTGCTCCGCGTACGCGGTCACCGCCCTCCAGCGTCACGGCGCGCTGCGGGGCTCGTGGCTGACCGTGCGCCGCCTTTGCCGTTGCCACCCGTTCCACGCCGGGGGTGTCGACCCGGTGCCGGAACTGACCCCTAAGAGGTAGACCTTGGGTCCTGACAATCGCCGCATCCTCCTCGCGACCGTGCTGTCGGTCGGCA
Organism: Anaeromyxobacter sp. K; assembly: GCF_000020805.1. Taxonomy (NCBI): domain Bacteria; kingdom Pseudomonadati; phylum Myxococcota; class Myxococcia; order Myxococcales; family Anaeromyxobacteraceae; genus Anaeromyxobacter; species Anaeromyxobacter sp. K. Next base: position 5,060,587 of record NC_011145.1, on the reverse strand, counting down.
TCCTGATCCTCTGGCAGGTGATCTTCCCCACCAAGAAGGTGCCGCCGAAGCCGGCCCCCCCGCCGGCCGCGGAGGTCGCGAAGCCGGCCGCCCCCGCGTCGCCCGCCCCGGGCGCCGCCGCGCCTGCGGTGCCGGCGCCGCCTCCCGACGCGCCGGAGGAGACGGTGAAGCTCGCCGGCAAGGGCTTCGAGGCGACGCTCACGACCTACGGCGGCGCGCTGAAGAGCCTCCGGCTCGAGGGCGACAAGTTCCGCAAGCAGGAGAAGGACCGCGAGGTGCAGATCGACCTCGTCCACGTGACCGACGGGCAGCCCTACCCGCTCTCGCTCTCGGCCTCGCCGGAGCTCGGCGGCGCGGCGGATGTCGCGGCCGATCCCGGCGCGCGCGCGCCCATGCGGATCGTGGCGAAGGACGCGTCCTCGGTGACGTTCGAGGGCCGGGTCGGCAACCTCGCCGCGCGGAAGACGTTCCGGGTGACCGGCAAGCCCTACGAGCTCGCGCTCGACGTGGAGCTGAGCGGCGGCGCCGGCAACGGCACCGTGGGCGTGCTCTACCCCGCGTTCATGCCGCCCGACACGAAGAGCGGCGGCATCTTCTCCGGCCCGCCGCTCGACTTCGTGCGGCCGGTCTGCCGCGCAGGCACCACCACCGAGCGCTTCGACCTCGCCAAGGAGGGCGCGCCGGAGAAGCTCGAGGGCCAGGTGTCCTGGGCCGGCGTGGACCAGCACTACTTCGTGGCGGCGGTGCTGCCGGCGGAGCCGATCGGCACCTGCACGTTCGTGCGCGGGCCGGTGAAGGGCGCGGGGCTCGCGGCGCTGGCGGTGCCGGTGGAGGGCGGCGCGCGCAAGCTGTCGCTCACCGTGTACGCGGGCCCGAAGGACCTCGACACGCTGCGCGGCTACGGGCGCGGCTTCGAGAGCGCCATCGACTACGGCGCGGTCGCGAAGTTCTTCGCGCTGTTCGCGCGCGGCCTGCTCTACGTGATGCGCTGGCTCGAGGCGATCGTCCGGAACTGGGGCGTCGCCATCATCCTGCTGACGGTGCTCGTCCGCCTGGTGCTGTTCCCGCTCACGTACAAGTCGATGCAGTCGATGAACGAGATGCGGAAGCTGCAGCCGGAGATCGAGAAGCTGAAGGCGAAGTTCGGCGACGACCGCGAGAAGATGAACCTCGCGGTGATGCAGCTCTACCAGAAGCACAAGGTGAACCCGCTCGGCGGCTGCCTGCCGATGCTGCTGCAGATGCCGGTGTGGTTCGCGCTCTACGCGGCGCTGCAGACCTCGGTCGAGCTGTACCGCGAGCCGTTCCTCTGGATGAAGGACCTCACCGCGCACGACCCGTACTTCATCCTGCCCATCGCCATGGGCATCTCGAGCTTCGTGATGCAGAAGCTGTCGCCGCAGCCGGCCGACAACGCCCAGGCGAAGATGATGCTCTACTTCTTCCCCGGGTTCTTCACGGTCATCATGCTGTTCGTCCCGGGCGGCCTGACGCTCTACATCTTCGTCAACAACCTGCTCTCGATCGTGCAGCAGCAGCTCATGATGAAGCACCAGCAGGCGGCGCCCGCGCCGGCCGCCGGGAAGTAGCGGAGGAGCCATGGACGAGAGGCAGCCGAGGGAGGGCGCTCCGCCGCCGCGCGAGGCGCCGGAGAAGGTGGCCGCCGCCCGGTCGTTCCTCGAGGAGCTGTTCCGGCGCATGGGTGGCGAGGTGGCGATCGAGGTGAAGGAGACGCCCGAGGCCATCGGCGTCGCCGTCACGCCCGCCGCGGGCAATGCGCTCGAGCTCTCGTCCCAGCTCGTCGAGGCGGCGCAGGTCCTCGTGAACCGGGTGGCGAACCCGCGGGCCGAGGGTCGGAAGTGGGTGAACCTCGACGTGGGCGGCTTCCGCGAGGAGGGCGACCCGGCGGTCGAGGCCATGGCCGCGCGGCTGGCCGCGGCCGCGGTGCGGATGGGCCAGGTGCTGGCCGTCGCGCCCATCAGCCCCCGCGAGCGGCGGCAGATCCACCTCGCGCTGGTCGCGAGCGGAGAGGTCTCGACGCACAGCGAGGGCGAGGGGATCTTCCGCCAGCTGCTCGTCATCCCCGCGAAGCCCGGGGCGCAGGGGTAGCCCTTGGCGAAGGAGAAGACCCGAGAGGAGAAGCTCTTCTCCGCGGCGGTGCTGCGGCGCTCCTTCGCGCTGCAGGACGACCAGTACCGGGACGGCTTCAAGTTCGTCTACGAGGGCGTCCTGCGCGATCTCGGGCTCGAGGACGCGGACGTCGAGGCGTTCCTCGGCGAGCACCTCGCCGAGGTGGACGCGGCCATCGGCCGGCGGGGCCGGAAGGCCTAGCCGCGGCCATGGATCCGGCCTTCCACGAGGCGCTGGCGAGCGGGATCGAGGCGCTCGGGCTGCCGGTGGACGAAGCGGCGCGGGCGCTCCTCGAGCGCTATGCGGATCGCCTCCTCGCCTGGAACCGGAAGGTCAACCTCACCGCCATCACCGCGCCGGCGGAGCTCGCCGAGAAGCACCTGGTGGACAGCCTGGTGCTCTTGCCGGTCCTGAGCGGCGCCCGGACGCTGCTCGACGTCGGGAGCGGCGCCGGGCTGCCGGGCATGCCGCTCGCGTGCGCGCGCCGCGACCTGTCGGTCACCTGCTGCGACGGCGTGGCGAAGAAGATCGCGTTCGTGAAGGCCGTGTCCGCGGAGCTCGACCTGCCAGTCCGCGGGGTGGCGGTGCGTGCGGAGGGCGATCCGGAGCGCGAGGGGCTGCCGCGCGCGGACGCGGTGGTGTCGCGGGCGCTCGCCGATCCCGACCGCTGGGTGCCGGTCGGCGCGCGGTACCTGGCGGAGGGCGGCACGCTCCTCGCCATGCTCGGCCGCGAGGTGGATCGCGCCGCGCTCGAGGCCGTCGGCGCGGCCGAGGGGCTGACGCTCGTCGGCCTGGACGTGTACGAGCTGCCCATCTCGCGCGCCGCGCGGGCGGTCGCCCGCTGGCAGCGCCGGTAGCCGTTCGACCGGCGGCCTTCGCCGGACTTCCCCGGCAGGACTCGATGTTCCACGTGGAACGGCGGCGACGCCGGACCCGGTGTGTTCCACGTGGAACAGCGTCCCGCCGCCTACCCATGCGCCGCGAACGTTCCACGTGGAACGCCCCGGTGTCAGAGGGCTGGGGCATGGTCCCTCGGCACCGTCCCGAACCGGGACACCGGAACCGCAACCGAGGGAACTCTTCTTGGACGAGACGTCGGCTGGGGGCATTGCCCCCCTGGAAGCAGGACGAATGGGCCGCATCCTCACCATCGCGAATCAGAAGGGCGGGGTCGGCAAGACCACCACCGCCGTCAACCTGGCCGCGTCGCTCGCGGCCGCGGAGCACCGGACGCTGCTCGTGGACGTGGACCCGCAGGGGAACGCCGGCAGCGCGCTCGGCATCCGGCGCGACGAGTCGGAGAAGTCCATCTACGAGGTGCTGCTCGACGACCAGCCGCTGTCGGAGGCGGTCCGCAAGACCGAGCTCAAGTTCCTCGACCTCGTCCCCGCCTCGCGCCACCTGGTCGGCGCCGAGCTGGAGTTGGCGGAGCTGGACGCGCGCGAGTCGCGCCTGAAGCGCGCCGTGGACACGCTCGCGCCGAGCTACGAGTACGTGGTCATCGACTGCCCCCCGTCGCTCGGCCTGCTGACTCTGAACGGCCTGGTGGCCGCACAGGGAGTCATCATCCCGCTCCAGTGCGAGTACTACGCGCTCGAGGGGCTCGCGGACGTGCTGAAGACGATCGAGCTCGTGCGCGCCGCCGCGAACCCGGGCCTGACCGTGGACGGGATCGTCCTCACCATGTTCTCGCCCAACAACCTCGCGAACCAGGTCGCGGACGAGATCCGGAAGACCTTCGCGAGCCAGGTGTTCCAGACCGTGATCCCGCGGAACGTGCGGCTCTCCGAGGCGCCCAGCCACGGGAAGCCCATCCTGCTCTACGACGTCACGTCGAAGGGGTGTCAGAGCTACCTCGAGCTCGCGCGCGAGGTCGCCGCACGCTTCGGCGCGGAGGGAGGTCTCGCGTGAGCATCGCCGAGAAGCGCCGCCCCGCCCTCGGGCGCGGCATGGCCGCCCTGCTGTCCAACGCCCCGCCCCCGCCCAGCGCGGCGGCGGCGCCCGCGCCCGCCATCCCGGGCCGGACGCTCCTCACGCTCCCGGTCGAGGCCATCGAGCGCAACCCGGAGCAGCCCCGCAAGCGGTTCGAGGACGCGAAGCTCGAGGAACTGGCGGCCTCCATCCGGCAGCACGGGATCGTCGAGCCGATCCTGGTACGCAAGGACGGCGGGCGGTACCGGATCCTGGCCGGCGAGCGCCGCTGGCGCGCCGCGCAGCGCGCCGGGCTGAAGGAGGTCCCGGCGGTTCTCCGGGAGGCGACCGATCGCGAGGCGTTCGAGCTCGCGCTCGTCGAGAACCTCCAGCGCGCCGACCTGAACGCGATCGAGGAGGCGGAGGCCTACGAGGTCCTGCAGGCGGACCACGGGCTCACGCAGGAGGCGATCGCCACCCGCGTCGGCAAGGAGCGCTCCACGGTCGCGAACGCGCTCCGGCTGCTGAAGCTGCCGGAGGACGTGCGCGAGTCGGTCCGGGGCGGCCAGCTCGACATGGGCCACGCCCGCGCCCTGCTCGGCCTCGAGGACGGCGAGGCGATCCGGAAAGTCGCGCAGCGGGCCATCCGTGAGGGGCTGTCGGTGCGCGCCACCGAGGCGCTCGTCCGGAGCCTCTCCAAGAAGCCGCCGAAGGCGGGGCCCAGCGATGCGCCCGCCGACAGCCCGGCGATCCGCGACCTTGCGCACCGGCTGCAGCGCCGGCTGGGCGCGCGGTGCCGCGTCGTCCCCAAGTCTGCGGTCGCCGGGAAGCTCGAGGTTGAATACACCTCCCTCGACGAACTCGACGGAATACTGGCAAAGATCGGAGCGTAACAGTAGGGTTCGACGTCCCCGGTTCAAGGGACGTCGAGCCTGGGCCGGCGACGGCCGATCCAGTACCACTGTGAGGAAGGATGTCCTTCTGGAGCAAGCTGAGGGAGGACGCGCCGTCTGACGGCGCGCCCGGCCCGGCTGAAGACACGCCCACGAAGCCATCGAGGAACGAGGAGCCGCATTCCATGGCCATGCTGAAGCGCGAAGAACTCACCTCCATCCCGGCCGCGTCCGGCGATCTCAACGCCCTGCTGGGCCGCGGCTCGGAGTTCGAAGGGAAGCTCACCTTCGAAGGCACCGTCCGCATCGACGGCAAGTTCACCGGCACCATCGTCACCAACGACGTGCTGGTGGTCGGCGAGGGCGCCAAGGTGTCCGCCGAGATCACCTGCGGCACGGTGATCGTCCACGGCGAGATCAACGGCAACGTCCGCGCGAAGAACGCGGTCGAGCTGCACCATCCCGCGAAGATGCGGGGCAACATCGAGGCCCCGTCGCTCATGGTCGAGAAGGGCGTCATCTTCGAGGGTCAGTCGAAGATGGAGGCGCTCGACAAGACCGCGTCGAAGCCCGCCCCGGCTCCGGCCGTCGCGGCCGTCAAGCCGTAACGCGACGCGTCACGTCGTGGGCAAAAGGAAAGCGGGCTCCGGAGACGGGGCCCGCTTTTCGTTTGCCGAGACTGGTGTGCGATCCCGCGCATCGCGGGCTGCAGCCCGTCCGCGCGCCGCAGCCGCGCCCGCGGGGACCTCGCGCGAGCCCGCGAAGGCGGGCGCGCGAGGTCACGGGCCCCGCGCAGCAGGGTGGGGCCCCGCCGAGCTCCGCTTGGCGGGGCGGGGCGCAGCCCCGTCGCATCACTCAGGTGATCTTCACCTGGATCGCGCGCGGCTTCGCCTCGGCTCGCTTCGGCAGCGTCACCGCCAGCACCCCGTTCCTCGCCTCGGCGCGGATGTGCTCCGCGTCCACGGTGCTCGGGAGCGTGAAGGACCGGGTGAAGGTGCCGTAGCCGAGCTCCACGCGGTGGTAGTTCTCGCGCTTCTCGTCGTGCTCGAGCTTCCGCTCACCCCGCAGCGTCAGCACGCCGTTCTCGAAGCGGACCTCGACGTCCTTCGGATCCACCCCGGCCAACTCGAAGCGGAGCGTCACCGCCTCCTCGTCCTCGTAGATGTCGCACGCGGGCGTCCAGCCCACCGACTCGCCGGCGCGGAACAGGCGGTCATCACCGAACATGCGGCCCATCTCGTCCTGCAGCCTCGCCAGGTCTCGGAAGGGCTCGAATCTGGTCAGCATCGCCATGATTTTTGACCTCCTTTTCAGGCGCGGGGAACGTAAGTCGACGGGTGCGGGTGTCAATCGAGCCCCGAACCCCGCGAAAGTCCACGGGGTAAAGCCGGGACGTACTTGACCGGGGCGCCTGCGACATGCTACGCAGCGCGTCCTCTTATGCTCATGGGTTCCATCGCCCGCCGGTACGCCCGGGCGCTCTTCAGCCTCGCCGTCGAGCAGGGTCGCGTCGAGCCCTGGAACGACGCGCTCCAGGTGCTGAAGAACGCCGTCGAAGGCTCCCCCGATCTGCGCGACGTCCTGTCCAACCCGGTCTACTCGAAGGAGCAGCGCCGGGCCATCGTGGAGAAGCTGGCCTCTGCGCTGAAGCTCGAGCGCGAGCCGGCCAACCTCCTCTTCCTGCTCGGCGACCGGAACCGCCTCGCCTACCTGGCGGCGGTGGTGGACACCTTCCGTTCGCTCGCCGATCAGCACCTCGGCCGCCTCCGCGCCCGGGTCACCTCGGCGGTGCCCCTCGACGCCTCGGCCGCCCAGGCCATCGCCGACCGGCTCTCCCAGGCCACGAAGGCGACGGTCCTCCTCGATCGCGCGGTGGACCCGGCCCTGCTCGGCGGCGTCGTCGCCCAGGTCGGCAGCCTCGTCTACGACGGCTCGCTGCGGACCCAGCTCGAGGACCTCCGCAAGACCTTGAAGCAGTAACGAACTCGCTCACCCCACAGCATCGCCCCGGAGAACCGATCCGATGGAAATCCGCGCCGACGAGATCAGCCGCATCATCCGCGAGCAGATCAAGGACTACGGGAAGAAGGTCGAGGTCGCCGAGACCGGCTCCATCCTGAGCCAGGCGGACGGCGTCGCCCGCATCTACGGCCTCGCCGGCGCCGCCGCCGGTGAGCTGCTCGAGTTCCCGGGCGGCGTGCGCGGCCTGGTCCTCAACCTCGAGGAGGACAACGTCGGCGCCGCCATCATGGGGCCGTACGAGCACATCCGCGAGGGCGACCCGGTCAAGCGGACCGGCCTCATCGCCGAGGTGCCGGTGGGCGAGGAGCTGCTCGGCCGCGTGGTGGACGGCCTCGGCAACCCGATCGACGGGCGCGGGCCGCTGAACGCGAAGCACCACCGCAAGATCGAGATCAAGGCCCCCGGCATCGTGAAGCGCAAGTCGGTGCACGAGCCGATGCAGACCGGCCTGAAGGCGATCGACGCGCTCGTGCCCATCGGCCGCGGCCAGCGCGAGCTGATCCTGGGCGACCGCCAGACCGGCAAGACCGCGGTGGCGATCGACACCATCCTCAACAACAAGGGCAACAACCTCTACTGCTTCTACGTCGCCATCGGCCAGAAGCAGTCCACCGTCGCGCGCGTGGTCGACACGCTCAAGAAGTACGGCGCGATGGAGTACACCACGGTCATCTCCGCCAGCGCCTCCGACCCGGCGCCGATGCAGTACCTCGCGCCGTACACCGGCGTGACCATGGCGGAGTACTTCCGCGACTCCGGCCGCCACGCGCTCATCATCTATGACGACCTGTCGAAGCAGGCCGTCGCGTACCGCCAGCTCTCGCTGCTCCTCCGCCGCCCGCCGGGCCGCGAGGCGTACCCGGGCGACGTGTTCTACCTCCACAGCCGCCTGCTCGAGCGCGCCGCCAAGCTCTCCGACAAGGAGGGCGCCGGCTCGCTGACCGCGCTCCCCATCATCGAGACGCAGGCCGGCGACGTGTCGGCGTACATCCCGACGAACGTCATCTCCATCACCGACGGCCAGATCTTCCTCGAGTCGAACCTGTTCTACCAGGGCGTCCGGCCGGCCATTAACGTCGGCATCTCGGTGTCCCGCGTCGGCGGCTCCGCGCAGATCAAGGCCATGAAGCAGGTGGCCGGCTCGCTGAAGCTCGACCTCGCCCAGTACCGCGAGCTGGCCGCGTTCGCGCAGTTCGGCTCCGACCTCGACAAGGCCACCCAGGAGACGCTGGCCCGCGGCGAGCGCCTGGTCGAGCTGCTGAAGCAGGGCCAGTACGCGCCGCTCCCGGTCGAGAAGCAGGTCATCCAGATCTACGCCGGCACGCAGAAGGACACAGACGGCCAGAACTGGATCCGCGCGGTGCCGACCGAGCAGGTGGTCCGCTACATGCGCGAGCTCATCGAGTTCCTCGACGCCCGGCACCCCGGCATCGCGAAGGCGATCGCCGAGAAGAAGGCGCTCGACGACGGCATCCGCAAGGACCTCGACGCCGCGCTCCGGGAGTTCGCCGGCATCTTCAAGATCGAGGGCTAGCCGCCCGAGGAGACGAGGCTCCCGTGCCTTCCCTTCGCGACATCCGCAACCGCATCGGCTCGGTCCGCTCGACGCGGCAGATCACCAAGGCCATGAAGATGGTGTCCGCGGCGAAGCTGCGCCGCGCCCAGGACGCCGTCCTCAAGACCCGCCCGTACGCGGTCCTGCTGGACCAGACCCTCTCCCGGCTGGCGGCCCGCGCCGCCGCCGAGGAGCAGGTGGCGCACCCGCTGCTCGCCCCGCGCGCGCAGCGCACCGCCGAGGTGGTGGTCGTCACCAGCGACCGCGGCCTGGCCGGCGGCTTCAACTCCAACATCTGCCGCTTCGTCCAGCGCTTCCTCACCGAGAACGCCGACCGCTTCGAGCGGATCGCGCTCTCCACCGTGGGGAAGAAGGGCCGCGAGTACTTCAAGGCCCGCCGGCTCGAGATCCGCAAGGACTACACCGGCGTCCACGCGAACCTCGCCTACGAGAAGGCCGAGGCGCTCGCGCGCGAGGCCACCGAGCGCTACCTCGCCGGCGAGGTGGACGCGGTGTTCCTCGCCTACAACGAGTTCAAGAGCGCCATCTCCCAGAAGCAGGTGGTGGTGCAGCTGCTCCCCATCGACACCTCGGCCGCCGGCGCCGACGCGACCGGCATCGACTTCAAGTACGAGCCCTCCCGCGAGGCGCTGCTCGCCGAGCTCCTGCCCCGCCACGTGGCGATGCAGGTGTGGCGCGCGCTGCTCGAGTCCGCCGCGTCGGAGCACGGCGCGCGCATGAGCGCGATGGAGTCGGCGACCAAGAACGCCGAGGAGATGATCGCGTCGCTCAGCCTCCAGTACAACCGGGCGCGCCAGGCCTACGTGACGAAGGAGCTCATGGAGATCGTGGGCGGCGCCGAGGCGCTCAAGTAACGGTCCCCGAAAGGAAGACATGGCCACCGCTACGAACGTTGAGAACGGCAGGATCACGCAGGTCATCGGCCCGGTGGTGGACGTCGAGTTCCCGCCCGGCGCGCTGCCCGACATCTACACCGCGCTCAAGGTGACGAACCCGGGCGTGGACGACCGCCAGGACAACCTCGTCATCGAGGTCTCGCAGCACCTCGGCGAGAACACCGCGCGCTGCATCGCGATGGACTCCACCGACGGCCTGGTGCGCGGCATGCCGGTGAAGAACACCGGCGCCCCCATCGCCGTGCCGGTGGGCAAGGAGGTGCTGGGCCGCATCCTGAACGTGGTGGGCGAGCCGGTGGACGAGCGCGGCCCGGTGGCCGCGACCCGGACGCTGCCCATCCACCGCGCGGCCCCGCTGCTCACCGACCTCAACGTGAAGGTCGAGGCGTTCGAGACCGGCATCAAGGTCATCGACCTGCTCGCCCCGTACCTCCGCGGCGGCAAGATCGGCCTGTTCGGCGGCGCGGGCGTGGGCAAGACCGTGCTGCTGATGGAGCTCGTGAACAACGTCGCGAAGAAGCGCGGCGGCTTCTCGGTGTTCGGCGGCGTGGGGGAGCGGACCCGCGAGGGCAACGACCTGTACCACGAGATGATCGAGGCGGGCGTCATCAACAAGGACGACCTGTCGAAGAGCCAGTGCGTGCTGGTGTACGGGCAGATGAACGAGCCGCCCGGCGCCCGCGCCCGCGTCGCCCTCTCGGCGCTCACCGTGGCGGAGTACTTCCGCGACGTCGAGAACCGCGACATGCTGCTCTTCATCGACAACATCTTCCGGTTCACCCAGGCCGGCTCCGAGGTGTCCGCGCTCCTCGGCCGCATCCCGTCGGCCGTGGGTTACCAGCCCACGCTCTCCACCGAGATGGGCGAGCTGCAGGAGCGCATCACCTCCACGCAGAAGGGCGCCATCACCTCGGTGCAGGCCATCTACGTGCCCGCCGACGACCTCACCGACCCGGCGCCGGCGACCGCGTTCGCGCACCTCGACGCCACCACGGTGCTGAACCGCAAGCTCACCGAGATCGGCATCTACCCCGCGGTGGACCCGCTCGACTCGACCTCGCGAATCCTCGATCCGAACGTGGTCGGCCAGGAGCACTACGCCGTGGCCCGCGCGGTCCAGGAGACCCTGCAGCGCTACAAGGACCTGCAGGACATCATCGCCATCCTCGGCATGGACGAGCTCTCGGAGGACGACAAGCTCACCGTGGCGCGCGCCCGCAAGATCCAGCGCTTCCTCTCCCAGCCCTTCACCGTCGCCCAGCAGTTCACCGGCAACCCGGGCAAGTACGTCGAGCTCCCCGACACGATCCGCGGCTTCAAGGAGATCGTCGACGGCAAGCACGACGACCTGCCGGAGCAGGCGTTCTACATGGTCGGCGGGATCGAGGAGGCGGTGGAGAAGGCCAAGAAGCTCACCGCGGGGTAACCGATGGCGCTCACGCTCGACATCGTCACGCCGGAGAAGCGGGTCCTCTCGGTCCAGGTGGACGAGGTCCGCGCGCCCGGCGTGCAGGGCGGGTTCGGCGTCCGGCTGAACCACGAGCCCTTCATGACCGCGCTCGAGCCCGGCCGGCTCACCTACGTCGAGGGCGGGCGGGAGCACCACTACGCCGTCGGCGGCGGGTTCCTGCAGGTCGCCGACAACCGCGTCATCGTGCTCGCCGACACCGCCGAGGCGGCCGGCGAGATCGACGTGGACCGCGCCCGCAAGGCCTTCGAGGACGCGCAGAACCGGCTGCTCCAGCTCACCGAGCAGGACGAGAGCCACCAGGCCGAGTCCGCGCGCGTGCGCCGCGCCGCGGCCCGGCTCACGGTCGCGGGCCGCTAGGCGACGCGAACAGGCTTCCCACGGCGGGGAAGGCGCTCCGGCGCCTTCCCCGTCGCCGTTTCCGGGCCGTCTCCGGCGCGCGCCGCCCCGCCCGAGCCGCACGGTACGTGAATTCGCCGCCCCGCTGCCGCGGCGCCGCGCCCGCCCCGCCGCAGCGCGGCAAACGCATTGAATCTCCAAGGGGAATCGGATAAAACCACCCCTTCCAGCGGAGCGGCCCCACGCGCTCCGCCGCCGCCTGGCCGCGAGCCCGCCGATGCCCGAAGACACCCTGCCCCCGACCCCTCCCGACGCGCCCGCGCCCCCTCCTCCTCCGGCGGCGCCCGGGGGCCCGCAGGTCAACATCGAGCAGGAGATGCGCAAGTCGTATCTCGACTACTCGATGTCGGTGATCATCGGCCGCGCGCTGCCCGACGTGCGCGACGGCCTGAAGCCGGTGCACCGCCGCGTGCTCTACGCGATGCACACCGAGGGGCTGCACCACAACAAGCGCTACTCCAAGTGCGCCGGCGTCGTGGGCGAGGTGCTGAAGAAGTACCACCCGCACGGCGACGCCTCGGTCTACGACGCGCTGGTGCGCCTCGCGCAGGACTGGAACCTGCGCTACCCGCTCATCGACGGCCAGGGCAACTTCGGCTCGGTGGACGGCGATCCCGCGGCGGCCTACCGCTACACCGAGTGCCGCCTGGAGAAGCTCTCCGACCACCTGCTCGCCGACATCGACAAGGAGACGGTCGACTGGGGGCCGAACTTCGACGAGTCGATCCTCGAGCCGCGCGTCCTCCCCACCCGCTTCCCCAACCTGCTGGTGAACGGGTCGGCCGGCATCGCGGTGGGCATGGCCACCAACATCCCGCCCCACAACATGGGCGAGGTGATCGACGCGGCCGTCCACCTCATCGAGAACCCGAAGGCCACCGTCCTCGACCTGATGCGCTTCATCCCGGGGCCGGACTTCCCCACCGCCGGGTTCATCCACGGCCGCGACGGCATCCGCGCCGCCTACGAGAAGGGCCGCGGCACGATCCAGGTGCGCGCGCGCACGGTGGTGGAGATCCACCCGAAGACCGAGCGCGAGACCATCGTCGTCACCGAGATCCCGTACCAGGTGAACAAGGCGAAGCTGGTCGAGCACATCGCCGAGCTGGTGCGCGAGAAGCGGATCGAGGGCATCAGCGACCTGCGCGACGAGTCCTCGCGCGAGGGCATGCGCATCGTCATCGAGCTGAAGCGCGACGCGATGGCGCAGGTGGTGCTGAACAACCTGTACGCGCACACGCAGATGCAGATGGGCTTCGGCGTGATCATGCTCGCCATCGACGGCGGGCAGCCGCGCATCCTGACGCTGAAGGAGATGCTGGAGCGCTTCGTGGCGCACCGCCGCGACGTGGTCACGCGGCGCACCCGCTACGAGCTGCGCAAGGCGCGCGAGCGCGAGCACATCCTGCTCGGCTACCAGATCGCCCTCGACCACATCGACGAGATCATCGAGCTCATCAAGAAGGCGAAGGACCGCGACGCCGCCCGCGACGAGATGATGGCGCGGTTCGCGCTGTCCGAGCTCCAGGCGAAGGCCATCCTGGAGATGCAGCTCCAGCGCCTCACCGGCCTGGAGCGCCAGAAGATCCTGGACGAGCTGGCCGAGGTGCAGAAGCTCATCACGCGCCTGAAGGAGATCCTCGCGTCCGAGAAGGTGCTGATGGACGTCATCGTCGGGGAGCTGAAGGAGGTGAAGCAGCTCTTCGCCGACGAGCGCCGCACCGAGATCCAGGGCGAGGCCTCCGACCTCTCCACCGAGGACCTCATCGCCGAGGAGGAGATGGTCGTGACCGTCTCGCACCTCGGCTACGTGAAGCGGAACCCGGTGTCGCTCTACCGCGCGCAGAAGCGCGGCGGGCGCGGCAAGACCGGCGCCGCCACCCGCGACGAGGACTTCCTCGAGAGCCTGTTCGTCGCCTCGACGCACAGCTACCTGCTCGTCTTCTCCGACAAGGGGAAGGTGTACTGGCTGAAGGTCCACGAGATCCCGCCCGCCGGCCGCACCGCCAAGGGCAAGCCCATCGTGAACCTGGTGCAGCTCGCGCCCGGCGAGAAGGTCGCGGCGATCCTGCCGGTGCGGCGGCTGCCCGAGCCGCCCGGCGCGGCCGACGACGCGGCCGAGGCCGAGGGCGCCGAGGCCGAGAAGGCGGACGAGGCGACGCCGCCCGGCACGCCCGCGTTCGTGTTCATGGTCACGCGCAAGGGGCTCATCAAGAAGACGCGCCTCGAGCAGTTCGCGCGCCCGCGCGCGGCCGGGATCATCGCGCTCGGCATCGAGGAGGGCGACGAGCTCATCGCGGCGCGCCTCACCGACGACCGCAGCCACATCCTGCTCTCCACCGCGCGCGGCATGGCCATCCGGTTCGAGGAGTCCGACGTCCGGCCCATGGGGCGCACCGCCTACGGCGTGAAGGGCATCACGCTCGAGGCCGGCGACGAGGTGGTCGCCGGCGCGGCCATCCCGGCGGCCGCCGAGGGCGAGCAGGCGCACACCGTCCTCACCGTCACCGCGAACGGCTACGGCAAGCGCACCGAGCTCGCCGAGTACCGGGTGCAGACGCGCGGCGGGAAGGGGCTCATCACCATCAAGACCACCGAGCGGAACGGCCCGGTGGTCGCGGCGGCCCCGGTCGGCGACGCCGAGGAGGTGATGCTCATCACGAACGGCGGCATGCTCATCCGCATGCCGGCCCGCGGGATCAGCGTCATCGGCCGGAACACGCAGGGCGTCCGGCTCATCACCCTCGAGTCGAAGGAGGAGCAGGTGGTGGGCGTGGCCCGCGTGGCCGAGACCACCCCCGAGGCCGAGGAGGCGGGCGTGCGCGAGGAGCCGGAGGGCGCCGCGCCGGTCGAGACCGCGCCGGAGGACGGCGGCGACGCCGGCGACGCCTCGGGCGAGGGCGGCGAGGGCGGGGAGGGGCCGGAGGAGCAGGGGTGAGCTCCACCCGGTTCCGCTGGGCCGCCGCCGCGCTCGCCGCGGCGCTGCTCCTCGGCTGCGGCTCCGCCGAGCGCAAGCTCGAGGCGGCCACCGCGCGCCGCCACGCCGGCGATCCGCGCGGCGCGCTCGCCGGCTACCAGCAGCTCCTCGCCGACCTCGGCGAGGGGCAGCTCGGGAAGGCCGACGCCGAGGTGCGCTGGAAGGCGCTCAAGTTCGCGGGCGACGTCTCGTACCTCGAGCTGGGCGACTACCAGAGCGCCCTCGCCTACTACCGCCGCATCATCTCGCTCCACCCGGGCGGCCCGGAGGCGCACGAGGCGCGCGGGCGGCTCGGCGACATCTTCCGCGACCGCTACGGCGACCACCTCGCCGCCATCACCCAGTACGCCGACGTGGCCGGCTCCGACTCGCCGGACGCGCCGCGGTACCAGCTCGAGGTGGCGCACGAGTACCTGGCGCTGAAGCGCTGGGAGCAGGCGCGCACCGAGGCGCGCATCCTGCGCGAGAAGTGGCCCACCCACGAGCTGGCCGACGAGGCGCAGCTGCTCACCGGGCAGTCCTGGGCGCTGGAGCGGCGGGACGAGGAGGCGCTGGGCGCGTTCCAGGCGCTGGTGGACCGGCGCTCGCGCCCGGACGTGAGGGCGCGCGCGCTCGAGGCGCAGGCGCAGATTCACGCGCAGTCCGGCGACCTCGACCGCGCGCTCGAGCTGTACGCGCTCGCGCTGCCGGGGCACCCGAACCCGGACGCGATCCGGACCAACATCGAGGCGGTGCGCGAGCGGCGCGCGCGGGCGGGAACGGCCCGGCCCGGCGACCGCGCCGCGGCGTTCGACAAGGGGTCGGCGAAGCCCGCCCCGCGGGAGGGACCATGAAGACCGAGCTGTCGCAGAAGCTGTTCGAGAAGGCGAACGACCTGTTCCCCGGGGGCGTGAACAGCCCGGTGCGCGCGTTCAAGGGCGTGGGCGGCACGCCGCGCTTCATCTCGCGCGCGAAGGGCTCGCACATCTTCGACGTCGACGGGAACGACTACGTCGACTACGTGCTGTCCTGGGGCCCGATGATCGTCGGGCACTGCCACCCCGAGGTGATGCGCGAGGTGCAGGACGCGATGAAGGAGGGCTCCTCCTTCGGCGCGCCGTCGCCGCGCGAGATCCTGCTCGCCGAGCTGGTGCGCGAGCGGATGCCGTGGGTGGAGAAGATGCGCTTCGTGTCCTCCGGCACCGAGGCCACCACCTCGGCCATCCGCGTGGCGCGCGGCTTCACCGGGCGCGACGACATCGTGAAGTTCGACGGCTGCTACCACGGCGCGGGCGATCCGCTGCTCGTGAAGGCCGGCTCGGGCGTCGAGACGCTCGGCCTCCCCGACTCGCCCGGCGTGCCCGCGGACGTGGCCCGGCACACGCTCACCGCGCCGTACAACGATCTCCCCGCGCTGGAGCAGGTGTTCCAGGCGAAGGGCGCGTCGATCGCGGCGGTGATCCTCGAGCCGGTGGTCGGGAACATGGGCGTGCTCGTGCCGCGCCCCGGGTTCCTCCAGGGCGTCCACGACCTCTGCAGGAAGCACGGCGCGCTCTTCATCGTGGACGAGGTGATGACCGGCTTCCGCCTGTCCTCCGGCGGCGCCTGCGGCCTGTACGGCCTCCGCCCCGACCTCGTCACGTTCGGCAAGGTGATCGGCGCGGGCCTGCCGGTGGGCGCGTTCGGCGGCCGCCGCGACGTGATGGACCGGGTGGCGCCCGCCGGGCCCATCTACCAGGCCGGCACGCTCTCGGGGAACCCGATGGCCATGGCCGCCGGGCACGCCGCGCTGAAGCTCATGACCGAGGCGGCCTACCGGAAGCTGGAGGCGCTCTCCGCCGCGCTCGCCGAGGGCCTCCAGGCCGCGGCGGCCGAGGCGAAGGTGCCGGTGCAGGTGAACCGGGTGGGCTCGATGCTGACCGTCTTCTTCTCGGACCGGCCGGTGTTCGACGCCGCGAGCGCGCGCGCCTGCAACACCCGCCGGTTCGGCGCGTTCTTCCACGCCATGCTCGAGCACGGCGCCTACCTGCCGCCCTCGCAGTTCGAGGCGGCGTTCCTCTCGACCGCCCACACCGACGACGACGTGGCGCGCACCGTGGCCGCGGCGCGCCTGGCCTTCGCCGAGGCGGCGAAGGTGGCCTGACGTTGGGGGAGCTCGACCCGCTCCTCTCCGATCGCTTCGCGGCGTTCGAGGGGATCGCCTACCTCGACGCCGCGAACCAGGGCCCGCTCCCGCTCGCCGCCTCGCGCGCCGGGCGCGAGGCGCTGCGCCTGAAGGAGCAGCCCTGGCGCATCGGCCCGCGCACCTACGTGAGCGCGGTGGACGAGGTCCGCGCGCTCGCGGCCCGCCTGCTCGGCGCGCGCGAGGAGGCGGTCGCGATCGCCACCGGCGCCGGGCAGATCGTGAACGCGGTGGCGCGCGGGCTGGAGCTCGCCGAGGGCGACGAGCTCCTCGTCGCCCGCCACGAGTACCCGTCGAACGACTTCCCCTGGCGCTGGCTCGCCCGGCGCGGCGTGCGGGTCCGGGTGGTCGAGCCGGACCACGCGAGCGGCGCGGTCTCGGCCGCGCGGCTCGCCGCCGAGATCGGCCCGCGGACGCGGGTGGTGGCGTTCGCCCACGTCTCGTACCTGCACGGCGGGCGCATCGACCCGGGCCCGGTGGTGGAGGCGGCGCGCAGGGCCGGCGCGCTCACGGTGGTGGACGGCAGCCAGGCGGCGGGCGCCCTGCCGTTCGACTTCGGCGGCTCGGGCGTGGACGTCTACGCGGCCGCCGCCTACAAGTTCCTGCTCGGCCCCTACGGCACCGCGCTCGGGCTGTTCTCTTCCGCCGCGCTGGACCGGCTGGCGGTGGGCGACCTCAACTGGTGGGCGGTGAAGGGCTCGGAGGACTTCGAGCACCTGCCCACCGCGCCGGAGCTGAAGCCCGGCGCCCGGCGCTACGACGCGCACCAGACCGCGAGCTTCAACAACCTCCTCCCGCTGGCCGAGTCGCTGCGCCTCGTGCTCGAGGCCGGCCCGGCCCGGATCCAGGCCCACGCCCGGGCGCTCGGCGATCGGCTGCTCGCGGCCCTGCCCCCGGGGTGGGAGGCGGCGAGCCCGCTCGCGCCCGAGGCGCGCAGCCACCTTCTCTGCCTGCGGGCCACGGCCGGCGCGACCGCCACCGAGGCCGGCCAGGACGCGCTCCGGGCGGCGCGGGTCTGGACCTCGCTCAGGGGCGGCAGGATCCGCGTCGCGCCGCACCTTTACAGCACCCCGGACGACGTGGACCGGCTGGTGGCGGCCCTCCCGTCCGCCGGGTGACGCGGGATGGCTCCGGGCGGGGGGCGCGGCCATTGACGCCGCCGGTCCCGCCTGCTATACGGGCGTGCCCTTCGGCTCGCCGAAACGTCGGTAACCTCCGGTGATTCCGGGGACGAGGGGCGGAGGCGCGCAGTGCCGGGACCGAGCGATCGAGAGCGCCGGGAACCGGAGCAGAAGGGGCTCTCGAACCTTGCGCAGGGCTACGGCAAGGCGGCGCCGTACATGGGCGCCTCCACCACGCTGGTCGCCTCCGTCGGGCTGTTCGCCTGGGCCGGCCACTGGCTGGACGGGAAGCTGGGGAACGAGAGGCCGTGGTTCCTGCTCGTCGGCGCGCTGCTCGGGATGATCGGCGGCTTCATCAGCTTCTTCAGGACCGTACTCGGATCGGGGAAGAAGGACCGTTGAGTTGAAGCACCAGCTCCTCACCGCCGTCGTCGCCGCCGCGTTCGTCGCGCTCGCGCTCGCCTCCGGGGCGTACCGCCGCGGCGCGCTCGTCGGCGCCTCGATCTCCGGCGTGACCGCGCTCGCGTCGATCGTCGCGATGGCGCGCTTCGCGCGCGGGTCGAAGCCGGTGCAGCGCGCGCTCGCGGTGATGGCCTCCGCGTTCCTGGCCCGCATCCTCCTCGTCGCGCTCGGGACCTTCGCGGTCGCGCGCGCGGGCGAGAGCATCTACGCCTTCGTCGTCGCCTTCTTCGTGCCCTACTTCGTCTTCAGCGCCATCGAAGGCGCCTTCGTCCACTCGCTCAACCGAGGAACGGGAACGACCGCATGACCGCCGCCACGCTCGTCACGCTCGCCCTCAGCCTCTCGCTCGCCCAGCACGACGCCGCGCCCGCGCCGGCCCCCGCCGCGGTCGAGCAGCACGGCGCCGCCCCCGAGGCCGCGGCGTCCGCCGATCCGCACGCCGCCCCGGCCGGCGAGCACGGCGCCGCCGTCGAGGCCCACGCCGCCGCCGCCGGCGAGCACGGCGAGGCCGCCGGCCACGAGGGCGGGCACGACGAGAGCCTCGGCGCGGTGATGCTGCACCACGTCACCGACGGCTACGTCATCGAGCACCCCGGCTTTTGTAACGGCGCCTTCGCCTGGAACTGCGAGTGGGATCTCCGCGCGACGTTCGGCGACGCGCTCAAGTTCGGCAAGCTCGACCTGACGCCCACCAAGCACGTCATCATGATGTGGCTCGCCTCGGCGCTGCTGCTCGTGGTGGTGCTCGCGGCGGTCCGCAAGAAGAGCCTGGTGCCGCGCGGTCTCTACAACTTCATCGAGCTGCTGGTCGCGTTCGTCCGGAACGAGATCGCGGTGAAGAACATCGGCGAGAAGGACGCGGACCGCTTCACCCCGTACCTCGTCACCGCCTTCTTCTTCATCCTGTTCCTGAACCTGTTCGGCCTGCTGCCCTTCTCGGCGACCGCCACCGCCAACCTGTCGGTCACGGTGGCGATGGCGCTCTTCACCTTCTTCATCACCCAGTACGCGGCCATCCGCGCCATGGGCATGGGCGGCTACGTCGCCCACCTCACCGGCGGCGTGCCGAAGTCGCTCGCGCCGCTCTGGCTGATCATGGTGCCGGTGGAGTTCCTGGGCCTGTTCACGAAGCCCTTCGCCCTCACCGTCCGTCTCTTCGCCAACATGCTGGCGGGGCACTTCGTGATCCTGGCGCTGCTCGGCCTCATCTTCGCGCTGGGCACGCCCTGGGTGGCGTTCGGCTCGGTGCCGATGGCCCTCAGCATCTTCCTGCTCGAGCTCTTCGTGGCGTTCGTGCAGGCCTACATCTTCACCATGCTCTCCTCGCTCTTCATCGGCGCCGGCCTGGTCCACCACGGCGACGACCACGGGCACGCGGAGGAGCACGGGCACGCCGGGCCCGGCATGGGCTCGGAGCACGGTTCACACGTGGCGGGGGCGTCCCCCGGCCATGGGTAGTCGAGCGCGGTAAGCGCCCCGGGAACGAGCGGCCCGGCAACACCGCCCACGCAGCACCGGAGAAACGCAGCCATGACCTCTGCCGCCCTCGCGTACCTGTCCGCCGGCTTCGGCGCCGGCCTCGCCGTCCTCGGCGCCGGCCTCGGCATCGGCAAGCTCGCCGCCGCCGCCATGGAGGGCTCTGCCCGCCAGCCGACCGCCGCCGGCGACATCCGCACCTCGATGATCATCGCCGCCGCCCTCATCGAAGGCGCGACGCTCTTCGCGATCGTCGTGTGCCTCCTCCTCTCCTTCGCCAAGTAAGCGCTCCGCGAACCGCGGAGCCCAGCGTCTCCTGGGAGTGACTGCCATGGCCTCCTTCCTCTCGCCGGTCCCGGTGCTCGCCGCCGGCGGCATCGCCGACATCAACCCCGGCCTCACGCTCTGGACCGCCATCACGTTCCTCGTGATGCTCGTGGTGCTCGGGAAGTTCGCGTGGGGGCCGATCGTCAAGATGCTGGCCGAGCGCGAGCGCTCGATCCGAGAGGCCATCGACTCGGCCAAGAAGGAGCGGGCCGAGGCGGAGCGGCTGCTGGCCGCGCAGAAGGAGTCGCTCGCGAAGGCGCAGCGCGAGGCCGCCGAGCTCGCGCGCCGCAACCAGCAGGAGGTGGAGGCGCTCCGCCAGGAGCTCACCGCCAAGGCGCGCAAGGAGGCGGACGAGCTGGTGGCCGAGGCTCGCCGCCAGATCGCCGAGGAGCTGGGGAAGGCCAAGACCGAGCTCAAGGCGCAGGTGGTGGACCTCGCCATCGACGCCGCCTCGCGGCTGGTGAAGGCGAACCTCGACGAGAAGGCCCAGCGGGCGCTCGTCGAGGAGTACATCGCGCAGCTCCCGGCGAACCGCGCGGCCTAGGCCGCGGCGGTTCCCGAGCTCGCATCGCGCTCCGGCGGGCCCCCGCGTCCGCCGGAGCGTTTTCGTTTCTTGCGGGATAGAGAGAGCGGCACATGGGTCTCTCCATCGGCATCGTCGGCCTCCCCAACGTGGGGAAGTCCACCCTCTTCAACGCGCTGCTCGGCGCCGCCCAGGCGGCCGCCGCCAACTACCCGTTCTGCACCATCGAGCCGAACGTGGGGGTGGTGCCGGTCCCGGACGCGCGCCTCGACGCGCTCTCGGCGCTGTTCAAGCCGAAGAAGACCACCCCCACCACGCTCGAGTTCGTGGACATCGCCGGCCTCGTCGCCGGCGCGTCCAAGGGCGAGGGGCTCGGCAACCAGTTCCTCGCGAACATCCGCGAGGTGGACGCGATCGCCCACGTGCTGCGCTGCTTCGAGGACCCCGACGTCGTCCACGTGGCCGGCAAGGTGGATCCGCGCGGCGACCGCGACGTGGTCGAGACCGAGCTCATGCTGAAGGACCTCGACTCGGTCGAGAAGAAGCGCGAGCGCGCGCTCAAGAACACGAAGGCCGCCGGCAAGGCCGGCGAGCTGGCGAAGCTCGAGGTGGCGGCGCTCGATCGCGTGAAGGCGGGCCTCGAGGCCGGCACGCCGGTGCGCGCGCAGCCGCTCTCCGACGAGGACCGCGCCGCGGTGAAGGACCTGTTCCTGCTCACCTCGAAGCCGGTGCTCTACATCGCGAACGTGGACGAGTCGCAGCTCGGCAAGGAGGCCACCGACCCGAGCATCCTGGCGGTGAAGGCGCTCGCCGACGCCGAGGGCGCGCCCATGGTGGAGATCTCCGGCAAGGTGGAGTCCGAGCTGGTGGAGCTCGCGCCGCCGGAGCGCGCCGAGTACCTCGCCTCGCTCGGCCTGGAGGAGCCCGGCCTGCACCGCCTCGTGCACGCCGGCTACCGGCTGCTCGGCCTCATGACCTACTTCACCTCCGGCGAGGACGAGTGCCGGGCCTGGACGGTGCGGCAGGGCTCGCGCGCGCCGCAGGCGGCCGGCGTCATCCACACCGACTTCGAGAAGGGCTTCATCAAGGCCGAGGTCATCCGCATCGAGGACCTCCTCGAGCTGAAGACCGAGGCCGCCTGCCGCGAGAAGGGCAAGCTGCGCATCGAAGGGAAGGACTACGTCGTCCAGGACGGCGACGTGATGCACTTCCGGTTCAATGTCTGACGGGGCTGCGGAGGTCTGACGGGGCTGCGGAGGTCTGACGGGGCTGCGGAGGTCTGACGGGGCTGCGCCCCGCCCCACGGAGCAGAGCTCCGCGGGGCCCCACCCCGCTGCGCGGGTCCCGTGACGTCGCGCGCCCGCGTTCGCGGGCTCGCGCGACGTCCCCGCGGGCGCGGCTGCGCCGCGCTGGGACTGCGCGCCCTACCGTCCCGCGCGCGCGCGGACGTTCGCGATCCGGACCGCGAGCCGCAGCGCCGCGATCATCGAGGCGGCGCTCGCCTTGGCCTTGCCGGCGATGTCGTAGGCGACGCCGTGGTCCGGGCTGGTGCGGACGATGGGCAGCCCCAGCGTCACGTTCACCGCCGGATCCCCGCCCACCGCGTCGAGCAGCTTCACCGGGATGAGCCCCTGGTCGTGGTAGAGCGCGACCACCGCGTCGAACTCGCCCAGCGCGGCGCGGAAGAACACCGAGTCCGCCGGGAACGGGCCGGCGGCGGGCGCACCGGCTGCGCGGGCGGCCTCGAGCGCGGGCGCGAGCAGCCGCGACTCCTCGTCGCCGAACGCGCCCTCCTCGCCCGCGTGCGGGTTGAGCGCGGCGAGCGCGAGGCGCGGCCGGGCGATGCCGAGGTCGTCGCGGAGCGCGCGGTGGGTGATGGCGAGCGTCTCGACGATGCGCGGGACGGTGAGCGCGCGCCGCAGCCGCGAGAAGGCCACGTGGTTCGTGACGAGCGCGATGCGGAGCCGGTCGCCGGCCAGCATCATCACCGAGCGGCGCACGCCGCAGGCGGCCTCCAGCCACTCGGTGTGCCCCACGAACCCGGGCAGCGCCCGCGCCACCTGCGCCTTCGACACCGGCGCGGTGCAGAGCGCCGCCGCCGCGCCCTCGCGCACCGCGCGGAACGCGGCCTCCACGTAGGCGAGCTGGGCCGCGCCGGCCTCCGGCGCGGGGCGGCCGGGCCGGAGCTGGCCGGCGGGGAGCGCGGTGGTGGCGACGAGCGCGCCGCCGGGCGGCAGCGGCGCGCCGGGCTCGACCACCGGCAGGCCCAGGTCGCCGAGCGCGCGGGAGAGCACCCGCCGGTCCCCGAACACCAGCGGGACGAGCTCGCCGCGGAGCGCGCGCAGCGCGCCGGCGGTCACCTCCGGTCCGACCCCGGAGGGATCGCCCAGCGAGATGGCGATGCGGGGGCGGCCGGCGCGCGGGCGGGCCGCGGGGCTCACGGCCGCAGCTCGGGCAGCTTCACGTCGATGAGCGCGTCGCGCCGGAGCTCGGCCACGTACTGCTGCCGGTAGTTCTCGGCCTGCTCCTCGCCGAGCCGCTGCCGGATCTCGTCGCGCGCCTGCTCGAAGCTCTTGCCGCCCCCGCGCCGCCGCTCCTCGACCTTGAGGATGTGCACGCCGGGCCCCGCCTCCACCAGCCCGGACATCTCGCCGGTCTTCAGCGCGAACGCGGCGTCCTCGAGCGTCCGGTGGATGGTGCCGCGCTTCAGCCAGCCCAGCTCGCCGCCCTCCTCGGCGGACGGGCCGCGCGAGACGGCCTTCGCGACCGCGCCGAAGTCCTCGCCGGTCTTCAGCCGCTGCAGCACCCGCTGGCCCTCGGCGCGCGCCTGCGCCTCGGCCTGCGCACCGCCGCCCTCGGCGAACGGGATGAAGATGTGGCGGACCCGCACCTCGTCCTCGCCGTCGAACTCCTGCGGGTGGGACTGGTAGTAGTTCCGGAGGTCCTCCTCCGACGTCTTGATCTTGCCCGCCACCTTGTACTGGAGCAGCGAGAAGTTCTGCAGCTCGCGCCGGATGCGGGCCCGGTAGTCGGTCATGGAGTAGCCCTCGGAGGCGAGGGCGGACTCGAGCTGGGCGTCGGTGAAGCCGTTCTGCTTCTTCACGCCCTCGATGGCGTCGTCCACCTGCTTCTCGGTGACCTCGATCTCCAGCTCCTTCGCCTTCTCGGCGAAGAGCTTGTCGGAGACCACCTGGTCGAACGCGCGCCGGAGCGCGTCGGCGCGGGCCTTGTCGCGCGCCGGGCCGGCGGGGAGCGCGTCGGCGGCGGCCAGCCCGAGCGCGGCGGCGCGCTGCTCCAGCTCCTGCAGCGTCACCACGTCGCCGTTGACGATGGCCGCCACGCGATCGAGCACGCGGCGCGGGGCCGGGGCCGCGGCGGCCGGGGTCGTCGGCGCGGCGGGCGCGGCGCTGGAGAGGGTGACGGCGAGGAGCGCGAGGGAGAGGTTCAAGGGGTCACCGCGGCGAGGGCCTTCTCGTCGATGTCGATCTGGGCGCGCTTGCGGAGGGCCTCGAGGTACTCCGCCTGCGCCCCGGCCCGCTTCTCGCGGCCGAGCTTCTCGGCGATCTCGGCGCGCGCCTGCTCCAGCGTGCGCCGTTGCGCCGGCTTCTTCTCCACCACCTTGAACAGGTGGAAGCCATACGGGGACGGGGTGACGTCGGAGATCACGTTCACCGGCAGCGAGAAGCAGGTGTCGAACACCTCCGGGAACCCGGCGCCGCGCCCGATGAGGCCGAGGTCGCCGCCGCTCTTGCCCTCGGGGGCGATGGAGGACCGGCGCGCCACCTCGGCGAACGTCTGCGGGTTGCGGCGGAGCTTCTCGCGCACCTGGGTGGCCTCCTCGCGGCTCGCGACGACGATCTGGAGCACGTGCACCCGCTCCGGCTCCTGGAACTCGGCGCCGTGCTCCGCGTAGTAACGCTCGACCTCGGCGTCCACCACCTGGACCTGCGGGAACACCTCCTGCTCGAACAGGCGCTCCACCGTGAGCTGGTCCTTGAGGCGGGCCTTCAGCTCGGCCTGGCTGAGCCGCTCCTGCGCGAGCAGGTCGTCGAAGTGGGTGCCGGGGTACTCCGCCCGGAGGCGGAGGAAGGCCCGCTCGACCTGGTCCTGGCCGACCACGATCGAGCGGGCACGCGCCTGCTGCAGGAGCAGCGCGCGATCGACGAGGTCGTCGAGCACGCGCCGCCGCAGCACGTCGCCGGTGGCCTGGCCCTGGCCCTCCGCGCCCGCCTGCGCGTCGCGCAGCTCGCGCGCGACCGCGTCGGGGGCGATGGGCTCCCCGTTCACGACCGCCACCGCGCCGGGCGCGGGGCGCTCGCCGGACCGCGCCGCGCCGCAGCGGCCGCAGCCGGCGGCGAGCGCGGTGGCGATCAGGATGGGCGCGAGGGCCGGGCGCACGTCACTTCGCCGGGGCGGGGGCCGGGGCCGGCGCGGCGGCCGGCGCGGGCGCGGGCGCGCCCATGGGGCGGGGGCCGGCGCCCATGGGGCCGTGGCCGCCGGGCATCCCCGGCATGCCGGGCATGCCGCCCATGCCGGCCGGCGCGGCGGCCGAGACCTCCACCGCCTCGAGCGCCTTCTCGTCGATGGAGACCTTGGCGTCGTCGCGCAGCTTCTTCAGCCACCCGTCGAACTCCTTGGTCTTCTTCTCGCGGTAGAGCTTGGTCTGGATCTGCGCCTTCACCTGCTCGAACGTCCGGTTCAGCTCGTCCTGCTCGCCGGTGCCCTTCACCAGGTAGACGGCGTTCGCGGTCTCGAGGACGCCGCTGGTCGCGCCGGGCTGCAGGTTGAAGGTGACGTCGGCGAACTCCTTCGAGTACGCCTTCTCGAGGTCCTCGCGCGACTTGAAGCCGAGGTCGCCGGCGGTGGCCTTGCTGGCCGCGTCCTCGGAGAACTCGTTCACGAGCTGCGCGAACGCGAGCGTGTTCTTCTTCTCCTCGGCCTTCAGCTTCGCGAGCGCCTTCTTCGCGAGCGCGACCTTCGCGGCGCGCTCGGGGCTGCCGGCGGGCGCGTTCCACACGACGGCGGCGAGGCGCACGCGGCGCGGCCGGTAGTACTCGGCCTTGTGCTCGTCGTAGTACTTCTGCAGGTCGGCCTCCGGCATCGCCTCGGCGGCGGCGCCGTTCGCGTCCTGGAAGTTCTTCTGGACGAGCTTCTGGACCATCACCTTCTTCAGCGTGAGCTGGACGTCGGGATCGTTCGCCAGGCCCTGCCGCTCGGCCTCGCGCGCCAGCACCTCGAACCGGATCAGGTTGTCGAGGAACTCCTTCTTGCGCTCGAGCGTGGAGTAGCGGGCGCGGATGAACGGCGACTGCTCGTCGAGGCGCGCCTTCATCTCGCCGGCGGTGATGGTGAAGCCGTTGCCGGTGGCGACGGCGGGGCCGGACTTCTTCGAGTCCTTCGACCCGGGCTGGCAGGCGGTGGCCGCCAGCGCGACGAGGCCGAGGAGGACGATGCGACGCAGCATGGTCGATGCTCCTTGAGGTGGGAAAAGGACCGTGGGTGCGAACGCGCGGGGCGCCTGCCGTGTTCCCCCCGGCGAGCAGCGGAGCGCGCGCTTTCCGAGCCGCAGAAAAGAGCACGGAACGGGGCGGCGATCAAGGACGCGCCGGCCCGCCCGGCCACCCGGAAATCCGGCGTGCCCCCGCCTGCTTGGAGCCCGCCGGACCCTCACTCCGGGCGCGCGCAGCGCGCCAGCCCGGCGAGCACCTCGCGCACCGCCTGCAGCAGCTCGCGGCCGCTCGCGGCCTGCATCGCCGGCGAGGGCGGCGCGGCCGGCGGCGGCTGGGCCCGGCGGGCGGCGTCGGCCGCGACGCGGCGCTGTGCCGCAGCCTGGCGCGGGCTCTGCCGGACGGCGGCGCCCTTCGCCGGGCGCGCCGCGGCCGCCTTCGCGGCGGGCGGCCCGCCGAGCTGCGCCACGAGCTTCATGTCCGGGGTGAGCCGGAGCGCGCCGGCCGAGGCCTGCACGTGCTTCGCGAGCTGGAACGGGTCGAGCGCGGCCGACTCGCCCAGCGTGAGCACGAGCCGCCCGGGCCCGGTCTCGAGCGCGCGGATGCGCAGCGCCCGCAGCCGGACCTTCACCGCCATCACCTCGAACAGCGCGTCCACCTCGTCCGGCGGGTCGCCGCAGCGGTCCACCATCTCGGCGCGGACCTCGTCGAGATCCTCGTCGGTGGAGGCCTGCGCCAGCCGCTTGTAGAAGAACAGCCGCTGGTGGACGTCGGGCATGTACGGGTCGGGGATGAACGCCGGCACCGGGAGCTGCACGTCCGGGTCGATCTCCTCGCGCGGCGCCTCGCCCTTCAGCTCGCGCACCGCCTCGTCGAGCAGCTCCTGGTACAGCTCGAAGCCCACCGCCTCGATCTGGCCGGACTGGTCCTTGCCGAGCAGGTTGCCGGCGCCGCGGAGCTCGAGGTCGTGGCTCGCGATCTTGAAGCCCGCGCCGAGCTCGCTGAAGCGCTGCAGCACCTCGAGCCGCTTCTGCGCGTCCTTCGTGACCGGGCGGCGCGCCGGCACGAGCAGGTACGCGTAGGCGCGCTCGCGGCTCCGGCCGACGCGGCCGCGGATCTGGTAGAGCTGCGCCAGGCCGAAGTGGTCGGCGCGGTTCACGATGATGGTGTTCGCGCTGGGGATGTCGAGGCCGGACTCGATGATGCTGGTGGCGAGGAGCACGTCGAGCTCCTTGTCCACGAACTGCGTCATGACGTGCTCGAGCTTCCCCTCGCCCATCTGGCCGTGCGCGACGCCCACCCGCGCCTTCGGCACGAGCTCGTTCAGGAAGCGCTGCATGGCGTGGATCGAGCGGACGCGGTTGTGGACGAAGAACACCTGCCCGCCGCGCTTCAGCTCGGTCTCGATCGCCTCCTTCACCGCGGCCGGGTCGAACTTCATCACGAACGTGCGGATGGCGCGGCGGTCCTCGGGCGGCGTCGCGATGATGGAGAGGTCGCGCACGCCGGCGAGGCTCATGTGCAGGGTGCGGGGGATGGGCGTGGCGGTGAGCGTGAGCACGTCCACGAGCTTGCGCAGCTTCTTCAGGCGCTCCTTGTGCGCGACCCCGAAGCGCTGCTCCTCGTCCACCACCACCAGGCCGAGGTCCTTGAACGAGACGTCGGCGGCGAGCAGCCGGTGCGTGCCGACGACGATGTCCACCTTGCCGTCGGCGGCGGCCTTCAGCGCCTGCTTCACCTCGTCCGCGGTGCGCATGCGCGAGACCGCCTCGATGCGCACCGGGTAGCCCTTGAACCGCTCGCGGAAGGTGCGCTCGTGCTGCGCGGCCAGCACGGTGGTGGGGACGAGCACCGCCACCTGCTTCTTCGCCAGCACCGCCAGCATGGCGGCGCGCATCGCCACCTCGGTCTTGCCGTAGCCCACGTCGCCGCAGACCAGCCGGTCCATGGGCGCCGCCGCGGCCGGGCCCTGGCGGCCCTTGCGCATGTCGCGGACCACGTCCTCGATGGCCTTCGCCTGGTCGGGCGTCTCCTCCCAGGGGAACTCGGCCTCGAACTCGCGGAACAGCTGGTCCGGCTCCGGGTAGGCGAAGCCGGGGTGGGCGGCGCGGGCGGCGTAGATGTCGAGCAGCTCGGCGGCCATCTTGAGGAGCTGCTCCTTCACCCGCGCCTTGCGGAGCGCGAAGGAGCTGCCGCCCAGCTTGTCGAGCCGGATGGTCTCGGGCGAGGCGCCGGTGAACTTCTGCACCTGGCGCAGCTTCGCGACCGGCAGGTAGAGCCGGTCGGCGCCGTCGTAGGCGAGGACGAGGAAGTCGCCCTCCACCCCGCGGATCTGCATCTTGGTGAGGCCGAGGTAGCGGGCGATGCCGTGCTCGACGTGCACCACCAGGTCGCCCTCGTTCAGCTCGCGGAACGCCGCGGCGAACGCGTTCTCCTCGGCGGCGCGGCGCGCCTTCTTGCGCACGCGGCGGCCGAAGATCTCCTCGTCGGAGACGACCGCCAGGCCCGCGCCGGCGTCCACGAAGCCGGCCGAGATCTCGCCGGCGAACACGTGCACGTGCACCGCCGGGTCGTAGATCTCGCGCGGCGCGCCGGGCGGGCCGGTGTGGACGCGCGACTGCTGGCGCCGGTCCTCGAGCAGGCGGCGGAGCCGCTCGGAGGCCGAGGCGGTCCCGGCCGCCACCACCGCCGCGATGCCGCGCTTGCGCCAGTCCTCGAGCCGCCGGGTGAGCGGGGCGAGCGCGCCCTCCTCGCCGTGCGCGCCCTCGATCTCCCCGCGGATGCCGGCGGTCTCCTCGAGCGCGTAGCGGATGGGCTCGTCGGTGCCGAGCCAGACCCGGTGGCGGACCACCGTCGGGAGCGCCAGCGCGCGGGCGCGGGCCTCGGCGCCGGGGAGGAAGTGCGCTGCCGGCGGCAGCACCAGCTCCTCCCGCCGGAGCGCGGCGGCGTGCTCGCGGGCGAGCGCCTCGTCGAGCTCGGCGAGCGCGTCCTCCACCGCGGCCACCCCGTCCACGTAGACCGCGGCGCCGGCCGGCAGGTAGTCGAACAGCGTCCCGAGGCCGCCCGGGTGGAAGCCGGGGAGGAGCGCCTCGAGGCCGAAGAACGGCGTGCCCGCGTCGATGGCGTCGAGCACCTCGCGCACGCGCGAGGTGGGCCGGTTCACCCGCTCGGCGGCCTCGCGCACCGCGGTCTTGGCGGCCTCCTTGCCCTCCTCGGTGAAGAGCGCCTCGCGCGAGGGGCAGAGCAGCACCTCCTCCACGTCGCCCTCGCTGCGCTGGGTGGACGGGTCGAACGCGCGGCAGCTCTCGATCTCGTCGCCGAAGAACTCGAGCCGCACCGGCTTCGGGTCGGCGGGGCTCCACAGGTCCACGATGCCGCCGCGCACCGCGAACGTGCCCGGGTCCTCGACGAGCGGCGTGCGGGCGAAGCCGAGCAGGACGAGCTTCGCGGCGAGCGCCTCGCGGTCCACCTCGACGCCCTTGCCGAGCAGGTCCGAGCCGGCCTCGAACACCCGGCGCGGCACGGTGCGCCGCGCCAGCGCGCGGGCCGAGACCACCACCGCCTTCGCCTGCTCCGGGGCGAGGTGCAGGCGCGCCAGCGCGGCGAGCCGCTCCATCTCCACGCCGCGGTCGGGCGAGAGGTCGTCGTAGGGGAGCACCGCGTCGGCGGGGACGCGGAGCACGGCCCCCTCGCCCAGGAAGAAGGCGAGGTCGCGGGCGAGCGCGTCCGCCTCCTCCTCGTCCGCCGCCACCGCCAGGACCGAGCGGGCGCGGCCCGGGCCCGGCGCGAGCAGGTCGCGGATGAGGAGGCCGCGCGCGGCCCCGACCAGGCCGGTGACGTCGGCGCGGCGCTTCTCCTCGAGGGCGCGGCGCACGCGATCGCGCGCGCTCGCGCCCGAAGTCTCTCCTGATGCTGCGGTCATGGTGGGGTTCGGAGCGGGCGGCATCTTAGGGGCGCGGGCGGGTGCTGTCACGACGATCGGCGAGGGGCGCGGCGCGGGGGGCCGGCGCGGGGGCGGACGGGGCGCGCCCGGCTGTGGCAGGAAGCGGAGGCGCCGGGCTGCGATCGACCTTCGCCGCGCCCGCACCCCCGAGGTCGCGGGGCCGCGTCACCGGCCGGGGACTTCGGAGGTGCGCCCGCGCCGATCCTCGTCGCGCCCGGCGCCCACCGTGGAAATAGTGTAAGCCCGCGGCAGGACGCGCGCTCGCGGGACGCGGCCGTTCCTTGATCCACCTGGAGTCGGCCGGTACACTCGGACCCGCTCCTCGACTGCTGGCAGAGGGACCCCGTGCGGTACCCGCATCCACGCCTCGCCTCCTCCGCGGCGCTCGTCGCCCTCCTGCTCGCCGCCTGCGGCGGTGCGGAGGAGCCGCGCCCGAGCGAGGACGCGGCGCCGCTCGTGTCGACGCTCGCGACCGCGCCGTCGGGCGGCGCGGAGCGGCTGCGCGCCGGCGAGGTGGCCGCGGCGCGCGCGTCCTTCGAGGCGGCCCTCGACGCGAGCCCCGACCAGCTCGGCGCGCTGAACGACCTCGCCGTCTCCTACCTCGTGGAGGGTCACCCCGACGCGGCCCGCCGGCTGCTCGACGAGGTGGTGTCCACCGGCAGCCCGCCCGAGCAGCAGGCCGCGCTGGTCAACCTCGGCGAGCTGTACGCGCTCGAGGGCTACCTGCCCGCGGCGCAGGCGCACCTCGAGACCGCCCGCGACCTCGATCCGTCTCGCCCGGGGCCGTGGTACGCGCTCGCCATCCTGGCCGACGCGCGCGGCGACCTGGCGGGCGCCCGCGCGGCGCTCCGCGAGGCGCTCCGGCTCGACGCGGGCGGTGCGGCGCGGGCCGGCTTCGCTTACGTCTACGCCGAGGAGCGCGTGCACCTCGAGGCCCTGATCGCCGAGCAGGCGGGCGATCCGGCCGGCGCCGCGGCCCGCTGGCGGGAGCTGTCGCAGGGGCGGTTCCCGGTGCTGGCCGGGGCGGCGCAGCGGCACCTCGCGGGCGAGTAGACGCGGACACGGCGATGGCCTCGGCGGACGAGCTGGACAGGCGGGAGCGCGAGATCCTCCGCGCGCTGGTCCAGGACTACATCCACACCGGGGAGCCGGTCGCGAGCCAGCCGTTGCTCTCGCGCCACGAGCTGGAGTGGTCGCCGGCCACGGTGCGGAGCGTGATGGCGGACCTCGAGGCGCTCGGCTTCCTCGAGAAGCCGCACGCGTCCTCGGGCCGGATCCCCACCGAGCGCGGCTACCGGCTGTTCGTGGACACCATGCTGAAGGTGCGGCCGCCCAGCGTGGCCGACCGCGACCGGATCGAGCGGCTGGCCCAGGCCGCGCCGGACGTGTCCTCGCTCATCGAGGGCACCGCCGACCTGCTCCACTCGCTCTCGCACCACGCCGGCGTGGTCACGACGCCGCGGCCGCAGGCCGACCCGGTGCGCCAGCTCGAGTTCGTGCGCCTGCGCGAGAACCGGGTGCTGGTGGTGTTCGTGTCCGAGGCCGGGATCGTCACGAACAAGCTGGTGCAGCTCGAGTTCGCCATGGAGCCGGCGGAGCTGGAGCGGGCCGCGGCCTACCTGAACGAGAAGCTGCACGCCCGCGCCGACGCCGCGGAGCTGGCGGCGCTGCGCGCGGCCATCCTCACCGACATGCGCGCCGACCAGAGCGCGCTGCACGACCTGCTGCAGAAGGCGCTGGTGCTGGCGGAGCAGTCGTTCGCCGGGACCGGGGTGGAGAAGGTGGTGATGGAGGGCGAGTCGAGCTTCCTCGACGCGCCCGAGTTCTCCGACGTGCAGAAGGCCCGCGCGCTCCTGCGCGGCTTCGCCGAGAAGGACCGGATCCTGCGCGTGCTGGATCGCGTGCTCACCGCGCAGGAGGTCCAGATCTTCATCGGCGCGGAGAGCGAGTTCGCGACCGTGCCGGACGTGTCGGTGGTGGCCGCGCCCTACGGCCGCGGGGACCGCGTGCTCGGCACGCTGGCGGTGGTGGGTCCGACGCGCATGAACTACGCGCGGGTCATCCCGCTCGTGGACCTCACCGCGCGGCAGATCTCCCGCGCGCTCGCGGCCCTGTCCGAGGGCGGCTGAGCGAACCCCCGCCGGGGCCGTCGCCGCGCGCCCCGGGTGCGGGCGGATCGCCTTGTTCGCGGCGGCGCCCGCGTGCCATGATGCGGGCTCCCGGTCCGGGGGCCCTCCGGGCCGCAACTCCGCTCGATCACGGCGAAAGAGGCGATGGCAGAGAGCCACGAAAAAGGCGCGTTCCAGGCGGACATCCCCGCGAACGCGGTGGAGGAGGCGCTCCGCTCGGTGGAGCGCATCTCGCACGGCGAGGAGGCCCCCGCCGGCCAGCCCGCCGAGGCGGGCGAGCCCGGCGTCGAGATCACGCCCGGGGCCGAGGACGCCAGCGCCGCGCCGGGGGATCCGGCGGCGCTCGCCGCCCGGGTGCAGCTCCTCGAGGCCCAGCTCGACCTCTCGCAGACGAAGGCGCGCGAGACGCTGGAGCGGCTGAAGGACGAGCACGACCGGCTGCTCCGCGCCGCCGCCGACCTCGAGAACGCGAAGAAGCGGGCGGCCCGCGAGCGCGACGAGGTCCAGAAGTTCGGGAACGAGCGGATCCTGAAGGACCTGCTCCCGGCGCTGGACGGCCTGGATCGCGCGCTCGCGGCGGCGCCGGAGGACGACGTGGTCGCGAAGGGCGTGCGGATGGTGCGCTCGACGCTGGAGCAGGCGCTCGCGAAGCACGGCGTGAAGGGCTTCTCCGCCATGGGCCAGCCGTTCGACCCGGCGGTGCACGAGGCGCTCATGCAGGTCCCCACCGCGGACGCGGCGCCGGGCACGGTGGTGCTCGAGCACGCGCGCGGGTTCACCCTCAACGACCGGCTGGTCCGGCCCGCCATGGTCGGGGTCGCCGTCGCGCCCCCGCCGGCCGCCCCGCACGACGGAAGCCGGAGCCCACCAGATGAGCAAGGTCATCGGCATCGACCTCGGGACCACCAACAGCTGCGTCTCGGTGATGGAGGGCGGCGAGGTGGTGGTGATCCCGAACAGCGAGGGATCGCGCACCACGCCGTCCATGGTCGCGTTCACCGATGGGGGAGAGCGGCTGGTCGGCCAGATCGCGAAGCGGCAGGCGATCACGAACCCCGAGTCCACCGTCTACGTGGTGAAGCGGCTCATCGGCCGCAAGTTCGAGGACCCCGAGGTGCAGCGGTCGGCGGGGCTGGTGCCCTACCGCATCGTGCCCGCCGAGAACGGCGACGCCTGGGTGGACGTGGGCGGCAAGGGGTACTCGCCGGCCGAGGTCTCGGCCATGGTGCTCGGGCGGATGCGGCAGACCGCCGAGGACTACCTGGGCGAGCCGGTCACCGAGGCGATCGTCACCTGCCCGGCCTACTTCAACGACGCCCAGCGCCAGGCCACCAAGGACGCGGGCCGCATCGCCGGCCTGAACGTGCTGCGCATCATCAACGAGCCGACCGCGGCCGCGCTCGCCTACGGCATCGACAAGCAGCAGGCGGGCAAGTCGGAGCGGGTGGCGGTGTACGACCTCGGCGGCGGCACCTTCGACATCACCATCCTGGAGCTGAACCAGGGCGTGTTCGAGGTGAAGGCCACGAACGGCGACACGTTCCTGGGCGGCGAGGACTTCGACCAGCGGCTCATGGACTGGCTGTCGAAGCGCTTCCAGGAGCAGAACGGCATCGACCTGCGCCGCGACCGCATGGCGTTGCAGCGGCTGAAGGAGGCCGCCGAGCGCGCCAAGCACGAGCTGTCCAGCGCCGGCGAGACCGAGGTGAACCTCCCGTTCATCACCGCCGACGCGACCGGGCCGAAGCACCTCGCCGAGACCATCGACCGCGCCACGCTGGAGGAGCTGGTCGGCGACCTGGTCGAGAAGACCATCGGGCCGTGCAAGACCGCGCTCAAGGACGCCGGCGTCGGGGTGGGCCAGATCGACACGGTGATCCTGGTCGGCGGCATGACGCGCATGCCGAAGGTGCAGGAGGTGGTGCGGCGCTTCTTCGGCAAGGAGCCGCACAAGGGCGTCAACCCGGACGAGGTGGTGGCGGTGGGCGCCGCCATTCAGGGCGGCGTGCTGAAGGGCGAGGTGAAGGACGTCCTGCTGCTCGACGTGACGCCGCTGTCGCTCGGCGTCGAGACCGCCGGCGGCGTGTTCACCAAGATCATCGACAAGAACACCACCGTCCCCTGCAAGAAGTCGCAGGTGTTCTCGACCGCGGTGGACAACCAGCCGCTCGTCTCGGTCCACGTGCTCCAGGGCGAGCGCGAGATGGCGGCCGACGACAAGACGCTGGCGCGCTTCGAGCTGGTGGGCATCCCCCCGGCGCCGCGCGGCGTGCCGCAGATCGAGGTCACGTTCGACATCGACGCGAACGGCATCGTGCACGTGTCGGCGAAGGACCTCGGCACCGGCAAGCAGCAGCAGATCCGGATCACCGCCTCCTCGGGGCTCTCCGAGGAGGAGATCCAGCGGATGATCCGCGACGCCGACGCGAACAAGGCCGACGACCGGGTGAAGAAGGAGCTGGCCGACCTCAAGAACAACGCCGAGGGGCTCATCTACACGACCGAGAAGAGCCTGGAGGAGTACGCCTCGGCGCTGAAGGCGGAGGACCTCGCCGAGATCCGCGCCGACCTCGAGGCGCTGAAGGCCGTGCTGCCGGGCGTGGACCCCGCGGCGATCAAGGACGCGCTGACGCGCCTGGAGGGCTCGGCGTACCGGATCGCCGACGCCATCTACGCGCAGCAGGGCGGCAGCAGCACCTAGCGACCCGCCGGGCGATCGCCCGCACGGCCGCCCGCCGCGCGGCGCCCGGCCGTCCGCGCGCGCGAATTGTCAGCGCCCGCCCGTGCGTTATATTGCGCACGGCCCAAGGGACCTCCTCACACAAATGGCCGGGAACACAGTGGAAAAACGCGATTACTACGAAGTCCTCGGCGTGGGGAGGGACGCGGACGAGCAGACCCTCAAGACCGCCTACCGCAAGCTCGCGCACAAGTACCACCCGGACAAGAACGAGGGCTCGAAGGAGGCAGAGGAGCGCTTCAAGGAGGCCTCCGAGGCCTACTCGGTCCTGTCGGATCCCGACAAGCGGGCCCGCTACGACCGCTTCGGCCACGCGAACGGCCAGGGCTTCGAGGACTTCGGCTTCGGCGGCGCGGCCAGCATCAACGACATCTTCGGCGACATCTTCGGCGAGATGTTCGGGGGCGGCCCCGGCCGGAGGCAGCGCGGCCGCGCCCGCGGCTCCGACCTCCGCTACCACCTCGAGCTCGCCTTCGAGGACGCCGCCTTCGGCACCACCGCCCGCATCACCATCCCGCGCCCGCGCACCTGCGAGGCCTGCAAGGGCTCCGGCGCGAAGCCCGGCACCAGCCCGCGCACCTGCCCGACCTGCGGCGGCGCCGGCGAGATCCGGCTGACGCAGGGCTTCTTCTCCATCGCCCGCACCTGCCACCACTGCCAGGGCACCGGCCGCGTCGTGGTGGACAAGTGCCAGAGCTGCGGCGGCGCGGGGGCCACCCGCGAGCAGGCCACCGTGGAGGTGAAGGTGCCGGCCGGCGTGGACACCGGCACGCGCCTGAAGCTCTCCGGCGAGGGCGAGCCGGCCCCGACGCCGGGCGGGATCCCGGGCGACCTGTACGTGGTCGTGCAGGTCCGCGAGCACCCCATCTTCAAGCGCGAGGAGACCGAGGTCCTCTGCGAGATCCCCATCTCCTTCACGCAGGCGGCGCTCGGCGCGCAGATCGACGTCCCGACCCTCGACGGGCCCACCAAGCTGCGGGTCCCGGCGGGCACGCAGAGCGGCAAGATGTTCCGGCTGAAGGGCAAGGGCATCCCGTCGCTGCAGGGCGGCGGCCGCGGCGACCAGCACGTGCGCGTGCTGGTGGAGACGCCCAGCCACCTCACCAAGGAGCAGCGCGACCTGCTGGAGCGGTTCGCGGCGCTCTCCGGCGAGGAGACGAACCCGCAGGCCCGGACCTTCTGGGAGAAGGTCGGCGACATCCTGCGCTGACGGGGCTGCGGAGTTCCGACGGGGCTGCGCCCCGCCCCATGGAGCAGAGCTCCACGGGGCCCCACCCCGCTGCGCGGGGCCCGTGACCTCGCGCGCCCGCTGACGCGGGTCCGCGCGAGGTCCCCGCGGGCGCGGCCTCGCCGCGCGAGGCGACCCACTCCCAGGACTTTCTTCCACGCTCGCGCGTTCCGCAGTAGATCCCGAACCCATGCGCGTCCTCGGCCGACGGTTCCTGCTGTTGCTCGTCCTGTCGCTCGCCGGCTGCCCGAAGCGGGTGGTCGTGAACGGCCAGGAGATGCCGGTCTCGCAGGCGAACGAGGTCGCCCGCGTCGAGCTGGCCCGGGTGCGCCAGGAGGTGGCCGCGCTGCCGCCGGAGCCGGGCGCGGACCGGCTGCTCGCGTTCGCGCAGCGGTTCCGCGGCGTCCCCTCGGCGGCGGACGCGCTGCACCAGGCCGGAGACCTCCTGCTCGCGGCCGGCAAGGCCGACCGCGCCGCGCAGGCCTACGGCACGCTCGTCTCCGAGTACCCGCTCCACCCGCGCGCCACCGAGGCGAAGTACGGGCTCGCGCTCGCCGACGTGCAGCGCGGCCACGCCGCCGACGGCCTGCGCACGCTCGCGTCGATCTACCCGCAGCTCGAGCCGTCGCGCCGGCCGGAGGCGGCGGCGCGCGCCGCGGCGGCGGCGGAGGCGGCCGGGGCCTGGCCGGACGCGGTCCGCTGGCTGGGCGAGCTCGCCGATCTCACCCAGGGCGAGGAGCGGCGCGCGGTGCTGGCCCGCGGCGCCGACGCGGTGGACCGGCTCGCGCTCCCCGACGTGGAGCGGCTCCGCAAGGAGCTGCCCCGCGAGGCGCCGCTGCAGGAGCCGCTCGCCATGAAGGCGGCCCGCATCCACCTGCACCTGCGCGACTACCCGCGCGCGCAGGAGGCGGCGCGCGAGGTGTTCCTGCGCTGGCCGGCCGGCCCGTACGCGAAGGACGCGCGCGCCATCGTGGACCGCATCGCCCGGCTCACGTTCGTCCGCCCGAACGTGATCGGCGTGGCCGTCCCGCTGTCCGGCGACTACCAGCCGTGGGGCGTCGCCATCGTGCGGGCGGTGCAGCTCGCCGCCGAGGGCGGCGGGGTGCGCGTCGCGGTGCGCGACACGCGCGGCGAGCCCGACGGCGCGGCGCAGGCGCTCGAGGCGCTGGCGCTCGAGGAGGGCGCCATCGCGGTGGTGGGCGGCGTGACGAACGCCGAGGCCGAGCGGGCCGCGGCCACCGCCGAGGAGCTGCAGCTCCCCTTCATCTCGCTCTCGAAGCAGGAGGGGCTCACCGACGCCGGGCCCCACGTGTTCCAGAACATGCTCACCGCGTCGGCGCAGGCGAAGGCGCTCGCCGACTTCGCCATGGGCCGGCGCGGCATGCGGCGCTTCGCGGTGATGTACCCGTCGATCACCTACGGCACCGAGCTCGCGAACGCGTTCTGGGACGAGGTGGAGGGGCGCGGCGGCGAGATCCGCGGGGCGGAGACCTACGCGCCGGACCGCACCACCTTCACGCCGCTCGTGAAGGACATGGTCGGCAAGCTCCACCTCGAGGAGCGCAGCGACTGGCAGGAGCAGCAGCGCGACATCGCGAAGGCCGAGAAGGACCCGTTCCGGCGCAAGAAGGCGCTCGAGAAGGCCCGCGACCGGCTCGCGCCGGTGGTGGACTTCGACGCCATCTTCATCCCGGACTTCGCCCGGAGCGTGAAGCTCATCGCGCCGGCGCTGGCGGTGGAGGACGTGGTCACCCAGACCTGCCTGCCCGACGACGTGGAGCGGATCCGCAAGACCACCGGGCGCGCCGACCTGCGGCCGGTGCAGCTCCTCGGCGCGAACGGCTGGTCGAGCGACCCGTCGCTGTTCGACACCGCGCCCGGCGGCGCCGGGCGCTACGTCCGCTGCGCCATCTTCGTGGACGGCTTCTACGCCGGCTCGGCGCGCCCGGCCACCAAGGCGTTCGTGGAGGCGTTCGAGCGGCGCCACGCCGGCCAGGTGCCCACCATCCTGGAGGCGAGCGCGTTCGACGCGGCCGGGATGGCGCGCGCGCAGCTCGGCAAGGCGCAGACCCGCGACCAGATGCGCGACGCGCTCGCGGCGGTGAAGGGCTACGTCGGCGCCACCGGCGACATCACCATGGGCCCGCGGCGCACGCCCGAGAAGCCGCTGTTCTTCCTCACCGTGGACAGGGACGGGCTCCGCGAGCTCACGCCCGAGGAGCTGGCCGGCCCGGGCCCCGGGCAACCCTAGGCGAACCCTGGGCGAGCCGGCGCCGGCGCGGCCCGCCGCGCCCGGGCGCGCCGAACCTTGGCCCGCGCCGCGGGCGGCCATTAGCTTACCTTCCGGATGGACGAGCTCGTGCTCCGACCGCGGCCGCGGAGCCGCTTCCCCGCGGCCAACCTGGCGCTGTTCCTCGCCACCCTGGCCACCACGCTGTGGGCCGGCTTCACCCTCTCGCCGCTCGCGCCGCTCGGCCCGACGCTCGGGCGCGTGCTCGAGGGCGGGCTGCCGTTCGCGGGCGCGCTCGTGGCGATCCTCTTCACCCACGAGATGGGCCACTACGTGCTGGCGCGCCGGCACCGGGTGGACACGACGCTGCCCTACTTCATCCCGGTGCCGTTCGGCGCCGGCACGCTCGGCGCGGTGATCCGCATCCGCTCGGCGCTCCCCTCGCGCAAGGCGACGCTCGAGATCGGCGCGGCCGGCCCCATCGCCGGGTTCCTGGTGGCGGTGCCGCTGCTGGTGTGGGGGCTCGCGCACTCCGAGGTCCACCAGGTGGCCGCCGGCGTGGCCGGCTCGACGGTGGCCTCGCCGCTCGACGCGCTCCGCGCCTGGATGGACGGCCGCGAGCTGTTCGGCCCCGACACCGGCGTGCGCGTCTACGGCGACAGCCTGGTGACCTGGGCCGCGCAGCGGCTGGTGTGGGGGACGCTGCCCGCCGGCCACGAGGTGTTCGTGCACCCGGTGGGCTTCGCCGCCTGGCTTGGCCTGCTCGTCACCAGCCTCAACCTCGTGCCCATGGGCCAGCTCGACGGCGGCCACGTGCTCTACGCGCTGCTCGGCCGGCGCGGCGCGCGCGTCGGCTCCGAGGTGGTGTCGGCGGGGCTGCTCGTCGCGGGCCTGACGCTGTCCTGGAACTGGCTGTTCTGGTGGCTGCTCACCCGGTTCCTCATCGGCGCGCGCCACCCGCCCCCGCTCCGCGACGAGCCGCTCTCGCCCGGACGGCGCGCCCTGGCGGTCGCGACGCTGCTCCTGTTCGTCGTCACCTTCGTCCCGGTCCCCATCTCGCTCTAGCGGCCCGGCCGGCTGCTCCGGCCGGCGGGCCTTTCGGCTAGACTCGCGCCCCCGATGTCCAACCCCGAGACCCCGCGCCCGGACGCACCGGAGGCGCCCGGCCCCGCGCCGGAGCCCGCGCCCGCCGAGGCCCCCGCCGCCGCAGCGCCGGCCGCAGACTCCGGCGACGTCGAGGCCGAGGCCGAGGCCGAGGCCTGGGCCCGGGTGCTCGCGGCCTGGGGCGACGAGGGCGCGCACCGCGCGTACCTGGCGCGCTTCGCCGATCTCGAGGGGCTGGCCGTCGCCGGCGGGCGCTACCGCGCGGTGCTCGCGGAGCGCCCCGGCGACCCGACCGCCGCGCGCCTGCGCGACGAGGTGGTGAAGCGCGCCACCGTCCAGGGCCTCGCGTCGCTGCCGCGCACCGTGCCGCGCCAGGCCGGCAAGCTCCACCGCGGCCTCGTCGTCGCCGCGCTCGTCGCCCTCGGCGCCGCGGCCGCCTGGGCCGCCTTCCGCCTCGCCGTCCTGCTCACCGGGAGCCCGTCCTGATCCCCCTGCCCGCCCACCCCTCGCTGGACGCCATCCTCGGGCCCGGCGGACGCCTGGCCTCGGCGCTCCCCGGCTACGAGCACCGCGAGGACCAGCTCGAGATGGCGCGCGCGGTGGAGCGCGCCATCGAGCGCCGCGGCTACCTCGTGGCCGAGGCCGGCACCGGCACCGGCAAGACGCTCGCGTACCTCGTGCCGGCGGTGCTCTCCGGCCGGCGGGTGATCGTCTCCACCGCCACGAGGACGCTGCAGGAGCAGCTCTGGCAGAAGGACATCCCGCTGCTCCGCGACGCCTGCGGGCTCGAGTTCGGCGCCGCCTACCTGAAGGGCCGGTCCAACTACTTCTGCCTGGCCCGCGGCGAGGAGTTCGCCCGCGCCCCCACGTTCGCGGCGCGCGAGGAGGCGGCGCTCTGGCCGCGCATCGAGGCGTGGGCGCGCCGCACCGAGACCGGCGACCGGGCCGAGATCGACCTGCCCGACCAGTTCCACACCTGGAAGGACCTCTCCGCCACCAGCGAGAACTGCCTGGGCCGCGAGTGCGCCCGCTACGAGGAGTGCTTCGTCACCCGCGCCCGCGCGCTCGCCGCGCAGGCCGACGTCCTGCTCGTCAACCACCACCTGTTCTTCGCCGACCTCGCCATGCGCACCTCGCGCGCCGGGGTGGAGATCCTGCCCGAGCACGACGTCGTGATCTTCGACGAGGCGCACGCGGTGGAGGACGTGGCCACCGAGTACTTCGGGCTGCAGGTCTCTTCGTACCGGGTGGAGGAGCTGTCGCGCGACGCGCTCCGGGCGGTGGCGGACCGGCCGGACCTCGCCTCGATGATGCGCGAGACCACCGGCGAGCTGCGCAAGGCGGGCGAGCGGTTCTTCCAGGCGGTGGCCGACGGGCTGCGCCAGGGCGGGACGCCCACGCGCGGCCGCGGCTTCGGGCCCCCGCCCCGGCGGCGCCCGGCCCGGCGCGAGGAGGAGGAGGGCGTCAAGGCCGCGCTCACCCCGGCGGTGATGGACGGGGCGCAGCGCGATCTCCAGCGCCTCGACGAGTCGCTGGCCGGGCTCCGCGAGCTGCTCGGCGACGCGGTCACGCCGGCGCTCTCCCAGATCGCGCGGCGCGCCGGCGAGCTGCGGGTCGAGGTGGCCGCGGTCACCGCCATGAAGGAGCCGTCACGGGTGTACTTCGGCGAGGTGCGCGGGCGCGGCGTGTTCCTGCGCGCGGCGCCCATCGACGTCGCCGAGGAGTTGCGCGAGCGGCTCTACCAGCGCACCGACACCGCCGTGTTCACGAGCGCCACGCTCGCCGCGCAGGGCCGCTTCGACTTCTTCCGCCGGCAGGTCGGGCTGCTCCCGGAGCTGGAGGTGGAGGAGCGCCGCTTCGAGGGGCCGTTCGACTACGCCCGGCAGGCGGCGCTGGTCTCGCCGGAGGGGCTGCCCGAGCCGAACGACCCCGGGTTCGTGCGCGCCGCGGCGGACTCGATCCGCGCGCTCACCGCCGTCACCGGCGGCCGCGCCTTCGTGCTCTGCACCTCGAACCGGAACATGAACGCGTTCCACGAGGCCTGCCGCGACCTGCCGTACCAGGTGCTGCGGCAGGGCGACCGGCCCAAGTCGCGGCTGCTGGACGAGTTCCGCTCCGAGCCGAGCGTGCTGTTCGCGACCGCCAGCTTCTGGGAGGGCGTGGACGTGCCGGGCGAGGCGCTCTCGCTCGTCATCATCGACCGGCTGCCGTTCGCGCCCCCGGGCGATCCGGTCATGTCGGCGCGGCTCCGCGCGCTCGAGGAGGAGGGGCGCGACGGCTTCTCCGAGCTGCAGGTCCCGGCCGCCGCGTTGGCGCTGCGCCAGGGCTTCGGGCGGCTGGTGCGGACGCGCGAGGACCGGGGGCTGGTGGCGGTGCTCGACCGGCGGCTGGTCACGAAGGGCTACGGCCGCGCCTTCCTCGCCACCCTGCCGCGCTGCCCGCTGCTGCGGACCGTCGAGGACGCCCGGCGCTGGTGGCTGGGCGGGTAGCGGGAGACGGTTCCCCCGGGCGAGGGGACAGGGTCCCGCCGGCCCGGGGCTCCCGAAGCGGGCGAGCGGGCGGCGGAAAGGTTCGGCCGGGGCGCCGTTGGGCTAGGATGGCCGCCGCGGCCGCCGTCCGTGGCGGCGCGCCCCCACGCGCATGGTCCAGTTCAACGAAGACAGCCGGGAGATCGCGGTCAAGGTCGTCTACTACGGCCCCGCGCTCTCCGGGAAGACGACCAACCTCCAGTCGCTCTTCCAGAAGATCGACCCCAAGGTCCGCGGGCGCCTGATGACGCTCGACACCAAGGACGATCGGACGCTGTTCTTCGACATGATGCCGGTGTTCTTCCGCACCCGCGCCGGCGTGAAGGTGAAGCTGAAGCTGTACACGGTGCCGGGGCAGGTGATGCACGAGTCCACCCGGCGCATCGTGCTCCAGGGCACCGACGCGGTGGCGTTCGTGGCCGACTCGCGCCGCAGCGAGGCCGGCTCCACGCTCGCGTACTGGAACAACATGCTCGCGAACCTGGAGGCGAACGGGCTCGACTACCGGACCCTGCCCATCGTCGTCCAGCTCAACAAGCGCGACCTGCCCGACGCCCGCGCCGACCACGAGCTCGACGACCTGCGCAAGGTGATCCAGCCGCCGTTCGTGCCGGCGGTGGCCATCCGCGGCGACGGTGTGGTCGAGACGCTCTACCTCGTGCTGCAGCGCTGCTACCGCAGCCTGGACCGGGCCTTCGGCCTGGAGGCGGTCTGGCAGATCCCGGAGAAGGAGTTCCTGGGCCAGATCTTCTCGCACGTGGATCTGCGCGGCGCGCGGCTGCCGCCCGAGGCGACGGTGCCATGATCGGCGCGTCGTTCCTCAACCAGCGGATCCCGCTGTCCGACCTGCTCGACCTCCGGGCGTTCGCGGAGGTGTGCCACTCCTTCTCCGACCTGTACCGGATCGGCCTGAAGGTGTTCGACGAGGCCGGCAACAAGCTGGTGGACGTGAAGGTCGGCAACGCCGACTTCTGCGGCTACATCTGGTCGAAGCCGGCCGGCCGCGAGCAGTGCATCGAGACGGTGGGGCGGGTGAAGGCGGAGGCCGTGCCGGAGGAGCCGGCCGCGGTCACCTTCTCGTGCTTCTCCGGCTGCCGCTACCTCGTCCACCCGATCATGTACGAGGGCGACCTCATCGGCCGGGTGGTGTTCGGCCCGTTCGTGCCCGACGACCTGGCCGCGCTGCCGGCGGCGCTGACCGGCATCGCCGAGGACTTCGACGTCGCGCAGGCCACCGGCTACCTCGCCAAGATCCGCCGCGTGTCGGTGCCCACCGCCGAGAAGATCCTGAAGCACTTCATGGATCTCCTCGACGTGATGGTGTTCACCGGCCACAAGAACCTCATCGCGGCGAAGCTGCACATCGAGGCGGTCACCGACAGCTACCGCGAGCTGCAGGACAAGAACCAGAAGCTCGAGGACAGCTACGCGAAGCTGAAGGAGCTCGACCGGCTGAAGTCGAACTTCCTCGCCACCATGAGCCACGAGCTGCGCACGCCGCTCACCAGCGTCATCGGGTACTCCGAGATGATGCTGGAGGGGCTCGGCGGCCCGCTCACCGCCGAGCAGCGCGAGTACCTCGGCATCATCATGGAGAAGGGCGAGAACCTGCTCCAGCTCATCACCTCGATCCTCGACATCTCCAAGATCGAGGCGGGCCGGGTGCGGCTCGTGCTCTCCGAGGTGGACGCGGTCCAGCTCATGCGCGACGCGGTGGCGACGCTGCTCCCCATCGCGCGCAAGAAGGGGCTGAAGGTGTCCTGCGACACGACGCCGCTGCCCCGGATCCACGCCGACCGCGACAAGCTCCGCCAGTGCCTGGTGAACCTGTGCTCGAACGCGGTGAAGTTCACGCCGCCCGGCGGCAG
The DNA here is from genome assembly GCF_000020805.1 of Anaeromyxobacter sp. K. Lineage (NCBI taxonomy): Bacteria > Pseudomonadati > Myxococcota > Myxococcia > Myxococcales > Anaeromyxobacteraceae > Anaeromyxobacter > Anaeromyxobacter sp. K. The sequence continues at coordinate 5,017,028 of NC_011145.1, read as the reverse complement.
CATCACCGTGAGCGCCGAGGTCCTCCCGGCCGAGCGGCTCGCCATCCACGTGGTGGACAGCGGCATCGGCATCCCGGAGGAGCACCTCGGCAAGGTGTTCGACGTCTTCTACCAGGTGGACGGCTCCTCGACGCGCGAGTACGGCGGCGCGGGCCTGGGGCTCGCCATCGTGAAGAGCTTCGTGGAGGCGCACGGCGGCGAGATCCGCGTCCGCTCCGCGGCCGGCACCGGCTCGGTGTTCACCGTGCTGCTGCCCATCCGCGCGACGCCGGCGCCGGCGCTCACGCCGGTGGGGCCGGCCCCGGCGGTGGAGCGCTAGCGCGCCGTGCCGCGCCGCGCCGCCGCGCCGCGCCCGCCCCCGGGCGAGTTCGAGCTCATCGAGCGCTTCACCCGCGCGCTGCCGCTCGCCGGCGCCGGCGTGCGCCTCGGCCCCGGCGACGACACGGCGCTGCTCGCGCCGCCGCCCGGCGAGGACCTCGCCGCCACCGTGGACGCGGTGGTGGAGGGCGTCCACTTCGACGCGCGCTTCACCCCCGAGGACGTCGGCTGGAAGGCGCTCGCGGTGAACCTCTCCGACCTCGCCTCGATGGGCGCGCGCCCGCTCTGGGCGCTCGTCGCGCTGGCGTTCCCGCGCGGCACGCCGCCCGAGCGGCTCGAGGGCGTGGCGCGCGGCCTGGGCGCCTGCGCCCGCGCGCACCGGATCGCGGTGGTGGGCGGGAACGTCTCGCGCGCCTCCGAGCTGTCGGTCACCGTGACCGCGGTCGGCGCGGTCCGGCGCGGCCGGGCGCTGCTGCGCTCCGGCGCCCGGCCCGGCGACCTCCTCGTCGCCTCCGGCACGTTCGGCGACGCCGCGCTGGGGCTCGCGCCCGGCGCCTCCGCCGCGCTGGTCCGGCGGCAGCGCCGGCCCGCGCCGCGCCTCGCGCTGGGGCGCGCGCTCGCCGGGGTGGCGCGGGCCGCCATCGACGTCTCCGACGGCCTGGTCCAGGATCTCGGCCACCTCTGCGACGAGTCCGGCGTGGCGGCGGTGCTCGAGGCGGCGGCGGTCCCGACCTCGGCGGCCTACCGGCGCGCCGCTCGCTCGCTCCCCGATCCGCTCGGGCCGGCGCTCGGGGGCGGCGAGGACTACGAGCTGGTGGCCGCGCTGCCGCCCGCCCGCCTGGCGAGGGCGCTCCGCGCCGCCGCGCGGGCGCGGGTTCCGCTGGCGGTGATCGGCCGGGTCGAGCGCGGGTCGGGCGTGCGCATCCTCGGCGCCGACGGCGCCGAGCGCCCGGCGCCCTCCGGCCACGACCACCTCCGCGCACCGCGCCCTCTTTGACATCACCTCCCGCGGGTCTAGGATCGGCCCGCCGGTCACCGCCCCGCGGGGCGACCCCTTCCCCGAGCGGCGAGACGAGAGAGGCATCGTGGCCCGAGCGAGAGACGAGCGACTCCAGTCCACCCGCCCGAGCGCCCGCTGGCAGGACGCGCCGCACCTGGTGGCGGTGCGCGGCCGGGCCGCCGAGCCGCCGCTGCGCCCCGCGCCGGCCGCCGCCGGCCTGACCGTCTCGCTCCAGACGAAGATCCTCGTCTCCTACTTCATCGTGGGCGGCGTGCTGCTGTTCGCGGTGCCGCTCGTGCAGGCGTGGGTGGCGAGCCGCGCCGCCGGCGTCGTCATCATCCTCGCGCTCACGCTCGCGCTCGGGCAGGGGCTCACGCTCGCCATCGCGCGCGTCGCGCGCGTCGGCCGGCTGAAGGCGAGCGCGGTGGAGATCAGCCGCGGCGACCTCTCGCGCGCGGTGGTCTCGGAGGAGCAGAAGGCGTTCCACGACGAGATCGACGACCTCACCGAGGCCATCCGCACCATGCAGGAGAACCTGCGGGACCTCGTCTCGCGGATCCAGCGCACCGCGCAGTCGGTCTCGGACAGCGCCAACGACCTGCAGACGAGCGCCGAGGACGTGAACGCCTCCACCGACGAGGTGGCCTCGTCGATGGAGAAGATCGCGGTCGGCGCCGGGCAGCAGTCCGACCTGGTGGAGCGGACCTCGAAGGTGATCGGCGAGATCGCCGCCTCCATCGAGCGCACCGCCCGCAGCGCCGAGGAGGCCGCCCGCGCCTCGGTGGAGACCAGCACCTCGGCCGCGTCCGGCGGCGAGGCGGCCCGGCTCGCCGGCGAGAAGGTGAAGAAGGTGTTCGCCCGCATCGAGGCCGCCAGCGAGCAGGTGTTCGCGTTCGGCGAGCGCACCAAGGAGATCTCCAAGATCGTGGAGGCCATCACCCAGGTGGCCAACCAGACCAACCTGCTCGCGCTGAACGCCACCATCGAGGCGGCGCGCGCCGGCGAGTACGGGCGCGGGTTCGCGGTGGTGGCCGAGGAGGTGCGCAAGCTCGCCGAGGCGGCCGGCCGCTCCGCCGAGCAGATCTCCTCGCTCGCGACCGACATCTCCGGCCGCGCCGCGAAGGTGGTCGAGACCATGAAGGAGTCGGTCGCCGAGCTGGGCGACGGGCGCGAGGACCTGAACGCGATCATCCGCACGCTCTCGGACATCGCCACCATCGCGGCGAGCGGCGCCGAGAAGGTCCGGGTCATCTCGCAGGACGCGCGCGAGCAGCTGAACGGCTCGGCCGACATGGTCCAGGCCATGGACCACATCTCCGACGTGGCCTCGTCGAACGCGAGCGCCACCGAGCAGGTGCGCAAGGTCACCGCCGAGCAGATCGCCGCCGTGTCGCAGATGGCGAGCGCCGCGCAGGAGCTCACCAACCTGTCGGTCGAGCTGCAGACGGTGGTCTCGCGGTTCCGGCTGGGCTGAGGTCGCCAGGCGTGCGCCACGTCGTCTTCCGCGTCGCCGGCGAGCGCTACGCCCTGCCGCTCGCGGCGGTGCGCGAGGTGGTGCTGCCGCAGCCCCCGTTCGCGCGGGTGCCGCGCGCCTCCGAGGCGGTGCGCGGCGTCATGAACCTGCGCGGCCGGGTGGTCGCGGTGGTGGACCTCGCCGCGCTGGTGGGCCTCCCGGCCCAGCCGCTCCGCGACGGGGCCGGGATGGTGCTCATCCTGGACCACGGAAAGCGCACGCTGGGCCTGCTCATCGGCGGCGTGCTCGGGGTCGAGCCGCTCGCGCCGCCGGAGGCGGGCGGCGGGCTGGTGCGCGGGCTCGCCGAGGCGCGCACCGGGGCGGTGACGGTGCTGGGCGCCGAGGCGCTGGCCGAGCAGGCCTCCGCGCTGTTCGGCGGGAGGTGACGTGCGGCGAGGTGTGCAGGCGGGCGGCGCCTTGTCCGGCGCGCAAGACCGATGGTAACGTCCCCGGATTCCCGGGAGGGCCCTGAGTCCATGGCGAAGCGAGTCCTGATCGTCGACGACGCGATCTTCATGCGGAACATGATCAAGGACATCTTCTCCGGGTCCGGGTTCGAGGTCGTGGGCGAGGCCGCGAACGGCCTCGAGGCGGTGGAGAAGTACAAGGAGCTGAAGCCCGACCTCACCACCATGGACATCGTGATGCCGTTCAAGAGCGGCATCGAGGCCACCCGCGAGATCATCAAGCACGACGCGCGGGCGGTGATCGTGATGTGCAGCGCGCTGGGCCAGGAGTCGCTGGTGATGGAGGCGATCGAGGCCGGCGCGAGCGACTTCATCGTGAAGCCGTTCAAGGCCGAGGACGTGCTGTCGGTCGTCAAGAAGGTGATGGGCGACGCCTGATCGCGGGCCCGGGGGCGGGCGCGCCGTGGACCTCCAGAAGTACCTCTCCCTCTACGTGGCCGAGTCGGGCGAGCACCTCGCCGGCTACGGGCGCGACCTGGTCGAGATCGAGCGGGCGGTGCGCGAGGGGCGCGCCGTCAAGGCCACCATCGACAGCCTGTTCCGGCACGCACACAGCGTGAAGGGCATGAGCGCCGCCATGGCGTTCGACGGCATCGCCACGCTCGCCCACAAGGCCGAGGACCTGGTGGACGTGTTCCGCGGCGAGCCGGGCCGGCTCGACGCCGGCGCGGTGGACGTGCTGCTCGCCGCGGGCGACGCGCTCGCCGCCATGGTGCAGGCGGCCGGGCGCGGCGAGAAGCCGGAGCCCGACGCGGCCCTGGTGGCGCGGGTGGCGGAGGCGGCGCGCCGGTGCCGCGCGGGCGAGCCCGCCGCGCCGGCCGGGCCGCCGCCGGGCGATCCCTTCGCCGAGCCGCCCGCCGCGGCGCCCCCGGCCCCGCGGCCCGCGCCCGCTCCCGCCGCCCCGCAGCCGGCGGGGGATCCCGCCGCGGGCCCGGCGCCCACCGAGCCGGCGGCGCCGCGCGCGCACCGGCGGGTGCAGGTGGAGGTGGACATCGCACCCGGCTGCCCGGTGCCGGCGGTGCGCGCGTTCCTGGTGGTGAAGAAGCTCGCCGCGCTCGGCGCGGTGGCCCGCTCGGCCCCCACCGTCGAGGACCTGAAGGCGGGCCGCATCCCCGGGAAGCGGCTCGAGGTGGAGCTGCACACGCCGGAGCCGGTCGCCGCGCTGGAGCGGGCGCTGGCGCAGATCTCCGACCTCGCCGCGGTGGCGGTCCGCGAGGCGGCCGCCGCGCCGGCCGCGCCCGCCGCCCCGGTCGTCCCGCCGCCGGCGCCTGCCCGCGACGCGCCGAGCGAGCCGGCCCGCACCGTGCGGGTGAAGACCGAGATCCTGGACGGCTTCCTCGACGCGGTGGGCGAGCTCATCCTCGCCACCGCCCGCATCCGCGAGGTGGGCCGCGGGCTGCCGCGCGACGCGCGCGCGCCGCTCGACGAGGGCGTGGACCGGCTGCACGCCATCGTGAAGGACCTGCACGACAAGGTGATGACGGTGCGGATGACGCCGCTCGCGCTCGTCACCGAGCGGCTCCCGCGCGTCGCCCGCGACCTCGCCCGCGCGGTGAGCAAGCAGGTGGAGCTCGACGTCCGCGGCGCGGAGATCGAGATCGACCGCGCCATCCTGGAGGAGCTGTCGGATCCGCTCCAGCACGTGCTCCGCAACGCGGTGGACCACGGCATCGAGCCGTCGCACCTGCGGCTGCTCGCCGGCAAGCCCGCCACCGGCCGGCTCACGCTCACCGCCCGCCGCGAGCGCGACCGCGTGATCCTGGAGCTCGCCGACGACGGGCGCGGGCTCGACCCGGAGCGGCTGCGCCAGGCCGCGGTGGCCCGCGGGGTGCTCGCGCCCGAGCAGGCCGCGGCGCTCTCCGACCGCGAGGCGCTCATGCTCTGCTGCCTGCCGGGCGTGTCCACCGCCGAGCGGGTCACCGAGCTCTCCGGCCGCGGCGTGGGCATGGACGCGGTGAAGCGGACCGTCGAGGCGCTCGGGGGCACGCTCGAGGTGGAGAGCGCGCCGGGCCTGGGCGCGCGCGTCACCTTCCGCCTGCCGCTCACCGTGGCGGTGCAGCCGGTGCTCCTCGTCCGCGTGGGCGAGGAGGTGCTGGGGCTCCCCATCGCCAAGGTGCACGGCGCCGCGCAGGTGGAGCTGTCGCGGCTCGATCGCAGCCGCGGCGAGCCGGTCCTGCCGTACGACGGCGAGCTCGTCCCGGTCCGCGATCTCTCCCGGCTGCTCGGCTTCCCGGCGGCCCCCGGGGACGTGCGCGCGGTGGTGGTGGCCGAGGGGGGCGAGCCGGGCCGGGTGGGCCTCGCGGTGGACGCGCTGCTCGGCCAGCACGAGGCGGTGCTGAAGCCGCTCGGCAGCCCGCTCGAGGCGGTGCCCGGCCTGTCCGCGGTGACCGTGCTCGGCACCGGGCGGCCGGTCTTCATCCTCGACGTCCAGAGGCTGATCGCGTGAGCGGCCCCGGCTTCGGCCCGCGCGAGCTGGACGCGCTCCAGGAGCTCGCCAGCATCGGCTGCGGCCAGGCCATCACCGCGCTCGGCCGCCTCGCGCGGCGCCCCATCCACATGGACGTGCCCGAGGCCTGGGTGGGCGCCGAGACCGGCGCCATCGCCGCGTTCCTGGGCGGCCTGGGGCAGGACCTCGTCGCGGTGGGCGTGAAGCTGGAGGGGCCGCTCACCGGCGACCTGCTGCTCGCGCTCCCCGAGCGCGACGCCGAGGCGCTCGCGGCGGTGCTCGGGTTCCCGCCCGGCGGCGACTGGTCGGGCATGGCGGAGAGCGCGCTCCTCGAGTCGGGCAACATCGTGGGGAGCGCGTTCGTGTCGGCGGTGGCCGCGCTGGTGGGGGAGAAGCTCCTGCTCTCGGTGCCGGCGCTCGCGCGCGGCAGCGGCCGCGAGTGCGTGGAGCGGCTCGTCACGCACGACGGCTCCATCGCGCTCGCCACCCGGTTCGTCCTGTCCACCGGCGCGGACGGGCCGTCGGTCGCGGGCGAGCCCGCCCTGGAGGGGCTCATCCTGGTGATGCCCGAGCCGGCGCGCGTCGCGAAGCTCCTCTCGCATCTCGATCTGCGATAGACAGCGCGCATGGACGAGAAGACCCTGCGCGCGCTCCTCGCCCGCGTGAAGCGCGGCCAGGCCTCGCTCGACGAGGCGGTGGCCGCCCTGAAGGGCGCGCCGTTCGAGCGCCTGGGCGACCTCGCCACGCTCGACACGCACCGGACCCTGCGGGTGGGGATGCCGGAGGTGGTGCTGGCCGAGTCCAAGACCGCGGCGCAGGTGGCGGCCATCGCGCGCAAGCTCGCCGCGCGCGGCCCGCTGCTCGTCACCCGCCTCTCCCCGGCGAAGGCCGGCCCGGCGCGGCGCGCGGTGAAGAGCAGCGTCTACGACCCGGTCTCGCGCACGCTGCGCAAGGGGAGGATGGACCTGCCGGCGCGCGGGCCGGTGGCGGTGTGCTGCGCCGGCACCTCGGACATCCCGGTGTGCGAGGAGGCGGCGGTGACGCTCGAGGTGATGGGCGTCGAGCCCATCCGCGTCTACGACGTGGGCGTCGCCGGCATCCACCGGCTGCTGGCCCGGCGCGACGACCTCGAGCGCGCGCGCGCGGTGATCGTCGCGGCCGGCATGGAGGGCGCGCTCCCCTCGGTGGTGGGCGGCCTGGTGGGCCGGCCGGTGATCGGCGTGCCGACCTCGGTCGGGTACGGCGCCTCGCTGGGCGGGCTCGCGCCGCTGTTCACCATGCTGAACTCCTGCGCGCCGAACGTCACGGTGGTGAACGTGGACAACGGCTTCGGCGCGGCGTTCGTGGCGGGCCTCGTCGCCCGCGGGTGAAGCGAGGCTCCGCATGGCGCTCCTCCTCCTCGAGCCGGTGGGCGGCATCGCCGGCGACATGTTCCTGGCCGCCGCGATCGACCTCGGGGTGGACGCGGCCGCGCTCGCCCGCGCGCTCGAGTCGCTCGGCGTCCCGGGCTGGCGCCTCGCGGTGACGAGGAAGGCCGAGCACGGCATCCAGGGCACGCACGTGGACGTGGTGGTGGAGGGCGAGCAGCCCGCCGCGCGCGGGCTCGCCGAGATCCTCGGGCTGGTGGCCGCGAGCGGGCTCCCGCCGCGGGCGCGCGAGGTGGCGCGCGCGCTGTTCGAGCGCATCGGCGAGGCCGAGGCGCGCGTGCACGGCGTCCCGGTCTCGGAGGTGCACTTCCACGAGGTCGGCGCGGTGGACTCGATCGTGGACGTGTGCGGCGCCGCGGTGGCGCTCGACCTGCTCGGCTGGCCGGCGGTGCGCTCGGCGCCGCCGGAGCTGGGGCGCGGCCTCGTCCGCACCGCGCACGGGACCATGCCGGTGCCGCCGCCCGCGGTGCTGGAGCTCCTGAAGGGAAAGCCGGTGCGCCCGGGCGGCCCGCCCGGCGAGGCGGTCACGCCCACCGGCGCGGCGCTGCTCGCGGTGCTCGCCGAGGTGGGCCCGCTCCCCGCCCACGTGCCGCTGCGGGTCGGCTACGGCGTCGGCACGCGCGCCTGGCCGGATCGCCCGAACGTGCTGCGCGCCACGCTGGCCGAGCCGGCGCCCGGGGCCGGTGCGGGCGGGCCCGGGCCGGACGCGCTGTGGGTGCTGGAGGCGAACCTCGACGACTGCCCGGGGCAGCTCGTGGCGCGCGCCATCGAGGCGGCGCTCGAGGCGGGCGCGCTCGACGCCTGGGCGGCGCCGCTCACCATGAAGAAGGGGCGCCCCGGCGTCCTGCTCGGCGCGCTCTGCGACGAGGCGCGCCGCGCCGCGGTGACCGGCGCGCTCTTCGCCGAGACCACCACGCTCGGCGTGCGCCGGCACGCGGTGGAGCGCGACGCGCTGGAGCGCGCGCTCGAGCCGGTCGAGACCGCCTACGGCCGCGTGCGGGTGAAGGTGGCGCGGCTCGGCGGCCGGGAGCTCGGCGCGCACCCGGAGTACGAGGACTGCGCCGCGTGCGCCCGCGCCGCGGGCGTGGCCGTGCGCGAGGTGATGGCGGCCGCGCTGGTGGCGTACCGTTCCCGGCGACGGTAGCGGGCGCGTGCTACAGTCGCGCGCCGGGGGGGAGCATGGCGGGGACGCGCAGGAGGCCGGGGCGGAAGGCGGCGAAGCGCGCGCGCGCGCCGAGCGCGCGGCCGAGGCCGCGACCGAAGCCGAAGGCGAGGCGCCGCCCGGCGCGGCCCCCGGTGGCGACCGATCCCTCCGACGCGGTGCTGCTGACGCTCTCGCGCGAGCTCGCCGAGGCGCGCGCCGAGGACCAGATCAGCGGCGCCCTGGCCCGCGCGCTCGACGCCGTGTTCCCGGGCCGCGCGTTCTCGATCCGGCTGGTGGACCCGCGCACGCTCGCGCTCACCACCTTCTACGCGAGCGGGCGCCTCCGCCCCGACCGCCCCGGCCGGCTGGTGCTCGGGCGCGGCGCGGTGGAGGAGGCCGGGCTCTCGGCGGCCGCCCTCGGCGCCGGCGGCGTCCGGGTGGTCGAGCGGGAGGAGCCGCTGTTCGAGGGCTGCGAGGAGGCGACCTCGGTGCCGCTCGCGGTCTCGGGCGCGCTCTACGGCGTGCTCTCGCTCGAGTACGCGCGCGGCGGCCCCGGGGCGCCGGCCGAGGACCGCCCGCTGCTGCGCCGGGTGGCCGGCCACGCCGCGCTGGGCGTGCGCAACGTCCGCTCCATCGACGAGCTCACCTACCTCAAGACCTACCTCGAGGAGCTGATCGAGCACGCGAACGCGCTCATCTGGGCGGTGGACCGCGACCGCTCGGTGATCGTCTGGAACGCCGCGCTGGCGAAGCTCTCCGGGCTCGCCGCCGGCGAGGTGCTGGGGGGCGAGGCGCTCCTGCGCGCGCCCGACGACGAGCGCCCGCGCCTCGCCGCGCTGCTGGCGCGCAGCCTCGGCGGCGAGCGGGTGGACGGCGTCGAGACGCGGCTGGTCCGGCGCGACGGCGGCGAGGTGCGGGTGGCGGTGAACACCGGGCCCATCGCCGGCGCGAGCGGCGAGGTCGAGGGCGTCATCCTCATCGGCCAGGACCTCACCCTGCTCCGCTCCATGCAGGCCGCCGCCGAGCACGCCGAGCGCCTCGCCGCCATCGGCCGCCTGGTGGCGGGCGTGGTCCACGAGCTCAACAACCCGCTCACCGCGGTGACGATGTACTCGGACGTGCTGCTCGAGCGCTTCACCGCCCGCGCGCAGGATCCCTCCGACGTCGAGAAGCTCCGCGCCATCAAGGACGCGGGCCAGCGCATCCAGCGCCTCGCCCGCGACCTCATCACCTACGCCCGCCCCACCGGCGCCCGCACCGAGGCGGTGGACCTCGTGCCGGCGGTGGAGGAGGCGGGGCGCATGGCGAAGACCGCGCTCAAGGAATCGGGCGCGGCGCTGGTGCGCGACGGCGGCGAGGGGCCGTACGTGGTGGAGGGCAACCGGCCCAGCCTGGTGCAGGTGGTGCTCGCGCTGGTGACGAACGCCGCCCAGGCGGTCCCGCCCGGCGCCGAGGTGCGGGTGGCGCTCTCGCGCGAGGGCGGCGAGGTGGTGCTCACCGTCGCCGACGCGGGCGCGGGCATGCCGCCGGAGGTGGCGGCGCGCGCCTTCGAGCCGTTCTTCACCACCCGCGCCGGCGTGGGCATCGGGCTCGGCCTGCCCATCGTGCAGGGGATCGTGGAGCGCCACGGCGGCAGCGTCAGCCTCTCCACCGCGGCCGGGCGCGGCACCACCGTGACCGTCCGCCTGCCGGCCCGCGCCGCCACCGCCACCGAGCTGCGCCCGGTCGGCCCGGCCGACGCGCGCCAGCGCCCGCCCGGCGACACGCCCACGCACCCGCGGCTGCCGCGGCCGCCGCGCGGGTGATCGAGGTCCGCGCATCCCGAGCGCAGGCCGTGCCGCCAGGCACGGCCGGAGTCGAGGGGACGCGCGGGTGAGCTACGCGCTCACCGACAGCACCGCGTAGCCCTTGAAGCTCGGCAGCACGGTCGAGATCGAGTAGCCGGACGGGTTGAGCGGGATGCGCACGTCCGAGCCGTCGGAGGAGACGAAGCGGCCGCGGCGGACGCCGCCGGCCACGTGCTCGCCGAGGAACAGCGTCGCGCCCTGCGCGCGCTCCGCAGCGACGAGGTGCACGTCGAGCGCCTCGCCGGTCCGGCTCAGCACCACCAGCACCGGCGCGCGCCCGGCCACGCGCGCGGCGCGGCGGCCGCGCCCGAGGAGCGACGCGAGCGTCCGCTCCAGCACCGCCGGGTCGGGCGCGCCGCCCGGGCCCTTCTCCGGCGCGAGCGGCGGCAGCTCCACCAGCGTGCCGGAGCCGACGCGCACACCGCCCGGCTTGCCCGCGGGCAGGAACGCGCCGGTCTGCCGCCCGCCCTCGTCCACCGCGGCGGGCGCGCCGAACGCGAGCACGGTGCCGCCCGCCTCCAGCCGGCGGCGCGCCTGCGAGGCCTCGAGCGCGGAGAGCGCGCCGGCGTCGGCGAGCACCAGCACCGCGCCCGGCGGCGCGTCCTGGACCCGCATCACCACCGGCGCCTGCGCGTGCAGCGCCGCGAGCGCGTCGCCGGCCCGCTCCACCGAGCGCCGGTGCCGGCCGCCCGTCCACAGGTCGGCCTCCGGCGAGTAGAGCACCGCCAGCTCCGCCACCGGCGCCGCGAGCGACGGCGGCCGCCCGGCGCGCACCGCGAGCTGGCGCGCCAGCCGGCGGATCGCGGCCACCTCCTGGCCGGCCGCGCCGCCGGGCTCGAGGCCGGAGAGCTCCACGCCGCAGGCCGCGGCCACCGCGGCGAGCCGGACCAGCGCCGCCGGCGCGCCGTCGCCGGGCTGGGTGGCGATCGCCACCGGCCGGCGCCCCGCCGCGGCGCGGAGCAGCCGGACCAGGCCGGCGCCGCTCGCGGCCGGCGCCGGGAAGATGGTCGCGTCCACCAGGCGCGCCGCCGCGAGCTGGGCCGGGCCGAGCGCCTCGAACTGGGCCACCACCTCGAAGGCGCGCCCCGCCGCGCGAGCCGCGTCGCGCGCCGATCGGGCGTACCCGCGCAGCGCCAGCGCGAGCGCGCGGTTGCGCACCCTCCAGAAGTCTCGCCCGAAGGGGAGGTGGTCGAAGGTGACCGCGCCCGGCGCCTGGGCCACCGCCTCGCGCGCCAGGGCGAGGTAGTCCACCGGCTGGAAGTGGTCGCCGTACTCGCGCACCAGCTCGCGCCCGACCGCGCGCTGGCAGTCGACGCAGAAGCCCGCCCCGAGCAGCCCGAGCGCGAGCGGCGCGTCGGGCCGATCGAGGCACACGCCGGCGAAGCCCGCGTCGAGCGCGGCGCGGGCGGCCTCGGCCACGCGCGCCTGCTGGCGGTCCGAGGAGAGGCAGGCGCGGAGCGGCCCGGAGAGGCCGGCCGGGTTGCCGTCGGCGGCGCGGCAGGCCTCGCTCGCGGTGGCGGCGCGTCCGGCCGGGATGTCGGCGAGCGCGCGGTTCACGAGCGGCGCCGGGAGCGGCTCGGCGGGCGGGGCGAGCAGGGGCTCGGCGGAGAGCGCCTCCGCGGCGCGCGCGGCCTCCTCCGGGAGCGCGCCCGGCGCGAGGCGGTACGGAGCGAAGGCGTCGTCGAGCGGCATGAGGAGGTGCGTCCGGAGGCGTGAGGGTACGACGCGGCTCGCCGGCGGGCAATTGCCCCCGGGCGCGTGCGGTCGCACCATCGAGCGAGGCCGCGCGGTGATCGGCGGAATTGGTGCGCGATATCCGGCGGCGAGGGTACGCGTGGGGCGTACCCCGTCGCGTTGACGCCCTCGAAAAACGCGTGGTACGGAGACCACGTCCGGGCAAGCGCATGTTCGTGGGACGTCCGCGCGGCCCACCCTCGGAGGCAGAGAGACCGCAATGGGCGAAATGTTCGGAGCGCTCGCGAAGCACTATCACGAGGGCGGGTGGATGATGCACCCGATCCTCGCCTCGCTGATCGTGGTGGTGGGCCTCGTGGTGGACCGCGCGCTCGCGCTCTACTTCCAGGCCTCGGTGGACAAGGAGGGCTTCCTCCGCGGCCTGAAGGAGCACATCTACCGCGGCGACCTCGACCGGGCGATCAGCTTCTGCGCGTCGCAGAAGAAGACGCCGCTCGTCTCGGTGATCAAGGCCGGCCTCATCAACGTCCCGAAGGGCGAGGCCGACGTGCAGGCCGCCATGGACGAGGCGACGCTGCGCGAGTCGCCCAAGATCGAGAAGCGCACCGGCTACCTCGCCATGCTCGGCAACGTGGCCACGCTGCTCGGCCTGCTCGGCACCATCGTCGGCCTCATCGGCGCGTTCGGCGCGGTGGCCAACGCCAGCCCCGCCGACAAGGCCACCATCCTCGCGAACTCCATCTCCGAGGCCATGAACTGCACCGCGTTCGGCCTCCTCACCGCCATCCCGGCGCTGGTGGCCTACTCGGTGCTGCAGGGCAAGTCGCAGCAGATGCTCGACGACATCAACGAGACCTCGGTCTCGGTGCTGAACCTCATCGTCGCGAACCGCGACAAGATGAAGCTGCCGGCGACGGTCCCGTCGGAGGAGTAGCGCATGGGCGGCGGCGCGATCCCGGAGGCGGGCGGCGGCGGCAAGCGCAAGAAGAAGGCGCTCGACGCGGTCATCAACGTCGTCCCCGCCATCGACCTCCTCTCCTGCTGCATCACGTTCCTGCTCTACACCGCGGTGTGGACGCAGATCTCGCGCCTGCAGGTGCAGCAGTTCGGCGCGGGCGCCCCCGAGCCGCCCACCACCGAGCAGCAGAAGGCGCTCATGGTGACGCTGGCGGTGAGCGAGCGCGGCATGAACCTCACCACCTCGGCCGGCCTCAACGTGGAGATCCCCATGGACCGCGCCGGCGGCGCCGCGCGCCAGGACTACAAGGCGCTCGACGACCGGCTGAAGCAGCTTCGCAGCGAGCACCCCGACGCCGCGGCGGTGACCGTGTCGGCGGAGGACACCGTCAGCTACGGCGACCTCGTGCAGGTCATCGACACGTGCATGGGCCAGGGGCTCGTGTCCGTGTCGGTCACCGGGGTCTGAGAGCCAGGCGCGACCATGCCCATCGTCTCCCCCGGCAAGCGGCCCGCGAAGCGCTTCGAGAAGTCGAAGATCCTCGGCGGCAAGTTCGCGCGCGCGCACAAGGCGACCAACGCCGACCTGAACGTCGTGCCCATGGTCGACATGATGACGATGCTCGTCATCTTCCTCCTGCAGCAGTTCTCGTCCACGGGCGAGGTGCTGTACATGCAGAAGGACATCAAGCTGCCCGACGCGCGCCACGGGCAGATCATCGAGATCGCGCCGGTGGTGGCGATCAGCGCCGAGCAGGTGGTGGTGACCGGCGTGAAGGTGGCCGACGTCCGCGAGCTGGACAGCGAGGGCGGCTACCTCAACATCCCCGCGCTGGAGGAGCGCCTGCGCGACGAGAAGAAGCGCTGGGACTTCATCCACCAGAACGACCCCGAGAAGAAGTGGGAGGGGGCGGTCAACATCCAGGCGGACAAGGGCGTGCCGTTCCGGATCGTGAAGCGCGTCCTGTTCTCCTGCGGCGTGGCCGGCTACTTCAGCGTGAACTTCGCCGCCCTGGACGCCGGCACCGCCGTCGCGGCGACCGCGCCGGGCGGGCCGGGCGAGGGGTAGGCGCAGGCCGGGCGAGCGTGCGCCCCCCGCTGGCGGGGCGCCGCCCGGCCCCCCGGGCCCCGGCCCGGGGGAACGCGTACTTGCCAAGATCCGGGCCGGATCGGTAGTATCCGCGTCCCGTATTCCCGCCGGCCGCGCAACACCGCGCAACGAGCCGAGTTTTCACGGGTACTCCCAACGTCGGAGCCGTTCCCGCCATGAACCTTTCCAGCATCCTCACCTCCCTCTCGCTCGCAGCGAGCGGCCACGGCGAGGCGAACCTCAAGCTGCCGCTCCTGAACGGCTCCGAGCGCTTCCTCGGGATGTCCGGCCAGACGCTGCTGCTCGCCGGCATCGTGGTCTGCGTCCTCGGCCTGGCGTTCGGCCTGATGATCGCGGCGCAGCTGAAGGCGCTCCCGGTCCACAAGTCGATGCGCGAGATCTCCGAGCTCATCTACGAGACCGCGAAGACCTACCTGGTCACCCAGGGCAAGTTCATCGCGATCCTGTGGGCGTTCATCGCGGTGATCATCGTCGCCTACTTCGGCTTCCTCACCACCGGGCCGGACGGCGGCCGCGGGATGGGCGCCGCCCGGGTGGCGCTGATCCTGGCCATGAGCCTCATCGGCATCCTCGGCTCGGCGGGCGTGGCCTGGTTCGGCATCCGCGTGAACACCTACGCGAACAGCCGCTCCGCGTTCGCCGCGCTCGGCGGCAAGCCCTTCCCCACCTACGCCATCCCGCTCAAGGCGGGCATGTCGATCGGCACGATGCTCATCAGCGTCGAGCTGCTCATCATGCTGGCGATCCTGATCTTCATCCCCTCCGACCTGGCCGGCCCCTGCTTCATCGGCTTCGCCATCGGCGAGTCGCTGGGCGCCTCGGCGCTGCGCATCGCGGGCGGCATCTTCACCAAGATCGCCGACATCGGCTCCGACCTGATGAAGATCGTCTTCAAGATCAAGGAGGACGACGCCCGCAACCCCGGCGTGATCGCCGACTGCACCGGCGACAACGCGGGCGACTCGGTGGGCCCCTCGGCCGACGGCTTCGAGACCTACGGCGTCACCGGCGTCGCGCTCATCACCTTCATCCTCCTCGCGGTCGCCGATCCGAGCCACCAGGTCCAGCTGCTCATCTGGATCTTCGCGATGCGCATCATGATGATCGTCGCGTCGGTGGTCTCCTACTGGATCAACGAGGCCGTCGCGAAGGGCCGGTACGGCAACGCCGACCGCATGAACTTCGAGGCGCCGCTCACCTCGCTGGTGTGGCTGACCTCGGCCGTGTCGGTGGTGGCCACCTTCGTGGTCTCCCGGCTGCTCATCTCCGAGCTCGGCGACGGCACGCTCTGGTGGAAGCTCTCCGCCATCATCACCTGCGGCACGCTCGCCGGCGCGATCATCCCCGAGGTGATCAAGGTCTTCACCTCGACGAACAGCGGCCACGTGAAGGAGGTCGTGACGGCGTCGAAGGAGGGCGGCGCGTCGCTGAACGTGCTCTCCGGCCTCACCGCCGGCAACTTCTCCGCCTTCTGGATGGGCCTCGTCATCATCCTGCTGATGGGCGCGGGCTACTTCATCTCCACGCTGGGCGGCCTCGACATCGTCAACGGCGGCATCATGATGGCGCCGGCGGTGTTCGCGTTCGGCCTCATCGCCTTCGGCTTCCTGGGCATGGGCCCGGTCACCATCGCGGTGGACTCCTACGGCCCGGTGACCGACAACGCGCAGTCGGTCTACGAGCTCTCGCTCATCGAGAACGTGCCCAACGTGAAGGCCGAGGTGAAGCGTGACTTCGGCTTCGACCTCGACTTCGAGAAGGCCAAGGGCTACCTCGAGGAGAACGACGGCGCCGGCAACACCTTCAAGGCGACCGCGAAGCCGGTGCTCATCGGCACCGCGGTGGTGGGCGCCACCACCATGATCTTCTCGATCATCGTGGTGCTGACCCAGGGCCTGAAGCCCGAGCTCATCTCCAAGCTGTCGATCCTGAACCCGCTGTTCCTGCTCGGCCTCATCATGGGCGGCGCGGTCATCTACTGGTTCTCGGGCGCGTCCACCCAGGCCGTGTCCACCGGCGCCTACCGCGCGGTCGAGTTCATCAAGCAGAACATCCGGCTCGAGGGCGTGGAGAAGGCGAGCGTCGAGGACTCGAAGAAGGTCGTCGAGATCTGCACCCAGTACGCGCAGAAGGGCATGTTCAACATCTTCCTGGTGGTGTTCTTCGCCACCCTGTCCTTCGCCTTCGCCGACGAGTTCTTCTTCATCGGCTACCTGGTCTCGATCGCCATCTTCGGCCTGTTCCAGGCGATCTTCATGGCGAACGCCGGCGGCGCCTGGGACAACGCGAAGAAGGTGGTCGAGGTGGAGCTGAAGGCCAAGGGCACGCCGCTGCACGACGCGACCGTGGTCGGCGACACCGTCGGCGATCCGTTCAAGGACACCTCCTCGGTGGCCATGAACCCCATCATCAAGTTCACCACGCTGTTCGGCCTGCTGGCCGTCGAGCTCGCCATCCAGATGGACACCTCGGCGCGCGTGGGCCTGGCCGCGGCGTTCCTGGCGGTCGCGCTCGTGTTCGTGTGGCGCTCGTTCTACCGGATGCGCATCGAGAACGGCGTGAAGTCCACCGAGACGGCCGGCGCGGCCAGCCCGGCGCACTAGCATGTGCGCGGAGCGGATCGCTCCGCCGTCACCGAGGGCGGCGCTCGAGAAGGCGTGCGCCGCCCTCAAGGTGTTTCCCCTCCACGGCGTGGTCGTCCTCCCGGGGACGCCCACGCCGTTTCACATCTTCGAGCCGCGCTACCGCGCGCTCGTGGCGGACGCGCTGCGCGGGGACCGCATCCTGGCGGTCCCGGGGCTCACCACCATGGAGGCGGCGCAGCAGCTCCACCCGCCGCTGTTCCCGGTGGCGGGCGCCTGCGTCATCGAGCAGGAGGAGCGCTACGACGACGGGCGCTACGACCTGGTGGTGCGCGGCGTCGCCCGCGTGCGGCTGATCCAGGAGCTCGCGAACGAGAAGCCCTACCGCGAGTTCCGCGCCGAGATCCTCGACGACGTCTGGCCGGACGAGGGGCCCGAGGCGCTCGAGCCGGACGTCGCCTCGCTCCGGCAGCTCGTGCTCGAGCTGTCCACCCGGCTGCCGCCCGAGTCCGGCGCCCCGGCGCTGGCCGAGGCGGTGGCGCAGATGCGCGACGCCTCCGCCATCGCCGACCTGGTGGCCGCCGCGGCGGTGTCCGAGCCGCACGCCCGCCAGCGCGTGCTGGAGACGCTCGAGGTCGAGCGCCGCCTCGAGCTCGTGGTCGAGGAGGTCGCGGGGGTGGTGCTGCTGCTGTCGAAGGGGCAGCGCCCGGAGAACTAGCCGGGCGCCCCGGGCGCGCTACTCGGCCGCCCGCCCCACGCCGTAGTAGGTGAACCCGGCCGCCCGGACCTTGGCGGCGTCCCACACGTTCCGCCCGTCGAACAGCACCGGCTCCGCCATGAGCTGCTTCAGGCGCGCCAGGTCGGGCTGGCGGAACTCGTTCCACTCCGTCACGAGCAGGAGCGCGTCGGCCCCCTCGGCGGCGGCGTACGGCTCGTCCACCAGCGTCACGCCGCGGCCGCGGAAGATGCCGTCCGCCACCTGGGCGGCCACCGGGTCATGGGCGCGGACCCGGGCGCCGGCCGCGAGCAGGCCCTCGATCACGGTGATGGCCGGCGCCTCGCGCATGTCGTCGGTGCGCGGCTTGAACGCGAGCCCCCACACGCCGAAGGTGCGCCCGGCCAGCGTGCCGAAGTGCTTGTGCGCCTTCTCCACCAGCCAGCGCTTCTGCCGCTCGTTCACGCGCTCCACCGCGCGGAGCAGGTCGAAGTCGAGGCCCAGGTGGCGCGCCATGCTCATCACCGCGCGCACGTCCTTCGGGAAGCAGGAGCCGCCGAAGCCCACCCCGGGGAACAGGAACGGGTGGCCGATGCGCCGGTCGGAGCCGATGCCGCGGCGGACCTGGTCCACGTCCGCGCCCAGCTTCTCGCACAGCGTGGCGATCTCGTTCATGAACGAGATGCGCGTCGCCAGCATCGCGTTCGCCGCGTACTTCGTCAGCTCGGCCGAGCGCAGGTCCATGAACAGCACCGGCTGCTCGGCGCGGACGAACGGCGCGTACAGCTCGGCCATCACCGCGCGGGCGCGCTCGGAGGCGACGCCCACCACCACCCGGTCCGGCCGCATGAAGTCGTCGATGGCGGCCCCTTCCTTCAGGAACTCGGGGTTGGAGACCACGTCGAACGGCTGCGTGGTCACCTCGCGGAGCGCCTCGGCCACCTTGTCGGCGCTGCCCACCGGCACCGTGCTCTTGTCCACCACCACCGTGTAGCGGGTGAGGTGCCGGCCGATCTCGCGGGCGGCGGCGAGCACGTAGGACAGGTCGGCGTCGCCGTTCTCGCCGGGCGGGGTGCCCACCGCGATGAACGCCACGTCGGCGTCCTTCATGGCCTCCGGGTAGGAGGTGGTGAAGGAGAGGCGACGCTCCTTCACGTTGCGGCGCACCAGCTCCTCGAGGCCCGGCTCGTAGATGGGGATCCCGCCGCCGCGGAGCGTCTCGATCTTGGCGGCGTCGAGGTCGAGGCAGGTGACCCGGTGGCCCGACTCCGCGAAGCAGGTGCCGGTGACGAGGCCCACGTAGCCGGTGCCGACGACGGTGATGTTCATTGCGAGCGGTCCCTCACGGAAAGCAGAGGGGCGCAATCTAGCACGCCCCGCCCGGGCCGATCACGGCGCGACCACGAGGCGCGCCGCCGCGTCCTCCCCGCGGAGCTGCCGCAGCCGGGCGGGGTCGCTGGCGGCCTCCACCACCCGCTCCACCGCGAGCCGCTCGGCGGCCCCCAGCTCCGGGCGCACCGCCGCGGCCGCGTCGGCCACGTCCGGGAAGAACAGCGCCGCGAGCCGGCTCACGCCGTGGAGCGCGCGCGCGAGCCCGAGCGCGCGCGCCCGGGCGAGCACGTACTCGCGGTCGAGGCCGAGGCGGAGCAGCTCGCGCACGTCCACGTACGTGATGAGCGGGGCGCGCAGGCCGAGGAGCGCCTGCTCGCCCACCGTGCCGAGGAGCGCGTCCTCGGCGGACGGGCGGGCGGCCGACGCGCCGAACGCCAGGTACGGCCTGCTGCGCTGGAACAGCAGCGGATCGGCCGCCGCGCCGGAGAACAGCCCCTCCTGCGCGGCGACGGTGAGCCGCCCGTCCCCGAAGATCGCGGTGCGGCCGCCGTGCTCGGTGCGCTCGAGCTGCATGCCGCCGCGGATCGCGTCGGCGAAGCGCTGCGCGTCCCCGGCGGCGAGCGCGACGCGCAGGTCGCCCACGGGCCGGAACGCGAGGTGCGGGTAGAGCCAGTCGATGTAGGCGGCGGCGTCGAGCAGCACCACCGGCACGCCCTCGGCCGGCCGGAGCAGCCCGCGCAGCGTCACCATCTTCAGCACGTTGTCGTTCGCCACGCCCTGGTACTGGGCGAGCAGGCGCTCGCGGAGCCCCTCCGGCGCCGAGGCGCCGAGCCGGGTGTGCTCGAGCTGGAAGGAGGCGAGCGGCGCGAGCCCGTGGGCCACGAGCACGTCGCCGAGCAGGCCGGGCTCGCAGTCGGGCAGGACCGCCGGCGGGGAGAAGGAGGTGAGCGCGCGCAGGGCGTCGAGGAGGGCCACGGCGCCGCCCGATGTAACCCGGCGGGCGCCCGGCGGCAATCCGCCCGGCGCGCCGGGGGCGGCCTGGGTGCGCAGGTTCACCGCACGGAGGACCCGACATGACCGAGCTCGACGGGACGCTCACCGATCTCGCCCGGATGCGCAGCGTGGGCGAGCCCATCGTCAGCCTGTACCTGAACGTCCACTGGGCCGACGAGCAGCAGCGCGAGCGGGTGCGCCTGTTCGTCCAGGAGCGCGTGCGGCAGACGCTGGCGCACTATCCCCCCGGCACGCCGGACCGGCCCGCGCTCGACCGGACCCTGCACCGCGTGCTGGACCACGTCGCGCGCCTCACCTCGCAGGAGGAGGCGCCGGAGAAGCACGGCCTGGCGCTGTTCGCGTGCGAGGCGCTCGCGCTCTGGCGGCCCATGTCCTTCCGGCGCACCTTCACGCCCGAGCTGTGCACCGACGGCATCCCGCACCTCACCCAGCTCGCCCGCCTCGCCGACGACTTCGAGCCCGCCGTGGTGGTGGTGCCGAACCAGGCCGGCGCCGACGTGTACGAGGTGCGCCTCGGCGACCTGGCGGTGGAGTCGAGCCTGCGCGGCTTCGTGCCCCGGCGCGAGAAGGACACGTTCGACCCCGGCGCGGCGCGGCCCGGGCAGCACTTCGAGCGGCAGGAGAAGGACGCGCGGCACCAGGACACGTTCATCCGGAAGAACCGGCGGGCCGCCGCCGAGGAGGTGCAGGCGCTGCTCGCGCGGACGCCGGGCGCGCACCTCGTGCTGGTGGGCACCGCCGGGAACGTGGCCGCGTTCGAGCGCGCGCTGCCGGAGCGGCTCCGCGCGCGGGTGATCGCGCGCCTGCCGCGCCCGCGCGAGTGGGAGTCCGCCGACGGGGCCCGGCGCGACGGCGTGGTGGCCGGGGCGGCCGAGGCGGTGGCCGAGCACGAGCGCGAGGCCGAGCGGCGCGTGATCGAGGCGCTGGTGGGGGAGGCGCTGCGCGGGGGGCTGGGCGTGGTGGGGCCGGAGGACGTGGTCCAGGCGGTGAACGAGGGCCGGGTGCACCGGTTGGTGCTGGAGGAGGACTTCCAGCGCGCCGGCTGGCAGTGCGACCGCTGCACCGCGCTCGGGGCGTCGCACGGCGCGGACCTGTGCCCGTACTGCGGCGGCGACCTGCACACCGTGCAGCAGCTCGGCGAGGCGCTGGTGGCGCGGGCGCTGGCGGGCGGCGGCGAGGTCGAGGTGGTGGCGCACGCGAACCGGCTGCACGGCTACCGCGGGGTGGGCGCGTTCCTCCGCCAGACCGCCGCCACCGGCCTGCGCGGCGCGAGCCCGCCCTGGCCGACCGCGCCGGGCGCGAACCAGCCCTGATTTCTCGACTCCGGCCGCGGCCGGCGGCCCGGCCGGAGTCGAGGCGCGAGCTACGCCTTCCACTCCCGGTACATGTCCGCGGCGGTGGACACGAGGTCGGCGTGGCGGAGCGTCCAGCCCACCTCGCCGGCGCGGGCGGTCACCACCTGCTGGTCCATGGCGAGCGCGTCCGCCATCGGCCCCATGGCCTTGCGCGCCTCGGCGAGCGGGAGCTCGCGCACGGCGCCCTTCCCGGCGGCGCGGCTGTACGCGGCCGCCGCCTCGGCGACCGGCGTCGGCCGGCCGTCCACCCCGTGGAACACGCCCTGCGCGCGCCGCTCGACCACGAGCCGGTACAGCTCCGCCAGGTCCTCCACGTGAACGAACGACCAGCGCTGCGTGCCGGGGGCGACGCAGGTGGCCGCGCCGTCGCGCGTGGCCTGGTCGAACCACGGGGTGATGAGCCCGCGCCGGCCGCCGTAGACCATGCCCGGCCGGATCACCGCCGCGGCGATGCGATCTCCGGCCGCGCCCAGCACGCGCTGCTCGTGCGCCGGCCGCCAGGCCGTGGCCGCCGCCGGGTGATCGGTCGAGGCGCGCTCGTCGGCGATGCCGCCGGTGTCGCCCAGCACCCAGACGCCGGACGTGTACACGATCGAGAACGGCCGGCCCGCCGCGCGGGCCGCGGTGATCATCGCCTCGACCGCCTCGGCGTCGGCCGGCGGTCCCAGGCCGTAGTCCACCGCGGCGTGCACCACCGCGTCCTGCGCCGCGAGCTCGCGGGCGAGCGCCCCCAGGTGGCCCAGTCCGCCCCGGGCCGGGGTGGCCCCGCGCCGCCGCAGCTCCGCGTCCTTCTCCTCCGACCTCGAGAGGCCGGTGACCTGATGCCCGCCGCGCGTGAGCGCGGACACGATGGCGCTGCCGATGTACCCGGTCGCGCCGGTGACGAAGATCTTCATGGTGTCTCCTCCGGGCGGGAGGACTAACGGGCGCGCCGGCCTCGCGCCAACCCGCGGCGGGTGGCGGGGGGCGCGGTCCCCGTCCACGAAACGCTTGGCCCCCGGGCGCCGGGCGCGAGAAGATGCCCGCGTGAACGGCCCCCCCCAGAGGATCCTGGTCGTCTTCGGGACCCGCCCCGAGGCCATCAAGCTCGCGCCGGTGATCGAGGCGCTCCGCGCCCGGCCCGGCGCCGAGGTGCGCGTCTGCCTCACCGGCCAGCACCGCGAGATGGTGGACGCCGTGCTGTCCTTCTTCGGCGTGCGGGTGGACGAGGACCTCGCCATCATGCAGCCCGGCCAGACGCTGAACGGCATCGCCTCGCGCGCGCTCGCCGGCGTGGACCAGGTGCTGGAGGCGTTCGCGCCCGACTGGACGGTGGTGCAGGGCGACACCACCACCGCCTTCGCCGCGGCGCTCGCCGCGTTCCACCGCCGCGTCAAGGTGGCGCACGTCGAGGCCGGCCTCCGCAGCCACGACCGCTTCAAGCCTTACCCGGAGGAGGTGAACCGCGTCATGACCGCCGCGGTCACCGACCTGCACTTCTGCCCCACCGCGCAGGCCCGCGACAACCTCGTCGCCGAGGGGCACGCGCCGGGCTCGATCCGGGTGGTCGGCAACACGGTGGTGGACGCGCTGCACCTCGCGGTGGCGAAGCTGGACGACCCGGCGGTCGCGCAGGAGGTCGCGCGCGGCTTCGAGTGGCTCGACCCGGAGAAGCCGCTCGTGCTCGTCACCGGCCACCGCCGCGAGAGCTTCGGCGCGCCGTTCCGCGACCTGTGCGTCGCCATCCGCGAGCTGGCGGAGCGGAACCCGGTGCAGGTGGTCTACCCGGTGCACCTCAACCCGAACGTGCGCGAGCCGGTGTTCGAGCTGCTGGGCGGCGCGCCCG
The DNA here is from genome assembly GCF_000020805.1 of Anaeromyxobacter sp. K. Taxonomy (NCBI): domain Bacteria; kingdom Pseudomonadati; phylum Myxococcota; class Myxococcia; order Myxococcales; family Anaeromyxobacteraceae; genus Anaeromyxobacter; species Anaeromyxobacter sp. K. The sequence continues at coordinate 4,994,280 of NC_011145.1, read as the reverse complement.
GCGTGCGCCTCGTCGATCCGGTCGCGTATCCGACGCTGGTGTGGCTGGCGCGGCGGAGCCGCTTCATCCTCACCGACTCCGGCGGCATCCAGGAGGAGGCCGCCGCGCTGGGCCGGCCGGTGCTGGTGATGCGCGAGGTGACCGAGCGGCGCGAGAGCATCGAGGCGGGCGTGTCGCGCCTCGTCGGCACCGACCGCGCGACCATCCTGGAGTGGTCGGAGCGGCTGCTGAAGGACGAGGGCACCTACCGGGCCATGGCGCGCAAGGTGGACGTGTACGGCGACGGGCGCTCCAGCCAGCGCATCGCCGACGCGCTCGTCGGGCCGATCACGGCGTGACGCGCCGCCGGGCGCGGCGGCGGCGGTTCCGCGCCTCCTTCGCGTACAGCGCCCAGCCGAGCGGCCCGAGCCGGTTGCGCAGGCGCCGGCCCTCGTCCAGCGCGCCGAGCTCGATGAGCCGCGAGGCGAGCTTGGCGGGCACGCGGGCGCGGCCGAACGGCATCCGCGCGGCGTACCGCTCGTAGAAGTGCGCCAGCACCGACGCGTAGCCCAGCTCGACGTCGGGGCGCCAGGTGAGGTTTCCGCCGTGCGCCGAGAAGCACACGAGCGGTTCCGCCAGGTGGCCGAGGCGCGGGTACTCGAGCGCGGCCTGGAGGTAGACGGCCTGGTCCGGCCCGGCGCCGTGGCGCAGGTACCCGTCCGGGAGCGCCAGCGACAGCCACCGCGCCAGGTCCGCGCGCCGCGCCACCGCGCAGCACGGCGACCGCGGCACCTGCCGGCCCCGGGCGTCGTAGGCGATCTCCAGGTAGTCCGCCGATGACCGGACGGCCGGCCCCCCGAGCGCGTACATCACGCGCGCCGGCCCCACCGCTTCCGGCGCGTCGGGCGCGGGGGCGAGGCGCACGGCGGAGTACACGATCCCGACGCCCGGGTCGGCGTCGAGCAGCGCCACCGCCCGCTCCAGGAACGCCGGCTCGTACCAGTCGTCCGAGAACAGGAGCGCCGCGTACTGCGTGGCGCCCGCGAGCTCGGCGCAGCGGCGCCAGTTGCGGACCGGTCCGAGGTTCTCGGCGTTGCGGTGGGCGCGGATGCGCGCGTCCTCGGCGGCACGGCGCTCGGCGAGCGCGAACGTCCCGTCGGGGCTGGCGTTGTCCACCACCACGCACTCCCACGACGTGAGCGTCTGCGCGCGCACCGAGTCGAGCGCCGTCGCGAGGAAGCGCTCGGAGCGGAAGCAGGGGACGAGGACGGAGACCTTGGGATCGGGCACGACAGACTCGGCGGGGGATGGGAGGCGGCGTAGAATAGCACCCGCATGCCCCCCAGCCTCTCCGTCGTCACCATCTGCCTGAACGATCGCGCCGGGCTCGAGGCCACCCTCGACAGCGTGCTCGGCCAGACCTACCGCGACCTCGAGCTGGTGGTGGTGGATGGGGGCTCGACGGACGGCAGCGTGGACGCGATTCGTGCCCGGGAACTCCGCATCGCGCGCTGGGTGTCCGAGCCCGACGGCGGCATCTACGAGGGCCAGGGCAAGGGCGCATCGCTTGCCGAGGGCGAGTGGCTGCTGTTCCTCAACGCCGGCGACCGGCTCGGCGCTCCGGACGCGCTGGAGCGGCTCATGACGCCGCGCCCGGTCGAGGACGTCGTCTACGGCGACGTCTGGGTGGAGCGCGGCGGCCGCCTGCGCCCGTGGCGGGCGCCGGATCACCCGAGCGTCCTGCACCTCATGCGGAGCATGCTTCCGCACCAGGCGACCGCGTTCCGCCGCGCGCTGTTCCACCGGCTCGGCGGCTACGACCTCTCCTACCGCATCGCCGCCGATTACGACTTGTTGCTCCGGGCCCTGGTCGAGGCGCGCGCCACCACCCGGCACGTTCCCCACCTCGTCGCCATCCACAACGCGGAGGGCGTGTCGAACGACCCCGCTCGCATCTCGCGGCAGCGGGCCGAGCGGGAACGCATCCAGGAGCAGGTGCTGCCGGCGGCGGTGCGCGAGGACTGGCGCGTCTACGAGGCGCTCGAGTCGCGCCTGCCAGGCCGGTGGGTGAAGGCGTGGTTCCGGCCTGTGGCGCGGCCGCTTCGCCGGCTCAGCCGCGCCGTGCGCCGCATGCCGGACACCGGCGGCACGCACCGCCCGGACGCCGGGAAGGCGTCGCGGAAGGGCTGAGCCGGTGCGCGCCTCCCCCATCCCCAACCTCGAACGGCGGGCCGCGTGCGCGTCGCGCTGACCGGCGCCACCGGCTTCCTCGGCCGAGCGGTCGCGGCCGCGCTCCTCGCCCGCGGGCCACGAGGTGCGGGCGCTCGTCGGGCCCGCGGACCCGCGCCCATGAGCCCCGGCTCCGCCGAGCTGCGCGCGCCCGCCGCCGATCCGGGCACGGCGGCCTGGACCACCGGCCTCGCCGAGGCGTTCCCGTCCCTGCGCGGCCTGCGCATCGCCATCGTGGACTACCTGCTCGTCGATCCGGCGAGCGGGAAGATCAACACCGGCGGGACCGAGACCTACGCGCTCACGCTCACCGAGGTGGCGCGGGCGCTGGGCGGCGACGTGCTCCACCTGCAGCGCAGCCGCGTGCCGCTTGCGCCGCGCGAGGTACGCCCCGGCCTGTCGCTGCGCACCTGGCGCCGCCCGCGCGAGCTCCCGGCGCTGCTGCGGGCCGCCCGGGAGGAGGCGGCGGGCCGGCCGGTGGTGACGATCCTGTTCATCGAGGACTTCGTCCCCGGCCCCGAGGACCAGCCCAGCGTCTTCCTCCACCACGGGATCGTCCACGACGGCGCGTTCGAGCGCCACCCGCTCCGCTGGCCCATGACCTGGGTCCGGGACGCGCGGAAGCTGTGGGTCTGGCACCGGCGGCGCCGGCAGCACTACCGCCTGGTGACGCGGACCACCCGCACCGTCTCGGTGGACACGAACGTTGCGAACGTCACGCGCTACATGTTCCCGCAGCTCGACTGGGCGGGCCGGATCACCTACGTGCCGAACTTCGGGACGCTGCTCCCGCGCGCCGAGGTGATCGAGAAGTGGCGCCATGGCCGCCCGGTCACCGTCCTGTTCGCGCGCCGCTTCGTGATGAAGCGCGGCACGTTCCTGTGGGCGGACGCGCTCGCCGACCTCGCCCCGCGCTTCCCGCAGGTCGAGTTCCGCTGCGTCGGCCGCGGCCCCGGGGAGCCGTGGCTCCGCGCGCTCGCCGGGCGCTACCCGAACGTCGCGGTGCTGGAGCGGCCGCACGCCGAGATGGTCGAGGAGCACCGCCGCGCGCACCTCGCGGTCGTGCCGAGCGAGTGGTCCGAGGGGACGAGCCTCTCCGCCATCGAGGCGATGTGCGCGGGCGCCGCGGTCGTCTCGACCGACGTGGGCGGCCTCGGCAACCTCGTGGTCCCCGGCGCGACCGGCGTCATCGCGCCGGCGACCCCGGGGGCGTTCCGCGACGCGGTGGCCCGCCTGCTGGAGCGTCCGGCCGAGGCGCGCCGGCTCGGGCTCGCCGGCTACCGCGTGGCGGCGGCGTCGTTCTCGATGCCGGTGTGGTCCGAGCGGATGTGCCGGGTGATGGCCGAGGTGGTCGCCGATCCCGCGCCGCGGCCGCCCCCTCGCCGCGTGGCGCCCGCGCCCGGCGTCCTCTGATCGCCGGAGTGACTCGCGGGTAGCCTTCGCCTAGAGTGACGGCCCGATGCGAACCGCTCGCGCGCTCGTCCTCGCCCTCCCGGCAGCCCTCCTCGCCGCCGTACCGCTCGCCGCAAGGGGCGAGTGCACCCCGATCCCGCTCGCGGTGGACGGGATCGGCACGCCCGCCGACGAGCTGCTCCGGCTGGGCGAGCTGTCCGGCGCGGTCCCGCTCTCGCCGCGCGCCATCCGGCGCGGCGGCGCCCGGGTCGAGGCGCGCTGCGCGGAGGGCGCGCTCCCCTGGGACACCGCCGCGCTCGAGGCCGGCGCCGGGGCGGACGGCATCCGGCTCGTGCCGCTCCGGCTCGACGCCGCCTGGAACTCGCACTATCCGTCCGGCGGGGGGACCGCGGCGAGCGGGACCGGCAACGACGGCCTGCTCTGGGCCGGGCGTGGGACCTCCTCGATGCTCTCCGGCGGCGCGGCGTTCCGCTGGGGCCCGTTCTCCGGCGCGCTCGCGCCGGCCGTCTCCTGGTCGCAGAACCGCTGGTTCACCATGCGTCACAACGGCCAGGCCGGAGACCTCGCCTACCGGAACCCGTTCTACGGCGACGGCATCGACTACCCGCAGCGCTTCGGCGCGGGGCCGTTCTCCGACTGGAGCCTGGGCCAGAGCTACCTGCGCGCCGACGCGTGGAACGTGGCGGTGGGGATCTCCACCGAGAACCTCTGGCTCGGGCCCGGCCTGCGCAACTCGCTCACCATGACGAACGCCGCGCCCGGCTTCCCGCACGCGTTCGTGGGGACCTCGCGCCCGGCGAACATCGGCATCGGCACCGCCGAGGTGCTGGTGTACTGGGGGCGCCTGTCGCGCTCGACCTACGTCACGCACCCGACGCACCCGATGGTGAGCGGCCTGGTGGTGGACTACACGCCGCGCTGGGTGCCCGGGCTGACGGTGGGCCTCTCGCGCCACTTCGTGCAGGTGTGGGACGAGCTGCAGACGCGGGACTGGTTCGCGATGTTCCAGAGCCCGCGCAAGAACGACCTGAAGGGCTGGTACGACGATCCCACCGGCAACAACCCGAACGACAACCAGCTCGCCTCGCTGTTCGCGCGCTGGGTGTTCCCCGAGTCGCGCCTCGAGCTCTACGGCGAGTTCGGCCGCGAGGACCACGAGGGCTCGTTCTACCAGTACGTCCGCGAGCCGGACGAGACCGCCGCCTGGCTGCTCGGGCTGCAGAAGCTCTTCACCGCCGGCGGGCGCACCGTGCGCCTCCAGCTCGAGGCGACCGCGCTGCAGCAGGTGCGGCCGACCGACAGCCTGCGCGGCATGCCGACCTGGTACACGCACGCGCGCGATCTCTCCTGGACGAACGAGGGCCAGCTCCTCGGCGCGTCCATCGGCCCCGGCTCGGACAGCCAGACGCTGGCCGTGGACGTGTTCGGTCGGCGCGGCCGGATCGGCGGGTACCTCGAGCGCGTGCGCCGCGACAACGCGTACTACTGGGCCAGCATCGAGCCGCTGCGCGACGATCGCTACACGCACGACGTCGAGGTCACCGCGGGCGCGCGGCAGCTCCTCCTCGCCGGGCCGTTCGAGGTGTCGTGGGACGCGAGCGCGTCCTACCGCTGGTCGCGGGCGTTCCTGCCGCGCAACGAGCCCAACCTGCGCCTGCTCGTGCAGCTCGCGCTGCCCATCATGCCGACGCGCTGACGTCCGGATCGATCGGGCCGCCCGGCTCGCCGTCCGTCCCGGCGGCGGCGTCCGGGCCCGCGCCGGCCGCGGCGGGGCGCGCCGAGGTGGGCCGCAGCACCGCGATGAGCGAGAGCGGCGCGAACGGCAGCGCGCGGTCGATCACCCGGAACAGCGGCGTGAGCAGGTTGAGCGCCTTGATCTGCAGGAGGCCGAAGGAGCGGCGCTTCAGGAGCTTCCCGTTCAGCCACCAGGCCGGCGTGCCCACCCGGTTGAAGTGGAGCAGCTCCTGCACCTCGAAGCCGGCCCGGGTGGCGAGCTCCACGAGCGCGTTCTCGGTGTAGCGCCGCTTGTGCCCCAGCACCTCGTCGAGCGTGCCGAACAGCTCCGGGCCGCGCGGCACGAGCACGATGGCGCGGCCGGTCTCGGCGAGCGCCGCGCGGACGTTCCGGAGCGCGCCGAGGTCGTCGTCCACGTGCTCGATGATGTTGAGGCACACCACCGTGTCGAAGCCGCCCTCCACCTGCGGGAACGACTCGCCCCGGGTGACGTCGGTGAGCGTGACGTCGAGGTAGGGGCGATCGACGGTGAGGCCGCGGAGCGTCTGGAGGTAGAGCGGGTTCACGTCCGAGGCGACGTAGGTGTTGCGCGGGACGAGGCGCCGGGTGAGGTTGCCGGTCCCGCTGCCGATCTCGAGCACGCGCTGCCCGCAGAACGGCCGGATCACGTCCGCCATCCAGGCGTTGAAGCGCGGCGCGCGGGCGAGCCGCCCCAGGATCTGCGAGCCGTACGCGTCCTCCTGGTAGACGTGGTCGGAGAGCCAGAAGCGGGTGATGGCCCACAGTGCCTTCACGCCGTCCCGCCAGTTGATCTTCTTGCCCTCCTGGTAGGTGCGCCCCGAGTAGCTGATGGGGATCTCGAAGATGCGCGCCTCGCGCTTCGCGAGCTTGATGGTCAGCTCGGGCTCGAGGCGGAAGTCGTTCGAGACGATGGGGATCGACTTCAGGAGGTCGGTGCGGACCGCCTTGTAGCAGGTCTCCATGTCGGTCAGGTTCACGTTGGTCACCCAGTTGGTGAGGAACGTGAGCAGCCGGTTGCCCAGCTCGTGGCGGAACAAGAGCGCGCGCCGCGCCTCGCCGCCGGCGAAGCGCGAGCCGAACACCGCGTCCGCCTCCTCCTCCACGAACACCTTCACGATCCGGACGAGGTCGCGCGGGTGGTACTCGAGGTCCGCGTCGTGGATCACCGACAGCTCGCCGTCCGCCTCGGCGAGCGCGGTGCGGATGGCGCGACCCTTTCCGCCGTTCATGACGTGGCGGAGGAACACCCACTGGAACTTGCCCTGGCGGCCGTGCCCGCACAGCTCCACGCCGTTCTCGATGGGCCCGTTCTCCAGCCACTGCACGCCGCGCGCCGCGGCGAAGGCGCGCAGGACCTCGCCCGTGGCGTCGCGCGAGCAGTCGTCCACCACCACCACCTGCACGCGCTCGAGGTGCGGCGAGCTTTCCAGGATCTCGAGCCGGGCGAGCGAGGTCGAGACGAGGTGCTGCTCGTTGTAGACGGGGACGAGGACGGAGAGGGAGGTCATCGCGGTGCGGTTCTAGCAGACGCAGGCATCGCGGGGTACCCGCAGCCGGGGAGCGGGCGAGCCGCCGCCGAGTCGTACCGCCGAGGTCGGGCCGGCGAGGGTGCCCGTGCCCGGGCCTGGGTGCGGTGGCGATGGTGCGGCGCAGCGCGCCCCCTTCAGCGCCTGACCCGCACGTGGAGCCCGTGCGGCGCCGTCCCGGACAGCTCGATGAACCCACCGTGTACGCCGCCCAGGTGGTGGGCGAGGCACAGCGAGGTCAGGTTGGAGGGATCGTCGGAGCCGCCCCGGGAGCGGAGCCGGATGTGGTGCGCATGGACCGCGCTCCGGGAGCAGCCCGGCATCGTGCAGAGGCCCCCGTCGCGCTCGAGCACGCGCTGGTGGCGCGACCGCGGTGGCGGGACGGCGTCGAGCCACGTCTGGAGGAAGTGCAGCGCCATCCATTCGAGGCACGTCTCGTCGCTCAGCCGGGTCCCCGCCGCATCACGGGCCGCGCGGACCACCGCCTCGAGCAGAGAGAGCACCCGGCGAGGCATGCGAACCGGCATGTCGCCGCGCGCGCACATCTGCGCGTCCTCCCGCGCGTCCGCCTCGCGGCGGAGCGCGACGCACGGGGTGGTCTCGGCGCGCGCGATCCAGGCGTGGACCGTGTCGCCGTCCGCGGCCGCGGCGATGACGCGGGCCTTCTCGTAGGAGATGCGCCGCGCCGCCATCGCCTCGCGGAGCGCCGGCAGCTCGTACAGGCGCCGCTCCAGGGCGGCGCGCTGCTCCACCGCGCGGCCCGACATGCCGAGGCGCTCGGCACAGTAGTGCGAGAAGGAGGCGAAGCCCGCCTCGCGCCACAGGCGCAGGCTCATCATGAGCAGGCCCAGGTGGCCCACCAGCGCGTCCCAGCGGTCGCGCTGCGCCGCCAGCTCGCCGAGGCGCGCGTCGAGGACCGGCGGGGTGGGCGCGTCGTCGTCCGGCGAGGGCGGCGCCGCCACCGGGTCGAGCACCTCGAGATACGACCAGCGGTCCGTCTCGGCCTCGAGCGCCTCCATCGCGGCGGCCAGCCACTCGCTGCGGGCATCGCCGGGCCAGTCCTCCTCCGCCTCGTCCGCGCCCTGCACCCGGCCGTCCGGCTCGAGCGGCTCCGGGTGGGAGGACAGGAACTCCTGGCACATGATCTCGACCCTCGCCCAGCGCGGGGCGTTCCCTCCCAGCATCCGGCCCGCAAGCGCGAGCGCCTCGTCGAACCAGGGGCGGCCGCTCCGGGTGAGCGGCACGTCGATGCGTACGAGCCGCTCCGGCTGCTCTTCCGGCAGCGATCCCCCGGCGCGCCGGACCGCCGCCGCCAGCCCCCGGACCGATTCGGTGCGCGCCCGCGCCACCCAGGCCGCCTCGTCCACGCCGCGAGCGGCCTTCAGGACGGTCTGCGCCTTGCGCGTGCTCACCTCGCCGCGCCGGACCGCCTCGCGCAGGAGCGGCCGTTCGCGGAGTCCCCGCGACAGGCTCGCGAGCTTCTGCGCCGTGCTCGCGGCGATGCCGAGCCGCTCGCGCGCGTAGTCGCCCACGCTCGAGAACCCGAGCGCGAGCACGCCCGGGCCGCGGGAGAGCGCCGCGAGCCCGTCGCCGATCGCCAAGTCGACGGCACCCTGGCTCCGAGCCACGCGGACCAGCAGCCCGTCGATCAGCTCCGCCGCCTCGTGGCGCAGCACCGAGCGGCGCTCGCGCGGCGTGGGCAGCTCGAGCGCCCAGGCGTGGGCCGAGAGGGCCTGGAGATCGAGGCCGGGCGGCGGGGTGCCCGGCGGCTGGCGAGCGGCGGCGTCCACGCATCGAGCCATACCGGGAGTGTCTGACACTCTGCGTATGCTCGCGACGCAGCGCGATGGGAGGTCATGCGCTGCCCCGAGGCCTTCGCCGCCGAGATCGGCCGCCACCCCGGCATCGTCGTGGGCCGCCTGCAGCACGATCGGCACCTGCCGTTCAAGAACCTGCGCGCGGCGCTCGTGCCCGTGCGAGAGCACCTCCTGTCGCAGGGCTGGGGCGAGGTGCCGGCTTCCGCGACCGCCCCCTGATCGCCGCTCACCCCGCCGCTCACCCCCGCCAGCCAGGGCGCCGCTGCGGCAAACCGGCGCCGCAGACCCTCCGCGGGGCACCATGGCTCCCCGGCATGAAACCCCCCGCCCCCGGTGGTAGGTTCGGCCGGCCTGGCGCCCCACCGATCGGTGGGCGGCGCCGGGGACGAGACGCAGCACCGGCCCGCGGATCGGGTCGCAGGGGGAACATCGTGATCAAGGAACTCGAGGCGCGGATCGCCGCGCGCACCGCGCGCGTGGGCGTCATCGGCCAGGGCTACGTCGGTCTTCCGCTCGCGCTCGTGTTCCGCGAGGCGGGCTTCCCGGTGCTCGGGCTCGACGTGGATCCCGCCAAGATCGCCGCCATCGCGCGCGGCGAGTCGTACATCAAGCACATCGGGCCGGAGCGCGTGAAGGCGGCGGTGGAGAGCGGGCAGTACTCCGCCACCACCGACTTCGAGCGGCTGCGCGAGTGCGACGCGATCCTCATCTGCGTCCCCACGCCGCTCGGGCCGCACCGCGAGCCCGACAACTCGTACATCCACTCGACCGCCGAGAAGATCGCGAAGCAGCTCCGCCCCGGGCAGCTCGTGGTGCTCGAGTCGACGACGTACCCCGGGACCACCGACGAGGAGGTGAAGCCGCTGCTCGAGAAGAGCGGGCTCCGCTTCGGCGACGACTTCCTGCTCGCGTTCTCGCCCGAGCGCGAGGACCCCGGCCGCAAGGACTTCAGCACCAAGACCATCCCGAAGGTGGTCGGCGGCGTGGACGAGGCGTCCACCCGCGCCGCCGCCGCGCTCTACGGCGCCGCGCTCGAGAACGTGGTGCCGGTGTCGAGCGCCCGGGTGGCCGAGTCCTGCAAGCTGCTCGAGAACGTGTTCCGGTCGGTGAACATCGCGCTCGTGAACGAGCTGAAGGTGATCTTCGACCGGATGGACATCGACGTGTGGGAGGTGATCCGCGCCGCGTCCACCAAGCCGTTCGGCTTCATGCCGTTCTACCCGGGGCCCGGCCTCGGCGGGCACTGCATCCCGCTCGACCCGTTCTACCTCTCCTGGAAGGCCGCCGAGCACGGCGAGTGGGCGCGCTTCATCGAGCTCGCCGGCGAGATCAACACCCGGATGCCGCGCTACGTGGTGCAGAAGGTCGCCGACGCCTTGAACGGCGACCACAAGTCGGTGAAGGGCTCGCGGGTGCTCGTGCTCGGGCTCGCCTACAAGGCCAACATCGACGACGACCGCGAGTCGCCCTCGTACGAGATCATCGAGCTGCTGCGCGAGGGCGGCGCGGTGGTGGACTACTGCGACCCGTACTTCCCGAAGGCCCACCGGACCCGCAAGCACGACCTCGGCCTCTCGTCGGTGCCGCTCGACGCCGCCACGTTCGCGTCCTACGACGCGGTGGTGGTCGCGACCGCGCACGAGCTGTTCAAGGACCCGAAGCTCTTCCGCGGCGTGCGCCTGGTGGTGGACACGCGCAACATGGTCCCCGCGCTCGTGCAGGGGAGCGGCGGGCCGCGGGTGGTGAAGGCGTAGCGGACGGGCGCGGGGCTACCCCCGCGCCGCCCACTGCGCGTGGAAGCGATCGAGCGCGACGTCGACGGGGAGCGGCCGCGAGCGCAGCAGCGCCGCCGCCCGCGAGACGTCGAGGCCGCTCCGGAGCGGGCGGGGCGCGAGCAGCTTCACGTCGGCCGTCCTCACCGGGACGATCTCGCCCGCGAGGCCGAAGCGCGCCGCCACGCGGCGGGCGAAGTCCACCCGGTCGAGCGCGGTCGCGCCGGCGGTGTGGAGCACGCCGCGGTAGTCGTGCTCGAGGAGCAGCTCGAGCGTCATCTCCGCCGCGCTCTCGGCGAGCGTCGGCGAGACCACCTGGTCGGAGAACGCCTTCACCGGCTCGCCGCGCGAGAGCTTCTCCACCACCTGCGTGGCGAACGTCGGCTTCGCGCCCCTGCGGCCGCTGTACACCACCGCCACCCGCGCCACGGCGGCGTCCGGCGCGATCACGAGCGCCGCCTCCTCGCCGCAGCGCTTGGTGCGAGCGTAGGCGCCCCGCGGGTCCGGCACGTCGTCCTCGCGGTAGCCGCCGCGCGTGCCGTCGAAGACGTAGTCGGTGGAGACCGCCACCAGGCGCGCCCCGAGCGCCCGGCAGGCGCGCGCCACCTGCTCGGTGCCGCCCACGTTGGCGCGCCAGGCCAGCTCCGGCTCGCGCTCGCAGCCGTCCACGTCGGTCATCGCGCCGGCGTGGAGGACCGCCCCGGCGCGGAACTCGAGCAGGGCCCGCTCGACCGAGTGCCCGTCCGAGAGATCGGCGTCGGCCCAGGCGAACCCGCCCGGCGCGAGCCGGCACGGGCCGCGCCCGATCCCCAGCACCTCGTGCCCCGCCGCCGCCGCCAGCCCGACCGCGGCGCCGCCCAGCAGACCGTTTGCCCCGGTGATCGCGATGCGCACGCGGCGAGCCTACCGCCGAACCGCGCTGCGGCAAACGAGCGCCGTCCGACCCGGCGCGGGCACCATGCCTCCCGGGCATGAAAGGCGCTCCCCCTGGTGGTAGGGTTGGCCGTCCGTGGCGCGCAGGCGGCGCCCGGTCGCACTCGGGGGAAGACCGCCGCATGACCAGTCGCAAGGGAATCATCCTCGCGGGCGGAGCCGGTACGCGGCTCTACCCGGCCACGCTCGCGATCTCGAAGCAGCTCCTGCCGGTCTACGACAAGCCGATGGTGTACTACCCGCTCAGCGCGCTCATGCTGGCCGGGATCCAGGACATCCTCGTCATCTCCACGCCGCAGGACACGCCGCGCTTCGAGGAGCTGCTCGGGGACGGCAGCCAGTGGGGGCTGCGGCTCGAGTACAAGGTGCAGCCCAGGCCCGAGGGCCTGGCGCAGGCGTTCGTCCTCGGCGCCGACTTCGTGCGCGGCGGGCCGTCGGCGCTGGTGCTCGGCGACAACATCTTCTACGGCCACGACCTGCAGAACATCCTGCGCGCCGCCGACGCGCGCGCCGACGGCGCCACCGTGTTCGCGTACGCCGTGACCGACCCCGAGCGCTACGGCGTGGTGGAGTTCGACGCCGAGCGCCGCGCCGTGAGCATCGAGGAGAAGCCCGCGAAGCCGAAGTCGCGCTACGCCGTCACCGGCCTGTACTTCTACGACCACAACGTGGTCGAGCTCGCCTCCAGCATCCGGCCCTCCGCGCGCGGCGAGCTCGAGATCACCGACCTCAACCGTCTGTACCTCGAGCGCGCGCAGCTCTCGGTCGAGATCATGGGCCGCGGCTACGCCTGGCTCGACACCGGCACGCACGACTCGCTCCTCGACGCCGGGCAGTTCATCGCCACCATCGAGAAGCGGCAGGGGCTGAAGATCGCCTGCCCGGAGGAGGTCGCCTGGCGGCAGGGCTGGATCACCGACGCCGAGCTGGAGCAGCGCGCGGCGGCCCTCGGCAAGTCCACGTACGGTCAATACGTGCGGAGCCTGCTCGGGACCCGGGTGTTCTGATGGAGGCCCGCGCCACCGCACTGCCCGGCCTGCTGGTCGTGGAGCCGCGCGTCTTCGGCGACGCGCGCGGCTACTTCTTCGAGAGCTTCAACCAGAAGGCGTTCGACGCCGCGGTGGGCCGGCACGTCGAGTTCGTGCAGGACAACCACAGCCTCTCCGGCCGCGGCGTGCTGCGCGGCCTGCACTACCAGCTCCCCAACCCGCAGGGGAAGCTCGTGCGCGTCACGCGCGGCGAGGTGTTCGACGTGGCGGTGGACCTCCGCCGCGGCTCGCCCACGTTCGGGCGCTGGGCCGGCGAGATCCTCTCCGCCGAGAACAAGCGCCAGCTCTGGATCCCCGAGGGCTTCGCGCACGGCTTCCTCGTGCGCTCCGACGAGGCCGAGTTCGTCTACAAGATCACCGACTACTGGCACCCCGAGCACGAGCACTGCATCCGCTGGGACGACCCGGTCCTCGGCATCGACTGGCCCACCGGCGGCGTGCGCCCGCTCGTGTCGGCCAAGGATGCCGCCGGGCGGCCGTTCCGCGAGGCCGCCGTGTTCGAGGGCCCGGAGCACCAGCGATGAACGTCCTCCTCACCGGCGGCTGCGGCTTCATCGGCTCGAACCTGGTCCGGCTGCTCCTCGCCGAGCGGCCCGGCTGGCGGGTCGTCAACCTCGACAAGCTCACCTACGCCGGCAACGCCGAGAACCTCGCCGCCGTGGAGGGCAGCTCGCAGTACCGCTTCGTCCGCGGCGACATCGGGAACGGCGAGCTGGTGGCCGAGATCTTCCGGACCGAGCGCATCGACGCGGTGATGCACCTCGCCGCCGAGAGCCACGTGGACCGGTCGATCCTCGCGCCGGCGGTGTTCATCGACACGAACGTGCGCGGCACCCAGGTGCTGCTCGAGGCCGCGCGCGAGCACGGGGTGAAGCGGTACCTGCACGTCTCCACCGACGAGGTGTACGGCTCGCTCGGCCCCACCGGCTACTTCACCGAGACGACGCCGCTCGACCCGTCCTCGCCCTACTCGGCCTCGAAGGCCTCGAGCGACCTGCTCGCGCTCGCCTACGCGCACACGTTCAAGCTCCCGGTGGTGGTGACCCGCTGCTCGAACAACTACGGGCCCTACCAGTTCCCCGAGAAGCTCATCCCGCTCATGATCGCGAACGCGCTCCGCGACCTCCCGCTGCCCGTGTACGGCGACGGCATGAACGTGCGCGACTGGATCCACGTCGAGGACCACTGCCGCGGGCTGCTCGCCGCGCTCGAGCACGGCCACGACGGCGAGGTCTACAACCTCGGCGCGTCCAGCGAGCGGCACAACATCGACATCGTGAAGCAGGTGCTCCGCGAGGTGGGCAAGCCCGAGACGCTCATCGCCTACGTGAAGGACCGGCTCGGCCACGACCGCCGCTACGCCATCGACGCCACCAAGGCGCGGACGAAGCTCGGCTGGGCGCCGCGCCACCGCTTCGAGGAGGCGCTCGCCGACACGGTGCGCTGGTACCGCGAGCACCGGCCGTGGTGGGAGCGGATCATCTCGGGCGAGTACCTGAAGTACTACGAGCGGCAGTACGGGCGCGGGTAGCGGCCCGGGCGCCGCCCCGCCGCGCTACCCGTGCCGCGAGACCGCCGGCCCCGCCCCGGCGCGCAGCTCGCGCTCGGCCAGCGCCACGTCCGACTCCATCATCAGCCGGACCAGCTCGGCGAAGCTGGTGCGCGGCCTCCAGCCGAGCTGCCGCGTCGCCTTGGACGGATCGCCGAGCAGGTAGTCCACCTCCGTCGGGCGGTAGTACCGCGGGTCGATCTCGACGTGCTGGCGGTAGTCGAGCCCGACGTGCCCGAAGGCCGCCTCGCACAGCTCGCGGACCGAGTGCGCCTCGCCGGTGGCGACCACGTAGTCGTCGCCCTTCGGCTGCTGGAGCATCAGCCACATCGCCTCGACGTAGTCCTTCGCGTAGCCCCAGTCGCGCTTCGCCTCGAGGTTGCCGAGGTAGAGCTTCTGCTGCAGGCCCACCTTGATGCGCGAGGCGGCGCGGGTGACCTTGCGGGTGACGAAGGTCTCGCCCCGCCGCGGCGACTCGTGGTTGAAGAGGATGCCGTTCGAGACGTGGAGGCCGTAGGCCTCGCGGTAGTTCACGCCGATCCAGTAGGCGTAGACCTTGGCGCAGCCGTAGGGGCTGCGCGGGTAGAACGGCGTCGCCTCGTTCTGCGGCGGCGGCGAGGCGCCGAACATCTCGGAGGAGGACGCCTGGTAGATGCGGGTGTCGGCGAGGTTCAGCTCGCGCACCGCCTCGAGCAGGCGCGTCGCGCCCAGGCCCGTGACCTCGCCCGTGTACTCCGGCACGTCGAAGGACACGCGCACGTGGCTCTGCGCGCCCAGGTTGTAGATCTCGTCCGGGCGGAGCTTCTTCAGCAGCAGGTTGAGCGACGAGCTGTCGTTGAGGTCGCCGTAGTGCAGGAACAGCCGGCAGCCCGGGGTGTGCGGGTCCTGGTAGATGTGGTCGATGCGCTGCGTGTTGAAGGACGAGGAGCGGCGGACCATGCCGTGGACCTCGTAGCCCTTCTCGAGCAGCAGCTCCGCGAGGTAGCTGCCGTCCTGGCCGGTGATGCCGGTGATGAACGCCTTCTTCACGCGATGCTCCCTCGGTTCGCCTCGAACCACTCCACCGTCTCGCGCAGCCCGTCCTCGAAGCCGATGCGCGCCTTCCAGCCGAACTCGCGCAGCGCCTTCGAGGTGTCGAGCATGCGCCGCGGCTGGCCGTTCGGCTTGGTGGTGTCCCAGACCAGCTCGCCCTCGAAGCGGCACAGCCGGGCCACGAGCGGCACCAGGTCGCGGATCTTGATCTCGAACCCCGCGCCCAGGTTCACCGCCTCGGACTTGTCGTAGCGCTCGGCCGCGTCGAGGATGCCCTCGGCCGCGTCGCGCGCGTGCAGGAACTCGCGCGAGGCCGAGCCGTCGCCCCACACGACGATCTGCCGGTCGCCGCGCTCGCGCGCCTCGACGCACTTCCGGACGAGCGCCGGGATGACGTGCGAGGTGCGCAGGTCGAAGTTGTCGCGCGGGCCGTACAGGTTCACCGGGAACAGGACCACCGAGTGGAACCCGTACTGCTGCCGGTACGCCTCGCTCTGCACGAGCAGCATCTTCTTGGCGAGGCCGTAGGGCGCGTTCGTCTCCTCCGGATAGCCGTTCCAGATGTCGTCTTCCTTGAACGGCACCGGGCAGAACTTCGGGTACGCGCAGATGGTGCCCAGCGCGACCAGCTTCTTCAGCCCGACCTGGCGGCCCACCTCGATGAGCTGAACGCCCATCATGAGGTTGTCGTAGAAGAACTTGCCCGGGTTCTCGCGGTTCGCCCCGATGCCGCCCACCCGCGCGGCGAGGTGCAGGACCATCGTCGGCCGTGCGTCGCGGTAGAGCGCCCGGACCCCCTCCATCTGCACGAGGTCGTAGTCCTTCGAGCGGGGCACGAAGACGTCCTTCGCGCCGCGCCGCCGCAGCTCTTCCTGGACGAAGCCGCCGAGGAACCCCGCGCCGCCGGTGACGACGACGCGCTCGGAAGACCAGTCGAACGTCATGGGGGCGGAGCGTAGGGGGTGTGGGAGCGCGGGTCAACGGGAGCAGCCTCCGGTCACGCCCGCGGCGGACGGCGGCCGTCACTGCCGGTCGTCTGTCCACCGAGATGGGAAAGTCGCGCAGAGCGCGCACGTGGGCGTCATCCCGAGCGTGCGCAACTAGGTGCACGTCGAGGACCACCGCCGTAGGCGCGCTCGGCGCGCCGGAGCACGGCCGCGAGGGCGAGGTCTACAAGTTCGGCGCGTCGAGCGAGCGGCCCAACGTCGAATCGTGAAGTAGGGGAGTCGCCTCCGTCGTGACAACGCCGGACTTATAGACGCGCTCGCCAATATTCATCGAACGTATGCTGGAGGACACGCCTTCCGCTCACGCTCCAGAGCGGCCACTTTGAGCGGTGCTGAACGGCCGACGCCACGGGCGACAGACAAGGTAGGGACCTAGGGCGCACCAGGCGAGCGCGCGAAAGGTCGTTGAGGCCTCGCTGCGAGGCAAAAACAAAAGCACTGACAGTACTATCGCAGAGAAAACAACCCTCGCGTCTCGGCCCTCTTCGTAGCGAGAGCCGGCAAGCAGGGCCGCGAGGAAGAAGCCCGCGAATCCGCAATAGAGCGGTCCTCCAAACCGGCCAAAATTGATATAGCCTTCTGCGACGAGCGAGAATCCTAAACCGCCGCCCACGTCGGCGAGCCAAGGCGCTACCTCGCGAGTGAGCCACTCTCCGTACGAGTATGCGCCGGGATGGCGTTCCCAGAAAAGATTCGGCACCACCGTGGACACGGCGCGGATGAGCCCCATGCCTCGATCATAGGGCCGAGCGTTCGGCACTAGCTCAATCGTGTGAGCCACCGTTCCCATCGTCCCGCCCATCTCGCTGATCGTGTTGGTGAGCGGGTTCTCGACAGCGAGGCCGCCGCGCATGGCTGCTATGCGCTCCTGCGCGTCTAGAGTGCGGATCGCCCGGATTACGGGAAACGCGAGGATGACGAGTGCGGCCGAGACGCAAACAAGCAAGGTGCGGTTCAGGCGTCGGACTAACCGATCGTGGACGAGAAGCATTGGCACCAAAGTCATAACCGCGTAGCCGCGCTGCCCGATGACCAAAAGCGAAAGCGCTTTTCCGATTGCTATGGCCCACGCGAAGCGCACGTTCCATGGTGACTCGGGGCGAGTGGAAAGAAGTATCAAGAGTCCGGGAGTCAGAAAGATCGCGAGGAGACCTCCAAGATTGTGGAGCCCCACGTTGGCTGCTGCGTTTTGGTATATGGAAAGATAGCCGGACGAGAGAATGGCTTGGATCGACGTAACGAAGTCGGCGATGGCCGCGGGGATCGCCACAGCAGAAAAAGCCAAGCCCACTGACCGAAGTCGTGTGGTGCTAAAAGCGCAACCTGAAAGAGGAATGGGACGCGGTTTGCGCAGAAGGCTGCAAAGCGCTCCAAAGTGGAGCTGCGCAAGTGACGCGTTCACTACAAGTGACGTGCGTTCAGTGGTGATCATCGAAAACGCGGCATTTAACGGTCCCGCCGGTAGAGCTCCGACAGCATAGAGTCCAAGCTGTCCGCCGCTGAACAAGGCAAACGCGAGAAGAAAAGCCGGATAAGCCTCGAAGAGCCGTCCTGCTAAAAGGCGCCAAGAGGCGAAACCCCAAAGCGCACTGCACAAAAAGAGAATCGAATCGGTGCGAACGTCGTCGCCAGCGCCCGAATTCCACAAAGAAGCGATGCGGACAAGGGTGACGCATGCTAGCGCCCCTTGCACCGACAGCACGATGCCGACCCGCACCATGGAGCGCGTTGCCAATGGTGAAGCCATCGCGTCCCCTTGAGCCGATGTGATGCGGTGTCTCGGTGAGCGGCGCGAACGTCAGCGTGCGCCGTAGAGAGCAGCGAGATGCTGCAGGCTGCGTTGCAGCCCGAAAGAACTGGTCTCAAGCGCGGTCACGGCCGTCAGGAGATCAATCCGTTGAGCACTCAATGCCGCGGATGTCCACGCCTCTAAGGGGCTTGACAGCGCGAGCCGGCGACACTGAGAAGGAATCACAATAGCCTCGGGCGTGATGGCGTCGGACATTACTACCGGAAGGCCGGCCGCTTGGGCTTCCAATACGGAAAGAGGAAGGCCCTCGTAAAGGGAAGGCATGACGAAGACATCCATACAGCTGCATAACAGCCGCGGGATATCGGCGCGGATACCGGCAAAGACAACTCGGCGCTCGATGCCGAGCGACCGCGCGGCATGCTCAATCGCGGGGCGTAGCGGGCCGCCGCCTACCAGAAGAAGCCATACCTCCGGTCGCGACCGCATAGTCGCCGCTGCAATCTCCAAAAGAAAGCGGTGGTTCTTGGGTGTGTCGAAACGACCGACATGTCCCAGCACGTACGCGTTCGCTGGGATGCCGAGTTCGTGTCGGACAGTACCGAAATCGTTGGCTTGTTGTCGGAACGGTAAAAGATCGATAGCGAGGTGCTGGACGCTCCAACGGTCATCAACGCGCCAATCCGGTCCGAAGAGCGAAGCGGCCGCAAGTTCGCTCACGGCAAGCCCGCGCGTAGCGGATGTGCTTAGGAGCCACCTGGATACGCGCGCGTATACCTTGCGCCTAAGCAAAGCTGACGGTGTCAATGCGCTATGGCTGTGTGCGATACGAACGGGAATGCCGGAGAGCCTGGCCACAAATAGAACGACGCCGCTGAAATGGTGAACGTGGCTGTGGACGACGTCGTAAGGCCCGAAGCGTCGAAGTGACGCAAGCAGGCGAGCCGGATACAGCGCGCTTCGCGGGTGCGGACATCTGATGATCCTCGAGCCTCGTTGCAGAATCTCGTCGTCATACGCGGATGGCTCGTCCGTCTGAACGAGGAAGTCGAATGCGAACCTGCGAGGGTCGCTGTTTCGCAGGATGTGCATCAGCCAGGTCTCTACGCCGCCCCGGTTCATGCTGCCCACTACGTGAAGTACGCGTACTGGGTTCGCCACCTCAGGCTCCCCATGGGCTGCGGGCGAGGAACCGCGCGGGAAGAAGGACCTCCTCGCCGGCGGGTGGGCCGATGCGTTCTCTGAAGCGCGCAATGATCAGGCCCGCAGCGATGCGTACCACGCGGCTGCCTCGCGGAGACCGGCCGCTACGTCATGTGTCGGAACGTATCCAAGCAGCGCCCGAGCGCGGTCGACGTTGGCCAACGAATGGCGGATATCGCCAGGTCGGAACGGCTTGTAGGCGGGAGACGCGTTCGCGGCTTCGGGACGAACGCGGGCGACTTCGGTGCGGATGAGTTCGAACAGAGTGTTCAGTGACGTCTGCGCGCCGCAGGCTACGTTGTAGGTGCGCCCGACCGCCTCGCGGTCCGATGTCGTCGCGGCAAGTAGATTAGCCTGAACTGCGTTTGCCACGTAACAGAAATCACGAGTGGTCTCGCCATCGCCATTAATCACCACTTCCGTTCCGCTGAGGAGGCCAGCGAACCACTGGGGCATCACGGCTGCATACGGACCATTCGGATCTTGGCGCGGACCGAACACGTTGAAGTATCGAAGCCCGATGAGCTCCAAGCCGTAAGCTTGGCCGAACACGTGCGCATACAGTTCGTTCGCGTACTTCGTGACCGCATACGGCGAAAGCTGCTTGCCGACCTGATCCTCGACCTTGGGAAGCGCAGGATGGTCGCCATAGACCGAACTGGAACTCGCGTAGACGAGTCGCCGTGCACCGGAATCCCGTGCCGCTAGGAAGACGTTCATCGCGCCCGTGACGTTCACATCATGCGAGGTTCGCGGGTCCTTGAGCGAGCGTGGCACGGAACCTAGGGCAGCTTGATGGAGCACCAGGTCGACGCCGGCGCACGCGCGAAGGCAGGTGGCGAGGTCGCGAATATCACCCTTGATGAATGTCAACGTGCCGCGGAGGTCTTCGCGCACCGACTTCGTCGCGTCATCCAGGTTCGAGAGGTGACCCGTCGAGAGGTCATCGAGAACGATGACGTCCTGACGGAGTGAAAGCAGCTTCTGTACGAGATGCGAGCCAATGAAGCCCGCTCCCCCTGTTACAAGCCAGCGCCGTGGCGCCGCGCGAAGGTCCTCACACACATGATCGTAGGTGGTTTGCATCGGATCTCAGGCCTTCACCAGACGGAACGGCATCCGCTTCCCAGAAAACAGCGGTGCGATGATGTTGCGCGTGTCGATGACGAGCTTCACGTCCCCGTACAACGCGGCATTCTTGAACACGTCGTGCGCGGTGGACACCACGACAGCGTCATAACTTGCGAATACCTGCGGAGTGCAGGGCACGGTGGAGAGCGTGAGCTCGTGCTTGCGGCCCTTTCGCGCCGCCGGGAAGAGCGGGTCGCAGTAGTCGGCCAGCGCGCCAGAGTCTCTCAGGAGCTCGAGAATTTCGTACGACGGGGACTCCCGATCGTCGTCGATATTTGCCTTGTAGGCCAAGCCGAGTACCAGCACCCGAGCCCCCTTTAACGCCTTGCCCTGCTCGTTGAGCGCCGCCATGGCCTTGCTGACCACATGGCGTGGCATCCGGGTGTTCACCTCCCCGGCCAGTTCGATGAAACGGGCCCAGTCCCCGTACTCGGCAGCCTTCCAGGAGAGATAGAAGGGGTCGAGCGGGATGCAATGACCTCCGAGCCCCGGCCCGGGATAGAACGGCATGAAGCCGAACGGCTTGGACTTCGCCGCCTCGATCACCTCCCAGACATCGATGTCCATCCTGTCGAAGATCACCTTGAGCTCGTTGACGAGCGCGATGTTCACCGAGCGGAAAATATTCTCCAGGAGCTTGGCTGATTCGGCGACACGCGATGTGGCGACCGGCACCACCTTGTCGAGCGCCGCTCCGTAGAGGAGCGCCGCCACTTCCGTGGATTCGGGGTTCACTCCGCCAACCACCTTCGGGATCGACTTCGTGGTGAAGTCACGGCGGCCGGGGTCTTCGCGTTCCGGCGAAAAGGCGAGGAAGTAGTCATCCGGCGTGTGCAGGCCTGTCTGCCCGAGAATCGGCTGAACCTCGCCATCCGTCGTTCCGGGGTAGGTTGTCGATTCTAGGACGACCAACTGGCCTGGCCGCAGGCGCTTCGCGATCTCACGGGCTGTCGCATGAATGTAGGAATTGTCAGGCTCGCGGTGAGCGCCGAGCGGCGTCGGTACGCAGATGAAGATGGCATCGCACTCACGGAGTAAGTCGAAGTTCGTAGTGGCCGAAAACGAACCGCTTGCAACTGCGGCTGCGACGCGCTCGGGGCCGATGTGCTTGATGTAGGACTCCCCACGCATAAGGGCAGCGACTTTGCCGGCGTCGAGGTCGAAGCCGGTGACCCGAAACCCGGCCTCCCGGAAGACGAGCGCCAGGGGCAGGCCGACGTAGCCTTGGCCGATGACTCCCACGCGCGCAGACCTATCGTCGATTCGCTTACGGATGTCCGTCACTTACAACTCCCACAAGAAGGTGATTTCCAGAGTGTTGTCATGCGTGCATCAGAAATCGCCCGCGGCCGTACGTGCGCGGCGATCACGGTGTCCCCTGCGGGCCAGTTGCAGCGTCCTCGAAACCGCTCGGGCGCATCTCCTTGGATGCCCGCAACACCACGTACGCGCTCCCGAGTAGTTGAACCGTGGCAGCTACGGCGAGCGCCCAAGCACATCCTAGCAGCCCGAACGGCGGTACCAGCACCAAGCACAGGATGCCTAGCACCGCGATGAGAACAAGAAACAGCGGCACCTGCGCCCGGAATTGCCTGGCAGCGGTCATGCCGTGCCCAAGGAGCGAAGCCACATACCCAAGGCCGCCACCCACCATCAGCCAGATAAACACGTTCGGCTGCCCAGCATACTCAGCTCCAAACACGACGCGGAGCAGCGGCTCCCCGGCGAGAATCGCGACGGCCACAGCTCCGCCACCCAACACTGCGCCGATCAGGAGCAGAGCGCCGAGATTGCGGCGGAACCGAGCCACATCTCCGGCCGCGAACAGGCGGGCCAATCCAGGCGATGCCGATTGCCCGAGTGCGCTAACAAATACGCCTCCAGCAGCTACGAGCGAAGATAGGACCGCAAAGACACCCAAGTCTCTGTTGCCGAGGACGCGCTCGATGACGAATCGCGGGATGTTGGTCTGAAGCGACCCGAGCATGAGCACAACGCCGAGCGGTGCGGCAAGCACGAACAGGCGCTGCATGGGCGCACGCGCGAAGACGGGCGCGCCCACCTCGCATTCGCCGTGCAGGAGATGCCGAACGCTCGGAATATCGTGCACCAGAAGCACGGAGAGCCACGCCAGCGCCATTCCAGCGGACGCGGACGCAGCACTCTCAAGGGCGAGCAGCCCCACGACTACGCCCACAACCGCAAGGACGCCCCGTGCGATGAGCGATCTGGCGACCACGTCCAAGCGCTCTTGCTGCTGAAGGTACCCGTAGTGCACGTCGCTCAGGCCTTCGACGGCCTTCGCAAGGGCCACAAAAAGAACGGTAAGCCATGCCTCACGGTCTTTCGCTGCGGTAAGCCCCAGCCCGACAGCACTCGCGGTAGCGAACACCATCGCAACAACTCGCGTCCCGAAATATGTTCCGAACCGAAAGTCGCGGCGCGAGTCAGTCGCCTGAACGCCACGAAGCTGAAGGCCGGCGAGCAAGAATATGGGAGCAGTCAAGGCAAGGCCCAGGGCGAACTTGCCCACGGTCTCGGGCGTCCCGAGTCGCGCCAGTGCGATGAGCATCAGCCACTGGCACGCGGCGTAGAAGGCGTTCCCGAATGCCGCCCACGCGACGTTTCGGCGAAAGCGCTTCGGTGGATCGCTGCTTCCCTGGCCGCCGGTCTCGGTCGCCATTCGAATCGTGCCTATCTCGCCGTGCGGGCGGTTGGCGACGCGCGGCCCCGGAGTGCGAGAAACTCTTCGGTGATCGTTCGAAGCGTGCGAAGGAATTCGGTGCGCCGCGGTGCGAGCACCGTCATCGAGAAGCGATGGGCTCGGGCGAGGTTCTGTGCCGAGGTCAGGGTGAGACGCTCAGGGTCATCGGCAAGACGGGCGATGGCGCTCGCGAGCGATGCGGCGTCGCCGGGACTGGCAAGGCATTCAGGGGGAAGGAGCTCGGGAATACCGCCGGCGGTGGAACCTATGCACGGCAAGCCGCGCGCCATCGCTTCCACCATGGCGCGCGGAAGCCCCTCGGTCCGAGACGGCAGCACGAAGAGGTCAGCACGGTCAAGTTCCCGCCGAATCGCCTGGCCACCAGGCAACCAGCCAGCAAAGTGGATACGATCTCCGAGCGCCCGTGCGGCGGCGCTGTCCTCGAGTTCCGCGCGGCGCCGCCCGTCTCCGACGATCGTTACCGCTAGTTCGCGACCGCTAGCGACCAACTGGGCCGCGGCACCCAAGAGTACATCCGGGCCCTTGTAGAGCTGCTCGAGACTGCCGACAAAGACGATCCGCCGGGCGGGGCGCGTATACACGCGTGGCGTATCGACGATGGCCTCCGGCAGGAGGCGGATCGAGGAGATCGCGAAACTCGGTCCCAGGCATGGATATCGTTGTTGGAGCGCTGCTTCCGTAACGTAGGAGGCCGCGCACGCATGGGCGCACTCGTGCCGCAACCGGCTGGTGGTCAGCCATCGGAACACGGGGCGCAGCGGGTGGTCCACCGCGCCCGGAGCGAACACGTCATATGGGTCGCCGACGACCTCGATGCCGTACGGACGGCGACGGCGAGACAGATGCACGCCCAGGTAGCTGGCGAGAATGGAAGGCCCGCGAAGCATGAAGGCTTCGCCGGTGGAGGCGAGGTCACCCGCCACCGAGAATATCGACGGAGCTCGGAGAACGTGCTGAGCGGGGCCCACATAGTACGGCAGCGGAGCAAAGGTCACCCCGTCTCGGTCAGCGCGAGCGCTCCGGTCCGGCTGCCGCGCCACCGCGCGTACGCGAGCCATGACGCGAACGGAGTCGAAGACCTCGAGGTAGGCATCCCAGAAGCTTGCGTTGAATCCTCCGGCGGCCCAGATCGACCCATCAGGCGAGCGGTCGAACCGCTGCTCGAATGACAACGTGAGGCTGACGTTCACGTTCAGTCCTTATCGGTAACTCAATGCGGCGCCCCGACAGCACCGGGAATGTCAGACGTGGTTGCAGTCCGCGGGCGCACGGTGAATCACGACAGCGGCGACCTGTTCAGCGATCGTCGCCCAAGATGCCGCGGCCCTCTTGTGCTCGAGGCGCGTCTGGATGGAGGAATAGAGTTCAGGATCACGGCAGAGCCGCCGAAGACCCTCGCGGATCGACCCGGGATCCGGATCAACGAACACCGCTTCTCCGTCCTCGAACTGTTCTGGCAGGCCGCCGACCCGGGTGGCGACGACCGGCAGGCAGGCGTCAATCGCGTGCGCAACGACTCCGGACTGCGTCGCCTCTACATACGGAAGCACAAGGATGTGCGCGTCGTTGAGGTGCTGAATGATGTCGGTTTCGCTGAGCCAGCGGCGCTCGATCGTTAGCCCATCAAAAGGCGCTACAGCAAGATCGTAGCTGGGGGATCCAGCGACCACCAAGCGACCGAACTCTTCCCGATTCAGCCCGCGAACCGCCTCGCACAGCAGCTCGACTCCCTTGTATCGGGAGATGCGACCGAGAAAAAGAATGTTCGGCCTATTCGAATGGTGACGAGTCGTGACGACGCCTGGCAGGCGGAACACACCGTGAGGAATGACATGCACTCGGCCCAAGAGAGTGAGCCTGCCGGTCACTTCAGTTGCAACGTGCTGGGTGAGGAAGATTAGGTCCGTCGCAGAGCGCATCCCGATCTTCCAGAGTATCGCGCCGACGGTCGTCTTCTCGCCCGCGTGCTCGATGCCGTCGTGAACCGTGTAGACGACCCGCTTTCCGAAAGCTCGGAACAGCAAGATGATGAGGGTTTCCCAGTGATGCGAGTATGGCAAGTAGAGCGCTGCGTACCGCCCGCGAATGAGGCCCCAGAAAACGCGTGCCACAAACCACGGATAGGCGAACAGCGTTCGAAGCACGAACTCAGGTACGGACCGATAAGTTGCGAGCTTCTGATGAACGCGACGCGGCGGCTGCTCGGTCGTGAACGACGAGACGACATTGTGCGTACGAGGGCCGTGCCATTCGTCCAGGATTGCAGAGGCATAACGTACGCATCCGCCGTTACGGCCCAATGACAACACCAAAACAGCCGCGCCGCCTCGGGAATGACACGCGTCGCGCGGTCGCCGTGAAGGTTGCCCAGCGGGTACGGGGTCGCCGAGCCTCGACGCCGACACGCGCTGCGGCTCGGGCGTGATCGCGGGGTTCATCGGGACGCCTTCCGCGCGAGCGCGACGTTATGCCCGTGCGCGACGCGCCGAGCCGAAACGACCAATGCATAGAAGAGAAGGACTGCGGCGAGGGCAAACGCCAGTCGTTGAGTAGGTTGGGCCGAAGCGGCGAAGACGGTCAGCCCGGCGACAGCAAAGAACGCAACGTAAGCGCATCGCGTGATGGCGATGTGCGGAACGCCGAAATCGAGCGGTCGCTGATACAGGTGCGTTCGATGGGCCTCGGCGACGCGCTCACCACGAAGAAGGCGCCGGATGAGAGTCGTGGTCGCATCCAGAATGAACATCGAGAATGCCATTGCAACGAGGTCAACGCTGATCGCAGCTTCGCCTGCCGCGAACGGAAGGGTCGCGAAGAAGAAGCCGAGCGCTGTGGACCCCGCATCTCCCATGAAAATCGAGGCCGGTGGGTAGTTGAACCGAAGGAAGCCCAGGCTGGCAGCCGCGGCTACCAGCGCGAGCGTGGCAACGATCGGTTGGCCGGCCGAGTAGGCAACCGCTGCGAGGGCGGCGCCGCCGATGACCGCCTGACCGCCTGCGAGCCCGTCGATGCCGTCCATGAAGTTGAAGAGGTTCGTCATCCAGACGATCCACAACGTTGCGATCGGAAGTGTGATCCAGCGCGGCCAGTCCGCGGCGAACGCGAGCGCGGGCCCGATCGCGTCCTGCCTGGCCCACAGGACGAACACCGCCGCTATGGCCTGGATGAGCAGCCGTGTTCGTGCGGCGAGCGGGTGCAGGTCGTCCACGAGACCGATCGCGGAGATGAGGGCCGTCGCGCCCAGCACGGGCGCAGCGCTCCAGTCCGCCGAGGCCGCGCAGGCCACCGTCGCGACGACCAGAAACGTGGACATGAGGGCGACCCCACCCAGCCGCGGTGTCGGGCGAGCGTGCGCGCTCCGCGCATTGGGAACGTCGAGGCGATTCGTGCGAAGCGCGAGTTCGCGAACGGCCCACGTCAAGATTGCGGAGGAGGCGAAGGCGGCAGCGGCGAGCGATGCGCCGAGGTAGGGGGTCATCGGGTGGCCTCGCGCATCCACCGAGCGGTGAGGCGCATTCCTTCGTGAAGCGAGACTCGATCGCGAAAGCCGGATGCGAGCGCGAAACGAGTTCCATCGAAACGGGACGGTTTCGTGAGCGTATCGACGGACTTCAGAAGGCTCGCTCCCCGGCCTCCCAGACGAAGGAGGATGTCTCCCGTGAACGCCGCGAGCCGAGCGGCCCGGAGCGGCACGTGCGGCGGCCTCCAGCAGCCCATGGCCTCGAATGCAGCCGCGTGAATCTCGCCGAGGGTTCCAATCGCATGGGGCGCAACGACATACGTTCCGTCGGCGGTTGGTCGTTCCGCCGCCGCCCGGAGCGCCCGCGCAGCGTCGGCAAAGTGCAGGCACGCCTTCGGTGTGTCCGGATCGCCAATCGGGACGTACCGCCTCCGCCCGATGGCCCGAAGCATTCGCTCCATGTTGCCGCGGCCGTGGGGCCCGTACAGCAGCGGGAAGCGCAGGATCGTGTACCGGAGCCCCCGTTCGCCCTCGGACCGGATCGCCTCCTCGGCGGCGAGCTTGGTTTGACCGTAAGGCGTGCGTGGGGCAGGAGCGGTGTCGTCGGTCGCAGTTCCTTCGCCGCCATCGTACACGGCGACGCTGCTCGCAAAGACCAGCTTCACTCCGGCAGCCCTGCACGCGCGCGCGAGCCGCGCGGTGGCGTCGACGTTTACCTCGTGAAGCTCGCGAAGGTCTCGTTCGCTCGAGACGCCCCTGTGGACGTACGCAGCGAGGTGAAACGCAACGCTCTCCCCGGCGACGAGGGCGGGCCAGTCCGCCTCCCGCAGATCCGCCACGCGCAGTCGCGTCGCGGAGAAAGGTGCCGGTGAAGACTTCGCTCGGACGAGCCCCGTCACGCAAACGCCCGCCACGAGCAACTCCGTGGTCAGGGCTCGGCCCAGAGCACCGGAGGCCCCCGTCAGCAAGACGCGGTGCGGAGCGTCGACCGCACCGACTGGCTCGGAGATGCTCATCATGCGCTCGCCCGCCGTCCCGTGCGTGCCTCGGCCGCGATGGCGGTGTTCCCGAGAAGGCGCCCGTACAGCTCCTCGTGAAGGCGCAGGACCTCGCCGAGGCCGTATTCACGAACCCGATCCGCCGCTCTGCGCGCTCGAGCGAGCGCGCGCTCGGGATCGTCCACGACGCCCGCCATGGCCGACGCCAATGACCCCACATCGTCGATGGCAACGAGGAAGCCGCAGTCGTCCCCCAGCAGCTCAGTCGTGCCACGCGCGCGCGTTCCGATGACCGGCGTGCCGATCGCCATCGCCTCGAGGACGCAGCGAGGCAGACCCTCGCGCACGGATGCCAGGACCAGAGCACTCGCGCCCGTCATCAGCGCGGGAACATCTCGGCGATAGCCGAGAAAGTGAACTCGATTCGAGAGAGACAGGGAGCCCGCGAGCTGCCGCACGCGGCTTTCCTCTGCGCCGAACCCGGCGAACACGAGGTGCGCCTCCCGCCCCGATGCACGAAGCCCCGCCAACGCCCGAACGACGTTGGCGTGTCGCTTGTTCCTCGTGAACTCGGCGACGACCAGGAAATATGGAGCGCCACGCTCGATGGCGAGCTCGTCGCGGACCTTCTGGATCACCTCGGGGTCGGCACGCCGAGCCCGACAGCCCTCGATGTCGACGCCGATTCCGGGCATGCGAACGAGCGCATCGGGTGCCACGATGGAGTGATTGATAGCGGCTCTCTCATCCTCCTCGTTGATAACGATGAGCGCGTCGGTCCAGCGGCCGCCGATCCGCTCGAGCACGCGAAATGCCGCGTTGGTCGGGTGGCGCCCCCTGGAGTGAAAGTGGAACCCGTGTGCGGTGTACACGACCCGCGGCGCACCGACCTGGCGCATTGAACGGAGCGCGAAACGCGTGACGAGCGCGGCGACCGGCGTGTGTACGTGAACGATGTCGTAGCCGCGCTGCTGCTGGAGTCGGCGGAGAACCCGGGGCGCGCTCAGATTCACCGGCGAGAACGGGTTTCTCGACCACGGAGCGGCGTGTACCTGCGTGAAATGCCGTGCGAGGGAAGGCCCGAACTCGTCACCGGCAAGCGCGTCGACCTCCCAACCCAGAGCGCGGAAGTGCTCGGCGTAGGGAACGAGGAACGCGTCGATCGTGCGCGCGATGGTCGTGGCGATGAGGAGTCTCGGCATACGTGGCTCGACCACGTGCGACTGCCGGGCGCGAGCGAGGGGCGATAGTACTCGCGGAGCGCTGTTGGTCCAGCCCCCCCCGGCGCTTGCCAGCACCAACGGCCTGGGGGCGTGATCGGCGACAGGATCGCTGCGGCCGTGCGTCTGTATGAGCCCAGGGGCGCCCGGGCAGACCGCGAAGAGCCAGACGCTTGCCTAGTGCTGTCACGAGTACGACGTGGGGAGTTCTACGATCCTTTTGATGCGGGCGAAAGGTGAGCGGGGGCGACGCCGCATGGTCACGAATCGGCAAGAGGACGGGGTCGTCTGCAAAAAGCCGGCGTTCCTCGTGATGGGCGCTGGCGGCCATGGACGGGTGGTGGCGGACGCCGGACTCTGCGCGGGGCTGCAGCTCGTCGCCTTTATCGACGATGGCGCGACGCCCGGGCAATCAGTGATGGGCGCACCGGTCCTGACCTGGGCCGAGGTGATGGAGCGCCGTGCCGAGTTCGCTGGGGCGCCCGTGGCGCTTGCGATCGGGGACAACGTGCGCCGGCAACACGCGCGCGACCGCCTCGTGTCGGCCGGGTTCCAGATCGCGACGATCGTTCATCCCGCGGCCACGGTGGCGCGCTCCGCTCAAGTCTGCG
Organism: Anaeromyxobacter sp. K; assembly: GCF_000020805.1. Taxonomy (NCBI): domain Bacteria; kingdom Pseudomonadati; phylum Myxococcota; class Myxococcia; order Myxococcales; family Anaeromyxobacteraceae; genus Anaeromyxobacter; species Anaeromyxobacter sp. K. The sequence continues at coordinate 4,965,121 of NC_011145.1, read as the reverse complement.
AGGGCGCGGTGGTCCTCGCGCGCGCCGTCGTCAACGCGGACGCGGTCGTGGAGGCAGGCGCCATCGTGAACACCGCGGCCGTCGTGGAGCACGATTGTGTGCTTGAGACGTTCGCACACCTCTCCTCCAGCGCCACGCTTTCGGGTGCGACCCGGATCGGCGCGGGGGCGGTGGTCGGCCCGGGTGCGGTGGTGGTCCGCGCACGCGTGGGACCAGCCGCCGTGATCGCTCCCGGAGCCCGCGTGATCACCGACGTGCGGGGCCCGTAGCCGCACGTTCGCGCTGCACGACGCGCGGGCCCGTTGGCTGAAAGGCGAGCACGTTCGGCTCTGCGTGCGGCTTCACGATGCGCCGGGTGCGCGAAACCTCAATCGCATCGTGAATCTCGTACGCTCCGTTCGCAATTGATCTGCGACAGTGCCGTGCGCCTCGCGGGGCTTCGCGCCCTGCGAGGCGTTCGTAAGCCCGATTCAGTCACAAGCGCTCCCGATGGCGTTCCGCTTCACACGAACCCCCGGGACGGGGCGTGTCCTGCACCCCGGGTATGGTACGCAGACGGGCAATCTGGTACTTGGACATCATCGTGAAACTTCGGGGGTTGCCGGTCGCCGCGGACGTCGGCGTACGTCGCACGGTCATGATCTGCGTCCACGTCGCGCTGTGGACGGCGTCGCTGCTGGGCGCGTACGCGCTGCGCTTCGACTTCAGGATCAAGCCGGAGCACGCGCAGATCCTCGCCATCTCGCTGCCGTTCCTGCTCATCTTCCGGCTCGCCGCGTTCTACTTCGGCGGCCTGTTCCGCGGGCTCTGGCGTTACACCGGCGCGCGCGACCTCGTCGGCATCGTCCAGTGGACCAGCCTCTCGAGCGCGGCGTACCTGCTCTTCCTCCACTTCGGGATCCGCGGCTTCTCGCGTTCGGTGGTCGCGATCGAGTGGCTCACCGCGGTCATCGTCATCGGCGGCGTCCGGTTCCTGGCGCGGTTCCTCTACGCCCGGCGCTTCGTCGTCGCCGAGCCGGGGCTGAGCCGCATGCGCGTGCTCGTCATCGGCGCGGGCGATGCGGGCGAGATGCTGCTCCGCGAGATCCAGAAGCGTCACGCGGCCCGCTACGAGCCGGTGGGCCTCGTGGACGACGACCGCGCGAAGCGCGGCGAGCAGATCCACGGCATCCGGGTGGTGGGCACCATCGACGAGATCCCGAGCGTCGCCCGCGAGCTGCGCGTGGACGAGGCCATCATCGCGGTGCCGTCCGCGAGCGGGGCGCAGATGCGCCGCATCGTGGACCTCTGCAAGCAGGCCAGCGTCCGCTTCAAGACCATGCCGGGCGTGGATCAGCTCATCGACGGCAGGGTCGCGGTGAGCCAGCTCCGCGACGTCGACATCGAGGACCTGCTCGGTCGGGATCCGGTGAAGCTCGACATGGTGTCCATCTCCGCGACCATCGCGGGCCGGGTGGTGCTGGTGTCGGGCGCGGGCGGCTCCATCGGCTCGGAGATCTGCCGCCAGGTGTGCCGGTTCGGCCCGTCCGCGCTGGTGCTGGTGGAGCGCGCCGAGAACAACCTGTTCCACATCCACCGCGAGCTGCTGGCGCGCTTCCCGAAGCTCGAGCTGGTGCCCTGCATCGGCGACGTGAGCGACGCGCAGCGCATGGCCGCGGTGTTCGAGCGCCGCCGGCCGGCCATCGTCTTCCACGCCGCCGCGCACAAGCACGTGCCGATGATGGAGTGGAACCCGGGCGAGGCGGTGAAGAACAACGTCTTCGGGACGAAGACGCTCGCCGACATGGCGGACCGCTACGGCGTGGAGCGGTTCGTGATGATCTCCACCGACAAGGCGGTGAACCCGACCTCGGTGATGGGCGCCTCCAAGCGCGTGGCGGAGATCTACGTCCAGGCGCTCTCGCAGCGCTCGAAGACCCGCTTCGTCACGGTCCGCTTCGGGAACGTGCTCGGCTCGGCGGGCAGCGTGGTGCCCATCTTCAAGGAGCAGATCGCCGCCGGCGGCCCGGTCACGGTCACGCACCCGGAGATGACCCGCTACTTCATGACCATCCCGGAGGCGAGCCAGCTCGTGCTGGAGGCCGGGACCATGGGCAACGGGGGCGAGATCTTCATCCTCGACATGGGCGAGCCGGTGAAGATCGCGGACCTGGCGCGCGAGCTCATCACGCTCTCCGGCCTCACCCCGGGCGAGGACATCGAGATCGTCTTCAGCGGCGTGCGGCCGGGCGAGAAGCTGTTCGAGGAGCTGTCGGTGGACTCCGAGAGCGCCGACAAGACCGGTCACCCGAAGATCTTCGTGGGCCGCTTCCGCCCGCACGCGTGGGAGCAGATCCAGCGCCAGCTCCACGACCTCGCCGCGTCGGTGGATCACCCGGGCGAGGTACGCAAGCGCTTCGCCGAGATGGTCCCCGAGTTCAAGCAGCCGGTCGCGGCGGTGCCCGCGCCCGCCGACCGCCCCGCCGCGGCGGCGTCCTCGTCCGACCGCCCGATCGCGCCGCGGGCCGCCACCGCGTAGCGCGCCTCCACCAAAGGCACCAGGACTCACCGTCCGAGCGGCTCCCCTCGCACGTGTGGGGCGCACGCGCCCTCGACGGGCCGGGGCGGATCGCGGTATTCACTTCGCCTTCCAGCGACTTGCCCCATGCTCGACCGCGTACTCATGGTTTGCGTCGGCAACATCTGCCGCAGCCCGATGGCCGAGGCGCTCCTGCGCACCCGGTTCGAGGGGCGGACCGGCGCGCGCGTCGAGTCCGCGGGGGTGGCGGCGCTGGTCGGGCGCCCGGCCGACGAGGCGGCGCGCGAGCTGCTGTCGGCGCGCGGGATCGACCTCTCGACGCACCGGGCCCGGCAGCTCACCCCGGCGCTCATCTCGGGCTTCGACCTCGTGCTCGTGATGGAGGAAGGCCACAAGCGCGAGGTGGAGGCCATCGCCCCGGGCGCGCGCGGGCGGGTCCAGCGCCTGGGCCGCTTCGGCGCGTTCGACGTGCCGGATCCCTACCGCCAGGGCCGTCCGGCGTTCGAGCGCGCGCTCGCGCTCATCGAGCGCGGGCTCGACGACTTCGAGGAGAAGGTGTGGAAGGTCTCGTGAGACGCAGCGTCCTGCTGATCGCGGTCGCGCTGTCCGGCTGCTCGCACATCTCCCCGGGCCTGCACATGAGGGAGTCGGCGCTGGAGGGGCGCGGCGAGAAGGGCGCCGACGTGAAGGTGCTGCCCATCACGCCGGCCTTGCTGGTGGAGCAGGCGGGGGCGCGCGCCCGCGCGGCCGGCGCCCGCTCCGCGGATCCGCTCGCCGAGACGCTCGCGGGCTACCAGTACCGGGTGGCCCCCTACGACGTCCTCTCCATCATCGTCTGGGATCACCCGGAGCTGACCATCCCGGCCGGCGAGTACCGCCCGCCGGAGCAGACCGGCAACCCGGTGAACGCCGACGGCACCATGTTCTACCCGCACGTCGGGGTGGTCGAGGTGGCGGGGAAGACGCTGCCGGAGATCCGGGCGCTCCTCACCGAGCGGCTCCGCAAGTACGTGGCGAACCCGCAGCTCGACGTGCGCGTGGCGGCGTTCCGCGGCAAGCGCTTCCAGGTCACCGGCGAGGTGGTGCAGCCCTCCACCCTGCCCGTCACCGACGTGCCGGTGCGCGTGCAGGACGCCATCGCCTCGGCGAAGGGGCTCACCCAGAACGCCTGGACGCGCTCGGTGACGCTCACCCGCGCCGGCAAGACCTACGCCCTCGACCTCCAGGCGCTCTACGAGGAGGGCGACGTCACGCAGAACTGGCTGCTGCAGGACGGCGACATCCTGAACGTGCCGAGCCGCGAGCAGAACAAGGTCTTCGTGCTGGGCGAGGTGCGGAAGCCCTCCTCCAAGCTGATGGCGAAGGGGCGCATGAGCCTCGCCGAGGCGATCGGCGACTCCGAGGGCTTCGACCCGCTCACCTCGAACCCGGGCGAGGTCTACGTGCTCCGCGGCCGCTACGAGGCGCCGCGCGTCTTCAAGCTCGACGCCTCCAGCGCGGACGCGCTCCTGCTCGCGGTGCAGTTCCAGCTCGAGCCGTACGACGTGGTCTTCGTCTCGCAGTACAAGCTCACCGACTGGAACCGCGTCATGACGCAGATCCTCCCCACGGTGCAGGGCATCTGGCAGACGGTGGACGTCGGCAACCGGACCGGAGTGTACTGATGACCCCGAAGCCCGGAGGCCCGGCCCTGGAGATGGTCCCCGACAAGCGCCCCGCGCCACCGCCCGAGCCGGCCTACGCCGGCGACGCCGACGGCGACGAGGTCAGCCTCGCCGAGTACCTCGACGTGCTGGTGCAGGGGCGCTGGCTCATCGCCGGCGCGGCGGCGGTCGCGCTCGCGTGCGGCGTCGCCTACGCGCTCCTCGCCACGCCGGTGTACCGCTCCGACGCGCTCGTGCAGGTGGAGGACAAGAAGGGCGGCACCGGCGCGCTGGGCGATCTCTCGGCGCTCTTCAGCGAGGCCTCGCCGGCCGAGACCGAGATGGAGATCCTCCGCTCGCGCTCGCTGGTCGGGTCGGTGGTGGACGCGCTGAAGCTCGAGATCTCGGCCGAGCCGCGCCGCTTCCCGGTGGTGGGACGCTTCCTGGCGCGCCGCCACAAGGACGACGCGCCGGCCTCGGCGATGCCGGGGTTCGGGCGCTACGGCTGGGGCGGCGAGAAGCTCACCCTGGGCCGGCTGGCGGTGCCGGAGGAGCTGGAGGGCGAGCCGCTCACGCTGGAGGCCCGCGAGGGCGGGCGCTTCGCGCTCCTCGATCCGGACGGCGAGCTGCTGGTCGAGGGCGCGGTGGGCGCGGCCGCCTCGGGGCGGCGCACCGAGCTGTTCGTGGCGGAGCTGGTGGCGCGCCCGGGCACGCAGTTCCGGGTGTCGCACCAGCCGCGCGACGCGGCCATCGCCGACCTGCAGGACGGCCTGCGCATCTCGGAGAAGGGCAAGAAGACCGGCGTCATCCAGCTCGCGCTGGAGGACGAGGACCCGGCCCGCGCCGCGGCCATCCTCGACGCGCTCTCGAGCGCCTACCTGCGCCAGAACGTGGAGCGCAAGAGCGCCGAGGCCGAGAAGACGCTCGAGTTCCTGGAGACGCAGCTCCCCGAGCTGCGCGGCAAGCTCGACGTGGCCGAGCGCGACCTCGAGACCTACCGCTCGGCGAAGGGCAGCGTGGACGTCTCCATGGAGACGCAGGCCGCGCTCACCCGCGCGGTGGACATCGAGAAGGCCGCCTCCGAGCTGCAGCTCGAGATCGCCGCCCTGCGCCAGCGCTTCACCGAGGATCACCCGCTCCTCATCGCGGCCCGCCAGAAGATGGGCCGCCTCGACGAGGAGCGCCGGAACCTCGAGGCGCGCATGCGCAAGCTGCCGGAGGCGGAGCTGGAGTCGGCCCGCCGCCTGCGCGACGTGAAGGTCGCGAACGAGCTCTACCTCACGCTCCTCAACAAGGCGCAGGAGCTGAAGGTCGTGAAGGAGGGCACGGTCGGCAACGTGCGCATCCTCGACGCCGCGCTCGTGCCCCTGAAGCCGGTCGCGCCGAAGCGCGGCGCGGTGGTGGCGCTGGCGCTGCTCCTCGGCCTGGCCGGCGGGGTGGCGCTCGCGTTCGTCCGCAAGGCGCTCGACCAGGGCGTCGAGGATCCGGACGCGCTGGAGCGGGCCACCGGGGTGGGTGTCCACGCCTCGGTGCCGCACAGCGACGCGGAGGGCATCGCCACCCGCGCGGCGGGGCACGCCGGCAAGCACCCGGTGCTCGCCCGCACCGATCCGAACGATCTCGCGGTCGAGGCGCTCCGCAGCCTCCGCACCAGCGTGCAGTTCGCGCTGCTCGAGGCCAGCTCCAACGTCGTCACCGTGGGCGGCCCGGCGCCGGGCATCGGCAAGTCGTTCGTCACCGCGAACCTCGCGGTCCTGCTGGCCGAGGCCGGCAAGCGCGTGGTGGTGGTGGACGCCGACCTCCGCCGCGGCCACCTGCACCGCTTCCTGGGCGGCGAGCGCGCGCCGGGGCTCACCGACGTCCTGAGCGGCGCGCAGACGCTCGCGAGCGCCCTCCGCACGACCGAGCACGAGAACATCCAGCTCCTCACCACCGGCACCATCCCGCCCAACCCGGCGGAGCTGCTCGGCTCGGACCGCTTCCAGCGGCTGCTGGCCGACCTGTCGGCGAAGTGGGACCTCGTGGTGGTGGACACCCCGCCCATCCTCGCCGTGGCCGACGGCGCGCTCATCGCGCGCCAGGCGGGCGTGAACCTGTTCGTGGTGAAGGCGGGCAAGCACCCGATCCGCGAGATCCAGGCCGGCCTGCGCCAGCTCACCCGCGCCGGCGCCCGCGTCCACGGCATCGTGATGAACGACGTGCGCCTCGACCGCGGCCTGGGCCGGCGCAGCGCGTATCACTATCAGTATTCGTACAAGTAGGGGCTACGGCCCCGCGATCACGGTCAGGAAGAACGCGGCGCCGCTGCGCTCGCCGGTCACCTGGTGCACGATGCGCTGGCCGCGCTCGACGGTGAGGCGGGACTGCGTGTTGCGCGAGGCGAGCGCGACCTCGAGGGTCACGGTGTTGCCGCGCTGCTCCTGCAGCGTGACGCCCACGTGATCGCCGTCGGGCAGGCTCACGAACTCGGTCTTGCCGCGGGTGAGCGAGACCTCCTGCTCGGAGGTCTGCTCCCAGCGCACGTACGCGAGCGGCGAGAGCTGCCGCTTCAGGTTCGCGAGGCGCGGGTCGATGTGCGGCGGGCCCTTGCGCGAGCCCTTGATGAGCCGGACGTGCACGGGCACGTCGGCCCGGGAGACGGCGGGGGCGAGGGTGACCAGGGCGAGCAGGGCGAGGAGGAACGAGCGGCGGGTCATGACCTCTCCGGGCGGCTCAGGAGCCGGATCCCTCGTCGTCGTCGTCGAGCAGCACCACCGGGCCGTCGGACGTCTGGATGACGGTCGAGATGTTGCCCTCGCTGGAGAACTCGAGGAGCGCCATCTCGCCCGGCTGGCTGCCTTCCCAGCGAACGTACAGGAACACGGCCACGGCCGCCACCGCCGGGGTCAGCGCCGCGGCGGTGCCGCGCCAGTGCCGCCGCAGCCAGGACAGGACGCCGCGGGGGGCGGGCGCCTCGTGGCCGATGCGCGCCATCACCTGATCCACGAACGGCGCGAAGTCGCGCTCGGCGGCGCGGGCGAGCAGCGCCTCGGAGACCAGCCCCTCGGTGGCGGCGAGGTCGAGCGCGCGGGCCCCGCAGGCGTCGCAGGCCTCGAGGTGCGCCGCGAGCGCGCGCGCCTCCTCGGTGGAGAGCTCGCCCTCGCGGGCGCCGATCATCGGCGCGAACCGGACGCAATCGCTCGTGGCCCTACGCATCGCCCTGCCCGTCCTCTCCGCCCTCGGCCCCGTCCGCCGCCGCGATCCCCGCGTACTCGCGGAGCGCGGCCTGCATCTTCTTCCGCGCGTGGAACAGCCGGCTCATGACCGTGCCCTTGTGGATCCCGAGCCGCTCCGCCAGCTCTTCGTACGACAGACCCTCGACCTCGCGCAGTACCAGGATCGTGCGGTGCTTCTCCGGGAGCGTCGCCAGCGCGTCCTGGATCTTGCCGGCCAGCTCGCGCCGGAGCGCGTTCTGCCGCGGGTCGTTCCCGAGCGCGGTCGAGAGGATGCCCTCGCCGCCCTCCTCCAGATCCGTCTCCTGCACGTCGTCCACGTCCTGCCGCTGCGCGTGCCGCTCCCGCCTCACCGCGTCGATGGACAGGTGGGTGGTGATGCGGAACACCCAGGTCGAGAAGGCCGAATCGCCCTTGAAGTCGCCGAGGTGGCCGTGGACGCGGACGAAGGCTTCCTGGGCGACGTCCCAGGCCAGGTCCGGATCTTTCACGATGCCCAGCGCCACGGCGTAGACCTTCCTCTGGTAGCGGACGACGAGCGCGCGGAACGCGTTGGCGTCACCGGCCTTGGCTCTCGTGACCAGCGCGTGGTCGTCGGCTTCCATCGGAGGGACGGGGCGTCCGGGTGGGAAATTCACGGGACGGTGCGGCAGGCTAGCACGTGCGCCGCCGGGGGAGGGTCTCGACGCGGACGACCCCGCGCCGATCCGCCGCCCGGGCGGAGCGGATCGGCTCACCGGGCGCGTTCCCCCGCGTTATCCTTCCGGGAACCGCCGGAATGTGCGGTGGCTACCACGGTTCGACAGGGGCACATGGCCGGCGCCTACGCAGATATCGCCCGCGTCCTCCAGGGGGCGCGACGGCGGCAGGTCCGGGTCGTCCTCCTCACGGCGGCGGCCGGGGGCGGCGCCGCGGCGCTGCTGTGCCTGCTCGCCGGCGCGATCGCCCTCTCCGCGGGCGCCCGGACCGGCTTCCGCCTGGTGGCGCTCGGCGGGGCCGCGCTGGCCGTGCTCGGGGCCGCGGTCGCCGCGGCCTGGGCCCTCCTCCGCGGGGCCCGCGACGACGAGGCGGCGGCTCGCACCGTGGCGGCCGGCGAGCCGGCGCTCCGCTCCGCGCTCCTCTCCTCGGTGGAGCTGGCCCGCGCCCGCCCGCTGCTGGCCGCGTCCGGCGAGCTGTCGGTCGAGCTGCTCGACGCGCACCTCGACCGCACCGCCGAGCGGGCCCGCGGGCTCGACCTCGCCCGGGCCATCCCGGACCGCGCCGCCCGGCAGGCCGGGTGGACGCTCGTGGCCGCGCTGGGGCTCCACCTGCTGGGGCTCGCCGGCCTGGGGCCCGGGTTCCGCGCCGCCTACGGGCGCGTGATCGGGGGCGATCCGCCCGGCGCGCCGGCGGTGCAGGCGGACCCGATCACCGGCGACATCGAGCTGACCTACCGCTACCCGGCCTACATGAAGCGCGATCCGCGCACGCTGTCGGGCACTGGCGGCGAGGTGCGCGCGCCGCGCGGCACCGAGGTGGAGCTGAAGACCCGGGCCGACCGGCCGGTGGTCGCGGCGGAGATCGTGATCGAGCAGGAGGGCCTCGTGCCGGCGAGCCCGCCCGCGGGCGCGGCCGCCGCCGAGGGGACCGGATCCTCCGAGGCTCCGGCGCAGGCGCCGCCGCCGGCGCAGGCCCAGCCCGCCCCGGACTCACCCGTCGTGAAGCGCCGCGCCCTCGCCGTCGCCGGCGGCCGCGACCTCTCCGGCCGCTTCGTGGTCGATCAGGGCGGGAGCTACCGCTTCCGCTACCTCGACGCGAAGGGCCGGCTGGTGGCCGAGGGCCCGCCCATCCCCATCGCCGTGGAGGTGGACCTGCCGCCGCAGGTGCGCATCACCGCGCCGGAGCGCGAGCTGGAGGTGGACGCGAACGCGGTGGTGGCGATCGAGTGGCAGGCCGAGGACGACGTGGGCCTGTCCGAGGTGACGCTCCTGGTGAAGCCGCCGGCGGGCGAGCCGCAGCGCCGCGTGCTGCGCAAGGGCGACGGGCTGCGCCGCGACGGCGGCACGCAGCAGCTCGCGCTCGCCCCGGAGCGGCTCGCCGAGGGCGAGGCGCTCGAGTACTGGATCGAGGCGGCGGACGGCGACACGGTCTCGGGGCCGAAGACCGCCGCCTCCGAGCACCAGGTCGTGAAGGTCTACTCCGAGGCCGAGCACCGCCGCGCGGTGCTGGAGCGCGCGCGCCAGGCGTTCGAGGAGCTGGTGGCGCTGCTCGGCGATCGGCTGGAGACGCTGGCCGAGGGCCCGCTCGCGACGGCGGAGCGGCTGCCGGTGGCCCAGCAGCTCGACGCGCGGACGCGGCGCCTCACCGAGACCCTGCGCGACGCCGCCCGCGACCTGCGCCGCGATCCCGCCGGCGCCCGCGAGGTCGCGGCCGCGCTGCAGAACGTGTCCGGCAACGTGCGCGTGGCCGAGCAGCGCGTCGCCGCCCTGCGGGCCGCCATCCTCCAGGCGATCCGGGTGCGGGTGAGGCCGGACGCGTCGCTGGTGCGGAACATGACCTCCGCCGACGCGGCGCTCGACGCCACGATGGAGAAGGGCGTCCTGTACCTCGAGCAGCTCCTCGACAAGCAGCGCGCCCAGGACCTGGTGCGCCTCGCGAAGGACCTCGCGCAGCGCCGCCGCGACCTCGCCGGCCTGCTCGAGAAGTACCGGGCCTCGCCCAGCGAGGCGGCGAAGAAGGAGGTCCTCGCCCAGATCTCGCGCATGAAGGACCGGGTGAAGGACCTGCTCGCGCGCATGGCCGAGCTGTCGAAGGGCTTCAACGACGAGCACATGAACGAGGAGGCGCTCGCGGAGCTGGCGAAGTCGCAGGACCTGGTGGGCGGGCTCGACGAGGTGGAGAAGAAGCTCGCCCAGGGCGACGTCGAGGGCGCCATGAAGGCGCTCGACCAGATGGCGGGCGCCATGGACCAGATGCTGGCGGGCCTCGAGCGCACCGCGGGCCGCCCGGACGAGAAGGCGCAGCAGCTCATGAAGGAGATGCTCGCGTTCAAGGAGCAGCTCGAGCAGGTGCAGTCGGAGCAGCGGCGCACCGCCGAGGAGACCGACCAGGTGCGCCGGCGCTACCGGCAGAAGATCGCCGACCGCATGAAGGGCGCCGAGGGCGACCTGAAGCGGCTCGCCGAGCTGGCCGGCAAGGCGCGGCAGGACCTCGACCGCGCCGAGCCGGGCGTCACCATGCGGGCGGAGCCGGAGTTCGAGCTGTCGCGCGAGGCGCTGAAGGACCTGGAGCGCGCGCTCGGGATGCGCGAGCTGGAGGGCGCGGCCGAGGCGGTGACCCGCGCGCAGCCGTCGGTGGAGCGGCTCGCCATGGAGCTGGACGAGGACGCGGCGCTGGGCGATCGCGGGGCGCCGCTCACCGGCCGCGAGCCGGAGCAGGTGGCGGAGGCGCGCAAGCACGCCATGGACGCGGTGCCGAAGGTGCGCGAGATCCGCGAGAAGCTGCAGCGGATGTTCCCGGACCCGCGCCAGGTGCTGGGCCAGGAGGAGCAGCGGAAGCTGGGCGAGCTCGCGCAGCAGCAGGACCAGCTCGAGCGCAAGGCGGGGCGGCTCCAGTCGCAGCTCTACGACCTCTCGCAGAAGGCGCCGGTGTTCCCGCCGTCGGCGCAGCAGGAGCTGTCCGAGTCGCGCGGCCACATGGGCGAGGCCGCCGCCGAGCTGGGCGCGCGCAACCCGCAGCGCGGCCACGGGCAGCAGGAGCTCGCCATGGACGCGCTCTCGCGCCTGCAGAAGGGGCTCGAGGAGGCCGCCAAGAAGGGCGGCGGGCAGGGCGGGGGCCAGGGCTTCCCGTTCCCGTTCGCGGAGTCCGGCGGCGAGCAGGACGGCGACGGCCGCGAGGCCTCGCGCGAGAAGGTGAAGATCCCGGGCGCCGAGGCGCACCGCGTCCCGGAGGAGTTCCGCAAGGACCTGCTCGACGCCATGAAGCAGGGCGCGCCGGAGCGGTACCGCGGCGAGGTGCAGCGCTACTACGAGGAGCTGGTGAAATGAGGGCGCTCGTCCTGGCCACCGCCCTGGCGGTGGTACCGGCGTTCGCCCAGGCGGCGCGGGGCGCCGACGGCGAGGCGGAGCGCACCGCCTTCAAGGCGCTGAAGCTCCTCGCCCAGGAGGACCTGCCGGCGGCCCGCGCGCTGCTCGAGCCGCTCGAGCCGTTCGAGGACGCGCCCGACGCGGTGAAGCTCTCCGGCGGCGTGCTGCGCTTCTTCGACCAGCGCTACGACGACGCCATCGCGCTCATCACCGCCTCCGGCGCCGGCAAGGCGGGCGGGTACCTCGAGCTGGCGCGGGCGGCGCGCGAGGTCACGAAGGACCACGCCCGCTCGGAGAGCGAGCACTTCGTCGTGTCCTACCCGAAGGGCAAGGACGAGGTGCTGGTGCCGTACCTGGTGGACGCGCTGGAGCGGCAGCGCGCCGCGCTCGCGAAGGCGCTCGGCGACCCGCCGGCGCGCCGGCTCACCGTCGAGATCGTGAGCGACGTGAAGGGCCTCGCGAAGCTCTCGACGCTCACCGAGGCGGAGATCCGCACCAGCGGCACGGTGGCGGTGGCGAAGTTCGGCAAGCTCATGCTGCTGTCGCCGAAGGCGCTGCTCAAGGGCTACGACTGGCTCGACACCGCCGCGCACGAGTACACGCACGACGTCGTCACGGCGCGCACCCGCAACCGCGCGCCCATCTGGCTGCAGGAGGGGCTCGCGAAGTGGTTCGAGTCCGCCTGGCGCGGGCGGGTCGATCCGCTGAGCCCGATCTCGGCGGCGCTGGTGAAGGACGCGCTCGCGCGCAACACGCTCGTCACGTTCCAGGAGATGCACCCCTCGCTCGCGAAGCTCCCCTCGCAGGAGCGGGCCGCGCTCGCGTACGCGCAGGTGGTGCTGGCGGTGGAGTACCTGGTGAAGCGCTCCGGGCCGGAGGTGCTCGCGCGCGTCACCGGCCTGGTGGGCGAGGGCGTCGAGGCCGACGACGCGGTGGCGCGGGCCACCGGGATGCCGTTCGAGCGGTTCCTGGGGGAGTGGCGGAGGTACATGGCGGCGCGCCCGCTCCCGCGCGGCGGCGAGCACGAGCTGAAGCGGCTCCGCTTCAAGGACGACCCGAAGCACGGCGGCGCCTGGGCCGAGTGGGCCGAGATCCCCGACGCGGAGGCGCGCGGCTTCGCGCGGCTGGGCGAGATCTACCGCGCGCGCGGGCGCTGGGCGGCGGCGCGCATCGAGTACGGGAAGGCGCATGCGCGCGTGGGCGCACGCTTCCCCATCCTCTCGGGGCAGCTCGCGCTCGCCGCCACCATGTCCGGCGCGGGCGAGGAGGCGGAGCAGGTGCTCCGCGGCGCGCTCGACTGGAACCCCGACTACCCGGCGCTGAACGTGCAGCTCGCGCGCCTGCTGTACGAGCGGAAGGACTTCGCGGCGGCGCGCGACCGCCTGCTCGTCGCGAACCGACAGGATCCCTTCGACCCCGAGATCCACGGCGGCCTGGCCCGCGTGCTGACCGCGCTCGGCGACCCCGGCGGCGCGTCGCGCGAGGCGCGGTTCGAGCGGATACTGGGCGGCCGAGACGCACAGGGCGCACGCCCGGAGGATCACCCATGACCGACGTCCCGAACGCCCCGCCGCCCCTCCCCGGCCACCCCGAGTCCGATCTGCGCGCCGTGCAGGAGCTGCACGAGGCGCGGCGCATGCTGCTCGGCGAGATCGAGAAGCGCATCGTGGGGCAGCGCGAGGTGGTGGACGCGCTCCTGGTGGCGCTGTTCGCGCGCGGGCACTGCCTGTTCGTGGGCGTGCCCGGCCTCGCGAAGACGCTGCTCATCTCCACCGTGGCCGAGGTGCTCGACCTCTCCTTCAACCGCATCCAGTTCACGCCCGACCTGATGCCCTCCGACATCACCGGCACCGACGTGCTGGAGGAGGACCACACCACCGGGCGCCGCGCCTTCCGCTTCGTGCAGGGGCCGATCTTCGCGAACCTGCTGCTCGCCGACGAGATCAACCGCACGCCGCCGAAGACGCAGGCCGCGCTGCTCCAGGCCATGCAGGAGTACCGGGTCACCGCCGGCGGCGAGACCTACCCGCTCGATCTCCCGTTCCTGGTGTTCGCGACCCAGAACCCCATCGAGCAGGAGGGCACGTACCCGCTGCCCGAGGCGCAGCTCGACCGCTTCATGTTCTACGTGCCGGTGGGCTACCCGAGCGCGACCGAGGAGCTGGACATCGTCCGCTCCACCACCGTCGCGAAGCGCCCGGCGCTCCGGCGCATCCTCTCGCCCTCCAAGATCCGCGAGCTCCAGGACCTCGTGCTCCGCGTCCCCGCCGCCGACCACGTCATCCAGTACGCGGTCGAGCTGGTGCGCCGCACCCGGCCGAACGAGCCGGGCGCCCCGGCGTTCGTGAAGGAGAACGTCTCCTGGGGCGCCGGCCCGCGCGCCAGCCAGTACCTCATCCTCGGCGCCAAGAGCCGCGCCATCCTCGACGGCCGCATGGCCGCGAGCGAGGAGGACGTGAGGGCGCTCGCGAAGTACGTGCTCGTGCACCGCGTGATCACGAACTTCCGCGCCGAGTCCGAGGGCGTCACCAGCGCCCAGATCGTGGAGCGGCTGCTGGACGGGAAGGCGTAGTGGCGGATCCGCGCAAGCCCCCGCTCCTCGACCCCGCCGTCCTCGCCCGGCTCGGGACGCTGAAGCTGCGGGTGCGCGCCATCACCGAGGGCGTGCTCACCGGCCTCCACAAGTCGCCGCACCACGGGCAGTCGGTCGAGTTCGCCGAGCACAAGGAGTACGCGCCCGGCGACGAGATCCGGCACATCGACTGGAAGGCGTACGGGAAGTTCGACAAGTACTACGTGAAGCGCTTCGAGCAGGAGACGAACCTCCGCGCCTACCTGGTGGTGGACGCCTCCGGCTCGATGGGCTACCGCTCCGACCCCGCCGGCATGACCAAGCTCGAGTACGCGAGCGCGCTGGCGGCGTCGCTCGCGTACCTGCTCGTGCGCCAGCAGGACGCGGCCGGGCTGGTGCTGGTGCAGGGGCAGGTGGCCGGGGCGATCCCGCCGCGCGCGTCGGCCGGGCACCTCGTGCCGGTGCTGGACGCGCTCGAGGCGGCGAAGGCGGAGGGGCCGACGCGCCTCGGCGCGGCGGTGGACTGGATCATCGAGCACGCGCCGCGCCGCTCGTCGGTGCTGGTGTTCTCGGACCTGTTCGACCCCGACGCCCAGGTGCTCCGCCAGCTCGCCCAGCTCGGGCGCCGCAAGCACGAGGTGACGCTGTTCCACGTGCTCGACCGCGCCGAGCTGGAGTTCCCGTTCGACGACCCCACGCTGTTCCTCTCCATGGAGGACGCGCGGCAGGTGGAGGCGCACGGGCGCGACGTGCGGAAGGGCTACCTCGACGTGCTGGGGCGCTGGCTCGAGGAGGTGAAGCGCACCGCCGCCGAGGCCGACGTGGACTACGCGCTCTGCCGCACCGACCGGCCGCTCGAGGAGGTGCTGCTCCCGTTCCTGGCGCGGCGCGAGAGGTCGGCGGCGTGAACCTCGGCTTCGGGAACCCGGCGCTGCTCTGGGGGCTGCTCGCCGCGGCCATCCCGCTCGTCGTGCACCTGTTCTTCCGCCGGCGCCCGCGGCCCACGCCCTTCCCCGCCATCGACTTCGTGCTCCGCGCGCGGCGCGAGACGCAGCGGCGGCTGCGCCTGAAGAAGGTGCTGCTCTTCACCGCGCGCACGCTGCTCCTCGCCGCCATCGCCGCCGCCATCGCGCGCCCGCGCGCCGAGCAGCCCGGCGAGGCCGCCCAGGCGGTGGCCCGGGGCCCGCGCGCCACCGCCATCGTGCTCGACGCCTCCGGGTCGATGCGCTACCGGCTCGGCAACCGCCCGCTGTTCGATCGCGCCCGCGCCGACGCGCTCGGCGCGCTCGCCTCGCTCTCGCCGGAGGAGCCGGCCACCGCGGTGGTGTGCGGGGCCGGCGCGCCGCAGGCCGAGGCGCCCTCGTTCGATCGCGCCGCGGTGCGCCGGGTGCTGGAGCGGGCGCAGGCGAGCGCGGCCTACTCCGACCTCAGCGCCTGCGTGGGCGCGGCGCTCCGCGCGCTCGCCTCGGCGAAGGCGCAGGAGGGGCTGCCGAAGCGCCTGGTGGTCGCGACCGACCTCGCCGCCTCGGCCTGGCGGCTCGACGGGCCCGCGCCCGCGGTGGAGGGGCCGCAGGGCGCGGTGCGCCCGGAGGTGAGCGTGCTCGACGCCGCCCGCGGCGCCGGGCTCCCCAACCACGCGGTGGTGGGGCTCGAGGCCGAGCCGGATCCCGCCGCCGGCCCGCGCGGCTACCGCGTCACCGCGCTGCTCGCGAACCACGCCGCCGCGCCGCTGAAGGACGCGCCGCTCCTGCTCACCGTCGGCACCGGGCCCGCCGCGAAGACGCCCATCCGCGCGTTCACCGAGGTGCCGGCGGGCGGCGCCACCCGCAAGTCGCTCTTGCACGCGTTCGCCGAGGGCGGGCCGGCGGTGGTGCAGGTGAGCCTGCCCGAGGACGGGCTGCCCGACGACGACGCCCGCGCGCTCGCGGTGGTGGTGCCGCGCGAGGTGCGGGCGCTGGTGGTGGACGGCGCGCCCTCGCCGGTGAAGTACCGCGACGAGGCGTACTTCGTGGAGTCGGCGCTCGCCTCGCCCGCCTCGCCGGTGCGGCCGACGCTGGTGGACGCGGAGGCGTTCCCGCGCGCCGACCTGTCGAGGTTCGACGTGGTGTTCCTGCTCAACGTCCGGACGCTCGGGGGCAGGGCCGCGGAGCTGTCCCGCTTCGTCGAGGCGGGCGGCGGGCTGTTCGTGTCGCTGGGCGACCAGGTGGATCCGGAGCTGTACGGCCGCGAGCTGGGGCCGCTGCTCCCCATGCCGCTCCACGTGGAGAAGACCGCCGGCGCGCGCGGCGATCCGGCCGGCGCGCTGCGCGCGGCCCGCTTCGCCGAGGTGGCCTGGGATCACCCGGCGCTCTCGATCTTCACCGGCGACGCGCGCGAGGGGCTGCTCGGGGTCCGCACCGCCCGCTACATGCTGGCGAAGCCCGGGGCCCGCGGCGCCGCCCCGCAGGTGCTCATGACGTTCGACGACGGCGCGCCGGCGCTGGTCGAGGCCCGGCGCGGCCGGGGGCGCGTCCTGCTGTTCACCTCCAGCGCCGACCGCGACTGGACCGACTGGCCCATCCGCACCAGCTTCCTGCCCGCCATGCAGCGCTTCGCCGGCTACCTCGCCGGCGCGCTGGAGGAGCGGCGCGAGCCGCCCAGCGTGGTGGGCGCGCGGCGGAAGCTCCGGCTCGGGCAGGGCGAGGCGCTCGTGGCGCTCATCGGGCCGGACGGCCGCGAGCGGTCCCGCGCCGAGCTGGAGCGCGAGGGGCTCACCGAGGAGAAGCCGGGCGTGGTGGAGCTGTCGCCGGCCGAGCCCGGGCTGTGGCAGGTGAAGATCGCGGCCGGCGGGCAGCAGCGGGTCGAGCCGCGGCTCGCGTTCGCGGTCGCGTTCGATCCGCGCGAGTCGGACACCCGCCGGCTCGAGCCCTCCGAGCTGACCGCCTGGTTCGGCGGCGCGGCGCACGCCCGGGTGGACGGCGACGCGCGCCGCGCGGGCGAGCGGCAGCTCCCGCTCTGGTCCATCCTCCTCGCCCTGGGGGTGGCGGCGTTCTTCCTGGAGGGGCTGTTGCTGGCGTGAGCCGCCGCCTCGGCTAGGATCCGCCCGTGCCCACCCCGACCTCCCTCGACGCCCAGGTCGCCGGCCTGTTCTGCGTCGGCTTCGACGGCAAGACCGCCTCGCCCGAGGTGCTCGAGCTCATCCGCCGCGGCGTCCACGGCGTGGTGCTGTTCGCCCGCAACGTGGAGAGCGCCGAGCAGGTGGCGGCGCTCACCGCCGAGCTGAAGCGCGCCGCGGGGCGGCCGCTGCTCGTGGCGGTGGACCAGGAGGGCGGGCGGGTGGCGCGGCTGCGGGCGCGCCACGGCTTCACCGAGCTCCCGCCCATGCGCGCGGTGGGCGAGGTCGGCGACGCCGCGCTGGCGCGCGAGGTGGGCGCGCTGCTCGGCCGCGAGCTGCGGGCGGTCGGCATCGACCAGGACTACGCGCCGGTGGTGGACGTGGACACCAACCCCGCCAACCCGGTCATCGGCGACCGCAGCCTGTCCCGCGATCCGGAGACGGTCGGCCGCCTCGGCGCCGCCATCGCGCTCGGGCTCCAGTCGGCCGGGGTGGCCGCCTGCGCGAAGCACTTCCCCGGGCACGGCGACACGAGCCAGGACTCGCACACCGACCTGCCCCGCCTCCCGCACGCGCTGGAGCGGCTCCGGGCGGTGGAGCTCGCGCCGTTCCGCGCGCTGGCGCGCGCCGGGGTGGCCTCGGTGATGACCGCGCACGTGGTGTTCGAGGCGCTCGACCGCGACCGCCCGGCCACGCTCTCGCCGGCGGTGATGCGGCTGCTGCGCGAGGAGGTCGGCTTCGACGGCTGCGCCATCTCCGACGACCTGGAGATGCAGGCGGTGGCCGGGCACTTCCCGCTCGAGGAGTCCGCGCCCGGCGCGGTGGCGGCCGGGGTGGACGCGCTGCTCGTCTGCCACTCGCCCGCGGTACAGCACCGGGCCATCGACCTCGTGCGTGCCGCGGTGGAGGCGGGTCGCATCCCGGGGGACCGGGTCGCCGAGGCCCGGGGCCGGGTGGGTCGGCTGCTCGCCTACGCGGGCCCGCCGCCGGACCCGGCCCGGGTGCGGGAGCGGCTGCGCACGCCGGAGCACCTGGCGCTGGTCGAGAACGTCCCCGCGCTCGAGATCGGCCGCGACCCGACCGCCTGACGGGGCTGCGCCCCGTCCCGCGGACGCGGCTGCGCCGCGTACTTTCCGAATCGCCCACTCTTCGACTAGATTTCGTTCCTCGCGTGCCCGCGCCCACCGCCGCCTGCCCGAGCTGCCGCGCGCCGCTCACCGCCGACGAGATCCTCGACGCGGGCACGCTCGCGCTGCCCGACGCGCCGCTGCTCACGCTCCGCTGCCCGCGCTGCGAGGGCGACGCCTGGGCGCGGCTGGGCGAGGACGCCATCGAGCTCGGCGCCGCGCCGGACG
Organism: Anaeromyxobacter sp. K; assembly: GCF_000020805.1. Lineage (NCBI taxonomy): Bacteria > Pseudomonadati > Myxococcota > Myxococcia > Myxococcales > Anaeromyxobacteraceae > Anaeromyxobacter > Anaeromyxobacter sp. K. The sequence goes on along the minus strand of NC_011145.1, from coordinate 4,946,663 downwards.
ACGCGGCGCGCTTCGCGCCTACCGCAACCGCGACGGCGCCCGGCCTCTCGGTCCGGCCCGCCGCGACCTGGCTCGACTGCTGGCACGCCGGGCGCTACCGGCGCTTCCCGGCGCGGCCGGCCTGAGCTCGCGCTCCGCCGCCTCGAGGCGCAGGAACGCGTCCAGGATCGCCTCGCGCATCGCGCCCTGGTGGCGCAGCACCGCCGACACGTGGCCCGCCGGCAGCCAGCGCAGCTCGCAGCCCCAGTGCGCGGCGATGCGGGCCATCTCCGCCGGCGGCACCACGCCGTCCGCGGCGGTGCCGACCACGATGGCGGCGCCCGGCGCGGCGGGCGGCGGCAGCGCGCACACCGAGAAGCGCGAGAGGCCGGCGCACAGCTTCCGCCGGGCCGCCTCGCGATCCGCCGCGCGGCCGGCCAGCGCCGCCCAGTCCGGCACGTCGCGCAGCACGCCGGAGAGGAGCACCGAGTCCGGCGAGCAGGACGGCGCGAGCGGCACGGTCGCCACCGGGAACGGCATCGACGCGCCCACCATGGCCGCGAGCTGCCCGCCCATGCTGTAGCCGGTGACGCCCACCCGCGGCGCGCCCAGCGCCTCGCGCGCCCAGGCGAGGAGCGCCCGGCCCTCCTGGAACGTCGCCGCGCCCATCAGGTAGAGGTCGGAGACCGAGCGCACCGCGTGGCGCGCCTGGCGCTCCGGGCGGCGCGCGCCGTAGAACGCGTTCTCGAGCACGATCGCGCCGAGCCCCTGCGCGAGGAGCGGCGCGGCGAAGCGGAGCCGGATCGCGAAGCCCTGGTCGCCGGAGGCCGCGAGGTGCACCGCCACGCCGCGCAGCGGGCCGGCGGGCAGCAGCACCTGGATGCGCGCCGCGCGGGCGCAGCCGGGCAGGCGCGACTCCGGGCTCCGGAAGCAGCCGTCGCGGAGCGTGCCGCCCTGGGCGGCCCGCGGCGGACCGAGCGAGACGTCGATGCGGGCCGGGGCCCGCCGGGCGAGGGGCAACGGGCGGAGCTTCTCGACCAGGCGCCGATCGCCCCAGCCGTCCGCGAAGAAGTGCGGCCCGGCGGCGGTCAGCCCGAAGAGGACGTCGAGGACGTGCAAGGATCGCTCCTCGTGAAAGGTGCGACCTGCGACCGCAGACGGGGAGTCGGTACACGGCTCGTGCGCGCGCCCACACCCCGAGCGTCCGCTCCCCCGTTCGACGGGTTTGCGCTGGGCGGAGCGGGTCCGGTCAGGCCCGGTCGAGGATCTGCAGCGCCACGAGCCCGTACAGGAACGCGTACACCGCGTGCGCGGGCCGGTGGGCGAGGTGGACCAGCTCGGCGAGCGTGCGGGTGCCGTCCACCCTGGGCAGCAGCTCGGCCTCCCAGCGGTCGAGCTCCACCTCGTGCAGCCCGTAGGCGGGCTGCGCCGAGGGGATGAGGCGGTCCTCCGGCTGGAGCAGCCGGAACAGCCGCTCGGGGCGGTACAGCTTCTTCACGCCCCGGCTGATCAGGCTGGCGGGCGGCAGCTCGATGCGCACCGCCTCGTGCGTGGCGCGGTCGGTGAAGTGCAGCCGGTACGCGCCCTCCTCCCAGGCGAACACCGAGTACGCGATCGACTTCACCTGCTGTGCGAGGTAGTAGAGCCGCTCGGTCTCCTGCAGGAGCCCCAGCTCGACCATGATCTCGCCGCTGCGCCGGCGGCTGCGCTCGGCCTCGGCGCGCACCTGCTCGAGCTGCGCGGAGGAGAGCTTGCCCACCCGCACCAGGAACGTGCCGAAGCGGTCGGTGACCAGGTTGGAGATGGCGAAGCAGGGCCGGCCCGCGTCGAAGAAGAGCGTCTTCTTCACCTTGCCCTTCTGCAGCGTGAGCGCGCCGGTCTGCTGGGCCAGGTGGAACGCGGTGACGAGGTGCGGGAGGTTGTCCTCGAGCCGGCCCTCGGTGCGCGAGAGGTCCGGGACCGGCGTCGCCGCCGGGCGCGGCGTGGGGACCGGCGCGCGCGGCCGCGGCGGCGGCACCACCGGCGCGGCCTTGACCGCCTCGCCGCGCAGCACCGCCGGGCCCTTGCCGTCCTCGGTGACCACCACCCGGCCGGTCAGCTCCATCGCCGCCACCGGCTCGTCGTTCTCGACCGCCACCTCCACGTCGAAGTCGGGCTCCGGGACGGCGGCGGGCGCGCGGCGGACCGGCGGCGGCGTCGCGCCGGCGCGCGGCGGGATGCGCATGGGCGCGGGCGTGTCGCTGGGCGGCGGCAGCAGGGCGCGGAGCGCGTCCATGAGCTTGCGGGCGTCGAACGGCTTCTCGAAGTAGCCGGCGGCGCCGTGCTGCGCGGTCGCGTCGGTGGCCGCCCGGCCGCCCTTGAAGACGCCGGTCATGAACACGAACGGCACCTTCGCGTTCCGGAGCGCGTGGGCGACGTCGTAGCCCATCATGTCGGGGAGCAGCACGTCCACCACCGCCGCGGCGGGCGGCGCCGGCGCCAGCCGGTCGATGGCGGCGCGGCCCCGGTTCACGGTCACGGGGGTCCAGCCCTCCGACTCGACCAGGCGGGCGAGGAGCGTGAGCAGCTCCTGGTTGTCGTCCACGAGCAGGATCGTCGGCGCCGCCATCAGGTCGGCACCATACCGGCGGGTCAGGCCACCGATCAACGACGGCGTCATGTGAACACGGGACACACCAGGTGGACCGTCCGTGCGGTCAGCCCCGACCGGTGCGCGCGTGGAACCGCGCAAACGTGGCCCACGCCGCGGGCGTGTGCTAAAAAATCGTGCTTTCTCTGCCACTTCGGAGGCCTGATGCTGCGCTTCCCCCGCGCGCTGCCCCTCGTCGTCGCCGCCCTGGCCGTCCTCGCCTGCGAGAAGAAGAAGCCGGAGGGCGCCGCCGCCCCCGGGCCCGGCGGGGCCGGAGCGGCCGCGACCGGCGACCGGATCCTCCTCGGCCACGTCGGCTCGCTCACCGGCTCGGAGGCCACCTTCGGCGACTCGACCGACAAGGGCATCCAGCTCGCCATCGAGGAGGTCAACGCGAAGGGCGGCGTGAAGGGCAAGCCGCTCGCGCTCAAGACCTACGACAACCAGGGAAAGCCGGAGGAGTCCGCCATCGCGGCGACGCGGCTCGTGCTCCAGGACCGCGTCTCGGTGCTGCTCGGCGAGGTCGCCTCCACCCGCTCGCTCGCCATGGCGCCCATCGCCGACGCGAACCACGTCCCGATGATCACGCCGTCCTCCACGAACCCGCGCGTCACCAAGGAGAACGGCCGGGTGCGGCCGTTCGTGTTCCGCGTGTGCTTCATCGACCCGTTCCAGGGGACGGTGATGGCGAAGTTCGCCCGCGACCACCTGAAGATCTCGCGCGTGGCGGTGCTCCGCGACGTGGGCAACGACTACTCGATGGGCCTCGCCGACTTCTTCCTGGCGAAGTTCAAGGAGCTCGGCGGCACCATCGTGGACGACCAGAGCTACAAGGCCGGCGACCAGGACTTCAAGGCGCAGCTCACCACCATCAAGGGCAAGGGCCCCGAGGCCATCTACGTCCCCGGCTACTACACCGACGTGGCGCTCATCGCCCGCCAGGCGCGCGAGCTGGGCATGAAGCAGCCGCTCATGGGCGGCGACGGCTGGGACTCGGCGCGCCTCTACGAGATCGGCGGGAAGGCGCTCGAGGGCTCGTACTTCTCGAACCACTACTCGCCCGAGGATCCCGCGCCGCGCATCCAGGACTTCGTGAAGCGCTACAAGGAGCGCTTCGGCAGCGTGCCGGACTCGCTCGCCGCCCAGGGCTACGACGCGGCCCGCATCGCCGCCGACGCCATGGGGCGCGCGAAGGACCTCTCCGGCGAGGCCATCCGCGACGCGCTCGCCGCCACGCGCGACTACCCCGGCGTCACCGGCGTCATCTCGATCGACGCCGACCACGACGCGGTGAAGCCGGCGGTGGTCCTCGAGATCAAGGGCAACGCCGGCCACTACGTGGCGACCGTGCAGCCGGACCAGCCGCAGGCCACGAAGTAGCGGCCGGGCCGCGGAGACCGATCCGGCGTGACCGAGTTCCTGCAGCACCTCGTCAACGGCCTGTCGCTCGGGACCATCTACGCCCTGATCGCGCTGGGCTACACGATGGTCTACGGCGTCCTGAAGCTCATCAACTTCGCCCACGGCGACGTGTACATGGTGGGCGCGTTCGCCGGGTACTACCTGGGCAGCGTCACCGGCACGGATCGCGCGCCGGGGATGGTGGGCGCCGCGCTCGTCACCCTGGGCGCGATGGCGATCTGCGGCGCGCTCGGCTACGTCATCGAGCGCTTCGCCTACCGGCCGCTCCGCAACCGCGCCCGGCTCACCGCGCTCATCACCGCCATCGGCGTGTCGTTCCTGCTCGAGTACGGCTTCCAGCTCTCGCCCATCGTGCGCTCGCCGGTGGAGTTCCCGCCCGGCCCGAGCCCGCGCTTCTTCCCGGCGCTGCTCGAGCTGGGCGAGCCGCTCACCTTCCTCGGCGTCACCGTGCCGCGCATCGACCTGCTCGGCCTGCTGGTGGCGCTGCTGCTCATGATCGGCCTGCAGCTCATCGTCTACCGCACCCGCTTCGGCATGGCGATGCGCGCCGCCTCGTTCGACCCGCAGGTCGCCGGCCTCATGGGCATCCCGGTGAACCGGATCATCTCCTGGACGTTCGTGCTCGGCAGCGCGCTCGCCGCCGCGGCCGGCATCATCAACGCCTCCTCGCGGCCGAAGATCGAGCCGCTGTTCGGCCTGATGAGCGGCCTGAAGGCGTTCGTGGCGGCGGTGCTCGGCGGCATCGGGTCGGTGCCGGGCGCCATGGTGGGCGGGCTCGTGCTCGGGCTCACCGAGGAGTACGTGGCGGGCTACACCAGCTCGCAGTACCGCGACGCCATCGCGTTCACCGTGCTCATCCTGGTGCTGCTGGTCCGGCCCGAGGGGCTGTTCGGCCGCGCCACCGTGGAGAAGGTCTAGTGGCGCGCGCCCGGGCCGTCCTCCGCTCCGTCCTGCCGTTCGCGGTGGGCCTGCCCATCCTGCTCGTGTTCCAGGCGTTCTCGCCGCCCGACTACACGCTCATCCTCGTGAACGTGGGCGTGAACGTGATCCTGGCGGTCTCGCTCAACGTGGTGAACGGCTTCACCGGCCAGTTCAGCCTGGGCCACGCCGGCTTCATGGCGGTGGGCGCCTACACCGCGGCCAAGATCACGCTGGCGTTCTCCGGCGTGCAGCTCGCCTTCCTGCCCGCGGCCGTCTCCGACCAGCTCGTGTTCGCGCTGGCGCTCGCGGCCTCCATGGCCACCGCGGCGGCGGCCGGGTTCCTGGTGGGCATGCCGTCCCTGCGCCTGCGCGGCGACTACCTCGCCATCGTCACGCTCGGCTTCGGCGAGATCATCCGCTCCCTCATCGAGAACATGAAGTTCCTGGGCCAGGCCACCGGCCTCTCCGGCCTGCCGCCCTACACCAACATCGCCTGGGTGGGCGTCTCGGCCATCGCCACGGTGGTGATGGCGCGGCGGCTCGCGGTCTCGACGCAGGGGCGCGCGCTGTTCGCCATCCGCGAGGACGAGGTGGCGGCCGAGGCCATGGGCGTGGACACCACCGGCTACAAGGTGCGCGCGTTCGTGATCTCCTCCGCGTACGCGGGCCTGGCCGGCGGGCTCATCGCCCACGCCATCCTGCTCACCACCCCGCGCATGTTCACGTTCGTGCGCTCGATCGAGGTGGTGGTGATGGTGGTGCTGGGCGGCCTCGGCTCCATCACCGGCTCGGTGGTGGCGGCGGTGGTGCTCACGGTGGCGCTCGAGGGCCTGCGCGAGTTCCAGCAGTACCGCATGGTCGCCTACGCGGCCGGCCTCATCGTGCTCATGCTGCTCCGGCCCCAGGGCATCTTCGGCACCCGCGAGCTGTGGGACCTGGCGCCGTTCCGCCGCCTGCCCCGGCCGCGCCCGTTCGGCGGGCGCGCCTCCACCGGCCCGGAGGGCGCCTCGCCCACCGCGGTGCGCGACGACTCCACCCACGGGGGCCGCCGGTGATCCCGCTCCTCGTGAAGTCGGTCACCATGCGCTTCGGCGGCCTGAAGGCGCTCTCGTCCTTCAGCCTGTCGCTCGCGCCCGGCGAGCTGGTCGGGCTCATCGGGCCGAACGGCGCCGGCAAGACCACCGCCTTCAACGCCATCACCGGCGTGTACCGGCCCAGCGAGGGCGAGGTGGTGGTGGCCGGGCAGGTGGTGAACGGGCTCCGGCCCCACCAGATCTGCGCCCGCGGCATCGCCCGCACGTTCCAGAACATCCGGCTGTTCCGCGAGCTGTCGGCGCTCGACAACGTGCGCATCGCCTGCCACGCCGGCGCGCACACCGGCTTCTTCGACGCGCTCCTGCTCACCGCGCGCCACCGCGAGGAGGAGGCCCGCATCCTCGAGCGCGCCGAGCGCTACCTCGAGGTGATGGGGCTCTCGCACCGCCGCGACGAGATCGCCCGCAACCTGCCCTACGGCGAGCAGCGGCGCCTCGAGATCGCGCGCGCGCTCGCCACCGGGCCGAAGGTGCTGTGCCTGGACGAGCCGGCCGCGGGCATGAACGCGGCCGAGAAGCTCGAGCTCATGGCGCTCATCCGCGACCTCCGCGACCGCTTCGGCCTCGCCATCCTGGTGATCGAGCACGACATGCGGCTCGTGATGGGCGTCTCCGAGCGCGTGCTGGTGCTCGACCACGGCGTCACCATCGCGGAGGGGAAGCCCGAGGCGATCCGGAAGGATCCGAAGGTGATCGAGGCGTACCTGGGCGACGCGTACCTCGAGGAGAAGCACATCGAGCGGCCCGCCGGGCCGGGGGCGCACCCGTGAGCGGGCCCATCCTGCAGGTCGAGGGGCTGCGGGTGCACTACGGCGCCATCGAGGCGCTGCGCGGCCTCTCGCTCGAGGTGCCGGACGGCCAGGTGGTGGCGCTCATCGGCGCGAACGGCGCCGGCAAGACCACCACGCTGCGCGCCGTCTCCCGCATGCTCCGCGCCTCCGCGGGCGCGGTGCGCTTCCGCGGCGAGGACGTGACCCGCCTGCCCTCGCACGCGCTGGTGGCGCGCGGCATGGCGCACGCGCCGGAGGGGCGCGGCATCTTCCTCAACCTGACCGTCCGCGAGAACCTGGAGCTGGGCGCGTACCTGCGCCGCGATCGCCCCGGGATCCTGCGCGACGCCGAGCGCGCCTACGCGCTCTTCCCCATCCTGGCGGAGCGGCGCACGCAGGTGTGCGGCACGCTCTCCGGGGGCGAGCAGCAGATGCTGGCGGTGGCCCGCGCGCTCATGAGCAAGCCCCGCCTCATGCTGCTCGACGAGCCGTCGCTCGGGCTCGCGCCGCAGGTGGTCGAGAAGATCTTCACCGTGCTGCGCGAGGTGAACCGCGAGGGCGTGGCGCTGCTGCTCGTGGAGCAGAACGCGCACAAGGCGCTCCAGCTCGCCCACCGCGCCTACGTGCTCGAGACCGGCAACATCGTGATGCAGGGCACCGGCGCAGAGCTGCTCGCCTCGCCCGAGGTGCGCAAGGCCTACCTCGGGGAGTGACGCGGATCGGCCGCCGCGGCGACCGGAGGGGATGGGGTCACGTGCGTGCGCTCAGGGACCGTGAAGTAATCCGTTCGCGTCGAGCGTGGCGGCGCCGGAGGCGCCGCGGAGTCGAGACGCGCCCGAGTCCGGGGGGGCAGCGGCGGCGGTTCGGCCGGCCGAAGTCCGATGCTGCCCGGTCAGGACCCTGGTTCGGGCGCCCGAAGTGGGCGCCCGGAGACGCCGGTCAGGCCGAGAGCCCGCTCGCGATGAGCCGCATCACGTTGAAGCTGATGGCGGCCAGCAGCACCACGGTTTTCACCTTCACGAGCCCACGGACGTTCAGCCGGTCGAGACCTCGGTGCGCCCGGAGATCCGCGTTCGTCCGCTCAGCGAGCACGCCGCGCTGGATGTAGACGCGCTTCGCATCCTCGGTGCCCATCCGTATGCGCCACGCACCGACCGCGGGCGGGTCGTTCCGCTTCGGAGCGTGAGGGTCGACGTCCTTGCTCTTCGACTTCGGCAGCGGCGCGTAGGCGGTCGCGCCGCGCTCCGCGATCGCCTCGATGTTGTCGAGGGTCACGAAGCCGCCGTCGACCAGGTACTCGCGTGGCGCCTCGCCGGTGCGGCGCTGGATCTCGTCGAGCATCGGCACGACGTGTGGCTGGTCGGTGCCGTTGTTCGTCACGTCCGCGCCGACGATGAAGCCGCTCTCGTCCGTCGCGAGCTGCACGTTGTACGCGGGGCGAAAGCCGCCGTCGGCCATCTTCATCACGCGGCTCTCGGCGTCCGTCGTGCTCACGCGGATCTCACCGCGGCGTCTCGCGTCTGACGGCTTCTTCTCGTCGCGCTCGGCACGCTCCTCCTCGACCTCACCAATCTCCGCAAGCGCAGCGTCGATGGCGTCGAGCCGCGCCTTCGCCGCGCGCTCCTTCGCGGCTGTCACTCGCTTCGTCGATGCGGACGGATCTTCGCTGATCTCGCGGCGGAGCTTGCGGACCTGCTCCTCGGCCTCGTTGCGGCACCGCTCGAGCGATTGCCGACGCCGGAAGCTCGCCGCCCCGGCGCTCGCGCGGACCTTCATTCCGTCCTGCGCCACGCGCTTCAGCTGCACTACGCCTTCCTTCATCAGCGCGGCGAGCACCTGCGTCATGAGCCGGTCGAGCTTCTTGCCGTGAATCACGCGGAAGTCGGCGAGCGTGTGGTGGTTCACCGGCACTCCGCCGCAGATCCAGCGGTACGGCGCATCCCGCTCGCAAAGCCGCTCCAGCAGCCGGGCGCTCCCCACGCCCTCGGAGTTCGCGAACAGCCACAGCGCCAGCAGCACCGCCGGGTCGGTCGCCGGTCGCCCCGCGTTGCTGCCCCTCGACGCGATCTCGTCGTAGAACGCCGAGAGATCTAGCCGCTCAACGAGCCCCCAGATGGCGCGAACCGGATGCTCGTCCGCGACCAATGCCTCAAGGTCGGTCGGCTGCAACGACAGCTGGTTCCGGACCGGCCTCACCACCCGCGGCGCGTCGTGCTCGCTCACGCCCCGAGAAGATCACGGCCGGCCGTCCTAGGTCCATGGGCGCCGGCCGATTTCTTCACGCTCTCTCAGGGCGCCGCCGCCGCCGTCCCCGCGGCCGGCGCGGCGAGGAGCGCCGCCAGCGCCTCGGCCGCGCCGGGCTCCGGCACCACCACCGACGGCTCGAGCGCGCAGCGCGCCAGGCGGACGGAGCGGAGCCCGCCGTCGGGCACCCGCACGTGCGCGGTGAGGAGCGCCGCGCGGCCCGGGCCGAGCGCGTGCGCGCCCGGCGCCCGCTCCAGCTCGACCCACAGCGCCGTGCCGGGCCGGTGCGTCGCGAGCCAGGCGCGCATGCCGGCCTGGAGCTCGGCCCGCTCCTCGCGTCCGAGCCGGGGCCGGAGCAGGGCCTGCCACGCGATCACCAGCGCGCCCGGCGCGGTGGCGGACAGCAGCGCCAGCCGCTCCGGCGCCGACGCGAGCGCCACCGGTGTCAGCACCGGCGCGTCGGGCCGCGGCCGCGCGGCCCGGAGGGCGGCGATGGCCGCGTCGAGCCGGCCCATCGCGGCGCGGTCGCCGGCGGGGACGCAGGCGCGCAGCCAGGCCGCGTCCTCGTCCTGGGCGGCGTCGAGCGGCGCCGGATCCAGCCCGAGCCGCCCCACCGCGCGCACGCCGGCCGCCACCGGCACCGGCCCGCCGTCGGGGAACGTCCACGGGGCCGCGAGGTCGTCGGCGACGAGGCCCAGCCCCGCCACCGACCCCAGCTCCGCGAGCGCCACCGGCCGCCCGCCCCCGCCCGCGCCGGCGAGCGCCGCCGGCCAGCGCCAGGCGATCGCGCGCGCCGGATCCTCCTCGCGGGCGCTCCGCCGCGCCAGCGCGTCCACCAGCCGGTCGTCCGGCCGGGCGAGCACCGCCTCCAGCGCCGCCGCATCGAGCGCCGCGGGCCGCGGCGTCTCCGCGCCGAGCCCGGGCCAGAGCGGGTGGCCGGGGCCGCCGGCGCGCGCCTCCGCCCGCAGCGCCGCGAGGAGGAGGCCCGCTCGCTCGCAGGGCGCCTGGAACCGTCGCTCGTCCCAGGCGGCGGCGAGGGCACGCCCGGCGCGGCCGGCGAGCACGTCCACGAGCAGCTCCAGCGCCCGCGCGTCCGCGGGCGAGCGCGCTCGCATCGCCGCCCGCGCGCGGGAGAGCTCCTCCGCCAGCCCGTCGATGCCGGTGCGCGGCATGGCCCGTCCTCCGGTCGATCCCGGACCCAAGCTGCGGACGCCGCGAGGCGGCGGCCCGGGGCGGCCCCGGGGAAGGGACGCCGGCCGCCGGGTGGACGGCGCGGCGGGGGAGGCTCAGCCCTGCTGCGCGGCGGCCGCGCGGTCGAGCGCGGCGCCACCCGGGGCGCCCGGCCGGTCCGCCGCGAGCCGGCGCCGGCGGGCGGGGGCGGCGGCGAGGTGGCCGGCGGCGAGGATGGCGCCGAGCACGAGCGCGCCGATCCAGAGCGTGCGCGCGCCGAAGCGGCTCATCACCTCGCCGCCGACGAGCGGCGAGAGCGTGAACGCGACCCCCCAGCTCATGGAGTACGCGCCCTGGTAGCGCCCGCGCAGCGCGGCCGGCGAGAGGTCGGCCACCACCGCGTTCGCGACCGGGAACCCGACCACCTCGCCGAGCGTCCACAGCATGACGCCCACGACGTACAGCGGCACGCTGCCGCCGAGCGCGTTCACGCCGAAGCCGATCCCGAACAGCAGCGCCGAGGCGGCGAGCGCGCGAGAGGGCTCGTACCGGCGCAGGCGCGCCCCGAGCAGCGGCTGGAGCACCACCACGCCCACCCCGTTCAGCGCCATGAGCCAGGCGAAGCCGGACGGACCGACCCCGTGCGCGGCCATGTCGAGCGGCGCGGCGAGCTGGAACTGCGTGAACACCACCAGCCCGCCGAGCGCGAGCGCGATGAACACCACGAACACCCGGTCGCGGAACACCTGCGCGAGCCCGGCCAGCGCGGGCGCGGGCTCGACGCCGGCGGGGCGGGTCTCCGGCACGGTCAGCGCGAGCACGCCGGCGAACGTGAGCGAGGTGATCGCGTCCACGAGGAACAGCCAGGCGATGTGCCGCTCCGCGAACAGGCCCGCCACCGACAGGCCGATGGACCAGCCCATGTTGATGGCCCAGTACACGAGGCCGTAGGCGCGGGTGCGCTCGGCCGGCGCGACCACGTCCGCCACCACCGCGTTCATGGCGGGCCGGTAGATCTCGCCGGTGGCCCCGTTCACGAACGCGAGCGCGGCGAGCGCCGCCGGGGCGCGCGTCCACGCCAGCGCGGCCACCGAGAGCGCGCCGGTGACGAGGCCGAGCAGCATGGTGGGGCGGCGCCCGAGCCGGTCGGCGAGCGTGCCGCCGAGCGGCCCGGCCACCATGACGCCCAGCCCGTACAGCGCCACGATCCGGCCCGCCTCGGCCGCGTCGAACCCGCGCTCGCGGACCAGGAACAGCGCCAGGAACGGCGCCACGAAGCTCGCCATCCGGTTCACCAGCATGCCGGCCCACACCATCCAGAAGGTGCGGGGCAGGCCGCCGAGGGCGGCGCGGAGGCTGGCGGGCGGGGGGATCACGACGCTCCGTGCATGTATCAAACGGACCGGCGGGCCGCCACGGCGCGTTCCTGCGCGGGGGAGGCGCGCCCTTCGACGGGCTCGCGGTGAGCCCGCCGGACCGCGGGCGGATCGACGTGAGCGGATCGCCCTCAGGACGCGGCGGTGAGCTTCAGGCCGACGATCGAGACCACGAGCAGCCCGAGGAACGCGGCCCGCGCCACGCTGAGCGGCTCGCCGAGCAGCACCACGCCGAGGATGGCGGCCCCGGTGGCGCCGATGCCGACCCACACCGCGTAGGCCGTGCCGATGGGCAGGTCGCGCGCGGCGAGCCCGAGCAGCCACATGCTCGCGACGATGGCGAGCGCGGTCAGCAGCGAGGGCACCGGGCGGCGGAAGCCGTCGGTGTACTTGAGGCCGATGGCCCAGCCCGTCTCGAGCAGGCCGGCGACGACGAGGTAGATCCAGGGCACGAGGCGTTCCTCCTCGCGTCGTCTTGTCGTCACCGGGTACGACGCGCCTCGTCCGGGGTCGCGCGGGGTCGCGCGGCCAGGTCCGAGATATCCCGCTCCCCGCGTCGGGGCAAGCGGGGTGCGCCGCCGGTCCGGGATGATGGCGGGGTCGGTGGAGCGGGGGGACCGATGCTCGCGTGCGCGCTCGCGCTCCGGCTCGCCGCCGCGGTGGCGGCGCCGGTCGATTCACCGGACGTGGACGTGGCGCCGCCCGCGCCGCCGGAGGTCGCGCCGCCCGGCGCCGCGGCCGCACCCGTCCCGCCCGACCTGTCCGCGCCGCCGCCGGTGGGCGCGCCCGGCCCGTGGCGGGTCTACGGCGCGGCGGCGGCGGGCGCGGCGGCCTCGGACGTCCTGTTCGCGGGCCTCTTCGCCATCGGCATGGTGCAGCTGTTCGGAGATCTCTGGGACGGCGAGGCCAGCGCGGACGCGGGCGGGCTGACGCTCGCGCTCGTCGGCCTGGGCGGCTTCCTCGCGGTCACGCCCGCCGTGACGGTGTGGGCGGCGCAGCGGGTGGCGGGGCGCGAGCGCACGCTCGCGGCGTACTGGGCCTGCTTCGGCGTGCGGCTGCTCGGCTTCGCGGCGGCGTCCGCGCTCCCGCCGGCGGCGCTCGCCACGGAGCTCGTGCTGGCGCCGTGGGTGGTCTCGCGCATCGTGATGGCCGGGGCGCCGGTGGCAGCGCCGCCGGGGCCCGCGGCGGCGTCGCCCGGGGAAGACGGGCCGGCCACGCGCGCCCGCCCGCTGCGCGATCCGGCCCTCGCCTGGCGGTGAATGCGCGACGCAAACGAAGGGCGGCCGCCCTCGCGGACGGCCGCCCGGTGCTGCGGGACCTCGGTCGCGCCTAGATGTCGAAGTACAGCGCGAACTCCATCGGGCTCGGGCGCATGCGGACCGGGGTGATCTCCTTGTCGTACTTGTACTGGATCCAGGTCTCGATCACGTCCTCGGTGAAGACGTCGCCCTTCAGCAGGAACTTGTGGTCCTTGCGGAGGCACTCGAGCGCCTCGTCGAGCGAGCCCGGCATCTTCGGGATGTCCTTCAGCTCCTCCGGCGACATGCCGTAGATGTCCTTGTCGAGCGGCTGGCCGGGGTTGATCTTGTTCTCGATGCCGTCGAGGCCGGCCATCAGCATGGCCGCGAACGCCAGGTAGCCGTTGCAGGCCGGGTCGGGCGAGCGGAACTCGATGCGCTTCGCCTTGGGCGACGGCGAGTACATCGGGATGCGGATCGACGCGGAGCGGTTGCGGGCCGAGTAGGCCAGGTTCACCGGCGCCTCGAACCCGGGCACGAGCCGCTTGTAGCTGTTCGTGGAGGGGTTGCAGAGCGCGGCCAGCGCCGGCCCGTGCTTGAGGATGCCGCCGATGTAGTACATCGCCATCTCGGACAGGCCCGCGTAGCCGTCGCCCGCGAACAGCGGCTTGCCGGCCTTCCAGATCGACTGGTGCACGTGCATGCCGGAGCCGTTGTCGCCGTAGAGCGGCTTCGGCATGAAGGTCACGGTCTTGCCGTGCCGGCGCGCCACGTTCTTGATGATGTACTTGAACCACTGGAGGTTGTCGGCGCACTTCACCAGCGAGTCGAAGCGGATGTCGATCTCGGCCTGGCCGGCGGTGGCGACCTCGTGGTGCTGCCGCTCCACGTGGATGCCGACCGACTCCATCACCCGGCACATCTCGGTGCGCAGGTCCTGCTGCGAGTCGGTGGGGCCGACCGGGAAGTAGCCCTCCTTGTAGCGGGGCTTGTAGCCGAGGTTGCCGCCCGGCTCCTCGCGGCCGGTGTTCCACTGCCCCTCGACCGAGTCGAGCTTGTAGAACGCGTGGTTCACGCCGTGGTCGTAGCGGACCTCGTCGAACACGAAGAACTCGGGCTCGGGGCCGAAGAACGCGGTGTCGCCGAGGCCGGTGGACTTCAGGTACTTCTCCGCCTTGATGGCGATGTTGCGCGGGTCGCGCGAGTACGGCTCCTTCGTGATCGGGTCGACCACGTTGCAGATGAGCGAGAGCGTCGGCTCCGCCATGAACGGATCGATCGCGGCCGTGTCCGCGTCGGGGACCACGAGCATGTCGGAGGCGTGGATCGCCTGCCAGCCGCGGATCGAGGAGCCGTCGAAGCCGAGACCGGCCTCGAACACGTCCTCGCTGAGCTCGTAGAGCGGGATCGAGAAGTGCTGCCAGATCCCGACGAAGTCCATGAACTTGAGGTCCACGTACGTGGCCTTGCGCTCCTTGGCCAGGTCCAGGACCGCCTTCGGGGTGAGTTTCGCCATCGCGAGGATCTCCACGGCCTGCGGGGTTGTTGGCCGGCCCAGTTAGCACGGCTCATGCCACGCCGGCGAGCCGCTGACGCGCCCAGATCCGCGGATCTCCGGCGGGTCGTGACTCAAACCCGGCCAACGGCTGCTCGATTTCCAGGCACCTCGATGGGTGTATGATGCGACAGAAGCCCGCGCGGCGTGGCGCCGCGGGGCCGACCCCATGTACGCTCGCCGCCCCGGCCGGAGCGCTCGGGACGAGGAAACGCCGTGAACGCAGCGAATCGCGCCAGCGCCAGCCCGCCTCCGCGCCCCTCCCCGCCGCGCCTGGTGGCGGCGCTGGTGCCGCTCGGAACGTTCCTCCTCACCGCCGTCGCGGTGGTGGCCGTGCTCCGCTCCGCCGTCCCGCACCCCGCCGCGCTCGCCCTGTCGGCCTGGGGTGGCCGGCCCGGCGCCGCGCAGCCGCTCCCCGATGGCGCCAGCGTCCGCGCCGGGGCGAGCCTCTACCTGGAGCTCGAGCCCGACGGCCCCTGCCCGCTGTGGCTGGTGGCGGTGGACGCGGCCGGCCGCGTCCAGCGGATCCACCCGATCGTCGCGGCGCCGGAGTCGCACGGCCCGCTCGACATCCAGGTGCAGGCGTCGCCGGAGCCGGGCCCGCAGCGCTTCTTCGCGGTGTGCGCGCCCGACGACGGGCTCGACTACGCGCGCGTGCTCGCGGCGGCGGGCGCGGTGGCCCGCGAGGGCGCGACCGGCCTGCGCACCGCGCGGGCGCTCGCCGGGCTGCCCGAGGGCACCCGGCAGGCGTCGATCCTGGTCGAGGCGATGTAGCGGCGCTGCCCGGTTTCCGGGCACCGGGTTGCCCGGCTTCCGGGCAGGCGCGGGCGAGCCGAGCCCGCTAGCGCGGCTTCATCCCGAGCGCGCGCATGCGCTCGCGCAGCGTGTTCCGGTTCATCCCGAGCAGCTCCGCCGCCCGAAGCTGGTTGCCGTGGGTCCGCGCCAGCGCGGCCGCGATGAGCGGCGCCTCGATGGCGGCGATGGCCGCCTGGTAGCGCCCGCCCTCCGGCGGCTCGGCGTCGAGCAGCCCCTCCACGAGGCCGGTGAGCGCGCGCTCGCTGGCGGCCGCGGCCGGCACCAGGGTGGCGACGTCGCGCGCGCCCACGCGGTTCCCGGTGAGCTTCAGCAGCGCGCGCTGCAGCACGTTCTGCAGCTCGCGGACGTTGCCGGGCCACGGGTGCGCGAGCAGCACCGCCTCGGCGTCCTTGCCGAGCTGGACCGGCCGCCCCTTCAGCTGCTCGCCGAACTTCGCGACGAAGTGGCGCGCGAGCAGGATCACGTCGCCCTCGCGCTCGCGGAGCGGCGGAAGGCGGATGGGCACCACCGCGAGCCGGTAGTACAGGTCGCGGCGGAACCGCCCCTCCTCGACCGAGCGCGCCAGGTCCGCGTTGGTGGCGGCGACGATGCGCACGTCCACCGCGAGCGGGCGCGTGCCGCCGACGCGATCGATCTCGCGCTCCTGCAGCACGCGCAGCAGCTTCGCCTGCAGCTCGATCGGCATCTCGCCGATCTCGTCCAGGAACAGCGTGCCGCCGCTCGCCAGCTCGAACTTGCCGGGCCGCCGCTCCACCGCGCCGGTGAAGGAGCCCTTCTCGTGGCCGTACAGCTCGCTCTCGATGAGATCGCGCGGGATGGCGGCCATGTTCACGGTGACGAACGGGCCGCGCGCGCGGGTGGAGTTCGCGTGGATGGCGCGCGCCACCAGCTCCTTGCCGGTGCCGGACTCGCCCATGAGCAGCACGGTCATCTCCGTGCGCGCCACCCGCCCGATCTCCTTGTAGACCTCGACCATGGCGGCGGAGCGGCCGATGAGCGTCTCCGGCAGCGCCACGCCGCCCTCGCGCAGCCGCCGCGCCTCGGCGCCCGCCTCGCCCCGCTCCTCCGCCTGCGCGGCGGGGTCGTCGGCGTGGCCCGGCGGCGGCGCGGCCGAGAGGTCGCGCACGATCCGCTCCACGCGCTCGAGGTCGAACGGCTTGCCGAGGTAGTCGGCGGCGCCGCGCTTCATCGCCTCCACCGCCGAGCGCATGGTGTCCTCGGCGGTCATGACCACGATGAAGGGCGAGTCCACCCGCCCGCCGATCTCGCCGAGCAGCTTGAACCCGTCGTCGCCGGGGAGGCGCACGTCGAGCAGCACCAGCCCGACGCCGTCCTTGCCGCCGCCGGACGCGCGGAGCTTCGTGCGCGCCTCCTCGGCGCTCCCCGCCTCCTCGTAGGGCACGCCGGCGCGCTCGCAGGTCCGCGCGAGCACGAAGCGGACCGAGGGCTCGTCGTCGACGATGAGGACCTTTCGCAACGCTCGCTCCTGGCTGTGGGATCCCGTGATGATCCGCCGATCCCGGTACCTCATAGCAAGCGCGGGGCCAACCCGCGCCGGCAAGCGCGGGGCCCGCGGCGCCGGCGCTACGCCGGACGGGCTAGGGGACGTCGAGGGGCAGGTACACGTTCGCCTCGGCCCCGCCGCCGGCCCGGTTGCGCACCTCGATGCGCCCGCCGTGCGCCTCCACGATGCGCCGCGAGATGGCGAGCCCGAGGCCGGTGCCGTGCGGCTTCGAGGTCGCGAACGGCGTGAACAGCCGCTGCAGCATGGCCTCGGGGATCCCCGGGCCCTCGTCCTGGATCGAGATGCGCGCCAGCGGGCGGGTGCGGCCGCTCGCCACGCGGAGGCGCAGCGGGGACACCGAGGTCTCGATGGTCACCCGCGGCGCGGCGGTGGCGGCGACCGCGTCCACCGCGTTGCGGACGAGGTTCAGCACCACCTGCATGAGCTTCTCCTCGTCGCCCAGCACCGGCGGGAGCGACGGGTCGTAGCGCTCCACGAACGCGATCCGGTCGGCGCCGGGGATGCCGCGCGCCAGCACCAGCGCGTCGCCGAGCACGTCGTGCAGCGCGACCGGCCCCTGCTGCAGCGCCGCCGGGCGGGCGAGGTCGAGCAGCTCGCGCACCAGCCCGTCCACGCGCTTGGCCTCGCGCGCGATCACCGCGGCGTACTCGCGGGCCGGCCCCTCGGCCTCGCGGGCGAGCAGCTCGGCCGAGCCCTGCAGCCCGGCCAGCGGGTTCTTGATCTCGTGGGCGAGGCCGGCCGCGAGCGCCTCGAAGTCGAGCGCGCGCTCGGCGGAGCGCGGCACCCGCAGCACCAGCACCGCCCCGGCGCACACCGCGCCGTCGAGGAGCGGGGTGGCGGTCACCGAGACCGCGAGCGCGCGGTCCTGCGGCGACGGGAACTCGCTCGCCTGGCCCTCGTGCGTCCGCACCGTCCGCTCGGCCACCTTCTCGAGCTGGGCGCCGCCGGGGAGCGCCCGCACCGGCAGCTCCACCGTCCGCTCGCGCGAGCGGCCGAACAGCTCCTCGGCGGCGGGGTTGAGGTGCAGCACCCCGCCGTCGGCGCCGACGATCACGACCGCGTCGGCGAGGGAGTCGATCGCGGCGCGGGAGAGCGCGGCGGAGAGCTGGGCGGGCTGGACGGTGCGGGACACGGGTGCGGTGGACCGGTCCGCCGCCGCGCGCACGCGAGCGGCGGACGATGGGGCCGTCCGGCGGCGGACGCGGGAGGGCGTCCGCACGCGCGGACGACGAGGCGCTAGAGCGCCTCCTCCCCGCGCTCGCCGGTGCGGATGCGGATGACCTCCTCCACCGGCAGCACGAAGATCTTGCCGTCGCCGATGCGGCCGGTCTTGGCGGCGCGCTCGATGACCTCGACCACCCGGCCGACGAGGCTGTCCGCCACCACGACCTCGACCTTCACCTTGGGCAGGAAGTCCACCACGTACTCGGCGCCGCGGTAGAGCTCGGTGTGACCCTTCTGACGGCCGAAGCCCTTCACCTCGGTGGCGGTGAGGCCGGCGACCCCGACCTCGGAGAGGGCCTGCTTCACCTCGTCCAGCTTGAACGGCTTGATGATGGCCTCGACCTTCTTCACGGCGCACCTCGACATGTAGGAAATGGGTGATCGACGCTACGCCCCGTCGGCTCGGCCGGTCAAGGAGACCGCGCCCCTGCGGCGCGCGCCTTCCCTGCCCGATCCCGGGGCCCTTCCTGCCTTCGTTCCGGTCACGACCGGACGCCCGGCTCGCTTCCTTTCGCGGTGCCCGCCCGGCCGCTGCGCCGGGTTGCGCCCGGTGCACCGTCCGTCGGTTCCACGGTCCGGCGAGTGCAACGGCTGGGCCACGCTCGCGACGGGGCGAGGCGTCCGGCCGCGCCCCGGCGGCGGCTTCCGGTCGCATCGCCGGCCGCCGCACGCGCCGGGCGCGCCCGCCGTAGAATGCGCCGCCCATGTCCCTCCCCGTCGTGATCGCGGCCGCCGGGATCCTGCTCGCCGCGACCCTGCTCCACTACGCGTTCTGGTCCTGGCGCCTGGCCGTGCCGCCGGTCGAGGACGAGCTGCTGTCCGTCCCCACCCGCGACGGCTGGACGCTCGGCCTGGGCCGCTGCCGCCCGCGGGTGGCGGCGCGGCTGCCCCCGGTGCTGCTCGTGCACGGCATCGCCATGAACCGGCAGGCGTTCGAGTTCGGCGTGGAGCGCTACGCGCTGGCCGCGCACCTGGCGCGCGCGGGGTTCGACTGCTTCTCGCTCGACCACCGCGGCCACGGCGCCTCCCGCCGCGGCCCGGGCGCGCCGCGCCGCTGGAACCTCGACACGTACCTGCGCGAGGACGTCCCCGCCGCGCTCGACGCCATCCGCGCCGTCACCGGCGCCGAGCAGGTGCTCTGGGTCGGCCACAGCCAGGGCGCGCTCATGGGGCTCGCCGCCTGCCAGCGCTACCCCGAGCGCGTCGCCGGGATCGTCGCGCTGGGGGCGCCGGCGCACTTCGACGTGCAGGAGCGGCTGAAGAAGCTGGTGCTGCTGCGCTTCACCGTGCTCGGCCGCTTCACCCGCGTGGCGGCGCGGATGCTGGCGCCGTTCTCCGGCCACTGGCACCCGGCCTGGGCCGACCTCGCCATCAACATGCGCAACGTGGAGCGGCCCGTGTACCGCCGGCTGCTCGCGAACGGGCTCGAGAACCTGGAGGCGGGGGTGCTGGAGCAGTTCGCGGCGTTCATCCGCGAGGACTCGTTCCGGTCGATGGACGGCGAGGTGGACTACCGCGCCGGCCTGGAGCGGTGCGTGCAGCCGGCGCTGTTCGTGGCCGCCGAGCGCGACGGGCTCGCGCCGCCGGCGGTGGTGCAGGCCGCCTACCGGCGCTGGGGCGGGCCGAAGCGCTACGTGGTGTTCGAGCGCGACTACGGGCACACCGACCTGCTGCTCGGGCGCGGCGCGCCGGAGCAGGTGTTCCCGGTGGTCCGCGAGTTCCTGCTCGCGCACTCCCGCCCGGCCGGCCTCGCCGCCGCGCTCGAGGAGCGCGGGTAGCGCAGGGCGGGGGCGCAGGCCACGTGCGCGCCACCCGGCGCGCCCGCGGGGACCTCGCGCAGCAGCCCACGTTGTAACATCCCCTCCGTGCGCCTCCGCTTCGCCCTCGCCGCCGCGCTCCCCGCGCTCGTCTCGCTCGCCGCCATGGCGCTCCTCGCCGACCGGCTGGCGCGGCGCGCGCTCGAGGACGAGCTCTCGGCGCGCCTCACCGCGGCGGCGCAGGCGGCGGCCTCGGCCCTGCCGGCCGAGCGGGTGGCGCGGCTCGAGCCGGGGGAGGAGCGGACCCGGACCTACGGCCACGTGCGCGCGCGCCTCGACGTGCTCGCGCGCAGCACCGGCACGCGCCTGTACGTGATCCGGCCGGACCGCACCGCGCTGGCGGACTCCGACGGCCGCACCCGCATCGGCGAGCCGGTGGCGGCGCTGGAGCGCGACCGGCTGGAGATCGCGCAGGCGGCGGCGGGGCGGCCGGTGGCGAGCCAGGTGATGTTCGAGGGCTCGGACGGCCTGCTCTACAAGAGCGGCTACGCGCCGCTCCGCGACGCGTCGGACAAGGTGGTGGCGGTGGTGGGCGCCGACGGCACCGCCGCCTCGTTCGCCACCTTCCGCCGCTTCCGCCGGCTGCTCGCCACCCTGGCGGTGGCCGGCGCGGTGCTGGGCGCGCTGGTGGCCGCGGGCGCCTCGCTCTCGGTGACCCGCCCGCTCACCCGCCTCGCGGACGGCGCGCGGCGCATCGGGCGCGGCGACCTCGACACGCCGCTCTGGCCGCGGCGCCGCCGCGACGAGCTGGGCATGCTGCGCGACACGCTCGAGGAGATGCGCAAGGCGCTGCGCGCCCGCGACGAGGAGCGCGAGACGCTGCTCGCCGGGATCGCGCACGAGGTGCGGAACCCGCTCGGCGCGCTCGACCTGTTCGCCGGGATCCTCTCGGAGGAGCTGGAGGGCCGGCCCGAGGCGGCGCACGTGGCCCGCATCCGCTCCGAGCTGGCGGCGCTCTCGAAGGTGGTGGAGGAGTTCCTCGACTACGCCCGGACGCGCCCGCCGGTGCGCGAGGCGGTCGAGCTCGGGGCGCTGCTGGCGGAGGTGGCGGAGATCGCGGCGCCGCTCGCGGCGGCGCGGCAGGTGTCGCTCGGCGTGAAGGGCTCGGGCGAGGCGCGGGCCGACCGCGAGCAGCTCCGGCGCGCGCTCGTGAACCTGGTGCGGAACGCGGTCGAGGCGGCGCCAGCCGCGAGCGAGGTGGAGCTGTCGGTGCGCGCGGTGGGCGGCGAGGCGGTGTTCGAGGTGCGGGATCGGGGCGCGGGGCTGGGACCTCAGGCGCGGGCCAGCCTGTTCCGGCCGTTCTTCACCACCAAGGAGAAGGGCACCGGGCTCGGCCTCGCGCTCGCGAAGAAGGTCGCGGACGCGCACGGCGGCGCGCTCGCGCTCGCCGACCGCGAGGGCGGCGGCACGGTGGCGCGCCTCGCGGTGCCGCTCGCGCCGCCGGAGCCGCCCGACCCGCGCTAGCTAGCGGCCGACCACCGTCGTGCCGGCGCGCAGGCGGAGCAGCACCACGTTCCCGTTCCCGTCCACCCGCGCGTCCACCAGCGCCTTGCGGCCGGTCTCGCGCATGGCCGCCTCGACCTCGGCGCGCCGCGCCTCCGGGATGTAGAAGCGCTGCGCCGCGGGGATGCGGCACCCGTCGCCGGCGCGCTCGGCGCGGATGGCGAGCCGGTCCGGCTCGGGCGGCGGGCGCTCGCCCAGGCACGCCTCGCCCACCCAGGCCGGCGCGCCCCGGCGGATCACGAGCCAGGCGCCGTCGCCCGGCCCCTGCCACGCGCCGGCGTCGCGCTCGGCGCGCCAGGCGAGCGCGACGTAGTAGCCGGACAGCGGATCGAGCGGATCGACCGGCATGCTCTCCAGCACCACGTCCTCGCCGGCGAGCCGGGCCCGCGCCTGGCGGAACGGGATGGCCGCGAGGATGGCGAGCTGGACGGCGAGGACGAGGGCGAGGCGGCCCCAGCCCGGCGAGCGGTCACGCAGCATGGGTCACCTCCGCGGCGCGGGCGCGCCGGCGCTCGAACGCGATCCCGCCGAGCAGCACCGCCGCGCCGCAGGCGATGAACCCGGCGCCCTTCAGCCACAGGCCGGTCTCGATGGAGATGAACCGGACGAGCGTGAGCGCGCCGGCGAGCGCCATCCCCTCCCAGAACGGCGCGCGCCGCAGGCCGGAGAGCCCGCGCACGATGCGCCCGGCGGCGAGGAAGGCGAGCGCGAGGTTCGCGACCAGCGCGGTGCCGGTGCCGGTCTCGAGCGACAGGCCGGCGGCGAGCGCGACCACCGTCGCGCCCACCAGCATCGCCTCGCCGCGCGCGAGCGGGTCCACCTCCGGCCGGCGCAGGCCGGCGGCGAGCGCGGCGATGGCGAACGCGGCGGCCGGGGCGGCGGCCGCGAGGACGAGGCCGGGCACCGCGCCGCGGAACCGCAGCTCGTGGGCGAGCTCGGTGAAGGAGAGCACCGCGGCGGCGGCGTAGAACAGCAGCCGCCCGGTGACCCGCAGCGCCCCCGAGAGCCGCGCGCCGGTGTCGGAGCGCGAGGCGAGCGGGGCGGCGGCGAGCGGGGTGGCGCAGAGCGCGGCCGCCAGGCACAGCACCACCAGCACCCAGCCGCGGTCCAGGCGCGCGCCGAACAGCGCGCCCCCGGAGGCGACCGCGAGCCCGAGCGCCGCCACCACCGCGAGCGCGCGCGAGCGCTCGCGCCAGGCGAGCGCCACCAGCGCGGGCGAGAGCACCCAGACGGCGGCGAGCCCGGGCCCGGGGTGATCGTGGGCGAGGCCGGGCCCAGCCACCCACAGCGCGAGCACCGCGCCGAGCAGCAGGTGCGGCAGGCTGGGGTAGGCGACGCCGGCGGCGAGCGCGCCCGCTGCGAACGCGGCGAACCCGCCCCACCACACGCCGCTCACGTGGAAGATCTGCGCCACCAGGCCCACGTTCCCGCCGAAGATCACGGTGCCGAGCAGGGTGAGCGCGTGCCCGAGCCGCGGCGAGCGGCCGCGCCACAGCGCGACCCCGCCGGCGTGGCTCGCCACCATGGCCGCGCCGATGACCGCGAGCTGGAGCGCCGGGCCCATCTCCTCCCAGTGCCAGGCGACCAGCGACACCACGCCCGCGCCGACCAGCAGCGCGCCGAGCGCGTACACCGGCAGGAGGCCCGGCCCGGACGCCGGCTCGGCCTCGGCCAGCCGGTAGCGCGACCAGAGCGCCGCGGCCGCGTCGGGCGAGACCAGCCCGTCCTGCTG
Source organism: Anaeromyxobacter sp. K (assembly GCF_000020805.1). NCBI lineage: Bacteria > Pseudomonadati > Myxococcota > Myxococcia > Myxococcales > Anaeromyxobacteraceae > Anaeromyxobacter > Anaeromyxobacter sp. K. The sequence goes on along the minus strand of NC_011145.1, from coordinate 4,923,648 downwards.
CCAGCGCGGGAGCTCCCGGCGAAGCTCCTCGCGGAACCGGCGCGATGCGTGCTCCATGACCCCTCCTTCCGGAGGAGCCTACCAGAGGCGGCGGAGCCCAGCGCGGGGGAGGGGGACGGGTCCGCGCGGCGTTCAGCCGCGCCCGCGAGGTCACGGGCCCCGCGCAGCTCCGCTCCGCGAGCCGGGGCGCGGCCCCCACCTCAGCCGCGGGCGTGACCCACGGTGAGCGCGTCGAGCGCGGCGAGGATGAACGGATCCTCGGGCGACGCGGCCAGCGCGGCCTGCAGCCACTCCACCGCGGAGGCGTCGTGCCCCTCGGCGCTCTCGGCGCGGGCCAGGTCCACGAACGCCTGGGCCCGGCGGCCGCGCAGCGGACGGTAGCCGGCGCCGTCGGCGGGGCGGTCGCGGGTGGCGCGCCCACCGCCGGTGGAGATCGCCTCCGCCAGCACCGCCGACCAGCGCCGGTCGGTGGCGCGCGGCGCGCCGGTCTGCACCCAGCCGTGCAACATGAGCCCCTGCAGCGCGCGGCGGAGCTCGACCGCGCGGACCGCGTGGCGGCCGAACAGCTCGCGCGCCGCCAGCGCGTCGCGGGCGGCGCGCAGCACCACCCGCTCGTCGCGCGTGAACACCGGGCACGGATCGGGCGGCGTGCCGAGCCGGAGCCGCGCGCTCGGACGGAGCGGCGGCGGGCGGCGGCCGAGCCGCGGGTTCGCGTCGAGCAGCGTCCGGACCTGGCGCGCGCGCTCCTCGCCGCCCGAGCGCGCGAACGCGAAGCCCATCCGCCACGGCGGCGCGGCGGTGTTCCAGGCGACGGTGGCGGTGGCTGCCACGTGGCCGGCGCCGGAGGGGAGCTGCAGCGTCAGGTAGGCGGCGGTGCCGAGCCGGAGCGGCACCGGCGACACCACGCGGCAGCCGCCGGCGGCGAAGTCCTCGGCGATGACGTCCCAGCGGCCGTCGCTCGCGGCGAGCACGGCGGGCGCGCTCACCGCCAGGCGCGGGTCCCGACGATGGTCTGCCTGCGGGAACCCTCGCATCCGGCTGGACACCTCTCCACGACGCACGCTGCACCCACCCGCCCCCACCCGCTGCCCCACGACCACCCGACGACCCATTCGACCAGCCACACCCCTCATGCCACGCCGCGCGGTGGCATCGCAACTTCGTGGACGCACGGGACGCCGGCGCGCGCGCCCGCCCCGATCCTCCCCGGTCGCTTCCGCCCCGCTTGACACTGGGTGAATCGCGTGGGCGACGCTCGCCCGCGCCCGCCGGGACGCCGGCGCGAGCGGCCGTCACAGGTACGGCGAGAGCAGCCGCGCCACGCCGTCGCGCAGCTTCACCGGAAGTGGACGCCGGTCCACCTCGGCGAGCGTGAGCGGCCGCGCCACGGCGAGCCGCTCCTCCACCAGCCGGTCCACCCGCGCCGCCAGCTCGGGGTCCCAGGCCTCCACGTCCAGCTCGAAGTTGAGCCGCAGGCTGCGCGGATCCCAGTTCGCCGAGCCGACGAGCGACCACGCGCCGTCCACCACCATGGCCTTGGTGTGGTCGAACGGCGGCGGCGAGCACCACACCCGGCAGCCGCGGTCCAGCACCTGCCAGAGCTGCGCGGCCTGCGCCCACTGCACCAGCGGCAGGTTCCCGCGCTCCGGCAGCACCACGTCCACCTCGACCCCGCGCATGGCCGCCACGTTGAGCGCGGTGATGAGCGGCGGGTCGGGCAGGAAGTAGGGCGTGACCACGCGCACCCGCCGGCGCGCCACCGAGAGCGCGCCGAGCAGCAGCCAGCGGATGGCCTCGAAGTCCTCGTCCGGCCCGTCGGCCACGCCGCGCGCCAGCACCGGCCCGGCGGCGGCGAGCGGCGGGAAGAACGCGTTGCCCTCCAGCGGCTCGCCGGTCGTGAACAGCCAGTCCTCGGCGAACGCCGACTGGAGGTGCGACACCACCGGGCCCTCGATGCGCACCTGCAGGTCCATGAACGGCGGCGGGCCGCCGGGCCGGGGCAGGAACCCGTCGCGCACGTTCATCCCGCCGGTGAAGCCGACCCGGCCGTCCACCACCAGGATCTTGCGGTGGTTGCGCAGGTTCACGAACGGCAGCCAGGCCGGGGTGAGGCGCGGCAGGAACAGCTCGGTGCGCACGCCCAGGCGGCGCAGGCGCTGGTGGATGGGCGGCCAGCGGTAGCGGACGCCGATGGCGTCCACGAGCACGCGCACCTTCACGCCGCGGGCGTGCGCGCGGGCCAGCGCGTCGGCGAACGCGTCGCCGGCCAGCCCCGCGTCGAAGATGTACGTGCAGAACGTGACCGAGCGCCGGGCCGCGTCGATGGCCTCGAGCATGGCCGGGTAGGCGACGCCGCCGCCCGGCAGCAGCGTGATGGCGTTCCCGGCGACGAGCGGGCGGCGCACCACCGCGTCGGCGAGCGCCACCAGCGGCGCGAGGTGCGCGGCGTCGGACGGGAGCTGCGGGGGCGGCGGCCGGTCCTCGTCGCGGCTCCGCACGCCGGGCAGGCCGATGGCCTGCGCCCGGCGGCGGATGCGGTTCACGCCGAACAGCAGGTACGCGAGCGCGCCGGCGATGGGCGCGAGCCAGATGAGCCCCACCCACCCCAGCGCCGCGCGGACGTCGCGCTTGTGCAGCACGGCGTGGCCGGTCGCCGCCAGCGACAGGCCCGTCGCGACGACCAGCACGGCGGCGCTCCACGCGTCCCGGAACACCGGATCAGTGAAGCATCGAACGGACGGGCCGTCGAGGTGCGGGATGGCGTGCCGGCCGCCCGGCCCGGCCCGGCGCTACCCCGCCGCGCTGGCGGCGGCGACGCGCGGCCCGGCGCCGGCCACGCGCCCGAGCAGCGCCTGGAGCTCGTCGCCGGCCAGCGTCTCGCGGGCGAGCAGCTCGGCCGCGCCCAGGTCGAGCAGCGCCCGGTTGTCGGTGAGGATGGCGCTGGCGCGCTGGAACGCGCCCTCCACCAGCTCGCGCACCGCCACGTCGATCTCGCGGGCGGTCGCCTCGGAGTAGAGGCGGCGGGTCCCGAGCTCGCCCAGGTAGCCGTTCGGCTCGGTCTCGTACGTCACCGGCCCGAGCGCCTCGCCCATGCCGTAGCGGGTGACCATGCTGCGCGCGATCTCGGTGGCCTTGGAGAGGTCGTCGGAGGCGCCGGTGGAGAGGTGGTCGAACACGAGCCGCTCCGCGGCGCGGCCGCCCAGCAGCACCGCCATCTTGCTCTGCAGCTCCTCGCGCGTCATGAGGTAGCGGTCCTCGGTGGGCCGCTGGATCGTGTAGCCGAGCGCGCCGATGCCGCGCGGGATGATCGAGATCTTGTGCACCGGGTCGGTGCCGGCGAGGCCGGCCGCCACCAGCGCGTGGCCCATCTCGTGGTGCGCCACCACCTCGCGCTCGCGCGGGTTGAGCAGCCGGTTCTTCTTCTCGAGGCCGGCCACGATCCGCTCGACGGCGACGTTGAAGTCCTCCATCGAGATCTTCTCGGCCTGGCGCCGGGTGGCCACCAGCGCGGCCTCGTTCACCAGGTTCGCGAGGTCGGCGCCGGTGAAGCCCGGGGTGAGCGCCGCCACCTCCTCCAGCTTCACGCCGTCGTCGAGCACCACCCGCTGCGTGTGGACCTTCAGGATCGCGAGGCGGCCCACCCGGTCCGGCCGGTCCACCAGCACCTGCCGGTCGAAGCGGCCGGCGCGGAGCAGCGCCGGGTCGAGGATCTCGGGCCGGTTCGTGGCGGCGAGCAGCACGATCCCGGCGGACGGATCGAAGCCGTCCAGCTCCACCAGCAGCTGGTTCAGCGTCTGCTCCTTCTCGTCGTGGCCGCCGCTCATGCCCGGCATGCTGGCGCGGGCGCGCCCGAGCGCGTCCAGCTCGTCGATGAAGATGATGGCCGGCGCCTTGGCGCGGGCCTGCTCGAACAGGTCGCGCACGCGCGCGGCGCCCACGCCCACGAACATCTCCACGAACTCCGAGCCGGAGATGGAGAAGAACGGCACGCTCGCCTCGCCGGCCACCGCCTTCGCGAGCAGCGTCTTGCCGGTGCCCGGGGGGCCCACCAGCAGCACGCCCTTCGGCATGCGCGCGCCGAGCCGGCCGTAGGACTTCGGGTCCTTGAGGAACGTGACGATCTCCTTCAGCTCCTCCTTGGCCTCGTCCACCCCGGCCACGTCGGCGAACGTCGTCTTGGTGTCGGTCTCGACGTAGACCTTGGCCTTCGACTTGCCGATCGACATGAGCCCGCCGCCCGGCCCGCCCGCGCCGAGCTGCTTCGCCATGCGCCGGCTGAGCAGCAGCCACACGCCGAAGAACAGCGCGATGGGCACCACCCACGACAGGAGCATCGCCACGAAGTCGCTGTCGTAGCGGCCGGCGTAGGTGACGCCGTGCTGGTCCAGCTCCTTCGCCATGTCCGAGTCCACGCGGATCGCGACGAAGCGGGTCTTGCCGTTGAGCGGCTCCTTCAGCTCGCCCGCCACCTGGTCCTGCGAGACGGTGACCTTCGCCACCTTGTCCTCGCGGACGAGCTGCTGGAACTGGCTGTAGGGGAGGGTGGCGACCGCCTGCGAGCGGGCCCACCAGTCCTGCACCATGAGGACGCCGAGCGCGGCGAGGAAGATGTAGGCGACGTTGAAGCCGGCGGTCTTCTTGTTCATTGGGATCACCCGGGCGGCCTTCCGGCCGCCATGCCCTGATCCGTAACCACCGCCCACCCGCTGACAAATGCGAAATGTCGCAGCATCCGCGCCAAAAAACGAGCGGCCGGCGCCCGCCCGCCCGCGCCCGCCCTGCGTCCGGGGGATGCGGCGCGGTCGCGCGGGCGGAGATCCGGATTAGACTGCCCCCGCGATGGCAAGGATCCTGGTGGCCGACGATCACGACGCGCTTCGGGAGGGCATGGTCATCACGCTCGCCCGCCTCGGCCACGACGTCCTGGCGGTGCGGGGCGGCGCCGAGGCGATCGCCGCCTACCGCAAGCGCGCCGCGGACGTGGTGGTCACCGATCTCCGCATGGTGCCGGTGGACGGCATCGAGGTGGTCCGGCGCCTCCGCGCCGAGGACCCCGACGCGACCGTGGTGGTGATCTCCGCGCACGGCACCATCGCCACCGCGGTGGACGCGATGCGCGAGGGCGCCATCGACTTCCTGGAGAAGCCGTTCAGCACCGAGGCGCTGCGCGCCCGGGTGGAGAAGGCGATCGAGATCGCCCGCGAGCGGCGCGGCGCGCAGACCGCGCGGGCCCGCGCCGAGGTGCTCGACCAGGACCGCGTGCGCGAGCGCGAGCCGCACGGGCTGGTGGGCAGCTCCGAGCCCATGCGGCGGGTGCACGACCAGATCCGCAAGGTGGCGCCCACCGACGCCACCGTGCTGGTGCTGGGCGAGTCCGGCACCGGCAAGGAGCTGGTGGCGCGCGCCATCCACGACGCCAGCCTGCGGCGCGAGAAGCCGTTCGTGTCCATCTCCTGCGCGGCCATCCCGGAGGGCCTGCTCGAGTCCGAGCTGTTCGGCCACGAGCGCGGCGCGTTCACCGGCGCGATCCGCCGCAAGCTCGGGCGCTTCGAGCTGGCGCACGAGGGCACGCTGTTCCTCGACGAGGTGGGCGAGATCCCGCCGTCGGTGCAGGTGAAGCTCCTGCGCGTGCTGCAGGAGCGCTGCTTCGAGCGCGTCGGCGGCGAGGAGACGGTGGAGACCGACGTGCGGGTGATCTCCGCCACGAACCGCGACCTCACGCGCATGGTGGCGGAGGGGCGCTTCCGCGAGGACCTCTACTACCGGCTGAACGTGGTGCCCATCCAGCTCCCGCCGCTGCGCGAGCGGCCCGGGGACGTGGACGAGCTGGCGCACGCGTTTCTCGCCCGGCTGGCGCCGCGCATCGGGCGGCGCGTCACCTCGTTCGCGCCCGAGGCGCTCGAGCTGTTGCGCCGCCACCCGTGGCCGGGCAACGTGCGCGAGCTGGAGAACGTGGTGGAGCAGGCGCTGGTGTTCGCCGACGGCGACGCGGTGCGGCCGCAGGACCTGCCCGAGGGGATCCGGCACGCGCCCGCGCCGACCGGGCTGCCGGTGCCGAGCGGCGACCGGAGCCTCACCGACATCCTCGAGGACCTGGAGCAGCAGCTCATCCTCGCCGCCTACGAGAAGGCGAAGGGCGTGAAGGCGGAGACGGCGCGGCTGCTCGGCATCAAGCCGTCGGCGCTCTACTACAAGCTCGAGAAGTACGGGATCGTGAAGCAGGGCGAGCGCGGCGAGGAGGGCGCGTGACGGCCGGGCTGGCCGCGGCGCTCGCGGCCGCGCTCCTCGCCGGCGCCCCGCTCGACTGTCCGCCCGGCACCGAGCCGCGCGGCGCGGCGCCGCCGGAGGGGTTCGAGGCGTGGTGCGCCGGCAAGGACGCCTACGGCAACGACCGCCGCGAGGGGCCGGCGCGCACCTGGTACGACGACGGCGCGCCCTGGACCGAGGGCGCCTACCGCGAGGGCGAGCGCGACGGCCCGTTCGTCGAGTACCATCGCAACGGCCGGCGGGCCCGCGAGGGCGCCTGGGCGCACGGCGCGAAGCACGGCCGGTGGACCGTCTGGTACGAGTCCGGCCAGGTGGAGGAGACCTCGGGGTGGCGCGCCGGGGTGCCGGACGGCGCGTTCGCGTCGTTCTGGCCGGGCGGCGCGCGGAGGGCGGAGGGGCGGCACTGCGGCGGGGCGCAGTGCGGGCGCTGGACCAGCTACGACGAGGCGGGCCGCGAGCTCGGCGCGGTGGACTACGGCGAGCAGACGCACACCCCGTGACCGGCGCGCGCCCCGGAGGGCTCGGTTTTCCGAGGGTTCCCGCCCGGAAATGCGTCCCTTCCGCGGCCCCGGCGGTCGCAAGCCCGCGTAAGGACGCGTCCGGTGCGCGGCACGGCAGTTGCTCCACGTGACGGGCGCACCATGCTCGCGGAACTGACGCTCGTCATCACGCTCGGCACCGCCACGCCCGCCCTGGAGGCGCGCGCCGAGCTGGACGCGATCGCGACCCGGATCGAGCAGCTCAAGATGCGCCACCTGGCGGGCGAGGACGTCGGCCGCGAGCTCGGCCGCCTGCTGGTGCGCGCGCAGGAGCTCGCGGACGAGATCGACCGGCAGGAGGGGCGCGCCGCGCTCCCGCCCGCCGCGGCGCCGGCCGGCGAGCTGCGGGAGCGCGCCGACGCCCTGCACGACGAGGCGGACCGCGTGGTCCTCGCGCTGCGCTCGCTGGACCTGCGCATCGGCGAGGTGCGCCGCGCGCTGGCCCAGCCCGCGCACGGCCCCGCCCAGCAGCGCGCGGTGGTGGCCCGCGGCGCGTCGGTGTCGCGCGCGCCGGCCCAGCCCTCGACGTTCGCCGAGGACCACGCCCGGCTGCGCGCCCTCGAGGTGCAGCGCCTGCGGCTCGTGGATCACCTCGCCCGCATCCGCGCCGAGGCCGCCGCGCTCGAGGCCGAGGCGGCTGAGCCTTAGGACGAGGGCTGCGCCCTCGCCCCGCCGGCGGAGCCGTCGGGGCCCCACTCCTGCTGCGCGGGGCCCGTGACCGCTCGCGCCCGCATGCGCGGGCACGCAAGCGGTCCCCGCGGGGAGGGGCGATGCCCCTCCCCAGCCTGCGGCTGGGGCCCCTCCCCGTGCAGCTACGACGTTCTTCCGGCCAGCCGCCGCGCCGCGGCCTCGGACTCGAGGTAGGCGTCGAAGCCGGCGGACGGGACCGGGAGCGCGAGCCAGGTCGCGACGAGGACGCCGCCGCCGAGCTGGATCGACTGCTCCACGCCCGGGGTGAGCGAGATCTTGCCGCGCGCGGTCACCGCGCGCGAGGGGACCGACAGCTCGTAGTCGAGCGCGATGTCGCCGGTGGGATCGCGGTCCGCCTCGACGCGGAACGAGAGCCGGATCTCGCCGGGGTGGGCGGGATCGTGCAGCACCAGCTCGGCGGCCTTCCCGCGCGGCGCGATGAGGCGCGGGCGCGCCACCACCTCGCCCTGGGCGCCGGTGAGCTCGAGCGCCACGAGCTGCCCGGCGGCGCCGATCTCGCGCTCGGCCTTGAGCTGCTCGACCGCCTGGTGCGTGCGAACGGCTACCTCGGCGGAGGCACCGCCGAAGAGGAAGGCGCCCGCGAGGAGGAGGGCGAGCCGGGCGAGCTTGTTCGCGCGATCGGGCATGGAGGGCACGTTGTGCAACGGATGTGCCCTCGACGGGGGACAGGGAATTCAACGCCTTGCCGGCTGTTCGTGTCTCGAGCGACACAGCCGATACCGGCTTTCCGCGGACTTCCGCTCGGAAATCCGACGGGTCCCCTGTGGCCCGCCCGGCCGGCCGTCACCGCGCCCGCCACACCCCGCCTGCCTCCTCCGCGCGGGAGGCCCCCCGCAGCTTCTCCAGCACCGCCAGGCAGCTCCGCGCCGCGACCGGGTGGAGCGGCGCGGGCGTGTCCGCGTACGCCCGCGCGGTGATCTCGGCGAGCGTCCCGCCGGCCGCGAGCGCCGCCAGCACCAGCGCCTCGCGCTCCCGCCGGTGGCCCCGGTACGCGGCGAGCTTCCCCACCGCGTCCGGCGCCGGCGGCCCGTGCGCCGGGTAGATCGTGCGCGGCCCGAGCGCCTCCACGCGGGCGAGCTGCCGCTCGTACTCGGCCATGTCGCCCTCGGGCGGGTCGATCACGATGGTGGAGAGCGTGCTCACGAGGTCGCCGCACACGAGCGCCCCGCTCCGCTCGTCGAGGAAGGCGAGGTGCTCGCGCGCGTGGCCGGGCGTCTCCAGCACGTGGAAGCGGCCGCCATCGCCGATCCGGTCGCCCTCGCCGAGCGGCTCCACCGGCGCGCCGGCGCGGCCCGCGGCGAGCGGGTGCGCCCGCACCGGCAGCCCGTACCGCGCCGAGAGCGCCGCCACCGCGCCGACGTGATCCGGGTGCGCGTGGGTGAGCCAGATCTCGCGCGGCGGGAGCCCCTCGGCGGCGAGCGCGTCGAGCAGCCCGAACAGCACCGCCTGCTCGGCGGGCTCCGGCGCGCCGGGGTCCACCACCGCGAGGCCGCCCTCCGCCGGGAGCAGCCACGCGTTGGTGTGCGTGGCGGGCGGCAGCGTGGGCGTGCGCAGCGCGGCGAGGAAGAAGCCCTGCTGGAACTCGATGCGGCGGCAGATGGGGCCGTCGCGGTGCGGCGGGTCGCGGAGGGCGGCGAGGTCGATCGGCCCGGGGCGGTCGAGCACGCGCAGCGCGTGCAGGTTGGGCGGGTGGAGCAGCATCTGGCCGCGGCCCCAGGCGCCGAGCGCGTCGGCGGCCGGGACCATGGCGCCGTCGGCGAGCTCGCCCGGCCAGACCACCGGCGCCTCGCCGGGGGGGAGCGGCAGCAGGAACAGCCGCGCGTCGTAGCGCAGCGGCAGGTGCTCGGGCGTCACCCAGCGGCCGGCCGGCGTGAACGCCGCCGCCTCGAGCCCGAGCCCGTTCGCGGCGAGGAAGTCGCCGAACGCGAGCGTCCCGTCGAGGAGCGCGCGCCGGGCCGCCTCGCGCGCCGCCGCCGGCACCCGCTCGCGGCCGCGGGCGGCGAGCACGCCGGTCTCCTCGAACAGCTCGCGCGCGGCGCACGCGACCAGGCGCGCGTCCTCGCCCTGCGCGCCCTCCACCGGCACGCGCGCGTCCTCCGGGTCGAGCCGGCCGCCCGGGAACGCGTGCCAGCCGCCCGCGAAGCGGAGGTCGCGCCCGCGCCGGACCAGGAACGCCTCGCGCCCGCGCGGCCCGTCGCGGTGGAGCACCACCGCCGTCGCCAGCACCGGCTCGGGCGGCGGCGGCGGCGGGGGCAGGCCGGGGAACGTCATCGACATCGCGGGCCCTCCCGCCGCGCGGGGCGCGGCGCGATCAGATCCGGACCAGCTCGCGCTGGATCTTCGCGAACACCTTGGGGCCCTCGGGGGCGAGGAACACGTCGATCTCGCAGCGGACGCCCAGCCCCTCGTCCGGGAGGTAGACGCCCGGCTCGATGGAGAACGCCAGGCCCGGGATGAGCGTGCGGGTGTCGTGCGTCTCGAGGTCGTCGAGGTTGACGCCGTCGCCGTGGACGTTCGTGCCGATGGAGTGGCCGGTGCGGTGCACGAAGCGCTCGCCGTACCCCTTCGACCAGATGAAGTCGCGCACCGCGCGATCGACCTCCCAGCCCTGCAGCGTGCGCCCGTCGCGGAACGCCTGCTCCACCGTGGCGAGGCCGACGTCGCGCGCGCCGGAGACCACGTCGAAGACCTCCTGCACCTTCGCCGGCGGTTTCTCCCCGCAGTAGCCGACCCAGGTGATGTCCGCGTAGACGTCGCGCGGGCCCTTGCCGCGGGCCCACAGGTCGATGAGCACGAGGTCGCCGCGCTCGACCGGCGTGGGGGTGGCCTCGGAGGGCACGTAGTGCGGGTCGCCGGCGTGGCCGTTCACCGCCACGATGGGCGGGTGGTCGGTCTCGAGGTCCGCGGCGGCGAAGCGCTCCATCAGGAAGCGCTGCACGTCGGTCTCGAGGATCCGCTCGCCCTTCCGCTGCGCGGCGCCGATCCGCTGGAACGCCTCGTCCTTGGCCGCGTCGATGGCCGCGAGCGCGCGCCGGTGGCTCTCCACCTGCGCGTCGTCCCAGCGGCACAGGAAGCGCTGCACCAGCTCGGCCGAGCTCACCACCTCGACGCCGTAGCCGCGCACCAGCTCGAGCGTGCCGCCGTCCACCCGCGACAGGTACGGGATGGCGCCCTCCGGGCAGTACTCCATGGCGATGCGCGCCCGCGGCCCGAGCCCGCCCAGCAGGGCGCTCAGCTCGCCGCGGAGCGACTGCCACGACGAGTAGCCGCGCCGCGCCCCGGGCACGTGGCGCGGGAACGAGCCCAGCTCGATCTGGTGCACGAGCGCCACCGGCTCGCCGGCGCGCGGCACGAGGTAGAACCAGCGCCGGGTGAGCATGTGGCCGGCGAGGTCGAGGGCGCTCACCGCGGTCGGGTTCTGGCCGTGGAAGTCGTAGAGCAGCCAGCCGTCGAGCTTCGACTCGGCCAGCGCGCGCTGCAGGGCGGGGATGTCCATGCGGTTCTCCTGCGAGGTGGACGCCGCCGGGGCGGCGGGCGGGATGGGCGGCGGCGCTACACCGGGACGCGGTAGCGCTGGGCGGGCCCGCGATCGGACGGGTGGGTGATCTCGTGCAGGCGGATGGAGTTCGTCTGGCCGGGCAGGCCGAGCGGGGAGCCGTGCACCAGCACCACCCGGTCGCCCGGCTTCACCAGCTTCTCCTCGAGGAGCCGGTCGGAGACGATCTCGGCCATGAGGTCGGCGTTCTTCACCGGCTCCATCACCTTCGGCAGCACGCCCCAGTACAGCGCCAGGCGCCGGCGGATGGACTGGTCCGGCGAGAACGCGACGATCGGCACCCGCGGGCGGAAGTGCGCGAGCAGCCGCGCGGTCTCGCCGCGCAGCGTGAAGCAGCAGATCGCGACCGCCCCGGCGGCCTCGGCCGCCTCGCAGGCGGCCGAAGCGGTCACCAGGTTGAACGGCGCCGGGCGCGCCGGCGGCGGGACGCGCGCGTGGAGCGCGGCCGGCGAGCCCGCCTCCGCCTCGCGCACGATGCGGTCCATCATCTGCACCGCCGCGAGCGGGAAGCGGCCGCTGGCGGTCTCGCCGGAGAGCATCACCGCGTCGGCCCCGTCCCAGATCCCGTTCGCCACGTCGGACGCCTCGGCGCGGGTGGGGCGCGGGTGCTCCATCATCGAGTTCAGCATCTGCGTGGCGATGATGACCGGCTTGCCGGAGGCGTTCGCCTTCGAGCAGATCTCCTTCTGCAGCAGCGGCACGCGCTCCGGCAGGATCTCCACGCCGAGGTCGCCGCGGGCCACCATCACCCCGTCGGCCGCGGCGATGATGGCGTCGAGGTTGTCGATGGCCTCGGGCTTCTCGATCTTCGCGATGATGGGCACCACCCGGCCGGCGCGCTCCATCTCCTCGCGGCAGAGGCCGATGTCCTCGGGCGTGCGCACGAACGACAGCGCGACGTAGTCCACGCCGTGGGAGATGCCGAACGCCACGTCGGCGCGGTCCTTCTCGGACATGGCCTCGGTGCGGAGCGCCACGCCGGGCAGGTTGATCCCCTTGTGCTCGCCCAGCCAGCCGCCCTCCACCACCTCGGCCCGCACGCGCACGCCGTCGGTGGCGAGCACCCGGAACTCGAGCAGGCCGTCGTCCACCAGCAGGCGGTCGCCGGCGCGCACGTCCTCGGCGAGGTGCGGGTAGGTGGTCGAGACGAGGTGCGCGTCGCCCGCCAGTTCGCCCTCGGTGGTGATGACGATCTCCTGCCCGGCCTCCACCTGCACGCCCGCCTTCCCGGCCTTCAGCGGGCCGGTGCGGATCTTCGGGCCCTGCAGGTCCTGCAGCACGGCCACGGCCTTGCCGAGGTGGCGCGAGGCGGCGCGGATCTTGTCGAGCATCCGCGCGTGGTCCTCGTGCCGGCCGTGGGAGAAGTTCAGGCGGGCGACGTCCACCCCCTGCTCGAGGAGCCTGGCGAGCACGTCCGGCTCGCCGGACGCGGGTCCGAGGGTGGCGACGATCTTGGCGCGGCGCATGGAAGGAGTGTTTTAACGCCAGGCCGCGAACTGCGTCCACGATCCCGCTTGCCCGGCGCAGGTGCCGCGGCGGTGCCACGACTGGACGTGCACCACGTTCCAGGGCTCGGCGCGGAGCCCGACGTACACCTGGGCCCTCCGCCCGGCGGCCAGCGTCACCACGGGTATGGACTGCGTCACGCGCAGCATGTCGGCGTCGTACACCATGCCGCACTTCGCCGGCTCGGACTCGGTCCAGTTCGGGCGCACCTCGAAGAAGGGGATGTCCTCGGTGCCGGTGGTCGGGCCGAGCAGCGCGGGCACGCCCGGCATGCCGTCCGCGAGCGTGTAGGCGGACTCGCCGACGAGGAACTCGTAGCTCCGCGCCGTCTCGCCGCTCGCGATCCGGAGCGCCGGGATGGTGAGCGGCTCGCGCACGGGGCCGGTGCCACGCGGGTCCACGTTCATCTCCACCGTCACCGTCAGCCCGGCGAGCCGCGGCGGGAAAGCCAGGTCCGGCAGCGCGGCCGGATCGAACGCGAACGTGACCGACTCGAGCGTGCGGGTGCCGTTCGCGTCGTCCACCACCGCCTGGTCCACCCGGAGCGTGGTGGGCGACGGCAGGCTGGCCGGGCCGGTCACCACGACGAATCCGGCGCCGGAGAGCGCGTCCACCAGCGAGGCGCCGTCCGGGCCCTCCGCGCGGATGCGGAACGGCGTGGTCTCGACGTCGCGGGTGGCGCAGCCGGCCAGCGCCGCGAGCGCGAGCGCCGCCGCGAGGCCGGCCCGCCGCCGGGGCGCGCGCGCGCATCCGCTAGAGCGCATAGCCCACCCGCAGCCTCCACTGGCCCATGCCCGAGCGGTGCGGCCGGGCCAGGACGTAGCCCTCGGCGCCGACCACGAAGCGCCCGAGCACCCGCTCCACCCCGAGCCCGATCTCCTCCTCGCGCTGCCACGCGTCGGCGCCCTCGACGTTGCGGCTCATCGTCCGGACCCCGAGCCGCGCGTAGGGGCTGAGCAGGTCGAAGGTGGCGCCGAGCAGGATCTCGCCGCGGACCGTGGTGAACGACACCAGCTCGGCCGGCTTGGAGATGAACACCTGGCCGCCGGTGACCTGGACGGTGAGGCGCAGGTCCTCCTCGGCGATGGGCGAGAAGCGCAGGCCGCCCTGCAGCTCCCGCTGGCCGCCGAGCCCCTTCTCGTACAGCGGCATGGCGTCGATGCGGAGCACGAGGTCGAGCGCCGCGCCGAGGCCCACGCCGATGCCGATGCCGCTGCGCAGCCAGCCCACGTCGCCGGAGACCATGGCGCGGGCGCGCGGCAGCGGCCCGAGCGCGAGCGATCGCAGCGGCTCGTCGGGCTCGAAGTCGTCGTCCTTCGCCGCGGGCGTCGCGGCGAGCGCGGCGCACGGCAGCGCGAGCAGCAGGGTGATGACCGTGAGCGGGCGCACGTCCGCCCGAAGGTTGGCACACTCGGCGGGCCGGCGAAGCGGGCGTCCGCCCTCCCTGTGGGGTTCCGGCCGAGACCGCCTGATCTGGGTCGCTGCTGCGGCGCAGACCGGGCCGGCCCGGCCGCCTGGCGCGGGACGCTCCCGCGAGGTAGCGTCCGCGCTCCGCATGAAGCTGCCGCAGGCGTTCTATGCGCGCGACACGCGCACCGTGGCGAGAGCGCTGCTGGGGAAGGTGCTCGTGCACCTCGACGGCGGGGTGCGTCGCGCCGCGCGCATCGTGGAGACCGAGGCGTACCACGGGCCCGACGACCGGGCCTCGCACGCCCGCGCCGGCCCCACCCCGCGCGCCGCCATCATGTTCGGGCCGCCCGGCCGCGCGTACGTGTACCTGATCTACGGAACGTCCCACTGCATGAACGTGGTGACCGGGCCGGAGGGGTTCCCGTCGGCGGTGCTGATCCGCGCGGCCGAGCCGATCGAGGGGTGCCTGCACTCCACCCGCGGGCCCGGCAACCTGTGCCGCGCGCTCGCCATCCGGCGCGAGCACGACAACGGCCGCGACCTCGGCGGCGACGACCTGTTCGTCGAGGACGCGCCGCCGCCGGCCGAGGCGGTGGTGACCGGCCCGCGCGTGAACGTGGGCTACGCCGGCGCCTGGGCGGCGCGCCCCTGGCGCTTCGCGCTGCGCGGCAGCCCGTGGGTGAGCCGGCCGGCGCCCGGCGCCGCCGCGGCGCGCGCGGCTAGGGCGCCCGCTGCTCCGGCCCCGCGTCCGCGGCGCCCGCGCGGAAGCGGCCCTTGAGCAGCCGGCCGTCGCGCGCGTCCAGCACCACCCGCGCGAAGTCGCGGGGCCCCGCCACGTCCACGTGCCAGCGCGCGGCGGGCTCGTCGAGGAACGCGTGCTTCACCGTGTCCACCTGGAGCCTGCGCTCGCGCGCCACGCGGAACGCGGCGTCGATCGCCTGGTCGCGGCCCAGGTAGCCCGGGCGCGGCGCGGGCGGGGGCGCTGCCTGGGGCGCGGGCGGCGGCGCCGGCGGGGGCGCAGCCTGCGGTGCGCGCTGCGGTGCGGGCTGCGGCGCGGACTCGGCCTGCGAGGGCGCGGGCGGCGCCGGCGGCGGAGGGGGCGAGGCCTCGGGCGGCACCTCGCCCTCCGGCGCGGGGGGCGGAGCGTTCTCCGGCGGCTGGCTGTACGTGACGCACCCCGCGAGGAACAGGAGTGCGGCGGCGGCGAGTGCTCTCATCGGCGCGAACTTATGCTATCTCGCCGCCGTGCTCCACCTCGCCGGCCAGGACAGCCGAACGCTGGCGCGCCGGGCCGGGATCTCGCTCGAGGACGCGCGCCGGATCACCGGCGCGGTCATCGGGCGCGGCGCCCCGCTCCGCGACGCGCGCAACGTCCGCCGCTCGGTGCTGGACGAGGTGGACGCGCTCGCCACGCCGGGCGAGCTGCGCCTCCTCGAGGCGGTGGACGCGCGCGACGGCTTCCGTAAGTACCTCTTCGAGCTGCCCGACGGCCTGCGCGTCGAGACGGTGCGCATCCCGCTCTTCGACACGCACCACGTGGTGTGCCTGTCCTCGCAGGCGGGCTGCGCGCTCGGCTGCGCGTTCTGCGCCACCGCGAAGCTCGGCCTCGACCGCTCGCTCCGCTCCTGGGAGATGGTCTCGCAGCTCCTCGCGGTGCGGGCCGACTCGGAGCGGCCCATCACCGGCGTGGTGTTCATGGGGCAGGGCGAGCCGTTCCTGAACTACGACGAGGTGCTGGCCGCCGCGTACGCGCTCTGCGATCCGGCCGGCGCGCGCATCGACGCGCGGCGCATCTCCATCTCCACCGCCGGCGTGGTCCCGATGATCCGCCGCTACACCGCCGAGGGGCACAAGTTCCGCCTGTGCATCTCGCTCAACGCCGCCATGCCCTGGAAGCGGCGCGCGCTCATGCCGGTGGAGCAGGGCTTCCCGCTCGACGAGCTGGTCGAGGCGATCCGCGAGCACGCGGCGCTGCGCGGCCGGGTGACGCTCGAGTACGTCATGATCTCGGGCGTGAACGTGGGCGAGGAGGACGCGGCGGCGCTGGGCCAGCTGCTCGCCGGGATCCCGGTGCGCCTCAACCCCATCGCCGTGAACGACGCCTCGGGCCGCTACCGCCCGCCGGACGAGGACGAGTGGAACGCGTTCCGCGACGCGCTCGCCCGCGAGCTGCCCGGGACGCCCATCGTCCGCCGCTACTCCGGCGGCCAGGACGAGCACGCCGCCTGCGGGATGCTGGCCTCGCGGCGTCGCGGCGACTGATCGTCAGCCGACGCCGACCACGCCCACGATCGCGCGCGTCACCAGGAAGATGACGCCGGCGACGATCGCCGCGGCCGGGATGGTGAACACCCAGGCCCAGATGATCCGGCCGGCCACGCCCCAGCGCACCGCGCGCGTGCCCTTCGTCGAGCCCACGCCCACGATGGCGCCGGTGATGGTGTGGGTGGTGGAGACCGGGATGCCGAGGTGGGCGAGCGCGAGGATGGTCACGCCGCCGCCGGTCTCGGCGCAGAAGCCGCCGATGGGCTGCAGCTTGGTGAGGTTGTGGCCCATGGTGCGGACGATGCGCCAGCCGCCGAACATGGTGCCGAGGCCGATGGCCGCGTGGCAGCAGAGCACCACCCAGAACGGCACCGGGAAGTGGCCCGGCGTCATGGCGGCGCGGTCCGCCCAGATGGTGCCGTAGAGGATGACGGAGATGATGCCCATCACCTTCTGGGCGTCGTTCGTGCCGTGGCTGTAGCTGAAGATGGCGGCCGAGACGAGCTGCAGGCGACGGAACCAGCGATCCACGCGCGCCGGCGTGTTCTTCCGCACGATCCAGGCGGTCGCCACCATCATGAGCGAGCCGAGCACCATGCCGATGAGCGGCGAGAGCACGATGAACGCGGCGATCTTGAGGATGCCGGAGGGGATGAGGCCGGCGAAGCCGAGCGGCGGCAGGCTGGCGCCGATCATGCCGCCGGCGAGCGCGTGCGAGGACGACGAGGGCAGCCCCCACCACCAGGTCAGCAGGTTCCAGACGATCGCGCCCATCAGCGCGGCGAACACCACCATGAGCACGAGCGAGATGCCGCCCGCCTTGAGCTGCTCGAAGTGGACGATGCCCTTGCCCATGGTGGCGGCCACCTTCAGCTCCGCGCCCCACAGCACCGGCATGGCGGAGATGAAGTTGAAGAACGCCGCCCAGGCCACCGCCACGAGCGGCGAGAGCACCCGGGTCGAGACCACGGTCGCGATGGAGTTCGCGGCGTCGTGGAACCCGTTGATGAAGTCGAAGGCGAGCGCGACCAGGACGAGGAGGATGACGAGGATGAGCATGGCGGCGGACCGGGCGCGGCGGGGAGGGTGGGATCGTCTAGGCGTGCTCCAGCACCACGCCCTCGATCACGTTCGCCACGTCCTCGGCCCGGTCGGTCGCGGTCTCGATGAGATCGATGATCTCCTTCCACTTGATGACCGTGAGCGGGTCGTTCCCGCGCTTGAACAGCTTCGCCATGGTGGTCCGGGTGAGGTGGTCGGCCTGGTTCTCGAGGACGTTCATCTCCTTGCAGGCCTCGAGGATGGTCTCCGGGTCCTTCTTCATGTTCCGGAGCCCCTTCACCGCCTCCTCCATCTTCAGCGCCTGGGCCACCAGCACCGCGGCGAGGTCCCGCGCCTCGGGGAGCACCTGGTCGATGTCGTAGAGGCCGAGGCGCTCGGCGGCGGCGTCGGCGAGGTCGAGCACGTCGTCGATGCGGGACAGCAGCCGGTGGATCTCGGCCCGGTCGAACGGGGTGATGAACTGCGTGTGGAGCCGGGCGAAGGCGCGGTGCGTGATGTCGTCGGCCTTGTGCTCGACGTCCTTGATCGCCTGGCACTTTCTCGGGACGTCGGTGAAGTCCTCGAGCAGCAGCTTCAGCAGCTTCGCCCCTTCGACCACGGTCGCCGCCTGCGCCTCGAAGTCGGAGAAGAAGTCGTCCGACTTCGGCATCAGCTTCTCGAGCATCGTCATCGAGGGTCTCCCTGGGAGGGCAAGCGCGCGCACCATACCGATTCCCGCGAGGCAGTCAAACGACTCTGAACGTCCGGAATTCCACTGTGAGAGCGCGCCCATCTGGGGATCGCGCGCCCGCCGCGGCCCGACTTTCCTTCGCTCCGTCCCGGGTTTGTGGGACATTCCGCCACCTGCGAGGCTTGTCCAGCTTCCCAGGTGGCGACCATATTCCCCCTCCTGCGAGGGACGGCCGGGCAACCGCCGTTCCCCGGGGCGGATCTCGACGGCTCCCTCGGCAAGGAATCCGGGCACCGCATGCGGTTCGGCGCGAAGATCGGGCTCGTGCTCCTGGCGGTCGGGGTCCTCCCGGTCGCGCTGCTCGGGCTCGTCTCGTACACCGTGAGCCGGGACGAGCTGCAGCGCACCGTCGGCCGCATGCAGGTCCAGGCCGCCGAGGACCTGGCGCTGTTCACCGAGCGGTTCGTCGGGAACTCGGTCGAGAGCCTGCGGCTGGCGGTCTCGGCGATGCCGTTCGACGAGTTCTCGCGCGGCGAGCTGTCTGCCGTGCTCGACATCCCGTACCGGCAGCTCCCGTTCGTCTCGATCCTGGTGCTCGTGGACGACGCGAACACGCCGGTGGCCGGGCCGGTGTTCGAGCGGCGGCCGGAGCGCGATCCGGCGCTGGCCGGCCGCGAGCCGGTGGACGATCGCGACCTCGACCGCTTCGCCCGGCAGATCCCCCGCGCGCCCGCGAAGGCCGGGGCGACCACGCTCTCGGCCCCGTACCGCGGCGAGCGCGGCCCGGCCCGCATCGCGGTGGCGCTGCGCATCGGCAAGGACCGGACGCTCGCGGCGGAGATCCTGCTCCGCGACGTGGAGCACCGCATCGCCGAGCTGTCCGGCGCCGGCGGGCTCGCGTACCTGGTGGACGGCCAGGGCGCGCTCATCGCCGGGGTGCAGGCCGGGCCGCTCACCGACGAGGAGCGCCGGCTGTCCGAGGTCGGGTTCGGGAAGGGCCTGGCCTGGTCGCGGCTGGTGCGGCGGCAGGACGGCGAGCGCTGGCTGTCCGCGTTCGCGCCGCTCGGCTCGCTGGGCTGGGGCGCGGTGGTGGCGCAGCCCATGGCGGTCGCGTTCAGCGCGGCGGAGCGGCTGCGCTTCTACACGGTGGGCTGGTCCGCGGTGGCGCTCGTGCTCGCGCTCGGGGTCGGCGCGGTGCTGGCGCGGATGGTGACGCGGCCGGTGCAGCGGCTCTCGCGCGCCGCCGCGGCCATCGCCGCCGGCGACTTCTCCGCCCCGGTGTCGGAGAAGGGCCGGGACGAGATCGCCGACCTGGGCCGCGCCTTCGGCCGCATGACCGGGGAGCTCCGGCGGCGCGACGAGGAGATCCGCGGCTGGAACCGCGAGCTGCAGTCCCGCGTCGAGGAGCGCACCGCCGAGCTGAAGACCGCCCAGGACCAGATCCTCCGCACCCGCCGCCTGGCCGCGCTCGGCTCGCTCGGCGCGGGCCTGGCGCACGAGCTCAACAACCCCATGACCGCGATCGTGGGCTACCTCGCCATCCTGAAGCGCGAGCTGCCGCCGGGCAGCGCGCACGCCGAGATGATCGGGCGGGCGCAGGAGCAGACCGCGCGCGTGGCGCGGGTGGTGGAGGACCTGCGCAGCTTCGCCGACCAGGAGCGGTCCATGCAGGGCCGGCGCTTCTCGCTGGTGGCCCCGGTGCGCGCCGCGCTGGCGCTCTACGAGGACCGCCTGCGCGCCGCCGGCATCGAGCTCACCACCCGCTTCGACGAGCGGCTCCCCGACGCGCAGGGCGACCCGGTGCAGATCCAGCAGGTGGTGGCGCACCTGGTGGAGAACGCCATCAACGCCATGCCGCGCGGCGGCTCGCTGGAGGTGTCGCTCGGCACCGTGGACGGCGAGGCGCTCCGGCTGCGCATCGCCGACACCGGCAAGGGCATCCCGGTCACCATCCGCGAGCGGATCTTCGACCCGTTCTTCACCACCAAGGAGCACCCGGGCCGCGTCGGCCTCGGCCTGTCGGTGTCGCACAGCATCGTGGAGGCCCACCACGGGCGCATCGTGGTGGAGAGCGAGGAGGGGGCGGGGGCGGCCATCACGGTGCTGCTCCCGGCGGCCACGGCCGCGCACCTCGCCTGACGGAGCGCGCATGAAGAGGAAGCACGACGACCCGGCCGGACTCGCCCTGCTCGACGCCGAGCTGCTCGCGCCCGCGCTGCTCCACGAGCTGCGGCAGCCGCTCATGGGCGCGGACGCGGCCGCCACGCTGCTCGAGCGCGCCGCCGGCCCGGGGCTGGCGCAGCAGGAGGCGTGGCGGATCCTGCGCAGCCAGCTCGCGCGCCTGGGCGAGGTCGTGAACGGCTACGACGAGCTGTTCCGCGCCGGCGACGCCGAGCCGGTGCGCTTCGCGGTCGCGCCGGTGGTCGCGCGCGCGGTGGACCTGCTGGCGCTGCGCGTCCGCCCGCTCGGCGCGCGCTTCGCGTTCGCGCCCGCGGCGGGCCTGCCCGACGGCTTCGGGGCGCCGGGCGCGCTGGTGCACGCGGCGACGAACCTCATCGCCAACGCGCTCGACGCGGTGGATGGTGTCGGCCCGGGGCGGGTGGAGGTGCGGGTGATCGCGGCGGCGGGCGAGGGCATCGAGGTGCGCGTGTCGGACGCGGGGACGGGCATCCCGGCCGAGCTCCGCGAGCGCATCTTCGAGCCGCGCTTCACCACCAAGGCGCCGGGGCACGGCACCGGCCTCGGGCTCCACATCTCGCGCCGGCTGATGAGCCGCTTCGGCGGCGCGGTGACGCTGGTGGACGCCGCCGATCCGGCCCGGCTCCCGTGGGCGGTGACCGAGTTCTGCGTCTCCATCCCGGCCGCGCCGGCGGAGGGGACGCCGTGATCCGCGCCGCGCGCCTCGCCGCCTGGCTGGCGCTCGCCTCCGGGGTGGCCGCGGCCAGCGCGGGCGCGGTCCTGTCCGGGCGCCGCCACGCGGCCCAGCCCGCGTTCGAGGCCGAGGCGGTGACGGCCGAGCCGCCGGCGAGCCCGGCGGTCCTCACCGTCGCCGCGCCCACGGCGCCGCCGCCTTCGCCCGCGCCGGCCGCCGCCGCGCGCCGCCCGCCGCGTCCGGCCCCGGCCCCGGCCGCCCGCGCCGCCCCGGCCTCCGCCGCCGACCCCGCGCCCGCCACCCCGGTCCCGGCGGCCACCGCGGCGCCGGCGGCCGCCTCCGCGCCGGCCCCTTCCGCTGCGCCCGCCTCCGCGGGGCCCGCGGCCGCGCCCAGGGCGGCGCCCGCCGCGGCCACCGCCGAGGCGTTCCGCGCCAAGGCGCGCCCGTCCGCCGAGGTGGCGCCGGGCGTCCTCGCGCGCGCGGCCGCGCGCCGCGCCCAGGAGCGGCCGGAGCCCGCCGCCGCGCCGGAGTGCCGGCCCGGCGCCGGCCCCGCCCCGGATGGCCGCTGTCCGCCCGCCGCGCCCGGGGTGGGCAACATCGAGTCGCTCGAGATGGACTGGAATGCGCCGCCGCCGCCGCCCTAGCCCGACCCGCGCCCTCGTGGCCATCGCCCTGCTGGCGGCGCTCGGTCCGGCCGGCGCCGCCGCGCTGGACGAGCCGCCGCCCGGCTCGGGCGGCGCGCTGCGCATCGTGGCCGATCCGCCGCGCCTGCTGCTCGGGCGCGACGGCGCCGCCGAGCTGCGCATCCACGCGCCCGCCGAGGTGGAGGAGCTCTCGATCTCCACCAACGCCGGCCGGGTGGAGGGGCTCCGCCGGCTCGCGGGCGGCGGCTTCGCCGCGCGCTACCGCCCGCCCGCCGAGCGCTACCCGCTGGTCGCGATCGTCGCCGCCACCGGCCGGACCGCGCGCGGGCCGGTGGACGGGTGGCTGGCGCTGCCGCTCTCCGGGCAGGGGGACGCGCGGGTCCGATCGCAGCCCGGGCAGGAGATCTCGCTGCGCATCGGCGACCGGACCTTCGGGCCGCGGCGCGCGGGCCCGGACGGCCTGGCGGTCATCCCGGTGGTGGTCCCGCCGGGCGTGCGCGAGGCCCACCACGGCTTCCGGCCGGTGGACCTGCACGTGCCGGAGACCTCGCTCGTGCACGCGGTGGCGGACCACGTCGCGGTGCACGCCGACCAGGCCGAGCACGTGCGCGTGCTCGCGTACGTGGTCGCGCCCCACGGGGCGGCGCGCCGCGGCGACGTGCCGGCGTTCGAGGCCTCGCGCGGCAGCGTGAGCGCGGTGGCCCGCGAGCCGGGCGCGTTCGAGGCGATCTGGACCCTGCCGGCCGGCGCGGTGGGCGAGGACCGGCTGGTGGTGCGGCTGCCCGGCTCGCCCGCCTCGCGCGCGGTGATCCGGCTCGACGCCGTCGCCGGGCCGCCCGCCACGGTGGCGGTGACGTTCGATCGCGAGGCGGTGGTGGCGGGCTCGGTCGAGGAGGTGGGCGTCACCGCCCGCGTGCTCGACGCCGCCGGCAACGCGGTGGACGCGCCGGTGGAGCTGGCGGCGGCGGGCGGCACGCTCTCCGCCCCGGCGCCGGCCGGGGTCGGCGCGGTCGCGGCGCGGCTGCGGGTCCGCCCCGGCTTCGGCGGCCGCGGCGAGGTGGTCATCACCGCCCGCGCGCCCGCCGCCGGGATCTCGGGATCGCGCGCGCTGCCGCTGCAGCCCGGCCCGCCCGCGCGGGCCCGCTTCTCGCCGGACGACGCGGTGCTGCTCGCCGACGGCCACGACGCCGCGCTCCGGGTCACGGTGCTCGATCGCTACGACAACCCGGTCCGCGCGGTGCCGGCCGTCTCGGCGCGGCGCGGGTCGATCCTGGGCGTGGAGCCGGACGGCGAGGGGACCTGGCGGGTGCGGTACCGCGCGCCCGCCGTCCCGTCGCGGACCGGCGAGACCGTGCTCGCCCAGGTGGGCCAGGCGCGGGCCACCGCCGAGCTCCTGCTGGTTCCCCCCCGCGGGCCGGCGATCCTCCCCACCGCGGGCGTCCTGTGGGACCTGCGGGGGCGCTTCACCGCCGCGAGCGCGGGGCTCGCGACGGAGCTGCCGATGCGGGGCCTGTTGCCCCCGACGTACGTGCTCGCCTGGCGGCTGGAGGCCGGCGTGCTCGGCTTCGACGGCCACCGCGACCTGCGGGCCACCGGCTCCAGGGGCGAGCCGATCCAGCTCAGCGCCGACGCGCCGGCGCGGGGCCTGACGCTCCTCGGCGGCGCCACGGTCCGGCGGGAGCTGCGCCGCGGGCCCGAGCTGTGGGGGAGCCTGGCCGCGGGCGCGCTCCTCGGCCGCGTCGATCCCGACGGCGCCGCCCGCGACGCCGGCGCCGCCCCCGCGCTCCGCGCCACCCTGGGCGTGGGCTGGCCGTTCCGCTACGCGACCCCATTCTTGGAGGCGTCGCTGCTGGCCGCCGGGCGCTCGCCGCTCGGCGCGCTCGCGGCGGCGGGCCTCTCGGCCGGGGTCCGCTTCGATCTCCCGGAGGCGACATGGCGACGATCCTCATCGTCGACGACGAGCCCGTGATCCTCGACGTGTTCCGGCGGTTCCTCGAGGGCGAGGGGCGCACCCTGCTCCTCGCCGGCTCGGCGCGCGAGGCGCTGGCGCGCGCGGCGGAGCCCGGCGACATCGACGTGGCGCTGGTGGACAAGAACCTGGGCGACGGCTCGGGCCTGGACGTGGCGCGGCAGCTCAAGGCGGCCAAGCCGGACGTGGAGGTGATCCTGGTCACCGGCTACGCCTCGCTCGACTCCGCCATCCAGGCGGTGCAGATCGGCGCGTTCGACTACGTGACGAAGCCGGTCTCCGACTACGACGCGCTCAACCTCAAGGTCGAGAACGCGGTCGAGAAGGTGCGGATGAAGCGCTCGCAGCGCGAGCTGGTGGCGCGCCTGGTGGAGAGCGAGGCCTTGCACCGCGGCGTGTTCGAGACCTCCTCCGACGCGATCCTGCTCGTGGACGCCGAGTCGGGCCGGCTGGAGGACGCGAACCCGGCCGCCGAGCGGCTCTACGGCCGCGATCGCGACGCGCTCCGCGACCTGCGCTACGCCGACCTGCTCGAGGAGGGCGGCGGCGAGGGCGGCCCGGCGGCGGGGATCCACGCCGCCCCGGGGCGGCACCGGCGCGCCGACGGGACCGCGTTCCCGGTCGAGGTGACGGTGGACGCCTTGCGCCTGCACGACCGCGGGCTGCGCGTGGTGTCGGTGCGCGACATGTCGGAGCGCGAGCGCGCCGAGGCGGAGCGCCGCGAGCTGGAGCAGAACCTCCGCCAGGCGCAGAAGATGGAGGCGGTGGGCCGGCTCGCCGGCGGCGTCGCCCACGACTTCTCCAACGTGCTCGCGGTGGTGCTCGGCTACTCCGAGCTGCTGGTGCGGGACCTGCCCACCACCGATCCGCGCCTGCGCGAGTGCGCCGACGGGATCATCGAGGCGGCGCACCGCGCGGTGGGCGTCACCCGGCAGCTCCTCACGCTCTCCCGCAAGAAGCTGCTCCGGCCGGAGGTGCTGTCGCTCAACAAGGTGGTGCAGGACCTGGGCAAGCTCCTCGGGCGCGCCATCGGCGAGCGGATCGAGGTCACCACCACGCTCCAGGAGCAGCCGTGGCCGGTGCTCGCCGACGCCGACCAGCTCGCGCAGGTGCTGCTCAACCTGGCGGTGAACGCGCGCGACGCGATGCCCGACGGCGGGCCGCTGCACATCGCCACCGCGAACGTGGAGGTGCCGCAGGCGCTGCGCGAGCTCTCGCTGCCCGCCGGGCGCTACGTGACGCTCACGGTGCGCGACTCCGGCATGGGCATGACGGAGGAGGTGCGGGCGCGCATCTTCGAGCCGTTCTTCACCACCAAGGAGACCGGCACCGGGCTCGGGCTCGCCACCGTCTACGGCATCGTGCGGCAGGCGGGCGGCGCCATCCGGGTGGAGTCGCGCCCGGGCGCGGGCACCTCGTTCACCGTGTACCTGCCGGCCGCCGACGAGGCGGCGGCGCGGGTGGCGGTCGCGGTGCCGGTGGCGGCGCCGCGCGGGCTGGGCGAGACGGTGGTGCTGGCCGAGGACGAGGACGCGCTCCGGACGCTGCTCGGCCGCGTGCTCTCCGGCAGCGGCTACCAGGTCATCTCCGGGCGGAACGGCGCCGAGGCGCTGGAGGCGGCGCGCGCCCGCGGCGGCCGGGTGGACGTGCTGCTCACCGACCTCGTCATGCCGCGCATGACCGGCGCGGAGCTGGCCGAGGCGCTCACGCCGGGGCAGCCCGGGATGAAGGTGCTGTTCATGACCGGCCACACCGACGACGTGCTGGTGCAGGACCGGCTGGTGGACGGCGACGTGGAGCTCATCCAGAAGCCGTTCACCAGCGAGGCGCTGCTCGCGCACCTGCGCCGGCTGCTCGGGCCGCCGCGCGTGGCGGCGTGAGCGCGCGCCGCCGGGCGGGCCCGCGCAGCCCCTAGAGGCCCGCCGGATCGCCGTCCGGCGTGACGCCGCGCCGGCTCGCGGCCATGCGATAGCTCCGGCCGAGCGGCCGGTGCATCGGGTGGCCGGTGCGGGAGCGCATCTTCTCCAGCTCGCGCTTCACCAGGCGCTTCAGCCGCTCCGCCGCGTCGAGCAGGGCCACGTGCACGTCCTCCTGCACGCTCTCGACGTGCAGGGTCCGGGTGCCCGGCATGCGGAAGGAGAGCCGGCACTCCTGGTCCACGCCGCCCTTCTTGCGGCGCGCGTCGCCGAGGTGGACGGCCAACTCCGCCGCGGAGTCGTCCTGGAGGCGGGCGAGCGGGCGGGTCACGTGCTTGCGGAGGAACGCGCCCAGGTCGGGCGGCAGGGTGAGGTGATGGGCGTGGATGACGAGCTTCATGCCCTTCAGGATGGGGCGCGCGGACCGGGAGGGCACGCCGCGCGGCGGGCCGCGGGGATATGCTCGCCCGCCCCGGCGCCCGGCGCGCCGGCGGGGCACCGGGAGCGACCATGACCGAGCGGCTGTACCTCGACGATCCGGACCGGCTCACCTTCGAGGCGCGGGTGGTGGGCGTGCGCACGCTGGCCGGGCGGCCCGCGCTCGTGCTCGACCGGACCGCGTTCTACCCGGAGGGCGGCGGCCAGCCGGCGGATCGCGGGCGGCTGGGCGGCGCCGCGGTGGTGGACGTGCAGGAGGTGGACGGCGAGATCCTGCACGCGCTCGAGGGCACGCCGCCGGACGCCGGCGCCCCGGTGCCGGGCGAGGTGGACGCGGCCCGCCGCCGGGACCACCTCCAGCAGCACCACGGCCAGCACCTGCTCTCGGCCGCGTTCGAGGCCACCGCCGGCGCGCACACCGTCTCGTTCCACCTCGGCGCCGAGACCTGCACCATCGACCTCGACGCGCCGCCGGCCAGCCTTGGCGAGGCGCGGCTGCGCGCCGCCGAGGCGCGCGCCAACGACCTCGTGTTCCGCGACCTGACGGTGACCGCGCGCGACTTCGCGCCGGCGGAGCTGGCGGCGCTGCCGCTGCGCAAGGCGCCGGAGAAGGGCGCGCGCATCGTGGTGGTGGGCGACCTCGCGCGCGGCGAGGTGGTGGACGCCTCGCCCTGCGGCGGGACGCACCCGCGCCGCACCGGCGCGGTGGGCGCCGTGGCGGTGCTCGGGGCGCAGAAGTGGGGCGCCGGCACGCGCGTCGAGTTCGTGTGCGGCGCGCGGGCGGTGCGCGCGCTCGCCGACGCCCGCGGGCGGCTCGCGGCCGCGGCCGCGTCGCTGCGCTGCGCGCCGGCGGAGGTGCCGGCCGCGACCGCGCGGCTCGCCGCGGAGTCGGCGCAGCGCCGCAAGGACCTCGACCGGCTCGCCGCCGCGCTCGCCGAGGGCGAGGCGGACCGGCTCGCGGCGGCGCAGCCCGCCGGCGCGGTGCGGGCGGTGCTGGCGCCGCCGGCGCCGGGCGCGGCCGGATACCTGCGCGCGGTGGCCGCGGGGCTGGCCGCGCGCGGCCGCGCGGCGTTCCTCGGCGCGGTGGAGGAGGGGCGGGCCCACCTCGCGTTCGCGCGCCCCCGCGACGCCGGGCCGGGCGTCACCGGCGTCGACATGGGCGCGCGGGTCCGCGAGGCGGCGGCGCGCCTGGGCGGCAAGGGCGGAGGCGCGCCGGACCTGGCGCAGGGCAGCGGCCCGGACGCCGGGGCGCTGGAGGAGGCGCTCGCCGCGGCCGCCCGTCACGGTGCGTGAAGCGTCACCAGCGTCGCGCCCCAGCCGCCGCCGTCCTCGCCGGCGGGGCGGAACGCCTTCACCCGCGGGTCGCGCGCCAGCAGCGCCTCGACCGTGCGGCGCAGCGCCCCGATGCCCTTGCCGTGCACGATGCGCAGCTCGGTGAGGCCCGCCTCGCGGCACGCGCCGATCCACTCCGGCACGAGCGTCCCCACCTCGGCGGGCGAGAACGCGTGCAGGTCGAGCGTGCCGTCGATGGGCAGCGGCACCGGCTCCGGGAAGGGATCGTCGCCGCCGGACGGGGGATCGGGCGCTCGCGCCATGGCGGGCGGATGATACTGTCCGGCGATGCGCCGCGCCTCCCCGCCCGCCGCCGCCGCCCTGCTGGCGGCCGCGCTCCTCGCGACCCCGGCCCGCGCCGCCGGCCCCCACCCGCTGCGCGGCGACGACCGGACCGATCTCGCGGTGACCGGCGCGGCCGCGGGCGTCTGGCTGCTCGGTGAGGTGCTGAAGCCGGAGCTCGCGCCCTCCGGGTGCCGGTTCTGCGAGGCGAACGCGCTCGACGTCTGGGCGCGCGACCGGCTGGTGCTCTCCGACGCGACGCTCGCCGCGCGCGGCTCGGACGTGCTCGCGTTCGCGCTGATGCCGGCGGCCGTCACCGCCCACCAGCTCCTCGCGGCGCGGGCCGCCGGCGACGGCGGGGAGGGCTGGCGCGACCTGCTCTACGTGGCCGAGGCGGGCTCGCTCTCCATGGCGGTGAACCAGGTCGTGAAGCTGGCGGTGGGGCGCCAGCGCCCGTTCGTCCGCTACGGGAACTGGGCCCCGGGGAGCCGCGAGGGCGATCCCGACGACAACCTGTCCTTCTACTCGGGCCACTCGGCGCTGGCGTTCTCGATCGCCTCCGCCGCCGGCACCGTGTCCACGCTGCGCGGCTACCGGAGCACGCCCTGGGTCTGGGCGGTGGGGATGACGCTCGCCACCGGCGTCGGCTACCTGCGCGTGGCCGGCGACAAGCACTGGCTCACCGACGTGCTGGCCGGCGCCGCGGTGGGCGGCGGGGTGGGCGTCGCCGTGCCGCTGCTCCTGCACGGCCGGGAGGACCGGCCGGCGCAGGGCGGCGGCCCGTCGCCGGCGGGCGCGCGGGTCGTCCCGATCCCGATGGGCCTGCTGGTGGTGTGGTGAGCGCGGAGCAGCGCGCGAGGTCCCCGCGGGCGCGCCTGCGGCGCGCGGAGAAGCCGTCAGCAGGCGCCCGCCCGGCGGGCGCCGAGCCGGCGCGCCAGCAGCGCGCGAATGGTCTCCAGCTCGAACGGCTTCTCTACGCACTCCACCGGCTCCTGCTCCAGGAAGCTGCGGGCGGCGGCGGTGAAGGCGCCGCCGGTGAGGAACACCACGCGGCTCGCCAGCTCCGGCGCGCGCTCGCGCAGCGCGCGGTACAGCTCCATCCCGGTCATCTCCGGCATGAGCAGGTCGGAGAGGACCAGGTCGAACCGCTCCCCCGCCGCCACCCGCGCCAGCGCGGCGCGCGCGCTCGACGTGACCGTCACCTCGTGCTCGCCCTGCAGCGCCCGCTGGATCACCGTCCCCACCAGCGGCTCGTCGTCCACGACCAGGATCCGCCCGCGCACCCGCGGCGCCGGCTGCGCGGTCCCCACCCCCGACGCGCTGGCCTCGTCCGGCCCGGACGCCGGCAGGATCACGCGGAAGGTGGTGCCCCGGCCCAGCACCGTCTCCACCTGGATCTCGCCGCCCATCGCCGAGACGATGCTCTGGCAGATCGACAGCCCGAGCCCGGTGCCCACGCCCGGCGGCTTGGTGGTGAAGAACGGGTCGAAGATGCGGGGCAGGTGCTCCGGCGCGATGCCCGAGCCGGTGTCGGACACCTCCACCGCCACCTGGCCCCCGGGCAGCGCGCGGGCGGAGACCCGGATCTGGTGCTCGTCCACGTGGCCCTCCGGGATCGCCTGCGCGGCGTTCACGAGCAGGTTGAGGAACACCTGCCCGAGCCGCGCCTGGCACCCCTGGATCGGCGGCACGTCCGTCGGCGCCCGCAGCAGGCGGGCCCGGTGCCGGATCTCGTTCCAGGCCACGCTCACGCAGGAGTCGAGCAGCGGCCCGAGCGGCACGGGGCCGGCGTGCTCCTCGTCCGGCCGCGAGAACGTCTTCAGGTCCCGGACGATGACCCGCATCCGCTCGGCGCCGTCGCGCGCGTCGTGGACGGCGTCGAGGAGCGCGCTCGCGAGGTCGGGCTCGCGCGAGCTCCCCGCCGCGGCCACGCGCGGGGCGAGGACCGTGAGCTGCTCGTCCAGGTACGAGAGGTTGGCGATCACGTACGCGAGCGGGTTGTTGAGCTCGTGCGCCACCCCGGCGGCCAGCGTGCCCACCGACACCATGCGGTCGGCGAGCGCGAGGCGGGCGTGGAGCTGCTTGCGCTCGCTCACGTCGCGGAGCGCGATCAGGTGCCGGCCCGGCTGGATGTCCGGCACGCCGGTGAACTCGACCGAGCGCCGGAGCCCGCCCGCGTGCACCACCTCGGCGGCGCCGCTCACCCGCTCGCCGCGGAGCACGTCGGCGAGCGCCGGGGCGCCGGGCGGCGGCGCCTCG
Organism: Anaeromyxobacter sp. K; assembly: GCF_000020805.1. Taxonomy (NCBI): domain Bacteria; kingdom Pseudomonadati; phylum Myxococcota; class Myxococcia; order Myxococcales; family Anaeromyxobacteraceae; genus Anaeromyxobacter; species Anaeromyxobacter sp. K. The sequence goes on along the minus strand of NC_011145.1, from coordinate 4,893,950 downwards.
GTGAGCTCCGTCAGGCTGCGGCCGACCAGGCTCCCGCGCCCGCCCCCGAACAGCGCGGCCGCGGCCGCGTTCGCGTCGCGGATCCGGCCCGACGCGTCCACGCACAGCATCGCGTCGAGCGCGGCGTCGAACACCGCCCGCAGCTGGCGCTCGCGGTCCAGCACCTCGGCCTCGGCGAGGTCGCGCGCCAGCGCCGCCGCGAGCACGCTGGCGCTCGTCTCGAGGAAGCGCAGCTCGTCCGCGTGGAAGGCCCGCGGCCGCCGGGCGTAGGCGCCGATCACGCCGAGCGGGCGCTCGCGCCCGGGCAGCGCCACCTCGGCGGAGGCCTCGATGCCGGGGAGGTCGAGCAGCGGCGGCCGGCCGCCGTGGCCGCCGGTCACCGCCGCGTTGTCGACGGGCGGCGTGCCGCCCACCCGCGCGCCCGCGGCGTCGGGCGGGAGCCCCACCGCGGCGCGGACCACCAGCGCACCGGCCGCCTCGTCCGGCTGCAGGAACGCCGCCGCATCGGCGCCGAGCGCGTCCCGCGCGATCGCGCAGGCCGCCGTGAGCAGCGGCCCGGTCCCCTCGGCGTTCATGGCGAGCTCGGCGAGCGCCGCGACCGCCGCCTCGAGCGGCGCGCGTCCGCGGACCTCGCCCCCGTCCGCCGGTCCGGGCCGCTCGCCCGGGACCAGCTCGCGAACCTCGCCTCGCCCGCTCATCGCCGCAACCTCTCGGGCCCGTGGCGTCGCGCGATCCGGCTCGTCGGCGCGCGCCCCGCGCCGCGGGCATCCGAGCGGCACCGGGGTCGAGACGGACCCAGGGCGGCCGCGCCTCCCCGCCGGATCGCCAGCCGGGGACGGCTCCCTGGTTGGCCATATACCCTGAAGCCGAAGGCCCCGTAAGGGTCCGCGGGTACGGCCGGGTGCGCCTAGGGGGGTCCGAGCAGCTCCAGCACGCGCTCGGGCGGGCGGGCCAGCACCGCGCGCGCGCCGGCGACCAGGATCGGCCGCTCCAGCATGCGGGGATGGGCGGCGAGCGCCTCGACCAGCTCGGCCTCCGGGGTGCGGTCCGACAGGCGCAGCACCTGGTACTCGTCCTCGTCGCGGCGGGCCACCGCGCGCGCGGGCAGGCCGAGCGCCCGGAGCAGCGCCGCGAGCTCGTCCGCGGACGGGGGTTCCTCGAGCGGCCGCCGCAGCGCCGGCTCCACCCCGCGCTCGCGCAGGAGCGAGAGCGCGCGGCGGCTGGCGGAGCAGCGCGGGTCGAACCAGAGGACGTACTCGCCGGACATCGCGCCGCCGACTATACGGGAGGCTTGGACCTCACGCACCACCTCGACCGCCTCGCCGCGCTGCTCGCCGCCGAGCGCGAGGAGGAGCGCGCCCGCTTCGCGGAGGCGAAGGGCCGGCTCTCGCTCGCCGAGCGCGAGGCGCGCGGGCTGGCCATCGCCGACGTGGAGGCGCAGGACGAGGGCGCGCTGGCGGGGCGGGCGCTGGTGACGTTCGGGCGGGGCGGGCGACCGCTGCCGGGGGGGCGGATCGGCGCGGGGAGCCTCGTGTCGCTGGCGCAGCGCCGCGACACGCCGGCCGACGCGCCGCAGGGGGTGGTGGCCCGGCGCACGCGCACCGCGGTGGCGGTGGCGTTCGACGAGCCGCCGCCGGACTGGGTCACCGACGGCCGGGTGGTGCTGGAGCTCGAGCCGTCCCCGGTCACCTGGGAGCGCCTCTCCGGCGGCCTGCGCCGGCTCCGCGACGACCGCGCCGGGAAGCGCTGGCACGCGGTGCTCGCGCCCGGCTCCGGCGCCCCGCCGCGCTTCCTGCGGGCGCCGCGCGGCCCGGTGCTGGAGGCGCGGCTCAACCCCGAGCAGCAGGCGGCGCTCGACCTCGCCGACCGCGCCGAGGACCTCGCGCTCGTGCACGGGCCGCCCGGCACGGGCAAGACGACCGTGCTCGTGGAGGTGATCCGCCGCGCCGCCGCCCGCGGGGAGAGCGTGCTCGCGGCCGCGCCCTCCAACCTCGCGGTGGACAACCTGGTGGAGCGGCTCGCCGCCGCCGGCCTCGCCTGCGTGCGGGTGGGCCACCCGGCGCGCGTGCTCCCGGGCCTGCTCGAGCACACGCTCGAGGCGCGGGTGGAGGCGCACGAGGCGGCGCGGATCGCGCAGGGCCTCGTGGACCAGGCGCTCGCGCTGCGCCGCGACGCGCGCAAGCGCCGGCAGAAGCGCGGGCCGGGCCGCTTCAGCGCCTCGCGCGAGCAGGAGCGCGAGGCGCGCGCGCTGCTCGCCGAGGCGCGCCGGCTCGAGGCGCGGGCCGAGGCGGAGGTGCTGGAGCGGGCGCAGGTGGTGCTCGCCACGCTGACCTCGCTCGACGGGCCGGCGCTGGCCGGCCGCCGCTTCGCGCTCGCGGTGCTGGACGAGGCCACCCAGGCGGTGGAGCCGGCCGCGTACCTGGCGCTCCTGCGCGCCGACCGCGCGGTGCTGGCCGGCGACCACCTGCAGCTGCCGCCCACCGTGCTCTCCGCGGCGGCGCAGGAGGGCGGGCTGGGAGTGTCGCTGTTCGAGCGGCTGGTCGAGGCGCACGGGGACCGGGCGCGGGTGATGCTCGCCGAGCAGCACCGCATGAACGCGCGGATCATGGCGTTCCCCTCCGAGGCGCTCTACGGCGGCGCGCTCCGCGCCCACCCGGCCGCGGCCGGCCGCGCCATCGACGACGCGCCGTTCGAGCTGGTGGACACCTCCGGGCGCGGCTTCGAGGAGGAGACGCCGGAGGGCTCCGACTCGAAGCAGAACACCGGCGAGGCGGAGCTGGCCGCCGCCGAGGTCCGGCGCCTGCTCGCGGCCGGGCTCGCCCCCGGCGACGTGGCGGTGATCTCGCCGTACGACGCGCAGGTGCAGCGCCTCCGGCAGCTCCTCGCCGAGGAGGTGGAGGCGGGCCTGGAGGTGGACACCGTGGACGGCTTCCAGGGGCGCGAGAAGGAGGCGGTGGTGGTCTCGCTGGTGCGCTCCAACGAGGCGGGCGAGGTGGGCTTCCTCGCCGACGTGCGCCGGATGAACGTCGCCCTCACCCGCGCGCGGGCGAAGCTGGTGGTGGTGGGCGACGGGAGCACGGTGTCGCGCCACCCGTTCTACCGGAGCTTCCTCGAGCACGCCGAGCGCGCCGGCGCGTGGCGGAGCGCCTGGGAGCGCTGAGAGCACGTGAAACCATCCCCTCCCGTCGCCGGGGCGGCCGATCCGCAGTCGCATCGCGTCGTTGCTCCTCCCTCACATGCCGACCGGCATGCTCGGTCGTCGCGCCTCGCGCTGCTCGCGTCTCGACCGCCTGGCTCGGTCCGGGGATGGATTCACGCGCTCTGAGCCCCGTCGCGCGACGGGCGGAGGGACGCGGCCCCGCCGCTTTGCGCGCGCGGCGCCTCCGCGCGTAAGCTCGGCGCCCGCCATGATCCGCAGCACCTTCCGGCTCGCCCCCGGCATCGGCCCCTACCTCGAGGGGAAGCTCTGGAACGCCGGCATCCGGCGCTGGGCCGACCTGCCCGCCCCGCCCGCGGTGGCGCTCTCGCCGAGGATCGACGCCCGGCTGCGCGACGCGGTGGCCCGTGCCGAGGCCGCGCTCGAGACCGGCGACGCCGACGCGCTCGCGGCCATGATCCCGCGCGCCGAGCGCTGGCGGCTCTACCCCGCGTTCGCGGACGACGCCGCGTTCCTCGACGTGGAGACCGACGGCGAGCGGCTCACCTGCGTGGGCGTGCTCGACGCGTCCGGGCCGCGCCTGTTCCTGGACGGCCGCGATCTCGACGCGTTCCCGGAGGCGGCGCGCGGCTGGAAGGTGCTCGTCACCTACAACGGCCTCGCCTTCGACGAGCCGGTGCTGCGGCGCGCGTTCCCGGGCTGGCGCCCGCCGCGCGCGCACGTGGACCTCTGCCACCTCTGGCGCCGCCTCGGCCACCGGGGCGGCCTGAAGCGGCTCGAGGAGGAGACCGGCGTCGGCCGCCCGGCGCACCTCCACGGCCTCTCCGGGCTGGACGCGGTGCGGCTCTGGCGCGCCTGGCAGGAGCGGGGCGACGCCGACGCGCTCCGCCTGTTCGCCGAGTACAACCTGCACGACGCCGTGAACCTCCGGACGCTCATGGGCCTCGGCTACAACCGGTTGGTGGAGCGGCTGCGGCTGCCCGCCGCTCCGGTGCCGGTGTCGGAGCGCGGCGACGTCCGCTACGACCTGACGAAGCTCCTCCTCGCGCTCTAGGCGTCGCGCCGCGTGACGCGCCCGGGGGACGCCCGGGCCGCCCCGGCGCGCGGCCGTCCGCCCGCCCGGCGCCCGGCCGGACGACGAGCCTCGATCTCCCGGGCCGCCGCCGCTAGAATCCGCGGCCTCATGACCGAGCCGATCACCCCCGAGATCGTCGCGCAGCACGGCCTCAAGCCGGACGAGTACCAGCGCATCCTCGAGCACCTCGGGCGCACCCCGACGCTCACCGAGCTGGGCGTGTTCTCGGTCATGTGGAGCGAGCACTGCTCCTACAAGTCCTCGCGGGTCCACCTGAAGACCTTCCCGACCAGCGGCCCGCGCGTGCTGCAGGGACCGGGCGAGAACGCGGGCGTGGTGGACCTCGGCGACGGGCTCGCCGCCGCGTTCAAGATGGAGAGCCACAACCACCCGAGCTACATCGAGCCGTACCAGGGCGCGGCCACCGGCGTGGGCGGCATCCTCCGCGACGTGTTCACCATGGGCGCCCGCCCCATCGCCTCGCTGAACGCGCTCCGCTTCGGCGACCCGAGCCACCCCAGGACCGCCTACCTGCTGGAGGGCGTGGTGGCCGGCATCGGCGGCTACGGCAACTGCATGGGCGTGCCCACGGTGGGCGGGGAGGTGGCGTTCCACCCCTCGTACAACGGCAACTGCCTGGTGAACGCGTTCACGCTCGGCATCCTCCCGGCCGACAAGATCTTCCGCGGCACCGCCGCCGGCGTCGGCAACCCGGTGATGTACGTCGGCGCGAAGACCGGCCGCGACGGCATCCACGGCGCCACCATGGCCTCGGCCGAGTTCGACGCCTCCACCGAGGAGAAGCGCCCGACCGTGCAGGTCGGCGATCCCTTCATGGAGAAGCTGCTGCTCGAGGCGTGCCTCGAGCTGTTCCAGACCGACGCGGTGGTCGGCATCCAGGACATGGGCGCCGCCGGCCTCACCAGCTCGTCGGTGGAGATGGCCGGCCGCGGCGGAAACGGGCTCGACCTGTTCCTCGACCAGGTGCCGCTCCGCGAGGAGGGGATGACGCCGTACGAGATCCTCCTCTCCGAGTCGCAGGAGCGCATGCTGCTCGTGGCGGCCGAGGGCAAGGAGGAGCTGGTCCGGAGCATCTGCGAGAAGTGGGACCTCGACGTGGCGGTGATCGGGCGGGTGACCGCCAGCGGCCGCTGGCGCGCGCACTGGCGCGGCGCGGTGGTGGCCGACCTGCCGGTGGACCCGCTCACCGAGGGCGCGCCGAAGTACCACCGGCCGATGACCCCGCACCCGGCGCTGCCGGCGCTGCACGCGTTCGACCTGGCCACGCTGCCCGAGCCGGCCGACCTCGGCGCGGCGCTCGTCCGGCTGCTGGCCCGGCCGACCATCGCGTCGAAGGAGTGGGTCTACCGACAGTACGACCACATGGTCCGGCTGGTCGGCGCGGTGCGGCCCGGCGGCGACGCCGCGGTGGTGCGGCTCGCGGTCTCGCACGACGCGCACGCGCACAAGGGCATCGCGCTCTCGGTCGGCGTGAACGGCAGGTTCTGCTTCCTCGACCCGTACCTCGGCGCCATGCACGCCGTGGCCGAGTGCGCCCGCAACATCGCCTGCGTGGGCGGCGAGCCCATCGCCATCACCGACTGCCTGAACTTCGGCAACCCCGAGAAGCCCGAGATCATGTGGCAGTTCGCCGAGTGCGTGCGCGGCATCGGCGACGCCTGCCGCGCGTTCGGCACCCCGGTCGTCTCCGGCAACGTCTCGCTCTACAACGAGACCGAGGGCCAGGGAATCCTGCCCACGCCCACCGTCGGCATGGTGGGCCTGGTGGAGCCGGTGGAGCGCACCTGCCACTCGACGTTCCGCGACGCCGGGGACGTCATCGCGCTGGTGGGCAGCCTCCAGGGCGAGGTGGGCGGGTCGGAGTACCTGTCCGCCGAGCACGGCAAGGAGGCCGGCCGCCCGCCGGCGCTCGACCTCGCGCGCGAGAAGGCGGTGCAGGAGACCGTCCGCCGCGCCGTCCGGGCCGGGCTGCTCTCCTCGGCGCACGACTGCTCCGAGGGCGGGCTGGCGGTGGCGCTCGCCGAGAGCTGCATGATGCACGAGGTCCCGTCGGACGGGTCGAAGCCGGCCTGGATCGGCTGCGCGGTGCGCATCCCGTTCCCGGTCCGCAAGGACTTCGTGCTGTTCGGCGAGGACGCGAGCCGCATCCTCGTGTCGCTGCCCAAGGAGAACGCCGCCCGCTTCGTCGACCTCGCGCAACAGTGCGGCGCGCCGGTCATCCGCCTCGGGGCGGTGGGCGGCGACCGGCTGGAGATCCAGGGCGCGCTCTCGGTCCCCGTCGAGGAGCTGGCCCGCGCGTGGCGTGACGGCATCCCCGCCGTCCTCCGCCGCGACGCCGCGCACGCCGGGGCGACCGCGCCGGTCTAGCGCACGCCTCGGAGGGGCGCCGGCCGGCGCCCCCATCTCGTGGGCGGCGCACGCCTTCCACCTCGAGTAAGGACTGGACGCGCCCCATGGACACCGTCGAGCTCGCCTGCATCTTCGTCCGGGCCGAGGGCGATCGCCTGCTCGCGGCGGAGCGGCTCGTGCTCGCCCTGCCGCACGTGCTGGGGGACGGGCTCGACCGCTGCGATCTCGCATTCGACGCGTCGACCCGCTTCCTCGCGGTGGCGGTGGCTGCCCGCGGCGAGGCGGCCAAGGCCGCGGCACGGGCGCGGCTCGCGTTCTGGACGGCGCGGGCCGGCGGCCGGCTCCTCGCGCCCGCCGAGGCGACGGACGACGAGCGCGAGCGGCTGCGCGCGCAGGTGGAGGCGTGCGACCTCGTCGCCGAGGGCGTCCTCCCGGCCGACCTGCTCGACGCGGCCGGGCGGTTCTTCGGCGACGCCGGCGCGCCGGCCGGTCGGCACCGGAGCGCCGTCGCGCGCCCGGTGCTGTGCATGGACGTCGGCGGGCCGGGCTGGCAGGGCGTGCAGTGCGATCCCAAGGCCGGGACCCTGTTCGTCGCGGCCCCCATCGCGCCACCGCCCGGCGACGTGCTCGCCCTGGCGCTCCGGCTGCCCGGGGTGGCGAGGCCGGTGGAGGCGCGCGCGATCGTGATGGACGTCCGCGGCCCGACGCAGGCGCGCCCCGGCGCGCCGGCCGGCTACACCCTGCACCTCGAGGACGCGCCGCCGGCGCTCCGCGAAGCCCTGGCGCGCAAGGCGGCGGGCGCCAGCGAGGTCGGGGCCGGCACCCGCGCCACCGCCCGGTTCGCGGTGAACGGTCCGGTGACGGTCGTCGCGCTGCCGCCGCCGGACCCCGCCGCCCAGGCGCGCATCGAGTACGCGACCGCGAGCGAGCTCGCGTCCGACTGGATCGAGAACCTCTCGCAGGGCGGCGCGTTCGTGCGCACCGCCCGGCCGGCCGAGGTGGGCGCGCAGCTCGTGCTGCGCCTGGCGCTGCCGAACGGCGTCGAGCTGTCCACCCCGGCGCGCGTGGTGTTCGCGAGCGCGAGCGGCATGGGCGTGCGGTTCACCCTCGACACCGAGGCGGACGCGATCCTCTCCGCGGCCGTGGCGCAGCTCTCCGGCCGGCCGCGCCGGGCGCTGGTGGTGGACGACGACGCGCTGCTCCGTCGCATGCTGGCCGACGCGCTCGGCGGCCGCGGGTTCGAGGTGCTCACGGCGGCCGACGCGACCGAGGGGCTGCGGGTGCTGGCCGAGGAGGTGCTGGCGCTCGACCTCCTCGTCACCGACGTGCACATGCCCGGCATGGACGGCGCCGAGCTGGTGCGCCGGATCCGCACCGTGGGCGGCGAGGCGGACCTCGCCATCGTGGCGGTCACCGGCCGGCTGGAGGAAGGCCTGGAGCCGCGGCTCGTGGCCGCCGGCGCCGACGCGGTCCTGGAGAAGGCGCTCGGCGTGGAGCGGATCGCCCAGGCGGCCGACGCGGTGGTGGAGCGCCGCCGGGCCGATCCCGGCGGCGCGCCCGGTCACTGACAGCTCCGCACGAAGGTGAAGGTCGCGTTCGGGGTGGTGGGCCACGCCGCGCCGTCGGTCACCGAGAACTCCTGCGTGACGGTCTCCTGCGTCCCGGTGCAGGTGGCGACCTCCGGGGCGATGGCCGTGGCGCGCTCGCACACGCCGCCCTCGCACACCACGTGCGTCGGGGTCACGCCGGCCGAGAACACCACCTCCACCGGATCGCCGTCCGCGTCCGAGACCTGCGGCGTCACCGTGTAGGTCCGCGCCGGGATGACGAGCGGGTACTGCACGCAGATGGACCCGGACCAGCGGCAGCAGAACGTGTCGTCGGGCGGGCGGGAGCAGGTGACGAGCTGCGTGACCGTGGAGGAGGTGGCGGTGGGCGGGCGCGTGCCGATGGAGAGCTGCACCGGGGGCAGCGCGGTCGGGGTCCAGGGATCCGCGACGGACGGCGAGAGGGTGCGCGTCCCGATGAAGGCCGCGAGGTCGTACGGGTCCTGGTACGCGCCGCTGCACTCGATGATCGTGGCCCCGTCGGAGAGGAGCGTGAGCCGGTCGCAGGCCGCGTCCCCGGTGCCGCCGGTGGGCCAGATGGGGTCGCCGTCCGGATCCACCACCCGCCACACCTCCTGCGTGGCGCGGTAGCGCCGGGCGACGGCGTCGAACGCATGGTCGATCCCGACCCCGCTCGACGGGGCCGACGTCACCGCGGGCGGGCGGTTCCCCACGGTCACCGGCAGCTCGGCCCGCGCCAGCTCGCCGTTCGCGTCGGCGACCGTCACCACGATGGTCCGCTCCAGCCCGGCGCCGCCGGTCAGGTAGGCGGCGTCGGCCGGCGAGGCGTAGGGGACGGCCACCCGGAAGGTGAGCGCGTCGCCGAGGTCGTCGCCCTCGAAGGCGCCGGCGTCGCCGTCGCCGGCGTGGTGCCAGGTCACGGTGCGCGGCTCGAGCGGATCGCCGTCCGGGTCGGTCATCGAGATCGGAATGCGTCCGGCGGCCACCAGGCGCGGGCCGGCGGGCTCGTAGGTGTGCGGTGCCTCGGGGGGCGGCGTGGCGGCGATCGCCGGCGCGCGATTCCCGACGCTCACCCGCGTCGCCGCGGTGCCGAGCACGCCCGCGTCGTCGGAGGCCTCCACCCGGAACACCCAGTCGCCCGAGATCGCGCCGCCGTCGGTCTCGATCGCCGCGCCCGCCGCCGCGGCGTCGGACCCGGGGCTGAAGGTGACGCGGCGGTCGGCGCCGAGGGCGCGGCCGGCGGGCGGCTCCACCGTCCACCGCCAGCGCACGGGCCCCTGCGCGGCGGCAGCGGACAGCGTGGCGGTCAGCGCCACCGGCCCGTCGGGCGCGCAGCGCAGCGGCTCGCCCTGGCACAGGTGCCCGAGCGCCACGTCCGGGCCGGCGGTGACCGGCGGCGTGCCCGCGTACGGCGCCACGTCGAGCTCGAGCCGCGCCGGCGCGCTCTCGGCCCCCAGCTGGTCGCGCACCACCAGCTCGACCGCGTACCGGCCGGCGCAGCCGAAGCGCACCCGGGCCAGCGATCCGGTGCCGGCCACGACGGGCGGCGCGCAGGGCGCGTCCACCGCCGAGATCGTCCAGGCGTGCGACACGATCGCGTCGCGCGGCGCGTCCGGATCCGCGCTCCCGCCGCCGTCCAGCTCGACGAGCGCGAACGCCTCCGGCGCGCCCGCCGGGGCGATGGCCGCGACCGGCGGTGCGTTCCCGACGCAGGCGCCCGCCACGCAGCGCGCCGCGGCGCCGCAGCCGTCGTCCGCCTGGCACGCGCGCGGCGTGGCCCCGCCCCCCGAGCAGCCCGCACCCGCTGCGATGACGAAGATGATGATCCCGAGCCGCTCCACGAATCCTGCGCTGCGCATCGACCGTCCTCCTGGATGGCGAAGTTCACGGATCGTACGAACGTCCGATCCGGTTTCAAGCGTCGCGGTCGCACTGCGAGTGTCGTACCAGGGAGCAGATCCGCCTTTCGCGAGTGATCCCGGACCCCGGACCGTGGGTCGAGTCCGCGTCTCGGGTGGGCGGTCCGCGGCGCGGACCATCCGGCGCGCCCGGACCGGGGTGGGTCACGCGGATCCACACGCGTCGGGGACGCTGCACGCCGCTTGCAGCGGTCGATGCACCTGTGCTGATAGTGCGTGGCGCACTCAACGTGATGGATCGTGCGGAGGTGTCGATGGCGCTCTCGGGCGTGGTGGGCATGGCGATCGCGGCGGCGCTCGCCTCGGGCGGTGAGCGCCTGCTGCTGTGCCGGCCGGTGGTGGACGGGGATCCGGCGCTGGCGCGGGCCGATGCCGTCGGCGAGGCGGCCCGCGCGCGGCCAGGGCGCTGGCTCGACTACGGCGTCGCGTGCGACGGCGCGCCGGAGGGCGCGCGCGCGGCGCGGCGGGCCGGGCTGGCGCACGCGGTGGTGGCCCGCGCCGAGGGCCGCTCCGACGGGAGCCGGTTCGTGCTGGTGCTGACCGACGCCACCACCGAGGAGGCTCGCGCCCAGCGCCGGGTGGACGTGCCGCCGGGGAAGGATGCGGTGAGGCCGCTGCGCACCGCGCTGGACGGGCTGCTCCAGTCCCTGCCGCCGGAGCCGGGGCCGGGCGCGGGCCGGATCGCGGCCTGGAGCCTCGCCGGCGCGGGGGCGGCCTCGCTGATCGCGGGCGTGGCGCTGGCCGTGTCGGCCTCGAGCGCGGCGGACCGGGCCGACGCCGCAGCCGATCCGGCGGCGTACACGCGGGCGCGCGCCGACTGGCGCAGCCGCCGGCGCTGGAGCGCGGCGGCCCTGGGCGCGGGCGGCGCGGCGCTCGCGGCGGGGCTCACCTGGCGATTCGTCTTCTGAGGAGGAGCGACATGAACCGGATGCTGGCGCTGGCGGCGGTGCTCGCCGCGGGGTGCAGTGGCGTGAAGGACGATCGGCCGGGCTGCGCCCGCAGCGCCGACTGCCCGGCGGGCGAGACCTGCGCGTCCACGCCGGACGGCGCGGTGTGCTGGCCCGATGCGCAGCCGCCGGCGGTCTCCGGCGTGGCGGTGACCTGCGCGATGCCGTGCCTGCGCGACGGGACGCTGAGGGTGGAGGCCACCGTCGCCGACGATCACGAGGTGGGGGAGGTGACGGTCGCGCTCGACCTCGATCCCTCGCGCGCGGTCCCGATGGCCCGCGCCGGCGCGCGCTGGGTGGCGCAGGTGCCGCTGGACGCGTTCCCGTTCCCCGCGTTCGAGCGGGCCGTGATCGCGACGGTGACGGCGCGCGACGGGGCGAGGAACGCGGCGAGCGCGTCCGCGGACGCGGGGCAGCAGCCGGTGGTCACGCGCCTGCGCTGGACGTACGACGCCGGCGTGCCGATGACCTCGCCCGCGGTGCTCGAGGACGGGACCGCGGTGGTGGGGTTGTCGGCGACGACGCAGCAGGTGTTGGCGGTATCAGTTGTCGGAGCAGTTGGTTGGACCGCGAACACTGGCACGAGCTTCGTCTCGGTTCCGCCGCTCGTCGGCGACAATCAGGTATGGGTGGGCAGCGCGTCGGGTACCGCATTCGCGATCGACGCCGCGGGGCAGATCCTGGCGGGAGCCTGCACGGCCGGGGAGTCGATCGGCGGGGGACTCGCGTACTCAGGATCGCGTGCTGTCGCTGGGGCGCAATCGGCTGTTTTGTTGGTGGCGGACAGCAATGGATTCTGCAACCAGACGGCGGTCTCGGCGGCTGTGAGCACGAGCCCAGTGGTGTCTCGCAGGGGCAATCTAATCGCGAGTGCGGGGACGAAGCTCCTCAGCTTCACCCTCCCCGCCAATGGGATACTCCGGTCGGACTGGACCGGCGCGGATGGGCTTCCGCCAGCTCCTGCGGTGGGTGGGGTGCTCGCGCCCATGGCAATCGACGACGCAGACGCCGTCTGGACCGTCGCCCAGAACGGGAACCTGAACCGCACGACGATGGACGCGGCCACCGCCACCGTCGGAACCGTGGCGCTCGGCAGCTCCGGCCCCATCGTCCTCGCCGACGGCAGCGTGGTCGTCGGCAGCGGCGCCGGGGTGCTCCAGCGGTTCTCCACCGCCGGCGCCCCGCCCTGGGCCGAGAGCGAGCCGCTGAACGGCGTGCCGGCCGTCCCGCTCGCGCTCGCGGGCACCCGGCCCGCGCTCCTCGTCCCGACCTCGACCGGCCGGCTCTACGCCGTGAACGCGGACGACGGGAAGATCGCCTGGAGCGTGAAGCTCTCCGCCACCGGCCAGGCCCTCCAGCCCGCCAACATCCACGGCGCGGCCGGCGCGGCCACCTCCACCGCCTACGTGGCCGGGGCCGACGGCAAGCTCTACGCGGTGATCGTGGACGGGCAGCTCGATCGCGCCGCGCCGTGGCCGAAGGCGTTCCACGATCCGCGCAACACCGGCAACGCGGGGGCGCTGCCGTGAGGCGCGCGCTCCTCGCCGCCGCCTGCGCGCTGGCCGCCTCCGGCGCGGGCGCGGTGGAACGGCTCGGGGTGATGGCCGTGGCGGACGCGCCGGCCGGGCCGGATGCCGAGCTCACCGAGCTCGCGCACCAGCTCCGCGCGGCGTGCCGCGACCGGGTCGGCGGGGTGGAGGAGGTGGCCACCATGCGGCGGCGCCTGCTCGGCCAGGGCTCGGACGCCACGCTCTCCGAGCTGGACCGCGCCTACGGCGGCGCGCTGGCGGTCTACCAGAACGGCGAGTTCGACAGCTCGGTCCGCACGCTGCGCGCCATCGTGGACGACCTGGAGGCGGTGCCCGAGGGCGAGGAGGCCTTCTTCCAGTGGAAGCGCGCCATGCTCCGGCTCGCCCACGCCTCGCTGAGCCTCGGGCAGGAGCGCGAGATGGAGCGCGCCTTCCTCGCGCTCGCCCGCACCGACCCGGCGCTGCAGCCGGATCCCGACCAGTACTCGCCCGGCTTCCGCCGCCGCTTCGAGGAGGTGAAGGCGCGGGTGCGCGCGCTGCCCCGCCGGCGCCTGCACGTCGCCTCGGAGGGGCGGTCCGGCACCGTGTACGTGAACGGCCGAGCCATGGGCACGACCCCGGTCACGCTGACGCTGCCGGCCGGGAGCTACCGCGTCGGCGGCGGCGCGGGCGCGCTGCGGGTGCCGAGCTTCACCGTGGACCTCGAGTCGGAGGATCGGAGCGTGGTGCTCGACTTCGCGCTGGCGGAGGCGCTGCGGGTGAACGCCGGCCCGGGGCTGGCGCTCGCGCCGGAGGCGCGCGGCTACGGCATCGTGCGCGCCGGCGCCTGGCTCGGCGTCGATCGCCTGCTGACGGTGAGCCGCGCGCAGGAGGGGCAGGCGCAGTTCCTGGTCGGCTCCATCTTCGACGTGCGCCGCGGCGCCCTGCTGCGCGAGGGCAGCGTCCGGCTGGTGGCGGGCGGCCTGCCGTCGGTGCAGGTCGGCGCGCTCGCGTCGTTCCTGCTCACCGGGCAGTCCTCGCGCGAGGTGCAGAACCTGACGCAGCAGGGGCCGCGCGAGATCCGGCCGCCGCTGCCGCCGGTCGCCGAGGTCCGGCCCGTCCCCGCGGCGTCGCCTCCGGCCGTGGTCGCCGCGCCGGCGTCCGCCCCCACGCCGGCGGTCGCCACGGCGGCAGCGGTACCGCCGCCGGCCGCCGCGCTCCCGGCGGTCCGTCCGCCGGCGGCGCGGGCCACCGGCGCGGCGCCCGCGCCGGCCTCGCCCGCCGTCCTGCCACCCACCGCCGCCCCCGTCGCCACCGCCCAGGCCCCGGCCACACCCGCGGCGTTGCTCGCTCCGACCTCCGCGCCGATGCCTGCTCCGCCGGCTACGCAGCCGCCCGCACCGACGCGCGCTCCGTCCTCCGCTCCGTCCTCCGCGCCGCCGGCCGTGCAGAAGCCCGCGCCGACGCTGGCGGCGGCCACCGCGCTCGCGCCGGTACGGTCGATCCTCGCCCCCGCCCCGCGCGCGGCGCTGCCGGCGCCGGATCCTGCGGGCCGCGCGCTGGGAGAAGGGTCGCGGCCCGGGGCGGCGCCTCGATGGATGCGTCCGGCGGCCATCGGCTCGGGCGCGCTCGCGCTGGGGCTGGCGGCGGTCGCGGTGCAGCAGGGCCTCGCCGCCTCCGGACGCTATGCCGACGCGCGGGACATGCTCGGCGCCGACGGCCAGCTCCTGCCCGGCTCGGATCCCGGCCGCTATCGCGACCTGCGCAGCGGCGGCGATTCGGCGCGGCGGAACGCGTTCGTGTCCGCCGGCGTCGCCGCGGCGTTCGCGGCCACCGCCGGCGTGCTGGGCTGGCTGTCATGGGACGGCGACGGGGACCGGGACCGGCACGCCGACGCGAGCGGCGGGCTGTCGGTGCGCTTCTGAGGCGGCGATCCCGCGATCCATCCCAAGCGGGTCCCCGCGTCGAGCCCGGCGCGGGGGTAAACAATCGGCTACCCACCCCGAGCCGAGAGACCGGATGCGCTACACGAAGATCTTCATCGTTCGATGGGCCGACTGCGACGCGAACGGCCACATGCGCAACACCGCCTACAGCGAGTACGCCATCGACACGCGCATGAGCTGGCTCGCCGACCAGGGCTGGCCGTTCTCGCGCTTCGAGGAGCTCGGGATCGGCCCGGTGCTGCTGCGCGAGGAGATCGACTACGCGCGCGAGCTGCGCCTGGGCGACTCGGTCGAGGTGGACCTCACCGGCCTCGGCCTCTCCTCCGACGGCGCGCGCTGGAAGCTCGCGCACGAGTTCTGGCGGCCGGGCGGGAAGACCGCGGCGCGCATCGTGCTGAGCGGCGCCTGGATGGGCATGGAGTCGCGCCGGCTGGTGGTGCCGCCGGACGCGCTCACCGAGGCGATGCGGAAGGTGCCGCAGGGCCCGACGTGGGAGGAGCTCGCGCCGCTGAAGCCGCGCGAGTAGGGCCTCAGCGCCGGCCGGCCGCGGCCGGCGTGCGCCCGCGGCCCGCCGCCCCATCGGGCGGGTGCGCCGGCGGCTCCGCGCGCACCGCCGCGGCCGCGGCCGCCACCGCCGGCTCGAGCCGGGCCGCGAGCGACGGGCCGTAGTAGGTCCGCGGGGTCTCCCCGCGGTCCGCGGCGATCATCCGCGGCGTCTCCACGTACCCGACGTAGCCGTTCACGAGCGAGACGATCCGCGCGCCCGGCCCGGCCGCCCGGCGCCAGCCCTCGGCGATCTCGGACACCGGCTCGCCGGGGACGGCCACCAGCACGAGCCCGCCGAGCCGCAGCGCCTCCACCTCGGCGCGCGCCGGCATGGTGTCCCAGGACGCGTTGCTCGCGGCGCGGCGCAGCAGCGGCGGCACGGCCCCGGGATCCGGCGCCGGCAGCGGGACGTCCGCGGTGGCGAACCCGACCGCGGGGGCGGGATCCGGCGCGGAGTAGGCGAGCCCGTCCACCGCGCGCGAGAACGCGTCGCCGTAGCGATCGGTGGGCGTGCCCTCCGGGCCGTTCACCGGCGTCGCCGCCTGATCGCCGAGCGCGCCCTGGAAGAAGAGGCGCACGCCGTGGCCGGTGGCGGCGAGGTAGCGGCCCGGCCAGTCGCCCGAGATGAGGAGGTTCGCGCGCCCGAGCGTGGTCGGGTGCGAGGCGAAGATCGCCAGCTCGGAGACGGGCACGCCGTCCGGCCGGTCGATCCGCACCACGGTGAGCCGGGCCTCGACCGGCCCCTCGGTCCGGTTGTAGGCGAGCTCCTCGGCGCGCCCCTCGCCCACCGAGAGCCGCGCCGGGCCCGAGGCCGCCGCCGCGGCCCGGATCGCCTGGGCGATGCCGCCGGCGATGCGATCGCGGAGCGCCGGATCGAACGGGCCGGTGGCGATGTGCTCGCCGAACACGTGGTCCCAGTAGCCGCCCGGGCCGGAGTGCGTGTGCGTGGCGCCGACGAGCAGCCCGTCGAGCGGGACGTCGCCCAGCCGGGCGCGCACCGCCACCTCCAGCGACTCGGGCACGAGCAGGATCTCGGCCGAGGCGAGCGCGTAGCGGCAGTCGCCCACCGAGAGGACGAGCGCGCGGGCGCCCACCGGGTCGCGGACCCCCTCGCTGCGGTAGCGCAGCCGGGCGAAGCCGCCGATGGGAACGCCCGGCGGCAGGTCGAACGTCGTCGCGGCGGCGCCGGCCGACAGCGGCCCCTGGCAGCGCCGCGCGGCCGTCACCCGGGCCGCCTCGGCGGGTCGATCGCCGTGCCACGGCAGGGAGGCGATCGCGAGGATCGCGGCGGGAATTCCGAGCAGGAACGCGGCGGCGAGGAGGAGTCGTCTGGCGGGAGGCATTTTCAAGCGCGGATCGTTATACTCCCGCGCCTCATGGGGTACGACGCCGTCTACGACAAGATGAAGGACGAGTGCGGCGTCTTCGGGATCTGGGCGGTCGGCCAGTCCGAAGAGGCCGCCAACTTCACCTACCTCGGCCTGCACGCGCTGCAGCACCGCGGGCAGGAATCCGCCGGGATCGTCTCGAGCGACGGCGAGACCCTCCACACGCACCGCGACATGGGCCTGGTCGCGGACATCTTCGACGCCGACGTCCTCTCCACCCTCAAAGGCGGGGCCGCCATCGGCCACGTCCGCTACTCGACCACCGGCGCCTCCCACCTCAAGAACGCCCAGCCGCTCGCGGTCCAGTACGCCGGCGGCCCGGTGGCGCTCGCGCACAACGGCAACCTGGTGAACGCCGAGGCGCTGCGCGCGGAGCTGGAGGCGCAGGGCTCGATCTTCACCGCGTCCACCGACTCCGAGGTGATCGTCCACCTCATCGCGCGCGCCCGGGCCTCCGGCGCGCCCGGCTCGGCCGAGCAGCTCGTCGGCGCGGTCCGGCAGGCGCTGGGGCGGGTCTCGGGCGCGTACTCGATCCTGTTCCTCACCCCCAAGGTGATGGTGGGCGCGCGGGACCCGATGGGCTTCCGCCCGCTCGTGCTCGGGCGGCTGAAGGGGAGCTGGGTGCTCGCGAGCGAGACCACCGCGCTCGACCTCATCGAGGCCGAGTACGTGCGCGAGGTCGAGCCGGGCGAGCTCGTGATCGTGGACGGGAGCGGGCTGCGCAGCGAGCGGCTCTTCCCGGACCAGCGCCCGCAGGCGCGGCTCGGGCGCTGCGTCTTCGAGCACATCTACTTCGCGCGGCCGGACACGGTGCTGTTCGGCCGGTCGGTGTACGCCGTCCGCCACGGCTTCGGCCGCCAGCTCGCGCGCGAGCACGCCGTCAACGCCGACCTCGTCATCCCGGTCCCGGACTCCGGGGTGCCCGCCGCCATCGGCTACGCCGAGGAGAGCGGCATCCCGTTCGCGATGGGCCTGGTCCGGTCGCACTACGTGGGCCGGACGTTCATCGAGCCGCAGCAGTCCATCCGCCACTTCGGCGTGAAGCTGAAGCTGAACGCCCTGAAGGACGTGCTGAGCGGCAAGCGGGTGGTGGTGGTGGACGACTCGGTGGTGCGCGGCACCACCAGCCGGAAGATCGTCAAGATGCTGCGGTCTGCGGGCGCGCGCGAGGTGCACCTGCGCATCAGCTCGCCCCCCACCGCCTGGCCCTGCTACTACGGCATCGACACGCCGTCGCGGCAGGAGCTGGTCGCGAGCACGCACTCCGTCGAGGAGATCGCGACGTACGTCACCGCCGACACGCTCGGCTACCTCTCGCTCGACGGCATGTACGCGTCGATGGGCGCGGAGCGGACCGGGTTCTGCGACGCCTGCTTCACCGGCGAGTACCTGATCCAGTTCCCGAAGCGCACCGCGCCACCGCCGCTCCGGCTGGTCGGCCAGTAGCTCAACTCCAGCGCGCGAGCCGCGCCGCCAGGGCCGCGATCTCGCGGTCGGCGGGCGCGTGCGCGCGCGCCTCCTCGAAGCGGCGGAGCGCGAGCGCGGTCCGGCCCGCCGCGAGGTGCTCCATCCCCTCCTCGTAGAGCCGCTGCGCCGCCGACGGGCGCGCCAGCGCCGGGACCCCGGCGGCCGCCTCGGCGGCGGCGAGCGCGGCGCGCCAGCGCTCCGGGCCGGGGGACGCGGCCGCCTCGAGCACCAGGAGTCCCCGCGTCACCAGGCCGAACAGCGCCCCGACGGTCCGCTCCGACGGCGTGCCGCCCAGCGACGCGAGCAGGCCGCGTACCGCCACCCCGGAGCCCACCCGCCGCAGCAGCGCCAGCTCGTCCGGCGTGAAGCCCATCGCCGGCGGCGGCGGGTCGCCGAGGAACACGCGCGCCTCGAGCGGGAGCCGGTCCGGCGTGCGCCGGGCCGCGGCCGAGACGGCCGGGTCGGCGATCGCCAGCGCCTGGAACCAGGCGCGGTGCGAGGGCGCGCCCTCGAAGACGAGGCCGAGGCGTCCCGGCGCGCTGGGCCTGGACCACACCACCCGCGCGGCGGTGCGCACCTCGCAGCGGAGCGCCGGGAGCGCGAGCGTCACGCGGAGCGAGCGCCCCGGCGCGACGGGCCGTCCCGACACGAGCTGGCACCCGCCCGGCCCGAGGTCGGCGGTCTCGGCCGACCAGCGCCAGAGCCGCTGGCGCACCCGCACCTCGCAGCGCGCGGGGACGCGCGGCGTGGCGCGCGGGTTGTGAATGACGGCGGGGAGGCTCACGGGCATCCGGGGAAGGGGCGCGAAAATGAACGACGAACCCCGCCAGGCCGCAACGGGCATGCGGGGGCCCGGAGTCGGGGCGCGGGGGCCCTGCTCGCGTGGACAGGGCGCGCGCCCCGCCGCGCCGGCTCCGCCCCGGCGGGCCCGCTCCGCACGCCGGCGTTCACCAAACGCGGCCGGGCGTCTACAGTCCACGCATGCGCGCGCTGGACGGGCCCCGGGTGGCGGACGGCGAGGTGCTGGTCTACCGGCTGTTCGACGTGGCGGACGCGGTGGACCTCGTGGCGGCCGAGCGCGCCGCGTCGGCGCCGGCGGGCCGCCTCCGGCTGGAGGGCGCCCAGTCCGCGTCCGCGCTCGAGTTCCCGCGGCCGCCGCTCCAGCTCGCGCTCGGGCCGCGCGACCTCCCGCTGCCCGAGGGGACGCGGCCGGCCGAGGCGAGCGCGCACGTGTTCGACTACGGGGTGGTCTCGATCCGCTACCGGCTCCCCATCGCGCCCGGCACGAGCCTGGGCGCGCTGGTGCCGCTCGCCGAGGGGCTGTTCGTCGAGCCCTCGCCCGCGCTCGACGCGGCGGCGCGGCGCGAGGCGGAGGCGGTGGCGCGCGCGCTGGGGTCGTCGCTGGAGCGCCCGCACGCGTGGGAGGGGCTGGAGAGCTACCAGGTGTTCCTGGTGCGCCGCTTCGAGGAGGGGCCGATCTCCGCCAGCGACCTCCTCTCGGGGGGGCACGTGCCCGAGCTGCTGCTCGGCGAGACCAGCGCCGTGCCGCTCTCGGCGGCGGAGCGGCAGGAGGTCCTGTCCCACCGGTTCTCCTACCTGCAGGACGATCTGGCGGTGGTGCACTGGAACAGCGCGTTCGTCTCCGAGCCTTCGGGGGTCGAGGACATCCCCGACCTGCTCGAGTTCGCGACCGCCCACCTGCTCGAGCTGCGCTACTACGACGCGCTCCTCGACACCGAGCTGCACCGCATCTACGACGAGATCGAGGCGGGGGGCAGCCCGGTCGCGAACGTGTTCACGCGCCGCTACCGCAAGCTCCAGCGGCGCACCGCCGCGCTGCTGCTCGAGCTGTCGGAGATGATCGAAAGGCTCGAAAACGCGGTGAAAATCGTGGGGGACTTCTACCTGGCGCGCCTGTACCAGTCGGCGGTCCGGCGCTTCCGGCTGCCGGCGTGGCAGGAGTCGGTCCTTCGCAAGCAGCGGCTCCTGGCGGAGGTGAACGATCTCATCGGCGACGCCGCCGACACCAGCCGGTCGGAGCTGCTGGAGCTCGCCATCATCCTGCTCATCGTCTTCGAGATCGTGGCCGCCCTCACATGACTCCCGGTGCTCCCCTCCCGCCCGCCTTCCGGGCGGGGGTCGGCGGGGTCCGGATCGTCACGATCGGCCCATTTTCCAGGCGATCCGCGCCGCGATGAAGTTGACGTGTGGATCCGGAAGCGATATCTCCGAAGCCATTCGCCGCCTCGAAAACCTTGCGGCGGTGCGAACGGAGGGATCCCCTACATGACGCAGGCTCAGTTCTTCCAGGCGGTGGCCGAGGGCTCGCAGGTCTCGAAGGCGCAGGTGCGCGCGGTGTTCGAGGCGGTCGAGGAGGTGGTGACGAAGCGGCTGAAGGCCGAGGGGAAGATCCCGCTCGGCGGTCTCGGCGCGGTGAAGCTCGTGGACCGCAAGGCCCGCATCGGCCGCAACCCGGCCACGGGCGAGCAGATCAAGATCCCGGCGCGCACCGCCATCAAGCTCACGCCTGCCAAGGCGCTGAAGGACATCTTCAACAAGAAGGCCAAGAAGTAGCCTTCCGGCACACCGAAGCACCCGCGCCCGCCGGAGCCCTCCGGCGGGCGTTTGCGTTTGGTGAATCGCCCTTCCGTGAACGAGCCCGAGGAGCCCGCCATGCCCATCACCGTCGTCCCCGCCGACACCGAGCCGCTGCGCCGGCTCGCCCTCGCGCTCCGCGACGAGGTGTTCGTGGCCGAGCAGGGCGTGCCGATCGAGCTCGAGCACGACGCCGAGGACGCGACCGCGTTCCACGTGGTCGCGCTCGACGGCGGCCGCTGCGTCGGCACCGGGCGGCTGGTGCGGCAGGCGGGCGGGGTGGGGCGGGTGGGGCGCATGGCGGTGGCCCGGGATCGCCGCCGCGACGGCGTGGGCGCGCTGCTGCTCCAGGCGCTCGAGGCGCGGGCGCGGGCCGAGGGGCTCGCCGAGATCGAGCTGCACGCGCAGCGCTACGTGGAGGCGTTCTACCGGCGCCACGGGTACGTCCCGGAGGGCGCGCCGTTCCAGGAGGCGGGGATCGAGCACGTGGTGATGCGCAAGCGGCTGTGAGCGTCCCTCGACTCCGGCCGTGCCTGACGGCACGGCCTACGCTCGGGATGAGCGGGGGGAGTCGAAGGGCGAGCGCTCAGCCGCGCACGTGCAGCAGCGTGCGGACCGTGCTCATCACGTCCACGAACTGCACCGGCTTCTGCAGGTACACGTCCACGCCCAGGTCGATGGCGCGCGTGCGCGCGTCGGCGGCGCCGGCGCTGATCACCATGATGGGCAGCTCGGCGAGCCGCGCGTCGGCGCGGATCCGCTCGATGAGCGCGAAGCCGTCCATCACCGGCATGAACAGGTCGGTGAGCACGAGGTCCACCGCCGGCGGCGCCGCGAGCCGCTCCAGCGCCTGCTGGCCGTTGGTGGCGAACTCGACCGAGACGTCGAGCGCGTCGCTCCCGCTGCGCAGCCGGCGGAGCGCGTACTCGTACATCTCGACGACGTGCGGGTTGTCCTCCACCACCAGGACCCGGTAGCCGCCCCGGGTCCGGCCGCGCGCGCTCCGCGCCGTCTCGGCGAGCTGGGCCAGCTTCTGCCGATCGGCGGCCCGGTCCGGCGGGATCTGCACCGCCACGCCGGCGGGGCCCGCCTCGCCGGGCGGCCGGCGGCGGACCACCTCGACCTCGACCTCGAAGGGGGCGAGGAGGCCCGGGAAGGAGATCTGCAGGGGAATCCGCGTGCCTGGGTCGAGCTCCCGCTCGGTCCGGATGAACAGGCCCCCGGCGGAGAGGTTCTCGGTGGCGTCGCGGACCGCGCTCGGAACGCCCGGATACTCGACCCTAAGGACGAGTGGAACGCGTGGGTCGCGGCGCTGCTCCCGTCCCTCGGTCATGACTTGAGCAGTCGAGTATATCGCTGCGGATCTCCTTGACAATCTTACATGTCCTCACTAGCCTGCCCCGGTTTTCGCCCAGACTTCCCGGACCCTTATGACGAACCCTGCGTCGGTTGGTGCGGTCGAAGAACTGCCCCGCGAGAAGGTCGAGCATTTCGACCGGGAGCTGGCGGGGATCCTGAACCGGTACCCGCCCGATCGGAAGGCTGCCGCCATGATTCCCGCCCTCCGACTGGGGCAGGAGATCTTCGGCTACCTGTCCCCGGCGGTACAGCGCCTGGCCGCGGAGCGGCTCGGGACGTCGCCGGCGCGGGCCGAAGAGGTCGCGACCTTCTACGTGATGTTCCACACCGAGCCACCGGCCCGGCACGTGGTCGAGGTCTGCACCAACGTCTCCTGCTGCCTGACCGGCGGCGAGCGCATCTTCGAGCACCTGAAGAAGAAGCTCGAGCTCGCGAACGGGCAGAGCACCCGCGACGGCCGCATCACGCTGCGCGAGGTGGAGTGCCTCGGCTCCTGCGGCACGGCCCCGGCCATGCTGGTGGACGAGGAGATGCACGAGCGGCTCACCATCCAGAAGGTCGACCAGATCGTCGGAGGGCTCAAGTGAGCGAGACGCTCATCCTCTCGAAGCGCTGGGGCAAGCCGGACTCCGCCTCGCTCGCCTCGTACCGGGCCGACGGCGGCTACGGCGCGCTCGACAAGGCCATGGGCGCCGACCCGGCCGCCATCGTGGACGAGGTGAAGAAGTCGAACCTGCGCGGCCGCGGCGGCGCGGGCTTCGCGACCGGCCTCAAGTGGACGTTCCTGCCGAAGGACGTCCGCCCCCGGTACCTGACCGTGAACGCGGACGAGTCCGAGCCCGGCACGTTCAAGGACCGCTACATCATCGAGCACGATCCGCACATGCTGATCGAGGGGATCGCGCTCACCTGCTACGCGCTCGACATCCACCTCGCCTACGTCTACATCCGCGGCGAGTTCGCGAAGCAGGCGCGGATCCTCGAGCAGGCCATCCAGGAGGCGCGCGACGCCGGCATCCTCGGCCCGCGCCTGCTCGGCAAGCAGGACTTCCCGCTCGACATCCACGTGCACCGCGGCGCCGGCGCGTACATCTGCGGCGAGGAGTCCGCGCTGCTCGAGTCGCTCGAGGGCAAGAAGGGCTACCCGCGCCTCAAGCCGCCGTTCCCGGCGGTGGTGGGCCTGTGGGGCAAGCCGACCATCATCAACAACGTCGAGACCATCGCGAACGTCCCCTGGATCGTCGCGAACGGCGGCGCCGCGTTCGCCGCGCTCGGCGTGGGCAAGTCGGGCGGCACGCGCCTGTTCGGCGTCTCGGGCCACGTGAACCGGCCCGGCGTCTACGAGAAGCCGGTCCACTACAACCTGAAGAAGCTGATCATGGAGGACGCGGGCGGGATCGTCGGCGGCCGCAAGCTGAAGGCGGTCATCCCCGGCGGCTCCTCCGCGCCGGTGCTCGCCGCGCACGAGATCGACATCTCGCTCGAGTTCGACGCGGTGAAGGCGGCCGGGTCGATGTCCGGCTCGGGCGGCGTGATCGTGTTCGACGAGTCGGTGTGCCTGGTCCGCGCGCTGGCCCGCATCGCGAAGTTCTACGCCGAGGAGAGCTGCGGCCAGTGCACCCCCTGCCGCGAGGGCACCTCGTGGATGGAGGGCATCCTCGAGAAGATCGAGCACGGGCACGCGACCGCGGCCGACGTGGAGAAGCTCGAGCAGGTGGCCGGCAACATCGCCGGGAACACCATCTGCGCGCTCGGCGACGCGGCCGCCATGCCGGTCCAGTCGTTCCTGAAGAAGTTCAAGCCGGAGTTCCTGCGGCACGTCGAGGCGCACCGCTGCCCCATGGGCGAGAGCGGCTGGGGCCTCGACCAGTCCTCGCGCGATGCCCTCGTCGGGGCGGTGAGGTACTAGGCGATGAGCGTCACGGCAGAGCAGGTCACCTTCTGGGTGTTCGCCATCCCGCTGGTCGCCACCGCGATCGGCGTGATCATCTCCCGCAGCCCGGTGTACGCCGCGATGAACCTCGTCGCCGCGTTCTTCTTCCTGGCCGGGATCTACGTCCTCCTCGTCGCGCACCTCATCGCGTTCATGCAGATCTTGGTGTACGCGGGCGCGGTGATGGTGCTGTTCCTGTTCGTGATCATGCTGCTGTCGCTCGGCGACGAGCACCTGATCAAGGAGCCGCGGCGCGCCATGCAGCTCATCGGCGCGCTCGGCGTGGTGCTGCTGGTGGCGGTGCTCGCCTCGGCCATCGCGCAGGCGCGCACCAGCGAGCTCGCCACGCTCACCGCCGACTTCGGCACCGTGAAGGCGGTCGGCCGGGTGCTGTACACCCAGTTCCTGCTGCCGTTCGAGGTCACCAGCCTCCTGCTGCTCGTGGCGATCGTGGGCGCGGTGGTCGTGGCCAAGGAGCGGATCTAATGCCGGTCGAGTACTACCTCTGGCTCGCCGCGATCCTGTTCGGCATCGGCCTGCTCGGCGTGCTCACCAAGCGCAACGCGCTCATCCTGATGATGAGCGTGGAGCTGATGCTGAACGCGGCCAACCTCACCTTCCTGGCGTTCGCGCGCCGGAGCGGGGACCTCGCCGGTCACGCCATCGCGTTCTTCGTGATCGCGGTCGCGGCGGCCGAGGCGGCCGTCGGCCTGGCGGTGGTCATCGCCATCTACCGCAGCCGCGGCGCCATCAACGTGGACGAGGTCCGGGTCCTCTCCGAGTAGCGCGCTTTCCCGCGGGCGGGCACGGGCGGACGCGGTAAGCTCCGCGCCATGCTCGCACGCTGCGCCCGCTGCCAGGCGACGTTCACCACCGACCGCTTCGGCCGGCAGACCTGCCCGCACTGCGGCGCGGAGCTGCTCCTCGCCGATCCGAACGCGCCGCCGCCGGCCGCGGTCGAGCCGCCCCCGCCGGCCGCGCCGCCCGAGGGCGAGCCCACCCCGCCGCCCGCCCCCGGGCCCGTCCTCGGTCCCTCGGAGCCGGGCGGTCCGGTGTGGGGCGCCCCGCCGCCTCCGCCGTCCGGCGGCGAGCTGCCGCCTCCGCCTCCGCCCCCGCCCGGCGGCTACGGCGCCCCGCCGCCGTGGGGTCCGCCGCCGCCCTCCGGCGCGCCGGGTGGCTGGGGTCCGCCGCCGCCTCCCCCGCCCGTGCCCGCCGGCCCGGAGCTGGCGGCCCCGTTCGCCGAGCGGGCGCGGCGCGGCTTCCTCTCCTCGTACTTCGAGACCTGGAAGCTCGCGGCGATCGAGCCGGCGCGCTTCTTCCGGCACGTGCGGGTGGACCAGCCCGGCAGCGCGGTGCTGTTCGCGGTGATCTCGTACGCGTTCGGCGTCGCGGTCCAGTCGCTCTTCAACTGGCTCTCCGGGCAGCAGATGGTGGCGATGATGGAGCAGCTCGCCGGCCGCATGCCCCCGGGCCAGGCCGAGATCATCCGCAACTTCGTCCAGCGCGGGACCGGCGCCATCGTGCTCGGCGAGGTGCTGCTCGCGCCGCTGCTCGGGCTGATCGCGCTGTACGTCACGGCCGGCGCGATCCACCTGCTGCTGGTCCTGTTCGGCGGCGCCCACCGCGGCTTCCCGGCCACGCTCACCACCGTCGGCTACACGTTCGGCGTGTTCGCGCTGCTGGCGGTGCCGGGCTGCGGCGGCCTGATCGCGCCGATCTGGTGGCTGGTGGCGGTGGTGATCGGCCTCTCCGAGGCCCAGCGCTGCGGCACCGGCCGCGCCGCCGCGGCGGTGCTGACGCCGGCGCTGCTCCTGTGCGTCTGCTGCTGCCTCGGGCCGCTCGGCATGCTGCTGGGCGGCACGCTCGGCGGGCTCTCCGAGCTCGGCCACGGCCCGGCGATCGACCTGTGAGGCGGGCGTGATCGGCTGGCGGCGGACGGCGCGGTTCGGGCACGCGGAGGTGTTCGCGCTCGTCGGCGCGCTCACGTTCCTCGTGGCGCGCTTCGTCCCGGTGCTCTCGTTCCACTACACCTGCCCGCTGAAGGGCCTGGCCGGCATCCCCTGCGCCACCTGCGGCATGACCCACGCGTTCGTGCACCTCGCCCACGGCGACCTCGCCGCCGCGCTCGGCGCGAGCCCGCTCGGCGCCGCGCTGGCCGGCGGGATCTGGCTGCTCTCCGCGGCCGACCTGGTCCGCGCCGCTGCGGGCTGGCCGATGCCGGTCCCGTCCCCGCGCGCCGCCCGCGCCGCCGTCGCGCTCGGCGTGGTGGCGCTGCTCGCGAACTGGGCCTGGCTCGTCGCCCGCGGAGGCGCCGCGTGAGCCCCGACCTCCTGGGCGCCCTGCTGGTCGCGGCCGGCTACCTGGCCGGCTCGATCCCGTTCGGCGTGGTGCTGGGGCGCCTCGTGCTGGGCGTGGACGTGCGCACGGTCGGCTCCGGCAACATCGGCGCGACCAACGTCGCGCGCGCCGGCGGCAAGAAGATGGGCGTGCTGGTGCTGGTCCTCGACGCCGCCAAGGCCATCGTGCCGATCCTGGTGGCGCGCCGCGTGCTCGCGGGCACGCCGCACGCCGAGGTGTGGGTCACCGCCGTGGCGGTGGCCGCGTTCGTCGGCCACCTGTTCCCGGTGTGGCTCGGCTTCAAGGGCGGCAAGGGCGTCGCGACCGGCCTCGGCATCTTCGCGGTGCTGGCGCCGTGGGCCGCGCTCGCCGGCCTGGTCGGCTACGCCGTCGCCTACGGCCTGACGCGCATCTCGTCGGTGGGCTCGCTCACCGGCACCACGCTCTGCGCCGCCGGCGGCTTCGCGACCTACGGCCCCCGGCACCCCATCTCCTGGGCCGGCCTGGCGATCGCGCTGCTCATCTTCCTGCGCCACCGCGAGAACATCCGCCGCCTGGTGCGCGGCGAGGAGAAGAAGGTCTAGCGGAGCCCCGCGCCGCCCGGGGCGACCGCCTCAGTGCGTGAAGAAGAAGATCCGCACCAGCCCCGCGCACGCCGCCGCGAGCGCGACGGCCGCGGCAAGCTCACGCCAGCGTGGTTCGTTGGACCGAGTCACGGTGCCTCCGGAGCCGCTCTCGCCGCACCCGACGCGGTCACCGCGCGCCTCACGGCGACGTTCGAACGCGCGGGGTCGCTGCGAGTGCAGGGTCAGCACGTAACGATGAGGGAGGGGCCCCAGCCAAAGGCTGGGGAGGGGCGGTAGCCCCTCCCCGCGGGGACCTCGCGGGACCCCCGCGCAGCGGGGCCCGCGAGGTCACGGGCCCCGCGCAGCAGGGGTGGGGCCCCGACGAGCTTTGCTCGGCGGGGCGGGGACGCAGTCCCCGTTCTCAAGTCGCGTTCGGCACGTCGATGTGCAGCTCCACGCGCCGGTTCTGCGCGCGGCCGCTCGCCGTGCCGTTGTCCGCCACCGGCCGCACCGGGCCCATGCCGAGCGCGGTGATCTGCTTCTCCTGCACGCCGCGGCCGACGAGCACGCGCTTCACCGCGTCGGCGCGGCGGAGCGACAGCTCCTCGTTCATCGACTTCGAGCCGGTCGCGTCGGTGTAGCCCTCGATGCGGATGCGGTCGTCGCCGTACTTCGCGAGGACGTCGCCCATCTGCTCGAGCTTGGAGATCGCCTCCGGCTTCAGCGCGGAGCTGCCGGAGTCGAACAGGATGTCGCCCTTCATCTCGACCAGCAGGCCGTTCTCGGTCCGCTTGGTCTCGGCGATCTTCTCCAGCTCCTTGTGCTGCTTGTCGAGGTACAGGCCCACCGAGCCGCCGGCGAGCGCGCCGACGCCGGCGCCGATGAGCGCGCCCTTCTTGCCGCCGATGAGGGCGCCCACGCCCGCGCCGGCGAGGCCGCCCGCGCCGGCGCCGATGGCGGTGCGCTTGCCGGCCGTCTGGCAGCCGGCGAACAGCAGGACCGCGGTCACGGCCGCGGTGAGGCGAAGAGAGGTCTTGTTCATGCGGTCCTTCCTTCCGGATGAAAGTCGTGTCGCGCCGGTCAGGCGCCTTCGATGCCGTGGGCCCGGCGGCGGAGCGCGGACGCGCGCCCCCGCTGCGGGTGTACCGCGGACCCGGGGAGCCGGACAACCTCCGGCGCCCGCGCGGGATCGCCGCGCCGCAGGGAAACACCGCGCCACCACCGGGACTTCCCCTCCGGGCACGCGGAAGGGAAACCCACCGGGACCGATGTAGGAGAACGTGCGCCGATGCGTGCGGGCGAGAACGGACGCGCGATGCGCCGCGGGTCGCGCGGGATCAGACGTTCGGGATCGCGCTGGCCTCGCCGGCGGGGCGGATCAGCACCTGGCGCGGCTTCACGCCGTTCGGCGGGCCCACGATGCCCTCGCGCTCCATGCGCTCGATGATCTTCGCGGCCTTGTTGTAGCCGAGGCGCATCTCGCGCTGGAGCTTCGAGACCGAGACCTCCTCCATGCGCGAGACGAGGTCGATGGCCTGGTCGTAGACCGGGTCGTCCTCGTCCGGATCGTAGCCGCCCGGGCCGGCGCCCTCGCGCGCCTTCAGGATCGACTCGTCGTAGACCGGCTTGCCCTGCTCCTTCAGGAAGCCGACCACCCGGTGCAACTCCTCCTCGGAGACGAACGCGCCCTGCACGCGGGTCACCGGCGCGGTGGCGGTGAGCACCAGCATGTCGCCGTCGCCGAGCAGCGTCTCGGCGCCCGGGCCGTTGATGATGGTCTGCGAGTCGTGGCGCGAGGCGAGCCGGAACGTGATGCGCGCGGGGAAGTTGTTCTTGATCATGCCCGTGACCACGTCGGTGGACGGGCGCTGCGTGGCGACGATGAGGTGGATGCCGGTGGCGCGGGCCTTCTGCGCGAGGCGCGCGAGCGAGATCTCCACCTCGCGCGGCGCGGTCATCATGAGGTCGGCCAGCTCGTCGATCACCACCACGATGTACGGCAGCTTCTGCGGCAGCTTCTTCTCGTCGCGCGCCGCCACCGGGTCGGCGGGCGGCGGCGCGGTCGGGTCCTCGAACTCGGGCGAGCCCGCCACCGCCTCGCCGGGCAGCGGGTGCCACTCGCCGCCGGCGGCCGCGTCGCTCGCGGCGCGGGCCGAGACCTCGTCCTCCGACTCGCCCGCGGCCACGTCCACCACCACCAGCTTGCGGGGCGGCGCGGCCTCGTCGCGGTCCTCGAACGTGCGGCCCTCGGTGCGCAGCTTCTCCACCTTGCCGTTGTAGGACTTGAGGTCCTTCGAGCCGGTGTCGGCGAGGATCTGCGTGCGCCGCTCCATCTCGTCCACGGCCCACTGCAGCGCGCGCGCCGCCTTCTGCGGGTCGGTGACCACCGGCAGCAGCAGGTGCGGGATGTCCTCGTAGGTGGACAGCTCGGTCATCTTCGGGTCCACCATGATCATGCGGACCTCCGCCGGCGTCTGGCGGAAGAGCATCGACAGGATCATGGTGTTGAGGCCGACCGACTTGCCCGAGCCGGTGGTGCCGGCGATGAGCAGGTGCGGCATCCGCTGCAGGTCCACGCAGTACGGGATGCCCTCGATGTTCTTGCCGAGGCCGAGCGGCAGGAAGCCGCCCGCCGAGGCGAACGACTCCGACTCGAGGATGTCGCGCAGCCACACCGTGGCGCGGTCGCGGTTCGGGACCTCGATGCCCACCACGCCCTTGCCCGGGATCGGCGCGATGATGCGGATCCGGGTGGCGCTGAGCGCCATGGTGAGCTCCTTGTCGAGGTTCTCGATCCGCGCGAGCTTCACGCCCGCGACCGGGGAGAACTCGTAGAGCGTCACCACCGGCCCGGGCCGGATGTGCTTGATGGTCCCGTCCACGCCGTGCTGGGCGAGCGTCGCGACGATCACCTCGGCCGTGCGCGTCAGGCCGGCCGTGTCGAGGTCCTTCGCCTTCTCGTCGTGGACGTCGAGCAGGTCGGTGGCCGGGAGCTGGAACACGTCGCCGGCCTTCTGGAACGCGAAGGCGGGCGCCTCCTTCTTCTTCTCCTTCTTGCGGGCGCGCTCCAGCATCGCCTGCGAGACCACGATCTCCGGCTTCTCGGCGCGCGCCGGGACCGGCAGCGCGGCGGGGTCCTCGAGCTCGGCCCGCACCTCGACCGCCTTCTCCGGCTCGCGCGCCTTGCGGCGGCGGCGCGGCGGCTCCTCGGCGGCCGGCTCGCCCTCGCCGGCGCCCTCGGCCTCCTCGCGCGGCTCGGGCGCGGGGGCGAGCCCCTCCACCCAGGCCGGATCCTCGAACGTGTCGCGGCGGAGCTGCTCGAGCGCGAGCGCGCCGGCCACCGCGCGGGCCTCCTCGTGCGCCTCCTCGCCGTTCGCCTCGATCTCGGCCGTCTCGGCGAGCTGCTCGGCCGCGAGCCGGCGCTCGCGCTCGGCGGCCTCCTCGGCGCGCAGCTCGGCCACGGCGACCCGGTGCTCGTCCACCGCCGTGGCGAGGCGGCGCGAGAGGAAGCCGGCGGTGGCGGCGAGCGCGCGCCAGAGCGCGGCGCCCACCGTCTGCACCTTCAGGTCGCAGGCCACGATGGCGGCCACCGTGGCGGTGGCGCCCACCAGGATCACGCTGCCCCACAGCGAGAACGCGTGGACGCTCGGGCGCGCGAGCGCGGCGCCCACCGCGCCGCCGGGCGGGAACGGCAGCGAGACGCTGCCGGCGAGCGCCAGGTGCCCGAGCGTCGCCACCGAGAGCGTGAGCACGGTGTACGCGCCGGCGGACACGAGCGTGATGCGCGGCGGCGCGCCGCGGAACAGGCGCCAGGCCGCGGCGCCCAGGCCGAACGGGAGCACCAGGGCCGACAGGCCCAGCACGCCGTACAGCGCGGACGCCGTCCGGTGGCCGACCGGGCCGACCAGGTTGGCGGGCGCGATGCCGTGCGCGATCAGCGCCGCGTCGAGCGAGGAGTAGGTCGCGAGCGAGAGGCCGCTGCCGAGCGCGGCCGCGAACAGGACCACCGCGCCGACGTCGCGCGCCATGCCGGTGCGCGGCGCGGCGCCGCCCTTCGCACGCTCGGCGGGCGGGTCGCCGCGCTTTCCCTTTTCCTTCGGGGAGACACGGCGATTGGCTTTGGGCTTGCCCATGGCGACGACGGGACCTCGAGGGTGGAACACGCCGCTCGCGCGGACGAGGGCCTGCCTCCGGGAGGATATCGGGGGGTACCGGGGGGTCAATTTTTCGGCGGGGCGGGGGGCGCTCGCGTAGAATCCTGCGGAAGCGCGAGGTTTTCTCCGGGGACCGATGGACATCCGCTGCGAGCGCTGCAGGGCGGCCTACGTGCTCGAGGACGAGCAGGTGACGGCCGCCGGCGTGGCCCTTCAGTGCACCAACTGCGGGTACCTCTTCGAGGTGAGGCGGAAGGTGGTGTTCGTCACCACCCCCCTCCGTCCGGAGCACGCGGTCGGCGCGAGGCCGCTCGCTCCGCCGCCCCGGGCCGGGCCTCCCGCCGCCTCGGCCCCGCCGGCGCCCCCGGCCGCCCCCGCACCACCCGCCGCGCGCGCCGCCTCGCCTGCCGCGGCCCCTGCGCCGCCGGCCCCCCCGCGCCCGGCCGTCCCGCCAACCGCGGCCCGCATCGAGCCGCCCGCCGCGTTCGGCGCCGGCACGTTCGATCCGGGCAGCCCGCCCTCCACCAGCCTGCGGCGGAGCCGGGCGCCGCAGCTGATCCTGGCGCTGGTGCTCGCCGGCGCGCTCGGGCTCGGGGCGAAGGTGCTCCTCGATCGGATGCGCGCCCAGGTGGACCTGTTCGGCGGCGACGCCGCCCCGCCGCCGACGGAGGCCGAGCCGGCCGCACCCGGGCCGCAGCCCGGCGCAGAGCCCGGCCCGCCGTCCGCGCCCGAGGCCGCGCCCACCTCGCCGCCGCCCGCGGCCGGATCCCCCGGCGAGCCCCCGCCCACCGGCGCCGCCGCCCCGGCCGCACCGCCGCCCACCGGCGCTCCCGCGCCCGCGCCGGCGGAGGCGCCCGGCGCCGCGCCCTCGCCGGACGCCGCGCCGCCCGCGGCGGCGGAGCAGGCGGGCGCCGCCGCGAAGCCGCCCGCGGGCGCCGACGCGCTCGCGCAGGCCGGCCGCCTTCGGAGCCGCGGCCAGATCGCGCGGGCGCTCGAGCTCTACCGCGGCGTGCTCTCGACGGATCCCGAGAACGTGGCGGCCCTGACCGGGCAGGGTTTGTGCTATCTCGATCTCGCCCGCTACCCTTCCGCCGAGTCGGCCTTCCAGGCGGCGCTGCGGGTGGAGCCGGAGAATCCGGACGCCACCCTCGGGCTCGCCGAGACCTACCGGTGGCAGGGGAACGACGCGGAAGCCATCAGGTACTACGAGCGGTACCTCGCGCATCATCCCGACGGCGAGGAGGCCGCGGTCGCCCGGAACGCCATCGACGCACTGAGGAGATGACCATGTCCGACAAGGGAACGCCGGGGAAGCCGTCCACCACCGAGGACGAGTACTTCGTCCGCGAGGACGCCGAGAAGAAGCGGAAGCTCGCGCTGCAGCTCAAGAAGGAGACGGAGGAGTCGGAGCGGAAGCGCCTGAAGGACCTCCACTTCATGCACTGCCCGAAGTGCGGCATGCAGATGCAGGAGATGAAGCTCCGCGGCGTGGACGTGGACGTGTGCTTCTCGTGCAGCGGCATCTTCCTCGACAAGGGCGAGCTCGAGCACCTCGAGAAGCCGGAGTCGCGCGGCGTGATGAGCGCGATCCTGAACTGGTTCAAGCCGGAGTCGAAGGCGTAGGCGGCAGATGGCGCTGTCGCTCGAGGAGGTCCGGCGCATCGCCGTGCTGGCGCGGCTGAGGCTGTCCGAGGAGGAGGAGCGCACCTTCGCCGGGCAGCTCTCGGCCATCCTCGACCACGTCCGCCAGCTCGAGGAGCTCGACGTCACGGCGGTCGAGCCGATGACCCACGCGCTCGCCGCCGGCGAGCTGCCGGCGCGGCGCGAGGACGCGGTGTTCCCGTCGCTGACGCCGGAGGAGGCGACCGCCGCCGCCCCGGCGCGCGAGGGCACCGCCTTCAAGGTGCCGAGGATCATCGAATGA
This sequence comes from Anaeromyxobacter sp. K, assembly GCF_000020805.1. Lineage (NCBI taxonomy): Bacteria > Pseudomonadati > Myxococcota > Myxococcia > Myxococcales > Anaeromyxobacteraceae > Anaeromyxobacter > Anaeromyxobacter sp. K. The sequence goes on along the minus strand of NC_011145.1, from coordinate 4,861,191 downwards.
GCACGCCGGCGAAGGAGCTCTGCCGCCTCGGGCTGCGCGAGGCGGGGGCGGGCGTCGCCGCGAAGGCGATCTCCTCCTCCGAGCTGGTCGAGGCCTCGCTGGCGCGCATCCAGGCGACGGACGGCAAGCTCGGCGCGTTCCTGGCGGTGAGCGCGGATCGCGCGCGCGCCGCCGCGAGGGCGGCCGACGCCCGCGCCGCGCGCGGCGAGCGCCGCTCCGAGCTGGACGGCGTGCCGGTGGCGGTGAAGGACATCTTCGTCACGAAGGGCGTCCCCACCACCGCGGGCTCGCGCATCCTCGAGGGCTACCTGCCGCCCTACGACGCCACCGTGGTGGAGCGGCTCGAGGCCGCCGGCGCGGTGATCGTCGGCAAGCTCAACATGGACGAGTTCGCCATGGGCTCGTCCAACGAGAACAGCGCGTACAAGCCCTGCCACAACCCCTGGGACCTCTCCCGCACGCCCGGCGGCAGCTCCGGCGGCAGCGCTGCGTCGGTCGCGGCGGGGCAGGTGCACGCGTCCCTCGGCACCGACACCGGCGGCTCCATCCGCGAGCCGGCCGCGTTCTGCGGCGTGGTCGGGGTGAAGCCGACCTACGGGCGCGTCTCGCGCTACGGGGTGGTGGCGTTCGCCTCGTCGCTCGACCAGGTGGGTCCGCTCGCCCGCGAGGTGGGCGACGCGGCGCTGGTCCTGCGCACCATCGCCGGGCACGACCCGCGCGACATGACCTCGTCCACCCGCCCGGTGGACGACTACCTCGCGCCGCTCGAGGACGGCGCGCGCGGGCTGCGGGTGGGCGTGCCGCGCGAGTGGCTCTCGGGCGGGCTCGACGCCGGCGTCGAGGCCGCCGTCCGCGCCGCGCTCGACACCTACCGCCGCCTGGGCGCCACGCTGGTGGACGTCTCCCTGCCTCACTCGAAGTACGGCATCGGCGCCTACTACCTCATCGCGCCGGCGGAGGCCTCCTCCAACCTGGCCCGCTACGACGGCGTGCGCTTCGGCCTGCGCGCCGCGGACGCGAAGGGGCTGAAGGAGATGTACGCGGAGAGCCGCGAGCGCGGCCTGGGCGCCGAGCCCAAGCGCCGCATCATGCTCGGCACCTACGCGCTCAGCTCCGGCTACTACGACGCCTACTACCTGCGCGCGCAGAAGGTCCGCACGCTCATCCGCCGCGACTTCGACGAGGCGTTCCGCGGCTGCGACGTCATCGCCGGCCCGGTCACCCCGTCGGTCGCGTTCAAGCTGGGCGAGCGCACCGGCGACCCGCTCCAGATGTACCTGGCCGACATCTTCACCATCACCTGCAACCTGGCGGCGCTGCCCGGGCTCTCGGTGCCCTGCGGCCTGGAGGCCGCGAGCGGCCTGCCGGTGGGGCTGCAGCTGGTGGGGCGCCCGTTCGACGAGGCGACCCTGTTCCGCGCGGCGCGCGCGCTCGAGCGCGAGCTCGGGCCGCTGCCCGCGCCCCCGGAGCCCTGAGATGCCGATCTCCGACTTCCAGGTGGTGATCGGGCTCGAGGTCCACGCGCAGCTCCTCACCGCCAGCAAGATCTTCTGCGGCTGCTCCACCGCGTTCGGCGCCGCGCCCAACGCGCACACCTGCCCGGTGTGCCTGGGCCTCCCCGGCGCGCTCCCGGCGCTGAACCGCTCGGTGGTGGAGATGGCGGTGCGCACCGGGCTCGCGCTCGGCTGCGAGATCCGCCCGAAGAGCGTGTTCGCGCGGAAGAACTACTTCTACCCGGACCTCCCGAAGGGCTACCAGATCTCGCAGTACGAGCTGCCCATCTGCGAGGGCGGCGAGGTGACGTTCACGCTCGACGGCCGCGACCACACCGCGCGGCTGGTCCGGATCCACATGGAGGAGGACGCCGGCAAGAACGTGCACGACGTCGCCGCCGACGGCGCCTCCGGCGTGGACCTGAACCGCGCCGGCGTGCCGCTCGTCGAGATCGTCTCGCGCCCGGACCTGCGCTCCGCCGAGGAGGCGGTCGAGTACCTGAAGGCGCTGCGCGCGATCCTGATGGCGCTCGGGGTGAACGACGGGAACATGCAGGAGGGGTCGCTCCGCTGCGACGCGAACGTGTCGGTGATGCGCAAGGGCGCCTCCGAGCTCGGCACGCGCTGCGAGATCAAGAACATGAACTCGTTCCGCTTCCTGAAGCAGGCGATCGAGTTCGAGGCGCGCCGCCAGGTGGAGCTGATCGAGGCGGGCGAGCCGGTGGTGCAGGAGACGCGGCTGTTCGACCCGGACCGCGGCGAGACCCGCTCGATGCGCTCGAAGGAGGAGGCGCACGACTACCGCTACTTCCCGGAGCCGGACCTGCCGCCGGTGATCGTCGAGGCGGCGCTGGTGGAGCGGATCCGCGGCGAGCTGCCGGAGCTGCCGCGCGCCCGGGCCGAGCGCTACCAGCGCAGCCTGGGGCTCTCCGCCTACGACGCCGGCAACCTGGTGGCGGACGCGGCGGTGTCGGCCTGGTTCGACGCGGCGCTCGCGGCGTACGGCGCCGGTCCGGAGGCGGCGAAGAAGGTCGCGAACTGGGTGACCGGCGAGCTGGCGCGGCTGGCGAACGAGACCGGCGAGGCGCCCGCCGCCTGGAAGGTCACGCCCGCGCGGCTCGCGGCCACGCTGCGCCTCGTCGACGCCGGCACCATCGGCGGCCCGGGCGCGAAGCAGGTGCTGGAAGAGGTCTTCCGCACCGGCGCCGAGCCCGACGCGGTGGTGAAGGCGAAGGGGCTCGCGCAGGTGTCCGACGAGGGCGCCATCGAGGCCGCGGTGGACAAGGTGCTCGCCGCGAACCCGGGCGAGGCGGAGAAGTACCGCGGCGGCCGCAAGAACCTCCTCGGCTTCTTCGTCGGGCAGGTCATGAAGGAGATGCGCGGCAAGGGCAACCCGGCGGTGGTGAACGCGCTGCTGCGCAGGAAGCTGGGGGACTGATCGTGGCGCGCTGGGCGGGGTGGGGTGCGGGGCCGGCGGGCGCCGGCGCGACCGGCGGCCCGAGCCGGATCTTCCTGGGCGTGGCGCTGGTGGGCTCGGCGGTGGTGGCCGGGGTGCTCGGGGCGCAGGGGCGCTGGCCGGCGGCCGGCGTGGCCGCCTGCGCGGCCGGGTACTTCGCGCTGCGGCTCTTCGCCGGGCTGGGCAAGGGAGAGCAATGACCGTGCGTGAACCCCTGCGGCCGGTGCTGTACGACGACGCCCGCGACCTGGTGCGCCTGCTCGACCAGAAGGCGCTGCCGGCCGAGGAGCGCTGGCTCGAGCTCTCCACCGCCGACGCGGTGGCGGCGGCCATCCGGGACCTGACCGTGCGCGGGGCGCCCGCCATCGGGGTGGCGGCGGCCTACGCGCTGGCGGTGGAGGCGCGGCGGGGCGCCGGCCCGGAGCGGCTGCGCGCCGCGGCGGACCTGCTCGCCCGCGCCCGGCCCACCGCGGTGAACCTGGCCTGGGCGGTGCGCCGCATGTCGGCGCGGCTCGGCGCGCCGGCCGCGGACGTGCTCGCCGAGGCGCACGCCATCCGCGACGAGGACGAGGCGGCCTGCCGCCGCATCGGCGCGCTCGGCGCGCCGCTCGTGCCCGCCCGCGCCCGGGTGCTCACCCACTGCAACGCCGGCGCGCTCGCCACCGCCGGCTACGGCACCGCGCTCGGGGTGGTGCGCGCGGCGGTCGAGTCCGGGAACGCCATCTCGGTGTTCGCCGACGAGACGCGCCCGTTCCTGCAGGGCGCCCGGCTCACCGCCTGGGAGCTGCACCGCGACGGCATCCCGGTGACGCTGCTCACCGACGGCATGGCCGGCTGGCTCATGGCGCGCGGCGAGATCGGCTGCGTGGTGGTGGGCGCCGACCGCATCGCCGCGAACGGCGACGTGGCGAACAAGATCGGCACCTACGCGCTGGCGGTGCTCGCGGCGCACCACCGGCTGCCCTTCTACGTGGCCGCCCCCTGGTCCACGGTGGACCTCGCCACGCCCACCGGCGCGGACATCCCCATCGAGGAGCGCGGGGCCGACGAGGTGGTCATGCTGGCCGGCCAGCGCATCGCGCCGGCCGGGGTCCCGGCGCGCTACCCGGCGTTCGACGTCACGCCCGCGGCGCTCGTCACCGCCATCGTGACCGAGCGCGGCGTGGTGCGCGCGCCGCACGCGGCCGGGCTGGCGACGCTGGCGAGCGCGCGGTAGCGCCGGGGTAGGCGGTCCGGCGCCTAGCCGCGCCCCGCACCCCGCGTCTAGGATCCGCGGCCGCATGGCGGACCTCACCCACACCCGCGTGTTCGGGCAGGCCACCCGCGGCCTGGTCGCGATCGGCCTGCGGCGCCGCCCGCTCGCCGACCTGTACCACCGGCTCGTCACCGGCTCCTGGGCGCGCCTCTGCGCCGTGTACGCGCTCGTGTACTTCGTCACCGCAGCGGGGTTCGAGGCGGCGCACTACGCGCTCGGCGAGGCGGGGCCGGCGGCGCGCGGCTCCGCGGTGGCGGCGCTGGTGGCGCTCGCGCGCGGCGCCTCGGCCGACGAGGTGCGGGCGGCGCTCGCGCCGCGGGCGCTCGCGGCGGGGCTGGTGGCGGGCGCCGAGGGGTTCGTGCGCTGGGCGGAGCTCGTGATCGGCGCGGGCATCGTGCTCGCGAAGTTCTCGCTGCTCCGCGCCCGGGTGCTGTTCAGCGAGGTGGCCGTGATCGGCCCGCACCGCGGGGGCGAGGCGCTCCAGTTCCGCATGGCGAACGAGCGCACCAGCCACGTGGTGGACGCGAAGGTGTCGGTGATGCTGGTGCGCGAGGAGCTCGACGACGAGGGCGAGCCGGTCCGGCGCGCGCACGACCTGCCGCTGGTGCGCGGCGGCACCGCGCTGTTCTCGCACGCCTGGACCGCGGCCCACGTGATCGGGCCGGGCAGCCCGCTCGCCGGCGCGGACGCGGGCGCGCTGGAGAGCGCCGAGGCGGAGGTGATCGTGACGTTCAGCGGCTACGACGAGGCGCTCACCCGCGTCATCTACGCCCGCCACGTCTACCCCGCCGCGCGCATCCGCTGGGGCGCCCGCTTCGCGCCCATCGTGCGGACCCTGCCGGACGGGCGGCGCGCGGTGGACTACCGCCGCTTCCACGAGGTGGGCGAGGCCGAGCCCGCCTCCCGCCCCGAGCGCGCGCGGCGCCGCGCCCGCGAAGGGTGAGCCCCGCCCGACGCGGCCGGGGCGCTCCCCGCCGGCGGCCCCCGCGGATTAGGATCCCGGCATGGCCCCCCGCACCTGCCCCGCCTGCGGCCGCCCCCAGGGCACGAACGCCGACTGCATCTCCTGCCGCGACGCCGCCGCCCGCGAGCTCGCCCGCGACGCGCGCGACGTGACGCCGGAGACGGCCGGCGAGCACGCCGAGGCGGCGCGGCGCTTCCTCGCGCGCCCGCCCTGGTACGCGAAGACCGCGCCGGCGAGGCTGCGCAGCAAGCTGCGCCTGCTCTGGATGGTGATCCGCGACTACGCGAACGGCACCTACCGCAAGGTCCCGTGGAAGGCGGTCGCGGCGCTGGCCGCGGCGGTGGTCTACGTGGTGTCGCCGGTGGATCTCATCCCCGACTTCCTGGTGCCGCTCGGCTTCACCGACGACGTCCTGGCGCTGGCGCTGACCTGGGGGCTCGTGAAGCGCGAGCTGCGCGATTACTGCCAGTGGAAGGGGCTGTCGCCGGCGCACTTCGGGCTGTGATCGCGGGCGCCGGACGCGGCGCGGGCGGCGGGGATCGACCCCACCGCCCGCCGGTGCCGCACGCGTCGGGCGCGTGCGCTCAGTGCTTGCCGTGGCCCTTGCCGCCCTTGCCCGGGTGGCCGTGGTCGCCGCCGTGGCCACCCTCGTGGCCGCCGCCCTCGTAGCGGGCCGGCGCGCCGTGCCCCTTGCCCGGGTGGTAGCGCTTGTACTTCCCGGGGGGAACCTGGACGAGGCGCGCCGGGACGTAGCGCGGCTGCATGTAGACCCAGCCGCCGCGCGGGCTGCGGGCGCGGTACCAGCCGCCGTCGTGGCGGGTCCAGTACCAGCTGTCCACGAAGAAGACCTCCTCCTCGACGTCCGGCACCACCTGGACGCCGGGGGAGACCACCACGAGCTGCGGGAGGACGACCGGAAGGTCCAGGCGGAGCTGCACCGAGGCCTGGGCCTCCGCGAGGCAGGGGAGCGCGAGCGCGCACGCGAGGGCAATCAGGTGTCGCTTGTTCATAGGACGCGGAGGATCGACCGATCGGCCGCAGGCCGCAAGGTGCAGGGGCGCCCACATCGGCGCCCCCCCTCTGGCGGCAGGCGAGGGTGCGCCGATCCAACCGCCCGGCATTCCTTGACAGGTGCCGCGGCGCGATCGTATATGACCGCCCTTCCGGAGGGCCGGATCGTCGCGCTCGCACGCGCGCGGCCGTGTTTTCCTCCCCAGATTCCGAGGAGAGAAGCGATGTACGCGGTGATTCGGACCGGCGGGAAGCAGTATCGCGTCGCCCAGGGCGACCGGGTGAAGATCGAGAAGCTCGCCGGCGACGTCGGCGGGAAGGTGAACTTCGACGTGCTGCTCGTCGGGGGCGAGGGCGAGGCGAAGGTCGGCACGCCGACCCTGGCCGGCGTCACCGTCGAGGGCGAGATCGTCGCCCAGGACAAGCACAAGAAGGTCATCCACTTCCGGAAGAAGAAGGAAGGCTGGACCAAGAAGCGGGGCCACCGTCAGCCCTACACCGAGGTCCTCATCACCACGGTCCGGGCCTAGGCCCGGGGCGAACGGAGCAGGAAATGGCTCACAAAAAGGGACAGGGCTCTTCGCGCAACGGGCGCGACTCTCCCGGCCAGCGCCGCGGGATCAAGGTCTACGGGTCCGAGAAGGTGGTCGCGGGCAACATCCTCGTCCGCCAGGTCGGCACGCTCGTGCACCCGGGCCAGAACGTCGGCATGGGCAAGGACTTCACGCTGTTCGCCCTCATCGACGGCACCGTGAAGTACAGCCGGACCCGCGGCGATCGCCGCGTGGTGTCGGTGCTCCCCGGGGCGTAAGCTCCCCTCGCCTCCGGCACGGCTCGGGGCGACGGCACTGCGCGCGCCGCGGATCCTCGGGTCCGCGGCGCTTCGCGTTTCTCGAGGTCGCTCGTGAAGTTCGTCGACGAGGTGAAGATCCACGTGAAGGCCGGCGACGGCGGCGACGGCGCCGTCGCGTGGCGCCGCGAGAAGTTCATCCCGCGGGGCGGCCCGGCCGGCGGCGACGGCGGCAACGGCGGGGACGTCGTGCTGGAGGTCGATCCGCAGCTCTCCACCCTGCTCGACTACCGCTACATCCGCGAGCACAAGGCGCGGAACGGCGAGAAGGGCAGCGGCTCGGACATGAACGGCAAGGACGGCGCGGACCTGGTCCTGCGCGTCCCGCCGGGCACGGTGGTGAAGGACGCGGCCACCGGCGAGCAGCTCTGCGACCTGGGCGCCGCGGGCGAGCGCGTCGTGATCGCGAAGGGCGGCCGCGGCGGGCTCGGCAACATGAACTTCGCGAGCTCCACCAACCAGGCGCCGCGCTACGCCGAGGACGGCACGCCGGGCGCGGAGCGGGACCTCGTCCTCGAGCTGAAGCTGCTCGCCGACGTGGGGATCGTGGGCTACCCGAACGCCGGGAAGTCCACCCTCATCAGCCGCATCTCGCGCGCCCGGCCGAAGATCGCGGACTACCCGTTCACCACGCTCACGCCGAACCTGGGCGTGGTCGGCTGGCGCGAGCGGAGCTTCGTGGTCGCGGACATCCCCGGGCTCATCGAGGGCGCGCACGCCGGCGCCGGCCTGGGGCACCAGTTCCTGCGCCACGTGGAGCGCTGCCGCGTCCTCATCCACCTGGTGGAGGGCGCGAACCCGGAGCCGGGCCGCGCGCCCAGGGCCGATCTCGACGCGATCAACGCCGAGCTCGCCGCCTACTCCGACGAGCTGGCGAAGAAGCCGCAGATCGTGGCGGTGACCAAGATCGACGTCCCCGAGGCGCGCGCCGCCGGCGTGAAGCTCCAGAAGCTGCTCGGCCGGCGCAAGAAGCCGGTGCCGGTGCACCTCGTCTCCGCGGTCACCGGCGAGGGGCTCGACGCCCTCCTCGACGCGGTCGGGCGCGCGCTCTTCAAGGAGGCGCGGCCGCACCGCGGCGGCGGCGGCAAGAAGCTCGCGAAGCCGAGGGCGCGCGCGTGAAGCTGGGCGACCCCGCGTTCGTGCTCCCGGAGCGCCGGGCCCGCATCGACGCGGTGGTGGCGAACCGCACCCGCACGCTCACCGTGGTGATGGAGGCGTTCTGCGATCCGCAGAACGTGAACGCGGTGCTGCGCACCTGCGAGGCGTTCGGGGTCCAGACGCTGCACGCGATCGAGGGGCCCATGAAGCCCTACGACCGCAACAAGAAGATCAGCCAGAACGCGGACAAGTGGCTGGACGTGCGGCGCTGGTCCTCCACCACCGAGTGCCTCGCGCACCTCCGCGCCGAGGGCTTCGCGGTCTACGCCACGCACCTCGGCGAGCGCTCCCGGCCCATGGCCGGGCTCTCCTTCGCCGGCAAGGTGGCGCTCGTGTTCGGGAACGAGCAGCGCGGCGTCTCGGAGGAGGCGCTGGCGCTCGCCGACGCCTGCTACGCGATCCCCATGCGCGGCTTCGTCCAGTCGCTGAACGTGTCGGTGGCGGCGGCCATCTCGCTCGCCCACGCGGTGGAGCGGCGCGAGGTCGAGCGCGGCCGCCACGGCGACCTGCCCGAGGACGAGGCGCAGGTGCTGCGGGAGCGCTTCTACCTGCTCGCGGTGAAGCAGCGCAGCCGCATCGCCAAGGCCGAGGCGGTCCGGGACCGGATCGCGCGGCACGCGCGCACGCGCGGCTAGCCCTGCGCCGGCGGCTCCGGCGTCCCGTCGGCGCCGGCGGGCGCCGGCGCGGCGGGCGGCTTCCTCGCCACCCGCCAGCCCGCGACGAGCCCCACCAGCGCGGCGGCGCCCAGGACCCAGGGCGCGGCGTGATCGAGCGCGCGGCGGAACGGGGCACGCTCCGCGGCCGCGAACAAGGCCAGCCCGGCGAGCCCGACCACCAGCGCGAACGCGAGCGCGCCCCGCGACACCCGGCCCTTGCCCGGCCGGCCCCGCACCGCCGCGAGCCGCAGCGCGGCCGCGACCCCGACGAGCCCGGCCCCGATCGCCATCCACGCGCCGGTGAGCCCGCCCACCAGCCCGGCGAAGTCGTAGGCGTTCACGGCGCGCAGCCCTCCCAGAACGCGGCCAGGTCGGGCGGGAGCGGCACCTCCAGCCGGACCGGCGCGCGGGTGAGCGGGTGCGGCAGCTCGAGCCGCCAGGCGTGCAGCGCGTGGCGCGGCAGGCGGAGCAGCGCGACGTCCTCGTCGGTCATCGCACGCCGGGTGAACCGGTCGAAGATCTCCTCGTCCGGCCCGTAGATCTTGTCGCCCACCATGGGCAGGCCGGCGTGCGCGAGGTGCGCGCGGATCTGGTGCTGGCGCCCGGTGCGCGGCCGGCACGCGAGCAGCGCCACCGGCGCGCCGTCCGGCGCCCGGCGCCGGGCCAGCACCTCGAACGCGGTCTGGGAGGGCAGCCCCTCCGCCGCCACGTGCATCCGGACCCGCACCGCCGACGCGCCGGTGAGCGCGAGCGGCGCGTCCACCGTGAACGCGTCCTCGACCGGCGCGCCGAGCGCGAGCGCGAGGTAGGTCTTGTGCACGCGCGCGTGGGCGAAGTCGCGCTTCAGGACCTTCGTCACCTCGGGCGAGGTCCCGCAGGCGAGCAGGCCGGAGGTCTCGCGGTCGAGCCGGTGGGCGGGGTCCACCTTCCGCTCCGGGAAGCGCAGCTTCGCGAGCGAGGTGAACGTGTTCGCCGCGTAGCGCGCGGTGGGGTGGACCGGCAGCCCGGCGGGCTTGTCCACCACCAGCAGCGCGCCGTCGTCGTGCACCACCGCGAACTCCTGCGGCGTGTCCGGCTCGGCCTCGGCGTCCTTGAGGAGCGCGAAGGAGAGGCCGGGCGCGACGCGGGTGGAGGGCTTCAGCCGGCGGCCGTCCTCGGTCTCGAGGCGGTGCTCGATGAGCCGCTGCACCCGCTCGCGCGAGAGCCGGCGGATCTTCTCCTGCAGGTAGCGATCGAGGCGCCACCCCGCGTAGTTCGGCTCGACCGTGAAGCGGACCCGGACCTGCTGCGTCACCGGCGCACCATACACCGGGCGCCGCCGCCGCGCCCCCGTCCCCGCGAGGCCGCGCCGGGCGTGGCGCCGCTCAACCCCGCGGCCGGTCCAGGAACGCGAGCACCGCGTCCGCGGCCCGCTCGCCCGCTTGCCCGTCCCAGAGCGCCGGGATCCGGCCGCGCCGCGGGCCGGCGTCGAGCGCGCGGCGGGCCTCCGCCGCGATGTGCGCGGGATCGGTGCCCACCACGTGGTTCGTCCCCTCGGCCACGGTGATGGGCCGCTCGGTGTTCTCGCGCAGCGTGAGGCAGGGGACGCCGAGCGCGGTGGACTCCTCCTGCAGGCCGCCGGAGTCGGTGAGCACCAGGCGCGCCGCGCTGGTGAGCGAGAGGAACTCGAGGTAGCCGAGCGGCTCGACCAGGCGCAGCGCGGCGGCGGCCCCGGCCAGCGCGGGGTCGGCGAGGCGGGCGCGGGTGCGCGGGTGCACCGGGAACACGACCGGCAGCGCGCGCGCGACCTCCGCCAGCGCGCCGAGCAGCCGCCCGAGCGCGACGGGGTCGTCCACGTTGGAGGGGCGGTGCAGCGTGACCACCGCGTACCCGCCCTCGGCGAGGCCCAGGTCGCGCCAGGCCGCCAGCGCGCGGGCGCGCGGCAGGTGGGCCCGGAGCGTGTCGATCATGAGGTTGCCGACCCGGGCCACCCGCGCGGCCGGGATCCCCTCGCGCGCGAGGTTGTCGTCGGCGTCGGGGCTGGGCGTGAGCAGCAGGTCGGAGAGGTGATCGGTGACCACCCGGTTCAGCTCCTCCGGCATGGTCCGGTCGAAGCTGCGCAGGCCCGCCTCGAGGTGCGCCACGGGGATCCCGAGCTTCGCCGCCACCAGCGCGGCCGCCACGGTCGAGTTCACGTCGCCGGGCACGACCACCAGGTCGGGCCGCGGCGCCGCCTCGAGCAGCGCCCGCTCGAACGCGATCATCACCCGGCCCGTCTGCTCGCCGTGGGTGCCGGAGCCCACCCCCAGGTCGAGGTCGGGGCGCGGCAGCCCGAGCTCGGCGAAGAACACCCCGCTCATCCGCTCGTCGAAGTGCTGCCCGGTGTGGACCAGCCGCTGCGCCGCGCCCCGCCGGGACAGCGCCGCCATCAGGGGAGCGACCTTCATGAAGTTGGGGCGGGCGCCGACCACGTGGAGCACGAGGGCCATGTCGAAAGCTAGGCGGCCCGGCGCTCCCCCGAAATGACCCGCGCGCGCACCGGCGGCCCCGACGGACCGCGTGCCGCCAGGCGCGCCCGCGGGGACCTCGCGCGAGCCCGCGAAGGCGGGTCGCGAGGTCACGGGCCCCGCGCAGCTCTGCTCCATGGGGCGGGGCGCAGCCCCGTTCTGAATGAATCCCGGGGCATCGAAACCTGCCGTTGACTCGGGGGATCCCCCCGCGTACTTTGCAATCCCGGTTTGAGACACGTCGCGGTCATCATCCCGGCCCGGTACGGCGCCTCGCGCTTCCCGGGAAAGCCCCTCGCCGATCTGGCAGGCAAGCCCCTCATCGCCCATGTGGTCGAGCGCGCGAAGCGCGCCCGCGGGGTGGACGTCGTGGCCGTCGCCACCGACGACGACCGGATCGCCCGCGCCGTTCGGGACGCAGGGGGTGAGGCCATCCTGACCGGACCGGCCGCGACGGGCACGGACCGGGTGGCGGAGGCCGCGCGCAAGCTCGCGCCGCGGCCGGAGATCGTGGTGAACCTGCAGGGCGACGAGCCGCTCATCGAGCCGGAGGCCATCGAGGCGGTGATCGGCGCGATGGAGGGCGGCGTCCGGATGGCGACGCTCGCTCGCCCGCTCGCCGCGGGGGAGCTGGAGCGGACCCAGGTCGTCAAGGTGGTGACCCGGGCGAGCGGCGACGCGCTGTACTTCTCGCGCGCGCCCATCCCGCACCGGCGCGCCGGCGGCGAGAGCCCGCTCGCCCGCGCCCACGTGGGCATCTACGCGTTCACCGCGGCGTTCCTCGAGACGTTCACCGCGCTCGCGCCGGGCAGGCTCGAGGGCGAGGAGGCGCTCGAGCAGCTGCGGGCGCTCGAGCACGGGTACGACATCCGCGTGGCCGACACCGGCTACCGGGGTTTCGGGATCGACACGCCGGACGACCTGGAGCGCGCGCGGGCGCTCCTGGCCGCCGGGGCGTGATCCGGGGAGAGCACATGGTCAAGCGGGGAAAGAAGACGAAGTACCTGTTCGTCACCGGCGGCGTGGTGAGCTCGCTCGGCAAGGGGCTCTCGGCGGCCTCGATCGGCGCGCTGCTCGAGAACCGCGGGCTGGAGGTCCAGCACCTCAAGCTCGACCCGTACATCAACGTGGACCCGGGCACGATGAGCCCGTTCCAGCACGGCGAGGTGTTCGTCACCGACGACGGCGCCGAGACCGACCTCGACCTCGGGCACTACGAGCGCTTCACCAGCGCCAAGATGACCCGGCGGAACAACTACACCACCGGCCGCATCTACCAGAACGTCATCCAGCGCGAGCGCCGGGGCGAGTACCTGGGCAAGACCGTGCAGGTGATCCCGCACATCACCGACGAGATCAAGGCGGTGATCCGCGAGGCCGCCGGCGGCGCCGACATCCTCATCGTCGAGGTGGGCGGCACGGTCGGCGACATCGAGTCGCTGCCGTTCCTCGAGGCGATCCGCCAGATGAAGTACGACGTGGGCGAGGAGAACGCGGTCTACGCGCACCTCACGCTCGTGCCGTTCATCGCGGCCGCCGGCGAGCTGAAGACCAAGCCGACCCAGCACAGCGTGAAGGAGCTGCGCGAGATCGGCATCCAGCCCGACCTGCTGCTGTGCCGCTCCGACCGCGAGCTGCCGCGCGACATGAAGGACAAGATCGCGCTGTTCTGCAACGTGGATCCCTCGGCGGTGTTCACCGCGCTCGACGTCCCGTCGATCTACGAGGTGCCGCTCTCGCTCCACCGCGAGGGGCTCGACGACAAACTGGCCGAGCTGTTCAACATCTGGAGCCGCGCCCCGCGCCTCGAGCGCTGGGAGACCATCGTCGACAAGGTGAAGAACCCGCGCCGCGGCGAGGTGCGGATCGGCATCGTCGGCAAGTACGTGGAGCTGCACGAGAGCTACAAGAGCCTCAACGAGGCGCTCGTCCACGGCGGCATCGCGAACGACGCGCGGGTGAAGCTGGCGTTCATCGACTCGACCAAGCTCGAGGAGGGCGACCTCTCCGACCTGGACAAGGTGGACGCGATCCTGGTGCCGGGCGGCTTCGGCATCCGCGGCACCGAGGGGAAGATCCTGGGCGTGAAGTACGCCCGCGAGCACAAGGTGCCGTTCTTCGGCATCTGCCTCGGCCTGCAGATGGCGGTCATCGAGATGGCGCGCAACGTGCTCGGGCTCGCCGGCGCGAACTCGCTGGAGTTCGACGAGGCGACGCCGCACCCGGTCGTCACGCTGATGGAGGGGCAGAAGGGCGTGACCGACAAGGGCGGGACCATGCGCCTCGGCGCGTACCCCTGCACGCTCAAGGAGGGCACCAAGGCCCGCGCGCTGTACGGCGCCGAGCTGGTGCACGAGCGCCACCGCCACCGCTTCGAGTTCAACAACGACTACCGCGCCCAGTTCGAGGCGGCCGGGATGGTGTTCTCCGGCGTGAACCCGGACCTCGGGCTGGTGGAGATGATCGAGCTGCCCGGGCAGCACTTCGTGGGCTGCCAGTTCCACCCCGAGTTCCGCTCCAAGCCCTTCGCGCCGCACCCGCTGTTCGCCGGCTTCGTGAAGGCCGCCCTCGAGCACCGCGACGCCCAGCAGCGCCAGCCCCCGGCCGAGGTGAAGAAGCTCGCGGTCGGGAAGAACGGATAGCCGATGTCCCAGCCGATCCAGGCCCGCGTGGGCGGGCACCTCGTGGGCGACGGGCAGCCGCTCCTGCTCATCGCCGGCCCCTGCGTCATGGAGGACGAGGCGCACGGCCTCCGCCACGCCCGGCGCGTGAAGGAGCTCGCCGCGAAGCACGGCCTGCCGGTGGTGTTCAAGGCCAGCTTCGACAAGGCCAACCGCTCCTCCGGCAAGAGCTACCGCGGGCCGGGCCTGGAGGCGGGGCTGGCCGCGTTCCAGGCGGTGAAGCGCGAGACCGGGCTGCCCTGCCTCACCGACGTGCACGAGACCTGGCAGGCCGAGCCGGCCGGGCGGGTGGTGGACGTGCTGCAGGTGCCGGCGTTCCTGTGCCGGCAGACCGACCTCGTCATCGCCTGCGCGCGCCACGGCCGCGCCGTGAACGTGAAGAAGGGCCAGTTCCTCGCGCCGCGCGAGATGCGCCACGCGATCGCGAAGTGCCGCGAGGGCGGCAACGAGAACGTGTTCCTCACCGAGCGCGGCGTCACCTTCGGCTACGGCAACCTGGTGGTGGACATGCGCGCCCTGGTGCAGATGCGCGAGCTGGGCGTGCCGGTGTGCATGGACGCGACCCACAGCGTGCAGATGCCGGGCTCCGGCGGCGACACCACCGCCGGCGACCGGCAGTTCGTGGCGCCGCTGGCGCGCGCCGCGGCGGCGGTGGGCATCGACGCGCTGTTCATGGAGATCCACGAGGATCCCGCGGTGGCGAAGTCCGACGGGCCCAACTCGCTCGACTTCCCCACCGCCGACCGCGTGCTCCGCGAGGTGCTGGCGGTCCGGCACGCGCTGGGGCAGCCGTGACCGAGGCCGAGCTCCTCGCGCGCGCCGCGCGCGTCCGGCTGGTGCTGCTGGACGTGGACGGGGTGCTCACCGACGGCCGGCTCTACTACGGCCCGGACGGCGAGGCGCTGAAGGTCTTCGACGTGAAGGACGGCCACGGCATCGTGCTCCTGCGCGAGCACGTCCCGTTCGGCGTCGTCTCCGGCCGGCCGGGCAAGGCCTCGGAGGCGCGCCTCCGCGAGCTGCGCTTCCAGCACCTCGTGTTCGGCGAGCGCGACAAGCTGGCCGGCTACGCGCGGCTGGCGCACCTCGGCATCCCGGACGCCGAGGTGGCGTACATGGGCGACGACGTGAACGACGTGCCGCTGCTCGCGAAGGTGGGCCTCGCCGCCTGCCCCGCCGACGCGCGGCCCGAGGCGAAGGCCGTCGCGCACCTCGTCACCGCCGCGCCCGGCGGCCGCGGCGCGGTCCGCGAGCTCTGCGACCTGCTGCTCCGCGCCCGCGGCCTGTAGGCCGGCCGCGCCGGGCCGAGGCCGCCCGGGGCTGACGATCGCCCCGGATCCCGTGCTAGCGTGCGCCCGCCATGGCCGTACCGCTCCGCAAGCGGATCAAGAGGAGCGTCCGCTCCGCGCTGGTCCGCGCCGTCCTCTGGATCCTGGGTCTCCTGCCCCTCGGCCCCGCCCTCGCGCTCGGCGGGCTGGTGGGCCGCGCCGGCTACCACCTCGCCCGCGGCACGCGGCGGCTCGCGCTCCGGAGCCTCGCCGTCGCGTTCCCCGAGAAGCCCGACGCCGAGCGCGAGGCCATCGCGCGCGCCATGTTCGTGCACCTCGGGCGCACCGCGCTCGAGCTCGCCGCCATCCGCAGCTACGACGCGCGGCTCGAGACCTACGTCGAGCTGTCGCCGCCCGGGCTGCTCCAGGAGGTCATCGCGCGCGGCCGGGGCATGGTGTTCGTCACCGGGCACGTGGGGAGCTGGGAGCTCCTCGCCCGGCGCATCGCGCGGGCCGGCATCCCGAACGCCGTCATCGCCAAGGCCGGCGGCGACGCCGCGCTGAACCGGCTGGCGGAGCGCTTCCGGGCGGCGGGCGGGGTCACCACGCTCTGGCGCGAGAACCCCGACACCGGCCGCGCCATCATCCGCACCTTCCGCCAGGGCAAGGCGCTCGGGCTGCTCATCGACCAGGACACGAAGGTCCAGGGCCTGTTCGTCCCGTTCTTCGGCCGGCTCGCGTACACGCCGCGCGCCGCGGCCGACCTCGCGCTCCGCTTCGGCGCGCCGGTGGTGGTCGGCACCATCCGCCGCCGCGGGCCGCGCGCCGGCGACGGCCACCTCCTCGAGTGCGTGGAGATCCCGTTCGCCGCCGACCCGCCCGACCGCGAGGCGGAGGCGGTCCGGCTCACCGCCGCCTGCTCTGCCGCCCTGGAGGCAGCCATCCGGCGGAACCCGGCCGAGTGGGTGTGGATGCACCAGCGCTGGAAGACGCGCCCCGAAGGCGAGAACCAGGCCGACGACCCCCAAGCAAAGGCAGTGCCGAAAAGCGCTGAGCTTTCACGCGGCTAGGGCGCCCGGGCATAAAGCAAGGTCTGTGCCTGTCGATCCACCAAGGAAAGAATGCTATGTTTCAGCGGCTTTGGATGCGGACGGCGGCCGGCTTGGCCGCCGCTCTCGCGCTCGGGCTCGGCACTGGATGCCAGCCCGCCCAGCCCGTGGAGGCGCGTGACGTGGTGCCTGAGCTGATGCTCGAGGGGGTTCGATTCCGCGTGTGGCGGGAGGCGGACCTGCGCGTCGAGGGCGAGGCACGCACCGCGACGCTGGAGCGCGACTCGACCCTGCTCCGGGCACGTGACGTCGTGGCCGTCCTCCCGCGCGGTGGGGACCCGGTGCGGATCGCCGCGCCGGAAGGCTCCGGGGTCCTGTCGGCTCACACCTTCGAGGCGCACGGCGGTGTCACGGTGCGTCACCGGGACGACGTGGCCCGGACGCCCAGCGCCCGGTACACGCCCGAGGGCGAGGGCGGGATGGTCCGCGGGGACCAGGCGCTCACGGTGGACGGGCGCGGCTACCGGCTCGAGGGCACCGGGTTCGTGCTCGACGCCGGCACCGGCGAGCTGACGCTGGGCGGGAGCCCGCGGCTGACCGGCGGGGGGGAGCTGCGGTGATCGCGCTCCTCGCCGCCGCGCTGCTCGCCGCCGCCCCGGCGCCGGCCCAGGGCAAGCCCGTGACCCGGCCTGCGCCCGCCGCGAAGGGCGCCGCGCGGGCGGCGCCGGACTACCGGGTGGACGCCGCCGAGGTCCGCTACGCGTTCCAGCGCCGCGAGGTGGTGTTCACCGGGAAGCCGGTGACGCTGACCCGCGACGACGCGGTGCTGACCTGCGCGCGGCTCGAGGCGAAGAACGACGAGGCGGGCGTGATCGAGACGGCGGTGTGCCGCGGCGACGTGAAGCTGGTCCGCGGCGAGCGCACCGTGACCTGCCAGACCGCCACCTACGAGAACGCGGCCGCGCGGGTGACCTGCGACGGCGCGGCGGTGCTGCGCGACCGCGGCACCGAGGCGCACGGCCGGCGGCTCGTGTACGAGCTGCGCACGGACGAGGTGAAGCTGGAGGGCGGCGGCGTGCCGGTCCGGATCACCGTGCCGGGCGCCGAGGTGGAGCAGCGGCGCCGCGAGCTGGACGCGCAGCGCAAGGGGCAGGCGAAGTGACCGCCGCCGGCGGCGACGCGCTCCTCAGGGCCGAGGGGCTGGTGAAGTCCTACCGCGGCCGCCGCGTGGTGGACGGCGTGTCCTTCCACGTCGCGCCCGGCGAGGTGGTGGGGCTGCTCGGCCCGAACGGCGCCGGCAAGACCACCTCGTTCAACATGGTGGTGGGGCTGGTGGTGCCGGAGCGCGGCAAGGTGACGCTCGGCGAGCACGACCTCACCCGGCTGCCCATGCACCGGCGGGCGCGGCTCGGCGTCGGCTACCTGCCGCAGGAGGCGTCGATCTTCCGCAAGCTCACGGTGCGGCAGAACTTCGTGGGCGTCCTGGAGGCGCTCGGCGTCGGGCGCGCCGAGCGGAACGAGCGCGCCGCGGCGCTGCTCGCCGAGTACCGGCTGGAGAAGGTCGCCGACTCGCTGGGCGAGCAGCTCTCCGGCGGCGAGCGGCGCCGCGCCGAGGTGGCGCGCAGCCTGCTCTCCAGCCCCCGCTACATCCTGTTCGACGAGCCGTTCGCCGGCGTGGATCCGATCGCGGTGGGCGAGCTGCAGCGCCTCATCGGCGGCCTGCGCGATCGCGGCATCGGCGTCCTCATCACCGACCACAACGTGCGCGAGGCGCTCGGCATCTGCGGGCGCGCGTACATCCTCTCCTCGGGCTCGATCCTCGAGCAGGGGACGCCCGTCGAGATCGCCGCGAGCCCGCGCGCGCGGGCCGTGTACCTCGGCGACAAGTTCAGGCTGGACGACCACCAGCCAGCGGAGCCTCGATGAGCCTCGAGCTGAAGCAGCACCTCAAGATGACCCAGCAGCTGGTGATGACGCCCCAGCTGCAGCAGGCCATCAAGCTCCTGCAGCTCTCGCGCATGGAGCTGGTCGATCTCATCCGCACCGAGATGACCGAGAACCCCATGCTGGAGGGGGCGGACGAGAACGACGAGCAGGCGGTGCCCG
Organism: Anaeromyxobacter sp. K; assembly: GCF_000020805.1. Classification (NCBI taxonomy): domain Bacteria; kingdom Pseudomonadati; phylum Myxococcota; class Myxococcia; order Myxococcales; family Anaeromyxobacteraceae; genus Anaeromyxobacter; species Anaeromyxobacter sp. K. The sequence goes on along the minus strand of NC_011145.1, from coordinate 4,842,761 downwards.
ACGGCGCCAGCCCCGCCGAGCAGGCCGAGATCGAGGCGAAGCCCGAGCACAAGGAGGCGGAGAAGGCCGAGGAGGTGAAGGGCGAGGAGGGCGCGAACGAGATCGACTGGGACCAGTACCTCGACCAGTACCAGCTCCAGGGCCACACCGCGCCGTCCAACCGCGGCCTCTCCGACGAGGAGCTGCCCGGCTACGAGGCCACGCTCACCAAGAAGACCGACCTCGTCGACCACCTGGTGTGGCAGCTGCGCCTCTCGAACTTCACGCCCGAGGAGGAGCAGGTCGCGATGCTCATCATCGGGAACCTCGACGACGACGGCTACTTCAAGATGCCGGCGGTGGAGGGCGAGGCCGACGAGGCCACCTCGCGCGATCCGCTGGTGCGGGTGGCGTTCGAGTCGGGGCAGGGCATCGAGGTCGCCGAGCGGGTGCTGCGGAAGGTGCAGACCTTCGACCCGATCGGCGTCGCCGCCCGCGACCTGCGCGAGTGCCTGCTGATCCAGGTGGTCGCGATCAACGCCGACACGCCCGAGATCGTCGCGATCATCGAGCGCCACCTGAAGCACCTCGAGTCGAAGAACTATCAGGCCATCGCCAAGGACCTGAAGGTTCCCATCGAGGAGGTGGTGAAGGCGGTGAAGGTGATCAGCCGCCTCGAGCCGAAGCCGGGCCGCGCCTACTCCGGCGAGGAGGCGCAGTACATCACCCCCGACGTCTACGTGCACAAGATGGGCGACAAGTACGTCACCGTCCTCAACGACGACGGCCTCTCGAAGCTGCGCATCTCCGGCATGTACCGCGCCGCGCTGAAGAACGGCGAGGCGGGCAAGGCCAAGGAGTACATCCAGGAGAAGCTGCGCAGCGCGGTGTGGCTCATCCGCTCCATCCACCAGCGGCAGCGGACCATCTACAAGGTCACCGAGTCGATCGTGAAGTTCCAGCGCGACTTCCTCGACAAGGGGATCGCCCACCTGAAGCCGCTCATCCTGCGAGACGTGGCCGAGGACATCGGGATGCACGAGTCCACCGTCTCGCGCGTCACCACGAACAAGTACGTCCACACGCCGCAGGGCATCTACGAGCTGAAGTTCTTCTTCAACTCCGCGATCCAGAAGACCGGCGGCGACGAGATCGCGAGCGAGGCGGTGAAGAACCACATCCGCCAGATCGTCGCGGCCGAGGACCCGAAGCACCCGCACTCCGACCAGAAGATCGTCGAGCTCCTGAAGGGCCAGAACATCGAGATCGCCCGCCGCACCGTCGCGAAGTACCGCGAGGTGCTGGGGATCCTGCCCAGCTCGAAGCGCAAGAAGTACTTCTAGCCGCGGACGGCGTCCCGGGATCCGGCGACGGGCGGCGGGGCGACCCGGCCCGCGGCGGCCGGCCGGGCGCCCGATCGCGGGAGCGCCGAGGCCCCGTCAGGCCCGGGGCGCGGGCGATCGCGGAGATCGATCGCGGCGGCCCTGGGGTATTATGACCTCGACATGTTGCCAGCTCCGGCAGCATTCGCGGCCGCGGCACCGACGGGACACAGAACCCGCCGGACCGCGGCCGAAGCATTTGCGGTCCTCCCAAGGAGGCGGTTCATGCAGGTGAACATCACCTTCCGGCATCTGGATCCCACCGAAGCCCTCAAGGCCCACGTCCGCGATCGCGTCGAGCGCGTGCAGAAATACATCGACCGCCCGACCGAGGCGTACGCGGTCCTCCACCTGGAGAACCTGAAGCACCACGCAGAGCTGACCGTGAAGGCGGGGCGGTTCCTGCTGCGCGGCACCGCCAAGACCGGGGACATGTACGCGTCGATCGACGCGGCCGCGGACAAGATCGAGCGGCAGCTGAAGAAGCACAAGGAGAAGCTCCAGAACCACAAGGCCGCCCCCGCGGCGCCGGAGCAGCCGCCGGTGGACGTGCGCCACGACGTGCTCGGGATCCTCGAGGACCCGTCGCGCCCCAGCCACAAGGTGATCAAGAGCACCGAGTTCCAGGCGAAGCCCATGTCGCTCGACGAGGCGATCCTCCAGCTCGACCTCCTCGACGCGCACTTCTACGTGTTCCAGAACGCGGAGGACCGGAGCATCAACGTGGTGTACCGGCGCGACGACGGGAACGTCGGCCTCATCGAGGCGCACCCGGCCTGATCGCGGCGGCGGGGCGCGGCGTCCCAGGGCGCCGCGTCCCGCCCGTCGCGGCGTCCCCCGCGCGACCCGCCGGCCCCTCGCCTTGCCTTCTTGCCCACACGTTGCCACCTGTGTTAGCTGACGCCGGTCCGCCATGAAGATCGTCGAGTTCCTCCGGTCCGACGCCGTGATCGCCAGCCTCTCCGGGCAGGCGGCGCCCGCCGTGCTGGCCGAGCTGGTCCGTCCGCTCGCCGCCAGCCAGAAGGTCGACGGGCAGCGGCTGGTCGAGACGCTGCTCGATCGCGAGAAGCTCGGCTCGACCGGCATCGGCGAGGGCGTGGCCATCCCGCACGGCAAGGTCCCCGGCCTGCCCGGCCTGATGGCGAGCTTCGGCCGCTCCGCGGGCGGCGTGGACTTCCGCGCCATCGACGGCAAGCCCACCCACCTGTTCTTCGCGCTGTTCGCCCCCGAGAACTCGGCCGGCACGCACCTCAAGGCGCTCGCCCGGATCAGCCGGATCTTCAAGAACCCGGCCTTCCGCGAGGCGATCATGAAGGCGCCCGACGCGGCCGAGATCTACCGCCTCATCGAGGCCGAGGACGCGAAGTACTGACGTCCGACCGGGCGCCCGCCGGGCGGCCGACCGACCTGCCACGCTGCGCCGTAACTCCCCGCGAACACGGGGATTCCCTGCGTCGTCACGGCGCTCGGGGACTGCCCCGCCTGGGTTTGACGTCGAGCGGAGCGGACAGGTATGGTCCCGCCCGGCGAACGCGACCCATCCCCGCCCCTCCCGATCGCGCCGGTCGCGCCGGCGGGGGCACCGGTCCCGGTCGCGTCCGGCCCGGGAGGAAGCGAGCGGTGGGATCCATCATGAAGATCGACTGCAGCGGCATGCGCTGCCCGCAGCCGGTGTTGAAGCTGGCGGTCGAGACCGCCGAGACGCCGTCCGGCACGATGGTCGAGATCACCGGCGATTGCCCCACGTTCGAGAAGGACATCCGCACCTTCTGCGAGCGTCGCCGCAAGACGCTGCTCTCGGTCCGCGGCGACGGCGTGAAGACGGTGATCCAGATACAGTACTGAGCGAGCGGCCGATCTGCGTGGGGCGCGCCGCGGGAACCACGATGGCGTCGCCGAGCCGGACCGGCCTCTACTTCTGCCGCTGCGGGCCGAACCTCGGGCGCGCGGTGCGGCTGCCGGATCTCTCCGCGCCCGGCGCGTTCCCGGCCGCCGCCGACGTGGCGGTGCACGACGTGCTCTGCTCGCCGGAGGGGCAGGCGTGGCTCGCCGAGCGGATCCGCGCGGGCGGGATCGAGCGCGTGGTGCTCGGGGCCTGCTCGCCGCGCGAGCACGAGCACACCTTCCGCGGCGTCCTCGCCGGCGCGGGGCGCTCGCCCTGGCAGCTCCACATGGTGAACCTGCGCGAGCAGGCCGAGTGGCTGGGCGGCGCGCCGGCGGACGTGACCGCGCGCGCCCGGCGCCTCGTGGCCGCGGGGCTGGCGCGGGTGGCGCTGCAGCGCCCGCTGCCGGAGGGCGACGTCGAGGTGAGCGCCGACGCGCTGGTGGTGGGCGGCGGCGCGGCCGGGATCTCGGCGGCGCTGGCGCTCGCGCAGAAGGACCGGAAGGTCGTGCTGGTGGAGCGCGCGCACGCGCTGGGCGGGCTCGCGAACCGGCTCGACGAGGTGTTCCCGGACCTCGCCTGCGCCAGCTGCTTCATGGAGCCGGCGCTCGACCGCGTGCTGCACTCGGACCGCGTCGAGGTGATCACCGGCGCCGAGGTCCGGCGCGTGCGCGGCTCGGCCGGGCGGTTCACGGTGGAGCTGGCCATCGCGCCGCGCCACGTGGATCCGGTCGCGTGCCTGGGCTGCGCCGAGGTGTGCGGCGCCGCCTGCCCGGTCGAGGTGGCGGATCCGTCCGGCGGCGGGCCGGCCCGCAAGGCCATCCACCTGCCGTACCCGGGGTGCCTGCCGCACGCGGCGGTGGTGGACCGGGCGGCGTGCCTGCCCGGCTGCGCCGCCTGCGCCGACGCCTGCCCGTTCGGCGCGGTGCGCCTCGACGAGGGTCCGCGCCGGCGCGAGGTGGAGGTGGGCGCGATCGTGATCGCGACCGGCCTCGAGCCCGGCGCGGTGGAGGGGCCGGAGGGGCTCGTGTCCTCCTGGCAGCTCGAGCGGATGCTCCACCCGGACGGCCCCACCGGCGGCGCGCTGCGCGGCGCGGGTGGGCGGACGCCGCAGGCGGTGCTGCTCGCCACCAGCGCGGCGGAGGCGGACGGGGAGCTGGCGCTGCGGGAGGTGCTGAAGCTCGCGCAGCGGGTCCGCGCCCGGCTGCCCTCGGCGCGGGTGGCCGTCGCGGGCGGTCTCGATCGCGCGCCGCAGCTCGCCGGCCTCGCGGCCGCGCTCCGGCGCGACGGGGTCGAGCTGCTCGCGGGCGCGCTCGTCGAGGGCGGCGTCGCGGCGGCGGACGGGGCGCTGGAGGTCCGGCTCGCGGAGCCCGGCGGCGGCACCACGCGCCGGCGGGCGGACCTGGTGGCGGTCCACGCGCCGTCGCGCGGCTCGGGCGGCGTCGCCGCGCTCGCCGCGCTGCTGCGCCTCGCGCCCGACGGCCGCGGCTTCCTCGTGGACGGCGGCGCGAGCCCGTTCGAGCCCACCGCCAGCCGCACCGCCGGCGTGTACGTGGCCGGCGCGGCCGCCGGCCCGCGGAGCGTCCGCGACGCCATCCGCGACGGCGCCGCCGCGGCCGGCCAGGTGCTCGCCACGCTGCGCCCGGGGGAGCGGCGCGCGCTCGAGCCGCTCGCCGCCGAGGTGGACGCCGCGCTGTGCGGCGGCTGCGGGATGTGCGTCGCCGCCTGCCCGTTCGGCGCGATGGTGATCGACGGCGCGGACGGGAAGGCGAGGGTGCTGGCGGTGGACTGCCGCGGCTGCGGCACGTGCGCCGCGGCCTGCCCGACCGGCGCGGCCAGCGCCCGCCACTTCACCCGCACCCAGATCGCGGCGGAGATCTCCGCGCTGCTGGCGGGGAGGTGAGCGGGGTGGCCCACGAGCCGCGCATCGTGGCGTTCCTGTGCAACTGGTGCGCGTACGCCGCCGCGGACCGCGCCGGGCAGCAGCGCCTGGAGATGCCGCAGAGCCTGCTCACGGTGCGCGTCATGTGCACCGGGCGGGTGGAGCCGGCGTTCGTGCTCCAGGCCTTCCGCGAGGGCGCCGACGGCGTGCTGGTGGCCGGCTGCCACCCGGGCGAGTGCCATTACCTCGACGGCAACCTGCGCGCCGCCGCCCGCGGCGCGGTGCTGGCGGGGGCGCTCGAGCAGGCGGGCATCGAGCCGGCGCGCTTCCGGATGACGTGGGCGGGCGCGAACGAGGCGGAGCGGCTCGCCGGCGAGGTGCGCGACATGACCGCGGCGCTCCGGGCGCTCGGGCCGCTCGACTACGCGCGGCGCGCGCTCGACGGCGCAGCGCTCGCCCTCGCCGCCGCCGATCCCGCGCCGCCGCCGCTCTCCCCGCGCGCGCCCGGGAAGCCGCGCGTCGCCTTCTACTGGAACGCCTCCTGCGGCGGCTGCGAGGAGGCGGTGGTGGACCTGGGCGACGGCTTCGCCGGCCTGCTGGAGCGCGTCGAGGTGGTGCTCTGGCCGGTCGCGACCGACCACAAGCGCGCCGACGTGGAGGCGCTGCCCGACGGCGGGATCGACCTCGCGTTCGTGAACGGCGCGGTGCGCCTCGACGAGCAGGAGGACTGGGCCCGGCTGCTGCGCCGCAAGGCGCGCACGCTGGTGGCGTTCGGCGCCTGCGCGCACCTGGGCGGCGTGGTGGGGCTCGGGAACCTCTCCGAGCCGGAGGCGCTGCTCGAGGCCGCCTACCGCGCGCCGCCCAGCGTCGCGAACCCGGACGCGCCGCTGCCCGGCGGGCCGGTGCGCGTGGAGGGCGCGGCGCTCTCCCTGCCGGTGCTCCTGCCGCGCACGCTCACGCTCGCCGACGTGGTCCCGGTGGACTACACCATCCCCGGCTGCCCGCCCTCGCCGGCGGTGGTGCAGGCCGCGCTCGACGCGCTGCTCGGCGACGCGCCGCCGCCGCGGGGCGCGGTGCTCGCGCCGGACGTCTCGCTCTGCGAGGCCTGCCCGCGCAAGGGCTCGCGGCCCGAGCGCATCGCGCTCCAGGCGCTCCGCCGGCTCGCGACCTCCGCCGTCGATCCCGACCTGTGCTTCCTCGCCCAGGGGCTCGTGTGCATGGGCCCGGCCACGCGCCAGGGATGCCAGCCCGGCTGCGTCGAGGCGGGGATGCCCTGCCGCGGCTGCTTCGGGCCGCTCGACGGCGTGCGCGACGGCGGCGCGGCCATGCTCTCCGGCTTCGCCTCGCTGCTGGGCGGCGCCGACCCGGCGGCGCTCGGCGCGGCGGTGCCGGATCCGGCGGGTACGTTCTGGCGCTACTCCTACGCGGCGGCGCTGCTGCCGCGCCGGGTGCGGCCGGCCGGGCCGGAAGGCGAGGCGGGCGCGTGACGCGGCGGATCACCATCGACCCCATCACCCGGCTCGAGGGGCACGGGAAGATCGAGATCCTGCTCGACGACGCCGGCGACGTGGAGAGCGCGTTCCTGCAGGTGCCGGAGCTGCGCGGCTTCGAGCGCTTCTGCGTGGGCCGCCCGGCCGAGGAGATGCCGCAGCTCACCGCGCACGTGTGCGGCGTGTGCCCGGCGGCGCACCACCTCGCCGCGGTGCAGGCGCTCGACGCGCTCTACGCCGTCGAGCCGCCGCCGGCGGCCCGGCTCGCCCGCGCGCTCTACTACCAGCTGTTCATCTTCGAGGACCACCTCCTCCACTACTGGTACATGGGCGGGCCGGACTTCTACGCCGGCTCGGACGCGCCCGCGCCCATGCGCAACATCCTGGGCGTGCTCGCGAAGGTGGGCGCGGACCTCGGCAAGCGGATCCTCTCCGCCCGGCGCGAGGCGCGCGAGCTGATGGCGGCGCTGGCCGGGCGCACCGTGCACCCGGTGTTCGCGCTGCCGGGCGGCATCTCGAAGGCGGTGGACGCCGCCACGGTGCAGCGGGCGCGCGCGCTCGCGCCCGGGCTGGTGCGCTTCGCCGAGGACACGCTCGCCTCGTTCCGCGCGGCGGTGCTCGACCACCCGGAGTACTCGGAGGCGCTCGCCAGCGACGCGTACCGGGTGCGCTGCCACTCGATGGGCATGGTGGACGCGGACGGCCGGCTCGCGTTCCTGGACGGGCGGCTGCGGGTGATCGACCCCGCCGGCGACGAGCTGGCGACGTTCGCGCCGCGCGACTGGCTCGACCACCTGGCAGAGCGGGTCGAGCCGTGGACCTACGCGAAGCTCACGTATCTGAAGTCGAAGGGCTGGACCGGCTTCACCGAGGGCGACGACACCGGCCTGTACCGCGTGGGCCCGCTGGCGCGGCTCAACGTCGCTCGCGCCATGGCCACGCCGCGCGCCGAGGCGGAGCGGCAGCGGCTGTTCGAGGCGCTGGGGTGGCCGGCGCACCAGACGCTCGCGTTCCACTGGGCGCGGCTGGTCGAGGCGCTCCAGGCGGCGGAGACCGCGCAGCGGCTCGCGGAGGATCCGCGCCTCGGCGATCCGCACGTGCGCGAGGTGCCGGCGCCGCTGCCCGGGCCGCGCCAGGGCGTCGGCGCGGTGGAGGCGCCGCGGGGCACGCTCTTCCACCACTACGCCGCCGACGCGGACGGGATCCTCACCGCCGCGAACCTGGTGGTCGCCTCGCAGCACAACGCGGCGCCGGTGCAGGTCTCGGTGCGCAAGGCGGCGAAGGGGCTCATCCGCGGCGGGAAGGTGGACGCGGCGCTGCTGAACCGCCTGGAGATGGCGTTCCGGGCGTACGATCCGTGCAACGCCTGCGCGTCGCACGCGCTGCCCGGCGAGCTGCCGCTGGTGGTCACGGTGCGCGGTGCCGACGGCGCGGTGCGCGAGGTGATCCGGCGGCGCGTGCCGGAGGACGTGGACTGAGGCTGCCGAGCATGGACCCTGAACGGCCAGCGAGCGCAGCGAGCCCGCCGGGGCGCCGCCGCGTCAGCGGCGAAGCCGCCCGCGGCGGCGCACGGGACCCGGCGAGCAGGGTGGGGGCCCGCGGAGCTTCGCTCCGTGGGGCGGGGCGCAGCCCCGTCAGATCGGTCCTCATCCTGTGCCTGGGCAACCCGCTCCGCCGCGACGACGCGGTGGCGCTGCACGTGGCCGCGCGGCTGGCGGCGCGGCCGGAGCCGGGCGTCGAGGTCCGCACCAGCGCGCAGGCCGGCCTGTACCTGCTCGACGACATGGAGGGCTTCGACCGCGTGGTGGTGGTGGACGCGGTGCGGACCGGCGCGGCGCCGCCGGGCACCGTCCACGCGCTGCCGCTCGAGGCCATCCACGCCCCGGGCGGTCCCTCGCCGCACGCCATCGGCCTCCCCTCCGCGGTGGCCCGCGCCCGCGCCGCCGGCGCTCCGGTCCCGTCGCGGATCCAGCTCGTGGCGGTGGAGGTCGAGATCCTGGACGAGGTCGGCGAGGGGCTCACCCCGGCGGTGGCCGCGGCCGTCCCGGCGGTGGAGGCGGCGGCGCGCGAGGCGGCCCGCGCGCTGGCGGACGCCGCCGGTTAGACGATCCGGCGTGCTGCTCGCCGAGCTCGCCGAGGTCTCCCGCGCGGTGGCCGCCACCCCGGCGCGCCTGGAGAAGGTCGCGCTACTCTCGGAGGCGCTGCGCCGGCTCGCGCCGGACGAGCGCGCGGTGGGCGCGAGCTGGCTCGCCGGCGACCTGGCCGGCGGGCGCGTCGGGATCGGCGCGGCCACGCTGCGGGCGGCGCTCGAGGCGGCGCCCCCGGGTGCCGCCGGGCCGGGGCTCACGGTGGGGGAGGTGGACGCCGCGCTCCGCCGGATCGCCGCCGCGGCCGGTCCGGGATCCGGCGCCGCGCGGCGCCGGGAGCTGGACGCGCTGCTCGCCCGCGCCGGTGATCCGGAGCGGCGGTTCCTGGCGGCCCTCGTCCTCGGCGAGCTGCGCCAGGGCGCGCTGGAGGGCGTCCTCTCCGACGCGGTGGCGCGGGTCGCGGGGCTCCCCGGCGCCGAGGTGCGGCGCGCAGCGATGCTCGCCGGCGCGCTGCCGCCGGTGGCGGAGGCGGCGCTGGCCGAGGGGGCCGCCGGGCTGGCGCGCTTCCGGCTGCGGGTGGGCGAGCCGGTGTCGCCCATGCTGGCGCAGACCGCGGCCGGCGTGGACGAGGCGCTCCGGGCGCTCGGCGGCGAGGCGGCGCTGGAGTGGAAGCTGGACGGCGCGCGCATCCAGGCGCACCGCGACGGCGACGAGGTCCGGGTGTTCTCGCGCTCGCTCCGGGAGGTGACCGCGGCGGTGCCCGAGGTGGTGGCGCTCCTGCGCGCCGCGCCCGAGCCGCTGCTCGTGCTCGACGGCGAGGCCATCGCGCTCCGCGCCGACGGCACGCCCGAGCCGTTCCAGGTCACCATGCGGCGCTTCGGCAGGAAGCTCGACGTGGAGCGGCTCGCGCCGGACCTGCCGCTGACGGCGTTCTTCTTCGACGCGCTGGTGGCGGGCGGCGGGGAGCTGCTGGGCGCCCCGGAGCGCGAGCGCTGGGCGGCGCTCGAGCGGGCGATCCCGGCGGAGCGCCGCGTCCCGCGGCTCGTCACGGGCGACGCGGCCGAGGCCCGGGCGTTCCTGGAGGAAGCCCTCGCCCGCGGCCAGGAGGGCGTGGTGGCGAAGGCGCTCGACGCACCGTACGAGGCCGGCCGCCGCGGCGCCGCGTGGCTGAAGGTGAAGCGCGCGCACACGCTCGACCTGGTGGTGCTCGCGGCGGAGTGGGGCAGCGGCCGGCGCCGCGGCTGGCTCTCCAACCTGCACCTCGGCGCGCGCGACCCGGCGACCGGGGAGTTCGTGATGCTCGGCAAGACGTTCAAGGGCATGACCGACGCCATGCTGGCGTGGCAGACCGAGCGGCTGAAGGCGCTCGCCACCGGCCCGCTCGACGCCTGGCAGGTCCCGGTGCGTCCGGAGCTGGTGGTGGAGGTCGCGTTCGACGGGATCCAGGCCAGCCCGCGCTATCCCGGCGGCCTCGCGCTCCGCTTCGCGCGCGTGAAGCGCTACCGCGAGGACAAGCGCCCCGAGGACGCCGACACGATCGAGACGGTGCGGGGATTGTACGGAGGGTGAACGGGCGGGCGGACCGTGGGCAGTCGGTGGGGCAGGCTGTGAAGGTGCGAGGGCGTCCGGGAGCGGTTCGGCGTGCCGGAACCGTGGCCGCGAGATCGGCCTGCGAGAGGCCCGAGGGCGGGGCGGGGGCGCGGTGCCGGAGCTGGCGGGACGCGGGCTCGGGGCTCGGAGGAGACGTCGAGGTCGAGGTCGGTAGCGGAGGCGACGAGCTGGTCGCGGGCTGCCTCGCCGAGGAGGGTGGGGCGCTATTTCATGCGCATGAAATAGAACGACCCGTTCGCGGTCGGCGACGCAGCGACGCGGGGGGCCTTCTCCGGCAGTCGCACTCGCAGCGATCGCACCCGAGCTCATTTCGGGCGCCCGAAACGCGGCGTTCCCACATCCACGCTCGCCATCAGCCGACCGAAGGTGAGCAGGGAGGGGGCCCCGCGCAGCGGGGGAGGGGCGTAGCCCCTCGCCGCGGGGACCTCGCGCGCGCCCGCGCAGGCGGGCGCGCGAGGTCACGGGCCCCGCGCAGCAGGAGTGGGGCCCCGACGGCTCCGCCGGCGGGGCGAGGGCGCAGCCCTCGTTCCTAATGATTCACGAAGTGGAACAGCCGGTTCCACCGCGGCCCGCCCGGCCCCCAGGACGCGAGCGCGATCCAGGCGCGGCCCTTGATGCGGCCGACGGGCACGGGGCCGAACACGCGGCTGTCGGCGGAGTGGTCGCGGTGGTCGCCGGCGAGCCACACCGTGCCCTCGGGAACCTTCTGCGCCGGCACGTCACCGCACTCCTGGTACGGGGTGCAGTAGGTGTGGTAGCGGTGCGGCCCGAGCTGCTCGAGCGCGTCCACGCACGGCTCCTCGCGCCAGCCGGAGCCCTCGGGGCGATCCCAGTAGCTGCACGAGCCGGCGATGCGCTCGCGGGGCACGGGCTGGCCGTTCAGCACCAGGTGCCCGTCGAGGATCTCGACCGTGTCGCCGCCGACCGCCACCACGCGCTTGATGAGGTCGTCGTCGCGCGGGTTCCCGGGGGGCGCGAGCAGCACCACGATGTCACCGCGCTTCGGGGTGGCCCAGGTGGCCTGCGCGGTCGCCGTGAACGGCAGCCGCGCGCCGTAGGCCCACTTCTCCACGATGACGTAGTCGCCGATCTCCAGCGTCGGCAGCATCGAGCCCGACGGGATGTAGACGGCCTCGTAGAGGAACGTCCGGAAGGCGAGCACCGCGAGGATGGTGAGCGTCCAGCCCCGTACCTCTCTCATCACCTTCGCTCTGTCCACGCGCCGCCGCTCTCCTATTCGATCCGCATCGCCTCCACCGGGTCGAGCTTGGAGGCTCGGGCGGCCGGGTAGATGCCGAACAGCAACCCGGCCCCGCAGGCGGAGGCGAGGGAGAGTATCACCGCCCACGCCGGGATGCTCGCCGGAACGTCGAACACCGTCCGGGCGCCCAGGGCGAGCCCGGCGCCGACCAGCACGCCCACCAGGCCGCCCAGGCCGGAGAGCGTGATCGACTCGAGCAGGAACTGCATCAGGATGCGGCCGCGCCGGGCGCCCAGCGCCATCCGGACGCCGATCTCCCGGGTCCGCTCGGTCACCGACACGAGCATGATGTTCATGACGCCGATGCCGCCGACCAGCAGCGCCAGCGCGCACACGCCGAACGTGGCCGCGCCCACCATCCGCGCCAGGTTGTCGAACATCTCCGCCGAGGTGTCGTTGGAGAACAGCTCGAAGTCGTTCTCCTCCTGCGGCCCGAGCCCGCGCAGCCGACGCAGCGCCGCGACCACCTCGTCCATCGCCACCGGCAGGTCCTCGGGCGAGGTGGCCTGGATGGCGATGTTGTTGTTGCGGTTCCTCCCGAACGCGACCTCGTAGGCCGTCCAGGGCACGACCGCCCAGGAGTCCTTCGACTGGCCGAAGATGCTGCCCTGCTTCATCGAGACGCCGATGATCTCGAACGGCACGCCGCGGATGCGGACCTCGCGGCCGATCGGATCCATCTTCGGGAACAGCACGTCCACCACGTCGGTGCCCACGAACACCACCCGGCGCCCGAGCAGCACGTCGGTGCTGGTGATGAACCGGCCCTGGCCGACGGTCACGCCGTTGGCGGGCTCGTAGTCCGGCAGCACCCCGCCGATGGCGATCTCGCGCCGGGTGGCCCGCTCCGGCGTGGAGAGCACCACCGCGCCCTCGCCGCCGCCCGGGTACTCCTCGATCGACACGAACTTCACGTGCGGGAGCGACCGGAGCGCCTCGCCCTGGGCGCGGGTGAGCGGCGGGCGCTGCTCGTACTTGCGCCAGTCGATCGGGCCGAAGTTCATGTGCGGCCACTTCTGCACCTGGAACGCGCCCGCGCCGAGCATGGCGAAGTCGGTCGTCATCTTGAGGCGGAGCCCCTCGGTGAGCGACATCATCGCCACCACCGTGCAGGCGCCGATCACGATGCCGAGCAGCGTCAGCATCGACCGCAGCACGTTGCCGCGCAGCGTGCCGATGGCCATCGCCAGCGTGTCGAGGAAGGCGTTCATTCGTACCTCAGCGCCTCGACCGGATCGAGGCGCGCGGCGCGCCAGGCCGGCCAGGAGCCGAACAGCAGGCCCACGCCCGCGGAGAAGCCCAGGCCGAGCGCCACCGCAGACGGCGTCACCGCGGCCGCGAGCGGCGTGAGCAGCGCCACGAGCTGCGCCACCCCCAGCCCGAGCGTGGTCCCGACCGCGCCGCCCAGCGCCGCCACCACCGACGACTCGATCAGGAACTGCAGCAGGATGGTGCGCCGCCGGGCCCCGAGCGCCCGCCGCACCCCGATCTCGCGGGTCCGCTCGGTCACCGACACCAGCATGATGTTCATGATGCCGATGCCGCCCACCACCAGCGTGATGAGCCCCACGCCGATGGCGACGCCGTACAGCGCGCCGGTGAGCTGGCGGTAGATGCGCAGGAACTGCTCCTGCCGGTTGATGGCGAAGTCGTCCTTCTTGTCGGGCGGGACGTGCCGGACCCGGCGCAGCACGCCGACGATCTGGTCCTCGAGCGCGGAGAGGTTCTCCGGCGCGGCCGCCACCGCCAGGTTGAGCGAGCGCTTCGCGCCGAGGTCGCGCAGGAACGTGGTGAACGGCATGGTCACGTTGCTGTCCATGTCCATGCCCAGCATCTGCCCGCGCTTCGCCATCACCCCCACCACCGTGAACGGGTGGCCCTCCAGCGTGACGCGCTGGCCGAGGACGCTCTCCGGCGAGGCGCCCGGGAACAGCCGCTCCGCCACCGCGTGGCCCAGCACCGCGACGGCGCGCTCGAGGTCCACGTCGGTGTCGGTGAGGAAGCGGCCCGCCTGCACCGAGCCGGCCCCGGTGTCGAGGTAGCGCGCGTTCGTGCCGATGAGCTGGACGCCGGACAGCTCCTTGTCGAGCCGGGTGACCGTGCCGCGCGTGCCGGCCTGCGGGGCCACCGCCGTGGCGAGCGTCACCTCGCGCTCCACCGCGGCCAGCTCGCGCTTGCCGAGGTCCTTGCGGTTCCGCATCTCCCACCACTCGCCGCGGCCCTGCGCCAGCCAGGCGAACTTGGAGACGTAGAGCGTGTTCGCGCCCAGGTTCGCGATCTGCCCCTCGAACGAGTGGTTCAGCCCCTGGATGATGGCGACGATGGCGATCACCGTCATGACGCCGATGACGATGCCGAGCGTGGTGAGGAAGCTGCGCAGGCGCGCGCCGACGAGCGACTCGAGCGCGATGCGCACCGCCTCCGCGAGCTCCGCGCCGGCGCGGACGAAGGCCCGGGTGACGCGGTTCATGCGTGGACCGCCCGGGCGCCGGACAGCGCCACCTCGGCGCCGGGGCCGTCGCCCACCACCCGGCCGTCCGACAGCCGGATGGCGCGCGGGCAGCGCGCCGCCAGCCGCGGCTCGTGGGTGACGAGGATGATGGTGTGGCCGCGCTGGTGCAGCTCGGAGAAGAGCCGGATGATCTCCTCGCCGGTGGCGGAGTCGAGGTTGCCGGTGGGCTCGTCGGCGAGCAGGATCGACGGCTCGCCCACCAGCGCGCGCGCGATGGCGACGCGCTGCCGCTGGCCGCCGGACAGCTCGTTGGGCCGGTGCGTCATGCGGTGCCCGAGGCCGACCGCCCGCAGCGCCCCCTCGGCGCGGGCGCGCCGCTCGCGGCGGGGTACCCCGCGGTACACCAGCGGCAGCTCCACGTTCTGCACCGCGCTGGCGCGCGGCAGGAGCTGGAACGTCTGGAACACGAACCCGATCTCCTTGTTGCGCAGGTCCGCGAGCTGGTCGTCGGCGAGCCCCTCCACGTCCGAGCCGTTCAGGCGGTAGACCCCGGCGCTGGGCGTGTCGAGGCAGCCGAGCAGGTTCATGAGCGTGGACTTGCCCGAGCCGGACTGGCCCACGATCGCGACCCACTCCCCGCGCTCGATGGTGAACGACACGCCGTCGAGCGCGCGCACGGTCTCGCCGCCCACCACGTAGTGCCGGTGAAGCTCCTCGACGACGATGAGCGGCTCGGCCACGGCTAGCCCTTCTTCCCGCCGGCGCCCGGCTTGCCGCCCAGCGGCTCCTCGTTGACGCGCTTGCCGTCGGCGAGCTCGCGCGAGAGCACGCGGTACGGGCCCTCCACCACCTTCTCGCCCTCCTTCAGGCCGGAGGTGATCTCGAGCTCGGTGTCGCTGGCGAGGCCGGTCTCGACCGGGCGGATCTTCGCCACCCCGTCCTCGATCACGAACACCACCTTGCGCAGCGGATCGCGCTTCGCCTTCTTCTGGCCGGCGCCCTGGGCCGGCGCGGGCGGCCCCTCCGGCGCGGGGCCGGCGCCGGTCAGCTCGCGCTCGGGCCGGACGGTCACCGCCTGGATCGGCACCACCACCGCGCTGTCGCGCGTGTCGGTCGCGATGGACGCCTGCGCGCTCATGCCGGGCAGCGCGTTCTGGACCGGGTGGTCGAGCGCGAGCCGCACGAAGAACGTGGTCACCTCGCCCTCGGTGCCCTGGTTCTTCACGGTGGCGTTGCGCGCCACCTCCACCACGGTCGCCGGGAACTTCTGGTCCGGGAAGGCGTCGATCTCGACCTCGGCGGTGTCGCCCTCCTTCACGTAGACGACCTCGTGCTCGCCCACCTCGATCTTCGCCTCCATCTTGGAGAGCGTGGAGATGATGAGCACCACGTCCTCGGACAGGTCCGAGCCGCGCACGCGCTCGCCCGCGGTCTTCTGGCGCTTGGTGATGACGCCGTCGATCGGCGAGGCGAGCGTGGTGAGCGAGAGCGCGTGGCGCGCCTCGCTGAGCGCCGCCTCGGCCTGGGCCACCCGCTCGACCGCCGCCTGCTGGCGGGCCCGCTCCGCGCCGAGGTTGGAGCGGGCGGTGTCGAGCTCGGCCGCGCTGGCGTTGCCGGTCTTCACCAGCCGCTCCACCCGGGCCAGCTCCTGCTCGAGCTGCGCGACCTTCACCTTCTCCAGCTCGACGTCGGCGGCGGCGCTGGCGCGCGCGGCGGTCTGCTGCGCCACCTGCGCGGTGTAGCGCCGCGAGTCCACCTTGCCGAGCACCTGGCCCTTCTTCACCAGGTCGCCCTCGTGCGCGTCGAGCTCGAGCAGGTCGCCCGACACGTTCGCGGAGAGCTTCACCTCGGTGGCCGCCTGGAGCTTGCCGGCGGCGGTGACGAGGCGGGTGATGGGCCCGCGCTTCGCCGCCACCGCCTGGATGCCGATGGGCGGCGGCGGCTTCGGGCGGAGCGCGGAGACGGTGATGGCGACCACCGCCGCCACGAACAGGCCGGCGAGGATCCGCTTGCCCCAGCTCATGCGCGGCTGCGGCGGGAGGGCGGCGAGCACCGGGGCGTCGGGGGCCGGGGCAGCGTGGTCGGGGGAGGGCATCGGGAGCGGGTTCTGCGTGGCCATCTAGAGCGTTCCTCCCGCGGCGCGCGCCAGGTCGGCGACCGCCACGGCGTGATCGATGCGGGACTCGAGGAGCGAGAGCTCCGCCTGCGTCAGCTTGAGATTGGCGTCGCGGAGCTCGAGCTGGTTGGCGAGGCCCGCCTCCAGCCGCTCGGTGGCGAGCGCCAGGGACTGTTGCGCGATGGTGAGCGTGTCGGTGGCGAGCGCCACCTGCCGGGCGAGCGCCACCGTCGCCGCCCGCGCGTCGCCGATCTCCTTCGCGACCGCCTGCAGCGTGCGGTCCTCGTCGGCGCGGGCGCGGTCGAGCGAGGCCGAGGCGCGCTGCACGCGGGCGGAGGTGCCGAACCCCTCGAACAGGTTCCAGGAGAGGACCACCTGGGCGGAGGCGCTGTAGTCGCGCGCGGGATCGCCGTAGACGCCGCCCTGGCCGCCGAGCACCGTGCCCTGCCGCGCGTAGGAGCCCACCGCCGAGACCGTGGGCAGGTAGCCGGCCTGCGCGCCGCCGACCCCGGCGCGGGCCGCGTGCACCGAGGCCGCCTGGGCCAGCACCGCCGGGCGGCGCTCGCGGGCGCGGGCGAGGAGCGCGTCGGCCGGGGGAGGCTCGGCGCCGGGGACGCCGGGCGCGTCGATCGCGGCGGGCGCCACCACCGAGATCGCCTCGGCGTCGATGCGCCCGAGCACCTGGGCGAGCGCGGTGCGCGCCTGCGCCACCCGGATGCGCTGCCCCTCCACCGCGATCCGGTCGTTCTGCAGGTTCACCCGGGCCGAGTAGGTGTCGCTCTTCGGCGCGCGGCCGGCGGTGAACAGCGCCTCGGCGCGGTCCACCAGCTCCTGCGAGCGCGTCACGGTCTTCTGCAGCACCTCGAGGCTCCGCTCCTGCTTCACGAGGTCGTAGAAGCGGCGGGTGACCTCGAAGGAGACGGACAGCGCGGTCTCGTCGTAGCCGCGGTCGCTGGCGCGGGCGCCCCAGCGGGCGCGGTCGAGATCCTTGAAGCGGGCCCAGTCGAAGAGCGGCTGCGAGAGCGAGAGCGAGGCGCTGTAGGCCTCGGAGTCGCTCGCCGCGCCGACCACGGTCACCTGCCCGGTGATCGGGTCGATGAGCGCACCGGCGCCGGTGGAGCGGCCGATGAAGCTGTGGCCGAAGCCCGCGTCGAGGTCGAGGCGCGGCAGCACCGCGGCGCGCGCCTGGCCGCGGTCGGCGGCGGCCATGCCGCGGTCGGCGCGGGCCATGGAGAGGTCGGCATTGGCGCGCGCGGCCTGCGCGAGCGCGTCGTCGAGCGTGATGGGGGCCTGGGCGCGCGTCGCGGAGGCGAGGGCGAGGAGGAGCGCGGCGGCGAGGGATCGCATGCGGTCTCGGATCCTTGTGCTAGCGGGGGCCGGGGCCGCCCGCCGACAGCGCGGCGGGGACCACCTGGAGGAGCGCCACGTAGGCGGCGAAGAGCACCAGCGTCACGACCGCGGCCCGCAGGCGCGAGGTCCCCGCGGCGCGGGCCATGCCGACCGCCACCAGCACGAGCGCCCACACGGTGAACAGGTCGGCGGCGCCGAGCGCGGCGGCGAGCGGCGGCGGCGCCGACGGGACGAGCGCGGCGAGGCTCGAGGGCACGAGCCGCGGCACGTCGGCCGGCGCGAGCGGCGCGTGCACCAGCGCGGCCGGGATGGCGAGCAGCCCGCGCAGCCAGACCGGCAGCATCCCGTGCGCGGTCACCGCCAGCGTGGCCTTGAAGTCCGGGCGGGCACCGGCGACGCGGAAGCCGACGAACAGGCAGCCCGCGGCGGCCACCGCGAGCAGCGCGGGCAGCGCGGCGGCGCCGGCCCAGCCGGCGATCAGGCCGAGCTTGCGCGCGGTGGCGGCGTTGTCCTCGCGCTGGCTGACGGTCAGCTCGGCGCCGTCCTCGCCGCGGTCGGCCACCAGGGCCGCGGCCCCGAAGTCGGTGCTCGGGAGCACGGCGGCGGCGGTGGCGAGCGCGGCGGCGGTGGCGATCGCGAGCGCGAGCCCGGCGCGGCGGCGCGTGGTCACGAGCGGGAACCCGTGCTGCGGCACCGCGAGCGCGCGGAGCAGGATGGAACCGTCGGTGGAAAGCTCGGATGCGGTCATGTGCGTGCCCGGCCCTACGGGGCAGCGGACCGCGTATTTCACGCTTCGCGCGCTCGCCCGTCGGGAAACAAGGAGGCCGAGCGCATAATCCCGTGACATTCGGCCCAGGTCCACCTCCGCTCACCCGCGTGGGTGGGCGGTGGCGCGCACCCGCCGCCCCGGCGCTCGCCGGGGGGGCGGGGGTGCCGGGCCGGCGCAGGCCGGGCGGTCAGCCGAGGACGGCGAGCGCGCGCTCGACGCGGCCCGGGCGCCCGGCGGCGAGGAACGCCGGCAACCCGCGCCGCCGCGCCAGCCGCCGCGCCGCGTGGTGCGCCGAGACCGTCCGCGGCCCCTCGGCGAGCAGCGCGAGCGCCATCGCGACGAGCGCGAGGTTGAACTCCATGCCGCCCTTCACGACGCTGAAGCCGTTCGGCGCGTGCACCTTCCGGATCGCGACCGCCTGCGTCACGATCACCGCCAGCGCCGCCGGGGCGGTGGCGATGCCGAGGATGGCGGCCGCGCCCGCGAACGTCTCGGCCAGGCCGGTCGCCATCGCGAGCGCGCGGCCGGGCCGGAGCCCGAGCCCCTCGAACATCTGGGCCGTCTGCGCCGGGCCGTCGCCGCGCAGCTTGGACAGCCCGTGGTAGAGCATGCTGCTGCCGAGCGCCAGGCGCGCGGGCAGGTCCGCCACCGCGCCCGCGCGCCGCCGCCAGAGACCGTCCGCCCTCCGCATCGCGTTCCCCTCCCGCGACGACGATCCGCACCGGTGCGCCGGGCCGCAACCGGCCGCGCGCGCCGCCGGGCGGCCGGGCGCCCGCGCGACGGCGGCCGGGGGTACACTGTCGGCGGAAATGCCCCCGCCGCTCCTCACCCGCCGGGCGCTGAACCGCGCCACGCTCGCCCGCCAGCTCCTCCTCGCCCGCGAGCGGGCGGCGCCGGTGCGCGCGCTGGAGCGGCTCCTGTGCCTGCAGGCGCAGCTCGCCCGGCCTCCGTTCCTGGCGCTCTGGACGCGGCTCGACGGCTTCGTGCCCGCCGACCTGGCGCGGGCCGCGCTGGCGCGCGAGATCGTGCGCGCCCCGTTCCTGCGCGGCACCCTGCACCTGCTCTCCGCCCGCGACTTCCTGCGCCTGCGCGCCGCGCTCGGCGCCTCGCTCGAGCCGGCGCTGCGCAGCGCCGCGGGCCGGAGGCTGGAGACCGTCGACCGGCCGGCGCTGGCGGAGGCGGCGCGCGGCTGGCTGCGGGAGGCGCCGCGCACCTTCGACGCGCTGCGGGCGCTCGTGGCGGAGCGCTTCCCGCGCGCCGACCTGCACGCCGCCTCGCTGGCGGTGCGCTACGGCGTCCCGCTGGTGCAGGTCCCCGAGGCGGCCGCGCCCTGGGGGTGGCCGGCCGCGGCGGCGTTCGCGGACGCGGAGGCGTGGCTGGGGCGCACCTGCGAGCCCGCGGCGGCGCCGCAGGCGCTCCTGCGCCGCGCGCTCGCGGCCGTCGGACCGGCCAGCGCCGCCGACCTCGCCACCTTCACCGGCCTCGGCGCCGTGCGCGAGGCGCTCGAGGGGCTCGGCGCGGGCCTGCGCACCTTTCGCGACGAGGACGGCCGCGAGCTGGTGGACCTCGCCGACGCGCCGCGCCCGCCCGAGGACGTGGCCGCGCCGGTGCGGTTCCTGGGGGAGTTCGACGCGCTGCTGCTCGCCCACGCCGACCGGCGCCGCTTCATCGACGACGCGCACCGCCCGCTGGTGGTGACGAACAACGGGCTGGTGCGCGCGTGCTTCCTGGTGGACGGGCGGGTGGCCGGGACCTGGCGCACCGAGCGCGGGCGGCGCGGGACGGCGCTGGTGGTGGAGCCGTTCGCCGCGCTCGAGGGCGCCGCGCGGCTGGCGCTGGCCGCCGAGGGCGAGGCGCTGCTGCGCTTCATGGAGCCCGGCGCGCGGGTTCACGACGTGCGCTTCGCCCGGCCCAACTCGGCCGGGCGCCGGTGAGCGCGGGCCGACGGCGTGCGCCTTACCCTTTCGCCCGGGCCCGCCATGAGGTAGAAACCCGGCCACCGGCAGCCCGTTCTGCCGTCAGGCGTTCCTGGGCGGCGTGCAGCCTTCCGGAGCGCGGGGGCAGGAAGAGGAGGCGCCGCGCCCTTCGCGGCCACCGCCCAGAGGTGTGCACATGAAAATCGTTTCCGGTCTGAAGCCCCTGCGCAAGGGGGAAAAGCTGGCGGTGCTCATGCCTGGCATGGGCGCCGTCGCCACCACCGCCATCGCCGGCGTCCACGCCGTCCGCAAGAAGCTGGCGCAGCCGGTGGGGTCGCTCACCCAGCTCGGCCACTTCCTGGACGACGGCCACAACCACGGCCGCCTCATCAAGGACGTGCTGCCGCTCGCGTCCTTCGACGACCTCGTGTTCGGCGGCTGGGACCCCATTCCGGACGACGTGTACGCGGCCGCGTGTCGCGCCCGGGTGCTGAACCGCGACCACCTCGAGCCGCTCAAGGCGGAGCTCGAGGCCATCAAGCCCATGCCGGCGGTGTTCGACACCGAGTGGGTGCGCCGCCTCGACGGCCCGAACGTCAAGAAGGGCTCGCTGCGCGAGAAGGCCGAGGCGCTGCAGGCCGACATCCGCGGCTTCATGGAGAAGCACCGCTGCGCCCGCGGCGTGATGGTGTGGACCGGCTCGACCGAGGTCTACGCCGAGATCGGCCCGGCCCACGCCTCGCTGGAGGCGTTCGAGGCCGCGCTCGACCGGAACGACCCGACCATCGCGCCGTCGATGGTGTACGCCTACGCCGCGATGAAGACCGGGCTGCCGTTCATGAACGGCGCGCCGAACCTCTCGCAGGACACCCCGGCGCTCCGCGAGCTGGCCGAGCGCGAGGGCATCGTCACCGGCGGCAAGGACTTCAAGACCGGCCAGACGCTGATGAAGACCACCATCGCCCCCATGCTGCACGCGCGGCTGCTCGGGCTCGACGGCTGGTTCTCCACCAACATCCTCGGCAACCGCGACGGCGAGGTGCTCGACGACGCCGCCAGCTTCAAGACCAAGGAGGTCTCGAAGCTCTCGGTGCTCGACTCGATCCTGTCGCCGAAGCAGCACCCCGAGCTCTACGGGGACATCGACCACAAGGTCACGATCCACTACTACCCGCCGCGCGGCGACAACAAGGAAGGCTGGGACGCGATCGATCTCTACGGGTGGCTCGGCTACCCGATGCAGATCAAGGTCAACTTCCAGTGCCGCGACTCGATCCTGGCGGCGCCGCTCGCGGTCGATCTCGCGATCCTCGCCGACCTGGCGCAGCGGGCCGGGGAGAAGGGGCCGCAGGAGTGGCTCTCCTTCTTCTTCAAGAGCCCGGTGACCGCGGCCGGCAACGGCGCGGTGCACGACCTCTTCCAGCAGCAGACGAACCTGTTCGCGAAGCTGCGCGAGTACGCCGACGCGGCGGCGCAGGCCGCCAAGCAGGCCGCGGTCGGCTAGCCGGCGATGCCGACCGGCGCGCGACTCGCGATCCTCGCCCACCTGGCCCTCGGCGCGGCCACCGCCCTGGCGTACGCGGTGGTGCGCCCGCCCGAGCCGGCCCGCTTCACCGGCCGGCGCGGGATCATCGGGATCCTGGGCCGGTGGGCGTACTTCGTGAGCGGGCCGCTGCTGCGCGCCGCGAACGCGGCCGGGCTCACCGCGAACGGCGTCACCGCCATCGGCACCGCGCTCACCGCGGCGGCCGGCGTGGCGGTCGGGCTGGGGGGCTTCGGCTGGGCGTTCCTGCTGCTGGTCTACGGCTCCTGGTGCGACCTGCTCGACGGCGAGCTGGCCCGCCGCACCGGCACGCAGACCAAGGCGGGCGCGTTCCTCGACTCGAACCTCGACCGCGTCTCCGAGATGGCCATGTTCGGCGGCCTCGCGGCGGCGTTCCCGGACCGCTCCGGGATGCTGTGGGCGGTGGGCGCGCTCTCCGCCTCGATGATGGTCTCGTACACCCGGGCCCGCGGCGAGGGCCTGGGCGTCTCCTGCCCGACGTTCGGCCTGGAGCGGCCGCACCGGGTGGTGATGCTCATGGCGGCGCTGCTCGCGGCGTCGTTCGTGCCCGCCGCGGCCGTGCTGCCGCTGCTCGAGACCACCTGCGCCCTGGTGGCGCTCGGCGCCGGCGGCACCGCGCTCGGCCGCCTCTGGGTGATCCACCAGATGCTCCGCCACGGCGAGGGAGCGGCCGCGGGCGGGGCCCAGCACGGCGCCCCGGGCGCGCCGCCGGCCGGCACGCCCTAGGGATCCGGCCGTGCGCGTCTGCATCGTCACGCCGTACGACCTGTCCCACGACGGCGGCGTGAACCGCCACGCGCTCGGGCTGGCCCGCGCGCTGGGCGGCCTCGGCGTGGAGGCGCGGGTGCTCGGCCCGGCGAGCGGCGCGGTGCCGGACGGCTGCGACGGGCTCCGGGGCGTCCTGCCCGTGCCGGCGAACGGCTCGGTGGCGCGCATCGGCCTGCTCGTCTCGGAGCGCGCCACCCGCGCCTACCTCGACGCGCACGACTTCGACGTCGTCCACGTGCACGAGCCCATCGTGCCCGGGCCGGGGCGCCACGCGCTCCGCCACGCGCGCGGGCCGGTGGTCGCGACGTTCCACGCGAACGCCGAGCGCGAGCCGTGGCTGCAGTCGGTGCTGCGCCGCTTCGCCTCCGCGGGCCTCTCCCGGGTGGACTTCGGCATCGCGGTATCGCGCCAGGCGAAGCGCTTCGCGCGCCCCATCTTCCGCGGCCGCATCGCCGTCATCCCGAACGGCGTGGACCGGTCGCGCTTCGGCGCGGACACCGACGCCGCGCCGCGCCCGCCGCACGCGCCGCCGCGCGTCCTGTTCGTCGGGCGCTTCGGCGAGCCGCGCAAGGGTCTGGCGGTGCTGCTCGACGCGGCGGAGCGCCTGCGCGCCCGCGGCGAGGCGGTGGACATCGAGGTGGTGGGCGACGGGCCGGCGGACCGCTGGGCCGGGCGCGCCGCCCGCGCCGGGGTGCGCTTCCTGGGCCGGGTGAGCGACGACGCGCTCGCCCGCGCCTACCGCGACGGCGACGTGTTCTGCGCGCCGTCGCTGGGCGGCGAGAGCTTCGGGATGGTGCTCGCCGAGGCCATGGCGGCGGGCTGCCCGGTGGTGGCGAGCGACATCCCCGGCTACGCCGAGGCGGCCCGCGGCGCGGCGCTGCTGGTGCGGGCCGGCGATCCGGACGCGCTCGCCACGGCGCTGTGGCGGGCCGCTCACGACCCCGGGCTGCGGGCGCGCCTGTGGGCCCGCGGGCGGGCGCGCGCCGACGCGCTGTGCTGGTCGCGGGTGGCGGCCCGCGTGCTGCACATCTACCAGGTGGCCGGCGCCGGGAGCCCCGCGCTCGCCGTCCCGCCGCTCGCGCCGGTGGCGCGCGCGGCCCGGGGCTAGCGGGGGCGGGAGCGCGCGATGGCCTTCCCCCGCACCTGGCGCCAGAAGGCGGTCCTCGTCCCGTTCGCGCGCGGCCTGAAGCTCTGGTACCGCCCGCGCGTGCACGGGCTCGACGCGGTCCCGCGCGACCAGCCGGTGATCTACGTCGCGAAGCACCCGCGCAGCTGGCTCTACTTCGAGATCTTCCTGCTCGGGCTGCTCACGTTCTGGGACGCCGACCGGATCCCGTTCCGCCCCATGGAGAAGCGCGGCACCTCGCTGCACCGCATCCCCGGCCTGGCCTGGGTCCGGCGCCACGTCGGCAGCATCGAGGCCACCGAGGCGGCGGCGCTCGCGGCGCTGCGCGGCGGCGAGTCGCTGCTCGTGTTCCCGGGCGGCGCGCGCGAGCTGTACGGCGAGCAGGACGCGCTCGACTGGGCCGGGCGCCGCGGCTACGCCCGCATCGCCGCCGCCGCCGGCGTGCCGGTGGTGCCGGTGGCGATCGCCGGGGCCGACCAGCAGCACCCGCTGCGCCTCCCGCTCGGCAAGGGCGGCTCGCTCTGGCTGCCGCCCGTGCCGCTGCCGGTGGCGCTCGACTTCTGGTTCGGCGCGCCCATGCCGCCGCCGGCGCCGGGCGACGCCGCCGCGGTGGCGGCCTACGCCGACCGCGTCGCCGCCGTCACGCAGGCGCTGCTCGACGAGGCGGTCCGCGCCCGGCGCGCGCCACCCTGGAGCCGCACGTGAGCCGCCACGCCCCGCACGCCCCGCCGCCCCCGCTCGACCCGCGCCACCCGGCCTACCGCTGGATCCTGGGCGGCGCGCGCCGGCTCGCGCGCTACCACCGCATGACGGTGGAGGGCACGGTGCCGGAGGGCCCGTGCGTCTACGTCGCGCTGCACGGCGCCGGGTACCTCGTGCTCGACCTCGTGCTGGCCGGCTACTTCCTCGGCTGGAAGGAGTTCCACGAGAGCGGGCGGCTGGAGGACTGGCGCCCGCTCCGCATCGTCGGGGCAGAGTCGCAGATCGAGCGCTTCCTGCCCGGCCTGCCGCGCGCCAAGGAGCACGCCGGGATCATCGGGACCGACGAGGAGGACTGCGTCGCGGTGCTGGAGCGCGGCGAGTCGCTGCTCGTCACGCCGGGCGGCATGCGCGAGGCGCAGCCCTCCCGCGACTTCTACAAGCTGCGGTGGGACGGCCGGCTCGGCTTCGCGCGCCTGGCCGTGCGCACCGGCGCGCCCATCGTGCCGGTCGCGGTGGTGGGCGGCGCGGAGGCGTACCCGGGCGTGCGCTGGGGCAAGCTGTCGTTCTGGTCGCCGCTGCCGCTCCCGGCGCGGTTCCACATGGCCGTCGGCGAGCCCATCCCGGTGGAGCGGCGGCCGGAGTCGGCGCGGGATCCGGCGGTGGTGAAGCCGCTCCACGAGCTGGCGCGCGCGCGCACGCAGGCGCTCTACGACCGCCTGATCGCGCAGCGGGGGACGGGGCGGTGACCACCTGGCGCATCGCCAGCGACTGGCACCTCGCGCCCGGCAGCCCGGCGGTGCACGGCCGGCTCGCGCGCGCCTTCCTGGCCCGCGCGCGCGCCGACGGCGCCTCGGTGGTGCTGAACGGCGACGCGTTCGACGACCTGTTCACCGGAGGTGGACGGGCCGAGGCGGCGCACCCGCTGGTGGTCGCCGAGTTGGAGGCGCTCGGCCGCGAGGGCCGGCTCCGGCGAACGCGCGGCAACCACGATCCGGACGCGGGCGAGGAGCGGGTGGTGCTGGAGGTGCCCGGGACCGGCCGCGTGCTGGTCGCGCACGGGCACGCCGCCGACCCGGTGAACGCCTCGGCGCTGGGACGGCTCGGGGACGGAATCTCCCGCCGCTTCGGCCGGTTCGGGGTGGTGCGGGGGGCGGCCTGGTTCGCCGAGGCGGCCGCCCGCGCGCTGGCCGAGGACTGGATGGTGGCGACGTTCCGGCGCCGGTGCCTGGCCGAGGTGGAGCGGGAGGGCTTCGCGCTGGGCGTGTTCGGGCACGTGCACCGGGCCCACCTCGCGCCGGGGGATCGCTACGCCAACGCGGGCTCGCTCCACGGCGAGGCCCTCGAGTACCTGGAGCTCGGGCCGGGCGGACCGCGGCTCGCCGTGCTCCGCGCCGGCGACCTGCCGGACCCGGGAACGGCCCCGGCCGCGAAGGGATAGATTGGGGATCCGCGCCCCGGGCGCGGGATGAGGTAGAAGACGGCATCCATGCGCATCATCGAAGCCTTCGTCCGCTTCTCCGAGCGGCGCCGCGTCGTCATCCTGGCCGTCGCCGCCCTGGTGGCGGTCGCCGGCGGCTACGGCACCTTCCGGCTGTACGCCGACCTGCGCCCGGACATGTCCGAGCTGCTCCCCGCCAACAGCCGGAGCGCCCGCGACCTCGAGGCGCTCACGAAGCGCATCGGCGGGTTCGCCGAGCTGTCGGTGGTGCTGGCGGGGAAGGACCCGCTCGCGCTCCAGCTCTTCGCCGACGACCTCGACGACGCGCTGAAGGACGCGCCGCCCGGCCTGCTGCGCTGGGTCGAGTACCGAGTGGACGAGGCGCGCGACTTCTTCAAGCCGCGCCTGCTGCTGTTCCTCTCGCGCGAGGAGCTGGCGTCGCTGCGCGACACGCTCGGCGCGCGGGTGGCGTGGGAGCGGGCCCGGCAGGCGGGGAAGGCCGAGGGGCCGGCCCCGGACGTGGAGGGGCTGGTCGACCGGATCGCCGGTGAGCGGAAGGGGCTGCTCGGCAAGTTCCCGAGCGGCTACGTCATGGGCGAGGTCCCCGGGCACGCGCCCGGCGAGACCATGACCGCGCTCGCCATGGTGATCCGGCTCGACGCGCCACCGGACGACTACCGCGACGTGGTGGCGCTGGAGCGGGTGGTGAAGGACACCGTCCGCCGGCTCGAGCCCGAGAAGGCCGGCATCGAGGTGGGCTACGGCGGGTACGTGGCCAACAACATCCTCGAGCACGACGCTCTGGCCGAGGACCTGGTGTGGGCCACCATCCTGGTGCTGCTCGCGGTGGCCGCCTCGGTGGTCGTCTACAACCGCACCTGGAAGGCCGTCTTCGCGGTGGGCGCGCCGCTCCTCGTCGGCACGTTCGCGACGTTCGGGCTGGCCGAGATCTTCGTCGGCCACCTCAACTCCAACACCGCCTTCCTCGGCTCCATCGTGGTGGGCAACGGGATCAACGTCGGGCTGATCCTGTTCGCGCGCTACCTGGAGGACCGCCGGCGCGGGCAGGAGCCCCGGCCCGCCATGGTCACGGCGCTCGCCAACACCTGGCTCGCCACGCTCACCGCCGCGCTCGCCGCCGGGGTGTCCTACGCGTCGCTGCTCTCCACCGACTTCCGCGGCTTCAACCAGTTCGGCCTGATCGGCGGGCTGGGCATGGCGTTCTCCTGGCTCTCCGCCTACGCGGTCACCCCGGCGCTGGTGCTCGCGTGGGAGCGCCGCGCGCCCATCCCGCGGCAGGGGCAGCGCCCGGCCCGCCCGATCTTCACCTACGCGATCTCGGCCATCGTGGAGCGCGCGCCGCGCCGCATGGTGACGGTGGCGGTGCTGCTCTCGATCGCGTCGGCGGTGATGGTGGTCCGCTGGTCGCGGGATCCGATCGAGCACGACTTCCGCCGCCTGCGCGACCAGTCGGCGCTCGCCGACGGCGGGCCGGGCTGGTGGGACCAGCGGGTGGACGCGCTGCACGGCGACCACCTCTCGCCCACCGCCATCCTGGCCCGCGACGAGGGCGAGGCGCGCGCCATCGCGAACGCGCTCGACGCGCACATGCGCGCGACGCCGGACACCACCTTCGGCCACGTGCTCTCCATCGCCGCGTTCGTGCCGGAGGGCCAGGAGGCGAAGCTCCCGCTCATCCGGGAGCTGCGCGCGCTCGCCACCCCCGAGAACCTCTCCTTCCTCTCGCCCGAGAAGCGGCTCGCCATCGAGCAGGTGCTGCCGCCCGAGGAGCTGCGCCCGTTCGGCGCGAAGGACCTGCCGGACATGATCCGGCGCCAGCTCACCGAGGTGGACGGGCGCGTGGGCACG
Source organism: Anaeromyxobacter sp. K (assembly GCF_000020805.1). NCBI lineage: Bacteria > Pseudomonadati > Myxococcota > Myxococcia > Myxococcales > Anaeromyxobacteraceae > Anaeromyxobacter > Anaeromyxobacter sp. K. Next base: position 4,815,117 of record NC_011145.1, on the reverse strand, counting down.
CCGGTGCTGCTGTACCCGTCGGGCCGGATGGACGTGTGGAACGGGCTCGACGTGCGCCGCTTCGCGCGCGAGCTGCGCTCGGTGCCGATGCCCCGCGCCGACCTGCCCATGGCCAGCTCCACCCTGGTGTTCGCGGACGTGCTCGACGCCATCGAGCGCGACGGGCCGCGCGCCACCGTGCTGTCTCTCCTCGGGGTGGTGGCGCTGGTGCTGATCGCGTTCGGGCTGGGCCGCCGCTCGGTGCGCTCGCTCGGCGACGCGCTCGGCGTGCTCGCCGCGCTGGGCGTGGGCGTGCTCTGGTTCATGGGGCTCGCCGGCGCGCTCCAGCTCCGGCTCAACATGCTGAACTTCATCGCGCTGCCCATCACGTTCGGCATCGGCGTGGACTACGCGACCAACATCTTCCAGCGCCGGCGGGTGGACCACGCGGGCTCGGTGGCGGACATCGTCCGGACCACCGGCGGCGCGGTGGCGCTCTGCTCGCTCACGACCATCATCGGCTACTCGTCGCTGCTCATCGCGCGCAACCAGGCGCTCATCTCGTTCGGGCTGCTGGCGGTGCTGGGCGAGGTGGCGTGCCTGGCCGCGGCGCTGCTGGCGCTGCCCGCCGCGATGCGCTGGCGGGAGCGGTCGCGCGCCCGCGCGGCGGCGGCGCAGGCCACGGCGCAGGCCTCCGATCACGGGACGCGCGGCGGGACGGACGCGCAGCCGCAGCCCTGAGAGCACGTGAACCCATCCCCTCCCGTCGCCGCGGCGGCCGATCCGCGTCGCATCGCGTCGTTGCTCCTCCCTCACATGCCTCGGGCATGCTCGGTCGTCGCGCCTCGCGCTGCTCGCGTCTCGACCGCCTGGCTCGGTCCGGGGATGGATTCACGCGCTCTGACCGGCCGGGCGGCCGCCCCGGCCGCGGGTCAGCCCGCGCCCACCTGCTCGAGCGCCCACTCGAGCTGCTCCCGGGAGAACGGCTTCTCCAGGAACGCCTCCGCCGCGGGGCGGTCGCGCGAGGCGCGCTCGCCGCTCATGGCGATGATGGGGACCACCGCCAGGCGGGGCGTCCGGCGGATGCGCGCCACCAGGTCGTGGCCGGTCATTCGCGGGGTGTAGAGGTCCACCAGCACCGCGACCGGCCGCGGCCCGCGCGCGAGCAGCTCCCAGGCCTCGGCGCCGTCCACCGCGGGCGCCACCTGGTAGCCAACCCGCACGAGCAGCGCGCGGATGGCCTCCCGCATCCCGGGATCGTCCTCCACCAGGATCACCCTGCGAACGACGTTGCCGGCGGCTTCCACGTACCGAACCTAGACAGCCCGGGGCTGCGGCGCGACGGGGGCCCCACCGGACCGCGCTCAGCCGGCGGTCCCGGAGGGCGGGCTCTCGACGGACGCCTCGGCGGCCGCGGCGGCCCGCCGGCGCGCACGCCAGGCGAGCACCGCGCCCGCCGCGAGCACCCCGGCCGCCGCCGCCCAGGGCCAGACCGCCTCGAGGCGGACCTCGCCCGCGAGCCGCTCGTAGCCGGCGCCGAGCGCCCACCCGAGCCAGAAGTAGATCGTCGCCCAGAGCGCGCCCGCCACCAGCGTGCCGGCGACGAAGGTGCCGTGGCGCAAGCGGAGCGCGCCCGCGACCACCGTCATCACGATCCGCAGGCCGGGGATGAGCCGGCCGATCACCACCGCCGCCGCGCCGCGCCGGGTGAGCCAGCCCTCGAGACGGGCCTCGCGCGCCTCGGTGTAGCCGAAGCGCCGCGCCACCCGGAGCAGCAGCGGCCGCCCGGCGTGCCGCGAGACGAGGTACAGCACGGTGGCGCCCAGCACCGTGGCCGAGGTCACCACCGCCGCGGTGGGCAGGAAGGCGGCGCGGTGCGAGTGGGCGAGGAAGCCCATGGCGGCGATGAACAGGTCGCCCGGGAGCGGCAGCGGGACGCCCGCCTCCTCGGCCAGGATCACCGCGAACAGGCCGCCGTAGTGCCAGCGCTCGAGGAAGGAAGCGGGACTCTCCACCCACGCTTCCATGCCACGAACCGCGCCGCCGCGGAAGCGACGGTTCGCGCGGGGGCTTGGCGCGCCCGGCGCGCCTGCGCACCCCTTCCGACATGGCCGGTGCATCGCAGGGCTTCCACGAGCGCGAGGACGCGCTCTCGGCGCGGACCAGGGACCTCCACCGGGCGCTCGTCTCCCTGCAGGAGGAGCTGGAGGCGATCGACTGGTACCAGCAGCGGGTGGACGCGGCCTCGGATCCGGACCTCAAGCGCGTCCTGCAGCACAACCGCGACGAGGAGGTGGAGCACGCCATGATGATCCTGGAGTGGATCCGCCGCCACGACGTGGTGTTCGCGCGGATGCTGCGGATGCACACCGGCCACGCCGGGCCGATCGTGCGCGAGGAGGAGGCCGAGGAGGCGTCCGGCGCGGCGGACGTCGAGGGGCGCGAGGGCCGGGAGGGCGGGCGATGAGCTGGCAGGACCGCGACGGCGCGCCCTTCGGGCAGCAGGTGTGGGACCGGATCGACGGGGCGGTCGAGGCGGCGGCCGCCGAGGCGCGCGCCGGACGGCGGCTCCTCAAGGTCGTCGGGCCGCTCGGCTTCGACGCGCGCGCAGGGGTGGCGGAGGACGCGCCGGCCGCCGGCGAGGACGAGCCGGAGGCGAGCGACGAGACGCACGTGCACGTGCCGAGCGTCCGCCCGCTCCCCGTGCTCCACCGGACGTTCCGGCTGGGCGCGCGGGCGGTCGAGGCGCTCCAGCGCCGTGGCGAGCCGCTCGCGCTCACCGAGGCGGCGGAGGCGGCGCGCCGGATCGCGCGCGCCGAGGACCGCCTGCTGTTCGAGGGGCACGCGGGCGCGGGGGTGCGCGGGCTGCTCGAGCACCCCGGTCTCGTCGAGGTGCCGGCGGGCGACTGGGCCGATCCCGCCCGCGCCGCGGACGCGCTGCTCGCGGCGCTGGCCGCGCTCGACGCGGCGGGGCGCCACGGGCCCTACGCCGCGGCGGTGTCGCCGGCGCGCTTCTACCAGCTGTTCCGGCCGTTCCCGGGCTCCTCGCTGACGCCCTACCAGCAGCTCCTCCCCGCGTTCGAGGGCGGGATCGTGAAGGCGCCCGGGCTCCACGACGGCGCGGTGGTGGTGGTCCGCAGCGCCTCGGGGCCGCAGGCGGTGGTCGGCCAGGAGCTCACCGCCGCCTATGACGGGCGCGAGGGCATCTTCCACCTCATCTCGCTCGCCGAGTCGGTGACGCTGCTCCCCGGGGCGGCGGGCTCGGTGGCGCTGGTGAGATAGCCCGGGAGCGCGCCGCGCGACCGGACCCCGACGGGAAAGCTGACGGGCTGGATCGGCGGGCGGAAGATGCCGCCCATGCCGCTCGCGCCACGTCGCCGCCGTGCCCCCCTCGCCGCGCTCGCGCCGTGCCTCGCGGCGCTCGCGCTCGCGGCCTGCGCGCCGCGCGCGCCGGCCGGCCCGCCCGCCGGCGCCGCCGCGGCCACCGCGCTCGCCGAGGCGCCGCCGCGGCCGCTGCCGCCGCGCCCGTGGCAGGACGAGGTCCTCTACTTCGTGCTGGTGGACCGCTTCGCCGACGGCGACCGCGGCAACGACCGCGACGTGGACCTCGCCGGCAAGGGCACGTTCCACGGCGGGGACCTGCGCGGCCTCACCGCGCAGCTCGACGAGATCGCCGCGCTGGGCGTGACCGCGATCTGGGTGAACCCGCTGGTGCGCAACATCCCCGGCTACGTGAGCGGCGCCGGGTTCCCGGACTGGGCCTACCACGGCTACTGGATGGACGACCTGTCGCGCCTCGATCCGCGCTTCGGGGACGAGGCCGAGCTCGCCGCCTTCGTGAACGCCTGCCACGCGCGCGGCATCCGCGTGCTGCTCGACGTCGTCTACAACCACGCCGGCTACGACACCGCCTACCTGCGCGACCCCAGGACGCGCCCCTGGCTGCGCAACAACGTGGTGGGCGACTGCGGCGACGACGACCTGACGAGCTGCCTGGCCGGCCTGCCCGACTGGAAGACCGAGCTGCCCGAGGTCCGCGAGTTCCTGCTCGCGGCGCAGCTCGGGTGGGCGAAGCGCTCGGGCGTGGACGGCTTCCGCCTCGACACGGTGAAGCACGTCGAGCCGGACTTCTGGGAGCTCCACCGGCGGCGCGTGCGCGCCGAGCTCGTCCCCGGCTTCTTCCTGCTCGGCGAGCTGTGGGGCGGCGACCGCGAGTCGCTCGACCCGTACTTCGCCGCCGACACGCTCGACGCCGGGCTCGACTTCGGCTTCCAGGGCTCGACGGTCGGGTGGCTGCTCGGCCGCGGCCGCACCATCGCCTACGAGCGCTACCTCGCGTCGCGCCACAAGGTCCGGGCCGGGCACCTGCTCGCGCAGTACCTCTCCTCGCACGACCAGCCGGGCGCGCTGCACCTGCTCGGGGGCGACCGCGCGCTGTTTCGCCTCGCCGCGCTGCTGCAGCTCACCACCGTGGGGATCCCGACCGTCTACTACGGCGAGGAGGTGGCGCGGCCCATCGGCGAGTGGCCGGACAATCGGTCGGACATGCCCTGGGGGCAAAGGGACGTGCTCCCCGGCGCCGGAAAGCCGCGCGACGAGGCAATGCGCGCGTTCTACCAGCGGGTGATCGCCCTGCGTCGCGCGCACCCCGCCCTGTCCCGCGGAACCCACGCGCCCCTCTCGACCGACGGTGACGGCCTGGTGTTCCTGCGCAGGGACGGGGACGACGCGGTCGTGGTGGCGGTGAACCGGGGAAACGCGCCTCTCTCCCTGCGGATCCCGGTCCCCGCCGGCTGGGAGGGGCGGGACCTGGAGGACGCCCTGGAGGGCGGTGCGATATCGGTCGGCGACGGCAGGATGGCCCTGGAGCTCCCGGGTCGCGCGGCCCGGGTGGTGGTGGCGAAGCCCGCACCCGGCGCGGCGATTCGTCGCTAACTCCGCATAAATGGGGGTTTGCGTACATTGGCCGCATTGTCCGCAGGCCCCATCTGGCTGACCCTCACGCGGAGCGCGGCGGTCTAGACATGGGCGCCCATCGGACGGGCCTGGGCCGAGGCGGCCGAGAGGTGGGGCATGGCGGGGGTCGTCCTCAGGAATCTCGCGAAGCGGTTCGGCGAGACGCGGGTCATCGAGGGGCTCGATCTCGAGATCCACGACGGCGAGTTCATGGTGCTCGTCGGCCCGTCCGGCTGCGGCAAGTCCACCGCGCTCCGGATGATCGCGGGGCTGGAGGAGGTCTCCGGGGGCGAGATCCTCATCGGCGGCCGGGTGGTGAACGACGTCCCGCCCAAGGACCGCGACATCGCGATGGTCTTCCAGAGCTACGCGCTCTACCCGCACATGACCGTGCGGGAGAACCTCGAGTTCGGCCTGCGCATCCGCAAGACGCCGCAGGCCGAGGTGGACCGGCTGGTCACCGAGGCGGCGCAGGTGCTCGGCATCGACGCGCTGCTCCACCGCAAGCCCAAGGAGCTCTCCGGGGGGCAGCGGCAGCGCGTCGCGCTGGGCCGCGCCATCGTGCGCAAGCCCTCGGTGTTCCTGTTCGACGAGCCGCTCTCGAACCTCGACGCGAAGCTGCGCGTGCAGATGCGCGCGGAGATCAAGAAGCTCCAGGCGCGCCTCGGCGTCACCACGATCTACGTCACGCACGACCAGATCGAGGCGATGACCATGGGCAACCGCATCGCGGTGCTCAACGCCGGCAAGCTCCAGCAGGTGGGCGCGCCGCTCGAGCTGTACGAGCGCCCCGCCAACCTGTTCGTGGCCGCCTTCATCGGCAGCCCGCCCATGAACTTCTTCAAGGCGCGGCTGGAGCGCGGCGGCATCGCGGCGGCGGGCTTCTCCCTGCCGGTGCCGGCCGCCCTGCGCGCCGCGGCCGCGGCGCGCGGCGGCGCCGCGGTGACGGTGGGCATCCGCCCCGAGAACGTCGTCGAGCTGGGCCGGACGCCGCGCGGGGAGTCGGCGCGGATCCCGGTCACGGTGGACATCGCCGAGCCGCTCGGGGACGAGGTGATCGTGCACGCCCGCGCGGGCGAGGACCCGGTGGTGTTCCGCCAGGCGCCGCACGCCATCCCCGGCATCGGGGACCGGCTCGAGGTCCAGGTCGAGCTGGACCACCTGCACCTGTTCGACGCCGAGACCCAGCGCCGCCTGTGAGGGCGGCGCGAGGAGGAGAACCATGCGGAACCGCTCGCTGCTCGCCCTGCTCGCCGCCCTGCTGCTCCCCGGCGTCGCCTCCGCGGCGGAGGTGGTGGTGTGGCACGCCTACCGCGGCGCCGAGAAGGCCGCCTTCGAGAAGGTCGCCGCCGCGTACAACGCGCGCCCCGGCAACCCGAACAAGGTGACCACGCTCGCCGTCCCCTACGACGCGTTCGCCGACAAGATCTCCGCGGCGGTGCCGCGCGGCAAGGGGCCGGACGTCTTCATCTTCGCGCAGGACCGGCTGGGCGGGTGGATCGAGGCGGGCAACACCGTCGAGTCGATCGACTTCTTCATGGACGACGCGCTGAAGGCGCGCTTCATCCCCTCCACGCTCGAGGCGATGACCTACCGCGGCGGCGTGTGGGGGCTCCCGCTCAACTACAAGTGCATCGCGCTCGTCTACAACAAGAAGCTGGTGAAGGCGCCGCCGAGGACCAGCGCCGAGCTGGAGGCGCTCGCGAAGAAGCTCACCGCGCGCGGCGCGGGCCGGTTCGGCCTCGCGTACTCCTACTCCGACTACTACTACCACGCGGCCCTCCAGAACGCGTTCGGCGGCCGGGTGTTCGACGCCGGGAAGCCGGTGCTGGACGCCCCCGAGAACGTGAAGGCCGCGCAGCTCCTGCAGGCCTGGATCAAGGCCGGCTTCATGCCGACGGAGCCGTCCACCGCGCTCATCACCTCGCTGTTCAACGAGGGCAAGGCCGCGATGGTGTTCTCCGGCAACTGGTTCCTGGGCGAGATCGCCCCGGGCATCGACTGGGCCGTCACCACGCTGCCGTCGCTCACCGAGGCCGGCGGCAAGCCCATGCGCCCGTGGACCACGGTGGAGGGCGTCTACGTGGCCGCGCCCTCGAAGAACAAGGACGCCGCCTTCGACTTCGTGAAGTTCGCCACCGACGTGGACGCCGCGCGGATCATGGCGCTCGAGGGCCGGCAGAGCCCCGCCAACGCGAAGGTCTACGCGGACGCGAAGGTGGCCTCCGATCCGGTGCTGGCCGCGTTCAAGAAGCAGGTGGACGTGGCGGTGCCTATGCCGAACCTGCCCGAGATGACGATGGTCTGGTCCCCCGCCACCACCGCCATGGGCGCCATCACCCGCGGCGGCGACGCGAAGGCCGCGCTCGCCAAGGCGCAGGCCAAGGTCACCGAGGACGTCGCGAAGCTGCGCAAGAGCAAGTGACCCGGCCCGCCTCCCACTGGCCCCGCGCGCTCGCGGCCCTCGCCGCCGGCCTCGCCGTCGCGGTCGCGCTCTCCTGGGCGTGGCTCCGCGCGGCGTCGGCCGGCGGGTACGAGGAGCGGGCCAGGGCGGAGGCGGTGGGGGCGGTCACGCGGCTCGCGAAGGCGGTCGAGCAGGCCGGGGGCGAGGGCGACGGGGCCCGCGCCGCGCTCGCCGCCTGGCAGGCGGACCAGCCGGCCGGGACGGTGGCGCGCCTGGTGATCGTCTCCGGCGCGCGCCTGGAGGGCTCGACCGATCCGCGCGACGTGGGCGAGCGCGCGGCGCCGCGCCGGCTCCAGCGCGACGAGAAGTGGGCGTACGACCAGGCCCAGCGCCTCCGCGGCGTCGTGATGGAGAACGCGGAGCAGGGCTTCGCGCGCGCCGAGGTCGAGGTGGAGCGGCTGGAGGGCCGGTACGCGCTCGGGGCGCCGGTGCGGAAGGACGGCGCGGTGGTGGGCGCGGTGGAGGTGGACCGGCCCGCGAAGCCCCCGCCGGCCGCGCCCGGCGTGCCGGCCGCGCTCGCCGCGGTGGCGCTGCCGCTGCTCGCGCTCCTGCCGCTCCGGCGCGCCGCGGCCCGCCGCGGACCGGCGCTCGCGGCGGCGCTCGGGCTCTACGCGGCCGGCGTGGGCGGGTTCGCGGCCTGGGCGCTGCGGCTCGCGGGCGGGGGGGGCGAGGGCGTCCGGGCGCTCGGGCTGGCGGCGGCGGTCGGGCTCGCGCTGCTGCTGTTCGTGGCGCTCGGCGCGGCGAGCCGCACGGGGGCGGCGCTCCGCCGGCACCGGGTGGCCTACGCCTACGCCGTGCCGGCGATGATCGGGATGCTGGTGCTGGTGTTCTTCCCGTTCCTGTACGGGGTGGTGCTCTCGTTCACCGGGCAGACCATCTACAACACCAGCGCGCCGCTCACCGAGCTCTGGGTGGGCCTGCAGAACTACGTGGACATCCTGCGGACCTTCGCGTTCCGGATGCCCGACGGCAGCCCGTCCTTCTACTGGACGCTCGCGTTCAACGTCATCTGGACGGTCACGAACGTCGCCATCGGCGTCTCGCTGGGCCTGGTGCTGGCGCTCATCCTCAACACCCGGGGGCTCGCGTTCCGGCCGATCTACCGCGTGCTGCTCATCCTGCCCTGGGCCATGCCGAACTACATCACCGCGCTCATCTGGCGCGGCATGTTCCACCGGCAGTTCGGGGTCGTGAACTACGCGCGGATGCTGTTCGGGCTCGACCCGATCTCCTGGTTCGATCACCCGTTCACGTCCTACCTCACCGCGCTCGCCACGAACGGCTGGCTCTCCTTCCCGTTCATGATGGTGGTCTCGCTCGGCGCCCTGCAGTCGATCCCGGCCGATCTCTACGAGGCCGCGCGGGTGGACGGCGCCACGCGCTGGCAGCAGTTCAAGGCCATCACGCTCCCGTCGCTGAAGCCCGCGCTGGTCCCCGCCGTGATCCTCTCGGTGGTGTGGACCTTCAACATGTTCAACATCATCTTCCTCGTCACGGGCGGCGAGCCGAACGGCACCACCGAGATCCTCATCACCCAAGCGTACAAGTACGCGTTCCAGCAGTACCGCTACGGCTACGCCGCCGCGTACTCGACCGTCATCTTCCTCATCCTGCTCGCCTACGGCGTGTTCCAGAACCGGGTCACGCGCGCCACGGAGGGGATCTGATGGCGTCGCGCCGCGAGGAGCGGATCCCGCACTGGGTCCTGCACGCCGTGCTGGTGGGAATGGTGCTCGTCACCGTCTACCCGCTGCTCTGGGTGATCAGCATCGCGCTCTCCGGCGGGCAGAGCCTGGCGCTCGCGTCGCTGCCGGCGGAGCCCGGGAAGCTCGACCTGCTCCGCGCGGTGATGCCGTGGCCGGAGCGCTTCAGCGCGGCGAACTTCACCGCGGTGTTCCGCGACCAGCCGTTCGGGCGCTGGATGCTGAACAGCGTGATCGTGTCGGCGGCGACCACCGTGCTGGGCGTGTTCCTCGCGTCCACCGCCGCCTACGCGTTCTCGCGCTTCCGCTTCCCCGGGCGGCGCACCGGGATGATGTCGTTCCTCGTGTCGCAGATGTTCCCCGGCACGCTGATGCTCATCCCGCTCTACATCATCATCGTGAAGTGGCTGGGGCTCGGCTCGACGCGCATCGGGCTGGTGCTCACCTACGCCACCACCGCCATCCCGTTCTGCGTGTGGATGCTGAAGGGCTACTTCGACACCATCCCGCGCGAGCTGGAGGAGGCGGCCATCATCGAGGGCGCCGGCCCGGCGCGGGTCTTCTGGACGGTGGTGGTGCCGCTCGCGAAGCCGGCCATCGCCATCACCGCGCTGTTCTCGTTCATGACCGCGTGGAACGAGTTCATCCTCGCCGCCACGTTCATGGACAAGGAGGAGATGTACACGGCCCCCGTCGGCCTGCGCTTCTTCGTCGGCGGGTTCTCGCAGCAGTGGGGGTACTTCGCGGCCGGCTCGATCATCGTGTCGATCCCGGTCGTGGTGCTGTTCCTGTACCTCCAGAAGTACCTCGTGTCCGGCCTCACCGCCGGCAGCGTGAAGGGCTGAACCACGCCGCGTCCCGCGGCACTCGGAGGAGTCGAACCATGTTCCACCGTCTCGTGCTGGCAGCGCTCGCCGCCCTCGCGGCCACCACCGCCGCGGCGCAGGAGGTCGTGTTCAAGGATCCGGTCGGCGACGACAACGGGCCCGGCAAGTACGTCTACCCGACCGACCCCGTCTACAAGGCGGGCTCGTTCGACCTCACGCAGCTCAAGGTCACGGAGAAGGGCGACAAGGTCACCTTCGAGATCACGGTGAACTCCGACCTCGAGGATCCGTGGGGGATGCCGGCGCCGGCGAACTTCTCGGTGCAGATGGCCTTCATCCACGTCCAGACCGGCAAGGGCCCGAGCTTCACCAAGGGGCTGCCCGGCACCAACGTCGAGTTCGCCAAGGACTCCGCCTGGAACAAGGTGGTGATCCTCTCGCCGCAGCCGGCGGGCCGCGTGCGCTCGGAGGCGAAGCAGAAGGCGGCCGACCTGCTCGCCGCCATCGTGGTGCCCGACGAGACCGTCGGGAAGGGCCGCACCATCACCGGCACGGTGAGCAAGAAGGACCTGGGCGAGGGCTCCATCGCGAAGTGGGGCTACCAGGTCCTGATGCAGTCGAACGAGGGCTTCCCGGACAAGACCGACCTGCTCACCCGCAAGGTGAACGAGTACGAGGGCCAGCACCGCTTCGGCGGCGGCACCGACACCGACTGCGATCCGCACGTGATCGACGTGCTCGCGGGCAAGGCGGTGGGGGACAAGTCGGAGATCGCGGCGCAGCACGAGATGCTCGCCTACGAGTGCAACGCGGACGGCACGGTGAAGAAGCCGGCCACGCTGAAGCTGGTCCGCAAGTAGCGGGGGAGGGAAGGCGGCAGCGAGTGGGAGGAGGGCGGGGCCGGCACGGCCCGCTGGAGCAGCACGGGAGCATCACCAGGGAGATCACATGAACGCCAGAAAGACGTTGGTCGGCATCCTCGCGGCGGCGATCGCCTTCACGGCGGTCCCGGCGCAGGCGGTCGAGCTTCACGGGTACCTGCGCAGCGGCATCGGCGGGAACGACAAGAGCGGCAACCAGGTCTGCTTCGCGACTGCGCCGCTCAGCTACAAGTTCCGCCTCGGCAACGAGTGCGAGACCTACGGCGAGCTCGAGTTCTCGCAGGTGCTGTACAAGGATCGCAGCGGTGTGCAGTTCAGCTACGTCGGCATGCTCGCCTACAAGACCGGCGGCATGCGGGACGCCGAGTACCTGAACGGCGTCGACAAGTGGATCCCGGACAATGACGGCAACTGGTTCCCGGCGGCGCGCCGGATTTCCGGCACCGACTTCCTCCTCCGCCAGAACTATGTCGAGGCGAAGGGCATCCCGTTCCTGGGCGGCGCGAGCGTCTGGGCCGGCAGCCGGTACTACCACCGCAATGACGTGCACATCCTCGACTTCTACTACTGGGATCCCTCCGGCCCCGGCGTCGGCGTCGACGAGATCGACCTCGGCGGCTTCGGCAAGCTGGCCGTCGCCGTGTTCCAGAGCAAAGGCGGGTGGGGCACCGGCTACACCGGCAGCGACAAGCTCTCGGTGTGGCGCCCGGACATCCGCGTGTACGGCATCCCGTTCTTTGGTGGCGGCAGCCTCGAGGTCGGCGTCGATCTCAACATCCTGAGCGGCAAGAACAGCGCCGTCGGCACGGACACGAAGTCGCAGCAGGTCAGTCCGATGTTCACCGTGCAGCACGTGCAGTCCGGTCTGCTGGGCGGCTTCAACAAGCTCGCGTTCCAGTGGGGCCAGGGCACCATCGCGCCGCTGTCGCGCATGCCGGAGCCGCAGCTCACCGACTCTGCGAAGCACTGGCGCATCGTGGAGCAGCTCGTGGCGCAGCCGAACGACCGGTTCTCGGGCATGCTCGCCGTGGTCTACGAGGACTCGAGCCAGCAGTTCGGTGACAACAACACCGGCATCTACGAGAGCTTCCGATCGCTCTCCGCGGGCGTCCGTCCCGTCTGGAACGTGATGGACTACTTCAAGCTTCAGGCCGAGATCGGCTACCAGGGCTTCAAGCCGAAGAACGTGGACACGGGACGCGGCATCCCGAACAAGGATCGCGGCGACCTGTGGAAGTTCACCATCGCCCCGACCATCGCTCCGCTCCCCAGCCCCGGCGGTTCCTTCTTCACCCGCCCCGAGCTGCGCCTGTTCGCGACCTACGCCATGTGGAACAAGGCCGAGGCGAACTATCTGCAGAACTACAACAGCGTCGTGTTCTTCGCGGGCCCGAATGGCAACGGGCCGGCGTCGGTCTACGGCGACCAGCGGCACGGCCTCACCTTCGGCGCCCAGGTGGAAACCTGGTTCTAGCCGAGGCGCATCACCGGCGGGGCCGGGGGGCAGGTTCCCCCGGCCTCACCGGCATCGCGGATTACAGTGAGTGCAGGAGGGAACCGTCATGAAGCGTATCTTCGAGGTGCTCGCGGCCGGCCTGATCGCCGCCGTGATGGGGTTCGCGGGGCCGGCGGCGGCCGAGGAGAAGGCGGCGGCCGCGGGTGACAACGTCACGCTCCACTACCACCGCGCCGACGGCAGCTACGACGGCTGGGCGCTCCACAGCTGGGAGAGCTTCCAGGCCAAGTCCGAGGCGTCGGACGAGTGGGCGGCGAAGCAGATGTCCGACCGCCCGCTGAAGGGTGTGACCTGGTTCAAGCCCATGCAGCCGGCCGGCAAGGACGACTTCGGCGTCTTCTGGACCATCCCGGCGGCCGAGTTCGAGAACGGCCGGGTGAACTACATCATCCACAAGGGCGACAAGAAGGATCAGTGCAACAAGGACATGTTCTGGATGATCAAGGACTCCAAGGAGGCCTGGGTCGTCTCCGGCGACTGCAAGGTCTACCTGTCGAAGGCGGACGCCGAGAAGGCGATGAAGAAGTAGCCGCGCGACGGATCGACGCAGGGGAACGGCCGGGGCGACCCGGCCGTTTCTCTTTGGGTGTTCTCACGCTGCGTACGTTCGCACTATCATCGCCTTCGATGCGGGCACGCCCCGCCCTGAAAGGTGCCCACGATGCGCGCGCTCCCGGTCCTCGCTGTCGCCCTGCTCGCGGTCCTCCCGCCCGTCCTCTCCGGCTGCGGTGGCCAGGCCGCCTGCGAGGTCCCCGCCGGCTGCCTCCGCGCCGAGCGCACCGGCGGCTCTTGCGGCTGTGCCGAGTGGGAGGTCGTCGACACGCAGTCGGTGGCCGTACCGTACGTGGTCACCGACGTCCAGTACCAGCCGTTCGGGGCCGGCAGCACCTTCTACATCGGCCGCGCCTGGATCCCCGCGCTCGGGCGTTACTCCGACACCGCTCCCGGCGTGAACGTCCGCGCGGCGATCCGGACGTCGGACGGTGGCGAACGAGTGGCGCGCGTGGGCAGCGTGGACCCGCTGTACATGGAGCGCGTCACCGGCACGGTGCTGCGGACGCCCCCCACGGCCTCCGGCGCCTTCGAGCTCGACCCCGTGGACATCTCGGACCCGGCAACGGACGTCATCCAGCTCTGGGTGAACGCCGCCGTGACGATCGACACGACTGCCGCGGGTGAGAAGATCGTGCACTGGACCTCCAGGCCGGGGCCCGATCCGGCGCGGCCCGACGACGCGTACCAGGGACTCTCGGTTCCGGTGCGCACGCTGCAAGGAGGCACCACCGGTCTCGACTGGATCGACGCCTACTTCGCGGGCCTCGGGCCGGAGGGCCGGGCCGAGATCGTGGCCTTCGACGAGCGCGTGGCGGGGCCGCCGATGTCCGAGCGGTACCTGTGGCTCGAATCCTGGGTCCTGGGGGACCGCGAGCAGACCGCCACGCTGTACCAGTGGACCCCGTGCACGGATCCAGAGGCGTTCGAGGTGCTGGCCGAGACCGCGGTCCCGCTCCCGGGCGGAGAGACGTTCGTGCTGCAGTACGGCGTCCAGGCCGATGCGAGCTGCACGCCGCAGTCCCCCGGCATGTACCTCGAGATGACGCCTGGCTGCGAGACGGGGTACCAGATGTTCGTGGACCGGCTGTCCGGCAAGCTGATGATGCTCGCCGCGCCCTACGGCACGTGCACCGGGCGCTAGCCTCGCCAGCGCTCAGCGCCGCCGCGGCGCGAGCAGGAAGAAGGGGATCCCCGCCAGCACCAGCACCACCGCCAGCTCGCCCCATCCCACGCGGCGCGTGAGCAGCAACAGCCCCACCAGCACCCCCGCGGCGACGATGCCGATCCGCCCGCGCTTCCAGGCGCCAGTGCGCAGGAACCACGCCACGCCGACGACGGCGAGCGCGAGCAGGACGACGAGGAACAGCTCGGTGCGACCCATGCCACCCATGGCGCGCGCATGACAGCACGCGCGCCCGCGGGTGTCCACCCGGGCGGGCGGGCGCCTCAGGCCGAGCCACCGCAGCGTCTCCCCGCGTACGCGTCCATGAGCTGGTCACCGAACACGCGCCGCGCCTCCTCGAGGTTGTGGCCCCTGCAGCGGATGCGGAGGTTCTCGACCGTGGAGGCGCCGCCGCACGCCCGCGGCACGACGTGGTCGAGCTCGAGCTGGTGCGTGGAGCCACACGGCTCGCCGGAGGGAAGGAGGAAGGTGCACCGCCCGCCGTCCCGCTCCCAGACCTCGCGGCGGACGTGGGCCGGGACGTGGTCCGGATCGCGAGAGGGCCGGGCCGTAGCCAGCGGCCGGTCCGAGTGCCCGCTCTTGCGCTTCTCCGCCCTGGCGAGGAGGAGGTCCACCGCCGCCTCGAGGAGCGCGTCGTCCGAGAGGTCCGGACGGAGATCGCGGAGCCGCTCCAGCTTGCGCGCGAAACGTTCACTTACCGTGACGTGAAGCCGCTGAAGCGTCGCCGTGAGCGGCGTGAGCTCCGCGATCCGAGACGGGGGCGCCACAGGGACCGGTTCAACAGTTGAACCAGATGTCCCCCGCGGGAGCACGAGTTCAACAGTCGAACCAGGCGTCACAGCAGGGATGGTCAGTTCAACAGTTGAACCAGGCGGCGGCCGGGGGATGGCCGTGAGCACCGTCCGCACCGGCGGCGCCGGATGCGGCTGCAGCGCCGCGACCACCTCCGCCGCCTCATGGCGGGACAGCCCGTAGAACCTCGGCAGCACCTCCTGCCAGTTCACGGGGTTCACCACCCGCGCCACCTCGATGATCGTGGTGAAGCAGAGCCGCCCGTCCCGCAGCGGCTCGACCACGGCCGGCACCGCCTGGATGAGCTCCGCCGCCACCTTGCGGTACTGCGCGGAGCCCTTCGAGAGCCGAAGCTCCCGGTGCAGGTAGTGGAAGAGCGAGGCATACCCCAGCTCCGCCCAGGCTCGCCGCGCGTCGAAGTCTGCGAGCGCGACGAGGAACTCCGCGAGCGCACCGTGCTCGCGGCGGAGGAGGGTGGCGAGGCGGTCGGAGAGTTCACGCGCAGTGTCCATGCGGATACTCTCTCACGCGTTCTCGAGCCCTCTCCGATCGCACGCATTCGGCGTCGGACGCGAGAAGCACGGGCCACCGTCGCGAACGCGCCACCGACCTCCGCGTCCTCGCCACGCCGCCGCAGCTGCTCCAGGATGGTCTTCCCGAGCGACCGGCGCCGCGCCGGTCGCCTCACGGTGAAACGTCGTCAACGACGAACAGCGTTCCCGTTGGGTCGCAAGCAGGCAGTCACTCACCGTGACGAAGCCCGAGCGTTCTGCTCATGGCTCGACAGGGCTCACCATGAGCGGAGAAGCGCGGGCCGCGGCGAGCGGAAGCCAGCCACGCCTCCCCCTCAGGCCTCTCGCAAGCCGATCCGCGCGTCGCCGGTCCCGGTCAGCCGGGCCCGCCCCACGAGCCCCTGCCCGACCTCTAGCTCCTCTCGCCGCCCCCCCCTACTGCTCGTGGTTCGACGAGCTCACCACGAGCGACGCCAATGCACCTCCCGCTCGTGGTTCGACCAGCTCACCACGAGCGGTGCAAAGGCACCGCGGCCGCATCTCGGCAACGTCACAGGAGAGGGATCGCCAGCCCCCCTACCTCACCCTCCAAACCCCGCTCGCCCGCGCCGGCAGCGTCACCCGCCACCCGCCCGGCTCGCGCACCAGCGCCGCCCCAGGATCCACGAACACCGCCTCCGCAACCGCACCGGGCGCCTCCAGCCCCCCGACCTCGAGCGGCGCCGCCCCCATGTTGTGCACCACCAGCACGGTCTCCCCCTCGGCGCGCCGCAGGTACGCGAGCGCGGAACCCGGCGTGGACAGCGGCACCGCGTCCCCGCGCGCGAGCGCCGCCGACCCCTTCCGCGCCCGCACGAGCGCCCGGTACCTCGACAGCAGCGACGCCGGATCGCCCGACTCGACCGCCACGTTCGCGCTCTCGTGCCCCGGCCCGAGCGGCATCCACGGGTCACCCATCGTGAACCCGCCCTGCTCCGAGCGGTCCCAGGGCATGGGCGTCCGCTTCCACTCGTCCTCGCGGCCTGGGCCGTTCTGCATCCCCAGCTCCTCGCCGTAGTAGACGAACGGCGCGCCCGGGAGCGTGAGCAGGATCGCCGCCGCGAGCCGCAGCTTCCCGGCGTCGTTCGCGAGCTGCGTCGCCACCCGGAACTGGTCGTGGTTGGTGAGGAACGGCGCGTCCACCGCGCCGGGCGGGTACGCCGCGGCGACCTCGCGGAGCACGTGCGCGGTGAAGCCGCCGTCGCCCGCGTCCACGCCCTCCACGATCGCCTTCGCGAGCGGGAAGTCGAACAGGAGCTGCAGCTCGTCCTTCCCGTCCCCGTAGTACCGCGCGATGTCGTCGGTCTCCGACCAGACCTCGCCCACCAGCACCGCGTCCGGCTTCGCGGCCCGCACCGCCGCCGCGAGCTCGCGGAGGAAGACGTGGTTCTCCGGCGAGCCCGACTGGCCCGCGCCCGGCCCGGTCTCGATGAGGTGGCGGATGGCGTCGAGGCGGAACCCGTCCACGCCCTTCCCCAGCCAGTGCGCCGCGATCCGCTTCGCCTCCTCGCGCACGGCCGGGTTCCGGTAGTTCAGGTCCGGCATCCCGCTCCAGAAGATCGCGTAGTACCACTCGCCGCCGCGGCGGTACCAGGCGGCCTGCGATGGGTTCCACGGCTGCGTCCAGCCGGGATCGTCCGCGCGCCACACGTACCAGTCGCGGCGCGGCGAGGTGCGCGAGGAGGCCGACTCGCGGAACCACGGGTGCTGGTCGGAGGTGTGGTTGAGGACGAGGTCGAGGACCACCCGGACGCCGCGCCGGTGCGCCTCCGCGATGAACCGGTCGAGGTCGGCCTCGGTGCCGTAGTCGGGGTTGACCTTCAGGTAATCGGTGACGTCGTAGCCGTGGTAGCTGGGCGAGGCGAACACCGGCATGAGCCAGATCGCGTCCACGCCGAGGTCGGTGGCGGTGGCCGGATCGCCGTCGTTCAGGTAGTCGAGCCTCGCGGTGAGGCCGCGGAGATCGCCCTTCCCGTCGCCGTCGGAGTCCGCGAAGCTGCGCACGAACACCTCGTAGAAGACCGCGCCCTTCCACCACGGCGCGGCCGGGGCAGTGGTGGCCCGGGCCGGGCCGGCGCCGGAAGATCCGGCGGGCGCGTGCGCGCAGGCGAGCGCGGCGAGGGCGGCGGCGAGGAGCGCGGCGGGGCGGCGGGACGGGGTCATGCGGCCTCCGGGGGCGCGCCAGGGCGCCGGAGCCGAGACTCTAGCGCGCCGCGCGGCGATCACCTGCGGTCGAAATGGGCGCAGGCGTGCGGGCGCGACGGCGACGCCCCGCGCCCGGGGGATCGATCCCGGCGCACGCCCCAGGCGGCGGGCGGTGGCGCGCGAGGACGGCGCTATCCTGCGCGGCGCAAGGAGGCCGCATGGGCGCGAAGCTCACGCCGAAGATCATCCTCGAGGGCACCCGCCTCACGCACAAGACCGACCTCGCGTTCGCGCTGAACGAGCATCCGCGCATCGTGGGCCCGCGCAAGTACCGCTACCACTCGCCGCTCGTGTCGGCGGAGTGGTGCGCGTTCACCGACGTGCCCTGGGGGCGCGGGCCCATCAACTACGCGCCGGAGGAGGAGGCTCAGGCGATGGAGACGTATGCCACCTGGGCCCGGCTGTTCGAGCTGAACCGGTACTACTCGTGGATCGTGGACCGCTTCCACGTCTCCACCCGCGCGTACCAGCTCCAGGCCGGCCGCCGCGACCCGGACTTCTCCTGGCTCGATCCGCGCCTGCGGGTGCTCGGCTTCCGCCACGTGCTGTGCGTGCGCCGGCCGGACACCTTCGCGGCGGCGCGCGCCGAGCGGCTGAAGATCTCCGGCAAGCCCTCGCAGTACGACGACCTCGACGCGTTCGTGCGCGAGCAGGACCTGTTCCGCCGGCTGGTGCGCGAGTCGTCGCTGCCCTGGCTCGAGCTGGACGTCACCGACGGCGACGTGGCGGGCGCGGCCGACCGGGTGGCGGACTGGCTGGAGGCGACCGGCGGGCTCTCGGCGCCGTGGGGCGTCACCTGACGCGACGGTCCCTCTCGCGCCCACCGGCCGCCGTCAGGCGGCGCGCGGGGGCGGCGGCCGCGGGCCGGAGGACGGCGCCAGCGTGCGCCGCAGCGTGACGGCCCGCTCCAGCGGCCGCGAGGTGACCCCCTCCACCTCCCACGCGCCGCGCACCTTCCGCAGCCGCAGCACGTTCACGCCGCGCGTCGGCGCGGGAGCGTCCGGCTCGTGCGCCTCGAACGCGCTCAGCGCCACCGCGACGTCGCCGAGGAGGTGCAGCGTGCGCTCCACCTCGCGGAGCCACACCTCGCGCCCCTCCAGCCGCGCCAGCGCCACGTACCGGTCCACCGGCAGGCCCGGGTCGGACGGCCCGCCGCGCCCGGTCTCCACGAGCGCCCCGGGGGCGAACAGCGCGGTGAACCGGCCCCAGCGCTTCTCGGCGGGCGCGCCCGAGGCCGCCTCGTAGAACGTGCGCATCAGCCGCTCCAGGGCGATGAGGTCGGCCGGCGAGACCCGCCCCGCCGGTCCCGGCTCGTCGAGCAGCTCGTCGTCCGGCCCCGCCTCGAGCGCCGTGCGCGCCTCGGCCCGGCGCTCGCGGAGCTCGCCGGCGCGGCGCCGCTGCCCGTAGGCCCAGGCGCCCACCAGCGCCGCCAGCGGCAGCGGCGCGGTGGCGAGCGCCTGCGAGAGCGCGGTCGCGCCGGACGCGCCCAGGCTGGCCGCGCCCACCACGCCCGCGACGGCGAGCGCCACCGCCGCGGCCGCACCGAGCGCCGCGCGGGTGAGGAGCCTGCGCTCCTCCAGATCGAGCAGCTCGAGCCTGCGCTCGAGCCGCAGCTCCGTGAACATGTGCACCTCCTGTCCGGTCGGGGTCGGCGGGGGCGATCGGCTCAGCTCCAGAACACCGCGGCGATGGGGGAGTCGCTGGGCATGCGGCTCGGGTGCACCTCGACCACGTCGCCGCCGCGCAGCAGCGTGAGGTCGCAGAGCGCGTCGATGACGTCGGCCCCGGCGCGGGGCTCGCGACCGGGCGCGAGCGCGCAGGCGCCGCTGCGCGGGTCCACCCGGCCCGGCACGTGGGCGCCCTCGCGGTGGAGCAGCAGCCCCACCCGGCCGTCGGCGGCGGCCGCGGCGATCTCGTCGAGCCGGTCGCTCGCCTCGCCCCGGAGCGACGCGCTCACGAACTGCGAGGCGGCGAGCTGCTCCACCTCCTCGTGGTGCGCGCGCACCAGGCCCCACGCGCGCGCGTGCAGCGCCTCGAGGTCCGCCACCTCCTCCTCGATCCCGTCGTCGAGCAGGTGCGGGTAGGCGCTCACCGCGCGGAACGGCGCGTGGTGCTCCGCCACGCCGGCCAGCACCAGCGGCGTGCCGCGGTCGTCGAGGAACGCGCAGAGCGCGTCGTCGAGCGCGCGGAACCGCCGCCGCAGGCGCGCCTCCCCCTCGCGCCCGGCCACCAGCCGGAGCGGCCGCACGGCCACCTCGTCCTCGCGCACCTCGCCCGCGAGCGCGGCGCGCAGCGCGCGAGGCGTGCGGGAGGGCTCCACCTCGGCGAGCGCCTCCGGCGTGCCCTCCAGCAGCTCGGCCGTCCCGCCGCCGAGGAGCCGCAGCACGAAGAAGCGGCTGCGGTCCGCGTCGCGCAGGAGCGGCTTGGTGTGGAACGCGTCCGCCACGATCGCGAGCGCCGGCACCTCGAACGGCAGCTCGAACGCGAGGTTGACCTCGTGCGAGCGCAGCAGCGCCAGGGCGCGGGCGCGCGGGGGCCAGCCGCGCTCGAGCCCGCGGACCATCGGCTTCAGCAGCGCGTTCACCTCGTCGCGCGGGTGCGACGCCGACAGGCGCCGCGCCGCCTCCTCGAGCAGCGCGTTCAGGCGGCGGCAGTCCTCCGGCCCGCCCGGCCACTCGGCGTCGAGCGTGAGGTACACCGAGAGGCAAGGGGGCTCCTGCGGCCCGATGAGCCAGTGCAGATCCCGGATGGTCACGCGCTTCATGACGTGGAGCTCCTCTCTCCGGGCGGCGCGCGTGCGCGCGCGCCCCCGGCGCGGGTGGACGCTGGGGTGGTGCGGGGCCTGACGTGCGAGGCTGCGTCCCGGCGGCGCTACGCGCGCTGCGCCAGGACGCGGGAACCAAGACAGGCCGGCGCCGGGGCGCACGCGGTCGCCGCCGGCCGGAGGGCCGGTGACGCCGCGAGGCGGGCGGAGGAGCGCTGGGCGAGGGTTCCGATCACGAGGATCCCGTTGTCGGCCACGCGCGCGGGGAAGTCAACCGCACGCGGCGGGGCCGGTCGCCGCAGGCGCCGCGTTCGCCCGGCCCCACCGGCCGCGCCGGTCAGGCGGGGAGCGCCGCCACCTCCGCCGGTGCCGCGGCCGCGCGCCGCTCCTCGAGCGTGCGCGGCGGCGCGTGCGGGTCGTGGACCACGAGGGCCCGGCCCAGCAGCGCGTCCACCCGCGCCAGGTGCTCGCGCCAGTCGAGGTCCTCCACGAAGTGGAGCCCGCGGCGGCGGCCGAGCTGCGCCCAGCCCGCCGCCACGCCGGCGGCCACCGGGAGCTGGGTCGCGCTGGTGGCGAGGCGCCCGGCGGCGACCGCGTCCACGTCGTAGCCGAGCCAGAGCTCTCCGAACCGGAGGCTGCACAGGAGCACGCCCACGCGATCGCGGCCCCGGAGCGCGGTGCGGTGCGGCGGGTACATGCGGTGGAGCGGCCAGGCGGCAGGGCGAACCCGGTGCGGCGCCGCCGCGAGCGCCGCGCGGGCGGCGGGCGGGAGCCGGTACACGAACGCCAGCTCCTGCCCCGGCAGGCGCTCCGCCAGCGTGAGCACCTCCTCGTGCGGGACCACGAACCCCTCCACCACCCGGTCCCCGCAGCGGGCGCGGTACCACGCGTCGCAGGGCCGGTGGCCGAGGCGGACGAGCTCCCCGCGCCGCACGGCGATCGCGTCGTCGAGGAGCAGCTCCTCCAGGCAGTGCAGCGGGCTCCAGGTCATGGGGAACGCCCCCGCAGGCGGCCCGCCCATCGTCTCGACCGTGGTGTCCTCCTCGGTGAACAGCACCGCGTGCAGCCGCAGCGCCTCGGGCGTGGGCGCGACGCCGGCCCGGCGCGCGAACGCCTCGATCCCCGCGAACACGAGCGCGTTCACCACCCCCGGGTTCATGCCGCTGCCCACCAGGAAGCTCCCGCGCCGGAGCGCCGGGCGCGCCGGCGGCAGCGCGCGAAGCACGAGCGACTCCCAGGCGCGGGGCGCCTGCCCGGGCCAGTGCTCGAGGCTGGTGTCGAGGTAGCTCGCGCCCGCCGCGTCGCAGGCGCGGATCGCGTCGAGCGTGTCGAGCGAGGACAGGTCCACCACCTGGTCCACGCCGTGGTCGCGCACCAGGCGCGCCAGGTCGTCGGCGTGCCGGATCGCCGCGGGCGGGAGCGGCCGCGCGACCGGCGGCAGCGGGCCGGGCGGGAGCGGCCGGGCGTCCACGAGCAGCAGCGCGTCGAGGCGCGCGGCGAGCGCGCGCCCCAGCGGCGTAGACGCGAGCACCGAGAGCAGGGCGCGGGCGACGCCGCCGGCGGCGCCGACGAGCAGCGCGGTGCCGCGGGGACCGAGGGGACGGTTCAAGGGAGCACCTCCTTCCACGTGAGGAACGGACGACGGCGCGCGGCCGCGCTCGTCGGCACGCGGCCGCGGGCGCGGCCGGGCCGCGGGGACGGAGCTGGGATGGGGGAGCGCGCCGCGAGCCGCCCGCTAGCGCGCGGAGCGGGCCGCGGCGCGATGCGCCGGGCAGGCCGTGTCGGGCGCGCCGGGCGCGCGGTGGACGATCGGACGGATCACGGTCCCGCCACTCTATCGATCGTGGCGAGGGAAGCAACCGCCCGGGCCGTGCGCGCCCGTCCGGCCTATCGCGCCGCGCCGTTCGCCGCGCCGCCCAGCCGCGCGTCGGGCTCGGCCAGCCAGCGGCCGATGACCGAGAGGAGCCGCTGCGGGTCCACCGGCTTCGCCACGTAGTCGGTGGCGCCGGCGGCGAGCGCGTCGTCGCGGTCGCCCTTCATGGCCTTGGCGGTGAGCGAGACGATGGGGAGCGCCCGGTACCGCGCCTGCGCGCGGATGGCGCGGATGGCGGTGAGGCCGTCCATCTCCGGCATCATGGTGTCCATCAGCACCAGGTCCACCTGCGGGGACGCCTCCAGCACCTCCAGCGCCTCGCGGCCGTTCTGCGCGTGGATCACCTTCACGTGCGCGGTCTCGAGCACGCTGTGGATCGCGAACAGGTTGCGCATGTCGTCGTCGGCGAGCAGCACGGTGCGGCCGGAGAAGTCCACGCCGGCGGGCAGCTCCGGGTAGTCCTCCGGCCGCTCCGCCGCGAGCGCCATGGCCGGATCCCGGCCGGTCTCCGCCCCGGCCCAGCGCGCCGGCAGCACCAGCGTGAACACGCTGCCGCGCCCCGGCGCGCTCTTCACCTCGATCGACCCGCCCAGCAGCCGCGCGATCTCGCGGGAGATGGTGAGCCCGAGGCCGGTGCCGCCGTACTTGCGGCTGGTGGTCCCGTCCGCCTGCTGGAACGCCTCGAAGATGAGCTTCTGCTTGTCCGCCGGGATGCCGATGCCGGTGTCGCGCACCGCGAACGCGAGCGCGCCGCCGGCGGCCGGGCCGACGTCGAGCACGACCTCGCCGCGCTCGGTGAACTTGAACGCGTTCGAGATGAGGTTCTTCAGGATCTGCAGGAGGCGCGTGGGGTCGGTGTGGATCCGCTCCGGGAGGTCCGGCCCCATGCGCACCTGGAAGCCCAGCCCCTTGTGCTCCGCGACGTGGCGGAACGTCTGCTCCAGGTCGTCGCGCACCGACTCGAGGCGCGTGTCGCGCGGCTCGATGGGCATCTTGCCGGCCTCGATCTTGGAGAGGTCGAGGATCTCGTTGATGAGCCCGAGCAGCTCGTGGCCGGAGGTGTAGACGGTGCTCGCGAACTTCACCTGCTCCGGGGTGAGGTTCCCGTCGCGGTTCTCGGCCAGCATCTTCGAGAGGATGAGCAGGCTGTTCAGCGGCGTGCGCAGCTCGTGCGACATGTTGGCGAGGAACTCGGACTTGTAGCGCGAGATGAGCTGGAGCTGCTCCGCCTTCTCCTCCAGGCTGCGGCTCGCCAGCTCGACCTCGGAGTTCTTCTGCTCGAGCAGGCGCGCCTTCTCGTTCAGCTCGGCGGCCTGCGCCTCCAGCTCGGCGTTGGAGCGCTTCAGCTCGAGCAGCAGCCCCTCCATGCGCATGTTGGAGGAGATCATGTTCAGCACGAACCCGACCTTCTCCATGAGCTGGTCGAGGAAGGCGAGGTGGTTCGGGCTGAACTCGCGGAACGAGGCGAGCTCGATGACCGCCTTGATCTCGCCCTCGAACAGGACCGGCAGCACCAGCAGGTTGCGCGGCGGCGCCTCGCCCATGCCGCTCGCGATGTAGAGGAAGCCCTCCGGCACGTCGCTCACGATGATGCGCTTCTTCTCGAAGGCGCACTGGCCGATGAGCGTCTCCTTCATGCGGTAGGTGCTGGAGAGGCTACGCCGGCCGCCGAAGCCGTAGCTGCCGATGAGGCGCAGCACCGGCTCGTCCGGCACGCCGTCCTCCGGCTGCTCCAGCATGAAGAACGCGCCGTGCTGCGCGTCCACCAGCGGCGTCAGCTCGGAGATGATGGCCTGCGCCACCGAGACGATGTTCCGCTGGCCCTGCATCATGTTGGAGAAGTTGGCCAGGTTCGTCTTGAGCCAGTCCTGCGCGGTGTTCTTGTCGGTGGTGTCGCGCAGCGCCTCGATCATCTGGTTGATGTTGTCCTTCAGCGCGGCCACCTCGCCCTGCGCCTCCACCGCCACCTTGCGGGTGAGGTCGCCCTTCGTCACCGCGGTGGACACCTCGGCGATGGCGCGCACCTGCGCCGAGAGCGAGCCGGCGAGCTGGTTCACGTTGTCGGTGAGGTTCTTCCAGATGCCGGAGACGCCGGGCACCTTCGCCTGCCCGCCCAGCTTGCCCTCGATGCCCACCTCGCGGGCCACGCTCGACACCTCGTCGGCGAAGATGCCGAGCGTGCCGGTCAGGCCGTTGATGGTCTCGGCCAGCGCGGCCACCTCGCCCTTCGCCTCCAGGATGAACTTCTGGGAGAGGTCGCCGTTCGCGATGGCGGTCACGACCTTGACGATGCCGCGCACCTGCTTCGTCAGGTTCGCGGCCATGAAGTTCACGTTGTCGGTGAGGTCCTTCCAGATCCCCGACGCGCCCGGCACGTGCGCCTGCGCGCCCAGCTTGCCCTCGATGCCCACCTCGCGGGCCACGCTCGACACCTGGTCGCCGAACGTGCGCAGGGTGTCGGTCATGCCGTTGATGGTCTCGGCCAGCGCGGCCACCTCGCCCTTCGCCTCCAGCACGAACTTCTGCGACAGGTCGCCGTTCGCGATGGCGGTCACCACCCGGACGATGCCGCGCACCTGGGTGGTGAGGTTGGTCGCCATCAGGTTCACGCTGTCGGTGAGGTCCTTCCACACGCCCGACACGCCGCGGACGTCGGCCTGGCCGCCCAGCTTGCCGTCGGTGCCGACCTCCTTCGCGACGCGGGTCACCTCGGCCGCGAACGAGTTCAGCTGGTCCACCATCACGTTGATGGTGTCCTTCAGCTCGAGGATCTCGCCCTTCGCGTCCACGGTGATCTTCTGCGACAGGTCGCCGTTCGCGACCGCGGTGGTGACGAGCGCGATGTTGCGCACCTGGTTGGTCAGGTTCGCGGCGAGCGCGTTCACGTTGTCGGTGAGGTCCTTCCAGGTGCCGGACACGCCCTTCACCTCGGCCTGGCCGCCCAGCTTGCCGTCGGTGCCGACCTCCTTCGCGACGCGGGTCACCTCGGCGGCGAACGAGTTCAGCTGATCGACCATCACGTTGATGGTGTTCTTCAGCTCGAGGATCTCGCCGCGCGCCTCGACCGTGATCTTCTGCGTCAGGTCCCCGTGCGCGACCGCGGTGGTCACCTTGGCGATGTTGCGCACCTGGTTGGTGAGGTTCGCCGCGAGGCCGTTCACGTTCTCGGTGAGGTCCTTCCAGGTGCCGGAGACGCCCTTCACGTAGGCCTGGCCGCCCAGCTTGCCCTCGGTGCCGACCTCCTTCGCGACGCGGGTCACCTCGGCGGCGAAGGAGCGGAGCTGATCGACCATCACGTTGATGGTGTTCTTCAGCTCGTAGATCTCGCCCCGGGCCTCGACGGTGATCTTCTGCGAGAGGTCGCCGTTCGCGACCGCGGTGGTGACGAGCGCGATGTTGCGCACCTGGTTGGTGAGGTTGGCCGCGAGGCCGTTCACGTTCTCGGTGAGGTCCTTCCAGGTGCCGGAGACGCCCTTCACGTAGGCCTGGCCGCCCAGCTTGCCCTCGGTGCCGACCTCCTTCGCGACGCGCGTCACCTCGGCGGCGAAGGAGCGGAGCTGATCGACCATCACGTTGATGGTGTTCTTCAGCTCGAAGATCTCGCCGCGGGCCTCGACGGTGATCTTCTGCGACAGGTCGCCGTTCGCGACCGCGGTGGTGACGAGCGCGATGTTGCGCACCTGGTTCGTCAGGTTCGCGGCGAGGCCGTTCACGTTGTCGGTGAGGTCCTTCCAGGTGCCGGACACGCCGCGGACGTTGGCCTGCCCGCCCAGCTTGCCCTCCGTGCCCACCTCGCGCGCGACGCGCGTCACCTCGGCGGCGAAGGAGTTGAGCTGGTCCACCATCTTGTTGGTGGCGTCCTTGATCTGGGCGATCTCGCCCTTCACGTCCACGGTGATCTTCTGCGTCAGGTCGCCGTTCGCGATGGCGGTCGAGACCTTCGACACGTCGCGCAGCTGCACCGTCAGGTTGGAGGCCATGGCGTTGACGTTGTCGGTGAGGTCCTTCCAGGTCCCCGACACGCCGCGCACGTTGGCCTGGCCGCCCAGCTTGCCCTCGGTGCCGACCTCCTTCGCGACGCGGGTCACCTCGGCCGCGAAGGAGTTGAGCTGGTCCACCATCCGGTTGATGACGTCCTTGATCTGGAGGATCTCGCCGCGGACGTCGACGGTGATCTTCTGCGTCAGGTCGCCGTGCGCGATGGCGGTCGCGACCTTCGACACGTCGCGGAGCTGCACCGTCAGGTTCGCGGCGAGCCCGTTCACGTTGTCGGTGAGGTCCTTCCACGTGCCGGCGACGCCCTTCACGTCGGCCTGGCCGCCCAGCTTGCCCTCGGTGCCGACCTCCTTCGCGACGCGGGTCACCTCGGCCGCGAAGGACCGGAGCGTGTCCACCATCGTGTTGATGGTGTTCTTCAGCTCGTTGATCTCGCCCTTCGCGTCCACCGTGATCTTCTGCGACAGGTCGCCGTTCGCGACCGCGGTCGTGACCTTGGCGATGTTGCGGACCTGCGCGGTGAGGTTCGCGGCGAGCCCGTTCACGTTGTCGGTGAGGTCCTTCCACGTGCCGGAGACGCCGCGCACGTCGGCCTGGCCGCCCAGCTTCCCCTCGTTGCCGACCTCCTTCGCGACGCGCGTCACCTCGGCGGCGAACGAGGAGAGCTGGTCCACCATGGTGTTGATGGTGTCGCGCAGCTCGAGGATCTCGCCGCGCGCGTCCACCGTGATCTTCTGGGAGAGGTCGCCCTTCGCGACCGCGGTCGTGACCTTGGCGATGTTGCGGAGCTGCGCGGTGAGGTTGGAGGAGAGGCCGTTCACGTCGTCGGTGAGGTCCTTCCACGTGCCGGTCAGCCCCTTCAGCGCGGCCTGGCCGCCCAGCTTGCCCTCGCTGCCGACCTCGCGCACCACGCGCCGGACCTCGGCGGACACCGCGCTCAGCTGGTCCACGAGCGCGTTCACGCTGGTCGCGATCCGCAGGAACTCCCCGCGCACCGGCCGGCCGCCCAGGTCGAGCGCGACCTTCTGCGAGAGGTCGCCGGTGGCCACGGCGGTGAGGACGCGCGCCACCTCGTTCGTCGGCGCGACCAGGTCCGAGATGAGCTGGTTCACCGCGCCGACCCCCGCCGCCCAGCCGCCGCGCGCCGGGCCCACCGAGGCGCGCTCGGTCGAGCGCCCCTCCTGCCCCACCACCCGGCCCACGCGCACCAGCTCGTCGGTGGCGTGCTCGTTCAGCGCGAGCAGGTCGTTCAGCAGCTCGCCGGCCTGGCTCAGCAGGCCGTCGCGCCGGTACGGCAGCCGGACCGAGAAGTCGCCGGCCTTCGCCGCCTTCAGCACCTCGACCAGCTGCG
Organism: Anaeromyxobacter sp. K; assembly: GCF_000020805.1. Lineage (NCBI taxonomy): Bacteria > Pseudomonadati > Myxococcota > Myxococcia > Myxococcales > Anaeromyxobacteraceae > Anaeromyxobacter > Anaeromyxobacter sp. K. The sequence goes on along the minus strand of NC_011145.1, from coordinate 4,787,521 downwards.
CGAGCTCCTCGCGGTCCTCGGCGTCGAGGGCCTGCAGGCGCGCGTGCGCGGCCGGCGGGGGCGTCGCGGTGCGTCCGTCCACCCCCTCGGCGCCGTTGCCACGCCCCGGTCGGCCCGACGCGCGCGCGGCGCGAGCCGCCAGCGCGGGCGGGGGAGGGGGAGCACCAACGTGGGGCTTCACGCGCGCGCGGCTCGTCATGGGGGTTCCTCGGAGAGTAGGACGGGAAGAGGGGATCCATTTCTCCATCTGGAGCGCGTTTCTCCATTCCCCGCCGGGGGGCTCCATTGACTGTCAGTACGAACAGACCCTGGCGGGAAGGGGCCGCACCGGGGGCGTTACGCATGCGGGGGGTCGAACGGATCATGGACGCATTTCGGCGGAGCCTCCGGAGCGTTCATGGACGGTGTCGAGCCCGTGAAGATCTTGCTGGTCGACGACCGGCCGGCGAACCTGCTGGCGCTCGAATCGGCGCTCTCCGGGGCGGGGTACGAGCTGGTGAAGGCCGGATCCGGCGCGGAGGCGCTGCGGTTCCTGCTGCGCGACGAGTGCGCGCTCATCCTGCTCGACGTGAACATGCCGGAGCTGGACGGGTACGAGACCGCGCGCCTGGTCCGGCAGAACCCGCGCACCCGCAACATCCCCATCGTCTTCATCACCGCGTACGGCGCCGACGAGCGCCGCGTGCTGAGCGGCTACGAGGCGGGCGCGGTCGACTACCTGTTCAAGCCGGTGACCCCCGAGCTGCTGCGCTCCAAGGTGGCGGCGTTCGTGGCGCTCCACCGCGCGCAGCGGCAGATCCTGGCGCAGGCGGAGCAGCTCCGGGCGCACGAGCGGCGCGAGCACGCCCTGGCGCTGGCGCAGCTCGAGCTGCAGAGCCTGCGCCGGCAGGAGGCGGCGCAGAAGCGCTACCGCACGCTCGTCGAGGGGATCACCCACGCGCTGGTGTGGGTGATCGATCCCGACACGCTGGTGTGCCGCTTCGTGAGCCCGAGCGCCGAGGCGATCCTCGGCCACCCGACGGACCGCTGGACCGCGGACCCTGGCCTGTTCGCGGCGGCGCTGCACCCGGCCGACCGAGACCAGGTGCTGGCGTCGCTCCGCGCGATCACGGCCGGCAGCCACGGCGCCACGCTGCAGCACCGCTTCGTGCGCGCCGACGGGTCCGAGGCGTGGTTCGAGACGGCGGCGCGGCTCCTGCCCGGCGAGGACGGCGCCGGCCTCGAGCTGCGCGGCTTCTCGGTCGAGGTGACGGAGGTGGTGGAGGGGCGCGCCGCGCTGGAGCTCCTGGCGCGGGCGACCGCCGAGCTGTCCGGCTCGCTCGACTGCGAGGACACGGTCGCGCGGGCCGCGGCGGTGGCGGTGCCGGCGCTCGGCGAGGGCTGCGCGGTCGAGGTGGTGATCGATCCGCGGGCCCCGCCGGTGCGCGCGGTCGCCCACGTCCGCCCGGAGGCGCGCGAGGCGCTCGAGCGCGTGGCCCGTCACCCGGCGCTCGGCCGCGGGCCGGAGCGAGGCACGGAGGTCATCCAGGATCCCGCCGGCCTCCTGGACGCGGACGGCGAGGGGCTGGCGCGCGATCTCGACGCGCTCGCCGCCGCGGAGATCGTGCAGGTCGCGCTCACCGCGCACGACCAGCGCCTCGGCACCATGCGCCTCTTCACCTCGCGCCCGGCGCGCGCGCGCGACCTCGAGCTCGCCGCCGAGCTGGGCCGGCGCGTCGCGCAGGCGGTGGAGAACGCGCTCCTGTACCACCGCGCGAAGGAGGCGGTGGAGCTGCGCGAGCGCTTCCTCTCCATCGCCTCGCACGAGCTGCGCACGCCGCTGGCGGCGCTGCTGCTGCAGGCGCGCGTGCTGAACCAGCTCCTCGACACCGGGCGCATCCCGGTGCCGCCCGGCTCGCGCGAGGAGCTGCAGCGGCGCGTGCGCGGCGCGGTGAAGCAGGTGGAGCGGCTCGGCGGGCTCGTGAACAGCCTGTTCGACCTGGCCCGGATCCGGACCGGGCGCCTGGCACTGGAGCGCGCCCCCTGCGACCTCGTCGAGATCGCGCGCGACGTGGCCGGGCGCTTCGAGGACGTGCTCGCGCTGCAGGGGCGCGCGTTCACGGTGGAGACGCCGGAGGCGCTGCGCGGCGTGTGGGATCGCGGGCGCGTGGACCAGGTCATCACCAACCTGCTATCGAACGCGGTGAAGCACGGCGCGTCCGGGCCGGTGGCGCTGCGGGTCTCGCGGCGCGGGGCCGCGGTCGAGGTGGCGGTGAAGGACGCCGGGCGCGGCATCTCCGAGGCGGACCGGGCGCGCATCTTCGAGCTGTTCGAGCAGGGCGAGCGCAGCGCCGGGACGGGGGGGCTCGGCCTCGGGCTCTACATCACCCGCAGCATCGCCGAGGCGCACGGCGGCCGCGTGTCGGTGGAGGCGCCGGAGGGCGGCGGGGCGGTGTTCCGGCTGGAGCTGCCGGTCGGCGTGGAGGGGGCCGAGCGCGAGGCCGCGTCGCCACCGGCGCGGGAGCTCGACGACGGGCGCGCCCTCGCCGGCGGGTAGCTGTCGGGGCTCAGCGCCCGCCGACGCAGCGCGCCAGCGCGTCCGCGCGCTCGCGCAGGTCGGACGACCACGCCAGCGGGCGGAATGGGTCGGTCGCGAGCGCGAACCAGTAGTAGCCGGTGGCCGGCCCCGCGTCTCCCGCCTCCAGCCCGGTCAGCAGGGCGTCCGGGTCCCGCACGTCGATGCCGGAGGTCTTCCACAGCTCGCGCAGATAGGCCGCGCGCTCGGCGCGGCACGGCGGCCCAGGGCGCGGACCGGTCGGGAGGACGGCGGGCGCGGCCGGCGCCGCGGCGGGCGCGGCGTCGGAGGCCGTGCCTCGCCCGGCGCCGTCGCCCGCGGCCATCGCCAGCATCGCCACCGGCTGGAACGACTCCGCCGGGACCACGCTGAAGGAGCCCACCCGCGCGTCCTCGGTGCCCTTCTCCTCCACGATCAGGTAGCCCTCGGGGAGCTCGATGCGCTCGCCCACCCGGACCGGGCGGCCCAGGATCTCCACCTGCGCGGCGCCGGCTTCGAGCCGACCCTCCACCGGTGGCTCGGGGTCTTCGGCGCGGGCCTGCAGCGCGAGGGCGGCCGCGAGCGGGATCACGAGGGCGTGGCGGAGCATCCGTGGAACCTCCGCACCGGAAGCTTGGCGGCAGCGGCGGCGGGGGCAAGCCTCGCCGGTCGCATCCGGTGGGGCGGCGCCGCGGGGGGCCAGCGCCGCGCGGCGGGAGCCTCCGCCGCCGTCCGGCGCAGGTGAGGATCGCATCACCTGTCGAGGATCTCGACGCAGGGCCGAACCGCAGTGAAGGCGCGAGGTTCGCGCCGGTCGCACCCATCGTGTGGTGAGCTTCTCGACGCGGCAGCTTGCCGCGGAGGGACGCAGGGGCGCGAAACCGCTGGGGTCCGCGGATGGCCTGCCCCTTGCGATGAGTCCTCCCGGCGGAGCGGCTCCGCAGGCTCGGGGGACCCTTCCCGCCGGAAAGGCGGCAGCGGAGATGACGACCTTGATGGAGATCCTGGAAGCCGCCGGCTCGCTCCTGGTCGGCATGGGTGGGCGCCTCGCGCTCAGCATCGCGGGCGGGCTCGCGCTCGCGATCCCGGCGGTGCTCCTCGGCGTCGGGATCCACGCGCTGCGGCAGCGGCGCGCACGCGCGGTGCCCATGGAGGACGGGCTCGCCTGGCGGCCGGGGGCGTACTTCGCCCCCAACCACACCTGGCTCGCGCCGGGGCGCCGCACCGGCGAGTTCACGGTCGGTGTCGACGACCTGGCGCGCCACATCCTGCCGTCGGTGACCTCGGTCGAGCTGCCGCGGCCCGGCATGGACGTCCACCGCGGCGACCCCATCGTCGTGCTCCGCGCCGGCGGCCGGACCGTCCGCATGGGCGCGCCGGTGGACGGCAAGGTGATGCGGGTGAACCCGGCCGTGCGCCGGGACCCGGGGCTGGTGCACCGCGAGCCGTACGGCGGCGGCTGGCTGTTCACGCTCGCGCCCGCGGACGCGGCCTACATGCGCCTGCCGCAGGACCGCGAGGCGGGCGGCTGGCTCTCGGCCGAGCGCACGCGGCTGTCGCGCTTCGTCGAGTCCGAGCTGGGCCTCGCCGCGGCCGACGGCGGCGCGCTGGTCGAGCCGCTCCCCGCCGCGCTCGGCGAGGAGGGCTGGCGCAAGGTCGTGTTCGCCTTCCTGCACGCCGCGTAGCCCGGCGCGGCCGCGGGTCCCCTCGCCCGCGAACCGACGGCCCGCGCGCTCCACCGTCCCCGGGGAGCGCGCGGGCGCTTCGTTCCTGCGGCTACAGGTTGTCCCAGCCGTACCGGCCGGTCTCGAGCGCGTGCGCCGCGACGGCCTGGAGCGCGCCGTCCTCGTTCTGCTCGAGGCCGGCGAGCCCCGCCTCCACGCGCCGGCGGGCCTGGCGCGCGAACACCGTCAGGATGCGCCGCTCCTCCACCGCGGCCGCCTCGCCGTGGTCCTCGAGCCGCGTGGACACGCGCGCCAGCATGCAGGCGAGCGTGAACAGGTCGATCATCGCGTCGGCGAGCCGCTTGGTGAGGAGCTGCGCGCCCACGATCTTCTTGCCGTACCTGCGCAGCAGCTTGTCGGCGGCGATGGCGAGGTCGGTGGCGGCGGCCTCGAACACCGCCGCGTCCTCGGCCAGCGCCGGGTGGAGCATGGTCCACTTGCCCTTCTTGCGGCGCAGCCCGGTGGCGAGCGCGGCGCGGCGCTTCGCGTAGTCGGACATGACGCCGAAGCCCTTGATGGGATCGGCGAGCACGCCCTTCATCGACTCCGCCACGTCCGCCAGCTCCTGGCCCAGGTCGTTCACCGCGGTGAGCGCGATGAACAGCCGGAGGATCTCGTTCGTGCCCTCGAAGATGCGGTTGATGCGGGTGTCGCGGAGCGCCATCTCGTACGGCATCTCGCGCATGTACCCCGAGCCCGCCGCGATCTGCAGGGCCTCGTCGGCGGTGCGCCACACGCTCTCCGAGGCGAGCACCTTCGAGATGGCGGCCTCGACCTGCGTCTCCTCGAACCCGCGGTCCACCAGCCCCGCCACCATGTTCACGACGCTCTCGGCCGCGTAGCAGTCGATCACCATCTGGCCGATCTTCTGCTGGACCAGCCCGAAGCTCGCGATGGGCTGGCCGAACTGCTTGCGCTCCTTCGCCTGCGCCACCGACAGCTCGATGAGCCGCTTCATCCCGCCCACCGAGCCTCCGCCCAGGCCGGTGCGGCCGGCGTTCAGGATCTTCATCGCGACCTTGAAGCCCTTGCCCTCCTCGCCGAGCACGTTCGCCGCGGGCACGCGCACGTCCTCGAGCACCACCGTGGTGGTGGACGAGGCGCGGATGCCCATCTTGTCCTCGTGCGGGCCGGTGGTGACGCCCTTCATGTCGCGCGTGACGATGAAGGCGGTGATGTGGCCGCGACCCTCCAGCGAGGTCTTCGCGAAGACCGTGAAGAAGTCGGCGATGCCGCCGTTCGTGATCCAGAGCTTCTCGCCGTTCAGGATCCAGTCGTCGCCGTCGCGGACCGCGGTGGTCTTGATGCTGGCGGCGTCGGAGCCGGCGCCCGGCTCGGTGAGGCAGAACGCGGCGATGAGCTCGCCGGTGGCGAGCCGCGGCAGGTAGCGCGCCTTCTGCTCCTCGGTGCCGAACAGGAGCAGGCCGCGCATGCCGATGGAGCTGTGCGCGCCGACGGTGACCGCGACCGAGGCGTCGTAGCGCCCCAGCTCCTGGATGACGCGCGCGTACGCGGTGGCGCCGAGCCCCATGCCGCCGTGGTGCTCCGGCACCACCAGGCTGAACAGCCCGGCGTCCTTCAGCTCCTGCACGAAGCCGGGCGGCATCTCGCCGGCGCGGTCCCAGGCGCGGAAGTCGGCGCCGCGGCCGCCCAGCATCGACTTGAGGGTCTGCTGGATCGCCTCCAGGGTCTCCTTCTCGGCGCGGCGCGGCTCCGGGTAGGGGAGGAGGATCTCCTCCTCGATGTCACCCAGGGCGAGCGAGCGCATGAAGCTCGCGGTCTTCTTGTCCACCATGGCGGTCTCCGGGCTGGCGCCGGGGGGGGATGGCGCCGTCGCTGATTCCAGAATCATAACGCGTCGCAGCACGACCGGAGCGCAGTCCCCCGGACGGGGTGCAGAGCGTCCCACCAAACGACTCTGGGTCGGGAGGAAACGACTCCGGGTCGGGGGGTCGGCGGGGACGAGGCGCCCCCGCCGGGATCCCTCACCGCGCCGTGTACAGATCGATCACCCGGCCGATCGAGCGCTGGCAGACCGAGCAGAACGGCACCGGGTCACGGGTGAACATGACGCAGTCCATCTGCGGCCGGAAGTAGCCGGTTGCCTCGTAGTTCGCGCCCTCGAACGCGCCCACCGCCTTCGAGAACCGCGCCTGGCCGAGCAGCGCGGTCTCCTCCTTCTGCTGCGCCAGGAACAGCGCGTCCATCTCGGCCTCGGGCCGGTTCTGCGCGCGGATGCGCTTGCGGCGCTCCTGGAACTCGTTCGCGCGCTTCGTGAACACGTCCTTCGGCCACGGCGTGGGGAGCGGCGTGCCCGCCGCGACGAGGTCGGCCCACTTCGCGGCCTTCGGGTCGGCGGTGACGTTCGGCTCCCACGGCTCGGGCCGGCCCTCGGGCGAGAGGTAGGCGGTGTCCGAGGTGAAGTACTCGTCGGCGAGCGCGGCCAGGTGGTGCCCCAGCTCGTGCACGAAGATGTAGCCGGCCCAGCGGTTGTCGGCGGCGACGGTGGCGTAGAGGTTGAAGATGCCGCCGCCGCCGTAGGTCTCGCCGTTCGCCAGGATGGCGAGCGCGTCGTACGGCGCGAACGACGCCACGTCGCGCATGGAGCGGTTCTCGAACGTGAGCAGGTAGCGCTCCGAGCCGAACGCGTCGTAGGTGGCCCCGACGCGGGTGCGGCGGTGCACGCCGGTGAGCGGGCGGGAGACGCCCTTCTCCTCGGCGGGCGGGCAGATCCCCCACACGTTGAAGTCGGCCTTCCGCGAGCGGAACGGCTCGTGCTCGAACAGCTCCGCCACCAGCCGCCGCGCGTCCTTCTCGAACTTGCCGCGCTCGGCCTCGGTGTACCCGTCGCCGAGCAGCAGCAGGTCGAGCTTGTGGGCGGGGTCGCCGCTCTTCAGGATCTCGATCAGCGGGCCGGGCGAGGGCGGCCGCGACGGGTCCACGAAGCGGTCCTTCGGATCGACCACCGTGGACCAGACCTCCTGGAACGCGTTGCCGGCGCCGCGCTTCTTCACCACCACCTGCACGGGCGCGTCGGGCGCGGGGAAGCGGAGCGACTCGGAGAAGGTGCGGCCCACCTTGCGCGCGTCCTCGGTGGTCTCCCACTCTCCGTAGATGGAGGCGTAGCCGCGGGAGTAGACGACGCGGTTGGTGGCGAGGTCCCGGACCTCGAAGAAGTACTTGCCGAGGTTGGTGTCATCGACCGGGCGCGCCGGGTTGCCCGGGAACGGCAGCGGCTCGAGCACCACCCGGTCCACCGCGAAGCGCTCCTCGGTGGCGGTGCCGGTGTGGAACAGGTCGAGGCGGAGGGTCCGGGGCTGGGAGGGGGCCGCCGACACGGCGATCGCGACGAGCAGGGGGATCATGGGCCGGACAGTGTAGCCGCCCCGGCGGAGGTGGCGGGCCGGAGCTTCCCCACCCACCCGGGGGATCCCCTGAACGCCCGCTCGTCATCCCGAGCTAGGGGTTGCATCTCGCGAGAATCGCGGTCTACTTACGGGGCATGATGTGGCCGTGGGAAGACGAGAGCGGGGGGCGCCGTCCCGTGCAGCCCCGGGATCTGCTCGAGTTCCGGCCCTGGATGCTCGCGCTGGCCGTGTTCCTGGCCTGCGCCATCGGCATCGCCATCATGGAGCAGGCCCGCACGCCGCGGTCGATGTGGGCGCAGGCCGACGCCGCCGCCGACGTCACGCAGCAGCAGGGGCGCTGAGCACGCGTGGGCACCGCCGCCGTGCGCACCGGGAGGCGTTCTCTGATGGGGCGGCCTCGACAGGCGACGCCTGCCGGGCTGGTCCGCGTCAGGGTGCGCGCTTAGCCTTGGCGCGAGGTCCAACCATGGCGCCCATCCGGATCCTGGTGGTGGACGACAACCACCTCATCCGAAAGCTGATCGGCCTCATCCTCGAGGGGGCGGGCTACACGCCCATCGACGCCGACTCGGGCGAGGCGGCGCTGGCGCTCGTGCACGCCGATCCGCCGGACCTCGTGATCGTGGACGAGGTGATGCCGGGCATGCTCGGCTCCGAGCTGGTGCGCCTGCTGCGTCGCTCGCGCGAGCGCCGGCTGCGCAGCCTGGCGGTGGTGGGGATCTCCGGGCACGACGGCGCGGCCCGCGCGCTCCTGCAGGCCGGCGCCGACGCGTTCGTGGCGAAGCCGGTGGAGGAGCACCCGCTCCTCGACGCGATCGCGCGTGCGCTGGGGCGCCCGCTCCGGCCCGACGACCCGCACGGCCTGCCCGCCGCCTGAGGGGCGCGGCGCCCGCCGTCACGAGAACGACACGATCCCGCCACCGCGGCGCCACGCCGCAGGCGCTACCTTCGCCGCGGCGCCACCGGTCCGTCACCGGACCGTGCGCCCTCCGAACCGAGGATCGCATGAACGCCCACCGGGAGTCGTTCTACCGCTGCACCATCGCGTCGCCCGAGGGGAGGCGCGTGGCGCACGTCCGCGCCTGGGACGCGCGGGAGGCGGAGGAGCTGTTCCGCGCCGAGCTCCGCGCCGATGGCCTCGACGCCGCGGGGCCGGTCGAGGTCGCCGCGCTGGGCGACGCGCCCGGGCCACTCGCGCTCGCGAGCTGAACCGCTCGATCAGTCGAGGGGCCGCGAGGGATCGTCGCGCAGCGCGCAGGCGCGCTCGACGCCGCGGGCGCAGGCGCCGGCGAACAGCGCCCCGGCGCGCGCCTCGTCGCGCGGGACGCCGGCGCCGAACCGGTAGAGCACGCCCAGGTCCGAGCAGGCTCCGGCGCGGCCCGCCTCGCAGGCGCGGCGGTACAGCTCGGCGGCGCGCGGGCCGTCGGCCGGCACGCGCCGGCCCTCCTGCACCATCCGCCCCAGCCACGCGCAGGCGTCCGGGACCTTCCGCCGGCAGGCGAGGTCGAGCAGCGCCGGGTCCGATCCCTCGTCGATCACCGCCTGCGGGCCCTTCAGCCAGGCCTCGGCCGAGTCCAGGCACTCCTCGGCGCCGAGCGCCGGGCACCCCTCCACCAGCAGCCGCGCGCCGCGCGCCGCCTCGCCGCGCCGCCCCTCCGCGAGCAGCACCAGCCCAAGCCGCGCGCACGCCTCGGCGCCCCCCAGCTCGCAGCCGCGCTCGAGCCGCAGCCGCGCCGCGACCGGATCCTCCCGCCCCGCGTCGCCGCGGGCGAGCCCCGCCCCGGCGGCCGCGCAGCCGTCGGCCGAGCCGAGCCAGCAGGCGCGATCCCGCAGCGCCTGCGCGCGGGCGGGCGGCGCGCCGGCGACGATCGCGAGGCAGCCCTCCGCCTCGCCGAGATCGCAGGCGCGCTCGCGGAGCCGCGCCCCGCGCGCCAGATCCGGCTCCGCCGCGGCGCGCTCCAGGCAGGCGGCCCCGGAGCCGAGCGCGCAGCCCTCCTCCAGCGCCTCGGTGACCGCACGCGCCGGCTGCCCCGCCTCGCGGAGGTGCTGCGCGAGGCGCGCGCAGGCGGCCCCCACGCCGGCGTCGCAGGCGCGGCGGTGGAGCGCGGCGGCGCCGGCCGGATCCGCGGGCCCGGCGGTGCCCGCCTCGAGCACGCGCCCCAGCTCGGCGCAGGCGAGCCGCCGCCCCGCGTCGCACGCCTCGCGGAGCGCCGCGGCGCAGCCCGGCTCCCCGCCCGGCGGGCGGGGACCGTTCGGGAACAGGCTGGCGAGCCGCTCGCAGGCCATGGGCGGGCCCGAGGCGACGGCGGTGGCGAGCAGGGCGGCGGCGAGCGCGAGCACGGCCGGACGATAGCAGGGGTCCGGCGCGGCGACGACGATCGCGCGGGGCGATCAGCGGCGGCGCGGCATCGCCCGCTCGCACGCCTGCACCGCCCCGGCGAGCGCGCGGCCCGGCTCGCGGGCGGCCTGCGCCCGCACCGCGCCGCAGCCCTGGGCCGGCGCGCGCGCCGCGAGCGCCTCCGCCGCGGCGCGGCGCAGGCGTGGGTCGCGGTCGGAGAGGAGCGGGACGAGCGCCTCGCCGAGGCCGGCGGGCGCGAGGAGCGCGCCGAGCCCGCGGACCGCACCGGCGCGCACGATGCGCGGCGCGGCCGGGTCGGCGGCGAGCCGGCGGTGGAGCGCCTCGGCCCGCGCGCCCCCGCGGGCCGCGAGCCCCTCGAGCGCGCGGGCGCGGCGGCTCGGGAGCTCGGCGCCGCTCGCGGCCGCGGCCTCGAGCAGCGGCCCGGCCTCGGGGCCGAGCGCGCGCCACGCCTCCGCCGGGATGGGCCGGTCGATGGTGCCGAGCAGGGCCCGCACCTCGTCGGCGGTGGAGGGCGCGGCGGCCGCGGGCGCGGCGGCGAGGGCGAGGGCGAGGGCGGCGGCGAGGCGCGCGAGCACGGGAGGCTCCCTCAGCGGACCGCCGGGTTGAGCCGGACCACCTCACCCTGCTGCGGGGTGAGCGTGCCGCGCGCGACCGACGGATCGATCTGCCAGAACATCAGGTTGTCGCCGCCGCCGCAGCCCGAGCTGCCGGCGCACTGCGGGGCCGAGAGGAGGGCGCTGCCGCAGGGCAGCGGCGAGGACGCCGGGCGGCAGCTGCCGCAGGGACAGCCGGGCGTGTCGGCGAGCGGGTCGAGCGCGGTGCCGGTGGCCTCGGTGGTGTGGTAGAGGCCGAGCCAGTGGCCCGCCTCGTGCGCCGCGATGTACGAGACCACGTCGGTGCCGCAGGCCGCGACCGAGAACGGGCTCGCCGGCGAGCACGCGCCCGGCGCCGCCTCGGCGCCGAGGTCCGCGAGCACCACCGCGGCCCCGCTGTTCACGCCACCGGGCACGCCGGAGGGCCCCGGGATCGAGCCGTCGAGCCCCACCACCGTGCCGCCGCTGCCGCTCGCGGACGTGGTGAGCTCGTCCACCAGGAACAGGTGCACCGCGTTGCGGGGCACCGCCAGCCGGAACAGGCGCGCGAGCTCGCTGCACGGCCCGGAGTCGTCGATGCTCGGCGTGCTCAGCTCGGTGCGCGCCCAGTCCGGCACGTCGTGGAAGGTGACGGTGCCGAGGCACACGCCCGCGCGCGCGAACAGCGACTGGAGGCCGTCCACCAGCCGGCGGAACTGCGCCGCGGTCGCGTTGGTGGACGGGTCGGCGGCGGCGTTCGCGGCGGTGTACTCGGGGTGCGCTGGGTCCGAGGAGACGAGGTAGATCTCGAGGTCGAGCGTGCCGGTGGACAGGAGCGGTCCGGCGCGGGTGACCACCTTCACGTCGTAGCGCCCCGCGGTGCTCCCGCCGGTGCAGCCGGCGGTGGTGGTGCAGGCGGCCGCCAGGTCGTTCAGCGTGAAGCGCCACGCGCCGGGCGCGAGCTGGCCGTCGGAGCGGATGCGGTCGAGCGCGGTGGTGGTGTTCGGGATCGTGACGGCGCCGGCCGCGGGGATCACCCCCGCGTAGAACAGCAGCCACTGGCTGTAGTCGCGGCTGCCGTCCACGATCGGCGGCGAGGCGGCGTCGTCGTAGAAGCGCGCGCCGCCGGCGTCCAGCACGAGCTGCGGGAAGGGCGCGTTCGCGGCCGGGCCGGCGCCGGGCCAGTCCACCGCCTCGGGCGCCGTGCCGTCCACCTCCTGGAGGTAGAGCGTGAAGCCGGTGGTGCCCGGCGGCACGTCGAACGAGACCTCGTCGCCGGGCGCGTGCGTGCCGCGCTCCTGCACCGGCCCGATCACCGCGGTGTTCACCGGCAGCGCACAGGGTGGGTCGGGCACGTCGGCCGGCCGCTCCGCCGGGCCGGCCACCGCGCCGAGCGCGATCGCCGGCCGGCGACCCGACGGGCTGCACGCGCCGGCCGGGATCGACGCGGCGCACACGCGCGAGAGGCACAGGCCGGAGCGGCAGTCGGAGGCCCGCGTGCACGCCTCTCCCACGCCGCGCCCGCCCTGGTCGATGCGCCGGTCGAAGCTCGGGTTGCCGCAACCGCCCGCGAGCCCCGCGGCGGCGAGCGCGACGAGCAGGGCGGCGGGCGTGCGGCTCACGCCGGGATGGTAAGCCCGCCCATCCCCGCGCGCGACGGGCCCCCCCGACGCGGGTGCCGCCCGCCATCACCCCCGCGCGGCGAAGGCCCGATCGAGGAGATCCGCCAGGATGCGGGCCGTCAGCCCCCACACCACCCGCGCCTCGTCCGCGTGGAACGACCACACCCGCCAGTGTCCCGTCCCCGGGTCCACGTCCTCGAACGGCACCGCCGCGCGCGCCACCACCGCCGCGAGCCGCTCCGGGAGGCCGGCCGGATCCCACAGCGAGGCGCGCCGCAGCGCCGGATCGAGGAGCTGCGCCAGCGGCAGCTCGAAGTGCTCGTCCACCTCGCCGGCGGAGGCGGTGAACGCGGCCGGCGGCGCGCGCACCGAGGCGGCGACCGGCGTCACCACGTACCCGGCCACGCTGGGCAGGTCGTCGAGGAGGCCGAGCACCTCGGACGCGGCCGGCGCCAGGCCCACCTCCTCGTGCGCCTCGCGCAGCGCGGCGGCCCGGGCGTCCTCGCCCGGCTCGAGCCGCCCGCCGGGGAAGGAGATCTCCCCGCGGTGGTGCTCGAGCGCCTGTGAACGGCGGGTGAACAGGATCGAGGGGCCGCCGGCGCGGTCGAGCAGCGCGACCAGCACCGCCGCCGGCCGGAAGCCGGGCACCGCGAGCGCCCGGCGCGGCCGCGCGGCGAGCGCCCTCCGCACGCGCTCGGTCGCCTCGTCGAAGCCGGGGGCACGCATCGTCCTCCATCTAACGCGGCGCGCGCCGGCGCGCCGGGCAGCGAGGGGGACGCCCGTCCGTCCGCCGCGACGGCGCGCGCCGCGGCCGATTGCATTCCACGCGTGTTTCCGCGAAAACGGTGGGATGCGCAGCGACCGGATCAAGAAGGGCTTCGAGCGTGCGCCCCACCGCAGCCTCCTCCGCGCGACGGGCCTCAACGACGGCGACTTCGAGAAGCCGTTCATCGGCATCGCCAACAGCCACATCGACATCATCCCGGGCCACTACTACCTGCAGGAGTACGGCCGGATCGCGAAGGACGAGATCCGCAAGGCGGGCGGGGTGCCGTTCGAGTTCAACACCATCGGCGTGGACGACGGCATCGCCATGGGCCACGAGGGCATGAAGTACAGCCTGCCCTCGCGCGAGCTCATCGCCGACTCCATCGAGACGGTGATGAACGCGCACCAGCTCGACGCGCTCGTCTGCATCCCGAACTGCGACAAGATCGTCCCCGGCATGCTCATGGGCGCGCTCCGCGTGAACGTGCCGACGGTGTTCGTGTCCGGCGGGCCCATGAAGGCCGGCCACCTCCACGACGGCACCCCCATCGACCTCAACACCGCGTTCGAGGCGGTGGGCAAGCGCGCGCAGGGGCAGCTGACCGACGCCGAGCTGTACGAGATCGAGTGCCAGGCCTGCCCGTCCGGTGGGTCGTGCTCGGGCATGTTCACCGCGAACTCGATGAACGTGCTGTGCGAGGCCATGGGCGTGGCGCTGCCCGGGAACGGCACCGTGCTCGCGCTCACCCCCGAGCGCGAGGCGCTGGTGCGCCGCGCCGCGCGGCGGGCGGTGGAGATCGCCGCCGACGAGCGCTTCAAGCTGCGGAACATCGCGAACCGCGACGCCATCCACAACGCCATGGTGGTGGACATGGCCATGGGCGGCTCGTCCAACACCGTGCTGCACATGCTCGCCATCTCGCGCGAGGCCGGCGCGCCGCTGTCGCTGCGCGACATCGAGGAGATCGCCGGCAAGGTCGCGCACATCGCGAAGATCGCCCCTTCGCTCGCGACCGTGCACATGGAGGACATCCACCGCGCCGGCGGCGTCCCGGCGGTGCTGCGCGAGGCGGCCCGCCGCGGCGGCAGCGTCCGCGAGGGCGCGCTGACCGTGACCGGCGAGACGGTGGGCGAGCGGATCCGCGACGCGCGGACCGCCGACCCGGAGCTCATCCGGCCGCTGGAGAACGCCTACTCGCCGGTGGGCGGCCTGGCGGTGCTGTTCGGGAACCTCGCCGCCGAGGGCGCGGTGGTGAAGACCGCCGGCATCCAGCCCTCCATGCGCAGGTTCACCGGCGCGGCGATCTGCTTCGACTCGCAGGACGAGGCCATCGCCGGGATCATGGGCGGCAAGGTGAAGCCCGGGCACTTCGTGGTGATCCGCTACGAGGGGCCGAAGGGCGGGCCCGGCATGCAGGAGATGCTCTCCCCCACCTCGCTCATCATGGGCATGGGCCTCGGCGAGAGCGTGGCGCTCGTCACCGACGGCCGCTTCTCCGGCGCCACCCGCGGCGCCTGCGTCGGCCACGTCTCCCCCGAGGCCGCCGAGGGCGGCGTCATCGGCCTGGTGCAGGACGGCGACCGGATCACCATCGACGTGGAGGCGCGCGCGCTGACCGTGGACGTCCCCGACGCCGAGCTGGCGCGGCGCCGCGAGGGGTTCCGGCCGAAGCGCCGCGACCCCGGCTCGTCCTGGCTCCGCCGCTACGCGCACCTCGTCACGAACGCCGCGAACGGCGCGGTGCTGCGGAGCACGGACCTGTAGCCGCGGTGTAGCGGTCCATCAGCGCGTCCCCGAAGACCTGCCGTGCCGCGAGGAGGTTGTGCGGCCGGCAGACGAGCCGGACGTTGTCGATCGTCGAGGCGCCGCCCAGCGCGACGGGCCGGAGGTGGTCGTACTCGAGCCGGCGCCGGCAGCCACAGCGTTCGCCGGACCCGAGCGTCCACTCGCACCGCCCGCCCGCGCGCCGCCACACCTCCCGCTTCACCTCCGCCGGGATCGCATCGGGGCGGGACGGACCGCGGGTCCGCCGCGGCTTCTCGACCAGGCCGTGGCGCCTCGCCCGCTGGGCGAGGACGAGGTCCAGCCCGCGCTCGAGGATCTCCGCCGCGCTCCCGCCCGGGCACGCGTGCCCGAGCGCGTCGGTCGCGGCCTCGAGCTTCTCGAGGAATTTCCGCGAGACGGTGAGGTGCAAGCGCGCGACCTCCGCGTCGAGCGGCTTCACGGTCTCGCGCCGTGGCGGTGGCGCCGCCGGCAGCGTGGGCGACCCACCCGTGGTCACCAGGGAAGGCGGTTCACCCGGGTGAACCACGGGCCGCGGTGGTTCATCCGGATGAACCGAATCTCCGCGCGGCGCCGAGGGCGGCGAGGATGGCGCGACCAGGGCGAGCGCCCGCGGCGCGGGCCCGGTTGCGCGGACGACGGTGACGACCTCGCGCTCCGGCACCACCGCCGACGGCCGGAGCGCCGCCGCGACCGCCTCCGCGTCGCGACGTGAGAGCCCGAAGAACCGCGGCAGCACCTCGGCGCGGTTCTCAGGGGTGAGCACCTTGGCCAGCTCGTTCACCGTGGACAGGCACAGCTCACCGGAGCGAAGCGCCGACTCGACCTCCGGGAACGCCTGGATGAGCTCGGCCGCCGTCTTCCGGTTCTGGGCGGCGCCCTTCGAGAGCTTCAGCTCCCGGTGGAGGAAGTAGAACAGCGAGGTGTGGCCTAGCTCACGCCAGCGCTGCCGCGCGTCGAAGCGGGCGAGGGCGAGGAGGAAGTCGGCCATGGCGCCGTGCTCGTGGCGGAGCAGCCGGGCGAGGTCTTCGGCGAGTTGACGTGCGGTGTCCATGCCAGAAGCATCGCACGCGAATTTCGCGGTTCGTGAAACGCGCCAGGACCGCCCAGGGCGCACGATCGCCGTCGAGGTGTCGCGAACCCTCGCGACACGCGGCCGCATCGCCGTGGGGCGCTGGCAGCGCGCGAAGGCCTCTCTCTCGGACGCTCTCGAGCGCGCGGCGCCCGCCGCGCCCTGGATGCGTCAAGTGTTCACTCAGGGAAAAACGGGTGCCGCCGGTGCGCAACGCCGGGGCCCGCCTCCGACCTCGCACGCGGCCACCGCGTCCACGGTCCGTCCACTCGCCCCTCGTGAGCCGATCTCGCCCCCAGCGGTTCCGGTCACCCCGTACCGCCCCCGAACCCCGCTGCCCCCCTCTTGCCGTGCCCGCAGACCGCGCATCGCGTTGCATGCACATGCAAGGACTTGACGGCCTTGCCCGGCGTAACTACATGCATGCGCAAGCAATGAGGCTCGACGCGCCGCCCGGCGCCTTCCCGGACCGAACCGACCAGGAGAACCACCCATGAGCTGGATCCATCTCGGCATCGCCGTGATCTTCGAGATCGCGGTGGCCATCTCCGCAGGCAATGCACGAGGCTTCACCCGGCCGTGGTGGACCGCCGCCACGCTCGTCAGCGGGGCGATCGGCACCTTCTTCCTGAGCCTCGCGCTGCTCACGTTCGACGTCGGGGTGGGCTACGCGATCTGGACGTCGGTCGCGGGCGTCGGGGTCGTGATCTTGGGCGCCCTGTTCTTCGGGCAGCGCCTCGGCTGGCAGAAGCTCCTCGGCATCGCGCTGGTCATCGGCGGCGTCGTGGGCCTGCGGCTCAGCGGCGCCGCCTGACCGCAGGCGCCGTCATCCCTTCATCTTCCTGATCATCGACGAGGAGCGAGACGTGACGACGACGAACGAGACGAACAAGGGGAGTGGGCGCGCCTGGATCATGCTGCTGCTCGCGGGGGCCTTCGAGATCGGCTACGCCCTCAGCGTGGCCGGCAGCAGGGCGTTCACCGTGCCCGGCTGGTCCATCTCCGCCGGGGTGTTCTTCCTGCTGACGCTGTACGCGCTGAGCGTCGCCCTGCGCACCATCGACGTCGGGATCGGCTACGCGGTGTGGGCCGGCATCGGCTCGGTGGGCGCGGCGATCCTCGGCAGCGTCCTGCTCGACCAGTCCCTGACGCCGGTCCAGGCGTTCTGGCTGGCGGTCATCATCGCCGGCGTCGTCTGGCTGAAGCTGGCCGACGGCGCGAGGGCCCCGGGGGACGAGCGCCGCGTGCGGGCGTGATCCGGGCGGGCGCCTCCGCGCCCGCAGTTGCTTGCATGGGCATGCACGTGAGAGCATGCGCGCATGCCGTCCGAGAGGAGCGCGCGCCGGTGACGTCGAGGCGAGGCGATGCGTGGCTCGAGCTGGTCCAGCTCGTCGCCGAGGTCGAGGCCGAGCTGGGCAAGGTGCTGCAGGCCCGGCACGGGCTCGGGCTGACGGAGTTCCGCGCGCTGGAGCTGCTGGCGCGGGCTCCGGACTCCGAGCTGCGCATGCAGGAGCTGGCCGGCCAGCTGCGCCTGAACCAGAGCTCGGTCTCGCGCATGGTCGAGCGGCTGGAGCGCGGCGGCCTCACCGTCCGCGACCTGTGCCCGGACGACAAGCGCGGCGTGTACACGGTGCTGACCGAGCGAGGGCGCGCGCGCCTCGCGGGCGCGCGGCCCGACTACGCGCGGGCGCTGGACGTGGCGCTCGAGGCCCACGGGGGCGCGAAGCTGCTGGCGGCGCGCGCGGCGAAGGCCAGGTAGCGCGCCCGGCTATCCCCGCCGCACCCACGCCGCCGCGAAGAACGCGTCGGTGCCGTCGCGGTGCGGCCAGGTCCGCAGGAAGCCGTCCTTCGTGAGCGTGCTCGCCGGCGCGTCCGGGGCGACGCGCACGAACTCCGGGTGCGCCGTCTCGAACGCCTCGGCGACGTCCTCGTCCTCGGCGCGGCGGAACGTGCAGGTCGCGTAGACCAGCCGGCCGCCGGGACGCACGTGCGCCGCGGCGCGCTCGAGGATCCGCGCCTGAAGCGCGGGCAGCCCCTCGAACGCGGCGGGCTCGAGCCGCCAGCGCAGGTCCGGCCCGCGGCGGAGCGCGCCGAGCTCGGAGCAGGGCGCGTCCACCAGGGCGCGGTCCACCCGGAGCTCGGCCGGCGCGGCGGCGCCGTGCACCGCCACGATGCGGGCCGCGCCCGCGGCGATCGCGCGGGTCCGCAGGCGCACCAGCCGCTCCGCGTCGGGATCGACGGCGTGCACGCGGCCAGAAGGCCCCACCGCCGCGGCGAGCAGGAGCGTCTTCCCGCCGGCCCCGGCGCAGGCGTCGAGCACCGCCTCGCCGGCGCGCGCGCCCAGCGCCTCGCCGAGCAGCTGGCTCCCCTCGTCCTGCACCTCGAGCAGCCCCTCCTGCCAGGCGCGCAGCCCGTACACGTTCGGCCGCGGGCCCTCCACCACGAGGCACGCGCGCGCGAGCGCGCCGGGCCGGGTGCGCACGCCCTCGGCCCCGAGGCGCGCCGCGAGCGCCGCCGGCTCGATGCGGAGCCGGTTCGCCCGGAGCGCGACCGGGCCGGGCAGGCACAGTGCGGCGGCGAGCGCGTCCGCCTCCGGGCCGGCCGCCGCGTCGAGCTCGGCGTCGAGCCAGCCGGGCAGGGAGAACCGGTCGGCGGGCGCGGCCGGGGGCGGGCGCGGCGGCGGGAGCGCGCCCGCGGGGACGCCGGCGAGCGCCTCGGCGACGGCCGCCTCGCGCCCACCCAGGTCCCGCAGCAGCGCCGCGAGCAGCAGCGCCGGCGGCGCCAGCGGATCGCCGAGCTGCGCGCGCAGCCGGCGCCGCCAGAGCCCCACCCCGAAGATCGCCTCCGCCACCGCGACGCGCCCCGGGGCGTCGAGCGCCGGCCGGGCGCGCAGCGCGCGGGTCACGACCCGCTCCGCGGCGCCGCCGGCGAGCACCTCCGCGAGCTCGGGCTCGAGGCCCGGACCCGTGCCGTCGAGCGCCTCCCACGCGACGCTCGCCACCCGGCGCTCCGCGTCGGTCGTCGCGGACGGTGGGGGTGGGACGCGAACGGGCATGGGGTCGGCGGCGCCCGGGCCGGGGGCGCGGTCCGCGGCAGGATACCCCGCCGGGGCCCGATGGAGGGGGCCCTGGGTTCACGCGGGAATGCGTGACGCCGCGGGTTACACGTGACGCAGGCGGCGGGGCCGGTCCGTCGAAAACCGACGGGATTTCCGATTGATCAGGCTGCGGTCCGGCCGCCGCCGGGTGGCACGCGCGCTGCTTAAGGAGCTGCCCCGTATGAGACGACTCCGTCCCGCAATCCTGCTCCTCGTCGCCGCCGCGCCGGCCCTCTCCGCCGCGGAGGGGCGCGTCCCGCTCGCCGACGATCCGGCGCTCGCCCGGCTCGTCTCCGAGACGCTGGAGGCGCGGCCCGAGCTCCGCTCCGCGCACGCCATGGCCCGCGCCGAGCACGAGCGCGTCCCGCAGGCCGGCGCGCTGCCGGATCCGGTGCTGTCGCTGGGCCTGCAGAACGACGGCTTCGGCGGGATCCAGGTCGGCAAGATGGAGACGAGCTACTACTCCATCGGCCTCGCGCAGACGTTCCCGTTCCCGGGCAAGCGCGCGCTGCGCGCCGAGGCGGCGGCGGCCGGCGCGAGCGCGGCGATCGCGTCGCTGGATCGCGCGCGGCTCGGCGCCGAGGCGGACATGCGCCGCGCCTACGTGGACCTCGTGCTGGTCCGCGACCGGCTGGCGCTCCTCGGACGCCTGGAGGCGCTCTGGGCGCGGTCGGAGGGCACCGCCCGCTCCCGCTACGAGTCCGGCGTGGGCGCCCAGACCGACCTGCTCCGCGCGCAGCTCGAGCGGACGCGCCTGCGGCAGCGGCGCGTCGCGCTCGAGGCGGAGGAGCGCGCCCGCCGGGCGGTGGTGAACCGCCTGCGCGGCCAGCCCGCCGGCGAGCCCGTCGAGACCATCGCCAGCCTGGAGGCGCTCGCCGACCCCGCGCTGCCGGAGCGCGACGCGGCGCTCGCCGACGCGGAGGCGCGCAGCCCGGAGCTGGCCTCGGCGCGGGCGGCGGCGCAGCAGGCGGATCGCGAGGCGGCGCTGGCGCGCCGCGAGCGCTTCCCGGACGTCACCCTGAGCGCGGGCCTGATGCCGCGCGGCGCGCTCGAGCCGATGTGGCAGGTGGGCCTGTCGGTCCCGCTGCCGGTCTTCTCGGGCCGCAAGCAGTCGCGCGCGGTGGCCATGAGCGCGGCCCGGGCCGAGAACGGCGTCGCCGCCGCGGACGCGTTCGCGCAGGTGGTGCGCCTCCGGGCGCTGCAGCGCGAGGAGTCGCTGGCGGCGGCGCTCGAGACGCTCGCGCTCTACCGCGGCGGGCTCCTGGTGCAGTCGCGCGCGACCGCGGAGAGCGCGCTCGCGCAGTACGTCACCGGCCGGGTGCCGTTCGCGTCGGTGCTCGAGGCGCTGGCCGGCACGGTCTCCGACGAGGAGGGGTTCCTCGGCGTGGCGGCCGAGGCGCAGCGGCTGTGGGTCGCCTCGCGCGAGGTCAGCCTCGACGAGGCGCTCCCGGGCGGCGCCGCGGGCGGCGGCGGGGGCATGCCCGGCGCGGGCGGTGCGGCCTCCGCCGCCGCCCCGGCCCGTGCGGCGGGCGGCGGCGCGCAGGCGGCGGCCTCCGGCGGTTCCTCCTCTTCTTCCTCTTCCTCGATGGGCGGTGGCATGTGAGCGACGCGACGATCCCGACGAACCCGAACGTTCCCCCTCCGCCGCGGCGCGCGCGCGGGGCGCTGATCCTGCTCGCGGCGCTGCTCGCGGGCGCGGCCCTGGGCGGCGGCGCGGTGCTCCTCGCCGGCGGCCTGCGCGGCGGCGAGGCCGGCGACGGCCACGACCACGCGGCCCACGCCGAGAAGAAGCAGCTCTACACCTGCCCGATGCACCCGACGATCGTGCAGGACCACCCGGGCGACTGCCCGCTCTGCGGCATGAAGCTCGTGCCCATGGAGCAGCCGCAGGGCGCCGCCGGGAGCGGCGCGGCCGCGGGAGGCGGCGCCAGGACCGGCGCCGGCGAGCAGAAGCCGCAGTACCAGTGCCCGATGCACCCGAGCGTCGTGCAGGACCACCCCGGCGACTGCCCGATCTGCGGCATGAAGCTGGTGAAGGTGGACGGGGGCGGCGGCGCCGGCGCGAAGGGCGAGCGCAAGATCCTGTTCTACCGCTCGCCCATGGACCCGAAGCAGACCTCGCCCACGCCGCGCAAGGACGAGATGGGGATGGACTACCTGCCCGTCTACTCGGACGAGGGCGGCGGCGCGGCCGACGTCGAGGGGCTCGCCACGGTGAGCATCGACCCGTCGCGGCAGCAGCTCATCGGGCTCCGGACGGCCCAGGTCACGCGCGGCACGGTCGGCGGCGCCTGGCGCACGGTCGGCCGGGTCGCGGTGGACGAGACGCGCGTGAAGCACGTGAACGTGAAGATCCCGGTCTACGTGGAGCGCATCTACGTGGATTTCGTGGGCAAGCCGGTGAAGCGCGGCGAGCCGCTGTTCTCGGTCTACAGCCCCGACCTGCTCGCCGCGCAGGAGGAGCTCCTGCTCGCGCTGCGCACGCAGGGCACGCTGGCGGGCTCGCGCGCGGTCGGGGGCGACGCGCTCGTCGAGGCCGCGCGGCGCAAGCTGCAGCTCTGGGACGTCCCGCCGGCGGAGATCCGCAAGCTGGAGGAGACCGGGAAGCCGACGAAGACGCTCACCTTCTACTCGCCCATCTCCGGCGTGGTGGTGAAGAAGGACGTGGTCGAGGGGATGAAGCTCGACGCGGGCGCCATGCCCTACGAGATCGTGGACCTCTCGCAGGTCTGGGTGCTCGCCGACGTGTACGAGCGCGAGCTGCGCAACGTGAAGGTCGGCCTGCCGGCCACCCTCACGCTGAACGCGTTCCCGAACCACCCGTTCAAGGGGAAGGTGTCGTTCATCGACCCGCTGCTCGATCCCAAAACGCGCACCGTGAAGGTCCGGCTCGCGTTCGCGAACCCGACCGGCGAGCTCAGGCCGGAGATGTTCGGCGAGGTGGTCCTGCAGGGGAAGGCGCGGGAGGGGCTGCGCGTGCCGGCCGACGCGGTGATCGACTCGGGCACGCAGAGCGTGGTGTTCGTGGCGCTCGAGGAGGGCAAGTTCCAGCCGCGCGCGGTGAAGCTCGGCGCGTCCGACGGCACCTCCGTCGAGGTGGTCTCGGGCCTGCACGAGGGCGAGAAGGTCGTCACCCGGGCGAACTTCCTCATCGACTCGGAGTCGCGGCTCCGCGCCTCGCTCGCGGCGCTGGCGCCGTCCGGCGGCGCGCCGGCGGCTCCGGCCGCGGCGACGCCGGCCGACGCGGGCAAGGCGTCCGGCGGCGCGGACGCGGGCTCCGGCCACGCCGGGCACGAGGGTCGGTGAGCCATGATCAAGGCCATCATCCGCTTCTCCGCGCACAACAAGTACCTGGTCATCGCCGCCACGGTGGTGGCGCTGGTCGGCGCGTGGTGGACGATGCGGAACATCCCGCTCGACGCGCTGCCGGACCAGTCCGACACGCAGGTCATCGTCTACTCGCAGTGGGACCGCAGCCCGGACATCATCGAGGACCAGGTCACGTATCCGATCACCACGGCGCTGCTCGGCGCGCCGAAGGTGAAGGCGATCCGCGGCTTCTCCGACTTCGGCTTCAGCTACGTCTACGTCATCTTCGAGGACGGGACCGACCTCTACTGGGCGCGCACCCGCGTGCTCGAGTACCTCTCCAAGATCCAGCCGCAGCTCCCGGCCGGCGTGAAGACCGAGCTCGGTCCGGACGCGACCGGCGTCGGCTGGGTCTTCCAGTACGCGCTGGTGGACCGCTCCGGGCAGCACTCGTCGGACGAGCTCCGCTCGTACCAGGACTGGTTCCTGCGCTACTCCGTCCAGAGCGTGCCGGGCGTGTCGGAGGTCGCCACGGTGGGCGGCCAGGTCCGGCAGTACCAGGTGACCGTCAACCCGAACGCGCTCGCCGCCTACAAGCTGCCGCTCGACGCGGTGGTGCAGGCGGTCCGCGCCGGGAACAACGACGTGGGCGGCCGCCTGGTGGAGCTGGCGGGCCGGGAGTACATGGTCCGCGGCCGCGGCTACGTGAAGACCATCGCGGACCTCGAGAACATCGTGCTCAAGGCGGAGGGCGGCACGCCGGTCCTGGTGAAGGACGTGGCGACCGTGGCGCTCGGCCCGGAGATGCGGCGCGGGGTGGCCGACCTCGACGGCGAGGGCGACGTGGTGGGCGGCATCGTGGTGATGCGCCACGGCGAGAACGCCCTCAACGTGATCCACCGCGTGAAGGCCAAGCTCGAGGAGGTGAAGCCGTCGCTGCCGAAGGGCGTCGAGGTGGTCACCACCTACGACCGGTCCGAGCTCATCGACCACGCCATCGAGACGGTGACGCACAAGGTGATCGAGGAGGTGATCATCGTCTCGATCATCATCCTCATCTTCCTGTGGCACATCCCGTCGGCGATCATCCCCATCGTCACCATCCCGGTGTCGGTCGCGCTCTCGTTCATCCCCATGTACCTGATGGGCCTGAACGCGAACCTGATGTCGCTCTCCGGGATCGCGATCTCGATCGGCGTGCTGGTGGACGGCGCCATCGTCGAGGTCGAGAACGCCTACAACAAGATCTACCACTGGATACAGGACGGGAAGAAGGGCGACTTCCACGAGGTCCGCCTCGAGGCGCTCCTCGAGGTCGGGCCGGGGGTGTTCTTCTCGCTGCTCGTCATCGCGGTCGCGTTCATGCCGGTGTTCACCCTGGTGGACCAGGAGGGACGGCTGTTCCGGCCGCTCGCGTACTCGAAGAACCTCGCCATGGCGATCGCGGCGCTGCTCGCGATCACGCTCGACCCGGCCATGCGCATGCTGTTCGCGCGCATCGAGCCGTACACCTTCCGGCCCCGCTTCGCCTCGGCGATCGCCACCCGCGTGCTGGTGGGCAGGTACTACTCGGAGGAAGGCCACCCCATCTCGCGCGTCCTGCACCACCTGTACGAGCGCCCCTGCCGCTTCGTGGTCCGCCACGCCAAGGCCACCATCGCGGTGAGCGCGCTGCTCGTGCTCACCACCATCCCCGTGTTCCGGCACCTCGGCTCGGAGTACATGCCGCCGCTGCGCGAGGGGACCATCCTCTACATGCCGAGCGCGGTCGAGCCGGGCATGTCGGTGGCCGAGGCGCAGAAGGCGCTGCAGGTGCAGGACAAGATCCTGAAGACCTTCCCCGAGGTGGAGCGCGTCTTCGGGAAGGCGGGCCGCGCCAACACCTCCACCGACCCGGCGCCGTTCACCATGATGGAGACGACCATCATCCTGAAGCCGGAGCGGGAGTGGCGCGAGCACCCGCGCTGGTACTCGTCCTGGGCGCCGGAGTGGCTGAAGGCGGGCCTGCGCCCGTTCTGGCGCGACCGGATCTCGTACGAGGAGCTCGAGCACGAGATGGACCAGGCGCTGCAGCTCCCCGGCATCTCGAACGCCTGGACCATGCCGATCAAGGGGCGCAACGACATGCTCTCGACCGGCATCCGCACGCCCATCGGCATCAAGGTGGCGGGCGCGGACCTGGCCGAGATCGAGAAGATCGGCCTCGACGTCGAGGCGGCGCTCACCAAGGTGCCCGGCACCCGCAGCGTCTACGCGGAGCGCGTGGCCGGCGGCTACTTCCTCGACTTCGTGCTGAAGCGCGACCAGCTCGCCCGCTACGGGCTGAGCGTGGACGCCGCGAACATGATGGTCATGACCGCGGTGGGCGGCGACAACCAGTCCACCACGGTGATGGGCCGCGAGCGCTACGGCATCAACGTCCGCTACGCGCGCGACTACCGCGAGGACCTCCAGTCGCTCCGGCGCGTGCTGCTGCCGCTCCCCGGCGGCCAGGGCCAGATCCCCATGGAGGAGATCGCCGACGTGGAGCTGGCGCAGGGCCCGTCGATGATCCGCGACGAGAACGGCCTGCTGGCCGGCTACGTCTTCGTGGACTTCGACACCTCGAAGGTGGACGTGGGCAGCTACGTCGAGCAGGCCAAGAAGGCGGTCGCGGCGGGGGTGAAGACGCCCACCGGCTACTCGATGACCTGGAGCGGCCAGTACGAGAACATGATGCGCGTGAACGAGCGGCTGAAGCTCATCCTGCCCATCACGCTCGTGCTCATCTTCTTCCTGCTCTACATGAACACCCGCAGCACCTTCAAGGCGAGCGTCATCATGCTGGCGGTGCCGTTCTCCGCCATCGGCGCCATCTGGCTGCTGTGGATGCTCGACTACAACATGTCGATCGCGGTCTGGGTCGGGCTCATCGCGCTGATGGGGCTCGACGCGGAGACCGGCGTGTTCATGCTGCTGTTCCTCGACCTCTCCCACGACGAGTACAAGAAGAAGGGGCTGCTCCGCACCGAGAGCGACCTGGTGGAGGCGATCATCCACGGCGCGGTGAAGCGCGTGCGGCCGAAGGCGATGACCGTGCTCGCGGCCATGCTGGGCCTGCTGCCCATCATGTGGTCCACCGGCACCGGCGCCGACCTCATGAAGCGCATCGCCGCGCCCATGGTCGGCGGCCTGGTGACGAGCTTCCTCCTCGAGCTGACCGTGTACCCGGCCATCTACTTCCTCTGGAAGCGCAAGGAGGTCGTGAAGGACGGCCAGGCCACCCCGGCCATCGCCGCCTGACGCCCGGAGCCCGCGTGGAATCCCTGCTCTCCGCCGAAGGCAGCCTCACCCTCGCGATCTCCGCGCTCGCGATCGTGCTCGGGTACCGCTTCACGCTGCCGGAGCGCGGGCGCGACTTCGCGGGCATCCTGGTGTACGTCGCGGCGATCGCCGCGACGCTGGCGGCCGCGTACGGGTTCGTCCCGCGCGCGGGCGCCGTCGATCCCGGGCTGGCCGGCCGCATCCCGGGCGGCCTGCTGCTGGTCGCCGGCTTCCTCCTGGCGGGCGCCTCGTTCCGCGCCCGGCTGGAGGCGGGCCGGGGACGGCTCGCGACCGGCGGCCCGTACGCGCGCATCCGCCACCCGCTCTACCTCGGGCTCGGCATGGTGCTCGTGGGCCACCTCGTGCGCCTGCCCTCGAGCGCCGGGCTCGTCCCGACCGCGCTCGCGCTCGCGAGCTACGTCTTCGCCGCCGCCGCCGAGGAGCGCGAGGCGGCGGCGCGGTTCGGCGCCGAGTGGGAGGCGTACGCGCGGCGGACCGGCGCGGTGGTGCCGCGCCGCCGCCGCTGAGGTACCGCGCCTCCGCCGCCGCCGCGAGCAGCGCTTTCGGTCACAGCTGCGACAGCCCGCCGTCCACCGGGAGTTCCGCCCCGGTGGTGAACGTCGCGTCGAAGGCGAGGAACAGGGCCGCCCGCGCGACCTCCCCCGGCGAGCCGATCCGCCCCATGGGCGTGAGCTCGTTGCCCTCCTTCTCGAACGCCGCGACCTCCTCCTTCGACGCACCCGTCACGCCGAGCGTCGGGGTGGCCGTGAAGCCCGGGCTCACCGCGTTCACGCGGATCCCGCGCGGCAGCAGCTCCGTGGCGAGCGTCCGCACGAACGACCGGACCGCCGCCTTCGCGCCCGAGTAGGCGCTCAGGCTGGGCACGCCGAGCTCGTCGGCGACGGACGTCGTGAAGACGAACGCGCCGCCTTCGTGCACCAGGGGCGCGAGGCGCTGCGCCGTGAAGTAGGCGCCCTTCGTGTTGACGGCGAAGGTGCGGTCGTACTCCTCCTCGGTGACGCGATCGAACGGGGTCAGCTTCGAGAACCCGGCGTTGACGAAGGCGGCGTGGATCCGGCCGAGCTCGCGTTCGACGATCGCACCGAGCGCGGCGACGTCGGCGAGCTTCGAGGTGTCGGAGCGTACGACCCGCGCGCGCGGCCCGAGCTCGCGCCGCGCCACCTCCAGGCCCTGCTCGGAGCTTCCGGTGACCAGCACCTCGGCGCCGTTCTCGAGCAACACCCTGGCGATCGCCAGCCCGATGCCCGCGGTGCCGCCGGTGACCACGGCCTTCTTTCCAGTGAACCTCTCCATGAAGACGCTCCTGTTCGTGAATGAAGGGCTCGTTTACCGGGCGCTGCGCGGCGGCGCGCCCACGGTCGGATGAATCGAGAGCACGGACGGATTAGGACCACCTGCATGAGCGGACCATCCGAGGCGCCCGGAGCGGCGATCCGCGCCGCGGGCCACCGCGGCGTCCTCGGCGTCGAGCTGCGCGTCACGCCCGCGGGCGACCACGTGCACCCCCCCGTCGCGGACCATCACGTCAGCGTGCACGCCGGGCCGCCGGTGCGCGTCTCGTGCCCCGCCAGCGGCGCGCCGTCCACCCGGACGCGCGGCGAAGTAAACGTCTTCCCGGCCGGCGTCTCGGACGCCTGGACCGAGGACGACGAGAGCCGGACGGTGCACCTTCGCCTGCCCGACTCGCTCGTGCGGCGGGTCGCGGAGGAGATGGGCCTCGATCCCGGGCGGGCGACCATCGCCCCGCGGTATCACCTCCGCGACGCCCGAATCGAGCACATCGCCTGGGCGCTCGAGGCGGAGCGGCGCGCAGGCTTCCCGAGCGGGCTGCTCTTTCGCGAGGGCCTGGGCCTGGCGCTCTCGGCACACCTGCTCTCCGCGCACGCCGCGCCGGCCGTTCCGCGCAGCGGCCTCTCCGCGGAGCAGCTTCGCCGCGTGGTCGAGTTCGTCGAGGCGCATCTCGACGCGGAGCTCTCGATCGCGCGACTCGCGCGGGAGGCGAGGCTCAGCGCGCCGCACTTCAAGGTGCTGTTCAAGCGCGCCCTGGGGGTGCCCGTCCACGCGTACGTCGTGCAGCGCCGGGTGGAGCGGGCGAAGGCGCTGCTGCTGCGAGGCGGCGTGACGTCCGGAGAGGTCGCGCTGCAGGCCGGCTTCGCGCACCAGAGCCACATGGCGCGGTGCATGCGGCGCGTCCTGGGGGTGACGCCAGGGGCCATCGCGCGCGCTCGCGCATGACGCGGGCCCGCGCCCGCCGGGTCCCGGCGCCGGGCGGGCTAGGGTGCGTCCGCGGCCGCCGCGAGCAGCGCGTCGTTCTCGGCGCGCGTGCCGATGGTGATCCGGATGCAGCCCTCCAGCCCGGCGTAGTGGTCCTGCCGGCGGACCAGGATGCCGCGCGAGAGCAGGTGGTCCCAGGCCGCCTTCGCGTCCGGCGTGCGGACGAGGACGTAGTTCGCGGCGCTGGGGTAGGGGCGCCACGTCGGGTGCGCCGAGAGCGCCTCGAGCACGCGGGCGCGCTCGGCCTGGATCCGCTGCGCCAGCTCGCCCACGTAGCCGGGCGCCTCGAGCACCGTCTGCAGGATCGCGCCGGTGTGCACCGGGATGCAGAACGGCGGCAGGCAGGCGCGGACCACCGCCGCCACCTTCGGCGACGCGAGCAGGTAGCCGGCGCGGACGCCGCCCAGGCACCAGGACTTCGAGAACGTGCGCAGCACCGCCACGTGATCGTTCGCGCGCGCCAGCGGCCGGGCGTCGCTGCCCGCGAACGCGTGGTACGCCTCGTCCACGACCAGCACCCAGCCCTGCTGGCGGGCGCGCTCGGCGAGCCGCTCCACGTCGCCGGTCGCGAAGAGCTGCCCGGTGGGCGCGTGCGGGTTGGGCAGGAACAGCACGCCGCCCGCGCCGTCCATGGCGGCGAGCAGCGCGTCCATGGGGATCGCGAACCCGGGCGCGAGCGGGATGCCGCGCCACGGCGTGCCGGTCGCGAGGCTGCCGCCCTTGTAGTAGGGGAACGCCGGCACCGTGTCGACGACGGTGCGCGCGGCCTGCGTGAGCGCGAGCACGAGCAGGTTCGAGCCCGGCGCGAGCACCACGCCCTGCGGGTCCCAGCCCTCGTGTCGCGCCAGCGCCGCCCGCACGTCCTCGGCGTGCAGCTCCGGGTATCGGTTCCAGGCGGCGGCGGCGATGCGCTCCAGCGCGCGGGCCTTCAGGTCGGGCGGGAGGTCGTCGGGGCTCTCGTTCTGGTCGAGCTTCAGGCGCGCATCGACCTTCGCGTACGGGTAGTCGGCGACCGAGGCGAGGTGGGGCTTGAACGCGTTCACGCGCGAGAACCTACCACACGGGCGCGCAGACCTCCCCCAGTCGGGACCGGCGGAGCGCGGGTCGGGAAGTCCCGACACGACGGCGCGCAACCCCGCGAGATCCGGGGCGCAGAAGGCTGGCAGGGGCCGTGCACAACGAGGGGGCGGATGGCCGGACGGACGGCCCCAGCGAACAAGGAGAAGGTCATGGCGAACAAGAACAAGGTCCCCGCTCTCGTCGGCGCCGGCATCGGTCTCGCGGTCTTCCTCGCGGTCGCGCTCCTCCCCGCGCTCCTGTACGGCGGCTACGCGGGCGTGCTGCTCGCCGGCGGCATCTTCGGCACCCCGGTCACCGCCTCGATCGGCGTGAAGGCGCTCATCGTCTTCGGCATGGTCCTCGGCGTCACCGCGGTCGCCTCGCTGTTCGCGGTGGGCGGCGCGGCCGCCGGCGCGGCGGTGGGCGCGCTCCTCGGCGCCACCACCCCGGCCTCGAAGAAGGCGGAAGAGAAGGCCTAGCGGCGCGAGCCCCGAGGCAACGTCCGGCATCCGCAGGAGGGCCCCGGCTCCGAGAGGCGCCGGGGCCTCGCCGTCTCCGCGTCCTCCGCGGCGCTCACCGGGTCCGGCCCAGCGCCGCGTCGATGGTCTCGGCGAGGTAGCCCGCGGCGAGCCCCACCGTGCGCGGCCCCGCGCCCTCGCCGCCCGCGATCCCCGGCGCGACCTCCATCACGTCGCCGCCCGCGAGCCCCACCTCGCTGCCCAGCCGCCGGACGAGCGCCGAGACGAACGCCGGGGTGAGGCCGCCCGGCTCGGGCGTGCCGGTGGCGTCGGCCCACTGCTGATCGGTGCCGTCGATGTCGTTGCTGAAGTACACCGAGGACACGCCGGTCGCCTTCACGTGCGCCAGGATCGCGTCCAGCGCCGCGCGCGGATCGGCGAGCACGTCGGCCGCCCAGAACTGCCGCACGCCCAGCGTGGACTCCCAGTGCGCGCGGTCGCGCCCCGAGGCGCGCGTGCCCACCTGCACGAGCCGCCCGCCGCGGCCCACCAGCTCGTTCGCGTGGTACGACCAGGTGCCGAAGCAGTAGCGGATGCCGAGCCGGTCCTCGAGCAGGTCGGTGTGGGCGTCGATCTGCACGATGCCGAGGCCCGGCCAGCGCGCCGAGAGCGCCTTCACGACCGGCCACGCGGTGGAGTGATCGCCGCCGACCGCGAACACGCGGGCGCGCGGGTTCACCTCCAGCACCAGCGACAGCGCGTGCTCCGCGATGGACAGCGGCGACACCGGCAGGCGCGCCGCCTCGTCCGCCGGCAGGTCCGGGTAGAGCGCGCGGCGGCTGGCGGCGAGCTGCGCCTCGCCCAGCATGTCGTCGTGGAGGAGCTGCGGGACCACGAACACGTCGCCGAGGTCCACCACCCCGTCGGCGCGGTCGCGCGCGCTGCGCGACGGATCGTCGGCGAGCAGCCGCTCGCGGATGGCGGCCGGGCCCAGGTTCGCGCCGCGGCGGAAGCCCGCCCCCACGTCGGAGGGGATGCCCAGCACCACCGCGCGCGCGGTGGCGGCGCGCTCCAGGTCCTCGCGCCAGCGCGCGCGGATCTCGCGCTCGTCGTCGGCGCCGTAGAGCCGGCGCTGCAGCGCGAGCTGCTCGGCCTTGCCGCTGGAGACGAGGTGGATGCCGCCGCCGGCGGGGCGGAGGAGGAGCGCGAGCGTGTCGGTGAGGTTCACGCCCGGAGGTTAGCCCCGCGCGGGCGGCGGCGCACCTCCGCGGCGGGGGCGCGCCGCGGTGCCCTACTCGGACCGCGACAGCACGAACCTCGCGAACGCGACGTCGGTGCTGGTGACGTGGTCCTGCAGCCAGCGCTCCACGAACGTGGAGACGCGCGTCGCCTGCAACCCCGGCCCGCCGCGCTTCTCGTGCTCGTCGGACAGCGCCATCAGGCTCGCCACGAAGCCGTCGTGCTCCGCCTTGTGCTGCGCGTAGCCCGGGTACTCCACCTCCCGCATCCAGGACTCCTCGGCCCCGAAGTGCGTCACGCAATAGAGGCGCAGGTACGAGAGCAGGATGCCGACCTCCTGGCGCGAGGTCTGGCCCAGGCTGGACACGAAGCGCTCGGCGCGGCGGAACAGCTCCTGGTGCTGCGCGTCGATCTCCTCGATCCCGACCGCCAGGTCCGGCGTCCACGCGATCATGGCTCTCCTCGCTCGCTTCCGGGGCGCGGCGCGCCCGCCGGGTGAACGGCGAGATTACCGCAGGGGCCCGCCTCCGGCCCACCCCACCCGCGCGCGATCGGCCAGGGGACGGCCGCGGCTTGCGCTGGATCAGGAGCGGCGCCGGACCACGGCCGCGAGCGCGCGCGTGCAGCCGTCCACCAGGCGCTCGGCCTCCTCCGGCCCGCCCCAGCCCAGCAGCGCCGGGTTCTTCGGCTCGAAGAAGATCGCGGAGAGGAAGAACTGCGCGATCTCGTCGCGGACCCGCGCGGGCAGGTCGTCCGGCGAGCGGAGGTCGTCGCCCCGCGGATGCTTCACCGGGACCGCCAGGATGCGGTCGTTGCGCACGCGGCCGTTCGACTTCGAGTCCTGCTCCAGGCGCACCACGCCCACGGCCCGGCACGGCACCACCACCCCCGGGAAGCTCACCGCGTCCCAGTAGACGAGCGCGTCCACCGGGTCGCCGTCCGGCGCGCGCGTGCCCGGGATGAACCCCCAGTCGTACGGGTAGGCGAGCCCGAGCGGCAGCGGGCGCGACACCGTCACCACGCCCAGCTCCGCGTCGTACTTCAGCTTCAGGCTGGCGCCGCGCGGCGACTCCACCACCACGCGCAGCGCGCCGCGCTCGTCGCGCGGAGGGAGCCGGGCGAGGTCGGTCATCTCCTGCACATGGCGGGGCACGCCCCGCCGGGCAATTGCATGACCGGTAGGAACCCGACCGGTGTCCCCGCTCGGCGGGCGGGCGGGCGTGCGCCGCCGGACCCGCCTGCGCGCGGGCCCCGTCGGCGGTATCCTCCGGGCGAGGAGGCGCGCGATGCACGAGAACCAGGAGCTCGTCCCGGTGGCGTCGTTCGAGAGCCTCTCCGAGGCCGAGGTGGCGCTCGGGTTGCTCGAGGCGGAGGGGATCGAGGCGGTGGTGCAGGACCGGCCGCTCGCGTCGCTGCTCCCGCCGATCGCGCTCGCGAACGGCGGGCTGGTGCTGCTCGTGCTGCCCGACGAGCTGGAGAAGGCGCGCGAGGTGCTCGCGACGCCGGACGCGGCCGGCACCGAGGACGCGCCGCTCGCGGAGTGATCGCGGCGCGCCGGGCCGGGCCCGGGCGGCCGCGATCACGAAGGGTGAACGCTGCCGCTCAGGCCTTCCAGGCGCGCACGAACTCGACCAGCGTCCGGACCGCGAACCCGGTCGCGCCCTTCGCGACGTAGCCCTGCTCCTTGCCTGCGTGGGAAGGCCCGGCGATGTCGAGGTGCGCCCAGGGCGTCTCCTTCGCGAACGCGTGGAGGAAGTGCGCGGCGGTGATGGCGCCGCCCCAGCGATCGCCGGTGTTCTTCAGGTCGGCGCGGTCGCTCTTGAGCTGCTCCTTCAGCCCCTCGGTCATGGGCAGGCGCCAGACGTCCTCGCCGGCGGCGCGCGCCGCCGCGAGCACGCCGTCGGCGACCGGGCCCTCCGGGCCGAACAGGCCGGCGGTGCCGTTGCCGAGCGCCACCATGCACTGGCCGGTGAGCGTGGCGACGTCGATCATCGCCGCGGGCTTCAGGGTGTCCGCCGCCCAGGAGAGGACGTCCCCGAGCACCAGCCGCCCCTCCGCGTCGGTGTTGGTGATCTCGACGGTCTGCCCGTCGTGCGCCACCAGCACGTCCGACGGCTTGTAGGCGCGCCCGCCCGGCATGTTCTCGCAGGCGCCCAGCACCGCGTGCACCGGGAACGGCGGCTTCAGCGCGGCGATCACCTGCATCGCGCCGAGCACCGCGGCGCTGCCCGCCATGTCGGTGTTCATGGTGACCATGCTCTCGGTGGGCTTCAGCGAGAGCCCGCCCGAGTCGAAGGTGATGGCCTTGCCCACCAGCACCACCGGCGCCTTCCGGCCGGCGGCGCCGCGCGGGACCCAGCTCACCTTCACGAGGCGCGGCGGCTCCGCGGAGCCGCGGGTGACGCCCAGGAACATCCCCATCTTCAGCGCCTGGATCTCCTTCGGCCCGCGCACCTCCACCGCGAGGCCGGCGCGCCGCGCCACCTCGGCGGCCGCGCGGGCGAGCAGCTCCGGCGTGCAGTCGGCCGGGCCCAGGTTCACGAGGTCGCGCGCCCAGGCCACCGCGCCGGCGATCCGGCGGGCGACGTCGAGCGCGTCCTTCACCGCGCGGGCGCGCTCCAGCGACGGCGGCACCAGCACCGCCACCTCGGCGACGCCGGACGGCCGCGCCGGATCGTCCTTCTTGTAGCGGGTGAACTGGTAGGAGCCGAGGAGCGCGCCCTCGGCGAGCGCGCGGGCGGCGCCGGGGAGCGCGTCCCCGTCCAGCGCCGGCGCGGCGAGCGCGAGCTTGCGCGCGCCGGCCTTCCCCGCGCCGCGCGCCGCCTTGCCCGCGGCGGCCCGCAGCGCCTCGTACCCGTCGCGCGCCCAGGCCTCGAGCGCCTTCGCGCGCGGCCCCATCCCCATGAGCACCACGCGGCCTGCCCGGGCGCGTCCGAGCGTCGCGAGCGACAGCTCCTGGCCGGCCTTGCCGGCGAACCGCTCGGCGCGGGCGGCGGCGAGGAGGGCGCCGTCCAGCAGGCGGTCGAGGTCCTTCACCGCGCCGGCCCCGCCGCCGCGGACCTCGTCCTCGAACACCGGCAGCGCCAGCGCGTCGGCCTCCGCCTCCGCCGGCGCCGCCCCTGCCGCCTTCACCGCGATCCGCTCGATGCCTCGGGACATGCGTGCTCCTCCACGGGTGTGTGGAGGCGTCGTTTAGCACGGGGGACGCGGCTGCGCCGCCTCGATGCGGGCGGACGGCCCCACCGTCCCCGCGCCGCAGCGCGCGGCGCACGTCAGCGACCGCGGCGACGCGCGACGTTACTGCGCCGCCTCGATGCGGCGGACGGCCTCGGCCGCCTCCGCCGCGCCGCAGACCGGGACGCGGGTGCTGGTGAGGCCGAACAGGCCGCGCCGCTCGGTGCGGGCCGCGGCGGCCTCGCGGAGCCGGGGCAGCGCGGCGGGATCGGCCAGCTCGCCCAGCCGCCGGGCGGCGGCGCGGCGCACGTCGCACTCCGGGTCGGAGAGGAGCGCGCCATAGGCCGCCTGCCGCTCCACCTCCTCCTCGGCGCCCAGGTCGCGCAGCACCGCCAGCGCGCGCAGCCGCTGCACGCCCGTGCCCGCCGCCGCCGCGCCCGCGAGCACCGGGACGGCGCGCGCGCCCTCGTCGCGGAGCAGGCGCGCGGCGCGATCGGCGAGGCTGCGCTCGCCGCCGAGGTCCCGCGCCAGGTCGGAGCGGGCCTCCGCGTCGAGCACGCCGGCCTCGCGCGCCGCCTGGTAGGCCTCCACGCCGTCCGCGGCCCGGCCCGGCAGCCGGTGCAGGGCGCGCCCGTGCAGGAGGAGCAGCTCCGGATCGTCCGGGCGCCGGCGCAGCGCCGCCTCGAGCGCGCTCCTCGCCTCGGCGGGCCGGCCCGCCGCGAGGTGCGCGCGCGCCTCGGCGGCCGGGCGCGCCCGGGCCCAGGCGATGCCGCCCGCGAGCGCGAGCGCGAGCAGGCCGGCGCCGGCCACCGCGGCGGCGCGGCGGGGGTGGGCGCGCGCGAAGTCCGCGGCGCGGCGCCCGAGCGCCTCGAGCGCGGGGCGGGCGGCGGTCCGGGCCCGGGCGAGCGACCCGGCGGCGCGGGACAGCGCGCCGGCGACACCGGCGCGCATCCGGTCGAGCGGGCCGGGCACCGCGACCGCGGACGCGCCGGGCAGCGTGAGCGTGCGGGGCGGCGCGACCGGCGGGGTGAGGGCCTCGGGCGCGACCAGGTCGAACTCGGCGGAGGCGAGCGGGGGCGGGGAGGGCGCGGGCGTCGCGCCGGGCGGCAGGGCGAAGGCGGGGCCGAGCGCGGCGGCGAGCGCCTCGCCCAGCTCGGCCGCGCTGGCGGGCCGGGCGGCCGGCTCCTTCTCGCAGGCGCGGGCCACCACCGCCACCAGCTCCGGCCAGGCGGCCAGCTCCGGGCGCGCCCCGGCGAGCGGCGGCACCGGCGCGGTGGCCTGCTTCATGAGCAGGCCGCGCGCGTCGGGCGCGGTGAACGGGTGGTGACCCGCCAGCATCCGCCAGGCGATGAGCCCGACCGCGTAGAGGTCGGCGCGCGCGTCCACCGCGCCGCCGGTGGCCTGCTCCGGGGCGAGGTACTCGGGCGTGCCCACCACCATGCCGGCCTGCGTGGCGCAGCCGGAGCTCGGATCGGTCATCTTGGCGATGCCGAAGTCGAGGATCTTCGCCACCTCGCGGCCGCTCGCGGTCCGCGCCAGAAACACGTTCTCCGGCTTCAGGTCGCGGTGCACGACGCCCATGGCGTGGGCGGCGCCGAGGCCGGCGCAGATCTGCCACAGCACCGGCACCGCCGCCGCGGGCGCGAGCGCGCCCTCGCGCCGGAGCCGGTCGAACAGGCTCTCGCCGGTGAGCAGCTCCATGGCGAGGAACAGCCAGCCCTCCTCGGTCCGGCCGAAGTCGGTGACGTGCACGATGTGGTCGTGCTGGAGCGCGCTCGCGATCTCCGCCTCGCGCCGGAACCGCTCCACCAGGTCCGGCGAGGCCGACAGCTCCGGCCGGAGCACCTTCACCGCCAGGTCCTTGCGCAGGTGGACGTGCCGCGCCTGGAACACCGCGCCCATGCCGCCGGTGGCCAGGTGGCCGGTCAGCTCGTACCGACCGTCGAGGCAGGTGCCGACGAGCGTCGCCGGCTCGAAGGTGGCGGGGGCGGACATTCCGGATCCGGACAAGCGGACCTGGATTCTAACCGCGTTCGAGCGGCTGCCCAGGTTGCAGCGCCGCCCGCGCCCATGCGCGTACCGTGTACCACCCCACCCCGGGGCCGCCCCGGGCGGATCCCCGGGGCAGGGTGAGGCGGACCGTCAGTGCAGGGTGAGAACCGTCTCATGCGGTGCCGGCGGCCGCACCGCGCCGAGGGGAGGCACGCTCCGCGCCCGGCGAGGCGCACGCGGGCCGGGCGCGTCGCCGCCCGTGGCCCGGAGCAGCGCGCGCTCCAGCCGCGCCGCGACGCGGGCCCAGGTGAAGCGCTCCGCCACCCGCGCGCGCCCGCGCGCGCCCATGGCCCGCGCGCCCTGCGGGTCGTCGAGGAGCCGCTCCAGGGCGCCGGCCAGCGCGACGGCATCGCCGGGGGGCACGAGCACCCCGGTCTCGCCCTCGGCGACGATCTCCGGCACCGCCTCGATGCGCGTGCCGACGCACGGCACCCCGCACGCCATCGCGTCGAGGAACGCGATCCCGAACGGCTCGCGCAGCGTGGGCAGCACGAGCGCGGTGGCCTGGGCGAGCAGGGCGGGCAGCTCCTCGGTGGCGACCGGCCCGAGGTGGAAGGCGCCCTCGGGCAGCCCCGGCACCTCGCGCGGCCCGGCCACCAGCAGCCGCGCGCGCGGCCGGCGGCGGCGGAGGCGCGCGAACGCCTCGAGCAGGATGGGGCCGCCCTTGCGCCGGAAGTCCTTGCCCACGAACAGGAGCGTGCGGCCGTCGTCGCGCCGGGGCGCCTCGGCCGGGAACACGTTCGCGCCGGCGCCCACCACCGCGATGCGCGCGCGGTCCACGCCGTAGTCCCGCACCAGCGAGCGGGCCACGTTCGCCGAGAACGTCGCGATCACGCGCGCGCCCCGGTACACGGCCGTCTCGCGCGCCCGCCAGCCGGGCCCGTAGTCCACCGGCGCCGCCAGGCCGGCGGCCGGCCAGGGCGGGCTCGCCTGCGCCAGCGCGCGGGTGTGGTCGAGGAGCAGCGCGTAGGGGAGCGGCGGCGGCAGGCCGGGCGCGAACAGCGCGCCGTTCTGGAGCACCAGGTCCGGCGCCGGCGCGAGCGCGCGCAGGCGCTCGCCGGCGCGGGACGCGTGGCGATCCCAGGCGTAGGTCGTGTTCCACCGGTGCCGCAGCGCCAGCCGGCCGTAGCGCGCCGCGGCCAGGGCCAGGTGCGCGATCACCGGCGGCGCGGGGCGGAGCCTTCGCGTGCCCGGGTCGCGGGGCTCGAGGTCGCCGGTCGCCGCGACCAGCCGCAGCTCGTGCCCCCGCTCGCCGAGCGCCGCAGCGATGGCCGCCGTGACCCCGCTCTGGGCTCCGTAGTGGACGTACGCGATCGAGAGCCGACCTCTCCCCATCCTCCCTCCCCTCCCCGGACCTCAAGGTGAAGTGCGGGGGGGTGAAGGGGAAGCCTGACAGGGGCGCGCGCACGCCCGCTCGGGCGCTGTGTCGAGCGCGCTCAGACTCCGGCGGGGCGCTCGCCGTGGCGGGCGGTCACCACCGTGTGGATGCCGCCGCGAACGGCGAAGTCCCCCACGACCTCGATCCAGCGGGGCGCGAGGGCAGCCACGAGGTCGTCACAGATGCGGTTCGTCACCGCCTCGTGGAACGTGCCCTCGTTCCGGAAGCTCCACAGGTACAGCTTCAGGCTCTTCAGCTCCACGCAGCGCTCGGCCGGGACGTAGCGGAGGCGGATGGTGGCGAAGTCCGGCTGCCCGGTCATCGGGCACACGCAGGTGAACTCCGGGCACTCCATCGCGATCTCGAACGGGCGTCCGGGCTTCGGGTTCGGGAACGTCTGGAGGTCGCGGGAGGGCTGGGTCGGCATGAGGCGTCCTTCGGGCTTGGTGCGAACCGGTGGAAAACCGACAGCATGCTGTCGGGATTTCGCGGGCCGGGCTGAAATCCTTACCGGTCGGGGTGGGGTCTCCGGCGCCAAGCCCCTGTAACCTCGTCGCTCGGGGCAAGGCAAGCGGATTGCTATCGGTAGGAACCGCACGCTCGAGACACGGAGGGATCCATGAACCGCAAGGCCCGCCGCCGCATGAAGCACCTCGCGCC
This sequence comes from Anaeromyxobacter sp. K, assembly GCF_000020805.1. NCBI lineage: Bacteria > Pseudomonadati > Myxococcota > Myxococcia > Myxococcales > Anaeromyxobacteraceae > Anaeromyxobacter > Anaeromyxobacter sp. K. Next base: position 4,749,696 of record NC_011145.1, on the reverse strand, counting down.
CCGTCGCATGGTCACCACGCTCGGAGACCTCATCTCCGCCGCGTACGAGGCGGTCCCCGGTATCGGCGACAAGAAGCTCGAACGGGCGCTTCGCCTGCTCACCGAGTCGCCGCTGGCTCGCCAGATGACCCCGCACGTCGAGTTCGTGCCGTAGTTCCCTCGCCTCGCGGGGCTCAGTCGAACCGGGCCCCGCAGCGCGCGCAGTGCTGCTCCCGCAACGGATCGGCCGGTCCCGGACGTCCCCCCGGGGCCGGCCGATCGTCTTCCTTCCCGAGCGCCTTCCCGAGCGGCGCCCCGCAGGCGGGGCAGCGCGCGACGGAGGCCGCCGCCGCGAACGCGGCGAACAGCAGCCCCACCCCCGCGATCGCCAGGCCGCCGCGCCAGCCCGCGCCGGCCGTGCCCACCAGCAGGCCGGCCGCGATCGCGCTGGCGACCGCCCACGGGAGGAGCCGCCGCGCGCCCCGGGCCCGGGAGCGCTCGCGCTCGAGGTCGGCGCGCCGCATCCGCTTCGCAGGGCCCGCCATCACAGCGCCAGGAGCGCCAGCACCAGCAGCACCAGCGCCTCCCCGGTGATGAAGCCGGAGGCGAGCGGGGTGTTGTAGATCCCCTCGGTCCGCGGCGAGAGCCGCTTCCAGAGATCCTGGATGAGGCCGCCCACCACCATGGGGAAGATCGCGAACCCGGGGATGAGCATCCCGAGGCCGACGGCGGTGGGGGAGGGCACGAAGCGCCCGAGGCGCGGGTGCGACTCGAGCAGGGTGAGCACCACGCCGACCACCAGCGCGATGCCGAGCGCGGCGACGGCGCTCGGCGCGAGCGCGCCGAAGCCCTGCGAGAGGAGCTCGGCGAACCCGGCCCACTTCACGCTGATCGGCGAGGTGAGGCCGCCCTCGCCGCCCACGCCGTACTTGGCCCGCACCGCCGGGTAGGCGACCGCCACCGCCAGCGCGCCCACCGGCACGCCGACCAGCTGCAGGATGGTGAGGTTCCGGTTGGTGGAGCCGACGATCTTGCCGGCCCGATAGTCCTGCATCAGGTGCTCGCCGTTCGCGGCCACCGAGCCGCTCATCCCGGAGCCCACCATGTTGATGGGCACGTGGCCCGGCGCGAGCACCGCGAACACCGCCTGCATCACGTTCGCCATGGCGCTGATGGGCGCCCAGTTCGTCTCGCCCAGCACGCGGATGCCGACCAGCATCAGGATGAGCGAGAGCCCCACCGACACGAGCGACAGCCAGATGGGGAAGCCGAGCGAGATCTTCTGCACCGCCACCAGCGCCACCGTGCAGGCGATCGCGCCCCACACCACCCAGCGCATGGGGAAGTCGCCGCCGTCGCCGGCGCCCTTGGCCGACATCCCGCGGAACGTCTTCGCGATCACCTTCCACTTCAGCACCAGCGCGGCGAGGCCGCCCGCCACCATCAGCCCGGTGGCGGGCCACATGATCCAGCGCTGCAGCACCGCGTTGAAGGTGAGCTCCGGCACCAGCCCGGCCCGGAACAGCGGCTCGGGCGCCACCAGCCAGGCGAGGACGAGGCCGAGGCCCATCGAGAGCGTGACCCGCAGGCCGATGAGGAGGCCGGCGCCGAGCGAGAGCACGCCCATCTCCGAGCCGACGCGGAGCGCCTCGGCGTGCGGGGTGAGGAAGCGGAACGCGATCGTCTCCGGGATCCAGCCCAGGCCCTGGCGCAGCGCCACGAAGCCGGCCGAGATGGCGCCGCCGATCCCGAGCGCCGCCACGCGCGGCCCCGCCTGCTTCCGCCCCTGGTCGAGCACGAGCAGCGTCTCGCCGGCGGCGGTGCCGTCGGCGAAGGTGAGGTTCTCCTGGTCGATGTAGTGCTTGCGCAGCGGCACCGCGAGCAGCACGCCGAGGAGGCCGGACGGCGCGAGCCACGCGAAGATCTGCAGCGGGCTGAGGTGCAGGTCGAGCAGGCCGCGCTGGTTCAGCATGTCGATGGCCGCGAGCACCACCGACATGAAGCCCACGCCCGAGCCGGCGGCGGTGCCGGCGGTCTGCACCAGGTTCGTCTCCCAGCGCGTGGCGCGCACGCGGGTGAAGACGCCGAGCAAGGAGAGCACGATGAAGCCGAGGAACGCGCTCACCACCGAGATGTTCGGGCCGTAGCCGATGCGGAGCACCACCGTCGGCTCGGCCGCGCCCATGATGGCGGCCACCACGATGGCGACTCCCACGGCGCGGACGGTCAGCTCGCGGTGCGGCGCGCCCGCCGCGCCGGGCGCCGGGGTGGAGGATTCCTGAGCGATCTTGCGCATGGGCCGGAGACTCTAGCGCGAGGGCGCCGACCGGCCAATCGACCCGGAGGCGACGGGTCCCGCGCGGACGGGACGCCGTCCTCACGTCACATCGCCGGCCCGCGCGCCTCGCCGCCCCGCGATGGCGCCTGGGACGTCGCCGGGCGGCGCGCGGCACGGCGTGCGGGGCTCCCGGCGGGCGGCGGCACCGCCGGTGCGCGGACGTCGGCGGGCACGGCCGGCAGCGCGGCGGGCGGCAGCGGCGCCGCCACCGGCCCGGCCAGCACCACGCGGTCGCCTTCGCCGGGGGCGCGCGGGGCGGGCGCGAGCGGCTGGTACACGTGGTACCGGCCGATCCAGAGCGCGCGCCGGTACGCACCGCGGATCTCCGCGATCGGGGCGGCGCCGAGGTTGCCGGCGGTGTACCAGCCGTCCGCCTCCGGGCCCGCGAGATCCTGCAGCAGGACCACCGCCGGGACGGCGCCGGCGCGGAGCGCCTCGAGCAGCGGGCGCGCCAGCCCGGGGTCGTGAGCGCCGGCCAGCCGCAGCATCCAGGCGTCGAGCAGCAGCGGGCGCTCGCCCGCGAGCAGGGGGACGAGCGGGTCCTCGGAGAGGACGGGGCCCGGCGGCAGGGCGGAGACGACCGCGCGCAGCTCGGCCAGGCGCGAGCTCGCGGTGTCGGCGCGCCAGGTGACGCCCGCGAGGAGCGCCCCGGCCACCGCCGCCGCCGGGGCGGCGAGCCCGGGCCAGGGCGAGGGCCGGGCCCGGGCGCGCGTCGCCGCGGCGGCCGCGAGCGCCGACGCGCCCGCCGCCTCCAGCTCGAGCAGGTGGTTCACGCCGGTGCCGGGCGAGGCGAGCACCGCGAGCACGCCCAGCCCCGCGAACGCCACCCAGAGCGCGGCCAGCAGGAGCCCGCCCGCGGCGGGCGCGCGCCAGCCGCCCAGGGTGCGCGGCGCGGCGGCGCGGAGCGCGACGGCGGCCGCGACGACCAGCACCAGCCCGGCGCGGTCCTCCACCAGGAACAGCCGCGCCAGCCGGAACGGCGCCCGCACCAGGTCGCCGGGCCCTGCGCCCCCGGCGGCGCAGGCGGCGAGGACCGACAGGAACCGGCCCCCGGAGAGCAGGTCGGTGGCGAGCGTCACCGCGGCCGCGCCGGCGGCGGTGGCCGCTGCGAGGGTGAGCGCGGCCCGCGGCGCGCGCCGCAGCGCCAGCCACGCGATCGCGGCCGCAGGGGCGGTGAGCGCGGTGGGCTTCGCCGCGAACGCGAGCACGAAGCAGAGCGCCGCGAGCGCCAGCCGGCCGCAGCGCGGGCGCGGCGGCGCGTCCGCGTCGGGATCCGAGCCGAGCGTGGCCGCGAGCCCGAGCGCCTGGAGCGCCACCGCGAGGAGGTCGCCGCGCACCGCGGAGAGCGCGTGCTGCCCGGCGAAGCCCGCCAGCGCGAGCGCGGCGAACGCCGCCGCGGGCGCGCGGGCCAGCCCCATGCGCCGCGCCAGGAGGAAGCCGCCCACCCCCAGCAGCGCGCCCGCGGCGAGGGAGAGCGCGTAGCCGGCGGGGAGCAGCGGCGCGCCCAGGCGCAGGAGCCCGGCGTGCAGCGCGAACGCGAGCGGGAAGAAGCGGGTGCCGCCGTAGCCCAGCTCCGCCGAGGCGAGCGGGCGGTAGAACGTGCCGTGCGCGAGGTCGTCGGCGAGCGCCATCCACGCGCCGGAGACGTGGTTGAGCGCGTTCCCGCTCTCCCAGGCGGCGGGCAGGCGGGCGAGCGTCAGCGCGGCGAGCACCGCGGCGGGGAGGACGAGGGCGAGGGCGCGAGGCCGCATGCGAGGGGACGTGGGCAGCGCCGGGCGGCGCGGCGACCCCGGGCGCGGGTCGGGACCCGGCCGGCCGGCCGTCACGCGCTCTCCGGGGGCGCCGCGGGCGTGCGTCCGGCCCGCCGCGCGCGGAACAGGCCCACCCAGCCGGCAGGCAGCCAGCCGAACGCCCACGAGACGCCCAGGTAGGCGGCGGCGAAGGCCAGGCCGCACGCGGCCAGCCGGAAGAACGGCGGCGCGGCGAGCGCGTTCAGCGCCACCCAGGCTGCGGGCGCGGCCACGGCGGTCGCGACCGCCTGGCGGGCCAGCGCCCGGACCGGCAGCGCCTGGCGGAGCGGCGCCTCGAACAGCCGGGCGGTGCGCACGAGCATGGCGGCGCGCGCGGCCGCCTCGGCCGCGGTCCAGCCGGCGAGCGCGCCGATGGGGCCGAGGAGCGCGAGGCCGGCCGAGACCAGCGCGGCGGTGGCGCCGAGCTTCCCGGCGGAGAGCGCGAGCATGAACCGGTTCTGCGCCCGGGCCCGCATCACGCCGTCGAGCGGCAGCGCCGCGAGCAGCACGGTGCCGGTGGCCAGCCGGAAGATGGGCACCGCCGCGGCGTACCGCGGCGAGAACAGGAACGGCACCAGCACCGGCGCCGCCACCGCCAGCAGGCCGGCCAGCGGCACGAACGCGAAGGAGAGCTGCAGCACCGCCTCGTGGAACAGCGCCAGCCCCGCCCGCGGCGGCCGGCCCGCGCCCTCGTGCTCGGCGAGCCCGATCTGCAGCAGCTCCGACACCGGCGTGTACAGCACGTCCACCACCGGGAGCTGGAACGTCCCCACGCTGTACACCGCGAACGCGGCCGCGCTCACCGCGGCGGCGACGGCGTACTGGTGCCACTGCTGCTGCGGCACGATGAGCACGAACGCGAGCCCGAACGGCAGCGCGTACGCCACCTGGCGCCGGAGCAGCGCGAGGTCGCCGCGCAGCCCGTGGCGCCGCGCCAGGAGCCACAGCGAGAGCGCGGCGCGCGCGGCGGTGGCGAGCGCGATCCCGGCGAACACGCCCTCCACCGAGCGCCACAGGAGCGCGCCCGCCACCATGGCGGCGCCGCGGCCGCCCTCGGTGGCGACGCGCGCCAGCGCCGCCGCGCCGATGCGCCCGGTGGCGTTCCAGGCGACGTCGAGCGGCGCGCCCGCCACCGTGAACGCGGTGAACGCGGCCACCCAGGGCAGGTTGCGGGTGAGCTCGGGGTTCTCGAAGTGCGCCGCCACCCAGGGGCGCGCGAGGATCAGCAGCAGCGCCGACGCGGCCCCCACCGCGAGGAGCGCCCAGGCGGTCTGCGCCACGTAGCGGTCGCGCCGGGCGGGGTCGCGCGGGACGAAGTAGTAGAGGCTCTGGGTGAGCCCGAGCGGCAGCACCAGCGCGAGCGTCTGGGAGAGCAGCCAGGCCTGCTTGAACGTCCCGTAGGAGGCGGGCACCAGCACGCGCGCCAGCACCAGCGGGACCGCGAAGGTGAGCGCGGCGCCGGCGAGGCGCGCGGCCATGAGCGGGCGCGCTCGGGCGAGGATCGAGTCGGGCAAACGTTCCCTCCGCACCGAACGATGCGCCTCGCGCCACGGCGCGGCGCGTGGGCGGCCCGGGCGGCACCGCCCGCGCGGGCAGTGGCGCCGCGCCTGGGCGCGGGCCGGGCCGAGCGGCGCCGACGGAGGGGTCCCGGTCCGGGGGGACTAGAGCGTGCCGGCGAGCGCCAGCCCCGCGCCGGACGGCAGCGGCAGCGGCACGAGGGCGAGGGACGACCCGCCGCGCGAGGGGGGCGCGTCCGGGTCGGAGCGCCGGTGCAGCACCACCCATCGCCCCACCGACCAGCCCAGCACCGAGCCGAGCAGCGAGTCGGAGAGGAAGTGGCGGTGGTCGATGACGTGGAACGCCACCAGCCCGCCCACCAGCGCGTGCAGCCCGAGCTGCGCCGCGAGCGGGGGCTCGAAGTACGCGGTGCCGGCGGAGAGCAGCGAGTACAGCGTGGCGGCGTGGCCGGAGGGGGTGCCGGAGGGGTAGAGCCGGAGCGAGGCGCGCGGGCCGAGCACGCGGCCCTCGCCCGCGCCGTCGTGCGGTCCCTCGCGCCCGACGAGCAGCTTCACCGACACGTGATACGCCTGCGCCACCGTGAGCGCCTCCGCCATGAGCGAGCACCCCTGCGCGAGGTGGGCGTCGCCGCGGGCGGTCGCGAGCCACCACGTCCCGAGCCCGCCCACCGCGATCCCTCCCCACAGCGCGGGCTGCACCACGTCGTTCCAGACCAGCGGCAGGTGCGGGTTCAGCTCGCGGGTGATCCAGCGGTCGAGCCGGACGTCGGCCGACGGGTGGGCGGGCCACATGAGCGCCAGCCCCGCGCCGAGCGCGAGCGCGAGCCCGCCCGCGTCCGGCGCGCTCCAGCGCGGCGCGTCGGCGGGGATCGCCACCACGTCGAGCAGGACGCGCCGGACCACGGGGAGGTCCGCCCAGCGGGTCCCCTCGCCCAGGAACGGCCCGGGCTCCTCCGCGGCCGCGGCGCCCGGCGCGAGCGCGAGGGCGAGCGCGGCGGCGAGCGCGACCAAGCGGCCTCAGTTGCAGGTCGGCGTGCCGTTGCAGACGGGCGGCGCCGGGTCGCACGCGTCGTAGGTGACGGCGCACTTCTGCGCGACGAACGGCCCCTTCAGCGTGCCGCCGTCGGTGAAGGTGAGATCGAGCGACCCGCGGATCTCGTTCGCCGAGATCGCGGTCAGGGTGGCGGTGCCGGTCGCGTCGATGGACGCCTTGTCCACGCAGGCGTCGTCGGTCTCGTTGGCCGAGAAGATGCCCACCCGCACCGCGCCGGTGGCGTCCGGGGTGAGGCTGCTCGGATCGGTCACGACGGTGTAGCCGGCGGCGTCGAGCGGCGGGGCGGTCACGGGGGTGCCCGGCTGGCCGATGCGCGCGTGGACCAGCAGCCCGCCCACCAGGCCGAAGCTCTTCTTCATGGCGCAGGGCGTGGTGAGCGTCTGGCACAGGCCGGGGCTCTTCGAGAAGCCGATCAGCACCGACGAGGGCGCGTACGGGAGCGGCGCCGGCAGGCCGACCTCGATGCTGCAGTCGTTCGAGGCCTCCGGCCCGGCGAACGCCGCCTCCACCACGGTGAAGGGCTGCCCGCGGATCGTGCCGGTGAGCTCGGTGGGACCGCCGCCGTCGTTGCTGCTGGAGCCGCAGCCGGCCGCGGCGAGCGCCGCGAGGGCGAGGGCGATTCGCGTGGTGCGCACGGTGGTTCCCCCTGTGAAGTGGACGGACGCAGCGCACCACCCGGGAGCGGACGCGTCAACGCACCGGGCGTGGCCCGCCGTCCCGGGTTCGCCCCTCCGGCCGCGTCCGTCCGGCGCGCCCCGTAGGACGGAGCGCAGCAGGGCCGGATCGCTGCGGGCCGCCGGCGCTACGCTGCCGGTGGAGGTCGCGATGCGCACCGTCCGCCGGCTCGCGCTCGCCGCCATCGTCGCGCTCGCCGGGTGCGGCCGCGGCTGCGGGAACACCGACAGCCCCTTCGATCCGGCCGCCGGCTACGAGCCGCTGGAGGACTGCAAGGCGAGCTTCCCCGCGCCGGTCGACGGCGATCCCCACCCCGAGACGCTGGTCACCGTGGACGGCGACGGGCCCGAGTGGTCGTGGGCGCACGGCGCGGCCTACGTGCACGCGCCGCTCCCCGTGGTCTGGGAGGCGCTGCAGGACCCGGCCACCAGCCACATCCACGGCGCGGACTGGCGCGTGACCGGCACGGTCGAGCCGGACTTCCCGCTCTCGTTCGAGATCCGCTACGAGGCCGGCCCGTCCGGCCTCCGGGTGCACTGGGTGATCGCCTACCGCGGCGGGCCGCTGGTGGGCACGGTCGAGGCGCCGGAGGTGATCGGCTTCCGCTACCAGCGCATCCACGGCACGGTGAACGTCGAGGTGCAGGACGGCTCGCTCGTCGCGACCGACGCCGGCGACGGCGTCACCGCGCTCCAGTTCGTCTGCCACCTGAACGCCTACCACCAGGACCACGACGACGTGCGCGGCACGGTCCAGGACTGGTTCAACGACCTCGTCGCGAAGGTCCGCACGCTTCAGCCGCCGTGACGCTCACGCCCCGCGTCCGGTGGCCAGGGCGGGCGCGGGCCGGAGCACCTCCAGCATGCGCGCGGCGGCGCGCGTCCAGCCGAAGCGGGCGGCGGCGCGCGCGCGGCCGGCGACGCCCATGGCACGGGCGCGGGCCGGGTCGGCGAGCAGCGCCGTCAGCGCGGCGGCGAGGGCGGCGGGATCGCGCGGCGGGACGAGCAGCCCGGTGTCGCCGTCGGCCACGATCTCCGGGATGGCCTCGATCCGGCTCGCCACCACCGGCAGCTCGAACGCCATGGCCTCGAGGAAGGACAGCCCGAACGCCTCGCGCAGCGTGGGGAGCGCGAACACCGCCGCGGTGGCGTAGAGGCGGGCGAGCGCCTCCTTGCCGAGCAGGCCGTGATCGGTGACGCCCTCCGGGAGCACGGCCGGCGCGCGCGAGGTGACCAGCGCGAGCCGGGCGCGCGGATGGGCGCGGCGCACCTCGCGGAACGCCTCGAGCAGCTCCGGCCCGCCCTTCGGCACGAAGTTCCGGCCCACGAACAGCACCAGCGGCTCGCGGGCCAGCCCCAGGTCGCGCGGCCCGGGCTCGACGTTCGGGCCGGCGCCCACCACGTGGACGCGGGCCGGGCTCACGCCGTAGTCGGAGAGGAGGGAGGTGCGCACCGCCTCGCTCATGGTGAAGATGCCCGCCGCGCCGCGGTACACCGCCTCCTCGCGGGCGCGCCACTCCGGCGCGTAGGGCACCGGCGGCGGGAGGCCCTCGAGCGGCGGGTAGCGCTCGGCGATGGCGCGGGTGTGGTCGAGGTACAGGTGGTACGGGACCTCGGGGGCGAGGCCGGGCGAGAACAGCACGCCGGCCTGGATCACCGCGTCGGCCCCGGCGCGCCGGATGGCCTCGCCGGCCCGGGCCGAGAGGTGATCGAACGCGAACGTGGTGTGCAGGTAGTACGGCTTCCAGCTCCGGCCGTGCGTGCGCAGCGCCTCGGCGACGGCGCGCACCACCGCGGGCCGGACGTTCGGGATCCGGCAGCCGGGGCGGAGCTGGTAGAGGAAGCCCTCGGCCGGGTTCGCGTCGACCACCTCCGCGCCGGCCTCCGCCAGGCTGCGGGTGACGGCGGCGGTGACGCCGGACTGGGGGCCGTAGTGCAGGTAGAGAACGCGCATCGGGGCGCAAGCTAGGTCCTCCGCCCGGCGGCGGCGCTTGCCGCCGCGGGGCGTGTTCACCGACGGGCAATTCACGAATAGTGACGAGTGGCGCCCGGCCGGGCGGGCGCGCGCCGGCACGGCCGCTGGCGGGCGCCTGCTTGCCCGTCTGTGGTGTCGGCCCCGACCCTCATGGCAGATCAGCACCTGAACGAGACGCCGGAGGGCAGGCTGTATGCTGATCGGGGCGGCGTCCCTACATGGAGAGCCTCCTTTGACGCTCCGACCGCTCGCGGCCCCCACCGCGTTCGCCGCCGTCCTCGCCCTGCTGCTCGCAGCGCTCCCCGCCCAGGCCGCCTCGGTCTGGACCGCCACCTCCACCGAGAAGATCCGCCCCGCCGCCACCGCGCGCGCGCCCGGCGGTGCCGCGCTCACCGCCGCGCGCAACGAGTTCGAGGCGTTCCAGGTGGTGATCACCGGCGCCGCCACCGGCGTCCGCGCCACCACCGCCGGGCTGACCGGCCCGGCCTCGCTCCCGGTCCGGCTGTACCGCGAGGCGATCATCAACCTCTCGAACCCCTCCGCGCTCGACGGGGGGACGGGGCCGTGGCCCGACGCCCTGGTGCCCGACGTGGACGAGCTCGCGGGCGAGCGGCGGAACGCCTTCCCGTTCACCGTGCCGGCGGGCGAGAGCCGGGCCGTCTGGGTGGAGGTCCACGTGCCCCCGGACGCGCCCGCGGGCGAGTACGCCGGCTCGGTGCAGGTGACCTGGGACGGGGGCGAGGCGACCGTCCCGGTGACGCTCACCGTCTGGCCGTTCACGCTGCCCTCCACCGCGTCGCTGAAGAGCGCGTTCGGGCTGTCCTGGGGCACGCTCAACACCGCGCACGGCGTCTCCGGCGACGCGCTCTCGACGCTCCGCGGGCGCTACGGCCAGCTCGCGCTCGATCACCGCGTCACGCTCTCGCGCATCGACGACGGCAACCGCGACCTCGCCCACTTCGCGAGCTTCTTCGGCCCGCTGTTCGACGGCGGCGCCGCGACGGCGCTGCCCGGCGCGCAGGCCACCTCGGTCGAGTACCTGGGCGGAAGCTCCGGCTACGCCTCCTGGGCGAGCTTCTTCCAGTCGCGCGGCTGGGACGACCGGCTGTTCCAGTACACCTGCGACGAGCCCCCGCTGCAGTGCGCCTGGAGCGACATCCCGGCGCGCGCCGCCTCGGCGCGCGCGGTCTCCCCGGCCCTGCGCACCCTCGTCACCACCACCGTCCAGCAGGCCGACGCGGCCGGCGTCACCTCGTCCATCGACGTGCTCGTGCCGGTGGTGAACTTCCTCGATGACCGCGCCGGCGAGCGGTTCGCCGGGCCGCAGCGCGCCGCCTACGACGCCTTCCTGGCCGGGTCGCCGCGCCGCGAGGTGTGGACCTACCAGAGCTGCATGAGCCACGGCTGCGGCGGGACCGTGGACATGGGCTCCCCGAGCGACTCGGATCGCTACTTCACCGGCTGGCCGAGCTACATGATCGACGCGTCCGCGGTGCGGAACCGCGCCATGGAGTGGATCTCGTTCAACCACCGGGTGACGGGCGAGCTCTACTACGAGACCACCATGGCGTACTCGCACGACCCCTGGAACAACCAGTGGGACTTCTCCGGGAACGGGGACGGGACGCTGTTCTACCCGGGCACGCCGGCGAAGGTGGGCGGCACCACGCAGATCCCGGTCGCCTCCATCCGCCTCAAGATGATCCGCGAGGGCATGGAGGACTACGAGTACCTGAAGCTGCTCACCGACCTCGGCGACGGCGCGCTGGCGCGGGAGATCTCCGGCGCGCTGTTCCCGCACCCCTACGACGCCGAGGTGAGCCCGGCCGACCTGCTCGCCGCGCGCGAGCGGATCGCCCGGCGCATCGTGGAGCTGGGGGGCGGCACGCCGGGGGCCCCGGGCAGCGGCACGGGGAGCGGCCCGGGCGGCGGCGATGCCGGCGGCGGGCTGCAGGCGGGCGTCATCGCGCCGAGCGGCTGCCGCAGCGGCGCGGGCGGGCTGCTGGCGCTGCTCGGCCTGGCCGGCGCGGTGCGCCGCCGCCGGCGGTAGCGCGGGGACGCGGACCACGGCCCGGCCTCGCGGCCGGCCGTGGTCCGGCCCCGATCGTCAGAACGCCAGCACGAGCTTGCCGAAGCTCTCATTCCGCTCCATCCGCTCGTGCGCCTCGCGCACCTGGGCGGCCGGGATCACCGCGTCCACCACCGGCTTCACCTTGCCCGCGGCGACGAGCGGCAGGACGTCCTTCGCGAACGCCTGCGTGGCCGCGATCTTCTCCTCGAGCGGCCGCGGCCGGAGCACGGTGCCGACGATGCTGCCCCGCGCGCGCATGAGCGCGCCGAGGTCCACGGTCGGCTTCCCGCCGCCCATCGTGCCGATCACCACGATGCGCCCCCCGGTGGCGAGCGCGGCCAGGTTCTCGGCGGTGTACGGCCCGCCCACGAAGTCGAGCACCAGCGGGCAGCGGCCGGCGACCTTCTTCACCTCGTCGGCGAAGCGCGGCTCGTCCTTGCCCACCAGGATCCCGTGGTCGAGGCCGAGCGCCCTCGCCCGCTCCAGCTTCTCGGCGGTGCGCGAGGTGCCGATCACGGTCGCCCCCGCCGCCTTCGCGATCTGCACCGCCGCGGTCGACACGCCCGAGCCGACCGCGTGGATCAGCACCGGCCAGCCGGGCCGCAGGCCACCCAGGGTGAACAGCGCGTCGTGCGAGGTCATCCCGGCCTCCGGGATGGCGCCGGCCTCCTCGAACGAGAGCCGGTCCGGGATCCGCACGAGCATCCGCTCGTGCACCAGGCACAGCTCGGCCTGCGCCTCGCCGGCGGCGATGGCCATGACCCGGTCGCCCTGCTTCCACGCGGTGACGCCCGCGCCGACCGCGGCCACCTCGCCGGCGAGCTCCAGGCCCGGCACGTCCTCGCGGTAGCCCGGGGGCGGCGGGTAGAGCCCGCGCCGCTGCAGCAGGTCGGCGCGGTTCAGCGCCGCGGCGCGCACGCGCACCAGCACCTCGCCCCGCGCCGGCGCCGGGTCCGGCAGCTCGCGCAGCGCGATGACCTCGGGACCGCCCTTGCCGCCGAACACGACCGCCTTCATGGGATCCTCCGCATGCCCGGCGCGCCGAAGTGGCCGGAGGCCGATCCGAACGGCGCCTCGTAGGTCGCGCCGTCCGGATCGCGCGCCACCGCGGCGCGCCCGGGCTCGACGCGGGCGAGAGGATACCGATCCGCGCGCGGGGGCGCGACCCTCTCGCCGTCGGGCGGGCACGCCGGCGACGGATCCAGGGCGGCGAGCGCCTCGGCCGGCTCGGCGGCCACCGCCAGCGCGTAGCCGTTGTACGTGCCCTCCCACCACATGGAGAGCTCGGCCGGCCCGGTGGCCGCGGCGGCCGCGAGGTCGAGCAGCGCGGCGCGGAAGCGCCGGAACGGCGCGGTGTCGTGGCGCGGGTCGGCGCCGGGCGGGAGCGCGCTCGCGTGGCGGGCGCGCAGGTCCTCGAGCGCGAACAGGACGATCCGGGCGGTCACGCCCGGATCGTAGCGTTCAGAGCGCGTGTATCAATCTCCGGACCGAGCCAGGCGGTCGAGACGCGAGCAGCGCGAGGCGCGACGACCGAGCATGCCCGTCGGCATGTGAGGGAGGAGCAACGACGCGATGCGACGCGGATCGGCCGCCGCGGCGACGGGAGGGGATTGGTTCACGTGCTCTCAGCCGTGCAGCGCGCCGTCCACGCCCACCACCACGTCGCGGAGCGGGATGGCCTTGCCGGAGGCGGCGATGGCCTGGCGGGCCGCCATGGAGATGCCGCCGCAGCAGGGGACCTCCATGCGCGCCACGGTCACGCTGCGGACGTCGGAGCGGGCGAGCATCTGCCCGAGCTTCTCGGCGTAGAAGCGGTTGTCGTCGAGCTTCGGGCACCCGACCACCAGCGCGTGGCCGGCGAGCAGGTCGTCGTGGAAGCGCGCGCAGGCGAACGGCACGCAGTCCGCCGCGACGAGCAGGTCGGCGCCGTCGAGCCAGGGCGCGCCGACGGGCACGAGGTGGAGCTGCACCGGCCAGTGCGTCAGCCGGCTCTCGCCGCTGGCCGGGGTGGCCGCGTCGCCGGACGCGGCGGCCGCGAGGGGGCGGCCGCGGGGCGGCAAGGTGCGGGCCCGCGAGCCGGGGCAGCCGCCGCCCTGGGGCGCGGGGTCGCCGGACGGCACCACCGAGAGCAGCGGGCGGGGGCGCGCCGGCGCAGCGGCGGGCGGCGCCGGCGCCTTCGCGGCGTGGTCCGCCGCGGGCGCGCGGCCCTGGCGCGCGAGGTGCGCGGCGACCACGGCCTCGTCGAACGCGTCGGCGTCGCGCTCGACCACGGTGATGGCGCCCTGCGGGCACTCGCCGAGGCAGGCGCCCAGCCCGTCGCAGAGCGCGTCACCCGAGAGCCGCGCCTTGCCGTTCACGAGCGCGATGGCGCCCTCGGCGCAGGAGGGGATGCACTGGCCGCAGCCATCGCACTTCGACTCGTCGATGTGGACGATCTTCCGGATCATTTTGCGCCCTTATCGCACGGGATCCGTCCCGGACGGTAGTCAGCGCGCGCTTACGGCGCGGGGGCGAAAACTGGCCGGGACGGCGGGTGCGGGGTAAGTCGGGACATCGCCCGATATCGCGGGGTTGGCGGGCCGGATCGGGCCCCTGGAGCGGGATGGCGAGGACGGTCGAGCTCAGCCTGGAGGAGGTGGTCGCGGCCGGCCGGGTGCTGTTCGGCCCCGGCTTCGCCGCCGACCAGGCCGGGTGGCGAGACGCGCTGAAGGCCGCCTACCGTCGGCGCGCCCTCGAGACCCACCCCGATCGCGCCCGCGCCACCGGCCGTCCCGAGCACGAGCTGGCGCGCGAGTTCCGGGCGGTGGCCGAGGCCTACCGCGTGCTCTCGGCGCTGCGCGGCCCCGCCGACCCCGGGCGCGCCCGCCGACCGCGCCCCGCCCCCGCCCCCGGCCCCGCGCGCCCGCCGCGCCGCGCCGCGGGCGCCGCGGGCACGGGCGCACGAAGCGAGGCGCCCCCGACGCCCCGGCCGCGCCCGGCGCCGTCCACCGAGGCGCGCCGCGCCGGGCCGACCGCGGGCGCGACCGCGATGCCGCAGCGCCGGCTCCGCCTCGCCGAGTTCCTCTTCCACGCCGGCGCCATCCCCTGGACCGCGTTCGTGGAGGCGGTCGCGTGGCAGCGCGCGCAGCGGCCGCCGCTGGGACGCCTCGCGGTGGACTGGGGCTTCCTGCGCCGCGAGGACGTGGCGCGGATCCTCGAGCTGCGCCGCGCGGAGGGGCGCGCCATCCCGTTCGGCGAGGTGGCGGTGCGCCACGGCTACCTCACCTCGTTCCAGCTCCTCGCGCTGCTCGGGCGCCAGCTCCGCCAGCAGCGCCGCATCGGCGAGTACTTCGTGGAGCGCGGCCTCGTCACCCCCGCCGCGCTCGACGAGCTGCGCCGCCGGATGGCGCTGCACAACGCCCGGTTCTCGGGCTAAACGGCGCGCCGGAACACGAGCAGCCGGTCGCCCTCGACCGAGGGCAGCTCCAGCTCGGCCTCGAGCCGGAGCCCGGCGTGCGCCGCCTCCCCGGCGAGCGCCTCCACCTCGCGCACGCCGAGCGCCGGATCGTGCGCGCGCAGCTCCGCGTCGAAGCGCGCCAGCCGCCCGGCGAGCGCCGCGCCGCGATGGAAGAACGGTCCGTACACGCACAGCGCGCCGCCGGCGGGCAGCACCTCGGCCGCGCCCTGGCACAGCGCCGCGGCGCAGGCCGGGGGCGTCACGTGCAGCACGTTCACGCAGAGCAGCGCGTCGGCGCGCCGGCGCCGCCAGGCCGGCGCGACGAGGTCGAGGTCGAGCGGCGGGCGCAGGTTCGCGAGCCCGGCCTCGGCCGCCCAGGCGCGGATGCTGGCGCGGGCCTCGGCATCCGGATCGGAGGGCTGCCAGGTGAGCCCGGGGAAGCGCGCCGCGAGGAACACCGCGTGCTCGCCGGTGCCGCTCCCCAGCTCGAGCACCGTGCCGGTCTCGGGCAGGAACTCGTCCAGCGCGGCGGCGAGCGCCTCGCGGTTCCGCAGCGCCAGCTTCGCGGTCCGCTTCACGGCGGGCCCTCCCCGGCGGCGTCGCCCGGCGCCTGCGGGAGCAGCCGCAGCCGGCCGGCCGGATCCGCCTGGAGGCGCCGCGCCCGGTCGGCGCGCCGGCGCGACAGCTCGACGCCGACGCCGTCCAGGCCGTGCGCGTTCGCGACCGCCAGCATGGTGCCGAGCCCGCAGAACGGATCCACCACCGTCCGGCAGCCGGTCTCGGCGAGGAGGAACCGCGCCACCGCCTGGCACGCGGCGGCGCCCATGGCGCGCGGCCACGGCATCTGCCCGAGCGCGGGGAGCACGTCGGGGGTGGCGCGGGCGGGGTCGAGGCGGAGCGCGCGCGAGCAGCAGAGGAGGTGCGCGTACGCCGGCCGGCCGAAGGTGGCGGTGCCGGCGGGCACGCGGCACACGATCTTGTGGAACAGCAGCCGCGCGCCGGCCCGCGCCGCGCCGAGCGCCACGAGGTGCGCCTTGTCCACCCAGGCGCCGTCCCGCTTCACGTCGGTCTGGTAGAAGATCGCCGGCGCGCCCGGCGCCACCGCGGCGCAGGCGAGCGCCGCGACGTCCACGAACCAGGCCTCCCAGCCCTCCGCGCCGAGGGCGGGCAGCTCGGAGGCGTCCGGCAGCGAGGTGACCAGGGCGTGGTCCGGGGGGAGCGGCGCCGCCTCGCGCAGGAACGCCACCCCGTCGCCGCAGCGGACCTCGCGCCGCGGCGCGCGCGCGCCCACCCCGCCGGCCTGCCGCCCGTCCGACATCGCGCCGGAGTTCAGCCCACGTGGCCGGTCGCGTCAAGCCGCGCACCGGCGCAGCGGCCCCGGTGGATCGTGCCGGCGGGCGCCGTTCACTTCCGCCCGGACATCGGGTAGAGAGCCGCGGCATGGAGACCTTCAAGGAGTCGTTCGCGGTCCACAGCTACGAGGTGGACGCGTTCGGGACGCTGGCGCCGCCCGCGCTCACCGGCTTCCTGATGGAGGCCGCCGGGCTGCACGCCGGCCGGCTGGGCGTCGGCATCGACGCGCTCATGGAGAAGGGGCTGACCTGGGTGCTGGTCCGGCAGCGGACCGAGACGCCGGTGCCCATCCGGCTCGGCGACGTGCTCGAGGTGGAGACCTGGCCGGTGGGCCTGGACCGGCTCGCCGCGCTCCGCGACTTCGTGG
Organism: Anaeromyxobacter sp. K; assembly: GCF_000020805.1. Classification (NCBI taxonomy): domain Bacteria; kingdom Pseudomonadati; phylum Myxococcota; class Myxococcia; order Myxococcales; family Anaeromyxobacteraceae; genus Anaeromyxobacter; species Anaeromyxobacter sp. K. Next base: position 4,733,142 of record NC_011145.1, on the reverse strand, counting down.
TGCGCCGCCGCGACGGCGCCGAGGTGGCGCGCGGCACGACGCAGTGGTTCGTGCTCGACGTGAAGACGCGCAAGCCGGTGCGCCCGGAGGCGGTGCTCGACGCGCGCTTCCCGCGCGAGCTCGGCAAGCCCATCGTCGAGGTCGCGCCGGGCAAGCTCCCGGAGCTGCGCACCTGGGAGTTCCAGAAGCGCTTCCACGTCCGCTACCAGGACATCGACCTGAACCTGCACGTCAACAACGGCAGCTACGTCGCCTGGGCGCTCGAGGCGATCCCGAAGGACGTGTACACGGGCTCGCGGGTGGCGGCGCTCGAGGTCCAGTACCTCGCCGAGTGCCACTACGGCAGCGCGGTCCTCTCGCGCCTGGCGCGCACCGGGCCGGGCGCGTTCGCGCACGCCATCGTGCGCGAGGAGGACGAGAAGGAGCTCGCGCGGATCACGACGACCTGGGCGCCGCGGTAGGGATCAGGGCCCGCCGAGCAGCAGCCGCACCGTCACGATGGCGGCGGCGAAGCCGGCCAGGTCGGCGAGCAGCGCGGCCGGGAGCGCCTGGCGGTAGCGCGTGATCCCCGCCGCGCCCATGTAGACCGCGAGCACGTAGAAGGTCGTCTCGGTCGAGCCGGCCATCACCGAGGCGAGCCGCCCGGCGTAGCCGTCCGGCCCCTCGCTCCGGAGCACGTCCCCGACCACGCCGAGCGCCGCCCCGCCGGAGAGCGGCCGGACGAGGACGAGCGGCAGGACGCTCGCGGGCAGCCCGAGCGCGGAGGTGACCGGCGCGAGCGCGGCCGCCGCGGCCTCCATCGCGCCCGAGGCGCGCAGCATCCCCAGCGCCACGAAGATGGCCACCAGCGCCGGGATGATCCGCACCGCGGTCGCGAAGCCCTCCTTCGCGCCCTCGACGAACACGGGATAGACCTTCACGCCGCGGGCGAGCGCCACCGCCGGGATGCCCGCCAGCAGCACGGGGATCGCCCAGGTCGAGAGGACGTCGAGCGCGCCGCGGATCACGGCGCCGCCTCGGGGCGCGCCGGCGCCGCCGCCGGGTAGAGCCGGCGGAGCGCCTTCGCGGCGAGGACCGCCACCACCACCCCGCAGGCCGAGGCGCAGAGGGTGGCGCCCAGGATCTCGGCCGGCGCGCGCGAGCCCGCCGCGGCGCGGAGCGCGATGACGCTCGCCGGGACGAGCTGCACCGAGGCGGTGTTGAGCGCGCACAGCAGGGCCTGGGCGTCGGAGGCGGTGCCCTTGCGCGGGTTGAGCTCCTCGAGCGCCTGCATGGCCTTCACGCCGAACGGGGTGGCGGCGTTGCCCAGGCCGAGCGCGTTCGCGGAGAGGTTCATGAGCATCGCGCCCATCGCCGGGTGGTCCGCCGGCACCTCCGGGAACAGCCGGACGAGCACCGGCCGCGCCGCCCGGGCGAGCGCCCGCACCAGGCCGGCCTCCTCGGCCACCTTCATGAGGCCCAGCCACAGCGCCATGGCGCCGGCCAGCCCGAGCGAGAGCGTCACCGCCTTCGCGGCCGAGTCCAGCGCCGCCGCGGTGAGCGCGCCCATCCGCCCGTTCACCGCCGCGACGACGAGGGAGGCCCCCAGGAGCACCGTCCAGATCGCGCCCATCGCCGCGATTCTGGCCGGGCCGATCCCGAAGGCGAGTTTTTGGTAGAACAGCGGCGTTCCTCGGAACGCCCTCATGACGACCCCGACCTCCGCGCGCCTCGCCCTCGTCGCCCTCTGCTGCTCGACCTCCCTCGCGCTCGCCGCCTGCCCCGAGCAGCGGCCGCAGCCGGTGAAGGCGCCGCCGCGCCCGCCGCAGGCGGCGCTGGCCGCCGGGTCCGGCGACCTCGCCGACGTGCTCACGGTGCCGCGGCCGGTGGGGCCGGAGTGGTTCGGCCTGTACCTGGTCGGCCAGAAGGCGGGCTGGAGCAAGGTCGAGCTGAGCCGCGAGCTGCGCGACGGGCGCGACGTGCTGGTCGGGCGGAGCGAGATGCTGCTGCGCGTGAACGTGGGCGGCAACACCGTGGAGCGGCGCCAGAGCGAGGAGCGCGTCTGGGAGGCGCGCGCGGCCGGCCGGCTGGTGGGGTTCAAGGCGGCGTTCTCCGGCGACGGCGGCGAGCGGACGCTCACCGGCACCTGCGCGAAGGACCGCTGCAAGCTCACCGTCACCGCCGCCGACGGCACGCGCGAGCAGGAGCTGGAGGGCGTGGCCGAGACCGCCGAGATGGCGGACGGCGTCCGGCTCGCGGCCGCGCGGCGCAGCACCGTCCGCGGCAAGCAGCTCGACCTGCTCAAGCTGCGGGTCCGCGAGGTGCAGCACGTGTTCGTCCGCCGGGAGCCGGTGGCCGGCGCGGGCGTGCAGGAGGAGGTCTCGGTCGTCGAGGAGTCGGAGATCGGCGACCGCGTGGCCATCCAGTACAAGGTGGCGGACGACGGACGGATCGTGGAGTGGCACCTCGGCGACGCGATCGTGGGCCGTCCCGAGCCGTCGGATCGCGCGCAGCGGCTCGACGAGGTGGACCTGTTCGCGCTCGGCCGCGTGCCGCTGCCGAAGCCGCTGCCGCGCACCGTGCCCGCCACCATCACCTACCGCCTGCGGGGGCTCCCGGCCGCGTTCCAGAAGGCGGACCAGCGCCAGCGGTACGAGCGCGGCCCGGAGGGCACCACGCTCCTCACCATCACCGCGAAGCCGCCCGCCGCGGCGGAGCCGGCCCGGGACACGCCGCTCGCGCGGGCGGGGGAGGGGGCGGGCCGCGACGACCTCGCCGCCACGCCGCAGGTGGACTCCGACGCGCCCGCCATCGCGGCGCTGGCGAAGCAGGTGGCGGGCGACGCGCGCGGCACGTACCAGGCCGCGCTCGCGCTGGCGCGCTGGGTGAACGAGCACCTCGAGAAGGCGTACGGGGCGAGCAACGACCGGGCGAGCGACGTGCTCGCGGCGCGGAAGGGCGACTGCACCGAGCACGCGGTGCTGACGGTGGCGCTGGCGCGCGCGCTGGGGATCCCCTCGCGGCAGGTCTACGGCCTCGTCTACGCGCGCTACGCCGACGGCAAGGACGCGCTCTACTGGCACGCCTGGGCGGAGGTGCGGAGCGCCGGCGAGTGGATCGCCATCGACCCGATCTTCGGGCAGCCGGTGGCGGACGCGACCCACGTGGCGCTCGGCACCGACAAGCAGGAGGACGCGGTGGGCCTGCTCGGCGCGCTCAAGGTGGAGAAGGTGGACGTGAAGGGCGCGAAGTAGCGCCCCCCCGCGTTGCGGCGGGCCGCCGGCTGCGGTTTACTCGCGCTCCCACCTTCCCGAGGGAGCGCGCATGACCGGTCTCGATCACGTCGCCATCCTGGTGTCCGACCTCGACGCGGCGGTGAAGCTCTACCGCGACGTCTACGGGCTGCCCGAGCCCGAGATCGAGGAGGTCCCGACCGAGAAGGTCCGGGTCGCCATCTTCGGGCACGGCGCCGGGCGCATCGAGCTCGTCTCGCCGGCCGGGCCCGACAGCCCGATGGCGAGGACCATCGAGAAGCGCGGCGAGGGCCTGCACCACGTCTGCCTGGAGGTGCCGGACATCGCCAGGGCGATGGCCGCGCTGAAGGCGCAGGGCGCGCCGCTGCTCGACGAGGTGCCGCGCCCGGGCGCGGGAGGATCCAGGGTGGCCTTCGTGCACCCCAAGGGCAGCCGGGGCGTGCTGGTGGAGCTGAAGGAGGGCGGCGGGCACTGACCCCCCAGCCCTCGTTCCAACAGTTGACCGCTCCCGAAGCGCGTGTTTTATCCAGCCGTTCCTCTTCGGAAGGGGTCGCACACATGTCCCGCCTCCTCGCGGCCGCGATCGCGGCGCTCCTCCTGCTCCCCGGCGCGGCGCGCGCGCAGGCGGCCGAATCCGGCGCGCCGGCCCCGGCCCCGGCCCCGGACGCGGCCAAGCCCGCCGCGGAGGCGCCCAAGGACGCCGAGCTGGACGCGAAGACGCGTGCCGCCATCCAGCGCGCGGTCGAGAAGGCGAAGGAGGAGCTGCGCGACGAGGTCCGCGCCGAGATCCAGGGCGCGCAGTCGGCCGCCGAGTTCATGGGCGCCGTCGCCGAGGGGCCCAAGCTCGAGTTCCTGCAGCTGGACGGCTACCTCCGGCTCCGCGGCGACCTCTACGACAACCTCGACCTGGGCGGCACCGACGCCGCCGGCCACAGCTACTTCCCGCGGCCGCTGCAGGGCACGAACCGCGGCTCGCTCGCCTCGACCAACATGCGCCTGCGCGCCGAGCCCACGCTGAACATCTCCGAGCGCGTCCGGGTGAAGGCCCAGATCGACGTCCTCGACAACTACGTGCTCGGCTCCTCGAACAGCGACCTGTTCGACTCGTACCACTCCCCCTACACCGCCTCGTTCTACGGCTCGTCGCGCGCGCTCTCGAAGCGCGACGCCAGCGCCGACCGCGACGCGATCCAGCCGAAGCGCGCCTGGGCCGAGGTGCAGACGCCGGTCGGCCTGCTCAGCTTCGGCCGCATGCCCTCGGAGTGGGGCCTCGGCATCCTGACCAGCGCCGGCAGCAAGATCGACGACGATTACGGCGACACGGTGGATCGCATCCAGTTCGCGCTCCCGCCGGTCGCGACGCCCATCGGCAAGCTCAGCTTCGTGCCGATGCTGGACTTCGACTCCGAGGGCGTGCTCCACCCCGATCCGCACTTCGGCCCCGGGCTGGGCCAGCCGTTCGACGCCGAGTCCGGCGACGACGCCCGCACGTTCGCGCTCAAGATCGCGCGCCTCGACACCGAGGACGAGATCCGCCGGAAGGTCGAGCGCGGCGCCAGCTCCTTCAACTACGGCGTCTACTACCTGTACCGGACGCAGCGCTGGACCTACCCGACGTGGCGCACGCAGGGCTACGACGGCTCCTACGGCGACACCGGGGACTCCGCCACCGAGCCGGACAAGGTGAAGCGGAACGCGTACACGCACGTGGCGGACTTCTGGGCCCGCCTCGTCACCCAGCGCTGGCACCTCGAGCTGGAGACGGTCGGAGTGTACGGGCACATCGGCGAGGCGTTCGAGTACGTGCCGGACGCGACCGACCCGACGCGCCAGGTGATCTCGTCGCTCGGCCGCGTCCTGCTGCGCCAGTGGGCGGCCACGCTGACCACGCGCTACAAGGCCATCCCGAACAAGGTGACGCTCGGCGCCGAGCTGGGCGTCGCGAGCGGCGACTCGGCCCCCGGCTTCGGCGTGGACACCGAGCGCAAGGCGACCGACGCGAGCGGCAACACCATGCTCCCGCCGTACGGCTCCATCGACGGTCCGCAGTTCGGCCAGCCCGGCGACGGCGCCATCCGCAACTTCCGCTTCAACCCCGCCTACCGCGTGGACCTGATCCTGTGGCGGCACATCATCGGCCAGGTGACCGACGCCTGGTACCTGAAGCCGTCGATCCGCTGGGACATCCTGCCGGGCCTCGCGCTCGACGGCGCGCTCGTCTACTCGCAGGCGCTGTCCGGCGGCTCGGTCCCGAGCGCGGTGGCGGAGGACGCCACCAGCACCACCGGCGCCTACGTGCTGCAGAAGCAGGGCAAGAAGCCGCTCGCCGTCGAGGCCGACGGGCGCCTCTCGCTCGACTCCGGCAACGGCTTCATGACCTGGGTCGAGGGCGGCGTGCTCCAGCCGTTCGGCGGCCTCGGCAACTCGCTCTCCCGCGGCTGGGTGCTGAGCTTCGGGATGGCTGCCAAATTCTAACGAGGGCTGCGCCCTCGCCCCGCCGGCGGAGCCGTCGGGGCCCCACTCCTGCTCCGCGGGGCCCGTGACCGCTCGCGCCCGCATTCGCGGGCGCGCGAGCGGTCCCCGCGGGGAGGGGTTGCACCCCTCCCCAGCCGGCGGCTGGGGCCCCTCCCTGCTGGACGTTGCCGGCTGTGCCACGGGTCGCTCGCCCCGAGCCGGTCGAGGGGCGAGCGGAACCGCGTGAGCGGCGGACGGGCCTCAGCCCCCCGCCACCACCGTCCTAACCTCGAACACCGGCTGCGCCTGGATCGCCTTCTTCACCGCGCACTGGTCCGCCACGCGGACCAGCGCCTCGCGGTACTTCTCCGGGAACGTCGGCGGGACCTCGATGTCGAGCTCGACGCGCGCGAGCACGCCGGTCTCCGGGTCGAAGTGCGCGCGCTGGCGGAGGCGGATGCCGTCGGTGGGCAGCTCCCGCTTCTGGCAGAAGCCGAGCACGTAGATGCCGGCGCAGGTGCCGATCGCGGCCATGAACAGGTTGAAGGGCGAGGGGGCGGAGTCCTCGCCGCCGCTCGCGACCGGCTGGTCGGTGCGGATGACGTGGTTGCCGATGGTGGTGTCCACCCGCTTGCCGCCGGGGAACGTGACGAACGTCTCGCTGGCCATCTGACGCCTCTCTCCTGGAAGGTTCGCGCCCGGATCCCGGCGCTCGCGAGGTGAGAGCCGGCGCGGCGCGCGGAGGTTCCTGGGTGGCGCCCGGGTGTGATAGCGTCCTCCGCCCCGCATGAGAGCGAATTCGAAGGCGAAACCCGTGTCCCGGGCCGCGCTCGCCGGCGAGGCCGATCCTCGCCTCGTGGCCCTTTCGGTGTCCATCCAGGACGACGGCGCGCTGTACGCGGAGGACATCCGTGGCAGCCAGGCGCACGTGTCCATGCTGGCGGCGCAGGGCATCGTGCCGAAGGCGGCGGCCCGCCGCATCGTGGCCGCGCTCGACCAGGTCCGGGCCGAGTTCGCCGCCGGCAAGATCCGCTTCGACCCGGCGCTCGAGGACGTGCACACGCACGTGGAGCGGCGCCTGGGCGAGCTGGTGGGGAAGGACGCGGGCTACCTGCACGCCGGCCGCAGCCGCAACGACCAGGTCGCGCTCGACGAGCGGCTGTTCATCGTGGGCGCCTGCGATCGCTGCGACGCCGCGCTGGAGCGGCTGCAGCGCGCGTTCCTCGGCCAGGCCCGCGCGCACGAGCGGACCATCCTGCCCGGCTACACGCACCTGCAGCGCGCGCAGCCGGTCTCGCTCGCGCACCACCTGCTCGCCTACGTGGAGATGTTCGGGCGCGACCGCGAGCGGTTCGCCGAGGTGCGCCGCCGCGCCGCCATCTCGCCGCTCGGCTCGGGCGCGCTCGCCGGCACCACCCTGCCGCTCGACCGCGAGGCGGTGGCCGCGCGCCTCGGCCTCGCCGGCGTGACGCACAACTCGCTCGACGCGGTCTCCGACCGCGACAGCGCCGCCGAGCTGCTGTTCGCGTGCGCGCTCGCCGCCGTGCACCTCTCGCGCATCGGCGAGGAGCTGGTGCTCTGGACCACGAAGGAGTTCGGCTTCGCGACGCTCTCGGACGCGTTCGCCACCGGCTCCTCGCTCATGCCGCAGAAGAAGAACCCGGACGTGGGCGAGCTGGCCCGCGGCCGCGCCGGGCGCGCGCTGGGCGACCTCGTGGCGCTGCTCGCGATCCTGAAGGGCCTGCCGCTGTCGTACAACCGCGACCTGCAGGAGGACAAGCGGCCGCTGCTGGGCGGGCCGGAGGCGCTGGTGCTCACCGCCGACGCGGTGGCCGGCGCGGTCGAGACGGCCACGTTCCACGCCGCGCGGATGGAGGAGGCGCTCGGCTCCGGCGAGGCGCTCGCCACCGACGCGGCCGAGTACCTGGTGGATCGCGGCGTCCCGTTCCGCGAGGCGCACGAGGCGGTGGGCAAGGCGGCCGCGTTCTCGGCGCGCGAGGGGCGGCCCATGGCGCGCCTGACCGCGGCGGAGTGGGCGACGTTCCACCGGCGGTTCGAGAAGGACGTGCTCCGCTGCTTCGACGCCCGCCGCAGCCTGAGGCGGCGCGAGCTCCCGGGCGCGCCCGGACCGCGGGCGGTCCGCGCCGAGCTGCGCCGATGGGAGAAGGCGCTCGGGAAGGCGCGGGGATGAGCGGCGCGCGCTCGGTGCTGGCCGCGCTCCTCGCGGCGGCCGCGCTCGCCGGCTGCGGCGTGAAGGGCCCGCCGCGCCCGCCCGCGCGGCCCGCCCCGGCGCACCCGGTGGCCGCGCCCGCCTCGCCGCCCGCGGCGCCGCCGGCCACCCCAACCGAAGCCCCGGCGCCGGCCGCACCGGCCGCGCCCGCGGGGACCCCATGAACCACTTCCAGCGCAAGCGCGGCGTCCTGCACGCCGAGGCCGTCCCGGTGGAGGAGCTGGCCCGGGCCTACGGCACGCCGCTCTACGTCTACTCGACCGCCACGCTCACCCGGCACTGGAAGGTGCTGCACCGCTCGCTCGCCGGGCTCGACCACCTGGTGTGCTACGCGGTGAAGGCGAACTCCAACCTGGCGGTGCTGTCGCTGTTCGCGCGCCTCGGCTCCGGGTTCGACATCGTCTCCGGCGGCGAGCTGTACCGCGTGCTCAAGGCGGGCGGCCACCCGGGCAAGGTGGTGTTCAGCGGGGTGGGCAAGCGCGACGACGAGATCGCGTTCGCGCTCGAGTCCGGGGTGAAGGTGCTGAACGTGGAGAGCGCGCCGGAGCTGGCGCGCGTCTCCATCGTGGCGCGGCGCATGGGCCTCCGCGCGCCGGTCGCGCTGCGGGTGAACCCGGACGTGGACCCGAAGACGCACCCGTACATCTCCACCGGCCTCAGCGAGAACAAGTTCGGCGTGTCGGTGGACGAGGCGCGCCGGCTCTACGCGCTCGCCGCGCAGGACCCGGCGCTCGAGGTCCGCGGCGTCGCCTGCCACATCGGCTCGCAGATCACCACCGTGCGCCCGTTCCTCGACGCCATCGCGCGCGTCCTCTCGCTCGTGAAGGATCTCGGCAAGCAGGGGATCCGGCTCGGCCACGTGGACGTGGGCGGCGGCCTCGGCATCACCTACGCAGACGAGGAGCCGCCTCACCCCGACGAGTACGGCCGGGCCATCAAGAAGGCGCTCTCGCGCTTCGACGGCGAGGTGATGCTCGAGCCGGGGCGCGTGCTGGTGGGCAACGCCGGCGTGCTCGTCACCCGCGTGCTCCACGTGAAGGAGAGCGGCCGCAAGGTGTTCGTGGTGGTGGACGCGGCCATGAACGACCTGGTGCGCCCGAGCTACTACGACGCGCACCACGAGATCGAGGCGGCCGGCGCGCCGCGGAAGGACGCGGACGAGATCGTCTGCGACGTGGTGGGCCCGGTCTGCGAGTCCTCCGACTTCCTGGCGCGCAAGCGGCGCATGCCGCGGCCGGTCCGGGGTGACCTGCTGGTGGTCCGCTCGGCGGGCGCCTACGGGTTCGCCATGTCCTCCAACTACAACTCCCGCCCGCGCGCGGCCGAGGTCCTGGTGGACGGCGACGGCGCCCGGCTGGCGCGCCGGCGCGAGACCTACGCCGACCTCGTCCGCGGGGAGACCCCCGAGCCCGAGGCCGAGCGGTTCCGCACCCCGCGGCGATGAGCTACGATCCAGCACCTTCCCCCGGCCGGGAGAACGCCATGCGACGACTCGAAGGTTCGATGGTGGCCATCGTCACCCCGATGAAGGACGGCGCGGTGGACCTGCGCGCCCTCCGGGAGCTGGCCGAGTGGCAGCTCGCCGAGGGGACGGACGGCATCGTGCCGTGCGGCACCACCGGCGAGGGCGTGACGCTCACGCCGGCCGAGCGGGCCGACGTGATCCGGACCGTCATCGAGACGGTGCGCGGCCGGGCGCTGGTCATCGCCGGCGCCGGCTCGAACGCGACGCACGAGGCCATCGAGTCGGTGAAGCTGGCGAAGACGCTCGGCGCCGACGCCGCGCTGGTGGTGACGCCCTACTACAACAAGCCCACGCAGGAGGGGCTGTTCCGGCACTACCAGGCGATCTGGGAGGCGACGCGCTTCCCGGTGGTCGCCTACAACGTGCCGTCGCGCACCTCGGTGGACCTGCTCCCCGAGACCGTGGCGCGGCTCGCGAAGGCCGGCGCCATCGCCGGCATCAAGGAGGCGACCGCGAACATGGACCGGCAGGTCCAGCTCGTCGAGAAGGTCGGCAAGGACGCGATCGCCTACCTCTCCGGCGACGACTTCACGGTGCTGCCCTACGTCGCCTGCGGCGGTCACGGCGTCATCTCGGTGATCGCCAACATCGCGCCGCGCGCCATGAAGGAGCTGGTGGTGGCGGCCCGCTCGGGCGACCTCGCGGGCGCGCTCGCGAAGCAGGCGGCCATGGCCGAGCTGAACCGGATGATGTTCGTCGAGACGAATCCCGGGCCGGTGAAGGCCGCGGTGGCGCTGCTCGGCCGCTCGGGCGGCGAGCTGCGCCTGCCGCTCGCGCCGGTGTCGGAGGCGAGCCTCGCCAAGGTGCGCGACGCCATGGTGCGCTTCGGGCTGAAGCTCGCCTGAGCAGGGGTGACTGACATGACCAAGGTGGTGGTGACCGGGGCCGCGGGGCGGATGGGCACGCAGATCGTCCGGCTGGTGCGGGCGACGCCCGGCCTGGCGGTCTCGGGCGCGGTGGAGCGCGCCGGGAGCCCGGCGATCGGCAAGGACGCGGGGACGCTCGCGGGCGGCGAGCCGCTCGGCGTGGCGGTGATGGACGACCTCGCGAGGGCGCTCGCCGGCGCCGACGTGGTGATCGACTTCACCAGCCACGAGGCGTCGGTGCGCCACGCGCAGGCGTGCGCCGCGGCCGGCGTCGCCCTCGTGATCGGCTCGACCGGCTTCACGCCCGACGCGAAGGCCAAGGTGGCCGAGGCGGCGCGGAAGGTGCCGGTGGTGCTCTCGCCGAACATGAGCGTGGGCGTGAACGTGGTGTTCGAGCTGGTGCGCCAGGCCGCCCGGGTCCTCGGCGACGGCTACGACGTCGAGATCGTCGAGATCCACCACAAGCACAAGCGCGACGCGCCCTCCGGCACCGCGGTGCGGCTGGGCGAGGTGGCGGCCGAGGCGCTCGGGCGCGCGCCCGCCGACGCGCTCGCGTACACCCGGCACGGCATCCTGGGCGAGCGCCCGCCCTGGCAGATCGGGATCCAGACGCTGCGCGGCGGCGACGTCGTCGGCGAGCACACCGTGTTCTTCTGCGGCGAGGGCGAGCGGGTGGAGATCACCCACCGCGCCACCAGCCGCGAGCAGTTCGCGCGGGGCGCGGCGCGCGCCGCGGCGTGGCTCCCGGGCAAGCCCCCGGGCGTCTACGACATGGCCGACGTGCTGGGCCTGCGGGGCGGGAAGTGAGGGTCTGCCGCTTCCGGCGCGCCGGCGTGGACCGGTACGCGCTGGTGGAGGGCGAGGTCCTGCGCCCGCTCACCGCCGCGCCCTGGGCCGGCGGCCTGCCCGAGGGGCCGGCGGTGCCGCTCGCCGAGGCGACGCTGCTCGCGCCGGTGGAGCCGTCCAAGGTCGTCTGCGTGGGGCGCAACTACGTGGCGCACGCCCGCGAGCTCGGCAACGAGGTGCCCACCACCCCGCTCATCTTCCTGAAGCCCTCCACCTCGGTGATCGGGCCGCAGGACGCGATCCGCTGCCCGGAGCAGTCGCGCGAGGTCCACCACGAGGGCGAGCTCGGCGTGGTGATGGGCCGGACGCTCACGAACGCGAGCGCCGCCGAGGCGCGCGGCGCGGTGTTCGGCTACACCTGCCTGAACGACGTCACCGCCCGCGACATCCAGCGCGAGGAGAAGCAGTTCACGCGCGCGAAGGGCTTCGACACGTTCTGCCCGGTGGGCCCGGTGGTGGAGACCGCGTTCGACCCGCTGGACGCGTCGGTGGCGTGCCGGGTGAACGGCAGCGAGCGGCAGCGCGGCTACACCCGCGACATGGCGTTCGACGTCTTCGCGCTGGTGGCGTTCATCTCCGGCGTCATGACGCTGCTCCCCGGCGACCTCATCGCCACCGGCACGCCCGAGGGCGTCGGGCCCATCCGGCGCGGCGACTGGGTCGAGGTGGAGGTGCCGGGCATCGGCGTGCTGCGGAACCCGGTGACCTGAGCGGCGCGGCCGGGGCGGGGGCGCGATCGTGCGCGCGTACGTGGGCGTGGGCAGCAACCTCGGCGATCGCTGGGCCAACCTGGCCGTCGCCGCCCGCGTGCTGCGCGCCTCGCCCCGCGTGGCGGTGCTGCGGGCCTCGCACGTGTTCGACACGCCGCCCATGGGCCCGCCGCAGCCCCGCTACCTGAACGCCGTGCTGGAGCTGGAGGTCGGGCTCACGCCGGGGGCGCTGCACGCGGTGCTCGCCTCCGCGGAGCGCGCCGCCGGCCGCCGCCGCGGCCTGCGCTGGGGCCCGCGCACGCTCGACCTCGACCTGCTGGTGCACGGCGATCGCGTGGTGCGCACGCCGACGCTCACCGTTCCGCACCCCGGGATCGCGGCGCGCCGCTTCGTGCTCGAGCCGCTCGCCGAGCTGGCGCCGGACCTGGTGGTGCCGGGGCTGGGCCGCACCGTGGCCGCGCTCCTGGCGAGCGCGCCGGGCGCGCCGCTGGACGTGGTCGGGCTGTATCCGCTGTGACGGTGGCTAGCGCTTCCGCGCCGGCCTGCCGGCCGCGAGGAGCACCCGGTCCACCGCGTCCGCGGGCAGCGGCGTGCAGCGGCCCGCGAGCCGGGCGGCGAGCGCGATCCGCGCCACCCGCTCCAGCGTCTCCATCCGGTCGAGCGCCTCGACGAGCGTGCGGCCCAGCGCGAGCGCCCCGTGCCGCTCGAGGAGCAGCACGTCGTGGCGGGCCAGGTACGGCGCCAGCGAGGCGGGCACCTCGCCGGTGCCCGGGGTCGCGAACGGCGCGAGCGCGATCTCGCCGAGCGTCACCGCCGCCTCGGGCACGAGGTCGTTCGGCGGCGGCACGCCGGCCACGGTGAGCGCCACCGCGGTGATGGGGTGCGCGTGGACGATCGCCTCCACGTCGGGGCGCGCCGCGTAGGCGGCGAGGTGCATGCGCAGCTCGGTCGAGGGGCGCCCCGCGCCGCGGGTCACCGCGCCGCCGCCGTCGATGCGCAGCACGTGCCCCGGCCGGAGCAGCCCCTTGTTCACGCCCGAGGCGGTGACCAGGAACGCGTCCGGCCCGAGCCGCACCGAGACGTTGCCCTCGCCCGCGCCGATGAGGTCGAGCGCGGCCAGCCGGTGGCAGGTCTCCACCACCGCCGAGACGAGCGCGCGTTCCCGCGGGAGGCTTCGCGCGCGGTGCGCGGGGCGGGGAGGGACGGCGCGCGGGCGGGGGGCGCGGGCCACGGCGGCCTCACAGGATCTTGGCGGCGAGGAGATCCTGCACGTCGAGCAGGCCGACCGGACGGCCGGCCTCGTCGACCACCGGCACCTGGTCGATGCGCGCCTGCCGGAGCACCCGCGCCGCGTCCACCACCAGCGCGTCCGGTCGCACCGTCTTCGGGCCGCGGCACATGGCCGAGCCGACCGGGCGGCTGAAGTCGGCCTCGCCGTGCTCCACCAGGCGGCGCAGATCACCGTCCGTGAAGATGCCCACCAGCGTGCCGTCGGCGGCGACCACCGAGGTCGCGCCGGGGCGGCCGGGGGTCTCGGTCATCACCGCCACCGCGGCGGCGAGCGGCGCGTCCTCGCGGACCACCGGGTTCGAGGCCTCGCCGCGCATCAGCTCGTGCACCTTCATCAGCCCGCGGCCGAGCTTGCCGCCCGGGTGGAACAGCGCGTACTCCTCGCGGTCGAACGGCCGGTTCGCGAGCACCGTCATCGAGATCGCGTCGCCCACCGCCAGCAGCACCGCGGTGGAGGCGGTCGGGGCGAGGCCCATCGGGCACGCCTCCTCCACGTTCCCGATGGCGATCACCAGGTCCGCCGCCCGCGCCAGCCGGTTGGCGCGATCGGCGGTGATGGCGACGATCTTCGCGCCGATCTTCTTCAGCGACGGGAGCAGCCGGAGGATCTCCTCGGTCTCGCCCGAGTTCGAGAGCGCGAAGACCAGGTCGTCGCGCGCGATCCGGCCCAGGTCGCCGTGCGCCGCCTCGGCCGGGTGGACGTAGAGCGAAGGGGTGCCGGTGGAGGCCAGCGTGGCGGAGATCTTCTGGGCCACGAACCCAGGCTTGCCCATCCCCGTCACCACCACCCGGCCCTTGCAGCCGAGGATCCAGCGGACGGCGGTGGCGAAGGCGTCGTCGAGGGGGACCGCGCCGATGGCGCGCGCCTCGGCCTCGACGACGGTGCGGCCGTAGGCGACGAGATCCTGGGTGCGGGGGCGCGGGCGGGCGCTCGCCCGCGAACGACGCGCGGGGAGCTTCACCACACGGGCCCGGCTGCTGCGGCTGGAGGCCATGGTCGGCCGCCGATATAGCACTTCCGCGGCGCTTGCGGCAGGGCGCGCGGGTGCGCTATGTGACGCCGGCCCCCTGGAGGAAGACCATGAAGTTCTTCATCGATACTGCGGACGTCGGCGAGATCAAGAAGGCCCTGGCCCTCGGCCTGTGCGACGGCGTGACCACGAACCCGTCGCTGGTCGCGAAGACCGGCCGCGGCTTCGAGGACGTGCTGAAGGAGATCGTCCAGCTCGTCCCCGGCCCGATCTCGGCCGAGGTGACCGCCACTGACTACGAGGGGATGCTGCGCGAGGGGCGCCACTACGCCAAGTTCGGCTCGCAGGTGGTCATCAAGGTCCCGCTCACCGTCGATGGCCTGCGCGCGGTGAAGACGCTCACCGACGAGGGCACCAAGGTGAACGTCACCCTGTGCTTCTCGCCGGTGCAGGCGCTCCTCGCCGCCAAGGCCGGCGCCACGTACATCTCGCCGTTCGTCGGCCGCCTCGACGACATCTCGCAGGACGGCATGGCGATGGTGGCCGACATCGTCCAGATCTACCGGAACTACGGGTTCAAGACCCAGGTGCTGGTCGCGAGCGTGCGCCACCCGGTCCACGTCCTCGAGGCCGCCAAGCTCGGCGCCGACGTGGCGACCATCCCGTACTCGGTGATCGAGCAGCTCGCGAAGCACCCGCTCACCGACGCCGGCCTGAAGAAGTTCCTGGCCGACTGGGAGAAGGTGCCGAAGGCGCCGAAGTAGCGGGCGCGAGCGCGCCCCGGGACGTGGCGCTCGCTACGGGATCCGGGTCGAGGTCCACTGGACTCCGAAGACGCTGGCCAGCACGATCGCCATGCCCGCGAGCGCGCTGCCCGACATCGCCTGGGACAGCAGCGCCCAGCCGAGCACGACGGCGGTGAGCGGGCTCAGCAGCCCGAGCGACGAGACGGCCACCGTGGGCAGCCGCGCGACGCCGCGGAACCAGAGCGCGTAGGACAGCAGGGCTCCGGCCAGGCTCAGGTAGGCGTAGGCCAGGACCTGCGACCGCGAGAGCGGGGGCAGCGGCGCGTCGGCCACCCAGGCCAGCGGGACGAGCATCAGCCCGCCGACGACGAGCTGCCAGCCCGTGAGCGCGAGGACCGGCAGGTCCAGGCGCCAGCGCCGCGTGAGCCACACCCCCGTCGCCATGCAGGCCGCGCCGCCGAGCGCGGCCGCGATGCCCACGGGCTCGAACACCGTCCTCGGCGACACCAGCAAGACGGCCATGCCACCGACGCCGGCGACCGCCGATGTCAGCGTCGCCCGCGCCGGCGCCCTGCCGTCCACCGCCCAGGCGAGCGCCATGATCAGCAGCGGCTGGACGGCGCCGAGCACCGCCGCGAGCCCGCCCGGCAGGCGGTACGCCGCCACGAACAGCAGGGCCTGGAACACGCCGATGTTGAGCGCGCCCAGCACCAGCAGGCGCGGCCAGTCCCGTCCGGCGGGCATCCGTCGCGCCATGAGCACCAGCAACGCGCCCGCCGGCAGCGAGCGGATGAGCGCGGCCGTGAACGGCCGGTGGGGTGGCAGGAGCTCCGTCGTGACGATGTAGGTGGAGCCCCAGATGGCAGGGGCCAGGGCGGTGATCAGGACGTCGCGCCAGCGGGACGGCGATGGAAGGGAGGTCGGCATGTGCGGTAGCTTGAAGTCGAGACATCTGCCGGGGAGGTAGCTTGAAGTCAAGACAATCGACGCCCGGCGCCCCGCGAGACGCCGTGGACCGCGTGCTCGAGCAGTGGGCCCGGGAGCGCCCGGACCTCGACGCGAGCCCGATGGGCCCCATCGGGCGCATCAAGCGCTGCGCGGCCCTGCTGGAGCAGCGGCTGGAGGCAGGCTTCTCCCGGTTCGGCCTGAGCCTCTGGGAGTTCGACATGCTCGCCACGCTGCGGCGGGCAGGGGCGCCCTACCGGCTGAGCCCGACCGAGCTCTTCTCGGCGCTGATGGTGACGTCGGGGACGATGACCCATCGCCTCAAGCGCCTGGAGGGCAGCGGGCTCGTCCAGCGCGTCCCCAACGAGCAGGATGCGCGCAGCACGCTCGTGCAGCTGACGCGCAAGGGCCTCGCGCTGATCGACCGCGCCGTCGAGGCGCACGTCGAGAACGAGCGGCGGCTCCTGTCCGCGCTCCCGCCTGCCGCGCTGGCGGCACTGGATGCGCACCTGTCCGCGCTGCTGGGGACGCTGGAGGGGCGGGAGTGACGGCAGCTCCGGCGCGGTGAGACGGGCCCCGCTTGACGCGCACGTCGGGTATGGGTCACGTTCGACCGGAACGGCCCCTCCATCAATGGGCATGAGGCAGGAGATCGCCGGCGCCGAGGCCGCCCTTCATGAGCAGGCTTCGGCCGCGACGCGTACGCCGGCCTCTACTGGAACGATCCCGCGACGCTTCGGCGGCTGGAGTGACGAGATGCACGATCGGACGAACGTGTCGCTGGGAATGTCCTCGGAGAACCTCGAGCCGGACGTCGTGACCGCGATCGTGGGGCTCCCGCCCACTCGATCCTTTCGCAAGGGCGACTTGCCGGCCGGTCGCCGATTCCCGGTGCCGAGGATCCGCGGTTCGTGGGCGCTCGAGGTCGAGGGCGACGACGTCGGCACGGCCGCGCGGGAGCTCCTGGATCTCGTGTCGGGACGAGAGGGGCGGTGGCGTGAAGCCGTGGCGCGGTTCTCGGCCGTGGCGACGCTGTCGATCTGGTGGGAGCCGGAGGGCCGCTACGGGGGGTTCTCGGTCGACTCGACGACGCTCGCGAGGCTGGCCGCGCTGGGAGAGCGCATCGACGTGTACTTCCCGGGCACGACCGACAGGCGGTTCACCTGCTCGGCACGCGGCGAGGCGCGAGGGGCCGCCTATCGTGCGCTGCTCCGGGTGCTGGCCACCTTCTCCGGCGAGGCGCTGCTCGTCGTGCGCGACGGGCCGGGTCTCGACGAGCGTGGCCAGCGGATCCTGGCGGAGCTGGAGCGGCTGGGCGCCCGGTCGGAACGGGCATCGGAGTGGCCGGGGACGAAGCTGACCGACGCGCAGGCGACGCTCTGGCGCGTTCCGGTCGGTGACGCCGTCGTCGACGTGCTCTCCAGCGCCGCCGAGAGCCTCTTCGACTGGGTCCAGCCCGCGCTCCCGGAGGACCTCTGCTTCCAGCGGGACGACGGGACCACCATCCTCGGGACCATCGCGCACGAGCAGGACGCGTTCCTCGACCTCGGGCCTGCCGAGTACGAGGCGCTCCTGGCCAAGGTCCCGTCGATGGAGCTGAAGCGCGACGTGAGCGATCCGGCCCCGCCCGCGGAGCGCGCCCCGTGACCAGGCGCTGGACATGGCCCGTGATCGTCTGCGTGGCCTTCGCGCTGGGATGCGATCGGCGGCGCGCCGTGGTCGTCGATGACTCCGCATATCTCTATGCGACCGAGACCGACTGCCTCGAATCGCTGAGCGGTGGCCCGAACGACCCTCGCATCAGCGGGCCCGCGGTGCGCGGGGTCGTCGCCGAGCTGCCGCCCGGAACGGCGCTCCAGATTCGCGGCGAGGCGTACGGGAAGGATTTCCGCTGCTTTCGCGTCTCGACGGACTCCGGGAAGGGCTACGTCATGGACTCGGAGCGGCTGAGGTTGCTCGATCCGCCCCCTCGGCCCGGGGCGTGAGAGCGGCCGCTTCATGGAGGCACCACCCAGATGATCAGGCACACACGCCACCTCGCGACTGCCCTTGGCCTCGGAGCCGTACTGCTGATCGGCGCGCCGGCGCTGGCCGAAGCGCCTGCGACACGTGGAGCCGGGGCGGAGATGGCGATCCGAGCGCAATCACCCACCGTACAATGGCGGACGCCCCCGCTCGTCGCCGACGTCACCTTCGACGGGCGCGCCGATCACGTGTACGTGGGCTCCTCGGGGAACGCCTCCAGCGTCGGCATCGTGGATGACGCCGGAGCGAAGGACGCCCGCGTGTGGGTGCTGGAGTTCGCCCACGATCCGGCCCGCGCCTCGGGGCTGTGCGGCGCGCCCGGCGAGGCGACGATCGCGCTCGAGGAACCCGGAATCGACCTGGCCGAGCTCGGCTGCGAGGACGCCTCGGACGCGTCCTGCGAGGCCGTGCGCAAGACCGCCGCGTACCTCCGGAGCGCCGCCGACCGCGGTGGCAAGGGGATCGCGCTCTCCGCCGGCGACTGCGACGCCTTCCACGTCTACTTCGACGGCACCTCGTTCCGGTGGTGGCGCCGATAGAAGCGCGCACGACCCTGATCGCGAAGCGAGCGGCCGCCCGAACGCCGGCGCGGGGCACTCCCCGCGCCGCTTCCCCCTGGCGTGCACGGTCCGCATCTTCCTGTCGCGCCTCGTCCATCCTTCGGCAGGCGCGGGGGATCCATGCCGCTCGCTCGCTTCACCACCGCCCTCTGGGCCGCGCTCCTGCCGCTCGCCGCGCTCGCGCAGCCGGTCCGGGACGCCGCGCCGGCCCCGCGCAGCGGCTACGGGTGGCTGTGGATGCTGGTCGCGGCGCTCGTCCTCGTGGCGCTGTTCCGGATGTTCTTCTCCCGGCCGCGCCGGACGCCGGGGGCGAGGGGGCCCGGTCCGTGAACCCCATCGCGCGTACCGCCGGTCACGTCCTTGCGCTCACCGCGCTGGTGCTGGCCTTTGCCGCGGCCGCGCAGGGGCCGGTCTACCAGCCGCACGCTCCGGCCGACGGGATCCTCCCGTGGGTGTTCGCGATCTTCGTGGCCGGCGCGCTCGTGGCGCTGTTCGTCTTCGTGCTCTGGATGGTCAACCCGCCGACCTTCCACCGGCCGGGCGATCGTCCGCACGGCGTGCTGGCGCCGAAGGTGCGCCGCCGCTGAGCGGGCGCCCGGCCGCTAGAGCGTCACGCGGAAGAGCCTGCGCTCCAGCAGGTCCGGCACGGTCGCGAGGTCGGCGCGCGTGAGGTGGGCGCCCTCGGCGCGCTCCTTCAGCTCCAGGCAGGCCTCGGTGATCAGGCGCACGAGCAGGTGGAGCGCCGCCTGCTCGGCGGGCGTCTGGAGCCGGTGCGCCCCCCGCTCATGCCGCCGCTCCACCTCGTCGTACTCGCGGACCAGATCGAGCCGCGCCAGCTCCAGCGCGAAGCGCACGACGTCGTCGCGGGGCCGCTCCGCCGCGCCGTGACCCCAGCGCGCGCGCTCCGCCTCGCTCTCCCACTGGAGGTCCGGCGGCGGCCACTCCGCCAGCGTGCGCGCCAGCTCCTCGGCGAACCGCTGGAGGAGGTACGCCTTCACCGGCTGCCGCTGCCGGTCGTACAGGAAGTCCCAGCGCCGATCGCGCACGGCGGCAGGATAGCCGGACGCGGCCCGGGCCGCGACCTCCGGCGCCGCCTCGCCGGGCGGGCCGGCTCAGGCGGCGTCGGTCCCCGCGGCGTCCCCGGGCCGTGCCGCCGCCGGCGCGCCCGCCGCCGCGGAGCGCGAGGCGGGGCGCCCGCCCTCCATGGCGGTCAGCGGGCCGCGCCGCGCCGGCGCCGCCTCGGCGGCGGCGAGGAGCTCGTGGAGCAGCACCTGGTAGACGCGCTTGCTGGTGAGGAACGCGGCGTGGTGCGCCTGCACCTCGACGTTCGCGAGGTGCGGCAGGCCGTGGGTCTCGATCACGGCGGAGGGGTAGGGCGAGGCGCCGTCCTCGCGCGACCAGATCGACACGAGCCGCACCTGGCCCGGCCAAGGGCCGTCGTGGAGCCGGCGCAGGAAGACGCTGCCCGGGAAGAGCTGCCAGAGCGAGCGCGCCAGGAAGCCCACCGGCAGCCCGAGCAGCGCGACCGGCGTGCCGTGGTGCGGGGTGCCGAGCGTCACCACCGCGCGCGTGCGCCGCCAGCCGCCCAGCTTCTTCACGTAGTACGCGGCGATGAGCCCGCCCTTGGAGTGGCCGACGATGGTGAGCGGGCCGAGCCCGGGGTGGCGCGCGTAGAGCCGCTCGATCTTGGCGCGGACCAGGTCGGCGACGTCGTCGATGCCGCGGGTGTTGAGCGTACCGCCGAGGCCGCCGAGGTCGAGCGTGAAGACGCCCATCCCGTCGCGGCGCAGCCGGCGCTCGAGCACGGCGCAGGTGCGCCGCGAGCTGAAGAAGCCGTGGAGGATGAGCACCGGGTGCTCGCAGCGCGAGAAGTCGGTGCGCCGCTCCACCGGGCGCCGGCGGACGCTCCCGTCGTATGCCGCCGCCAGCTCCTCGACCACCCGCGCCGCCTGCCGGACCCACCGCGCCACCCGCATGGTCGCGCCTCCGAAGACCAATCTAGCGAGCTTGCGGGCGGCGGGCAGCGCCCGTCGGCGGGCTTGCCGTCCCGTGATCCGGGCATGCGAGGCCCGCCCGGCGGGTCCAGCCCGGACGCGAGGTGAAAAGGCGACCCTCGGCCCGGGGACGCGGGGCAGGCGGCGGGCCGACCGTCCCCGTCCTTGTTCGCCCCGTCCCCGCGCAGTACAACGGGCTCCCCGGAGGCGGACCCATGCTCGTCGTCATGCAGCCCCACGCCGGCCAGCCGGAGATCGACGCGGTGATCGAGAAGATCCGCAGCCTCGGCCTCACCGCACACCCGATCCCCGGCGCGCAGCGCGTGGCCATCGGCATCACCGGCAACAAGGGCGGCCTCGAGCCGGAGCTGTTCACCACGCTGCCGGGCGTCGCCGACGCGATCCGAGTGTCGCAGCCGTTCAAGCTCGTGTCCCGCGAGGTGAAGGAGGAGGACACGGTCATCGACGTCGGCGGCGTGCCGCTCGGCGGCAAGGCGCTGGCGGTGATGGCGGGGCCGTGCTCGGTCGAGTCGCGCGGTCAGCTGCTCGAGGCGGCGCACGCGGTGAAGGCGGCCGGCGCCCGGTTCCTGCGCGGCGGCGCCTTCAAGCCGCGCACCAGCCCCTACGAGTTCCAGGGGCTCGGCGAGGAGGGCCTGAAGCTGCTCGCGGCCGCGCGCGAGGAGACCGGGCTGAAGGTCGTCACCGAGGTGATGGACGTCGAGCACCTCGACATGGTGGCCGACTACGCCGACGTGCTGCAGATCGGCGCCCGCAACATGCAGAACTACTCGCTGCTCCGGCAGCTGGGGCGCGTGCGCCGGCCCATCCTGCTGAAGCGCGGCCCGTCCGCCACCATCAAGGAGTGGCTGATGGCGGCGGAGTACGTGGTCTCGGAGGGCAACTACCAGGTGGCGCTGTGCGAGCGCGGCATCCGCACCTTCGAGACCATGACGCGCAACACGCTCGACCTGAACGCGGTCCCGATCCTGAAGGCGCTCACGCACCTGCCGGTGATCGTGGACCCGTCGCACGGCATCGGCCTGCGCGCCCACGTGCCCGCCATGGCGCGGGCCGGCATCGCCGCCGGCGCGGACGGCATCATCGTCGAGGTCCACCCGCGGCCGGAGAAGGCGCTCTCCGACGGCCAGCAGTCGCTCACGCCGGCCGAGTTCGACGAGCTGATGCGTCAGGTGCGGGTGATCGCCGGGGCCGTGGGCCGCGGGGTGTAGCCCGCCTCCGCGAAGCGACCGCCCGGACGACCGTCCGCCCTGGCCCCGCCGCGGGAGACGCACCCGAACCGAGCACGCTCCTGGCCGTCCGCGCGGGCCGTCCGGCGCTCGCCCGGGACGCGGCCGCTTGCCATGCGCGCGGGAAGCGTTACCTGATCCACATGAAGGCCGAGCGCGAGCCCATGGAAGCAGCCGGCGCCGGGGAGCGCCGCGACATCGTCCTGCCGGGCGGCTGCCTGCTGTGCGACGGCGACCTGGAGGTGCGCCTCGGCGAGCGGGGCCACGCCGCGAGCTTCTGCCCGCGCTGCCGCTGGATCTCCCACCCGCACATGCGCCGGGCGGACGGCGCCGTGCAGGTCATCCACCCGGCGGGCGGGCTGGCGTAGCGCCCGATCAGCGCCGCAGCGCGCGCCCCAGCGATCGCACGAACCGCGTCACCCGCTCG
The DNA here is from genome assembly GCF_000020805.1 of Anaeromyxobacter sp. K. NCBI lineage: Bacteria > Pseudomonadati > Myxococcota > Myxococcia > Myxococcales > Anaeromyxobacteraceae > Anaeromyxobacter > Anaeromyxobacter sp. K. Next base: position 4,711,073 of record NC_011145.1, on the reverse strand, counting down.
GCGCGGGCGCGTCGCGAGCCGCCCTCCGCGATCCGCTGCACGATCGCGCTCCCGACCACCACGCCGTCCGCGAGCGGGCCGAGCGCGCGCGCCTGCTCGGGCGAGGCCACGCCGAAGCCGATGACCACCGGCAGCTCGGTCCGGGCCCGCACCGCCGACACGAGCGGCGCGATCTCCTCCGCCACCGCGTGGCGCGCGCCGGTCACGCCGGTCACCGACACGAAGTAGAGGAAGCCGGTGGCGGCCCGGGCCGCGGCCTCGACGCGCGCCGCGTTCGAGGTGGGCGCGAGCAGGTAGACCAGCTTCACGCCGGCCGCCTCCGCCGCGGGGGCGAGCACCTCGGCCTCCTCGGGCAGCAGGTCTGGGATGATGAGCGCGTCCACGCCGGCGTCGGCGCAGCCGCGCACCAGCTTCTCGACGCCGCCGGCCAGCATGGGGTTGAGGTAGCCCATGAGCGCGATCGGGACCTGCGAGCGCGCGCGGACCGCGGCCGCGATCCCGAGCACGTCCTCGAGCGTGGTGCCGGCGCCGAGCGCGCGCTGCGCGGCGGCCTGGATGGTGGGGCCGTCGGCGATGGGATCCGAGAACGGCACCCCCAGCTCGACGAGGTCGGCGCCGCCCTCGACGCAGGCGAGCGCCATCTGGCGGGCGGTGGCGAGGTCGGGATCGCCGCCCATCACGTAGGTGACGAGCGCGGCGCGGCGCTCGGCGCGGCAGCGCTCGAACGCGGCCGAGATGCGGTCGGGGCGCTCGGCCGCGGCGGGCGCGGCGGCGGCGCGAGGCTTGCGGGCGGGGCGCGGGCTCACCGGCGGCCTCCCTTCCGCGCCGCGGCGCGCGGCCTCGCCTTCGCCTTCCCCTCCGGCCGGGCCGGCCGCGCCGGGCGGCCGCGGGTGCGCCGCGGCGGCGGCGAGGCCTCGAGCATCTTGCGCACCTGCTCCACGTCCTTGTCGCCGCGCCCGGAGACGTTCACCAGCACCAGCCCTCCCGGCCCGGCGTCGCGGGCCACCTTGCGCGCGGCGGAGATCGCGTGCGCGCTCTCCAGCGCCGGGATGATCCCCTCCATGCGCGCGAGGTACTGGAACGACTCCAGCGCCTCGGCGTCGGTCTGGGGCAGCAGCGTGAGCCGGCCCTGGTCCTTCAGGTACGCGAGCTCCGGCCCGACGCCCGGGTAGTCGAGGCCGGCGCTGATCGAGTGCGCCTCCTGGATCTGCCCGTGCCCGTCCTGCAGCACGTAGCTCCGCGAGCCGTGCAGCACGCCCGGCGTGCCCTTCGCGAGCGAGGCGCCGTGCTTCGGCGTCGAGAGCCCGAGGCCGGCGGCCTCGGCGGCCACCAGGTCCACGTGCGCGTCGTCCACGAACGCGGAGAAGATGCCCATGGCGTTCGAGCCGCCGCCCACGCAGGCCACCACCGCGTCGGGCAGCCGGCCGGCCAGCTCCAGCACCTGCCGGCGCGCCTCGCGCCCGATCACCGACTGGAACGTGCGGACCAGGGCCGGGTACGGGTGCGGGCCGGCCACCGAGCCGATGATGTAGTGCGTGTCGCGGACGTTCGTGACCCAGTCCCGCAGCGCCTCGTTCATCGCGTCCTTCAGCGTGGCCGAGCCGGCCGTCACCGGGATCACGCGCGCGCCGAGGAGCTGCATCCGGAACACGTTGAGCGCCTGCCGCTCCACGTCCACCGCCCCCTGGTAGACCTCGCAGGGCAGGCCGAACAGCGCCGCCGCGGTGGCGGTCGCGACGCCGTGCTGGCCGGCGCCGGTCTCGGCGATGATGCGCTTCTTGCCCATGCGCCGGGCGAGCAGGATCTGGCCGAGCGTGTTGTTGAGCTTGTGCGAGCCGGTGTGGCACAGGTCCTCGCGCTTCAGCAGCACGCGGCACCCGCCCACGTCGGCGCTCATGCGCGGCGCCTCGGACACCGGGGTCTCGCGCCCGGCGTAGCGCCGGAGCAGCTCGTCCAGCTCGGCCTGGAAGGCCGGGTCCGCCCGCGCCTCGCGCCAGGCCTGCTCGAGCTCGTCCAGCGCCGGGACCAGCGTCTCGGGCACGAAGCGCCCGCCGAAGGCGCCGAAGCGCCCCCGCTCGTCGGGGAGGGCTGCGGTCTTCACGTCGTCTCCTTCGCCGCGCGGATGAACCGCGCCATGAGCTCCTGATCCTTCACGCCCGGCGCCGACTCGACGCCGCTCGCCACGTCCACCGCCCAGGGGTGCACCGCGCGGACCGCGTCGGCCACGTTGGCCGGGGTGAGCCCGCCCGCGAGGACGACCGAGGTCCGCTGCGCGGCGCGCCCCGCGAGCGCCCAGTCGAACGCGACCCCGCTGCCGCCGTAGCCCGGCGAGGCGGAGTCGAGCAGGAACCCGGCGGCGGCGGGGTAGCGCGCGAGCTGGTCGAGCGCCTCCGGCCCGGCCACGCGGATGGCCTTCACCACGGGGAAGGGCAGCCCCTCGAGCAGCTCGGGCGGCTCGTCGCCGTGGAGCTGCGCGACCTGCACCCCGGACGCCGCCACCGCGGCGAGCAGCTCCTCGCGCGTGGGGTCCACGAACACGCCCACCGCCGTCACGAACGGCGGGAGCCGGGCCACCAGCGCCCGCGCCGCCGCCGGCGGCAGGTGGCGCTTCGAGCGCGGCCAGAAGTTGAAGCCGATCGCGTCCGCGCCCAGCCGGGCCGCGGCGAGCGCGTCCTCGAGCCGGGTCACCCCGCAGATCTTCACCCTGGGCAGGAGCGCCATCACGCCTCGCCCAGCGCGCGCAGCAGCGCGGCCGGGTCCTCGGCGCGCACCAGCGCCTCGCCCACCAGCAGGTTCGCGGCCCCGGCGCGGCGCAGCCGGGCCGCGTCCTCCGGCCCGCGCACGCCGCTCTCCGCCACGCCCTTCACCGCCGCGGGGAGCGACGGCAGGATGCGCTCGGAGGTGGCGAGGTCCACGTGGAAGGTGTGCAGGTTGCGGTTGTTGACGCCCACGATGCGCGCGCCGGCCGCGAGCGCGCGCTCGGCCTCGGCGTCGTCGTGGACCTCGACCAGCGCCGCGAGCCCCAGCTCGCCGCAGCCGTCCAGCAGCCGCCGCAGGTCGTCCTGCGCGAGCCCGGCCACGATGAGCAGCGCCGCGTCCGCCCCGGCGGCGCGGGCCTCGAGGAGCTGGTAGCGGTCCACCACGAAGTCCTTGCGGAGCAGCGGCACGTCCACCGCGGCGCGCACCGCCACCAGGTCGTCGAGCGAGCCGCCGAACCCGGGGCCGTCGGTGAGCACCGAGATGGCGGCGGCGCCCGCGGCGGCGTAGCGGCGCGCCTGGGCCACCGCGTCGAGGCCGGCGCGGATGGCGCCGGCGGACGGGCTGGCGCGCTTCACCTCGGCGATGACGCGCAGCGGGCCGCCGCGGGGGGAGAGCGCGGCCTCGAACGCGCGCGGCGGCGGGGCGGCGGCGGCGCGGGCGGCCAGCGCGGCGTCCGGCACGGCCGCGCGGCGGGCGGCCACCTCGTCCACCTTCCGGGCCAGGATGCCGTCGAGGACGGTCACGCCGGCACCGTGGTGGCGGCGACGAGCTGCCGCAGCTTCTCGCGGGCGGCGCCCGAGTCGATGGACCGGGCGGCGCGCGCCACGCCGTCGCGCAGGTCCTTGGCGGCGCCGGCGCACACCAGCGCGGCGGCGGCGTTCGCCAGCACCGCGTCGCGTGGCCCGCCCGCCTGCCCCTCGAGCACGTCGGTGACGATGCGGGCGTTCGCCGCCGCGTCGCCGCCGACGAGCTCGGCGGCGTCGCGCCGCGGCAGCCCCAGGTCCTCGGGCCGGATGGTGTAGCGCTCCACTTGGCCGTCCCTCACCTCGCAGACGTGCGTCATGCCGGTCACGGCGATCTCGTCCAGCCCCTCGCCGTGCACCACGAACGCGTGCGCGGCCCCGAGCGCCGCCAGCACGCCGCCCAGCACCGGCACCCAGCGCGCCTCGTACACGCCCAGCACCTGGTGGCGCGCGCCGGCCGGGTTCGCGAGCGGGCCGAGCAGGTTGAAGATGGTGCGCACGCCCAGCTCGCGGCGCACGCCGGCGATGGCCTTGAACGCGGGGTGGAGCCGCACCGCGAACAGGAAGCCGATGCCGACCTCCTCGATGCAGCGCTCCACCGTCTCCTTGTCCGCGTCCACGTTCACGCCCAGCGCGGCGAGCACGTCGGCGGAGCCGGAGCGCGACGACACGGCGCGGTTGCCGTGCTTCGCCACGCACACCCCGGCGCCGGCCGCCACGAACGCGGCGGTGGTCGAGATGTTGAAGGTGTGGCGCCCGTCGCCGCCCGTGCCGCAGGTGTCGATGAACACGTCGCGGTCGACCCGCACCCGGTCCGCCCGCTGGCGCATCACGTCGGCGGCGCCGGCGATCTCGTCCACCGTCTCGCCCTTCATGCGCAGCGCCGCCAGGAACGCGCCCGACTGCGCCGGGGTCGCGCCGCCGTCGGCGATCTCGGTCATCACCGACGCCGCCTCGGCGCGGGTGAGGTCCTCGCCCTCCAGGACCTTCGCGATGGCCTGCTGGATCACGGCCGTGCCTCCTCGCCGCGCGGCGCGACGTGCGCGAGCCAGTTCCCGAGCAGGCGCTTGCCGTCCAGCGTCAGGATCGACTCCGGGTGGAACTGCACCCCTTCCACGTCCAGCGCCCGGTGGCGCAGGCCCATGATCTCTCCCTCCTCGGTCCACGAGGTGATCTCGAGCGCGTCGGGCAGGCTCTCGCGCTCGACGACGAGCGAGTGGTAGCGCCCGGCCTGGAACGGCGCGGGCAGCCCGGCGTAGAGGCCCTCGCCGCGGTGGTGCACCGGGCTCGCCTTGCCGTGCACGATGCGGACGTTCCGCACCACCTTGCCCCCGAACGCCTGCCCGATGGCCTGGTGCCCGAGGCACACGCCGAGGATGGGCAGCGCGCCGGACAGCGTCCGGAGCACCTCCAGCGTCACGCCGGCCTGGTCCGGCGTGCACGGGCCGGGCGAGAGCACCAGCGCGTCGGGCCGGCGCGCCCGGATGCCGGGCACGTCGATCTCGTCGTTGCGGAACACCTCGACCTCGGCGCCCAGCTCGCCCAGGTACTGCACCAGGTTGAAGGTGAAGCTGTCGTAGTTGTCCACCAGCAGCAGCCGGACCGGGCGCGCGCCGCTCATCGCCGCGCCCCCTTCCCGCGCGGCGCCGCGCGGCGGCCGCGCGACCCCGCCGCGCGCCGCTGCCGCGCCGGCCCGGCCTGCGCCGGGCGTGCGCCGCCCGCGCGGCGCCGGGGCGCGGCGGCCGGGGGGGCGTCCAGCCCGCGCGCCTCGGCCTGCGCCACCGCGGTGAACACCGCGCGCGCCTTGTTGACGGTCTCCTGGTACTCGGCGGCGGGATCGGAGTCGTAGACGATGCCGGCCCCGGACTGCACCGAGACGCGGCGGCCGTTCGCGAGCAGGGTCCGGATGGCGATGCACATCTCCATGTCGCCGCCGCGGTCGAAGTAGCCCACCGCGCCGCCGTAGGGGCCGCGCCGGGCCGGCTCGAGCGCGTCGATGATCTCCATGGCCCGCACCTTGGGCGAGCCGGAGAGCGTGCCGGCGGGGAAGCCGGCCCGGAGCACGTCCACCGCGGTGCGGCCCGGGGCGAGCCGTCCGCGCACCTCCGAGACGAGGTGCATCACGTGCGAGTAGCGCTCCACCGTCTTCAGCGCGACGACCTTCACCGTGCCGGTGGCCGACACCCGGCCCACGTCGTTGCGCCCGAGGTCCACCAGCATGACGTGCTCGGCGTTCTCCTTCGGGTCGGCGCGCAGCTCGGCCTCGAGCGCCTGGTCCTCGGCCGCGTCGCCGCCGCGCCGGCGGGTGCCGGCGATGGGCCGCAGCGTCACCTCGCCGTCCTCGAGCTTCACCAGCGTCTCCGGCGACGAGCCGACCAGCGCGCGGGGCCCGTCCTTCACGAAGAACAGGTACGGCGACGGGTTCACGCGGCGGAGCGCCCGGTAGATCTCGAACGGCGGGAGCGAGGTCTCGGCGTCGAAGCGCTGCGAGAGCACGATCTGCTGGCAGTCGCCGGCGGTGACGAGCTCCTTGGCGCGGCGCACCGCCGCCTCGAACGCCGCGCGGCGGACCCGCGGCGCGAGCACCGCCGGCGGCCCGGCCCGGCGCGGGCGGCGGTCGGAGAGCGGCCGCGCCAGCACCGCCAGCCGGCGGCGGATGCGGCGGACCGCGTCGGCGTAGAGCGCGCGCGGGTCGTCGCCCTCGTCGCAGCGCACCTCGCAGATGACGTGGAGCGAGTGGCGCCGGTTGTCGAACGCCACCAGCTCGTCGAAGTCCATGAGCAGGACGTCGGGGAAGCCCAGCTCGTCGGCCTTCGCGATGGGGACGCGCGGCTCGAACAGGCGGACCGCGTCGTAGGAGACGTGGCCCATGAAGCCGCCCGAGAAGCGCGGCACGCCGGGCACCCGCACCGCCCGGTGCGTGGCGAGCGCGGCGCGCAGCTCCGCGATGGGATCGCCGGGGTCGCCCAGCTTCCAGCGGAGCACCGCCCGCGGCGCGGCGCCCAGGAACGTGAAGCGCGCGCTGCGCTCGCCGCCCTCCACCGACTCGAGGAGGAACGCGTGCCGCTCGCCGCGCGACAGCTTCAGGAACGCCGAGACCGGCGTCTCGGTGTCGGCGTCGATCTCGACGCGCACCGGGACCGCGCGGCCGGGGCTGCAGAGGGAGAGGAAGGTCTGGAGATCGGGGGTGGTCCGCAGCTCAGCGGACTTGCCAAAGACGCACCGTCATGCCGTCACCCTGCGTGCCGGGCCGGGCACCTCGACGGCGTCCTTGGCCACGATCTTGTTCTGGCGGTCGACGAGGACCACGGTGGGCTTGAAGTCGCGGGCCTCGGCCTCTTCCAGCTCGGCGAACGTGGCGAGGATCACCATGTCGCCGGGGCGGTTGAGGTGCGCGGCCGCGCCGTTGATGCAGATGATGCCGGAGCCGCGCTCACCCTTGATCGCGTACGTCTGCAACCGGGTGCCGCGGGTGATGTTCCAGATGTGGACGGCCTCGTACTCCCAGATGCCCGCGGCCTCGAGCAGGTCCTCGTCGATGGAGACCGAGCCCTCGTACTCGAGATCCGCGTGCGTCACGGTCGCACGATGGATCTTCGCCTTGAAGAAGGTCCGACGCATGGCAGGACTCGTTTACTTACATGGTCGGGTCGGTTCGCGCAACACCCGCGCCCGCCGCCCGGCCCCCCGCACGGCGGGGGCCGGCGATCAGTCGTGGAAGATGAACGAGTAGTCGGCCGCCTTGCCGGACCCGGCCTCCTGGTCGAAGAACTTCGGCTCGGTGACGAACGCGCGCAGCTTGCCGCTCAGCACCATGTGGACGAACAGCTGGTCGGCGTTGCGCGCCAGCGGGGTCTGCGCGGCGACCAGCTTGCGGGCCGCCGCCTGGGTGAACGCGTACGCGTGGGCGCAGTGGTGCAGGCCGGCCACCTTGAGGTTCTCGCTGAAGCGCCGCGGGTGGAAGCGGCGGATCTCCGCCGGCGTCCACTTCATGAGCCCGAGCGCGGCGGCGACGAGGTACGTCGCCTGCTTGGCGCGGTGGTAGGGCGTCACCTTCTCGAAGTTGGTGTAGCCCAGGTAGGCGAGCTCCCAGTCGTCGGGGAGCTGCTCCAGCGTCGCCGGCAGGAGCGCCAGGTCCTGGTACCGGGGCAGCACGTCGTCCTCGAACACCAGCACGCGCTCCCAGCCGTGCTCCACCGCGGCGCGGTAGATCTGCAGGTGCGAGATGGCGCAGGCCAGCTCGCCCGGCGTCATGGTCCGCGAGCGGCGCGCGGCGGCGCGGTCCGCCGCCTCGTCGTAGCCCTCGGCGGCCCGGCGCGCCGGATCGAGCAGCCGCTTGTCCATCCCGAGATGGAAGCGGTAGTCGAGCCCGGTCAACCGCGCGCGGACGCGCTCCTGCCGCTCGGTGGCGCGCTCGATCGTGATCACGAAGATCCGGTCGAACGCGCGGTGGAGCGCATCCCAGGCGGCCGCGACGGCGGGCGCGAGCGGGGCGGGCGCCGGCGCGCCCACCCCCGACGCCACGGGACCTGCGGGCCCGCTAGCGGCGCGCGAGCTCGGCATCGACGACCGCGCGGATCTGCTCGAACGGCACCGCGCCTTCCACCTTCACGCCGTTCACGAACATGGTGGGCGTGGCCTGCGCGCCGATGCGGGCGGCCAGCGCCTGGTCCTCGGCGATGCGGGTGCGGGCGCGGCCGGAGCGGCGGGCCGCGTCGAAGCGGGCCACGTCGAGGCCGATCTCGCGGGCGGCCCGCTCGTACAGCGCGTCGGACAGCTCACGCTGGCTCGCGAACAGCTTCTCGTGCATCTGCCAGAACTTGCCCTGCTCGCGGGCCGCCTCGGCGGCCTCGGCCGCGGGCAGCGCGTTCGGGTGCATGCCGAGCGGCTGGTGCTTCCAGACCACGCGGACCTTGTCGCCGTAGGTCTTCTGCACCTGCGCGAGCGTCGGCTCGACGCGGGCGCAGAACGGGCACTGGAAGTCCGAGAACAGCACGATCGTGACCGGCGCCTTCGGGTTGCCGCGGATCGGGTCGTCGGCGCGGACCGCGAGGCCCTGCACCGGCTGGCCGGCCGGCAGCGCCGCCGGGACCACCGCGCCCTGCTGCGGCGCGGCCGGCTTCAGCGCCAGGTTCGCCTGGCAGGCCTGCTCGTAGAATCCGGCGCCGGCCTTCCCGCCCTTCAGCAGCGCGTCGGCCTTCTTCAGCTCCTCCTCGACCACCGGGCGCATCCGCTCGAGCGGGAGCGCGCCCACCACCTGGCGGCAGTTGAAGAACATCGTCGGCGTGCCGTTCGCGCCCACCGACCCGGCGAGCTGCTGATCGGCCGCGATCCGGTCGGCGCCCTTGCGCGCCGCCACCGCCGCCTGGAACTTGCGCAGGTCGAGGCCGAGCTCCTTCGCGTACTGCTCGTAGGTCGCGGGGGAGAGCGCCTGCTGGTTCGCGAACAGCTTCTCGTGCATGGGCCAGAACTTGCCCTGCTCGCGGGCCGCCTCGGCGGCGATGGCCGCCGGCATGGCGTTCGGGTGGAAGGAGAGCGGCTGGTGCTTCCACACGATCCGCACCTGGCCCGGGTACGCCTGCTCGAGCTGCTTCAGGGTGGGCTCGACCCGGGAGCAGAACGGGCACTGGAAGTCGGAGAACAGCACCACCGTCAGCTTCGCGTCCGCCGGGCCGCGCGCCGGGTCGTCGGCGCGGAGCGGGACCTTCGCGTAGGTGGCGGGCGGCGGGGCCGCGGGGGCCGCCGGCGCCGGGGCGGCCGGCGAGGGCGCGGCGGCGGTCGGGGGCGGCACGGTGCCGGGCAGGAACACCGGGGCGGTCGCGCCGCGCTCGATGGCCTTCGCGTAGACCTGCGACGCCGGCGTGCCGGACCGGACGAGCTGCTCGGCCCTGGCGAGCTCCTCGTCGATCACCGCGCGGAACGCCTCGATCGGCTGCGCGCCGGCGATCTTCCGCCCGTTCACGAAGAACGTCGGGGTGGCCGGGGCGCCCAGGCCGACCACCAGCTTCTGGTCGCGCTCGATGCGGGCGCGGTGGGTGCCGGCCTGCATCGCCTCGCGGACCTTGGCGACGTCGAGGCCGAGCTCGCCGGCCGCCTTCTCGATGGCGGCCTGGTCGAGCGCGGGGGCCGAGTCGAACAGCTTGTCGTGCAGCGCCCAGAACTTCTCGTCGCCGCCCTGCGCCCGCGCCTCCTCGGCGGCGAGCGCGGCCGGCATGGCCTGCGGGTGGAACGAGAGCGGGTTGTGCTTGAAGACGAAGCGCACCTTGCCGCGGTACGCCTCCTCGACCTGCTTCATGGTGGCCGCGCCGCGCTTGCAGTACGGGCACTGGAAGTCGGACGACTCGACGATGGTGACGAGCGCGTCGGCCGGGCCGCGCACCGGCGAGTCGTCGGCGGGGACCTTGTAGACGGCCTTCGGATCCTCCACCGGACGCGCGCGCGTGGGCGCGCCCACGGGCGCGCGGGACGGCCGGCCGCCCGCATCCCACGAGCCGCGCCCGACGAATCCGATCGCGAACCCGATGACGAGCGCGACCACCCAGCTCACGTGCTTCATGTGTCCCGTCTCCCTTCCAGCCAAGTCAGAGCCACCGCAGATATCAGGATCGCCCGGGGTGGACAACGCGCCGGCTCCCCGCCGCGCCGCCAGGCCGAACACCGGGCCCTCCCGCCAATTCCCCGCCCCGGGGGTAGGCGCCCCCTACAGGCCGATCCGCGCCACCGCCAGGAGCTGCACCTCGCCGTCGGTCCGCCGATCGTCCGGCGCCGGCGCGCGCCGCGTGAAGCCCTGCCAGCGCGCCACCGCCTCGAACACGACCGCCCTCCCGAACGCCGCCCAGCCGACCGAACCCTCGGCGGCCGCCAGCAGATCCGGCTTCTCCCACAGCTTCAGCGCCTCGGCCTGGACCGAGAGGATGGGGCCGGCCGGGTATTCCACCGTGTAGCGGAGCCGGGCGGCGCTCGCCGCGTGCACCTGCTCCGACTCGGTGGTCCCACCGGCGCCGGGGAGGTGCGCGCGCCCACGGTAGCGCACGTGCACCATCTCCACCGGTGCGGCCAGGTAATCGAGGCGCGCCTGGTAGCCCACCGTCACGTTCCCCTCCACCGACGGGAGCGTGCCGAGCTGGACGAGCGACTGGAGCGCGAGCCCGGGGGCGCGCGCGGCCTCGACGCGCCCGAGCACGAAGCGGAACTCGGGGTAGCCGATCGCCCAGGCCGCCTCCAGCTCGCCGTCGGACGGCACGAAGATCCGGTCCTCGCCGCCCGCGAGCACGCGCGCCCGCAGCCGCACCGCCTGCGAGAGGCGGCCCGGGAACCAGCCCTCGGCCCGCGCGCCGACCAGGATCAGGAACGGCGGGTTGTGCTCCCCCGGATCGATCTCGAACCCGCCGAAGCGCCCCGCCACGCCGGTCGAGAGGCCGGCGGTCCAGCCGTCCACGTCCCCGGGCGCGGGCAGGGGCTGGGCGGCGGCGGGGGTCGAGACCAGGGCGGCCAGGGCGGCGAAGAGCGCCGCGGAGGCGAGGGCTCGCATGGGCTAGAAGCGGAAGCTGGCGCCGCCGCGCACGAGCAGCGGCAGGCCGTAGCGCCCGGCGAGCGGCGCGCCGGTGTCGGCCTCGGCGAACAGCCCGAACGCGCCGGTGAGCCGGACCTCGGAGGAGAGGCCGACCAGCAGCCAGCGCCAGCGCATGCCGTCGCCGCGCGAGTTGGAGGCGTCGAAGGCGACGCGGACCTGGAACGGGAGGCGCGGCAGCTGGTAGCGGGCGCCGGGGCGGAAGCCGAAGTGCGTGTCGGGCTCGAGGCCGAGCGCCAGGCCCGCCTCGAGGCGCAGGCCGGTCCCGGGCAGCTCCAGCCCCGGCACGGCCTCGATCTCCATGACGCCGGCCTGGCCGTGGTCGAGGCCCAGCTCGCCGCCGCCGCCCAGCGAGGCGAGGACGGAGAAGCCGGAGGGGCCCGGCGCCGGCTCCGCGGCGGCGGCCGCGGCGGGGACGGCGCAGGCGAGCGCGAGCGCGATCGCGAACGGCGCGCGCGCGGCGGCGGCGCGCGGGCTGCGGACGGTGGATGTGCGCATGGCGGACAAGCTACCCCCCGATGGCGCCGGGCTCAAGGAAGCGCCCGGCCGGACCGCCCGTTGCCGCGGCCGGCGCGAGCGGCTAAAGGGAGACGCGCATGGCGCTCACCGCACCGATGCCCGCGCCCGCGCGCACCCTCGACACCTCGGGGCGGCTGTGCCCGTTCCCCATCGTCGAGACCGCGAAGGCGGTGAAGGCGATGGACGCGGGGGCGGTGCTGCTCGTGATCGCCACCGATCCCGGCATCGCGCTCGACATGCCGATGTGGTGCAAGGCGACGCGGAACGAGCACCTCGGGACCTTCCAGGACGGCGCGGCCTGGAAGAGCTTCGTGCGCAAGCGCGCCCGCTGAACGGCGGCCCCGCGGCGCGCGCCGCCGGGCCTGGAAGGCGACATGGGCAAGCAGGGCAAGGCGATCGGACTGATCTCCGGCGGGCTCGATTCGACGCTGGCGCTGGCGCTCGTCCGCGGGCAGGGCATCGAGGTGAAGGCGGTGAACTTCTACACCGGCTTCTGCATCACCGAGACGCAGCGCCGCAAGGGCGGGCGCCCCGACGGCACGGTCCCGCAGAACGAGGCGCTCCGCGCCGCCGCCGACCTCGAGGTGGACATCGAGTACGTGGACATCTCCGGCCCTGGCTACTTCGACATGCTCGTGAACCCGCGCTGGGGCTACGGCGCGAACGCGAACCCGTGCGTGGACTGCCGCGTGTTCATGATGCGCCGGGCGAAGGAGATCATGGAGGCGGAGGGCGCCGACTTCATCTTCACCGGCGAGGTGCTCGGCCAGCGCCCGAAGAGCCAGCGCCGCGACACGCTGCGGATCATCGAGCGCGAGAGCGGGCTCGACGGGCGCCTGCTCCGCCCGCTCTCGGCGAAGCTCCTGCCCCCGACCATCCCGGAGAAGGAGGGGATCGTCGATCGCGAGCGGCTGCTCGACATCAGCGGCCGCGGCCGCACCCGCCAGATGGCGCTCGCCGAGGAGATGGGGATCTCGGAGTGGCCGCAGCCGGCGGGCGGCTGCTGCTACCTCACCGACGAGGCGTTCTCGCGGAAGTTCTTCGACGTGCTCGACGCGCGCGAGGCGCGGGGCGAGCCGCGGAAGCTGGAGCGCGAGGACGTGGTGCTGCTCTCCACCGGCCGGCACTTCCGGCTCTCGCCGCGCGCGAAGCTCATCGTCGGGCGCACCGAGGTGGAGAACGCGCTGCTCGAGCACCACGTGGAGGGGCGCGCCCGGGTGGAGGCGCGGGACGTGCTCGGGCCGGTGGCGCTCGTCGAGGGCGTGCCGACCTGGGAGGAGCGCCAGCTCGCCGCGCGGATCGTGGCGCGCTACGGGAAGGGCAAGGACGCCGGGCGCGTGGTGGTGGAGTGGCGCGAGGGCGACCTGGTCGAGACCTACGAGGTCGAGCCGGAGCACGACGAGGCCCGCGTCGAGGCGATGCGGATCTAGGGTCCGCGCGCGCCGCCGCGCGCGCTCGCGCACCGTTGACCCCGGTCAACGCCGCACCGCCGGGACGGGGCGTCCCGCGAACCACCGGGTTGTCCCGCGCGCCGTTCCGATCGAGCATGGTGGCTCCACGGCTGCGTTTTCCGGGCGCAGTCGAGATTTTCCCATCTCGAGGTGACGCATGGCGGCGAAGCGCATCTACGCCTTCGGCGGCGGCAGGGCCGAGGGGAACAAGGACATGAAGGACCTGCTCGGCGGGAAGGGCGCCGGGCTGGCGGAGATGTCGAACATCGGCATCCCGGTGCCGCCCGGCTTCACCATCACCACCGAGGTCTGCGCCGAGTACTACAAGGCCGGCCAGAAGCTGCCGAGGGCGCTCGAGCCCGAGCTGAAGGCGGCGCTGCGCAAGGTGGAGGCGCTCACCGGCAAGGGCTTCGGCGACCCGTCCGACCCGCTCCTCGTCTCGGTCCGCTCCGGCGCGCGCGCGTCGATGCCCGGCATGATGGACACGGTCCTCAACCTCGGGCTGAACGACGCCACGGTGGCGGGGCTGGCGGCCCGCGCGTCGAACCCGCGCTTCGCCTGGGACAGCTACCGCCGGTTCGTGGCGATGTTCGGCGACGTGGTGCTGGGCCTGAAGCCCGAGCGCAAGGAGGACCGCGATCCGTTCGAGGTGATCCTCGACGCGAAGAAGCACGCGCACGGCGTGAAGTACGACAAGGACCTGCCGGTCGAGGCGCTCCGCGAGCTGGTGGCGGAGTTCAAGGCGGAGATCCGGCGGCGCAAGGGCGTCGAGTTCCCGGAGGCGCCCTACGAGCAGCTCCTCGCCGCCATCGGCGCGGTCTTCCGCTCCTGGAACAACGATCGGGCCATCGCCTACCGCCAGCTGAACGGGATCCCGGCCGAGTGGGGCACCGCGGTCTCGGTGCAGTCGATGGTGTTCGGGAACATGGGCGACGACTCCGGCACCGGGGTCGCGTTCACCCGCAACCCCGCCACCGGCGAGGACGAGTTCTACGGCGAGTTCCTGGTGAACGCGCAGGGCGAGGACGTGGTCGCCGGCATCCGGACGCCGCAGAAGATCTCGGAGCTGAAGGAGCGCTGGCCGGAGGTGGCGCGCCAGCTCGAGGACGCGCGCGAGACGCTGGAGCGCCACTACCGCGACATGCAGGACATCGAGTTCACCATCGAGCGCGGGCGCCTGTACCTGCTGCAGACGCGCAGCGGCAAGCGGACCGGGCTCGCGGCGGTGCGCATCGCGGTGGAGATGGCCGAGGAGCGGCTCATCGGCCGCGACGAGGCGGTGCTGCGCGTCGAGCCGGAGGCGCTCAACCACCTGCTCCGCCCGGTGTTCGACGCCGAGGCGAAGGCGGCGGCGGTGAAGGGCGGGCGCGGGCTCGCGAAGGGGCTGCCGGCCGGCCCGGGCGCCGCCAGCGGCAAGCTGGTGTTCTTCGCGCAGGACGCGGCGGCGTGGCACGCCCGCGGCGAGCCGGTGATCCTGGCGCGCCACGAGACCAGCCCGGAGGACATCCGCGGCATGGCCGCGGCCGAGGGCTTCCTCACCGCGTTCGGCGGCATGACCTCGCACGCGGCGCTGGTGGCGCGGCAGATGGGCAAGGTCGCCATCGTGGGCTGCGGCGCGCTCGAGTTCGACTACCACGCGCGCACCATGACCGTGGAGACCGCCGGCGGCGCGAAGGTGCTGAAGGAGGGCGACTGGCTCTCGATCGACGGCACCGCCGGCGAGGTGATCGAGGGCCGCCTCGACACGCGGCCGTCGGAGGTGATGGCGGTGCTGGTGGAGGGCGGGCTCGAGCCGAAGGACGCGCCCACCTACCAGCGCTTCGCGAAGCTGCTCTCCTGGGCCGACGCGGCCCGCCGGCTCCGGGTGCGGACCAACGCCGACCAGCCGGACCAGGCGCGCGTCGCGGTCGCGTTCGGCGCGCAGGGCATCGGCCTGTGCCGCACCGAGCACATGTTCTTCGGCGAGGGGAAGATCGGCCCGATGCGCGAGATGATCGTGGCCGAGACGCACGAGGACCGCCGCAAGGCGCTCGCGAAGCTCCTGCCCGTGCAGCGCGAGGACTTCCGGGGGCTGTTCCTGGAGATGGCGGGGCGGCCCGTGACCATCCGCACGCTGGATCCGCCGCTGCACGAGTTCCTCCCGCACGAGGAGCAGGGCATCGCGCAGCTGGCGCGCGACACCGGGCGCACCGTCGAGGAGATCCGCGCGCAGATCGCGGACCTGGTCGAGTCGAACCCCATGCTCGGCCACCGCGGCTGCCGGCTCGGCATCAGCCACCCCGAGATCACCGAGATGCAGGCGCGCGCCATCTTCGAGGCCGCCTGCGACGCCGCCGAGCAGGGCGTGAAGGTCGAGCCGGAGGTGATGATCCCGCTCGTCGCCTCGGTGAAGGAGCTGGACGACCAGGCCGGCGTGGTGCGGCGGGTGGCGGAGGACGTGTTCGCCCGGCGCGGCCGCAAGGTGCGCTACCTGGTGGGGACGATGATCGAGGTGCCGCGCGGCGCGCTCACCGCCGCCGAGATCGCGCGCACCGCCGAGTTCTTCTCGTTCGGCACGAACGACCTCACCCAGACCACGTTCGGCCTGTCGCGCGACGACACCGGCCCGGTGCTGCAGACCTACCTCGCGAAGGAGATCCTGCCCGTCGACCCGTTCGTCTCGGTGGACCAGGACGGCGTGGGCGCGCTCATGAAGATCGCGGTCGCCGGCGGGCGGGCCACCCGGCCCGGCCTGAAGCTCGGCATCTGCGGCGAGCACGGCGGCGACCCGGCCTCGGTGGAGTTCTGCCACCGCATCGGGCTCGACTACGTCTCCTGCTCGCCCTACCGGCTCCCCATCGCGCGGCTCGCCGCGGCGCAGGCGGCGCTCCGCGAGCGCGCGCAGGAGCGCAAGGCCGGCGACGGGAGCGCGAAGCGCGCGCGGAACGGGAAGGCGAAGCCCGCGCGCGCGGCGAAGGTGTCCCCGCGGCGGGCGCGGAACGCCGCGATCGCGGTCCCGCGGGCACGCAAGGGTGGCGCGCGCCGACCGAGAGCGCGCGCGTAGCGGCGGAGGTCGGATCGGGGGCGGAGCCCGGGCGAGGCGGTGGTCCTCGCCCGAACGCTCCGTATTTTGACGCGGGCGGCCGCGTGGGGCACACTGCGCCCGTCTCCCGCCTCAGGTCCGATGAAGCACTCCAAGCTCTCCGTCTGGCTCCTCCCCGCGAGCGCGCTCGTGCTCGCGGGACTGGCCGCCCCGCGCCCCGAGCCCGCCCACGCGGCGGCCCCGGCGGCGAGCGCCGCGGCCGGGACCCCTACTTCCACCTCCACCCCCGCCGCCGCCGAGCGGACACCGCCGCTCGGGGAGCCACGCTACGACGCCGCGCTGGGCCGATGGGTCGCGCCGCTCGGGCCGGGGCGGGCGGTGCTGACGATCGATCCGCGCCTGCAGGCGCGCCTCGAGCGCACGCTCGCGTCGAACGCCGTGCCCTGGGGCGTGACCGTCCTCATCGAGCCCGCCACCGGCCGCGTCCTCGCCATGGCCGAGCACTCCGAGGCCGAGCCTGCGCGCAAGGGGCTCGCGCGCGCCGCCCTGGCGCCCGCCGCCAGCATCTTCAAGATCGTGACCACCGCCGCGCTGCTCGAGCGCGGCGTCCGCCCCGACGACGAGGTCTGCTACCACGGCGGCAAGCGCCGCCTGCAGCCCAAGCTCCTCGCCGACGACCCGCGCCGCGACAGCCGCTGCCTCAGCCTCACCTCCGCGCTCGGCCACAGCGCCAACGTCGTGTTCGCGAAGCTCGCCGGCCGCGACCTCGGCGCCGCCGAGCTGCGCACCGCCGCCGGCCGGTTCCTGTTCGGCGAGCCCATCCCCTTCGCGCTGCCGGTGGAGGTCTCGCCCGCGCCCATCCCCGAGGATCCCTTCGAGCTCGCCAACACCGCCGCCGGCTTCGGCCCCGTGCGGCTGTCCCCCCTGCACGCCGCGCTCCTCGCCGCCACCGTCGCGAACGGCGGCGTGTTCGTCCCGCCCTCGCTGGTGGAGGAGGCCGACGGCGCCACCCCGCCCGTGCCCCCCGCGCCCTGGCGCGTGATCGACGAGCAGGTCGCCGGCGCGCTCGCCGAGGCCATGCGCAGCACCGTGACCGAGGGCACCGCCCGCAAGGTGTTCCGCCGCGGCGGCCCCGGCTCGCTCCGTGGCGTCGAGGTCGCCGGCAAGACCGGCTCGCTGACCGACCCGTCGCCGTACCGCGACTACTCCTGGTTCGTCGGCTACGCGCCGCTGGATCGCCCCGAGATCGCCGTCGCGACCCTGGTGGTGAACGGCCAGAAGTGGCGGACCCGCGCCACCGCGGTCGCCCGCGACGCGCTCGAGGCGTACTTCTCGAACCGCGTCGCCAGCGCCGCCGCGCCCGGCCTGCGGACCGCGAAGGCCCCCGCGCCCTGATTCATCCCCAGCGCCGCCTGCTGGCATAGGCGTCCACGAGCGCGTCCCCGAGGACCCGCCGCGCCTCCTCGAGGTTGTGGCCCCGGCAACGGATGCGGAGGTTGTCCGCCGTCGAGGGCCCGCCGCGCGCGAGCGGGACGATGTGGTCCAGCTCGAGCCGGTGCGTGGAGCCGCAGGGCTCGCCCGAGGCGAGGGCGAAGGTGCACCGCCCGCCGTCGCGCTCCCAGACCTCGCGCCGGACCTGCGCAGGGATGTGCTCCCGCCGCTGCGAGGCGCGGACCGTCTTCTGCGGCTTCGCCGTGAGGCGCTTGCGGCGTGAGCGCTCGGCAAGGAGCTGATCCAGCGCCGCCTCGAGGACGTCCTCGCGGGTGGCACCGGGCATGGCGTGCGAAAGCGCGTCCCGCGCCGCGTCGAGCTTCCTCAGGAACGCCTTCGAGACCGTGAGGTGCATCCGGGCCTGATCGGAGGCGAGCCAGTCCACCGAGCTGGGCTTCGCGATCGGTACCGCGAGGCAGGCCGCCCGCGGAGCCGGCGTAGCCGGCTCGGTGGCAGCGGACGCAGGCGGCGTTTCATGCGCATGAAATAGAACGCTCCGTGCGGGTAGCGGCGCCGCGGCATCACGCGATGACGACGCCGGAACCGCAGGAGGGGCCGCGATCCGGACCGGCACGACGACCTCTCGCTGCGGAGGGTTCTCGACCGGCCGGATGGAGGCAACCACCGCAGCGGCGTCGCGGCTCGATAGCCCAAAGAACCGCGGCAGGATCTCCGCGCAGTTCTCGGTGGTCACCACCTTCGCCAGCTCACAGACGGAGGAGAGGCAGAGCTTGCCCTCCCGGAGCGCGCCCTCGACCGCCGGATAGCGCTGGATGAGCTCGGCGGCTGTCTTGCGAAGCTGCGCGGACCCGGCCGAGAGCTTCAGCTCACGGTGCAGGAAGGAAAAGAGCGACGTGTGCCCGCGCGCCCGCCACAGCCCGCGCTCGTCGAACTCCGCCAGGGCGACCAGGAACTCCGCCATGGCGTGCCGCTCCGAGCGGAGAAGAGAGACGAGACGCTTCGTGAACTCGAGTGCGATGTCCATGACAGGAGCATCGCACGCGATTTTCGCCATCCGTAAAACGCGCGAGGATGCCCCAGGACGCGCGAACGCCGCCGGGGCTCCGCGTCCTCCTCGGCTCACGCCCGCGAGTCGTAGCGCCGCGCTGCGAGCCCGCGAAGACCCTGCCCCCCAGCGATTCCATCGGCGAACGCCGTGCCGCGCGCCAACCACGTCAAGCATTCACTGAGAGACAAATGGGTGCCTCGCTTGCCTCGCCCGGCGCGCGCCCCCCGCGCCCCGCGCCTCACCCACGCGCCTCTGGCGAGCCGATCCCGCCGCGCCCGGTTCCGGCCCAACGGCCCCGCCCCCGACCCCAGCCGCACCCTCAAGGCCCAAGCTCACCACGAGCGGGCATCAGCGCGCCGCCGCCAGCGCCCCGCCCGCCCGCCCTTCGACGACCTCACCACGACCCCCCCCAACCCCTCACAACACAACCAACCCCGAATCCGCGAACCTCCTCAGCGCCTTCAGCACGTCCAGCTCGCGCATCGGCGCCGCCCGCACCAGCTCCGCGACGCTGCGCTTCCCGTCGCACCGCGAGAGCAGGTACCGGTCCGCCGCCGGCAGCCGCATCCGGGCGAGGTCCGGCGCGGACACCTGCGCCGCAGGCCGGAGCGGCGTCGCCAGCAGCTCCGCCTGGAGCCGCTCGCCGAGCGCCGCCTCCGCCTCGGCCCGCGCCGCGCGCGCGGGGGCCCACGCCGGCGCCAGCTCGGCCGCGCGCGCGGCCGCCAGCTCCGCCTCGTCGGCGCGGCCGTCGGCGAGCAGCCCGCGGGCGCGCTCCACCAGCTCCGCCGCGTCGCGCTCGGGCGCCACGGCGCCCACCTCCGGCGCGGGCGCGGCAGCGCGGAGCACGCCCTGGTTCGCGAGCGCGTAGAGCCGCTGGTGCAGGTGGAAGTCGGTGGCGTTGAGCGCGAGGCCGACCTCGTCGATGGTCTTCCCGGCGCGCGCCAGCGCGAGGAGCCGTCCGTCCACGGTGCCGGGCGCGAGGCCGGGCGGCACGCGGGCCTCGTCCACCACCAGCGTGGCGGCGCCGCTCGGGAACTGCGCGCGGAACGCGCTCCACGCGGTGGCGCGAAACTCCGCCTCGCGCGCGATCTCGGCGAGCGGCACCTCCGGATCGAGCTCGTCCACCGCGGCCGGCGGCGCGTCGTCGAACGTGAACACCCCCGAGTCCCACAGGAACACGTCGAGCAGCGTCTCGCGGATCTTGATGGCGAGCACCTCGCGCACCGTCTCCGGCGCCACCAGCCCCACCATGACGAGCACCCGGCCCAGCCGGACGCGCGTCTGCTCCTGCGTCTCGAACGCCTTCTGCAGCTGCGCCTCGGTGAGGTGGCCGTAGTTGACGAGCAGCTGGCCGAGGAACTCGCGCGGATCGTTGGACGCGGCCGCGACCGCGGCGCCCCCGCGGAGCTGCAGCGTCTTCCGGACCGAGCCGCGCTCGCAGGTGAGCGCGCCGGTCATGGCGCGCCGCGAGAGCAGCTCCACCAGCTCGCCGAGCGGGAGCACCGCGAAGCTGCCCATGAGGCCGCGCACGCGCGGAGTGTGTACCGGGCGGCGCGCTGGCGGCAAGGCGGCCCCTCGTGTAAGAACTTCCCGCCATGAGCCCCTGGTCCGTCCGCCCCGCCGCGCGCGCGGCCGCCGCCCTCGCCGCCGCGACCCTGGTCTCGCTCGCCGCCTGCAAGGACTCCCGCCCCGCCGTCTCCCAGGCCGAGCTGGATCGCTTCGGGATCGAGCGCGCCACGCCGGTGGCGGCCCCGCCCATCGAGCTCATCTCGCTCGACGGCACCCGGTTCTCGCTGGCGAGCGCGAAGGGGCAGGTGGTGTTCGTGAACTTCTGGGCCACCTGGTGCCCGCCGTGCCGCACCGAGATGCCCTCGATGCTGGCCCTCGGTCGGGAGCTGGAGGCGAAGTACCCGGGCAAGTTCCGGATGGTCGCGGTCTCGGTGGACGAGGCCTGGGACCCCGTGCGCGAGTTCATCTCCGCGCCTCCCTACATGGGGTCGACCGCCGGGGCCACGGTGGTGCTCGACGCGGACCAGTCGGTCACCATGCGCTACTACTGCGCCGCCCGGGGCGGCTGCCCGGACTCGTACAAGTTCCCCGAGTCGTACATCGTGGGGAAGGACGGGAAGCTCGTGTCGATGGTGATCGGGCCGCGCGAGTGGTCGGTCCCGGTGGCGCGCGCCTACCTCGAGCAGCTCATCGGGTCCTGAACCGGTCCCCCCGCCGTTTCCCAGCAATGCCCGCAGGTTGACTCGGTGCGCCCTGCACCGGGCGTGACTGCGCGCGCACATCCACCCCCGCATGGCTCGGCGGGGCCCGCTCCCCGGAATTCTTGATAGGCCCCGATCACGTGCACTATAAATGCCCGTGAATCTTTGAAGATCCGGCGATCGACGCCACGTCGCCCGGGTCCTCCGGAGGGGCGTTTGGACGCGCGCGGCATCCCGGTGGTGGTGATGGGCCTCGGCGAGATCGGACGGGCGATCGCCCGCGCCGTGATCGCCCGTCCGGACCTCGAGCTGGTCGCGGCGGTGGACTCCAGCGCGTCGCTGGCCGGTCGGCCGCTCGGCGAGCTGCTGGGCGTCCCCGCGCCCGCCCTGAAGATCGCGGCGGACCCGAAGGCGGCGTTCGCCGCGGCGAAGGGGGGCGTGCTGCTGCTCGCGACCGCGAGCACGCTCGACGCCGTCCGCCCCGACCTCGAGCGCGCGGTGCGCGCCGGGCTCTCGGTGGTGTCCACCTGCGAGGAGCTCGCCTACCCGTGGCTGCGCCACGAGGAGGCCGCCGACGCGCTCGACGCGCTCTGCGAGCAGCGCAACGTGGCCGTGCTCGGCACCGGCGCGAACCCGGGCTTCGTGCTCGACCGGCTGGCCGCGGTGCTCGGGCACGCGACCGGCCCGGTGCGCCACGTGCGCGGCCTGCGCGTGGTGGACGCGTCGAAGCGGCGCGCGGCGCTGCTGCGGAAGATCGGCGCGGGCCTCGACGAGGACGCGTTCCACGAGGCGGCCGAGCGCGGCGAGGTCGGGCACGTGGGCCTGGCCGAGTCGGCCGCGCTCGCCGCCACCGGCCTCGGGCTCGGGGTGGACGAGGTGGACGAGGAGCTCGCGCCGCTGGTCGCGGAGGAGGACGCGCGCGGCGGCCCGGTGCCGGTCCGGCGCGGGCAGGTGGCGGGCTTCACGCAGGTCGCGCGCGTGTTCGCCGACGAGCGCGAGGTGGTGCGGCTCGAGCTGACCATCGCGGTGGACGCGGACGACCCGCGCGACGAGGTCGAGCTGGACGCGGACCCGCCGCTCCGGCTGGTGGTGCCGGGCGGCATCCCCGGCGACGCCGCCACCGCCGCGGCGGTGGTGAACGCGGCGGCGGCGGTGACGGAGCTGCGCGGGCTGGTCACGGTGCTCGACCTTCCCGCGGGCCGGTGAACGAGAGGGCGCATGCTCGACAGATCGCTGATCGGCAGGGAGAGCGAGCCGGTGGTCCACGAGGTGGAGCGCGGCGCGATCCGCCGCTTCGCCGAGGCGCTCGGCGACCCCAACCCGCTCTACCAGGACGAGGCCGTCGCGCGCGCCGCCGGCTTCCCGGCGCTGGTCGCCCCGCCGACGTTCCCGGCGGCGCTCACCTCCAACGAGCGCTTCCGCCACTCGCTCGACCTCGGAACGCGCTCGGTGCTGCATGGCGAGCAGCAGCTCGAGTACGCCCGGCCGCTGGTGGCCGGCGACCGCATCACCGTGGTGACCCGGGTGGCCGACGTGCAGGAGCGCGCCGGCGCGAGCGGCCCCACCGACGTCCTCGTGCTCGAGGACGAGGGGCGCGACCCGGAGGGCAAGGTGGTGTTCCGGTCGCGCGAGACGCTGCTGCTGCGCCGCTGAGGGGACGATGACGCTCACCGCACGCCAGCTCTACTTCGAGGCGGTCAAGGTGGGGGACGAGCTGCCCCCGCTGGTGAAGCCGCCGGTGGACCGCCTGCAGATCGCGCGCTACGCGGGCGCGGCGCAGGACTGGAACCCGCTCTGCATCGACGAGGTCCACGCGAAGAACGCCGGGTTCCCCAGCGCGCTCGCCCCCGGCATGCTCAGCATGGGCTTCCTGGGCGAGCTGGTGATGGACTGGGTGCGCGGCGCGCGGCTGCGCCGGTTCCAGGCGCGGTTCGTGAAGATCGTGTGGCCCGGCGACGTGCTCACGGTGCGCGGCCGCGTGGTGGACCGGCGCTTCGAGGAGGGCGGCCGCTACGCGGTGGACATCGAGACCTGGGCCGAGAACCACCGCGGGGAGCTGGTGGTGCGCGGCCTCGCCTCGTTCCAGCTCTACTACAGCGCCGACGACGAGACCCGGCAGCGCGCGGGGCAGCCGCCGCTGGTGGTGACGCCGGCCGAGGAGGAGGCGCGGCTCGCGAAGCTGTCGCGCGCGCAGCCGCCGCGCCCGGCGCCGGTCACCGGCCGGTCGCTGGCGCCGCCGCGCCCGCTCGCGCCGCCACCCGCCCCGCAGCGGCCCGCGCCGCCCGCCGGTGCCCGCCCCGCGCCGGCGCCCGCCGCGGCGCCGCGTCCCCCCGCCGCCGCGCCGGCCCGGCCCGGCGCCGCCCCGTCGCGTCCCGCACAGCCGGCGCGCCCCGCGACGCAGGCCCCGCGCCCGCCCGCGTCTGCCGCGCGCCCCGCGCCCGCCGCGCGCCCCGCGTCCGCCACCCGTGCACCGGCGGCGGCCGCGAAGGCGAAGCGCCCCGCCGCCCCCGCTCGCCCCGCCGCGAAGCGCCCCGCGGCCGCGAACGCCAAGGGGCCGGCGCGGCCGCACCCGGCGAAGCGCCCGGCCCGCAAGGAGAAGGCGGCCGGCGCCCGCGCCCGCGCCCCCGGCCGCAAGCCGGGCGGGAAGAAGCGGCGGTGACGTCCGCCGCCGGCCGGAGCCACGCACCGTGAACGCCTCCCGGACCCCCCTGGCCGCCATCGCGGCCGCGGCCGCCGTGGCGCTGGCCGGGCCCGCGTGCCGGCGCGCCGCCGAGGCGCCGCCGCCCGCCTCGCCCGACGCCGCGCGCGCCGCCGCGGAGCGCTACGAGCAGGCGCTCGCGGAGGGCGACCGCGCCTACGCCGATCGCGACGAGCCGGCCCGCCTCGCCGAGGCGATCGCCGCCTACGGGCGCGCCGCCACGGTCCGCCCCGGCGATCCGGGCCCCGAGCTGCGCATCGCGCGCGCCGAGGCGTTCGCCGGGCTCGCGGCCGAGGATCCCGCGCACGCCCGGCAGGCCTGGGACGCCTCCGCGCGGGCGGCGGAGCGGGCGCTGCGGGCGCTCTCGCCGGCGTGGGCGCAGGCCATCGACCACGGCGACGATCCGGCCGCCGCCGCCGCGCGGGTGGAGGCGCCCGGGGCGGAGGCGCTCTACTGGCTCGCGCTCGGGTCGATGCGCTCGGCCCAGACGAGCGGCTACGCCGCGGTGCTGGCGGTGAAGGACGCGACGCTCGCCATGATGTCGCGCGCCGCCGCGCTCGACGAGCGCGTGGACGCGGCCGGCCCGCACCGCGCCCTGGGCGCCTGGCGCGCGGCGCTCCCGGTCGCGGCCGGCGGGGGCGCGGCCGCGGCGCGGGCCCACTTCGACCGCGCGCGGGCGCTGTTCCCCGCCGAGCCGCTCGCCCGCGTGGCCGAGGCCGAGACCTACGCGGTCCTGGTCCAGGATCGCGCGCTGTTCGAGCGGCTTCTCGGCGAGGTGCTCGCGCCGGGCGACGGGGGCGACCCGGATCGCGCCCCGGAGCGCGGGGTGGCGCGCCGCCGGGCGAAGGCGCTGCTGGAGCGCGCCGGCCGGCTGTTCTAGATCCCGCCGATGCCCACCCGAGCCCGCACCGCCCTCGCGCCCTCCCGCCTCGCCGCGCTCGCGCTCGCCACGCTGGCCCTCGCCGGCTGCCGCCCGCGGGTGCCGCCCCCCGACCTGTCGCTCGATCCGGCCGCGCTGCTCGCGCAGGTCCAGGCGGCGCAGGGGAGGGTGCGCGCGGTGCGCGGCGAGGCCCGCGTCGCGGTGGACGCGCAGGGGCAGTCGGGCACCGTCTCGCAGTTCGTGGCGGCGGAGGTGCCGGACCGGCTGCACCTCGAGACGCTCGACTTCTTCGGGAACGTGGCCGCCGTGCTGGTCGCGGCCGACGGGCGCTTCTCGCTGTACGACGCGCGGAGCAAGGTGCTCTACCGCGGCGAGGCGACCCCGGAGAACCTGGCGCGCCTGGTGCCGCTGCCGCTCACGGCGGGCGAGCTGGTGCGGATCCTGTGCGGCGGCGCGCCGCTCCTCGACGGCCGGCCCGCCGCCGCCGAGCCCGGCGCCGGCCACGTCGCGCTCACGCTCGAGGCGGGCCCGTGGGCGCAGGTGCTGCGGATCGGGCGAGGCGCGGCGGTGGAGCGCTCCTGGCGCTCGGTCGAGGGGGGCGGGCCGGGCGAGTACGACCTCGCCTTCGGCGCGTTCTCGCCCGCGAGCGAGGGGCGCTTCCCGTCCGAGGTGAAGCTGCGCTCGGAGCGCCCGCGCGTCCGGCTCGAGCTGCGCTGGCGGGAGGTGGAGGTGAACCCCGCCCTCGATCCCGGCCTCTTCCGGCTGGACCCGCCGCGCGGCGCGCGCGTCGTCGAGCTGGACGAGCGCTCCGCCCCGCCGCCGCCGGACCTGTTCCGCGCCGAGCCGGCGCCCGCTCCCGGGTCCCCCGGCCGGGCCGACTAGCGCCCCATCGGCGGGCCGCAGGGGGAATGCGCCGGTGACCCCGCGCGTTCGCCGCCGAGGGACCGAGAAGCCCCCCGCCGGCGCGAGGCCGCGGTTAGACTCCCTCCGTTCCCCACCCCGGAGACGCACCTTGGACACCAGCCTCGTCGGCATCATGAAGACCGGCAGCGCGTCGATGTGGATCATCGTCGCGTGCTCGGTCATCGCGCTCGCGGTCGCCATCGAGCGCGGCATCGCGCTCTGGGGCTTCACCGCCCGGGCGAAGAGCCTGGCCGACGCGGTGACCCGCGCCCTGTACCGGGGTGACCTCGAGGACGGGCGCGCGCAGTGCGAGCGCTCGGGCTCGCCGGCGGCCGACGTGTTCCTGGCCGGCCTGGTGGCGGTGGCGCCGCGGCCGGGCCCCGGCGGCCGGGCCCCGGCGCCCACCGCCGAGAAGATCGCCGCGGCGGTGGAGCGCGAGCGCCAGCAGGTGAACCTGAAGCTCCGCCGCAACCTGTGGATCCTCGGCACCGTGGGCGCGACCGCGCCGTTCGTGGGCCTGTTCGGCACCGTGGTCGGCATCATGCACGCGTTCCGGCAGATGGCCGCCACCGGGCAGGGCGGCTTCACGGTGGTGGCGGCCGGCATCTCCGAGGCGCTCGTCACCACCGCGGGCGGCATCGCCGTCGCGATCGAGGCGGTGGTGATCTTCAACTTCCTCAACGTGCACGTGCAGAAGCTCGCGCTGCAGCTCCGCCTGCTCACCGAGGAGTACCTCGAGATCGTGAAGGAGGTCCTCGCGGGCGGCGCCCGGCCCCAGGAACCCGCGGCCCGCAGCGCCGGGGAGGGCTAGCGCATGGCGCTCGGCGGACCCTCGAGCGGCGGCGACGGCGGCGAGGACGAGGTCGGCGGCGGGATCTTCGCCGACATCAACATCACGCCGCTCACCGACATCTTCCTCGTCCTCCTCATCATCTTCATGGTGACGACCACGGCGATCGCCGAGGCCGGCCAGGAGAAGGGCGGCTTCAAGGTGAACCTGCCGAAGGGCGGGAAGGGCGAGGCCTCGCAGATCCCGCAGGACCTGGCGGTGGCGGTGCTCGCCGACGGGCGCGCGGTGGTGGGCGGGAAGGTGCTCGCCGACGACGCGCTCACCGCGGCGTTCGCCGAGGCGGCCGGCCGCAACGCGGAGCTGGTGGTGCTGGTGCAGGCGGACGAGGGCGTGCCGCACGGCCGGGTGGTGCAGGTGATGGAGCTCGCCCGCGGCGCCGGCCTGAGCCGGCTGGCCATCGCCACCCGCGCGGACGCCGCGTCCGGCAGCGGCGGCGGCCGCTGAGCGCATGTAGGCGGATGGGCGTCGCGCGCGCCCCGAGGGGCTCGACCCGCCGTGCAGGGCGAAGGTAGGATCCGCCGCGCATGGACGCCATCGGGAAGAGGCGGCTCGGGGAGCTCCTGCTCGAGGCGGGCGTCATCGACGCCACGCAGCTGCAGTCCGCGCTCGGGCACCAGCGCCAGTGGGGCGTCCGGCTCGGCCAGGCGCTCGTGGACCTGAAGCTCGCCGGCGAGGCGGACATCGTCCAGGCGCTGTCGCGCAAGTACGGCTACGAGGTGGCGCGCCTCGACGCGCTCGAGCCGTACGCGCTGGAGCTGGCGCTGCGCCTCGTGCCGCGCGAGTTCGCGCTGCGCAACAACGTCTTCCCGCTCGGCGCCGACACCGGCACGCTCGCGGTGGCGATGTCCGATCCCACCAACCTGGCGGTGGTGGACGAGCTGCGCTTCCGCACCGGGCGGAAGGTGAAGGTGTGCATCGGCGGCGATCGCGAGATCGCGGCCGCGGTGAGGGACCGGTACCCGCACGACCACGCCATCGAGGCGATCGCGCTCGACCTCGACGCCGACGATCCGCCCGGCGAGGCGGTGCTCGATCCGTTCGGCGGCGGCTCGAAGGACGCGCTGGAGGCGTTCTTCGGCAGCGGCGCCGCCGCAGCCGCCCCGCGCCCTGCCGCACCGCGCGCCGCGCCGCCGCCCGGCGCCGCGCCCCCCACCGACGCTGCGTCCGCCGCCGGGCCGCGCCCCGCCGGCGCCGCGGTGGCAGCGCCGTCCGCGCCGACGGCGCCGCGGCCGCCCGGCCCCGCCGCCGTGCCCGCGCCGGGGTCCGCCCCGGGGCCCGGCCCAGGGCCCGGCCCAGGGTCCGCCCCGGCGACCCCGCCGCAGGCGCGGCCCGCGCCCGCCCCGGGGTCCGCCCACGCCATCCCGCCGCAGGCGCGACCCGCGCCCGCCGCCCCGCCGCGCCCCGGGCCGCCGCCCGGCGTCGCGGGTCGCGTCCCCGCCGGCCCCACCCGTCCGCTCCCGCCGCCCGGCGCGCTGCCGCCCTCGGGCGCGCGCCCTCCCGGCGCGCCCGCCTTCCGCCCCCCGCCGCCCGCGCCCGCCGGCGCCGTCCGCCCCGGCCAGGCGCCGCAGCCGATCCCGCGCCCTGCCGCCCCGCCCCCGGCGCCAACGGCGGCCCGTCCCGCGCCTGCCTCCGCCCCCGCCGCTGCGGCGCGCGCCGCCCCGTCGCCGGCCGCACCGTCGCCGGCCGCACCGCGCGCGCTCGCCGCCCCGCTGTCGCCCGGCCTCTCGCTCGAGCTCGAGGATCACCCCGGGCCCGAGGAGGTGGAGGCCGCGCGGGCGGCGCTGCTCGGCGCCATCCCGCAGGAGGGGCTGGGCACGCTCACGCCGCTGCCGATGGCCGATCCGTCGCCGTTCACCGAGGGTGAGCGTGCCATCCTGTCGGCGCTGGAGCGCCTCGCCGCCGGCGCGCCCGCCGAGCCGGAGATCGTGAAGCCCGCGCAGGCGATGGCGGCGCTGTTCCGCGCGCTCCTGAAGCGCGGGCTGCTCACCGAGCGCGACCTGCTCGACGAGCTCGTCGGGCGCTGAGAGCACGTGAAACAATCCCCTCCCGTCGCCGCGGCGGCCGATCCGCGTCGCATCGCGTCGTTGCTCCTCCCTCACATGCCGACGGGCATGCTCGGTCGTCGCGCCTCGCGCTGCTCGCGTCTCGACCGCCTGGCTCGGTCCCGGGATGGATTCACGCGCTCTGAGCGGCGCCCGCCGGCGCCGTCACGCTCAGTTCAGCGTGCCCGGCACGACCAGCGGGAACGGCGCGATGGTCGCGTCGAACGCCTGCCCGCCGTCGCGCACCATGCGGTAGGTGCCGCGCATCGAGCCGTGCGGCGTCTTCAGCACGCAGAAGCTGGTGTACTCGAAGTGCTCGCCGGGCTCGAGGTGGGGCTGCTGGCCGACCACGCCGTCGCCCACCACCTCCTCGCGCTCGCCGTTCGCGTCGAGGATGATCCAGCGGCGCGACACGAGCTGCGCCGGGACCTCGCCCTGGTTCGCGATCCGCACCGTGTACGAGAACAGGAACCGCCCGGGCTCGGAGCGCTCGGGCCGGAACGTGCTGCGGACGGTGACCTCGATGCCTTCGGTGACGGCGGTGGACACGCCCACCCCTTATAACCGGGGCGCGCCGTCGCGCCAGGGTGGCCCAACGTGGATCTCGCCGCGCTCCTCTCGCAGGCCCCGCCGCACCCCCGCCGCGTGGTGTGCCTCACCGAGGAGACCACCGAGACGCTCTACCGCATCGGCGCGGGGGACCTGGTGGTGGGCGTCTCCGGGTTCACCGTCCGTCCACCGGAGGCGCGCCGCAAGCCGCGGGTGAGCGCGTTCCTCTCCGCCGACGGGGACGCGATCGCGGCGCTCCGGCCGGACCTGGTGGTCGGCTTCTCCGACCTGCAGGCGGACGTGGCGGGCGACCTGGTGCGGCGCGGGATCCCGGTGCTGGTCACGAACCAGCGCTCGGTGGCGGAGATCCTCCAGACGCTCCGGCTGGTCACCGCGGCGGTGGGCCGCCCCGAGGCGGGGGAGGCGCTCGCGGCCGAGCTCGAGGCCGGCCTGGCGCGCGTGGCGGAGTCGGCGGCCGCGCTGCCCCGGCGCCCGCGCGTGTTCTTCGAGGAGTGGCCGGACCCGCTCATCGCCGGGATCCGCTGGGTCTCGGAGCTGCTGGAGCTGGCCGGCGCCGAGGACGTGTGCGCGGAGACCCGCGCCTCGCACTCGGCCAGGGGCCGGATCGTCGCCGCGGAGGAGGTGGCTCGGCGCGCGCCGGACGCGGTGGTGGCGAGCTGGTGCGGGAAGAAGGCCCGCCGCGAGGTGATCCGGGCGCGGCCGGGGTGGTCGGAGGTCCCGGCGGTGCGGGAGGACCAGCTCTACGAGGTGCGGAGCGCGATCATCCTGCAGCCCGGCCCCGCCGCCCTCACCGACGGGGTGCGCGCGCTCGCCGGCATCGTGGCCGCGGTGGCGCGCGGCGAGCGGCTGCCGGCCCGCCGCGAGGGGGAGCTGCGGGGTCCGCCGGCGGGCTAACATGGACGGCATGGCGACCGCGGGGCTCGAGGCGAAGCTGGAGCGCATCCTGGCCGAGGTGCGGGAGTCGGGCGGGAAGGTGGTGGCGCTCACCGGCGCCGGGATCTCGGCGGAGAGCGGCATCCCCACGTTCCGCGGCGCGGAGGGCTACTGGGTGGTCGGCTCCCGCAACTACATGCCGCAGGAGATGGCCACGCGGGAGATGTTCGAAGCCGCGCCGGACGAGGTGTGGCGCTGGTACCTGTACCGGTTCGGCGTGTGCCGCGACGCGCAGCCGAACCCGGGGCACGAGGCGCTGGTGCGGCTCGAGGCGGCGCTGGGCGAGCGGTTCACGCTCGTCACGCAGAACATCGACGGGCTGCACCGCCGCGCCGGCTCGCGCCGGGTGTTCTGCATCCACGGCGACGCCGCGTACGTCCGCTGCGCGAGGGAGTGCGGGGTGGGCCTGCTCGACCTCCCGGCGATGGCGCCGCGCCGCAAGGACGACCCGTTCACCGAGCGCGAGCGCTCCCAGCTCTCCTGCCCCGCCTGCGGCGGCTGGCTGCGCCCGCACGTGCTCTGGTTCGACGAGTACTACGACGAGGCGAACTACCGGATGGACAGCGCGGTCCGCGCCGCCGAGGCGGCCGACCTGCTCCTGGTGGTCGGCACGAGCGGCGCCACCAACCTGCCCATGCAGATCGGGCGCATCGCGTTCCACCGCGGCGCGGCGCTGGTGGACGTGAACCCCGAGGAGAACCCGTTCGCCGAGCTGGCCGCCCGGTCGGAGCGCGGCTTCTTCGCGCGCGGCAGCGCCTGCGCGCGGCTCCCCGGGATCGTGGCGGCGCTCGGCGCCGGGTAGCGGGCGCGGCGGTCAGCGCGCCGGGCGCAGCGCCTCGAGCTTGCGGATCCACGCGCCGGACAGCCCGGCCGCGCGCGCGCCGCGGATCACCGCCTCGAGGTAGGCGGGCGAGGGCGGCGCGTCCCGCGGCAGGCGGCGGTCCGGCGCGGCGCGGAACGCGACGGCGCGCGCCGCGGATCCGTCCGCCAGCCGGAGCGTCACCTCCTGCGGCGCGTACAGCCCGGAGATGACGCCCTCCTTGTGCTCGACCATCCCGCGCGCCACCCCGGGCAGCGCGAGCGCCAGCCCCTCCACCACCTCACCCTCCGCCTCGGCCAGGCTGGCCACCGCGCCGCCCCAGAAGCGCGACTCGACCTCGAACGCGAGCCGGAAGCCGGGGAGCGCCGCGGGCCGGCCCTGCCCGAGGTCGGGGGGCGCGTAGCCGTGATCGCGCGCCCAGGCGGCGAACGCCTCGGGATCGAGCGAGGAGCCGTACACGAACCAGGTGAAGGGCTGCGCGGCGCTGGCCTCGTGCGCCTTGCCGACGACGGGGAGGGACATGGGCCTCCCCTGTAACCGGCCCGGGGCCGCCCGTCACCGGCCGGCGGGGGCGCGCGCCGGCACCGCCGCCGAGACCGCGACCTCGAGGCGCCGCACCTCGCCGGCCGCGAGCCGCACCTCCGCCTCGCCGCGCCGCCCGTCCGCGGCGCGCACCGCGACGCGCAGCGGCCCGGCGGGCAGGTCGCCCAGCTCGAACCGATCCCCGGCGAAGCGGTGCACCTCGAGCGTGCGCCAGCCCTCCGGCCCCGGCTGCGAGGCGACCTCCAGCGCGAACCCCTTCACCGGCGCCCCGCCGCCGCGGACGACGCCTTCCAGCGCGGCGCCGGGCGAGAGCGTCACCGCGACCGCGCCCGCGGCCGGCAGCCGCCCGGTGAACGCGCCGCTGCGCCCGCCGTTGTGCGCCCGCACCTCCACCTCGCGCCCGGCCAGGCCCATGTCGCGCCCCAGGCGCACGCGGCCGTCCTCGCCGGCCCGGGCCGCCATCGCCACCCGGGCGTCGCCGGGGCGGGCCAGCGTCACCTCGGCGCCCGCCGACGGCGCGCCGCCCGGCTCGAGCACGCGCACCTCCGGCCCCGCCTCCTCGGCGGCCGCCGTCACCCGCAGCTCGAGCCGCGTGGTGCCGCCCGGCTCCACCCGCGCGAACGCCGGCGCGGCGCGGACGTCGGTGCCGGCCGCGTCGGCCGGCGCGGCCAGGACGCGGTAGTCGCCGGCGGGCAGCAGCAGCTCGAAGTTGCCGCTCGCGTCGACGAGGGTGCGCGCCACCTGCGGCGGGCCCTGGAGCGTGGCGGCGAGGACGGCGGTCCCGAGCGGCGGGGGCTTGCCGCCCGCGGAGGCCCGGCCGGCGAGCGCGCCCGGCGGGGCGAGGAAGAAGTCGACCTGCGCCGCCCGGCCCGCCTGCACGCGCACCGCGCGCGCCGCGCCGAGCGCGGCCCCGTCCTGCACCGCGGCCAGCTCGGCGCGTCCCACCTCCACGTCCTCCAGGCGGAAGCGCCCCTCGAAGTCGGTGCGCGCCTC
Source organism: Anaeromyxobacter sp. K (assembly GCF_000020805.1). NCBI lineage: Bacteria > Pseudomonadati > Myxococcota > Myxococcia > Myxococcales > Anaeromyxobacteraceae > Anaeromyxobacter > Anaeromyxobacter sp. K. The sequence continues at coordinate 4,679,066 of NC_011145.1, read as the reverse complement.
CCGCGGCGCGAGCGCGGCCAGGCCGTCGCCCCGCGCGCCGAGGCGCACGCGCACGCGCGCCAGCGGCCGGCCGGCCGGATCCGTCACCACGCCCTCGACCGCGCCGAGCCCCGCCAGCGCGAGGCGCAGCGGGAAGCTCCGGCCCGGCTCGAGCGTCACCGCCTCGGCCCGCCCCGGCGTGGCGCCGGGCGCGGCGGCGAGCACGTCCCAGGGTCCCGGCGCGAGCCCCTCCACGCGGAAGCGCCCGGACGCGTCGGCGGTGGCGCGCGCCAGCGCGGCCGACGCCTGGTGCGGGCGCAGCACCACCTCGGCCGCGGCGAGCGGCGCGCCGCCCGAGGCGCGCACCACCTGCCCCTCCAGCGCCGCCCCCGGCCCGAGCCGCAGGGCCAGCCCGCGCCGCGCCGTCCCCGGGCCCGCCGTCACCCGCTCCGCGAGCGCCGCGGCCTCGCCGCCGCGCCCGGCCAGCAGCCGGTACTCGCCGGCGGGGACCGGGAGCTGGAAGCGCCCGTCTTCACCGACCGTCATCTCCGCCCAGTGGTCCGCCGAGGCGGCCCGCACCACCGCGCCCGCCGCCGGCCGGCCGTCGGCGCCGGTCACCACGCCGTCGAGCAGCGCCAGCGCGTCGAGCCGCAGCTCGAGCGGCGCGGCGCGCGGCACCGCCACCCGCGGCACGAGCAGCGCGTGGAACCCGGCGCCGTCGGCCCGCACCGCGTACAGGCCCGGCGCGAGCCCGGGCACCTCGAACGCGCCGCGCCGCCCGGTCTCCACCCGGGCCAGCTCCTCCGGCGGCGCGTCCGGCGCGGCGTCGCCGAGCGCCGAGGCGAGCGGGACCAGCTCCAGGCGGGCCGGCGCGGGCCGGCCGTCCGGCCCGGTCACGCGTCCCGACAGCGCGACCGGCGGCGCGAGCGCCACCTCCGCGTGCGTGACCTCCTCGCCGCCCGGCCGGATCACCTCGGCCCGTCCGGGAGCGAGCCCCACCGCGCGCGCCGCCACCAGGTACGCGCCGGGGCGGGCCGCCAGCCGCGCCACGCCGTCCTTCCCGGCGACGACGGTCCCGGCCGCGAGCCAGGCGGGGGCGCCGTTCGCGCCGCGCGCGCGCAGGTAGGCCCGGACCTCCGCGCCCGCCTGCGGCGCGCCGCCCGCGGTCACCCGCACGTCGAGGAAGCCGTCGGAGGCGGAGGCCGCCGGCGCGGGCGGGCTCGAGGTCGCGACCGCGGCCCCGGGCGTCCCCGGGAGCGGGCTGGTGCGCCCCGCGTGCGGGAGCTGCGAGACCACGAACACGGCGGTGAGCGCCGCGGCGGCGAAGACCGCGACGACGATGGCGATGGAGCGGGCGCGCATGGCTGCCTCCTGCGAACGCCAAGGGTAAAACGGTGCTTACCGCGCGGGCAGGGCCCAAGCGGGCCACGCCGGCGTTCGGGACGCATGGTGAACACGCTCGGGCCCCCGGGCGAGCGCTCGCCGGTGCCGTCCCGATCAGGTCAGGTCAGGACGATCTTGGCGATCTCCGGCGGCGAGCCGAGCCGCATGGGCGGCCCCCAGTACCCGGTGCCGCGCGACACGAAGATCTGCCCGCGGGCGCTCGCATCTTCGTGCGGGTACAGGCCCTTCACGTACGGATACGCGGCCCGGACCAGCAGGTTGAACGGGAAGATCTGCCCGCCGTGGGTGTGCCCGGAGAGCTGCAGCTCCACGCCGGCGCGCACCGCCTCGCCGATGGCGCGCGGCTGGTGCGCGAGGAGCACCAGGCTGCGCTCCGGATCCCGCCCGTCCAGCGCGCGCGGCAGGTTCATGCCGTGGCCGTTCCCGAACTGGCCCGCGCTCCAGTCGTCCACGCCGGCGAGGTCGATCGACGCGCCGGCGTCGCCCACGGTCACGCGCTCGTTCCGCAGCACGCGGATGCCGAGCCGCCCCAGCTCCGCCACCCAGGCGTCCACGCCGGAGTAGTACTCGTGGTTGCCGGTGACGAAGAACACGCCGTGCCGCGCCTGCAGCCGCGACAGCTCGCCGACCGCGTGGCCCAGCTCGCGCACGCTGCCGTCCACGAGGTCGCCGGTGATGGCGATGACGTCGGGGCGGAGCGCGTTCGTCTGCTCCACCACCCGGCGCACCTCGCGCTCGCGGATGGCCGGGCCGACGTGCAGGTCGGAGATCTGCGCGATGGTCAGGCCGGACAGCGCCGGCGGCAGCCGGTCCAGCCGGACCGCGACCTCGTGGATCTCGGCCGGCCCGGTGGCGCTCCGGAACGCGAGCGCGGCCGAGCCGCCCGCCGCGACCACCGCACTGCCCGCCACCGCGCGCGCCACGAACAGCCGCCGGCCCGGGTCCGCGGGCGGATCGGGGACCTGGCGCAGCCAGTCGCCCACGAACAGCGCGAGCTGGGCGGAGAGGCGGGCGAGGTCGATGGCGGCCACCGCGCAGAACAGGATGAACGCGAGGCCGAGCCAGGTGAACGCGGCGACGGGCAGCCAGCGCGCCGCCCAGCCGGACGCGAGCCGCACCGAGAACATGCCCACCGGGATGGCGACGGCGAGCAGCGCCAGGAGCACGGTGCCGATCCGACGCCAGGGCTCCGGCAGCGACGGGTCGCGCACCAGGCGCAGCCACAGGTAGGCGTGCATGCCGCCGAGGATGGACAGCACGACGGCGAGGAAGACGGCGAAGGAGAGGGCGGAGCGCGACACCTCACTGGTCTAACCGCGAACCGGCGCGGGGTCCACGGCGTCGAGACGGGGCCGCCCGCCGGCGCGGGGGCGCACGGCGGGCGGCGGGGTGCTCCGGGGTGAGCGGGCGGTCAGGGCGCGTGGATCGCGGGCCTCAACGCCAGGCGTAGCCCTCGAGCGCGTCCCAGCGGCGGTCGAGCTCGCCGCGCTCGTGCGCGTACCAGCGCTCGAACTTGCGCGCCTTCCCCGGGGGCGGGTAGCCGTTCCAGCGCGCGTAGAAGCGGTCGCGGGCGGCGTCGAGCCGCGCGTACTCGGCGCGGAGCGCGGCGCGCTCGCGGGCGCGCCAGCCGTCGTGCGGCCGCGGGCCGCGATCGTCCCAGCGATCGTCGCGCCAGCCGGCCGGCGCGGGCAGCGGCGCCGGCGCCGGGTAGGCCCCCACCGGCGCGTCGTGATCGCACGGCTTCGCGTGCGCGGCGGCGGGGACGGCGGCGACGAGGGCGGCGGCGAGGGCGAGCTTCCTGGCGACGTTCGTCATGGTTCCTCCGGTGCGGTTTCCCTCCACCGGAGTGACGGCGCGCCCGCGGCGCCTATTCAGCGCCGCGCGGCGGCGGCCTCGCGCAGCCGGTCCAGCTTCGCGGCCAGGATGAAGTCGTTGTCGGAGAGCCCGCCCACCGCGTGCGTCCACAGCGTCACGTCCACGGTGGAGTAGTGCACGCAGAAGTCCGGGTGGTGGCCCTCGGCCTCCGCGAGGTCGGCCATCGCGTTCACGAACTTCATGGCCGCGACGAAGTCGGCGAAGCGAAGGTGCTTGTGCAGCCGCGTCTTCCCCTCCTGCGCGTCCCACCCGTCGAGCGCGCCCACCCCGGCGTCCACCGCGTCCGGCGCGAGCGCCGGGATGCCGCCCTCGCACGGCACGCACTTCCTCTTCGCGAAGTCCAGGTCCATGGCCGAGCGTGTGCGGGCCGCGCCGCGCCGCCGCAAGGCCAAGGCGGGACGCCCGCCCGGCCGGGCGATCGGCGATACTCCGCCGCCATGGACAGGCTCTTCCTCGCGCTCGGCGCGATCTCGGCGGCGGTGGCGGTGGCGGCGGGCGCGTTCGGCGCGCACGCGCTGAAGGCGCGGCTGGCGCCGGATCTGCTGGCCGTCTTCCAGACCGGCGCGCAGTACCAGATGTACCACGCGCTCGCCCTGCTGGCCGCGGGCTGGGCGTACGCGCGGACGCCCGGCGGCGCGGCCGCGTTCGCGGGCTGGGCGTTCCTCGCGGGGACGGTGCTGTTCTCGGGCAGCCTCTACGCGCTCGCGCTGAGCGGCGTGCGCGCGCTCGGGGCCGTCACGCCGTTCGGCGGCGTCGCGTTCATCGCCGGCTGGATCGCGCTGGCGGTGTCCGCGCTGCGCGGCGGGCGCTGAGCGCCGCTCACGGCGGCTCAGGGCGCGATGGGGCGGCCCTCGGCGGCCCAGCCGACCACGCCGCCGTCCACGCTGAACACCTCGCTCAGCCCGGCGCTGCGGGCGATGGCGCACGCGGTCTGGCTGCGCATGCCGTGGCCGCACACGAAGATGACGCGGTCGCGCGTCAGGTGGTCGGCGGGGGCGCGGGCGAGCGCGCCGAGCGGGACGTGGCGCGCGCCGGGGATGTGTCCGCCGGCCCACTCGTGCGGCTCGCGCACGTCCACCAGGTCGTAGCCGCCCTGCGCGATGCGCTGCGCGGCCTCCTCGGTCGAGATCCGGATCATCGGCGCGCCTTTGTAACCGGGGCCCCCGCGCCGCGCAGCGTCTCGCGCGCGGCCCCCCGGCATGGCACAGTGCCCCCGCATGCCCGAGACCGCGAAGTCCCGCTTCCCGCCGTCCATCAAGTTCCTCGCCTGGAACGAGGCCGCCGAGCGGTTCTCGTACTACGGGATGGCGTCCATCCTGGTGCTGCACATGGTGCGGAACCTGGGGTTCGCCGAGAACGAGGCGGTCACCGCCTACCAGGTGTTCACCGGCGCGGTGTACCTCATGCCCATCTTCGGCGCGCTGCTCGCCGACCGGTACTGGGGCCGGTACAACACGATCCTGTGGCTGTCGCTCGGGTACGTGGCCGGGCACGCGGTGCTGGCGGTGTGGGAGAGCGCCTGGGGGCTGCTGGTCGGCCTGTCGCTCATCTCCATCGGCGCGGGCGGCCTGAAGCCCTGCGCCTCCGCCTTCGCGGGCGACCAGATCCCCGCGGACGACAAGGGGCTGCTCGCGAGGCTGTACGACCTCTACTACTGGATGATCAACCTCGGCTCGACCGTCTCGACCATCGTCATCCCGCTCCTGCTCGACCACGTGAGCCCGCGGGTGGCGTTCGGCGTCCCGGGCGTCGCCATGGCGGTGGCGCTGGTGGTGTTCTGGCTGGGGCGCGGCCGCTACGTGCACGTGCCGCCGGCGCGCGTCGCCCCGCCCGCGGAGGACGGCGGCCCCGGCCGCGGCTCGGCGGCCGGCGCGGTCCTGCGCATCCTGGCGGTGTTCGCGCCGGTGATCGTGTTCTGGGCGCTCTTCTTCCAGTACGGGTCCTCGTGGACGCTGCAGGCCGAGCGGATGGACCGGCACGTGCTCGGCTTCCAGATCGCGGCCGGCAACGTGCAGACGCTCGACGCGGGCATGGTGCTCACGTTCATCCCGGTGTTCGCCGTCTGGGTGTTCCCGGCCCTGGAGCGCCGCGGCGTGAAGGTGACGGCGCTGCGCAAGATGACCGTGGGGATGTTCGTGACGGTGCTGTCGTTCGTGGCGGCGGGCGCGGTGGAGTCCGCGCTGCAGGGCGGCGCGGCGCTGCACGTGGCCTGGCAGATCCCGCAGTACGTGTTCCTGGTGATCGGCGAGGTGCTGGTCTCGGTCACCGCGCTCGAGTTCGCGTTCTCGCAGGCGCCCAAGCACCTGCGCAGCGTGGTGATGGGGCTCTGGTACGTGACCATCTCGGCCGGCTCGCTGCTCACCGCGCTCGTCGCCTGGCTGAACCGCTTCCAGGGCGTCGCCTACTACGCGTTCTTCGCGGCGATGATGCTCGCGGCCGCGTTCGTGTTCGCGGCGGTGGCCCGCTGGTACCGGCCGGTGGAGGCGGCGCCCTCGGCGGAGGCCGCGGCGTAGCGGTTGCCCGGCCCCGGGGCTCCCGTGGCAGACTCGCGCGCCATGTCCGCGTCCGCGCCCGAGCGCTACCCGCCGCAGGTCAAGTACATCGTCGGCAACGAGGCCTGCGAGCGCTTCTCGTTCTACGGGACGAGCTCGATCCTCACCGTCTACATGCTGCAGCACCTGCTGTACGAGGCGCAGGACGCGAAGGCCTACTACCACTACTTCGTGATGGCGACCTACCTCACGCCGCTGGTGGGCGGGTGGATCGCCGACCGGTACCTGGGGCGCTACCGGACCATCCTCTGGATCTCGCTGTTCTACGTGCTCGGCCACGGCGTGCTCGCCGCCTGGGAGACGCGCACCGGCTTCTTCGTGGGGCTCGCGCTCATCGCGGCGGGCGCCGGCGGGATCAAGCCGTGCGTGTCGGCGTTCGTGGGCGATCAGTTCCGGCCCGAGCAGCACGGGCTGCTGCAGCGCGTGTACGGCTGGTTCTACTGGTCGATCAACCTCGGCTCGGCGAGCGCGAAGCTCCTCATCCCGCTCCTGCTCCTCACGGTCGGCCCCTCGCTGGCGTTCGCGCTGCCCGGCGTGCTCATGGCGATCGCGCTGGTGGTGTTCTGGCTCGGCCGCAAGCACTACGCGTTCGCGCCGCCCTCCGGCCCGAACCCGCACGGCCTGTTCCGCGTGGTGGGCTACGCGCTCTCGCGCCTCGGCACCGGCAAGCCGGGTCAGCACTGGCTGGACGTCGCGCGCGAGCGCCACCCGCAGGAGGCGGTGGACGGCGCGCGGGCGGTGTTCCGCATCATGGGCGTGTACGCGGCGGTGACGCTGTTCTGGGCGCTCTACGATCAGAAGGGCTCGAGCTGGGTGCTCCAGGCGAAGGACATGGACCTGCACCTCGGCACCCTCACGCTCTCGCCGGCGCAGCTCCAGGCGCTGAACCCGTTCATGGTGATGGCGCTCATCCCGCTCTTCAACTGGGTGATCTTCCCGGCGCTGGAGCGGCGCGGGATCGCCCGCACGCCGCTCTCGCGCATGACCGGCGGCATGTTCCTCACCGTGCTCTCGTTCGCGGCGGCGGCGGTGGTGCAGACGCTCATCGACGCCGGCCACGCGCCGCACGCGCTCTGGCAGCTCCCGCAGTACCTGCTGCTCACCACCGGTGAGGTGCTGGTGTCGGTCACCGGCCTCGAGTTCAGCTACACGCAGGCGCCGCGCTCCATGCGCAGCACCATCATGTCGCTCTGGTTCCTCACCATCGCGCTCGGGAACCTGCTCACCGCGCTCGTCACCGAGCTCGTGCCGCTCACCGGCGCCGCGTACTTCTGGGCGTTCGCCGCGCTCATGCTCGCCGCCGCGTTCGCGTTCCAGGCCATCGCGCGGCGCTACCGCCCGGTGGCGCTGCCGCAGGCCGCGGCGGCCGAGTAGGCGCCGGCGCGGGCGCGTCGCCCGGGAGCCTGGCCCCCGCAGGGGCGGCGCGGCGGGTCGGCTGCGCCCCCTATGATTCACGCGCTGCGTCATGGCGCGCCGAGCGCGCGGGGAGCCCGAGCATGTTGCTGAAGGAGACCGCGCTGGTCCGCCTGCTGTCGCTGAAGATCCCGGTGCTGCTGTTCCTCGGGCCGCGGGTGATGGAGCTCGACGAGCAGGGCTGCGCGGTGAAGATCCCGCTGCGCTGGCAGTCGCGGAACCACCTCGGCTCGATGTACTTCGGCGCGCTCTGCGCCGGCGCCGACATCGCCGGCGGGCTGGTCGCCGCGCGGCTCATCTACTCGAAGCACAGGGGCGTGAACCTGATCTTCGCCGACCTGAAGGCCGACTTCCTGAAGCGTGCCGACGGCGACGTGGTGTTCCGGTCGCGCGACGGCCTCCGGGTGGCGGAGGCGGTGCGCGAGGCGGATCGGACCGGCGAGCGGGTCACCTTGCCGGTCGAGGTGGTGGCGACGGTGCCGGACAAGTACGGCGACGAGCCGGTGGCGCGGTTCACGCTGGGGCTGTCGATGAAGCGGCGGGGGGCGCCGCCGAAGGCGGAGCCGGTCGCCGCCGAGGGAAAGGTGAAGGCGGCGCGAGGGTAGGGGGGCGTGCTCGCGCGAGGTGATGGGCGCTCGGGGTGAGGGGGTCGGGCCGGGCTTCGAAGGTGCGGCGGCGGTGGGGCGCGGCTCTGAAGTCCGCTCGTGGTGAGCTTGTCGAACCACGAGCGGGGCTCGGGCTTCGAGGGTGCGAGGGCGGTCGGGGGCGGGGGTGGGCTTCGAGGGCGCGAGGGCGGTCGGGGGCGGGTCCGGGTGGCCGGAACCGGGGCCGCGGGGATCGGCTTGCGAGAGGCCCGAGGGTGGGGCGCGGGGCGCGGGGGGGGGCGGGCGTGCTCGGGCGAAGCGCGTGCGCGCGGCGGCGTGGATGGCGCGGACGGCGGAGCTGGCGCGGACGCGGGTGGCGCCGCGGCGGCGCGGACGGCGCGGCGGCGCAGAGGGTGCGGACGGACGGCGCAGGGGGCGCGGGGGCGCGGACGGCGGCGCTGGCGGGGATGGCGCGGCGGCGCAGAGGGTGCGGACGGACGACGCGGCGCGGCGGCGCTTGCGCGGCGCTGGCGTGGCGCTGGTGCGGTGATGCGGGGGCGCGGCGGCGCTTGCGTGGCGCTGGCGCGGGGATGCGGGGGCGCGGACGCGGCGCGGCATTGTGACAGCACCCATTTGTCTTGGAGTGAACGCTTGACGGGGTTCGCGCGCAGCGCGGCGGGCGCGAACGGAATCGCACGCGCGCAGGGCTTCCACGCGCACACGCTGCCGTGCAGAGACGCGCGCGCGTGAGGTGAGGGGGCGCGGAGGCCCGGTCGCGGTCGTGCGTCCTGGGGCATTCTCGTGCGTTTCACGGAGGGCGGAAATCGCGTGCGATGCTTCGTGCATGGACATCGCGCTCGAGTTCACGGACCGTCTTCGCACCCTCCTTCGCGCCGAGCGCCAGGCCATGGCGGAGTTCCTGGTCGCGCTGGCGGAGTTCGACAAGCGCGGCCTGTGGCGCGAGCGCGGGCACACTTCGCTCTTCTCGTTCCTGCATCGGGAGCTGAAGCTCTCGGCCGGCTCTGCGCAGCTCCGCAAGACGGCGGCGGAGCTCATCCAGCGGTACCCCGCCGTCGAGGGCGCGCTCCGGGACGGGAAGCTGTGCCTGTCCTCCGTGTGCGAGCTGGCGAAGGTGGTGACCACCGACAACTGCCCGGACATCCTGCCCCGCTTCTTCGGGCTGTCGAGCCGGGACGCGGCGGCCGTGGTCGCCGCCATCCGGCCGGTCGAGAACCCGCCGCGCCGCGACGTCGTCGTGCCGGTCCGGATTGCGGTGCCTGCAGCGATTCCGGCGCCGGCGTCAGGCGATGCAGCGCCGACTGCACCCGCGCGGGTCGATCTATTTCATGCGCATGAAATGGGATCCGCCTCAGCCGCCACCAAGACCGGCGTTCCCGTCCCGCAGCCCGCCTGCGCCGCAGTGCCGGTCGCGAAGCCGAGGTCCGTCGACTGGCTCGACGGCGATCAGGCGCGGATGCATCTCACCGTCTCGAAGGCGTTCCTGAAGAAGCTCGACGCGGCCCGCGATGCGCTCTCCCACGCGATGCCCGGGGCGTCCCGCGAGAACGTCCTCGAGGCGGCGCTGGATGAGCTGCTTGCGCAGCGCGCCCGGCGGAAGGGGCTCACGGCCAGGCCGCAGAAGACGGTCCGTCCCTCCACGCGGCCGGACCACATCCCGGCCCACGTCCGCCGCGAGGTCTGGGAGCGGGACGGCGGGCGGTGCACCTTCCTCCTGCCGTCCGGCGAGCCCTGCGGCTCCACGTGCCGGCTCGAGCTCGATCACGTCGTACCGCTCGCGCGCGGCGGGCCCTCGACGGCGGACAACCTCCGGATCCGTTGCCGGGGCCACAACCTCGAGGAGGCGCGGCGGGTCCTCGGCGACGCGCTCGTGGACGCGTACGCGGGGAGACCGTGTGCCGGCGTGCCTTGAGGCGGGTTCGCCGCCCGCGCGGTATCGTGCCTCCCGTGCGACGGGAGACGGCGGCGCTCTACGCGGGGACGGTCGCGGTCTACGCGGACATGTACGTCACGCAGCCGGGTGCTGCCGGTCATCTCGCGCGAGTTCGGGGTGGGTCCGGCGCGGGCGGGCCTGACGGTCTCGGCGGTCGTGCTCGCGGTGGCGGCGGCCTCCAGCTTCTACGGGCCGCTGGCGGACGCGCTGGGGCGGCGGCGCGTCATGGCAGGCGCCACCGCGCTGCTCGCGCTCGCCACGCTGGCCTGTGCCTTCGCGCCCTCCTTCTCCGTGCTCCTCGTGCTCCGGGCCATGCAGGGGGTGCTGGTGCCGGGCGTCACGGCGGTCTCGGTGGCCTACGCGGGCGATCGCTTCCGGAACGCGGACCTGCCGGCGGTGGTGGGCGGGATCATCGCGGCCTCGGTGGTGGGCGGGCTGGCGGGCCGCGTGCTCTCCGGGGCCATCACGGCGAACGCGGGCTGGCGCGCGGCGTTCGTCGCGTTCGCGATCGTGACGCTCGCGGCGGCGCTCGCGCTCGCGCGCGGGCTGGCGCCGGCGACGGGTGCGCCGGTGATCGGCTGGGCCTCGGCGACGCGCGGCATGCTGGGCCACCTGCGCGATCCGCGGCTCCTCGGCGCCTACCTGGTGGGCGCCTCGCTGTTCTTCGGCTGGATCGGGATCTTCACCTACCTCCCGTACCACCTGGCCGGCGCGCCCTGGCACCTCACCACGGGTCAGATCTCGGCGGTCTACCTGGTGTACGCGGCGGGCGTGGTCGCCTCGCCCATCGCGGGGCGGCTCGCGGGGCGCATCCCGCCGCGGCGGCTCATCGGGATCGGCCTGGTGGTCGAGGCGCTGGGGATGCTGGCCGCGCTGGCGGGCTCGCTCCCGCTCGCGATCGCGGGGCTGCTGGTGCTGGTGCTCGGCACCTTCACGGCGCAGGCGGTGGCGCCGGGGTTCGTGAACGTGACGGCGCGCACGGCCAAGGGCGGCGCGAGCGCGCTGTACCTCACGTTCTATTACGTGGGCGGGACGCTGGGCTCGGCGGTGCCGGGCCTGGCGCTGCACGCGGCGGGGTGGCCGGGCGTGGTCGCGACCTGCGTGGCGGGGGTGGGGGTGGGGTTCGTCGCGAACTGGCTGCTGTGCGGAAGACCCCCGCGCGGGCGCGCGCCGGTGTAGCCTCGCCCCCTTCGACGACGGGAGGACGGATGGAGCCGAAGGCGTTCGGGACGGTGCTCGCGCTGCTGGTGGATCCGGCCGGCAAGCCGGTGCGCGGCGGCGCGGTGAAGGGGCAGCTCCACGTGCTGCCGGGCGAGCTAATGATCCTGCGGCCCCGGCGCTGGGAGGACCTCGTCCACCGCATCGCGAACATCCTCATGATCGGCTCGCTCCTCGCCGTCATCGTCAACGTCTTCACCTGGCGGAGCATGGCGGTGGTGTGGGGCGCGGTCATCGCGCAGGGCGCCTACTGGCTCGCGCTGCCGTTCCGCCGCCGGCTGCTGGAGCCGGTGCCGCTCACCGCCGCCGGCCTGGACGCGGCGCGCCGCGACGGGCGGGTGGCGATCCGGGTGGAGGCGTCGAAGATCCAGGAGGCCCGGCCGCCCGAGCCGCCGAAGAAGGGCTTCCGCCAGCCGGCCCGCCTCGTGCTGCCGGAGGGCGCGCTGGAGATGTACCTGTCGGAGTCCACGTTCGAGGAGGTCCGGGCCGCCCTCGGGCGGTGAAGCGACGCTGGACCGCCGGCGGGATCGCGTTATACCTGCGGTCGCATGCGCACCGCCCTGCTCGCCGCCCTCGCCGCCGCCTCGCTCTCGGCCGCCGTCCCGGCCGCCGCCGCCGCGCCGAAGGGCGTCATCGAAGACGACTACCCCCGCGCGCTCGCCGAGGCGAAGGCCCGGAACGTCCCGATGCTGGTGGACGTCTGGGCCCCCTGGTGACCCACCTGCCGCTTCATGCGGGCCTACGTCCTCCCGGACGCGCGGCTCCGGAAGCTCGCCGGGCGGTTCGTCCGGCTCGACATCGACACCGAGAAGCCCGGCAACGCGCCGTTCGTGGAGCAGTTCCCGATCGACGTGTGGCCCACGCTGATGATCATCGACCCGGCCACCGAGGGCGTGGTGCTCCGCTGGGCCGGCACGGCCACGGCCGCGCAGATCGAGAAGCTCGCGCTGGACGGTGAGCGCGCGCTCCGCAAGGCCCGCGCGTCCGAGGCGGACGCGGCGCTGGCCCGCGCGGATCGGCTGGCCGGCGAGCGCCGCCACGCCGACGCGGCCGCCGCCTACCAGGAGGCGCTCGCGGCGGGCGGTCCGCGCTGGCCGGGCCGCGCCCGCGCCGCCGAGGCGCGGGTCCAGGCGCTCGGCCTCGCCGGCGATCCGGCGGCCTGCGCCGGGGCCGCCCGCGAGGCGCTCCCGGCCGTCCCGTCCGGCCCGGGCCGGGCCCGGGTGGCGGCGCAGGGGCTGTCCTGCGCGCTCGACCTGGAGGACGAGGCCGCCCGGCGGGCGGCGCTCGCCGCGCTGGAGCCGGTCGCGCGCCGCGCGCTCGACGCGAAGGACGTGCTCGCCGACGACCGCTCCTGGCTCTACGACGGCCTGGCCGCCGCCCGCGACGCGGCCGGCGACGCGGCCGGGGCGAAGGCGCTGGCGCGCCGGTGGCTCGCGTTCCTCGAGCGCGAGGCCGCCCGCGCGCCGACGCCGCTCGCGCGCTCCGCGTTCGACGGCCAGCGGCTCTCGGCCGCGGTCCGCCTGGGCGAGCCGGCCCGGGCGCTCCCGGCGCTGCTCGCCTCGGAGCGCGACCTGCCCGGCGAGTACGTGCCGCCCACCAACCTGGCCGTGCTCTACCTCAAGCTCGACAGGCCCGCCGACGCGCTCGCCGCCGCCGGCCGCGCGCTGGAGCGCGCCCAGGGCCCGCGGCGCATCCGCGTGCTGGTGCTGAAGGCGGAGGCGGAGCAGACGCTCGGGGAGGACGACGCCGCGCGCGCCACCCTGCAGCGCGCGATCGCCGAGGGGCAGGCGCTGCCGGAGGGGCTCCGGCCCCACGGCCAGCTCGCCCGCGCCCGCAGCCGCCTGGCGGCGCTCCAGCACTGAACCCTTCGACTCCCCGCTCATCCCGAGCGCCCTTCGACTCCGGCGGGCCTGCGGCCCGCCTACGCTCAGGGTGAGCGGAACTTTCGCTCATCCCGAGCGTAGCGCGGCCGTGAGGCCGCGCGGAGTCGAGGGATCAGCCGCACGGATACAGCGACTCGGTGAGCCACCAGCGCCTGCCCTGCTTCTCGAAGCAGAACGGCGGGGCCGGGTTCACCAGGTCGCGCGCGCGGAACTCGAGGCAGGGCCGGCCCACCGGGCCGGCGCGCGGGTCGCGGCGGAAGCTGACCATCACCGCGACCTCCTTCGCCCGCACCAGGAGCGCGCGCAGGCTCGCGGGCGCGCCGCCGCCGGCGCCCTCGGGCGCGCCGAACAGCGTCTGGTGCAGCCAGCGCGACGGCTCGCGCAGGTCGCGCTCCACCCGCGCGCGCGGCACCACCTGGCCGGCGCAGCGCAGCCCCTCGGCCGGCACGCGCGCCAGGACCGCGCCCACGTCGCCGGCCTCGATCTCGCGCTGGAGCGCGCCACCGATCCGGAGCAGCTCCTGCGCGATCGCCTCGCGCCGGGCGTCGAGCGTGCCCTGCCGCGGGGGTGCCACCGGCACCGGTGGCGCACCGCCCGGGCCGCCGCCGGCGGCGAGCGCCAGCGCGAGCGCGAGGAGCGGGGCGGGGGCGGCCACGCGGGAACGTTAGGCGCGGGGTCCGGCGCTCCGCAAGGAGGTCACGGGAGCTCGTACTTCAGCAGGTGGGCCTCGAGGGGCCCGTTCCAGAGCCGGTGATCCACCGCGGGCCGGATCGGGATGGCCCGCTCGAGGAGCGGATTGCCGGAGAGCAGCACCGCGGTCCAGCCGTGGTGGCGCACCAGCATCTCGGCCAGGCCGCGGTAGAAGCCCTGCAGCTTCTTGCCCGCGACGCGTGCCTCGGCCGCGCTCGCGCCCTCGCCGCCGCCGCCCAGCCGCTCGCCGTAGGGCGGGTTCGTCACGATGGCGCCCACGTCGGCGGACGGCTGGAGGTCGCGCGCGTCGGCCTGCGAGATCTCGAGGTCGGCCTCCACGCCCGCCGCGGCGGCGTTCAGGCGGAGCGCCTGGATCGCCTTCGGGTGCCCGTCGCGCGCCACGATCGGCGCCGGCGCCCGCGGCAGGATCTCGGCGCGCGCCGCCGCCTTCATGCGGTCCCAGGCCGACTGCGGGCCGCCGCGGTACCCCGGCCAGCGCTGGAAGCCGAACGCGCGGTCCAGGCCGGGCGCGATGCGCCGGGCGCGCAGCGCGTGCTCGATGGCGAGCGTGCCGGAGCCGGCCATCGGGTCGGCGAAGGGGAGCGCCGGGTCGACGCCGCCGAGCAGCAGCACCGCCGCGGCCAGCGTCTCCTTGAGCGGCGCCTCGGTGGTCACCGCGCGGTAGCCGCGCCGGTGCAGCGGCGCGCCGGCCAGGTCGAGCGACAGCGTGGCCTCGTCGCGGGCGAGGTGCAGCACGATCCGCACGTCCGGGTCCTTCGGGTCCACGTCCGGGCGCGCGCCCAGCCGCTCGCGCAGCACGTCCACCGCCGCGTCCTTCACCTTGAGCGCCGCGAAGCCCGAGTGCGTGATGGTGGTCGAGGAGACGGTCGCCTCCACCGCCAGCGTGGTCCGCACGTCGAGCCAGTCCTGCCACGCGACCGCGCGCGCGCCCTCGTACAGCGCCGCCGCGTCCGGGGCCGGGAAGCGCGCCAGCTCCAGCAGGACGCGCATGGCGGTCCGCGCGTGCAGGCAGGCCCGCATGCCGGCCTCCAGCGCCCCCTCGAACGAGACGCCGCCGCGGTCGCCGCGGACGGCGGGGAGGCGGAGGCCGGACAGCTCGCGCCGCAGGGCACCCTCGGTGCCCTTGGCGCAGGTGGCGAAGAAGCGCATGCCCCTGTCTACCGCGGATCGGTCCCGTCCGCGGCCACCGGCGCGATCCCCCCGAACACGTCCAGGCGGATCGAGCCCTTGGCGTGCCGCTTGGCGCCGTACATGAGCTCGTCGGCGCGGGCCATCAGGTCGTCCACGTCGTCCGGCGGGGACAGGAACACCGCGGCGCCCACCGAGAAGCCCACCTTCCAGCCACCGTGCCGCGTGACCGCGGTCTGCAGCGTCGCCAGCAGGCGTCCGAGCAGCGCGTCGGCCATGGCCGCGTCGGTCTCGGGCAGCAGCAGGCCGAACTCGTCGCCGCCGAGGCGCGCCACCGCGTCCACGGCGCGCGTGCCGCCCCGCAGCGTCTGCGCAACCGTGACGAGCAGCGCGTCGCCCTCGGCGTGGCCGAGCCGGTCGTTCACGAGCTTGAAGTCGTCGCAGTCCACGTACGCCACCGTGAGCGGCCGGCCGTGGCGGCGGGCGCGCTCCAGCTCGAGCTGCGCCGCCTCGATGAACGCGCGCCGGTTCGCGATCTGCGTGAGCGCGTCGGTGCGGGCGAGCAGCTCCTGCCCCTCCAGGCGGCCCTTCAGCGCGCCGAGCACGAGCACCAGCGCGGTCGCGGTGCCGAGCAGCATGAAGCCGTTCCACACCTGGGTCCCGATGGCCAGGTCCTGCGCGGCGTGCTGCAGGCGCCACAGCACGTCGGCGCCGGTGGAGACCGCCGCGCTCGCCACCGCCAGCGCCGTGCCCCAGCGCAGCGAGACGAACCAGGTCCCGAAGCCGATGGGCACCAGGTAGAAGAGGATGAGCGAGACGTCGCTGCGGGTGAGCGAGTCCACCGCGCCCACCGAGAGGATGGTGGCGAACGCGCCCAGCAGCCACGCGAGCGGCGTGGACGCGAACGCGGAGCGCACCGCCGCATCCTGCGGCGGCGCGAGCGCCATCACCGCTGGCGTCCGGCCCGGCTGACTGGCTTCCACGCGTCCGATGCTACCTCCCCCGCAGCCAAGGGACGACCGGCTGCGCCCGCCGTCACGGCTCGGCGTGCCCCACGATCTCGAGACGCCGGTTCGCGGTACGTCCACGAACGGTGAAGTTGGGGAGGAGCGGGCGCTCCCCGCCGTATCCGACCCCGGAGAGGCGCCGCTCGGCCACGCCCAGCTCGCGCAGGCGCCCGATGGCCGCATCGGCCATGGCCTGCGAGAGGCGCTGGTCGGCCTGCGCGTCGGGCGTGGCGTCCACGAACGCCTCGACCCGGACCGCCACACCCGGCGCGGCCGCGAGCGCGAGCACGAGGTCGGCCAGGCCGCCGTCGCGCTGGAGCTCCGCGGTCCGTCCGGCGAAGGCGGCGTCCTCGAGCACGAAGCGCTCGCCTGCGGCAAGTCGCCGCGCCCAGTCCGCCTGCCGCGGCGTGCGCGTGCCCGCCGGCTCCGCCGCGGGCGCGGACGCCGCCGGCATCGCCGGGGCGGCGACCGGCACCACCACCGCGGCCGGCGCCGGCGCGGGCTGGCGGCGCACCTCCGCCATCGCGACGCCGCGCAGCGCGCCGAGGCGGGCCGGGTCGAAGCAGCGGCGCCCCGAGGCGTCCCCGAGGCGCGCCAGCGCCGGGCGCGTCGCGGCGAGGGCGCGCCGGATGGCGTCCTCGGGCGCCTCGCCGGCGCCGGGGCGGACCGGGACCGTCTCGGCCACCAGCAGCTCGCGGCGGCCGGCGGCGACCACGCGCAGCGACACGAGCAGGGCGGGCGCGGCCGCGTCGCGCGAGCGGCCCTCCACCGCGCCGTAGACCGCCGCGTCCGCGCCGGTCAGCTCGGCGAGCTCGAGCGCGAGCGAGGGGGAGACGCCCTCCGGCAGCTCGAGCGGCGTCTCGCGGAACAGCGCGCGCAGGTCGTCGTCGGCGAGCGCGGCGGTCCGGGCGGGGTCGAGCGCGGCCCGCACCGCGGCGGTGGCCGCCTCGCCGGCGTGCGGCGCGTCGCTGGCGTTCTCGAACGGCGCCACGAGCAGGCAGCGGCTCGGCCCGGCGTCCGCGGCGTCCAGCGCGGACGGGGGCCGCGCGCCGGCGGCGCAGGCGAGGGCGGGCAGGAGCAGGGCTGCGGCGGCCGGGCGCATCCCGCCATCCTACCCCCGCCGGCGTCGACTTCACCTTTCCGTGGCACGGCCGCCACGCGCCCGTCACCCGGCCCTGCGTTAAGGTGTGGGCGTGACGTCCGTTCTCCTGGTGGACGACGAGCGAGACCTGCTCTCGCTCCTCGACTTCAACCTGCGCGCGTCGGGGTTCGAGACGCTGCTCGCCACCACCGGCGAGCAGGCGCTCTCGCACCTCCGCCGCCGCGTGCCGGACCTCGTCCTGCTCGACGTCATGCTGCCCGACGTCTCGGGGACCGAGGTGTGCCGGCAGATCAAGTCCGACCCCCGCACCCGGCACGTCCCGGTGGTGATGCTCACCGCCAAGGGCGACGAGGTGGACCGGGTGGTCGGCTTCGAGCTGGGCGCCGACGACTACGTGACGAAGCCGTTCAGCGTGCGCGAGCTGGTGCTCCGGCTGAAGGCGGTGCTCCGCCGCGCCGGCGCGCGCCCGTCGGAGCGCCCGCCCGAGTCGGTCGGGCCCATCCGCGTGGACGTGGAGTCCCACCGCGCCTACGTGGACGGCGCGGAGGTGGTGCTCACGCCGCTCGAGTTCAAGCTGCTCACCACGCTCATGTCGCGGCTGGGCCGCGTGCAGTCGCGCGAGCAGCTCCTCGAGGACGTGTGGGAGATGTCCGCCGAGGTCGAGACGCGCACGGTGGACACGCACGTGAAGCGGCTCCGTGAGAAGTTGGGTTCGGGACGGGACCTGCTGGAGACGGTGCGGGGGATCGGCTATCGCCTCGTGGATCCGAGCGAGAAGCGCTGAGGGCGGCGTGCTGTCGAGATCGCCCCTGGCGGCCGCGATCCGCGCGCTGCGGGCGGAGCTGTCGGGCGGGCCGCCCGCCGACCTGGGCCGCGACGTGCGCGAGCTGGAGGAGCTGCTCGCCGAGCGCGAGCGCCGGCGGTTCTCCGCGCTGCGCGTGCCGGCCGAGCAGGAGCTGCTCGCCGCGCTGCCCGACGCCGCCGCGCTCATCTCGCGGGACGGCTGGGTGCGCGCCTCGAACGCCGCCTTCGACACGCTGGCCGCGAGCGGGCGCGCCGCCGGCCTGACGCCGCTCGAGATCACCCGCAGCGCGGAGCTGTCGGAGGCCGTGAAGCGCGCGCTGGAGGGCACCGCGCGCCGGCTGGAGCTGCCCATCCAGCGCCGCACCTACCTCGCCGCGCTCTCGCCGCTGCTGCGCGGCGAGGTGCTGGTGCTGCTCCGCGACGTCACCGACGCCCGGCGGGCCGAGGCCACCCGCCGCGACTTCGTCGCGAACGCCAGCCACGAGCTGCGCACGCCCATCGCCGCGATCCGGGCGGCGGCGGAGACGCTGCTCTCCGGCGCGGTGGAGGACCCCGCCGCGGCGCGCGCGTTCGTGGAGATCGTGGCGCGCCACGCCGAGCGGCTCTCGCGGCTCACCCAGGACCTGCTCGACCTCTCGCGCATCGAGTCGCGCCAGTGGACGTTCGAGCTGGCGCCGGTGGAGCTGGGGGCGCTGGCGCGGCAGGTGCTGGAGCTGTTCGCCTCCGCCGCGCGCCCGAAGGGGCTCGCGCTCCGCGCCGAGGTCCCGGCCGGCGCCGTCGTCCGCGCCGACGGGCGCGCGCTCGAGCAGGTGCTCGTGAACCTGGTGGACAACGCCGTGAAGTACACCGCCGCCGGCTCGGTGACCGTGTCGGCGGCGCGCGACGGCGACGCCTGGGTGGTCTCGGTGTCCGACACCGGCCCCGGCATCGAGCGCCACCACCTGCCGCGGCTGTTCGAGCGCTTCTACCGGGTGGACTCCGGCCGCTCGCGCGATCAGGGCGGCACCGGCCTCGGCCTCGCCATCGTGAAGCACCTGGTCCAGGGCATGGGCGGCGAGGTCGGCGTCGAGAGCGGCGCCGGCGGCACCCGGCTCTGGGCCCGCCTGCCGGCCGCGTGACCGCCGCGGCGCCTCCGGCGCGCCCTCGTCACCCGCCGCTCGCGCGTCCGTCACGCATCGTTCACCGAGCGTGACCGCTTCACGCAAGCGTCACCCCGGCGCCGTGGGCGCGCCACGCCGGGTTCCTACAAAGCCCCCGAACCGAGCATCCGCTCGTCGTCCAACACGACAGGGGCAAGGAACCCATGAACCGTATCGTCGCCGCCATCCTCGCCGTCGGGCTCGCGCCCGTGGCGCTGGCGCAGGAGGCCGCCGCGCCGGCGTCCTCCGCGCCCGCGGAGTCCTCCGAGGTCGACACCGCCGCGCTCAAGGGCCAGGTGGACGCCCTGGCCGAGCAGCTCGCCGAGATGAAGACCGACGTCTCCGGCCTGAAGAAGCTCAAGTTCTCCGGCTACGTCCAGCCGCGCTTCGGCTGGCTCGAGGCCGCGCAGTACGAGAAGGGCGCGCCGCAGCGCGACGGCTTCTACATCCGCCGCGGCCGCTTCAAGGCCGTCTACGACACCGACCTCGCGCAGTACGTGGTCCAGCTCGACGCCACGCCCTCCGGCGTGGGGCTGAAGGAGGCGTACGCCTCGTTCAAGCTGCCCTTCCTGAAGGGCTTCGCGGTGGACGCCGGCCTTCAGCTCATGCCGTTCGGCTACGACGTGGGCGTCCGCTCCTCCTCCGACCTCGACCTGCTCGAGCGCGCCATGTTCGCAGGCCACTTCCTGAAGGGCGAGTACGACCTCGGCGTCGCGCTCCGCGGCGCGTACGGGCCGGTGAGCTTCAAGGTGGGCGTCTTCAACGGCAACGGCGTGGACGGCGCGGCCGGCAAGGACAACGACCAGCGCAAGGACGTGATCGGCCGCCTCGGCGTGGACCTGGGCATGATCACCGGCGGCGTGTCCGGCTGGTACGGCAAGACCATCGACTACACCTCGGCCACCAACGCCACCTACGATCGCGTGCGCCTCGGCGCGGACCTGCAGCTCTACCTCGACCTGCTCCCGGTCGGCGGCACCGCGCTCAAGGGCGAGTACGTGTGGGGCAAGACCGCCATCGGCACGGGCGCGGGCGGCGCCGGCGACAGCCTGGGGCTCATCGGCTACGGCTGGGACGTCATCCTCACCCAGAACGTCGGGCCCTGGAACCAGGTGGCCGTCCGCTACGACACGTTCAACCCGAACGTGAAGCTCGACCGCAACCTCGCGGCGAACCAGGGGAAGGTCTTCGTCACCGACGAGGTCTCGGCGGCGCTGCACACCATCCTCAGCAGCAACCTGAAGCTGTCGGTCGCCTACTACCACCCGATGAACCGGGAGAAGGGCGACACCGCGCCGTCCGACCCGAAGAAGGACAGCTTCATCGCGCAGCTCCAGGCGAAGTTCTAGGCGTCCGGCGGCCCGGTGACGGGTTCACGCGGTCGTCACGCGACCGTCACCGGGCCTCCCTCGTCGAGATCTAGATTGCAGCCAACCGACAAGGAGAGAACTCCATGAAGCGCATGCTGCTCACCCTCGCCGCCCTCGCCGCGGCGGTCCCGGCCCTCGCCTCCGCCGCCGTGACGGTGAAGGGGTCCGACACGATGGTGATCCTCGCCCAGCGCTGGGCCGAGGACTACATGAACAAGAACCCCGGCAAGAAGGTGCAGGTCACCGGCGGCGGCTCCGGCACCGGCATCGCCGCGCTCATCAACGGCACCACCGACATCGCGAACGCCTCGCGCTCGATGAAGTCCGACGAGAAGGGCAAGGTCCGCGAGCGCTACAGCGTGCTCCCCACCGAGATCCCGGTCGCGCAGGACGGCGTGGCGCTGTACGTGAACGCGTCGAACCCGGTCGCGCAGCTCACCATCGACCAGCTGCACCAGATCTACGTGGGCGACGTCACCAACTGGAAGCAGGTGGGCGGCCCCGACCAGCGCATCGTCCTCTACTCCCGCGAGAACTCCTCGGGCACGTACGTGTTCTTCAAGGAGCACGTGCTGAAGGGCGACGACTACGCCCCGGCCGCGCAGACGCTCCCCGGCACCGCCGCGGTGGTGAACGCGGTCGCGAAGGAGAAGGGCGGCATCGGGTACGGTGGCGCCGCGTACGCCAAGGGGGTGAAGGAGGTCAAGGTGGTGGGCGCCGACGGCCAGGCGTACGCGCCCAGCGCCGAGAACGTGAAGAGCGGGAAGTACCCGCTGGCCCGCCCGCTGTTCATGTACACGCGCGCGAAGCCGGCCGGCGAGGTGAAGGCGTTCATCGACTACTGCCTCTCGCCCGAGGGCCAGCAGCTCGTCACCAAGGTCGGCTACTTCCCGATCAAGTAGGGACGTCGTCACCGTCCCGTCACACGGCCGCCACGTCCGCGCAATCGAGCCATGGCTGAATCCGCGTCCGTGCCGGCCATCGCACCGCTCCGGAGGGGGGAGGACCGCCCTCTCCCCTCCATCCGGCGGCGGCAGCTCCGCGAGGCGGCGATCCGGGGGATCATCACCCTGATCGCGCTCACGGGGATCGCCGCCGTCGTCCTCATCTTCGTGTTCGTGGCGCGCGAGGCGCTGCCGCTGCTCACCGACCCCGAGGTCCGGGGCGAGGCGAGCTTCGGCAAGATGTTCCTCCCGCAGGTGCTCCGCCCGAACCGGCCGCCCGGCTACATGTGGCAGCCGGTGAGCGGCGTGCCGAAGTACTCGATGATCCCGCTGTTCGTCGGCACGCTGAAGGTGACGGCGGTGTCCATGCTGGTCTCGGTCCCGGTCGGCATCGCGGCGGCGCTCTACGCCTCGGAGTTCGCGCCGCGCCGCCTGCGCGAGGTGCTGAAGCCGGTCATCGAGCTGCTCGCCGGCATCCCCTCGGTCGTGCTCGGCTTCTTCGCCCTGATGGTGATGGCGACCTGGCTGCAGTCCGCGTTCGGCTTCACGTTCCGGCTGAACGCGGTGGTGGCCGGGCTCGGGCTGGCGCTGACGGTCATCCCGGTCATCTTCACGGTGAGCGAGGACGCGCTCCAGGCGGTGCCCCGCGCCTACCGCGAGGCCTCGCTCGCGCTCGGCGCCACGCGCTGGGAGACGGCGTTCCGGGTGATCCTGCCCGCGGCCGCCCCGGGGGTCCTCGCCGGCGTGGTCCTCGGCTTCGGGCGGTCCATCGGCGAGACCATGATCGTGCTGATGGCCTCCGGCAACGCGGCCATCACCTCCTGGAGCCTGGGCGACTCGGTGCGGACGCTCCCCGCCACCATCGCCGCGGAGATGGGCGAGGTGGTGTTCGGGGGCGCGCACTACTCGGTGCTGTTCTTCATCGGCGTCGAGCTGTTCCTGTTCACCTTCGTGCTGAACGCGCTCGCCGCCGCCTTCGTGAAGCGCCTGGTGCGCCGCATGTCCGGGGGGGCGGCGTGACCGTCCGCCGCCGCAAGGCCGTCGGGGGCGCGCTGGCGCTGCTCACCGGGGCCGCCGCCTTCCTGGTGGTGGCCATGCTGGGCGTCATCCTGTGGGACGTCGTCCGCGGCGGCGCCGCGCGCGTCAGCTGGGAGTTCCTCACCGCCGCCCCGGAGGAGGGGATGACCGGCGGCGGCATCTTCCCGGCGATCTACGGCACCGCCGTCATGACGCTGCTCATGACCGTCGCGGTGCTCCCGGTGGGCGTCGCGACCGCCATCTACCTGCACGAGTACGCGCCGCCCCGATCGCGCCTGGCCGGCGCGGTGCGCGTGGCGGTGACGAACCTGGCCGGCGTCCCGTCCATCGTGTTCGGCCTGTTCGGCCTGGGCTTCTTCATCCAGTTCGTGGGCCGCGGCCTGGACCGCGCGCTGTCCGAGCCGGGCACGCTCCACTACGGACAGCCCGCGCTGATCTGGGCCTCGCTCACGCTCGCGGTGCTCACGCTGCCGGTGGTGATCGTGTCCACCGAGGAGGCGCTGCGCGCCGTGCCCCGCGAGCTGCGCGACGCCAGCCTCGCGCTCGGCGCCACCGAGTCGCAGACGCTCGCGCGCGTGGTGCTGCCCGGCGCGCTGCCCGGCATCCTCACCGGCGCCATTCTGGCGGTGGCGCGCGGCGCGGGCGAGGTGGCGCCCATCCTGTTCACCGGCGTCGCCTACTTCCTGCCCGACCTGCCCGGCTCGCCCTTCTCGCAGTTCATGCACCTCGGCTACCACGTGTACGTGCTCGCGACGCAGTCGCCCGACGTGGAGGCCACCCGGCCGCTGCTGTACGCGACCGTGCTCGTCCTGCTGGCCCTCACCTTCGCGCTCAACCTGGTCGCGATCGCCATCCGCACCCGCACCCGCCGCCGCGCCGCGGCCGGTCACTGACATGAGCCTGCCCGCCCCCGCCCCCGCCGCCGCCCCGGTCCCCAAGATGGAGGCCCGCCACCTCTCCGTCCGCTATGGCGAGAAGCCGGCCGTGAAGGACATCTCGCTCGCGCTGCCGGACCGGCAGGTGACCGCGCTCATCGGCCCGTCCGGCTGCGGGAAGTCCACCTTCCTGCGCGCGCTGAACCGCATGAACGACCTCATCCCCGGCGCGCGCGCCGACGGCGAGATCCTGCTCGACGGGGAGAGCGTGTTCGACCGGCACATCGACGCGGTCGAGCTGCGCCGCCGCGTGGGCATGGTGTTCCAGAAGTCGAACCCATTCCCGAAGTCGATCTTCGAGAACGTCGCCTACGGGCTGCGGGTCGGGGGCATGAAGGACCGCGCCGCCCTCGCCGAGCGGGTGGAGCGCTCGCTGGTGAACGCGGCGCTGTGGGACGAGGTCAAGGACCGGCTGGGCGAGAGCGCGCTCGGCCTCTCGGGCGGGCAGCAGCAGCGCCTCTGCATCGCCCGGGCGCTGGCGGTCGAGCCGGAGGTGCTGCTGATGGACGAGCCCGCCAGCGCGCTCGACCCCATCGCGACCGCCAAGATCGAGGACCTCATCCACCAGCTGAAGGCCCGCTACACCATCGCGATCGTCACGCACAACATGCAGCAGGCGGCCCGCGTCTCCGACCAGACCGCGTTCTTCTACATGGGCGATCTCGTCGAGGTGGGGCCGACCGAGCAGATCTTCACCAACCCCCGCGAGCAGCGCACCGAGGATTACGTCACCGGGAAGTTCGGGTAGGCGGATCGGGTAAGCTCCGGGACGGGGACGCCATGGCGACGCACACCGACAAGTCGTACGAGGCCGAGCTCCGCACGCTCCGCGACCGGCTGCTGGAGATGGGCGGGCAGGTGGAGCGCGCCATCGCCGCGAGCGTGCGCGCGATCGTGGAGCGCGACTCGCCGCTCGCGGAGCAGGTGAAGCTGCGCGACCGCGAGATCAACCGGATGGAGGTGGAGATCGACGGCGGCTGCCGCCGGATCCTGGCGCTGCGCCAGCCGGCCGCCTCCGACCTGCGCTTCATCACCACCGCGCTCAAGATCGTCACCGACCTCGAGCGCATGGGCGACCTCGCGGTCAACATCGCGGAGCGCGCGCTCGACCTCAACCAGGCGCCGTCGCTGGTGCCGCTGCACGATCTCTCCAAGCTGGCGGATCTCTCGGAGGCGCAGCTCAAGCGCGCGCTCGACGCGTTCGTCACCCGCGACGTGGAGAAGGCGCAGGAGGTGATGCGCGGCGACGACCTGCTCGACGCGCTCTACCTCAAGATCTTCAACGACCTGCTGGCGCTGATGATGGAGGACGGGCGCAACATCCGCCGGGCCACCTCGCTCATGTTCGCGGCGAAGCACCTGGAGCGCTTCGGCGACCACGCCACCAACCTGGCCGAGATGGTCGTCTACATGGTGCAGGGCACCGACGTGCGCCACCCGCGCAGCCGCGCCGACCAGGACGCGCCCGCGACGTCGGAGTAGCCGACGACGCGTGAGGTCGTCGTGCGGCGCAGCCGCGCGCGGGCCCTGTGCGCAGGAGTGAGGCCCCGACGCGGCTCCATCGGCGGCCGCCGGCGCGACCCGCGCCCGGACGCTCCTCAGCTCACCAGCAGTCGCGACGCCAGCCCGCCGAAGACGCCCAGCACCGCGCCCGCCACGACGTCGAGCGGGTAGTGGGCGCCCAGGTACACGCGCGACAGGCCGATCCCCACCGCGAGGAGCAGGGCGGCGGGCCCGAGGCCGGCCGGCTCGTCCGCGAACGCGATCGCCACGCCGAACGCGGCCGCCGTGTGACCGGAGGGGAACGAGAAGCGGTCCGGGTTCGCCGCCAGCGCCTCGAAGCCGGTGATGGCCGCGTCGGGCCGGGCGCGGGTGAGGCTCCGCTTCAGCGCCTGCGAGAGGAGCGTCGCGATCCCGGTGGCCGCGCCGATGCGCAGGCCGAGGTGCGCGCCGCGCTGGGTGGCGCTCGCGATGCAAGCGAGCCCGATGACCGTCCAGCTCTTCCCGTCGCCGAGGCGGGTGAGCGTCCGCGCCAGCGCGGTGCGCCAGGGGCGCCGGAAGCGCTGCACCGAGACGAGCAGCGCCTCGTCGAGCGAGAGGATGCGCTGCAGCCGGCCGATCCGCACCACCACCGTGCCGGCGGCGGCGTCCACGGCCACCTCGGCGGCCTGGCCTTCGTCCAGTGGGATCCGGTCGTCCGTCATCGTGCCGCAGGATGGCGCGCGCGCGGCACGGCCGCGCGGCCTCCCTGCAACATCTGCGTGACGCGGGCGTCCAGCAACTCCCCGTAGGCGGCGAAGAGCTCGCCCGCCAGGTACCGGGTCCCGCGCGCGTCGCGTCGCCGCGCGATGCGCACCGGGTCGTTGGCCGTGGGATCGGACGGGCGGGCCAGGTCCATGCGGATGCGCACCACGCGGCCGCCGCGGTGCAGGATGGTCACCGCGTCGCCGTCCACCGCCTCCACCAGGCCGACGTGCGTGAACCGATCGCCGCCGTGGCCGTTCCGATCGCGATCGTAGGTGTCGTGGAAGAAGACCAGGTCGCCGGGCCGCGGCCGCTCCACCGGGCGCGAGGCGCGGTACAGCGCCTCCGAGCGCGAGCGGGCCGGCCCGAGCCGCGGGGTGAGCCCCGCCGCCCGCAGCGCCGCGAGCACGTAGCCGGAGCAGTCGAGCCGCGTGCGCGCGCCGAGCCGTGCCCGGGCCGCCTCCAGCACCTCGTCGCGCAGCCGCTCCAGCGCCGGGTCGCGCGGCGCCTCCGGCGCACCCTCGGGGTGGGCCGCGTCCTCCGGCGCGACGGCGGAGGTGACCACCGGCTCGGCGGCGGCGTCCGCACCGCCGTCCACCCCTGCGTCCGGCGCGCGCGCGCCCGGTCCGGCGGCGGCGTCCGGGGCGGCCGGCGCGGCCGGCGCGGCGAAGTCCGGCGCGGGCAGCGGCCGCGTGGCGGCGCAGCCGGACGCCAGCGCGGCGAGGGCGGCGATCGCGATCGACCGGAGCCTCACGCCGCCACCCGATCGCCGGCGCGGCCGCCACCCGGCCTCGCGCCGAGGCGCGCGATGGCCCGGTCGTGCACGCGCGCGAGGAGCGCCTGCGCCAGCACCGCGCCGACGAGCGCCAGGAACATGTCCCACTGCGTGTCCCACGGATCCCCCTGCGTCCCGAGGAACGCGTCCGCGCCCTGGCCGAGCAGCACCGCCGCCAGCCACTCCACCAGCTCGTAGGCCGCGGAGATGGCGAGCGCGACGCAGGTGACGAGCGCCGCCAGCCAGCGCCCGCGCCGCAGCGGCGAGGTGCGCAGGAGCAGCTCGCGCGCCACCAGCGCGGGCACGAAGCCCTGCATGAGGTGGCCGAGGCGGTCGTAGTGGTTCCGGGCCAGCCCGAGCGCGTCGCGCACCCAGAAGCCGGCCGGCACCTCGGCGTAGGTGTAGTGCCCGCCCACGCACAGCACCGCCGCGTGCACCGCGACGAGCACGTAGAGGAGCGGCGTGAGCGGGAAGCGCCGGCGGGTCGCGACGAGCACCGGCACGACCAGGAGCACCGGCGCGACCTCCATCAGCCAGGTGCCGCGGTCCTTCGGGCCGATCCCGGACCAGGCCAGGACGGCGAGCACGAGCGCGAGCAGCGCGGCGGGGAGGCGATCCTTCATGGGGCCGACAGCTCCTGCAGCAGGGAGCCGTCGACCATACCCGAAACCTCGCCGGCGGGCGCGAATCCCAGCGCGCGCGCCTGCTCCGCCATGCGCGCGAGCTGCGCGGCCATCGGGTCGGAGGCGGGGTCGATGCGCGAGAACGCGTCGTGCAGCACCGGCTCGGGGAGCGGCTTGCCGGTGAGCGCCCCGAACGCCGCGTTCGCGGCGCGCGCGAAGGCCTCGCGATCCCGCTCCCAGCGGCGGGTGAGCTCGAGGTGGGCGCGCACCAGCGCGAGCACGTCGGCGCGCCGCGTCTCCAGCGCGCGGCGCGACACGGCCAGCACCGCGGTGGGGAAGCGGCCGCCCTCCCACAGCGTGCGCTCGTCCAGCAGGATGCGCCCGCCGGCCTCGGCCACCAGGCGCGCGCCCCACGGCTCCGGCACCCACGCCGCGGCGAGCTCCCCGCGCGCGAACAGCCCGAGGATCTCCGCGTTCGCCACCGGATACACCCGCACCTGGCCGGGCCCGTCCCCGACGCCGAGGCCCTGCGCGGAGAGCCAGGTGCGGAGCGCGACGTCCTGCGTGTTCCCGAGCTGCGGGCTCGCGACCCGCTGGCCGGCGAGGTCGGCGGCGCGCCGCGCGTCGCGCACCACCAGCACCGCGCCGCCGGAGGTCGCGCCCGCGACGACGCGGAGCAGGTCGCCGCGCGTGCGCAGGTAGGCCACCGTGGCCGGGCCCGGGCCGACGTAGGCGGCGTCGAGGTCGCCGCTCGCCAGCGCCTCGATCGCCGCCGGGCCGGCGTTGAACTGCTTCGCCTCCACCCGGCCGCCGAGCGCGCGCGCGAACGTCCCGTCGGCGAAGCCCACCAGCGCCTGCGCGTGGGTGAGGTTGGGGAAGTGGCCGACGCGCAGCGGCCGGGTGGCCGGATCGCCGCCGCGCCGGCAGGCGAGCGGCGCCGCGAGCAGCACGGCACCCAGCGTGACGAGCGCGGCGACGGCGCTGGCGGAGCGGCGCACGGGGTCGACCTCCTGGTGGCGGGTCAGGCGGCCTCGAGCAGGCCCCAGCGGCGGCGCACGCGGAGCTCGAGCAGCCGGAACAGCACGCGGTCCACCAGGATCCCGAGCGCCACGATGCAGACCATCACGCCCATCACCTGCGCCGCGTCGAGGAGCTCACGGCCCTGGGCGAGGAGCTGCCCCAGCCCGCCCGCCACGAACAGCAGCTCGCCCGCCATGAGGGCGCGCCACGCGAAGCTCCACCCCAGCTTCAGGCCGGTGAGGATGCCGGGCAGCGCGGCCGGGAGGAGCACGCCCAGGTGGAAGCGCGGGCCGCGGATGCCGAGCGTGCCGGCCGCCCGCAGGAGCACCGGGTCCACGCCCGCGATGGCGTCCTCGGTGGCGATCGAGACCGCGAGCAGCGAGCCCATCACCACCACGAACACGATGGCCGCCTCGGAGAGCCCGAACCAGAGCACCGCCAGCGGCAGCCAGCAGATGGACGGCAGCGCCTGGAGGCCGGTGGTCACGGGGCGGAGCGCCGCCTGCACGAGCGCGCTCCGCGCCAGCGCCACGCCGAGCGGGACGCCCACCGCGATCGAGATCGCGTACCCCTGCGCCAGCCGCCCCAGCGACCGGAGCACCGCGGCGGCCAGCCGGCCGTCGGCGGCCATGGCGCGGATGCTGTCCGCGACCGCGAACGGCCCGGGGAACAGCCACCGCGGCCAGGGGCCGTACCTAGCCGCGAGCTCCCAGGTCAGCAGCGCGCCCGCCAGGAACACCGCCGTCCGGAGCCGCTCGCGCATCCCGTCCCTCCTCCGCCGGCGCCGTCCGGCGCCCCGACTCGTCGGCGCGACGCAGCTCGTCGCGGATTCGCCGCGACAGCTCCACCAGCGCCGGATCGTCCGGGTCGCGCGGCCGCGGCAGCCGGACCTCGAGATCCTCCAGCACGCGCCCCGGGCGCGCCGCCATCACCACCACCCGGTCGCCCAGCACCAGCGCCTCGCGCACGTCGTGGGTGACGAACACCACCGTCTTGCGATCGCGCATCCAGATCCGCTGCAGGTGCTGCTGCATCTGGCCGCGGGTCTGGGCGTCGAGCGCCGCGAACGGCTCGTCCATGAGCAGCACCGCCGGGTCGAGCGCCAGCGCGCGGGCGAGCTGCACGCGCATGCGCATGCCGCCGGACAGCTCGTGCGGGAGCGCGTCCTCGAAGCCGGTGAGGCCCACCATCTCCACGAACGTCCGGGCGCGCCGGGCCGACTCGGCGCGCTTGATCGCGCTCGCCCGCAGCGCGAACAGCAGGTTCTGCCGCACCGTCAGCCACGGGAACAGCGCCGGCTCCTGGAACACGAGCAGGCGCTCCGGCCCGGGACCCTTCACCTCGACGCCGTCGATGGAGATGCGCCCGCCGCTCGGCGCGAGGTGCCCGGCGAGCGCGTAGAGCAGCGTGGTCTTGCCGCAGCCGGACGGGCCGAGCAGGCACACGAACTCGCCCGCGTGCACGGCGATGTTCACGTCCTGGAGCGCGATCACCTCGTTCGGGAAGCGGTGCGCCACCCGCGCGACGTCGATCTTGGGCCGGCCCGGGCGGGCGCGGCTGGGCACGAGCAGGCCTCCGGCCGCGTCGGCGCGCGGGCGCCGGGTGAGCCGGGCGGCGAGCTCCCTCCACATGCGGGCACACGATGCGGACCCGTGCGCGCGGCGGCCTGCCCGCCTGGCCGCCTGCCCGCGCGGGGACGATCAGCCGCGCCAGCGCACCAACCGGCAGCGGATCCCGCCGTTCTGCACCGGCAGCGCCTCGGAGGGCGGGCGCGGGAGCAGCCGCTCGAGCCCGCGGTCGGGCCCGAGCACCGCCACCTCCCATCCGGCGAGCCGGCCCATGAGCGTGGCCAGCGCGCGCCAGGCGCCGGCCGCGTCCTCGTCGAGGCGCACGCCGTAGGGCGGGTTCACCGCGCACAGTCCCGCGCCGGGCGGCGGCACCACCCGCGCGGCGTCCTCGCGCGCGAACGCGATCGCGTCCGCCACGCCGGCCGCGGCCGCGTTCTTCTGCGCGAGCCGGAGCGCGCCGGCGTTCCGGTCGGAGGCGTGGATGGGCACGCTCACCGGGCGGGCGCGCGCCGCGAGGTGCGCGCGCAGCCGCGCGGTGCGCGCCGCGTCGTGGCCGGGGAGGTGCTCGAACGCGAAGCTCCGCCCCAGGCCCGGAGCGCGGCCGGCGGCCATGAGCGCGGCCTCGATGGCGAGCGTGCCCGAGCCGCACATCGGATCGAGGAACGGCCGGTCGCCGGTCCACCCGCAGGCGAGCAGGATGCCGGCGGCGAGCGACTCGCGGAGCGGTGCCGCACCGACGCGCGCGCGCCAGCCGCGCCGGAACAGCGGCGCGCCGGCCGCGTCCACGCTCACCGTGGCGTGCCCGCCCCGGGCGCGCACCAGGAGCTCCAGCCCGCCGGCCCGCGCCGCGGCGGCGCGCTTCGCGGCGGGCAGCTCGGCGGCGGGACCTTCCCACAGCCGGAGGAGCGCGGTGTCGGCGGTGCGCGCGCCCAGGCACGCGAGCGCGGCGGCGTCCTCGCCCACCGCCTCGGCGCCGCCGTCCACGGCGCGCGCCTCGAGCCCCAGGGCGCGGAGCTCGGCGGCCAGCACCGCCTCGAGGCCCGGCGCGCAGGCGCAGAAGATCCGCTCGGCGGCGCGCGCGCCCAAGGCTAGCGCTCGAGCCGGAGCGTGATCTTCACCAGCGCGTCGGCGCGGCAGGCCACCCGGGTGGCGGCGCGGCGGCCCGACGCCTCGGCCCGGATCTCGATCTCGCGGCCCGGTGGGCAGTCGAGGCCCGCGAGCACCGGCGCCTCGCCCCGGGCCACGCCGTCCACCAGCACCAGCGCGCCCGGCGGGATCGTCTCGACCGACACGGCAAACCCGGTGAACGGCGCCACGTCCTCGCCGGTGCGCTGGTCGTGCTCCGCCTCGAGCGGCGGGAGCGCGGTGAGCGGGGTGGAGGGGGCCGCGGGGCGGCCGCGCAGCGCGAGCGCGAGGAGGAGCGCGGCGGTGCCGAGGAACGCGACGGCGAGGGCCACCAGGCGCAGGATCCCGGGGGCGTGGCGCAGCGGCGGGCGCTGTGGGGGCGGCGGCGGAGGCGCGCCGGGGCCCGACGGAGGCGGGCCCTGGAAGGCAGGCTGCGACATGCGGGCATTGTATCGGTGGAGGCCGCCCGGGTGGAGCCCTCGCGCGCGCGGCGCCGCCCCGGCACGCCGCGCTTGCGCGCGCCGGGGCGGGCCAAGTAGGGTCCGCCGCCATGCGCCTCGGCGGGTTCGTCATCCACGGGAACAGCGCCGACACGCTCGATCGGTGCCTCGCCGGCATCGCCGCGGTGGCCGACACGTGCGTCGCGGTGGACTCCCGCTCGACCGACGGCTCCGCCGACCTGGTGCGCGCGCGCGGCTTCCGGCGGGTGGAGCTGGCCTGGCGCGGGTACGGGGCCGCGCGGGCGGCCGCCGTGGAGGCGCTCGAGGGGTGCACCCACGTCTTCTTCCTCGACTCCGACGAGTGGCTCGAGCCGGAGGCGATCGCGGCCATCCGCGCCTGGAAGGCGACCGGCGGCGGCGAGGCGCCGTACCACGGCCTCGTCCGGCGCGACTGGGCCGATCTCGACGGCCACCGGTTCCTGTTCCGCACCGAGCACCACGTCCGCCTGATCCGGCGCGAGGCGGCGCGCTGGGACCCGTCGATGATCGTGCACGAGTCGCTGCCGCCCGCGCCCACCGTGCAGCTGCCCATCCACGTCGAGCACCGCTTCGCGACCTCGGTCGAGGCGATGCGCAGCAAGGTGGATCGCTACGCGCTGCTGTGGGCGCTCCGCTACCGGGCCGAGGGCGCGCGCCGGAAGGTCCCCGCCGTGCAGAAGGCCGTGCACGTGCTGCGGCACGCCGTGTTCAAGGGCGCCGTCGCGCGCGGCGGCGGGGACGGCTGGCGGCTCGCCGAGGCGGTGGGGCACTACCACGGCCGGAAGTACGCCCTGCTGCGCGAGCTGGATCGCGGGGCGTATCCGGAGCTGGTCCAGGCCTACGCCGAGGGCCGGCTCGAGGAGCTGTACCGGATGTTGCCGGGGTAGCGGGGCGACTCGTCGGGTCGGCTGCGACCCTGGCCGCCGCGTTCACTGGGCCACGCAGACGTCGCCGGTTCCGAGCGATGCCTTCAGCGTCTGATTGCCGTACTTGTCGTAGCTGAAGAGCGTAACTGCCTGCGTGGCGGCACAGACCGCCGACGAAGTGCACGCGCAGCCGTCGGCGAGGCACGACGTTCCGGCCGGGAGCTTGCTGTCCGTTCCGCAGAGCGCAGCAGCCCCGCTGCAGGATTCAGCTGGGTCGCACGGTCCACTGGACGCCCGACAGATCTTCGCACTGCTCTCGAAAGCATCCACGGGGCAGGACGCGCTGGCTCCCGTGCAGCTCTCTTGCTTATCACAGACCCCTGCAGAGGCCCGGCAGACGGTCGTGGCGGCGATCAACGCATCAGCCGGGCATGCAGCGGCGGTCCCGGTGCAGCGTTCGGCTACGTCGCACACTCCAGCCGACGTTCGGCAAACGAAGGTCGAGGACTTGAACGCGTCTCCTGGGCAACTCGTGGAGGCGCCGCTGCATACCTCCGCGACGTCACACGTACCCGCTGCCGCTCGGCACACCGCACCCGCGTTTGCAGGGGTCCTCGAGCAACCTCCCGTCCCATTGCATGCGGCGGTCTCGCATGGTCCTGCAGTGCAGGAATAAGCAGTCCCCGTGCACGTCCCGGTTCCGTTGCACTTGTCTCCATAAGTGCACGCGTTCCCATCACTGCACGCGCTCCCGGAAGGCAGTGCTTGCTTGATCCAGGCCCCCTTGAGTTCGCTGCAGAAATACTCGTAACACGGTGGAGCCACCGGCGGCTCCGGATCGTCGAGGCAACTCACGGCAGCGACCTCGGCCGCCCACGCCAACAATACAGTCGCAGTCAGTAGCCTTGCCGTCGGCATATGAGCGGCCTCCGCGTCGCGACACGTGTCGTCGTGCCAGCATCGCACCGGAAAGACTGGCGCATGTGCACTATCAGTGTCAAGCGTGTCGCAGGGCCGACGCGAAATCTGCAGCGAACGGTCTCGACGAGAGTTGTGACGCAAGCTCCCTGGGACGAACTCGGGGACCCGGTTCGCGATGAGCGGATCTTCCCATCCGTGAAAAGACCGATAGTGTATTCACTGGTCGCGTACAGCGCGGTGGCCCCGGTGTTCGCGAGAGCGTCGACTTCTGCAGTCCGAGAACGGGAGCGCGCATGCTGCCGAGGCGCAGTGCAGATCCGCAGAAGCGGTATCACTTCGGCTCAGTGGCGATCGCGCTTGCCGCGCTGGTCGTAACGAGTGCGACTGCGTGTGGCGAACGGCCGCCAGATGCGCAGGAACTGTTGGCCAGCGCCGCCGAGCGAAACGCTCCGCTCCCGGGCAGCGCCAGGGCGGACCGCCCATTCGTGGCATTCAGCCAGCGAGAGATCTTCCTTTCGCAGATCGGCGCGCCGGTTCCGCTGCCCGCGAGCCCCGGCAGTGTGATCACCCCTGGCGCGCTGCGAAGCGAAGACCCGACCATTGCGAAGATCGATCCGTCGGGCGCGTTGGTCGGTCTCCGAGCTGGCCGTACGCGCATCGTGGCCGCAGATGGGGTCGCATCCCTCTCCGTGGTCGTGCACGGCGTCAGCTCACTCCGAATCGAGCCGCCGACGATCGCGATTCGGCCGGGCGAGGCGTCGACGCTCAAGCTCCTGGATGCGCAGACCGGCACGGTCGTGCCCGCACACGTGGCGACGTGGCGCTCGCTGGGTCCGAACGTCACGGTGCGCAACGGAGAGGTTCGCGCTGGTCCTCGCGTCGGCGCAGTGCAGATCGTGGCGGAAGTTCGCGACATGCAGGCCACCGCCCAGGTGCAGGTCACCGTGGCGGATGAACCGTTCGCGATCCAGCCCTCGGCTGCGCGCCTACAGCTCGGCGAAGTGATGCTGTTCCAGGCGCATCCGAAGCAGGCGGCGTCCACGCCGGCATGGCGCACGGACGACCACCGCATCATGGCGTCCTTGGGACAGGGCCTCTTCCAGGCAATGAAAGCGGGACGAACGAGAATCTGCGCGGCAACGGATCAGCGCACGGCGTGCACGACCGTGGAGGTAGCGCCATGAAGGCATTCGGATTCGCAGCCCTGCTCGTCGTCTGCGCCGGCGCTTCCGCACAGGAGGGGCCGACCGTCAACGAGAACACGGGCGACCTGAGCTACGCGTACACGTTCGATGCTCCGAAGGCGCGCGGTCGCGTGCAGCCGAGCCTCACGCTCCGTTACTCGAGTGCCGCGAACCAGGACGTCGGCTACGGGCATGGATGGAGCTTGACGGCCACCTACATCGAAACGGACCGCCGTGGCTCGCCGAACAAATCGCACCTGTTCCTCGTGAGGGATGGCCAGCGGTCGCGCCTCGTGTCGACGGCGAATGGATACCGACCCGAGATCGAGGACGCCCACTTCCGGGTGACGGTCGGCGCAGGCGGAACCTACACGGCCGTGGATGGCCAGGGGACGACGTACACGTTCGACCGTGTGCTTTGCGACGAGCGGGCCTATCTAACTAAGGTCCAAGATCTCGACGGCAACGTCGTCGAGTATCGGTACACGGCTCCATCCACTTCCGCATGGTCGCCTGACATCACTGAGGTGCTCTACAACAAGACCCCATCGGGCGCCTACGCGACGCGCGTGCGACTCGAGCTCGCGGAACCAGAGCGCGCGTACCCGCAGGCAATCGGGAAGTGCGTCTTGAGCATGCGTGGTTCGCTCAAGCGCGTCGTAGTGGAAAGCCTGAAGAGCGGATCCAGCACGGAGTACGTAGCGATTCAGGACAACCAAATCGCCTACACGCTTCCTGACGACGCAGGAATCCGGAGCGTCGCGTCGATAAGCCAGGTGGAGCCGCGCTACGGCGCGACATCGCTGCCGCCGACCGTATTCGGGTATGAGGGGGGAGGCTACGCACTCGAGACTGCGACCACCATCACCGATCCGAAGACGCGCCAGTCCGGGACGAGGTGGGTCGACGTCGATGGTGACGGCCTCACGGACGCGATCTGGGATACATGGCTCGCTTCTCCCAAGTTGGAGTGGGCGCGAAACATCACGCCGGTCGGGTCGTCGTCGATCATCTTTGCCGCCGTCCAGGGCTTCGACGCGCCCACTTACGTCACAGCGGAGGACCTGCAGGACTTCGACGGGGATGGCCTGCTCGATGCGGTCAGGAGCGATCCAACCAACTTCAATGTCGCGGTTCGTCGAGGAGTGGTTGGTTCCGACGGGCGATTTGCATTCTCTAGCACGGAGATCCCCCTTCCGCGCGGCGCGGTGGTCGACTTCAACGGCGACGGGGTACCGGATATCGCGGCAGACCCTGGTGCAGCCTGCAACACGCTGGGCTGCTTTTACGACTATTGGCTGATTGCCTTCGACCCTCTTGCCGGCACGTCGACGTCCCTCAAGCAAATGGGGCAATGGGGTTACCGGGAAGACATGGCGGAGCCTCCAAAACCCGCCCCAGGCGCACAGTGGTTTGCTCCCAACTTTATCAACCAACATATCTGGCTCGGCGTGGACATGAACGGCGACGGGCTGAACGACTCCGTTTGGATTCACGGAGCACGCCAGGGAAAGACGGCCACCGTTCCAGAGATCATTTACGATTCGCTGGGCCGTTGGGAAGTGGGACTGAGCGCCGGTATGCCTCCCAGCAACGCTGACACGTACTTCGTATGGGGCGATTCAGCGGGTTTGGCCGGATACATGGACGAACCCAATACGTCTGGCATTGCGGTCCCGGGGACGCCAGACGGTACGTACGAGTGCGGCGTCGTGAACTTCGAGAACCCCGATTACCGAATCGGAGTCTTGCTCGATGTTAACGGCGACGGGCGTCCTGACTACCTCAAGGGTTCAAGCGTCAAGTGGAACACTGGAAGCGGGTTTCTCGGGGGGAGCGCAATTCCTAATGGGCCCCAGTATGCGACGTACGATTATGTGGGCGCCTTCGGGTATGACGTGCCCTGCGGAACCGCTGTGGACGAGTACGGGTACCGCGAAACTCTGTGGTGCACATGCGTCGTGGATCTTCCTCAAGACGCAAAGAGGAGTGGCCAATTCACAGATCTCAACGGCGATGGCATTCAGGATTTCCTGTGGACGTACGTGGATGCACCACCCGAGATGTGGTTCCAGCGCGGCACGAACACGGCCGGCGTTGCCCGTCCGCTGGTACTCCGCTCGATTCAGGTGCCGGATGGTGCGATGTACACGGTATCCTATGAGTCTTCGGCCGTCTTTGGCGCATCCGCTCGCGCGCGCAAGCCCGTGGTCACCCGCATGGACGTGGCGGTGCCCGGGCACGGCCTCTCCGACAGCACATTCTACGCGTACTCGAACCCGGTTTCGGTCCGCGATTGGTACGATCCAATCAAGTGGGACGAGCGCGGGTTCGGGGAGAGCTGGGCATCCAATGCCGCGACGAAGAGCGTTCGTCACACCCTGTGGGCCACGACCTCGCACGCGTTCACGGGCCGTCCCGTCCGCGTGAGGCGCGGGTACGTCTCAGGGGACGTGTCGGTGCTGCCGCCAGCCTCGGTCGACTACTTCGAGGACGCGACATACAGCTACGGGGTCAAGCGCCTGAATGATGGAGTGGGGATCGGCTGCGTCGCCGACGAGCCCGCTGCGTCCGACTACCCCGTGCGTACTGTCGTCGAGGAGCAGTTCCAGAAGAGTCTCTACGGGACCACGGAGGCTGGGGTTCGCCAGGCGATCTTATGTCCCGATGTCGATGAGAACGGCATCGCGAGGGTGGTCACGTCGACGCCGGTGCTCGCGGGGATGTCCGGCACGCCGCTGAAGACGGATCTGACCATTGTCACGTCCAGCGCTTGCAGGCAGATCCCCGCGAAGGTGACCACGACGAGATCGTCCAGCGGAACGACCTCGACGGTGGAGGTGAGGGAGTACGACGCCATGTGCCGCCTCACGGCCCAGTACTCGCCGGTGGGCTCGGCGCGAACGAACCTCACGAGCAATACGTACGGAGGGCCGTTCGGGCTGCTCGATTCAACCACGTCAGGCGGGGCGACGAAGCGATACGTCTACGACGCGCGCGCGCTGTACGTGACGCAGGAGGATACCCAAGACACGCTGACGACCCTGCGGACGACATTCTCTGTCGACCCGGAGACGGGGCTTCGCCTGTCGGAAACCGGTCCGGCCCTGGTTCGCTCGAATGGTGCGACGGTCGCGCCTCGCGACGCGATCACCCGGTATCACCTGTACGATACCTTTGGGCGCACGCTGGCAGTTGCAAAGCAGCCGTTTTCGGTTCAGAGCGGGGTTGCGTCGACGACCGTTCCTGCTGGCGCGGTCACAGTCAACGCTGGGGTCGAGTTCCACGAGTATCTCGACTCGGCCCTCCCCCGCGCAACGGTCTCCTCGCGCTTCGCAATCGAGAAGAGCTTCGCGCTGTCGGGTGGCGCCCCGACGTCGGACGACGTCGCGCGGGTGGTCGTCTATCGTGATGGGCTC
Organism: Anaeromyxobacter sp. K; assembly: GCF_000020805.1. Lineage (NCBI taxonomy): Bacteria > Pseudomonadati > Myxococcota > Myxococcia > Myxococcales > Anaeromyxobacteraceae > Anaeromyxobacter > Anaeromyxobacter sp. K. The sequence goes on along the minus strand of NC_011145.1, from coordinate 4,641,805 downwards.
GGGCGCGTCATCCAGGTGAGGGAACGCCTCGGTGGTGGTTCGACGCCGGATGCGCGCGCGCAGGTCACGCAGTTCGCGTCGGGATACAAGGTCAGCGGCGTGGTCGTCCACGACGGCGGTGGACGTGAGCGCGTCAAGGTGGAGCCGTTCTACGACGTGGGCGAGGCGTTCGTGAACTACGCGGCGTCCAACGCCTTCGCCTCGCGCGGCGTGAGCGTTCGCGCGACCGTCACCACCTACGACGACCAGCTTGCATCCAGCCCCGTCCAGCGGCGCGGCGCCGCCTGGTGCTCATCGTACCAGTACGTGAACGGCACGCTGCCCGGAGCGGCGTCCACCTGCACGTCGAACTCGAGCCCTACGACGGCCTTCCGGCTCGCGACCGAGACCCGGCACGCGCTCATGACGGTGAGTCAGCGCGGCCCGTACGCCGGCACGTTCATCGCGACCTCGGTCATTCCTCCGGAGACGAACGCGGTCTCCGGGTCGGGAGCCGCAGCGGTCGTGACGTTGAGTGGTCCGGGAGGGGAGCAGCTCGGCGGCATCGATCTCGACGGCAACTACACGTGGATCGAGCGGGACGCGCTCGGTCGCGAGATCGCGTCCTGGCGCGAGGCAGCGAACCGCTCGCTTGCGACCCCTCGGCCCATCTCTACGATCCAGTACAACGCCGCAGGACAGGTCGTCGACGTCTGGGACGGGAACGCCCGCGGCATCCACAAGGTGAGCAGCTACGACGAGGCCGGGCGGCTGGACTACCTGCTCACGGATCCGGCGACGGGCGAGGGACTCGACTACGTCTACGCGCAAGGAGACCTCGGCCGGCTGACCGAGCTGCGCGAGGTGACGTTCGTGAACGGGACCGCGAAGGAGCGCGTGGTGGCGCGCAACCACTACGACGCACCGTACGCGGACGACCCCGGCTACAGCTTCCTGGCGGGGAAGCTCTCGTGGACTGAGGGCGGTGACTCCGACGCGAACGCGGCAAGCCAGACCGTCATCGCCTACGGCTACGACGACGCCGGCCGAGTGTGGCGACGCGACCAGTGGTTCGCCCGGCTCGATTCGAGCAAGCGATTCACCGTGAGCTCTACGTACGGCGCCGACGGGCGCGTGCTCGAGTCTCGCGTCATCAATCCGTACCAGGCCTCGACCTACTACTACCGGTACAGCGTCGAATACGACTCCGCCGGGCGCCCTGTCGGCCTTGTCGGCCAGCTCGGCACGGAGCCGTCCGCGCATCGGGTGTATGAGGCAGTGAACGGTACGGCGAGCCAGTTCGGCAGCTACGACGCCCTCGGCCGCGTGCCGACGATGAAGGCCGACGACGGCCTCGTCGTGAGCGCGCGCATCTACAACGCCTATAGCGGGGCTCTGGAAGGTGAGTGCAAGAGATTCGACGCCGGGGTGTCGTGCGTCGGAACGTCCGTGAACGCAACCGCCGACCTGTTCCGGACCGACCTGACCGCGGCAACGTATCAGGGGCCGAAGCTAAAGACGTTCACCGACAGCCTGACCGGGACGTCGTATCTGAACGAGTACCTCGCCGGCGGCAGGCTTACGAAGGCTCGTGCCGCGCCCACGGGAAGCGTTGGTGCGCTGACGCAGGACTGGGAAGAAAACTTCGTCTTCAACGGCGTGGGAAACATCGACTCGGTGCAGTCCCTCCGGAACATGTTCGCCGCGACCACTCCGCGCCCGCGGCAGACCGTCACCGAGGACTACACTCCGGTCTCCGAGGGAACCGGCGTCGTTCTCGACAAGCTCGCGAACATCAAGCGCAGCGCGGTGGACGGGGTCGGGTCCCCGGTCAGCCTAGCCGGTACCGGGGTCGAGCGCTTCGCGTACGATTTGCTCGGTCACCTCACCGAAGTTTCCCGGAGCACCGGGAGCGAGCGCCTCTACTACGCGCCAGGTGGAGAACTCCTGTATCGGCAGGAGGGCGAGCGCTTCTCGTTCTATGTCGGCGAGTACGCGAGCGTGACGGCGAGCGGAGCGACGGGATGCTCGAGCACGGACACGTGCGCCCCGCTCAATGCTTCAGTGAAGGTCGACGCCCACGTCGTGTTCGCAGGCACCCGCGTCGCGAGCGCGCGCAGTGACCGCACGCTCTTCTACTATCGCACGCGACTGGGATCCGTCGTCGCGACATCGCTGAATGGTGGTAGGCGCGGAGCGGAGTATCGGTACACGCCTTACGGGTCAATCGACCTCGCGACTGGAGAGACGGAGTCTACGCGCACTGAACTCGGATACGCGAATGCGGTGAGGCTGTCTGGGTCACTGGTGTACCTTAGGGCACGCGTGTATGACTCGCTCGCGCGCGTGTTCATCCAAGCGGATATCGTGGACCGGTATCGGTACGCTTACGTTTTGGGGGATCCGGTCAATTTCGCCGATCCAACCGGATTAGCGCCCGCAATGTTCTACGACGGCGCAGCGATCCCCGACGGCCCGATTCGCGAGCGAGCCGAGGAAAGAATCGATGCGTCGTACCGCAAGCAATCCACGATGGCGTCTACCGAGGACCAGACCGAAGCCGAAAGCAAAGAGAAGAAGGAGGAGACTCAGACGGCGCTGCATAACGAGGAGCCGGAGCAGGGTTCCGTCGGCAGCACAGTTGAAGGGGTGGCGACCGCTGTCGGGGTTGCCGCACAGTTCATCCCGGTTTTCGGTGACGGCGTTGCGCTTCTGTCCAGCCTGGTTGCGCTTGCAGCCGTTCCCTCGATTCCGAATCTCGTCGGCGTCGGCGGGGACCTTGTCGGGCTACTTCCTGGCATTCCTGCTCTCGGAACACTTGTCAGGGTCGAAAGACTTGCGGACACGATGCAGGCTGCCAAGGCTGCCAAGCTGGAGATGGGCGCAGCCGAGACGTGGGGAAGGGCCGAAACCCTTGCCGCACATTTCGCTAAGCACGGGCAGGATTTTGGTGCGAAGACTGCGGATGAGTACGCGGGGATGGCATCTCGCTTCTTCCAGGACGCTCAATCGGCTCGGATTCCGACCAAGGTTGACAGCGGGGGAGTGATCCGCCTATTTGATGCGCAGACTGGGAGATTTGGGGCGTATAACGCGGATGGAACTACGCGTACGTTCTTCAGACCCACCAGTCCCACGTACTTCGATCGTCCAGATTTTGGGGCCCTCGTTCCATGAGGCGCGCGCGAGTGTCGCTGTGAAGCGTCCAGCAGAATGCAGCTGATCGAATGACGACATATTTGCTCCGCCTCGTTGTGGGTGAAGGCGCTGTGGTCCTAAGGGACGGCCGCGATAGGAGCCTGCGATGTCATTAGACGCCAGTGCGCCACCACTTCCGTGTCCATGCTGCGGTTACGCAACGCTCCCGAGCCGCGGGGCGTACGACATCTGTCCAATCTGTCTTTGGGAAGATGACGGGCAGGACGATGGCGATGCCGAAGACAAGCGAGGCGGGCCGAACGGCGTCAGCCTGACGGCTGCCCGCATCAACTTTCTTCGGATCGGAGCTGCTGAGCCCAAGAACCTCCCGCACGTCCGGGCGCCGCTGCCAACAGACAGGCGTGTGCGACTATTCGTGCTCGAGAAGGGCCGCATCGTCGACCGAGCCGACCGCGAGAAGTGATCGTCGCATAAAGGCATCGACCCCAGAGAATTGGTATGTTTGCGCAGTTATTCCGGGCGCGGGCGACTTTGTCGCGGCAGGTGCTAGTCTGGTGGTGCTTGCAGCAAATCCTTCATGGGGCAATGCGGGAAGCTTTGCGCTGGATGTGTTCGGCGCCGCGATACCTCTTCTTCCTGCCCTTGGGCTGAGCCATCCCCTCATATGAGGCCGAAGACCTCGCGGAAGACGCGCTGGGCGCGGAGCATCTCGCCGAACTTCGCCATGAGGGGCTCGAGCATGTCGAGCTTCATCTTGGGGAGGGCCGCATAGTGCATCATCCCCTGGCGCAGGAGCGAGATGGTGCGGCGCTTGACGGTGTTGGTTTTGAGCCACTTGTCCAGCCCGAGCGCCTCGCCTGCGGCGCCGAGGATCGTGAGGAGCGCGATTGCGACCGCGCTGACGAGGAGCAGGCGGTCTCGCCGCGCTGGGTCGGCGATGCGGGTCTCGGAGAGGCCCATCCCGAACCGAAGGTTCTTCTGATCGCGGAAGCTCTCCTCGATGGTGAAGCGCCTGGCGTAGAGCGCCACGATCTCGGAGCCGGGTTTGTCGCCGTGGCTCGTGGCGAGGTGCCACGCTTCCTTCATGCCCTTGGCCTTCACGCAAACGACGGCGCCGATCTCCCGCCTGGACTTCGTGACCCTGGCACTACGAAGGCGCAGCGTGCGTCCGTTGCTCGGGACCCAGTCCTTGGCCGGCCTGGTCTCGCCTTCGGCGCTGGTCACCTTCACCACGCCACGGAAGCGCACGATGAAGCCGAAGCCGAGCTGGTCCTTGAGCAGTTCGTAGAGAGCTTGGTCGCCGAAGCCGCGGTCTGCGAGGACAGTGACCTTCACGCCCTCGGGCAGCACCTCGCGAAATCGCTCGAGGAGCACGTCCTCGTGCTCGTTCCGCCATCCCTTCAGCTCCGACTTCATCACCGTCTTCCAGAGCAGCGGCGTGGCCCGACCGTGACTGGTGATCATCGACAGCGCGATGGTCGATTGGTCGTCCTCGTCGAAGTCGGTCCAGTCGAGCGCCACGACGATCTCCAGCCGGTCGCCGACGACGCAGGGAACCCAACTCCCGAAGAGCCTCCACACCGGGATGCCCTCGTTGCTCAGCATCCGGTCCACCTGCTTGACCGCGTGCTTCGACTTGAGCCCCTCGGCAACTGCGAGCGAATTTCCGATGGCGTGGATGCCCAGCGCGGCGCCCTCCAGGACACCGACCGCGGCTCCCGCCAGCGACGCCACACGCTTGGCGTGCAGGTCTTCGGCGAAGATGGTGGAGACGAGCTTCGTGATCCGGTCGCGGTCGAGAGGTTGGTCGCTCACGAGGCCGCAGCGTGATCTCCTCGATCCCGGATTTCAAGAACTTGCCCCTCGCAGATGAGGGGATCAGTCAGGGGCCGAACGCCATCGGAGATAGACTTCCGAGCTCAGCAGCTTGGGCTTGAACGTGCGGGGCCCAATCCGACCGGGGGTCAGGGTGCGTATATCGATCCGCTTACGCGTGAGCCACGAATCGAGGTGCATCCGAACGACGCGAAGTCCGGCCCACATGGTCATGTGAATAGTCCGGACGGAGAGCGGGTTGGGCCGTCCGGCGAAACGGTAGATCGCAACACCAAAGAAGCGCATCTTCCAGTAATGGTGCCATGAACAATATGTCCTGGGACGAATTGCATGACAGCTCAGTGGAGCGAGTCGCTTTTGATTGGGCTGGCGGAATTGCTGAAGTGATTGTCCGCGTCGGTGACCCGCCTTCCCTGTGGCGGATTCGCTGCGAAGGCACGAGATCTCTCGTGTGCCCACGGGAGCGGCCCTGGGGCCTCAGCAAATATGCTTATATTCTTGAGGCCAGAGCGCCCGTTGAGGTTGAGGCGGGATATCTCAGGGTCGAGATCGACCTCTCCAGCGGAGACACGATCTCCATCGAGGGGACTGCCATCGCTCTGCTTCCAGAGGCGCAGCAGATCCCCTCCGAGCACTAAACCACCCTTCGTGAATCGGGACCTTGCGCCGGCGGCCGGGGTGCCTGTACTTGAAGAGTCTGCAAACGGTCTCTTCGGGGACCTGCGCGCTGAGGCTACGATCGCGCTCTGGTTGTGGCGCGAAGTGGCGCGAAGGCCGAGTTCGGTCTCCCTGAGGGTAATGGCGCGCAGCGCCACGCCAACCACTCGCGGTCCGCCGGCCGGTGGTCGCCGTGCTCGGGGACACGCGTTCACCGAGCGTCGGAGCCTGGTATGCTCGCGATCATCGCGGGTGCGAGACTCCGATGCGAATCGTCCACAACATCTCGAAGCGGGTCGATGAGGCGGATCGCGAGCTCCTGAAGCTCCTCGCGATGAAGGCCGACGATTCCGAATTCGTGACCATCCGGATCGACGAAGCGGACCCTCGCTGGCCGGAAGTGGCTCGCTGGGTTGCCGAGCAGAGCCCGGTCGACATCTACTGGACCGAGTTCACGAACGAGGAGGTCGCGGCGGCGCGGTGGGTCAGGCTCTTCACCGACTGGATGCACGGCTACCCGCAGCCAGAGGATGACTATGCGGAGCTCACCTACGGGGCGACCGGCTGCGGCAAGTGCGCCGTGGGCCGAGTCCAGCGAGCGCCGTTCCGGCTCAAGGGCGAGCCACGCTGGGGGCGGCGCGGAATCTTCCAGCTGTTCTGGGTCTACAGCGAGTTCTTCGTGAGGCCGGAGGTCTGGAAGGAGGTCTTTCGGCCCCTCGGCGTCGAGGCTCGCCCGGTCCTGAACCGGAAGGGCACCCAGGAGTTACGGACCGTGGTCCAGCTCGTGGCGAACGAACAGGTCTCGGTCGCGACGGCCGACCTGCCGCACGCGATTTGCCCCGTGTGCGGCGAGCGCAAGTACCTCCCGCATCGGCGCGGACCGTTGCCTTCACTCCTGGCCGAACCGGGATCGCACTACGTGAAGACCACCCAGTGGTTCGGCGACGGGGGCGAGGCGTTCCAGGAGACCGTCATCTCGAACGCGCTGATGCGAGCGCTTGTTGCGCACGGCGCCCGCGGGGCAAAGGGTTGGCCCGTCGCGGACGCTGACATGAAGCGCGTCGATCCAACTGTCAAGGCGTTCGGCGGAACTTGATGAAGGCCCGCAATGGAACCGAAGCGCCACTTCCGCAAACGATGGCTCTGGGCCTCGCTCAACGTTGCGGGGATGGTGCTCTTCCTGAAGGTGGGCTCCGCCCTTTGGGTTCCGCCAGGAGAGGAAGGCATGCCCGGTGGACCGGGAGACGCCTTCTCCTTCTTCCTCGCCGCGGTTCCGATCCTGGTCGCCTTCCTGCTCCTCGATGTGGCTGCATTGGCGTGGATCCTCGTCAGGACGCCTCGCGCAGACCGATGGAGGGCGATGGCGCTGTGGTTCGCGGTCGCCTTCGACCATCACAGGTCGGTCAGGGAGATCGACGCACGCTATGCCGTCCTGGGCGACAGGCCTCCGAGGCTCGGCCTGCGCGAACGGTCTGCTGACGTCCCGAGGTGATTAGATGACCGTGAAGCCGGTGTGCGCCCTCATCGCCATTGCTTGCGGGTTACTCAATTGCTCTGGCGGCTCGATTGAGCGTGCCGACGTGCTCGGAAAGTGGGTGTCGCGGGAAGGCGGGCGGATGGTGTTCACCGAAGAGAGGTTTACTGCCGAGCGCATCCCAGCACCGGTCTTGGGTCTTCTGGGTTCACCCGAGTCGAAGTTCGTGGGCGGGACCGGCGTCTGGGGTGTGCGAAAGCGCGAGATATGGCTCGTCTTCGACTCTCTCGCGGAGCATCGCAACGGATTCAGAACCGACCTCCTCACGGAAGGGCGCGGAGGCACGATGATCCTGTTCAACTGGAAGGGCGAGGAGGGCGGCGAGCGGTTCGAGCTTCGACGGGAGACCCACGACCGAGAGTAGGCCGGATGGCTTGGACGTCTCGAAGGCACGCGTCCAGTTCTTGGGGTCATCGTTCCACGTGCCGCGGGCGAAGTATCCGCAGTCCGCCGTGCAGCACACGACGAGAAGCGTGCCGGCGAGCTTGGACAGGATGCCCCCTGATGGCGTTGCGTTCGGCTCCCTTGCAGCAGCGTGCCGCGGACTTCACCGACGGGCAAGGTGCGCTCACTGCCGGCGAGCACTAGGCGGCGCGATCGTCGCCTGGGCCGGCGCCCGCCAACGTCGCCGCCCGCTCCCCGCGCCACGCCGCCCAGGTCCAGATCGCGCCCGAGACGAGGATCGCGGCGGGCACGATGAGCACGGCGCGCCCCAGCGAGCTGTGGTCGGAGAGCGCGCCGATGATGGTGGGCGAGGGCAGGTCGCCGAACACGTGGATGGCGAGGATCGAGAGCGCGGCGGCGGTGGCCCGCTCGGCGGGCGGGACCACGTTCATGAGCGCGGCGTTGATGGGTCCTGAGGACGCGAACAGCAGGAGCTGCGCGCCGATGAGCGCGGAGAGGTAGAACCCGGGCCGCCAGGTGAGGAACACCATCAGTGACAGCGGGGCGGCGAGCAGCGTGGCGATGCCGGAGACCCACAGGTCGGCCTCGCGGCGGCGGCGGCGGAGCCAGTCGGCGAAGAAGCCGCCGGCGAACGTGCCGGCGAACCCGGTCATCACCACCACCGCGCCGAACTGGACGGTGGCGATGGCGCGGGGCACGCCGCGCGAGCGCTCCAGGAACGCGGGCATCCAGAACGCCATGCCGCCGACCGCGAAGGTGTAGGCCGCATAGCCGGCCACGGCGAGAACGTAGGGCCGGTTCGCGAGCAGGCGCCGGTAGGTGGCGGCGAGGCCGCGCTTCCCGAGCTCGAGCCAGGGGCGCTCGCTCGCGCCGCGCGGCGGGTCGGGGAGCCGCAGGCACCAGTACGCGAGCAGCACGCCGGGCGCGCCGGAGATCACGAACGCGGTGCGCCAGCCGAAGCGGTGCTCCACCAGGCCGCCCACGATGTAGCCGAGCGCCGAGCCGATGGGGATGGCGGCGAAGAAGGTGGCGTACGCCCGACCGCGCCGGTCCTTTCCGAAGTAGTCGGCGAGCAGGCCGGGGGAGAGCGTGCCGTAGGCGGCCTCGCCCACGCCGACCGCCGCGCGCGCGAGGAGCAGCGTGTAGAAGCCGCGCGCGGCGCCGGAGAGCATGGTGGCGGCGCTCCAGAGCAGGACGCCGAGCGCCACCAGCGGGGGACGGGACCGGCGGTCGCCCAGCGCGCCGAACACCGGGGAGGCGAGCGCGTAGACGATGGTGAAGCTCGTCATGAGCCAGCCCAGGCGCGTGTCGGTGAGCCACAGGTCCGCGCGCAGGCTCTCGACGAGCGCCGAGACCACGAAGCGATCGAGGTAGTTGAACAGGTTGATGAAGGTGAGGACGAGCAGCGCGCGGCCGCCGGGGCCATGGAAGAGCCGGGCGGCGCCGGGCGTGGAGTGCACGATGCGGCAGCGTACCCGCGGGGCGCCGCGCGGTCGAGCGCGGAGTGCCCTCCGGACGGCGCGCATCCGGGGCGCGCGCGCGGGCGGCGGCGCTGCGCGGCGCGCTGGGTGAAGTCCGCGATCCGTCTCGCAAAACAGCCGGAGATCCGTTAAGAAGGCGCCGCTCCCATGATCAGCGTTCAGAACGTCACCAAGGCCTTCGGGCCCAAGAAGCTGTTCGAGGACGTGGACGTCGCGTTCTCGCCCGGGAACCGCTACGGCCTGACCGGCCCGAACGGCGCCGGGAAGACCACCTTCATGAAGATCATCGCCGGCGACGAGGACCCCGACGCCGGCCAGGTGCAGCGGCCGAAGAAGCTCGGCATCCTCCGCCAGGACCACTTCAAGTACGAGGACAACCGCGTCCTCGACGTGGTGCTGATGGGGAACGAGTCGCTCTGGTCGGCGATGAGCGAGAAGGAGCAGCTGCTCGCGAAGCCCGAGATCAGCGACGAGGACGGCGTGCGCCTCGCGGAGCTGGAGGGCGTGATCGGCGAGGAGGACGGCTACTCCGCCGAGGCCGACGCCGCCGAGCTGCTGCAGGGCCTCGGCATCGAGGAGCCCTGGCACGACCAGCCCATGCGCGCGCTCGCCGGCGGCTACAAGCTGCGCGTGCTGCTCGCGCAGGCGCTGTTCGGCAAGCCCCAGGGGCTCCTGCTCGACGAGCCCACCAACCACCTCGACATCGAGTCGATCCGCTGGCTGGAGAAGTTCCTGTACGCGTACGAGGGCGTGCTCATCACCATCTCGCACGACCGCCACTTCCTGAACGCGATCTGCACGCACATCGCCGACATCGACTACGAGACCATCATCACGTACCCCGGCGGCTACGACGACATGGTCCGGCAGAAGGGCCAGGTCCGGTCGCGCGTCGAGTCGGAGAACGCCGAGAAGCGGAAGAAGATCGAGCAGCTCCGCGAGTTCGTGGCGCGGTTCCACGCCGGCACGCGGGCGTCGCAGGTGCAGAGCCGCATCCGCGCCATGCAGAAGCTCAAGCTCGAGGACATGAAGCGGTCGAACATCGCCGCGCCGTTCATCAAGTTCGAGCAGAAGGCGCCCTCCGGCAAGCAGACGCTCACGATCGAGGGCATCGAGAAGGCCTACGGCCCCGGCCTGCAGGTCGTGCAGCCCTTCAGCGCGCTCGTCACCCGCGGCGAGAAGATCGCCGTCGTCGGCAAGAACGGCGTCGGCAAGTCCACGCTGGTGAAGATGATCGCCGGCGAGCTCGCCCCCGACCGCGGCCACGTGAAGTGGGGCCACCAGGCGCAGGTCGGCTACCTGCCGCAGGACCAGGCCGGCGTGATCCGCCCCGGCACCACCGCGTTCGGCTGGCTCCGCGAGATGGAGGACAAGCTCTCGAACGAGGAGATCTCCGGCCTCCTCGGGCGCATGCTGTTCTCCGGCGAGGAGCGGATGAAGCCGACCGCCACCCTGTCCGGCGGCGAGACCGTGCGCCTCCTGCTCGCGAAGCTCATGCTGTTCAAGGACAACGTGCTCGTCCTCGACGAGCCCACCAACCACCTCGACCTGCAGTCCATCGCCGCGCTGTCCGAGGGCCTGCAGCGCTACGAGGGAACGGTCATCGTGGTGACGCACGACCAGGAGCTGGTGCGAGAGGTGGCGAGCCGGATCTGGGTGATGCACAAGAGCGAGCCCATCCTCGACTTCCCCGGCAACTTCGACGAGCTGGTGGAGAAGCACCCCGAGCTCGTCACGGAACACCACTAGGCGCGCGGTCCCGTCGCATCGCCGGGCACCACGTCGCGAACCACCGAAGGGCCGGCCCGATCCCCATCGCGCCGGCCCTTCGTGTACCTGCGCATCCACGCGTCCCCGAACACCCGTCGCGCCGCCTCGAGGTTGTGGGCAGCACAGAGCACGCGAAGGTTCGCCGCCGAGGACTCGCCGCCCAGCGCCCGCGGCACGACGTGGTCGAGCTGGAGCGCATGCGTGGAGCCGCAGAGCTCCCCGCTGGCGAGCCGCCACTGACAGCACCCGCCGTCACGCTTCCAGACCTCGCGGCGGACGTGGGCAGGGATGCGGCCCGGATCGCCGGAAGGCCGGACCGCCGCCTGCGGCCGGTCTGCGTGCCCGGTCTTGCGCTTCTCCGCCTTCGCCAGCAGCAGGTCCACCCCAGCTTCGAGAAGGGCGTCGTCGGAGAGGTCCGGCCGAAGATCCCGGAGCCGCTCCAGCTTGCGCGCGAAGCGTTCGCTTACAGTGACATGCATGCGCTGCTGGGTCGCCGTGAGCGGCGTGAGCTCCGCGGAACGGGAGGAGGACGGCGGAGCCGCGACGGTCACCGCAGGAACCAGCGGTTCAACCGTTGAACCATCGGCCGCGACGGGCCCAGTCAGTTCAACAGTTGAACCAGACGTCCCCCGCGGGATCATCGGTTCAGCAGTTGAACCGACCGTCACAGCGGGGACAGTCGGTTCAACAGTTGAACTCGCGGGCCGACGGACTGCGGTGAGGACCGTCCGAACCGGCGGCGCCGGATGCGGCGCCAGCGTCGCGACCACCTCCGCAGCCTCGTGCCGCGACAGCCCGTAGAACCGAGGCAGCACCGCCTCCCAGTTCTCGGCCGTCACGACGCGCGCCACCTCGATGACCGAGGTGAAGCAGAGCCGCCCATCCCGCAGCGGCTCCACGACGGTCGGCACCGCCTGGATGAGCTCCGCCGCGACCTTCCGGTACTGCGCCGAGCCCTTGGACAGCCGGAGCTCCCGGTGCAGGTAGTGGAAGAGCGACGCGTACCCCAGCTCCGCCCACGCCCGCCGCGCGTCGAAGTCCGCGAGCGCGACCAGGAACTCCGCGAGGGCCGAGCGCTCGCGACGGAGAAGGCGAGCAAGGTGATCCGAACGTTCACGCACAGTGTCCATGCGGACACTCTCTCACGCGTCTTCGGACCCTCGCCGGACGCGCGCAGATGCCCGCAGGCGCGAGGAGAAGAGGGCGGGGTCGCGAACGCGCTCGGATCGAGCGCGCGTGGCGCAGGCCAGAGCCAGTGCGTTCTGAGCGGGCTTCCCGCGCCGTCGGCGCCGCGGAAGCCGCCTCACAGTGAACCCACGTCAAGCCCGGCCAGCGTTCCCGTTGGGCCGCAAGCAGTCACTCACCGTGACGCGCCGCTCTGGGCTCGACGCGCTCACCATGAGGGAAACTCGGACGGCCAACCAGGGCGGATGCACCTTGCCCCCGCCACCGGTGCTGTACCAGGACATCGCTGACACCTTTTGCGTCAGGACATCGCTGACAGGTTGAGTCGGTGGGTGCCCTGGAAAGAGCTCCGCCCAATGAGCCAGAAGCTCGAGTTCGTCGAGAAGGCGATCGTCCCCGGTGCCAACGTGTCAGCCCTCTGCCGCGACTTCGGCATCTCGCGGCAGACGGCGCACAAGTGGCTCCGACGGTACCGCGACCAGGGCTACCTCGGGCTCGTCGAGAAGAGCCGACGACCTGCCTCGTCGCCACTCGCGACGGCCGAGGACGTGGTCGTCAGCATCATCGAGCTCCGCAGCAAACACGCGAGCTGGGGGCCGCAGAAGATTGCGGGCGTGCTTGCGCGTCGCCTGGGGCCGGATGCCCCAAGTCCCACCACTGTCGCGCGAGTCCTTCGCCGCCTCGGCAAGGTGAAGCGCCGGCGCCCAGCGGCACGAATCTGGTCAGTCGATGGCCGGCCCCGGATCGAGGTGAAGGCCTCTAACGACCTGTGGACGATCGACTTCAAGGGCTGGTGGCGCGCGCTCAACGGCGACAAGTGCGAGCCGCTGACGGTGCGTGACGCGTTCAGCCGAAGAGTACTCGCCGTAGCCCTCGTCCCCGCGACGACGGCCGCTCACGTGAGGCGCGTCCTCGAGCTGCTATTCCGCAAACACGGCCTCCCCAGCGCCATCCAGAGCGACAACGGTAGCCCTTTCATCTGCTCTCGATCACGCGGCGGGTTGACAGTGCTCTCCGCGTGGCTCGTCTCGCTCGGCATCCGCATCGTCCGATCGCGCCCCGGTCACCCGCAGGACAACGGTGGCCACGAGCGCATGCACCGCGACCTCAGCGAGCTCCAGCTTTCGCCCGCTCGCAGCCGCCGCGCCCAGCAGCGCCAGTGCGATCGCTGGATGCTCGACTTCAACCACGTGCGGCCGCACGACGCGCTCGGCGGAAAGACGCCGGCGGAGCTCTACCGGAACTCGACGCGTCGCTCGCTGTCACCGCTGCTGCCAACCTATCCGCCCGAGTGGCTGACACGTCGCGCGAACAAGGCCGGCTACGTCCGAATCAACGGCGACCAGGTGTTTGTTGCGACGGCTCTCGCCCGCCAGCTCATCGGACTACGCCAGGAGTCCGAGTTGCGGTGGTCGGCTCGGTTCTTCGACGTCGACCTGGGCATGATCGAGATCCTGCCGATCGATCACGCGTACCTCGGTGGAACTGTCATGGAGACCGTCACCACCGTTCGTCCCTCGGAGCGTGCGCGAGAACGCATTCCTGTAAGCGCCTGAGGTCTCGTCAACTCACACCTGGGCTGTCAGCGATGTCTTGACTGGTTCCCCCGAACGCCATCCCCGCTTCCCGCCGCGCCTCGCCCGCAAGCAGTCACGCACCGTGAGGCCAGTGCCGTGAAGCAGGCCACCGAACGCCAGCCACGCCTCCCTCAAAGGCCTCTCGCAAGCCGATCCCGCATCGCCGCCCTCGGCCATCCGGGCCCGCCCCGCCAGCCCGCTGCCCGACCTCCAGCTCCTTCTCCGTCGCGGCCGTCTGCCCCCCCGCTCCAGGTTCGACAAGCTCACCTGAGCAGCGCGCTACCTCCCCAACACCCGCGCCGCCACATCGGGCCGATCCGTCACGATCCCATCCACGCCAAGCAGGAGCAGCTCCCGCATCTCCCCAGGATCATCCACCGTCCACACGTGCACCGGAATCCCCAGCCCGTGGAAATGCGCGAGCACCGGCCCGCAAACGACCTCCACGTCCCCCATCCGATGCGGCAGATCGGCGAGGTCGTAGCCGCCCGGACACCCCTCCGCCGCCTGCCCCGACAGCGCCGCCATCACGTGGCACGTCGCCGCCTGCTCCGGCAGGTACCGCGCGCATCCCGGCAAGAGCGCCGCGAGCCGCTCCGCCTGCGCGTCGAAGAACGACCCGACGCACACGCGCTCCTCCGCGCCCGCCGCCCGGATCTCCCGCGCCAGCGCCTCCGCCAGCGCCGCCTCGTCCGGCTTCGCGTCGATGTTGAGCCGCAGCCCCGGATACCGCGCCAGCACCTCCGCCAGCGTCGGCACCTTCACCCCGGCGCCCCGCAGCGGGTGCGCCCCGCCACCATCCGTCGTGAACCCGAACGCCGCGTCCAGCCGCGCCACCTCCTCCAGCGTCCGCCCCTCGATCGTCCCCGGCACGCCGGTGAGCCGCGCCGTGTCGTCGTCGTGGAACACGACCACCGCCCCGTCGGCGGTGCGCCGCACGTCGATCTCGAGCGCGTCCGCGCCGAGCGCCACCGCCCGGTCGAAGGCGACGAGCGTGTTCTCGGGCGCGAGCGCGCTGCCGCCGCGGTGGGCCACCAGCCACGGGCCGGGGCGGGAGAGGTAGGCGCGCGCGGGCGCGCGGTCGGGCGAGGGCGGGGTGGGAGCGGTCACCCGCCGACCTTCGTCCGCCGCGCCGCGCCCGTCAACGCCTCGGGCGTGCCCCGAGGTTCCACGCGCGGCGCCGCCGGGTTAGAACCACGCAATGCGCAGGCAGGTGAAGGGTGAGGCGGTGCGTCGCGAGCTGCTCCCGGGCACGTCCCCGGCGCTGCTGAAGGAGCTGCACCTCCTCACCCGGCAGGGCGACCTCAACGCCGACAGCCTCCGGAAGCTGAAGCAGGTGAACCACCTCGCGAACCTGCTCGCCCCGGCGCTCGACGACGTGCTCGGGCGGTTCGGCGATCCGGTGGTCGTGGACTGCGGGGCCGGCAAGAGCTACCTCGGCTTCATCCTCTACGAGCTGTTCCTCGGGCCCGCCGGCAAGGGCCGGCTGCTCGCCCTCGAGTCGCGCCCCGACCTCGCGAGGTCCGGCGCCGAGCGCGCCGCGCGCCTCGGCTTCGACCGGCTCGCGTTCGTGGAGGCGCCCATCGACGCCGCGCCGGTGCCGGAGCGGGTGAACCTCGTCACCGCGCTCCACGCGTGCGACACCGCCACCGACGACGCGCTCGCGCTCGCCATCCGGCACGGCGCCGACCACGTGGCGGTGGTGCCCTGCTGCCAGGCCGAGGTGGCACGGCAGCTCGACGAGGCGAAGGAGCCCTCGCCGCTGCTCGCGCCGCTGTTCGAGCACGCCTGGCACCGCCGCGAGTTCGGCTCGCACCTCACCAACGTGCTCCGCGCGCTCGCGCTCGAGGCGCACGGCTACAAGGTGACCGTCACCGAGCTCACCGGCTGGGAGCACTCGGTGAAGAACGAGCTCATCCTCGGAAAGAAGGTCCGCGCTGCGTCGCGCGACGCGCAGGCGCGGCTCGACGCGCTGCTCGCGGCCACCGGCGTGCGCCCGAAGCTGCTGCGGACGCTCGCCGGGGCCGGGGCCGGGGACACCGGCCTGAGCTAGCGCCGGTTCCCGAACAGCCGCAGCAGCGACAGGAACAGGTTCACGAAGTCGAGGTACAGCGACAGGGCGCCGCTCACCGGCGCCGCCGCCGCGCCGCCGCCCGCGCGCGCGTACGCGCGGAGCTTCTGGGTGTCGTAGGCGGTGAGGCCGGTGAAGACCAGCACGCCCGCGCACGACACCACCCACGAGACCATGTCGGACCGGAAGAACAGGTTCGCCAGGCTCGCGATCACGATCCCGATGAGCCCCATGAACAGGAAGCTCCCCCAGCCGGTGAGGTCGCGCCGGGTGACCGTGCCGTAGACGCTCATGGCGGCGAACGTGCCGGCGGTGGTGAGGAACGCGATCCCCACCGACGCCCCGGTGTAGACGAGCAGCACCACCGACAGCGTCGCGCCGTTGATCGCGGAGTAGAGCAGGAACAGCCCGCCCGCGGCCGCGGCCGGGAGCCGGTTCACCGCGGCGGAGATCCAGATCACCAACGCCAGCTCGGCGAGGATCAGCCCGTAGAACAGGATCCGGTTCCCGACGATGGCGAGGAGGAGCGTCTCGGAGCTCGCCACCGCGGTCGCGACCAGCGCGGTGACGCCGAGGCCGAGCGTCATCCAGCGGTAGACCGCCGACATGAAGCGGCGCTCGACGTCGGAGGCGCCGCGGACGAGCACCTGCTCGCGGGCCGGGAAGCGGGAAGGGGAGTCGAAGGACATGGACGGATTGTAACCCACGCCGGCGGAGGGCGCCGTGGGTGGCTGGTGCCCCGGCCGCCGGCGTGCTCTATACACCCCCTCCATGGCCGCCCCGTCGCCCCAGCCCGCGCCCGCGCGGCTCGCCCCGTCCGCGAGCGCGCCGCCGCCGGCCGAGGGCGGCTGGCCCGCCCTGCGCGCCGCCTGGGCCGCGGTGCTGCTCGCGCTCGCGCTGCGCCTGGCGAGCTACGCCGCCATGACCGCGGCCGCGGTCTGGAACGAGCTCCGCCCCGCGCCCGCCGCGCTGCCCGACCTCGTGCTCGCGCACGTCCCGTACGTCGAGTGGGTGGCGCGCGGGAACTACGTGCTGTGGCTGGGCATCTACCTGCCGGTGGCGGCGGCGCTGCTCTGGATCTCGCCGCGCACCTTCGTCCGCTACAACGTGACCGGTGCGATCGTGTCGCTGCTGCGCGGCGCCACCATCGCCATGACCGGCCTCGGCGCGCCCGATCCGGCGCGGGCCGGCCCGGGGATCTCCGGGCACGCTCCCTGGGACGCCTACGCGCAGCTCCTCTCGCCGTGGCAGGTGTTCGCGAACGGCTCGATGCGCGCGTACCTCACCAAGGACCTGTTCTTCTCCGGCCACACCGCCACCACGTTCCTGCTCCTGCTCTACGTGTGGCGGTGGCCGCGCCTGCGCTGGCCGGCGCTCGTGGGCCACGTGCTGGTGGTCGCGTCGGTGTTCCTCGCGCACCTGCACTACACCATCGACGTGGCCGGCGCGTACGCCGTGACGCTGGCGGTGTTCGCGCTGCGCGAGGGCTGGCCGGCGCCGCGCGCGCAATGAGCGGCAGGTCGGGAACGGGAGCGGTCATGGTCGACCTGGCAGGCGAAGTCCTCATCCTGACCGGCCCGCCGGGCGCCGGGAAGACCACGACTGCCCGCGCCCTCGCCAGCGAGCCGGGCTCGCCCAAGGTGCACCTCCACGCCGACGACTTCTGGCACTTCATCAAGAATGGCGCGCTCGCGCCGTATCTGCCCGAGTCGCACGAGCAGAACCGGGTGGTGATCGACGTCCTGGCGAAGGTGGCCGAGGGCTATGCCAGGGGCGGGTACTTCGTCGTCCTCGACGGCATCATCGGGCCCTGGTTCCTGCAGCCGTTCAGGGCCCTGTCCGTACCGCTCCACTACCTCGTCCTGCGCCCGGAGCTCGCCGTGGCGATCGAGCGTTGCCGGGACCGCGGCGGTGATGCGCTCGCCGATCCCGAAGCCATCACGGCGCTCTACCGGCAGCTCTCGTCGATGGGGGAGCTCGAGCAGCACGTCCTGCGGACGAACGGACTCGATCGGCTCGCGACGCTGAACGCGGTGATCGCGGCCGTCACCGGCGGAGCATCGCGCCTGGCCTGATCGCCGCCGTGGCGCGTCCCCCCGACCGTGGTCGGGCGCCTCCCTAGTCCCGCGCCAGCAGCTCCACCACGCCGGTGGTGATGGCCGGCAGGTAGGTGATGGCGAGCACGCCCGCGCTCATGATGAGCAGGAACGGGAACGCCTTGCGGTACAGGTACGGCAGCGGCTTGTTGAACCGCGAGGCCGACAGGAACAGGTTGAGCCCCATGGGCGGGAACAGGAAGCCGAGCTCGAGGTTCGCGAGGAACACCACGCCGAGGTGGATGGGCTCGATGCCGTACGCGACGCCGAGCGGCGCGACCAGGGGCGCCAGCACCACGATGGCCGAGTAGATCTCGAGCACGCTGCCGAGCACCAGCAGCACCGCGTTCAGCATGAGCAGGAACAGCGCCGGCGAGTGCACGTGCGCCGTCATCCACTCCACCAGCCGGGTGGGGATCTCCGCGTCCACGAACCAGGAGGTGAGGCCGAGCGCGGTGCCGAGCAGGATCACCACGCTCCCCACCAGCGTGGACGCGTGGACCAGCACCCGCGGCAGGTCGCGCACCGGGCCGATCGAGCGGAACACGAGCAGCTCCACCACCAGCGCGTAGGCGGCCGCGAGCGCGGCGGCCTCCACCACCGTGGCGAACCCGGACCCCACCGCCACGACGACGAGCGTCGGGAGCCCCAGGTCCCACTTCGCGTCCCACAGCGCGGCGAGCGCCTCGCGCGGGTGGAACGCCTGCCGCGGCGCGCGGGAGCGGACGCCCACGATCACGCCGTACGCAGCCACGAGGACGATCATGAGCAGGCCCGGCACCAGGCCGCCGATGAACAGGTGGTCGATGGGCGCCTGCGCCACCACGCCGTACAGGATCACCGGCAGCGAGGGCGGGAACAGCAGGCCCAGCGAGCCGGCGGCCGTGACCAGGCCGACCGAGAAGTCCTCCGGGTAGCCGTCCTCGAGCAGCGCCGGGAGCAGCAGGCCGCCCAGCGCGAGGATGGTGACGCCGGACGCGCCGGTGAAGGTGGTGAACAGCGCGCAGACGAACGTCGCCATCACCGCGACGCCGCCCGGCATCCAGCCGAAGATCCCCTTGTACGCGCGCACCAGCCGGCGCGCCGCGCCGCCCTCGGCGAGCACGTAGCCGGCCGCGGTGAGCAGCGGGATGGCGGGCAGCGTGGCCGACGAGACCAGGTTGAACGTGGCGGTGGGGACCGCGACGATGGCGATCGGGTCGCCCGCGTCGCGGAAGAACAGCACCATGGCGAGGCCCGCCATGGCCACGAACACCGGCGCGCCCAGCAGGAACGCGAGCAGCACCAGGATCGACAGGATCCAGGTGAGCGCGGGGCCGGGCACGGCCGAGCCGAGCAGGAAGGCGCCCGCGGCGATCAGCGCGGCGGCGACGCGCAGCCCCCAGCAGCGGAGCGACTCGCACGGCGCGCCGGCCCGCCACGCGAAGCGCAGCGCCATGATCGCGAAGCCCACCGGCATCACCAGCTGGCTCCAGGCGACCTTGATGCCGAACGCGACCTGCCCGAAGCCGGTCCACTCCACCTTGACCAGCTCGAGCGACGCCCAGGCGAGCAGCGCGGTCACCGCGGCGGAGACCGCCTGGCCGAGGAACCAGGCCGCGGTGCGGGGCCAGCCGACCGGGATGACATCGAGCGTGGACAGGGCGAGGTGGCGTCCGCTCGCGGTGGCGAGCATCGCTCCGAGGAAGCCCACCCAGAGGGTGATGTGCTGCGCGAGCACGGCCGAGCCGGGCAGCTCCCGGCCGAGGAGGCGCCGCGACACGGTGGAGGCGGCCGGCAGCAGGATCATCGTCACGAGCAGGAACGTGACGAGGCCGCGCTCGATGCGCGTGCCCTGCGCTTCCGGATCGCCGTGGCTGGAGATGGTTGGGGCGGTCACGCGAAAGTCGATTGACCCCTCACGGAGGGGCATCTATGAGTACCCACGCTTATCACGATCCCTCCGCGGACGGGCCATCCCGCGTGAACCGTACACACGTCGCCCTCATACTGGCGGTCACGCTGCCGCCGCTCGCCGGGTGCAAGAGCGCCGCGCTCTCCTTCGCGGCGGACGCGATCGCGCAGAGCGGCACCTCCTACGCCTCGGACGACGATCCGGAGCTGGTGCGCGACGCCGTCCCGTTCGGCCTGAAGACGATGGAGGGGATCCTCGAGGAGAACCCCCGGCACGTCGGGCTCCTCACCGCGCTCACCAGCAGCTTCACCCAGTACGGCTACGCGTTCGTGCAGGCGGACGCCGAGCAGGCCGACCTCGACGGCCGCATCGACGCGGCCCGCGCCGGCCGGGCCCGCGCGAAGAAGCTCTTCCTGCGCGCCCGCGAGTACGGGCTGCGCGGGCTGGAGGTCCGCCACGAGAAGCTCTCCCGCCGCCTCCGCGACGGGCGCGACGTGGCGGGCGCGCTCCGGCGCGCCGAGAAGGAGGACGTCCCGCTGCTGTACTGGACCGCCTCCGCCTGGACGCTCGCCATCGTGAACGGCAAGGGCGACATGCAGCTCGTGGCCGAGCTGCCGGTCGCGATCGCGATGATGGAGCGCGCGCTCGAGCTCGACGAGCGCTGGGGCGAGGGGGCGATCCACGAGTTCTTCGTCTCCTACGACGCCACCCGCAGCGCCGCCCAGGGCGGCGGGGCGGGGAGGGCCAGGGCGCACATGGACCGGGCGCTCGCCCTCTCGATGAACAAGAAGCTGGGTCCGCTCGTCTCCTGGGCGGAGGGCGTCCTCGTCCAGCAGCAGGACCGGGCCGAGTTCACGCGCGTCCTCGAGGAGGTCGTGCGCGCCGATCCGGACGCCGAGCCGAAGTACCGGCTCGCCAACATCCTGGCCCAGCGGCGCGCCCGCGCGCTGCTCGACCACGTCGACGATCTGTTCCTCTAGTCCCGGGAGTCCCACGTGAAGAAGCTGCTCCTCGCCGCGCTCCTCGCGGCGCTCGCCCCGGCCGCCCGCGCCCAGAACGTGGTCATCAAGCTCGGCACGCTCGCGCCGCAGGGGTCCACCTGGCACGAGATCCTGAAGGAGATGGCGCAGCGCTGGGAGCAGGCGTCCGGCGGGCAGGTGAGGCTCCGCATCTACGCCGGCGGCGCCCAGGGCAGCGAGGGCGACATGGTCCGGAAGATGGGGATCGGCCAGCTCCAGGGCGCGGCCATCTCCAACGTCGGCATGCACGACGTCATCCCCGAGCCGCAGGCGCTCTCGGTCCCGTTCCTGTTCGAGGACCAGGCGCAGATGGAGTGCGCGTTCGCGAAGATGCGGCCGCAGCTCGAGGCGGCGCTGGAGAAGCGCGGGCTGATCGCGCTGCAGTGGAGCCGCATCGGCGCCATCCACCTGTTCTGCTCCTCGGCGCACCGCTCGCCGGCGGACATGGCGAACGCGAAGATCTGGGCCTGGGAGGGCGACCCGAAGAGCGTGGAGGCGTTCCGCGCGGCCGGGCTGAAGCCGGTGGTGCTCTCGTCGAACGACATCGTCCCCTCGCTGCAGACCGGCATGATCGACTGCATCCCGAACGTGCCGCTGTACGTCCTCACCGCCCGCCTGCACGAGAAGGCGAGCCACATGATGGACCTGCCGTGGAGCTGGATGATGGGCGCGACGCTGGTGCGCAAGGACGCCTGGGAGAAGATCCCGGCGGACACCCGCGCCAAGCTCGTCGCCATCGCCAAGGAGCTGGGCGAGAAGGTGGACCTCGAGGTGAAGCGGCTCAACACCGACGCCGTCACGGCCATGCAGAAGCAGGGGCTGCAGGTGGAGAAGGGCGATCAGGCCGCCTGGCGCACCGCCATGGAGAAGACCTGGCCGGTGGTGCGCGGCGGGGTCGTGCCGGCCGCGTTCTTCGACGAGGTGAAGGGCGCGCGCGACGCGTGCAAGGCCGGCGGCGCGAAGAAGAAGTAGTCAGCGTGCGGCGGCGAAGCGCGCCACCGCGCGGCGCGCCGCGGCGCACCCGAAAATGAGCGTGAGGTGCCCGCGCGGGAAGCGCTCCCGCGCGGCGCCCCAGCGCTCCGCCAGCGCCTCCGCGCCCGGCCGGAGCGCGATCCGGTCCGCCTCGCCGGTCACCACCAGCACCCGCCCCGCGGTGGGCGGCCGCGCGTCCGGCCGGAACGGCGCCAGCATCGCGGCGAGCTCCGGCGCCGGCGGCGGCGGCGCCCCGGCGCGGCGCGCCAGGCCCAGGTAGCGCCGGCCGATCCGCGTCCCCTCGAACACCGCGGCGAGGTCCACGGGCGGCGCCACCAGCGCGGCGAAGTCCGGCGACTCCGGCGCGGTGGCGGCGAGCCCGGCCGCGAGCGCGCCCAGCGAGAGCCCGCAGACGCCGGCCGCGCCACCCTGCGCGCGGGCCAGCGCGACGAGGACGCGGATCTCGAGCACGAGCTGCTCCATCGCGGTCCGCAGGGCCGGGACGTCGGGCGTGACGAACCCCTCGCCGCTCCGCACGCCGGGCGCGGCGCGATGCAGGTGCCGCGGCGGCACCAGCGTCCAGCACGCGAGCCCCTCGGCGGCGAGCGCGCGCTCCCAGCGCGCCACCAGGCCGAGGCGGGGGAGCTTCCACGGCGGCACCAGCACGACCGTCCCGCGGCGCGGGCCCTCCGGCGGCCGCACCACCGCCGCCATCTCGGCGTCGCCCGGGCAGGGCCGCGGCGACGGCGCGCGCCACGGACCGGACGGGCCCGGCGGCGCCGGCAGCGGCGGGAGCGGCCCGAAGCAGTCGAGCGGCGCGCCGTCCGCCCCGCGGAACGGGACCGGGGCGCGGCGGCGCCGGTCCTCGCCCCACATCGCGAGCTCGTCCAGGGCGCCGTGGCAGCGCAGCAGGGGCATCTCCGGGCCATTATGCAACCCGCCGCCGGGCGGCGCGTACCTCCCGGCGGAGAGCGAGGGCGTCGATGGCGCGCTGGCGGCCGGACATGGCGGAGCGGGAGGCGACCCCGGAGGCCCTCTACCTCCGGCGGCGGGAGTTCCTGGCGCTCGGCGCCGCGGGCGCGGTGGGGCTGCTCGTCGCGCGCGGCGCGCGGGCCGGCGAGCCCAGCGGCGCGGCCCTGCAGGTGGCGCGCCGGGTCGACCAGGCCGGCGGCGAGACGCCCACGCCCTGGGACTCGGTCACCGGCTACAACAACTTCTACGAGCTCGGGACCTCCAAGGAGGACCCGTCGCGCAACGCCGGCTCGCTCCGTGCCCGCCCGTGGACCGTCACCATCGCCGGCGAGGTGAAGCGGCCGCAGACGCTCGACGTGGACGCGCTCGTCCGCATGTTCCCGCCGGAGGAGCGCGTCTACCGGATGCGCTGCGTGGAGGCCTGGTCCATGGTGATCCCGTGGGTGGGCTTCCCGCTCGCCGACCTGGTGCGCCGCCTCGAGCCGACCTCCCGCGCGAAGTACGTCGCGTTCCAGACGCTGCTCGATCGCGACCAGCTCCCCGGCCAGCGCCGCCCGGTGCTGCCGTGGCCGTACGTGGAGGCGCTCCGCATCGACGAGGCCACCCACCCGCTCGCGCTGCTCGCCGTCGGGCTCTACGGCCGCGCGCTGCCCGGGCAGAACGGCGCGCCGCTCCGGCTGGTGGTGCCGTGGAAGTACGGGTTCAAGGGCGCGAAGTCGATCGTGCGGATCACCTTCCTCGCCGACCGGCCGCACACGACCTGGAACGACGCCGCGCCGGACGAGTACGGCTTCTACGCGAACGTGAACCCCGAGGTGGACCACCCGCGCTGGAGCCAGGCGCGCGAGCGGCGCATCGGCGAGTTCTTCCGCCGCAAGACGCTGCCGTTCAACGGCTACGCCGCCGAGGTCGCGCCGCTCTACGCCGGCCTCGACCTGCGCAAGAACTACTGACCCGCCGTGACGCGCGCCCGCATCCGCCTCCTGAAGGCGCTCACCTTCGCGGCCTGCTGCCTCCCGCTCGCGAAGCTCGCCTGGGACGCGTTCACCGGCGGGCTGGGCGCGAACCCCATCGAGGCGGTGCTCAACCGGCTCGGCTTCTGGACGCTGACGCTGCTCACGCTCTCGCTCGTGCCCACGCCGGCGCACGACCTCCTCGGCCTCGCCTGGCCGGTGCGGGTGCGGCGCATGCTCGGCCTGTTCACGTTCGCGTACGCCACGCTGCACCTGTGCTGGTACGTGGGCGTGGACCAGTTCTTCGACCTGCACGTGCTCGCGAAGGACGTGCTGAAGCGGAAGTTCATGGCGGTCGGGTTCGTCGCCTGGCTGCTGCTCGTGCCGCTCGCGGTCACGTCCACCGACCGCTGGGTCCGGCGCCTCGGGTACGCGCGCTGGAAGCGGCTGCACCGGCTGGTCTACGCCGTGGCCGCGCTCGGCGTGGTGCACTTCGTCTGGCGCGTGAAGGCGGACGCGCTGCGCCCGTACGTGTTCGCGACGATCCTGGCGGCGCTGCTCGGGGCGCGCGCGGCGGCGCGCGCCCGCGCCGAGGTCAGCAGAGCCGGTGCACCGCGTCCACGAAGCTCGCCAGGTCGAACGGCTTCGGGAGGAATGCCTCGGCGGCCAGGTTGGCGACGGCGCGGCTGTCGCCGCCGTGGCCCGCCGAGAGCACGAGCACGGGGATCGCGGAGAGGCGCGGATCCTCGCGCTGGACCGAGCGGAACGCCCAGCCGTCCATGATCGGCATCATCAGGTCGAGCACGATCAGGTTGGGCGGTTGATCGACCGCGGCGAGCCGGTCCAGCGCCTCCGCGCCGTTCGAGGCGCAGCTGACCGCGTAGCCCTCTTCCTGCAGCAGCTCGGCGATCGTTTCCCGGATGGCGACGTCGTCTTCGACGACGAGGATGCGAGCGGGGGAAGCCATGTTCGCCCGTACTCTGAGCACGGCGGCCCGTAGAGGGAACCCCCTGAGCGCTCGGCCGTGCACCGGGCGCTGCGTCCCGGCAGGGCCCGAACGAACGGGGGCGCGTGGGCGCGCCGGTCGTACCGAGGGTCCGGTTCCGCCGCCCCCGCGCGTGAATCCGGGGCGGGGGTCGGGCGCAGCGTTGACACCCGCCGGAACCGGGCGATAAACGCAGCGAACGCCATGCCAAACGAGAACGAGCCATCCACCGCTTCGGGTGCCGTCTATGGCAGGGCGTCGCCGCCCAGGATCGGGCTGCCCGAGCGCGGCGTGGTCATCGGGCTGCGCTGGAGCGGGATCGAGGGCGCCGGCAACCAGATCCTCGCCGCCAAGATCGAGTGCGAGCCGGAGCGGGCGCGCCTGACGCGCCTGTGGCGCCCGTTCACCGACGCGCCCGGCCGCCGCGACGTGCAGGCGCGCTTCGCCGCCTGGCTGGCGGAGGAGACGCGCTGGGCCGAGGGGCGCCTCACCCTGGGCGTGGACTTCGCGCTCTCGCTCTCCGAGACCCACCTGCGCCAGCTCGGCCTGCTGCGGCAGGCCATCCGCGGCCCGGCGGTGCTGGGCCGCAACCTCGAGGAGCGCTTCCTCGGGCAGGGCGGCGACTTCTCCGAGGGCGCGGCGCGGCTGCGCGCGGAGCTCGGGAAGGACCGCCCGCGCTTCACCGACTGCTACCGCGCCGAGCCGGCCACCCCCACCAGCGCGCGCGCGTTCCGGCAGACCTTCTTCGGCCTGTGCACCATGGCCCGCGCCACCGCCGCCTTCCTGCCCTGGGATCCGCCGGCCGCCGGCAAGCCGCTCGTGGTCGAGGTGCGCCCGGGCCACGTGGCGCGCGCGATGTGCGGGGTGTGCACGTACCGCGACGACGAGCGCGACGGCGTCGCGCGCTCCTCCACCCGCGCGAAGATCCTCCGCACGCTGCGCCACGCCGCCAAGCTCGAGTTCGAGATGGAGCAGGCGGCGCAGATCGTCGAGGACGGCGACGGCGAGCACCTCGACGCGGTGCTGTCGGCCACCGCCGCCGCGGCCGCCTGGCACTTCGGGTTCGTGGGCGTGCCCGCGAACGTCCCGCGCTGCGAGGGCTGGATCCACTCGGTGCGCGAGGAGCCCTGGCGCGAGGGGTAGCAGACGCACGCACGCCTGCGCACCCGGGCCGGTTGGCGCGCGGCCGCCGTGCGGGTAGGCTCGGCCCCCCGTGCCGCGCCCCCCGAAGACCGTCACCGCGCTCGAGGCGGTGCTCCGCGACGTGGCGGCGTTCCGGCCGCGCGGCTTCGGCCCGCCCATCCACGGCCCGCCGGTGGCGAGCCGGATCTTCCTCATCGGCCAGGCGCCCGGGCCGCACGAGGCGCGCTTCGGCCGCCCGTTCGCGTGGACCGCGGGCAAGACGCTGTTCCGCTGGCTGGAGCGCGCCACCGGCGCCGGCGAGGAGCTGGTCCGCGAGCGCGTCTACATCTCCGCCGTGGTGCGATGCTTCCCCGGCAAGGCGCCGGGCGGCGGCGACCGCGTGCCCACGCCCGACGAGTGCGCGCTGTGGCGGGGTTTCGTCCGGCGGGAGGTGGAGATCCTCCGGCCTCGGCTGGTGATCCCGGTCGGTCGCCTCGCCATCCAGGAGGTGCTCGGCCACACGGAGCCCATCGCGGCCGTGGTCGGGCGCACGCTGCGTGCGTACTTCCACGGCGTGAAGACCGACGTGATCCCGCTGCCGCACCCGTCGGGTGCCTCGACCTGGTTCAAGATGGAGCCGGGCCGGACGCTGCTCGAGGAGGCGCTGACGCTCATCGCGGACCACCCCGAGGTGCAGCGCACCTTCCGAGGGAGGCGCACCGCGTGAGCGGGCGCGCGCTCCGCGCGGCGGCGGTGGCGCTCTGCGCCGCGGCCGCCTGCGCGCACGGACCCGCGCGCGAGGCCGGCGGCGGTCCCGGCGGCGGCGAGCCGGCCCGCGCCGCCGAGGCGCCCGCGCGATCGGGCGAGCAGGTCGGCCTCGCGAGCTACTACGGCAAGCGGCACCACGGGCGGCGGACCGCCAGCGGCAGCCGCTTCGACATGCACGCCATGACCTGCGCGCACCGGACCGCGCCGTTCGGCACGCGCCTCAAGGTGACGTCGCTCGAGTCCGGCAAGAGCGTGGTGGTGAAGGTCACCGACCGCGGCCCGTTCGCCGGCGGCCGGGTGGTGGACCTGTCCTACGCGGCGGCCCGCAAGCTCGGCATGGTCGAGGACGGCGTGGTGCGCGTCCGGGTCGAGCCGGTCGAGGACGACTAGCCGCGGCCGCGCTCCGCGGCGGCGCGGATGCCCGCGATGGCCTGGCGGTAGTCCGGCGCACCGAACACGGCCGTGCCGGCGACGAGCACGTTCGCGCCCGCGGCCGCCACCTTGGCGGCGGTCTCCGGCTTCACGCCGCCGTCCACCTCGATCTCGAGCGCCAGCCCGCGCGCGTCCGCCATGGCCCGCAGGCGGCGGACCTTCTCGGTGCAGGCCTCGATGTACTTCTGCCCGCCGAAGCCCGGGTTGACGGTCATGACGAGCACCATCTCGCAGTCGCCGAGCACGTACTCGACGGCGGTGAGGTCGGTGGACGGGTTGAGCGCCACCGCCGGGCGCGCGCCCGCGGCGCGGATGGCCTGCAGCGTGCGGTGGAGGTGCGGCGAGACCTCGGCGTGCACCGAGACGAGGTCGGCGCCCGCCTTCGCGAACGCCTCCACGTACTTCTCCGGCTCGACGATCATGAGGTGCGCGTCCACCGGGAGCTTCGTGACCTTGCGCACCGCCTCCACCACCAGCGGGCCGATGGTGATGTTCGGCACGAACCGGCCGTCCATCACGTCCACGTGGATCACGTCGGCGCCGGCGGCCTCGACCGCGCGGACCTCCTCGGCGAGCCGGCCGAAGTCGGCGGAGAGGATCGACGGGGCGATGCGGATGGGCAGGGGCATGGGGCGATCCTAGTCGCTGGAGGGCACGTCCCGCACCAGCCGCGCGGCGTAGAAGCCGTCGGTCCCGTGGCGGCTCGGGAGGGTGAGGAGATCGCCCCGCGCGTCGAGCACGTCGGCCGGGAAGCCGGCGGGCGGCGGGGCGCGGCGGAAGCCCTCGCCGAGCAGCGTCTCGACCACCTCCGGCCCCTCGGCGCGGGAGAGCGAGCAGATCGAGTAGACGACCGGCGCGCCGGGCCGGGCGTAGCGCGCCGCGTTCAGGGCGATCTTGCGCTGGAGCGCGGCCATGCGCGGCAGGTCCCCGGGCGCGCGGCGCAGCTTCAGCTCGGGGTGGCGCCGGAGCGTGCCGAGGCCGGCGCAGGGCGCGTCCACCAGCACCGCGTCGAAGCTCCCGGGCTCGAGCCCGGGGATGGGCTTCCCGGCGTCGGCGCAGACCACCCGGACCGCCGCGAGCCCGCGGCGGGCGGCCTCGCGCGCCAGCTCGTCGGCCTTGCGCGGGTGGAGCTCGATCGCGACCACCTCGGCGCCGGGCCCGAGCAGCTCGGCGAGGTGGAACGCCTTGCCGCCCGGCGCGGCGCAGGCGTCGAGCACGCGGGCAGGCCGGCCGGCCAGGTCGCCCGCCGCGAGGAGCGTCACGAGCTGGGCGGCCTCGTCCTGCACCTGGAACGGCACGCCGCCGGCCGCGCGGGCCAGCTCGCCGACCGACGCGCCGGTGAGCACCACCCCGCCCGGCGCGCGGGCGGCCGGCGCCGCGGCGAGGCCGGCGGCGCGGGCGCGCGCGAGCAGCGCCTCGCGATCCGGCGTGCGCACGCACAGCGGGGCGGGCGCGTTCATGGCCCGGGCGAGCGCCAGCGCCTCGCCGGCGCCCAGCCAGCCCACCCACTCCTCCGCCACCCAGCGCGGCAGCGCCTCGGCCGCGGCGACGTGGCCGGCCGGGTCCGCCTCGAGCGCCGGCGGGTCCGGGAAGCGCGCCGCGCGCGACAGCGACCGGAGGACCGCGTTCACGTACCCGGCGGCGCGGCCGTGGTCCACCGCCTTCGCGAGCGCCACCGTCTCGCCGACGGCGGCGTGCGCGGGCGTGCCGAGCACGAGCAGCTGGTAGGCGCCGAGCCGCAGCGCCACGCGCGCGGCCGGGTCCAGCTCGGCGAGCGGGCGGCGGGAGTGCGGCGCCAGCGCGGCGTCGAGCGCGAGCGCCCGCCGCAGGGTCCCGTAGACCAGCTCGGTGGCGAGCCCCGCCTCGCGTGGATCGAGCGCGCCGGCCGCGCCGAGCGCGGCGTCGAGCGCGCGCGACGCGTACGCGCCGCCCTCCTCGACGCGCCGGAGCACGTCGAACGCGATGCCGCGCGCGCCCGCGGCCGGGTTCGTGGGGCGGCCGGCCATCAGGTGCCCAGCCGGAAGCGCTTCCTGCGCAGGCCGTTCGCGAGGTCGAGCGCCGACTGCGCCGGCCTGCCCTCGAGCTGCACGCGCGTGACGAGCAGCGCGGTGCCGCCGCCGCACGCGACCGCCAGCCCGCGCCCGGGGACCACCTCGGCCTCGCCGGGCTCGCCCGCGGGCGCCTCCGCGTCCGCGCCCGGCCGCGCCTCCAGCACCTTCAGCGTGCGGCCCTCCAGCGTGGTGAACGCGCCGGGCCAGGGCGTGAAGCCGCGCAGCCGGTCGGAGACGCGGCGCGCCGGGCTGGTCCAGGCGATGCGCCCGTCCTCCTTCTCGAGGATGCGCGCCAGGGTGGCCTGCGCCGCGTCCTGGCGCACCGGCACGATCGCGCCGGCCTCGAGCAGGCGGAGCGCCTCGACCAGCGCCTCGCCGCCCAGCGCCGCCAGCCGCGGCGCCAGCGTCTCCGAGGTGTCGTCCTCGCGGATCTCGAGCGCGCGCTGCAGCAGGACGTCGCCGGTGTCGAGCCCCTCGTCCATCTGCATGATGGTGACGCCGGTCTCGCGCTCGCCCTCGGCCACCGCCCACTGGATGGGCGCCGCGCCGCGCCAGCGCGGGAGCAGCGAGCCGTGCACGTTGATGGCGCCGTGCGGGGCGAGCGTGAGCAGGTCCTTGCCCAGGATCCGGCCGTAGGCGGCGACCACCAGCGCGTCGGGCGCGAGCGCCCGCAGCGCGGCGGCGAGCGTCCCGTCGCGGACCTTCTCCGGCTGGAGCACCGGGACGCCGCGCGCGCGCGCCCAGGCCTTGGTGGCCGGCTCGCGCAGCGCCTGGCCGCGGCCGGCCGGGCGGTCGGGCTGCGCCACCACGGTCACGAGCGCGTGGCCGGCCCAGTCCAGCGCGTCGAGCGCGGCGACCGCGAAGGCGGGGGTGCCGAGGAAGGCGATGCGCATGGCCGCCCCTGTATACGCGGGCGAGGGCGCGAGATCGAGCGCCAACCGGACGCGGCCGGACCCGCCCTCACTCCACCGCGACCAGCACCAGGTCGCACAGGTGCGTCCCGGTCTCGAAGCGCGGGATGGCGGCGCCGAGCGCCACGGCGGCGGGGCCGGAGCGGGCCTCGGCGAGCGCCCGCGCCAGGTCGATCCCGCGGCGCGCGGCCTCCCCCGCGCTCTCGCCGTCCACCACCGCGCCGGCCTGCC
The DNA here is from genome assembly GCF_000020805.1 of Anaeromyxobacter sp. K. Lineage (NCBI taxonomy): Bacteria > Pseudomonadati > Myxococcota > Myxococcia > Myxococcales > Anaeromyxobacteraceae > Anaeromyxobacter > Anaeromyxobacter sp. K. The sequence continues at coordinate 4,611,745 of NC_011145.1, read as the reverse complement.
CGGTGGGACCGTCGCGCCCGTCCGAGCCGGCCGCGAGCAGCGCCGCCGGGAGGCCGTCCAGCCCGGCGGCGGCGAGGAGCGCCAGGTGCTGCGCCCGCCCGCCCTCGGGCGCGGCCGCGGCGGCGGGGACGCGGATGGTGGGCTCGCCGCCGAGCGCGAGCAGCCGGGGCCCGCGGGCGCCGGGACGGCCCGCCCGCTCGCGCGCCCAGAGCGCCAGCCGCGCCGCGACCGACACCACGTCGCCGGTGAGCGGGACGGGGTCGACCGCCGCCTCCATGCCCATCCCGCGCGCCACCTCCGCGGCGGCGCGCGCCAGGTCCACCGGGCCGGCCAGCAGCCGGTGCTGCACGCCGGCGAGGCGCGGGTCGCCGGGCTTCGGCGTCTCCGGCAGCGCGCCGCGCGCGCCCGCCTCGAGCCGCGCCCGCACCGGGTCCGGCAGCGCCGCGCCCGCGCCGTGCACCGCCGCGAGCGCCTCGCCGAACGTGCTCGGATCCGGCGCGAGCGGGCCGGAGGCGATCACCGAGAGGTCGTCGCCGGGCACGTCGGAGAGCACCAGCACGCGGACGTCGGCGGGCGCGAGCCGCGCGCCGAGCTGGCCGCCCTTCAGCCGCGAGAGGTGCTTGCGCACCGCGTTCAGCGCCTGGATGGTGAGCCCGGCGCGCATGAGCGCGGCGATCGCCTCCGCCTTCTCCTCCGCCGCGACGCCCTCCGCGGGCGCCACCGCCAGCGCGCTGCCGCCGCCGGAGAGCAAGACCAGCGCCGGCGCGCCGCCGCCCGCGCCCGCCCAGTCGAGGAGCGCCCGCCCCGCCTCGAGCGAGCCGGCGGTGGGCCGCGGGTGGCCTGCGGCGATGCAGCGGGCGCCCGGCGCCATCGGCGGCCGCGCGCCCTCGGGCAGCACGCAGAGCGGATCGCGCGCGCGCCCGCGGAGCGTGGCCAGCGCCGCCTCCAGCATGGGCGCGGCGGCCTTGCCGAGCGCCGCGACGCGCACCGGACCGGGCGGGAGCGCCTCGCGCGCCAGCGCCTCCGTCACCAGCCGCGCGGCGGCGGTGCGCGCCAGGGCGGCGCGGTACACCGCCTCGCAGGCGGCCGCGAGCGGCCTGCGCGCGCTCACGCGCGGCGCCCTCCGGGCGGTCCGCCCTGCGCACACCTTGTCCCCGCCGCGCCGACATGGAGCGGCCGCGCCGCGTTGCGGGGGGTCGCTCGCGCGGTAGAATCGCCCGGCCCGGTCGGCGTCCAGGCGGGCCCAGGCGGAAAGGGGAACGCACGATGTCCGAGGTCTCCCCCGCGAGCCCTTCCGGCGCGGGCCACGCGCGGCGCCACTTCCTGCTCGATCGCGGGTTCCAGCTCAAGTACGCGCTGACCATGGCCGGCGCGGGGCTGGTGGTGGCGATCGCGTTCGGCCTGTGGCTGCACCAGGCCCACGCGCAGGCCACCGCGCTCCTGCCGCAGGACGCCGACACGCGCGCGCTCATCGCCCGCAGCGACCGCCTGCTGCTGGCCGCGTTCGCCGGCATCGCCCTGCTGCTCTCGGGCGCGCTCGGCCTGCTCGGCATCGTGATCACGCACCGCGTGGCCGGGCCGGTGTTCGTGATGGGCCATTACCTCTCCATCATGGCGCAGGGGCGCTTCCCGCGCATGCGGACCCTTCGGCGGGGGGACGAGCTGAAGGCGTTCTTCCGCACCTTCCTCGAGGCGGTGGACGCCATGAAGGCGCGCGAGGCGCGCCACGCCGCCGTGCTCGAGGCCGCGGTGGAGCGGATGCGCGCGGCCGAGGCCCACGCCCCCGAGCTCGCCCCCGCCATCGAGGCGCTCGCCGCCGCCGCCCGCGAGCGGCGCGCCGCGCTCGCGCTCGACGATCCCGAGCTCACCCCCATCGCCGTTCCGGCGCCCCGCCAGGGCGCCGCCGGCCGCTGAACGCCGTCCCCCGGAGCCGAGGAGCTGCCCATGATGACGCTGCGCCGCGCCGCCGCCCTGCTCGCCTGCCTGCTCGTCACCGCCTGTGGAAGCCCGAAGGACGCGGAGGGATGGGCCAGGCGGGCGGCCAGCCGGAGCCGCACCGACGAGAAGCTCGAGGCGCTCGCGCAGGTGCGCAAGGCGCCGGGCGACCGCCGCGCGGCCGTGCCGTACCTCGTCGAGGTGCTGAAGCAGGCGCCCCGGGCCCGCGGGGAGGCGGCGGTGGCGCTCGGCGAGATCGGCGACCCGGCCGCGGTGAAGCCGCTGCTCGACGCGGTGGACCGCGCCGCGCAGGACCGCGACACCCGCGACGCGAACCGGCACGTCGCCACCGCGCTCGGCGCGCTCCGGGCGCGCGAGGCGGTGCCGGCGCTCGTGGAGCTGACCGCGTCGCCGGACGGCTACACGCAGGTGGCGGCGGTGGACGCGCTCGGCGAGATCGGCGACCCGGCCGCCATCGGCACGCTGGTGCGCATCGCCACCTCGACCGAGGTCGAGCCGTTCACCGCGAAGCGCGCCATCCTGGCGCTGGGCCGGATCGGCGACGCCCGGGCCGGCCCGGTGGTGCTCCGGATGCTGTTCGAGGAGCGCCCGGGCGTCACGTTCTTCCCGGAGGCGGCGTTCGCCGCGGCCCAGATCGGCCGGCCCATGGCCGCGCCGCTGCTGGCGGTGCTGGAGGGCAAGGACGCGGCGCTGCAGGACTGGGCGCGCACGCGCGGCGTGGTGAGCGGCGCGCTGTACGCGAAGGCGGCGCAGGTGCTCGGGGACGTGGGCGGCCCGGACGCCGTGCCGGCCCTGGTGGCGCGCCTCGCCTACCGCGATCCGGATCCCCGCGTCGGCGTGTACGTGCGCGCGTTCGCGGCGGAGTCGCTCGGCCGCCTGCGCGCGCGCGAGGCGGTGAAGCCGCTCGCCGACCTCGTCGCCCGCGAGCCGGACCCGGACGCGCGCGACCGCTACTGCGAGGCGCTCGCGTGGATCGGAGACCCGGCGGCGCTGCCGGCGCTGCGCGCGGCCGCCGCGGCGGGCGCGTGGCGCGTCCGCGAGGCGCCGCTCGCGGCGCTGTCGCGGCTGGGCGGCGCGCCGGAGGCGGCGGTGGTGGAGGAGGCCATCCGCGCCTGCGGCAACGGCTGCCCTGCGCAGGAGGGCGAGGCGCTCGCCGGGATGAAGGCGCGCCTGGCCGCCGCGGCCGCCTGCCAGGACGCGGCCTGCTGGGCGGGCAAGCTCGCCGATCCCGATCCGGCGGTGCGCGATCGCGCCGCGCTGGAGGTGGGCCGCGCCGGAGGGGCCGCGCACGCGCGCGCGCTCGCCGACGCCATCGCGCGCCCGGTGGACGGGGACGCGGCCGTCGCCGCGCGCCACGCGGCGGTGCTCGGGCTGGGCTGGATCGCGGCGCGCGAGCCGCTCGGCGCGGACGCCGCACAGGTGGCGGCGGCGATCGACCGGACGGTCGCGCAGGACCGCGGCCGGACGCTCACCGCCGGCGTGAACGAGGACGCGCTGCGGCTGGCGCTCCGGCTGAAGCGGCCGGCGGCGAAGTAGGCCGCGGCCCTCGCCATCCGCTCACCCCTCGACAGGCTCGGGGTGAGCGGCTCCGGTGCTTCGGCTCCGTCCGCTCATCCCGAGCGTCGCGCGGCCCTCAGGCCGGCTCGCGCTTGCGGCCGCCGGCCTTGCCCGGCGCCTTCGCGGGCGCGGCGGCGCCTTCCGCGGCTCCGGCGCCGGGCTTCGCGCTGGGGCGAGCGGGCGCGCCGTCCCCGCGCGGGGGACGGTCCCAGGCGCTCGGCATCAGGTTGAAGGGCAGCAGCTTCGCGAGCAGCGGCAGCAGCAGCATGCCCCCGGGCGCCGCGAAGATGGCGAGCGCGGGCACCGCCTTGGCGAGGTCGATGAGCTGCGCCTTCACCTTGCGCTTCTCGGCCGCGTCGAGCTTCTTCCCGGCGGCGGCCTTCGCGAGCAGCCCGCCCAGCTCGCCGGTCTCGCGGATCTCCGTCGCCAGCGAGCCCAGGTTGTCGGTGACCGCGGTGGAGACGCGCTCGACCACGTGGTCCGCCACCGACTCCCACTCGTCGGCGAGCACCTGCCAGTCGACCGGGACGCCGCCCTCGTCGAACGCCTCGAACCAGACCTCGTGATCGCAGTGCTGCGCGGCCGCCTCCACCTGCGCGGTGGCGACCGCCTGCGCGTCGAGCCCGGCCGCCGTGGCGAACCGCTCGATCCAGCCGCGCGTCGCGTCGCCGTCGAGCCGCACCCGGAGCTGCGCCAGCAGGAGCTGCTCGAGCAGGAACGGACGCACCCGCTCCGGCGCGGCCGCGGCCAGCTCCTCGGGGGCGCGGGGGGACGCCACCACGCGTCGCGCGTCGCGCAGCTCGACCCGCGAGAGGCCGAGCCGGGGGAGCTGGCGCACCCGCACGCCGCGGGCGCGCTCGCCGTCGGAGCCGGCCGAGAGCAGCAGGCCGGAGAGCGCCTCGGCGAGCAGCACCGACTCGCGCGCGGCGTAGGCGCCGTGGCGCGCCAGCGCCTCGGGGTCGAGCCGGCCGGCGCGGTGGAAGCCGAGCACCACGCGCGCGAGCCGCCGCCGGAGGATCGCGGTCGCGCCGGGGTGGAGCGGCAGGCCGGAGACGGGATCGCCGGCCGGGTAGGCCCGGGCCTGGAGCGCCTCGGCGGCGCCGCGGATCGCGCGCTCCACGGCCCGGTCGGTGGACCCGCCCGGCTGCTCCGGCTCGACCTCCAGCGCGAGCGCGTCGAGGCCGAGCGCCGCCGCCAGGAACGCCGCGATCTCGGCGCGCTGGCGCGTGCGCAGGAACGGCTCGCCGCGCAGCAGCGCGAGGTCGAGCGCCAGCCCCACGTGCGTGCGGACCTCGTCGAGGAACGCGTCCTCGGGCGGCGGGGCCTCGGCGCAGAGCCGCCGCCGACGCAGCGAGCGGGCCACCAGCAGGCGCGCCGCCGGGAGCAGGTCGCCCCTGGCCTCGGCCGCCGCGCGCACGTCGGCCGGCAGCCGCGCGCGGGCCGCTTCGGGGTCGTGCTGCTTCAGCTCCTCCGCGAGGAGGTGCTCGAGCCAGCTCTTGTCGCTGAGGGCCTTCGCCACGTCGGTTCCGGAAGGGCGGGAGTCTAACCCGGTTCGCCCCTCGCCCGCTTGCCCACCCGGCGGATCCCCCGCCGTGCGGGCGGGCGCCGAGACGTGCCGGGCCGCGCGGTGTGGTGCGCGAGGCAGAGACGAAGCGGGCCGGCCTCTCTCGAGGCCGGCCCGACCGGGCCGCGGTCGCGGCTCCCTCGCCCGTGGGGGCGGGCGAGGGCGTTGCGGATCACTTCGCCTTGGCGCGGGGCTTCCGCTCCTCGACCGGCTCCTCCGCCGGCGGGGAGGGGACGGCCACCGGGCCGCGGTGGATGCCGAACTTCTCGAACAGGCGCGACTCGATCTGCTGGAGGATCTCGGGGTGCTCGCGGAAGAACGCCTTCGCCTGCTCGCGCCCCTGGCCGATGCGCTCGCCCCCGAAGCTGAACCAGGTGCCGCTCTTCTCGACGATGTTCTCGTTCGAGGCGAGGTCGAGCACGTCGCCCTCGCGGCTGATGCCCTGGCCGTACATGATGTCGAACTCGACCTCCTTGAACGGCGGGGCGACCTTGTTCTTCACCACCTTCACGCGGGTGCGGTTGCCGATGACGGAGTCGCCGTCCTTGATGGCCCCGATGCGGCGGATGTCGAGCCGCTGCGACGCGTAGAACTTGAGCGCGTTGCCGCCGGTGGTGGTCTCCGGGTTCCCGAACATCACGCCGATCTTCATGCGGATCTGGTTGATGAAGATGACGATGGTCGCGGACTTGGAGATGGTGCCGGTGAGCTTGCGGAGCGCCTGGCTCATGAGGCGGGCCTGCACGCCCATGTGCGCGTCGCCCATCTCGCCCTCGAGCTCGGCCTTGGGCACGAGCGCCGCCACCGAGTCCACCACCAGCACGTCGATCGCGCCCGAGCGGACCAGGGTCTCGACGATCTCGAGCGCCTGCTCGCCGCTGTCGGGCTGCGAGATGAGCAGGTCGTCGGTGCGCACGCCCAGCTTGCGGGCGTAGCCCACGTCGAGCGCGTGCTCGGCGTCCACGAACGCGGCGATGCCGCCGCGCCGCTGCGCCTCGGCGATCGCGTGCAGCGCCAGCGTGGTCTTGCCGGAGGACTCCGGGCCGTAGATCTCGATGATGCGGCCGCGCGGGAAGCCGCCCACGCCGAGCGCGATGTCCAGCGAGACCGCGCCGGTCGAGACCGCCTGGACGTCCTTCACCAGCGCGTCCTCGTTGCCGAGGCGCATGATCGAGCCCTTGCCGAACGCCTTCTCGATCGACGCGACGGCCAGCTCGATCGCCTTCTCCTTCTCCGGTCCCACGGGCATCTTTCGTCTCCTTGTAGGGCGCGCCGCGCCTGGCGCGGGGTCGATCCGTTCGGCCCCGCTCGCCGTGGCCTGTGTGAAGGGCGCTCCCGGCGACCTCTGCTGCGTGACTTCCCTTCCCCTACCAGCGCCCCCTGACACCGGGGCCGCCGGACCTGAACGTCCGGATACTGAACGGACGGTCGGGTGGAGTCAAGGAATCGTGCGGAAATCCGCGCTCATCCCGCGCGGGTCTCTGCCCGACACCCCGCCGCCTGGGGCAGACTGCCCGGTCCATGCCCGTCGATCGACAGGACCTCGAGGCCCGCATCGCCGCCGCCCGCAGCGACGACACCGTCCGCGGGCTCGTCTTCAACGCGCTGTTCGCGGTGGTGCGGGAGGTGGCCGGCGACGAGGCCGCGCGCGCCTGCGACCCCACCGGCAAGGCGAGCCGGGTCGAGTTCTTCAGCTACCCCGTGACCGACTTCCTGGCGCTCGCGGCGGCGGTCGCGGACCGGATCGGCGGGCGGCTCGGCGGCGAGCAGCAGGCGTTCTTCCGGATCGGGCACCGCGCCGGCGGGATGGTGCTCGACTCGATGGTCGGCAAGACCATGCTGGCGCTCTCGGAGGCGGGCGGCGCGCGCCAGCTGCTCGCGAACGTCCCGAGCGCCTACAAGGGCGCGGTGAGCTACGGCGAGCGGCGGCTGGAGTGGACCGGCGAGCGCCGGGCCCGCGTCACGTTCCGCCGCGAGCTGCTCGCGCCGCCGTTCCACTGCGGGGTGTTCACCGCGGTGCTGGAGCGGGTCGGGGCGAAGGACATCCGCACCGAGGCGCGCCAGACCAGCGGGCTCGACGCGGAGTGCGAGCTGGCCTGGGAGGCGGCGTAGACGCGCGGTGAAGGCCCTCAGGCCTCGGCGCCGCCGCCGCCCACCAGGAAGCCGGCCGGATCGAGCCCGAGCCGCCGCACCGCGGTCTCCCAGCGCTTCTCCATGGGCACGTCGAACACGAGGTCGCCCTGCAGCGGCAGGGGCACCCACGCGCCCTCGCCGACCTCGCGCTCGACCTGGAGCGGCGCCCAGCCGGCGTAGCCGAGCAGCAGCAGGTACGGCCCCGGGTCGCGCGCGCGCACCAGCGCCTCCAGCAACTCGCGCGAGCCGCCCAGCGCGAGCCCGGCCCCCAGCGCCACCGCGCCCTCCTCCGGCGCCGCCGGCCCGGGCCGGAACAGGATCCAGAGCCGCTCCGGCTGCACCGGCCCGCCCACCAGCACCAGGTCGTCCGCCCGCCCGGCGCCCTCGGCGCGCTCCCGCAGCCCCGCGTCCAGCCCGCCGAGCACGTCCGCCACCGTGATGGGCCCGGGCCGGTTCACCACGAAGCCGAGCGCACCCTGCGCGTGGTGCTCGGCCATGAGCACGAGCGAGCCGTTGAAGTTCGGGTCCGCCAGCGCCGGCGCCGCGACGAGGAAGCCGGGCGCGAGTCCGGCGGGAGCGTCCTGGGGCATGTGCGTCCTCCGGTGGGGCCGAGCGACGCCCGGAGATCTCGCGCGCCGCGGTGGGGAGCGCAAGCCGGTGCGACGTGGGCGCGCGCCGGGCGGGTGTGCGCGGCCGCGCAGGTGCCGCACCACCCCTGGGTGGGGCCGTCCCGGTAGGGGATCCATCCAACCCTGCGTCATCCCTCCGCGGGTGCGCGGCACCCCGCTGGCAATGGGTCGCCCGGCCGGCCCTCGGTGCCGGCGGGGAGCGAACGATGGGGAAGCTGTACGACACCGTCCGCCAGATCGACGCCGTGATCGCGCGCAAGAACCTGCCGGTCTTCAAGACCAAGGGGCTCATCGCGATCCACGTGGGCTTCTCGCTGGCGATGGTCGAGGAGGCCACGCCGGACGACGAGGCCAAGATCGACGCCCTCCGCCGCGTGGCGCGGCAGGTACTGGGCGAGCCCATCCCGTAGCGCGGGGGTCCCGACATGAAGGCCGTCTCGATCAAGACGAAGCTGGTCCTCGCCATCGTGGCCGCGCTCGCGCTGGTGGCGCTCGCGGTCGCCGCGGTGGTGCGGAACGCCGCCGAGCGCAACGTGCGGCTGGTGGGCGCCGAGGCCATCCGCGCGGCGGGCGGGACGTTCGCCGCCATGCAGCGCGCCGACGTGGAGAAGCTGGACGCGACGCTCTCCGCGCTGGCCGCGAACCCGGCGTACGCCGAGGCGTTCGCGGCGCGCGATCGCGAGCGGCTGCTGGCGCTCGCGGCGCCGGTGTTCGCCGGGCTCCGCGCGCAGCACGACATCACCCACTGGTACTTCCTCGACCCGGCGCCGGCGCGGACCTGCTTCCTGCGCGTCCACAAGCCCGAGCAGCACGGCGACGTGGTGGGGCGCGCCACGCTCGCGCAGGCGGTCGAGTCGGGCGCGCGCGGGGCGGGCATGGAGCTCGGCCAGACCGCGTTCGCGCTGCGCGTGGTCCGGCCGATGTCGCACGCGGGCGCGGCGCTCGGCTACGTGGAGCTGGGCGAGGAGGTCGACCACTTCCTCGGGCGCATGAGCGCGCAGACCGGCGACGCCTACGCGCTGGTCGTGGAGAAGCGGTTCCTCGATCGCGCCGCCTGGGCCGCCACGCGCGAAGGCCGTCGCGATCCCTGGGACGACCAGGCCGCCACGGTGGTGGTGGACGCGACCGCCGACGACCCGGCGCTCACCGCGTTCCAGGGCGACCTCGCCGCGGTGCCGGACGAGGGCCAGCTGGTGGACGAGCTGGAGCGCGGCGGGCGCACGCTCGCGCGCGGCCTGGTGCCGGTGCGCGACGCGGCGGGGCGCCGGGTGGGCGCGCTGTTCGTGCTCCACGACATCACCGACGTGCACGCCACGTTCATGCGCGCCCGCACGCGGGTGTTCGGGGTGATCTGCGCCATGGCGCTGCTGCTCGCGGGCGTGCTGGTGCTGCTGCTGCAGCGGCTGGTGTTCGGCCGGCTGGGTCGCATGATCTCCACCATGGAGGACCTCTCCGCGCGGCTCGCGGGCGGCGACCACGACGTGACCGCCCCGCCGCCCGGGCCGCCCGACGAGATCGGCCGGTTCGAGGACTTCTTCGGCCGCTTCCTGGCGGTGGTCGGCGGGCAGCTGAAGGAGCTGACGCGGCGCCGGACGGGGTAGGGCGCGTCGGGCGCGGGCAGGGCAGCGAGCCGGCGCTACCCGCCGCCGAGCGGGGCGCGCAGCACGGCCTCGTAGCGCGCGCCCCTCGGCGAGAGGTGCGACTCGAACAGTACCAGCTCGGTCGCGCGCCAGCCGAAGCCGTCGGCGTGCGCCTGCGCGGCGAGCGCGCCGCCGAGCCCCGGGGCGCCGCGCGGATCGCGCGCGCGGCCCAGCGTGAGGTGCGGCGAGAACGGGCGCGACTCGGGCGCGAAGCCGAGCGGCGCGAGCCGCGCGCCGAGGTCGGCCACCAGCGCCGACAGCGCGGCCACGTCGCCGCCGAGCCCGAGCCAGATCACCCGCGGGCGGCGCGCGTTGGGGAAGCCGCCCGCGCCGCTCACCTCGAGCGCCATGGGCCGGGCGCCGGCGGCGGCCGCCTCGACCGCGGCGCGCACCGCCTCCACCCGCTCCTCGGGCACCGCCCCCAGGAACTGCAAGGTCAGGTGCACGCCGTCGGGCGCCACCCAGCGCACGTCGCCGGCCGCGCGTCCGGCCGCGGCGCGGAGCGCGTCCGACGCGGCGCCGATGCGGCGTCGCACGGCGTCGGTGGGCTCGAGGGCCACGAACAGGCGGCGGGTGACCACGGCCGAGGTCTACCGCACCCGCGCGCCGCGCGCGAGGTCCGGCGCGGGCGCGGGCCCGCGCGCTACTCGACCGTCACGCTCTTCGCCAGGTTCCGCGGCTGATCCACGTCGGTGCCCTTCAGGTCGGCCACGTGGTAGGCGAGGAACTGGAGCGGGATGATCGACAGGAGCGGCACGAGCACCGGCGGCGCGGGCGGGACCGTGATCGCCACCTCGGCCAGGCTGGCGGCGTGCGTGTCGCCCTCGGTCACCACCGCGAACACCTGGCCGCCGCGGGCGCGCACCTCCTCCATGTTGCCGAGCGTCTTCTCGTACGCCGGCTCGCGCGTCGCGAGCACCACCACCGGCAGCTCCTCGTCGATGAGCGCGATGGGGCCATGCTTCATCTCGCCGGCGGCGTAGCCCTCGGCGTGGATGTACGAGATCTCCTTCAGCTTCAGCGCGCCCTCCAGCGCCACCGGGTACTCGCTGCCGCGGCCGAGGAAGAGCACGTCGCGCGCGGCGGCGCAGCGCTTGGCGATGGGCATGAGCTGCGCCTCCTGGCGGATCATCTGCTCCATCCAGGAGGGCACGCGGCGCAGGTCCTCGAGCAGCTCGCGGGCGCGCTCCGGCGACAGCGTGCCGCGCAGCCGGCCGAGCCGGACCGCCATGAGGAACAGCGCGGCGAGCTGGGTGGTGAACGCTTTCGTCGAGGCGACGCCGATCTCCGGGCCGGCGCGGGTGAACAGCGTGCCGCCGTCGCACTCGCGGCTGATGGCCGAGCCCACCACGTTGCAGATGGCGTACGCGCGGGCGCCGCGGGCGCGGGCGATCTTCACCGCCGCGAGCGTGTCGGCGGTCTCGCCCGACTGCGAGATGGCGAGGCACAGCACGCGCTCGTTGACCAGCGGATCGCGGTTGCGGAACTCGCTCGCCAGCTCCACCTCGACCGGCACGCGCGCCAGCGACTCGATCATCTGGCGCCCGGACAGGCCGGCGTGCCAGGACGTGCCGCAGGCGACGATCACGATCCGCTCGAGCGAGCGGGCGTAGTCCTCGGGCAGCTCCATGCCGTCGAGCGCCACGTCGCCCTGCTCCAGCGAGGCGCGCCCGCGGATGGTGTCGGCCACCGCCCGCGGCTGCTCGAAGATCTCCTTGTGCATGAAGTGCTTGTGGCCGTCCTTCTCGGCGGCCACCGCGCTCCACTCGATCTTGCGCGGCTTGCGCGCGAGCGGCTCGCCGTCGCGCCCGTACAGCGCGATGCCGGCGGGGGTGAGCACCGCCAGCTCGCCCTCCTCCAGGTAGACCACCTCGCGCGTGTGCTCGAGGATGGCCGGCACGTCGGAGGCGAGGAAGCTCTCGCCCTTGCCGTAGCCCACCACCAGCGGCGAGGCGTTCTTGGCGGCGACGATCTCCTCCGGCCGCTGCTGCGAGACCACCGCGATGGCGTAGGTGCCCTTCACCTGCGCGAGCGCCTGGCCCACCGCGGCGCGCAGGTCGCGCGCGCCGGCGGCGAGCGCGTCCGCGATGAGGTGCGCGAAGATCTCGGTGTCGGTCTCCGACGAGAACTTGTGGCCGCGCGTGGCCAGCGCCGCCTTCAGCTCGAGGTGGTTCTCGATGATCCCGTTGTGGACCACCGCCACCCCGCCGTAGCAGTGCGGGTGCGCGTTCTCGTCGGACGGCTTGCCGTGGGTGGCCCAGCGGGTGTGGCCGATGCCGGTCGTGCCGGCGAGCGGCGCGTCGGCGAGCAGCGCCACCAGGTTCTGCAGCTTGCCCTTCGCCCGCTTCACCGCCAGGCCGCTCGGCCCGACCACCGCCACGCCCGCCGAGTCGTACCCGCGGTACTCGAGCTTCCGGAGACCGCCCACGATGAGATCCACGCACTGCCGGGGGCCGACGTAACCAACGATTCCGCACATAGGGTCGCCTCAATACCACGCGGGGCGCGCGCGCTGCTAACTCGCCCGCCGGGCGGCCGGGCGGCCCTTGCGGGCGGACGCCGGGCCGGTGGCCGTCCCCTTCATCTGCTTCTCCGCCTGCCGCTGGGCCACCCACCCCTCCTTCGTCACCTGGCGCGCCCGGCCGAGCGCCAGGGCGCCTGCCGGCACCGGGTCGGTGAGCGTGGACCCGGCCGCGACGTAGGCGCCGGCGCCGATCTCGATGGGCGCGACCAGGATGGAGTCGGAGCCGATGAACGCCCCCTCGCCGATCCGCGTCGGGTTCTTGCGCTCCCCGTCGTAGTTGCAGGTGATCGTGCCGGCGCCGATGTTCGCGCCCGCGCCGATCTCGGCGTCGCCGAGGTAGGCGAGGTGGTTCGCCTTCGCACCCTTCCCCAGCCGGCTCTTCTTCACCTCGACGAAGTTGCCCACGTGCGCCTCGGGGCCGATGTCGGCGCCCGGGCGGAGGCGCGAGAACGGGCCCAGGATGGCGCCCTCGGCGACCTGCGCCTCCGAGATCACGGTGTACGGGTTCACGGTCACGCCGTCGGCGAGGACGCCATCGGTGATGACCGCGCCGGCGCCCACCCGCGTGCGCGCGCCGACGCGGGTGCGGCCGCGCAGCCGAACGTTCGGCTCGATCACCGCGTCCGCGCCGATCTCCACGCCCTCGTCGCAGTCGAAGCGGGCCGGGTCCTCGATGGTCACGCCCGCGCGCATGAACGCCTCGGCGAGCCGGCCCACCATCACGCGGTTCGCGCGCGAGAGCTCGACCCGATCGTTGACGCCGGAGGCCTCCTCGACGGGGACCTCGACGCCGGCCACGCCGCCCGCCTGCGCGGCCATGGGCACCAGGTCGGTGAGGTAGAACTCGCGCTGCGCGTTGGCGGTGCCCACCTTCGCGAGCTTCTTCCAGAGCAGCTCCGCGTCCACGCAGTACAGCCCGGCGTTCACCTCGCGCACCGCGCGCTCGGCCTCGGTCGCGTCCTTCTCCTCCACGATGCGCGCCGGCCGGCCGCGCGCGTCGCGCACCACCCGGCCGTAGCCGCGCGGGGCCTCGAGCGTCATGGTGGCGAGCGAGACCGCGGCGCGTGCCCGGCGGCGGGCGGACACCACCGCCTCGAGCGTCTCGGCGCGGAGCAGCGGCGTGTCGCCGGAGAGGATCAGCACCGGGCCGCGGTAGCCGCGCAGCGCGCGCTTCGCCGCGAGCACCGCGTGCGCCGTCCCGAGCTGCTGCTCCTGGACCGCGAAGCGGAGCGGCGCCTCGGGGAGCGCGGCGGAGAGGGCCGCCTCCACCGCCTCGGCCTGGTGGCCCACCACCACCACCACCGGGCTCGCGCCCAGCTCCAGGGCGCGCTTCACCGGGTAGTACGCGAGCGGCCGGCCCGCGACCTCGTGCAGGACCTTGGCCTTGTTCGACTTCATCCGGGTGCCCTTGCCGGCGGCGAGGACGATGGCGGCGAGCGGTGTGCGGGTGCGTGGCATGGTCGCGGAGGCTAGGCGCGGGTGGGGGCTGCGATCAAGCCTGCGCACGTGTGACCCGGAGCGCGGGCCTCCGGGCGGCGCCGGGGGGTGCGCCCGGAGGTGCCCGCCGGACCGGTCGGGAGAGGGATCCCGGCGTGGTAGAGGTCCGGCATGCCGCTCCTGCTCGCCCTCCTGCTCTCGGCCACCGCCGCCTCCCCGCGCGGCGCGGTCGCCACCGGCCACCCCGCCGCCAGCGCCGCCGCCGCGCAGGTGCTGCGGGAGGGCGGGAACGCGGTGGACGCGGCCGTGGCCGCGGCGTTCGCGCTCGGCGTGGTCGAGCCGCAGTCGTCCGGGATCGGCGGCGGCGGGTTCGCGCTCGTGTACCTGGCGCGGGAGGACCGGGTGGTGGCGCTCGACTTCCGGGAGGTGGCGCCCGCCGGCGCGTCCGCGACCATGTTCGCCGGCGGCGCCGGTGGGACGGGCCCCTCGCGCTCGCTCGACGGCGGGCTGGCGGTGGCGGTGCCCGGGGCGGTGAAGGGGTACGCCGAGCTGGCGCGGCGCTTCGGGACGCGGCCGCTGCGGCGGCTGGTGGAGCCGGCCGCGCGCCTCGCCGAGCAGGGCGCGCCCGTGAACCTGCACTACGTGCGAACCGCGCGGGCCCGCCTCGCGTGCCTGGGCGCGCGCCCCGAGGCCGCGCGCACCTTCCTCGACCGCGGCGCCGGCAACGCGCCGGTCGCGCCCGCGCCCGGGTGGCGGCTCCGCCAGCCCGAGCTGGCGCGCACCCTGCGGACCCTCGGGCGCGATCCCGAGGCGTTCTATCGCGGGCCGCTCGCCCGCCGGATCGCGCGTGCCGCGCGGGCGGAGGGCGGCGTGCTGACCGAGGCGGACCTCGCCGCGTACCGCACCCGCGAGCGGACGCCGCTCGAGGGGCGCTACCGCGGCCACCGGGTGGTCTCGATGCCGCTGCCCTCGTCCGGCGGCAGCATCGTGGTCGGCCTGCTGCAGGCGCTCGAGCACGAGGACCCGCGGGCCGGCGGCTACCGGCCCGAGCGCTTCCTGCACGCCATGGCCGAGGTGGAGAAGCGGCTGTTCGCGCGGCGCGCGGTGCTCGGCGATCCCGCGTTCGTGCCCGCCGCGGCCCAGGTCGAGCGCGAGCTCGTCTCGCCCGAGGGCGCCGCGCGGCTCGCCGCCGCGGTGGGCGAGCGCGCCGCCGTCGTGGACGCGCCGCCGCCCACGCAGGAGTCGAGCCAGACCTCGCACCTGTCGGTCGTGGACCGGGACGGCAACGCGGTGGCGCTCACCACCACCGTGAACTTCTCGTTCGGCTCCTGCGTGGTCGTGCCCGGCACCGGGATCCTGCTCAACGACGAGATGGACGACTTCGACGCCGCCCCCGGCGCCGCGAACGTGTTCGGCGCGGTCGGCACCGGCGCGAACGCCCCCGCGGCCGGCAAGGTGCCGCTCTCGTCGATGGCGCCCACGCTCCTGTTCGATCCCGCCGGCAAGCTCGCGCTCGTGGTCGGCGCCGCCGGCGGGACGACCATCCCGACCACGGTGGCCCAGGTGATCTCGCACGTGGTGGACGACGGCATGGGCCTCGCCGAGGCGCTCGCCGCCCCGCGCATCCACCATCAGTGGAGGCCCGACGCGCTGCAGGTCGAGCCGAACGGGCTCGAGGCGGCGACCGCCCGGGCGCTGGAGGCGAGGGGCCACCGGCTGCTCTGGCGCGAGCGGCGGTGGTCGAACGCGCAGGCCGCCCGCGTCGCGCCCGAGGGCTGGATGGAGGCCGCCAGCGACCCGCTGCTGGAGGGCGGGGCGGCGGTGCCGTAGCGGAGCGGTGGAGAGGGGGCGGACGCGAGGCGAGCGGGCGCACGTCTGTGTGAGCGGCGTCCGCCGCCGGCCTGGGGTGCGCGGGGCGGCCGGGGGGCGCGGGCGCACGTCGTGGGCGACTGAGCGCGGGGACGGTGCGGTCCGGAGGCGGAAGCGGGGAAGGGCTGACGACGGCCGGTGGAGGTCGTGGGCCGGCTGCGCGCGGGCGGGCGGGCGGTGCGCGTGGATGCAGCGCTCGTTGGCGGGACGGGCCGCGCGCGGGCAGCGCTGGGACGAGATCGGCTCACCGGCGGGGCGGATGTCCGGGGAACTCGTCGGGTGAGAGCAGGCCGCGGCGGCGCCAGCCCGTGGCGAGAAGCCAGGTGCGCGGGGCCGCGGTGACGTTTCGCGATCCCGTGATCACCGCAGGGCCGCCGCTACGCCACCCGTCGAACCACCGGCCGGAGGAGAACCGGTCCACGCCGCCGCGGCCCGCCGGCTTCCCCAGCCGCGTGAGGTGGCTGCGGTGGTTGAGCAGCACGTAGGCGAGCGCGGCGCGGACCTCGGAGGGCGTGCCGAGCACGCGCGCGTGATAGCGGTCCGCGAAGACCTTCCCGCGCCGGCCCATCATGCGGTTGAGCCCCTTCGCCAGGCGGATGCAGAGCCCCTGCATGCCCGAGGAGAGCGCCCGCTGCCCGTCCGCCTCCGCGATGAGGTGCAGGTGGTTCCCTTGCAGGGAGAAGTGGACCACGCCGAAGCCAGTGGCGGCCGCCGTGGTCGCCTCGAGCGCCGCCTCGACGACGCGCAGGGCGCGCTGGCTGCGGAGGTTCCAGACGTGGGGGAGCACGCGCAAGGTGACGTGCACCGGCGCGGAGGCGGTGACCGCGGGCCGCCCGTGATGAGAGACCCCCGCCCGCGCGCCCTTCGGCTTTCGTCCCGCGCCCGCCCGCCGGCCGCCGTGGGTGGGAGGAGGGGAGAGCCTGAACCGGAGCTGCCGAGCGCCACGACTCATGATTGGGCAGATATTAACGCACGGTGATCCTCGGGTCCACTGACCGTGTGGGCCGCAAGCGTGCGTTCACGGACCGTCACGCGCCGCGCTCCGCCCCGACTCGCCGCTCGCGCCCAGCTCGCGCTTCGACGGGCCCACCGCGAGCGGCGATGGCGCCCCGCGCCGGCGGCAGCGTGCCCCCGCTCGTTGGGCAGACATCGTTCGCGGTGCGCTGCGAGCGGCGACGCCATGCCGCGCCCTGCCCGCCGCGAGCTCACGACGAGCGCAGACCCGCGCCCCGCCTTCCGACTCCGCGCCGCGCCCGGCACGCCGCGAACCCCGCGGGCGAGCCGATCTCGCCCCCGCGCCCCACGCCCCGCCTTCGGGCCTCTCGCAAGCCGATCCCGCCATGCCCGGTCCCGGTCACGCGCATCCGCCCCCGACCGTCGCCGCACCCCCAAAGCCCGAGCTCCCTCGCCCGCCCCGCGACGTTCGCCGGCGCAACCGCCGCCCCCGACCGTCGCCGCACCCCCGAAGCCCGAGCACCCTCCCTCGCCCGCCCCGCGACGTTCGCCAGCGCAACCGCCGCCCCCGACCGTCGCCGCACCCTCGAGGCCCGAGCACCCTCCTCACCAGCCCGTGCACGTCCGCCCGCGCACCCGCTCCCTCCCGACTGCAACGCCTCCACGACGCCTTGCGAGCCGGTTGCGCTATCCTCGCAAGATGCCTCCCGCCGACGACTTCCTCGCCGACTCCGCGCGTGCGGCGCTGTCCGCCGAGGTCCGCCGGCTCTCCGGTGCGCTCCGCGACGCGCAGCGCGCGCTGGCGGCGCTGGGCGGTGCGTCGCTCCCGGGGCTGCACCTCGTGCTCGAGGCCGGCGGCCGGCGGGCGCTCCTGCCGGTGGCGCAGGTGGCGGAGGTGGTCCGCATGGTCGCGCTCTCGCCGCTGCCGGGCGCGCCGGCCCACGTGCTCGGGACCTTCTCCTGGCGCGGGGTGCCGGTGGTGGCGGCGGACCTGGCCGCGGCGGCGGGCGCGCGCGCGGACCTCGACCTGGACGCGCGCGTGGTGATCCTCGCGGGCGCGCCGGCGCTGGGCCTGGCGGTGGAGCGCGTGGCGGGCACGGTGGACGGGCCGAAGCTGTTCGAGGGCGATCCGGCCGAGGCGGCGCCGGAGGGCTGGCGGGGCTCGCCGCTCGTGGCCGGACTGTGCGTGGACGGCGGCGAGGTGCTCCCGCTGCTCGACCCTTCGCCCCTGCGCGCGGCGCTGGCGGGCGCGGGCGCGCCGGCGGCACCGTGACGGACGGCGCCCCGGGGCCGGCGGCGCTGGCCGCGGTGGCCCGCGCGCTCGCCGCGGAGACGGGGCTCTCGCTCGCGAGCGGCCTGGGCGACGCGCTGCGCGCCGCCCTGGACCGTGCCGCGGACGACCGGGGCACGACGCCGGCGCGGCTCGCGACCGCGGTGGCGGGGGGTGACGCCGCGGCGCTGGCGGCGCTGGTGGAGCAGGCGGCGGTGCGCGAGACCTCGTTCTGGCGCCACCCCGAGCAGCTCGCCGCGCTGGCCCGGCTCGCCGGCGGCCGCCCGGCGCCGCTCCGCCTCTGGTCGGCGGGCTGCGCGAGCGGCGAGGAGGCCTACGGGCTCGCCATGCTGCTGCGCGAGGCGGGCCGGGACGCCGCCGCGGGCGACCGGATCCTCGCGACCGACCTCTCCGCCCGCGCGCTCGAGGCGGCGCGGCGCGCGCGCTACGGCCCGCGGGCGCTCCGGCGGGTCCCGCCGGCGATCGCGGCGCGCTGGCTCCTGCCGGCCGGGCCGGACGGCGCGCGGGTGGTGCACCCGGAGGTGCGCGCGCCGGTGGAGCTCCGGCACCACAACCTCGTCCGCGACCCGCTCCCCGGGCCCTCGTTCGACGCGGTGCTGTGCCGGAACGTCCTCATCTACTTCGACCCGGCGGTCGCGGCGACGGTGCTGCGCGCGCTGCTCGCCGCGGTGCGCCCCGGGGGCTGGCTGGTCCTCGGCCCGGTGGAGCTGCCGCTCGCGGCGGAGCTCCCGGTGGAGTGGGTGGAGGACGGCGGGGCGACGCTGCTGCGCCGCCCGCCCTGATCGCGCCGCAGCACCCCGCCGCGGCGTCCGCGCGGGCTTTCCCCGCCGCGGCCGGTTACGATCCCGCCGTGTTCGACGCCTTCCTCCACGCCGGCGCGCTCGGGGCGCGCGAGGTCGCCGACCTCCGCTTCTTCGGGATCGAGGGGGCGCTGGTGCCGTCCGGCGACGCGGTGGTCACGGCCACGCCCGCGGCCATCCGCCGCGGCTGGGACCAGGTGTCCACCGCCGCCCGCCGCCTGCGCCGCGGCGGCCTCGCGGCCTGGGCAGCCCTCGGGATCCACCCGCGCCGGATCCCGGCGCGTGGCCTGGAGGCGCTGCTCGCCGAGCTGCCGGACGCGCTGGGCCGCCCGGAGGTGGCGGCGCTCGGCGCGGTCGGGCTGGCCGAGGGCGGCGCGATGGAGGAGCGGGTGCTGGCGCGCCAGCTCGAGCTGGCGCGCGAGCTGCGGCTGCCGGTCGTCGCGGCGGTGCCGCTGCGCGGGCGCGAGCGCCTCACCCGGCGGCTGCTCGCGGCGCTGCGCGAGTCGGAGCTGGAGCCGGCGCGGGTGCTGGTGGCCGGCGCCGATGAACGGACGGTGAAGGCGATCCGCGCCTGCGGCCACCTGGCGGGCCTGGCGCTGTCGGGCGGCGCCGGGCCGCGCGGCGCGGTGGACGCGGCGGTGCGGGTGGTGGCGTCGCTCGGGCCGGAGGGGATCGTCCTCGGCTCGGACGCCGGCGTGGGCGCGGGAGACCTGCTGGCGCTGGCGCGGGCGGCCGACCGGATGGCGAAGGCCGGGCTCGCGCCCGCCGTCATCCGCCGCGTGTGCGGCGCGAACGCGATCCGCTTCCTCGGCGTCGATCCGGCGGGGCTGCGGGGCCGCGGGTCCAGTGCCCGCTCCGCCCGCCCTTCTTCTCGATGAGCTCGATCGCCGTGATCGACATGCCCTTCTCGTACCGCTTCAGCATGTCGTAGATGGTCAGGCACGCGGCCGAGACCGCCGCCAGCGCCTCCATCTCCACGCCGGTCCGGTCCACCGTGCGCACGGTCGCCTCGACCGCGACGCCGCCCGGGCCCGGCACCGCGCTCACGTCCACCGCGGACAGCGCGATGGGGTGGCAGAGCGGCACCAGGTCCGGCGTCTTCTTCGCCGCCAGGATGCCCGCCAGCCGCGCGGCGGCGAGCACGTCGCCCTTCTCCACCTCGCCCGCGCGGATCCTGCCCACCGTGTCGGCGGACATCGCCACGAAGCCGTGCGCCACGGCCACGCGCTCGGTCTTCGGCTTCGCGCCGACGTCGATCATCTTCATGGCTAGTTCCAGCTCTCGGTGACGTGCTCGCCCAGCCAGCGCTCCGCGTCGATGGCGGCGGAGCAGCCGGTCCCGGCCGCGCTGATCGCCTGGCGGTAGTGCGGGTCCGACACGTCGCCGGCCGCGAACACGCCCGGCACGCTGGTGGCGGTGGAGGGCGCCTTCACGGCGAGGTAGCCGACCTCGTTCATCTCGAGCTGGCCCTTGAAGATGCCGGTGTTCGGCTCGTGGCCGATGCCCATGAACACGCCCTTCAGCGGCAGCTCGCGGGTCGAGCCGTCGCGGGTGTCCTTGAGCCGGACGCCGGTGACGGCCTTGCCGTCGCCGAGGATCTCGTCCACCACCGCGTTCAGCACCAGCTCGATCTTCGGGTTCTTGCGGGCGCGGTCCTGCATGATCTTCGAGGCGCGCAGCTCGCCGCGGCGGTGCACCACGTGCACCTTGCTCGCGTACTTGGTGAGGAAGCTCGCCTCCTCCAGCGCCGTGTCGCCGCCGCCCACCACCGCGATCTCCACCCCGCGGAAGAAGAAGCCGTCGCAGGTGGCGCAGGCCGACACGCCGCGCCCCTGGTACTGCTTCTCCGACGGGATCTGCAGCCACTTGGCGGAGGCGCCGGTGGCGACGATCACCGCGTCGGCGGTGTAGAGCGTGTCGTCCTGCCAGAGCTTGAACGGGCGCTGCGAGAAGTCTACCCGCGTGATCTCGCTCGCCTCGAAGCGCGTGCCGAAGCGCTCGGCCTGCTTCTTCATCTTCTCCATCAGCTCCGGCCCGAGGATGCCCTCGGGGAAGCCGGGGAAGTTCTCCACCTCGCTGGTGATGGTCAGCTGGCCGCCCGGCTGCATGCCCTCGAACAGCAGCGGCCGGAGGTTGGCGCGCGCGGCGTAGAGCGCCGCGGTGTAGCCCGCGGGACCGCTGCCGACGATGACGAGCCGCTCGTGCTTGGACATGGCGTGACCTCCCAGGTGCGAGGGGACCTCTGAATAGCCGCTTGGAGCCAGCGTGTCACGGCGAAGGTTCGCCCGCGCATCGCCCGGGCGAGGGGGCGCCGGGCGCCCCGCCGCGCGCGGTCGAAACCGTTGACGGACCGGCCGTTTTGGCGGAAGGTTCGCCTCCTCCGGGCCGTTGGCCCGACACACCTCCCGCGGAGCCCTCATCCCCATGCGCAACGTCGTCCTCGGCGCGCTCGCCGTCCTTGCGGCCGCCTGCCAGTCCCCTCGCCCGGCGCAGCCGGCGCAGCAGAAGGAGAACCCGTCGGCGCCGGTCGCCAAGGTGGGCGGCCAGGCCATCACCACGGGCGAGCTGGACGAGCTCGTGAAGAGCGACCTGAAGCAGCTCGAGCAGCAGTACGAAGAGCAGAAGTACCAGCTGAAGCGGCAGGGCCTGGAGTCGATGATCCGCCGCCGCGTCTTCGAGGCGAAGGCGAAGGCCGAGGGCATCACGCCGGACGAGCTGGTGAACCGCGACGTGGTCGCGAAGATCCCCGAGCCCGCCGACGACGAGGTCCGCGCCCTGTACGAGCGCGCCAAGGCGGGCGGCCAGCAGCTCCCGCCCATCGACCAGGTGAAGCCGGACATCGCCCGGTTCATCAAGAACCAGAAGGCGCAGGCCGAGCTGACGAGCTACTACGAGAAGCTGAAGAAGGACATGAACGTCGAGGTGCTGCTGCCGGCGTACATGCCGCCCAAGGTCGAGGTCGCGGCCACCGGCCCGTCGAAGGGCCCGAACGACGCGCCCATCACCATCGTCGAGTTCTCCGACTTCCAGTGCCCGTTCTGCGTGCGCGCCGAGCCGACCGTGAAGGACGTGATGGCCGCCTACCCGGGCAAGGTCCGGGTGGTCTACCGCGACTTCCCGCTCCCCTCGCACGACCTCGCGCCGAAGGCCGCCGAGGCGGCGCACTGCGCCGGCGACCAGGGCAAGTACTGGGAGATGCACGACCGGCTGTTCGCGGCGAACGGCAAGCTCGCCGTGGACGACCTGAAGGGCTACGCGCGCGAGGTCGGCGTGGACGGCGCGAAGTTCGACCGCTGCCTCGAGTCCGGCGAGAAGGCCCCGGTGGTGCAGGAGCACCACAAGGCCGGCGAGGCGGCCGGCGTGAGCGGGACCCCGGCGTTCTTCATCAACGGCCGGCTGATCTCCGGCGCGCAGCCGCTGGAGGCCTTCAAGGCCGTCATCGACCAGGAGCTGAAGGCGGCGGGCAAGTAACCCCTGACCTAGGCTGGACTGGCGAAACCGGCGGTCGCGTCCTAGATCCGGACGCGGCCGCCGTGCCGTTTCGGAGGTGTCGAGTGGGCGCATACGGGCAGGGTGAGGGCGCGACGCTGGGCGAGCGCCGGAAGACGCGGCAGATCCGCGTCGGCAACGTGCGGATCGGCGGCGACGCGCCCATCGCGGTGCAGTCGATGACGACCACGCAGACCGCCGACGCCGCGGCCACGCTGACCCAGATCCGGGCGCTGGCCGAGGCGGGCGCCGACGTGGTGCGCCTGGCCGTGCCGGACCAGGACGCCGCCGCCGCGCTGCCGGAGATCGTGAAGGCCACGCCGGTGCCGCTGGTGGCCGACATCCACTTCGACTACCGGCTGGCGCTCGCCGCGCTGAAGGCCGGGATGCACGGCATCCGCCTGAACCCCGGCAACATCGGCTCGCGCGATCGGGTCCGCGAGGTGGTGAAGGCCGCCCGCGAGCGGATGGTGCCGGTGCGCATCGGCGTGAACGCCGGCTCGCTGGAGAAGGACATCGTCGAGAAGCACGGCTGGCCCACCGCCGCCGGCATGGTGGAGAGCGCCGAGCGCCACATCCGCTTCCTCGAGGACGAGGGGTACCGCGAGATCAAGGTCTCGCTGAAGGCGCACGACGTCGCCATGACCGTGCAGGCGAACCGGCTCTTCTCGCGCCAGTTCGACTACCCGCTCCACCTCGGCGTCACCGAGGCCGGCACGCTGCTCGCCGGCACGGTGAAGAGCGCCGCGGGGCTGGGCATCCTGCTGGGCGAGGGCATCGGCGACACCATCCGCATCTCCCTCACCGCCGATCCGGTCGAGGAGGTGCGGGTGGCGCGCATGCTGCTCACCTCGCTCGGCCTCAAGTTCGGCGGCGCCACGCTCACCTCCTGCCCGACCTGCGGCCGGTGCTCGGTGGACATGATCCCGGTCGCCGAGCGCGTCGAGCGCCGGCTCGCCACGCTGAAGGGCGAGGTGCAGGTGGCGGTGATGGGCTGCGAGGTGAACGGGCCGGGCGAGGCGGCCGCCGCCGACGTCGGGATCGCCTACGGCCACAACGGCGTGGGCCTGCTGTTCCGCGACGGCAAGATCGTGAAGCGCATGAAGGCGGAGGAGCTGGAGGAGGCGCTGGTGGCCGAGGCCATCCAGATCTCCGGCCAGCGCGCGCCGAAGTAGTTTCGCGCGCCCTGAGCGCAGGCGGTGCCACCGGCACCGCCGGAGTCGAAGGGCTACGGCGCGCGGCCGGCGGCGAGCGCCGCCAGGTAGGCCGCGAGCGCGCGGCGGTCGGCGTCGGTGCCGCGGAACGGCGGCATGGCCGGGTTCAGCTCCGGCAGGCGCCCCAGCGCCTCGTAGGCTCGCGGGGCGTCCCAGCCCGCCACCCGCGGCGCGAGCGGGATCTCCCGGTGGCAGTGCCAGCACTGCTGCGTGAGCACGCGCTTGCCCTGGGCGGCGAGCTCCGGGGTCTCCACCGCGGGGGGCGCGCGGCGGCCGAAGGTGCCGGCCGGGAGCTGCGACAGGAGGGCCGCCCCCAGCGCCAGGACCACCGCGGCGGCGAGCGCGTAGCGGGTGCGCGCAGGCATGAGGTTCCATTGTATAACCCACCCCCATGCACGCCGTCCGCTACAGCCAGGCCTTCATCCCCACGCTCAAGGAAGCGCCCGCCGACGCGCAGGTCGCGAGCCACAAGCTGCTCGTCCGGGCCGGCTTCATCCGCCAGCTCGGCGCCGGCATCTACGACTACCTGCCGCTCGCGAAGCGCTCCCTCGCGAAGGTCGAGGCGATCGTGCGCGAGGAGATGGACGCCATCGGCGGCCAGGAGTTCTACCTGCCCGCGCTCCACCCCGCGGAGATCTGGAAGGAGTCCGGCCGCTGGGACGTGATGGGCGACAACATGTTCCGGCTGAAGGACCGCAAGGGCGGCGACTACTGCCTGGGCATGACGCACGAGGAGATCTTCACCGCCGTCGCCCGCGACGAGCTGCGCAGCTACCGGCAGCTCCCGCAGGTCTGGTACCAGATCCAGACGAAGTTCCGCGACGAGCCGCGGCCCAAGTCCGGCCTGCTGCGCGTCCGGCAGTTCACCATGAAGGACGCGTACTCCTTCGACGTGGACCGGGCCGGGCTGGACCGGAGCTACGAGGACCAGCGCCGGGCCTACGAGAAGATCTTCACCCGCTGCGGCCTCGACTTCGTGGCGGTGCAGGCGCACTCCGGCTCGATGGGCGGCAGCGAGTCCTCCGAGTTCATGGTGCGCACCGAGGCCGGCGAGGACCTGGTGGCCGCGTGCCCGAGGTGCCGGTACGCCGCCAACACCGAGACCGCCACCTCGCGCGTCGCCGCCGAGGCGGACGGCCCCGGGCTCGGGGCGCCCGAGAAGTTCGCCACCCCCGGCGTCGTCACCATCGAGGCGCTGGAGCAGGCGCCGCACTCGGTGCCGGCGCGGCGGCAGCTGAAGACGCTCGTCTACATGGCGGACGAGAAGCCGGTCATCGCGGTGGTGCGCGGCGACCAGGAGCTGAACGAGGCGAAGCTGCAGACCGCCACCGGCGCGGTGGCCGTCCGCCCCGCGCACCCCGAGGAGATCCCGCCGCTCATGGGCGCGCGGGCCGGCTCGCTCGGCGCGGTGCGGTTCACGAGGGCGCGCGTCCTGGTGGACCCGTCGCTCGCCGACCGCAAGGACATGGTCACCGGCGCGAACGAGGACGGCTTCCACCTGCGCGGCGTGGACGTCCGGCGCGACGTCCTCGCGCACGGCGCCACGCTGGCGGAGCTGCGCACGGTGAAGGCCGGCGAGGGCTGCCCGCGGTGCGACGGCACGCTCGACGTCTTCAAGGCGCTCGAGATCGGCCACATCTTCAAGCTCGGCACCAAGTACTCCGAGTCGATGAAGGCGACCGTGCTCGACGCGGAGGGCAAGCAGGTGCCCATCGTGATGGGCAGCTACGGCATCGGGGTGGAGCGCATCCTGGCCGCCGCCATCGAGCTGCACCACGACGACAACGGCATCGTGTTCCCGATGGCCATCGCGCCGTTCCACGCCACCGTGCTCACGCTCGGCCCGGAGCCGGAGCTGCGCAAGGCGGCCGAGGAGGTGGTGGCCGCGCTCGGGAAGGAGGGCGTCGAGGTGCTGTTCGACGACCGCGACGAGCGCGCCGGGGTGAAGTTCAAGGACGCCGACCTGCTCGGCATCCCCATCCGCATCGCGGTGGGGAAGAAGGGGCTCGCCGCCGGCAACGTGGAGTGGAAGCTGCGCAAGGGCGGCGCGGTGGAGCTCGTCCCGGTGGGCGAGGTCGCGCGCAAGGCGGCCGAGGCGGTCCGGGCGGCGACGTAGTCGGTCCGGCCCGGGCGGGCGCATCCCGCCGCGCCGGGCAGCGGAGGGGTGGATGCGCGCGAAGCTGTCGGTGGGGGCCGAGGGCCAGGTCACGTTGCCGCCGCGCGAGGCGGAGGCGCTGGGGCTCGCCGGAGGGGGCGACGCCGAGCTGGTGTCGGCGCGCGGCGCGTTCGCGCTCATCGCCCCCGCGCGCGGCGAGACGCCGCGCTCGTGGTTCGCGGGCTCGCTCTCGGCGCTCTCCGTGCCCGAGGTGATCCAGTTCGTGTTCACCTCCCTCAAGACCGGCGTGCTGCTGCTCGCGTTCGGCGCCGACGGCGAGCACGCGGCCGCGCCCGACCGGCCCGAGCAGCTGCGGCGGCGCAGCATCTTCTTCCGCGACGGGCAGGTGGTGTTCGCCTCCTCCTCCGAGCCCGCCGAGCGGCTCGGCCCGATGCTGGTGCGGTCCGGCCTGGTCCGGGCCGAGGACCAGGAGCGCTGCCGCCACCTCGTCTCCGCCGGTCATCCGCTCGGGCAGGTGCTGGTGGACCAGGGGCTGCTCTCGCCCGGCCAGCTCTACGAGGGGATGACGCTCCAGGTGACCGAGATCCTGATGGGCGCGTTCCTGGAGTCCACCGGCACGTTCGCGTTCCTCGAGGGACGGACCGACGAGCAGAACGCGGTGAAGCTGCCCCAGCGGACCCGCGAGCTCCTGCTGGAGGGCATGCGCCGGGTCGAGGAGGCGGAGCAGCTCGGTCGCGAGCTGGGCGGGCGCGACGTGGTGCTGCACCGGGCCCGGGGCGGCGCGGACGCGGCCGGTGGGCTCGCCGCGCTGGAGGCGCGGCTCGTCGAGGCGGTGGACGGGGCGCGCACGATCGGCGAGGCGGCCCGGGCCGCCAGCCTCACCCTGCGCGAGGCGCTCGCCACCGCGGTGATGCTGGTCCGCCGCGGCGTGCTGGCGGCCCCGGCCCTGCCCGCGGCGCCTTCGCCCGAGCCGGTGCCGGAGACGCCGCGCCCGACCCCGCCGCCCGGCGTGCGCACCTCCGGGCCGTTCGAGATCTACCGCCGCATCTTCGTGCGCGTGCACGAGGCGCTCGCCGCCGCCCAGCCGGACGCCTCGGCGCGGCTCAACAGCTACTTCGAGCGCCTGCCGCCGAAGCAGCGGGCGCTGTTCGAGGGAGTCCGCCTCGCCGAGGACGGCTCGGTGGACGTGATGCTGGTGCTCGCGAACGTGCTCGCGGTCGGGACCTGGACCGGCGCGGCGGCGCGGGCGCGGGCGCTGGAGGCGCTCGAGGACCTGCTCGCGTTCGCGCTGTTCGAGGTGAAGAACTGCCTGCCCCGCCCCGAGGCCGACGCGCTGCTGCGCGAGGTCGGGCGCATGCAGGTCGGAAAGGCCTAGCCATGAAGCCGTCGGAACGGATCTGCGCCGCGCTCGACTTCCCCACCTTCGCCGCGGCGGAGCCGTTCGCGCGGGCCGTCGCGCCCGAGGTCGGCCTGCTCAAGGTGGGCCTCGAGCTGTTCGCGGCGGAGGGGCCCGCCGCGGTGCGCGCCGCGGCGCGGCTGGGTCGGCCGGTGTTCCTCGACCTGAAGCTGCACGACATCCCCAACACCGTGGAGGGCGCGGCGCGAAGCGCGGCCGCGAGCGGCGCGGCGCTGCTGACCGTGCACGCCGCCGGCGGCGCGGAGATGGTGAAGGCGGCGGTGCGCGGCGCCGGCCCGGGGGTGCGGGTGCTGGCGGTGACGGTGCTCACCAGCCTGGACGCCGCGGCGCTCGACGCCGTCGGCCTCGCCGGCCCCCCCGAGGCGGCGGTGGTCCGGCTGGCGCGGCTGGCGGTGGGCGCCGGCGCCGGCGGGATCGTCTGCTCGCCGCACGAGGTCGCGGCGGTGCGCGCGGCGGTGGGGCCCGGCCCCCTGCTGGTGGTGCCCGGGGTCCGGCCCGCGGGGGCGGCGAAGGGCGATCAGGCCCGGGTGGCGACGCCCGCCGAGGCGGTGCGCGCCGGCGCCGACGTCATCGTGGTGGGGCGACCGCTCCGCGACGCGCCGGATCCGGCCGCCGCGGCCCGCGCCATCGCCGCCGGGCTCTAGCGGGGCGACGCCCATGGCCGACACCGAGGCGCGCGAGGAGGTCACCGCCGAGGAGCTGGCGGACCTGTGGCCGGTGCTCTCCCCCGAGGACCGGGTGGAGGGCTTCCACCTGCTGCCGCGGGCGGAGGCGGAGGACCTGTTCCTGACGCGCTCGGCGCGCGACCAGGCCGATCTCCTCCGCGCCGTGCCGCACGAGGAGCAGCGCTCCTGGGCGCGCCTGCTCGCGCCGGACGACGCCGCCGACCTGGTGCAGGCGGCGGAGCCGGAGGAGCGCGAGCGGCTGCTCGGGCTGCTCGACGAGCAGACCCGGCGCGACGTGCGCGCGCTGCTCGCCTACGCCGAGGACGACGCCGGCGGCCTGATGAGCCCGCGCTACGCGCGGCTCCGGCCGGACATGACGATGGACGAGGCCATCATCTACCTGCGCCGCCAGGCGCAGGAGCGGCTCGAGACCATCTACTACGTGTACGTGCTCGACGACGCGCAGCGGCTGCTCGGGGTGGTGAGCTTCCGCGAGCTGTTCGCCGCGCAGCCGGGGCGCCGGGTGCGCGACATCATGCGCACCGACCCGGTCACCGTGCGCGACGACCAGGACCAGGAGGCGGTGAGCCGCGTGTTCCGCGACACCGACTTCATGGCGCTGCCGGTGGTGGACGCCGAGGGGCACCTCAAGGGCATCGTCACGGTGGACGACATCGTGGACGTGGTCGAGGAGGAGGCCACCGAGGACATCCAGAAGATCGGCGGCATGGAGGCCCTGGGGGCGCCGTACCTCGAGGTCGGCTTCACCGCCATGGTGAAGAAGCGGGCCGGCTGGCTCGCCGCCCTGTTCCTGGGCGAGATGCTGACCGCCACCGCCATGGCGCGCTACGAGGGCGAGATCGCCCGCGCGGTGGTGCTGGCGCTGTTCGTGCCGCTCATCATCTCGTCGGGCGGCAACTCCGGCTCGCAGGCCACCACCCTCGTCATCCGCGCCATGGCGCTCGGCGAGGTCCGGCTCCGCGACTGGTGGCGGGTGATGCGGCGCGAGATCGGCGCCGGGCTCGCGCTCGGCGCCGTGCTCGGCACCATCGGGTTCCTGCGCATCGTCCTGTGGCAGGCGGTGCGGCCCACCTACGGCGAGCACTACCTGCTCGTCGCCGCCACCGTGTTCTGCAGCCTGATCGGCGTGGTGACGTTCGGGACGCTGGCGGGCTCGCTGCTGCCGTTCGTGCTGCGCAGCCTGAAGCTCGACCCCGCCAGCGCCTCCGCGCCGTTCGTGGCCACGCTGGTGGACGTGACCGGGCTCGTCATCTACTTCACCACCGCGACGCTCATCCTCTCCGGCACGCTGCTCTGAGCGGCGGCGAGCTCGGCGGCCCGCGCCCCCTCGCGCTGCAGCTCGGCCGCGCGGCCGCGCCGCGCCAGCACGTAGTAGATCACCGGCACCGCGTAGCGCGAGAGCAGCGTGGACGCCACCGCGCCGGCCATGAGCGCCACCGCCAGCCCCTGGAAGATGGGGTCGGCCAGCATCACCGCGCTGCCCACGATGACCGCGAGCGAGGTGAGCGCCATGGGCCGGAAGCGGACCAGCACCGCCTCCTCCACCGCGGCCGCGAGCGGCATCCCCTCGCGCAGCTTCAGCTCGGCGAAGTCCACCAGGATGATGCTGTTGCGCACCACGATGCCGGCGCCGGCGATGAAGCCGATCATGCTGGTGGCGGTGAAGAACGCGCCCCACAGGCCGTGCGCCGGCAGGATGCCGACGAGCGACAGCGGGATGGGCACCAGGATCACGAGCGGCATGGAGAAGCTCTGGAACCAGCCCACCATGAGCACGTAGATGAGCAGCATCACCGCGCCGAACGCGAGCCCGAGGTCGCGGAACACCTCCAGCGTGATGTGCCACTCGCCGTCCCACTTCATCGAGGCGTGCTCGGTGTCGGGCGGGTGGGAGAGGCCGTAGCGGGCCACCGGCTCGCCGCGGTCGCCCCTCAGCCCCTCCAGCTTCTGGTTCAGCGCCAGGAGCGCGTAGAGCGGGCTCTCGATCTCGCCGGCCAGGTCGGAGGTGACGTAGGTCACCGGCTTCAGGTTCTTGTGCTGGATCTCCGGCGCCTCGCGCGTCTCCTCGACGCGCACCAGCTCGGAGAGCGGCACCAGCCCGCGCGCGCCCGGGACCGTGAGCGCGAGCATCGCGTCGAGGCGGGTCCGCTGCGCCGGCGCGAGCTGCAGCACCACCGGCACCTGCGCCGCGCCCTGCGAGCCGTGGAACGTGCCGAGCGGCGCGCCGTAGCCCGCCGCGGCCAGCGTCTGCACCACGTGGGCGGGCTGCACGCCGTGCAGGGCCGCCTTCTCGCGGTCCACCGCCAGCGCCAGCTTCGGGCTGGTCGGGTTGAGCGAGGAGTCCACGTCCACGACGCCCGGCACCGCGTCGAACGCGGCCTTGACCTCGCGGCCCAGGCGGTCGCGCTCCTGCGCGGACGGCGCGTAGATCTCCGCCACCATGGTGGCGAGCACCGGCGGGCCCGGCGGGATCTCGACCACCTTGACGCGCGCGCCTGCCGGGTGCGCCAGCGCCTCGACGAGCGGGCGGACCCGCACCGCGATGGCGTGGCTGGCGGCCTTGCGCTCCCCCTTGGGCGAGAGGTTCACCTGCAGGTCCACCATCTCCGGCGCCTCGCGCAGGAAGCTGTGGCGGACCATGCCCACGAACGTGAACGGGGCGGCCACCCCGGAGTGCACCTGGACGCTCTCCACCTCCGGCTCGGCCAGCAGCCGGCGGGCGACGTCCTGGCCCAGCGCCAGCGCCTCCTCGCGCGCGGCGCCGGCGGGCAGGTCGAGCTGCACCTGGAACTCGCTCTTGTTGTCGAACGGCAGCATCTTCACCTTCACCGCGCCGGTGAAGAGCAGCGCCACCGCGCCGAGCAGCAGCGCCGTCACCAGCGCCAGGAAGCCGAGCTGCACCTTCCACGAGCCGAGCAGCGCGCGGATGACCTTGCGGTCGAGGCGGGCGACGCGGCCCTCCGGCGCCGACTCGGCCACCGCGTGCGGCTCGGCCGAGGCGGGCTCCGGCGGCTCGCGGTCCGGATCGGCCGGGTGGAGCCCGGTGGCGTCGGTGTCGGGGAGGTGCGCCTCCTTGCGGAACACCTTCATGGCGGCCCAGGGGCTCACCACGAACGCGATGAGGAGCGAGAACACCATCGCCACGCTGGCGCCCACGGGGATGGGGCGCATGTACGGGCCCATCAGCCCGCGGACCATGGCCATGGGGAGGATGGCGGCGATCACCGCGACGGTGGCGAGGATGGTCGGGTTGCCGACCTCGTCCACCGCGTCCAGCACCACCTGGGCGAAGCTGCGCTTCGGGCCGGGCAGGTGCAGGTGGCGGTGGATGTTCTCGACCACCACGATGGCGTCGTCCACCAGGATGCCGATGGAGAAGATGAGCGCGAAGAGCGTGACGCGGTTCAGCGTGTAGCCGTTCAGGTAGGTGATGAGCAGGGTGAGCGCCAGCGTGACCGGCACCGCCACCGCCACCACCACCGCCGAGCGCCAGCCCATCGCGAGCAGGATGAGCGCGATCACCGAGAGCGTGGCGATGAGCAGGTGCTCGATGAGCTCGTTCGACTTCTCGCCGGCGGTCTCGCCGTAGTTGCGGGTGACGTCGGCCTTCACGCCGGCCGGGATGAGCCCGCCGCGGAGCGCGTCCACCTTGGCCAGGACCTCGTGGGCGAGCTCGGTGGCGTTCGTGCCCGGGCGCTTCGCGACCACGATCGACACGGCCTGCTCGAAGCCCTCCTTGCCCTTCTCGGCGGTGAGCACCACCGCCGGCTCGGGCTCGGGGCCGTCCACGACCCGGGCCACGTCCTCGACGTAGATGGGCCGCCCGTCGCGGACCGTCACCACCACCCGGTCCAGCTCGGCGGCGGAGCGGGCGAAGCCCTGCGCCTCGAGCTCGATGCGCTTGCCGCCCTCGACCAGCGCGCCGGCCGGGAGCTGGGCCTGGGCGCCCTGCAGCGCCTGGTGCAGCTCGGCGAGCGACACCGAGAGGGCGCGCAGCCGCGCCGGATCCGGCTCGACGCGCACGGTGCGGCGGGCGCCGCCCACCACCTGCACGCTGGCGGTGCGCGGCACGTCGGAGAGCTCGCGCGCCACCTCCTCGCCCAGCTTGCGCAGCTCGCCGGCCGGGAGCGGGTCCTCGGCGTGGAGCGTGACCGTCAGGAACGGGACGTCGTCGATGGTGAGCGCCCGCACCACCGGCGGCAGCGTGCCGGAGGGCAGCAGCTCGGGGTGCGCGCCCAGCTCCTGGTGAACCTTCACCAGCGAGGGCTCGAGCGGCTCGTTCACCTTGAAGCGCACGGTGATGAAGCCGACGTTGGCCCGGCTCGAGCTGTACAGGTACTCGACGCCGGGGATGCCCCAGAGCCGCCGCTCGAGCGGGGTGACGAGCTGCGTCTCCACGTCGCGCGGGCTGGCGCCGGGGAACGGCACCATGACGTCGACCATGGGGACGACGATCTGCGGCTCCTCCTCGCGCGGGGTCAGCCAGACCGCGGCCAGCCCGAGCAGGATGGAGGCGAGGACGATGACGGGCGTGAGCTTGGAGCGCAGGAACGGGCGCGCCAGGCGCCCGGCCAGGCCCAGGCGCTGGCCCTGCTCGGGGATCGTCACGGCGTCACCTCCACCGCCTGCCCGTCGCGGAGCGCGCCGGGCGCGTCGATGACGGTCTCGCCGGCGCGCAGCCCGGCCCGCACCAGCACCGCCTCGCCGGCGGGCTCGCCGGGCGAGATCCAGCGCAGGCGGGCCTTGCCGCCGTCGGCCACGAACACGCCGGTGAGATCGCCGCGCTGGACGAGCGCGCTCTTCGGCACCCACAGCGCCGCCTGCCCGGCGCCCGCCTTCGCGTCGCCGGCGGCCGCCGGCAGCACCAGGCGCGCGAACGAGCCGGAGCGGAGCTCGCCCTCCGCCTTCTGGACGCGGGCGCGCAGCCCGCGCCGGTGGGAGAGGGGATCGCCGCCGGGGGTGAGCGCGGTGATCTCGGCGGTGCCGCGGGTCGCGCCGGCGAGGAACGGGAGCGTCTTGCCCACGGCGAGGCCGCGCGCCTCGTCGTCGGAGAGGCTGGCGGTCAGCTCGAGCGCGTCGCCCTCGAGCTGCAGCAGCGGCTGGCCGGGGCCGACCAGGTCGCCGGCGTTCACCCGGCGCGACTGGACCGTGCCGGCGAACGGCGCGCGGAGCAGCGAGTAGCCCACGTTGGCGCGGGCGCCGGCCACCGCGGCCGCAGCCTGGGCGCGCTGGGCCCGCGCGCCCTCCAGCTCGGAGGTGGTGGCGGCCCGCTCCGCGAGCAGCGCCTCGATGCGCTTCTCGTGGGCGGAGGCGGCGGCGAGCGCGGCCTCGGCGGCCTCGAGGCCGCCCTTCACGTCGCCGTCGGCGAGGGACACGAGCAGCTGGCCCGCGGCGACGCGCTGGCCCTCCTCCACGTGCACCTGGGTGACGCTGGCGGCGAGCCGGGTCGAGAGGGTGGCGCGGCGCACCGCGACCACGTTCGCGGCCACGGTGCGGCCGGCGCCGCCGCCGTCCACGCGCGCGGCGCGGACGCGGGCCGGCGCCGCGGGGGCGGCCGCGGTCTCGGCGGCGAGGGAGGGGACGGGCAGCGCCGGGGCGGCGAGCGCGAGCGCGAGCATCAGGGAGCGGTGGTTCATGGCGTGAGTCCTTCGATGGGAGCGTTGAGGGCGAGGGCGAGCCGGGCGCGCGCCAGGCGCGCCTCCAGCCGGCTCGCGACGAGCAGGGCCCGGGCGCCGGCGAGGCCGGTCTCGGCGTCGAGCAGGTCGGTGAGGGGGAGCATCCCCTGGCGATGGCGGGCGGCGCGCATCCGGCGCGCCTCCTCCGAGGCGGCCACGGCCTCCTGGGCGGAGCGCACCCGGGCGTCGGCGGTCTCCACCGCGCGGCGCGCCTCGCCGCCCTCGCGAGCGGCCTCGCGCTCGCGCCAGACCAGCGCGTCGCCGGCGGCGGTGGCGCGGGCCTGGGCGGCCCGCAGCGCGCGGGCGTCGCCGAGCGACAGGTCCCACTTCGCCATGACGCCCACCATGGTCCAGGCGGTGCCGTCGGAGAGGCTGGGGGTGCGCAGGGTCTCGGCGCTCGCCTGGGCGAACAGCGCCGGGAGCAGGCTGCCGCGCGCGGCGCGCACGCCGGCCTCGGCCGCGTCGCGCTGCAGCCGCGCGGCGAGCAGGTCGGGGCGCTCGGGCGGCGGCGCGGCGCCTCCGGGGAGCGCGGGCAGCGCGTCGATGGGCGTGGTCAGCTCGGCGTCGGCCACCTCGTCGCCGGCCAGCATCACCAGCGCCGAGCGGGCGGTGGCGCGGCGCTGCAGCGCGGCGGCGCGCTCGGCCTCGGCCTGGGCGCGGAACGCCACCGCGCGGGCCACGTCCGCCTCGAGCGCGAGCTGCTGGGCGGCGCGCTGGCGGACGAAGCGCTCGGTCTCCTGCGCCTGCGCGAGCAGGTCCTCCGCGTAGCGGACGCCCTCCTCGGCGGCCTGCGCGCCGAAGTACGCCTGCACCACGCCCGCGGCCAGCTCCCGCTGCCGCTGCGCGTGCGAGGCGCCCTCCGCGCCGGCCATGGCGCCCGCGGCGCTCTGCCCCGCGAGCAGCCGGCCGCCCATGAACAGCGGCACCTGGATGCTGGCGCCGGCACCCACGCCGCCGATGCCCGGCGGATCGTTCAGGCGGCCGGGCTCGAAGTCGGCCATGGTGATCCGGCCCTGGTCGAGCCGGGTGCCGAACGCCATCATCGGCTCGTCGGTGCGGAACGCCCGGGCGGTGAAGGAGAGCGTGGGGAGGCGGGCGTCGCGGGCGCGGTCGGCGTCGGCCCGGGCCGCCTCGGCCTGCGCGGCCGAGGCCTGCAGGCCCGGGTTCCGCGCCCAGGCCGCGCGGATCGCGTCCTCGATGGTGAGCGGCGCGGCGACGGCCGCGGCGGGCGCGA
Source organism: Anaeromyxobacter sp. K (assembly GCF_000020805.1). NCBI lineage: Bacteria > Pseudomonadati > Myxococcota > Myxococcia > Myxococcales > Anaeromyxobacteraceae > Anaeromyxobacter > Anaeromyxobacter sp. K. The sequence goes on along the minus strand of NC_011145.1, from coordinate 4,577,560 downwards.
GGAGCGCCGCGGCGGCGGCGAGCGTCGCCAGGCGGGAGGCCTTGGAAGGAATGTGCGTGGTCACGGTGGCTCAGAGCCAACGCGCCACCCAAAGGTTTCCGCAACGTCCCGGGCAGGCTGGGGCGAATCCTCCCGACCGAACCGGGCTCCAACGCTCGGGGCTGCGCGCTATCGCCCGGGCCGGCGCAGCAGCACGTAGAGCGCCCCCGCCCCGCCATCCACCGGCCGGGCGGTCGCGAACGCCAGCACGTGCCGCGCGAAGCGCGCCGAGGCGAGCCAGCTCCTGAGCGCGTCCTTCAGCACCGGCAGCTGGTCCTTGGAGTGCAGCCCGCGGCCGTGGACCACCAGGACGCAGCGCTTGCCCGCCTGCCGCGCGCCGCGCAGGTACGCGTCCACCGCCTGCTTCGCCTCGGCGCGCGTGAGGCCGTGCAGGTCCACGTGGCCCTGCACCGCGAACTCGCCGCGGCGGAGCTTGCGGACCACCGACTGGTCGAGCCCGGCCACCCGGCCCTCGATGTACTCGTCGGAGTCGGAGAGGTCGAAGGGCGCCTCGCCCGAGACCAGGGCGCGGAGCGCGTCGATGGCCTCGAGGTCGGGGTGCCAGTGCGCGCCGGCGGCGCCGCGCGGCGCCGCGGGGGCGACGGTGTCCGGGCCCCGGTCCACCGGCCGCGCGCCGCGGGTGGCCTGCGCCCACAGGTCGGACTCGCTCGGCTCCGGCGGCGGCGCGGCGGGCGCGGGCGGCGGCGGGGGCGCGGGTCTCCGGGGCCGCTCGTCGCGGCGCGGCGCGAGCTCCCGGAGGCGCTGCAGCCCCTCGTTGAAAGGCTTCTTCGCCACCGGGCGACTATAACGGGAGGCACGGTGGACATCGAGATCGAGTGCCCCTACTGCGGCGAGCTGGTGACGATCTTCGTGGACCCCGGCGGCGGGGCGTCGCAGACGTACGTCGAGGACTGCCCGGTATGCTGTCGGCCCTGGACCGTGCACGCGGTCGAGGAGGAGCCGGGCGGGTTCGCCGTCGCGGTCGGTCGCCAGGACGATTGACCGTGCCGCCGTCCAGGACTTCGGGTAAAAGCCGGGCGCGCGGCCGCCGGGCCGCAGGGGAGCGTCGGCATGTCGATCGTCGCGGTGCAGGGCGTCTCGAAGGACTACATGCTCGGCAAGACGGTGGTGCCGGCGCTCCGGGACGTGACGCTCGAGATCGGGCGGGGCGAGTTCCTGTCCATCGCCGGGCCCTCGGGCAGCGGGAAGACGACGCTGCTCAACCTCATCGGCTGCGTGGACACCCCCACCACGGGCGTCGTGCAGGTGGACGGGAAGGACACCTCGCGCCTCAGCGAGCGGCAGCTCACCGACCTCCGCCTGCGCACCATCGGCTTCATCTTCCAGAGCTTCAACCTGGTCCAGGTCCTGTCGGTGTTCCAGAACGTGGAGTTCCCGCTGCTGCTCCAGGGCGGGCTCTCGCGGCGGGACCGCGAGGCGCGGGTCCTGGGGCTGCTCGAGGCGGTGGGCCTCGCCAGCCACGCCCGGCACCGCCCCAGCGAGCTGTCCGGCGGCCAGCGCCAGCGCGTCGCGGTGGCCCGCGCGCTCGTGACCGCGCCGTCGCTGGTGCTCGCCGACGAGCCCACCGCCAACCTCGACTCGGCCACCGGCGAGAACATCATCGACCTCATGAAGGAGATGAACGCGCGCGACGGCACCACGTTCGTCTTCTCCACCCACGATCCCAAGGTGATGGCGCACGCCAGCGCGGTGATCCGCATCGCCGACGGGCGCATCGTGGGCCGCGAGGCGGGGCAGGGCGCGGCGGCGGAGGCGGCGCGGTGACCGGCCGCCGCGACGCGCTGCTGGTCCTCTTGCGGATCGCGTTCCGCAACCTGGCCGCGAGCAAGGTCCGCACCTCCATCATCGGCGCCATCGTGCTGGGCGGCGCGTTCCTGGTGGTGCTGGGGCTGTCGCTGCTCGACTCGATCGACCGCGGCATGCGCACCTCGATCCAGGGCAGCCTGGGCGGCCAGCTCCAGGTGTACGACGCCCGCTCCGAGGACTCGCTGGAGCTGTACGGCGGCCTCCGCGGCGAGTCGCTGCTCGAGCCCATCGAGGACTTCGCGAAGGTGAAGCAGGTCCTCTCCGCGGTGCCGAACGTGGAGACGGTGGTGCCGATGGGCATCGACCAGGCCATGGTCGCCACCGGGAACGTGTTCGACGTCGCCCTGGAGCGGCTCCGCGCCGACGTGCGGCGCGTGGAGGGCGGCGACCGCACGCCGGAGGCGCTGCGCGGCTACGAGGCGCGCAAGGCGCACGTGCGCCGGATGGTGGGCCTGCTCCGCGACGAGCTGGGCCAGGCGCGCAGCATCGCCGACCTGGAGGGCCGGGACGCGGAGGACCGGCGGCGGGAATGGGCCGACCTGACCCGCGCCGCGGACGACGCGTTCTGGGCCGGGTTCGACCGCGACCGCTACGGCAACCTCGAGTTCCTGGAGAACCGGATCGCGAAGCTGTCCATGGACGGCGGCTTCACGTTCATCCGCTACGTGGGCACCGACGTGGACGCGTTCTTCCGCGCGTTCCAGCTCGCGCAGGTGGCCGAGGGCGAGATGATCCCGCGCGGCCGTCGCGGGATCTTGGTGGGCAAACAGTACGCCGAGGAGTGGCTGAAGCTCCGGAACGCGCGGCGGCTCGACCAGATCAAGGAGGCGCGCGACCGGCGCGGCCGCCGCATCGCGGACGACGAGGAGCTGCAGCGCTGGGTGCGCGAGAACCGCGCCGGCCTGAAGGACATCCTCCTGCAGCTCGACCCCATCCAGGCGGAGGAGGCCACCGCCCGGCTGCGCCGCGCGCTCGGCCCGGCCGCGGCGGCGGAGGCGCTGCCCGCGCTGCTCGCGCGCCTGTTCGACGCCGACGACGCGAGCTTCGACGCGCGCTACCGGATCTTCTACGACCAGCTCGCCCCGCTGCTGCGCCTGTACGTCATCAACGTGGGCGACACCATCACCATCAAGGCGCCGGCGAAGAGCGGGTACTTCAACTCGGTGAACGTGAAGGTCTACGGGTTCATCCAGTTCCGGCAGATCGAGAAGTCCGGCATCGCCGGGATGATGAGCGTGATGGACCTGCAGTCCTTCCGCGATCTCTACGGCTACATGACCCGCGAGCGGGCGGCGGAGATCGAGGCCATCAAGCGCTCGGTGGGCGCCACCGACCTCGCGCGCGACGACGCCGAGGCGGCGCTGTTCGGCGGCGGCGGCGGCGCGCTGGAGGGCGAGTCGCGCGCGGCCCGCATCGACGAGGCGCGGCTGCTCGCGGACCGCCGGGCGGACCGGCCCGCCGAGGACCTCTCGGCGCGGACGTACTCGCAGGAGGAGATCGACCGCGGCGTGGCGCTGAACGCGGCGCTGATCCTGCGCGACCCCGCGCGGCTGCGCGAGACCATGCGCGACGTGCAGGCGGCCTCGGACCGGGCCGGGCTGCACCTGAAGGTCATCGACTGGCAGCAGGCGTCCGGCCTGGTGGGCCAGTTCGTCACGCTGCTGCGGGTGATCCTCTACAGCGCGGTGGTGATCTTCTTCGCCATCGCGCTCGTCATCATCAACAACGCCATGGTGATGGCGACGCTCCAGCGGGTGAAGGAGATCGGCACGCTGCGCGCGATCGGCGCCCAGCGCCGGTTCGTGCTCGCGATGATGCTGGTGGAGATCGCCTCGGTGGGCCTGGCGTTCGGGCTGGCCGGCGCGGGTCTCGGCGGGCTGGGGGTGTGGGCGGTGCGCGCCGCGGGCGGCATCCCCGCCACCTCCGACCTCCTCAACTTCCTGTTCTCGGGGCCCGCGCTCATGCCCACCCTGGGCGGCGGCAGCGTGGCGGTGTCGATCGTGGTGGTGGTGGTGGTGAGCGTGCTCTCCGGCTTCTATCCGGCGCTGCTCGCCATGCGCGTCACGCCGGTCGAGGCGATGGCGACGGAGGACTGATCGTGATCCGCGTGGACCTCCAGATCGCCGCCCGCAACCTCACCCGGCACACCCGGCGCAACCTGTTCCTGGGCGGCGCGCTCGCGGCGGTGACGGCGCTGCTCGTGCTGCTCTCCAGCCTGACCGGCGGGGTGGAGCGGGCCATGATGGTGTCGGCCACCACCCTGCTCACCGGCCACGTGAACGTGGGCGGGTTCTTCAAGATCACCTCCGGCAGCGCCGCGCCCATCGTGTCCGAGTACCCGCGCGCGCTCGACACGGTGCGGGCGCTCGTCCCGGAGATCGACTACGTGGCGGTGCGCGGGCGCGGCTGGGCCAAGGCCGTCTCCGAGAGCTCGTCGATGGACCTGGTGCTGGGCGGGGTGGACGTGGCCCAGGAGCGCGGGTTCGCGAAGGTGATCCGCCCGGTGGAGGGCCGCCTCGAGGACCTGGCGCAGCCGGACACGGTGCTGCTGTTCCAGGGGCAGGCCGATCGGCTCAAGGTGAAGGTGGGCGACGTGGTGACGCTCTCCGCCCCGACCACCCGAGGCGTCAACAACACCGCCGACGTCCGGGTGGCGGTGATCGCCCGCAACGTCGGGCTGCTCTCGGCGTTCAGCGCCTTCATCCAGGGCGACACGCTGCGCCGGCTCTACGGCCTCGCGCCCACCGCCACCGGCGCGCTGCACCTGTACCTGAAGGACCCGGCGGACGCGCCGGCGGTGGCGAGCCGGCTGCGCGCCGCGCTGGCCGAGGCGGGCTGGCGGGTGATGGAGCCGGAGTCGCAGCCGTACTGGATCAAGCTCATGCAGAAGGTGCCGAGCGAGGACTGGACCGGCCAGAAGCTCGACGTGACCACCTGGGAAGACGAGATGGGCCAGTTCAAGCAGTTCATCCTCGGCCTGCGCGCGCTCACCGCGCTGCTCGTGTTCGTGCTCATGGTGGTGGTCGTCATCGGCATCCTGAACACGCTCGCCATCGCCATCCGCGAGCGGACCCGCGAGATCGGCACGCTGCGCGCCATCGGCATGCAGCGCCGCAAGGTGCTGTGGCTGTTCGTCCTCGAGACGGCGCTGCTCGGGCTCACCGGCGCCGCGGCCGGCGCGGCGGTGGCGGCCGGGATCGCGCTCCTGCTCAACCTGGCCGGCATCGGCGTGCCCGAGGGCATGCAGCTGTTCCTCATGCAGGAGAAGCTCTCGTTCCTGCTCCAGCCCGGCGCCATCCTCGCCGACGTGCTGTTCCTCGCCGGCGTGACCGTCGTGGCCGCGCTGCTCCCCGCCCGCCGCGCGGCGCGCCTGCGGCCGGTCACCGCCATGCACCACATCGGCTGAACCCCAGGGACCCGCACCATGCACGCACGCCTCGCCGCCGTCCTCTCCCTCGCCGCCGCCGCCCTGGCGCTCGCGGCGCCGCCCGCCGCGGCGCTCGGGCCCGACGAGCTGAAGCGCGTGGTCGCCACGCTCGACGACCGCCAGCGCAACTCCGGCGACTGGAAGGCGCTCTGCTACATGGAGGCGAAGGAGAAGGGGAAGACCGACGTCGTCTACGAGCTGCTGGTCTACCGGCGCGACGAGGACGACAAGCAGCTCTTCCTGTTCACCAAGCCCAAGGCCGAGGCCGGCAAGGGCTACCTGCGCATCGACAAGAACCTGTGGAGCTACGAGCCGTCCACGGGCCGGTGGGAGCGGCGCACCGAGCGCGAGCGCATCGGCGGCACCGACACGCGCCGCGACGACCTCTCCGAGCCGCGCCTCTCCGAGGACTACACCGCCGAGTGGAAGGGCGACTCGAAGCTGGGCGTGTTCGAGGTGCACGAGCTCGTGCTGACCGTGAAGCCCGGGGTGGACGTCTCCTACCCGGTGCGGCGGCTGTGGGTGGACAAGGCCACCCTCAACATCCTGAAGCGGCAGGACGTGGCGCTCTCCGGCCGGCTCATGCGCACCACCTACACGCCGCGCTGGAGGAAGATCTACTCCGAGTCGAAGAAGGGCGAGGTCTGGTACCCGGAGGAGATCCGCATCTACGACGAGATCGAGAAGGGGAACTCCACGCTCATCCTGATCCGTGAGATCGACCTCCGCTCGCTGGAGGCCAACCTCTTCACCAAGGCCTGGCTCGAGTCGAAGAGCCGGTAGGAGCGCGCCCATGCCCTCGCCCCGCACCGCCGCGCTGCTCGCCGCGGCCGCCCTCTGCGCGCTCCCGGGCCGGCCCGTCTCCGCCCAGGATCGCCCGAGCGAGGACGAGCTGTTCGGCGCGCCGGCGCCGCCGCCCGCCGCCGCGCCCGCCCCGCAGGCGACGCCCGGCGCCGAGGGCCCCGCGCCGACCCCGCGGGACCGCGGCGACGTGGAGGCCGAGCTGTTCGGGAGCCGCGGCTCGCCCAACGCGGTGCCCCCGCCGCCCGAGGGGATCATCTCGCGCGAGCGCGAGGACCCGCTCCGCATCGGCGGGCAGCTCTACCTGCGCGCGCTCGGGACCTGGCAGGAGGGCGTGGATCCCGCGGACTGGTACCTCGCCTCGCCGAACCTGCTCGACACCTACCTCGACGCCCGGCCCAACGACCGGGTCCGCGCGTTCGTGCTCGGCCGCATGAGCTACGACCCGACGCTCTCGCGCGCCAGCGTCGCGCTCACCCAGCCCAGCGCCGGCGTGACCGAGTCCGCCGCCACCGCCGCCTCGAACCCGCGCGGCACGCTGGATCAGTTGTGGGTGAACTTCGACCTCGGCCGGCGCGCGTTCGTCACCGCCGGCAAGCAGCACGTGAAGTGGGGCGTCGGCAAGTTCTGGAACCCCACCGACTTCCTCCACCCGGTGAAGCGCGACCCGCTGGCTGTGTACGACGCGCGCAGCGGCACGAGCATGGTGAAGGTGCACGTGCCGTGGGAGGCGCGCGGCTGGAACTTCTACGGCGTCCTCGCGTTCGAGGACCTGGCCGGCCAGGCGCGCGCCACCGACCGCGTCGGCCGGGTCGGCGCCGGGGGCCGGGCCGAGCTGGTGGCCGGCACCGCCGAGCTCGGGCTCGACGCGATGGTGCAGGACGGGCACCGCCCGCGCTTCGGCGTGGACCTGTCCGGCGGCCTCGGGGACTTCGACCTCTACGCCGAGGCCGCGCTGCGCACCGGCACCGACGGGCCCCGCTGGCGGAAGACCGCGCCCACGCTGACGGACCCGTTCGGCTACGCGCCGTACGAGCCGCGCGGCTTCACCCCGCAGGTCGTGCTCGGCGGGAGCTGGTCGGCGAAGTACTCCGACGAGGACGCCGTCCTGGTCGGCGCCGAGTACTTCTTCGACGACGCCGGCTACTCCGACGCCGACGTGTATCCCTTCCTCGCCGCCGGCGCGCCGCGGGTCGATCTCTCGAACCCCACCGCGCCCGCGCTGGTGCAGCAGGACCCCACCGCGTTCCGCCCGTTCTACCTCGGCCGCCACTACGCCGGCGCGTTCGCGACCCTGCCCAAGCCCGGGAGCTGGAACAACACCATCTTCACCCTGTCCGCGCTCGGGAACCTGTCGGATCGCACGTTCGTGGTGCGCCTCGACCACTCGGTGCTGGCGCTGACGTACCTGAGGGTGGAGACGTTCGTGGCCGGCCACATGGGACGAAAGGGCGGCGAGCTCCGGTTCGCCTACGAGGTCCCCGCCGGCGCCGCCGCGTTCCTCGGCGCCCCGCCCGACCCGCGGCTCGGGAAGGCGCCGGTGGTGGACGCCGGCGTGGCGCTGCGCGTGAGCCTGTGAGCCCCTACATCCCCAACACCCTCGGCACCACCCCGCGCCGCTCCGCCTTGAAGTACCGCCCCCAGGCCTTCTTCATCCAGTGGCCCACGACCGGCAACGGCACCAGCCGCTCCGTCCGATCGTCCCGGTACACCAGCGCGCCGCCGGTGCCGGTGTCCATCAGGCACACGATCGCGAGGTGCCCGAGGTAGCTCGCGCACGGCGCGCCGCCCGCCTCGCAGGAGGCGGCGTTGTCGGCGGCGACCCGCGCCATCGCCTGCGCGAGGTGCCCCTGCTTGGCGCTCCAGGCCGGGCCCTCCAGCGCGGCCACGTCCCCCACCGCCCAGACGCCGGGCATCCCCGGCACCGCGCAGCCCGAGTCCACGCGCACGAAGCCGGCCTCGTCGAGCGGCAGGTCGGAGCCCCGCGCCAGCGGGTGCCCGTCGCCCGCCGGGAGGAACGCGACCAGGTCGGCGTCGATGCGCTCGGCGCCCTCCAGCGCCACCCCGCCCGTGTCGAAGGACAGGATCTTCCGGCCGGCGCGCGCCGCGATGCCCTGGCGCGCCAGCATCCGCCCCACGGCCTCCACCGCCTTCGCGCCCATGCGCTCGCCGGGCCGCGCCATGGGCGCGAAGAACGTCAGCTCGAACCGGTCGCGCAGGCCGCGCCGGCGCAGGAGCGCGTCGAGGTTGAACGCCACCTCGAACGCCGGCCCGCCGCGCACCGCCGAGGGCGCCTTGGGGTTCCCGCCGAAGCCGACCGCGATGCGCCCGCGGCCGCGCGCGAGCAGCGCCTCCAGCGCCATGCGGAAGGAGGTGGCGGCGGCGGGATCCCCGCCGAGCGTCACCGTGTGCTCGACCCCCTCCGGCCGCAGCCGGGAGGCGCCGAGCGCGACCACCAGGTGGTCGGCGGCGAGCCGGCGCCCGTCCACCTTCGCCCGGCGCGAGGCGCCCTCGATCTCCTCGACCTTCCCCACGCGCAGCTCGAACCCGCGGCGCGCGGCCACGCCGGCGAGGTCCAGGCAGGCGTCGTCGAACGCCAGCTCGCCGGTCGGGATCCAGATCGAGGTGGGGTGGATGAACAGGTAGGGCCGGTCCGAGACCAGCGTGACCTCGAAGCCTCGTGCGCGAAGCCGGACCGCGCTCTCCAGGCCGGCGAAGCCGCCGCCCAGCACCAGTGCTCGCTTCCCCATGGGCGTCCTCCCGGCCGGCGATCGGCCTCTCGGCCGTCAGAGCCACGCCGCGAGCGCGGGATTCCTTCGGGGGCGCGGACGAACCGGCGCCGCGGTGGGAGGCTCGCACCGCGAAAGGAGAATCGAGGCGATGTCCCAGCTCGGAATGAAGAAGCCGTCGTCCTGGACCTACGAGCAGGCGCTGGAGAAGCTGCCGGAGCTGCTCAAGGCGGAGGGCTTCGGGATCCTGACGCAGATCGACGTGAAGGAGACGCTGAAGGCGAAGCTCGGCCTGGACTTCCGCAAGTACCGGATCCTCGGCGCCTGCAACCCCACGCTCGCGCACCAGGCGCTCTCGGCCGTGGTGGACCTGGGCGTCATGCTCCCCTGCAACGTGGTGGTGTACGAGGGCGACGACGGCAAGGCGGTGGTGACCTCCGTCGACCCCATGCAGACCATCGCCGCCGCGCGGCCGGAGCTGGCGCCGATCGCGAGCGAGGTGCGCGCGCGGCTGGCGCGCGTGCTGGAGCAGGTCGGCTGATCCGCTCGCCCTCCGACGGGCTCAGGACGAGCGGTCGGGAGTCCGCTCGTGTGAGCCAGCCCTTCCTGCCCCGCTCGTGGTGAGCGCGTCGAACCACGGGCGGGGGAGTGAACCCTTTCGGCGGGCCCCGGCTCCCACGACGGTCCACATGAACGACCTCCTCGCCTTCGCCGCCGTCGCCGCGCTCTGGTTCCTGATGCAGTTCGTGATCCTGCCGCGCATGGGCGTGCCCACCTGAGCGGTGCCGCAGCGGCCCCGGTCCGGGGCCGGCACGCAGGACGGCGAGCCGAAGGACGGCGAGGGACCCGGAGGTCCCGCGCCGCGTTGCTGAGCCGGCGCGATCAGCGGCGCCGGCGCCCGCGGGCGATCGCCACCAGGTCCGAGAGGATCGCGTAGGCGGTCTGGTCCACCCCACCGGCGCCCTCCCAGATGCCGATCTCGCGCATGAGGTCGGTCTCGAGCACGAGCACGCCGTCCGCGCCGCGCGAGACGAGCACGTCGCCGTCCGCGACCTCCTCCGGCCCCACGCTCACCCGCACCGCGCGGCCGTCGCGGCGCGCGCGGGCGATGAGCCGGAGCACCGCCCCTCGTCCGCGGGCGGCGCGGACGTCCTCGGGCCCGAGGCCGCCGATGCCTCGGCGCTCCACCGCTGCGGGCCGCACGTCCGCGCCCATCAGCGCGTTCGCGAGCGCGCAGGCCTTCACCGCCGCGTCCCAGCCCTCCAGGTCGTGCCGCGGATCGGCCTCCGCCACGCCGGCGCGCTGCGCCTCGGCGAGCGCCGCCTCGAAGGTCGCGCCCGCCTCCATCCCGGAGAGGACGCGCGTGGTGGTGCTGTTGAGCAGCCCGCGGAACCCGAGGATCCGTGCGCCCGGCAGGCAGCGCTCCACCAGGTTGAACACCGGCGTCCCGTCGAGCACCGCGCCCTCGTGCAGGAAGCGGACGCCGTTCCGTGCCGCGAGGCGCACCAGGCGCGCGCGGGCGTGCGCCACCGGCCCCTTGTTCGCGGTGACCACGTGCAGGCCGCGCCCTAGCGCGGCGCGGGCCAGCGAGATGGCCGGCTCGCCGGTGGCGGGCGCGAGCGGGGTCAGCTCCACCAGCACGTCGGCGGGCGCGCGGCGGACGAGCTCGAGCGCCGAGCCCACCGGCGCGCCGCGGTGGAGCGCGTCCAGCGAGCGGCCGGCGCGCACCAGCCGCAGCGCGCGCCCGAGCGGCAGCCCGCGCGGATCGATGGCGGCGCCGTGACGGTTCGTGAAGATGGCGGTGACGACCGGCGCCGCGCCCTCGGCGCGAAGCGCGCGGCCGTACGGGCCAGGGAGCAGCTCGGCGAAGGTCCGGCCGACGTTGCCGAAGCCGGCGAGGGCGAGGCGGAGCGGGCGGGGGGCGGCGCGGGACATGGCGGGGGAGGGTGGTCCGACCTCCCCCGCCTGTCAATCCGCGGGAACGCGGGGCGCAGCCCCGTGCGCGGCGGAGCCGCCCGCGGGGACCTCGTGCGAGGCCGCGAAGGCGGGCGCACGAGGTCACGGGACCCGCGCAGCAGGGTGGGGCCCCACGGAGCTCGGCTCCGTGGGGCGGGGCGCAGCCCCGTGCGCGGCGGAGCCGCCCGCGGGGACCTCGTGCGAGGCCGCGAAGGCGGGCGCACGAGGTCACGGGACCCGCGCAGCAGGGTGGGGCCCCACGGAGCTCGGCTCCGTGGGGCGGGGCGCAGCCCCGTGCGCGGCGGAGCCGCCCGCGGGGACCTCGTGCGAGGCCGCGAAGGCGGGCGCACGAGGTCACGGGACCCGCGCAGCAGGGTGGGGCCCCACGGAGCTCGGCTCCGTGGGGCGGGGCGCAGCCCCGTCAGATCAGAACAGGAACTGATCGCCCTGGGCGCGCAGGGCGGTGATGGCGGCCAGGTTCACGATCGACTGCACCGAGCAGCCCATCTGCAGGCAGTTCACCGGCTTGTGCATGCCGAGCAGCACCGGCCCGATGACCTCGGCGCCGCCCACGTTCTCGAGCAGCTGGTAGGCGATGTTGGCCGAGTCGAGGTTCGGGAACACGAACACGTTCGCGTCCTCCTTGAGCGTCGAGAACGGGAACTCGGGCACGCGGACGTCGCCGTTCGTCGCGATCGCGACCTGGATCTCGCCCTCGACCTCCAGGTCCGGGCGGCGCTGGCGGACCAGCGCCGCGGCGTCCCGCATCTTCTGCGGGCTGCCGCCGCCGGCGGAGCCGAACGTCGAGTAGGAGAGCATCGCCACCCGCGGCGTCACCTCGAAGTAGCGGGCCAGGTCGCTGGTGGTGATGGCGATCTCGGCCAGCTCGTCGGCGTCCGGGTCGATGTTCACGGTGCAGTCGGCGAAGAACTTGAAGTCGTGCTTCGTGACCACGATGTACACGCCGGCCGCGCGCTTGCCGGCGCGGGTGCGCACCACCTCGAGCGAGGGGCGGACCGCGTCGGCGTAGCCGCTGGTGAGGCCGGTGACGAGCCCGTCCACCTCGCCCAGCTCGAGCATGACCGCGCCGAAGTAGTTGCGCGTGCGGATGCGGCGGCGCGCCTCCTCCACCGTGATGCCGCGGCGCTGGCGCAGCTCCCAGTACCGCGCCACGTAGCGCGCGAACTCGGGGCTGTCCATCGGGTCGATGATGGTCACGCCGTCGAGGTCGTCGAGCCGCTGGTCGGCGATGGAGCGGCGGATCGCCTCCACCGGCCCGAGCAGCACCGGCTCGCAGATCGCCTCCTCGCGGAGGATCTCGGCGGCCTGCTGGATCTTCGGGTGGTGGCCCTCCGGGAACACGATGCGGGCGAGCTTCTTCTTCGCCTTGGTGAAGATGGAGCCCATCACCTGGTGCGAGCGGCTCTGCATCTTGCGCAGCCGGTCGCGGTACTCGTCCATGTCGAGCTTCACGCGGGCCACGCCGCCGTCGATGGCGGCCTGCGCCACCGCCGGCGCGACCCACAGCAGCACGCGCGGGTCGAGCGGCTTCGGGATGATGTAGTCGCGCCCGAAGCGGAACTTCTCGCCGGCGTAGGCGCGCGACACCGAGTCCGGCACGTCCTGCTTGGCCAGCTCGGCGAGCGCCTTCGCCGCCGCCATCTTCATGTCCTCGGTGATCGCCTTCGCGCGGACGTCGAGCGCGCCGCGGAAGATGTACGGGAAGCCGAGGACGTTGTTGACCTGGTTCGGGAAGTCGGAGCGCCCGGTCGCCATGATGACGTCCTCGCGCGCGGCCTTCGCCTCCGGGTAGTCGATCTCGGGATCCGGGTTGGCGAGCGCGAAGACGATGGGGTCCTTCGCCATCGACCGGACCATGTCCTGCGTCACCATGCCCTTGGTGGAGCAGCCCAGCAGCACGTCGGCGCCCTTCAGCGCGTCGGCGAGCGTGCGGCACTTCGTCTCGGCGGCGAACTCCGCCTTCCACTCGTTCATGCCCTCGGCGCGCCCGCGGTAGATGACGCCCTTGGTGTCCACCATGAGGACGTTCTCGCGCCGCACGCCGAGCGCCAGGTAGAACTTGGTGCAGGCGATGGCCGAGGCGCCGGCGCCGGAGACCACCACGCGCACGTCGCCGATCTTCTTGCCGGCGATCTCGAGCGCGTTCAGCAGGGCGGCGCCGGAGATGATGGCGGTGCCGTGCTGGTCGTCGTGGAACACCGGGATCTGCATCTCCTTCTTCAGGCGCGCCTCGATGACGAAGCACTCCGGCGCCTTGATGTCCTCCAGATTCACGCCGCCGAAGGTGGGCTCGAGCGCCTTCACCACCGTGCAGAACTTGTCGATCTCGAGCGCGTCCACGTTGATGTCGAACACGTCCACGTCGGCGAACTTCTTGAAGAGGACGCCCTTGCCCTCCATCACGGGCTTGCCGGCGGCGGGCCCGATGTTGCCGAGGCCGAGCACCGCGGTGCCGTTCGAGATCACCGCCACCAGGTTTCCACGCGCCGTGTACAGGTACGAGGCGTCGGGATCCTTCTCGATCTCGAGGCACGGCTCGGCCACGCCGGGGCTGTAGGCGAGCGCGAGGTCGCGCGCGGTCGCGCACGGCTTCGTGGGGACGACCTCGATCTTCCCCCTGCGGCCGGACGAGTGGTACGCGAGCGCGTCCTCCCGGCGGATCTTCTTCTTGGGAACGGGCGACGAGGGCGGGTTCTGCGGGGGCGTGAAGTCGGAGGCCATGATCTCCTCGGTGCGGCGGTAGGAGTCGACGAGCTTGAATTGGGGCGAAGAGGAAATCCCAAAATAAATCCGCTGTCAATGAGACGCAGATCAATTGGTGCATCTTTTGCAATATGCCGCACCCCGCATCGCCCGAGGTGCGCCGACGCATTGCCGCAGTGCGTCTCGGGCGCAGCCGCCCCCACCAGATTGCAGGCACTTCCGCACGGACGGGCCGTCGCCTTCCGGCCCACGGGTGCGTCGCGCGCGTGGCACCGTGCGCGTGGGACTCGACGCAGGCGCGGCGTCAGCGCGACGGGCGGCGCGGCGGCCCCTTGGATCGCGGCCCGGCCGGCCCCGGCGCGGGCCGGAGGCCGAGCGCCGGGTTGCGCTCCAGCTCGTCCACCGTCCGCGGCCAGTCGTGCTTCAGCAGGCGGGCGAGGGAGCGGTCCGAGAGGATCTGCCCGCCGGTCTGGCAGCGCGGGCAGTAGTTCACCTCGTTCTCCGCGCGCACGATGCGCTGCACCGCGGTGCCGCACACCGGGCACGGCTGGCGGTGCCGTCCGTGCACGGCCATGCCCTCGCGGAACGCGGTGACGCCCTCGGGGAAGCCGCTCCCCGCCTCCTCGCGGAGCCGCGCCGTCCAGCCGGTCAGCACCTCGCGCGTGGCCTCGAACAGGCGCGCCACCTCTGCGTCGCCGAGCCGCGAGGTCAGCGCGACCGGCGACAGGCGGGCCCGGTGCAGGATCTCGTCCGAGTAGGCGTTGCCGATGCCGGAGAAGAGCGAGGGGTCCGTCAGCGCGCGCTTCAGCGTGTGGTTCTCGCGCCGGAGCGCGGCGGCGAACGCGGCGAGGTCCACGTCGAGCGGCTCGATGCCGCCGCGGTCCAGCGCGGCGAGCGCCGCGGCGCCGCGCACCAGGTGCAGCGCGGCGCGCCGCTTCGTGCCGGCCTCGGTGAGGACGAGCGTGCCGTTGGGGAAGTCGAACGCCGCCAGCCCCGCCTTGCCCGGGAGCCGCGCGCCGGGGTCCTTCCAGTGCAGCCGGCCCGCGATCATGAGGTGCAGCGCCAGGTAGAGGTCGCCGTCGAGCGCCAGGACGAGGCGCTTGCCCTGCCGGCGCACCGCGGCGACGCGCCGCCCCTCCGCCTCCGCGAGCGGCGGGTCGGCGGAGCGGAGCAGGAAGGGGTTCCCCAGCCGGATGCGCTCCAGCGGCTGACCCAGCACCCGCGCCGCGAGCGCCTCGACGTAGACCTCGATGTCCGGCAGCTCCGGCACCCCGGGATCCTGCCCCGGCGCCGCCCGCGCGGCCAGGCCGTCTCGGCCCCCCGCCCGACCGGGCACCGCCGCCCCGCCGCGCCCCCGAAATCTGCTAGAGACAGCCGCATGCCCAGCTCCCCACGACGTCCGCAGGGCACCCCCCGCCGCGACTTCCTGCGCGTCCTCGCGCTCGCGCCCGCCGCCGTCGCGGCCGGGTGCGCCACCGCGCGCTCCGGCGGCCCCGCGTCCTCGCCTGCCGCGGCGGCCGCGCCCGCGCCGGCCCCCGCGCCGGACGAGGCCACCGGCGCCATCCGGGCCTTCCCGCTCCGGGCCGACGCCGAGCCGGCCTTCGTCTTCCGCGCCGCCCCGGCGCGCCCGCGCGAGTAGCCCATGGCCCTCGACGACGACGTCCTCTTCTCCGGCGTGGCGGCGCTCTCGCGCCGCATCCAGGCGCGCGAGCTCTCCCCGGTGGAGCTCGCCGAGGCATACCTCGCGCGCATCGACGCGCTCGCCCCCGCGCTGGGCTGCTTCGTCACCGTGACCCGCGAGCGCGCGCTCGCCGACGCGCGCGCCGCCGAGGCCGACCTCGCCGCCGGCCGCTGGCGCGGGCCGCTCCACGGCGTGCCCTACGGCCTGAAGGACCTGGTGGACACCGCCGGGATCCGGACGACGTTCGGCGCGCACCCGTACGCGGACCGCGTGCCCGAGCGCGACGCCACCGTGGCCCGGCGGCTCGCCGAGGCGGGCGGCGTGCTGCTCGGGAAGCTGTCCATGGTCGAGCTGGCCGGCGGGCTCGGCTACCACACCGGCGAGGCGGCGCTGAACGGGCCCTGCCGCACGCCCTGGGACCCGACGCGGTGGGCGGGCGGCTCGTCCTCCGGGGCGGGCTCCGCCGTCGCCGCCGGGCTGGTGCCGTTCGCGATCGGCTCCGAGACCTGGGGCTCCATCACCTGCCCGGCCGCGTTCTGCGGCGTCACCGGCCTGCGCCCCACCTACGGCGTGCTCTCCCGCGCCGGCGCCATGCCGCTCTCGTACACGCTCGACAAGCTCGGCCCGATGGCGCGGACCGCGGAGGACTGCGCGCTCGTCCTCGGCGTGCTCTCCGGCGCCGACCCGCGCGACCCGACCTCGATCCCGCCGCCGCCGGGGCTCGGCAACGGCAGGGTCCGCGGCGGCATCCCGCGCGGCCTCCGGGTGGCCGTGCTGGGGTTCCCGGAGAAGCCGGCGGTCGCGCCCGGCGCGCGCGCCGCGTACGAGGCGGCGCAGGCGGTGCTGCGCGACGCGGGCGCCCTCCTCACCCCGGCGGCGCTGCCCGACCTGCCCTACGAGCCGCTCGCGTCGTTCTTCATCGAGGCGGAGGCGGCCACCGCGTTCGAGGAGCTGATCCGGTCCGGCCGCACCCGCGAGCTGGCCGACCGCTCCCACGCCACCCGCAAGCCGGACGACTACCTGCCGAAGGGCAACCCGTCCGACTACGTCCGCGCCATGCGCGTGCGCGGCGAGGTGCAGCGCGCGCTGGCCGGCTTCTTCGCGCGGTACGATCTCGTGCTCGCGCCGAACCTCCCGTACCCGCCGCCGCGCGTGACCGAGAACTTCGACGCGATGTTCGCGTTCCCGGACCTCCTCGGCGCGGCCGGCAACCTGGCCGGCCTGCCAGCGGTGGCGCTGCCCATGGGGCTCGTGGACGGGCTGCCGGTGTCGATGCAGCTCGTGGGCGCGCCGCTGGAGGAGGCGCGCGTGCTGGCCGCCGCGGCGCTGTTCCAGTCGCGCACCGACCACCACCTGGCCCGGCCGAAGCTGGCCCGCCCGTCGCCGCCGTCGGCCCGCGCCGGCGGGCGCCCCTCCAGCCCGGTGACCATCCGATGACGTCCGCCCGGCAGGATGCGGTCTCCGTGCCCCAGCTCTCGCGCTCCGTCTACGTGCCGATCGCCGCCGTCGGCTACGTCTTCGTCCTCCTGATCCTCGCCCTGGCGCTCCCGATCCAGGCGGTGCTCCTCGCGCTGACCGTCGCGTTCGACCGGAACCGCGTGGTGGCCGGCCGCTTCCTGCGCTTCGTGGGCGTCGCCATCACCAAGACGTTCCCGCCCTGGCGGCTCAAGCTCGAGGGGCGCTGGCCGGGGGCCGGGCCGTACGTGGTGGTCGCGAACCACCAGTCGATGCTCGACATCCTGCTGCTCTCGCGGATGCCGCGGGAGATGAAGTGGGTCGCCAAGGAGGAGCTGTTCAAGATCCCCTGGGTCGGCACCATGCTGCGCATGACCGGCGACATCCCGGTGCGCCGCGGCGACGCGGAGAGCGGCGGCGAGGCGCTCGGCAAGGCGAAGGGCTACCTCGCGCGCGGCATGAACGTGATGATGTTCCCGGAGGGCACGCGCAGCGCCAAGGGGCGCATGCTCCCGTTCAAGTCCGGCGCGTTCCGCCTGGCCATCGAGGCGGGCGTCCCGGTGCTGCCGGTGGCGGTGTCCGGCACGGCGCACGGCATGCCGAAGGGCGGCCCGTGGGTGCGCCCCTGCCGCGGGACCGCGCGGATCCTCGCGCCGGTGAGCGTCGAGGGGCTGAAGCCGGAGGACGCGCCGAAGCTCCGCGACCTGGTGCGCGCGCGGATCGAGGAGGCGCTGGCGACGCTGCCGCCGGCCTAGCCGGCGTAGCGCGCCGCCAGCTCGGCCACCCGCGCCCGGAGCGCCTCGCGGACGTCCGGCGGGCCCTCCACGGTCGCCTCGCCGCCCCAGCCCAGCACCGCGCCGGCGAGGTAGTTGCCGGGCGTGACCCGCTGCGCGAGCGACACCGAGCCGTCCTCGTGCTCGCGGATGCGCAGCGCCGGGTTCGAGCGCGCCACCCGGGCCGCGACGCCGGTGAGCCGGAGCGTCACCTCGCGCTCCGCGCCCGACTCGAAGTAGAGCCGCCCCGCGTAGCGGGCCAGGGAGACGCGGTGCGGGCCGAAGACGCGCGTCCCGGTGGTCACCGCGGCGATCCGGTCGAGCCGGTACAGGTGCTCGTGCGCCTTCTCCACGTTCCAGGCGGCCAGGTACCACTGGCCGTCGCGGTGGAACAGCGCGCGCGGCTCCACCGTGCGGCGCGCCACCGCCCCGTCGCCGACCGCGCGGTAGTCGAGCACCACCTCGAGGCGCGCGGCGATGGCCTGCTCGAGGGCGCCGGCCCAGGGCCCGGTGGGCGCGAGCACCACGTCGAGGCCGCGCACCAGCTGCTCGGCCTCGGGGCGGAGCGGCTCGGGGATGGCCTTGCGCAGCTTGCGGATGGCCTCGCGCACCGGCTTGCCGGCGGTCTCCTCGAACGGCGCGAGCGCGGCGAGCAGCACCGCGCCCTCGACGAGCGACAGCGCCACCGGCCGGCCCAGCTCGTGCGCGTACACGAGGTGGACCTCGCCGTCCTCGACGTCGAGTGAGACCAGGTCCTCGGCGCGCTCCGGGTCCACCCACAGCGAGCGGATGCTCTCGACGTCCGCGAGCAGCTCGCCCACGCCGCGCGCGCCGGTCACCTCGACGGCGCGATCGAGCGGGACCCCGCGCCCCTGCCGCGCGGCGCGCACCGCCACCGGGACGAGCAGGAGCAGCCGCCGGAGCGACCTGAGATACGGCTCGCTCACGGCGCCCTCCCGTCCAGCGCGGCGGCGAGCGCGGCGAGCATCTCGCGCGCCAGGGCCCGGCCCTCGGCCGGCTCGAGCAGCTCCGCCTCGGGGCCCCAGGCCAGCGCCTGGCGCACCAGGCCGCGCAGGTTCCGCACCTCGAGCCGCGCCACCCGCCCGCCCTCCGCGTCCGGGCGCAGCCGCGCCGCGGGCAGGAGCTGGCCGGCCACGCGCGCCAGCGAGCCGCGGAACCGGACCACCGCCTCCCGCGGCGGGTGGACGTCGTAGTCCCAGATCTGCTGGCGGGTCCAGCGCCGGACGTCGAAGGCCGCCGGGATCCGGTACGGGTCGCGCCGGCGCGCGTTCACCTTCAGCGCGCGCACGCGCGAGAGGTAGAACACGCGCTCGGCGTCGCGCAGGTGGCAGTGGCCGGCGAAGATCCACTCGCCCCGGCGGCGGCCCCAGCCGTACACGTCCACGTCGCGCCGGACCACCTCGCCGGTGGCGATGCGCAGGTACTCGAGCGTCACCGTGCGGCGGCGCTCCCACGCGTCCACCAGCTTGTCGAGCAGCGCGCCCGAGGCCGGCGCGCCGTCCGCGGCCAGCTCCTCCACGGCCGCGGCGCGCGGCGGGAGCCCCTTCGCGCCCACCAGGAGCTTGCGCAGCGCGCTCTCCAGCTCGTCGCGCAGCGGGTGATCCGAGGCGCGCAGCGCCGACACGCCCGCGGTCCACACCACCGCCGCCTCCTCCGGCGCGAGCTCCAGCGGCGGCAGGGCCGAGGCGCGCGGGTCGATGAAGTAGCCGACCTGGTCGTCGCCGCCCGGCACGTCCTCGCGGTCGAGCACGAAGCCGAGCCGCTCGAGGTCGCGCTTGTCGCGCGAGAACTTCTTCTCCTTCGCGTCGGCGCTCCCGGCGTAGTCGTCCGGGAACGCCTCGTAGATGCGCCGGCGCGACACCGGGCCGGGCTGCGCCAGGATGAAGGTGGCGAGGCCGAGCAGCCGGGCCTGCGCGCTCGTCCGGGCCGGGGGCGGCCGGGTCGTTGCGGTCGGCATGGACTCACAGTCTAGCGCGGGGCCGGCGCCGAGGGAGGCGGTGAGCGCCGAGAGCAGGTCCGGGCGCGAGGTGCGCACGTGACAGAGCACGGCGCCGTCCCCGGATCCGGGGACGCAGCGGGCGCCGGGCAGCAGCGCCGGCGCGAGCGGGGCGAGCGCGGCGGGGAGCCGCACGGTGACGGTGCGGGCCGGGCCGCTCCCGTCGAGCCAGGCGCTGCGCGTGAAGTCGAGCGGATCGAAGCCGGGCGGCGATGGGCCGGCGCGGCGCCGCGTCTCTCGGGCGGCGGCGATGCGGTCGAGCGCGAGCACGCGCAGCGTGGCGGGGCGCTCCCGGGCGGCCACCCGCCACGCGCCGTCGAACGCGAGCGCGAGCACGTCCACCGGGCCCTCCGGCGCCGCGCCGGCGGGCAGCCCGTCGTCGAGGCGGATCCGGGCGGAGCGTCCGCGGACGAGCGCGTGACCGAGGGTGCGTATCAGGCGCGGCGTGGACGCGGCCGGCATGGGGACATCGTCGCGCGCGGGTGGACAGGCGCGCTACGCGGGCACGTCGTCCTCGACCGGCTCCTCCACCGCCGCGTCGATCGCGGGCAGGTGCGCCGCGGCGTCCACGGCCGGGAGCGCCTCCACGTCGCGGAGCCGCCGCTGGATGGCGCGGCTGCGCGTCGCCACCGTGCCGAGCGTGGTGGAGGCCTCCTGCAGCTTCCTGTCCACCTTCTCGATCACCTGGCCGAACTTGCCGAACTCGGTCTTCACGGCGCCGAGCACCTGCCACACCTCGCTCGAGCGCTTCTGGATGGCGAGCGTGCGGAACCCCATCTGCAGGCTGTTGAGCAGCGCGGCGAGCGTGGTCGGGCCGGCCACCACCACCTTGAGGTCGCGCTGCAGCGCCTCGGTGAGGCCGGGGCGGCGGACCACCTCGGCGTAGAGCCCCTCGGTGGGCAGGTACAGCAGCGCGAAGTCGGTGGTGCCCGGCGGCGCGATGTACTTGTCGTGGATGTCGCGGGCGCACCCGCGGATGCGCACCTCCAGCGCCCGGCTCGCCTCCTCCACCCGGGCGGAGTCGCCGCGCTCGGAGGCGTCCACGAGGCGCTGGTAGTCCTCGATGGGGAACTTCGCGTCGATGGGCAGCAGCACCTCGGTGCGCCCGCCGTCGTGACCGGGGAGCCGGATCGCGAACTCGACCCGCTCGGCGGACCCGGGGCGCGTGGCGACGTTGCGCGCGAGCTGCTCCGGCGCGAGGAGCTGCTCGAGCAGCGCCTCCAGCTGCACCTCGCCGAACGTGCCGCGCACCTTCACGTTCGCGAGCACCCGCTTCAGGTCGCCCACCCCGCTCGCGAGCGTCTGCATCTCGCCGAGCCCGCGCTGCACCGCCTCCAGCCGCTCGCTCACCAGCCGGAACGACTCGCCCAGCCGCTTCTCCAGCGTGCCCTGCAGCTTCTCGTCCACGGTGGCGCGCATCTGCTCGAGGCGCGCGCCGTTCTCCTCCTGCAGCACCTTCAGCCGCTGCTCGACCGTGGTCCGCAGCGCGTCGAGCCGGCGCTCCGTCGCCTCGCCCATCCTCCCCAGCGACTCGCCCAGCGAGGCGCGGACCTCCTCGCGGAGCCGCTGCGTCCCCTGCGCCGCCTCGGCGCGCCCGCGCCCCAGCTCCTCGCGCAGCGTCCGCTCCAGCCGCTCCTGGGCGCGCTCGACCGCGTCGAGCCGGTCGGCGAGCAGCGCGCGCACCGCGGCGGCGACGCGCGGCGGCACCAGCGCGACCAGCGCCGCCACCGCGGCGGCGGCGGCGAGCGCCGAGACGAGGATCGGGACCAGGGCGTTCATCGGGGCTCCCCCGGGCACAACGACGCGCCCGTACGCCCCGAGGCTAGCACCCGCGGCGGACATCCCCGGCCGGCAGGAACCCGCTCGCGGTGAGCCCGTCGATCCGCGAGCGGACGCGCCGGGGCGGAGTCATCGCCGGGCACCCGACGGCATTCACGGTGGGTTCTTGCCCGCGGTGCGGCTCGACCGGATGCCCCAGACGACGAGCGCCGTCATCCCGGCGAGCAGGAGGAGGAGCAGGCAGACCACCGCGGGGACCCTGGCCTCCTCGTCCGTCATGATGACCCGCATCAGGTAGCGCGCGACCGCGCTCGGGAGCACGAACACCAGAAGCACCAGGCAACACAACCGGAGGAAGGACACGACGCGCGCGCGCTGCATCGGGGCACCATAGCGCGGCCACCCACCGGGTCGCACGCCCGGTGCTGCTGGGGCCTCAGCTGGACCGCGGGAGCGCCCCACCCTTCGCCGCGCCGGCGCCCACGCCCGGGGCCGCGCGGCGGAGGGCGAGCATCACCAGCGCCGAGACCGTCGCCGGCACCGCGGCGGCCTGGAACACCCCCTGCGCGCCGCCGCCGCCCGCGAGGATCGCGCCCGCGACCAGCGGGCCGAGGAACCCGCCCAGCCGTCCCACGCCGAGGCCGGCGCCGATGCCGGTGGAGCGCAGGTCGGTCGGGTAGAACGTCGCGGCGAGCGCGTTGAGGCCGGGCTGGCCGCCCTGCACCGCCCAGCCCACCACGAAGGCGACCGCGAGGAGCGCGGGGAGCGGGAGGCCGGGCCGGCCCAGCACGAGCAAGCACGCCGCGGCCGTCGCGAAGCAGCTCGCCAGCACCGGCACGAAGCCGAGCCGCTGGAGCACGAGGCCGAGCACCACCGTGCCCACCAGCCCGCCGAGCTGCACCGCGGTGCCGGCCCAGACCGCGGTGGCGGTGGAGAAGCCCGCCTCCCGCACCAGCGTGGGGAGCCAGCTCGCCACCGCGTAGATGACGATCATGTTCGCGAAGTTCGCGAGCCAGAGCAGGACCGTGACGGCGGCGCGCCCGCCGCGCAGCAGCTCCAGCAGCACGAAGCCGCGGCGCGGGGCCTCGCGCACGGTGTAGCGGACGCCCGGGTCCACCGGCGCGCCCGGCGCGGCCCGGCGCACCCAGCGGGCCAGCTCGGCCGGCCGCCGCCCCGAGACCGCGAGGAGCTGCAGCGACTCCGGGAGCCAGCGCGCCATGGGCGGCAGCAGGACGAGCGGGATGGCGCCGCCGATCCAGAACGGCGCGCGCCAGCCGTGGGCGGGAACGAGCCACGCCGACAGCGCGCCCGCCGCGACCGCGCCCACCATGAAGCCGTTCGTGACGATCATCATGGTCGCGACGCGGTTGCGGCGCGGCGCGTACTCGCCCACCAGCGCGGTGGCGTTGGGCATGATGGCGCCGAGGCCGAGGCCGGCCACGAAGCGCGCCGCGAGCAGCGCGGGCATCGAGCCGGCGGCGGCGGTGGCGAGCGTGAAGACGCCGAAGATCGCGGTCGCGCCGAGCAGCACCGGGCGGCGGCCGATCCGGTCGGCCGCCATGCCGGCCAGGATCGAGCCCAGGAACAGCCCCAGCAGGCCGGCGCCGAACACCGGCCCGAGCCGCGCGATGGGCAGCCCCCAGTCGCGCGCCAGCGCCGGCGCGGCGTAGCCCATGGCCTGCAGGTCGAAGCCGTCCATCACCAGGCAGCCGCCCAGGACCGCGAACGCGCCCAGGTGGAAGCGCCCGAGCCGCCCCGCGTCCACGAGGTCGGTCACGTTCACGATGAGTACAGCGGGCGCGGCGGGCGGAGCGGGCAGGGAGGTCATGGGGTGGGGACCTCGCGAAGGAGGAGCCGGGAGAGCGCCGGCACCAGCGCGACCGCGGCGACCATGTTCCCGAGGAACATGAAGGTGAGCAGGACGCCCATGTCGGCCTGGAGGCGGAGCGGCGAGAACGCCCAGGTGACCACGCCCGCCGCGAGCGTCACCGCCACCAGCACCACCGGCCGTCCCGTGAAGCGCAGCGCCCGCCGGTGCGCCTCGCCGAGCGGCGCGCCCGCGCGCTGGTGCGCGAGCTGGACCGAGAGCAGGTAGAGCGCGAAGTCCGGGATGCCCACGCCGAGCGCGATGACCGGCAGCGTGGCGAGGGTCATGCCGATGCCGAGCCAGGCCATCACCGCCCGGCACAGCACCGCGGTGGTGGCGAGCGGCACCACCGTCACCACCACCGCCCGCCAGCTCCGGAAGACCAGCAGGCAGAGCGCCACCACCGCCGCGAACACGCAGGCGGTCATGCGCGGCTGCGCCTCGCGGACCGCCAGGTTGGTGGCGGCCTCCACGCCGGCGTTCCCGGCCGCGAGCAGGAAGGCGCGGCCCGGCGCGGCGTGGTCGCGCGCGAACGCGTCCGCGGCCGCCACCACGCGGTCGAGCGTCGCGGCGCGGTGGTCGGAGAGGTACGCGAGCACCGGCATCACCGTGCACTCCGGGTCGAACAGGTCGGGGTTGCGCGTCCCCGCCGCCTCGGCCGCGCCGCCCAGGATCCGCGGGTCGCGCGAGAGCGTCAGCCACTTCGGGCTCCCCTCGAACGAGCCCGCCGTGATCTGCCGGACCGCGTCGGCGAGCGAGGCGGTGGCCTGCACGCCCGGGACCTGCCGCAGCGCCCAGCCCAGCCGGTCGGCCTCGACCAGCGTCTCCCAGGAGGTGCAGCCCTCGGGCGGCGTCTCCACCATCACCGCGAAGACGTCGCTCGACGCGCCGTAGTGGGCCGCGATGTAGGCGTCGTCCTGGTTGTAGCGGGCGTCGGCGCGCAGCTCCGGCGCGCCGGGCTGGGTCGAGCCGACCGGCACCCCGCGCCCGGCGGCGAGCCCGATCCCGACGAGCACCGCGGTGACGGCCAGGCTCCCCGCCGCCCAGCGCGGCTCGGTGAAGCGGTCCACCAGCCGCCACGCGCCCCCGGGCCCCGCGCCGCCGGCCTCGCCGCGCAGGCTCCGCAGCGCCGCCGCGCCGCTCACGCCGGTGTACGAGAGCAGCACCGGCAGGAGCACCAGGTTCGTGAGGATGAGCACGCCCACGCCCACCGTGGCGGCGAGGGCGAGCTGCCGGATGGCCGGGACGTCCACCAGCGCGAGCACCGAGAACCCGACCGCGTCGGTGAGGAGCGCGGTGAGGCCGGCCAGGAACAGCCGGCGGAAGGTGCGGCGGGCGGCGAGCCGCCGGTCGGCGCCGCGCCCCACGTCCTGCAGCACGCCGTTCATCTTCTGCGTGCCGTGGGACACCCCCATCGCGAAGATCAGGAACGGCACCAGCACCGAGAACGGATCGAGCGGCACGCCCAGCAGGGAGACGATGCCGAGCTGCCAGACCAGCGCCACGCCGGAGCAGGCGAGCACCAGCGCGGTGCTCCGGACGCAGCGCGAGGAGAGCCACAGGATGGCGGCGGCGATGGCCGCGGCGACGCCGAACCAGGCGCCCACCGCCACCGTGCCGTCGAGGATCGCGCCCACCCGCTTCGCGAACCCGACGATGCGCACGCGCACCGGCCCGTCGCCGGCCGGTCCCTCGAGGCGCCGCCGCAGCGCCTCCAGCTCCGCCGAGAGCGCGCGGTAGTCGAGCCCGGCGCCGGTGACCGGGTCGCGGTCCAGCAGCGGCACCTGCACCGCGCTGGACCGCTCGTCGAGCCCGACCAGCGTCCCCGCCAGCCCGGCCCGCCGCACGTTCCGCCGCAGCGACGCGATGGCCTCCGGCGAGCCGTCGGCCGGGTCCGGCATCACCGGGCCGCCCCGGAAGCCCTCCTCGGTCACCTCGGTCCAGCGGACCGACGGCGTCCAGAGCGACTTCACCCAGGGGCGATCCACGCCGGGCATGAGGAACAGCGTGTCGCTCACCTCGCGGAGCGCCTCCAGGTAGGCGGGGTCCCAGACGTCGCCGCGCGGGTTCTCGACCACCACGAGGAGCGTGTTGCCGAGGCCGCGCAGCCGGTCGGCGCGGGCGCGGGCGGCCTGCACGAACGGGTGGGCGCCGGGCGTGATCCGGTCCAGGTCGGCGCTCACCACGTGGCGGGTGGCGGCCGCGGCCCCGAGCGCGAGCGTCACGACCGCGGCCAGGATCACCACCGCGGCGCGGTGCCCGAACACCAGCCGCTCCAGCCAGCTCCCCTCGGCGGGATCGAACGGCGCGGGCGCGCCGCGCGAGGATGCGTCCCCCGTCGCAGGACCGGCCGCGTCCGGGCGCTCGCGCCCCGGCTCGCGTGCGCTCGCCCGCCTCACGGCGCCTCGCGCGGGCGCGGCAGCGCCACCACCCGCACGCCCTCGGCGCCGGCCACCGCCAGCGCGCCCGGGCCCGCCGGCGCGATCGCGAAGGCGGGCGCGAGCACCGCGCCCGGCGCCGAGACGCGCTCGAACGTGGCGCCGCCGTCCGCCGACACGAGCAGCTCGCCGGAGGCGGCCGCGAGCGCCAGCCGCCCGTCGGGCAGCGCCGCGCCACCGGTGAGCGCCGCCTCCACGCCCGACTCGACCTTCCGCCACGGCCCGCCGTCCACGCTGCGCAGCACCGTCCCGCGCAGCCCGAACGCGAGCAGCGCGCGCCCGTCGCCGGCGAGGCCGAACAGCGTGCCGGCGTACGGGATGGCCACCGTCCGGAAGCGCCCCGCAGCGCGGTCGAGGCGCAGGAGCAGCCCCTGCTCGCCGGCGAGGTACAGCGCGCCGCGGGCCTCGAGGAGCGCGTGCAGGTGCAGCGCGCGCGGGTTCTCGATCCGGTCGAGCCAGGGCTGCCAGGTCCGGCCGCCGTCGCCGGTGGCGAGCGCGAGGCCGAACGCGCCCACCGCGAAGCCCTCGCGGCCGGCGGCGTCCATCCACACGGCGAGGAGCGGCTGGTCCGGGCCGCGCGCCGCGAGGTCGCGCGCCTGCGCCAGCGCGGCCGGCGCGATCCGGCCGGCGCCGTCCCGTGCCCACGCGTCGAGGAGCCGCGCCAGGCCGCGCCCGTCGAGCCGCCGCTCCCAGCGCGCCCCGCCGTCCTCGGTCGCGAGCACCACGCCGCCGTGGCCCACCGCCCAGCCGCGCCGCGGCGAGGCGAGGCGCACCGCGGTGAGGTCCTCGCTCACCGGCACCGCCGCCTGCGTCCAGCGCGCCCCGCCGTCGTCGGAGAAGACCGCGAGGCCGCGCTCGCCCACCGCCACCAGCCGCCCGCCCGCGCGCGCCACCGCGAGCATGGGCCGCCGCGCCGCGAGCGCGCTCGGCGCCGCGGGCAGGTCGAGCGGGTCCACGAACCCCGCCGCGGCGGCGGACGCCGCGAGGAGGAGGCCCAGCGCCGCGATCTGGGCCCGGCCGCGCATCAGCGCAGGCCCGATCCCGCGAGCGCGTCCGGCGACCACTCCGCGTCGCCCGGGCAGGCGCCCTGCCGGATCCAGCCGTCCTGGCCCGGCCAGCTGTTGACGCCGTAGCCGCCGGTGGCGAGGTCGTAGTGCAGGAACGCATCGGCCCACATGGCGGGCACGTCGTAGCTCGGCGCCATGAACGCGATCCCCACGCGCCAGAGCTGCCCGCGGGCGTCGTACTGGTCGCTGGTCAGGATCGCCCAGGTGTCCTCGTCGAGGTAGAAGACGCGCCGCGCGTACACGTGCCGCTTGCCCGGCTTCAGCCGCGCGTCCACCACCCAGACCCTGTGCAGCTCCCAGCGGAACAGGTCCGGGTTCACGAAGTGCTTGCGGAACAGCTCCTCCGGCCGCGCCTGGTAGGCCGCCCGGTACACGTTGTACGGGACGTAGATCGCCTTCTTCCCGACCAGCGTGAAGTCGTAGCGGTCCATGGCGCCGTTGAAGAGCAGCGCGTCATCGAACGTCTGCGCGCCGGAGGTGGCCGCGTTGGGCGTGTCGTAGGCGAGGTCGGGCGCGAGCCGCACCCGCCGCTGGCCGGGCAGGTACTGCCAGGAGCGGCGGCCGCGCTCCAGGTAGTCGATCGGGTCCACCAGGATGAAGCCCTCGCCGGCGCGGCGCGCCGGGGCCTCGTACTGGATCCGGAGCCGGAAGTACACGTTCGGTGACGCGGTCCGCTCGGTCCAGTACGGGTAGTCCTCGACCACGCGGGCGGTGCTGGCGTGCGTGAGCCGGCCCGACGCCTCCATGCGGTAGGCGGAGATCCGCTTGTGCAGGCAGCGCCCATTGAACCGCACCAGGTGGTTCCACATCGCCTCGTTGCCGGTCTTCGGGATGGGGAACGGGTAGGCCGCGTGCACGCCGGCGAGCGAGACGCCGCCGTGGGTGGTGTGGGCCGAGGTGGCGGCGCGCACGGTCTGCTCGGTCACGAACGCCGGGAACGCGGCGGTGCGGTGGGTCGGGTACACGTCCATCCGGAAGCCGGGGTAGCGCGCCAGGAGCGCCTTCGCGCCCTCCGAGAGCCGGTCGGCGTGGCGGGCCGCGCTGGCCGCGTCGATGGAGAGGAGCGGGCGCTCCGTGGCGAACGGATCCGGCCGGCTGCCGCTGCCCGCGACGAAGCCGGGCGGCGGGGTGGTGAGGCCGCCGGTGTACGGCGGGATGGTCCCGTCGGCGCTGCCCGCCCGCTCCGCGCCGAGCGCGGTGAGCGTCGTCCCGAGCTGCCGCGCCTCCTCCGGCGAGAGCGCCGAGGCGGCCGCGGGGAGCACCGCCGCCAGCAGCGCCGCGCACGCCCGTTCACGCACCGTCATGGCATCCTCCTCGAGCGTCTAGAACGTCGTCTTGGCGGTGAGCGTCACGTTCCCGCGGCTCTTCAGGAGCGCGGGCAGCCCGTTCGCGGTGTCGATGGTCGCGCCGCCGTTCGTCTTCCCGAACCAGTCCGCGTAGCGCAGCTCGACGCGGTAGCGGCTCCGCAGATCGAGGCCGGCGCCGGCGGTCCAGCTCCCCGAGGCCTGGTTGCCGCCCTGGCCCACCGGCGAGTTGCCGCGAACGGTCCACGAGACCGTCACCGGCACGTACAGGTCGGCGCCGGACGCCACGCGGAACCAGGTGGGCGTGAGGCTCGCGCCCAGGCCCAGGTGGCCGCGGGTGGCGCAGCCGTCGTCGCGGGTGCGGGCGAGGCCGGCCTGCACCAGCGCCGGGTCCGGCCGGCACACGCCGTAGCCCTCTCCGTAGAACAGGTCCTCGTTGTCGGTCACCCGGAGCCGGCGGCTGAAGGTGAGCTCGAGCGCCCAGGCCGCGCTGGAGAAGGCCCGGCCGCCGGGCACGACGCCGAGCAGGTTGACGAGGCCGTGCAAGGTGTCGCCGCGCGCCTGGTAGGAGCTGCCGATCTTCCGCGGCAGGCCGTGCGGGAACAGCGCGGCCTGGAGCGGCGGCGACGGGGCCACCGCGAACGCGGGCGACTGCGCCACGAGCGGCATGCGGTGGCGCCAGGACGCCTCGGCGCCCACGCTCACCCCGAGCACCTGCTTCGCCAGGCTCACGCCGACGAGGTCCACGTCGGCCCCGTAGTACTGCTGGTAGCGGAACGGCGACGGGATCTCCGGGCTGAGCGGGCCCTGCGCGCCCGGGTTCCGGGTGAGCAGCACCGCCGCGAACTTGTCGGTGAAGCGCCGGTAGTAGAGCCCGAGCGTGCCGTCGAGCCAGGGCGGCGCCCAGCGCAGCGCCAGCCCGGCGTCGCCCGCCTGGCGAGGCCAGTTCACGCCGCCGTTCACCATGTACGCGCCGTTCCGGTACAGGCCGTCCGGCCCGTCGTAGGTCGCGTCGGAGGCGCCGAGGAACGTGCCGCCCTCCGGGTAGAGGAACGGCTGCCACTCGAGGAACACCTGGGCGGCGACCGAGAGGGTGGGGGCGAGCTGCGCCTGCGCGGAGACGCTGGCGAGCGGCCGGAACAGCTCCTTCGGCTCGGCCCCGGGGTTCGCGAACGCCTTCTGGAGATCCAGCGGCATCTGCGCGTACGCCACCGAGTGGGTGAGCCCCGCCTGCATGAGCGACTCGCTCCAGTAGACGGTGTGCCGGCCTGCCTTCAGCGACACCGGGACGCTGCCCGCCCGGAGCTGCGCGAAGGCGAACGCGTCGAGCAGCTCGCCCCACGGGCCGTGGTAGCGGCGGCGGACCACCTCGCTGAAGTCGTCGTTCAGGTACGAGCCGGGGATGCCCTGCGAGACGAGCCGCGGGCTGCGGGTGGCGCGCTCGTGGACGTAGGCCTGGTCGTACCAGCCGGCCGCGCTCGCGCGCAGGCCGAGCCGGTGCCGCCAGGAGGCGTCGAGCTCGGCGAGCACGTCGAGCCGGTTCGTGGTGAGGTCGCCCTGCGAGACGCTGTTCTCGCCCGCGGTGAAGGCGGGGTTGTCGCCGAGCCGGCGGCTCACGGCGTCGGTGCGCAGGCCGAGGTTGTAGCGGAGCGTGGTGTCCAGGCGGAGCTCGAGGTCCGGGACCCCGAGGTCGAGCTCGGTGGCGGTCGCCGGGCCGGAAGGTCCGAGCAGCGCGAGCGCGGCGGCGACGAGGCTCCAGCACGGCGAACGGACGGCGCCCAGGGCGACGGCCCGACGAGCCATGGTGATCTCCCCCTCGGCGAGCACGGTATCTCCGCTCGGGGGAGACGATCCGGCGTAAACGACGCGTGCAATCCGGTGCGCCAATCGGACGCGCGGCACGCTGGCGCGCAGGTCCGAGGGAGGCGACCCACCGGGCGCGCGGCGGGTCCGGTGCCCGAACCGGCGCTTACGGCCCATCCGACCCACGTCACGGCGCCGGGCCCATCTCGGGCTCGATCGCGACCCCGGTCGCGCCTTACACGGCGGCGGAACCCGCAGTGCACTCGAGGAGGACGGTCATGGCCACCACGAAGCCCATCCCGCAGGGAGCGCACACGCTCACGCCGAACCTGGTGCTGCGCGACTGCGCGAAGGCCATCGAGTTCTACAAGAAGGCGCTCGGTGCGCAGGAGCTGATGCGAATGCCGTCGCCGGACGGGAAGCTGATCTGGCACGCCGAGCTCAAGATCGGCGACTCGACCTTCTACCTGAACGACGAGATGCCCGGCATGAGCACGGCGGCGCCGAGCCCGGAGCACCCCGCGCCCACCACGTTCTGGCTCTGGACCGAGGACGCGGACGCGGCCTACCGGAAGGCCACGCAGGCCGGCGCCACCTCGAGGATGGAGCCGGCCGACATGTTCTGGGGCGACCGCTGCGCCGGCGTCGCCGATCCGTTCGGCTACTCCTGGTCGTTCGCCACGCACGTGAAGGACCTGAGCGACGACGAGGTCCGGCGGGCCGGCGCCGAGTTCGCGCGGCAGTGGGAGCAGCAGCACCAGCGGACCTGACCCGGGCGCGAGGCCGGGGGTGCGGAGGGCCGGCAGGGGCGAGCGCCGCCCCGCCGGCCCTCTCGCCGTCTCGGGCCTCGAGCGCGCGGAGCGCATGGCGCGGCGCGCGCGCCGGTTTTCGGGTAGATTCCCGCGCCTTCCCCCTTCCCGAGAGAACGCGCGAAATGCCCCCGTACGTCATGTCGATGCTCCGCGTGAGCAAGATCGTCCCGCCCAAGCGGCAGATCATCAAGGACATCTCGCTCTCGTTCTTCCACGGCGCCAAGATCGGCCTGCTCGGCCTGAACGGCGCCGGCAAGTCCACCGTGCTCCGGATCATGGCCGGCGTGGACGAGGAGTACGAGGGCGAGGTCACCCGCCAGGCCGGCATCCGCATCGGCTACCTCCCGCAGGAGCCGAAGCTGGACGGCGAGCGCACCGTCCGCGAGGAGGTCGAGTCGGCGCAGGGCGAGGTGGCCGACGCGCAGAAGCGGCTGGAGGCGATCTACGCCGCCTACGCCGAGCCGGACGCCGACATGGAGAAGCTCGCCGAGGAGCAGGCGCGCCTCGAGGCGATCATCGCGAACGCGGGCGCGGACACCGGCAACGCGCTCGAGATCGCCGCCGACGCGCTGCGGCTGCCGCCCTGGGACGCGGTCATCAAGCACCTGTCCGGCGGCGAGAAGCGCCGGGTGGCGCTCTGCAAGCTGCTGCTCTCGAAGCCCGACATGCTGCTGCTCGACGAGCCCACCAACCACCTCGACGCCGAGTCGGTGGAGTGGCTAGAGCAGTTCCTCACCCGCTTCCCCGGCACCGTCGTCGCGGTGACGCACGACCGCTACTTCCTCGACAACGCCGCCGAGTGGATCCTGGAGCTGGACCGCGGCCGCGGGATCCCGTGGAAGGGCAACTACTCGAGCTGGCTCGATCAGAAGGAGCAGCGGCTCGAGGTCGAGGCGAAGCAGGAGAGCGCCCGCATCAAGGCGATGAAGCAGGAGCTGGAGTGGGTGCGCCAGAACCCGAAGGCGCGGCAGGCGAAGAGCAAGGCCCGCCTCTCCCGGTTCGAGGAGATGTCCACCGTCGAGTACCAGAAGCGCAACGAGACGCAGGAGATCTTCATCCCGGTGGCCGAGCGCCTCGGGCAGAAGGTGATCGAGTTCAAGGACGTCTCGAAGGGCTTCGGCGACCGGCTGCTGATGGACAAGCTGTCGTTCATCGTCCCGCCCGGCGCCATCGTCGGCATCATCGGCCCGAACGGCGCGGGCAAGTCCACGCTGTTCAAGATGATCACCGGCGCCGAGCAGCCGGACTCCGGCGCGGTGGAGATCGGCCCGTCGGTGAAGCTCGCGTTCGTGGACCAGAGCCGCGAGAACCTCTCCTCCGACAGGACCGTGTTCGAGGAGATCTCCGGCGGCCACGACCAGGTGCAGGTGGGCAAGTTCGAGATGCCCAGCCGCGCCTACATCGGGCGCTTCAACTTCAAGGGCGCCGACCAGCAGAAGGTGGTGGGCACGCTCTCCGGCGGCGAGCGCGGACGGCTCCACCTCGCCAAGACGCTCATGACCGGCGCGAACGTGCTGCTGCTCGACGAGCCGTCGAACGACCTCGACGTGGAGACGCTGCGGGCGCTGGAGGACGCGCTGCTCGAGTACGCCGGCTGCGTGTTCGTCATCTCGCACGACCGCTGGTTCCTCGACCGCATCGCCACGCACATCCTGGCGGCCGAGGGCGACTCGCAGTGGACGTTCTTCACCGGGAACTACCAGGAGTACGAGGCCGACAAGCGGCGCCGCCTGGGCGAGGAGGGCGCGAAGCCGAAGCGCCTCCGCTACAAGCCCATCGCGCGGTAGGCGCGCCCCGGTCCCCCGCTCCCCCCGAGCCCGTCGAGGCGAGCGGGCGAGCTACCGCTCCTTGCGATAGAGCCGCATCGCGAGCGGCGCCACCGCGGCCACGATCACGAGCGACGCGAGCAGCGTCCAGGACACGTCCGCGCCGGCCGGCCGGCCGTGCATGAGGTCGCGCGACGCGTTCGCGAGGTGCGTCACCGGGTTGTGCCGGACGACGCCCTGGAGCCAGCCGGGCATCGTCCCCAGGCCGACGAAGATGTCGCTCGCGAACGTGAGCGGCATCAGGAACACGAAGCTCGTGGTCATGACCGACTCGGGCGTGCGCACCAGCATGCCCACCACGATCCACAGCCAGGAGAGCGCGAAGCTGAACACCAGCACCAGCGCCATCGCGGCGAGGACGCCCGGCGCCCCGCCCTGCGGCCGGAAGCCGAGGATGAACCCGACCACCAGGATCACCGCCCCGGCCACCGAGTAGCGGAACACGTCGCCCGCGAGCGCCCCGAGCAGCGGCGCCGGCTGCCACATGGGCAGCGAGCGGAAGCGGTCGTAGAGGCCCTTGCGGATGTCCGAGTTCAGCCCCACGCCGGTGTAGACGGTGATGAACAGCACCGTCTGCACCAGCACGCCGGGCACGAGGTACTGCACGTACTGGCGCGGCGAGCCGGCCAGCGCGCCGCCGAAGATGAACGTGAACAGCAGGGTGAACATGATCGGCGTGACCGTCACGTCGAAGAGCTGGAAGGGGACGTGCTTGATCTTCAGCATGGCCCGCCACGCCAGCGTCAGCACCGCCGACGCCGCCGAGGCCGGCCGCGGCCGTGCGCGGATCGCGAGCGCCTCGTGGACCGCGTTCATCGGCTCGCCTCCTTCTCGCTGCCGCCCTCGGCCGCGTCCCGCTCCGCCGGCCGGCCGGTGAGCGCCAGGAACACCTCGTCCAGGCTCGGGTTGCCCACCGTCACCTCCGCGATCTCGATCCCGCCCTCGCTGAGCGCCGTGAGGACCGCGCCCGCCTGCGCCGCCTTCTCGAGCCGCGCCGCCACCTCCGCCGGCTCCGATCCGGGCATCACCCCATCGCCCAGCACGCGCGTGATCACCTGCTGCGCCGCCAGGCGCTGGCCCGCGTCGGCGAGCCGCAGCCGGAGCGCGTTCGACCCGACCGACGCCTTCAGCTCGCGGCTCGTCCCCTCCGCGATGACGCGGCCGTGATCGATCACCGCCATGCGCTCCGCCAGCCGGTCCGCCTCGTCGAGGTACTGGGTGGTGAGGAGCACGGTCGTGCCCCCGGCCGCGATGCGGCGCACCAGGTCCCAGACCTGCGTGCGGCTGCGCGGATCGAGCCCGGTGGTGGGCTCGTCGAGGAACAGGATCTCCGGGACGGTCACCAGGCTCGCCGCGATGTCGATGCGACGCCGCTCGCCGCCGGAGTAGGTCTGCACCTGCCGGCCCGCCATGTCGCCGAGGCCGAACGCGTCGAGCAGCTCCGTCGCGCGCCGCCGCGCGTCGCGCCAGGCGAGGCCCAGCAGCCGCCCCACCAGCACCAGGTTCTCCTGGCCGGAGAGGTCCTCGTCCACCGAGGCGAACTGGCCCGTCAGGCTCACCTTGCTGCGCACCGCGGCCGGCTCGTGGGCCACGTCGTGGCCGAGCACCATGGCGCGGCCGGCCGTCGGGCGCAGCAGGGTGGCGAGGATGCGGATGGTCGTGGTCTTGCCCGCGCCGTTCGGGCCCAGCAGCCCGTAGACGGAGCCCCGCCGGATGGCGAGGTCCACGCCGTTCAGCGCGTGGGTCGCGCCGAAGTGCTTCACGAGTCCTGCGGTCTCGATCGCGTTCGTCATCCGCTCCGCCGCCTCATCGGTGCCCGAGCCAGGAGGCGCGTAGGATAACGTCCTGCGCCCCGCGCGCCAGGCCTCCGGAACGGATCCGGAGGGCCGAGCGGCGCCGCCGTGACCTCGGGGCGTGCATGGCGCTCACCCCATCCGGACGGTGGCTGACCGCCGGCCCGCGACCTAACCGACGGGCTGGCCACCTCACCCCCGGAGCGCGTGCATGCGCAGCGTCACCGCAGGTCCAGCCGGCCTCGAGCACGGGCTCGACGACGGCCACACCGTCTCCACCGC
The DNA here is from genome assembly GCF_000020805.1 of Anaeromyxobacter sp. K. NCBI lineage: Bacteria > Pseudomonadati > Myxococcota > Myxococcia > Myxococcales > Anaeromyxobacteraceae > Anaeromyxobacter > Anaeromyxobacter sp. K. Next base: position 4,543,160 of record NC_011145.1, on the reverse strand, counting down.
TCGCGTGCTCGGCGCCTCGCCGGACCAGGTGTACGCCGCGTTCGTCGCGCCGGAGCGGCTGGCGCGCTGGTGGGGGCCGCGCGGGTTCCGGAACACGTTCCAGGAGTTCGAGCCCCGGCCCGGCGGCCGCTGGCGCCTCGTGATGCACGGGCCGGACGGCGTGGACCATCCGAACGAGTCGGTGTTCGAGACGCTCCTCCCCGGGGAGCGGATCGTGATCCGCCACCTCTCCGGCCACCGGTTCACGCTGACCGTCACGCTCGCGGCCGAGGGCGCCGGGACCCGCCTCGGCTGGCGGCAGCGCTTCGACTCCGCGCAGGAGTGCGAGGCGGTGCGGCGCTTCGTGGTCCCCGCGAACGAGGAGAACCTCGACCGGCTGGAGGCCGAGCTGGCGCGCGGCTGACCGGAACGGGTCCGCCCGTATCCCGCCGGCCCGCTCGCCCGTCACCTCGTCACGCCGCGGCGCACGTCGCCGCCAGGCGGCTCGCACAGGAGGAGTCACCGCATGTCCAAGCTTCGCGTGAACGCGTTCTCGATCTCCATCGACGGCTACGGCGCCGGCCCGGACCAGTCGCTGGAGAACCCGCTCGGCGTCGGCGGGATGTCGCTGCACAAGTGGGTCCTCGACACCCGGACCTTCCAGCGGATGCACGGGGATGGCGCCGGGACGCCTGGCGCCGAGGCCGGCCGGCGGGGCGTGGACGACGACCTCGCCGCGCGCAGCTTCGAGAACGTCGGCGCCTGGATCCTCGGGCGCAACATGTTCGCCCCGTCGCGCGGCCCCTGGCCCGACGACGGCTGGAAGGGCTGGTGGGGTGAGAACCCGGTCTACCACGTGCCGGTGTTCGTGCTCACGCACCACGCCCGTCCGCCCCTCGAGATGCAGGGCGGGACCACGTTCCACTTCGTCACCGACGGCATCCACGCCGCGCTCGAGCGGGCGAAGGACGCCGCGGGCGGCAAGGACGTCCGGCTCGGCGGCGGGGTCGCCACCGTGCGCGAGTACCTCGCCGCCCGGCTCGTCGACGAGATCCACCTCGCCATCTCGCCGGTGCTGCTGGGGCGGGGCGAGCACCTGCTCGCCGGCCTCGACACGGCCGCGCTCGGCTACCGCTGCACCGAGCACGTCGCCTCGGAGCACGCGCTGCACGTGGTGCTGACGAGGTGAGCCCGCGCGCGGGGCCTTCGCCCCGCGGGGCGAGCCGTCTACGGGCCTGGCGGGAAGACGGCGGAGAGGCGGCGGCGCAGCTCGTCGCGGACCTCGCGGAAGGCCTGGAGCCGCTCCGCCTCGGTGCTCCCGGCGCCGGCCGGATCCGGCAGGCCCCAGTGGATCCGCCGCGCCCGGCCGAGGAAGACCGGGCAGACCTCCTCTGCGCAGAGCGTGATGACCGTGTCCACGTCGCCGGCGGGCACGTCGTCCACGCGCTTCGAGCGCTGCCCGCGGATGTCGAGGCCGATCTCGTCGAGCGCGCGGACGGCGAGCGGGTTGAGGCTCGACGGCGCGGAGCCCGCGGAGGAGATCTTCACCGTCGCCGGCGCGAGCGAGCGCGCGATCCCCTCGGCCATCTGGCTGCGCGCCGAGTTCGCGACGCAGAGGAAGAGCACGTGTCGCGGGCGGGCGCGGCGGAGCGCCTCCGCGTCGGCCTCCCAGCCGCCGCTCACCGCCCCCGCCCGGCGGTCGGCCGCTCGACGGTCACCGCGCAGTTCGCGACCTTCGCGATCTCGCCGGTCTCGCCGGGGAACCACCGATCGCGCAGCCGGAGCGCGACGTTCACGAGGCCGATGAGCACCGGGACCTCGACCAGCGGGCCGATCACCGCGGCGAAGGCGGCGCCGTGCGCCATGCCGAAGGTGGCGACCGCGACCGCGATGGCGAGCTCGAAGTTGTTCGAGGCGGCCGTGAACGAGAGCGTGGCGGTCTGCCCGTAGGTCGCGCCCACCTTCCGGCTCATCCAGAAGGACACGAAGAACATGAGCAGGAAGTAGACGAGCAGCGGGAGGGCGATCCGCACCACGTCGAGCGGCACCTGCACGATGGTCTCGCCCTTCAGCGAGAACATCACCACGATGGTGAAGAGCAGGGCGACGAGCGTGATCGGGGAGATCCGGGGGATGAACACCCTGCGGTACCACTCCTCGCCCTTCAGCGCCCGGAGCCCGAAGCGGCTCGCCATCCCGGCGATGAACGGGACGCCGAGGTAGACGAAGACGCTCCGGGCGATCTCGCCGATGGTGATGTGCACCTCGGCGCCGCGCACGCCGAGCCAGCCGGGCAGCAGGGTGATGAAGATCCAGGCGTAGACCGAGAAGAACAGCACCTGGAAGATCGAGTTGAACGCGACCAGGCCGGCGCAGTACTCGGTGTCGCCCTTCGCGAGGTCGTTCCACACGATGACCATCGCGATGCAGCGGGCGAGGCCGATGAGGATGAGCCCGACCATGTACTCCGGGCGGTCGCGGAGGAAGATCACCGCGAGCGCGAACATCAGGATCGGGCCCACGATCCAGTTCTGCACCAGCGAGAGCGCCAGCACCTTGCCGTTCCGGAAGACCCGGGGGAGCTCCTCGTAGCGGACCTTCGCGAGCGGCGGGTACATCATCAGGATGAGGCCGATCGCGATCGGGATGGAGGTCGTCCCGACCGACATCCGGTCGAGCATCGGCACGACGCCGGGGACGAGGAACCCGAGCGCCACGCCCGCGCCCATGGCGAGGAAGATCCAGAGCGTGAGGTAGCGGTCGAGGAAGGAGAGGCGGCGGGCGACGCCGGCGCGGGCCGGTGCAACGAGGTTCGCTTCGGACATGGGCTACGGGCTCCCTGCGCGGCGGCGGGACACGACCAGCTGGACCGGCGGGCCCTCGTCGCGCACCGCGTCCACGCACGCGAAGAAGCTCATGATGCACGGCACCCGGAGCCGGTAGAAGACCTGCAGCCCCTGCCGGCGGTCTTCGAGGAGCCCGGCGCGGCGCATGAGCGACAGGTGCTTCGACACGGTGGACAGGTCGGAGCCGACCAGCTTCTGCAGGTCGCAGACGCAGCGCTCGCCCTCCGCGAGCGTCTCCAGGATGAGGAGACGGCTCGGGTGCGCCATCGCCTTCAGCACCTGCGTCCGCGCTTTCCGCACGCTGCTGGGCCGGATCATTGCTTGGCAATATCGTCAAGCAGTTGCGTCCGGTCAAGTCGCGGTGCGGCGCGGGGCCGCAGCGGCCGTCGAAGGACTGCTTGGCGGATTGACCAAGCAGTGCGCCGGTGGCATGGTCCGCCCGTTCGCGGCGCGTGCCGCCGCGCGAGGAGGCGTCACGATGCCCTGGACGACGAAGTGCGCGAGGGGTCCGCTGCTCCTGGCGATCGCGGTGATGCTCGCGGGCGGCGCCGGCTGCGGTGAGAAGGTCTCGGCCGCCGCGGCGGAGCCGCGCGGTGGCACCGCGGCTGCCCCGGCGGCGCGCGCGCTCCCCAGGCTCGTCGATCTCGGCGCGGGGAAGTGCATCCCCTGCAAGGCGATGGCGCCCATCCTCGAGCAGCTCCGCGCCGACTACGCGGGCCGGATGGAGGTCACGTTCATCGACGTGTGGCAGGCGCCGGAGCAGGCCACGGCCCACCGCGTCCAGATGATCCCGACGCAGATCTTCTACGGCACCGACGGGCGCGAGCTCGCGCGCCACGAGGGCTTCATGTCGCGCGAGGAGATCCTCGCGCAGTGGAAGGCCCTCGGCGTGGAGCTCTAGGTGACCGGGCTCCTCACGCGGTTCGGCGAGGCCTTCGCGGCGAGCGGCTCCATCGCGCTCGCGGCCGCGTTCGCGTGGGGCGTGCTCTCCGTCGCGCTGAGCCCCTGCCACCTCTCCAGCGTCCCGCTGGTCGTCGCCTACATGAGCGGCGGCGCCGAGCTGCCGGAGGGCCGCCGCGCGCTCTGGCTGTCGTCCGCGTTCGCCGCCGGGATCCTCGCCAGCATCGCCCTGGTCGGCGCCGTCACCGCCGCGGCGGGCCGGATGCTCGGGGACGTCGGGCGGGCCGGGACATGGGCGGTCGCCGTCGTGTTCTTCGCGGTCGGCCTGAACCTCCTGGGCGTCCTGCCGCTGCCCGCCCTCGGCTCGACGCCGGCGCGGGCGGGGCGCCGGGGGGCGACCGGCGCGCTCCTGCTCGGCCTCGTCTTCGGCGTCGCGCTCGGCCCGTGCACGTTCGCGTTCATGGCGCCGCTCCTCGGGATCGCGTTCCGCGCGAGCGGAGCGGGGCGGGTGGCCCACGGCGTGCTGCTCGTCGCGCTGTACGGGCTCGGCCACGCCGCGGCCATCGCCCTCGCGGGCAGCTCGATCCAGTCGGTGAACCGCTGGCTCGGGTGGAAGCGCGGCGCGCGCGCGGTCGCGGTGGTGAAGGCGGCGGCGGGCGTCATGGTGATGCTCGGCGGCGCGTACTTCGTCTGGACCTCGACGTGAGCGAGCAGGAGCTTCGATGGGACTTCCCGTGATCGAACCCCCCGGCGGCGGCAGCACGGCGTGCTGCGCCGCCCCCGCGGCGGCGGCGACGGCCGCCACGCCGAGCCGCCCGCCGGCGAGGACCGCGGCGCTCCTCGCGGCGGCCCTCGTGGCGTGGGGCGCGGCGTACGGATCGAACGGGCCGCTGTGGACGTGGCTGCTCCGCGACGTCGCCGGGCTCGACCTGGCCTCGCACGCCGGGGGCGCGCTGCACTTCTTCCTCTACGACACGGTCAAGATCTTCCTGCTGCTGACCGGGCTGATGTTCGTCATCGGGATGCTCCGCGCCAGCCTCGATCTCGACAGGGCGCGCAGCTACCTCGAGGGCCGGGGCCTGCTCGTGGGGCTCGTCCTCGCCGTCGTCCTGGGCGTCGTCACCCCGTTCTGCTCGTGCAGCTCGATCCCGCTGTTCATCGGGTTCGTCGCCGCGGGGATCCCGCTGTCGATCACGCTCACCTTCCTGATCGCGTCGCCGCTGGTCAGCGAGATCGCCGCGATCATGATCGCCGATCAGTTCGGCTGGCGGATCGCCGCCGCGTACGTGGTCGCCGGATCGGTGATCTCGATGGTGATCGGGCTCGTCCTCTCGCGCTTCCGCCTCGAGCGCTGGGTCGAGGAGGCGGTCTTCGCGACGAAGATCGGGCAGCTGCGCGCGGGCGGTCACGTCCCGACGTGGTCCGAGCGCGTGGACGCGGCCGTGGGGGAGGCGAGGGACATCCTCTCCAGCGTCTGGAAGTGGGTGCTGCTCGGCGTCGGGATCGGCGCCGCGATCCACGGGTGGGTGCCCGCGGACTTCTTCGCGGCGTACGCCGGCCCGGACAACCCGTTCGCCGTCGCGATCGTCACGCTCCTCGGGGTGCCGCTCTACGTGAACGGGGCCGGGGTCGTCCCGATCGCGGAGGCCCTGTGGGCGAAGGGCATGTCGCTGGGGACGGTGATGGCGTTCATCATGAGCGCCATCGCCCTCTCGATCCCCGAGGGCATCATGCTGCGCCGCGTCCTCAAGCCGCCGCTCCTCGCCATCTTCTTCGGGTCGGTGACCGTCGGGATCATGATCGTCGGGTACCTGTTCAACGCCATCTACGGCTGACGCGCTCGGCTCCTGCGAGGCGAAGCCGCCGCAGCGAGCTCGATCGCGCCGCACGAAGGGAAGGAACGAGATGAAGATCCTGGTGCTGGGTACCGGTTGCGCGAAGTGCAAGGAGCTCACCGCCAACGCGCAGAAGGCGGTGCAGGAGCTCGGCGTGGACGCGACCGTCGAGAAGGTGGAGGACCTCCGGGAGATCATGAAGTTCAGCGTGCTGTCCACGCCCGCGCTGGTGGTGGACGGGACGGTGAGGTCCACCGGGCGGGTGCTGAGCCCCGCGGCGATCAAGGGCCTGCTGCAGGCCTGAGCCGCACGGGGGCGCGCGACCACCAGGCACACCCGTTCGACTTGCCATGAGCGACGCGACCCTCGCTCCCGATTGAGGAGCCCGGCGCGGCGCCGTCTGATCCGCTCGAGCGCGCACGTCCGCGCGCGCGGGCCGGCGGCTCCCTTGCGGTCAGCGGCCGGCGAGGGAAGGACGGCCATGAGGACCACGAGACGATGCGGCGGGTTCGCCGCGCTGCTCTCGGCGCTCGCCTGCGTGCCACTCCTGGGAAGCGCTGCGGAGCCGAGCCCGGACGCGCTCACGGGGGCGCTCGAGCGACGCGGATTCATCGTGACGCCGGGGGCCGTGGAGGTGTGGAACCGGGGCGAGGCCTGGTGCAGGTACGACCCCACCATCGATCACGCCTGGTACAACAACAACGCCCCGTACCTCGTGCTGAAGGTCCCGCGGGCGGCAGGCTCGGCCGAGCGGGTGCAGGACTTCAAGCTCCGGCCCGACGAGGCCGTCGTGCTGGTCGGGACGACGCCGCCACCGGAGCGGTACTTCGCGTTCTACTCGTGGATCGCGAGCAAGGTCTACCCGGACGGCCAGCGGCTGCTCGGGCTCATGATCGCCCCGGCCGACCCGGTCAACAACCTCTCCATCAAGACCGAGGGCCCGCCCGGCGAGCCCTTCGGCCAGCGCGTCGCGCTGGTCTTCACGCCGGACCGCGGGACGTATCGAGGCATCCTCGAGGCGCTCGGCGAGGCCGGCTGGTCCATCGACCGCGTCAACGAGGTCCCGTTCCCGGCGGCGATGCTGAACCTCGGGCACGGCGACGACGGCGACGAGTTCAGGATCCAGCTGCGCAACGCGATGTGGGAAGAGGGCTACGAGAAGGCAGGGGCGGCGTACATCGCCGACGCGCCGCTCCGGATGTTCCGGGCGACCCCGCGCGTCCCGACCGACGAGGGCCGCCTCGAGCCGTACCCCGTGCCCGCCCTGCGCATTTGCGGGACCGGTCAGACCGAGCTGAACCTCTGGAACACGCTGGGCGTCCTCCGGCAGCGCATCATCGACGCGCACCCGGGGATGGCTGCCAGGGACATCGACGTGACCGTGCCCGTCGGCTACGAGGGCATCGATCACCTGCAGCGCAGGGTGCCCGTGGGCGGCGACGCCCGCGACGCGTTCTGCCTCCAGGCCGGGTACCTGCCCGAGTTCCTCTCGTGGGACCGGCAGCTCACGCTCGGTGACGGCGAGTTCCTGATGGTCTTCGGCGCCAACCACGCCGCGACCGGCAAGACGTCGTACATGAGCGTCAACGTCTACACGGGCGACGCGGAGGACGGGAAGCTGTCGATCGGCACGGTCGACGACCGCGCGCTCACCGGCACCGCCGCGCGTTTCCTGCCCGCCGGCGACCCGGCCGCCGGCCTCATGTACGCGTACAAGATCTCGAGGAGCTGCGGGCGCGAGGCGAACTGCCTGCAGGTGCCGCCGGACGAGCTCCTCAGGAAGTGCAAGCGCCTGAGCGTCGGCCCCGACACGGTGCTGGGGATCCTGTTCCGCAACTACCTCGAGCCCGCGACCATGAGCGGGGCCGCCATGCAGGAGGTCCTGTACGACCGCGTGATCAAGTTCTCGCCGCGGCAGCCGAAGCCGTAGGGTCGGCGATCAGGCGTCCATCCGCCCGTACGCCGGCTTCCCGGCGCGCTCGAGGCGGAGGTACGTCCCGCCCTTCGGACCGCTGACCGTCTCGACACGCCTCAGCGCCGCCGGCGCCGTGCCGCCGGCGAAGAGGCGCTTGCCGGAGCCGAGCAGCACCGGGAACACGTACAGCCGGTACTCGTCGACGAGGTCGTGCTCCAGCAGCGTCTGGAGCAGCTCGGCGCTGCCCCAGGTCTGCACCGTCCGCCCCGGCTGCTGCCGCAGCGTCCGGAGCTCGGCGACCACGTCGCCCTTGATCAGGTGGGAGCCGTTCCACTCCACGCGCTCGAGGCTGCGCGACACCACGTACTTCGGCAGCGCGTTGAGCGCGCGCGCGACGGGGTTGCCGGCGTCGGTGACCTTCGGCCAGTAGCTCGCGAAGATGTCGTAGGTCTTGCGCCCGAGCAGGAACCCATCGGCGTCGGCGAAGCCGTCGACGACGATCCGATCCAGGACGTCGTCGGAGTACGGGGCCATCCAGCCCCCGTGCACGAAGCCGCCCTCGCGGTCCTCGTCCGGGCCGCCCGGAGCCTGCATGACGCCGTCCAGGGTCAGGAATGCGTTCACGACGATCTTTGGCATACGTCCTCCACGAGCAGACGAAGCACATCCACTCGACCCTGCGCCGGGGAGCGGACCATCGATCGCGACCCAAGCGAGATCCGAGCGCAGGGGCCACGCGCGAGCGAGCGGCCGGTAGAACTGCGTTCGCAGGGACGTGGGCTGGGCGAGGTCGCCGGTCGGACGCGGCGGCGCTGCAAGAACGAACCCCGGGAGGCGGAGATGGAACGATTCACCGGCGGCTGCCTGTGTGGTGACCTTCGATTCGTGGCGACGGGACGGCCGTACCGCGTCGGCATCTGCCACTGCCTCGACTGCCGCAAGAACCACGGCGCGCTGTTCCACGCGTCTGCCATCTTCCCCGTGGAGGCGGTGACGATCACCGGCGAGTCGCGCACGTTCGCCGGGAGGTCCTTCTGCCCGCGCTGCGGCTCGCCCGTGTACGGGCTCTCCGATGACGAGATCGGCGTGAACCTGGGATCCCTGGATGCCCCGGACCAGCTGAAGCCGACCTACGAGCTCTGGACCATCCGCCGCGAGTCGTGGCTGCCGCCGTTTCCGCAGACCCGGCGCTACGAGCGCAACCGCGAGTCGGACGGTCGCTCCGAGGAGTAGGGCGCCCGGCGCGGGCGCGAACCGCGGCAGGCCATCCGGGCGACCGATCCGGTATAACGGCCCGACCGTCCGCCGACGGCCCACGCCATGAACGTCCTCGTCCTCAACTGCGGCAGCGCCTGCACCAAGTTCGCCGTCGTCCACGCCACCGACGGCCACGTCCACGTCTCCGGGAAGATCGAGCCCCTCGGGAGCGGGCAGTCGGCCCTCGAGCTCCAGCACGAGAGCCGCTCGGAGCGGCGCACCGTCGCGGGCGAGTCGATCGACGCCGCGCTGCGCACGGTGCACGAGCTCCTCCGCGAGCTCGGCCTCCTGGGCGGGCTGCTGGGCATCGGACACCGCGTCGTGCACGGCGGCGCGAAGTTCTCCACCTCGATCCTGATCACCCCGGAGGTGATCACGAAGATCAAGGAGTGCATCCCGCTCGGCCCGCTCCACAACCCCTGGAACGTGCGCGGCATCGAGGTGGCGCACGAGTTCCTCCCCGAGCTGCCCCAGGTGGCGGTCTTCGACACCGCCTTCCACCAGACCATGCCGCCGCGGTCGTACCTCTACGCGGTCCCGTACGCGTGGTTCCTCGAGCACGAGGTCCGGCGCTACGGCTTCCACGGCACCAGCCATCGCTACGTCTCGGAGCTGGCCGTGAAGCAGCTCGGCCTGGACCCGGAGGATCACGCCATCGTGACGGCGCACCTCGGCAAGGGGTGCTCGCTCGCGGCGGTGCGCAACGGGCAGAGCATGGACACGACCATGGGCCTCACGCCGCTCGAGGGCGTGGTCATGGACACGCGCAGCGGCAACATCGACCCGTCGATCATCGCGCACATGAAGAAGCAGCTGAGCTGCAGCATGGACGAGGTGATGGAGAAGCTGAACGAGGGCTCGGGCCTGCTCGGCATCTCCGGCGTGTCGAAGGACATGCTGACGCTGGAGCGGGCGGCGGACTCGGGGAACGAGCGCGCCCGGCTCGCGATCGACAAGTTCTGCTACTCCGTCTCGAAGGCCGCGGCCGGCATGTTCGTCTCGCTCGGCCGAGTGGACGCGCTCGTGTTCACCGGCGGCATCGGCGAGAACCAGGCGAAGGTGCGCGCGCAGATCGTCCAGCTGCTCGGGTTCGCCGGCTTCGCGCTCGACCCGCGCGCGAACGAGGTCCACGGGCGCGGGCTCGGCGGCCGGATCACCCGCACCACCAGCCCCATGGCCGCCGTCATCCCCACGAACGAGGAGTTCATGATCGCCCGGGACACCGCCGAGATCGTCGCCCGCGAGTCGTCCCTCGCGGCGCGCTGGGGCGGCGGCGGGCGGCTCCGCGCGGTGCGGTGAAGTCGCGGGCGCTGCGGCTCATATGGCGCATGCAGGGCGCTGCGTCGCCGATGCGGAACGGTGAGGGAAGGCGCTGGCGGTCGGCGCCTGGCCCCGAGCGGCAGGTCAGCGCGGCTCGTTGGCGACAAGGATCATGTTCGGGTCCGTCGGATCGTCGCGAATCGACGCCTTCGAGCCGACTCCCCGGACCGCCCACACCAGCAGAAAGTCTCCCCCGGCCGCCGCGAGGAGCATCGCCCCGACCAGGGTCACGAGATACGAGCGGGTCGCGACGCCCGCGAAGAGCGGCGCGAGGCCAAGCGTCACCCCGGGCACGAGCGTGACGAACCGGAACGCGCGCGCGCTGATCGCGCGTGCACACCCGACGTAGGCGACGCCGCGCCGGAGCTGCACGCCGAAACGGAGATCGGACCGCCGTGCCCCCGCGATCATGAACGCGAGCCCGTGGAGGAGCTCGTGCGCTGCGAGCCCGGCCACGACCGCCCCGGCGAACGGGAGGCCGCCGCGCTGCGAAGGCGCGCTCGAGGAGGCTCGCAGGCGAGGCGCCGCGCCGCCGAGCTGGGCGTCGTCGATCGGGCGGTGACGCCGGCAACGTGGTCTCCGGGCCGCACAACCCGTTAAGATGGCGACATGGAGAAGCTCATCGGGCGCCGCGCGCCTGCCCTGGTCGTCGGAGCGGCAGTGGTCCTGGCCCTGGCCGGTGCGGCGGGCCCCTGCACCGTCAAGAACGGGGACCACCCGCTGGTGCGGGCGTACCTGAGCGCCGAGCCCGTGACGCCGGTCTGGAATCCCGACATCTCGCCGCCCGAGCCCATGTGGATCCAGAAGGTCGAGTTGCCCGGCGGGTTCGTGACGGTGTCTGCACGATGCTGCGTCGGCCAGGGCTTCGTTGCGCGCTTCTCCGACGAGTCCTCGCCGCGCACGATGTTCACGCCGGGCGACTACGTCTATCCCAGCGAGCTGCGCGTCGCGCTCCGCGAGCGCGTCGTGTACGGGCGCGCGAGCGGGCTCGCGGGCGGGATCACGAAGGTGACCAGGGTCTTCGCCTACGACCTGGACCGGCGGCGCCTCGTCGAGACCGTGGAGGTAGACCCGGGGCTTCTCCCGCCGGTCCGGGAGCCCGCATCACCCCGGCCAAGCCGATAGGGCGCCAAGGGGCCCGTCCGCTCGTCGGCGTTTCGGACCTGTGGTCGGCTCACCTCGCCCTCGCCTGGCACTGGAAGGCGCACGGGAGAGTCCGCCGCCCTCATCCCTACCCCCCGAACACGTCGTTCACGTAGTCGTGCGCCTCGAGCGCGCCCTTCGGCAGCGCGCCCTTCTCCACGCGCGCGGCGACGTCGGCGCGCTCGAGGTCGAACATCGCGTCGAGCAGGCCGGCGCGGTCCTCGGGGCGGGCGGCGCCGATCACGAACAGCGCGCGGGCGCTGTGCTGGATGTAGCGCTTGGACAGGAGCTGGCGGTGCAGCAGCTCCATGATCACCGGCGCCTTGGAGCGGTCGAAGCGCGCGGGCTCGCCGCGGCGGTCCTGCTCGGCGAAGAACGCGTCCGTCCACTCACCGTGGAACGTGTACACCTTCTCGAACAGCGCGCGATCGAGGCGCGCCCCGGCCTTCACCGCCTCGGCGGGCTTGCCGAGCACCATGCCGTCCCCGGTGAGCGTGGCGCGGAGCAGGTGGCCGTCCTTCGTGACGGGCGCCTGGTGGTGCAGGAGCGCCCACAGCCAGGACACGTTGATGCGGTAGGTGGCGAGGTCGTTCATGAAGCGGAGCTTCAGCTCGTAGTCGTCGATCGCGGCGGCGAAGTTGCCGTTCAGGATCTGGAAGCCGTAGTTCGCCGCCATGTAGAACGCGTGCTGCACGTGCTCGATGGTGACGTCGCCCTCGGGCACCCGGTAGATGGCCTCCCAGCGCGACCGGTCGAGCAGCTTCTCCGGCGCGTCCACCTGCTCGCGCGCCAGCACGAACGGCGTGATGCGCCCGTTCGCGTCCACCAGGCCGCGCGCCTGGAACACGGCGCGCTCGGCCTCGGAGAGCCCGCTCCCCACCGTGGGCACCGGCTTCCCGCCCGCGTCCACCGTCTCCACCGCCGCGTCGAGCAGCTCCTGCAGCGCGCCGACCCGCGCGCGGAGCGGGCCGTTGCCGGCGCCGACGTACTCGGGCTCGGGGCTCGCCACCCAGCTCTGCCGGTAGGCGTCGTGCAGCGTGCCGCGGACCTTGCCGGAGAGGATCGCGTCGAGCGTCGGCAGCTCGCCGGGCCGGAGCGGCGCGTCGGGCACGAAGAACAGGCCCAGCAGCCGCTCGCGCAGCTTGTCGATCACCATGGCGCGGAGCGCGAGCGGGTTGTAGCGGGCGCGGCCGTACGGATCGCCGGCCTGGTAGATCATCACCGCGGCCATGCCGCCGATGGGCGCGGCGTGGGTCAGCTCGCCGTCCTTCATGCCGGCCATGAGCATGAGGAGCGCGTTGTAGCGCTGGTACGCGAGCATCCCGGGCGTCGCCATGCCCACGGTCTGCGGGTCGGGGAAGACGCCCTGCGGATCGTCCTTCCACATCTCGATGAGGCTGCCGAGGTAGTCCCAGCGGCCGACGTTCGTGCCGAGCAGCCGCCGCCGCAGCGTCCACACGATGGCGGGGAGCTGGCGGCCGGCGTTCCCCTCCTCGTAGAGCATCTTCGCCTTGAGCGTGCCGGCGGGCACGCCGATCATCCCCTCCAGGCGCGACAGCAGCCGCTCCACGATGAGCGCCTCGCGCGGCGTCTGCAGCTTCGGGATGTAGAAGTACGCGCCGCTGCCGGCGCGGGTGAGCGCGTCATAGCCGTTCAGCGTCCACAGCGTCGCGACCACCACCAGGCCGGGCGCGGGCCGGCCGTCCACGGTGACGTGGTCGTAGCGCACGTGCAGGCTGGGCGGGCGCGCCAGGCGCGTGGGCCACTTCGCCTGCGGCGCCGTGATCCGGTAGCTGCGGACCTTGCCCTTCTTCTCGACCTCGTAGGCGCGGTCGGACCAGCGCCCCTCGAAGATGTCCTTCGCGTTCTTGAGCGCCGCGAACACGCCCACCGGCTCGCGCGCGGGCGCGCCGTCGGGGCGGAAGTGCGGCGGCGAGGCGTCCTCGAAGTCCGGCATGTTCATCGGCGCGGGGCTGTTCAGCGCGTTGAACGCCATGTCGAGCGGGTGCCACGGGCCGGTCAGCTCCAGGCCCGGGTTGCGCGACGGGTGGACGTGCTCGGGGATGGGCACCTCGTCGTTGAGCCGCCAGCGCAGCGGGCTCTCCTTGCCGAGGAAGTTGTCGATCATGCCCTGGACGATCTGCCGGAACGTCCAGGCGCTCCCGCCCACCGGATCCTCGAACGCCTCGTTCCAGTGCGGCCACGCGTACTTCGTCGCCACCGGCTCGGGCGAGCGGAGCAGCGCGCCGCGCGCGGTCAGCGCGGCCTCGATGTCAGGCTCGAGCTCGCGGGTGAGCGTCTCGATGGTCGCGTCCACGTCGAGCTCGCGCCCGTTGACGCGCTTGCGGCCGAACAGGTCGGGGAACTGGTCGAGGATGTCCGCGCGGATCATGAGGCCCTCCGGTGGCTGGCACGCGCGCCGGCGGCAGGCGCCGCGCGGCGGGCGTCCAGCTTAGGTGCTCCCGCGCGCGCCGCGGGGCATGCACCTGAGAGGGCTGCGACGGGGAGACTCAGGCAGCCTGCGTGCGCCGCAGCAGGGCGCCACGCGAAGGGACGGCTCAGGCCGCCGCGGTGGGGAGCCGCGGCGTGCGCCGGGGCTGGGGCGTGCGCGGGGCGCGCGGCGGCGCCTTGACGTTCGCGTGGAAGAACGTCTCCACGTCCACGTGGTCGCGTGCGCCGAGCGGCGCGAGCTGCGCGAGCAGCCGATCCGAGGCGCCGAGCAGCGCGGCGTAGGTGGCCCAGCTCGGCTCGGGGGTGTACGCGAGCTCGATCCCCAGCCGGAGCGCCGCGGCGCAGGTGGTGCGCGGCTCGAGGAGCATGTGGACGTCCGGGCGGGCCACGAACGGAAGCAGCGTGAGCACCTGCCAGCGCGACTCGAGCGTGGCCGGGGCGGGCAGGGCCGCCACCGCGGCGGCGAGGCGCTCGAACGCGGCCTGCTCCGGCTTCGGCGCGGCGAGCAGGGCGAACAGCGCCCCGAACACCTCGCCCGCGGAGGCGGGATCCGAGAGCGCGGCCGCGAACGCCGGGCGCTCCGCCGCCGGCAGCAGCGGGCGCACGTGGTGCTCGACCTTCACGGCCCGGGCGACGAGCGCGCCCACGTCCCCCGCGGCGAGCAGCCGCTCGCCCTCGCCGCCGCCGAGCTCCTGCTCCCAGGCCTCGTGGGCGCGGCGCCACTTCCAGGCGCGGTCGCGCTTCACCTTCGCGGGCTCCGCGCCGGCCTCGGTGCCGGCCGCCTCGGAGGAGGCCGCGCGGTAGCGCTCCAGCGCCTCCGTGTGCGTGATGCGGCCGTCGGCGACCTCGTAGCGCCCGGTGTCCGGGTCGAGCCGGAACGCGGGGAGCGCGGCGAGCCACGCGTTCGCGCCCGCGGCGGGCGAGAGGAACGGGAGCGCCGTCGGCAGCTTCAGCTTCGCGGCCACGCGGCCGTCGCCGCCCGCGAAGTAGACGTGCACGGCGTCGCGCTCCACCGCGACGACCTTCCCGATCCCCAGCGACGCGTGCTGCACCAGCATCCCCTTCTCGAGGTCCATCGATACGCTCCTTCGTCGGCGCACACGCGATCGCACGAGGCCGCCTCCGCGCGAGGCGCGCGGGTCCCGGTGCAGAAGGTGGCGCGGTGGGCCGCCGCCAGCCGGCGGCGGCGCGGGTCCTCGGCGCGAGGGGCGCCGGGCTGCGCGTTCATTAATATAGTGCGGCGCACGCCCGGACGCCCGGAAGGCGAACGGGGCGGCCGCGCAGGGTCATCGGGTCGCGCGAAGGAGGGAGCTTGAACAAGCGGGCGCGGGAATGGGTCTCGGTCGGGATCACCTGGGTCCAGGATCTCATCTACGTCGCGCTGGGCATCCTGCTGACGCTGGCCTGCGCGGCGCTGCTCTTCCACGGCGGCGTGGACCTGCTCGGCGCGCTGGGCCGCGACCTCGACCTGCAGGTCATCGTGCAGCTCCTCGACCGGATCCTGCTCGCGATGATGATCGTCGAGCTGCTCTACACCGTGAAGGTGTCGTTCCGCGACCACCTGCTCGTGCCGGAGCCGTTCCTGCTCGTCGCGCTCATCGCCGCCATCCGGCGCATCCTCGTCATCACCGCGGAGTTCGGCGCGCAGTCGCCCACCAGCGACGAGAAGTTCCGGCACGTCATGAGCGAGCTGGGCCTGCTCACCGTGCTCATCCTGGTGCTGGTCGGCTCGGTGGTGATCCTGCGCCGGCGCGACTCCGCCGAGGCGCCGCGCTGAGCCTCACCGGCGGCCGCCGCCCGGGCTCGCGGGCGCGGAGGTCACCGGGGTCGCCACGTCGATGCGGTCGAGCCGGTAGTGGCGCGCCTCGCCGGTGTCCACGTCCACGCAGTGCACCAGCGTGGCGTGTCGCTCCATGATCACCCCGGCCACCTTCACGGTGCGCTCGCTGGTGCTCTCGTCGGCGCGCCGGTAGCGCACCCGCAGCGCCGTCCCGCCGAACCACGCCTCCTCCACGGCGCGCCGCACGGCCGCCGGCGCGGGCAGGGCCGGCACGCCCACGAACTGCAGCCCGTCGAGCACGTTCAGGAGCTCGCGCTGCGCCGAGGCGGACAGCGCCCCGCGCACCTTGTCGAGCGCCGCCTCCAGCGTCTCGGCGAACGGCAGCAGGCGCATGCGGGCCGCGTAGGCGCCGAGCGCGACGAGCACCGCCGCCTCGCGCGCGCTCAGGTTGATGGGCGGCAGCGCGTAGTGCCGGTCGAGCGCGTAGCCGCCGCCGCGCCCCTGCTCGGCGTGGAGCGGCAGGTCGGCCGAGCGGAGCGCGTCGAGGTCCCGATAGACGGTGCGGAGCGTCACGCCGAAGCGCTCGGCGATCTGCGCGGCGGTGACGCCGGTGCGGCGGCCGCGCAGGTACTCGGCGATGGCGAACAGGCGGGCCTGGCGGTCCATCTCGGCTGCCTCTGGGTGCGTCCCCGGCTGCCATGCCCGTGGTCCGGGCGGGCCGGCAGGGCTCCGGGCGGGGAGCGTGCTCGAAACCTGACATAACGCTGACACCGCCCGCAAGCATCTTCCCCTCGCGTCCGGCGGATGGCCCGCCGCACCGACGAGGGAGAGACACATGAGCACCGCGATCAACTGGTTCGAGCTGCCCGCGATCGACTTCGACCGCGCCCGCAGCTTCTACGAGGCCGTCCTGGGGACCGAGCTGAAGGTGGACACCGGCGGCCGGATGCCGATGGCGTTCTTCCCGTACTCGGAGGGGAAGGGCACCGGCGGCGCCATCGTGAAGAGCGAGCACGCACGGCCCGGGACGGACGGCCCCATCGTGTACCTCGACACGCGCGGCTCGCTGGAGCGCTGCCTGCGCCGGGTCGAGGCCGCGGGCGGGAAGGTGATCGTGCCGGTCACCGACATCGGCCCGCACGGCCGCTTCGCGATCCTGATCGACAGCGAGGGGAACCGCGTCGGCCTCCACGAGCCGAGGGCCGCCGCGTCCGCGGCCGCGTGAGGCCGTTCCCGGCGGCCCGTCCACCGCCGCGGCCGCGGTCGCGCGCGGCGGACGGCGCCCGCCCCCCCCGCGAACACGCGCCAACAGTCAATAGGGGCGTCGTGGACCACAAGGGTTGCGATCGAGGCGAACGCACCCGGAGTCCGGACGGACCCGGAGTCGCATCACACCCAGTCAATTTCCGGGAACCGCGTGGTGCCTGCGCAACCCGGGTGCGCGCGTGCGCGCTTCGCAAGCAGCCCCGCACGCAAAATATTCACCTATTCGTTTGTGCATGTCGCAATTCGTGGATAATTGCACCACCCCTATTGACGAAAAGTGACGTTGTCCGCCACCCTCTCCGGCGTGACCACTTCGGAGCAGCGGGGAACACCCAGGGTCCCGATCGCCCTCATCGGCGTCGGGTGTGTGCTTCCGGGCGCAGGCAGCGTCGAGGCGTTCTGGGACGCGATGCAGGCCGGGCGCGACGCGTTCGAGCCGCTCGCGGGCGGGGCGTGGGACTGGGAGCGGCTCGGGCTCGGCCGGCTCCCGGCCGCGGCCCAGGTGACCGGGTTCCGGCCCGACTGGCGCGCGTTCCGGATGCCGCCGGCCGACGCCGACGCGATGAACCCCGCGCAGCTCCAGGTGCTGGAGGCGGGGCGCCAGGCGCTGGCCGCGGTGAAGGCGCTTCCGCGCGAGCGCACCGGCGTGTGGCTCGGCGCGACCGGGCTGGGCTGGCGGCCGGACACCGGGCTCCGCGTCCGGCTCGACGCGCTCGCGTCGGCGGTGCGCGAGGCCGCCGGCGAGGCGGGCGTTCCCGTCGCGGCGGCCGAGGCGGCGCTCGCGTCGGCGCGCGCCTCGCTGGAGGCCCGGCTGCGGCCGGCCAGCGAGGAGCCGGTGGTGAACTCGGCCGGCAGCATCGCGGCCGGGCGCGTGGGCATGCTGCTCGACCTGCGCGGCCCGCACGCGGCGGTGGACGCCGGCTTCGCCTCCGGGCTGGCCGCGCTCGACGTGGCGGCGCGCGCGCTGCGCGACGGGACGGTGGACTGCGCGCTGTTCGGCGCCGCGAGCGAGCTGCTCTCGCCGGCCGAGCTGGTGGCGCTCTCGCGCATGGGCGTGCTCTCCGCCCACCGGCCGCGCCCGTTCGACGCCGCCGCCGACGGGACGCTGCCCGGCGAGGGCGCGGTGATGTTCGCCGCCAAGCGGCTCGACGACGCGCTCCGCGACGGCGATCGCATCCTGGCGGTGGTGCTCGGCGTGGCCGGCGCCTGCGACGGCGCCGCGGCCTCGCCGCTCGCGCCGCGCCCGGACGGACTCGCGCTCGCCATCCGGCGGGCGCACGAGGAGGGCGCGGTCGATCCCGCCACGGTCGGCTTCGTGGAGTGCCACGCCACCGGCACGCCGCGCGGAGACGCCAGCGAGCTCGCCGCGCTCGCGCAGGGCTACCGCGGCATTCCCGGGCCGGTCGCCATCGGCTCGGCCAAGGCGCAGGTCGGCCACCTGCGCGGCGCGAGCGCCGCGGTGGGCATGCTGCGCACGGTGCTGGCGCTGCAGCACGGGGTGGTCCCGCCGCAGGCCGGGTTCTCCCGCCCGCACCCGGACCTCCGCCTCGAGGAGACCGCGT
This sequence comes from Anaeromyxobacter sp. K, assembly GCF_000020805.1. NCBI lineage: Bacteria > Pseudomonadati > Myxococcota > Myxococcia > Myxococcales > Anaeromyxobacteraceae > Anaeromyxobacter > Anaeromyxobacter sp. K. The sequence continues at coordinate 4,524,906 of NC_011145.1, read as the reverse complement.
TCGAGGTGCCGCGCGCGCCCGCGCCGCTCCGGCCGCGCGCCGGCTGCGACGCCGCGCGCGCCGCGGTGAGCGCGGTGTCGCTGGGCGGCCTCGCCTACCACGCGGTGCTGGCGGCCCCTTCGCCTGCGCCCGCCGCCGCCGTCGCGGCGTGGCGCGCACCGGCGGAGCCCGCGCCGCTGGCGGTGATCGGCATGGGCGCGATGCTCCCCGGCGCCGACGACGTGCCGGCGTTCTGGCGTTCTCTGCAGGACGGGCGGTCGTCGATCCGCGACGTCCCGGCGAGCCGCTGGGACGCGTCGCGCTACTGCCACCCCGACGCCGCCCGGCTGGAGCGCAGCTACACGCGCCTGGGCGGCTTCACCGACGCCCCCGCGCTCGCCGACGCGCGCTGGCGCATCCCGCCCGCCGCGCGCGAGGCGGTGGACCCGGCGCACCTCCTCGCGCTGCGCGTGGCCGAGGAGGCGGTGGCCGACGCCGGCCTGGAGCGCGGCGCCTGGGATCGCGGCCGCACCGGCGTGTTCCTCGGCTTCATGGCGTGCCAGGGGCGCAAGCTCCTCGCCGAGGTGCGCTTCCACCTGGCGCGCCTCGCCGCCGAGGTGGAGGCCGCGGCGCCGGCCGCCGGGCTCACCGGCGCGCAGGCGCGGGCGCTGCTCGAGGCCGCGCGGGCGCGGGTGGAGGGCGAGCTGCCCCCGCTCGCGGAGGACGCGCTGCCCGGCTGGCTCGGCAGCGTCATGGCCGCGCGCATCGCGCGCCGCTTCGACCTGCGCGGCCCGCAGCTCACCGTCGAGTCGGCCTGCGCCTCGACGCTCGCCGCGCTGCAGGCGGCGGTGCAGGCGCTGCGCGACGGCACCTGCGACACGGCGCTGGTGGGCGGCGTGTGGGCCGATATGCAGCCCGAGTTCTACGTGGGCTGCTGCCGCTTCAACGCGCTCTCCGCCACCGGGAGCACGCCGTTCGACGCGCGCGCCGACGGGTTCGTGCCGGGCGAGGGCGCGGGCGTGCTGGTGCTGCGCCGCCTCGCCGACGCCGAGCGCGACGGCCAGCGCGTCCACGCGCTCGTCCGCGCGGTGGGCGCGTCCAGCGACGGCAAGGGCAAGTCGGTGTTCGCGCCGTCCCTGGAGGGCGAGGCGCTCGCCATGCGGCGCGCGCTGGAGGCGGGCGGGATCGATCCCGCGCTGGTGGACTACGTGGAGTGCCACGGCACCGGCACCGCCCTCGGCGACCGGACCGAGGTGGAGGCCTGCGTGCGCGCGTACGGGCGCGGCCGGGCCCGTCCGCTCCGCATCGGCTCGGTGAAGTCCAACATCGGCCACCTGCTCGGCGCGGCCGGCGCCCCGGCGCTGCTGAAGGCGGTGCTGGCGGTGCGCGAGGGCCTGCTGCCGCCGTCGCTCGAGGTCGAGCGGCCCAACCCGGCCATCGACTTCGGCGCAGGCCCGGTCGAGGTGGTCACGCGCGCCGAGCGCTGGACCGCGCCCGACGGCGCGCCCCGGCGGGCGGGCGTGTCCGGCTTCGGCCTGGGCGGCACGAACGTGCACGCGCTGGTGGAGGAGTACCGCCCCGCCCCGCCGGCGCGCGTCGCCCCGGTCGTGCAGCCTCCGGCCGTCGTGAAGGCGGCCCCGGCGCCGGCGCTCGCCGCCTCGCCCCTGGCGGCGCGGCCGCTCGCCATCGCCGCCGCGGGCGCGGAGGACGCGGCCGGCTGCGCCGAGGCGCTGGAGCGGCTCGCGCGCGCGCTCCGCGACGCGGGCCCCGAGGACTACCTCGAGGCGCTCCGGGCCTCCCGCCGGGCGGCGGCGGAGGCGCCGTTCCGGGCCGCGGTGGTGGCGGCGGATCCCGCGGCGCTCGCCGCGCGCGCCGCGCACCTCTCCCGCGCGGTGCGCGTCGGGCTCGACCTCGGGCTGCTCCGCGCCCAGGGCGTGCACGCGGCGGATGCGCGGACACCGGCGCAGGTGGCGGTGACGTTCCCGGGCCAGGGGCCGCAGTACCCGAACATGCTCCGCGACGCGCTCGCGGCGTTCCCGTCGCTGGGCGGGACGCTCGACGACGCCGACCGCGCCTACCAGGCGCTGTGCGGGCGCCCGCTGCGGCCCTCGTTCTTCACCGACCGGCCCGACGCCTACGCGCAGAGCGACGAGGACATCCACTGCGCGGTGTTCGTGGTGAACGTGGCGCTGCACCGGCTGCTCGTGCGCCACGGCCTCGCGCCGCGGGCGCTCATGGGGCAGAGCGCGGGCGAGCTGGCCGCGCTGGTGGCGGCCGGCGCCATGTCGCTCGAGGACGGGCTCGCGGTGGTCCGCGAGCGGACGCTCTCGGTGCTGGCGCTCACCCGCGACGACCCCGGCCAGATGGTCGCGCTCACCTGCGGCGCCGAGCGGGCCGCGCGGTTCACGGCCGGGCTCCCCGGCTACGCCGCGCTCGCCGCAGACAACGGACCCGGCGCCTGCATCGTGTCGTGCGACCGCCGCGCCATGCCGGAGCTGCACCGGCGGGCGTCGGACGAGGGCGTCGAGGCGACCGTGCTGGCGGTCTCGCACGGCTACCACTCGCAGCTCATCGCCGCGGCGCAGCCGCGCTACCTGCGCCTGCTCCGCACCATCCCGTTCCGCGCGCCGGAGGTGGAGATCGTCTCCACCGTCACCGGGCGGAGCCTCGCCGAGGTCCCGCCGGAGCGCTTCCCCGAGCACCTCGCCAGCCAGTTCGTCGAGCCGGTGCGGCTCCGGCCGGCGGTGGACGCGCTCCACGCGCGCGGCGTGCGGCTCTTCGTGGAGTGCGGGCCCAAGTGGCCGCTCACCACCTTCGTCGGGCAGATCCTCGGGGATCGCCCGCACGTCGCGCACGCCACGCTCCACCCGAAGGTCGGCGAGGTCGAGCAGCTCCAGCGCGCGCTCGCCTGCCTGTTCGTCCACGGCGCTGGAGTCCTGGAGGAGGACACTGCGATGAGCACCCCGTCCCGCAGCATTCCCGAGATCCGCTCCGCGCCGCAGGGCGCGGTCGCGGCCCCGTCGCCGGAGGCGATGCCGGCCTACGTGGCGACGCTGCTGCGCGGGATCCGCGACCTCATCGACGGCGTGCTCACCGGGACCGTGCCGGAGCAGCCGGCGCCCGCGGCGTCCGTCGCCGTCGCCGCGCCCGCTGCGGCGCCGGTCGCGGCGCCGGCCGTGCAGGAGCCGTCCGCGGTCTCCGAGGCGGTGGCCGCACCCGATCCCGCTCCCGCACCGGCCGCCGCGCCCGTGGCCGCGCCCGCACCGGTGGCCGCGCCCGTGCCCGCGGCCGAGCCGGTGGCGGCCGCGGCGCCCGCGGTCGGCGCCGACGAGGTCCGGCGCGCGCTCGTCGCGGAGTACGCCCGGCGCACCGGCTACCCCGAGGAGATGCTCGACCCCGAGCTGGACCTGGAGGCCGAGCTCGGCATCGACACGGTGAAGCAGGTGGCGGTGCTGGCCGCGGTCCGCGAGCGCCTCGGCGTGCCGCCGGATCCGGCGTTCAAGCTCCGCGACGCGAACACCATCGCGAAGGCCACCGCGTGGCTCGCCAGCCGCGTCCAGGTGGCCCGCGGCGTCGCGCCCGGCGCCGTGCCCGCCGCCCCGCCCGCTGCCGCGTCCGAGCCGAAGGTCGTCGCCGCGCCGGCGCCCGCGGCCTCGGCGCCTCCGCCGCCACCCCCGAACGCGCTCGGCCGCGCCACCCCGCGCCTCACGCTCGAGACCGCTCGCGAGCAGGTGCGCGCCGCCATCGTGGAGGAGCTGGTGAAGCGGACCGGCTACCCGGAGGAGATGCTCGACGCCGACCTCGACCTCGAGGCCGAGCTGGGCATCGACACGGTGAAGCAGGTGGCGGTGCTCGCCGCCGCGCGCGAGCGCTTCGGCCTGCCGCCCGATCCCGGCTTCAAGCTCCGCGACGCGAACACCATCCGCAAGGCGGCCGACGCGCTCGCCCGCCGGCTCGCGCCCGCCGATCCGGACGGTCCCGGCGGCGGCCCCCGCCCGCCCGGCGGTGGCGCCCCCCGGCCCACCGCCACGCCGCTCGCCGCCGCCCCGCACGCCGCGGCCGCCGTCGCTGCACCCGTGGTGAACGACGCGCGCGGGCCGGCGGTGGCCGCCTCGCGCCGCCTGCTGGAGGCGCTGCTCGGCGCGGCCGGCGAGGGCGTCCGCGAGGTCGCCCACCTGGAGCTGCGCGCCTCCGGCGAGGCGGCGCCGGCGCGCGAGCCGCTCGTGGACGTGGCGCACGCCACCGACGGCGCGCTCCGGCTGCGCGCCATCCTGGGCGAGAGCGAGGCCGAGGCCACGGTGCGGGTGGGCGCGCCCGGGCCGGCCGCCGCCGCGCCCGCCGAGATCCTGCGCGCCATCGCGCCGGAGCGGCGCGGCCGGGCCGCGAGCGGGGCGGAGCTGCGCGACGCGCTCGCGCCGGTGCTCGGCGCGGCGGACGGCGTGCTCGCCTGGGCGCGCTCCGACGGCTTCATGGTCGCGGCGGGCGGGGCCGACGCGGGCGAGGGCGACGAGGTGGAGCGGCTGGCGATCGCGCTCGCCGCGGCGAGCGAGCTCGCGTCGTTCGCCTGGCTCGGGGTGACCGGGGCGCCGCACGCGGTCTGCTCGGTGGAGCAGGTGCGCGTGCACGCGGCGCCCGCGGCCGGCGGCGCGTTCGGGATCCACGTGAAGATGGTCGCGCCGGAGGGCGGGCTGTGGCGCGCCGACGTGACGGTGGTGGCCGGGGACGCGCTGGTGGCCGAGCTGCGCGGCGTGTGCGGCCGCCCGGTCGCGACCGGCGCCGCCGCCGGACCCATCGGCGAGGCGGCCGAGCGCGCCTGGCGGCGGTACAGCCGGCGCATCCGCGACGGGCGCGCCAGCGAGGGCGTGGCGTGAGCCAGGGCGCGCGCATCGCGGTGGTGGGGATGGGGTGCCGGCTCGCCGGCGCCTCCGGCCTGGACGCGCTCTGGGCGCGGCTCTCGGCGCGCCGGCCGGCGCCGTTCGCGCGCGTGCCGGCGGCGCGCTTCGACCCGGTGGCGTTCGGCCCGGAGGCGGGCGCGCTGCTCGGCGGGCGGGCGCCGCGCGCGGCGCTCCTCGACGACGTGCCGCTCGACTGGCGCGCGCTCCGCGTCCCGCCGCTCCAGGTGGAGCGGCTGCACCTCGCCGAGAAGCTCGCGCTGCAGACCATGGCCGAGGCGCTCGCCGACGCCGGCATGAGGCCCGGCGCCGCGCCGGTGGAGCGCGGGCAGATCCGCATCGCGGCCACCACGCTCGGCCCGGACCCGCGCACCGATCCGATGCGGCGCATCCGCCGCAACCGCCTCGCCATCCCCATCGGCGACGCGCTGGCGCGCGAGGCGCCGGACCGCCGCGAGCTGGCGCTCGCCATCCTGGATCGCGTGGTGGACCTGGCCTGCCCGGCCATCGAGCCGGACTCGCTCTTCACCTCGTCGAGCATCGTGGCCGGCCGGGCCGCGAACCTGTTCGACTTCCGCGGCGGCCACGCGGCGGTGGACGTGGGCAGCGCGTCGTCGCTGGCGGCGCTCTCCGAGTCGATCGAGGCGCTCCGGCGCGGCGAGTGCGACGTGGCGGTGGTGTGCGCGGTGTCGCCGCTGGTGACGCCCTCGGTGCTGCTCTCGCTCGCGCACCGCGGCGAGCTGGCCGACGACGTCCCGCGCCCGTTCGACCCCGAGGCGGCGGGTACGCTGCCGGGGGAGGGCGCGGCCGCGCTGGTGCTCCGGCGCGAGGACGACGCCGCCGGCGCGCGGGTGTACGCGCTGGTGGAGCGGCTGGGCGCCGCCGCCGAGCCGGGCGCCCGCGACGCGGGCGCGCTGGCGCGCTGCGTGGAGCGGGCGGCCCGCGCCGCGGTGGAGGGCATCGGGCCGGCCGAGGTGGACGCGGTGGTCTCGCGCGCCGCCGGCCTCGCCAGCGACGCCGGCGAGGCGGCCGGGCTCGCCGCCGCGTACCGCGCGCGGAAGGCCCCCGTGCCCACCGGCTCGTGCGTGCCCTCGACCGGCTTCCTCCAGGGCGCCACCGGGATGGTGGCGCTCGTGGAGGCCGCGCTCGCGCTGCACCGGGGCGCCTGGCCCGCGTCCGCGCCGGCGCCCGCGTCCGGCGGGGCGCCGCGCCGCATCGGCGTGAGCGACGGCGGCCCCGAGCCGGTCGCGTACCACGCGGTGCTGGCCGCGCCGGGCGCGCCGCGGCCGGCCGCCCCGGCCCCCCGTCCGCGGCCCCGGCGCGACGAGCAGGGCTACGCCGTCGTGGGCGTGGGCCTGGTGGTCCCGGGCGCGAACGACGTGGACACCTACTGGCGCAACGTGCTCGACCACGCCGACCCGGTGCTCGACCTGCCGCGCTCGCGCTTCGACGTGGACGCGCTGGTGGGCGCGAACGCCGAGCTGGCGCACGCGTTCCGCACCCGGCTCGCCGCCCCGGTGTCGCCGCCGCCGTTCCAGCCCGAGCGCTACGGGATCGATCCCGCGGAGGCGCCCGCGCTCGACGGCGCGGTGCCCATCTCGCTGCTCGCCGCGGAGCAGGCGCTCGCCGACGCGGGCTGGGAGGCCGCGCGCGCGCGCGGCCTGCGCGGCCAGGCGGTGTTCGGGCAGCTCTCGCTCCGCGCCCGCGAGGCGGCGGTCGAGACCCGCGTCGCGTTCGGGAACACGCTCGCGCTCGCCGAGGACGCGATGCGCGAGGCGGGGCTCGACGAGGCCTGCATCGCCGGGGTGGTGGCCCGCGCCCGCGCCGTGTTCGACGCGCGCGGCGCGGCCCGCTGGCCCCAGGCGCTCGCCGCCACCTCCGGCTACGCGCTCACCGCGCGGGTGGCCGCCGCCTTCGGGCTCGGCGGCATCCCGCTCACGGTGGACGCGGCCTGCGCCTCCTCGCTCGCGGCGGTGGCGGCCGCCTGCGAGGCGCTGGCGCGCGGGGAGGTGGACGTCGCGCTGGCCGGCGGCGTCGCCTACAACCTCGTGCCCGAGTACTACGTGGCGCTCGGGCTGCTCGGCGCGCTGTCGCCGCGCGGCGGCCTGCCGTTCCACGTGGACGCCGAGGGCTTCGTGCCGGCGGAGGGGGCCGGCGCGGTGGCGCTGAAGCGCCTCGCCGACGCCCGGGCCGACGGCGACCGCATCTACGCGGTGGTCCGGGGTCACGGGATCTCCAGCGACGGCCGCGGGCTGTCGATCTACTCGCCCAGCACCAGCGGCCAGCAGCTCGCGCTGCGCCGCGCGCTCGCCCATGCGCGGGTGCGGCCCGAGACGGTGGACCTGCTCGAGTCGCACGGCCCCGCCACCCGGCTCGGCGACCGCACCGAGGTCGCGACCTACGCCGCGGTCTACGGCGGCCTGCCGCGCGCGACCCCGCTCGTGCTCTCCGCCTCCAAGTCGCAGGTCGGCCACACCACCAGCGCGGCCGGGCTCATCGCGCTGGTGCGCGCCTCGCTGGCGCTGCACCGCCGCGTGCTGCCGCCCTCCAACGCCACCCGCGACCTCGACGCCGAGCTGCACCTCGAGGCCATCCCGGCGGAGCTCGCCACCGAGGCCCGCCCCTGGCCCGCCGCCGGCCACCCGCGCCGCGCCGCGGTGAGCACGTTCGGCATGGCCGGGGTGAACCACCACGTGATCCTGGAGGAGGCGGCGGCCTCCGCTGCCGCGGCGGGGCCCGCGGTGATCCCGCCCGGCGACGGCCTCGCCGCCGACCGGCTGGTGCCGGAGGCGGTGCCGGTCGCGCTCCCGGCGCGGCCCCCGCGCCTCTCGCTCGCGGGCCGGCGCGCGCTGGTGGTCGGCGCGGCCGGCGGCGCGGCGGAGGTCGTGGCGGCGGCGCTCCGTTCCCGCGGCGCCGAGGCTTTGTCGGCGACCCCGGCGGCGGTGGACGCCGCCGTCGCCTCGCTCGGCGCGCCCGAGCTGCTGGTCGACCTCGCCGCGTTCGGCGCGCCGCAGCTCGACCTCTCCCTGGACGGCGGCGCGATCGCCGGCGCGGCCCGCGCGGCCGCCGAGACGTCCTACGCGCTGGTGCGCCGGATCTACGACGCGCTCCTCGCCTCCACCCCGGCGCGGCCCGGCGCGTACGTGGCCGTGACCTCGCTGGGCGGCGCGCTCGGCCTCGGGGCGGCGGCCGCGGATCCCGCGGGCGCGTTCCAGCACGGCCTCGCGCTGGCGCTGAAGCAGGAGGTGCCCGGGGCGCTGGTGAAGGCGCTCGACTTCGCGCCCGCGGTGGACGCCGCCGACCTGGCCCGCGCGCTGGTCGCCGAGCTGGAGGACGGGAACGAGCGCGTGCAGGTGGGCTTCGCCGACGGCCGCCGGACGGTGGTGGCGCTGCGCCAGGCGCCGCTCGACGCCGGGGCGCCGGTGCGGCGCGAGATCGGCCCGGGCGACGTGCTCCTCTTCTCCGGCGGCGGGCGCGGCGTGGTGTTCGAGTGCGCCTGCGCCGTCGCGCGGCTCGGGGCGAAGGTGGTCGTCACCGGCCGCACGCCGCCCCCGGATCCCGCGCTCCCGCACCTCGCCCTGGACGACCGCGCCTTCGCGGAGTTCCGGCGCCGCGAGATCGTCCGCCGCCGCGGCGAGCCCGGGCTCACCCCGGTCCGCTTCGCGCGCGAGATGGACGCGCTGGCGCGCGATCGCGAGCTGCACCGCAACCTGGAGCGGACGCGCAAGGAGGGGCTGGCGCTCGAGTACGCGGTCTGCGACGTGACCGACCCGGCCTCGGTGCGGGCGGTGGTGGACGACGTCCGCGCGCGCCTCGGCCCCATCACCGTGCTGGGCCACGGGGCCATGGTGGAGCGGTCCGCCAGCGTGCCCGGCAAGACCGCCGCGGACGTCGCGCGGGTGCTCGACTCCAAGGTGGCCGGCCTCCTGCACCTCCTCGACGCGACGCGCGCCGATCCGCTCCGCGCCGTGGTGGCGTTCGGCTCCGGGGTGGCGCGCTTCGGCAACCGCGGGCAGACCGACTACGCCGGCGCGAACGCGCTGGTGGCCGCGCTGCTCCCGGCGTGGATGGCGCGGCGCGGGCGGGCGGTCCACTGCGTCACCATCGACTGGCCGGCCTGGCGCGAGATCGGCTGGGCGGCCTCGAACCCGGACATCGCCGCCGGGCTCGACGCGATGGGCGTCACCTCCATCTCGCCGGAGGAGGGGCGCTACTGGTTCGTCTCCGAGCTGCGCTCGGGCGACGTGCCGGAGACGCTGCTCGCCTCGGAGCGCATGCTGCACGCCTGGCCGTTCCTGGGCGCGTCCGCCGACGGCGCGCGCCCGGTGGCGCTGCTCGACGACGGCGGGGCACCGCTGGTGCGCAGCGCCTCGCCGCTGGTGGACGCGGCCGAGCCGCGTCCGGGCGGCGGCCTGGTGGCGCGGGCGCGGCTCCGGGCCGACGCGCCGTTCCTGGCGCAGCACCGGGTGGACGGCCGGCCCATCCTCCCGGGCGCGTTCGCGCTGGAGCTGCTCGCGGAGGCGGCGGCGCTGGGGCGGCCCGGCGAGCGCGTGGCAGAGGTGACCGGCTTCCGCATCGAGGCGCCGGTGGCGCTGGCACGCGCCGCGCTCGACGTGCGCGCGGTGGTCGAGCCCGGGGAGGGCGGCGTCCTCGCGGTGCGGCTCGTCTCGAGCCTGCCCATCGCGCTGCCCGCCGGGAAAGAGCGCGTCCACGCGCGCGCGGGGGTGCGCCTCGAGGCGGGGACGCCGACCTCGCCGCGCCACGCGCTGCCCGAGAGCGATGGGCTGGTGCGGGCCCGCTCCTTCTACCGGCTGTCGCGCGATCCGGTGGAGCTCGGGCCGCTGTTCTGCCGCGTGCGCTGGCTGGAGCTGCTGGGCGGCGCGGCGCGGGCGACGGTGGAGCCGGCCGACCTGCGCGCGGCGATCCCGGGCGTGCGCGCGCCGGCGTTCCGGATCGACCCGCTGCTGCTCGACGCCGCGTTCCAGGTGGCGGGCAGCCTGGAGGGCTACGGCGAGGGGTGGGTGTGCGTGCCCATCGCCGTCGAGCGGCTCCGCGCCGGGCGCGCGCTCCGCGCCGGCGAGCGGGCCCGGGTCGAGGCGCGCCGGACCGCGGAGGACGCGCCGCGCGTGTTCTACGACCTCGTGGTCGCGGGCGAGGACGGCGAGGAGCTGCTCGAGGTGACCGGGCTGGAGCTCCGCCGCATCGCCGCGGTCGAGGTCGCCGCATGACCGCGGCCGCGGGGGACGCCGCGCCGGTGATCGCCTTCCGCCCGGTGGCCGGGGCGGAGGCGGCGCTGGCGGGGCTCCCCGCGGCGGAGCGCGCGCTGCTCCCGCCGGCGGCCACCGCGCGGCGCCGATTCGAGTTCGCCGCCGGGCGCGCCGCGGCGCGGGCCGCGGTGGACCGGCTGCTGCGGGCGCCGGGCGCGTGCGCGGCGGTGCTGCGCGACGCCGGGGCCGGGACGGCGCAGCCGGTGGCGCTCGACGCCCGCGGCGCGCGCCTCCCCGCGTACGTCTCCATCACCCACACCGAGGGCGTGGCCGCCGCGGCGGCGTTCGGCGCGCCGGTGGGGCTCGACCTGGTGCGGGTGGAGGCGCTCGACGGCGCGTTCCGCCGCGAGGCGTTCTGGCCGGAGGAGCTGCGCGCGTTCGAGCGGGCGCTGGACGAGCCGCGCGCCGGCTTCGCCGCGTGCGCCGCGTTCGGCGCGAAGGAGGCGGTGGTGAAGTGGCTCGGGACCGGGCTCACCGTCCCGCTGCGGGCGGTGCGCCTCTCCATCGGCCCGCCCGCGCCGCCGGAGCGGCTGGGCGGGCTGCGCGCGCGCCGGTTCGCGCTGGCGCTGGAGGGCCCGGTCCGCGCCGCGTTCCGGGCGTGGATCGGGGCGGCCGGGCCCTACCTGCTGGTGGCGGTGACCGCGGACGCGCCCGTCGATCCGCTCAGAAGCGCCTGAACTCCTTCTCCACGGTGCCATCCGGCTTGCCGTTCGCCCGGCCCGACGCACCCGGGGCCCGCGCGGCGGCGGCCATCGGCGCCGGCGGCAGCCGCGGCGCGGCCAGCGCCGGGCGCGGGCGGGCAGGCGCGTGGGCCTCGCGGACCCGGAAGAACGCCACCAGCTGCTGGAGCGCCTCGGCCTGCGAGGACATCTCCTCGGCGGTGGACGACAGCTCCTCGGCGGCGGAGGCGTTCCGCTGCGTGACCTGGTCCACCACGCCCATGGCCTTCGTGACCTGGCGGACGCCGGTGGACTGCTCGCGCGACGCCGCCGCCACCTCCTGCACCAGGTCGGAGGTCTTGCGGATGGCCGGCACCAGCTCGGCGATGAGCGCCCCGGAGCGCTCGGCGACCTCCACCGACGAGCCGGCCAGCGCGCCGATCTCCCCGGCGGACTTCTGCGCCCGCTCCGCCAGCTTGCGGACCTCGGTGGCGACCACCGCGAACCCGCGGCCGTGCTCGCCGGCGCGCGCCGCCTCGATGGCCGCGTTCAGCGCGAGCAGGTTCGTCTGGTAGGCGATCTCCTCGATGATGGAGATCTTCTCGGCGATGGTGCGCATCGCCTCCACGCTGCGCTGCACCGCCTCTCCGCTCTCCTGCGCGTTGCGGGCGCCCTCCAGGGCCATCGTCTCGGTCTGCCGGCTGTTCTCGGCGTTCTGCGTGATCGACGCGCTCATCTCCTCCAGCGAGGAGGTGGTCTCCTCCACGGACGCGGCCTGCTCGCCGGTGCCCTGCGACACGTTCTGCGCCGTGGCGGAGAGCTGCTGCGAGGCCGAGGTGAGCGCGTCGGTGCTCCCGCGCACCTCGCCGATGACCTCGGCCAGCTTCTCGGTCATGGCCTGCATCGCCTGCTCGAGCTGGCCGATCTCGTCGCGGCCGGTCACCTCGACCTCCTCGCGCAGGTCGCCGCGCGCGATGCGCTCGGCGTGGACCACCGTGGCGCGCAGCGGGACGGTGATGCTGCGGGTGAGCGTCACGCTCGCGAGGATCACGAGCGTGCCGGCGAGCGTCAGGCCCGCGTAGATCCAGAGCCGCACCACGGCCGCGTCGGCCTGCGCGGCGGCGGCCGCCTCCCGCACGCGCTCGGTCTCGAGCCCGGCCAGGCGTTGCCAGGCGCCCTGCAGGTCCGCGCGCGCCGAGATCACCTGCTGCAGGTCGGTCGCGCGCGCCGGGTCGTCCGGCTGGCCCAGCGAGCGCCGGGCGCGCGTCGCCGCGTCCCGGAGCCGGGCGCCGGCGGCCTCCGCCTGGCCGAGCAGCCCGCGCTCCTCCGCGTCGAGCGACATCGCCCCGAGCGCGCGCGCCGCGGCCGCGTCCTCGTCGAGGAGGCGGTCGAGCTGCGAGAGCGGCGCTGCCCGGCGCGCGTCGTCGGGGGCCGCGGTCGCCTCCGCGAGCAGGCCGCCGGCGTCGCCGGTGGCGAGCGCGGCGCGCTGCGCGAGGACGTCGCGATCCAGCGCGGCGGCCGAGACCGCCGCCACGCGATCGGTCACCCGGGCGAGGGCGTACAGCAGCGCGACCGCCACGAAGACCGCGATGACCATGTACAGGCTGAAGCTCGCCGTGAGGCGCGTGGCGATCTTCGCGTTGCGAAGTGTCGACATCTGATGATCTCCCACCCTCTGCGCCGCGCGGGGCGGCGGCGCCGGACGACTCGGACCGACCGTTCAGGTGACGCCGGGTGCAATCGGCGCGCCCCCGACCCGTGGGACGCGGCATCTCCGCGCGCCGGGCCCGTCGCCGGCACGTGGCTTGACCCGGATCACCGGGGCACGCCCCCGCCGGCGCGGCTGCGCGCAGGGCACGTCGCGCGGGTCCTCGCCCCGCGGCTGCGTGTGCGCGCCGCGCGGAGCGAAAGCGACCTCGCGGCACTTCGGAGCATCCCGATTTCGGGGGTGCTCGCGGTTGACCCTGGGTCCGCGGCGCCGTCACCCGGAAGCCGGGGAGTCACCGTGGACCGGAAAGACCCCCAGTGACGGTCGTTTACGCTGGGTGACACGCACCCTCCGCGAACCCAGGACCGGCCCGGGGCAAGGTCACGGTGACCCGGAGTGCGGACCCTCCGGTCCCACCAGGAGGGTCGGCACGTTCCCCGCAGGGGCGCGCCCGGGGTTCGACCAACCAGGGAGAGTCAACCATGACCGGCAAGAGGTGGATCGTCGCCGCGGCGCTCGCGCTGTGGGCGTCGCAGGCAGGGGCGGTGAACGGGATGCGCATGATCGGCTTCGGGCCGGTGCAGAGCGCCATGGGCGGCGCCTCGGTGGGCCTCCCGCTCGACTCGGCCACCGTGATCACGAACCCGGCGGGCCTGTCGCTGGTGGACGGTCGGGTGGACTTCGGGATCACCATCCTCGACGCGGACGTGCGCTACCGCGCGGTCGGCGCCGCCTCCGGGCAGGAGCAGACCTCCTCGCGCCGCCCCACGCTCATCCCCGGCTTCGGCCTGGTGGTCCCGCTCGGCGACCGGCTCACGTTCGGCCTTGGAGGCTACGGCATCGCCGGCCTCGGCGTGGACTACCCGCAGGACCTGCTGGGCGGCCGGCTGTACACGTCGTACTCCCAGCTCCGGCTCGCGCCCGGCGTGTCGTACCGCGTGACGCCCGAGCTCTCGCTGGGCGTGACCGCAAACATCATGTACGCGACGCTCGAGTACTCCGCCGGCGGCGGGCTCGGGCTGCAGCCGCGCGACGGCGCCATCTCGTACGGCGGCGGGTTCACCGTCGGCGCCACCTGGCGGCCCGTCCAGTGGCTCACCGCCGGCCTCGCGTACGAGAGCCGCGGCTGGTTCCAGGACTTCGAGTACGAGGTCCCGGCGCACACCATCGTGGTGGACCCGGCCACCGGCGCGACCGCGAACGTGGGCCCCGGCGTGGAGAAGCTGGAGCTCGATCAGCCCGACCTGCTGACGTTCGGCGTGGGCCTGCGGCCGGTGGCCGGGCTCGCCGTCGCCGCCGACGTGCAGTGGATCCGCTGGTCGCAGACCAACGGCCGCAACCAGCCGCGCCTCCAGACCGACCCGGCGCTCACCGGGGGCATGCAGCTCGACCTCGACTGGTCGGACCAGTGGGTGCTGAAGGTCGGCGCCGAGTACGCCGCGGCGAGCTGGCTGAAGCTCCGCGCCGGCTACGACTACGGCAAGAGCCCGCTCGACGCGGACCGCGCGCTCGAGAACCTGGCGTTCCCGGCGGTGCTCGAGCACCACGTCACCGCCGGCGTGGGCCTCGAGCTCGGCCGCACCTCGGTGAGCGTGGGCGGGACCTACGCGCCCGAGGGCAAGCAGACCGGGTCGAACCTCGCGCAGGGGATCGCCGCGTACGAGACCACGTTCACCGCGTGGACGCTCGACGTGGGCGTCGCGCACCGGTTCTAGGCCGCACCGGCCCGGGGCGGCGGCACGGACCGCCCCGGGCCTTCTGCTCGCGGTGAGCAGGGGAGGTGATCGCCGGCCGCGGCCAGGCGGACCTCCTGCCTCCTCGCCCGCAGGCGGGAACGGCTCCGGTGCGTGGCCGGCCGGCCGCCGCGCCGGATGTCCGCGAATGCCCCGGCCTTGGTGTGGCCACCCCTGCGGCGACGTTGACCATGTGGGTCCAAGGCGCGACATCGGTGTGACCCTCAGGCCCACACCGGAGCCCGCATGCGCGCCGCCCTCCTCGCCGCCTCGCTCGCCGTCCTCGCAGGGCTCACGTCCTGCTCCTCGTCCTCCACGCCCACCGCATCGGCCGCCTCCGCCGCCCGCGGCGGCACCGCGCCGGGGCGGCTCCCCGGGCTGCACGGCGCCGCGACGATCACGCGCGACGGCGCCGGCATCGCGCACCTGCGCGCCGCCGACGAGCACGACCTGTTCCTGCTGCAGGGCTGGGTGCACGCGCAGGATCGCCTGTTCCAGATGGACGTCACCCGCCGCCGCGCCGCGGGCCGGCTCGCCGAGCTGCTCGGGCCCGGCGCGCTCCCCGGCGACGTGCAGCTCCGCACGTTCGGGCTGGCGCGGGCCGCGGCGCGCAGCCTGCCGCTCCTCTCGACGCGCGCGGTGGCCGCGCTGGAGGCGTACGCGGAGGGCGTGAACGCCTGGGCGGAGACGCACCCCTTGCCGCCGGAGTACGCGGCGCTCGAGCTCACCTCCTTCGAGCCGTGGACGGTGATGGACTCGCTCCTCGCCGCGAAGCTCATCGCGTTCGGCCTCTCGTTCGACGTGGACGACATCGAGCGGACCGTGGCGCTCGCCACGTACCAGCAGGCCGGGGCCGCCCTGGGCTTCGACGGCGCGGCGCTGTTCTTCGAGGACCTGTGGCGCTCGGCGCCGTTCGACCCCGCCTCCACCGTGCCGGACGCGCTCGCGCCCGCGCCCGCCGCCGCGGCGACGGCCCGGGCCGGCGCGCCGAGCACGGACAAGCTGCACCGGCGCGCCGTCGCGCTCGCGGCCGAGTACCTGGGCCGGGTGAAGGGCGACGCGTTCCTGCGCCGCCTCACCGATCGCGAGGAGCGCGACGGCTCCAACCAGTGGGTGATCGCGGGCGCGTACACCGCCGGCGGCAGCCCCATGCTCGCGAGCGACCCGCACCTCGCGCTGGGCACGCCGTCCACCTTCTACCCGGTGCACCTGCAGGCCGGTCCGTTCGACGTCATCGGCAACAGCTTCGCCGGCGTGCCGTCGGTGGTGGTCGGGCACAACCGCCACCTGGCCTGGGGCGCGACCGTGGACCCGTTCGACGTGACCGACGTCTTCCAGGAGCAGGTGGTGCCCGATCCGACGTCGCCGAGCGGGCTCGCCACCGTGTACCAGGGCGCGCTCGAGCCGGTGATCCCGTATTCCGAGGCGTACCTCGCGAACGTGATCGGCGATGCGACGATGAACGACCTCGTCCCGGTGCCGCCCGGCAACGGCATCCCCGCCGCCACGCTGGTCGTGCCGCGGCGCAACCAGGGCCCCATCATCCAGCTCGACCCGACCACCGGCGTGGCGCTCTCGGTCCAGTACACCGGCTTCTCCGGCACGCGCGAGCTGGACGCGTTCCTCGGCTACGACCTCGCGACCGGGATCGACGACTTCGTCACCGCCATGCGCCACTTCGACGTCGGCTCGCAGAACTTCTGCTACGCCGACGACGCCGGCAACATCGCCTACTTCACCCACTCCGCCGTGCCGGTGCGCGAGGACCTGCAGCAGGGGACCGTGGACGGCCTGCCGCCGTTCTTCATCCGCGACGGCACCGGCGGCAACGAGTGGCTGCCGGTGCAGCACCCGCAGCCGCTGCAGGTGCTGCCGTACGAGGTGGTGCCGCTCGAGGAGCTGCCGCACGTCGTCAACCCGCCCGCCGGCTTCGCCATCAACGCGAACAACGACCCCGCTGGCCTGACGCTCGAGAACGCGCCGCTCACGAAGCTGCGCCCGGGCGGCGGCATCTACTACCTCGCGCCCGGGTTCGACGCCGGGTTCCGCGCCGGCCGCATCACCCGGCGCGTGAAGGACGTGCTCGCCGCCGGGAAGATGACGTTCGAGCAGATGCAGTCCATCCAGGCCGACGTGGTCCTGCTCGACGCCGAGGCGCTGGTGCCGTACCTCGCCGCCGCGCTCGATCACGCGCGGCGCGAGGGCGCGCCGGCGCCGCTCGCCGCGCTCGGCGCCGACGCGGCGGTGGCGGGCGCGGTGGCCCGGCTGGCCGCCTGGGACGGCTCGACGCCCACCGGGATCCCGGAGGGCTGGGACGCCGACGATCCGCCCGGGAAGCTCTCGCCGCCCCCGCAGGCCGAGGTGGACGCGAGCATCGCGGCGACCATCTACTCGACCTGGCGCGGCCAGGCGATCCGCAACGTCATCGACTCGAAGCTCGGCACGATGCCGCTCCCGCCCAGCCAGCAGGCCATGACCGCGCTCCGCAACCTGCTCGACCGCTTCGACGCGCAGCAGGGGGTGGGCGCCTCCGGGATCGACTTCTTCGCCGTGCCCGGCCTGGACGCGAGCCCCGCCGACCGGCGCGATCTCGTGCTGCTGAAGAGCCTCGCCGACGCGCTGGCGCTCCTCTCCGGCCCCGACTTCGCGCCCGCGTTCGGCGGCTCGACGGATCCGGACGACTGGCGCTGGGGCAAGCTCCACCGGATCGTCTTCGCGCACCCCATGGGCGGGCCGTTCAGCGTGCCGCCCGCGTTCGGCGCGTTCCCGGCGCCGCTCCCCGGGCTCCCCGGCATCCCCACCGACGGCGGGTTCGGCGTGGTGGACGCGTCGTCGCACGGCGCGCGCGCGGCGTCCGCGAACGCGTTCATGTTCTCGAGCGGCCCGTCCAACCGGCTGGTGGTCAAGCTGTCACGCGGCGCGGTGAAGCGCGCCGAGTCGGTGTGGCCCGGCGGCGCGAGCGGGGTCCCGGGGGAGTGGAACGACCTCAACCTGCTCCCGCTCTGGCTCTCCAACGACACCGTCCCGCTCTTCACCCGCGCGTCCGACCTCGGCAAGGACACGCACGACGTGGTGCAGCTCGTGCCGTAGTCAGGGCGCGGCCGCCGGCGCCTCGGAGGCCGGCGGCCGCCGCTCCACCGCGCTCCGCACCGCGCTGAGGAGCTGGCGGCGCCCGAACGGCTTGAACAGCACCGGCGCCGGCGCGAGCAGCGCCTTCACCGCCGGGGCGGCGAGGCCGGTCGTGAACAGCACCGGCACCTGCTCCAGCTCCGGGTAGCGGTGCAGGGCCTCCGCGACGCCGAGGCCGCCCGAGTCCGGGAGCATCACGTCGATGACCATCACCTCGGGGTGATCGCGGAGCGCGGCGCGCACCGCGTCCGCCCCCGTCGCCACCAGCGTCACGTGGAAGCCCGCGCCAGCGAGGCAGCCCGCCATGGCGACGCGCAGGTCGTCGTCGTCCTCGACCAGCAGCACCTTCGGCTGGCCCGGTTCACGGTGTTCTTCCATGGTGGCTCCCGTGGGTTGAGGTTGGCGCGCCCGCTCGCGGCGGCGGTCTCGTCTCGATTGGCTGGACGCATGTCGTTGAACCACGAGACAGGCGGCGCATTCCGGAGAAGATCGCCGCCGATCGGGGCGCGAACATTCCATCGCGGTGACGATGCGGCGACACGACGCGCTGACCCGCGAATCGGCCGGACCGAGCGTCGGCGCCGCGACCCGCGATCACCGCGCCCCGCACGCCGCGTCCCAGGTGCGGCGTCACCTCGCGCCCCGCGGTCGGGGCGTCGTAGAAGGCGCGGGTGCTCGCTCCGCGCGCGGTGACGTTCCGGGCCGAGGTCGAGGCGCTCGACCTCGGCGTCGAGGGGTTCGAGCGGTGCGTGGACGCGCTGCGGCGCCGGCCCGGGCTCGTCCTCCTCGACAGCCGCGTGGTGGACGGGCGCCTGGGCCGGTTCTCGTTCGCCTGCTTCGAGCCGTTCGCGACGCTGATCGCCCGCGACGGCCGGGTGGAGCTGCGGCGCTGGACCGGCGAGCGGGACACCCTCCGCGGCAAGGCGCTCGACGTCCTCGAGCGGCTCCTCTCGGCGCACCGCCTCGAGGTGGACGCGGGCGGGCTGCCCGCGCCGTTCGTGGGCGGGGCCGCCGGCTACCTCGGGTACGGGCTCGCCCGCGAGCTGGAGCGTCTCCCGCGCGCCGCCCGCGACGCGTCCGGCGCGCCCGACGCCGTGCTCGGCCTCTACGATCGCGTGCTCGTCCTCGATCGCGTGGCGCGCCGCACGCACCTCTCGTGCCTCGCGTCCCCCGACCTCCCCGGCCGCGCGCCCTTCGACGAGGTGCGGCGCGCGGTGCTCGAGGCCGCGCGGCAGGGCACCGCGGCGGTGGATGCCGCGCCGGAGCCGTCGCGCGCGGGAGGCGAACCGGTCGAGCCGGTCGAGTCGGACGAGGAGCCGCTGCTGCGCGACCTGACGCGCGAGGCGTACCTCGCGTCGGTGCGGCGCATCCAGGACTACGTCGCCGCCGGCGACGTGTACCAGGTGAACTTCACCGGGCGCTGGTTCGCGCCGGTGCGCGGGCGCGATCCCTGGGCGCTCCACCGCCGCCTCATGCGGCTCAACCCGGCGCCGTTCGCCGCCTGGCTCGGGTTCGACGCGGTGCAGGTGTCGTGCGCCTCGCCGGAGCGCTTCCTGCGCGTGGACGGCGCCGAGGTGGAGACCCGGCCCATCAAGGGGACCGCGCCCCGCGGGCGGACGCCGCAGGACGACGCGCGCCTGCGCGCGGCGCTGCTCGCGAGCGCGAAGGACCGCGCCGAGCTGGCGATGATCGTGGACGTCGCGCGCAACGACCTCGGGCGCGTGTGCACCCTCGGCTCGGTGCGGGTGGACGCGTTCCCGGAGGTCGAGCGCCACCCTTCGGTCCACCACCTCGTCGCCACGGTGCGCGGCCGGCTCGCGCCCGGGCGCGGCGCCTGCGACCTCCTGCGCGCCGCGTTCCCCGCCGCGTCCATCACCGGCGCGCCCAAGATCCGGGCCATGGAGATCGTGGAGGCGCTGGAGCCGGTCGCGCGGGGCGTGTACACCGGCAGCATCGGCTACCTCGGCTTCCAAGGCACCGCGGACCTGAACGTCGCCATCCGCACCCTCGTGGTCGCGGGCAGCGCCGTCCACCTCCACGCCGGCGGCGGCATCGTGGCGGACTCCGTGCCGGAGGCCGAGCACGACGAGGCGGAGCTGAAGGCGCGCAACCTCGTCCGCGCCGTGGCGGGCTGGCACGAGGTGGCGCGGTGAGCGGGCTCCTGCTGCTGGAGGCGCTGCGCTGGGAGCCGGCGGCCGGGTGGTCCCTGCTCGACCGCCACCTCGCGCGGCTCGCCGGCGCGGCGGCGCACTTCGGCCACCCCTGCGATCCGGTCGCGGTGCGCGCGGCGCTGGAGGGCGCGGTGGCCGGGATCGACGACGCGCGCAAGGTCCGGCTCGCGCTCGCCGCCGACGGTCGCCTCACCGTGGAGGCGCTGCCGCTGCCGTCCTCGCGGCCGCTCCGGGCCGCGCTCGCGCGCGACCCGGTGGACGCCGCGGACCCGTTCCTCCGGTTCAAGACCTCGCGCCGGGAGCCGTTCGAGCGCGCCCGCGCCGGGCGGCCCGGGGCCGACGAGGTCGTCCTCTGGAACGAGCGCGGCGAGCTCACCGAGACCACCACCGGCAACCTGGTGCTGGAGCGCGGCGGTCGCCGCGTCACCCCGCCGCTCACGGCCGGGCTCCTGCCCGGCACCTTCCGCGCGCACCTGCTCGAGGCGGGCGAGCTCGCCGAGGCGGTGCTCACGGTCGCCGACCTCTCGCGCGCCGGGCGGATCTGGCAGGTGAGCTCGGTCCGCGGCTGGGTGGAGCTGAGGCTCGACGTGCGCGCAGCCGACGTCACGCGGTGAGGGGAACGGGCCCTGGCCCGGCGGCCCGGCGTCGCGCCGGCCCGTCGCGCGGATCGGCCCACGCCGGCCCACCTTGGCGCCGCCCCGAGTTCGTGCTGTGCTGCCGCGCCGTGAACGTCTCGCGAACGGTGACGGTGGTCCTGCTGGTGCTCCTGCTCGGCGCGGTCGGCGCCGGGCTCTTCCTCACGCGCGATCGCGGCGCGCCCGACGCCGGCGCGGCCGGCCCGACGCCTGCGGGCGCGGCCGGTGCGCCGTCGGCCGGCGGCGGCGCGCCCGGGCAGGGGAGCGTCCGCGGCGGCGGACCCGGCAACGCACCGGCCGGCGCGCCGGGACAGGGCCCGGGCGGCCAGCGGCCGCGCCGCACGCGGCTCGTGGACATGCGGCCGCTCCTCACCGCGAAGCAGCTCTCCGCGTACGCGACCACGCCCGAGGAGCAGGAGCTGTCGCGCCAGGCCGAGCGGCTCGCCGACCACGCCATCGACCTCGCCTTCGCGGTGGCGATGCGCGACGCCGCCGAGAGCGTGCCCGAGCAGACGCCGGAGCTGAAGGCGCTCGCCGAGGCGCGGGCCCGGGCGCAGGCGGCGGTGGACGCGGCCGAGGGGCGGGTGGCGGCGCTCGAGGCCAGGGTGAAGGCCGCGCCGGAGCGTGAGCGGGTGGAGCTCGAGGACCAGCTCGAGGTGGCGCGCGCCGAGCTGGAGCTCGAGAACAACGAGCTCGCCTCCGCCACCGACCAGCTCCAGCGCGCCGGCGGCGATCCGCAGGTGCGCATCCGCCGGCTGCGCGAGGTGTACGACGCCGCGCAGAAGGAGCCGCGGCCGCCGGTCGCGGCGGTGCCCGCGACCGCGCCGAGCCTGCTCGCGCGCTGGCGCGTCTGGGGCTGGCACCGGGCGAAGGCGGCGCAGCTCGCGGCCGCGCAGGCCGACATCCAGGATCGCGCCCAGCGGCTCGCGAAGCGCCGCGACGACCTCGTGGCGCGGAAGAAGCGCGAGGCCGAGGAGCGCGAGGCCGCGAAAGCGTCGGCCGCGCGGGTGGCCGCCGGCGAGGCGGCCGCGGCGGATCGCGCCGCGAAGGCCGAGGCGGTGAAGGCGCTCCAGCGCTTCAGCGACGACCAGCGCCGCCTCGCCACCATCGGCCGGCGGCTGCAGGACCTGAACGAGCTCTCCGACACCTACGGCCAGTGGCGCGAGGTGGTGCACGGCCACGTCCGCGCCGCGCTGCACCGGCTGCTGTGGGGCCTGCTGGGCCTGCTCGCGGTGGTGGCGGCCGGGTTCGGGCTCGGCGAGGCGGTGGACCGCTTCTTCCGCAAGCGCGCGAAGGAGCGGCTGCGGGTCGAGACCGTGCGCACCGTGGCGCGCCTGGGCGTGAACGTGGTCACCGTGCTCGTGGCGCTGTTCGTCCTGTTCGGCGCGCCCGGGCAGGCCACCACCGTCCTCGGCCTCGCCGGCGCCGGCCTCACCGTCGCGCTGAAGGACTTCATCGTCGCGTTCTTCGGCTGGTTCATCCTCATGGGCCGCAACGGCATCCGCGTCGGCGACTGGGTGGAGATCAAGGGCGTGGGCGGCGAGGTGGTCGAGATCGGGCTCTTCCACACCGTGCTGCTCGAGACCGGGAGCTGGAACGACGCCGGCCACCCCACCGGCCGCCGCGTGTCGTTCGTGAACTCGTTCGCCATCGAGGGCCACTACTTCAACTTCTCCACCTCCGGCCAGTGGATGTGGGACGAGCTGCGGCTGCTGGTCCCGCTCGGCCGCGACCCGTACCCCGTCATCGACGGCGTGCAGCACCTGGTGGAGAAGGAGACCGAGGCGAACGCCAAGGCGGCGGAGACCGAGTGGCGGAAGACCACCTCGCGCTACGCGGTGCAGAGCTTCTCGGCCGTGCCCGGCATCCAGGTGGTGCCGGCCGCGAACGGCATGGAGGTGGTGGTCCGCTACATCACCCGCGCCAGCCAGCGCCACGACGCGCGCCAGCGCCTGTACCGCGCCGTGCTCGAGCTGATGCACGGCCCCCGGGCGGCCGGGCCGGCCTCGCCGCCGGGCGCCGCCGGGCCGGGCGCTTCGCGCTGAGGAGCGCGCGGGGCCGCGGCGCGTCGTGGCCGTTGTCGGCCATGACCTCGCGCAGCCGGCCGGCGAGCTCGAGGTCCGCCTCGCGGGCGCGGCGGGCCAGCTCGAGCAAGGCCGGCCAGGCGGCCACGCACCCGTCCAGCGAGCGGGCCTCGAGCACGTCGAGCGCGCGCCGCACCGCCGAGATCGCGATCGCGTTGCCGTCCGCCGTGAGCGCGCGGATCGCGGCGCGGTAGGCGCGGGTGCCGTCGCTCGCGCCGCCGAAGCGGGTCGCGAGCTCGAGGTCGAACGCCGCCATGCGGCTCGCGCTCACCAGGCCGGCCGGCCCGAAGTTGCGCTCGTGGAACGCCTCCGACAGGAACCCCTGGAGCAGGTCCAGCCGCGGGTCCCGGAACGCGTAGTCCGGCGCCGCGTCCGTGCCCGCGAGCCGGCCCTCGGCCGCGAGCCGCGCCGCGATCGCGGTCCCGACGTACGGGAACATCTTGGTGAAGTGGACCGACGCGTCGCCGCGGCGGCCCAGGTCCTCGAGGAAGCCCACGCTCTCCCGCACCGACGCGAAGGTGGAGTCCGGGTCGAGCAGCATGAAGCCGTAGTCGAACGCCAGCCGCAGGCGGCGCAGCAGCGCGACCCCGCGCCGCACGTCGCCCACCGTGAAGCGCTTGTTGCACGTGCGCAGGCCCTGCTCCGAGCCCGACTCGATGCCGAGGTACACCCACGTCAGCCCGACCCCCCGGAGCCGGCGGAGCAGGTCCGCGTCGAGGTCGTCCACGCGGCAGGAGATGCGCCAGGCGATGCGCCGGCCGAGCCGTCGCGCCTCCAGCTCGTGCGCGAACGCCTCGATCCACCCGCGCGCCCGCGGGCCGCGGGTGGCGAGGTCGTCGTCCTTGAAGATGAAGACCCGCACGCCCTTCCCGTCGTGCAGCGCCTGCATCTCGTCCGCCACGTTCGCCGGCGAGCGGGTGCGCCGGCGCGGACCCGGCGGCTCGCCGTAGAACGTCTGGACCGAGCAGAACGAGCAGTCGTAGTAGCAGCCGCGGCTCGCCACCAGCGAGGCGATGCCCACGCCGCGGGCGGCGAGCGTCTCGCGCCGGCGCACCGGGAACGGCAGCGCGTCGAGCTCCGGCACGAGCGGCCGCGCCGGCGTCGCGACGGGGACGCCGCGTTGGCGGAACGCGAGGCCGGGGATCTCGCGCCAGCGCGCCGGCTGGTCCAGCGCGCGCACCAGCTCGAGCAGCGTGAGCTCGCCCTCGTGGCGGACCACCGTGTCCAGCCCAGGGACCAGCGCCAGCGTGCGCTCCCAGGCGAGGCTGGGGAAGTGGCCGCCCATGGTGAAGTGGGCGGTGACGCCGTTCGCGCGAAGGTACGCGACGAGGTCGGCGAAGTCCGGGAGCATCCCCTGGAAGATGAGCGAGAACCCCACCAGCCGCGGACGGCGCGCGCGCAGGTAGGCGAGCAGCTCCCGGCGGACGCCCGCGCGGTAGGGCGCGAGGGCCACCTTCACGCCCGCCTGCGCGAGGTAGGCGGCGAGGTACCGCAGGCCGAGGTTCTCCTCGTCCTCGTAGCCGACCAGGACGACGTCGCAGCCCGCCATCGCCGCCTCCGCGCGTCGGGGCAGGAGCGGCTCGCCCGCCGCTGCCCCGCCTCGAGCTACCGCGCCGCCTCGATCGCGACCGCCGAGGCGTTCAGGTACTCGATGGTCTGCTTCAGCGCCGCGACGCGGTGGTCACGGACGAACCGGAGGAAGTCGATGGGGCGCAGCTCGGGCGGCGGGTCGCCCGGATCGAGGTGCGGCGGGAGCCGGGCCGGATCGATCTGCAGCTTGTCCGGGAAGCGCGCCAGGAGCTTGAACTCCTCCTCGGTGAGCTCGAGCTGCTCCTGCATCGCCCTCGCCGCGGCGCGGATCCGGCGCACCCGCAGGTCGGCCATCTGCTTCAGGGCGGCGGCGTCGAGCGCGCCGCGATCGATGCGGCCGAACAGCGAGTCGCGCCAGCTCCCGAAGCCCGGGCCCGGGTCCGCCACCGGTCCGAAGTGCCAGCCTCCGGCCCAGGGCCCGCGCAGGCCCGCGATGCCGCCGGCCAGGGCCTCCGGGCCCGGGTCCGGGATGGGGCCGAACACCGGGTGCAGCCCGCGGGTCGGGACCTTCGCCCTGCGTGACGCCTTCCGCGTGGCCCGCGCCTTCTTCCTCGTCGCCATGGTCTCCCCCTTTGCTGCCGGTGCATCGCGGCGACGCTAGCAGGATCACTCTGCGTCGAAACGACGGCCACTCGGGGTGCTCCGAGCGTACCAGCACGGAATGTCGCAGCCAGCGCCGCGCCGACCCGGAGGAGGGAGCCGCACGCACCGCGGAGGCGCGGCCGGGCGGCCGCTCACGCCGACGCCGGCCCCGGGATCGCGAACGGCAGCTCGCCGTCGCCGAGCGCGGACGCCTCGAGGCGGGCCCGCTCCGCGGTCGTGGCGTCGCCCGCCTCGCGGGCCGCGCGGCCCAGCAGCTCCCAGGCCTCGCGCGCCGCGGGGTGGAGCAAGGTCACCGCGTCGAGCAGCGCCCGCGCCTCCGCGGCGTGGCCCTTCGCCAGGTGGAAGCGCGCCATGGCGAGGTGCGCCCCCACGTCCGCCTCGTCCGAGCGCTGCAGCAGCGCGTAGAGGCGCGGCGTGGACGGATCGTCCGCGTCGCGCTCCGGGTCGGCCAGCGCCGCGCGGAGGTGTCGGCTGATGAGGTCGAAGGAGTGGCGGAACGGCGGCGCCAGCGGGTCCTTCGCGATCGCGGTGGTGATCTGCTCGAACGCCATCTCCAGCTCCCCCGTGTAGTCGGCCGCCACCGCGCAGGCCCAGTGCAGGTGCGCCGAGTCGAGGCCCGCCTGGCGCGCCTCGGCGAACAGGCCGCGGTAGATCTCGAGCGCCTCCGGCGCGCGCTGCTCCTCGACGAGCTGGTAGGCGCGACGCAGCTCGGCGAGGATCCGGCTCGTCGTCTCCTTCGCGGTCATCGAGCTCCCCCTTCCTCGGTGGTGCCGGGGCGCGTGGCGCGCGTCGGACGGTGGAGCGCGCGGGCGCGCGCGATGGCGGCCGCGGCGCCGTCGAGGTCGCCGCGGCGGATGCAGTCGCAGGCCATCGCGAGCAGGCCGGCGACGCCCAGCGTGTAGGGCTGCATGCTTCGCTCCTTTCCCGGGACGCAATGGTCCCGCGCCGCCCGCGATGCGGGCGGATAGGTTTGGATTGATCGCGTGGGCCGCCGGACAGGCTCAGCCTACCCGGCGGGCGGACACGTCCGGCCGCGCGCCCGCGAGGGGCGGCGGCGGGCGCGGCGGTTCACGGGACGGCCGGAGCCACCCCGGGGACGCGCCAGACCGCTGGGATTACGTCGTCTTCTCGGGGGTCGTCATGGGTCCTCCATCGCAGGCGGCATTGCCACAACCCCGGTCGATGCCGACCGGGAGCTGGCCGAGGGTCTCAGGGCCGCCGCCCTCGCCTCGTCTTGATGGAATGGGGCCAAACGTCATCGAACGAGCGAGAACATTGCCACGGATTGCGCGGAAAGTCAATGTCGGGTGCTCGCGGGGCGGCGCGGGCGCCCGCCGTGCCTCACGCCGTCTCGGGCAGCAGCACCAGCTCCGAGGTGATGGCGATGGCCGGGGAGAGGTGGTCGGCGCGCGGATCGTGGCCGCGCGTGCGGCGAGGGGCGCTGGCCGGGCCTCGCGGGCTGAGTGCGCCGGGCGCGCTCAGGCCTGCACGGCCGACAGCGCCAGGCAGCCGAACTGCTCCGCGAGCGCGACGCGGTCGTCCACCTCGCAGTCGACCGCGGCGTTCGCCATCTCGTCGAGCGTGGCCTCGAGCGCGACCGCGATGCTCCCGACCCCGGCGCGCGCCAGGGTGGCCGCGAGCGCGGTGTAGTACCAGAGCGAGCCGCTGCGGCCGCCGGGCAGGTGCGACCAGGCCTGCGAGCCGCGCGTGCGCAGGTCGGTGACGATGGCGCGCGCGTCGTCGAGCTTGTCGGCCGCCGCCACCAGCAGGATGTCGCGCGGCGTGGTGGCGAGGCGCGCGAGGTAGGCCTCCTTGCGCGCGCGCCAGGCCGGCTCGGCGCTGTCGAACGCGTCGCGGCAGCCCGCCACCAGGTCCGCCACGCGGGCGCCGAACGCCTCGCGGATCGTCTCGAGCGTCGCCCGCGCGTCGCCGTCGGCGGCCACGCCGTGCAGCAGCGCGGCGATGGCCTGGTCCTCGTCGCCCCCGAAGTGCAGCACGTTCGCCGCCGCCCCCAGCAAGTGCGTGAGGTACGGCGCGCCCGAGCCGGGCCGCTCCTGGCTCGCGTGGAGCTCGTGCGCCTTCGCCACGGCGGAGATGAAGCGCTGCGTGAGGGGGACGTTCACCGATG
This sequence comes from Anaeromyxobacter sp. K, assembly GCF_000020805.1. Taxonomy (NCBI): domain Bacteria; kingdom Pseudomonadati; phylum Myxococcota; class Myxococcia; order Myxococcales; family Anaeromyxobacteraceae; genus Anaeromyxobacter; species Anaeromyxobacter sp. K. Next base: position 4,498,328 of record NC_011145.1, on the reverse strand, counting down.
CACCTCGGGTCCAGTGGCCCAGCGCCAACACGAGTAAGACACGCCGCCGCGGATGTCAGTCACATGATCCCCGCGGGTGCGTCGCGAACCACCGGGAAACCAGGGGCGCGGTGGGTGGCTCGCGGGGCCGCGCGCGAACGCTGCGCGCCGGACCCACACCGCCGGGCCGGGCGTCCGCGGGACGGACGGTCACCCAGCGTGAACGCCGGCCCGTCAGCGCGCCGCCCGCTCGTCCTCGGCGAGGTGGCACCGCTTGTACTTCCGACCGCTGCCGCACCGGCAGGGGTCGTTGCGGCCCGGCCGCGGCGCGCGGACGGCGGGCGCGCGGTGACGGTCGGCGCTCCGCGCGTCCTGCTGTGCCCGGAACCAGGCGTCGCTCGCGAGGAAGCCGTCGATCCCGGCCTGCTGCTCGATGGTGACGCTCCCTCCCAGGTCGCGGATCGCGTTCGCGACGGCCACGAGATCCACCCACGCGCAGAGCGGGCAGTCGGCGACGGGCCGGACCGTGAGCCGATCGAGCGCGCGGGACAGGTGCTCGACGGCGCGCGCGTCGCCGTGCTCGGTCAGGCAGGCCGCGCCAGGCTGCGGGTTCTCGTCGACGAGGCGGAGGAGCGCCCCGAGGACGCGCTGGTCGCTCGAGCGGGTTCCCAGGATCCTCCACGCGAGCAGGACGCGTTCGTCGGGGTCGTCGCAGCGCTCGAACTGGGTGAGGAGCCGGTCCAGCGTCGGTTCGGTCATGTGGGCCTCGCGGGGCAGGGTGAGGTCCGCGCCGCGGACCCGCGTCCGCGTGGCGGCCGACCGCCGGGGCCAGGATCGCGTCAGGACGCGGAAACCCCGGCGGTCGAGCGCACCGGTAGCAACCGGCGTGCACGGCGACCCGATGTCGGATGTCCGGTGTATCGGTGGGACCATGCCCCGCCGCCCCCGCGCCCTCCGCGACGCCATGGCCGACCGGCCGCAGACGCCCTACCTGCCGGACGGGCGCCTCGATCCCAGGGAGTGGGAGATCGCCTGCACCGCCTGCAACGCGCTCCAGCTGGCGGTGCTCCCCGACGAGCCGTGGTTCGTGAAGGCGCGCCCGGTCGAGGTGCGCGGGCAGGGCGTCGAGCTCGAGGTGGTGGTGCGCTGGCTCTCGCCCGAGGTCGTCGAGAAGGTCCCGGACCGGGTGGACGGCTACCTCGTCGAGATGGTGCTCGAGTCCGACCTCGCCGACGAGGAGCACACGCTGCACTGAACCTGGCGCTCGGGGTTCGACGCGCTCAGCCCGAGCGGCTTCCCGGCGCCGCTCACCCTGAGCGACCTTCCGGCCGATCACCCTGAGCGAGGCGAGCCGAAGTCGAAGGGCGAGCGGCGGACGCCGCCTACACCCAGCGGAGGCCGCCGTCCGCGGTGAAGAGCAGCCCCGCGTCCACCGCGCCCTCCCGCGCCACGCCCAGGCCGACCAGGATCCGCGCGTAGCCCCGCACCTGCTCAACGTAGGCCGCGTGCGATGCGTGCACGTCGCCGGCGGGCGGGGCGTCGGTCTTGAAGTCGACGACCACGACGCGGCCGCCGCGGACGCCCAGCAAGTCCACGTAGCCCTGGACGAGCTTCCCGTCCCCCGCGAGCGCCACCGGGTACTCGAGCTGCAGCTCGGACCCGGGCGCGCGGCGCAGCCCCGCCTGCTCGAGCGCGGCGAGCGCCCGGGCCACGTCGTCGGCCGCCTCGGCGCGCCGCTCGGAGAGGCCGGTCGCGGCGGCGGCCCGCGCGACGGCGGCAGCGGGCGCGAGCGCCGGGCCCCGGAGCGCGAGCCCGATGGCCAGGTGGACCGTGTCGCCGAACACGCGGCCGTAACGGCTGGCGCGCTCCGGCCTGGGCGCGCCCGCCTCGCCGGGCCGCTCCGCCGCCTCTACCAGCGCGTGCGCCTCGCCGGTGACGGACGCCGGCGCGAACCGCGGCCGGGCCGCGTCCGCGCTCGCGGACCGCCAGGCCGCCCTCACCTCGGCGGCGAGCGCGGAGCCGTCGGTCGGCGGCCGCGGCGCGGGGGCGGGGTGCTCGCGGGCCCAGGCCGGCTCCGCGCCGATCAGGTACGGCTCGAGCGTCTCCACCGGCGCCGCCGGCTCGCCGGAGACGAGCCGGCCGGTGATCCACTCCGGGTCCGGCTCGCCCGCGACCGGCAGGACCAGCAGGTCGCGCGCGCGGGTCGCGGCCACGTACACGAGGCGCAGCCGCTCGGCGTCGAGGTACCGCTTCTCGCGGCCAGCCACCTCGCCGCCCTCCGGCTCCTCCCACTCGAGCCCGTCGAGCGCGACCGCCCAGGCCTCGCCGGTGCGGTCCACCACGAACGGCGCGCGCACGTCGCGGGCGGCCAGGTTCGCGCACCCGTCCCAGAGGACGACCACCGGGAACTCGAGCCCCTTCGCCTGGTGCACCGTGAGGATCTGCACCGCGTCGGTCCCGACCGGCCGCGGCGGATCGAGCTGGACCGCGTCGTCCACCCACGCGCGCAGCCGCGCGGTGGCCGCGTCGTAGTCGAGCCCCTCGGCGGCGACGGCGTCGAGCACGAGGCAGAGCTCGCGGAGCGCCTCGAGCCGCTGCGCGCCGTTCGGCCCGAGCGCGGCGGCGCGGCCGAACGCGGTCCGCTCCAGCAGGTCGCGGGCGGTCGCCCCCGGCGAGCGATCGAGCCGGGTCCGGCGGAGCTCGCGAACCACCGCCTGCGCCGCGCGCGCGCGGAGCACGCCCGCGTGCGTGGACGCGGGGTCGGCGGCGCGGGCCCGGGCGAGGTCGTCGTGGTCCACCGCGAAGAACGGCGGGCGCAGCAGCGCCGCCTGCGCGACCCCGTCGTCGCGGTCCGCGAGCGCCCGCAGGCCGAGCAGGAACTGCTGGTGGAGCGGATCCTCGAGGAACAGCGTCCCGCCCCGCGCCGCGTACGGCACGCCCAGGCGGTCCAGCTCGGGGAAGAGGAGCGGCAGGTTGCCCGTGGCGGTGACGAGCACGGCGACGTCGCCATAGCCGGCGGGCCGCGGCGCGCCCGTCGCCGGGTCCACGATGGTCCGCCGCTTCCCCTCGATCAGCCAGCGGAGCCACGCCGCGAGCGCCTTCGCCTCGGTGGCGCGCAGCTCGGGCTTCTTGCCGGACTCCGCCGCGAGCGGCAGGACCTGCACGGCGCTGGGCGCGCCGCCCTCGCGGCCCGCGAGCAGCGGCTCGTTCGCCACCGTCCCGGCCTCCGGGTCGAACACCGGCGCGTCGCCGGCCGCCTTCCCGAGCACGCCGTCGAACGTCCCGTTCAGCCACCGGACCAGCGCCGGCTCGCAGCGGAAGCTGGCCTTCAGCTTCGCGACCACGTGGGGGCCGCGCTCGACGATGGCCCGCACCGCCGCGTACACGCCGATGTCGGCGCGGCGGAAGCGGTAGATCGACTGCTTGGGATCGCCCACGATGGTGAGCTTGCCCGGCACCAGCCGGACGTCGCGCCAGTCCCCGGCCACCGCGCCCTGCTCGCAGAGGTACAGGACCACCTCGGCCTGGAGCGGGTCGGTGTCCTGGAACTCGTCCACCATCACGTGGTCGAACAGCGCCTGGTACTCCGCGCGCACGGCGCGGTCGCGCTGCAGCAGGTCGCGCAGCTCGAGCAGCAGGTCGAGCTGGTCCACCGCGCGGTGGCGCGCCTTCACCCGCTCGTACATCGCCACCACCGCGGGCGCCGCGGCGACGAGCCGGCGCGCCAGCCAGCGGGCGAACGGGCGGAGCAGGTCGTCGCGGAGCGAGCCCTCGCGGAGCGCCTTCTTGCCGTCGTCGCCGAGGAACGCCTTGTAGAGCGCCCAGCCCGCGCGGTCGTCCCCGAAGTCCGCCTTCATCCCGAGCTTCCGGTAGGGCGCGCACCGCAAGAGCTCCTTCAGGACGAGGACCGGGTCCTCCTCGCCGCGGATCCGCTCGAGCCGCCGCCGCGTGGCGGCCACCCACCGCGAGCCGGTGCCGTCGCCGCTCGACTCCGCGGCGTAGCCGAGGAACTCGTCGGCGAGGTCGCGGAACTTCCCGAGGTCCGGCCGCCGGGCCGCCGGGACCACCGGCGGGACGTCGCGCGTGTGCACCAGCGCCTCGACGAGGCAGTCGAGCCCGGGGACGACGCCGTGGTCGTGCACGCGCCGCTCGGCGCGAACGCCGGCGCGCAGCGCGTCGAGGAATGCCGACTGCGCCGCCGCCGCGAGCTCCGGCTCGAGCCCGGGGAGCTCGTCCGCGAGCGTGCCCGCCTCGACCGCGTGCAGGAACGCCGCGAACGCCTCGTCCACCAGCGGCGCGTCGTCCTCCACGATGTCGTACGACGGCGAGAGCCGCGCCTCCACCGGCCGGAGCCGCAGGAGTCGGTCGGCGAAGGAGTGGATGGTGCCCACGTGCGCGGTGTCGAGCGCGGAGAGCGCGTCGGCGAGGCGCCGGCGCCGGAGATCGGTGAGGTCGGCCCGGGCGAGCGCGCGCAGGAGCGCCTCGCGGATGCGGAGCCGCAGCTCGCCCGCCGCCTTGCGCGTGAAGGTGACCGCCGCGATGCGGCCGAGCGGGAGCGCGGGCCCGTCGTCCTCGGGCGCGACCCGCTCCACCAGGCGCGCCACGAGCAGGGTGGTCTTGCCGGTCCCGGCGCCGGCGTCGGCGATGACGTTCTCGTCGCGGGCGTGGATGGCCCGGTCGCGGTCGGCCTGGTCCGGTGCGGGCTTCCGCGGGCTCATTCCTCGTCCCCCTCGTCCAGCTTCAGCGCGCGGAACCGCGCGAGCGGCCCCTCCTCGACGCCCGCGAGCGCCTCGCGGGCGCGCCGGGTCGCGCCGCTGCCGCAGACCACGTGGAACGGGCAGTAGGTGCAGTCGCCCTCGTCGGCGCTGGGCGGGAACGACCGCGCCGCGAGGAGGTGCGCCGCGGTCGCGAGCCACTCCGCCGTCGCCTGCTCGAGCGCGCCCGCGTCCGCGCGGAACGCGCGCTCCTCCACCTCGCCCCGGCCGCTCGCGTACGCGTATGCGCCCTGGACCTTCGCCGGCGTCTTCCACGCCGTCGCGAGCTTCCGCGCCGCGAGCTGGTACAGGCCGAGCTGCACGTCGCGGAGCGGCGTGGGGCCGGCCTCCTTCCCGGCGCGCGGGTGCGCCTTGCCGGACTTGAGGTCGCGCACCAGCGTCACGCCGCCCTCGACGTCCACGCGATCGATGTAGCCGTGGACGTGCAGCGTCTCGCCGTCCGCGTCCACCGAGAGCGGCGCCTCGGGGGTGCCGAACGGGAGCTCGACGCCGACGAACCGGCGCGGCGCTCCCTCCCAGTCGTAGGCCAGGAACTCGCGGAGCGCGTCATGCAGCCGCTCGCGCTCCTTCTGGCGGACGCCCTCGCCGACGAGCGGGACCTCGGAGAGGAGCCCGTCGAACGCGCGATCCGCCACCGCGCGCGCACGCGTCTGCCATTTCCCGATCGTCCCCTCGCGGCGCGAGAACGCCGCCCCGTGCTCCCGGTAGAACAGCTCCACCACGCGGTGGAGCAGGCTCCCGAACGAGAGCGGGTCGAGCTCGCGGAGCGAGGGCGCGCCGGCGGGCTCGTCCCAGCCGAGGATGCGCCGCATCAGGAACAGGCGCGGGCACTGCAGGAGCTGGCCGAGCGCGGAGGCGGAGATGGGGCGCTCCGGGGCGATGCCCGGGACGGGCGGGAACGGGCCGCCGATCTCGAAGACGCCGTCGGAGGGGCCGAGCGGGCCGGTGGGCGCGCGGAGCGAGGCGAGCCGCGCGAGGTCCACCACCGGCGCGCCGGTCCACTCGGGCGGGAGCTCCGGGGCGGTGCGGGCGACGCGGTCGAGCCAGCTCGCGTCGGAGATCGGGTGCGCGTCGCGGAACCGCGCGGCGGCGCTCGCGGCGGGCCGGAACGCGTCGCGGCGGAGGGCGGCGCCGTCCGGGACCGCCTCGGCGGGCTCGCCGGTCCCGGCGTGCGGGCGCGCGAGCGCGGCGGCGGCGTCGATGAAGATGGCGCCCGGCTCGCGCTCGGTCCGGGCCAGATCGACGCGGGGGGCGGAGAGCGCGACCGCATCCCGCGCGCCCCGCACCGCGGCCACGAGCGCGTGCACCTGGGCGGCCACGCGATCCTCGGCGCGCGGGACCACGCGGTCCGGCGCGGCACGCTCGAGCTGCTCGCGGAGCACGCCCGGCACCACCGGATCCTCGCGAGGCTGCGACGGGAGCACGCCCTCGCACAGGCCGATGACCCGCACCGCGCCGAAGCCGAGCCCCGCAGCGCCGGCCACCGTGCCGACGTACACCGCCGGCTCGCCGAACCGGCCGTGCGCGACCCGCAGGCCGAGCAGGTGGTCCTCGATGACCTGCAGCGCGTCGTCGCCCGAGAGCGCCTTGCCGAGGTTTCCCGCGCACGCTGGCGCGAGGGCCTCCCCGAGGCGCGCCGCGAGCGCCGCGCCCTCGCCCGGCGCGAGCAGCCAGCGCGCCAGGAAGCCGCCGAGCACGTCCGCGATGGCCGCGAGCGGCGCGCCGTCCACGAGCTTGCGGGCGACGCCCACCAGCGCGTCGAGCGCGGGCCGGATCGCGCGCAGGCTCTTCAGCGTGCGCTCGAGGCGCCAGCGCTCCCGCTCCGCGGAGTCGTCGTCCACGTGCACCTGCGCGAGCGCCGCCGTGAGCTCGCCGGCCCGGGCCGCGGCCCGCTCCGACCAGGCGAGCGCGCCGGCCGGGTGGGCCGGGTTGCCGCCGACGATCCCGAGGCCGAACGCGAGCTCCATCGCCTCGCCGTGGGTGAGGTGCGTGCGCTCGCCGTCGGCGATCCCGTCGAGCCGGAGCGCGGGCAGCACCGGCGCCAGCGTCTCGGCGGAGAGGTGCGAGCGGAGCGCGCGCAGGACCGCGAGGATGCGGGCGCCCGCCGCGGTGGAGATGGCCGGCAGCCCGCCCGCGACGAACACCGGGAGCGGCCCGCCGTCGAGCGGCAGCCGCGCCAGCCGATCGGCCACGAGCCCCGCCAGCGGGTCCTGCGCCGGCACGAGGACCGCGATCTCCTCGAGCGGCCGCCGCGCCTCCAGCACCTGGCGCGCGACCCACAGCGCGGTCGCCTCCAGCTCCCCCTCCACGCCCGCGTGCTCCTCGAGGTCCACCGTGCCGTCCGGCCCGCCGCTGCGCGGGCGCGCCGGATCCGCGAGCACCGCCGCGTCCGCGAGCAGGTAGGTGGCGAGGAGGTCGCGCTCCGTCGGCTTCTCTGCTCCACGTGAACCCGTCGAGCCACGAGCGGGCGCTTGGGCCGCGCGGTCCTGGGCTTCCTCCGCTCGTGATGAGCCCGTCGAGCCACGAGCGGCGAGCGCGCTCCGAACGTCGGCGCCGAAGTGCCGCGCCACCCGCTCCAGGTGCCGCTCGCCCATCGGCCGCGCCGTCTGCACCGCGAGCCGGACGGCCGGGATGGCCTGGAGGAAGCCCGCGTGTACCGCGTCCTCGTGGCCGGTCGCGAGCGCCAGCGTCGGACCGAGGAACGGCCACGCGCCCGGATCGCGGGCGAGGAGTGCGGCGGCCTCCCGAAAGATCCGCGCGGAGGAGAAGGAGGTCCCCGCGCTCTCCTCGACGCGCGACCAGAGCCGCGCGAGGTCGCGCGCCGCCGCCGGCTCGGCCGGGAGGTCCCGCGGGCCGAGGCCCGCCGCCTCGAGCTCGCCGATGGCGCTCGCGAAGGCCTCGTCCCAGCCGCGCGTCGTGCGGAGCAGGTCGAGGTCGAAGTGCTCGAGCGGCAGGTCCTCGTGGAAGAGCGCGAGGAGCCGGGCAGGGCGGAGGGCGCCCTCGCCAGGCGTGAACGCGACGCCCGCGGCCTGGAGCACCTCGATGGCGGCCGTGAGCGGCCCGAGGAATCGCGTCCCCGCGAGCACCCCCGCGCGCCCCGACCGCGCCAGCTCCCGCCGCAGCGCGTGTGCATGGCGCTCCGAGGGGACGAGGATCGTGCGCGACGGCAGCGGGCCCGAGGCCGGCAGCGCCGCCACCGCGTCCGCCCACTCGCCCAGCGTGTCGATGACGGTGACGTTCACGCGCGCCTCTGAGACCGATGGTACGCCCGGGGACCGACACGCCGGCGCCGCCCGGGCCCGCGTGGAAGGACACCGTAGCAGCCGGGCGGACAGGAGCCTTTGATCCCGGACGTCCGGTGAACGCGGCACGGCGCTTCGCGGCGCACGCCGGGGCGTTCGCCCCTGTCGGCCAGCGGGCGCCCGCTCGCTCGGGGGCCCGTCCACCGCCCGGCGGCGACTCCGCCCGCGGCCCCTTAGATCGCGGGGCGTGCTCGACACCTTCCACCCGGTGATCCGCGCCTGGTTCGCCGGCCGCTTCGGCGACCCCACCGAGCCGCAGGCCCTCGCCTGGCCCGAGATCGCCGCCCGCCGCGACGTGCTCGTCTCCGCGCCCACCGGCTCCGGCAAGACGCTCGCCGCGTTCCTCTCCGCCATCGACGGGCTCCTCCAGGATGGGCTCGCCGGGCGACTCGAGGACGCGACGCGCGTCGTCTACGTCTCGCCGCTCCGCGCGCTCGGGAACGACATCGCCCGGAACCTCGAGGCGCCGCTCGCCGAGCTCCGCGCCGCCGCGCGCGCGGCCGGGCTCGCGCCGCCCGACCTGCGCGTCGCGGTCCGCACCGGCGACACCACCGCGTCCGCGCGCCGCAGCCTGCTCTTGCGCCCGCCGCACCTCCTCGTCACCACGCCCGAGTCGCTGTACCTCCTCCTCACCGGCGAGCGCGGCCGCGAGACGCTCGCCGGCGTCGAGACGGTGATCGTGGACGAGATCCACGCGCTCGCCGGCGACAAGCGCGGCGCGCACCTCGCGCTCTCGCTCGAGCGGCTCGAGGCGCTGGCCCGGCGGCGGCCGCAGCGCATCGGCCTCTCCGCCACCGTGGAGCCGGTCGCCGAGGTGGCGCGCTTCCTGGTCGGCGCCGCGCGCGTCAGCCGCACCGGTCGGCCGCGCTGTGCGATCGTCGAGGTCGGCCGCCGGCGCGCCTTCGACCTCGCCATCGAGGTGCCGCGCGACGAGCTGTCGTCGGTCGCCTCGAAGGAGCTGTGGGCCGAGACCTACGATCGCGTGGCGGAGATCGTCCGCGCGCACCGCTCGACGCTGGTGTTCGTCGGGACCCGCCGGCTCGCCGAGCGGGCCGCGCACGCGCTCGCCGAGCGGCTCGGCGAGGGCGAGGTGGGCGCGCACCACGGCAGCCTCTCCCGGACCCGCCGCCTCGCCGCCGAGGAGCGGCTCAAGGCCGGCGCGCTCCGGGCGGTGGTCGCGACCGCCTCGCTCGAGCTCGGCATCGACGTGGGCGAGGTGGACGTGGTGGTGCAGCTCGGCTCGCCCGGCGCGCTCGCCACCGGGCTCCAGCGCATCGGCCGCGCCGCGCACGTGAAGGGCGGGACGCCCAAGGGGCGCCTCTTCCCCATGAGCCGCGACGAGCTGGTCGAGTGTGCCGCGCTCGTCCGCGGCCTGCGCCGCGCGCGGCTCGAGCCCGTCGCCGTCCGCGACGCGCCGCTCGACGTGCTCGCGCAGCAGGTCGTCGCCGAGGCCGCCTGCGGCGCCATCCACGAGGACCGGCTGTTCGAGCTGTGCCGCCGCGCCTGGCCGTACCGCGCGCTCGCGCGCGAGGACTTCGACGACGTGGTGCGCATGCTCTCGGAGGGCATCGCGACCTCCCGCGGCCGCGCCTCCGCGCTCCTCCACCGCGACGGCGTGAACCATCGGGTGACCGGGCGGCGCGGCGCGCGGATCGCAGCGCTCACCGGCGGCGGGACCATCCCCGACACCGCGCAGTACGCGGTGGTCGCCGAGCCCGAGGGCGCGGTGGTCGGCCAGCTCGACGAGGACTTCGCGGTCGAGAGCCTCGCCGGCGACATCTTCCTGCTCGGGACCACCTCCTGGCGCATCCGCCGCGTCGAGGCCGGCGTCGTGCGGGTCGAGGACGCCCACGGCGCGCCGCCCGGCGTGCCGTTCTGGAACGGCGAGGCGCCCGGGCGCAGCGGGGCGCTGTCGGCCGAGGTCTCCGCGCTGCGCGAGGAGCTCGAGCCCCGGCTCGCCGAACCCGCCGCCGCGGCCGCCTGGCTCGAGGCCGAGGCCGCGCTCCCCGCCGCCGGCGCGCGGCAGGTGGTGGAGTACCTCGCCGCCGGGCGCGCCATGCTCGGCGCGCTGCCCACCCAGCACACGCTCGTCGCCGAGCGCTTCTTCGACGAGGCCGGCGGGATGCAGCTCGTCATCCACGCACCCTTTGGCGCCCGCAGCAACCGCGCCCTCGGGCTCGCGCTCCGCAAGCGCTTCTGCCGGACCTTCGACTTCGAGCTGCAGGCCGCCGCCACCGACGAGGGCGTGCTCCTCTCGCTCGGCCCGCAGCACGCGTTCCCGCTCGAGTCGATCTTCTCGTACGTCACGCCCGCGACCGTGGACGAGGTGCTCACCCAGGCCGTGCTCCAGGCGCCCATGTTCGGCGTGCGCTGGCGCTGGAACGCGACGCGCGCGCTCGCCATCCCGCGGCTGTTCAAGGGCAAGCGCATGCCCCCGCCCATCGCGCGGATGCGCGCCGACGACCTGCTGTCGGCGGTGTTTCCCGCGCAGACCGCCTGCCAGGACAACGCGCCCGGCGGGCCGATCGAGGTGCCCGATCACCCGCTCGTCCGCGAGACGCTGCGCGACTGCCTCGGCGAGGCCATGGACGCGGGCGCGCTCCGGGCCGTGCTCGAGCGGATCGCCGCCGGCGAGGTCCGGCTCGTCGCCGTGGACACGCCCGAGCCGTCGCCGCTCGCGCACGAGCTGTTGAACGCGCGGCCCTGGGCGTACCTCGACGACGCGCCGCTCGAGGAGCGTCGTGCCCGGGCCGTGGCCGTGCGGCGCGCGCTCCCGCCGGCCGAGGCGGCCGCCGCCGGCGCCCTCGACCCCGCCGCCATCGCCGAGGTCGCCTCGCAGGTCTGGCCCGCGCCCCGCGACGCCGACGAGGTTCACGACGCGCTGCTCGACCTCGTGCTGCTGCCCGCCGGCGAGGCCGCCCCGTGGATGCCGTGGCTCGAGGCGCTGGCCGCCGCCGGGCGGGCGCGGACGGTCACCCATGGTGAACGGACCTGGTGGGCCGCCACCGAGCGGCTCGGGATCGCGCGGGCCGCCGCGTCCGGCACACAGGAGCCCGGCGCGCCCGAGGAGCCTCTCGTCACCCTCGTCCGCGGCTGGATGACCCACCTCGGTCCCGTCACCGCCGCCGGCCTCGCCCTACGCATCGGCCTCCCGCCCGCCGCCATCGACGCCTCCCTCGCCGCCCTGGAGGCCGAGGGCAGGGTGCTCCGCGGCACGTTCCTGCCCGAAGAGCCCTGGTCCCCCGACGCGCCCCACTGGTGCGAGCGCGGCGTGCTCGCCCGCATCCACCGGCTCACCATCGGTCGCCTGCGCCGCGAGATCGAGCCCGTCAGAGCCGCCGTGTTCCTGCGGTTCCTGGCGCGCTGGCAGCACGCCGCGCCCGGCACCCGGCTCCACGGCACGCACGGCCTGCTAGAGGTGATCGGCCAGCTCCAGGGCTTCCACGCCGCCGCCGGCGCCTGGGAGCGCGACCTCCTGCCCGCGCGCGTCCAGGGCTACGAGCCGCGCCTCCTCGACGCGCTGTGCACGTCTGGCGAGGTCGCCTGGGGCCGGCTGCACGTCGCGCCGCCGCAGGACGGCCTCCCCCCGCGCCGCCGCGGCGCGCCCACCCGCTCCGCGCCCGTGACGCTCGCGCTCCGCGAGGACCTGCCCTGGCTCCTCGACGGCATCGCGTCCGGCGCCGAGCCGCCGCCCCTCGGGACCATCGCGACCGAGCTGGTGGAGGCGCTCGCGCGCCGCGGGGCGTCGTTCGTCGGCGAGCTCGCCCAGGCCGTCCGCACCGACGCCGGCGAGGCCGAGGAGGCGCTCTGGGAGCTCGTGTCCGGCGGGCGCGTCACCTGCGACGGCTTCGCCGGCCTCCGCGCGCTCGTCGCGCCGCCACCCGGACACCGCCCCCGTCCCGCCGCCGCAGGCGGCCGCTGGGCGCTCCTGCGCGCCGGCCCGCCCGCGCCGGCCGCCGACGCCGATTCCCTCCCCGAGACCACGCTCGAGCCGCTCGCCCGCCAGTACCTGCGCCGCTACGGCGTCGTGTTCCGCGACCTCCTCGCCCGCGAGGCACGCCCGCCGCCCTGGCGCGACCTCGTCCGCGTCTACCGCACGCTCGAGGCCCGCGGTGAGATCCGCGGCGGCCGCTTCGTCGCCGGCTTCAGCGGCGAGCAGTTCGCCGTGCCCGACGCCGTCGACGCCCTCCGCGCCACGCGGCGGGACTCGGCGGAGGACGCGTCCCTGGAAGTCTCCGCCGCCGACCCGCTCAACCTCGCCGGCATCCTCACGCCCGGGCCGCGCATCCCTGCGGCGGCCGGCGGGCGAGTGGTGGTCGGCGGCGCACTCACCACGGAGCGGGCCGCGTCGTGAGGTCCGTGGGTCCAGGCGCCCCGGTCGCCGCCGCCGTCGGTCATCAGGTGCCCGGCGCCGCCGCGCCCGCCAGGTGCCGCAGCTTGTCGGGATTCCGGACGACGTAGAGCGCCCGGATGACGCCGTCCTCGATCTCGAACGCCGACGTCTGCACCGGGCCATCGGAGCCGTCCACCACCACGCCGGGCAGGCCGTTCACGATCGCGAAGCGCACCGTGAAGTCCTCGCGCCACCACTGACCCGGGCGCTTGCGCGTGGCTCCGACCAGGAAGCGCGCCGCGCGGTCGGCGCCCTCGACCACGTCCAGCGCCGCCGGCACCTTGCCGCCGCCGTCCGTCACCACGCGCACGTCGGCCGCGAGCAGCCGCATCAGCGCATCGACGTCGCCCGCCTGCGTCGCGGCCGCGAACGCGGCCATGAGGTGCGCGTGCTTCGCGTCCACCGTGCCCGGAGACGCCGGCGGCGCGGTCGGGCCGCGCGGCCGTGCCGCGCGCACGCGCGCCCGGGCGCGCGAGGCGAGCTGCCGGCACGCCGCCTCGCTTCGCTCCAGCGCCCGGGCGATCTCGGCGAAGGGGAGGTCGAACACGTCGTGCAGCAGGAAGGCGCTCCGCTCGAGCGGCGACAGGCGGTCGAGCGTCAGGAGCAGCGCGACCGACAGATCCTCGGCGAGCTCGGTGTGCGCGTCCGGCGTGAGCGCCGCCGCGTCGAGGACCGGCTCCGGCAGCCACGGACCCACGTATGCCTCGCGCCGTGCGCGCGCGGAGGTCAGCAGGTCGAGGCAGATGCGCGTCGTCGTGGTGATGAGGAACGCGCGCGCGTCCGCCACCTCCTCGCGGTCGGCCGCGTGCCAGCGCAGGTAGGTCTCCTGCACCGCGTCGGTGGCGTCGGCCATCGAGCCGAGCATGCGATAGGCGAGGCCGAGCAGGCGGCCGCGGTGCGGCTCGAAGCGCTCCGCCGGATTCGAGGTCGTGCTCATCGAGCTCATGTCATCTCGCGACCGGGCATGCGCCGCCGCGTACGGGCCAGCGCCAACCCACCGAGGGCCATGCCGATGAGTCCCACCACGACCGCCACGACCCCTCCAGCCAGCCCCTGGCCCGTGCCGAGGCCACCCTTCGCGCCGGCCACCACCTGCCCGCCGATCACGAGCCCGATGAGTCCCATCACCAGGGCCACGATGGCCCCGCGCCGTCCGTCACCCGCGCCCGGACGAGCAGCTGCGCGGGCCAAGGCTCGCCAGCCGGCGATCGCGCCGACCAGCGCCACCAGGATGCCGAGCTGCGCCGTGAGCCGCTGCGGCGTGAGCGTGTACGCCGCGACCCTGGGCTGCGGGTCCGAGGCCCACGCAGCTGCCGGTGCGGCGAGCACGACGGCCCCGACCCGCGCCGCGGCGGCCATGCAAGCGATCCGCGACCACAGCCGTGAAGCTTCACTGTTGCGTCCCGATCCGAACATGTCTCCTCCTGTCCGCGCTCGGACGGCGCAGGGCTCCGGGATGTGACATGGCGGTGAGACCTGGAAGGGTCGGGGCGGCACGAGCTCTACGCGAGCGGCGAGCTGTGCCCCATGTGCCTCGCCGCCAGCTACTGGGCGCGGATCGACCGCGTGCTCTACGGGTTCGGCATCGAGGACGCCGCGCGGGCAGGCTTCGACGACCCGGTGTTCTACCAGGAGTTCGCGAAGGCCCCCGGCGCTCGCGCCGTTCCCGAGGCGCATCTCCTCGAGGGCGAGGCGCGGACCGTTCTCGAGGCGTACGCCGCCGATTCCGTACGGGCGCGGTACTGAGGCGGGCTAGAGCGGCCCGCCTGTCGAGCGGCCGGCCCGACCTCACGACGAAGGCGGGATGCTGCGCGGAGGTCAATCCACGCTTGAACCCCACGTGGCCACCGCACCGGCATTGCACCGCCGCACGCCCCCGAGCACGGCGAGGACGGCGCCAGCTCGTCGGCGCCGTCACGGAGGCGATCCATGGAATCGACGCAAGCGGTCGGGACCTCGGAGTCCAGGGCAGAGCCGTCGCTCGAGGCCTCAGTCCGCAGGTTCAACGATGTGTTCAACCGGTTCGACGCGAAGGAGGTCGCGGCGTGCTGGGCCGAGGAGGGGACGCTGATCTCGCCCATGGGCGAGATCGGTCGCGGCCGGTCCGGGGTCGAGACGACCTACAAACACGACTGCGACACTCTGCTCCAGGGCACGACGTCGAGGTTCTCGATCCAGTCCGTGCGCCGCCTCGGCGGCGACCTCGCGTTCCTGGACCTCGAGCACGAGCTCCAGAACGCCAGGCTGCCGAGCGGATCGAAGGGCACGTTGAAGCTGCATGTCGTGATGCTCGCGCAGCGGATCGGGAGCGGCTGGCAATGGCTGGACGCGCGGCCGTACCTGTTCGCTTCGCCGCCGCCCTCGGTCCACTGAGCCGCGTCTCCGGTCGCTCGAGGTGCCGCCGCCGCCCCGTCCGGCGGCGTCGGCGCCCCGGGGGGCCGAGCACGGGACGCCACGCAAAGGAGGAACGTCATGCCAAGCCTACCCGTCACACGCCGCCGGCTCGAGGCGCAGGGGTTCCACGGCCTCGACGACGTCGCCCTCACCGAGATCGGTCCGTGGATGAGGTGGTCGCCCGCGCTCTGCACCGCGGTCATGGCGACCGGGACGATCCTGGCGTCCCCCGCCGTGCTCTGGACGCTCGCCGTGATCGCCGCCTTCGGCGCCGCGCTCCCCTTCCACCCGTTCGATCTCCTCTACAACCACCTCGTCCGGCGCCTCACCCGGACGCGAGCGCTGCCGCACCACGCGATCCAGCGCCGGTTCGCGTGCGGGCTGGCGGCCGTCTGGCTCACAGCCACCGGGCTCGCCTTTCACGCGGGCTCGATGGTTCTCGGCTACGCGCTCGGCGCGACGCTGACCGCGGTCGCCGGGATCCTGAGCGTCACGCACTTCTGCATCCCGTCGCTCGTGTTCAACGCCATGTTCCAGCGGGGCGCGATCGCGAGGGCGCGGGTGGCGCCGGGCGCGCGGAGCTGAGCCCAGCGCTGCAACGGCGGTGGCGCCCGTGACCTCGACGAGTAGGTGCAGGGGACGGCGCACGCCCGCTGGCGTTTCAACTGGTGGTCGCAGCGGCCGTGCGGCTGCCCACGATCAGGCCGTCATTCCACAATGCCAGCACGACCTCGATCTGGTGGTTCGGGGTCTTCCATTTGCCGCGCATGACGAGCAGCCAGAGATTCGTGGCGCCACCGTCGCGCGCTGACGCATCAGCAAGGCCGGGCTTTCGTTGAAGGAGCTGGACAGCATCAACGGCATACCGCTTGTTGTCGTCGCTGCGTGTGTAGCTGCCACGAGGTACGCCAACAATGAGGCCTTCCTCGCACAATCCGAGGAACGCGCCTTTCGGACATCCCTTCTTCTGAGAACTCGGGCTGTTCGGAAACAGCTCCTTCACGGCGACATTCCAGGCGTCTGGTGGTGCGCTACGCGCTCTACGGACCAACTCAGTCGCACGCAACGCCGCATTGCCGTACTTTCCCATTTGCTCCGCCCCCCTTCGATCCTTCGCTCCGCCTGAGCGTACGAGATGGCGGGGGCGATCTCGAGGAGGCACTGGTCCGACCAGCTGGCTCCGGAACGCGAACAGCTGTGGGAACCTATGCTCCACCGGTCTCAGGACGGATCGTGTACCTCACCCGGGGTACAGCACGGGAGCGGGAAGCCGGACGCGACTCATCGCCATCCTGTAGTCTGGAACCGTGCGCGGCTACATCGCCACCACCGACCACGACTGGTTCACTTTCCTACGAGCGCGTCAGCCGCTCGAGGAAGTGAACTTCTGGCAGCCGTCCGCCCACGGGTTCAACGCGCCACCGGGGACGCCGTTCTTCTTCAAGCTGAAGGCGCCGCACAACGCCATCGGCGGCTTCGGGATCTTCGCCCGGTACGAGGCGGCGACTCCGCGTCTCGCCTGGGACGCCTTCGGGGAGAAGAACGGGGCAGCGACGTACGATGCGATGGCGAGGCGGGTCGGTCGGTACGCCCGCGATACAGGCGGCCCGGCGCACCGGATCGGCTGCATCATGGTCGCGACCCCGTGGTTCTTCGCCGACGGGGACTGGCTCGAACAGCCTCGCGACTGGCGGCCGAACATCGTCTCAGGCGCCGGATACGACCTCCAGCTGGGCGAGGGCCGACGCATCTGGGCGGCCTGCCGCGAGCGCGCCGCCCGGATGGCTCCGGTCCCGGCGGTCGTGAACGCGAGCGAGCCTGTTGCCGAACGCTTCGGCCAGCCGCAGCTGGTTCGACCTCGCCTCGGCCAGGGCACGTTCCGGGTGGCCGTGACCGGTGCCTACGGCGGCGCCTGCGCCGTGAGCGGCGAGCACTCGCTGCCCGTCCTCGAGGCTGCCCACATCCGGCCGTACGGGGCTGAGGGGTCGCACGACGTCGTCAACGGACTGCTGCTTCGCGCCGACATCCACCGGCTGTTCGACACCGGCTACGTCACCGTGACGCCGGACCATCGGTTCGTGGTGAGCCAGCGACTCGCCGAGGAGTGGGAGAACGGCAAGGCGTACTACTCGATGGACGGGCGCACCATCAAGCTGCCGCCGCGTGTGGCCGATAGACCTGATCCGGAGCTGCTCCGGTGGCACAACGACCACGTGTTCGAGCAGGGGGCTGGGTGATCGCGGCTCCGACGCAGCGATGAGCATGAACGTCGAGACGGTGACCACGAGTGACCGGTCGCTACTGCATGCGGTCCGGGCGACGCTGGACGGCGCGGAGGAAGCGTTCCTCTGCGTCGCATTCGTCCAAGAGAAGGGACTGCACCTCCTCCAGAAGGAGCTGGAGGGGCTGCGCGCTCGTGGCGCCCGCTCGCGGCTTCTCGTCACGACAACCTTCCAGACGACGAGTCCATCGGCACTCTCGATGGCGAGCGGCCTCGGCCTCGACGTTCGCGTGTTGAATCAGGCTCAGGCCGGACGTTCCACCCGAAGCTGTACCTGGGGTCGAACCGCATCGATGCTCGGGCGGTCGTGGGCTCCGCGAACCTGACCGGCGGCCTCGCCACGAACCTCGAGGCGGCCGTCTCGCTGCGTGGGGTGCGTGAGGACGTCCCGCTCGCGCGGGCATGGGACTGGGCGGAGGCGCTCTGGTCGGACGATCGCGTCAACCGGTGGACGCTGCAGGCCGCCGAGCGCGTCGAGGAGCCGTTCGAGCCGGATCTCTACCGGGCGCTCCGCGTCGAGGTGCAGCGGTCGCCCGTGTTCCTGACGCTCGGGCCACGGCCTCGCAAGAACCGGGTCGTGGAGCTCACGCCGGTCGAGGTCCACGTCGAGACGGAGCGGTCTCGCACCCGGACTGGTGGCGCCGAGCCCATCCCGGCCTGGATGCTCAACCTCGCCTGGGATCGCCTGCGCACCCACGGCACCTTGTCCAATTCCGTGCTCCTCAAGGATCTGCGGGTGCACCGGTCGAGCGCGGTGTGCGCCATACTCGCCAGGCTTCCGCAGGTCGAGCGTGTCCCGGCAAGGGAGATCGTGCTCCGATGGCGATGAGCCTGGACGAGTTCTGCAGCCGGCTGGAGCACCTCCGCCTCGATCGGTCTGGTGGGAGCGTGAAGCCGTACAAGCCGCTGCTGGTCGCTGCGGTGGTGATCCTGATCCACAAGGGCAAGCAGCAAAGTCGGAACGTCTTCTTGGACGGCGGCCTGCGGAGTGCGTTCCAACAGCTTCTGGACCTCCTGTTCCCAGGCTGGCCCAACCAGGCAAGGCCCGAGTACCCGTTTCGCCATCTCGAGAACGACGGAGTGTGGACCCTCATCCCGATCGAGGGCGCGTCCGCGGCGCTTCGAGCCGCGAAGGATGCGCGGGCGGAGGCATGGGACGTCCTTCGTCACGTGCGCTGCGCACAGCTGGACGAGGCAGTGTTCGACCAGCTCGCATCGAGCTTCGAAGCCCGCTTCCGGGTCCTTCGCCTGCTCGCCCGTGCGTACTTCCCGCCGGACAGGTCGGGACGGCTCTGGGATTTCCTCGGGGATGACCTCCCGAGCGTGCCGGTGCCACGAGCCGCCGAGGCGATGGATATCTCCGAGCGAGCCCTGGAAGAGCACCTCGAACTGCACTGGTCCGAGACTCCGTTCGCGGACGCAGGGGTCGAGCTTGCGCGGCGCGAAGCTCACGGGTGGCCGTGTCGCCAGGTCTTCACGCCCGTGAACTCGATCGACTTGCTCGGCTTCGAGCCGAAGGCCCGCCGCTGGTGGGTGTTCGAGCTCAAGCGCGGCCGCTCTGCGGATCACGTGGTGGGGCAGGTCAGCCGGTACCTCGGATGGATCGCGGAAGAGCGGCGCGGGAATCGCGAGTCGGCGGTCGGCGCAATCATCGTTCGCAGGGCGGATCCCAAGCTCAGGTACGCGGTCAAGGCGAACGAACGCCTCTCGCTCTGGGAATTCGACGAGCAGCTCCAGGTCAAGCGGGTCGCCTGAGGGCTTGGCCCGCTGCGCGGGGCGTTGCAGTCTCGCCCCCGCGCGACGAACGCCAGGGAGCAGTTCCCGGCCCACGCCCGTCCCGTCAGCCAGGGACACGAAGCGGCACGGCCGTGCGCGATTGCACGAACCGGGCGCCCTCCCTATGTCGGGCGCGCGCCGGACGATGGGTGTGGGTTCGGCCGGGGAGGAACCGGATGCGGAACGTGCTCTTCGTCGCAGCACTGGGAGCGGCCATGGTCGCGTGTGGCGGTGGGTCGAGCGGCGGCGGATCGCCCGCCGACGCGTGCCCCGCGGGCGTTCACACGACGGTCAGCGGGATCGTCCACGCGCCGAACGGTACGCTCCCGGTCTCCGGTGCCTGGGTGTACGTGCCCGCCGGCGCCCCGCCGGCCATTCCGGACGGCACCCAGTGCCGGCGCTGCGGCAGCTCCCCGCCGGGCGCGGTCGCCTGGACGCGCACCGACGCCGTGGGTCGGTTCCAGCTCTCGGACGTGCCCCCCGGATCCAACGTCGCCGTGGTAGCCGAGATCGGTGGGTGGCGCCGGCAGGCGACCGTCGCGGTGACGGCGTGCGCCGATACGGCGGTCCCCGCGGACGCCATCCGGCTCCCGCGCACCAGCGCCGAAGGGCGGCTTCCCCAGATCGCCGTCTCGACGGGCGCCAGTGACGCGCTGGAATGCGTCCTGCGCAAGCTCGGTGTGGCCGACTCCGAGTTCGGGACCGCCGGTGGGGCCGCACGCGTCCACCTCTATGCGGGCAGCGGCGGGGCGAGCGTGTTCGACGCCGCGCTCGGCGGCGGAGCGTTCGCGCCCTCCACGGACCTCTGGGCGAGCCGCGGCGCCCTGGATGAGTACGAGCTCGTGATGCTCTCGTGCGAGGGCGCGCAGAACCCGGACACGAAGCCTGCGGCCGCGCTCCGGGCGATGTTCGATCACGTGAACGCGGGTGGACGGCTGCTCGCGTCGCACTGGCACAACTACTGGATCGCCTCCGGGCCCGCGCCGTGGCCGGCAAGCGCGACGTTCGCCTCCGCACTTCCCGACCTCGGCACGATCGACGCGGCGGTGGACCTGACGACCGCCCGGGGCGGTGCCATCGCAGACTGGCTCCTGGCCGCGGGCACGTCGAGCACACGCGGTACCGTCACGCTCAGCTCCGCGAAGCACACCGCGACCGCCGTCGCGGCCGGCGTCGAGCCCTGGCTCGTCTATGCGGGCTCGAGCCCGGCATCGGTGCAGTGGTTCTCGTTCGACGCGCCGCTCGGCGCGGCGGCGGCTCAGCGCTGCGGGCGCGTGACGTTCACCGACCTCCACGCGAACGGAGGCGACCAGTCGGCACCGGCCCTGGCGTTCCCGTCTGGCGGCTGTACGAGCACGTCGCTCTCCCCCAACGAGAAGGTCCTCCTGCTGGAGATCCTCGAGGCCGGGCGATGTATCGAGTGAAGGCAATTCGGTCCCGCCGGCGAACCGCCCGGCGGTGACCTCGGTAAGATGCCGCATGGTCACCCTCGGAATCGATCTCGCCGCCGAGCCCAAGTCGACGGCCGGCTGCACGATCGAGTGGTCGGAGAATCGAGCACACGTCCGCTGGGTGTCGACCGGGCTCTCGGACGAGGACATCCTTCAGCGCGCGAGCGGCGCGAGGATCGTCGGGATCGACGCGCCGTTCGGATGGCCCACGTACTTCGTGGAAGCCATCACCGCGCATCACGCGGGAAAGCCGTGGCCCCTCGACGAGTGGAACATAATCAACCGGCGCAAACTTCGCCTGCGAGCTACCGACGAACGGGTCTACAAGGCGACCAACATCACGCCCCTGAGCGTCTCGTGCGACGCGCTCGCAATCCCCGCGACGCGGTGCGCGCTGCTCCTCGACCGCCTCGGTGTCCAGGATCGCTCGGGCGACGGCCGAGTCCAGGAGGTCTACCCCGCGGCCGCGCTGCACGCCTGGGGGCTCCGGTGCAGGGGCTACAAGGGCCGGGAGAACGGCGCAGTTCTTGCGGCCCTGTTCGCGACACTCAGCGAGAGAGCGCCTTGGCTCACGATCGCACCGGAGCACGCGAGGAAGTGCGCGACGTCCGATCACATCTTCGACGCGCTCATCGCGAGCCTCGTCGCGCGGGCTGCCGCGCTTCGCCTCACGTTGAGCCCGACGGCCGACGAACTCCCGGCGGCGCGTATCGAGGGATGGATCGCGTTGCCGCTCGCGGAGTCGCTGTCTGCTTTGACGGCTTAATCGAATAGGCGATCAGATCTCGACCGGAGGCCGCTCGTCCGACGTCGCTTCGCGCACCCATGCGATCGGCTTGTCGAGCACGAGCGGCACGTTCTCGTACCGGTTCCCGTCGTTGTCGCAGACGAAGAGAGCGAGGTCCGCGCGGCCCAGCTCCGGCCCTGCCCCGACATCCTGGAGCTGGAGCACCGTCGTCCAGGACGGCGCGGCGAAGCGCAGCGGCTCTATCGTCCGCGGCGCGAGCAACTCGCCGTCGTCGCGCACAGCAGCAAGGATCGGGAGGCGATACGCCTCCGCCAGCTCGTGCATCGTGGAGGTGATCGAAGCGCGCGACCACGGGATGCCGTCGAACGCGATGAACGACGCATGCACGCCCTTCGCAGCGCCGTCGAACGCAGACCGCACCGCGTCGGGCTCGTAGGGGCGAAGCTCATCGACCCAGAGCGGCAGCCGCGCGAGCTCGTCCGCGACCCGCATCGTGCGAGCCCATTGCTCGCGCGTGATCGCTCCCGGTACCCCTCGCGGCACGCGCAGATCCGCTCCTGCGATCAGCAGCCGAGCGCCGATCGAGGCGCCGGTCCCGTCCCCCGTGAACACGGCCGTCGGGATACCGCGCCGGGCCGAGTGCAGCGCCGAGCGCAACAAGAACCCGGTCTTGCCGACCGACGCCCGGCCGGAGAGGATCGTGAGCCTCGCGGTCCGCCACGGGCTGAGCCCATCCACACCTGACAGGCCGGTGTGAAAGCCGCGCTCCGGTGGAAGCTGCAGCTCCTCGAGCAGACGTATGCCGTCGAGGAGACAATCGCCGAGCGGTCGCATCGCGCCTCCAAGCTGCGAGCCCGGCCGCCGCCCCCCGCGACGCGCCGGGCCCTCCCCCCGCCAACCGTCTTCCTGCGGGAAGTCTCGCCGGCCGACGGACATGGCCCAGGCGCGCCCGGGATCCGGCCGTGTCCGTGCCCCCCGTAGCCTCAGCACCATGAAGACCACCGCCCAGCTCACGTACGAGAAGGTCCGCTTCGACGAGGCGAAGGACGCCCACCTCGTCGTCTCCCTGGTGGCCCCTCACGGGAACGCTCGCGCCGAGCGGTCGCCCGTCTGCGTCATCCCGGTGCTCGACGTGTCGGGCTCCATGCACGGCGAGAAGCTCCACTTCGCCACGCAGTCGATCATGAAGCTCGTGGATCACCTCGCGCCCGGGGACTTCTGCGGCGTGGTGGTCTTCTCGACCGAGGTCGAGACGCTCGCGGCGCCGACCGAGATGACACAGGACCGGAAGGACGCGCTCAAGGTTGCCCTGGGGCGGCTCCGGCCGCGCCACAACACCAACCTCGCCGGCGGGCTGCTCGCCGGGCTCGACCACGCGAAGGTGACGAAGGTGCCGGATGGCATGCCCGTTCGCGTGATCCTCTTCACCGACGGGCTCGCGAACGAGGGACCCGCGACGTCGCCCGAGGGGCTGTGCGCTCTCCTCGAGGCGAACCTCGGGACCGCCTCGGTGTCGGCCTTCGGTTACGGCGACGACGCCGACCAGGAGCTGCTCCGGGAGCTCTCGACGCTGGGGCGCGGAAACTATGCATACGTCCGGAGCCCCGAGGACGCGCTCACGGCCTTCGCGCGCGAGCTGGGAGGCCTGCTCTCGACGTACGCGCAGCGGATCGAGGTGCGCGTCGCGCCCTGCGAGGGAGCGCAGCTCACCGAGGTGGTGAGCGACGTGGACGCGAGGGACGAGGGCGGCACGGCGGTGATCCGCGTCCCGGACCTGCTCGTCGACGAGGTGCGCCACCTCGTGCTCGGGGCCCGGCTCGCGCCGCGCCCCGTGCCGCTCGATGCGCCGGTGGCCGTCGCCGAGATCGAGGTGATCTTCGAGCGCGTCGAGAACGGCCGCGTGATCCGGGAGCAGCCCGCGTGCAAGGCGTCGGTCCGGTTCGTCGAGGCCGCGGACGCACAGGCCGTGCCGACTCCTGGCGTGGACGAGGTGGTGGCGGTGGCGCAGCTCGTGCGGAAGCAGATCGAGGCCGAGGAGGCGGCCCGCCAAGGCCGCTATCGCGAGGCGCGCGAGACGATGGTGCTGTTCCAGCGCGAGGTCGTGGAGCGCGGGCACGGCGCGGTCGGCGCCGCGGCCGGGAAGCTCGCGGACCGGCTCGGCAGCGCGGACGCGTACGGTGCCTCGACCGCGTACCGCTCCAGCATGCGCAAGGGCGGCTCGCGAAGCGTGAGCTCGCTGTACCAGTCGGATGCCGAGGCCGACCTCCGGTCCATGGGCCGCGCCGTCAAGACCGCGGCGCAGGACCGCATGGAGGAGGCGTTCGGCGCGAAGCGGGCGGCCGGGAACCCGGAGCAGAAGGACCCGGGCGCAGACGGCAACGCGCGGCGCGCGGGTGGCCGAAGGCTCGATAGGAAGCGGTCGCGGCGCTGGTGACCCGTGCGCATCCTGTGTCTCTCCGACGTTCACCGCGACCTCGCCGCCGCGCGTCGGCTCGGTGCCATGGCGCTCGCCGGCGGGATAGATCTCGTCGTCTCCGGCGGCGACCTGGGCGTCGACGGTGCGAACGATCGGGCCGTGTACGAAGCACTCTCGCGGTCCGGCGTTCCGGTCCTGTCCGTTCCAGGGAACCACGACGGAGGCTCCGCGTACGGGGAGCTAGCGGGCGCGGTCGGCTGGACCGACCTGGACGGCCAGGTCATCGAGCGCGCCGGATGGTGGTTCGCCGGGTTCGGCCTGCCGTCATGGGACGGGCGCTCCGACCCGGCAGAGGCCCCCGCCTGGCCCGAGCTCCTCGCTCGAATGGACGCCATTCCGATCGCGCGCCTAGTCCTCGTCTCGCACGTCCCACCGGCCGGAACGCTCACGTCCCGCGACCGACGCTTCGTCGATCGCGGCAGCCCGCGCATCGCCGAGTGGATCGCCGCGTGGCATCCGGCGGCGTGCATCTGTGGTCACGTCCACCACCGTGAGCCTGTCACGGACCGGATTGGCGACACGAGCATCGTCAACGCGGGGCCGTACGGCTACGTGCTCGTGCTCGGCGGCAAAGAACAGCCTTAGTCCATCTGCTTCCGCGCGGCCGCCGCCTTCGCGCGCAGCTCTTCCCCGTGCTCGTGCTCCATCGCCAGGAGCGCCGCGCAGCAGCCGGTGAAGTGCTCGACGCAGAACGGGTCCGCCAGGAAGTGCGCCATGGCGAACACGTTCGTTCCTGAGATCACCAGCCGCGCGAGGAACCACTGCGTGTTGATCTCGTTGAGGCGCCGCAGGAGCGCCTCGGTGACCTCCACGTCCTCCGCGATGAGGAAGTGCAGGTTCACGAGGAGCGGCTTCTCGATGAAGCGTGCCCAGCCCGGCGAGGTACCGAAGCGCATCGGGATGTCGCCGTCGTCGTCATACTCGAGCGCGCTGTTCGCCGAGAACACGCGGACCGCGTCGAGCAGCTTCTTCTTCGCCTCACGAGCCTTCGGAGGCACCTTCCCCGCCTTGGGAGCGGGCTTCGGCGCTTCCGTCCGCGTCGCGGAGGCCGCCGGCGACTTGCGCTTCCTTCGCGCCGGCCGGGGGGTAACCGCCCGCCGAAGCCCGGCTGGCAGCCATAGCTCGAGGGCGAGATCCTCCGCGTTCTTTCGCCGGAGGAGCCGATGGCCGACCAGGACCGGGAGCGCTGGACAAAGCTCGTCGCGGACTTCGAGACAAGCGACCTGACGCAGCGCGAGTTCGCTTCAGAGCGCGGGATCTCGTTCAGCAACCTGCGCAACTGGATCTACCGGCTGCGCAAGGAGTCGCGCCCGCTCGTCGAGGCGGCGCCGGCGTCATCGGGTCAAGTCCCAGGGCGGGCTCCGGCCAAGGAGCGCTCGCGTCTCGTGCCGGTCCGCGTGGTAGCGTCCGCGCCGAAGGCGCGGTTGGTCGAGCCGAGCTCGTCGCTGCTCGAGCTGGCGCTCCCGACCGGCGTCGTCGTGCGATTTCCGCCCGGCACCGAGCCTGCGTACCTCCGCGCCCTCGTCACGGCGCTGTAGCCGTGATCACGATTCCGCGGTCGGTCCGCATCTTCATCGGCTCGACCCCGATCGACATGCGGAAGTCGATCGATGGGCTGATGGCGATCGTGCAGGGCGAACTCCGCCAGGACGCGTACTCCGGTCACCTCTTCGTCTTCGTGTCGCGTCGCTGCGACCGGGTGAAGATCCTCACCTGGGACAAGGGCGGGTTCGTCCTCGTGTACAAGCGGCTGGAGCGCGGCCAGTTCAAGCTGCCTCACATGGACTCGTCCACGATGGCCGTCGAGATCGACGCGACGCAGCTCGCGATGCTGCTCGACGGGATCGACTTCGGCCGCGTTCGGCGGCCCGAGCACTGGCAGCCCCCGTCCCACTCGGATCGTCCCGGTGGTCGTCCCATGGACAAGCCCGCTCCGGCGTGATCTTTACGCTTGTGAATGGGCGGCGAGCATCGCTGCGAGTGGCGTGACGAGGCCGAGAGCCTCTCGTCTCAGCTCGCGGCCGCGCACGACACGATCTCCGCTCAGGCCCAAACCATCCGGCAGCAGAGCGAGTCGATCGCGAAGCTGAGCGACCAGCTCACCTCCGTGCAGGCGACCGTCGAGAAGCTGCAGCGCCATGTCTTCGGCGCCCGGTCCGAGAAGATGCCCTCGGTCGCGAAGGAGATTCGCGATCCAGCTCGCGCCGAGGCGGACCGGATCGCCGCGCTCCGAACCCGCCGCGAGAACGCCGAGAAGAAGCGCCAGCTCGTGACGCGGAAGATCGAGCACACGGTCCGCGAGGATCAGAAGGTCTGCCCGAAATGCGGCGGTCACGACTTCAGCCGACTCGGCGGCGGCGAGACGACCGAGATGTACGAGCTCGTCCCGTCGCGCGTCGAACGCCAGATCCATGTCCAGGAGAAGCTCCGCTGCCGCTGCGGCGAAGCGATCATCACGGCCAACCCGCCGGCGAAAGTGTACGACAAAGCTCGCTTCGGCCCGGCCTTCATGGCGCAGGTCGTCGTCTCGAAGTGCGCCGACTCGTTGCCGCTGTACCGCCAGGCGAAGGCGTACCGCCGCGCGGGCGTGCAGGTCGACGACTCGACATTGGGCGAGCTCTTCCACCGAGTCGCGGTCGCCACGAAGCCGCTGTCGCAGCGCCTGCTTCAGCTCGTCGCCAAGAAGGAGATCGTGCTCGCGGACGAGACCACGCAGCGCGTGCAGGCCAAGGGCAAGACGCGCACCGCCTGGCTGTGGAGCTTCATCGCGCGCGACGAAGCCGACAAGGAGATGATCTCGTACGTCTACTCGCGGAGCCGCTCGGGCGAGACGCCGCTCCGCGTGCTCGGCGACACACTCGGCAAGCTCGTGGCAGACGCGTACTCCGGCTACAACAAGGTGACGCTGCCCGGCGGCCGCGAGCGCGCCGGCTGTCTCGCGCACCTTCGCCGCAAGTTCTTCGAGGCGCTGTCGACCGCGCCGGACGCCGCGAAGCTGGCGATGGACTTCATCCTCGAGGTCTACAAGGTGGAGCGCGCCGCGCTCGACGCGGACCTGCTCGGCACCGACGAGCACTTCGAGATGCGGCAGACCGCGAGCCGAGCCCTGATGAACGACTTCCGGGCGTGGCTGGACGCCGAGCAGTCGCGTCATCCGCCGAAGAGCCCGATTGGCGAGGCGATCGGCTACGCGCTCGGCCAGTGGAACGCGCTCACGCTCTTCCTCACCGACCCGCGCCTGCCGATCGACAACAACGCCTCCGAGCGCGCGCTGCGCGTGGCAGCGCTGGGGCGCAAGAACTTCCTCTTCGTCGGGCACGACGAAGCCGGCGACAACCTCGCCGGCCTCTACTCGCTCATCGCGACGTGCGAGGCGAGCCAGGTGAACCCGGTCGACTATCTCGCCGACGTCCTGCTGCGCGTCCAGAGCCACCCGGCTTCGCGCATCGACGAGCTGCTGCCACACAACTGGACGCCGCCCAGAGCCGAGCCGTCGACCTGACGGCGGTCGGCGGCGAACACGAACACGGACCAGGAGGTGAACGAGGCCGCGGAGCGGTGGCGCGCGACAGCTACGTCAAGACGCGGTTGCCCGGGCGGTTACGCCGGGGGTGCGACGCGAGCCGCAGCGCCGGCAGCGACAGCGGCCGATCCTCGGCGTCCCAGGCCGTGTACTCGAGCGCGCCCGCGTCGGCCACGCCGATGGTCTGCAGCGTCTTCACGGCCAGGTGCGCGATCCCCTCCCAGCCCGCCACCGGCGCCTCCCAGTCGCGGTAGTAGTTCGGCGACCCGTGCTCCCGGTGCTCCTCCTCCGGCGCGTGCGTCGGCGCCTTCACACCCCAGCTCGAGCAGCGCCGCCACCTGCGCGTCGGTGTACCCGTCCGCTGCCAGCAGGTACGCCGCTGACCGCCTCCGCGCGCAGGCCCTCCTCCGGCTTCGCCGCGAACTGGACGAAGCGCGGGTGCGGGTTGCCTTACCTCGTCGAGAGGATGAGGAACCCGTCTCCGAGCGCCGGCAACGTTGCCGCCAGTCCCCGCTCCAGGTCCGTCCAGGTCGGCACCGTGCGCGCCCGTGCCCGCTTCCTGCTCGACGTCTCGCCCGTGGTCGCCATCGCTCACCTCCAGGACCACGGTAGCCGGCGGGCGGACATGGGCTGACGTACCACGAGTGCGGATCTCGTATCTTGTCCGTACGTCTGCTATACAGGATCCAACCATCCAGACGGGCGGTAGGCACGCAGGCCTGTGACCCCCGGCCAACTCCGGCGACAGCCGGCTCGTGGCAATGCTGCGTCGATGGAGGTCCCGTGGCCGCACCGCCCCGCTCCGCCGCCTCGCGTCCCGCGCGGCCGCGCCGCAGCACCCCTTCCGCCCCGTTCGGCCCGCCGGAGGAGGGCGCCGGGAAGGCCTCCCGGCTGGCCGCGCTCGGCGTCCACGGGTTCGCCGACTCGCGCTGGCGCGCGCGCTGGGAGGAGGCGGAGACCGATGGTGAACCCCAACGGACGGCTCCTGAACGGCGGGAACGACGGCGACAACGGCCAGACCGGCCGGAAGCTCGTGATGGACTACTACGGCCCCCACGTGACCATCGGCGGCGGGGCCCTCTGCGGCAAGCACCTCACCCACATCGACCGGTCGGCGCCTGCGCCGCGCGTGAGTCGGCCGTGCGGGCCGTCCAGAACGGCGCCACCGAGTGCCTCGTCGGCCTCGCGTACACGCCCAACGTGAGCATGCCGTGAGGGCACGTCTTCGACGGGCGGCTGTCGTGGAATCGAGGCGGGCGAGCCTGATGGCCGCCTCCGCTCTTGAGGATCAGTCGAGCAGCCCGAAGAGCTTCATGACGGCGATGCCGAGGAGGAAGCAGGCGATGCACGCGCCCACTGCGGCCAGGTAGATGAAGAGAACCAAGGATTCCTCCCGACACGAGGGCCTCAGCGCCCCGCCAAAGCTCCGCGCCTCCGCTCTTCGCCCGCCTCGACCCACGCCGCCTGGAAGTGCGGCACGAACGCAACCTGAGACGCTGTTTCCAGTGCTCCCGGTCGCGCCGCCCTCACCATCTCGACCGCGCGCTCCGGCGCCATTCCGCGTGCTGCGAGCACGCAGGCTGCGATCGTCCCCGACCTGCCCAGCCCGCCCATGCAGTGGACCACGACCGTGTCGCCGCTCGTGAGGTGCTCGAGGATCTCGCCGACGACCGGGACCGCGTCCTCCGGATCGTGCGGTACCGAGACATCCGCGATCGGAAACCACACCGACTTCATCCCCGCCCTGCGCGTCGCCGCACGCAGCCCCGAGATGCTCGCGCGCTTCATCTCGAACTCCTCGAGGAGCGTGACGAGCACCTTCGTGCCGTACGCGTCCCGAAGTCGCGCCAGGTCCTTGCGCAGGTTCCGGTCCCAGTTCGCGTAGGCGCCGCGCCCGCTCTTCCCCGGCGCGAACGTGAGCCCGAGGCGGCCGGGTAGGCCGTGTGCGGCGGAATCGACGAAGTCGACGCGGATGGGGTCCGTTTCGGAAGTGTGGAGCATGGCGCGTATCGTATCGTGGGAACGGACATGCCGCGGATCCACGGGCGTGGGCTCGGCACCAGCCGCCGACTTCAGTCGTGCCCGGCGGACTCCGTGCGTAGCCACGGGCGCGCGTCGCGTGTCTAAACCGGGGCGACGACACGGGAGCCCGCTCGCGCCTGCCGCGTCACCTCGTCCGCGAACGGTGCGAGTGCTTCCGGCCAGGACGCGATCCGCTCGATGAGCGCGATCGCCTCCGCGGGCTCGCCCATCTGCCGCCGGATCTCCGCGCAGACGAGCAGGTCCTTAGGATCTCCGTTCGCCGCGAACCGAGTGGTGAAGAGCGCGAGCAGGGCGGTCATGTTGCGCCGATCCGCGGGAGTCTTCTGACGGTCCTTCTTGCGACGCCGGTTCCGGTTGCGGTGACTCGAGGCCCAGAACGCCTGGAGCCGGAGCAAACGCTCCCGGTCTGGCGTATTCGCCGCGCCTCGCTCGATCGCACCGAGGAGGCCGTCCAGGTCAAGGCCGGTCACACGCGGCGCGTTCTTCCACTCCTCCGGAACCACAGGGGGTGGAGACCCCTCCTGGATCGATCCCAGCACGACCGCATCCGCAAGCCAGAAGAACCGGCGGCACCGGTGGCACCGGCAGAGCGCCGGCGGTTCCCAGTGATGCGGTCGAGCGACGTAGCCGTCCGTCCAGGCCGTATCGAAGAAGTTGTTGCTGGTCAGGAGCGTGAAAACCCGCGCGGGCGCGCCGCACGCAGGGCAGGCGACGACACGATCTGGCCCGAACAGCACGGGCTTCAGTCCTCGTTCCAGGGGAACGGTGAGACGCCGATCAGGTCCTCGAGCGCCACGAGGTCGTCGTTCTTGGAGATGTACCCCCAGGCGTCCTCGCCTCCGGCAGCGAACACGGCAAGCGCCTCGGCGAGGTCCGGTCGGCCGATCCTGTGCAGGATGTCGCGGACACACTCGTCCACTGCTGCCGGCTCGAGCTTCGCGAGCTCCGTCGCGTTGTACTTGCGAAGCATGTCGACGATCAGCTCCCGCACGCCGCTCATGCGAGTTGAGAATCCGCCCATGCGCTTCCCTCCTACGCAGGCTCGCGCCGCATCAGTCCACCGCACAGCGGGCAACGCCGGGTGGCGCTCGGCGCGTAGGTCACATACTCTACGTGGCCGCAGGTGGTACTCACGCAGACGTAGATCCACTGGGTCATGATTCCTCCTGGAACCGAAAACGCAGGTTCCGGCCGGGCGAATGAATCGTCCGTACCGGACGGACACGAGCCCGCAACGGGCGGCCACGTGGGCGACAGCCGTCACAGTCCGCCCGAGACGCGCGGTGCCGCGGACGCTGCTCAGTCAACCCAGTTCACCCCGTCGACCCGCGCCACGCCACCAACCACGGGCTCGGCATTCCGGATCGCCTGACGCCACGACGCGAGATGAACCGTCTCGTGATCCCGATGGCGCACGGCTCCGCGCACGAATGCAGTCCGCTCTTTCGTCCGGCCATCCGCACGCACGACCAGCTCCGCCGCGACGTGCGGGTTGCCCGCCGTCCAGGTGAGTCCAGCGAGCGCGCTGCCAATGTCGGCGCGGACCCGAAGGAAGCACCGGCCGGCGGCCAGGGCCGTCTCCAGTTCGCCCACCACGCCCCGCGCCGGTTCGACGAAGAACCACTCGCCCTGGCGGACCACCGGTCCGCGGTCAGCGGCGGCGTCCACCGTGGGCGGCCGGAGCGCAGACCGGGCCGCAGCGACCGTCGAGCATGCGGTGGGGACCAGCGCGACGAAGAGGTCGCGCTCGTCACGACCAGCGAGGAAGCGCCTCTTCGCGCTGGCGGGACGCCGCCAAATGGTCCAGCCCCAGCCGTTCGCCTCGATCCGCAGGTCGCCATTCTCGGCTGGGAGCCGCGCGCGAGGCCCCACGTGGACAGCAGCCCACCGGCGAGGTTCGTCCACGAAGAGGAGCAGCTGGCGGAGGCAGGGATTCGTGTCGAGGACCTCTACCCGCGTCGGCGAGCGACCGGGCCAGACGCGGAAACGCGGCGCGCTCCGGCGCGAGCGGTCGATGGCGAGGTGGAAGGCGTCGCCGCCGCGCGACAGGAAGGCCGGCGGAGCCACCACCGCCTCGATCCCGGCGCTGGCGAATCGCGTGACGAGCGGGTGCACGACGGGTCGCATGCGAGGTCCTCCGGGCCAGCATCAGCTCGGCCCATGTGACTCTTCACGCGGTGCCGCCGGATCTTTCGCCGCGGGTGCGAAGTTCCCCTTGCGCCGCCTACGGCCGCTGGAGAGGATGGTCCCATGCTGCATTCCCACTCACTGTCAGCGCCCGCCGGTGCGCCTTACATCCGGCGCCGGTGGCGATACCTCGGACCGCTCCTACGAGCCGTCTGATCAGGCGGCCCTCGGCGCGCATTCCCGCACGCCGCTCCGCGGAGCCTTCGGGCGCCGCGAGAGGGGCCTTTCGTGTCGAAGTCGAACCGTGGGAACCCGGCGAACGCAACAGCGATTCGGGTGCGCATTCCGCTGCCGTCGCGCGACGACCATGAGGGTTGGCGCGCGTTGGAGGCGGCCGCTCGCCGAGTGGCGCTCCAGGTAGTGCGGGGTGGATGCGCCGACGACGTACGGGAGCGGACCCAGGCCGCCTTGCTGGCGCTGCTCGAAGCCGAAGCGGCCGGCCGCCTCGACCCGGTCCGACCCGCGCCGGCGTACCTCGCGCAGATCGTTCGCAATCAGGCAATGAACGCGCGCCGCGACGACGGCGTGCGTGCACGACTGCGCGACGCCCATCCGGAGGCGATCGTCGCCGGCACGCGGGCACTCCCCGCCGACGCGGAACGGGCATGGGCCGCAAGTGCCGCACTGGCGAGCCTCGGCGAGGCCGAGCGTGACTGGCTTGAGGCGTACTACCTTGACCGGATCGGGCAGAGAGAGCTGGGGGTGCGGATGGGCAAAACGCCCGCGGCAGCGAACATGTGGCTGTTCCGAGTGCGCAATCGCGTGAGGAAGGAACTCGCGAACGCAGGCTAGGGCAGACCCATGTCCGGCTCGGCTTGAAAGGCGTGGCCGTGCCACGTGAAGAGCACAGGCGAAGGCTTTGATTCGGTCAGTGAAGCTGTGACCGTTCGTGGCAACGAAGCCGGCGGGCATCGCCGGCCATGGTGGAGGAATGCGATGATCGACGAGAATGCGTGTGCCGTGGTCCGGACGGCGCTCCGGACGCTCCTTGCCGGATTCGCCGAAGAGCCGTTGTTCGACCTGCGGGAGCACGATCCGCAGTCGCGCCTGCTCCACGAGATTCGTGCGAGGCTGGAGCCTGCTCGCGTCCCGGTACGGCTGCGGGCGCACGGCGGCGAGCGGCACCGGTACTCCGCGCCGTTCTCGACGAGCCGTGTGCACACCGAGCTGAAGCTCGGCATCGATAAGCTCGACCTCGTAGTCTTTCGCGGGAGCCAGGAGGTCGAGCTGGTCGTCTATCCCGCCGGCGCACTCGATGTCGTCGCATCTGTGCGCGGAGAGGACTTGGTTGTAGTGCTCGAGCTGAAGGCCGCGCCCTCGTCGACGCAGGGCCCGACGTTCGTCGAGGATCTCCTCCGGCTGCAGAGGATCACCGAGCGGCACCCAGACTGCTTTGGGTTCTTCGCCCTGTTCGACAAGTCGCAGCACCTCGGCGGCGCGGAGTCGCGGGGCGCGCCGCGATGGGACTGGCTCGAGCGCCTCGTCGACCGTCCCGACGGCCGGGTCGAGGCGCACTTCCTGGACAATGCTGAGCGGCCCGCAGCGCGGCGCGGCGTCGTACCGTGACCCCCCGTATCGAGGCTCCGAGTTGACGCCGGATACGAGGTGACTGGGAGAGGGGAGCGCTTGCCGCCAGCTCTGCTCGATTGTCGACGCGCAAGAAGGCTACGTGAGTGACGCAGAGCAAGAGCGGCGCTGTAGGCCAGTCGCCGTGAGTGCTTTCGCAAATGGTTCTGAATGCGAACAAGCCTTGGCCACCGCGCCGGTGACTCGCTGCGTCCTGCCCCTCGCTCCAACGACGAGTGCATGTCCGTTTACGTGTTAGGCTCCTCTCACCGCTAGACGCTTGGAGAGGCCGTGCCATTCGCCGTCGGGCAGCAGGTCCGTATCCGCAATCGGCCGGCCGAGGCCGGGGAAGTGCTCGAGATCGTCGACATGGGAGATCCAGGCGACCCCTGGTATCGCATCCGCTTCGCGAAAGGCATGCGATCCGTCGCCGAAACGAGCCTCATGGAGGCGGGGATCAACCTGCCGCCGCTTGGTGCCACGAATTCCCTGCAGTGGGGCCGGGCCGTCCCAGCCGTGATGAGGTGCGTGGCCCTGGAATGGCACTCGGTCCCGATTCACACAGTCGACGGTGCCGTCAGCCATGCCGAAATGCTTGAGAGCGTCGGCGAGCACTGTGGCGTCTACGCCTTCGAAGGGAAGCATGACGCATTCCCCGGCGGCGCGATCCTGTACGTCGGACTCGCTCGCGGGAAGGGTACGAGCGACAGTAACGCGCCGCTCCGGAAGCGCATTCCGGACACCTTCAAGCGCTTCGCGTACCGGGATACGCCGCGTGGCCAGCAGCGTGCGTTCGCGGACTGCTGGGACCTTGTGTTCCATTGGGCGAAGGCGGACCCCGGGCTCGTCGACGATGTCGAGTCGGTGCTCATCCGTGCGCACGCGCCTCCGTTTAACGCGCAGGAGGTGAGAGGCGAGCTCGACTTCACCGACCTTGTCATCCTGAACGCGGGAGCCAAGGGCCGGCTGATCCCGATCGTGAGTAGCTTGTGGCACGCGAGCGAAGCGTGGCCGGAGTCCGCAGGCGATTGACGGTTCTACCCCCGGCGGGAGACGTTCGAACGGCCCCCGGCCTTCCGCTCGGCGGCGACGGACGGGCGGTGTGGCCCGGCCCTTGAGCCCGCGCGGCGGCGTCGAGCTCGGGGGAGGTCGAGGATGGTCGCACGGGCCGCGTCCGCGCCGGTTGGGAGCGCTGGGGAGCCGGATCCGGTTGCCCTGCCTGCACTTCTGCACCAGCGCGAGCAGCTGCTTCCGAAGCGCCTGCGCTGCACCGGTACGTCGCTGCCGCTCGCGCGGCGTTGAGGCGGCGCACAGACTTGCTAGCGCGGCGTGAGGATCACGAACATCCTCCGGTGCAGCAAGTCGCGGCGTCGTACTACCGGTGTGACTTCGTCTCTGTCACGCACCCGAATGGCAAGCCGCGCAACTCAGCATCGAGTCGCCGGCTACCGAATGTAAGATTCGCTCTCGCGGTAGCGCGTCCGCGTGACGCAAGCGCTTCGTACGTCGAACGCCGTAGCGGGTAGACAAGCGTGACCGTCATCTTCGCGGCGTCGAACAACGCTGCGGATGCAAGCACCTGGTGGAAGTCCGCCCGGTGGGCCTCCCGTGAATCTTCTGCCATTCGGAGCCAGAAGGGTCGGACGGGCCGAGGCAGAGAAGGTACGAGTAGCCGAGGCTCGCAATCGCCTTCCGAAGCCGTAGGTGCTGACACTCACGTTCGGGCGCGGAGCAGCGGCGGCTGGCGTACCTTCCGGAATCCGAGCAAGGTCAACAGGTGCGCCGCGACCGCCCACGCGAGGAGCGGCGGAACGGCGTTTCCGATCTGCCGAAAGCAGTCGCCCATGTTGCCTTCGAAGCGGAACCCATCCGGAAACGACTGAAGTCGCGCCGCCTCACGCACGGATATCGCCCGGGCCTGTTCGTCGTCGTAGTGGATGTGGGAGTAGGCGTCCTTGGCAAGGTGAGCTGGAACGGTCCAGGACGGTTGGTCCGGAACGAGCTTGCGCCACTTGTCCTTGAAGATGTCTTCTGGGTACTTCGGTACGAACCGTTCCTGCAGCGCTTGGTACTCCGACGTGTCGGGCGCCGGGATCTCCCCTCGCTCGGCGAGATCGCGCAAGCCCCGGTCAAGATGGTCCCGCGCGTACTTCCGCAATTCGAACGCTGGAGAGCCAGGTGCTGGCGCCGCGCCCGACCGCGCAATATCCAGGTACTCGCGGAAGATCGCGCGCGCGTGCTGACGGGCCTCCACGTACCTGTCCCCCGGCCGCATTCTCCTGAAGATCTCGTAATCGCGCGGCGTCCTGCGAACCGAATGGTCGTCGATCGTTCGCGGAGCGCGCAGCCGCGGCCAAGCCCGCATCAGCTGCGCGAATTCTGATGCTGCAGGCCCCGCGTAGGAACGCTTGGTCCTGAACGCCGGCCGTGATGAGCTACCGGGCGTCAGGTGCTCCTCGATCGGGGGAAGGTCCCCGATCGCGTCGCGAACAGTCGTAGCGCGCGAGCTCGCTTTTGACGTGTCGACGCTCAGGTCGTGGTGGATGTCGTCGAACGGCAGGAACAGCTCGGCGGATGGAACGGTGTACCCGCTCGGCGTTCCAATCAGGTGGGTTGACGGAGGCACGCTCGGACGAACTGCGAGGTCCTTCCGGATTCCGATGAAGAAGATGCGCTCCCTGAGCTGCGGGACTCCGTACATGGCAGCATTGAGGACAGCAAAGCCCGCTCTGTATCCGCGAGCGACGAGATCCGACGCCGCCTTCTCTGCGAAGCTGAGGTCCTCTTCCGGGTGACTGCTGCTGTTGACGTCGACCGAGAGCATGCCCGGGACGTTCTCGATCACGATTGCCTTCGGCTGCCACCGGTCGGCCGCCTCCATGAACGCGAAGTACAGCGTGTTTCTCGGGTCGTGCGCCGTTCGAGATCCCGCCAGGCTGGCGAGCTTGCCGCGTCCGATCCTGGAGAACCCCTGGCACGGAGGGCCTCCGATCAGGATGTCCAGGGTGCGCTCGTGGACGATCGAACCGAGGTCAATCTCTTCGAGATTACCGAGGTCGCCCGAGAGCACGTGTGGAGCCATTCCGGGCTGAAGTTTCCCGAAGTTCCTGCGGTACGTACGTGCCGCGACCTCGTCGATGTCGACCGCTGCCAGCGAGAGCGCTCCCGCGGCGCGGAAGCCGAGGGAGAAGCCGCCCGCCCCGCAGAACAGGTCGATGAAGGTCGGCGAATGATCCCGCATCGAGCTTCACGCGTGGAGCGTTGCGCGCGACCTCTTGCGCGGCAGGAGCAACCGGACGTGAGCACCGCGCCTACGCCCATCCAAGACCACGTCCATCCTTCCGCCGCTTTGCTGCACGAGCGCTCTTGCGAGGGTCAGACCCATGCCGCGGCCTCCCTCCTTCGTCGTGAACATCGGCTCGAATGCCCGCGTGGCGGCGTCGCGAGAGATCCCGGGCCCATTGTCCGAGAACGTGACCTCGCAGCGATCCGCGGCCGTGCGCGCATGAACGGAAATGCGCGCGTCTGGCGTCCTGATGAGCCAGTCGAGAGAGTTCGACAGTAGGATGTGAAGCACGCGCCGGAATGCGTGCGGATTCATGTCAACGCGCAGGAGCTGATCCGGTTCCGAGGTGACGGTCATCGTCACCCCGCGCTCCGCAAGCAGGGGAAGCATCAGGGAGCGGAAGCTCTCCATCTCGGCGACGACGTCCATCGTGCGGCGCTTGTGACTGCCAGCCGCCCCGATGCTCGTGAGGAGCGACAGGTGTCCAGCGATGCTGGTGAGGATGGCCTCAGTGCGCGTCGAAGACACACCGTCGTTCCGGGCTTGAGGCGTAGAACCGAGCTCGGAGCGCAACTGGTCGACGAGGGAGCCGAGCACGCCGCCGATCCCGATGGCAGCCTCACCGGCGGCCGCGAGGTCAGTGTACGCGTCCAGAAGCCGTGCATGCTCTGCCTGTTGCTGCTCGGCGGTCACGCGGGCCTCGGCGATGACGCGTCGGAGCTCACGCTGCGTGGTGCGGTCGGCGCCGGGCACGAGTCGCTCGATCGCATCCGCCACGGGAACCTTCACGGCTGTGCGGCGCCGGCGATCGGCGGCGCTGGCTGCCGGGTGGCGAAGCCGCTGCCGCTCCGTCTCGAGCATCTGGAACGAGTGCTCGACGATTCGACGGAGATCCTCGAACGCCTTGTTGTGGATCAGCCCCTCGCGGTTCGTCTGATCCAGGAGCTCGGGGTTCCTGTCCCGGCTGATATCGATGAAACCGACCACCTGGTTGTTGCTCAGACAGACGACAGGGTTGTTGACGCGGCGCTGATCCAGCCGGAGCCAGTCATCATGGGGCTCGCCGTACGGCCAGATCCGGAACCCGTCGCGATACACGCTGACCCCGGACCACTCACGTAGCCACGCGCGAACATCGTGGCGGGGGCCGACGCGAGCGACTGCCTCGGTCTCGAGGTCGAAGGCATAGAGCCGGATCCGTACCGGGCCGCAAGAGAGATTGCTGCTGGACGCCGGAGCCGGGACGCTTCGGTGTTTCCTGCAGCACTCGACCCGCAGCGTGTCCCGTCCATCGAAGGCAACCTCAACGGAGTACGGCGCCCGGTCCAGGAACGTGCTCCGTAGCTCCCCCGCGTATTCGGGGAACTCGTCCGTCTCGATCGAGATGCTGAATCCGTGACTCGAGCCGAATGGCGACTGCAAGCGCGCGAGCCGCGTCGAGAGGCGCTTGAACATGCGCTCGGTCCATCGCTCGCGCAGCCCATGGATCCGGAGCGTCGTGCCCTGCTTCGTTATCTCCGAGACCGGGCGGACCTCCCATCGATTCTTGATGCTCGAGAGCATCTCGCCGTCATCGTCGAACTGGTCCCAGTCGAACTCCGCCCGGACCTCCGGCTGTCCCTTGCGCCTGGAGACGAGCTCCAGGTAGCGGCCGAGCTTGTCCGCAGCGAACCGGCCGACACCCTTCTCGCCAAGAACGCGGCGGCCGCTGCGCGTCTGCTTGGAAGCGCTGCTGGCCTTCGTGGACCCGGCGGGCTCCATCCACCCGCTCAAGAAAGTGTCGAGGTCCATCCCGCAGCCGTCGTCGCTGATGGTGATCTCGCCTCCGGGCGTGCTCACGGAGCGGAACGAGATCGTTACCGTCGCTGCGTCAGCATCATGCGCGTTCTTGACGAGCTCCGTGATGGCGACGACCTCGTCGCTGATCAGCTCCTCTCCGATGAGCTTCAGGAGCCTCGCACGAGGGCGGAAAGCGGCAAATCCGGACTTCACTTCGCTCATCGTTCGTCATCCTCGAGAACGCGGAGGAACGTCTTAGCAATAGCCTCCGACATCAGCGGCGGGACGGCATTCCCCACCTGGATCCACTGATCGGTGGGGGACCCACAGAAGACGTAGTCGTCGCGGAACGACTGGACGCGCGCTGCTTCGCGGACCGTGATGTTCCTCGTCTCTCGTGGGTGAATGTAACCGTTTCCGTCCTTCGCCAAGTGCGAGACGATCGTCTTGCATGGCCGGTCGCCACGAAGGCGGGCGTACTTGTCGTCGAAGACGTCGCGGCGGTACCGCATCAGGTCAGAGCGACCGTGTCGCTCGAGCGCATGAACGCTGTCCTCCCCCGGCCGGAGCAACGCGTACAGCTCGAGATCGCGCTCGTTGTTGTACCGTGCGAAGTGGTTGTAGATGAGCGGCGATCGCGAAAGGAGCCCGAATTTGGCCATGTACCGCCGATGGCGCTTGTCGGCGGAAATTCGCGTTGCCTCGTCCCACCTCTCGACAGCGGTACCGGTCCCGGCGCGCATGCGCGGGATCCCAAGGAGCGCCTCGTCCAGCGTGATAGGTGGCAGCGCATCCACATCGAAGTTTGGCCGGCGAAGATCCTGGTACTCGCCCGCCGGTGCGATGGGGAGGGTCCCGTCGGACGCCACCAAGAAGCAACGGGTG
The DNA here is from genome assembly GCF_000020805.1 of Anaeromyxobacter sp. K. Classification (NCBI taxonomy): domain Bacteria; kingdom Pseudomonadati; phylum Myxococcota; class Myxococcia; order Myxococcales; family Anaeromyxobacteraceae; genus Anaeromyxobacter; species Anaeromyxobacter sp. K. The sequence goes on along the minus strand of NC_011145.1, from coordinate 4,459,484 downwards.
CGGTCCTGAGGTACACCGAACGTGGTCGCGTTCAGCTGCCACGTGACCGTCCGGTAGTGGCCAGCCCGCTCCAGCATGCGGGCCGCGGCATCCAGGAACGACAGGTCGTCACGGCGTGCCGTCTGCATCCCCGGGACGTTCTCCATGAGGAACAGCCGCGGCCGCAGGTAGAGCGCAATCTTGACGAGGTACTCGAACAAGAAGTTGCGGTCGTCCTCAAGCAACCTGTATCCGGTTCGAGCCATCTTCGACCGGAACCCGACCGTGGAGAAGCCCTGACACGGCGGCGCTCCCACGAGAACATCGAGCCGGCGGCGCCCGAGCAGCTTCTTCAGCCGCGCAGGGGCAAGCTCCCGCACGTCCGTGCTGATCGTCCGCTCGCGTCCGAGGGAAGGGTGGTTCAGCCAGAGCGTCTTGAGGGCGACCGGATCCCGGTCGACAGCGGCAACGAGGCGGAAGCCAGCTCGGGTGAAGCCCTCGGACAGCCCGCCGGCTCCACAGAACAAGTCGACGACCGTGGGTGCATCACTCGCCTCGACCCTGCTTGCCTCGTGATCGCGGTAATGCGAGCAGAGCTGGCGTAGCTCGCACGCGTCGCACGCGGGCGCGACGGCCTTGCACACCTCGCGCCCGTGCAAGACAAGGTTGATGTGAAGGGAGCGGCGGAGATTCGGGGGGACGACGTCGGCGAGCGTGCGCTGAAGCTGCTTGTGGTCCAGTCCCTCCAGCGAGAAGCCGGTGCCCTTGTAGATCCCCAGTCGCTGCAGAACGCGGCCGACGTGAGTATCGACGGGGAAGACCGATCGCCCCATCGAGTACATCATTATGCAGTACGCGCTCTTCCGGCTGATCTCGGGCAGCGAGCAGAGGAACTCCTCGAGCGCCTCGTCCTTCCACTGGAGAGCCGGGCGGAGCGTGCACGATCCGAAGCGGTCCACGAGAGCTTGGAGCGCGCCGACAAGGCTCGCGGTCTTCCTTTTGCCGAGGCCTCCGCGGTGGACAATCGCCTCCACCTCCCGCTCGGGCGCACGGAGAAGCTCCTCCCACGACGCGAACCGTCTCTTGAGCGCGTCGTACGTGGCCTGGTAGGCATCCTCGCGCGTCTTCCGCGACAGGACGATGTACACCAGCTCGTCGACGGGGTCCGGCTTGTTTCCGAGATCGGGCGTCCCGTACAAGAGCTCCAGCGCGCGCGCGATCTCGCGCACCTCAGCGATGCCTTCGTCCAGGATCTCGCGAACGGACTCGCGCGTTGCGTCGCAGGGAATGCCGGGACACGGCAGCTTCGCGTCGAGAACGCGGCCCACGAGCTGCTCGCGCCACTCGCGAACCTCGACGGGAAACGACCGCGGCGGGTGAAGGTAGTCGCCCCGCTCCCGCGGCTCGGGGGCCCATCCCGGGCCTGGCGTTCGCGGTGCCCTCGCCGACCGCGTGCGGCTACGAGCAGGGGAGGTCATTTCTCGCCCCCGTCTTCACCGTCGGTCCGTTCAACGGACGCACGCTGCGCCCGACTTCTAGGCCCCGCGGCGATGTCGGGGTCCAGACCGATATCGCGTCCGAGCTTGATGAGGGCATTCAACAGAAGCGGCATCGGCTTGTGCTTTCCGTTCTCCCACCCGTTCACGGTGCTGAAGGTCACGCCGAGCTCCCTGGCAAGGGCCTCCTGCGTCAGACCCCGTAACTCGCGGATCTTCTTGATGAGCTCCGGCACGGACCTGAGTGCTCGAGTGGTCAAGATCGAACGTCATATAGCACGTTCGATCTCGGTAAACCACGGATGTCCCCGTGGAGAGCGGAACCGACTGCTACGCTGGCGTCGACGCAGATCCGCGCGCGCGTGAGCGGCTTCCGCTCATTGTTCGCGGAAACCGTTGAAGTCGCAGGGCGTCGGCGGTCGGCACGTCGCGTGCTCTCCGAAGGGCATCATCGGTCATCGACCGCCACGACCGGAGGGTCCCGGGGACCGTGATGAGCGCCTCAGCCATGCCAGCGCAATTCGACAACGACGAGTTCCTCGAAACCCATCTTCCCGGGCGATCTGCTGCGAACGCGGCGCTGCGGAGGAGGATCCGCGAGCTGAACAGCCCGCGTGTCGACTCGTTGGTGCGGGTCGTTCTGATCCGGGGGGAGAGCGGAGCGGGCAAGACATACCTCGCCGACATCTTGGCTGCGCACCGCGAGTGGATGGTCACGAGGAATACCGGCGCGTCGCTAGCTGCGGAATCCCCCCTCAGTACCTTTCACGAGAGTAAGTACCAGAAGATCCTGATCCCTTCGTTCCCCGACACCCTCATCGAGAGCGAGCTGTTCGGGTACGAGGCCGGGGCCTTCACCGACGCGAAGACTGCCAAGCCGGGGTTGCTCGGCGGCAAGAACGCGCCGGAGTACAGGGACATCCTTCTCGACGAGATCGCGGATGCGTCTCGCCCGATGCAGGCGAAGCTCCTGACGCTTCTTGACACGGGCGAGTTCCGGCCAGTGGGGGGACGCGAGTTCCGCCGGACCGAGGCGCGACTGCTCCTCGCCACTAACCGGGATCTCGAGTCGATGATCCGCGCCGGCGACTTTCGCGAGGACCTCTTCTGGCGCATGAGCCAGCTGACGATCGACGTGCCGCCGCTCAGGAACCAGAGAGAGGACATTCCGGACATCGCCCGGCACATCGAGGCGTCACTTCGCAGGGACATCGAGGAGGCGCCCGGCGTCCTCGAGCGGACCCTCTCCGAGGCCGAGATCGAATGGGCTCAGCATCACCACTGGCCGGGGAACGTCCGGGAGCTGCGTGATGCGATCCGGATTCACGTCTTCGAAAACGGGGCGAGAACGCTGGCGGAGATTGTCACGCAGATGGAGGCCAGGATGCACGCCGGTACGAGGCGGGCGGTTATTTCACGCCAAGTGAGCGTGCGCCTCGGTGCGGTGCTGAAGGGGGAGCAGGATGCACCCGCGTCGCTCGACGACCTGCTGAAGGAATTCGCCGCGGATGTGAGGCAAGCGCTCGTCGACTGGTACGACGCCACCGAACCCACGCCTGAGGTGCTGCAACGCCTTTTCCCGGGCGTGAAACCGAGTTCCGTCCGAAGCAAGATCTCGGAGTGGAGGGGCGCATGAGTGGCCTCCATGTCGTGGAGTGGTTCAGGGACGGCCCGCTACCTCATATCGCCCCCGATCCTGCGCTCGTCCTCGCGGGTACGCGGGGGCTGTCCATGTTCGTCGAGCACATCGCCGCGACGGGACAGGGCGGCCATCTGGCCATCGCCTGCGCGTTCGCGGACGCACGCGTCGAGGGCGAGCTCGCGGCGCTCAAGGAGCTTCCGCACTCGCGGATCGAGGTCTCAGTGGTTACCTCGAGCGTGGATGATGCCGCAGCGACCGCGCGCCTCTTCCGCGTTCACGCGTGGCGTGGTCTCGACGTGAGGGCGCTTCGTGGGATGCACGCCAAGATCTACGCGTTCGTCGGGGATTGTGGCGCGGGCGCGTGCCTCATCGGCTCGCACAATCTCACGCCGGGCGGGGCTCGCCACAACAGCGAGGCCGGGGTGCTGTTCATCGGTTCGCGCTCCGCACCGGCGCGCGAGATCGCGCATGCCTGCTGCGAGTATGTTTTCGAGCTCGGTGCCCGCGCGACGCTCGTCCACGACAACCTGACTTGCACGGAGGACGTCACATCGTGAACTCCGGAGAGAGCAACATGTCGAAGCCCTCGTTTCAGGATTGGTTCTGCCTTCGCGAAGGACGGAAGAATTTCCAGATCGATCCGGTGCGCGATCAGAAGTTCCTGTTCGGCCAGCCGGAGTGGGAGGCACAGATCGACTCGCGTCTGAAGCGTGCGCAGCTCCTAAGCACCCCGGTTCGTCTCTTGTGGTGGGGCCAGTATGGCATCGGCAAGACGCATCGCCTGCGCCACACGGAGTATCTCGTTCGCGCAAAGTTGTACCGGTACACGACGTGCTATGTCGTTGCGACCGATCTTCAGGAGAAGACCGGCTTCGAGACGCTTCACTTCGAGCTCGTGAACAGCCTCGGCCGCGAGCGGATGCAGGCGCTCGTGTCCGCCTACCTGCTGAAGCTGCGGACGGGGGCCGCGGGTGTCCCGAGCCTCGACGAGATCTGCGGGAGCGCGTCGGACGTCCGAGACGCGCTGATGAGCTTCGGCGGCGACAACAAGAACCTCGTACTGCCGGCGTGGCGGTTCCTGTGCGGTCTGGAACTCAAGTCCGAGGAACAGAAGCTCGCAGGGGTGACGAAGGAGCGCCTCGAGACGAGTCACGACTTCGCTGCGGTGCTTTCTGCGCTCGCAAGGATCATCCAGCTCGAGACGCAGACGGAGCTCCTGTACCTGGTCGATGAGGCGGAGAACCTCATCAAGATCACGAACAAGACCGCGGAGGCACGCTGGCAGGAGACGTTGCGCGCCGTCCTCGACATCCAGCACCTCAGCATCGTGATCACGGTCGGGTCAGAGCGCTTCCAGGATATGCCGAAGCTGCTCGTCCTTCCGGACATCGTCCGGCGCGTTCAGAAGGACAACTACGTTCACATGGAAGCGTTCAAGCAGCCGGATGTCGAGAAGTTCATGCGGATGCTTCTCGAGCAGCTGATCGATCCGACGAAGAGAGAGGCGCTCGAGGCTTCGGGAGCGCTCACGAACACGCCCGGGTACAAGCGAGAGTACTTCCCGTTTAACCAGGGCGCATTCGAGAAGTACTGCGAGAACGCGGTGGTCGATCCGCGCACGGCGAAGCCAAGTGAGATCCTTGCGCGTCTCGACAAGGTCGCCGCCGATGCGTACTTCAACGACCGCCGCATCATCGACCGCGACCACCTGACCGAGCTAGGGATTGCGTGAGGACACGTCAATGGCGCGGCAATACATCGTCGAGCCGCAGATCGAGGGGAACGTCACGGTAGGCGCCGAGGGGGACGATACGCGTCTTCTCCTGGGCCAGCTGGCTGAGACCGGTCCACTTCGGTGGGTTCACTTCGCGGCTTCCAAGGAGTTCGTCACTCTCATCATCGGTAAGCGCGGCAGCGGCAAGAGCCACACCCTCGGCGTGCTGCTGGAGGGTCTCGCAACGAGAACGGACGCGAACTCGATCGCGGTTCACCGAAGGAGAAGATCTGCACTGCTGCTGGATCCGATGGGGAACTTCTGGACGACCAGTCATCTCGTCAGGGGCGACGGGCCGCCGAAGGTAAGGCAGCAGTTCGAGAGCCTGGATGGATGGGGTTGTAGGCCCGAGGATCTGGATGTTGACGTCTGGATGCCGGCTGGGTTCAGGACGGCGAACGATCCACCCGGCGTGAAGGACTTCCGGATCAAGGTATCGGACCTCGATGCAGCGGATATCGCGGATCTGATCGGCGTGAACCTGCTGCGCGATCCGCAGGGAGCCGCCCTGTCGGAGGCGTTCGAGGCCGTGACGGGAGCTGGATGGACGTCGCGGGCCGGCCGCCTCGAACCGCGGCGGGACTTCGGATTCGGCGACCTGGCCGCATATCTCGAGTACCTGCGCGACGAGCAGGATGGCGAAGACCATCAGGCCGCGACCATCCGTGCGCTCGTGCGGAGGCTCCGCGCGCTCGAGCGGCAGCCGGTCTTCACGGGAGAGGGCACGAGGCTGGTCGATCTCCTGCGCTCCGGCCACCTCAGCATCTTGATGCTGCCGCTGCGGGTAGGAGGCGATCTCCGGCGCGTGATCACGAGATTGCTGATCCGGCGCATACTCAAGGAGCGCGAGGAGGCGAGCCAGATCCGCCAGCGGCTCGATGTCGAGGTCATGTCGGAGCCGGAGCGCTCGCGGCTGGAGCTCGAGCTCCGCGGTCGTGTGCCCCGGACCATCCTCGCGCTGGACGAGGCCCAGGAGCTGCTCGGCGATGAGGGAGCCGAGGCTCGCGAGGCTCTCGAGAACTACTGCCTGCAGGGACGGAACTATGGGCTTTCCCTCGTGATGGCGACGCAGAGGCCCTCCGCAAGCGCGATCAGCGCGAAGGTCCGGAGCCAGGTCGACCTGTACGTCATCCACCGGCTGCTCACTCAGGACGACATCGATGTTGCTTGGAAGAATCTGCTCGGAACGTTCCCCACCGATGTGCGGGATCGCGATCGATCCCTGGACTTTCCGGACCTCGTGCGATCACTCGACCGAGGGTGCGCGATCATTGCAGGGTCGGACATCAGGGCCGTGGAACCATTGAGCCGCATCGTCCTCGCAAGGATCCGTCCGCGCATCAGCGTTCACGGCGGTGAGGTCGGATGAGTGACCGCTTCCCCATCCTGCGAAGCCTTGATCCGTACCACGCTCGCATCGGGTACCTCGGCGCACTCGCATCCGTAGGGATCCGCGGACTCGACCGGCAGGATGCGCTCGCTGCCCGCTTCCACGATCTGCTCTTCGGGCGGGTGTTCGCGGATGACCAGCGGTACTCCGGGCTGCTCGCGAGGGTGCCGCCGGACCGGCGTCCGGAACTCGAGAAGCGGTATCTGCGACCGGAAGAGGAGGATCCCACCGCGGTGTTCACGGAGCCGGCTCCCGCCGCGATCGACGAGCCTCCCCCGGACTGGCTCCTCTCGCGGGTGTCGAAGCGTCCACGCCCCAAGCTCGTCAGAACTGAGTGGCTGTACGTGAGCGAGTTGTGGCTCTACGACGAGCGGATGCCATCGCCGGTGGGCTTCGTTCCGCGAGAGAAGCTCGATCGGACGATCGATCTCGCACGGTGGACCGGAGTACTCCTTCCGACCCTCGAGCTATCGGAGACCGGGTACCTGCTGCAGCACCTGCTCGCGGCCGCGCGCCGGTCGGAGCACGACGAGGAGCTGTTCAATCCGCTATGTCCGATGGCGCACCCCTCGCTGCCGCTCCTCTATTTCAGGATTCTTCTGGCGAGCGAACTTTTGTACCCGTTCCTGGTTGTCGAGCTCGTCGATCGCCATCGCTCTGGCAAGATCCTCGCGACGCGCGGGAAGGACGGCCTCCTGCTCGCGGCCACCGACCGGCTCCTGGAGACCATCGGGGATATCTCGGACCCCGAAGACGCCCTCGGTGTGAGGGACGTGAGCTTCTTCAGGGACTCCATCGCAGCGAAGGACAGCACGCAGGAGAACTACCTCAGGCCGAGGCTCGAGATGCTCGTCGATCTCGGATTCCTCGGGCGCCGCGCCGCGACCTCGAAGTTCATGTGGGATCCGTCGCCCGCCACGGTGGCCCTCGCGCGTGTCCTGTCGCCGTTCACGGCGGCCACGAGGAACGTGTCGGAGGTTCTTTCGAGTTTCCTCGACCGCCACTACTTCCAGGCCGCCTCGACGATCCTCTCTCCTGGTCTCCGAAGAATCGTGGACGACCGAGAGCGAATGAGGTGGCTCGCCTTGGCATTCGAGGAGATCGGACGCGAATTCGGCTTCACGCCGGGGCGCACCCTTGCCCTCAAGGCCTGCCTGCTGGCGTGGGAGGGTGGGGCGTTGATGGAGGTCGGAGAGGTGTTCGACGCGGTCTATCGCGTGGCTGCAGACCCGGAGATGGCGCCGTTCCTGCACTTCTCCGGCGGCAGCCGGTTCGACCGGGAGTTTCTCATCCGCATTGACGAAGGGCTCCTGAAGGCGGTGCCTGGAGCCGTGGCAAGAGGGGGGCCGGCAAAATGAACTCCAAGGCACGTTCGGGCGGGGGTTCGTCGTGGGCGCGCCTCAAAGCGCACTCGAAGACGGTGAGAAGACGGCTCGAGGAGCTGGTTGGCGAGAGCAGCGAGGCCGCCCACGCTGATAGCATCGACCCGATAGGCGGGGCGCGCGCGTTGGAGGAGGAGCTCCGGAAATGGAGAGAGCTCTGCATCTCGGCCGTGGACCGGCTGCAGCCCTGCGTTGACAAGCTTCGCGCCGACAGAACCGATTTCCTGGAGCATCTCGAGGATCGACTTCGCAGGGAACTGATCAGGCAAGGTCACGAGGTGTTCGGCGACACGAGCCCCCTCGTGGTGGATGGCATCGTGCACATCGAGATCGACAAGGCTGCTATGGCGGTGTCGATCAATTCCGAACCGCTCGAGGATCTGTCGATCCTGGGCATCTCTCGCGCCGTTCATGATCGAGCATCGACGCTCCAGAAGGACGGAACCAAACCTATCGTGTTCCTGGACCAGCTCGCGGACGCGTACGACCGGGAACTCAGGCTTGGCGGAAAGGCGCCCGGGACCCAGGTCCCGGCGCTGTCGTTGCTCGGGCACATCCTGATGGCACGTCAGTCAGCTGGCTTCAGGGCCAACCCGTCCGCCCGATCGTTCCGGGAGTACACGCGCGAGCACTTCCGAGCCGACCTCTACAACCTGTTGAGATCCGGAAAGCTCGATCACCATGCGGCAAGGTTCCGTTATGCGTCGGGCTCGGATACCCTAGGTGCGGTGTTCATGTTCGTGCCTGCGCTGGAGCGCACGGCGCACGTGGGCCGGGTCTGGTTCGAGCCGACGTGAACGGGGGATCGCATGCCGAATCGTGCGCAGGCGCTGCGGATCATCCAGGCGCTGAGGGACGGCAAGAACTGCCTCGAGAGCGTCAGCAGCTTCTCTGCGGGCCGCGAGCCACTCATCGAGGCTGCCTCCGGATACTTCGAGGATCTCGAGATCGCCGGGAACGCCGTCGTTCGATGGGTTCGAGGGAGAACCGGCCTTGGGAAGACGCACTTCTTCGCGCGGCTCATCGAACTCGCGCATGCCCGCAACTGGGTGACGAGCTACGTCCAGATCTCCGATCCTGGGTACGGCACCGAGCTGCACCGGTTCCATGAGATCTACTCCGCGATCGTAGGGAACTGCCTCACGAAGAAGCTGGTCGGGGAACGGGAGGGCAAGGTCGATCCGGGCTGCGTGCCGGGGTGGGACTGGATACTCGATGAATGGTGGGGACGGGTTCGTCGGCTCGTCGCGGGCTCGGATTCCGGTGACCTGCCGTCCTACGGTGCTCGCGACGAGATCACGCGGCAGATGGCCCAGCTCAGCAGGCGTTGGAGTCTCAACAGTGGTTTCCAGGCTGCGCTGAGACAGTATGCGCTCGCCCGGGCCGACGGTGACGAGGACTGGGCGGATCTCATCCGGTTCTGGTTCAAGGGGGAGGATGTCCACGCTCGAGACGCTGAGACGAAGTCCAGGTTTCGCGCCGCGGGTGTCCCGGAGCCGGTCAATCAGAGAAACTCGAAGGAGATGCTCAGGAGCCTCTCGGCATTCATCACCCACCTCGGATACGGAGGAACGCTCATCCTCCTGGACGAACTCGAGAACGTGCTGCACCAGCCGCCAAAGGGGCGAAAGACCTCGTACACGCTGCTCCGGGAACTCATCGACAACGTGGACGATCGCCAAGGAATGGTACGGACGGCGTTCTACATCTCTGCCACGCCCGACGTGTTCGACTCGGAGAAGGGGATCAGCGAGTACGAGGCGCTGGCGGAACGCGTCATCCTCGCTGGCGGCAGTACCGCGAATCCCGCCGGCGCCGTCATCGACCTCGCGTCGTGGCCGCTGACGGAGAGCGATTTCGCCGAGATGGCGGTGCGCATCGCGGGACTCCACGCGCTCGCGAAGAACCGCGAGCTGTATCCGGGCGCCGAGAAGCGCCTCAAGGAACTTCTCGGAAAGACCCTGAAGAAGAACCCGGATCTGACCGCACGCAGCTGGGTCAAGACAGTCATCAAGGAACTCGACGAGATTGTTCTGGCGAAGACTGCCTGACTGCTGGTGACCTGCGATGGAACGGAAGCGCCGCATCGCGGGAGCGATCCTGAATGTGCTGGGCGCACAGGGGCCGCTGAAGGCGCGCGATATCGCAGCACTGTTGGACGGCCCGGACGGCGTTGGCCGGGTGGAGCGGAGCGAGGTGAACTCGCTGCTCTACGGCGAACTCGCCGGCGCAGTCTTTTGCGATCCGTGGTTCCGGTGGACGCTCGCACCCAGCCCAGCAGCAGGAGCCCCGGACCCACCCAGAGGCGAGCGCGGCGCCCTTCTCCGGGCGATCATGCGCCTCCGGTCCGGCCTGCCGCCCGGCGAGCTGATCAGGGATGTGACCGTCGGGTTCGAACAGTTCGGGGAGCCACTCCTCGAGGTCGTCTCGGCTGAAGCGAGGCGGCGCTGGCTGTGGGTTCGCGGGAACTACGGTGAAGGGAAGAGTCACGCGCTGGCTCTGGCGCGAGATCTGGCGCTCGCCGAAGGTACCGCGGTCTGTCATCTGACCGCGGATTCCACGTCGGCGGCACTGAACTACCCGCAGCGGTTCCTGCCGGTGCTCCTTTCCACGCTCGAGATCCCAGGACAGGCCCGCCGGGGTCTTCACGAGATCCTCGACTCCGAGCTGCGCGATCCGGAGGCGCTTCAGCTCGTGAAGTCGACCGTCGAGGATCACCTCCGACGCGAGCGCGTGCTTGACGTGGAGACTCGCCGGGCCCTCGCGCGCCTCGCAGTCCTCATCGAAGCTGGAGACGCGGCGCATCCGGACTTCGACACCGCCGTTCAGATCGTCATCGCGAACCTCTGCGGCCGTACGATCGGTCACAAGGCCGGGCCGGGGGCACGCGAGCTCGTGTACACCCTGCTCCGACTGGTGCGGACGTTCGTGTCGCGCCTCGGTTGTCCCGGACCGGTGCTGCTGCTCGACGAGGTGGAAAGCGTCTACACGAAGCTGCCGAATCCGCAGGCGAGAATGTCGGCACGCAGGGTTCTGTCTGCCCTGTGCGCTGCCCCGGCCCTCGACGGCTTCAGGGTCGTGATGTCGATCACCCCCGACGCGCTTGGCGCGCTCAGGGGGGACGTGCCCGCGATGGGCGCCGAGACGAGCTCGCTCGACGAGGAGCCGGTGGCTGAGTGGGCATCGACTATCGAGGACGCTCCGGTGGTAGCGTGCAGGCCACTCCGTGGCGGTGAGAGGCGCGAGCTTCTCGTCAAGGTACGAACGCTTTACGGGCGTGGGTACGGGGAAGGGCACCTCTCCATCCCGCACGACACCATGTCGGCGATCGCTCGAAGTGACGTGCCGGTCCGGATCATGGTGCGTAGAGCCATCGACGTTCTCGATACCCACCGCCTGAACCACGCACCGTGACACGGCCAAGGTCCGTGATCGTCGTGATCGACGACGGCGTGGGGCGCGATCGACGTGGCCGTGTATGACGCGTCGAGTGCGAGCGGTGAACCTGCGGTTTTCGTTGAGGCCCATACTTGGCGCGCGCCGTGCTCTTGGAAGCGGAGCATGGGGCGCACCGGCAGATCACCGGAGACGGGCAACGAGCGGATCGTCCACGTGACGCGCCACGCGGCGGAGCGGCTTCGCGAGCGGGTGCCACTCACGATGTCGACGAGGCGAGCGGCGCGGGTCCTCGAGGACGCCGTCCTCCGCGCAATCGCGGGCGACGAGCTGATCGACGCAGGTAACGAAGCGTGGTTCGCTCCTGTGCGCCTCGCCGGGGCGGCACCCGCGTTCGCCGTCGTGGCGATCGTCGGGCCGAAGGAGAAGCCGTACCTCGTGCACGTCCGCACGCTGCTGACGTCGAGCATGGCGGCTCGTACCCACGGCCATCTTGTCGCCGTCGGCTGCGAGACGTCATGTGAGCACGTGACATCGTGATCGGTGTCAAGTGACTGGAGTTCTTCTGGGTAGTACGCTCTGCGTGCAGCTCGGCATGCGGCGAGACTCCCTGGCGAGTTGCGAAAGCCAAAGAGGACCACGGATGAACTGGCTATGCAGGCAAATGCAGCGAGGCGAGATCAACCAGGATCCCGTCCAGGAGGAATTCTTCACGTCTCGTGATAACCGTGCCGAGGGTCTGGTCCGCGAGGCGGTGCAGAACACGCTCGACGCGGCCGTGAGCGGGCCGGTTCGCATCCGCTTCGCATTCTCCGCGAACGCGATGCCCGCGAAGACGGCTGCGAAGTACCTGCAGACCCTTGCCCCTCACGTATCCGCTGCGCTCGGTCCGGAGGCCGTCATGACCGGCGCGATGGACTTCCTCACGATCGAGGACTTCGGCACCCGCGGTCTCGGCGGCGATCCTGAACAGGATCGCGACGTTCCGGGGCAAACCACCAAGAACGACTTCTACTATTTCTGGAGGAACGTCGGCCGGTCATCGAAGTCGGACACGGACCGCGGTCGATGGGGTGTTGGCAAGATCGTCTACCCGGCGGCATCCCGCACGTACGCATTCTTCGGGCTGACGGTGCGCGCCGAGGACGGGTGCTCTCTGCTGATGGGTCAGGCAGTCCTCAAGGTTCACGACCTCGATGGACACCGGTTCTGTCCGTATCCGTATTTCGGCGTGGCAGACGATAACTTCTGCCTTCCCGTCCAGGACGATCCTGCGATCGAGAAGTTCAGGAACGACTTCGAGCTGCAGCGTGTGAACGAGCCCGGTCTGTCCATCGTCATCCCGTACGCCCGGACCGACGAGATCACTCCTGACGACATTCTCCGGGCCGCCATCCGGAACTACTTCTTTCCCGTCCTCGCGGGCACGCTTGTCGTCGAGGTGAAGGGCGCCGCGGGAGAGATCCTGCTGAACGCCACGACGATCCGCGAGGTGGCGGCGAAGCTGGACTGGTCGGGATCGGGCACGAACCGCGAACAGCTCGAGCGCCTGTTCGATCTCGCCGCCTGGGCCATCGGGCTCGAGCCCGACAAGTACATCGAGCTCGCGCAGCAAGGCGTGGCTGCGCCGGAGTGGTCGGAGGACCTGCTCGCGGCGCACAACATCGCAAAGCTCAGGGAGCGATACGAGGGAGGGGAACGCCTCGCGTTCAGGGTGCCCGTGAAGGTCCACCGGAAGGGCGCGCCTCCGGTCACGGCGACGTTCCGCGCGTACGTCGGCAAGGACGACTCGATCCCCCGCGGCGAGGAGCACTACATCAGGCAGGGGATCACGATCGCGGACATTCGGATGGTTCGCGAGGCGCAGGCGCGCGGACTCGTCGTCGTGGAAGACGCCGCCCTGTCGGCGCTCCTCGGCGACTCGGAAGGTCCCGCCCACACCGACTGGTCTGAGCGCGAGGGCAAGCTGAAGCAGCGGTATCAGCACGGGCCGTCCTGCGTCAGGTTCGTCAAGAACACCCTGCGACGGCTGGTCGCGTACCTGTCACGGCCGCCCGAGGGCCTCGACGAGAAGCTGCTGTCGGACGTTTTCTACGTGGAGCGCTCCCTCATCAATCCAGGGTCGACGCCGGTTCCGCGGGGTCCGGGCCCGGCGAAGCCGGATGACCCGGTCGTGACTCCGCCTCCGCCGCCTCCCCCTCCACCACCGCCCACCAGCGCGGCGCTGAAGCTCGTCCGGATCGACGGGGGTTTCCGCATCACGGGGCGCGAGGGTCTAAGGGGCGCCGTGAGCGTCGAAGCGGCATACGAGGTGCGTCGGGGCAACGCATTCAAGCGCTATGACCGGAATGACTTCGACCTCGGCAAGAAGCCGATTGCTGTCGCGGTCGCGGGCGCGAAGATCGCACGGGCGAAGGACAACCGGCTGGAGCTCGTGGTTGACGATGACACGTTCGAGGTCAAGGTCACGGGCTTTGACCGGAACCGCGACCTTGCCGTGAGAGCGAGGCATCTCGAGGACATGAGCGAGACCGAGGAGGATGCGGCGTGATCAGGCACTTCAACTACACAAAGCGCCGGCGCATTCCGCAGGACCGCGTCGAGATCGAGCTGAAGCCAGGGAAGGATGCGCCATCCTTCGACGCGCGGATCAATCTGTCCGAGCTCGAGCTGCCGAGCACGGCCAAGGTGTTCGTCGAGGCGCACTACAAGTCCTCTTACCAGCGCTTCGACTTCGGCACCGTCGGAGGTCTCGTCGAGCCGGTGAGGAGGGCACTCGACGAGGTCGATCGCGGAAACACCGTGCTGTTCCGGGTCAAGGTCGTCGACACGGACGATCTCCTGGGTCGGATCGTCGCGGAGATCGACGACATCACCGCCGAGGATGGAGGCGGTGGCCCGGGCCGCTACTGCATACTTCCGGTGAACTTCGTGGATCTCGGAGAGGAGATGTGGCGGCTGGCGCTCGGCGGCGATCGGCCGGTGCTCGAGGTCAACAAGTTCCCGGGTGCCGAGGCGTTCGTGAGGTCCGATGCGGTCTTCGCGGCGCTCGTGTATCCGGAGGCAGTCCGGCAGGTCCTCTGGAACATCGTGCTCGATGACGACTGGGAGGGAGTCGATGGGCTCTCCGGGTGGCGCGAGATGTGGATCAGCTTCGCGCGAACGCTCACGGCGGACGAGCCTCCCGGCAAGGTCGATGATGAGGAGCGGGAGGAGTGGATCCGCGACGTCGTCCGCGCGTTCTGCGAGCGGCTGAAGCTGAAGACCCGGATGCTCGAGACCCGGCAACAGGAGCACGCATGAGCATCGCCATCCGCAAGCTGAACGAGAAGGGAACAGCGCAGTTCGCTGCGTACGTGCAGGAGATCAGGAACGGAGCAACGGCTCCTCCGCCGCTCGGCCTCCTCGAAGACCCGAACACCTCGCTGCCAGTTCCTGGTGGTGCCGCCATCGAGCCAAAGACTTTTCCGACGCGCGGTGACGCCGCCAAGTATCTCGTCGGCGCGCTCGCCAAGGTTCCGCAGGCGGAGGTGGATCACAGCCCTGCCCTGTGGAACTGGCTGTCGCTCTACTTTTTCGACCAGGTGTGTCCGCCGCTGGCGAGCGGCAAGCGCAAGGTGCTGAAGCAGTACCACTACGTTCTGCCGCCGGTGTCCGATCCGGAGCACTTCCGGCACTACTACAGGCACATGCTCGCGGGCGCGTTCCGCATCCGCCGCCAGCACCCGTCCTCGGGCAAGGTCTTCCTGGCGGGCGCCCCTCACAAGTTCGACGATTTCAACGAGCAGGTCGCGTCACGGCAGGAACTCATCTCGAACCCGGCCATCGTTGGCGCGCTCGATGTTCTCTACTACGACCCAGCGATGAAGCGACCGAAGCGCGGCGCGGGATCCAACAAGCGGAAACCCGGCACGCTCCGGCGGTTCGTTAACGTCATCCAGCAGCTCGATCTGACGTACGACCTGTACTCGCTTTCCACGGATCAGCTCCTCGACCTGCTCCCGAGGGAGTTCGACCGGTGGCGCGGCTCGGAGGCCGAGGCCGCGTAGAGACAGCACGAGGGAGGGGCCCCATGGCGAGAGACGCCGCGCTGTTCGAGCTCGCCGGAGGTAGCCCGCTGAAGGGCTACATGATCCTGAAGAAGAATGGAGGCGGGAACATCCCGCCGCAGTGGGTGGAGCGCGCCGCGGAATCCAGACGCAGGCGCCACGGCGATGTGTGCAAAACTCTGCGCGGTGGCTCGGTGGCCGAGTACCACGTCCTCGAGGACTGGGATCTCGCCTACAGGAAGGAATGCTTCTACCGCGGGATCCGGGTGCTCATGGAACTGGAGCGCCAAGGCAAGACGAAGCTGTGATCAGTTGACTGCTCAGTCCGCAGGCACGGCCCTCCTGATCGTCGGCCGAGTCAAGGCGGCACGAAGTCCTGTGCACTCACTGTCCTCGACGTGAAACACGGGGGAGGACATGGCCGGCAACCTCGAGATGCCCTGGAAGCTCGGCGCGCTCGTCGAGCACCCAGCGTTCGGAATCGGTCGCGTCGTGGGCACGCAGGCGACGACGGTGCATGTCTACTTCCATTCTCGTGGCGGAAAGTGTGCAACACGTCTCGCTCTCGACGCCGCGACGAAGTTCCTGCGTGCATCCAGTTCCGTGGCCCACGAGTGGCTCGATCATCTGCCTGCCTTCGAGTTCGACCCGAGGAAGGGCACGTACTGCATGGAGCACGATCGGCTCACGCACGAGCAGGCGGTGGCGACGTTCCTGCAGACGTTTCCGAAGGGATTCGACGACCCTGCGTACATCGGGGACCTCAGGCGAGGTGAGCGCGCATACAAGCTCGCGGTCGTCGCCGAGTGGGACCGGAGCTTCGGGCACGGGGAGGGGGAGCGGCTGCTGGACAATGGCAACATCGACGAGCTGCGCCGGCGGCTGATGCACATCGCCCAGATCAACCTTCTGCATCCGAAGTGGGAGAAGGCACCGCTGAAGGACGCCTTGGCGGACGATGCGGCAGCGGTGGCGTACGTCCGCGCAATCTTGGCGTCGGCGCGCGAGGCCCCGTCTCAGCAGCGGTTCGAGGACATCCTGCGCTCGCTTCAAGCCATGCCGACGCCCGGCTCGGAGGTCGCGAAGTGGCCACTCGCCACCATCTTCCCGTACCTCGCTGCGTCGGATAGGCACATGTTCCTCAGACCAGCACCTACCGTGGAAGCTGCAAAGCGCCTCGGATTCGAGCTCAACTACAAGAGCGAGCCAAACTGGCGAACGTACTCCTCGCTTCTCGCCCTAGCGCGCAACCTTCTCGACGAGCTACGCCGTTACGGTGCAAAGGACTTCCTCGATGTGCAGTCCTTCATCTTCGTGACGTGGCTGCCGGGATACACCACCTAGCGTCCCGTCGAGCATAGCCGTACCCGTGACATGCTGAGCCGCTGTGCACGGCGGTTGCCCGCATCACCGTTGCGCAGTTTCTCATCCGACCATCCAGACGCACGGATCCGTGCGTAAAGACGTTGAGAAACCCCCCATCCCGGGTAGAGTTCGTTGGCAGCGGGGGGCAGAGCCGTGAACCATGGTGACCAAGTGCTGCTTCAAGGCGCGGCCCTGTACCAGCTCGTGGAAGGCTCCGAGCAGGTCACGATTGCGAGGCGTCGGGACATTCACGAGTGCGCGTACATTGTCGACGCAGGTCGACGAACCGCGGTGCTGTTGAAGCACTCGACGCGTCCGAGAAGCTGGCCCTTCACGTTTACCGGTACGGAGCTGCGTGCGCTCGAATCGTTGGCGCGCGAGGTGACAGAGGAGCTGACGTTCGTAGGCCTCGTGTGCAGCAGGGACGGGGTCTGCTGCCTGAGGGCGCGGGAGGTGTTCTCCCTGCTTGCGCAGCGAGACGGCGGCAATCAGCAGGTACGGGTGAGGCGACTTCGTGCCGGCCGCTACCGGGTGACGGGCCCATCGGGGGCCGAACTACACCACCGAATACCGGTCAACGCGTGGCCGCGTCGACTGCTTGGAGCTGATGAATGACTACGACTGCCACGATCAAGCCCGTCGCTTCATCCGTACCGCTTCGTATCGACGGGGTCTGCATCCGAACGTTTCTCGAGCTGGTGGAGGAAAAATACGGAGCGCCGGCGAGAGCGGACGTCCTTGCCTGCGCCAAGCGGACAGTGTCCCGCTGCGTCTCGGCATATGCTTTGAAGTTTGGTGAAGGTGACGTTGGAGATCGTGGGACCGGAACGGTCGCGAAGCCCTTCAGGTCGACCGCGGAAGAACGGATACCGAACGGCACGACGGGTCTGCTCTACGGAAAAGTGCAGGCGGGAAAGACAAACGCGGCGCTCGCAGCCGTTGCCCTAGCGAGAGACAATGGCTTTCGATGCTTCGTTGTACTCACGTCGGACAACACGCTGCTCGGGGACCAAACGTTCAAGCGCTTCAGGGATAACCTGATCGCCAGGGCTCCGTACATCGCGAGCTGGGAGACGTTCAAGAGCGACCCCCGAGGTTACGGCAAGAACCAGCTCGCAGGGCCGAACAGGTTCGAGGACACCGGCGTCGTCCTCGTGAGCACGAAGAACGTTTCCAACCTGCAATCGCTACTCGATGTGCTCAAGTCGGCCGACGCTAGGCGGTATCCGGCAATCATAATTGATGACGAGGCCGACAACGCCAGCCTGAACACCAACGCGAGCCGGACGAAGAAGAAGGAAGATGACCCGAGCGAAGTGTTCCGCGTCATCGGCGAGATCCGGAAAACGATCCCCAACCATGTATATTTGCAGGTGACTGCCACCCCGCAGAGCCTGTTGCTTCAGGGATTGAACCACCCTTCCCGGCCGGTCTTCTGCGAGCTCGTCCCGGAGGGCGAGGGATACGTCGGAGGCAACGTCTTCTTCGCGGACGTCGATAGCCCGACATCGCTTTGCGTGAAGCTCGACGACAAGGAGCTCGATCAGTTCAAGCCGGGCAGGATCGTGCCCGGGGGCGCGAGTGAACCGCCTGATGGCCTCAGGAACGCCCTGTGCTGCTTCTTCTTGGGGGCCGCCCAGAAGCAGCTCAGAGGCGGAAAACATGTCGGTCTCCCGTACACGATCCTCATACACGTCTCGCGGAACCGTGCCGATCACGAGTACCTGGCGCAAGTTGTCCAGGCGTTCGTGACGGACCTCGACAAGGCGGTCAGGGGCGCCGCCCCGAAGACGAAGCAGGAAAAGGCAGACAGATGGCTGCAGGAGGCATATGCGGAGCTCGCACGAACTGCGAAGCTCCGTCCGCTTCCCGAGCTGAAGAAGCACCTTGCTGACACGCTCACCAATGCAATTCCTGCCGTCGTCAACGCTGATAGCAAGTTGAGGGGTCTCGAGTATCGACCCGGCGTAAACATCATGATCGGCGGAAACCGGCTAGGGCGTGGGCTCACGATCGACGGACTCATGATCACCTATTACGGGCGCGATCCGAAGACGAAGATGAGCGATACGGTTCATCAGCACGCTCGGATGTTCGGATATCGCACGGACCTTCTCGACGTGACCCGCCTGTTCAGCGCACCACACCTGATCGATGCATTTCAGCGAATCCATGAAGCCGACGAGGGGATGCGCAATGCGATCGGGAATGATCCAGCGAACCTGAAGGTGAAGCCCGTCTGGGTTGGCGCTGGTCTGAAGCCGACACGGTCGAACGTCCTGAACCCGGCCGATATCGAAGGTGTCGAGCCGGGGCGCGTGATCTACCCGCCAGATCCACTGTGGAGGAAGGCGGACATCTCGGCGCACACGAGCGAGCTCGACCGGCTGCTCTCGAAGTACGATGACGATGATGCGTACGTGGAAGTCGGTCTTGACGAGATCATCGCGGTTCTGAAGCACATGCCCAGCAAGCCATTCGGCGGCTACACGTGGGAAGATGAAAGGGTGCAGGAGCTCCTGAAGGCGATGAAGGCGCCTGAGATCGGCTTGACATCGGCGCGCCTGAATGTTCGCCGAAATCAAGGGCGTGGTTACGACCTCCGGCGACAGGATCCGCCCTGGTCGGGGTTCGCCAGCTCCGGATGGTACAAGCATGCGAAGGCGAACTACGAGCAAGTGCCGACGCTCATCGTGATGATGCAAAAGGGCGAGCGAGCGAAGCGATGGGACGACTGCCGGGTTTACGTCCCGACACTCGTGATTCCAAAATCGAAGTTCGTGTTCATGTTCAACTACGCTGCCGATTAGACGGTATGCCCGCCGCGCGCACGCCGGATCAGATCGGGAAGGCATTCGGGACTGTCAAGCTGTCCCCGTCGCCGGATACATACTTGCTCGAGCGCATAGCCGAGAATCTGCACCTCGCGCGTTCACCGAGCGGCGAGCACTGCCTCGTAGCTGTCCTGTCGGACGCGCCGGTAGCACAGTCCGTCATCTTCAAGGGCCTCGCGTTCTACCTTCATCCCGCTGCTGACATCCAGGTGGGAGCGAAGCGATCACAGAAGGCGATCGGCGTGGTCCGGTGCACCGAGTCGTCGCTCGAGCGAAACTTTCACGCCTTGGTCGCTGACGCCGTGAACACCGTCAGTGTCCACCCCGGTCGGCTGGCGACGGGGCGTGCCTTCGATGACTTCGTCACGGAATGGGCCGATCTGTTCGGTTCGATTCGTGCGCTGACGCGAGATCAGGTCGTGGGGCTCTGGGGCGAGCTCGAGCTGATCCTGCTACTCCGTGACGTCGACAGGGCCGTCGAGGTGTGGCACGGGCCCGAAGCGGGCATCTTCGACTTTGCCGCCAACGGCCTGTGTATCGAGGTCAAGACTTCCGTTGCCGGGCACCGGCACGAGTTCTCGCTACTGCAGGTCGTGCCGCCAAGCGAAGGCACGGACGTCATCATCGCGTCCATCTGGCTGAGGTCAGATCCAGCCGGTGGCCGCACGATTGACGAGCAGGTGGCAGGTGTCCGGTCGGCATTGACGAGCGGAGGGCTCCTGGACAGGAAACTATCGCGTCTCGGGTACGCCCCCGGGACGGATTCAGAGCGCTACACTTGCTCCGAGCTCCGCTTCGTCAAGGCGGGTTTCGTCCCGCAGCCGCGCAAGATCGATCCAGGTGTCACCGGCGTCCGATTCTCAGCTGATATCTCCGGGGTTTCGTCGCTCAGCCGCGCGGACGCGAGGGCAGCCTCGCTGCGTCTCTTGAAGGCGGGTGGACGCGCAAGGTGACGTCGTTGGCTCCTTGACACCGCCGTCGCGTGCTGCTGCCTGTGCCGCGGCTCGCCGGACTCGCGCGAGCGCGTACAAGGTTGGCCGCCGACATCCAGCGGGGCTGCCTCGTGGTGCGCTCGAGCCCTTCCGGGTGCCCGGACATACACGTACAAACGGCGTGGTCGCGTCCTTCCGCTGCCGTGGTGTGACGATTCGACAACGTGACGGCATGGGAGCCAGCGTTCAGCGCGCTGCGTGAGCGGGAGTGCCAGCCGGGCTGTCACTTCGGAGCTTGCCGTCAGGGCCGTCAGGGCAGCTTGGATGGCCACAAGAAAGCGCGCACAGTGGCCAGCCTGGCGTCGCGGGCAAGCGGTCTCCGCCTGGGGCGCGGCAACTCGCCGATCAACCCGGACTCGGATCCGGGATGAATCCCAAGACTGCGGGGCTTGCCAAGAAGAACGCTCTGTGAAAATCGAGTGCGATGGCACTCGGAACCGTCAAGTGGTTCAACGACGCCAAAGGATTCGGCTTTATCTCCCGCGAAGACGGTGAGGACGTCTTCTGTCACTACAAGGATATCCAGAAACAGGGGTTCAAGTCGCTGAGCGAAGGCGACCGAGTCTCGTTCGACGTTGTGAAGACTGCGAAGGGGTCAGCGGCGCGGAACGTGGTCGTGGTGTCCACGGATCCCGCACAAGCCACCGCGGGGCCCGCGTCCAAGGTCGCGCCACCGGCGCCTCACCCCAAGGTCCCGGCGGCTCCCGAAGAGCTCGCTGCGGACGCGTCGACCTCGACGCGGCGGGGCGCGGTGCGGCCTTCGAAGTCACCGCCTACCTCACCGCCACGCGCGCCAGTCGTGATGGTGAAGCCCAAGACGAAGGCGGTGCTCTCCGACGAGGAGGTGCTTTCCGCGTATCTATCGAACGCGCTGCATCTGGAGCCACCCTCGGCGCACAACCCGACCTGGACGCTCGGCAATCAGTTGCTGTCGACGATCCTGTTCCGTCAAGGCGCGGCGGCGCTCGTACCCGCCGAAGGCGCACGCTCGGTCGAATCGCCCACCCGCCTCGCGCAATTGCTGGCCTCGTTCCTTCGTAGCCATCGGACCAGCGCGACCCCGCGATACGTGGAAGGTGTCGTGTCTTCGTGGTTCAGGCCGTTGCTGAGCCTGCGCCGCAGGGACGCGACGCCCATGGCGGTGGCGGCCGGATGTGCAACGCTCGCTCGGCAGGTCAATGCACTCCTCGGCTATGCCGTGGAGCCGCCTGCTCGGAGTCCCGGCGGAAGGTCGCTGCACGAAGTGCAGGTCGTCGGGTCGGTCGACGCTCCCGCCACGACCACGGAAACGGCCCGGATGCCATTGGCGGATAGCGGAAGGCTGAGGATCTCGAGGCTCGTCGATGCGGCTGTCGCGGAGATCGGGATCTTGCGTGCGCGAGCAATCGCAGTTGAGCTCGGGCTCGTCATCGGGCCACCCGCCTCGACGCAAGATGCCGCTGCTGAGTTGCGGGCGATCATCCCGGACGCCGCCGCGCTCGCGGCAACGATCGTGGGCGCGCTCGAGGTCGCGTCGTCTGCCGCTTGCGCCGTCAAGTCGCTGTTCCGCCTTGCGACGGAGGCCGTGCAGACCGCATCGTTGCCTGCCTCAGCAAAGTCACTGCTCGCCTCGGCGTCGCGCAGCAGCGCCGAGGGGGCGTGGGACGCGGTGCAGCGGGCGACCGAGTCGCTCCTCGGGATGCGGGCGACATGCGAGCACCCGCTGCTCGTCGACGCGCCCCTGCTGATTAGCGTTGCCGGGCAGAGCCACGAACGGATCCTGTCCGCGCTCGGGGGACCGATCCCGGCGCCTCCGCCGAGGCCCAAGTCCGCGGAGCTGCCCTCGACCTCGCCGCCGACAGCAGCTCCGTCCCGCCCGGCGGACGGTGGCACGTCGAGCAAGCTCGAAGCGCTCCGGGACGAGATCGCCCGGCGCCATGCCGTCATCCGCGCCTCCCTCGCAGAGGAGGCTCCCTCTGCGGCAGGCGCTCGACTCGACGAGATCAACAAACGCTGGGGCGACCTCGTCCCGTCCTCGCTAGGCGAAACGCCGAACGGCGCGCTCCAGCGTCTCGAGTCGATCCGGGCGGATCTGGCGAGCGTTGCAGAAGGACTCACGCGCGCCATCGCGGTGGATTCGGAGGCGGCACGCGTCAGGGCTTCGGCGGTAGCGAGCGAACTCGGTGAGCCCGACCTCGAGGTGGGCTGGGATGACTGCGATCGTTGGCGAAGGCGCGTCCTCGAGACGCTCTCCACGGCCGAGGAGGAGACTGGGGCAGCATTGAATGGTCTCGAGGCGGCGGGCGTCGCTTCCGTCCCGGAAGAGCTCGTCAGGACGTTGCCGCTGCTAGAGGTCGGCCCGCGCTTGGCGAAGATCTTGGAGGAGGCTCGCAGATCCACAAGCGGGGCGATGGCGGCTGCGGCGACAATCGGCATGCCCCGCGCGTCTTTGCCCCCTCCGTTCACCGACGAGCCTGTTCGCTTCGCGTTCACTCGAGCGCACCCGCTAGCACAGCGGCCGCTTTCGTCGGGGTACTGGGCGCTGAAGCTTCGTGATGCTCCCCGATCGACGGCGCCGAAGGACGCAGGGTTCCTGCCGGGGGACCTTCCGCGGGAACGCGGACGGTACGAGCTGCTCGACGCAGCGCCAAGGTCCGGTGATACAGGCGCGGCGAACGCGGGCGCGCACAACGTCCTGCACGTAATCGCGCAAGCTGCGCGCGAGGAGCCGTTGTCCCGGCTCGCTGCCCTGCTCCTCGACGCGGAGCGGATCGCGGTCGCTGCGTCAGATGACGACCGGATTTCGTGCTATCGACTCGCAGTCGTGGGCGCGGCGCTGGCGGGCTGCGCGGCAGATCGCGAGCTCGCGGCTGCGCGCCGACGTACAGGTGGGCTCTTCTCCTCAGGGACGCCGCAGAGTCTGCTCGCCGCGACGTTGGAGATCGCTGCGGCCTCCTCGGGCCAACCGGAGGCGGTGCGGATCGCGGCTGAACTGATCGCGCACGGTTTTGGAGGCGTCTTGCTTCACGTCGCGGCCCGTCTAGCCGATGCGCACCCGGCGGACGGACGCGGGCTGCTGGAAGCGATTGCCATCGCCATCGCGTCGACCGGCGGAGGCGACGGGCGACTGCTGGGGCTCGCGCTCCTGCATGAGCTCGGCCTTGCACCTTCCGACCGTGCGGTGGTCGAGGACTACCTAGAAGATTGTGAGCCTGATCGGCGCCGTGGAGCCTCGGCGCCAGAGGTCCCTCGCGTCGCACTCGGTTACGCTGGCTACTCCTTCCTGCGGACACTCGGGGCGCGGCTCCTGGAGCGCGGACGTGGTCCGGACGCGAGCAAGGTCGGACTTTCCATACCTGCGATGGTGGACGAGCTCTACGTGCCGCCCGGCGCGCAGCACCTCGACTTTCCGGTGCTTGTCAGGAACGGGGGCCAGACCGCTGCAGCCGGGATCGTCCTGTCGTTCTTCAAGCCACACAAGGGAGACTCGCCCATCGTCGAAACGCCACTCGAGTTTCACCTGCCTTGGCTTACGGACGCGCGGCTTCAGGACTCGGCATCGACCGTGTTGCCATGTCGCCTGACCTTGAATCCGGAACGGATCGACACCTGCGAGGTGCTCAGGCTCACTGCTCAGGTGAGCTGGCTCGGCGGGGAGGTGAAGCATCCACTCGAGATCAAACTTCGGCACGCTCCGCCGGAGATCGCGTTTAAGCCGATGGAGGGCTTCAGCGGCGAGCCCGTCAACCTGAACGACGACGAGGTGCTCGGGGCGTCCTCCGCGAGCGTCCAGCGATGCTTCGAGCAACTACGGCGTGCTGCTCGCGCAGGCGCCGCCGTCCGCGCGGTCGTCTATGGACGAAAGAGGAGAGGGAAAAGCTCGATCTGTCAGTCGCTCGAGCTCGATCCGGCGGTTCAGTCGCAGTACCTGGTCCACCGTCACACCTGGAATGGCCCCAGGATGACGACGCTCGCCACAGCGCTACGCGAGCTCGCAGAGGTGCTGCGGCGAGCGCTCTCGTCAGCTGCGGTGGATGCGGCTCCGCTCGACGTATCCGACCTCACCATTGCGGAGGACTTGGCGGCACGCTACCTGACGTGGGTCGAGGAGGTCTCGCGCACCGTCAAGAAGCGGCTGCACGTGCTGCTGCTGCTCGACGAGTTCCAGAAGTGGCTCGCGGGGCTCGGTTCGCGGCAGGAGCGGAACGCGCTGCTCGTTGCTCTCAGGCACTTCAACGAGCGCGCGCTCGGGAACCTGAGCGTCTCGTTCGTCCTGAGCGGGCTGCTCAACCTCCGCGACCTGCTGAAGGACAGCAACGACTTTCTGAACTCGGTGGACCGCTACGAGGTCCGCGAGCTCACGGCCACCGAGGCCGACAAGTACCTGCGAGCACGCATTCCCATCGAGCTCGACGAGCGATCGAGAAGGCGGATGGTGCAGCTCTCGGGCGGAAATCCGTACATCCTGAATCGCCTCGGGGGACGGCTTCTCGCGATGCTCCAGGAGCGCGGGAGGCGCTGGTGTACGCTCGCCGACATCGATGCCCTCCTCACGGACGAGGAGCATCGTGACCAGCGGCTTGACAGCTTCGTCGGGTACCTCATTCGCGAGGACGAAGACGACAACGCTGCGTCGCTCCGCCAGCTCACCGTGCTCCGGGCCGTCGCGTCGATTCTCGCAGCCCGGGGAGACTTCGATGGGCACGTCCGAGCGGAGGACGTCGAGACGTGGCTCCGCAGGAACGAGGTCCCGTACGAGCAGGGGCAGCCCGAGGCGCAGCTGCGCGAGCTCGCGGCGCTCGGCATCCTCGACAGTCGCAACGGCTTCGACTTCGAGCTGCACGGTGAGTGGCTGTGCCGCCATCTCGCCTCGCTGAAGCCGCAAACCCATCCGCTGCTCCCCGTGAAGGCTTCCATCCCGCTGGATCTGGTGCTCCAGCGATTCCGGAAGACGGAGTGCATCTCGCGGGAGGGTGCGCAGGCCGAGATCTGGCTGGCCGACAACATCGAGGGCGGTCACAAGGTCGTCCTCAAGCTGTATCGAGAAGGCACCGTCGACGTGGCCCGCCTCGTAGGCCGAGAGCGCGATCTCCTCACGTCGATCAAGAGTCCCTACGTCGTGAGGTGTCTCGGCGGGAGCGTCGACGAGCGCCACGGCGGTGTCGTCGTCCTCGAGTGGGTAGAGGGGAAGACCCTCGATGCGCTCGTTGACGAGCGGCCAGCGGAGGCGCGGTCCATCTTGCCTGGAGGGCACGCACCTGATCAGGTCGCCCTCTTAGCGAAGCTGGCGGACGGCCTGGCGGCCTGTCACGAGGCCGGGGTTGTACACAAGGACCTCTCCGGGCGGAACGTCATGCTCGTATTGGCCGGAGGCGCGTGGCAGCCGAAGATCATCGACTTCGGAATCGCGGGCTCAGAAGGCTCGCCCGTGGACTGGACGACGAACGTTGCGACCCATGGCTACGTCGCGCCGGAGAAGCTGCACGGCGGCAGGAGGACCCGCCCGGCCGACATCTTCTCGCTCGGTGCCGTCTACGTCCGGATCCTGACCGGCGCCGATCCGACGCACGAAGCGCCGCTCGATGAGGGCAAGGTGTCGGCCTTGCTGGAGAACGCTCACGTCGGTCGCCGTCTCGGTGACCTCGTCGTGCAGATGCTTTCCGGCGATCCTGGCGTACGCCCGACCGCGGTCGAGGTCCGCAGCGCTCTTAGCGGCATCCTCCAGCCCGAGACCTGGCGCGAGCTCCGCGACGAGGCCGTGGAGGCGATCCTGGCGCAGCATCTCGGCGACGCCGCTGTCCTCGTGGAGAAGGCGCTGTCGAAGGTTCCTCCCGGCGAGAGGCGCGGCGAGGAGTACGGGCGACTGCTGGGCGATGCGGCCAACGAGGTTCTCGCCTGCGCAGACGAGCGGATCGCGTGGCTGGAGTTGCTCCTTGATCGATGGATGAAGTACCGACGCGATGGCGATGGCGGCCCGGAGACCTCATGGGACCGGCTCCTCGCCTCGCTGCGGGAGTACTGCACCCGCGTCAGCGGCCAAGAGCCCGTCGTCTTCGGAGCGTTGACGGCTAGGCTGGTGGCCGGGCCCTCGCCGAACCTGGCACAGCTCGTCATCGCTCTGGCGGGCAGCGATGAGATGGTACGCTTCTCAAGCCAGGAGTTCTATTGCGTGCTCGGTGCGTATCGAGCCACCGACGCCATCTCGTCCGAGGTCGTCGCCCGGTACTGCGTGGCGTCGGCTCGAGATGCGCGCATTCGGCTCACGAACCACCTCACTGCCGAGCTCTGGCTGCAGCGCGCGCGGAGCCTCGGGTGCACGCTCAGCGATGAGTACGTCGCCGAGGACAAAGCCCTCGCGGCCTGGCGAAGAAAGACCAAGCGGGTTCAGACGCTGCCCTCAACGCGAGAAGGAGAGGGGGAGTTCAAGGTCGGAGGCAAGGAGGAGGGCCATCTCAAGGTCGATCGCATAAAGGAGTTCGCGGCCAGGGTGTTCGCCGCGTTTCCCTTCGTGCACCGGATCGAGCGTGTGGAGAAATCAAGGAACCTCCAAGTGAACCGACCCACGCTGCTCGGTCTCGACAACGTGGGCCGGCACCTCCCGGCCGGGAAGAGCGATCCCGGCACCATCATCCCGATCGCGCTGGACCCGTCGTACACGGGCGATGTCGTGCTCCGGATGAATATGGTGTTGCACCCGGAAACGACGGGTTCGCAGCGAGAAGCCGCGTGGGAAGTGATCAGGGCCGAGGGCACGATCCTCGACGTGGCTTAAGGGTGTGCCGCTTCGACCAGCGGCTCGCCGGTTCCGTCGGAGGCGCCCGTCGCGCTTGCCTTTTCGTGATTCGCATATACGCCGCGGCTCGGCGGGAACGCCAGATCGCCGCGACCTCCTCCCGTCGCTGCTCAGGAGGCGCAAGCGATCGACCAGCAACAGCGACATGACGGTTCGGACCGCGCGAGCGCTCGGGGATCTCCGGGCCGAGCGATGTTCGTCGGTCGCGCGGTCTCTAATTGTTCATTACGATGCCGCGCGCTACCGCGGGCCGACACCGGCTCAGAGTAACCGCCCGGGCAACCGCGTCTTGACGTAGCTGTCGCGCGCCACCGCTCCGCGGCCTCGTTCACCTCCTGGTCCGTGTTCGTGTTCGCCGCCGACCGCCGTCAGGTCGACGGCTCGGCTCTGGGCGGCGTCCAGTTGTGTGGCAGCAGCTCGTCGATGCGCGAAGCCGGGTGGCTCTGGACGCGCAGCAGGACGTCGGCGAGATAGTCGACCGGGTTCACCTGGCTCGCCTCGCACGTCGCGATGAGCGAGTAGAGGCCGGCGAGGTTGTCGCCGGCTTCGTCGTGCCCGACGAAGAGGAAGTTCTTGCGCCCCAGCGCTGCCACGCGCAGCGCGCGCTCGGAGGCGTTGTTGTCGATCGGCAGGCGCGGGTCGGTGAGGAAGAGCGTGAGCGCGTTCCACTGGCCGAGCGCGTAGCCGATCGCCTCGCCAATCGGGCTCTTCGGCGGATGACGCGACTGCTCGGCGTCCAGCCACGCCCGGAAGTCGTTCATCAGGGCTCGGCTCGCGGTCTGCCGCATCTCGAAGTGCTCGTCGGTGCCGAGCAGGTCCGCGTCGAGCGCGGCGCGCTCCACCTTGTAGACCTCGAGGATGAAGTCCATCGCCAGCTTCGCGGCGTCCGGCGCGGTCGACAGCGCCTCGAAGAACTTGCGGCGAAGGTGCGCGAGACAGCCGGCGCGCTCGCGGCCGCCGGGCAGCGTCACCTTGTTGTAGCCGGAGTACGCGTCTGCCACGAGCTTGCCGAGTGTGTCGCCGAGCACGCGGAGCGGCGTCTCGCCCGAGCGGCTCCGCGAGTAGACGTACGAGATCATCTCCTTGTCGGCTTCGTCGCGCGCGATGAAGCTCCACAGCCAGGCGGTGCGCGTCTTGCCCTTGGCCTGCACGCGCTGCGTGGTCTCGTCCGCGAGCACGATCTCCTTCTTGGCGACGAGCTGAAGCAGGCGCTGCGACAGCGGCTTCGTGGCGACCGCGACTCGGTGGAAGAGCTCGCCCAATGTCGAGTCGTCGACCTGCACGCCCGCGCGGCGGTACGCCTTCGCCTGGCGGTACAGCGGCAACGAGTCGGCGCACTTCGAGACGACGACCTGCGCCATGAAGGCCGGGCCGAAGCGAGCTTTGTCGTACACTTTCGCCGGCGGGTTGGCCGTGATGATCGCTTCGCCGCAGCGGCAGCGGAGCTTCTCCTGGACATGGATCTGGCGTTCGACGCGCGACGGGACGAGCTCGTACATCTCGGTCGTCTCGCCGCCGCCGAGTCGGCTGAAGTCGTGACCGCCGCATTTCGGGCAGACCTTCTGATCCTCGCGGACCGTGTGCTCGATCTTCCGCGTCACGAGCTGGCGCTTCTTCTCGGCGTTCTCGCGGCGGGTTCGGAGCGCGGCGATCCGGTCCGCCTCGGCGCGAGCTGGATCGCGAATCTCCTTCGCGACCGAGGGCATCTTCTCGGACCGGGCGCCGAAGACATGGCGCTGCAGCTTCTCGACGGTCGCCTGCACGGAGGTGAGCTGGTCGCTCAGCTTCGCGATCGACTCGCTCTGCTGCCGGATGGTTTGGGCCTGAGCGGAGATCGTGTCGTGCGCGGCCGCGAGCTGAGACGAGAGGCTCTCGGCCTCGTCACGCCACTCGCAGCGATGCTCGCCGCCCATTCACAAGCGTAAAGATCACGCCGGAGCGGGCTTGTCCATGGGACGACCACCGGGACGATCCGAGTGGGACGGGGGCTGCCAGTGCTCGGGCCGCCGAACGCGGCCGAAGTCGATCCCGTCGAGCAGCATCGCGAGCTGCGTCGCGTCGATCTCGACGGCCATCGTGGACGAGTCCATGTGAGGCAGCTTGAACTGGCCGCGCTCCAGCCGCTTGTACACGAGGACGAACCCGCCCTTGTCCCAGGTGAGGATCTTCACCCGGTCGCAGCGACGCGACACGAAGACGAAGAGGTGACCGGAGTACGCGTCCTGGCGGAGTTCGCCCTGCACGATCGCCATCAGCCCATCGATCGACTTCCGCATGTCGATCGGGGTCGAGCCGATGAAGATGCGGACCGACCGCGGAATCGTGATCACGGCTACAGCGCCGTGACGAGGGCGCGGAGGTACGCAGGCTCGGTGCCGGGCGGAAATCGCACGACGACGCCGGTCGGGAGCGCCAGCTCGAGCAGCGACGAGCTCGGCTCGACCAACCGCGCCTTCGGCGCGGACGCTACCACGCGGACCGGCACGAGACGCGAGCGCTCCTTGGCCGGAGCCCGCCCTGGGACTTGACCCGATGACGCCGGCGCCGCCTCGACGAGCGGGCGCGACTCCTTGCGCAGCCGGTAGATCCAGTTGCGCAGGTTGCTGAACGAGATCCCGCGCTCTGAAGCGAACTCGCGCTGCGTCAGGTCGCTTGTCTCGAAGTCCGCGACGAGCTTTGTCCAGCGCTCCCGGTCCTGGTCGGCCATCGGCTCCTCCGGCGAAAGAACGCGGAGGATCTCGCCCTCGAGCTATGGCTGCCAGCCGGGCTTCGGCGGGCGGTTACGGCTCAGACGCTAAGACTTCCGCCTCTTTCGTCGAGAGCGGCCGGCGCGAGCCGGCGCGAGTGTTGCCTTCGGGGGCATGGCTCTGGCGTCCACGGAGCGTAGGACTCCTCCATGGCGAGCGCGTACAAGCGGGAGTTCCTCTTCCACATCACGCGGGGTAGGGCGGGGAAGCTGTCCAGGCGCCGCGTGACGAAGGCCGAGGCGGAGCGGCTCCGGGCCGCCGGCGAGCGCGTCGAAGCCCGGGAGGGCGAGCGCTGGTACGTGCGCTACCGCGACGCGGCCGGCGCCTGGCGTGACGAGCGCTCCACTGCCCGGACGAAGGCCGAGGCCCTCCGCCTGGCCAGAGACCTCGAGCGGCGCGCCGAGCGGCAGCGGCACGGTCTCGAGCCGCTCCCCGGCGACCCGGGGATGTCGCTCGGAGAGCTCTGCCGTTGGTGGCTCAAGGAGAAGTGCCCGCCGGCGAGCGTGAAGCGCGAGGAGAGCCGCCTCCGCAACCACGTGCTGGAGTATCCCATCGCGGAGCTCCCGCTCGGGCGCGTCACCGCGATCCGCTTCGAGGAGCGCCTCCGCGAGATGGAGCTGGCAGGCTACAGCGCCAACACCATCAACCACCTGCGCGTGGTCGTCTCGGGGATCTTCAAGCGCGCCGGGAAGGCGGGGCTCTGGTACGGCCCGAACCCGCTCGAAGCCGTCGAGCCCCGGCGCGAGGTCGAGCGCGTCTACGTGACGCTCCGCGCGCACGAGGTCGCAAAGTTCCTCGCGGCGACGCCGCCGCAGTGGCGCGACCTCTACGCGTGCACGCTCTACCTCGGACTCAGGAAGGGCGAGGTGTTCGCGCTCCGGAAGTCGGACGTGGACCTCACGACGATGACCGTCACGGTCCACCGGTCCTACGAGCGCTCGACGACGAAGGGCGGGCACGTCGACACGCTGCCGATCCACCCGCAGCTCGTCCCGTTCCTCGTCCACGCGATCGCTGCGTCCAGCTCCGAGTACATGTTCCCGCGCTCGGACGGGAAGGCGCACACGACGGCCATCAACATGGCCAGGCACACGCGCGCGATCTGCATCCGCGCCGGGCTGCCCGAGGGCTACGACCACCACTGCCGCCGCTGCAAGCGGAACGGGACGCCGCACGTCGAGCGGCACCCGGACCATAAGGAGCGGCGCTGCCCAACGTGCGGCGCGCGGCTCTGGGTGACCGCCATCCCACGGCCGATGCGGTTCCACGATCTGCGCCACACCTACGGCACGCTGCTCGCCCAAGCGGGTTCGACGGGGTGCGCCTGCAGCGGGCGATGCGGCACCGGGACTTCAAGATGACGGCCCGGTACGTCCACACGAACGGCGAGGACCTGCGGGCCGCCGCGGCCTACCTGCCGCCTTCCGGCGCGGCGCTCGTCGAGCTTCCACCCGAGTACGCCGCCAAGCCCGTGCAGCCGGATGCAGCTGCGACTCACGGTCTTGCTGTACGCTTGCTGCACAGCTCCGAGAGCCGCAAAAGGAAGGGGCCGGATTTCCCGGGAAACACCCAAGGAAAACCGGCCCCTGTGCTGGCGCGCCCTAGAGGATTTGAACCTCTGGCCTTCGGATTCGTAGTCCGACGCTCTATCCAACTGAGCTAAGGGCGCAAAGCCTATTCGGTTGTGCCGCCGGGGAGGGCGGGGTGCTGCGGTGCTGCGGGTCCTGCGGTGCTACGAGATTGGCGGAAAGGGAGGGATTCGAACCCTCGATACAGGTCACCCCGTATACTGGTTTAGCAAACCAGCGCCTTCGGCCTCTCGGCCACCTTTCCAGAACCTCTTCCGCTCCTTCTGTCCTGGCGGAGGAGGAAGGATTCGAACCTTCGGAGGGCGTGAACCCTCTGCGGTTTTCAAGACCGCCGCCTTAAACCGCTCGGCCACTCCTCCGAAAACCGCGAATCCGTCCTCGTTCCATCTGCTTCCGGGCCCCGGGACATCCTGTCCGGCGCTCGGAGTCCGCCCATATACGGCACCGCCGGCCGGGGATCAAGCGGAGAACGCACGGGCGGGCGGCCTGGGCGCGGCGCGCGTGAGAGCGGGCTCATCCGCCTCCCATGCAGTGGCCGCTCGCTCTCTCGTACGGTCCTCCCGATGCCTGCCGTCCCCCACCTCGTCGCACCCGCCGGCTGCGCGCCCCGCAAGGCCGGCGGGCACCTCCGTGTCGTCGGGTCGTAGGCCCAGCACGAACCCCCCTCCGCTGCTGGGACTGCGACCTGCCGGCGGCGCGGTGGGGGGCGGCGGCATCGCCACGCGCGCCCGGCTTCCCCTGCTCCGTGAACGGGGGGAGCTGGGTGGGCGGGGGTGCCTCGACTCCGGCTCGGGCCTGAGCGGGTGAGTCGGCGGGGAGGGGGCCTCGACTCCGGCCCGCACCCGCTCGTCTCCGGCTTGGGCCTGGCGGGTGAGCCAGCGGGGAGGGGACCTCGACTCCGGCCCGCGCCTACGGGCCCGTCCTGTTGCGCGGGCTTGCCCGGGATGAGCGGGTGGCGAGGGGCTGCGCAGATAGGCAGGCGGCTCGGCATGAGCGGGGTGGACGCTGCGTCCGCGCGCCCCGCCTCGGTTTGCGACAACATGCCGCTTCTAAAGGACCTTTTCTGAGAGCCTTCTCACGGGGAACCCATGCCGCGGCGCGCCGGCCGCGGCAGAACCCGGCCCGCGATGATGCCCTCCTCGGTCCTTCTCCTCTCGCTCCTGGTCGTCGCCGATCCGGTCGCCCCGTCGAGCCCGCCGGTCGCGCCGGCGCCGGCCCCTACCGTCCCGCAACTGCACGCCGCCCCGCCGCACCGCATGGCGCCGCTCGCGCCGGAGCGCGTCTACGCCATCACCTTCGACGAGGCGCTGGGGCTCGCGGCGGAGGCGCCCTCGGTCTCGGGCGCGGAGCGCGCGGTCACGGTCAAGTCCGAGGGCAATTCGAAGATTGGCCTGCTCACCTCCAACCCCTCACTCGTCCTCCAGCCCGGGTTCTCGACCAGGGACGCGAACCCGCGGCTGGAGGGCGAGGTAGCCCTCACGCAGTCCTTCAACCTGGCGGGCCTCTCGGGCAACCGCCGCAAGGCGGCCCGCACCGAGGAGCAGCAGCTCCGCGACGAGGCGCGCGCGGTGGCGCTCTCGCGCCGCCTGGACGCGGCGCAGGCGTGGCTGGACATGTGGGCGGCGGAGAACGCCTTCCAGCTCTCGCGCGAGGAGCTGGGGCTCGCCATGGAGCTGGCGGCCCGCACCCGCCGCGCGGCGGAGTCGGCGGCGCTGACCCGCGCGGACGCGGCGGACGCGGACGCCTACGAGGCGGAGGCGCGGCTGGCCTCGCTCTCAGTCGAGGGCGAGGTCACCGACCTGGGCTTCCGGCTCGCCGAGACGGTGGGCCGGGCGACGCCGCTGCCGATGACGACCTCGGGCGAGCTGCCGATGGCGACGGTCCCGGAACGCGCGGCCTGGCCGGCGCTGATCGCGCGTGCGGCGGCGCTGCCGGCGGCGCGTGCGGAGAAGCTCGCGGCCGAGGCGGACCGGGCCCGCGCCTCGGAGGCGCGCTCGGCGCGCGGCCTGGACCTGCAGCTGGGCGTGCGCGGGCAGCGCGACTCGGCGGGTGACGACGTTCTCTACGGCATCGTGGGCCTCACCTTCCCGGTCTTCGAGCGGGGCCACCGCGAGGCGGCCACCTTCGACGCGGCGGCGGCCCGCCGCGCGGGCGAGGCGGAGGACGCGTCGCGCCGCGCGGTGACGGAGCTGGCGCGCGCCTTCCACGAGGTGGAGCACACGGGCGAGGTCCTGGACGCCCTCGAGAAGACGCTGGTCCCGGCCGCGGCGGAGAGCGCCCGGCTGCGCGAGGCGGCGATGCGCGCGGGCGACGCGACGGTGGTCGAGGTCCTGGTGGCCCGCCGGAGCGCGGCGGCGGCGCGGGCGCGCGAGCTGCGCGCGCGGGCGGCGCACGCGTGGGCGCGGGCGAAGGTCGCGATGCTGGTAGCGCTGGTGCCGACGGATGGGGCGCCGGCGGCACCCGCTCGCCCTTCGACAGGCTCAGGGCGAGCGGGAGAGGACAGGGGCTCGCTCGCGGAAGCGAC
Source organism: Anaeromyxobacter sp. K (assembly GCF_000020805.1). Lineage (NCBI taxonomy): Bacteria > Pseudomonadati > Myxococcota > Myxococcia > Myxococcales > Anaeromyxobacteraceae > Anaeromyxobacter > Anaeromyxobacter sp. K. The sequence goes on along the minus strand of NC_011145.1, from coordinate 4,425,553 downwards.
CGCTCGCCCCTCGACTTCGGCGGTGCCTTCGGCCCCGCCTACGCTCGGGGTGAGCGGAGCACCGGGGGAGCGGGACGGCCAGGGAAGTCCGCTCGCGGTGACCGGAACAACGGGTGAGCGGGGGCAGGGAAATCCGCTCGGATCACCGGGTGAGCGGGACACCCAGGGAACCCCGCTCGTGGTGAGCCCGTCGAACCACGAGCGTGATGCAGGGGCAGCCCAGCTCCCCACCGAATCTATGCAACCCCGCAGCACCGGAGCGACGCCGTGAACCGATCTCCTCGCAAGACCCTCCTCGCGGCCGTCGCCGCCCTGGCCGCGCTCGCCGCCTGCTCGAAGGAGCCGGCCCCGGCGCCGGCGCAGCCGCCGCAGGCTTCGCCGGTGGAACCGGCCTCGCTGAAGCTCGCGAAGGAGCAGGGCGCGACCGCGGACACGACGCCGGCCGCCGCCACGAGCGCCCGCACCCCCTGGGTCCGGGTTCGCGCAGCGGAGGGCGTCTCGCTGCTGGAGGCGCCGGCCACGGTGCTGCCGGCGCCGGAGGGCGTGGCCGCGGTGACGCCGCCGTTCCGCGCGCGCATCACCAGGATCGCGGTCCGCGCGGGCGAGAAGGTGGCGAAGGGCCAGGTCATCGCCGAGGTGGTGATGCCGGAGGTGGTCCAGGCGGCGGGCGCCTACGCGGCGGCGACGACGCGGCTCGAGGCCTACCAGCGCCGGAAGGACCAGCTCGACGGCCTGAAGAAGGACGGCCTGGTGAAGCTCTCCGACCTCCTCGAGGCGGAGACGAAGCTCGCCGAGGCGCGCGCGGACCAGCAGAGCGCGCTCGCGACGCTCCGTGCGGCGGACCTCGCGGCGGGAGACGCGCGGCGGATCCTGGACGGCTCGGGCCAGGTGGGCCTGCGCTCGCCGATCTCGGGGATGGTCCACGAGGTGAAGGCCTCGATCGGCGAGACGCGCGAGGCGGCGGGCGAGCCGATCGCGCGCGTCGCCGCGGACGGCGAGACGCGGGTGGAGGCGCGGCTGGCGTACGCGCCACCGCCGACGGCGAAGTTCGAGCTCATCCTGCCGGACGGCACCCGCCATCCGGTGGACCTGCTGGGCCGGGCGCCGGTGGTGGATCCGCGCGACGGCACCACGGCGGCCTGGTTCGCGGGCCACAACGGCGGCGCGCGCCTGCCGGCGGGCCTCTCGGCGCGCCTCGCGGTGAAGATGGGCGAGGCGGCGGCGGCGGTGCCGGCGCGCGCGGTGGCGCTCGACGGCAAGCAGGCCTACGTGGTCCGCAACGTCGCGGGGAAGCCGCAACGCCTCCCGGTCCAGGTGCTCGCCACCTCGGGCGCGGACGCGCTGGTGAAGGGCGTCGAGCCGGGCGTGGAGGTCGCGGCGGACGCGGCGCTGGCCGCGTCGGAGGAGCAGCCGTGATCGGACGCCTGGTGGCGTGGTGCGTGGACCACCGCAAGCTGGTGGTCGCGCTCACGGTCGCGCTCGCGGTCCTCGGCGCCATCTTCAGCGCGCGCCTCAAGTTCGACGCGATGCCGGACATCACCACCAACCAGGTGCTGGTGCTGACGCGCGCGCCGGGGCTGACGCCGGAGGAGGTGGAGCGGCTCGTCACCCGGCCCATCGAGGCGGCGCTGGGCGGCGTGCCGGGCATGGTGGAGCAGCGCAGCCTCTCGCGCTACGGCATCTCCTCGGTCACGGCGGTCTTCGACGACGGCGCCGACACCTACCGCGCCCGCCAGGTGGTGAAGGAGCGGCTCGACACGGTCGAGCTGCCGGGCGGCGTCTCGGCGCCGGAGCTGGGCCCGGTGACGGGCGGCCTGGGCGAGATCTTCCACTTCACCATCTCCTCCAACCGCCGCACGCCGGCGGAGCTGCTGGAGATGGCGACGCTCCGCGTCTCGCCCTTGCTCCGCAGCGTGCCGGGCGTGGTGGAGGTGAACACCTGGGGCGGCGAGCAGCGGACGCTCGAGGTGCGGGCGGATCCGGTGCGGATGGCGCAGCGCGGGCTCACGCTCGCCGACCTGCGCGGCGCGCTGGAGCAGGCGACGGGAACCGCGGCGGGCGCGAGCGTGCCGGCGGGCTCGGCGCAGTCGCTGCTCCGCGCGGTCGCGCTCCCGAAGGATCCGACCGATCTCGCCCACGCGCTCGTCCACCCGGAGAACGCGAGCCTCCCGCCGGTGCGCCTCGCCGAGGTGGCGGACATCCGCGTGGGGGCGATGCCGCGCATCGGCGCCGCCACCAAGAACGGCCACGGCGAGACGGTCTACCTGATGGCGCAGATGCTCCGGGGCGACAACGCGCTCGAGGTGATGGACCGCGTCCACGGGGCCATGGCGAAAGTCCGCGCGGCGCTGCCGGACGACGTCACCGTCGACATCGTCTACGACCGCTCCAAGCTGGTCGAGGGCACGCTCCACACGGTCTTCAAGAACCTGCTGGAGGGCGGCCTGCTGGTGGTGGCGGTGCTGTTCCTCATGCTGGGCTCGTTCCGCGCGGGCCTGCTGGTGGCCTCGGCCATCCCGCTCTCCATGCTGGGCGCGACCGGCGCCATGGTGCTGCTGGGCATCCCGGGCAACCTGATGAGCCTGGGCGCCATCGACTTCGGCCTGGTGGTGGACGGCGCGGTGGTGATGGTGGAGGCCATCTTCCACGGCGTCGCGGCCGCGAGCTTCGCGTCGGCGGACCGGCGCGGCGCGCGCGAGAAGATGGCGGCGCACGTGCGCGAGGTGACGCGCTCGATGGCGACGCCGGTCTTCTTCTCGGTGCTCATCATCCTGCTCGTCTACGTGCCGGTGCTGTCGCTCACCGGCGTGGACGGGAAGATGTTCCGGCCGATGGCGCTGACGGTGGTCTTCGCGCTCCTCACCTCGCTCGTCCTCTCGGTCACCTTCATCCCGGCCGCGGCGGCGCTGCTGCTCCGCCCGAAGGACATCCCGGCTCGCCCGCCGCCGCTGGTGCGCCTCCTCGACCGGCTCTACCTCCCGTTCCTGGAGCGGACGCTGGCGCGCCCGAAGGCGGTGGCGGCCGGCGCGGTGACGCTGCTCACGCTGGGCGTGGCGCTGTTCATGACGGCGGGCTCGGAGTTCGTGCCGCAGCTCGACGAGGGCGACCTCGTCATCCAGACCACCCGCGCGGCGGACATCTCGCTCGAGTCGGCGGTGCGCGAGGCGGGGCGGATGGAGGCGGCGGTGCTGTCGCAGGTGCCGGAGGCGACCCGCATCGTGTCGCGCGTGGGCAGCCCGGCGGTCGCGACCGACATCATGGGCCTCGAGCAGGCGGACGTGTTCGTGACGCTGAAGCCGCGCGCCGAGTGGCGGAAGGGCCTCACCCGCGACGAGCTCATCCGCGAGGTGGAGCTCGCCATCGGGCGCGAGGCGCCGGGCGGCGACCCGGCCTTCACGCAGCCGATCCAGATGCGCTTCAACGAGCTGCTGGGCGGCTCGGTGGCCGACGTGACCATCTCGGTCTACGGCGAGGATCTGGCCGAGCTCCGCGGGCTCGCCGAGCAGGTGACGGGCGTGGTGGAGCAGGTGAAGGGCGCCGAGGACGTGCGCATCTACGCGCCGCCGGCGGTGTCGCTGCTCGAGGTCCGGCCGCGGCCGCTCGACGTCTCGGCGGCGGGCTTCACGGTGCGCGACGTGCTCGACGCGGTGACCGCGGTCCGCACCGGCGTCGAGGTGGGCGCCACCTACGACGGCCCGCTCCGCATCCCCATCGTGCTGCGCCTGGGCGACGGCGCGAGCGCGTTCACGCTCCCGTCGCTGGGCCTGCCGGCGCCGGGGGGCGCGCTGGTGCCGCTCTCGCGCGTCGCCGACGTGTCGAGCGAGGTGGCGCCGAGCCTGGTGTCGCGCCAGGACGCCGAGCGCCGCCTGGTGGTCGGCTTCAACGTGCGCAGCTCCGACCTGGGCGGCGTGGTGGGCGCGGCGGAGCGCGCGGTGGCGGCGCAGGTTCGCCCGCCGGCTGGCTACCGCATCGAGTGGGGCGGCTCCTTCGAGACGCTCAACGAGGCGAAGCGCCGCCTCGCGGTGGTCATCCCGGTGGTGCTGGTGCTCATCGTGGGCGTGTTGCTCGCCGCGTTCCGGAAGCTGAAGCCGGCGCTGGTCATCTTCATGAACGTCCCGTTCGCCTCGGTGGGCGGGATGATTGCGCTGTGGGCCCGCGGCATGCCGGTGTCCATCTCCGCGGCGGTCGGGTTCATCGCGCTCTCCGGCGTGGCGGTGCTGAACGGCGTGGTCCTCATGAACCGGCTGGTGGCGCTGGAGGCGGAGGGGCTCTCGCCCGCGGAGGCGGCCGCCACCGCGGCCCGCGAGCGGGCCCGGCCGGTGCTGATGACGGCGCTCGTGGCCGCGCTGGGCTTCATCCCCATGGCGATCGCGACCGGGGTGGGCGCCGAGGTGCAGCGCCCGCTCGCCACGGTGGTCGCGTTCGGCCTGGTGACCTCCACCATCCTCACCCTGCTCGTGCTGCCGGCGCTCTATCCTTGGCTGTCGCGCCGGGCCGAGGGATCATCGGCGCCAGCCCCGGAGCCCGCGCATGAAGCTCTTGCTGGTCGAGGATGAGGACCGGGTCGCGCGCGTGCTGGCGCGCGGCCTGGCCGAGGAAGGCCACCAGGTGGACGTCTGCGGCACGGGCCTCGCGGCCCGCGAGCAGGCGACCACCATCGCCTACGACGTGGTGCTGCTCGACTGGTCGCTGCCCGACCTCGACGGCATCTCGGTGCTGCGCGAGTGGCGGTCGAGGGGCCTGCGCACGCCGGTGCTGCTGCTCACCGCCCGCGGCTCCACCGGCGAGAAGGTCACCGGGCTGCGCGCCGGCGCCGACGACTACCTCGTGAAGCCGTTCGACTTCGACGAGCTCATCGCCCGGATCGAGGCGCTGCACCGCCGGGGCGGCGCCACCGACGTCTCGGCGCTCGGGCCGGTGACGCTCGACGCCCGCCGCCGGGCGCTGATCGTGGGCGCGCAGTCCGAGACGCTCACCGCCCGCGAGTACGGCCTCGTCGCCGAGCTGGCCCGCCACGCCGGCGAGGTGCTCTCGCGGACCCGCCTCATCGAGACGGTGTGGGGCCAGGAGTTCGAGGGGAACTCGAACGTGGTGGACGTGTACGTCGGCTACCTGCGCACCAAGCTCGAGCGGCTCGGCGCGGTGGGCGTGCGCATCGAGTCGGTGCGCGGGGTGGGGTACCGGCTGGTGGTGCCGCCCGGGGGCGCCGCGTGAAGCTGGCGGCGCGGCTCTGGCTGCTCGGGGCGGTGGTGCCGTTCCTGGGCATGCTCGCCGCGGCGCTCGCGGCGGGCGAGTTCTTCCGCGTGAGCCTGGAGCGCTCGCTCGACGACGCGCTCATGGGCCAGGCCGCGGCCGAGGCGGTGTCGCTCTTCGACGCGCCGGGCGGCAAGCCCCACCTGCACATGGCCACGTCGCCGCTGCGGGGCTCGCTGGACCGGTTCGCGCCGGCGGCCGCGCTCTACGACTCGGCCGGGAAGCGCGTCCTGGTGTTCCCGGAGGACGCACCGTCGGGCCTGGTGGACGAGCGGCTCTCGCCGGCCGGCCTCGGCCCCACCCCGCGGCTCGCCACCCGGCCGCGCGCGCAGGGGCACGGCCGCGACCGCGTGCTCACGGTCGGCGTGACGAGCCAGGACGGCGCGCCCTGGGCGCTCGAGCTCTCCGCCTCGCTCGCGGGCGTGCACGACACCGTCCACGCGTTCCGCCGCGCCGGGTTCGCGATGGCGCTCCTGCTCGGCGCGGGGCTGTTCCTGCTCCAGACCTTCCACGCGCGCCGGCTGACACGCCGGGTGAACGCGCTCGCCGGCCACATGGCGGCGCTGCGCGAGGGGAACCTCGAGGCGGTGGCACCGCCGGCCGAGGGCGACGACGAGATCGCCGCGCTGGGCCGGGTGGTCGCCGACGCGACCGGGAAGCTCCGGCGCGCCCGCGAGGCGCAGGACCGCCTCGTCGCCGACGCCGCCCACGAGCTGCGCACGCCGCTCACGCTCATGCGCACCTCCATCGACCTCGCGCTGCGCCGTCGCCGCGAGGCGCCGGAGCTGGTGGAGACGCTGGACGAGACCCGGCGCGAGGTGGACCGGCTGGCGCGCCTCGCCACGCGCCTGCTCGACCTCGCCACCGCCGGGCGCGGCGCCTGGGACCGCACCGCGGGCGACCTGGTGCAGGCGGCGCACGAGGCCGCCGAGGCGGCCCGCGCCGCGGCCGAGGCGAAGGAGATCCTGGTGCACGTGGAGGGGCCGGAGGCCTTGCCGGCCACCTTCGACGCGGCCGGCGTCCGCCAGGCGCTCGACAACCTGCTCTCGAACGCCATCCGCCACGGGCCGCGCGGCCGGCCCGTGACCATCCGGCTCTCGCGCGCCGGCGACCTGGCCCGCATCGCGGTGCTCGACGAGGGGCCGGGGATCGCGCCCTCCGACCGCGAGCGGGTGTTCCAGGCGTTCGAGCGCGGCAACGGCGAGGCCGCCGGCCCGGACGGCGCGGGCCTGGGGCTCGCCATCGTGGCGGAGATCGCCCGCGGCCACGGCGGGCGGGCCTACGTGGCCGACGCAGGGTCCGGCGCCGAGGTGGTGATGGAGCTCGTCGCCGCCGCCTGAGCCTCACCGCGGCGGCGAGGCGAACCGGCTCCCGGGCTTCACCCGCCGGGCGCGCGCCGCGCGGGAGAGCACCTCCTCCACGAACGGCTCGGCCGGATCCGGCGACAGCACGAACGTGTCGCGGTCGGTGGTCACGCGCACGAGGCCGTCGCCGCGGGTGGCGTACATCCGGAACTTCCCCAGCGTGCGCGAGCGGAACCGGCCGTAGTGGCCGAACGCGCCGCTCGTGCCGAGCAGCCGGATGGCGCCGCCGAGCGCGCCCGGCGCGAGCAGCTCCACCTCGCGCACCTCGCGGAGCGGGATCTCGATGGGCAGGAGCGGCCGCTCCACCCGGATGAGCGCGGCCTCGATCTCGAACCCGCTCGGCGCGAGCGCCCAGGCGAGCACGGCCGTCGCGACGATGAACACCGGCAGCGCCGCGAAGAACAGCGCCGGCAGCCCGACGTCGGGCGTCTCCGGGCGCCGCGCCACGAACGCGGTGATCGCGGCGCCGCCCGCGGTGAGCCCGACGAACAGCGCCGTGCTCACCTTGAGCGAACGCTCCCAGCGCGCGGCGTAGAGGGCCATCGCCCGCGATTGTACGCCGGGTCACCGCCCGGCGCGCGGAGGCGGCCTACCGCTCCACGCCCCGCGGGAACGTCTCCGCGGCGATCCGCTCGAGGCCCCCCATGTACGGGCGGAGCGGCTCGGGGATGACCACCGTCCCGTCCGCCTCCTGGCACTGCTCCAGGATCGCCACGATGGTGCGGCCCACCGCCACGCCCGAGCCGTTGAGCGTGTGCGCGAGGCGCGGCTTGCCGTTCTCGCCGCGGTAGCGCACGCGGATGCGGCGGGCCTGGAAGTCCTCGCAGTTCGAGACCGAGCTGATCTCGCGGTAGGCGCCCTGGCCCGGGCACCACACCTCGATGTCGTAGGTCTTGGCCGAGGAGAAGCCCATGTCGCCCGCGCAGAGCAGCACCACGCGGAAGTGGAGGCCGAGCCGGCGCAGCACCTCGCAGGCGTCGTCGAGCATCTTCTCGTGCTCGGCCTCGCTCTCCTCCGCCTTCGAGAGCTTCACCAGCTCCACCTTGTGGAACTGGTGCTGGCGCATGATCCCGCGGGTGTCGCGGCCGGCCGAGCCGGCCTCGGCGCGGAAGCACGGGCTGAACGCGCAGTACGACACCGGCATCGCGCTCGCCTCGAAGATCTCGTCCCGGTGCATGTTCGTGACCGGGACCTCCGCCGTGGGGATGAGGTACATCGGCGGCTCGTTCGTGGTCTTGAACAGGTCCTCCTCGAACTTCGGGAGCTGCCCGGTGCCGGTCATGGTCTCGCCGGTCACGAGGTAGGGCGGGAGGATCTCGGTGTAGCCGCGCGAGGTGTGGACGTCGATGAAGAAGGAGACGATGGCGCGCTCCAGCCGCGCCGCCGCGCCCTTCAGGATGGTGAAGCGCGAGCCGGACAGCTTCGCGGCCTGCTGCCACTCCAGCACGCCCAGCGCCTCGCCCAGCTCCCAGTGCGGCTTCGGGGTGAACCCGTAGGCCTTCTGCTCGCCCCAGGTCCTCACCACGACGTTGTCGTGCTCGTCCTTGCCGTCCGGCACCGAGTCGCTGGGCGGGTTCGGCACCACCATGAGCAGGCGGGTGAGCTCCGCCTCGACGTCGCCGAGCGCGGCCTCGGTCTTCTTCACCTCGTCGCCGAGCGCGCGCAGCGAGGCGCGGGCGCCCTCCACCGCGTCCTTGTCGGTGCGGGCCAGTTGCCGAATGTTCGCGTTGGCCTCGGCCTGTTCCTTCTTCTGCTTCTCGAGGAGTACGTTCAGCTCACGGCGGCGGGCGGCGAGCGGCTTCACCGGCGCGAGCGCCTGCACCGCGCCCTCGCCCCGGCGGGCGAGGCGGCGCTCGAAGCTCTCGAAGTCGGCGGCGACGGCCTTGAGGTCCAGCATGCGGGAACCCCTTCGAATCGGTTGGAATCCGGGCCGCAGGATTAGTCTTTAACCTCTGGACGGGCAAGGGGTCTTGGCAGGCGTGACCCCGGGGATTCGCATGGCGGACGACGTCGAGAGAGAGCGGCCGACGCTCCGGGTGGTGCCGGGCGGTGCGCGCTCCGGCACGCCGGCGACCTCCGGCGCCGGGACGCCCCAGGCCACGCCCGCGCCGGTGTCCGACGAGGTGGCGGTCGCGGCGTTCCTGGCCGGCGACGACCGGGCGTTCGGCGAGGTCGTCCGCCACCACGAGCGGCTGGTCCTCGCGCTGGTGCGCCGCTACGCGCGGACCCCGGAGGACGCACGCGATCTGGCGCAGCGCACGTTCCTGCGCGCGTTCGAGGCGGCCCGCCGCACGCTGGCCCGCGGCGGCGCCGGGGCGGTGCCGTTCCGCCGCTGGCTGGTCCGCGTGGCGGTGAACCTCGGCAAGAACCACCTGCGCGACGAGACCCGCTGGACCCGCGCGCCGCTCGAGGCGCTCGACGCGGACGTCGCCACCCCGCCGGCCGCGCACGAGGCGGCGGTCCGCGCCGAGCGCGAGGCGCGGGTGCGCCGCGCGGTGCTGGACCTGCCGCGCCGCCAGCGCGAGGTGCTCACGCTGCGCATCGATGCCGACCTGCCGTTCGCGGAGATCGCCGCCGCGCTCGGCACCACCGAGAACTCCGCCAAGGTGAGCTTTCACCACGCGGTGCGCCGGCTCCAGGCGCTCGCCGGGGAGGAGGCGTCGCCGTGACCGCCTGCCGGGACCAGGCCCTCGCCGTCTCGCTGCACGCCGCCGGCGCGCTGGAGGGCGCCGAGGCGGCCGCGCTGGAGCGGCACCTCTCCGCCTGCGCCGCCTGCCGCGCCGAGGCCGCCCGCGCGGCGGCGCTCCTGTCCGCGGCGCGCCTGCCGCCGCCCGGCGAGGCGGAGCTCCGGGCGCTCGACGGCCTCGCCGAGTCCACCTCGGCGGCCCTCGCGGCGCGCCGCCCCGCCGCGCGGACGCTCCGCGCGCTCGGCACCGGCCGGCGCCTGGCGGTGGGGCTCCTCGCGATCGCCGCCGTGGCGGCGCTCGTGATCGTGCCGGTGGCCGTCCGGCAGCGGCTGCCCGGCCGCGCGGCCGCGCCGGCGGAGGTGGCCGAGGCGGAGCGCTGGCAGGAGCCCGACCTCGACACGCTGTGGCAGGACACCGAGGTGCTCTCGCTCGAGGAGACCGCCTCGAGCGACCAGGAGTCCGCGGCGCTCGCCGCGTATGACGGTGGGTGAAGGGCGTCTCCTTCACCGTGGGGAAACAACGGAGCAAGGAGGAAGGCGATGAGGAAGCTCCTCGCAGTGCTGGTGGTGTTGCCGCTCGCGGCCCTGGCCCAGGGTCGCGGGGCGGGCCCGGGTCCGGGCGGAGGCCAGGCGGGCGCGCAGGCCGGCGCGCAGGCGGCAGGGCCGCGCGGCGACCCGGAGCGGATGGAGCGGCGCATGCGGCTCACCCGCACGCTGGGCCTGGCCGAGGCGCTCGATCTCGAGCCGGAGCAGGCGCTGAAGCTGGGCCAGCAGGTGGCGAAGTTCGACGAGAAGCGGCTCGCGCTCCACAGGCAGATGCACGACGCGCATCAGGTGCTGCGGCGCGCCGCCCAGGGCGAGAAGGTGTCGGCCGGCGAGGTCGATCAGGCCATCAAGACGGCGCTCGACGCCCGCGCGCAGATGCAGGCGCTCGACCGGGACGTGGTCGCGACCGTCACGAAGGACCTCTCCCCCGAGAAGCGCGCCCGCGCGGTGCTGTTCCTGGAGCGCTTCCAGGGCCGGTTCGGGCCGGGGATGGGCCCCGGCATGATGAAGTTCCGCCGCGGCGGCCGCGGCCCGGGCATGGGCAACGGCCCGGGGATGGGGCCCGGCATGGGCATGATGCACGGCCCCGGCCCGGGCTGCCTCGGGATGGCGGACGACGACGACGAGGAGTGAAGCCCGGGGTGCGCGGGGGCGCCGCGCCGCCGCGTCGGGGTGACCCCGGGCCTTCCCGGCCCGGGGTTGTTACACTCGCCGGTCATGGCCCCGCCCGGCGCACCCGAGCCGCTCGCCGTCGTCACCGGCGCCTCCGCCGGCATCGGCCTGGCCCTGGCGCGCGAGCTCTCGCGCCGGGGCCGGCCGGTCCTGGCGGTGGCCCGCCGCGAGGACCGGCTCCGCTCGCTCGCGGCCGAGGCGCACGCGGCCGGCCGCGCCGAGATCCACCCGCTCGCGCTGGACGTCGCCGCGCCGGGCGCGCCGGAGCGGCTGGTCGAGGCGTCGCGCCGGCTGGGCGGCGCCGGGCTGCTCGTCAACAACGCCGGCCTCGGCCAGTACGGCCGCTTCGACCGCGCCAACCCGGCGCGGCTCGCGGCCATGCTGCGCGTCAACTGCGAGGCGCTGGTGCTCCTGTCGCACGCGTTCCTGCCCGAGCTGCGCGCGGCGGGCGGCGGGGCGATCCTGAACGTCGCCTCGGCCGCCGCGTTCCAGCCCACCCCGTACACGGCGGTGTACGGCGCCACCAAGGCGTTCGTGCTCTCGTTCACCGAGGGGCTCGCCGAGGAGCTGCGCGGCAGCAGCGTGTGGGCGGGCACGTTCTGCCCCGGGCCGGTGGACACCGAGTTCGGGGAGGTGGCCGGCACCGGCGGCCGGTTCGGAAAGCCGCCCGGCATGCTCACCGCGGAGGCGGCCGCGCTCGAGGCGATCGAGCAGCTCCGCGATCGCGAGGTGGTGTGGGTGCCGCACCCGATCTACAAGCTCACCGCGGCCGCGTCGCGCCTGGTCCCCCGGGCGGTGCTGCGCCGCGTCTCGGGCCGGATCCACCGGCCTACGGAGGATGCATGAGCCGCAGGCGAGGGAAGGGCGACGACGCCACGCCGGGGATCGCGCCGGTCTACGAGGGGCCGGAGGTGCTCTCGGCGCTGCTCGAGCGCGCCGGCTCGAAGAACCGCGCCGAGGACGTGGTGACGAAGTTCACCCAGGCGCAGGCGGCGGGCGAGCCGCGCTCGGCGGTCATCCCCGGCATCTTCCAGGACGAGCCGCGCTTCGAGTCGCCCGAGGCGGCGCGCCGGCTCTACTCGAACCTGTTCGGCCTGTGGGCCCGCCTCGCCGCGGGCCTCGGGGCGCTCGACGACGCGCCCGAGGTGGTGCCGGAGCCGGCCGCGCCGCCCGAGCTCCCGGAGCGCGGCGCCGCGGACGGCGAGGTGCTCGAGCCGGAGCTGGTGGAGGCGGTGTGGAAGAACCTGGCCGCCGCCGCGCCGCGCGAGCTGCAGCGCCGGCGCGACCGCTTCCAGAACGCGCAGCCGGACCTCGCCGCGTGGCTCGACGCCGCGCCGCTCCCCGACGCCGCCGCGGTGGCCGCGCAGGACCTCGCGTTCGAGGCGTGGGCCATGTTCGACCAGGCGTTCGGCGAGCGGCTGGGCGCGGTCGAGTACCACCAGCTCCGCGCGGTGGAGAAGGAGCCGCCGCCGCTCGAGAGCGTGCAGCCGGCGCTCGCGGCCTACGTGGCCGAGCAGCTCGACGTGCTCGCCGACGAGGACGCGGCCCTCACCGAGGAGGTTCGCGCCCAGATCGAGCGCGCGGTGGCCGCCGCCGTCGCCGGCCTCACCGAGTCGGTGCGGGAACCGTCATGATGACGGGGCTGCGCCCCGCCCCACGGAGCGGAGCTCCGCGGGGCCCCGCCTTGCTGCGCGGGGCCCGTGACCTCGTGCGCCCGCCTTCGCGGGCTCGCACGAGGTCCCCGCGGGCGCGGCGTTGCCGCGCATAGCGCCGCGTTGCCGCGCATGGCGCCGCCTCTCGCTACGCCGGCAGCCCGTCCACGAACGCGGTCAGCGCCGCGTTGAACGCCTCGGGGTTCTCGATGTTCGAGAGGTGCCCCGCGTCCGGGATGGTGACGAGCTTCGCGCCCTTCACGCCGGCGGCGATCTTCCTGGCCTCGACGGGCGGCGTCATGCCGTCCTCGGCGCCGACCACGACCAGCGCCGGGCAGCCGATGGTCGCGAGCGTGGGGACGGAGTCGGGCCGCCGCGCCATCCCGCGCTGCGCCGCGGCCACGCCGGCCGGCGTGCCGTCCAGGATGAGGTGCCGGGCCTCCTTCACGACGGCCGCGTCCGCGCCGGGCCGGAGCAGCTTCGGCACCATCTCGTCCGCCACCCAGCCCAGCCCCTTCTCCAGGGCGGTGCGCGCGAACTTCTCGCGGTTCGCCTTGCCGGGCTCGTCGTCCGCGCCGGCCTTGGTGTCGCAGAACGCCACCCCGCGGAACAGGCCCGGCGCCTGGCGGTACAGCTCGAACGCGAGGTAGCCGCCCATCGACAGGCCCGCCACCGCCGCGCGCCCGATCCGCAGGTGCGCGAGCAGCGCGCGGACGTCGCCGGCGAGCAGGTCGAGCGTGGACGCCTCGGGCGGCGTGCCGCTCTTGCCGAGGCCGCGGTAGTCGAGCGCGATGACCCGGTGCTTCCGCTCCAGCGCGGCGATCTGCCGCGTCCACATCCCGGAGTGGAGCGGGAACGCGTGGAGGAGGACGACGGCGCTCGAGCCGCTTCCGGCGTCGCGCCAGTGGATCTCGGTTCCGTTCAGGGTGGCGACGGGCATTCCCGAAGCATTAGCACTCCGGTGCGCGCCCGTCCGCTTCCCGCCCGCGTCGGGCCCCCGCGGGCGCGGCGGGCCACGGGGGCAGGGCGCCCCGGCCGGATCCGCGTTACACCTATCGGCTCGGACCCGCCGGAGCGGCGGAGCAAGGGATCGGATGAGCGAGTACGGACAGGGGGCCCCGACCGGCCCGCGAGAGGGCATCGGCTACTTCGCGCGCTTCGGCGTGACCGAGCGGATGATCGCCGAGACGCTCTCGGCGGCGCTCTCGCGCGGCGGCGACCACGCCGACGTCTTCTTCCAGCACCGGGTGTCCTCGGACCTCGGCCTCGAGGACGGGGCGGTGAACCGCGCCTACGCCAGCGTGGAGCTGGGGGTGGGCGTACGCGTGGTGAAGGGCGACCAGACCGGCTACGGCTACACCGAGGACCTCTCGCTGCCGGCGCTCGTCGAGTGCGCCCGCACCGCGGCCGCGATCGCGGACGGCCCCTCGCGCCCCGGCCCGCAGCGCCTGCACGTGCAGGGCGGCCTGCCCGACCGCTACCCGCTCGTCCGCCCGTGGAGCGAGGTGCGGCCCGAGGAGAAGCTGCCGCTCGTGGCCGGGCTGAACGAGCGCGCCTTCTCGGCCGACCCGCGCGTCAAGAAGGTGAACGTGTTCCTCCGCGACGAGGACGGCGCGGTGCTGCTCGCGGACTCGTCGGGCCGGGTGGTCGAGGACCGCCAGCCCATGACGCTGCTCTTCCTCTCGGTGCTGGCCGAGGAGAAGGGGCGGCGCGAGCAGAGCGGCTACAACGTGGCCGGCCGCGCCGGGTTCGAGTTCTACACGCCCGAGCGGCTCGATCGCGTGGTGCGCGAGGCGGTGGACCGCACCTCGGTGCTGTTCGAGGCGGTGGCCGCGCCGGCCGGCGAGATGCCGGTGGTGCTCGCGGCCGGGTCCTCCGGCATCCTGCTCCACGAGGCCATCGGCCACGGCATGGAGGCCGACTTCAACCGCAAGGGCGTGTCCATCTACGCCGACAAGATCGGCAAGCCCATCGCGAAGCCGTTCGTGAACATCGTGGACGACGCCGCCAACGCGGGCGCGCGCGGCTCCATCAACGTGGACGACGAGGGGAACGCCGCCGGCACCACGCAGCTCGTCGAGAACGGCGTGCTCGCGACCTACCTGCACGACTCGATCTCGGCGCGCCACTACGGCGTCGCCCCCACCGGCAACGGCCGCCGCGAGAGCTACCGCTACCCGCCGCTCCCGCGCATGCGGTCCACGTACATGCTCCCCGGCCCGCACCGGACCGAGGAGATCATCCAGTCGGTGAAGAAGGGCATCTACTGCGTGAACTTCTCGAACGGCCAGGTCAACATCGGCGCCGGCGACTTCACGTTCTACGTGAAGAACGGCTGGCTCATCGAGGACGGGAAGCTCACCCGCCCGGTGAAGGACGTGAACATCATCGGCAACGGCCCGAAGGCGCTCGAGCAGGTGGACATGGTGTCCGACGACCTCGCCATCGACGAGGGCGGCTGGACCTGCGGCAAGGACGGGCAGAGCGTGCCGGTGTCGCAGGGGCTGCCCACCGTGCGCGTCGCGTCGATGACGGTCGGCGGGAGGGGCTCGTGAAGGACCTGCTCGAGATCGCGCGCGACGCCGCCGCGCTGGCGCGGGGCCGGGGCGCGGACGAGGCCGCGGTGGGCGCCTACCGCGCGCGGCACGTCGAGGTGGCGTGGCGCGACGGGCGGCTCGAGAAGGTGAGCGAGGCCACCACCCGCGGGCTCGGCCTCGACCTGTACGTGGACGGCCGCTACGTCTCGGTGGGCACGAGCGACCTGCGCCCCGAGGCGCTGGAGCGCTTCGTGGACGACTCGGTGGCGCTCGCCCGCACGCTCGCGCCCGACCCGCACCGCCGGCTGCCGGATCCCGCGCTGTACCAGGGCCAGGCGGACCTCGACCTCGAGCTGGAGGACGCGCACCACGGCGCGCTCGACGCGGCCGAGCGGCGCCGGCAGGCCGAGGCCATCGAGACCGCCGCGCGCGCGGTCCCCGGCGCGCACGCGATCCTGTCGGTGTCCACCAGCGTCTCCGACTCGCTCAGCGAGAGCGCGCTCGTCCACACCAACGGCTTCGAGGGCTGCCGGCGCGGCACCGACTTCTGGATCGGCGCCGAGGTGACGGTGAAGGACCCGGACGGCCGGCGCCCGGAGGAGTACGCCTCGTCCGGCGCGCGCCACCGCTCCGACGTCGAGTCGCCCGAGGTGATCGGGCGGCGGGCGGGCGAGCGGGCGGTCGGCCGCATCGGGTCGCGCAAGGGCGAGTCCGCGGTGACCGCGCTCGCGGTGGACAACCGCGCCTCCGGGCGGCTGGTGGGCGCGCTGTTCGCCCCGCTCTCGGCGTCGGCGATCCAGCAGAAGCGCTCGTACCTCGAGGGCAAGGTCGGCGCCGAGGTGGGGAGCGCGCTGCTCGACGTGCGCGACGACCCGCACGTGCGTCGCGGCCTCGGCTCGCGGCTGTACGACGGCGAGGGGCTCGCGGCGCGGCCGTTCCCGGTGTTCGAGCGCGGCGTGCTGCGGAGCCTCTACGTGGACACCTACTACGGCCGGAAGCTCGGCGTGCCGCCCACCACCGGCCGCTCCTCGAACCTCGCCTGGAAGCTGGGCGAGCGCTCGCAGGCGGCGCTGCTGGCGGAGCTGGGCGACGGGGTGCTCGTCACCGGCTTCCTGGGTGGCAACTCGAACGGGACCACGGGCGACTTCTCGCTCGGGGTGCGTGGGTTCAGGGTGCGCGCCGGTGCGCTGGCGGAGCCGGTCGGCGAGATGAACGTCTCCGGCAACCACCTCGAGCTCTGGAAGCGGCTCGTGGCGGTGGGGAACGACCCCTACCGCTACTCCGCCATGCGCACCCCAACCCTGGTGTTCGAGGGTGTCCAGCTCGCCGGCACCTGAGCGCGCCGTGTGGGCCGACCCACCCCGCGGTCGGTCCCCGGCGCCTGGGACCCCCGCCATGCCACCGCCGCCAATTTGCAGGCCCGGCCGGGCGTAGATATTCCTGTATCCGTGGCCCGAGTGCTCATCGTCGACGACGAGTCGGACATCCGCCAGGCGGTCGCCGAGGTGCTGGCCGAGGAAGGCCACCAGGTGGTCGCCGCCGGCGACGGCGAGGAGGCGCTCGCGCAGATCCGCGCCTTCCACCCGGAGCTGGTCCTGCTCGACCTCATGATGCCGGTGATGAACGGCTGGGAGTTCCGGGCCGCGCAGAAGGGCGATCCGGACATCAGCGCCATCCCGGTGGTGATCCTCTCGGCCATGGGCCGCGACGGCGCCATCGACGCGGACGGCTTCATCCAGAAGCCGTTCGACCTCGAGATGCTGCTGTCGATGGTCCGCCGGCACGCCAGCCGCGATCCGTCGTCGCCGGCCGCGCAGAACGCCTAGCGGCGCACCCTCCCCACCCTCCACGCCACCGCCACGCCCGGCTTGCGCCGGCCGGCGCGCAGCGCCTCGATGCCGCGGCGCCCCGCGTCCACCGCCTGCGCCACGCGATCGGTCGCGTCCGCGTCCGCCTCCAGCGTCTCGCACGCGGACGAGAGCACCTCGCCGAGCAGGCGCCACTCCGCCTCGGCCGTGCCGCCGTCCGGCTCCGCCTCCAGCCGCACCAGGCCGGTGGTCCGCTCCCAGGCCTCCTCCGGCGGCGCGCCGCGCGCGAGCGCGTCGCCCACCGCGCCCACGAACGCCTCCACCACGCCGTCGAGCGCGGCGGCGGGCGCGCGCCGGCCGTCGGCCGCCGTGGCGCGGGCCGATCGCCAGATGCGCGCCAGCTCCCCGCGCGCGGCGGCGATGGCCTCGCCGGTCCGCCGGGCGTCCAGCCTCACGGGATCCGCGCCTCCTCGAGGAGCCAGCCGAGCGCCGCCTCCGCCTCGCGCTGGAGCGCGGGGAGGTCCTCGGTGAAGAGGTGTGTCGTCCCGGGCACGACGGCGAGCCGGCGCGGGCCGCGCGAGCCCGCGAGCACCGCGCGGACCTCCTCCGGCGGGCCGAACGCGTCGCGCTCCGCCTGGACCACCGCGGCCGGCCGCTCCACCGCGCGCGCGTCGGCGGCGTCGCGCACGAGGTCGAGGTCGGCCGAGCGGAGCGCGAGCCCCGCGAGCAGCAGCCCGCGCACGCGCGGGTCCGGACCGCCCGCCAGGATCGTCATCCACGAGCCGAAGGAGAAGCCGCAGCAGAGGAGCGGCAGGTCCGGGTGGCGCGCCGCGAGCCAGGCGAGCGCCGCGCGCGTGTCCTCGACCTCGCCCAGGCCGCGGTCGTAGGCGCCCGCGCTCCGCCCCACGCCGCGGTAGTTGAAGCGGAGCGTGTGGCCGCCGGTCGCCCGCACCGCGCGGGCCAGCCGGTAGGTGGCGTGGTTGTGGAGGGTGCCGCCGAAGCGCGGGTGCGGGTGGCACACCAGCGCGGCGAACCGCGCGCCGGGGACCTCCTCCAGCAGCGCTTCCAGCCGGCCCGCCGGCCCGGTGAGATCGACCTGTGGCAACGTCCGTCCTCGGCCCCCCGGGAGCGGGCGGCGCCGCCCGTTCAGCCGAGCAGCGCCGCGAACATGCGCTTGCCGTCCTCGAGGCCGAGGATCGACTCGCTGGCGCGGTCCGGGTGCGGCATGAGGCCGACCACGTTGCGCGCCGGGCCGCCGGAGATGCCGGCGATGTCGCGGGCGGAGCCGTTCGGCGCGCCGCCCACGTAGCGGAACACGACGCGCCCCTCGCCCTCGAGCCGGTCGAGCGTCTCCGGGTCGGCGAAGTAGTTCCCCTCCGCGTGCGCGATCGGCATGGTGAGCGACTGGCCGGCGAGCCCGCGGGTCACCGGCGTCTCCTGCCCCTCGACGCGGATGGTGACGTCCTGGCAGATGTACTTCAGCGACGCGTTCCGCATCAGGACGCCGGGCAGCAGCCCGGCCTCGCACAGGATCTGGAACCCGTTGCAGATGCCGAGCACCGGGCCGCCCTGCTGCGCGAACGTGACGAGGTCGGCGATGACCGGCGAGAAGCGAGCCAGCGCGCCGCAGCGGAGGTAGTCGCCGTAGCTGAAGCCGCCCGGCACCACCACCGCGTCGAGCTTCGCGGGCAGGCGGTCCTTGTGCCAGACGTACTGGGCCTCGGCGCCCATGACGTGCTTCACCACGTGGTAGCAGTCGTGGTCGCAGTTGGAGCCGGGGAAGGTGAGGATGCCGACGCGCATGGTCCGGTGCCGTCCGAGCTAGAGCTCGATGCGGAAGTCCTCGATGACGGTGTTGGCGAGCAGCTTGCGGCACATCTCCTCGAGCCGCTTCCGCGCCTCGGCCTCGGGGAGCTTCTCGTCGAGGGCGACCTCGATGAACTTGCCCAGCCGGACGTCCGAGACCTCGCCGTAGCCCATCGCGTGCAGGGCGCGGTTCACCGCCGACCCCTGCGGGTCCAGCACCCCGCGCTTCAGCGTGACGTACACGCGCGCCTTCTTCGCCATGCGCGGGTTTATAGCAGAATCCGCCCCGTGCGCCTCACCCGGGTTTTGCTAGGGTACGGGGTCCATGGAGGGAGCTTCGGCAGCGCAGATCCTGTGGCTCGTCGCCGGGATCGCGGCGCTCCTGGCGCTGCGGGCGGTGGCCGCCGCGCTGGAGGCGGCGCTGGTGGCCGTGGGCGTGCCCCGGGCGCAGGCGCTCGCCCAGCCGCCCGACGCCAGCGCGCGCGCCCGGGCGCTCGGCGCGCTGGCCGGCGACGCCGAGGCGACCGCGTTCACGCTCCGCGCCGCGGCGACCCTCGGCACGCTGCTCGCGGGCGTGCTGGCCGGCGCCGGCGGCCCCGCGCTCGTGCCCGGGCTGCCGCCGTGGCCGGCGCGCCTCGTCGCCGCGCTCGTCGCCGGGCTCCTCTCGCTGCCGATCTCCGCCGCCGCCCGGGGCCTCGGCGCCGCGCACGGCGAGGGCGTGGCGCTCGCGCTGGCGCTCCCGTTCCGCGGCCTGAGCGAGCTGCTCCGGCCGCTGGCGCGCGCGGTGGCCTGGGCCGCCGGCCGCCGCGCCCGCTTCTCGCTCCCGCCGCCGCCGCTCGACGAGATGGAGCGCGCGCTCGCCGAGTACGCCGGGCGCGGCGGCAGCGGCTCGGAGGGGACCCGCGAGCTCATCCACAACGTCTTCGAGTTCCGCGAGAAGGTCGCGCGCGACGTGATGGTTCCGCGCACCGACGTGGTGGCGGTCGAGCTCGGCACGCCGGTGCCGCAGATCATCCGCACGCTCTCGGAGGAGGGCCACTCGCGCATGCCGGTGTACCGCGAGAGCCTGGACCAGATCGCCGGCGTGCTCCACGCGCGCGACCTCGTCCCGCTGCTCGCGCACCCGGAGCTCATCGTGCTCGCGGACATCCTGCGCCCCGCGCACTTCGTCCCCTGGTCGAAGCCGGTGGAGCAGCTCCTGCGCGAGATGCAGCGCCGCCACCTGCACATGGCGTTCGTGGTGGACGAGTTCGGCGGCGTGATGGGCATCTGCACCATCGAGGACGTGCTCGAGCAGATCGTCGGCGACATCCAGGACGAGTTCGAGGAGGAGGACGAGGGGCGCGAGGTGGAGCAGCACGCCGACGGCTCCTTCACCGTGCAGGGCGCCGCGGCGGTGGCGGAGTTCAACCGGGCCGCGCAGGCCGGCGTCCCCGAGGACCAGGGCTTCGAGACCATGGCCGGGTTCGTCTCCTCGCTGGCGGGCGCGATCCCGGCGCGCGGCGACCGGTTCTTCTGGAAGGGCTGGGTGTTCACCGTGGCCGAGGCCGATCCGCGGCGCGTGGTGAAGGTGCGGGCGGCGCGGGTGAAGCGCGGCGCGTAGCCGTCGCGGCGCCGCGCCCGGCCGGCCGGTCGGCGGGCGCGGTGGCGGGCCCCCGGGCGAGTCCCGCCCCGCCGCGGCCGTGCCGGGCGGGGGTGCCAGGGGTTACCGTTCCGGCGCCATGACCGACGATCGCAACGGCGTGCGGATCGGCCAGGCGGTCCGCGATCTCGACGGCCGGCCGCTGGGCCGCGTGGACGCGCTCTACGAGTGGGGTTTCCGCGTGGTGAAGGGCTTCCCCATCCTGTTCCGGCAGGAGCAGGTGCTGCGCTACGACGAGGTGCGCGGCGAGCGCGACGGCGCGCTGGTGGTGGCCCGCAGCGAGGCGGCGCTCCTGCAGCTCGCCGGGGGCGAGATCCCGGACATCTGGCGCGTGCCCACGCCGCACGCGTTCCCGGCCGCCGCCACGCCCTCCGAGGCGCGGGACCTGTTCGCGGAGCTGGCCGGCGCGCGCGCCGCGTCCGCCGCGCCGCGGCCGGGGGTGCCCGAGCCGCAGGTGCTGCCGGCCGCGGACGAGCGGGACTACGTGCGCAGCCGCGGCGAGTCCTTCCCGGCGGGCCCGCCCCCGCAGCCCTGATCTCGGCCCGCACCTCCGCGGCGCTCTCGGGTAATGTGCGCGGCCATGATCGAGGCCGCCCCCTCGCCGCGCCCGCAGCCGGCCGGCTACCGATGGCTGGTGCTGCTCGCCTGCAGCGTGGCGATGTTCGGCAACTACTACGTCTTCGACGCGCTCTACCCGGTCACCCCGCTGCTCGAGAAGGCGTTCGGGTTCACCGGCGAGCAGGTCGGGCTGCTCGACACCGCCTACAACGTCGCGGCGCTGCTCACGCTGCTCGCCGGCGGCGTGCTCATCGACCGGCTCGGCACCGCGCGCTCCTCGGTGCTGTTCGGCGCCATCGGCGCGGCCGGCACGCTGCTCATCGCGTTCGGCCCGGTGCTCACGCCGGGCACTCCCGCGCTCGGCATGGCCGCGGGGCGCTTCGTGCTCGGCGTCGGCTCGGAGCTGTTCATCGTGGCCGCGACCACGGTGGTCGGGCGCTGGTTCAAGGGCAAGGAGATCTCCTTCGCGCTCGCGATCCAGCTCCTCATCGCGCGCTTCGGCTCGCTCGCCGCCGACCAGTCGCCCAACTTCGCGGGCGGACTGTTCGAGCGCGGCTGGCAGGCGCCGCTGCTGCTCGCCGGCGTCATGGGCGTGGGCTGGTTCGTGTTCGCGGTGGCCTACGCCGGGCTCGAGGCGAACGCGGCGCGCCGCTACGGGGTGAAGGGGACGGTCGCGACCGACAAGCTGGTGCTCGGCGACCTGGTCCGGTTCGGCCGCGCGTACTGGTGGGTGGTCGGGCTGTGCGTCGCGTTCTACGCGACCATCTTCCCGTTCCGCACCTTCGCGAACCTGTTCTTCATCGACTACCGCGGCCTCTCCAACGAGGCCGCCGGCAGCCTGAAGAGCGTGCTGCCGCTGCTCTCCATGATCGGCATGCCGCTGTTCGGGCTCCTCGCGGACCGGTACGGCAAGCGGGCCCTGATGATGGCGGCGGGCTCGGCGCTGCTCGTGCCGCCGTTCCTGCTCATGCTCTGGTGGCACACCGGCGTGGTGCTCCCCGAGGTCCGCCTCCCGCTGCTCGGGACGGTGCTGGCGGCGGGGACGCCGCTCGAGCTGGTGCTCGCGATGGCGATGATGGGGCTCGCGTTCGCGCTCGTGCCGGCGGTGCTCTGGCCGGCGGTCACCTACCTCGTGCCCGGGTCGCGGCTCGGCTCCGCCTACGCGCTCATGACGTTCTGCCAGCAGGTGGGCTGGGCGGGCATGAGCTGGGGCATGGGCAAGGTGAAGGACGCCGGGCACGCCAGCGCCGCCGCGCCGGGGGGTTGGGTGCCGGTGGTGCTGATGCTGGCGGTGCTCTCCAGCGCCGGGTTCGTGTTCTCGTTCCTGCTCTGGCGCTCCGAGCGCGGGGCGGGCGCGCACGGGCTGGAGGACGTCACGCCGCGTGAACACGCCTGAGCCCGGCCGGGCGTCGTCGCGACCCTCGGTCCGGGCCGGGATCACCGGGACGGGCCGCGGGTCAAGTTGTTTGCCATCGGGATCCCGAACCCGTATGCTGCGATATCGACGCAAGATCCCGGGATCAGGCGGGATCTCGCGGGCGCGCGGCGGCGGGCGGCGCGTTGGCCCGAGGGCGGGTGAATGGCGGACGGGGCGAAGGTCAACGGAGTGGCGGCGGCGATCGATCCGGAGGGGCTCCTCAGGAGCGCGCTCGAGAAGATCGTCTTCTTCGAGTGCCGCGTCTCCCAGCTCGAATCCGAGCTCGCGGCGGCGCGCACCACCGCCGAGCGGGCCCGCGCCGACGCGGCGAGGGCGCACCGGCGCGAGGTGGAGCTGGAGCAGGCCGCCGCGGCCGAGCGCGGGGCCTGGGCCGACGCGCAGGCGCAGGCCGACGACCTCGTCGAGCGGGTGCGGCTGCTCGAGGGCGAGCGGGAGCGGCTCCTGTCCGGGCTGGTGGAGCGCGCCCGCATCGGCGGCGCGCCCGGCGCGGACGGCGCCCCGGGCCCGGAGGAGGGCGGGGCGGACCTGGCCGGCTTCATCGCCGAGCTGCGCGCCGAGATCGACGTGCTGCGGGCGTGGAAGGCCGCGGCCGAGGCCGGCGGCGTCCGGGTGGACGCCGGCGGCACCGTGCACGTGCCGAAGGCGCGCGAGGGCGCCGAGGCGGTGGCCCAGCTCGCCGGCCGGTTCGAGGCGGAGGGGCGGGTGGGGCTCTCCGGGCGCGACACCGACCGGATGAAGGAGCTGCTCGCCACCCGCGCCGACCGCGTGCTCTACGAGCGGTCCATGGACGACCTGCGCGCGCCCGACGCGCGCACGCGCCAGCGCGCGGTCCGCACGCTGGAGGCGCTCGGCTCGAAGGCCGCCGCGCCGCTGCTCGCCGCCGCGCTCGGGCGCGAGGAGGACGGCGAGGTGAAGGCGGCGCTGCTCGGGGCGCTGGCCCGCTTCAAGGAGCCGTTCGCGGCGCCGCTCGCGGAGCGGGCGCTGGAGGACGCGCGCCCGGCGGTGCGGGTGGCGGCGCTGGAGGCGCTGAACGCGGTGGCCTCGGGCGACGCGGAGCCGCGGCTCGCCGGCGCGCTCTCGGATCCGAGCCCCATCGTCCGCCGCCGGGCGGCGCTCCTGCTCGGCTTCGCGCCCGGCGAGCGCGCCGAGGCGGCGCTCTCGGTCGCGCTCGGCGATCCCGATCGCGGCGTGGCCCGCGCGGCCGCGGCGGCCCTGTCCGGCCGGCCCACCGCGCGCGCGCAGGGCGCGCTCGCCCGCGCGCTCGAGCACCCGGACGAGAGCGTGCGCCGCGCGGCCGCGTCGTCGCTGTCGCGCGTGTCCGGCGAGCGCATCTCCTGCGACGGGTCCGCGCCCGCGCGCCGCGCCGCCTCGCGGCGCATCGCCGAGCGGCTCGCCGCCATGGACGGCACCGCGCTGCGCGATGCCGTGATCGCGGGCGCCGACGCCCTCGCCCGCCCGTCGCCCACCCCGGCGCGAGCGGAGGCGCAGCGCACCGCCCCCGCTCCCGCGGCCTCCAGCTCCCCCGCTCGCGGGGTCCGTGCGCCCGCCGCCTCCCCCGCCGGTGCCGGGCCAGTCGAGGCACGCCCCCTCGCCCCCGCCGCCCGCGCCGCGGTGGCGGTCGCCGTCGTGGACGCCGCCCCCGCCGACCCCGGCCTCGAGGCCGGCATCGTGGGCGAGGTCCGCATCGCGCTCCGCGGCTGCACCCCCGCGGATCTTTCCGCCGTGCTCGGCGCGCCGCAGCCGCGCGTCGACGCCGTGCTCGCCGCGCTCGCGGCCCGCGGCGCCCTCGTCCAGCGCGGGGCGCGCTGGTTCATGGCATAGAGGACACGATGGAGAACGTCCGGTACACCGCGAAGCGCCTCGCCGAGATCGTCGGCGCCACCGAGAAGCAGGTGGCGTCGGCGCTGGGCCGCAAGGACGGCTTCGGTATGGCGGACCTCCCGGTCCTGCGCGAGAAGCTGAAGCGAAAGCCCGAGCCGTACCCGCACCGCATCCAGCTCTTCCTCAACTTCAAGGGCGGCACCGGCAAGACCAGCCTCTCGACCTCGTACGCGTACCGCCTCGCCGAGCGCGGCTACCGCGTGCTCATGATCGACCTCGACAGCCAGGGCCACGCCACGAAGTGCCTCGGCCAGGAGGGCTCGAGCTTCACCCGCACGCTGCACGAGGTGCTCATCCGCAAGGTGCCCATCGACGAGGTCACCGTCTCGACCGGCATGCCGAACCTGTCGCTGGTCCCGGCGAACCTCGCCATGAGCACCATCGACCTCGCGCTGATGCCGCTCGCCGGGCGCGAGTTCCGGCTGCGGAACGCGCTGCAGGGCACCGCCGGGCGCTACGACTTCATCGTGCTCGACGCGCCGCCGTCGTTCGGGCTGCTCAACCTGAACGCGCTCATGGCCGCGACGGATCTCGTCATCCCGGTGCTGGCCGACTTCCTCTCCTACGACGGCCTGCGGCTGCTGTTCGAGACGATCCAGGGGCTCGAGCAGGACCTGTCGCACCAGCTCGAGAACATCTTCATCGTGGTGAACGCCTACAACCAGACGTTCAAGATCGCCCGCGAGGCGCTGGGCGCGCTCCGCGAGCACTACGCCGACTACCTGCTCGACACGGTGGTCCGCCAGTGCACGAAGTTCGCGCAGGCGTCGAGCGAGGGCTGCCCCATCTTCGGCTACGACGCCGACTCGAAGGGCGCGACCGATCTCGAGGCGGTGCAGACGGAGATCCTCGGGCGCGTCAAGGCCGCCGCCGCGGCCGCCGGCGCCGCGGGAGCGTGACCGACATGCGCAAGGCCTTCGACGCGAACGTCCCCAAGCTGAAGCCGCGGCTCCGCGCCGCCGGCGCCCCCGCCGCGCCCGCGCCGGAGCCGGAGGCCGTGGTCGCCCCCGCGGCCGAGGCGGTCGCCGTCGCGGAGACGCCGGCCGCCGCCGAGCCGGTCGCGCCCGAGGCGCTCGCGTCTCCGGTGGCGCCCGCCGCCGAGCCCCGCGGCGCCGCCGTCGAGCGCGGCCGGGTCGCGATCCACGCCGCGGCCGAGGCCGCCGCCCAGGTGGCCGCGGTCGAGCCGCCCGCGCCGGCGCCGGTCGCCGCGCCGGTCGCGCGCGCCGCCGCCCCCGCGGTCGCGCCGATCGCGCCCGCCGCCGAGGTGCCGGCCGCGCCGCAGGGCGACGTGCAGGAGCGCCGCGAGCGGCTGCAGAAGATCAAGCGCCGGGTGGCCGAGGCCGCGAAGCCCGCGCCGCGCATCGAGCCGGTGCCCGCCGACCCGGGCCGCGCCGCCGAGAGCGTGCTCGGGCTGGTGAAGGACCTCGAGGTCGAGCTCCTGCGCGCGCGCGAGCGCGAGGAGGCCCTGCGCGCCGACCTCGACGAGGCGCGGCAGGAGCTGGCCCGCGCCGCCGGCGAGGCGCGCGGCGCCACCGAGCGGCTCGCCGTCGCCGAGAAGGAGCTGGAGGACAAGCGCGGCGTGCTCTCCGACCTGCTCGGCGAGATGGACGCGCTGGAGCAGGAGCGCGACGAGTCGGTGCGGCGCGCGCAGGCGCTCTCCGCGCTGGACGAGGAGCGCGCCCGCCTGCTCGACGACGTCACCCGCCGCGCCGACGAGGAGGCGCGGCTGCGCGCCGAGCGCGAGCAGGAGGTGGAGCGCCTCTCCGAGGAGCTCCGCGCCGGCGCCGCCGACGGCGCCCGGCTGCGCACCGCGGTGGGCGAGCTGGCCCGCGAGCGCGATCAGCTCGCGGCCGAGCTGGACCGCCTCCGCGCCGAGCGCGACGAGCTCGCCTCGGCGAAGCGCGCGCTCGAGCAGGTGCACGCGGCGCTGGCGCAGGCGCGCGCCCGGCTTGGTTGACGCGCCAATCACCGCGAGAACTCGCGGCCTTCGCTGCGCGTGCGGGCGTCGCGCCGCACGCGCGGCGTCGGGCGACCATTCGCCGCACGGTCCGGGGGACCCTTCGGGTGAGTGAGGGGCTACAATCCCCACGCTCGATGGAAGGCGCCGTGGACGGGCGCCGGAGGGACCGGATGGCCAGCTGCTCCCGCATCGCGTCGTGCCCGCTGTTCGCCCAGTTCGCGATGAAGTCGTCCCTGCGCGTGTGGCAGGGCTACTACTGCGAGGGCGACTTCGCGCGCTGCGAGCGGTTCAAGCTCGCCTCCGCCGGCGCCGCGGTTCCCGTGAACCTCCTGCCCAATGGCAAGTCGCTCGCGGTGCCGCTCGAGCAGCTGGAGCCGAAGCACATGCAGTGACGCGCGCGCCGCGTCCGGGGGGGCGCGGCGCGCGCGGTGGTCTGACGCGGGGAGGGACGCCGCGGGGGGGATGGGGGAACGCGGGGCGGGCACCACGCCGCCCCGCGCGCTTTTTCCCCCCCCGACGAGCGGTTGCCCCGGGCCGCCGCGGCCGGCATGCCTGCGGGCATGGCCACCGAACCCGCGTACGAGCTCGTCTACTGGCCGGGCCTGCAGGGCCGCGGCGAGTTCGTCCGGCTCGCGTTCGAGGACGCGGGCGTGCCCTACGCCGACCTGGCCCGCCTGCCCGACGCCGGAGGCGGCGGGGCCGCGGCGGTGATGCGGCTGCTCGAGGAGCCCGGGCCGTGGCTCACCCCGCTCGGCCCGCCCGCGCTCCGGCACGGCGAGGAGGTGGTGGCGCAGACCGCGGCCATCCTGCAGTGGCTCGCGCCGCGGATCGGGCTCGTCCCGCCGGACGAGGCGAGCCGGCTGCGCGCGCACCAGCTCCAGCTCACCATCGCGGACCTGGTCGCCGAGGTGCACGCGGTGCACCACCCGGTGGCGACCTCGCTCTACTACGAGGATCAGCGGCGCGAGGCGGCGCGCGCCGCCGAGGCGTTCCGGCGCGAGCGGATCCCGCTGTTCCTGCGCTACCTCGATCGCGCGCTCGACTCGAACCCCGCCGGCGGCGGGCGCTGGCTGGTGGGCGCGGGCTGCAGCTACCCGGACCTCTCCACCTTCCAGGTGATCGAGGGGCTCCGCTACGCGTTCCCGCGCGCCATGCGCCGCATCGAGCGGCGCTTCCCGCGCCTGGTCGCGCTGCACGACGCGGTGGCGGCCCGCCCCGGCGTCGCTGCGTACCTCGCGTCGGACCGGCGCATCCCGTTCAACGAGCAGGGCATCTTCCGGCATTACCCGGAGCTCGACGAGCCGGCGCCGGCGCGGAAGGCGCGCCCGGCGCGGAAGGTGCCCGCGCGGAAGCCGGCCGCGCGCCGGAAGCCTACTTCGCGGCGGCGCGGTCGATCGGCGTGACGTTCCCGCCGCGGTCGCGGATGCGGTCGAGCGCGTCGAAGGCGGCGTACTTGTACGCCTCCTGCAGCGTCGGGTAGTTGAACACCGTCTCGGCGAAGTAGCGGAGGTCGCCGCCCAGCGCCATCACCGCCTGGCCGAGGTGCACCGTGTCCGACGCGTGCGGGCCGATGCAGTGCACGCCCAGGATCGCGCCGTTGGCGGGATCGGCGAGCACCTTCAGGAAGCCCACCGCCTCGCCCACCAGGTTCGCGCGGGCGTTCTCCACCAGGCTGGCGCGCCCGATGACGTAGTCGCGCCCCTTCGCCTTGAGCGCCTCCTCGCTCTCGCCCACCGAGGAGATCTCCGGGATGGTGTAGATGCCCACCGGCAGCAGCTCGGGCAGCTTCTGCTTGCGGTTGCCGCCGCAGGCGTGGTTCATCGCGACGCGCCCCTGCTCCATCGAGCTCGAGGCGAGGCCGGGGAAGCCGACCAGGTCGCCGGCCGCGTACACGTGCGGCACCGCGGTCTGGTAGTGCGAGTTCACGTCGAGCAGGCCCTTGTCGGTGGCCTTCAGCCCGGCGTTCGCGAGGTTCAGCGCCTCGACGTTGCCGATGCGGCCGGCTGCGACCAGCACCTTCTCCGCGACCAGGCGCGACTCGTCGGCGAGCGTCACGAGCACGTCGCGCTCGCCGCGCTCCAGCTTCAGCGCGCGCGTCACCTGGTGCCGGGTGATGCCGAGCACGTCGAAGGAGTCCTGCATCGCGAGGGACAGCTCGGCGTCGAGCCAGGGGAGCAGGCGGTCCTTCGAGTCGATGATGGCGACCTTCACGCCCAGCGCGGCGAAGATCGACGCGTACTCGCAGCCGGCCACGCCGCCGCCCAGGATGGCGAGCGACCGCGGGATGCGGTCGAGCATCAGGATCGAGTCGGAGTCGTAGACGCGCGCGTTGTCGATCGAGTACTGCGGCGGGTGGAACGGCCGCGTGCCGGTGGCGAGCAGCACCACCTCGGCGTGCAGGTCCTGCTGGCCGCCGTCCGGCACCGCCACGCGGATGGTGTGCGGGTCCACGAAGCTGGCGATGCCGCGGAACATCTCGACGCCCGCGTGGTTGAGCGCGCTGCGGATGCGGGAGTGCTCGCGCGCGGTGACCAGGCCGCGGCGGCCCATCAGCTCGGGGACGGTGACGGTGCCGGAGACGCGGACCTCGATGCCGTGCGCGTCGCGGCTGCGGGCCTGCTGGATGGCGAGGGCGGTCTCGCGGAGCGCCTTGGACGGGATGGTGCCGGTGTTGGCGCTCGCGCCGCCGGGCACGGCCTCCTTCTCCACCAGCGCGACCTTCTTGCCCAGGAGCGCGGCCTGGATGGCGCCGTTCTCTCCGGCGGGGCCGGAGCCGATGACCACCACGTCGTACGAGAGCATGCGCCCGCTTATAATGCAGGACCCGCCGGAGTTCGATATTGTTCACGGTTCCGTGCGACCCCTCCCGACGAACCCGGTGCTCGGCCAGATCCGGAAGAACCTCTCCGTCGAGCTCGACGAGCGCCGCCGCGCGCTCGCCGCCGCGGGGAAGCGCCTGTTCGACTTCGGCCTCGGGGATCCGAAGGAGCCCACGCCGCCGTTCCTGCGCGAGGCGCTGCGCGCCGCCGTGCCCGAGGTGTCGCAGTACCCGAGCGCGTTCGGGACCGCGGCGCTCCGCCGCGCGGCCGCCGGCTACCTCCACCGCCGCTTCGGCGTGACCGTCGATCCCGAGGCCCAGGTGCTCGCCTGCGCGGGCGCCAAGGAGGCGATCTTCCACCTGCCGCTCGCGTTCGCCGGCGACCCGCGCCGCCGCAAGGTGGTGATGCCGGACCCCGGCTACCCCACCTACGAGGTGGGGGCGCGCTTCGCCGGCCTCGAGCCGGTGAAGGTCCCGCTCACCGCCCGCCGCCGGTTCCTGCTCGAGCCGGAGGACGTGGGCGAGGCCACGCTCCGCGAGACGCTCGTCTACTGGATCAGCTACCCGCACAACCCAACCGGCGCCGAGGCCCCCCGCGACTACCTGCGGCGCGTCGGCGCAGCCGCGCTCGAGCACGGGTTCATCGTCGCCTCCGACGAGTGCTACGCCGACATCTACTTCGGCGAGCCGCCCGCCTCGATGCTGGAGGAGCAGGTCGAGAACGTGCTCGCCATCCACTCCTGCTCGAAGCGGAGCGGCATGACGGGCTACCGCAGCGGCTTCCTGGCCGGCGACCCGGACCTCGTCCGCGGCCTGCGCGCGCTGCGCAGCCACCCCGGCGTCTCCCAGCCCGAGTTCGTGGCCGCCGCCGCGACCGCGGCCTGGTCCGACGACGCCCACGCCGCCGGGCGGCGCGAGATCTTCCGGCGCAAGCGCGACCGGTTCCTGCGCTTCTTCGCGGAGAAGGGGCTCGCCGTCGACGCGTCGGACGCCACCCTGTATCTCTGGGTCCGCGTGCCGGAGGGGCACACCTCCTCGAGCTACGCGCTGCGGCTCCTCGACGCGGGCATCGTGGTGGCGCCGGGGATCGCGTTCGGCGCAGGAGAGGGTTACGTCCGCGTGGCGCTGGTGCCCACGCTGGAGGAGTGCGAGGAGGCCATCCGGGCCTGGGCGAGGATCGAGCCATGAGCGACTGGAACGACGTGCGGAAGCTGATCGAGGGGGCCTTCGAGGATCGGGCCCGGCTGCAGGACCCGCAGGCCAAGGCGGCGGTGGTGAAGGCGCTGCACGGCCTCGACCGCGGCGAGCTGCGGGTGGCGGAGAAGCAGGACGGTGAGTGGAAGGTGAACGCCTGGCTGATGCAGGCGGTGAACCTCTACTTCGGCATCACCGGGATGGAGACGACCGAGTTCGGGCCGTTCCAGACGCGCGACAAGATCCCGCTCAAGAAGGACCTGGAGAAGGCCGGCGTGCGGCTGGTGCCCGGCGGCGTCGCCCGCTTCGGCTCGCACCTCGAGCCGGGCGCGGTGCTCATGCCCGGCTTCGTGAACATCGGCGCGCGCGTGGGCGCGAACTCGATGGTGGACACCTGGGCCACCGTCGGCTCCTGCGCGCAGGTCGGCGCGAACGTGCACCTCGCCGGCGGCGTCGGGATCGGCGGCGTGCTCGAGCCGCCCGGGGCCCGCCCGAACATCATCGAGGACGGCTGCTTCATCGGGAGCCGCTGCATCCTGGTCGAGGGCACCCTCGTCGAGGAGGACTGCGTGCTCGGCGCGAACGTGGTCATCACCGCGTCCACGCCCATCATCGACGTGACCGGGGCGCAGCAGGTGGTCTACAAGGGCCGCGTCCCGGCGCGCTCGGTGGTGATCCCCGGCACGCGCCCGAAGCAGTATCCGGCCGGCACCTTCAACATCCCCTGCGCGCTCATCGTGGGCCGCCGCAGCGCCGCGACCGACAAGAAGGTCTCGCTGAACCAGGCGCTGCGCGACTTCGAGGTGCAGGTCTAGCCGGCCATGGACCCGGCGACCGCCGAGCTGGCCGAGGCGCTGGCCCGCCACACCGAGGCGCTGTGCGGCGTGCTCTCGCCCATCGGCCACGAGCGCGCGCTCTGCGACCAGGTCGAGGCCTGGGCGCGGGCGCTCGGGCTCGGCGTGCGCCGGGTGAAGGACTCGCTGGTGGTCCGGGTGGACGCCGGCGCCGGCGCCGAGGCGGCGCGCGAGGGCCGGCCGCGGGTGGCGCTGTGCGGCCACCTCGACACCGTGCCGGTGCACGAGGACGACCGCGGGCCGCCGCGCCGCGACGGCGGGCGGCTCATCGCGCCGGGCAGCTCGGACATGAAGGGCGGGCTCGCCCTCATGATGGAGGTGGCCGAGCGGCTGCCGCGCGCCGAGCGCTTCTGCGAGCTGCTGCTCGTGTTCTACGCGCGCGAGGAGGGGCCGTACCTCGAGAACGAGCTCGCCGACGTGCTCCACGCGGCGGACGAGCTCTCGGGCACCGAGCTCGCCATCTGCCTGGAGCCGACCGACAACGTGCTCCAGCTCGGCTGCGTCGGCTCGATCCACGCCACGTTCACGTTCGAGGGGCGGGCCGCCCACTCCGCCCGGCCGTGGCAGGGCGAGAACGCGGTGCACCGGGCCGGCGCGCTGCTCGCCGAGCTGCACGCCCGGGCGCCGCGCGAGGCGGTCTCCGGGGGCCTCGTGTTCCGCGAGGTGACGAGCGTCACCCGGATCGAGGGCGGGCGCGCGCGCAACGTGGTGCCGGACCGCTGCACGCTCAACGTGAACCACCGCTTCGCGCCGGACCGCACGCTGCAGCAGGCCTCGGCCGAGCTGCGCGCGCTCGGCGAGCGCGTCGGCGCCGAGGTGGAGCTGACCGACCTCTCTCCGGCCTGCCCCGCCTACGCCGATCACCCGCTGGTGCGCCGCCTGCTCGAGCGCACCGGCGTCGCGGCCGAGCCGAAGCAGGCCTGGACCGACGTGGCCCGGCTCGCCGCCCACGGCATCCCGGCGGTGAACCTCGGCCCCGGCGCCACCGCGCAGGCCCACCAGCGGGGCGAATGGGTGGAGCTCGCCGCGCTGGAGCGCGGGTACCGGCTGCTGGAGCGGTTCCTGCGCGCCTGAACGGTGCGCGGAACCCGCTCGCGTCCAGCCCGTCGAAGGGCGGGCGGGGCCGTCCGTGCCCGACGGTCCCCACTGGGCCGCCTCCATCGCCGCGCCGCTCGCCTATCATCCGCGCGTGCGCGCCCTCCTGCTCGCGGCCCTGCTCGGCAGCGCCCTCCCGTCCCTCGCCATCGCGCAGGACGGCGACTGGGACGACGTGCCCGAGGAGGAGGAGCAGGACGACGAGGGCGGCCGGAACCGCTTCTTCCTCACCGCCTGGGGCGGCGCGGGCCTCGACGTGGGCGGCAACGGCGGCTCCGGCTCGCGGCTCGGCGGCGAGGCCGGCTACTCCTTCTCGACGCTCGACCTGAGCGTCGCCGGCTACGGCTACCGGCACCTGCCGGACTCCACCCGCGACTGGACGCCAGTGATCCTGGCGAGGGTGTCGCAGCGGTTCGAGACGCACCGCGGCCTCGACGCGGCGATCACGTTCGGCGTCGGCAGCGCCAGGCGCGACGGCTGGAGGGCGTGGTTCCAGGTCGGGCTCGGGGCCCGGCTCGAGCTCGGCCCGATGTTCCTGGCCGGCGAGCTGACGTTCGAGCAGGAGGACCAGCTCGGCCTGATGGGCGGGCTGGGCGCGCGGTTCTAGCGCAGCCCCCGTGGGGCGCCCTCGTTGATCCCGCCGCCGGCCCGGTTACAGACCGGACGGACCTCGCGTCCGCGTCCCCGGACCCCGTCCCGAAAGGAACCGCACCATGAAGCGACTCCTCCCCGTCCTCCTCGCGCTCGCCGCCCCGGCGCTCGCCGACGCGCAGGCCGAGACCTGGACCATCGACCCGGCGCACACCTTGTCCAGCTTCACGGTGCGTCACCTCGTCATCAGCAACGTGCGCGGCGAGTTCGGCAAGACCACCGGCACGGTGAAGCTGGACGACAAGGACGTCACCCGGTCGTCGGTCGAGGCCACCATCGACGTGACCACGCTGAACACCCGCGTGCCGGACCGCGACGCGCACCTCAAGTCGCCGGACTTCTTCGACGTCGCGAAGTACCCGACCATCACCTTCAAGTCCACGAAGGTGGAGAAGATCGGGGAGGGGAAGCTGAAGGTCACCGGCGACCTCACCATGAAGGGCGTGACGAAGCCGGTGGTGCTCGAGGTCCTCGGCCCGACCAGCGCGATCAAGGACCCCATGGGCGGCCAGCGCCGCGGCCTGGTCGCGACCACCATGGTGAACCGCCGCGACTACGGCCTGAACTGGTCGAAGACGGTGGAGGCCGGCCCGGTGGTCGGCGACGAGGTGAAGATCGAGATCGAGGGGGAGCTGGTGAAGGCCGGGCCGAAGCAGGCGGGGAAGTAGCGGGCGTCGCCGAGGCCCTGAACGACCGCGGCCCCGGGGAGCTCCCCGGGGCCGCGTCGCATACGAGGTTCGTCCGGTCCGGCGGCGCGTCCTACTGCGCCACCTTCTGCGGCTCCTTCGGCACCCGCAGGATGCCGTCGTCCTCGGCCGCGATGCGCCGGCGCCAGGCCTCCGGGTAGTCCGGGTGCGTGACGTTGCCCTGCGCGTCGCGCACGTTGCCGTCGAGGTACTTCACCATCAGCGACTCGCCCAGCTTGCGCCAGCGCGCCGTGACCATGTCGCCCTGGCTGACCGAGTAGCGGGTGAGGTAGTCGCGGGCCAGGCCGGGCGAGTCCTTGTAGAGCGTCAGGGCGGCCTTCTCCAGCTCCGCCTGCCGCGAGAGGAACCCGCCCTCCAGCTCGCCCTGCACCTGCTGCACGTCCTGGATCATGTCCGAGTAGCGCGAGTAGGCCCAGTTCGACACGAAGTTGAACACCCAGAACGCCGAGTCCCAGCTGAACGTCTTGAAGTCGGCGGTGCCCACCGCGAAGCTGCGCGGCACCTCGTGGATCGAGCAGTACATCGGCACGTAGACGGTGCTGTACGTGTCGTCCACGCCGAACCAGAGCACCCCGCCCACCGCCGCCGGCAGCGCGGCGCGCGACTGCGCCACGAACGAGAAGCCGGTCTGCTGCGTCGAGATGGCCCGCTCGTTCAGGTACTCCTGGTCGTCCACCTTGAACGTCATGGGCCGCCAGCGGTACGGCACCGAGAACGGGCCCGCGCCCACGCCCTTCGACAGGTCGAGCTCGGTGCCCTCGAAGTGGTCGCGCATGAGCGCCATCACGTCGCGCACCGCGAGCGGCTTCTCGGCCTTCACCCACAGCGGCACGCGCTCGGCCTTCGGGTCCTGTCCCTTCACCATGGAGGACGGCAGCGACTGCCCCGGCGCCACGCGGCGGAACACGCTCCACACCCGCGCGTCGCAGGCGCGCAGCGCGCCGAAGTCGAGCGGCGCGTAGGTGTCGGCGAAGCTGAACTCGGCGTCCTTGCCCTTGAACCAGCCCTTCTCGCGGGCGAACGAGATGACGTCCTTCGCGTAGAGCGTGGTCTTCGGCTCGTCGAGCGGGAACTGGCGGATGCGGGCGTGGTTCGCGTGCGCCGACACGTAGCCGTCCGGGATGCGGCGGGCCACCCAGACCGCGCCCTTCCGCTTCGGCCCCTTGCCGATCATCTCGAGGATCCAGGCCTCGTTCGGATCCGAGATGGAGAAGGACTCGCCGGTGGAGGCGTAGCCGTACTCGGCCACGAGGTCGGTCATCACCTGGATCGCCTCGCGCGCGGTGCGGGCGCGCTCCAGCGCGATGTACATGAGCGAGCCGTAGTCCACCCGGCCCTCGGGATCCTGCAGCTCCTTGCGGCCGGTGAAGGTGGTCTCGCCGATGGCGACCTGGTGCTCGTTGATGTTGCCGACCACGTGGTAGGTGACGGCCGGCTGCGGGATGCGGCCCAGGAACTTGCCGGTGTCCCACTCGATGATCTCGCGCTGTGCGCCGGGCGCGTGCTGCGCCGCCGGGCGGAGCGGGAGGTCGCCGTAGAGGTCGTGCGAGTCGGCCGCGTAGGTGATGAAGGTGGAGCCGTCCGCGCTCGCGCCCTTCGAGACCAGGATGCTGGTGCAGGCGTCGGCCGCGCCGGGCAGGGAGAGGACGAGGGCTGCCGCGGCGAGCGCGGCGGCGGGGGCGGTC
Source organism: Anaeromyxobacter sp. K (assembly GCF_000020805.1). Classification (NCBI taxonomy): domain Bacteria; kingdom Pseudomonadati; phylum Myxococcota; class Myxococcia; order Myxococcales; family Anaeromyxobacteraceae; genus Anaeromyxobacter; species Anaeromyxobacter sp. K. The sequence continues at coordinate 4,390,746 of NC_011145.1, read as the reverse complement.
TTGCGGTGGTCGAGCATGGCCGCCGAGGATACCCGAGCCCGCTCCTCCGGGTCACTTCGCGGCCCGGCACCGCCTCGCCCGGGGCCGTGACCCCGGTGTTTCGGTCGGGTCCGGCCGCCCAAGTCCGGGACCGGCCGCGCCGCGCACCCGCGGTCCGGGCGCGAGCCCGCCCTCGGGCGGGCCTGCCGCTCCGGCCTGCGCAGGCGTGCAGCATCCGGGCGCGACCGCGGGGCACGGCGGTTGCTCCACCGGCGCGCGCCATGACCTCCGCCTCCGACGCCCCTCCCGATCCCGTGTCCGCCGCCGCGTCCTCCCCCACCGATCGGCCGCGTGAGCGGCTCCTCGCGGCCGGCCCGCGCGCGCTCTCCGATGCCGAGCTGCTCGCGCTCGTGCTCGGCACCGGAACCGGCCGCGTCTCGGCTCGGGCCGCCGCGCTCTCGCTGGTGGAGGCGCTGCCCGTCGCCGAGCTGGCCTGGGCGCCGCCCGACGCGCTCGCGTCCTGGCCCGGCATCGGCGTCGCCCGCGCCGCCGCGCTCGCGGCCGCGTTCGAGCTGGGCCGGCGCGGTGCGTGGTCGCCGCCGCGTCGCGGCGAGCGCTGCCTGGATCCCAGGACCGTCCACGAGCTCCTCCGCCACGCCGCGCACGCCGAGCGCGAGGGCTTCCACGTGGTGCTGCTCGACGTGCGCGGGCGGCTGCTCCGGGCGGTGCAGGTGGCGGAGGGCTCGCTCTCGCAGTGCCCCGTCTCGCCCCGCGACGCGCTCCGCCCCGCGGTGCGGGAGGGGGCGCACGGCGTCGTGTTCGTCCACAACCACCCGAGCGGCGATCCCAGCCCCAGCCCCGACGACATGGACCTGACCGCCCGCCTCCGCGCCGCCGCCGACCTCGTCGGCGTCCTCGCCCGCGACCACGTCATCGTGGCGGCGGGCGGGTACTACTCGTTCGTCGAGGCGGGGAGGTGGAGGCGGTAGGGTGCCCCTTGCGGACGCATCGTGAAATCGGTTGTACTCCGGGCGTACTTCACCCGGAGAACGCCCGATGCGCACCCTGCTCGCCATCGCCTCGATCGCCGCAGCCGCGTCGCTCTGCGCCTGCGTGACCTCGCCGGCCGTCAACCCGAGCTACCGGCTCCGTCCCGAGTCGCGTCCCGAGTGCGAGGCCCACTGCGGCCAGCTCGGGATGCGCCTCGGCGCCATCGTCATCATGGGATCTGCGACCGGCTGCGTGTGCGAGCCGAAGGAGGCCGCCACCCCCGAGTCGCGCGCGGCCGCCGGCGGCGCCGAGTTCCGGGTGGCCCAGCTGGTGAAGCAGGAGGAGGAGCGCCGACATCGGGAGCTGAACAGCCGCCCGATGCACAACGCCCCCGTCCCTTCGCCAGGGTTGCCAGGGACGCCCGGGATCCATCGCTGAGAAATCCCGGCCCGCGCCCGACCTCTCGCGGCGAGGTCACGGACGAATAGGACGCAGACCGGTGACGTGCGCGCAATCGCACAGGCGGCCACGTTGAATCGACCACCACGCAGCGGACCTCCGTTGCCGGGACGGGCGCTCCGGCCGGTCTTGACGTAAAGTGCGACTTCGCGCATAGTGCGTTAGATCCGATACAACGCGCGAGCACCTCGACGCGCGCAACACTGAGTCACATCCGGCCAGCCAGATGGCAGCCGAAGAGGGGAGTCGTATGCGCGCGAAGCTGCTCGGAGCCTGCATTCTCCTTGTCGGGCTGGCAGCCTGTGGAGGATCGGAGGATCAGGCAGACATGCGTGCCGCGCACGACGCGGCGGTGGCATGCGTTCCGTCGCAGGTCGATTGGTCGGATGTGGCGAGCGACGACCAGAAGATGTGCGACGGTCCCTTTGAGTATGGGGCGAGGTGTTGCGCAAACGGTCAGCAACGATATCAGAGCTGCTACCACACGCATGAGTTGGCCATATACGAGCAGAAAGTTACGCAGAAGCCGATCAGTTGCAAGAGCGAGTGCGCCGAATGGGAATGGGGCCCTCCGGGTTGCATCGACCCCCATACGTACACAACCGCTGGAGTCGATCCGTCTCCGGACGCGGTCTATTGTCGTGACGTTTGCGTAGCGTACCTCACTCGATGCACGTATCCCGCTTGCGATGCAAATATGGACGACGCGCAGCACGCTCTCAGCCGCGTGCAGGACGAGCGAGCCCGGTGCAGTGTGACCGCGAACAGTCCCGTCATCCGGGCAACTCCGTCGGCGGACATCTCGGGAGATCGGACCTGTACGATCAGCATCGTGCACGACGATGGGGGGGTGCTGAAGGGGACGGCGGTTACGAGCCAGCCCGATGCGGCAGGTAACTACATTGTGAATCAATGCGATTCCTTTGCGGACGCGGATTGTGGCTGGGATCCCTTCTCGAAGGAATGGGAAGCCTGCAATGACGCGAAGCTCGGTCAGCTGAATATCGACGGATCGCGGTACGCGCAGGATAACTCCGAGCAATGCCCTGCTCTCGCTCCGCAATATACAGGGCCGGGCCTCTCGCTGGCAGCATTCAACGCTCAGGTCCCGGTCCTGCAGCGGACCAACTCGTCGGGGGCCGTCAACTCCCGCTGCATGACAGGGGAGGATCTGGCGCCTCTCGGGACGGCTCCGAGCGACGCGACCGTCCAGGCGAAGTGGGACGCACTGAAGACGCGCGCCGACACGCTCCCGGCAAACACCGGCGACGCGAACCTGGCGCGCAAGGTTGTGCAGCATCGAGAGCAACTGTTCGAGCTCTTCGGTGAGCGGCTGGATCCGGGACGGCAGCAGGCGGCGGTCGCACTCTACGAGGCCAATCCGAACATCGCGCCAGCGTGTGCGGCCACGGACACGCCCTGGGCTCCCCCGACCGAGACGAACCCTTCGCCGGACCTCCGCGCGCTGCAGGGCCGACTGATCATGTGCGACCGGATCCTCCAGCGAGACGGACGGGCCAGCGTCGCGGCCGAGGCCGGCGCTGCGGAACTGGCTGACGAGATGGCGCTGGTGTGCGCGCTCACGCCGGTGCGGGCGAAGTCGGCGGCGGCAGGCCTCCCCACCCGCGATGTGTATGTCGCAAAGGCGGCACAGGTCTCGGTCGATGTGATGAGCCGCGGCTTCTCGTGGCTCACCACGCCGCCGGGTGGATCCGAGCAGGACGCGCGCAGGCCCATCCTCCAGCGGAGAGCCTGGACGCTCGGCCAGTGGTACGACGGAGCGAAAGCGAACGTGTTCCCCTCAAGCGATGCGCTCTGGGCCAACTCGAGCGCCGTGGCGGGTGCGATCACGGCGGGCCTCCATTCGAAGGATCGCGCGCGCTTCACTGCGAGCGGTCGAACGGAGGCAGACCTGGAGGTCTTCCTCCGGAGTGGTCTCGCGAGCGACCGCGAGCTCGTGGCCGCGCTCCACTCGACGTTCGTGCCTCCGGGTGGATCCACCGCGCAGCTGCCGCTCGTGACCGCGCCCGCGCTCTACTTCATCAGCGATCTCGCGCGCAACGCGGTCGAGCGCCTCGACGCCATCGCCCCGTTCCACGATCTGGGGTGTCGCTACCTTGGCTGCTACGGGACGCCTCGTCGAAGTGAAGTCGTGTCCATGTACGACCTCGTAGGCGCCCTCGACGACGGCGCCGCCCTGACCCAGGCGATCGCGACGTCGGACAGCGCCAGGACCTCTTGGCCAGCCTACTTCGGTGCGAGTTGGAGCGACTGGCGAACCACCTTCTCCCTGCTCGCTGCTCAACACGGTCGCGTCATCGAGCCGGCGGTTCTGGACGCAGCGGGAGCACCTCTCGGGACGGCATACGATCCTGCCCTCCTCTCCAATGCGCAGACCGGTGCGGCGGCGCCGCTCCTCGATCTCTCCGCGTCCCTGAAGCTGGGCCGGGTCCGCCGTGACAATTTCGCGGACACGGGCCTCCTGATTTCCTCCGGCGGCAAGGCGCTCCCCACCGGCCTGCTCGCCTCCAAGATCGCCCAGCTCGACGGGGCCGTCGCAGCCGCGGAGACCAACCTCAATAGCCAGGTTGGCGCATACCGAAGTCAACGCAACACGCTCGTCCAAGGCCTCGTCACCGAGATCGAGGGCGGACAGAGGACGACGGCACTGCAGCATCGCATGAGCGAGATCTTCAACGAGATCTACGAACTCGCGTCCGACGAGGCGGGGCTCAAGGTGACGGCATCGATGGATCAGGCGCGCTTCAGCGACATCGGCGCCCTCATTCAAGAACTGCAGGGAACACTCGCTGCCCAGGGGACGACGTACACCTCGGTGCCGATCTGGGTCGGCCAGCCGGTGTCGGGTGCCGACGCGAGATATCAGGGGTCGTTCGCTCAGCTCGAGCAGGCCGCGCTCGTGCGAGGGGGTACGCCGTTCAAGATGAGCGGCCTGGGCGGCGACATCTTGACCATGAATGTGGCGGGGCAGTGGCAGCCGAGCTGCGCGCTCCAGGCCCAGAACGGTTCGCTCTACGGGGTCCCGCTCGCGACGAGCGAGCCCGGGGGAATGCGGTTCGCCAGGACCGGGCCCGATGGCTACAGCCTCACGTTGTCGGGGAGCACGTTCAACACGGTCAGTCACTCGTTCACGAAGTCGAAAACGTGGTCGTTCAGGTCCGAAGTCTGCGCCGGCGGGGGCTGGGGCGGATCCTCGACTCCGTCCGGCGATCCGGCGGCGGGCTTCCTGAGTGGCTTCAGCTTCAGCGTCAGCGCCACGGCGTGCGCGGGGTACTCCTCGTCGCGGACGACACAGGACTCGACCGGTCACGGAAACGAGACGCGCAACTCGGCAGCCTTCGCCTACGGCCTGCGGTTGCCCCACACCCCGTTCCCCGAGTTCCCCGCGGGCAGCCTGCTGGCTGTCGTCGTCAAGGCGGGATACACCGCGCGATCCGCGATCATCGACGCGGTCGTGGTGCAGGGGCCGAACACCACCGTCGTGCTCCCCGAGGCGGCTGACGTCTACCTGGTGGTGAACGACCTGGCCTGCGGCAACGCTGGGCCCGACTCGCTCTCGCTGAACATCGCCCGCCTTCGCCCGGACAGCAGCAACGTGAGGGCCATGGCAGGGGCCATGGAGGCGGTGTGGGCCGACATGAAGGCGCAGACCGACGGCATCATCGCGCAGGGCCGGCTCCTGCCCGACCAGGCGAGCTATTTCCGCAACGAGGCTTGGTACGAGCTCCGCACGCGCTCGGGCCTCGAGCCGACCGCCTTCCCGCCGGTGGTCTACAACTTCTTCCAGACCTGGATCGATTCCAAGGTTGTGCAGATCGAGCGCGCCATCGAGCTGACCCGAATCAGGCGCGACATGGACCAGCTACAGCGTGAAGCTGAAGCCTACCGCCTGGATCTCGAGGCGATGGATAGGAAGGGACGGCTCGACAGGCTCGTGCCCATCTGGGCGCTCGAAAACCTCAACCTCTCCAATCGATTCCTCGTCGACGGGACGAACGAGCTGGCGCGGATGGTGCGCGAGGACCTGCATCCCATGGTCTACCTGCGCTACCCCGAGGCGCTCCAGGGCCTGGTCCAGCCCGACTACCTGCTGCGTACGGACTGGAGCAACGTCAGCCTCGACGTACTGGCCCAGAACACGATCGCGGTGACGAGCGAGGTGCGAAGCAAGCTCGACTCGGCGGTGTGGGCCGCGCAGAACGATCCCAACGACGCCACCATCGCCTGGGCGATCCTTCGCTTCCCGAATCCCCTCAACCCACCGTTCCCCGGGCTGCCGGGACGGTCGGCCTCCGACGCGCGCGCGGATGCCCTCTGGGAGGCGATCGGGACCAACCAACCGTTCCAGTTCAGCGTCTTCCCGGAGGATCTGTATCAGTCGGGCGCGACCGACACCCTGCTCGGCTGCAACCTCGTCGCCCCCGCCATCACCCGCATGGCCCTCTACGTGTCGAGCGACGACGCAACGTTGGTGAACAACGCGCCCACCCACGTCAACTACACGGATAAGCGGGTTCCGACGGTGGTGGCGCAGGACATGCTCTTCACGACGGCTCGCGCGCCCGAGAGCTTCGTGTTCGGGAACGGCGACTGGCTTGCCAACCGGACGAGGCTCCTGTACGGCCCGCCCATCTCCGCGCAGTACTGGCTGGATTCGCTGCCGTCTATAGCCTTCGCCGAAGGGCCCACGGGGGTTTCTCCTTTCGGCACCTTCTCGCTGGATCCCTTCGGTGCGCTCGTGATGCTGTATCCAGACGCGAGCGAGATCTCGGTGGTCATGCAGGTCGAGGCGAGACGAAAGGGCGCCGGACAAGGCGTGAACGGCGTCGGAACGTGTCCGGTTTGGTGATCCAGAGAGCGTAGCGCGGAGCCGCGGGACCGCGCGGCGCCTGCCGGCTGGAATGCGGTAGGCCGCCGCGCCGTCCTCGCCGAGGAGGGCTCATGTCGGCGTGTCGTCGCTGGCTGTGGGGCGTGGTCTGCACCGGGATCTTTGGGCCGCTGGTCGGGCTCGCTCAGACTGGGACCTCGCTCGATGCGAAGGTCCAGGTTCCAGAGCTCGGCGCGCCACAGCGAGCGTCGCTCGTCGGTCAGCTCGCGACCCAGGTCTTCGGGCCCGGCGACCTGACGCGGGGCGCGTTCGTTTTGCCGTCGCCGTTCTCTGCGCCGGAAGATCGAGGTCCGCTGCTCGCGTCTCCGTTCCCGACCTACGCGCCGGACGCGGGGATTTCTGAGTGGGGGATGGGCTGGACCAGCGCGCTCGCCATCGTGCGGTATCGGGTGCGCGGGGACATCTGGGCGCCCGACGACGAGCGAACCGGTCCGTATGGACGGATGGTGAAGGGGGACGATGGCGCCTGGTACCCGCTCGGCCTCTCGAAGCCGGTGAAGGTGGTCGAGGCCGGAGACGTTCTGACTGCTCACCTACCGGACGGATCTGTGGCGACCTACGGCGGTGCGGCGCGAGAGACGACCGCGCGGGGAACATACGCGTGGCTCCTGACCGAGGTGAAGACGGTCACCGACCGGACGACGCGCATCCAGTGGAAGGTGAACCCCAGCGGGCGGTCGTTCGTGTCGACGGTCTGGTATGGCGGAGTCGGCGAGGACCACCAGTACCGGATCGACCTCGCCTATGAGCCCCTGACGCAAGCGTTCGAAGATTATCGGGCCGGGCAGCTCCGGGCCCTCGACTGGCGGGTAAAGACGGTCACGGTCCTCGCGAAGCACGCGCAGACGGGGGCCTTCGAGGAACGCTGGCGCTACGAGCTGACCTACCAGGACGAGGGCTTCGGCCCCGGCTTCTACCTCGCAGCGGTGCAACAGGTGTTTCGGAGCGGCGAGCGTCTTCCAGCGACGACGTACGGCTACCGGCTCGCACGTGATCACCTGTCGTCTGCCCAGCTCGAGCCTGCGCAGTGGGTGGCGCCGATGCTCGAGGCGTCACAGACGGACCTCCTTCAGCCGAACCGGTCGACTGCATTCGACGCCGATGAGGACGGGCGACCGGACCTCGAATGGGCCTACGACAATCGGCTCTGGAGGGAGACGGACGCTGGTTTCGTGGCGGAGACTCTGCCCACGGTGCCTGACGCGTACGTCTACTGCCGGCGAGCGACGCCGAGCATCTACGCGGCGCCGCGCGTCATCGCCAGGCTGAGATCCGGTGCCGAAGACGAGACACCCTACGTACTCGACCTTCGTTCCGACGCCTATGGGCAGACGAGCTACTTCACGGCGTGCAACCGGCTCGGGCAGAAGGTCGGCACCACGACGATGGCCGGGAACTGGACCCTCGGGTCGACGGTGCGGCTCGTCGATCTGAACCACGACCACCTGCCCGACCTCGTTCGGCTCCAGTCCGGGCAGGTGCGGATACTGCCCAACACGAGCACGGCGACCACTTTCTCCTTCGGCGCCCTCAAGACGGCGGCCCTGACGCCGGCGTTCAACCCGGACACGGCATGGGTGAACGACTTCAATGGCGATGGCCTCCCGGACCTGATCGGGAGGGTGGGCGGCACTTTGGTGATCTGGTTCGGAACGGGCTCCTTCGAGTTCACGTCTCCGGGCAGGTCGTACTCCTTCTTGCAGGCGAACGGCACGCCGCTCTCGAACCTGTCGGGCTTCGGGCTCACGTTCGTGGACGCGAACAAGGACGGTCTCGCCGACGTGGTGCTGTCGGGCACGTCGGGGAACGTTACCCGGCTGTACATGAACCGAGGGGCACAGTTCGTCGAGGCCACGGTCCCAGGGCTATCGGCGGTCGACGCGAATACGTCGGCGCCGATCGTCATCGACGCGCGGGGAGCGGGCCACACCGAGCTGACGCTCGTGAAGGCCGGTCAGGGCTGGGCCGTGGCATTGGACGGAGCGGATACAGGGCTCATGACGTGGGCGGATGACGGGAAGGGATCGACCCTCTTCCTCGAATACGCGCGGCCGCCGGCGGTGCCAGGCGCGAAAAACCGCCAGCCCGTGCTCGCCCGCGTGACCGCTCGAGCCTCGGGCCTGGACGACCTCACCTCTGACTACGCCTACGCGGCGCCGGTGCAACATCGGGTCGGAAAGTTCCTCATCGGCTACGGGCAGGTCACGCGCACCACGCCGCTCGTGCACGAAGTGGCGGAGTTTCTCCATGAGGACCGATTCGCTGCGATTCCGATCGGCTCCAGGTCACGGGATGCGCTCGTGCCGGGGCTCGAGGAGTTCGAGACGTCGAGCTACGAGGACGCGCTCCTCGAGGGCGTCGCGTGGAAGCGGTTGACGCTACGCGAGAGCGGGTGGCGAACGACGGACGGATCCGGTGGGAGCGTGGCTACCATCACGCGCACGACCGCGTGGTTCGGCGAGGTGTGTCCGGCGCAGGTGGTGAAGGAGACGCAGGCCGGCACGCTGACGATCGACACCCAGTACGCAAGTCTGCCAGCATACGCGGGACACCTTGCCTGCCTCTCGTCGACCGTGGTGGAGCGCGGAACCCATCCAGATTCCACGCTCGATTTCCGGCACGAGACCAGTCTGACGCGCAACGCCGCTGGCCTCATCGAGAAGGTCGAGAGTGTCAGCGGAGCCGATCGCCTCATCGTTCAGGCGGCCACCTATGGGCTCGGAGGCCTCGTGGCGACGATCTCCAGTCCCGGCAAGGGAACGTCCTCGTTCTCTTGGGCCCCCGGAACGCTCCTGCTGAGCAGCGTGACGACGCCCGACGGTGTCGTCATCGACGCGAGCTCGCGCGACCCTCTGCTCGACGGAATACATACGCTCCGGACGAGCCGGGGAACCCTCGCGTACCAGCAGTCCTTCCGGTACGACGGCCAGGAGCGCCTGAGCAGCCAGTGGGATGACCTCGGCTCCTCGACCGAGCTCAACCCGGTACGCCGCTACTCGTACCAGTACGCGACGCCGACGGCGCCTGCCGCCGTGTTCGCGAGTCAGCTCGTGGATACGGCCACCGCGAGCGCGCGGGATCTGGTGGACCTGCGCTCCGCCGCGGGCGAGCCCATCGCCACGGCGACTCGGATACCGCAGGGGTGGGCCTTCGGCAGCCTCCTGACGCGAGAACGAGCGTCGGGCCTGACGACGACGTACCTCCGGCCGACGGTTTCGCCCGCGACCGATCCGATGTCCATGGACTACGCGACGCTGGAGGCCGGCGCGGCCGAAGTCGGGAGCGAGATCGCGACCACGCTGGGTCACGCGGCGCAGTCGCTCGTCAGCTTCCATGCAGGCGTTCAACAAAACGTGAGCAGGGTCCTCACCCTCTCGAGCGGGCTGCTCGCGCTCACGACCCGGGAGAACGGAACGAACGCAACGGTGTCCTGGATGGACGCCGAACGGCGCGTCCTCGCCTACGACGACGAGGCGAACGTACGCTACGAATACCGCTACGACGCGCTCGGGCGCGTGCGCGTCGTGACCCTCCCCGACGGCGCGAAGCACCGCACGACCTACGACGGGCACGGGCGCGTGTCGAGAGTGGAGCGGGAGGGCATAGCGACGGTCGACACCACATACGAGGCAACGACAGGGCTGGTCGCGTCGAAGCGCCATCTGTCGCCCTCGAATGTGCTCGTGAGGTCGGTCGCGCTGACCTATGACGGTATCGGCCGACCGAAGGTCGAAACGCATACCGACGGGTCGAACGGAGCCACTCGTGATTTTACGTACTATTACGACGGCGCAACGCCGGCGGCCCCGTCGACCCGGACGACGCTGGGCTTCCTGACCGGCGTGACGGGAAGCGGGTACTCGAAGCTCTTCGAGTATCGCGCCGATGGATTGCTGGCCCGCCGGACGCTCACGTTGAACGGGTGGCGCACCGTCGAGACGAGGCTCGAGTACCTGGAGTCCGGCACGCCCGGGTCGCGGACGGTGACCGTCCGCGATCCCGGCGGCGTGCAGCTCGCCTCGAGCAGCGTCGCTCGGTCGTACGACTCGAGCGGCCGACTCTCCTCGCTGCGCCTAGGCGGCGCATCGCTCGCGACGCTCGGGTACGGCTCCAACGACGAGCTCGTCGGCGCGAGCTTCGCGAATGGTGACCAGCTCACCTTCACCTACGACCCGCTCACCAGGCGGCTGACCGGCTCGGGCCAGACGACTGCCTCCTACGCTGCGTCGACCGAGCTGCGCCGGAGCGTGCGTGGACTCGTGGATCAGGAGACCTTCGCGGTCGGGACGACGAACCTGACGCGCACGTACGACTACTCGTCGCAGCGGTTCCTCACGAGCGCCTCGGACACGCAGGCGACCTACGCCTACGGCTTCGACCGATTCGGACTGCCGACCTCGATCACGAGCGACGGGGTGACGAGAACCATCACGCGAAGCGGGAACAGGCTCAGCGCTGGCGCGGTGGCGTACTCGTTCGACGATGTGGGACGCACCGTAGCCCGCGACGACTTGACCTTCACCTACGGGCCGGATGGGCACCTGGCGACGGCCACCCGGGGCTCGGCAACCTGGACCTATCTGCACGACGAGGCCGGCCAGCGGGTGATGAAGCTGGCGAATGGCGTCCCGGTCGCCGCTTACCTCGAGGACGGCTACATCGACGCAAGCGGTCTGACCGAGCCGATCGCGCTCGGAGGGCGCACCGTCGGCCTCATCAAGAATGGGGCGTTCAAGTCGCTGGCCACGGACTTGCGCGGGACGGTCACTGCGGAGACGACCGGGGCCATGAGGCTGGCGTCGCCCTTCGGGGCGCGGTCGGCCCACCCCTCGGTGTCGGCGGCGATCGACTACGTGGAGAAGGGCTGGGACGCCGACCTCGGCCTCGTGCGAATGGGCGTGCGGGATTACGACCCCGCGATCAACCGGTTCACGACGCCCGACCCGCTGTTCCTCGAGGAGCCGCAACGTGCGGTGGAGAGCCGGCGCGAGGCGAACCTGTACGCGTATGCGCTCGACGCGCCGACCGTGTTCACGGATCCAAGCGGCCGCTGCAACTACGACAAGGATCGAGGGCTCGACTGCTTCGGCTATGCCCGCGACCTGTCGAATCAGTCTTACGCGAACATGGTCCAGAACTGGCGAGATGGAAACGTCGGATGGGCGGCCGCCTCAGCCGTCCTATGGTTCATGACCGGTCCGACCACCGTGGTGGCGCTCGCCGAGCAAGGGTTCATCGAACCGGCCAACGGGAGCTACGTCGCCACCCGTGGCGTCGAGAAGGGCGACGCGAGCATGGTGGCGGAGGGGGTGGTTCGGGTCGGCGCCTCTCTCGCGATTACTTCTATGGTGGCCGGCCCAGCCAGCGTGGCTCGGTCCGCTTCTGGGGCCGCGGGGGGTGCGCGAGGTGTCGCAGACAAGATCCTGACGGCAAAACGCGTGGGGAGCGGCCTGAAGGCCGATCCGCTTCACAGAGCGGCGAGCTTCCTGAGCCGAGAACAGCTCGAGGCGGGCAAGGCCTTCACGATTCGCGGTGGTGATGCCGTTGAGCGGACGCTGCTTCAGACGCCAGGCGGCGTAAACGGTCGAGCAGGGATATTCGAGTACATTCTTGAGCCAGGCGGGGCCGTTTCGCACCAGCGGTTTATCCCCGGTGGAAGCATCACTGGCTTCCCGAACCAGGTGGTGAGGTGACGCCATGGATATCGTACGGCTGTGCATTCCTTACCGGTTCGTTTGCGAGCGGACGTGCATGAGTTGGCACGATGTTCGCTTTGGACTCGTCAATCAGCTTCTTGATCCTCAGGCGGCCATCGAGATGGCTGTCGATCAAGTTGGTGAGCACGAGGATCCGTCTGGTTCGCTGCTCGAGCTTGCCGGGGCGAGCAAGAACGAGCCCATAAGGGACCTTGTCGAGCGGCTCGCCGGCGGTGAGTCGCCGCGCTCCGAGGAAGAGAGTCGCAACAAATGGCTATATCTCGTGCTCGCGTGGATATACGACCATCGGAGTGAGGACCCGGATCCACTGCAACGGGTGGAGGAGGTCTATGCGGACTTCGGCTATCCAGAGCACATCGCGAGCTTCGTGAGGTACATGCCGATGCAAGGCCCCGACCTTGGAAGCCGAAAGGCAAACGAGCAACGCATCTTCGAGCGGTGGAAGCGGTACCTCGACGAAGCCGCGGCCTCATACCATCCCGTTGGACTACCACGGTCCGATCCCAGAATGCGCCAATGATGCCCTGGAATCTCGAGAGGAGCGAGAGAGGATGGCGCCTGCCCATCGAGCAACGTGCCTTCGGGATCCTTGGGCGGGGACGAGTTTATCGACACAATCCAGCTTGTCCCGAGGAACTCGGTCCAGCAGTTGGGCTGTTCGGCCATTTCTCGGACGGTTCGTCCGTATCTATCTCGCTGAGATCCGAGGAACGTGTGGTGCAGGAGACCGCGGTCCACAGCGACGTTCAGACGAAGGGATGGGCCTCATGGTAGCACGGCCGCAATGCTGACGGGCTCGATGGCCTGGTCGGCCGCGCCTTCCGTTCCGTGTCGAGGCAGCGCAGAGAACGAGAACGGGCGCCCCGGGCAGTATTCCCCGCAGAGCATCGTGATCGGCGGCAACACCAGAGCGATCTGCCGCTGCTCCGGTAACCCGGATAGTGGCTCAACATGGTCCAGAACTGGCGAGATGGAAACGTCGGATGGGCGGCCGCGTCGGCCGTCCTATGGTTCATGACCGGTCCGACCACCGTGGTGGCGCTCGCCGATCAAGGCTTCATCGAGCCGGCCAACGGGAGCTATGTCGCCACCCGCGGCGTCCAGAAGGGCGACGCGAGCATGGTGGCGGAGGGGGTGGTCCGGGTCGGCGCCTCTCTCGCGATTACTTCTATGGTGGCCGGCCCAGCTCGTTTGGCTCGGCCCGCCTCTGATAATGAGGCTGCAGGGGGTGGTCGAGCAGGTCTGGCTGCACGCTTCGGGACGACGGCCGAGCGCACGGCCGTGCTCAAGCGGGCGCTCACGGCCGAAGGCGGCCTCAACACGTCGACGACCGTCGCTCGTCAGTTGGCTGGGCAGCGCAGCTTCATCCCGAGCCAATCCATGTTGGATACGATCGGCTCTGGGGCGCGCGTCGCCGATCCGCAGGGAGTGGCCGGGCAGTTCAAGTATCGCTCGGCCGCATCGTTCAGCGGTTCGCAAGGCACGCTAGAAGTGCTGGTCCACGAGGCGTCGTGCCAGATCCGGCACGTGCTCTTCCACAGCGGAGTCGCACCGTGACCGAGCCTCGGGAGCGACTACATCGCCTCATCGCCGAGTTCCGCGCCGGCACGCTCGACACCGAGTCGTTCTGCGCTCGCTTCGAGACCACCTACAACCTGGAGCTCGACAAGCAGACCCTGACGTCCGCCGAGGCGGAAGCCTTCGCGGAGCTGTTCGAGCGGGTGGTCTGGTACTCGCCGATCCCGGACGAGCGGGCGCAGATCCCGAGCTACCGCAGCGAGGAGGACATCGCCCTCGCTGTCGAACACGCCGCTCAGCGCTTGGGCGAGGGGACTGCTCCGTGAGCGTCGTCCACGCCCACCCGTTGCCGAATCTCCGCCTGTCGAATCAGTCTTACGCGAACATGGTCCTGAATTGGCGAGATGGAAACGTCGGATGGGCGGCCGCCTCAGCCGTGCTGTGGCTCCTGACTGGCCCGACCACCTTGGTGGCGGTTGCCGAGCAAGCGTTCATCGAGCCCGTCAATGCGACCTACGTGACCAACCGCGGCGTCGAGAAGGGTGACCCGACGATGGTGGCGGTGGGTGTGGCTCGGGTTGCCGCCTCTCTCGCGACGGTGTCGATGGCCGCGCGACTGACTCGGCCCGCCTCTGAGGCGGCAGGGGACGCGACGAGGCTGCTGCCGCAGTTCACCAGGTCGACGGTCGATGATGTGATTGGGAGTGCGGGACGCCTAAGTCCCGGAGGCCAAATCACTGAAGGCGCACGTGCGATCGCCAAAGAAGGTCGGGCACGCTCAGTCTGGCGGGTACTCGTCGGCGTTTGCGGGCGTGAAACCCACTCAGACGAATGCCGAGGCGATCATTCGAAGTACGCTTGAGAACCCCGCCCGCACGTTCTACGGTGACAAGGTCATCGACGTGTACAACGCGAAGGGTCAAGGCGTTCGATTCGATCGAGGGACCAACGCCTTCCGCGGCTTCCTCGAGGGAGGGCGTGCCACCCAATGAGTGCATCCGCTTTGACCGATGACGCACGTTTGCGGCCTGACCTGTTTCATTGGAATGGTCGGATGGATCTAGCCGGCCTGCAGGCCTGGCTCGCCGACAACGAGTGGCTAGGCCCGTGTCCCAGCGATCTGCTGGTCTTCTGGCAGGATACCGGTGGAGGGGACGTCTTCGAGACGGAAACGATCCTCGGCCCGTTGGGTGATCCGCAGATGGGGGACGACATCGCCTCAGTGAATCGCGCCATGCATTCTCGTGGAATGCCGGCGCGATTCCTCGTTGTCCATATCGGTTCGCTGGTGAGCGCTGTGGATACGGGAAAGGGCGACTATGTTGAACTCGAGCCGTCGACCTTCCGTGTGCTGCGGCGGTTCGCTTCGCTGGACGAATGGTACGGAACCACGCTCCGGAAGGAATACCGTCAGCGTTATGGCCTGAAATGAGCATCCCCGCGGAGACTGTGCGAGATGGCGTACGTCTCATCACCGGCAACCTCTTCGGAGGTCAGTGATGACGCTTGTGCAATTCAAGAAGTACCGCGAAAGCGCTCAGGAGGGGGTCAACGGCCAACCTGTCCAAGGGGACGACTCTGGCGCGAAACCTGCGCGAGCAACCTGCCATCGAGCAGGCGATGGCAAACCCCGGCGCCGGGGCGAAGCTCCCATTGAAGATGACCGACCCGCGGTGGCCTGCGTCCGAGGGCTGGGTGAAATTGCAGCAAATTGTGCGGTCCGGCGGGCGCGAAGGCCCCATCAACGTCCACTATCTGTTTAACGAGGCGACCAAGGCGATCGATGACTTCAAGGTCGTCTTGCCTGGCGCGAGGTAGGTGGTATGCGGGTTCGAGGACGACATGTTGATCCAGGCTCGGCTCCGGTGGCCCTTCGCCCATACCTCGGCCAGATGTATGAGGTTCATGCTGCGGCAGTCTATGAGGGCATCGTCATGCTGCAGGTCGTCGATGACGTCGGATATCCGGGCTGGAAGCCTGCGTGGCTGTTCGACGTCGTCGAGTCGGCGATCCCGGGGGACTGGATCTGCTCCTCGTTCCACAGCAGCGCTCGTACTTGGTCCTGACTTCGTTGCGCGCAGCCTGGAAGGGTACGCAGCCATGGTCGAGTTGGAGCCGGGACAGGTCGCGCGGTTCTGGAGGCGGGTCAGGAGTTGACCTGTAGCGTGCGGTAATGAGGCGTCAGGGGATGGCGCGATCGTCGGGTTGAGCCTTTCGCGTAAGAGGGAGCGACGACGCCGGGCGTAGCGACGAGCTGACCGGCACCGATCAGGCGCCCTGCTCGAGGACTGCCGGCACTCGGCCGGAGAGTTGGGAGGGGACACCCGCCGCTGACGCAACGGAACGTGGAACCGGCGGTCGAGGCGGTGGGCGTCACCCGGGAAGCGGCGGCGCGGGCCTCTGGTTCCACATGCCTTGAGGGCGCCTATGAAGAACAGACTACTGGCACCAGTACTCTTCGGATACTTGGTGGAACTCGTTTCGCTCCTGCGAAACGCTGGCGAGGCAGCCGCGTCTGAGGAGGTGCTGCACGTGAGCAAGTTTGCATCCGGTAGTACGTCGGAGTTCTACGGCGAGGCGCGGCTTCTTCTCCCTGAGGTTCTCGAGAAGAAGGGAGCGAGCCTCTCAGAGAATGACAGGGCGCGCCTTCGAGAGGTCATCGAGGGAATCGAGCGGGAGTTCAAGAGCATCGGCGGCGACTAGGTCACGCGCGTGCACCAGGGCAGGCGCTCCTCCCCAGCGCCAGTTTGGTGGCGGCCACCGACCGCGCCCATAGATCGTCGGTCGATGCGACTCCCGATCCCGAAGTCCGATCCGGACGCGCCCGGGCTGCCGCTCTGGCCGCCGCTGCTCGCGGCGCGCGGGCCGGGAGGGCGGAGCACCTCCCACGCGCACCACGGCATGCACGTGGTCCTCGCCCTCGGGGGTGATCTGCGCGTGCGCGCGGGGGACCGGGGCGCGTGGGCGCGCGCGGCCGGGGTGGTCACCGCGCCGGATGCACCGCACGCGATCGACGCGTCGGGCTCGGAGGTCCTCATCGTCTTCGTGGACCCGGGGAGCGACGCGGGTCAGTCGATGCGCGCCGCCACGGCCGGCTCGCTCCGCGTCGTCGGGGCCGCCGAGCGCGACGCCCTCGTGGACGGGGTGACGCCGATGGAGCTCATGGGGCCCGGTGGCGCCGCCTGGACCGCGCGCGTGGTCGTGGCGCTGGGCGGCGAACGGGTGCGCTCGCCTCGCGCCGTCCACCCGCGCGTTCGCAGGCTCCTGCGGGTGCTCCAGGCGCTGCCGCCGGGCGGCGACGCCTCCCTCGGCACGCTCGCGCGCCAGGTCGGCCTCTCGCCCGGCCGGCTCATGCACGTCTTCACCGGGTCGATCGGCGTGCCGCTGCGACCGTACCTGGCGTGGCTGCGGCTGCAGCGCGCCGCCGCGGCCGTCGTCTCCGGCAGGCCGCTCGGCGAGGCCGCCCACGCCGCCGGGTTCGCGGACGCCGCCCACATGAGCCGGACCTTCCGCCGCATGCTCGGCGTCGCGCCGTCCGAGCTTCGGCCGGCCGGCGCTCCCGCCGCGGCTCACGCGCGCGGTCGCTCCGTCGCGGCCTCGCGCCAGGCGCGCGCGAAGCCGCCCGAGAGGACGTAGCGCGGGAACGTGATCCACTGCTCGGCGAGGATCCGCGCCAGGAACTCGCCCGGTCCACGGAACGGGGCGGGCGCCCTCGCCTCGCCGCGGTGGCCGCGGCCCTGCGCGGCGAGCGCGACGAGGAGCGCGGCCACGCCGGCCATCGCCCAGCCGATGGGGATCACCGGCGCCAGCGCGAGCGCGCAGGTGCCGAGCCAGAAGAGCGGTACGGTCGCGCCGTGCAGCGCCAGGTTGAGCCGATCGCGGTGCACGTCGCCATAGCCCGCCCACTGCCGTTCGAGGACACCGGGTTCGTTCGCGCTCATGCCCGGGAACCTGGTCCGGGCCGGATGCGGAGTCTTGAACGAACTGGCTGCCATCGACATGGCGCCGCCACGCGGCCGCTCCAGTGGCAGCGCGCCACCCCGGCACTCGGAGTATGATTCCCGGCTGGTGGGCGGACGCTGCAGGGCCGCCTCGCGGAGAACTCCCATGCCCCTTGTTCGCATGAGCCTCGACGTCGACGTGGGCGAGCGGTCCGTGGACTACCGGTGCTCGCGCTGCGGCATGGTGGCGCTGGCGATCGTCGCCGGGGGCGGGGCTCACGGCGAACGGCGTGGCGCTCAGCAAGGCGCAGTACGACGCCGAGATCGGCGCCGCGGCCCTGTCCCGCTTGGCCCCGTGCCCGCGCTGCGGCCACCGCAGCCGCGCGGCGCTGTTCAAGGTCTTGCTCGTCGGAGCCCTCGTCGGCGCGCCGGCCGCGATCGCCGCCGGGGCCGTGGTGGGCGAGCAGTTCCACCGGTCCGATCCGCAGGGCCAGCTCGCGCAAGTGGTCGGCCTCGCGACCTTCGTCGCGATCGTCGCCACGACCTTGGCGCTCAAGCTGAGGAGCGTCCGGCGACGGGTCCGGCTCCGGCGCGTGGTGCGGTGAGCGGCGGCGCCGCCCTCGACGGGGCGAACCGATCTCCGTCGCGCCCCATACCATACCGTATGGTATGCACACGCCATGATCCCCTCCCTCCGCGACCGCCTCGGGTCGTCGCTCGGGCTGCTCTACCGGCGCTGGGCGACGGCGCGCGCCCGGGACGGCGTCGGCGCGGTGCTCCGCGCGGCGCGCGCGACCATGCTCCGCAAGCGCTATTGCCTCCTCGTCACGCTGGCGGACGGGGTCGCGCACGCGCGCGTGCTCGAGCCGTTCCCGCCGGACGACGACTTCACCGTGTGGCTCGGCACGAGCCGCGGCTCCCGGAAGGTGGAGCAGCTCCGGAAGGACCCGGCCGCCACGCTCGCCTACCAGGACGACGCGCGGGGTGCGTGCGCGGTCCTGGTCGGGCGCGCCGAGATCGTCGAGGGCGTCTCGGAGCGCCGGCGCCGCTTCAAGCCGTTCTGGCGCGCGTTCTGGCCGGAGGGGCCCGACGGAGCGGAGTTCGTGCTGGTCCGGTTCCGGCCGGAGCGGATCGAGGTCTGGGACGGCTGGCGCGGCGTCACCCCGGCCCCCTTCGGGCAGCGGTCCGCGATGATCGCGCGCGCTCCGGACGGCGCCTGGAGGTCCGCGTGACGGCGCGCGGGCGCGACGACACCGCTGGCGCGGATCCCCGCGCCCGCTGGTGTCGGGCCGGGCTCGCCCTGCTGCGGGATCACGGTCCGCAGGCGGTGACGGTCGATCGGCTCTGCACCGCGATGCGCCGGACGAAGGGGGCCTTCTACCACCACTTCCGCGACGTGCACGCCTTCCACGCCGCGGCCCTCGACGCGTGGACGGAGCTGCACACCGCCGACCTCATCGCGGCGGCCTCCAGCGCCGTGACCGCGGAGGCCCGGAGCGCCCGGCTCGGGGCCGCGGCCGTCGGGCTCGACCACGCGCTGGACCGGGCCATCCGCGCCTGGGCCCTGCACGACCCGGCAGCGCGCGAGGCCGTCGGCCGCGTGGACGCTCGCAGGATCGACTACCTCGCGACCATCCACCGCGAGCGCGGGTGGAGGAACGCGACGGTGCTCGCGCAGCTCGAGTACGCGGTGTTCCTGGGCGCGCAGGAGCTCGGGCTCGCGGCCGATCCGGAGCGGGGGGCGCCGCTCGGCCGCACGCTCCGCACCGCGCTCGAGTGGCTCGGCGACGACGCTCGGGCCGGCGGAGGCCGGCGGCCCCGATCGTCCCATGCTCCCGAAGGACGGCGGGTGTAGCCTGGATCTCGACGGCGCCGCATGCCGCGGACCGGCTGGCTGATCGGGATGCCCATCCTCCTCTCCTGCGCCGGACCGGGCGCTGGCAGCGCCGCGCCGCGCACGGCGGCGACGGGCTCGGCCGAGGACGTCCTGCGCGACGCGCCGGTGGTGGACCTGCACCTCGACACGCCGCAGTGGCTCCTCGACCAGCGTTACGACCTCGGCGAGCCGCGGCGCGAGCTGGGCCAGGTGAGCCTGGACTCGATGCGGCGCGGCGGCGTCGGCGCGGCGTTCTTCGTGCTCTGGCATGCGCCGGATCTGCCGGAGGCGGACGCGCACGCGCGGGCGCTCGCGCTCGCCGCGGCGGTGCGCGAGCAGGTGGCCCGCCACCCCGCCGACCTCGCCATGGCGGGGAGCGTGGACGAGCTGCTCGCGGCGCGCGCAGCCGGGAAGATCGCGATCCTGCTCGGCATGGAGGGCGCCGAGCCGCTGCACGGAGACCTCGCGGAGCTGGAGCGCATGCACGCGCTTGGGGTCCGGTACGTCGGGCTCACCTGGAACGCGCACACCGCGTTCGCGGACGCCGGCAAGCCGGACGCCCCGCGCCACGGCGGCCTGTCGCCGCTCGGGCGCGCCGCCGTCGCCGAGATGAACCGGCTCGGGATCGCGGTGGACGTCTCGCACCTCTCCGACGCGTCGGCCGCCCAGGCCATCACCGCGAGCCGGGCGCCGGTGCTCGCGACGCACTCCTGCGCCCGCGCCCTCTCGGACCACCGGCGCAACCTCCCCGACGAGCTCGTCCGCGCCATCGCGGCGACCGGCGGCGTCGTCGGCGTGAACTTCCACTCGACGTTCCTCGACGCGGGGTACGCCGCGCGCGCGGCGGCCGCGGAGGCGGCGCACGCGCCGGAGCTCGCGGCGCTGGCGCGCTCGCTCGAGGGCGCGGACCCGGTCGAGCGGATGTGGGCGCCGTACCTGGCCGAGCTGCGCGTCGTGCACGCGCTGCCGCGCCCGCCGCTCTCGGTGCTCGTTGATCACGTCGAGCACCTGGTGAAGGTGGCCGGCGTGGACCACGTCGGCCTCGGGTCGGACCTCGACGGCGGCGTCGTCCCGCCGGACGGCATCGAGTCGCACGCGGACCTGCCGAAGCTGGTCGCGGCGCTCCTCGCCCGCGGCCACTCCCCCGACGACCTGCGCAAGCTCCTGGGCGGGAACGTCGTGCGCGCGCTGCGCGAGGTGGAGCGGGTCTCGCGCACGCTGCGCTCGGCCGGCCGGTGAGGAGAGGGCGGTCCGCAGGCGCGCGGACCCCGCGTTGATCCCGATCACGGTCGGTCACCGCCAGGATGGTGCCCGCTTTTCGGGCGTGCCTTCCCCGCCGAACGGCGTGACACTCGGCCGATGCAACGGTTCGTGGGGATCGACGCGGGCGCCGAGACGGTCAAGCTCGCGGAGGTCGAGGGGGAGGGCGGCGCGCTCGCCTGGACGCGGCACGCGCTGGTGGAGCACGGCGGCGATCCGGCCGCGGCGGTGCGCGAGGTGCTGGGCGGGTGGGGCTGGGACGGGGTCGCCGGCGCGCGCGCGACCGGGAGGCTGGGCCGCAGGCTGGAACTGCCGCGGATCCCGCCCAAGCAGGCGCGGACCGCCGGGCACGTGCGGCTGCACGGCGCCGCGCCGGCCACGGTGGTGGACCTGGGCGCGCACGGCTTCTCGGTGCTGGTGCACGAGGCGGAGGGGCGCGACCGCTACCGCGAGAACCCGCGCTGCTCGCAGGGCACCGGCAACTTCCTGCGCCAGCTGGTGGAGCGCTTCGGGCTCACGCCGGCGGAGGCCGACGCGCTCGCGGTCGGCGCCGAGGCGGCGCCGCTCTCCGGCCGCTGCCCGGTGATCCTCAAGACCGACATGACGCACCTCGCGAACCGGGGCGAGGCGCGCGAGCGGATCCTGGCGGGCCTGTTCGACGCGATCTGCGCGAACGTGCTGGTGTTCGTGCGGCCGGGCAGCCCGCGCGACGTGTGGCTCACCGGCGGCGTGAGCCGCTCGCGCCGCGTGCGGGCCTGCTTCCGCGAGGCGCTCGCCGGCCGCGGGCTCGCGCTGCGCGACGGCGAGGGTGACGAGGCGCTCTATCTCGACGCGCTCGGGTGCGCGCTGCTCGCGGCCGCGCAGCCGGAGGCGGTGCCGGCGCTCGACGGGCTGTTCCGCCCGCCCGAGCACGCGTCGTTCGAGGCCCTGCCGCCGCTCGCCGGCGCGCTGCCGCGCGTCCGGCGCATCCCGCGCCCGCCGCCGCCCGCCGGCGACGGCCCGCTCCTCCTCGGCCTCGACATCGGCTCGACCGGCTCGAAGGCGGTCGCGCTCGACCTCGCCGCCGGCCTGCCGGCCTGGGAGGCCTACACCGGCACGTCCGGCGATCCGGTGCGCGCGGCCCAGTCGCTCGTGTCCGCGTTCCTGGAAGGCCCCTGCGCCCGCCGCGCGGTCACCGGCGCGGGCGTGACCGGCAGCGGGCGCGAGATCGTGGGCTCGCTGCTCGCGTCCTGCTTCGGGACCGACCGCGTCTTCGTGCTGAACGAGATCGCCGCGCACGCCGAGGGCGCCTGCGCCTACGACCCGCGGGTGGACACCATCTTCGAGATCGGCGGCCAGGACGCGAAGTACATCCGCCTCGAGGGCGGACGGGTGGTGGACGCCGCGATGAACGAGGCGTGCAGCGCCGGGACCGGCTCCTTCATCGAGGAGCAGGGGCGGCGGCTGGGCGGGCTCGACGCGGCGGCGCTGGGGCGCGAGGCCATCGGCGCCGACGGCTGCGTGGCGCTCGGCCAGCACTGCGCGGTGTTCATGGCCGAGATCCTCGACCAGGCCGCCGCGGCCGGCGCGCCGCGGGCGCACGTGGTGGCCGGGCTCTACGAGTCGGTGGTGCAGAACTACGTGAACCGCGTGAAGGGCGCGCGCCCGGTGGGCCAGGTGGTGTTCTGCCAGGGCATGCCGTTCAGCGCCGACGCGCTCGCCGCCGCGGTGGCGCGCCAGACTGGCGCGGAGGTGATCGTCCCGCCGTCGCCGGGCACGGTGGGCGCGTTCGGGATCGCGCGGCTGGCGCGCGCCGGGCTCGCCGGCCTCGACGGCGAGGGGGCCGGCGCGCTCGACCTCTCGCGCTTCCTCGCGGCGCGCGTGGAGCGCAAGGACACCTTCGTGTGCCGCTCGGCGGAGGGCTGCGGCGGCGCCGGCAACCACTGCCGCATCGAGCGGCTCCGCACCGCGGTGGGCGGCGAGCGGCGCGCGTTCACCTGGGGCGGCGCCTGCGCGCTGTTCGACCAGGGCACCCGCGCGCGCAAGCTCCCCGCCGGCGCGCCGGATCCGTTCCGGGAGCGCGAGGCGGCGGTTGGCGCGCTGGTGGACGGGCTGGGGGCGGCGCCGGCCGGCGCGCCGCGCGTCGCGCTCGCCGACGCGTTCCAGCTGAAGACGCTGCTCGCGTACTTCGGCACCTTCTTCCGCGAGCTCGGGCTGGGGGTGGAGGTGGTCGGCTCCGGCGGGCGCGAGGCGCTGCGCCAGGGCATCGACCTCTGCAACGTCCCGTTCTGCGCGCCCATGCAGCAGGTGCACGGCGTCGCGGCCGCGCTCGGCGCGACCGGGGCCGAGCACCTGTTCTTCCCGATGATCCGCGACCTGCCGCCGGTCGCCGACGAGCGTCACACCTGGCTCTGCCCCATGGTGCACGGGGCGCCCGACGTGCTCGCGACCGACCTCGGCGAGGACTTCGCCCGCCGGCTGGTCGCGCCCACGCTGAACGCGGGCGGCCGCGGCTACCTCGAGTCGGAGCGGTTCGTCGCGTCGATGGAGGCGCTCGCGGCGCGGGTGGGCGTGCGCGACCGGGCCGCCGCGCGGCGGGCGCACCAGGCGGCGCGGGAGGCGCAGCGGGCGTTCGACGCCCGGCTCGAGGCCATCGGCGCCGCGGCGCTCGAGCGGTGCCACGCCGACGGGCTGCTCGCGGTGGTGGTGCTGGGGCGCACGTACACCATCCACGACGAGGCGCTGAACGCGAACGTGCCGGCGCTCCTGCGCGAGCAGGGCGCCGTCGCGATCCCGCTCGACTGCTTCCCGGTGGACGCCGCCACGCCGCTCGTGCCCGGCGCGTTCTGGTCCTACACGCAGCGGATCCTGCGCGCCGCGCACCGGGTCCGCCGGACGCCCGGCGTGTACGCCATCTTCACCAGCAACTACGGCTGCGGCCCGGACAGCTTCACCCAGCACCACCTGGCGCGGCTGCTCGACGGCAAGCCCTTCGCCATCGTCGAGACCGACGGCCACGCGGCCGACGCCGGCACCAAGACCCGCGTCGAGGCGTTCCTCCACTGCGTCCGGGAAGACGTCCGCGGCCGCGGGGCCGAGGGCCGGCCGGCCGCGGAGCCGCTGCCGCTCCGCGAGCGCACGCTCGCCGACGTGCGCGCCGACGGCACCCGGGTGCTGGTGCCGCCCATGGGGCCCGAGGCCGAGGCGCTCGCCGCGGCGTTCCGCGGCGTGGGCCTGCGCGCCGAGGTGCTGCCGCCCGCCACCGCCGACACGATCCGGCTCGGCCGCCGGCACACCAGCGGCAAGGAGTGCCTGCCCATGACGATCACGGCGGGCGCGCTCCTCGAGCACCTCGCCCGCGAGCCGGAGGGCCGGTTCACCTTCTTCATGCCCGGGTCGAGCGGGCCGTGCCGCTTCGGCATGTACCGCCAGCTCCACCGCCTGATCCTGGAGCGGGCCGGGCTCTCCGACCGGGTGGAGATCTGGTCGCCGCCGGATCACGACTACTTCGAGGGCGTGCCGCCCGGCCTCGGCGCCATCGTGCTCGCCGGCGCCTCGGCCCGCGGCGCGCTCGCCGACGCGCTGCGCGACGCGCGCCCGGTCGAGCGGACCCCCGGCGCGGCGGACGCCATCCACGCGCGGTGGTCGGCGCGGCTGCTCGAGGCCATCGAGCGGGCCGCCGCCGGCGACCTGTCGGCCCGCACCGTGCTCCGCGAGGTGCTGGGCGGCCGGCTCTGGGGGATCCGCGACGCGGTGGCGGGCTGCGCGCGCGAGCTGGCCGCGGCGCGCGACCCGCGGCCGTATCCCACCGTGCAGATCGTGGGCGAGATCTACGTCCGCTCCGACCCGGCCTCGAACGGCCACGTGGCCGACGAGCTGGAGCGGCGCGGCGTGCGCGTCCGGCTGGAGCCGGTGGTCGAGTACCTGCAGTACTCCGAGGCGGTGCAGTTCCGGCGCGGCCTGAAGGGCGGCGTGGGCGACCACCTGAAGCGGCGGCTGCGCCAGCGCATCGTGGACCTCGTGTTCCGCGCCGCGGGCGAGCCGCTGGGCTGGCCCGCGCCGGAGCCGCCGCACCGGGTCGCGAGGGAGGCGCAGGGTTACCTGCGCGAGGACCTCGAGCACGAGTCGGTGCTGGCGATGGGGCTCGCGCTCGAGGCCTGGCGACACCGGGGCGTGGACGGGATCCTCTGCGCCGGGCCGCTCGACTGCATGCCCACCCGGCTCGCCGAGGCCCAGCTCTACCACGCGGCCGCGCGGGAGGGCCTGCTCTCGCTGACGCTCTCGGCGAACGGCGACCCCATCGATCCGGAGATCCTCGACGGCTTCGCCTACGAGGTGAAGGAGCGGTTCGCGCGCCGCCACGCCGCCGCGGCGCGCGGAACCGCCTGAGCCATCACGCGCCGCCGGCGAGCAGCCGGTCGAGCGCGGCGTAGCTCTGGTCCAGGCCCTCGCCCATGGCGCCGAGCATGCCGTCGCGCTCCTCGGTGGTGTGGAAGAGCGTGGTGGCGACGAGGCGGGTGCGGCCGTCGCCCAGGTCCTCGAGGACGGTGGTCTCGATCGCCACGTAGCCCGGCATGCCGTCCCACTCGAACGTCATGGCGAGGCGCTCCGGCGGCGTGACCTCGCGGAACCGCCCCTCGAACCCGTGGACGCCGTCGTCGGCGTGCTCCACGAAGCGCCAGTGGCCGCCCTTCTCCAGCTCGTAGCGCTCCACCACCAGGCGGTTCCCCCGGCCCCACCACTGCGCCAGCAGCGCCGGGTCGGTGAACGCCCGCCACACGCGCTCGCGGGGGGCGTCGAAGATCCGCTCCACGCGGATCTCGCGATCGGTCGGGGTGGACACCGCCGCCTTCGCGGCGCGCGGCTTCACGGCCTGGCTCGTCATTCGGTCCTTCCTTTCGTGCGCTTCAGGAGCGCGTCCAGGCGGTCGAGGCGCGCCTCGAGCATCCGGCGATACCCCGCCATCCAGGCGAGCTCGTCCTCCAGCCGGCGCGGGCCGAGCCTGCAGCTCCGAACGCGACCGACCTTCTCCGTCGTGACGAGCCCCGCGTCCTCCAGGACCCGCACGTGCTTCTTCATCCCGGTGAGCGTCATCTCGAAGCCCGTCGCCAGCTCGCCGATGGACGCGTCGCCGCGCCCGAGGCGCTCCAGCACGCCGCGCCGGGTCGCGTCCGCGATGGCTGCGAAGGTGGCGTCGAGCCGCTCCGAATACTGAACCATGTGGTTCAGTGTTAAGCAGGCCGCCCGCGCGCGCAAGGGAGCACGCTGCGTGCGACCCAACGGGACTGCTGGGCCCTCCGCTCGCCGTCGGCGGGCACCACGAGCGACGTTCGACTCCGGTCGCCCTGAGCCGGTCGAACGGCGACCCGGCTACGGCAGCCCGAGCAGACCGGGCAGCTCGGCGAGCGAGCGGATCTCGGCGTCCGGGGCGGCCGGGAGCCGCTCCGCGGGCTGGCCGGCGCGGTTGCACCAGGCCACCTGGTAGCCGAACGCCTTCGCGCCGAACGCGTCCCAGCCGTTCGAGGAGACGAACACGATCTCCGCCGCGGGCACGCCGAGGCGGTCCACCGCCAGCCGGTAGACGGCCGGGTGCGGCTTGTACACGCCCACGTCCTCCACCGAGAGGACCTGCTCGAGCAGGCCGGCGAGCCCGGCGGTCTCCGCCGCGGACGCGAGCATGGCCGGCGCGCCGTTCGAGAGCACCGCCAGGCGCACGCCGGCGCCGCGCAGGCGCGCGAGGACGTCCTTCGCCTCCGGGTACGCGGCGAGGTGGCGGTAGGACTCCATCAGCCGCGCGCGCAGCGCCGCGTCGCCGAGGCCGAGCGCCTCGAGCGCGAAGTCGAGCGCGTCGCCGGTCACCTGCCAGAAGTCGGCGTGGCGGCCGGCCAGGCTGCGCAGCCAGGTGTACTGGAGCTGCTTCGACCGCCACAGCTCGGCGAGCGGCTGCCAGCGGTCGCCGAGCGCGCCGCGCGCCTCGGCGGCGGCGCTGGCCACGTCGAACAGGGTTCCGTAGGCGTCGAAGACGGCGGCGCGGACCGGGGCGAGGGGCATGGCCCCGATGCTAGCGCCGCGCGCGCTACCTGCGCTTCGCCGTCTGGGTCGCCGCCAGGAGCCGGGCCTCGGCGGCGTCCTCGCCCCGGGCTCCCGCCTTCAGGGCGCGCTCGGCGAGGGCGCGCGCGACGGCGCGATCGCCATCGGCCTGCGCCGCCCGCGCCCCGGCGAGCAGCAGGGCCGGGTCGCGCGGCGCGACGGCGAGGCCGCGCTCCGCGGCACGGCGCGCCTCCGCCGGCTGCGACTCCGCCAGCCAGGCCGCGGAGAGCAGGCGCAGCGCGGCGGCGTCCTTCGGCCGGGCCAGCAGCACCGCGTCCAGCTCGGCGCGCGCCGCCGAGGGCTCGCCGCCGGCGAGCCGGGCCGCGCCGAGCGCGCGGCGCGCCTCGGGCTCCGCCGGATCGAGCGCGACCGCCTTCTCCAGGAACGGGAGCGCGTCCCCGGCGCGCCCGCGGCGCAGCAGCAGGTCGCCGAGCGCGAGCGCCGGCTCGGGCGCGCGCGGATCGCGGGCCATCGCGTCCTGGTAGGCCTTCTCGGCGTCGTCGGCGCGTCCCTCGGCCTCGAGCGCGCGGCCCAGCGCCACGTGCGCGAGCGGCGGCGGCGAGCGGGTGGCGGCGAGCTTCTCCAGCAGCGTGCGCCCGCGGGCGGCGCGCCCCTGGGCCACGTCGGTGAGCGCGTACCAGACCGCGGCCTCGGCCGGCATGCGGCCGTCGCGGGCGGTGCGCTCCAGCTCGGCGCGGGCGGCGGCGTACTGGCCCAGCCGGTAGCGGGCGATGGCGCGCTGCACGCGGACCGCGCGGCCGTCGGCGCCCTCGGTGGCCGCGAGCGCCTCGGCGAGGCGGCCGCGGCCGATGCGGGCACGGGCGAGCAGCACCTTCGCGCCCTCGTCCTTCGGCGCGAGCGCCGCCGCGCGGGCGGCGGCGGCCTCGGCCCGGTCCCAGGCGCGGGCGGCGAGGTGCACGTCGGCGAGCGCGGCGGCGAGCGCGGCGCTGTCGCCGAGCGCCTGGGCGGCGCGGGCGAGGCGGGCGGCCGCGCCGGAGGCGTCGCCGGTGGCCGCGAGGACGCGGGCGAAGGCGAGCTCGAAGCGCAGGCGCAGGTCGCGCGGCGGGGCGCTGCCCGCGTCGGCCTCCACCGCCGCGAGCGACGCGCGGGCCGCCTCGAGCTCGCGCCCCAGCGCGAGGCGCGCCTCCGCGGCGCCCACCACCGAGCGCGGGTGGGTGGCGTGGGCCGAGAGCACCGCGGCGTAGGTCGCGAGCGCGCCCTCGGCGTCGCCGGCCGCGAGCGCCGCGTCGCCCAGGTCGGACAGGGCGCGGAGCAGCGGCGGGTTCGCGTGCGCGGCGATCTCGAGGCGGCCGCGGCTCGCCTCGCGCTCGCCCCGGCCGGCCAGGATCCGGCCGGCGAGCGCCTGGACCAGCGGCTCGGAGGAGGGCGGCGCGGAGAGGATGGCGGCCTCGGCCGCGGCGCGCTCCCCGGGCTGCTCCGCCAGCAGCCAGCGCGCGGCCAGCGCGCCGTCGCCGGTGGCGTCCGAGGCCATGAGCTCGGTGGCGAGAGCGCGCGCCTCGTCGTCGCCGAACTCGGTCGCGCGCACCGCCGCCACCTGCGCGGCGAGCGAGGTGACCTCCGGACCGGCGCCGAAGCGGCGCGCCTCGGCGAGCAGCCGGGCCGCCTCGGCGAGCGAGCCGGCGGTGTCGCGGGCGAGCCCGGCGCGCGCGCGCGCCGCGGCGCCCACCGCGTTCCGGGCGGCGACCCGGGCGTCCACCACCAGGTACACGGCGGCGCCGGCGAGCAGCGCGAACACGGCCGCGCCGGCCAGCACCGCGCGGCGGTGGCGGCGCAGGAAGGAGGGCGGCGGCTCGGGCGCGGCGAGGAGCCGCTCGCGCACCTCGCGCTCGTACTCCGCCGCGATCCGCTCCGCCTCGGCGGCGTCGGGCGCGGCCGCCGGGCGGGCGCGGGCCGCGGGCGCGGCGCCCCTCGCGCCGCCCGCCGGCGCGCCGCCGCGGGGCGGGGGGCCGGGGATGAGCGAGAGCAGCGAGGCGGGCAGCTCGTCGCGCGCGAGCGGCGGCGGGGTGGCGCGGATGGGCGGCGGGCGCGGCGGCGCCGGGGCCGCCTCGGGCGCCGGAGCCGGCTGCTCGTTCGGGCCGAGCGGCTCGTCCGCATCCGGCGGCTCGACCCGGCGGGCCGGCGCCTCGGGGGCACCGAGCGGCTCGTCGGCGGGCACCGCGGCGTTCCGCGGGTAGGCGACGTCGAAGGCGAGCGCGGCCTCGAGCGAGGCGTCGCCGCCGTCGGAGGGCGACGCCCGGCCCGGCTCGCGCGCCAGCACCGGGGGCGCGGGCGTGACGGTGGGTGAAGCGGCCGGCCGCGGTCTGGAGGCCGCGCGGGGCGGGAGCTCGAACGTCGCGGTCGGCTCGAGCTCCGGCGGAACCTCCGCCCTCGGCGGCTCGTCCGCGAGCGGCCGGTACGGCTCGGTCACCTCTTCCGGACCCGCGGCGCGCGCCGGGGCGTCCTCGGCTGCCGGCGCGGCGCCGTCCTCGCGCACGCCGCGCTTCGCCTGCTCCAGCCAGCCGCGCACGCGCGCGTCCGCCGGCTGCAGCTCGACCGCGCGCAGGAGCACCGGGAGCGCCTCGCGGAAGAGCCCCTTCGCGACCAGCGCCTCGCCCACCAGGTTGTACGCGTACGGGCTCCCCGGATCGACGGCGATGGCGATCTCGAACTGATCGTTCGCGCCCTTCGTGTCGCCCGACTCGAGCAGCGCCCGTCCCCAGATCACGCGACCCAGGATGGAGGAGGGGTGGTGCTCGAGCCCCTGCCGGCAGATCTCGATGGCGCGCGCGTGCTGCCCGCGCTCGAGCAAGGCCCGGGCGAGCTCGACGAAGATGCGCGACCGGGGGTCGGCGGCGAGGATCTGCTCGTACTTCTCGAGGATGGTGGCCATGTGGCGGGGGAGGGCGCGAGCCTATCACGCAAGGTCGCGACTCCAGCGGCGCGCCGGCAAGGCCGCAGTCGCGGGATGTCGTCCCGTGTGGCGCGGGGTGCCGATGGGTGCGCACGGCGGTGCGCGCGCCGCTGAGCGTGGCGCGCGCGCCCGGCAAGCCCCGCCCGTGTCGAGCTGAGCGCGGCGCCGTCAGTCCCACCAGAAGAACCACGCGTGCGAGCCCTTCAGCTCGGCCGCGAGGTTCAGCAGCGTCTGCGTCCCCTGGTGCACGATGTCGTCGCAGTACAGGCACTGCTCGCGCGCGAGCGCCTCCGCGCCGGCGCGATCCTCGGGCGGGCGCGGCACCCAGCACTCCACCACGTCGCCGGCGATCGCGTAGATCTCCGAGCCGTGGCGCTCGTGCCAGTGGCGGTGCAGCGCGACGTGCTCCTCGGTCGCCGGGCACGCGTTCCACGCACCGTAGTTCAGGTAGGCGAAGGCCTCCCAGGAGCGCACGGTCGGGATCCGCGCGAGGTACACGACCGGATGCGGGCGGTCGGTGGTGATGTCGCAGTGCGCGCCGAGCTGGTGGCCGCGCGACGGCGCGGCGGGCCAGGCGCCCAGCGGGACGAAGAGGCCGGTCTCGTCGTCGTCCGGCGGATCCTCGGCGTAGTCCTGCTCCAGCTCGCGCCGCCGGCGATCGAGCACCTCGCGCGCGTCGAGGGCCTCGGCGGCCTTCAGCATCGCCGCCGCGTCGCCGCCCTCCAGTCCCTCCCGCGCGGACTCCACCTGCTCGCGCGTGCCGAGCAGCACCGGGCACGCACCCTCCGGCCGCCACGCCTCGCGCAGGCGCTGCCACTCCTCGAGCGCGACGCGGCCCGGAACCGCGACCAGCGGGAAGGGGAACTCCGGCATCTCCGCCGCCGGCGCCTCGCCGGCAGGCTCCACCTCGGACGCGCCTCGGCCCAGCCATCGCCTCCAGAAGGACATGCCGCCTTATCGCACGGAGAGCGAACACCGGAAATGCGCGCCGCGCCGACAGGCGCGCACCTCCGGGCCCGCGGGGCGCCATGGCCTCGAACGGAAGACGGCGGAGGCCAGTGGCCCCCGCCGTCGGTGCTGCCCGCGATGCGCGCCGGCTAGAACGGGATGTCGTCCGGCCCACCGCCGCCGCCGCCCCCACCACCGCCGAAGCCGGGACCAGGCCCGGAATCCGGCTCCTCGAAGCCGCCCGGAGGACCGTCGTCGGGGCCGTGCTGGCGGCCGGGGCCGCCGGCGCCGCGGCCGGCGCCGCCGCCACCGCCCAGGAACCGGACGGTCTCGGCGACCACCTTCACCTTCGAGCGCTCCTGGCCGGACTGCTTGTCCTGCCACTTGTCGGTCTTGAGCCGGCCCTCGACGTAGACCTGGCGGCCCTTCGCGAGGTACTCACCGCACTGCTCGGCCTGCTTCCCCCAGACCTCGACGTCGTGCCACTCCGTCTCCTCCTTGCGCTGCCCGGACTGCTTGTCGGTCCAGGAGCGGGAGGTGGCGATGCGGAGGTTCGCGACCGCCTGGCCGCCGGACGTGTACCGGACCTCCGGATCCTTCCCGAGGTTCCCGACGAGGATGACCCTGTTCACCATGGCGTCGCTCTCCTTGCGTGGCCTGCGCTGGCCGCAGGCGTCGTGAGTGAAGGCTGGAGCCTAGCCCAGCCCTCTGACACCCGGGTCGACCGGCCCGGCGGGCGGCTACCGGCCGGAGGCCGGCACCACCGCACCGCCCACGGGCACCAGCGCCGGCGCGGTGCGGACCGCCTCGGCGGCGTGGCGGGCCTCCTCGAGCCGCGGGCCGAGCGTGCGGGCGTACGCGCCGAGCTCGTCCTGCCGGGCCGCGAGCGCGGCCAGCGCGGGCGGGAAGGGGTGCTCGCGCTCGTCGCTCCGCGCCAGCCCGGCGGCGAGCGCGCCGACCGCGGCGTCCGCGTCGGAGGCGCGCGCGGCCCGGAGCGCCTGGACCAGCTCGTCGGGCGCGGACGCAGCCACGCCGGCGAGCGCCTCGGCGAGGTGCCCCGCGAGCGCGCCGTCGAGCGCGGCGGCGGGCGCGAGCTCGACCAGCTTCGCGAGCGCCTCGGGCACGCCCTCGCCGGCGAGCTCGGCGAGGGAGGGGATCACCGGCGGCGGCTCCTCGGTGCCCATGGCCGACCAGAGCCGGCCGAGGACGCGCGCGTCGGGGGTGACCTGGTCGAGGAAGCTCCGCCGCGCCGCCTCGCCCTCGGGGTCGGACAGGTAGACCGCCTCGCCGATGGCGAGCCGGAGCGCGGGGTCGCTCTCGGCCCGCAGCGCGCCGCGCAGGAACGGCTCGTTGCGCGGGTCGCCGGTGCGGGCGAGCGCGTAGTACGGCTGCGCCGAGCGCGCGAGGTCCAGCGTCGCGGCGACCGGCACGACCGCCGCCGGCCCGGGCTCCTTGCCCTGCGCCACCGCCGCCGCGAGGCCCGCCGGCGGCCCGCCGCTCGCGGCCAGCGCAGCGCCGAGCGCGTCCACCGCGCGGCGCACGCCGGCGGAGCGGCCCGGGTAGTCGTTCACCAGCACCGCGAACGCGAGCGTCCGGTGCGCGCCGTCCTCCACGTAGCCGGACAGGCTGGTGACGTTCTCGAGCGTGCCGGTCTTGGCCCGGAGCCGGCCGGCGGCCTCGGTGCCCTCCATCCGCCAGCGGATGGTGCCGTCGCGGCCGGCCACCGGCAGCGAGGCCAGGTACTCGGGCTGGAGCGGGAACCGGCCGTACATGGCGCGGAGCAGCGTCACGAGCTGCCGGGCGCTGAAGCGGTTCGTGTCGTTCAGGCCGGAGCCGTTCTTCATCACGTACGTGCCGCGCGGCACGCCCGCCTCGGCCAGGAACTCCTCGACGACCTGCACGCCCTTCGGCCAGGTCCCCGGCGCGCCCTTCACCTCGGCGCCGAGCGTCTTCAGGAGCTGCTCCGCCACGAAGTTGTTCGACGTCTTGTTGAGCCGGCGCACGATCTCGCCGAGCGGATCCGACTGCGCCACCAGCACCAGCCGCGCGCCCTCGGGCGTGGCCCCGGCGCGCACCTTCCCGACCTTCACCCCGCGCAGCTCGAGCAGCCGCGCCAGCGTGTGGCCGAGGTAGAGCGCCGGGTCCTCGATGCGGCGCCACTGCGGCTGCACCCGGCTGCCGAGCGGCACGCGCCCCTTCACCACGATCCGCTGCTTGCCGCCGCGCGCGACCGACTCGATGATCACGCGCCGCGGCGAGCCCGCGCGCACCGTGGTGGTGCGGTTCTCGATCTCGAGGTAGTCGCTC
Organism: Anaeromyxobacter sp. K; assembly: GCF_000020805.1. Classification (NCBI taxonomy): domain Bacteria; kingdom Pseudomonadati; phylum Myxococcota; class Myxococcia; order Myxococcales; family Anaeromyxobacteraceae; genus Anaeromyxobacter; species Anaeromyxobacter sp. K. The sequence continues at coordinate 4,357,862 of NC_011145.1, read as the reverse complement.
GCCGGCTCGAGCTCCACCCGGCCGCGCGCGCCGCGCCGGTCGCCCGGCCCGACGTGCACCGCCACCGCGTTGAAGTTGAGCGACAGCGCGCCGGCGGGCGCGAGGTACGCGCGATCGCCCTCCTCCTGGTCGTAGCCGGGGCCGGTGCGCTCGCCGTCGAAGAAGCCCTCGTCCACCACCAGCTCGCCGACGCGCTTCACGCCGAGGTGCTGGAGGTCGCCCGCCATCGCCCAGAGCCGCTCGGTCACGATCGACGGATCGCCCTTGCCCCGCACGTAGAGCGCCCGCGCCGCGCCGGCCTTCGGCTCGACCAGGATCTCGGTCGCGAAGCGGTACTCGGGCCCGAGCCGCGCCAGCGCGGCGGCGCTCGTCACCAGCTTCACGTTGGAGGCCGGGTTGAGCAGGACGTCGGGGTCGCGCGCGTAGACCACCTCGCCCGTGTCGATCGCCGAGACCAGGATCCCGACCCGCGCGCCGGCGAGCGGCGAGCCGTCCACGATCGCGGCGAGCGCGCGGGCCGCCTCGCGGGAGGGCGCGTCGCGGGAGGGCGCGTCGGCGGCGGGCACGGCGCGCGGGGGCGTGGCGAGCGCGGCGGGTGGGTCCGCGGCGAGCGCGGCGGCGGGGAAGACGGCGGCGAGGGCCGCGGCGAGCAGGGCGGGCGGGAAGAGGGGACGGGAGGAGGAGGGCACGGTGGGCTGCATTATCGGATGGGCGGGCGGTGGACGCGCAGGCGAGCGCGCGCCCAGGTGAACGCCCGGGCGGGCGGGGGGTATTTCGGGGCCGCGTTGACGGGAGGGTCCCCCGCTCGCTAGGTATGGCGATGTGAGCGAGGGACGCGCGGAAGGCGTGGACGGTCGCACGCGCGAGGCGCTGGAGCGCTTCGAGCGGTTCCTGCACCAGCGGGACCTCCGCCTCACCGAGGCCCGCGCCGCCATCGTCGAGGCCGCCCTGGCGCGCCAGGGGCACTACCCCATCGACGAGCTCATCGCCGACCTGAAGCAGCGCGGGATCCGCGGGTCCAAGGCGACCGTGTACCGGACCCTGCCGCTGCTCGCCGAGGCGGGCATCCTCGAGCCGGCCATCGTGGCCGGCGACGCCCGCAGCTACGAGACCACCTTCGGGCGGCACCACCACGACCACCTGGTCTGCTCCCGCTGCGGGAGGGTGGTCGAGTTCGAGTTCGAGGCGTTCGAGATCCTGCAGCGCGAGGTGGCCTCGAGGTACGGGTTCCGGCTGGAGGCGCACCACCACGAGCTGGTGGGGACCTGCCCGGACTGCCAGGCGCGCGAGACGCCGCGCGGCTGAGGCGCTGGACGCCGCTCGCCCGCGAGCTGCCGGGCGGGTGGCCGCGTCGATCGCGCCCCGGCGACGCCCTCACTGCGACGGCGCCTGCGCGTGCACGACGTCGGGCTTCGCCACCGGCGGCCGGTGCATGGCCTGCTTCGCCCGCGGCCGGCGGCGGCGCTCGATCGGCTCGAGCCGCACCGGCTGGCGCTCCCGCGCGGAGCGAAGCGCGGCCTCGATGATCCGCACGTCGGCGAGCCCCTCCCAGCCGTCCGGCTCGGGCTCGCGGTCCTCGAGGACGCAGCGCGAGAAATGGACCAGCTCCGGCGCGAACTGGTCGGACGGCGGGTACTTCTTCGTCCTGGTGCGCTCGTCGAGGGTGAGGTGGCGGACGAGGCTCCCGACGTACTCGAACGCCGGCTCGAGGCGCACGTCGCCCTTCGTGCCGACCAGGCGGCAGGCGTCCACGGGGGCGGCGCCGAAGCTGCACGTCAGCGTCGCCAGCCGTTCGTCGGGGAAGCGCAGGATGACCGACCAGGCCTCGGGCACGCCGTGGAAGCGCCGGTCGCGCGCCAGCGCCTCCATCGCGAAGACCTCGATCGGCTCCGCGCCGAACAGGTAGCGCGCGGCGTTCACGCAGTACGGGCCGAGGTCCCAGATCGCGCCTCCGCCCAGGCGCGCGTCGGTGCGGATGTTGCCCGGCTCCACCTGGTAGGAGAAGTCGGACGAGAAGAAGCGCGGCTCGCCGAGCTTCCCGGACCGCACCAGCTCGACCGTCTCCAGCGTGGCCGGATCGAAGTGGAGGCGGTACGCCACCATCAGCTTCACGCCGCCCTCCTCGGCGGCGGCGATCATCGCGCGGCAGTCGTCCTCGGAGGTCGCCATCGGCTTCTCGGTGAGGACGTGCACGCCCGCGCGCGCCGCCCGGACCGCGCAGGCGGCGTGCTCGGTGTTCGGCAGCGCGATGTAGACGGCGTCCACGTCCTCGCGGGCGAACACGTCGTCGAGGTCCTCGTACCCGAACGTCGGCACGCCGTGGCGCTTGCCGATCGCCTTGCGCTTGGTGGCGTCGCCGGAGACGAGCGCCGCGAGGCGCGAGGTGCCCCGCGCGTGCTCGAAGGCCGGCAGCACCGCCGCCTGCGCGATGTGCCCGAGGCCGACCACCGCGTACCCGACCGTGCGCCGCCCGCGCTGCCTTCGCCGCTCGCGCGCCATGTGCGCTCCCTTCGCGCGCGAAAGATGGGCGCGCGGGGCGGATGGTGCAGGCAGCCGCCGGCGGGCGTGGGAGCGAGCGCCGCCTCGGAAGCCGTCCGCGCGCCGTGCTCGCGATCGCGCCCGAGTGGCCGCGGCGCGTGTGCTCGACGCTGCCCACCATCCGAAGGGGCGGCCGGAATTTCCTCACGTCGCCCGGCCTTTCCCTACACGAACGAGGTCCGCGGTGCGGGCCCCCAGCTCCGGAGCACGACATGACGATCGAGACCAGCGCGATGGACCGGGGGAGCGAGCTGCTCCTCGGCCGCCAGGCCCCGGCCGCCGACCGGAACCCGAACCGTGGGACCGAGCACGAGGAGTTCCCGCTCGACCTCCAGCCGACCACGCTCTCCGAGCTCTGCCGCAGCGCGATCGACGACGTCGCGGCGAGGTACCCGGACCGCGCGGTCGAGTACGCGCCGGACGCCGAGCGCGAGGGGGCGGGGGAGTGGGATCCGCGCCGGATCGCGTACGCGGTGACGATCCTGCTCGAGGACGCGCTGAAGCGGACCCGGGCGGAGGAGCGGGTCTCGCTGCGCTGGCGGGAGCACGAAGACATCGTGGTGGTGCGCGTCCAGTTCGCGCGCCCGCTCGACCGGGGCGACACGCTCGTGACCTTCTTCGAGCGCGGCGTGCGACCGGACGGCGCCGACGACGAGGTCGGCACGCTGCGGGTCGCGGCCGCGCGCAAGATCATGCTGCAGCATCGCGGGGAGCTCGCGCGCATCCGGACGCGCGCCGGCACGACCTACGTCGCGACCCTGCCGCGGCGCGCCGCGGACGTCCTGCCGGATCTCGACGCCTTCGATCCGGCGCGCGAGCCGCCTCGAGACTAGCCGGCCCGCAGCAGGAGGCGCCGCACCTCGGCCGCGTGCGCGAGGCGCGCCGCCACCCGCTCCGCGAGCGCGTCGCGCTGCCGCTCCACCCCCGCCGCCGTCTCGCCGAGCAGGCGACCGGCCAGCCGGTCGAGCGCCCGCTGGGCCGGCCGGTCCAGCGTGGCGCGCAGGTCGGTGGTGACCGGATCGCGGGCCAGCGCGGCGCGGAGCGTGGCGAGCTCCCCGGCCGCGGCGCGGATCGCGTCCGCCGGCGGGAACGGCGCGGCGGCGAGCACGCGGCAGTCCACGTCGGCGATGGCCTGCGCGCCGGTGAGCTGGCGCGCGCCCTCGTCCACCGCCAGCCGGATGGGCGTCGCGGCGAGCAGGAGCGCGAGCTGCCAGGCGGGCGGCGCCCCGGCGCGCGGGAACAGCGCGTGCCACTTCTTGTCCTCCCACAGCCCCGCCTCGTTCAGGAACGCGAACGCCCGCGCGCCCACCTTGGCCGGGTAGAGGAGCGGCGCCGGACCACGGCCCGGCGCGAGCCGCCACCAGGGCGCGCGGCCCGCGCAGCTCGGGCGGCGGTGCACCCCGGCCGCCTCGCCGAGCGCGAGGTAGCGGCGCGCCGCGGCGCCGGGCGCGGCCGGCGGGCGGAACAGGACGCCCTGTGGCTCGGCCAGCTCCGGCGCGCGCGCCTCCTTCAGCGAGGCGAGCAGCGGCACGACGTCGGCGGGCGCGAGCCGGACCTCGCCGGCGAGCGGCGACGCGTAGCGGCCGCCGCCGAGCGGGGCGAGGTGGAAGAACGCGTTGCACCCGCTCTTCGTGCCGAAGCGCACCTCGCAGAGCGCGCCCAGGGTCGTGGCGCCACGCGGGGCCGCCGCCCGCGGGCGGCGCAGCCGGACGCGCCGGCCGCCCGCGCCCCGGGCCAGCGCCGAGAGCTCCGCGTCGGAGAGCGCGGCGAGCGGCACCGAGGCCTCGGCGGCCGGTGCATCGGCGGCGCCCTCCGCCCACACCACCAGCGCGGTGTCCACCGACGCGGCGAAGCTGCCCGCCGCGCGCGAGCGCAGGCGCACCGCGAACCCGCCGCGCGCCCGCGCGTCGGCGAGCAGCGGCTCCGAGGAGCGCGACACGTCGAGCGCCCGCGGCCACACCAGCGCCGCGACGGGCGCGTGCCGCAGCGCCACCGCCGCGAAGTGCGCGGAGAGGTCGGCCTGCCGCCCCAGCCCGCTCGCCGCGGCGGCGCGGGCCTTCGCGGCGGCCGCGAGCCGCTCGTGGCGCAGGAACGGCGGGTTCGCGAGCACCAGGTCGGCGGAGGGCCACGGGGCGGCGAGCGCGTCGCCGCGGCGGATCGCGGCACGGGCCCCGAGGAGCGCGAGCCGCGCCTCCGCGGCCCGGGCGGCCAGCGGCGCGAGGTCGATCCCGGCGAGCCGCAGCCGCGCGCCCACGCCGCGCGCCAGGCGCTCGGCCGCGGCGAGCAGCGCGCCGCCGCCGCAGGCCGGGTCGAGCACCGCCAGGCCGTCGAGCGCGCGCGCCAGCGCCGGCAGCGGGCGCCCCGCGAGCAGCGCCGCCGCCGCGTCCGCCGGCGCCGGCCCGCCGCGCCGCGCGGCCGCGTGGGCGAGCCCCAGCGCCGCGAGCGCGCGCGCCTCGGCCGGCGGGGTGAACACCGCGCCGTCCGCGCCGGCCAGCGCGCGCGCGCAGAGCGCGTCCAGCAGGGTGCCGTCGAGCCGCTCCGGCGAGGGGTCGAGCTCGGAGCCGGCGCGGAGCCCGAGCGCGGCGAGGACGGCCTGCGGGGCGCCGCCCAGGTGCGCCGCGGCCACCGCGAGCTGATCCGCGGGCGGCAGCGGCGCGAGCGCGTCGATCGCGGTTCGCGTGGGATCGGCGGGAGCGCGAGTGCGCGGCGGGCTCACCGCGCGGGCGCTCCGGCGTGGGCGATCGCGACGGGGGCGGCGGCGGGCACGGGCGGATTGTACGCGATGCGGGATCCGGAGCGGGGGCGGAGCGCCGCGTCAGGCGCGGGCGTGATCCGGCCGATCTTCCCGCCCGACGCGCCCGAGCCGCGGGACCGCGCGGGCGCCGGGCACGAACGCGAGCACCAGCAGCGCCGCGCCGGCGGTCATCTCGGCCACGCCGGCGGCGGGCTCGGTGGCGCCGCGGCCGGTCCAGACCAGCCACGCGGCCGGCGCCGCGAGCGCGTACCGCGCCGGCGCCCACTCGATCGCCGCGACCGTGCCGATGCAGACGAGCAGCCCCACCGCCACGTCGTGCAGGATGGGCCCGACCTCGCCGTAGCCCAGCACGAGCGGCGCGAGCAGGAGCGCCAGCCCCACGGCGAAGCTCGTCCAGCGCGCGATCATGCACCCTGAACGTAGCCGTGCCGCGCGGGGGCGAGAAGCCGCCGGGGTGCCGGGCGGGCGGGGCCTGTTGGGGCCTGGCCGATCCGGCCGCACCCGACCGGCGGGGCCGGAAACTGGCGCTGTCAGGCACCCCCGCTAGGATGCGCAGCCGAACGCCGGATTCCGGGAGGATGGGGCCATGCCTCGCGGCCGGACCCGGCGGGATCGCACCACGGAACGCTCGATGACCTACGCCGACGAACGCGTCGCCGCAGAGATGGGACGTGTCCTGCTCGCGCTCTACCGCGCCGGCATGCAGGTCCGGGTCTGGCCGGACGCGCTGCACGGGCGCGCCGGCGCCCGCATCGTGGCCGGCCCGTCCGCGAAGCGGCGCCGGACCGCGCTCAAGTCCGCGAGCGGGTCCGGCGACTCGCCGCTGCAGGCGATCTACGCCGCGGTGGAGCGCATGAACGAGCGCGCCGGGGCGATCGTGGTGCCGCTGGACTAGCCCTTCGACTCCGCCCGCTCATCCCGACCCTTCGACTCCGGCGAGCCCCCGGCTCGCCCACGCTCAGGGCGAGCGCCATGTCCTGGCGGGAAGCGCGGAGTCGAGGGAGCGGGGGCGCTACCCGAACAGCCCGTCCAGCTTCCGCTCGATGTCGTCCTGGACCTTCTGGCGCATCGAGCCGGGGACCAGCATCGGGAACTTGAGGTCGATGACGACCTCCTCGTCCTTCACCGCGTAGGCGCCGCTGACGCCCATCTTCGAGACCTTGCCGGTCTTCGCGCCGCCGTCCTTCTGGTAGTCGAGTGACAGCTTCTGGGCGAGGCGGTCCATCACCTCGTCCACCTTCTCGTAGATCTCACCGGCCTTCTTGCCGGGGTACTTCCTCGTGATCTGCGGCATCCTTGCGGGTCTCCTCCGCCGGCCCTGGGCCGGTCACTTCGCGTATTGAGTTGGGTCCTGCACCCCCGCCTCGGCAAATCCCTTTCGGCGCAGGCGGCAGGCATCGCACCGGCCGCAGGCGCGGCCGCGGATCGGGTCGTAGCACGAGAGGGTCATGCGGTAGGGGACGCCGAGCTTCGTGCCCAGCCGGACGATCCCCGCCTTGGAGAGCCTGAGCAGGGGCGCGCGGATCCGGAGCGGCCGCCCCTCCACCCCGGCCCGGGTCGCGACCTTCGCCAGGCGCTCGAACGCCCGCAGGAAGGCCGGCCGGCAGTCCGGGTAGCCGGAGTAGTCGATGGCGTTCACGCCCACGAAGATCTGCTCCGCGCCGATCACCTCGGCGTGGGCGAGCGCGAGCGAGAGCATGACGGTGTTGCGGGCCGGCACGTAGGTGACCGGGATGTCCCGCGCCATCCGCGCCTCGCTGCGCCCCTTCGGCACCGCGATGGCCGCGTCGGTGAGCGCCGAGCCGCCGAACGCGGAGAGGTCCACCTTGACCACGCGGTGGCCGGCGGCGCCGAGCGCCCGCGCGATGCGCCGCGCCCGCGCCAGCTCGCCCTTGTGCCGCTGCCCGTAGTCCACCGAGAGGCAGTGCGCCTCCAGCCCCTCGGCGCGCGCCACCGCCAGGCAGGTGCTCGAGTCGAGCCCTCCCGACAGGAGCACCACCGCGCGCCGCGCCTCGCTCGTCGCCTTCGCCATTCCAGGATCCTAGCGGGCCACCGCGGTGAACGCGTAGCTCGCGGTGCAGGGGAGCGCGCAGGGCGCGCACGCGCCGCCGGTCGCCCCGTAGGTCTCCACCAGCGTCCCCGCCAGCGTGGGCGGCCCGCCCGCCGGGAACGCGAGGTCGCCCTCGATCGCGACGGTGAGCGCCGCGGTGCAGGTGGCGGCGCACGCGCTCAGCACGGCCTCGCCGGCCGCCGCCGCGGCCTGGACGTGGTCGCCGCTCCGGACCCCGCGCAGCACCGCCTCGTGGTCGCGGCCGGTGCAGAGCGCCACCGCCCCGGTGCGCGGGTCCTGCGCCAGCGTCACCGGGAACACGGCCGCCGGATCGCCGGCGAGCTCGGCCGGGATCGTCTCCGGCACCGTCGCGGCCCAGCCGCCCGCCGGCTCGACCGTGCAGGCGGTCGAGGCGTCCACGCGGCGCGCCTGCAGGCCGAACACGCCCACGACCTCGCCCGGGCAGTCCTCGGCGCCGTCGCTGCGGCACGCGGTGGGGCCGAGCGCGCCGAGCAGGACGGCTCCGGCGAGGGAGAGCGCGCGCGGCGCGCGGTGGGACGGAGGGCGAGGCACGGGGCCGGCTAGCCTAGCACCGCGACCCGGAGCTCGACGAACGGATCCGACAGGGCCAGGAGCGCCAGGTCGCGGAGGTCGGGGAGGGCGAGCGCCTCGACCGGATCGAGCGGCCCGCCGTCGAGGCGCCGGTCTAGGAACGCGAGCGTGCGGAGCGCGTGGCCCGGGTCGCCGGCGTGGAGCAGGCCCACCCGGTTCGCGGTCCGGCGCACCGCCGCCGCGAGCGCGCGCGGGTCGAGCGTGCGGAGCTCCGCCGCGGCCGGGCCGGCCAGCGCGGCCGCGGTGGCGCTCACCTCGCCGGGCACGGTCCGCTCCAGCGCGGCGAGGAACGCGCCCGCGTGCGCGGCGGGGAGGCCCATGGCGGGCGGCGCGCCACCGCCGAAGCGGCAGGCCAGCTCGAGCAGGATGGCGACGTCGCGCGGCGCGAACTTCCCGAGCAGCGCCCACCCGTGCTCGACGAGGTCGAGCGTGCGGGCGGCCAGGAACGCGAGCGCCCCCTCCGGCAGGCCGGCGAGGCCGGCCGGCAGCACCACCGAGGGCGGCCGGGTGTTCTCGATGACCACCTCGCGCCCGGGGCGGGCGCCGAGGAGCGCCGCGTGCGGGCGGGCCTCGAGCGCCCGCGCGGCCCGCTCCAGCGCGGCGTGCAGCGCCGGCGCGGCGGCGGGCGCGAGCCGGTCGGCGGGCCCGGCGCCGCGCGCGGCGAGGTCGGCCGGGAACAGCGGCTCGAGCCACGGCGCGAGCAGCGAGACCAGGCGCGCGCAGGGGCCGTTCGCGCCCGGCGCCGCGACGCGCTCGCGGAGCGCCGCGGGCAGGTGCGCGGCGACCGGCGCCCCCGCGGGCGCGCTCCGCGACGGATCGGCGAACGCGGCGAGCGAGGCGGCCAGGCGCGCGCGCTCGGCGAGGCGGGCGGAGTCCTCCGCGCCGGTCCGCTCGGCGGCCGCGAGGGCCGCGCACAGCGCGCTCGCCTCGGCGAGCGCGGTCGCGTCGGAGGGATCGCGCCGCGCCAGCTCCAGCCAGCCGTCCGCCGCGCGGGCCTGCGTCTCCGGGCGCGCCGCCCGGGCCACGAGCAGCTCGCGCTGGGCCTCGAAGTCGTCCGGCACGAGCGAGAGCGCCTTCTCCAGCATCACCGCGGCGCGCTCCGGGTCGCCGAGCCGGGTGCGGAGCAGCTCGGCGAAGTGGCGCAGCCGCGCCGCGGCGGCGAGCGGGTCGTAGGCGGCGATGGCGTCGGCGCAGGCCTCGCCCAGGCGCACGTAGTCGTCGAAGCGGCCCAGCTTCTCGGCGGCGCGCGAGAGGTCGCGGGCGAGCGTCAGATCCGAGGGGTCGCGGGCCAGCGCCTCCGCGAGCCAGGCGCGCGCCGGCTCCCACTCCGCGGCCTGCAGGCAGGCGCGCCCGCGGGCCGCCAGCTCCGCGACCGGCAGCGGGTGGTCCGGCCCGAGCTCGGCGCCCACCGCGGGCGTGGCGGGCAGCGCGCCCGGCCCCTCGGCCGCGAGCGCGATCTCCTCGTCCGACCACCCGGCGGGCGGCGGCAGCTCGGCGGGGGCGGGCTCGGCGCTCCGGGCGCGGATGGCCTCGGCGCGGGCGAGCCGCGTCACGTCGCCGGAGGCCACCGACAGGAGCCAGGACCAGGTGAGGTCGCGCTCGGGGTCGGCCTCGAGCGCCTCGATCAGCGCGTCCGCGGCGCCCGGCGCGTCGCCGGCGCGCTCGAGGTGGCCGGCGAGGCGCTCCAGCAGCTCGGCCCGGGCCACGCCCTCGGCCGCGGCCGCCTGCGCCCGCAGCACCTCGGCGACCGGGTCGGCGGCGGGCGCGCGCGGGGCGATCGGGTCCGGCTCCGCCGCGGGCGGCGCCGCCGGGCGGCCCATCCCGGCGAGCAGCGCCTCCGCCTCCTCGGCGCCGCGCAGCGCGGCGGCGGTGCCGCTGGCGCGCGCCGCCGCGAGCGCGTCGTGGAGCGTCGCGGCCGCGGCGTCCTCGTCGCCGAGCCGGTCGAGCAGGATGCGGGCGCGCCGCAGGTGCAGCGCGGCGGCCTCGGCGGGGTCTCCGGCGGCGCCGGCCTCGGCCGCGAGGCCCGCGGCGGCCTCGGCCCACCCGTCGCGCCGGCCGTCGAGCGCCGCCAGCGCGTCCAGCGCGGGCGGGTGCACCGGATCCAGCTCCAGCACCGACAGGAACGCGCCGCGCGCCGCCTCGAGGTGCCCGGCCGCGGCGAAGCGCTCGCCGCGGGCCTGGCGCAGGTCGCGCCGCCGCGCGGTCTGGCCCCAGGCCGCGAGCGCCTGCTCGTGGAGCTGGGCCAGGTCGAGCCACGCGTCGAGGGCGCCGCGCGCGAGCGCCAGCGCGGCCGCGCGCTCGAACGCCTCGGGGTCGCCCGGATCGGCCGCGAGCAGCTCGGCGTAGAGCGCCTCGGCCTCGCCGGCGCGGCCGGCCGCGTCCAGCGCGCGGGCGAGGCGCCGGCGGTGCGCGGTGCGGGCGTCGGGGGCGAGCCCGGCCTCGGGGATGGCCCGGAGGTGCTCGACCGCCGCGCCGGGATCGCCCGCGGCGAGCGCCTCCTCCGCGAGCACGGTGCGGGCGGGCACGCAGCCGGGCCGCGCCAGCACCGCGGCCCGGTACGCGCGCGCGGCGTCGCCGTGGGCGCCGGCGTCCTCGAACAGCCGCGCGGCCTCGAGCGCGCTGCGCGACGCCTCGTCGCCGTCGCTGCGGATGGAGGCCGACAGGAGCGCGCGGGCCGCGGCCAGCGGCTCGCCCCAGGCGGCCTCCAGGCGCGCCCGCGCGCGCCACGGGCCGGGCGCGTCCGGGTCGGCGCCGGCGGCGAGCTCGAGCGCGCCGCGCACCTCGTCGTCGGGCGCGCCGGCGCGGGCCAGCGCCTCGGCCGCGGCGGTGAACGCCTCGGCGCGCTCGGCGGGATCCTCGGAGGAGAGCGCGCGCTCCGCGGCCGCGCGGGCCGCCTCGCGCGCGCCGGCCGGCGGCGCCGCGGGCGGCGGCGCGGCGTCCGGCGCGGCCGGCTCCAGGCCGCCGAGCGCGCGCGCCTCGCGGGCCCGCGCCGGCTCGCCGGCCGCGTCCAGCGCCGCGGCGGCGCGCCCGGCCAGCGCCGCGAGCGCCTCCGGCCCCTCGCCGTCGCGGGCGCGGAGCTGGAGCAGGGCCTCCAGCAGCTCGGCCGCGTCGCGGCCCGCGTCGCCGAGCCCCTCGGCCAGCTCCGCGGCGGCCTCCAGCGCCACCCGGCGCTCCTCGGCCAGGCCCAGCGCGAGCGCGCGCTCGGCGCGGCTGCGGGCGGCGGCGAGCGCCAGCGCCGGGTCGCCCAGCGCGGCGTGCCCGTGCGCCAGCGCCGCCCAGGCGATGCCGGCGCGCTCGTCGGCGGGCGCGAGCGCGAGCGCCCGCTCCAGGTGCGCGATCCCGTCGGAGGCGCGGCCCTCGGCCCAGGCGGCGAGGCCGAGCCGGTACCGCGCCGCCGCCTCGGCGGAGGCGGGCACGGCGCCGCGCGCCTCCCCGGCCCACGCCACCAGGCCGCGGTCCAGCTCGGCCGCGGCGGCCGGGCCGCGGGTCGCGGCCAGGCACGCGGCCAGGGCCGCGAGCGTCTCCACGTCCCCGGGCGCGGCCGCGAGCGCGGCCTCGTACGCGGCGGCGGCGCGCTCGCCCTCGCCGAACGCGAGCAGCGCGTCGGCGCGCGCGCGGTGGCAGCTCGCCGCCTCGGCCGGCACCGCCGCGGCGCGGGCGGAGAGCACGCCGTCGAGCCGCTCCGGGTCGGCGGCCGCCTCGCGCAGCGCCGCCACGAACGCGCCGTCGTCCGCGGGCCAGGCGTCGAACGCGTCGCGCAGCGCGGCCCGCGCCCGCCCGTCCTCGCCGGCCGCGTGCAGCGCCCGCGCCGCCTCGCGCAGGCGGCCGGCGCGCGCCGGCCCGCGCGCGTGCGCGGCGCGGCCGAGGAACAGCTCGGCGCGCTCCAGGTGGCGGTCGGCGTACGCGTGCGCCAGCTCGCGGGCGGCGTCCTCGTCGTCCGGGTCGGCGCGCACCAGCGCGGCGAGCAGCGGGATCGCCTCCTCGCGGCGGCCCAGGTCGCGGAGCAGCGCCGCGGCCGCGCGGAGCGCCACCGGATCGGCCGGCCCCTCGGTGGCCAGCGCGGCGCAGGCCTCGGCGGCGCGGGCGCGGTCGGCGGGATCCGGCGAGGCGGCCAGCCGGGTCACCGCGTCGCGCCGCATGCGGGCGCGCGCCGCCGGGTCGGCCTCGCGCTCGGCGCGCTCCAGCAGCATCCGCGCGACCTCCGGATCGCGGCCGGTCGCGCTCAGGATCGCGGTGAGCCGCTCGCGGGCGGCGGCGCTCCCGCGCTCGTGCGCGAGCGCTTCCCTCAGCGCGGCCTCGGCCGGCCCGGTGGCCCCGGCGGCCGCGTGCACGTCCGCGAGCGCCACCAGCGCCGCGGCGCGGGCGGGGCCGGGCGCGGCCGCGGCGGCCCGGGCGGCGAGCGCGCGGGCGAGGTGCGGCGTCCCCGCGCCGCCCAGCGCGTGCGCGGCGCGCTCCAGCAGCGCCACGCCCTCCGCCTCGCCCGGCGCGGCGGCCACCGCGCGCTCCAGCGCCTCGGCGGCGCCGGCCGGATCGCCGGCGTCGAGCAGCAGCGCGCCGGCGGCGCGGGCGTGCGCGGCCGCCGCGGCGAAGTCGCCGGCCGCGGCCGCGAGCGCGTCGAGCTGGAGCGAGAGCCGGGCGGCCTCCGCGGGGCGATCGAGGGCGCGGGCCAGCACCACCGCGTCGGCGAGCAGCCGCCGCGCGGCGTCCGGCTCGCCGGCGTCGAGCGCGAGGTCGGCGGCCTCGCCCAGCGCGTCGAGCCGCTCGGGCTCGGGCGCGCCGGCCCGCGCCAGCGCCCCGGCGCGCGCCTCGGACAGCGCGGCGCTGCGGGCCGGATCGGCCGCGGCGGCGGCGCGGGCCCGCCGGTAGAGGTCGCGGGCGAGGTCGGGCCGGCCGCCGGCGAGCAGCGCCGTCGCGGCGCGCCCGAGCGCGTCGGCCCGCGCCGCGCCGGACCGGGCCGCCTCCGCCGCCGCGAGCACGAGGCGGGCGCCGCGCTCCGGGTCGTCGTCCAGCGCCAGCCGCTGCACGGCGGCGTCGAGATCCTGCGGGCGCCGCGCCAGGACCTCGCCCAGGGCGGCCAGCGCGAGCGCGCGCTCCCCCCGGTCCTCGGCCAGCTCGGCGAGCTGGCGCGCCAGCGCGAGCGCGTCCTCGGGCGGGAGCGCGCCGAGGCCGGCCTCGAGCAGGCGCCGGTGCACCACCAGCGCCTCGCCGGACGCGCCGCCCAGGTAGAGGACGCGCGCCAGCAGCGGCGCCGCGAAGGCGAGGTCGTCCTGCGTGCGGGCGTAGGCGCGGCGCGCGGCGCGGATGGCGCCGGCGAGATCGCCCTGCGCGAGCGCCAGCGCCGCCGCGGCGCGGAGCGCCCGGGCCGCGTCGCGCGGCGCCGGCGCGCGGCGCGCGTACGCCTCGAGCGGCTCGCCGGCGGGGCGGGCGGGCAGGTGCGCGCGCCGGAACGCGGCGTGCTCCTCGGCGAGCCCGCGGTCGGGCGGGAGCGCCGCCAGCGCCGCCGCGTAGGCGCGGTCGGCCTCGGCGGCGCGCCCGAGGCGCGCCAGCAGGCCGGCGCGCTCGAGCCGCCGCCGCCCGGCCGAGGCCGGCTCCAGCGCGGCCAGGTCCTCCAGGCGGTCGGCCACCGCGCCCAGGTCCCCGGCGGCCTCCGCGGCCGCGCGCGCCGCCTCGACCGCGGCGGGATCCCGCGGGGCGAGCGCGCGGGCCTCCTCGGCGGCGGCGAGCGCGCCGGCGCGGTCGCCGAGCGCGGCCGCGAGCGCGGCCCGGCGCAGGAGCGCCGCGGGCTTCGCGCCGGTGGGGAGCAGCGGCACCAGCGCGGCGAGCGCGTCCCGCTCGGCGGCGGCGTCCCCGCGCGCCCGGGCGCGCTCGGCCAGGGCGGAGAGCGCGGCGCGGGCGCTCTCGCGGCCGGGCGCGAGCGCGAGCGCGTCGCGCAGCGCCGCCTCGGCGCCGGCCGCGTCCTCGGCCGCACCGGCGGCGAGCAGCGCCAGCCCGGCCTCGGCGAGCCGGTCGCCCGCGTCCGGCTCGGCGCGGTCGCGCGCCCGGAGCGCCCGGGCGAGCAGCGCGCGGGCCGCCTCGGCGGGCGCGCCGGCGCGGGCCGCCAGGTCCGCGCGGAGCTCCAGCGCGGCGTCGTCGTCGCCGGCTCCTGCGGCGGCGCGGGCGGCGTCGAGCGCGCCCGCGAGATCGCCGGCGGCGGCCAGCAGCCGCGCGCGCCCGGCCTGGGCGGCGGCGGCCTCGGCGGCGTCCGCGAGCGGGTGGGCGGCGAGCCGCCCGAGGAGGTCGAGCGCCTGCGCCGGGGCGAGCGCGCCGGCGCAGGGGGCCGCGCAGAGCACGCGGAGCGCCGGGAGGCAGGCCGGATCCCGATCGAGCGCCTCGCCCGCGAGCCGCGCGGCCTCGGCCGCCTCGCCGCGCCCGGCGAGGAGCCCGGCCAGCTCGGCCCGCACCGCGGCGGCGTCCGCGCCGCGCGCCGGCGGGAGCCGCCGGCGGAGCGCCGCCTCCAGCCCGGCCGGATCGCCGGCGCGCCGGTGCAGCCCGGCGAGGCGCGCCAGCGCCGCGTCGTCGCCGGGGACCGCCTCGCAGTAGGCGGCGAGGTGCCGGCGCGCCGCCCCGGCGTCGCCGCACGCCGCGGCGGCCCCGGCGGCGAGCGCGAGCAGGCCGGCGCGCTCCGCGGCAGGGAGCGCGTCGCCGGCCAGCGCCGCCTCCGCGTCGCCGAGCGCGCCGCGCGGATCCTCCGCCACGCGCCCGGCGGCGCGCCGGGCGCGGGCGGGCGCGAACGACGGGTCGAGCTGCGCGGCCAGGTCGAGCGCCTCGCCGGCCGGGTCGAGCCCGTGCGCGCGCAGCGCCAGGGTGGCGCCGTCGCGCCCGCCGGTGAGCCGCGCGAGCAGCAGCAGCGCCCGCGAGGCGCCCCGCGCGTCGCCCCCCGCCGCCCGCAGCTCGGCGAGGCGGGCCAGCGCGGCCTGGGTGGTGGCCGGATCGTCGGCGGCGCGCTCGCACGCGGCGAGCGCCCGCGGCAGGTCGCCGGCGCGCTCGTGCAGCTCGGCGGCCTCCAGCCAGCGGCCGAGCCGCTCGAGGAGCGCCGCCCGCGCCGCGTCGTCGCCGGTGGCCGCGAGCACCTCCGCGAGCAGCGCGCCCGCGCCGGGCGCCTCGAGCGCGTGCGCCCGCTCCGCGTGCTCGCGCGCCGCGGACGGCTCGCCCGCGTCCAGCGCCGCCCGCGCCGCGCGCAGCTCGAGCTCGGCGGCGTCGGCGGCGCCGCCCGCCAGCAGCGCGCGCAGCGCCCCGAGCGCGAGCCGCGGGTCGCCGGCGCGCCCGGCCGCGTCCGCCTGCACGCGCAGCACCGCCGGGTCGCCCGGCGCCGCCGCCCGCGCCTCCGCGAGCGCCGCCAGGGCGGCGGGCGGGTCCACCGGCACGAGCAGCCGCCCCCGCTCCAGCCAGGCCGCGGTCGCGGTGGGCGCGTCGCCGGCTGCCGCGGCCAGGCGCGCGGACTCCGCCAGCAGCTCCGCCACGGTGCTCGCGTCGGCCACCCGGCGCGCCAGCCGCAGCTCGGCGGCGAGCCGGGCCGGGTCGGGCCGGGCGGCGCGGGCCGAGGACGCGGCGGCGAGCGCCGCGGCGAGGTCGCCGGCGCGCTCCGCGGCCGCGGCGATGCGATCGTCGAGCGCGGCGGCGGCCTCCGCGTCCGGGGTCAGCGCGCGCAGCCGCTCCAGCGCCTCGCGCTCCGCGGCGGCGTCGCCCAGCGCCGCGGCGAGCTCGGCCTGGCCGGAGAGGGCCGGGGCGCAGGCCGGCTCGAGCGCCAGCGCCGCGGCGAAGCGGCGGGCCGCCTCGCCGTCCTGGCCGGCCGCGCGCAGCGCGGCGCCGGCCTCGGCCAGCAGCGCCGCCCGCGCGCCCGGGTCCGGCTCCAGCCCCGCGAGCCGGTCGAGCGCGGCGGCGAGCGCCGGCGGCCGGCCCAGCCCGCGGAGCCGCTCCGCCAGCCGCGCCAGCACCGCCGCGTCGCCGGGCGCGAGCGTCGCCGCCGCCTCGAGGTGCGCCGCCGCCGCGGCCGGATCGCCCAGCCGCCGCTCGGCCACCTCGGCGAGCGCGAGCCGCGTGCGGACCGCCAGCGCCGCGCCGTCCGGCGTGGCCGCGTCGATGCCGGCGAGCGCCAGCGCGTGGAAGTCGGACGCCTCGGCCCAGTGCCCGAGCGCCTCGGCGGCGCGGGCGGCGCGGGCGTGGACCTCCGGGCCCGGCGCCAGCTCGGCGGCGGCGCGGTAGCGCAGGAGCGCGTTCTCGGCGTGCGCGAGCGGTCCCTCCCAGGCGGCGCCCGCCTCCAGCGCCGCGGCCGCCGCCGCGGCGCGATCCCCGCGCGCGAGGTGGATCTCCTTCAGCCGGTCCAGCGCCCGGACCGCGCGGAGCGGCTCGCCCGCCGCGGCGCAGGCCCGCGCCAGCGCGGCGAGCGGGGCCGGGTCCTCCGGGGCGAGGCGGAGCGCCTGGTCGAGGTGGAGGCGGGCCGCGGCCGGATCGCTGTGCAGCAGCAGCTCGCCCAGCTCGGCGTGGGCGCGGGCCTTCTCCTGCGGATCCGGATCGTAGGCCACCAGCCGCCGGTCGGCGCGGACCAGCGCCTCGCGGTCGCCCGAGGCCGCCGAGAGCGCCCTCAGCGCCCGGAGCGCCGGGACGTGGTCGCGCCGGACCTCCAGCGCCACCTCGGCGGCGCGCAGCGCGTCGGCCGGATCCGCGCCCGGCACGTCGAACACCGCCTCGGCGGCGGCGAGCGCCGCGAACGCCTCGCCCCGGCCGCCGGCGGCGGCGGCGAGCGCCGTGAACGCGCGCGCCGCCCGGGCCGGCTCGCCGCGCGCCTGCCGCACCAGCGCCTCGGCGAGGAGCGCCGGCGCGAAGTCCGGGCGGCGCTGCAGCCACGCCGCGGCCAGGTCGAGCGCCTCGTCGTGGAAGCGATCCTCGAGGAGGAGGAGCGAGAGCAGCAGCTCGGCCGCGAACGGGTGGGCGGCCGCGGCGGCCCCCTGCGCCAGCAGCGCCTCGCGCGCGTGCTCGGGCTCGCCGCGCGCCAGCGCCTCGCAGGCCGGCGCGAACGCGCGCGCGCCCTCGTCGGCGGCGAGCAGCTCCGGCGCGCCGCCCGCCTCGGCCGGCCCGGCCGCCGCCTCCCAGGCGATCCGCGCGACGCCGGGCGCGAACGCGGCCTTCGCCAGGCGCGCGCCGTGCGGGCGCGGCAGCTTCCAGCCCCGCGGCGCGAGCGCGGCGCGCAGCAGCGGCGCGAGCGGGTCGCCCGGCAGGGCCGCGGCGCCGGCCGCCTCCAGCGCCCGCGCGGCCAGGTGCGGGAGCGCGGCGGCCGGGAGCGGCGCCGGCCCGTAGAGCCGGGGCGAGTGGAACACGAGCGCCAGGCCCCGGTCGCCGCGCGGCAGGAGCCCCGCCTGCAGCGTGAACGCCGGCCCCGCGGAGATGCGCCCGGCCAGCTCGGCGAAGCCCTCGCGGAACGCGATCCGGACGCCCTCCAGCCCCAGCGCGCCCAGGCCGGCGCGGGCCAGGGCGGCCTCGACCGGCGCGGGCGTGAGCGCCACGCGGAGCTCGAGCAGGTCGGTGAGCCGGCTGCGGAACTGCGCCGCGCCGGCGCCCGCGTCGAACGGGAAGTGGACGTCCGGGACGCGGAGCGTGAGCGACTCGAGCGTGAGCCCCGGCGCCAGCTCGCGATCCGCGAGCCGCACCGAGGCGCCGCCGCGCTCGAGCCGCAGCTCGAAGCCGGCCCCGGACCCCGCCCCGGGCTCCGAGGAGTGGGCGGGGGCGGGCTGCTGTCTCACCTCCGCCATGGGGGCGGAATTCTACCGGAGGGGGCCCCGCGGGGCGAATCGCGGGTCGCGCGGGTGGGACCCGGGAGCAGGTTCCCCGCGGCGCCGGTCCGGCCTCCGACGACGAGGGCCCCGGCCGCGGGGAGCGGTCCGGGGCCCTGGAGAGGCGGAGGCGGTGGCTCCTGCCTACTGCCCGCTGCTCCGCTGCGCCTGCCCGCGCCCGGCCTCGGCCGCGACCTCCGGCGGCGTGCGGCGGAACACCACCACGCTCCGGCGGCTCTGGAACTCGTCGTCCTCGCGGGCGAACACGGTGACGACGTTGTTGCCGGGCTTGAGCGGCAGGTCGGCGGTGAAGTCCATCTTCGAGGAGGTGGCCGTGTCCGGCTGGACCTTGAAGAAGACCTTCTGCTCGTTCACGAACACGAACACGTCGCGCAGGCGGGCCGTCGGATCCGCCGACGGCGGGACGCTGGCGGTGCCCTGGAGCTTGAAGGTGTTGCCGTCCACCACCGGCGCGCCCTTCAGCGGGTCGGGCGAGAACGCGATGCGCGGCGGCTCGCGCTGCCACACCTCGACCACGGCGCCGCTCCGCGCCGTCCCGGCCGCCTTCACCGGCTTCACCTCGCCCTCGGCGGCGAACGCGTAGCGCCCCTTCTGCCACTCGACCCGGTAGAACTCGCCGAAGCGGGCGTCCACCGGCAGCACCGCGCCCTTGCGCGCGGCCGCGATGACCGGGGCGGTGGCGCTCGCGCCGGTGCGGAGCTGGGCGTCCGCGACCTCCACGCGCACCGCGCCGTGCGCGGCGGTGCGGGCCGGCTCGTCCGTCGCCACCGGCAGGTCGAGCTTCTCGGAGACGTACTCGTCCATCTTCTCGTCCACGATGGTGACGCGGACCGGCGAGGTGTCGCTCTTCGAGCCGCGGCGGAGCTCGACCTCCATGGTGGCGGTCTTCACCTCGCCCGGCTTGAGCGCGCCGATCACCTCGCGCCCCTTCTTGATGAAGAGCTTCTCGTCCCCGAGGTTCTTCAGCAGCACGTAGGTCTTGTCGCCCGAGACGCCCGGGCCGGCGTTGCGCACGTCCACCCGGAGGTTGAACGTCTCGCCGCGCTGCGGGAGCCCGTCGCCGTTGCCGCCCCTGGCGTCGTCCACCTGGGCGCTGAACGCGAACACCGGCTTCTGCACCTCGGTGACCGCCACCGCCGTGGTGACGTCCGGCGGCGCCTTGCCGCCCTCGTCCTCGAAGTGGAGCGTCACCTCGTCGCGGCGGGTGTCCATGCCCTTCGGCAGCTTCACCGGGGCCGTCCAGGTGCGCTTCTCGCCCGGGCGCACCGCGCCGAACACGAACTCGCGGCGGTCGAGCAGCCCGTTCTTGTCGGCGGTGGTCCAGGCGCGGAGGCGCCGGAACGGCGCGTCGCCGCGGTTCTCGACCGTCACGGTCCAGGGCATCGTCTCGCCGGCGCGCAGCTCCTTGCCCGGCGGCGGCGACACCGTCACCACCGCGCGCGGGTTGCCGCGGCTGGCCTGGCCGTCGGCCCAGTCGACGCCCAGCTCGGCGAGGCGCTTCTGCAGCCGCGCCTCCTCCTGCTGGTGCCGCTCGGACACGAGCGCCTTGGCGGCCTCGAGCTGCCGGGCGCGATCCGGGTAGGGCGCGCGGCGCAGCAGGTCCTTCGCGAAGCGGATCTGGTAGTCCTCGACGAAGCGATCCGGATCGGCGTCGGCGTCCTCGTCCTCCTGCTGCTCCGGCGTCAGCTCGGTCACGTCGCCGTGCGGGGAGGCCTCGGCGGCCGCGTCCTTCTTCAGCTGCTTCGCGACCAGGTCCTCCTTCTCGTCGAGCAGGTAGCGCAGCTCGAGCGGCGGCTTGTCCTGGCGCTTCTTGCGCGCCTCGGCGCGGGCCGCCTCGGGGACGGTGCGGTCGGCCGGGTTGGTGAGGTGGCGGTCGAGGTCGGCCTCGCCCATCGAGCGCGGCGGGGCGAAGTAGTTGACCTGCTCCTTCAGCGCGCGGCCCGGCAGCAGCAGCACGTCCGGCGTGATGCCCACCTCCTGGATGGAGACGTCACCCGGGGTGAGGTACTGCGCGATGGTGAGCTTGAGCGCGGCCTCGTCGGCGGGGCGGCTCGGGTCGCTGAAGTCGTAGAGCACCTGCACCGAGCCCTTGCCGAAGCTCTGGCGGCCGATCACCAGCGCGCGCCCGTTGTTCTTGAGCGCGCCGGCGACGATCTCGCTGGCCGAGGCGGTGCTGTTGTTGACGATGACGACGATGGGCAGGCCGGTGAGGTCGGACGGCTCGGCGCTCGCCTCCTTCACCTCGTGGATCTGCTGCTTGTCGCCCTCGCCCACGGTCTTGACGATCACGCCCTCCGAGAGGAACAGGTCGGAGACCGAGATGGCCTGGTCGAGCAGGCCGCCCGGGTTGCCGCGCAGGTCGAGCACCAGGCCCTGCAGCTTGCCGCCGGCCTGCGCGCGCTGCTGCTGGAGCGCCTGCACCAGGTCGCGGGTGCTGTTGGTGGAGAACTGGGTGAGCTTGATGTAGCCGACGTTGCCGTCGAGGAGCTGCGCCTGCGGCACCGTCTCGATGCTGATCACCTCGCGGGTCAGCACCATCCGCCGCGGCTCCTGGGTCGGGCGCTGGATGGTGATGGCCACCTTGCTCTGCGGCCGGCCGCGGAGGCGGTCCACCGCGTCCTGCAGGTCCATGTTGACGGTGGACTGCTCCTCGATGCGCGCGATCACGTCCTTCGGCTTCACCCCGGCGCGCTGCGCCGGCGTGTTCCGGAGCACCCGGACCACGGTCAGGTTGCTGTCGCGCATCGCCACCACGAACCCGAGGCCGCCGAACTCGCCGCGGGTCTGCAGCTTCATCTCCTTGAACGACTTCGGGTCGAACAGGACGGTGTGCGGGTCGAGCGTCTGGAGCAGGCCGTTCACCGCGGCGTACTCGATCTCGCGCAGGTCCTTGTGGGCGACGAGGTGCTGCTGGATGAAGCCCATCGCCTCGCCGAGGACGGTGCGGATCTCCCAGATGCTCTTCACGCCGGAGATGTCCAGCTCGCGGGAGGCGCTGCCCACGGTGAGCGTGAGCCTGGGCGACTTCTCGTCGCCCTGCACCATCACCTCGGCGACGGTCTTCTCCACCGCCTCGAGCGCCGCGACCACCATGCCCTTCGGATCCACGCGGCCCGGGTCCACGTAGTTGTCCTTCACCTGGAGGATCACCCTCGACAGGATCGGCAGCCGCTCGAGCTGGTAGTCGCCGTTGCCGCCGGCGCGCGCCGGCACCGGCGCGGCGCCCTTGAACGCGACGGCCGGCGGAGGCGCCTCGGGCTGGGCGCGGACGAAGCGGGCCGTGACGCCGAGCGCGAGCGCGAGCGAGGCCGCCAGGGTGGCGAACAGCCGGAAGGGGCGGATCATGGGGCGCCTGGGCAGGGAGGGTAGGGCAGGCAAGCGGGAAAACCTACGTATCGTGGGAGGATAGGTTGCAGCAGGATCCCGCGCAAGCAGATCGGCCCGGCCCGGGTCCCACCGGGATCCAACCGGTGGGGCCGGGAATCATGCCCGGGGGCACAGCCCGGGCCCCTCAGCGGTCCTCGTCCTCGTGCTCGGCCTCGCGGTGAACGCGCGCCGCGTCCACGGCCGGGATCGCCCCGGCGGGCGCGCTGCGCAGGAGGTAGGCGCTCGCCGCCCCGTGGCGGTACACGAGCTCACCCCCCGCCTGGCCGGCCGACACCGCCAGCGCGGCGACCGCGACCGTGCCCGCGACCACGACCCCGGCCACCGCGGTCGCGGCGGCGGCCGGCACCACCAGCACCGCGGCGCTGACGGCGAGCACCGCGCCGGCGGCCCACACGAACACCTCCGCGCGCTCCTCGTGCGCCTCGATGAGCTTCTCGGAGATCACGGTCTCGGCCTGCTTCTCGTCGCGCTCGCCGAGCTGCATCGCCACCACGCCGCCCCCGACCAGGATCGCCTGGAGCGCCACCACGACCGCGAAGCTGCGCCGGGGCAGGGCGCCGCGCCAGAGCGCGACGGCGAGCCCGGCCGCGACGAGCGGCAGCACGAAGGCGAGACCGAGGGGGACGTGGACGATGGCGGGGTGCAGCGGTAGGGTCGGCATGGCGTGCGGGCTCCTGGGCCGGCGGGTTCGGGCCGGACGCGCCCAACCTGTCCGGTCCCCCGGCCGGCCGCCATCCGACGGATGACACACGTGCAAAAGCAGAGCGCATCCGCGGGGCTGGGCGGCGCACATGCGGCGGACGCCGACGTGCCCCGGCCGTGGGTGCTGGCCGTTCCCTCGGCGATCCTGGGCCTCGTGACGGTGCTGGTGGGGCTCGACGTCGCCTCGGACGCGCGCGCGGGCGGCTCCCCCGGGCACATCGCGCTCGAGGTCGCGATCATGGCGGTGGCGCTCGGCGGGGCGGTGGTGCTGTGGGCGCAGCTCGCCCTGGCCCGGCGCCGCACCCGCGCGCTGCAGCGCGACCTGGTGCGCGCCGAGGCGGACCTGGCCCGCTTCCGCGCCGAGTCGCAGGAGCACCTGCGCGGCCTGGCCGCCGCCATCGACCACCAGTTCGATCGGTGGGGCCTGTCGGCGGCGGAGCGCGAGGTGGCGCTGCTCCTGCTGAAGGGGCTCGCGCACAAGGACGTGGCGGACCTGCGGCGGACGAGCGAGCGCACCGTGCGGCAGCAGGCGCTCGCCGTGTACCGCAAGGCGGGCCTCGCCGGCCGGGCCGAGCTGTCCGCGTTCTTCCTGGAGGACCTGCTCCAGCCGGCGGCGCCGGCGCGCGCGGACGCACGCCCGGCGGGCGGCGAGACGAGGTAGCGCCACCGGCGGGGCGCGGGTAGATTCCGCCCGCATGTCGCTCGACGCCCGTGTCCAGGACAGCCCGCCGGTGCGCGGGATCGACGATCTCGCCGGCTGGTTCGCGGCGCGCGAGCGGCCCCGCGCCGGCTGGAAGGTCGGCCTCGAGCACGAGAAGTTCGCGCTCGTCGCGGGCACGCTCGAGCCCATCCCGTACGACGGGCCGCGCGGCGTCGCGGCGGTGCTGCGCGGGTTCTCGCGGTACGGCTACGAGCCGTTCGAGGAGGACGGGCGGATCATCGCCTCGCAGTGCCAGGGGCTCACCGTCTCCATCGAGCCGGGCGGGCAGATCGAGCTGTCCGGCCGGCCGTTCGCCGACGTGCACGTGGTGGCCGCCGAGCTGGACCGGCACCTCCAGAAGTGCCGCGAGCTCGCGGCCGACCTCGGGCTCGAGTTCCTCGCCGCCGGCTACCGGCCCTGGGGCACGCCCGCGACCTCCCCCTGGATGCCGAAGAACCGCTACGCGGTGATGCGGCCGTACCTGGCCGCCCGGGGCCGGCTCGGGCCGGACATGATGTCCATGACCGCCTCGGCCCAGGCCTCGTTCGACTTCTCCGGGCCGCGCGACATGGCCGAGAAGCTCCGCGTCGCGCTGGCGGTCCAGCCCGCGGTGGCGGCGCTGTTCGCGAACTCACCCATCGTGAACGGCCGGCCCGTCGGCTGGAAGTCGTATCGCGTGGCGGTGTGGGAGGAGACCGAGCCCGCCCGCGCCGGCCTGCTCGGCTTCGCGTTCGAGCCCGGGTTCGACGATGATCCCTACCGCCGTTACGCCGAGTGGGCGCTCGACGTGCCCATGATCTTCTTCCGTCGCGACGGCGCCTACGTCGATCCCGGCGGGCGGACGTTCCGGCAGTTCCTCGCCGACGGCATCGCCGGCGAGCGCCCCACGCTCATGGACTGGGAGGACCACCTCACCACCCTGTTCCCCGAGGTGCGGGTGAAGGGCGTGGTGGAGGTGCGCGCCGCCGACGCCTGCGACGCGGCCATGACGAAGGCGCTGGTCGCGTTCTGGAAGGGGCTGCTCTACGACCGCGAGGCGCGGGCCTGGGCCTGGGACGCGGTGCGCGGCCTGTCGGTGGCCGAGCGGCGGGCGCTCATGATCGGCGCCGGCCGCGAGGGGCTGGAGGCGCGGCTGCCCGACGGCCGGGTGCTGGCGGACGTGGCGGCGACGCTGCTCGACGCGGCCGGGAACGGCCTGTGCCGGCAGCACTGCTGCGGCCAGCGCGGCGAGGACGAGCGGGTGTGGCTCGCGCCGCTCCGGGAGCGCGCCGCCTCGCGCCGCTCCCCCGCGGACGACGCGCTCGACGCGTTCCGCCGCGGCGACCGCGCGCTGGCGGAGCACCTGCGGATCGCGTGAGGCGCCGCCGCGCGTCAGTGCGCGTGGTTCAGCGCGCGCAGCCCCCACATCACCGCGAGCCCGAACAGCAGCGCGCCGGAGAGGACCCACTTCGAGCCGCCGCGGCGGTGCAGGTCGGGGAGGATGTCCGAGAGCGACAGGTGCAGGAACGTGCCCGCGCTCGCGGCGAGCGCGGCGGCGGTGAACGTCTCGACCCGCACCACCTCGCGCAGCACCAGGTAGATCCCGGCGCCGACCGGCACCATCAGCGCGAACGCCGCGTTCATCGCGAGCGCCCGGCCGCGCGAGTAGCCCTCGGCGCGCAGGATGGCCGAGAGCGAGAACGAGTTCGGGATCTTGTGCGCGAGGATGGCGAGGAACACGAGCAGCCCGAGCTCGGCGTGGCCGCTCGCGGCGCCGAGCGCGAAGCCGTCCACGAGCGTGTGCGCGCTCATGCCCACGAACGCGGCGAGCCCGAGCGTGGTGTGGACGGCGCACCCGGTGCCGTCCTCCTCCAGCGCGACCGCGCCGTCCGCGCCGACGTGCGCGTGGGCGTGGTGATGGTGGTGGTGGTGATCGTGGCCGGCGGCCTCCACCCCGGCCGGAAGCGGGGCGGCCTGCGAGAGCCGCGCGTTCGGGCCGGGCTCGGCGCAGACGTGCACGAGCACGAAGCGCTCCAGCAGGAACAGGAGCAGGAAGCCGACCAGCACGAACGGCAGGATCCCCGCGCCGCTCTCCTCGACCGCCTCGGGCAGCATGTGGAAGAACGCGGCGCCGAGCATCACGCCCGCCGAGAACGACAGGCCGATGTCGGAGCGGCCCACGCGTCCGAGCAGCGGGAGCGAGCCGCCGGTGAGCGCGCCCACCAGGATGGCGGCGGTGTACAGGGCGAGGGACTGCGTCTGGGTCATGGTTCGTCCAGGCCGAGCGCGCGCATGCGGCGGGCCAGCGTACCGCGATCGATGCCGAGCGCCTCCGCGGCGGCGGAGCGCACGCCCCGGGCCCGGGCCAGCGCGCCCGAGATGAGGGGGCGCTCCACCTCGCGCATCACCGCGTCGTAGAGACCGCTCGCGGGCTGGCCCTCGAGCCGGTCGAAGAAGGCGTCCACCCGCTGGCGCAGCTCCTCGTCGAGGGCGCAGGGGCGCGTGATGCGGCCGTCCACCAGCGCGAAGGCCTCGCGCGCGAGCCGGGCGCGGCCGTCGGGGATCGAGCGCACCTCGACCACCTCCAGCCGCCCCGCCTCGCAGGCGCGCCGGAGCGCCTCGGGCGCGCCCTCGAGGAGCAGCGCCTTCACCGCGCCGATCCCCGCCGGCCGCCGTGCGGTCCGCGCGCGCTCACTCGCCGTCCTCCGAGGCGCGGAAGCCGGGATCGAGCTCGAAGCTGTCGCCGCCCGCCGGGAAGTGGCGCTCCAGCTGCGCCGCCACGTCGGCCGCGGTCACCAGCGCGGCCGCGTCGCGGCGGAAGTGCACGCCGCCGCGCCGGCCGCGCGTGTACCAGAGCAGGTGCTTGCGCAGCTCGCGGATGGCGTGGCGCTCCGAGGCCTCGGCGGGCTCGCCCGGCGCCATGCGGGCCCGGTGCTCCACCTGGAGGCGGACGTGCTCGAGCACCGTGGCCACCCACTCGTCGCGGCCGGGCGGCGGCGGCGGCGGGCGGCCGGCCTCGATGGCCCGCAGCTCGCGGAAGATCCACGGGTTGCCGCAGGCGCCGCGCGCCACCAGCACCGCGTCGCAGCCGGTCTCCTCGCGCATGCGCACGGCGTCGGCGGCGGTCCACACGTCCCCCGAGCCGAGCACCGGGATCGCGACCGCCTGCTTCACCGCCCGGACCAGCTCCCAGCGCGCCTTGCCGGAGTAGAGCTGGCTGCGCGTGCGCCCGTGCAGCGCCACCGCCGCGGCGCCGCCGGCCTCGGCCGCGCGCGCGACGTCCACGCAGTTCACCTCGCCCTCGTCCCAGCCGGCGCGGATCTTCACCGTGACCGGCACCGGGACGGCGGCGCGGATGGCGCGGACCGCCTCCTCGACCCTGCGCGGCTCGCGCCCCATGGCCGCCCCGGCGCCGCTGCCGCACACCTTCTTCACCGGGCAGGCCATGTTGACGTCGATCATGCCGGCGCCCGCCGCGACCGCGACCGCGGCCCCGCGCGCGAGCACCTCCGGCTCCGAGGCGAAGATCTGTACCGCGAACGGGTCCTCGTCCGGCTCGCGGTCGAGGTAGCTCGAGGTCTGCAGCGCGCCGTGCATCAGGCCGTGCGCCGAGACCATCTCGGTGTACGCGAAGCTCGCGCCCATGCGCCGGCAGATGGCGCGGAACGGGCGATCGGACACGCCGGCCAGCGGGGCGAGGAAGTAGCGGCCGGGGAACTGGTAGGGGCCGATCTGCATGGTCAGGTGTGCGGCTAGCGGGGTCGGGGGTGTAGCACGGACCGATTTCGGTGGGGAACGCCGGAATGCCCGGGGGTGCCGGCGGTTCCAGGGCCGTACCGGAGCGACCGTGGCGGGGTGCTTTAGCCGCGCGGCCCCCTGCGCGCACCCGCGCGGATGGCCGCCGAAGGGGCCTGACGTTGCCGCGAGGGCGGTGCACAGGCTTCCGGCGATCGGGGTGGTCGATCGGCGGCCAGGCGAGGCAGCGGTCCCCCGAAGCGAGGAGGAGGCGGTCCGCCGCAGTGAGAGCGGTCAGCAGATCCCCCGGGCGCCCGATTTGGCACGACCCGGTGGCCCCGGTACGATGTGTCATCCGAACGGCCGGCCGACGGACCGGCCCCCCGCAGCAGAAGCCGAGGAGCGATGAGGCAGATCCGCACGACCTTCCTAGCCGTTTGCGCGCTCGCCCTGGCCGGGCCGGCCAGCCCCCAGGGCCCCGCCTCGCGGGGCGTCACCGTCCAGGCCGCCGCCCAGGCCCTGCCCGCCGCCGAGGTGCCGGAGGCGCAGATCGTGGCGCCGCCGAAGCCGGCGCAGCGCCGCCAGGAGCCGTCGGTGCAGGACGCGATCGCGAACGCGGACGCGCCCGACGAGCCGGCCATCGCGGAGGAGATCGAGCAGGAGTCGGCGGAGCTGGAGGACCTGCGCCAGGCCGAGGAGGCGTCGCGGGTGCAGGACGGCGCCGAGGGCCGCCGGACGGTGGGCGCCGACGGGCTCGGGCTCGAGTCCCCCATCCGCGACCGCGTGGAGGGCGCGCTGGGCCGCGACGCCACGCCGCGGGGCGAGGGCGCCGGGCGGATCCCGCTGCTCCCCGAGATCGACCACGACCTCGCCACGCTCCAGGCCGAGTACGACATCCCCATCGACGTGAACGAGGCGGTGGTCGCCTACGTCCGCTTCTTCCAGTCGCCCAGCGTCCGCGCCCACTTCGTGAAGTGGCTCGGGCGCTCGCACCGGTACATGGAGCGGTACCGCAAGATCCTGAAGGAGGAGGGACTGCCGCAGGACACGGTCTTCCTCGCCATGATCGAGAGCGGCTTCGGCAACTTCGCCTACAGCCGCGCCAAGGCGTCCGGCCCGTGGCAGTTCATCGCCGCGACGGGCAAGAGCTACGGCCTGAAGCAGGACTTCTGGGTGGACGAGCGGCGCGATCCGGAGCGCTCCGCCCGCGCCGCCGCGCGCTTCCTGAAGCGGCTGCGCGAGCAGACCGGCGACTGGCGGCTGGCGTGGGCCGGCTACAACGCCGGCGCCGGCCGCGTCCTCGCCGCGCAGCGGATGGGGTACGACGACTTCTGGGAGATGGCGGACGTCCCGGGCAAGAAGGTGCTCCGCGCCGAGACCAAGGGCTACGTGCCGAAGCTGATGGCCGCCGCCATCATCACCAAGCACCCCGAGGCGTTCGGGTTCCGGCAGGACGAGATCGAGCGGCAGGCGTGGACGGAGTACGAGGAGGTGGACGTCCCGGACGCCACGCTGCTCACCGTCATCGCGCGCGCCGCCGGCGTCTCCGAGAAGGAGATCATCGACCTCAACCCCGAGCTGCGCCGCGCCTGCACGCCGCCCCGCCCGTACAAGATCAAGATCCCCGCCGAGCGCGCCGAGGCGTTCGCCGAGGCGTGGCCGGCGCTCCGCGCGAAGACCCGCCTGACGTTCGCCGGGCACGTGGTCCGCCGCGGCGACAGCATCGGCCGGATCGCGCAGCGCTACGGCGTGCCCGCCCAGGGCATCCTGGAGATGAACGGCCTGAAGAGCGCGCGGAAGCTGCGCGTCGGCACGGAGCTGATCATCCCGCGGCCCGCCGCCGGGGTGGCGGTGGCCGCGCGCGCGCCGGAGCCCGAGGCGCGCCGCCCGGCCGCCGCCGAGCGCGCCGCCGCCCAGGCGCCGGTGCGGACCGCCTCCGCCGCCGCGCCCGCCGCGAAGCCCGCGCACCAGAGGCTGCGGGTCCGCGCCGGCGACACGCTCTGGTCCATCGCGCAGCGCTTCGGCGTCGAGCTCCAGGACCTGTGCCGCTGGAACGGGATCAAGAACCCCCGCAGCCACAAGCTGATGGTGGGCGCGATGATCGTGGTGCGGCCCGGGCGCGGGTAGGCGGCCAGGGCGAGGGCGCAGCCCTCGTCATCAAGACAAGGTTCTTGCCGGATCGATCCGCGCGGCGAACGCCGCCGGCGCGAGCGCGCCGACGACGGCCGCCGCCGCCGGCACGGCGACGCCGAGCGCGACGAGCCAGGGCGGCAGCGCGAAGAACGTGTCCGGGCGGAACGGGAAGTCCGGGAGCGCGCGGGCCGCGGCCGCGTCGGCGACCCGCGCCGCGGCCACCGCCAGCGCGGTGCCGATCGCGCCGCCCACCAGCCCCACCAGCGCCGCCTCCGCGAGCACCACCGCGCGCACGTCGGCGGGCGCCGCGCCCACCGCCTCCAGGATCGCGATCTCCTTCGCCCGGCCGCGCACGCTCGCCGAGAGCGACTGCGCGATGGCGAGCGCCGCGAGCGCGCACAGGACGCCGGCGAGCAGCGCGAGCGCGCCGGTGGTCACCGCCACCACCGTGCCCACGCGCTCCGCCGCCGAGCGCTCCCCCTCGTCCACCGAGAAGCCCATGCGCCGCACCGCCGCCATGACCGCCGGCACGTCGTCGGGGCGCCGCGCGAGCAGCGTCACCTGCGTGTAGCCCGCGTCCGGCTTGCCGTACTCGCGGTGCAGGCGACGGACCGTGTCGAGCGGCATCGCCATCATGTAGAGCGGCACGCGATCCGAGAGCCCGGCCAGCTCCAGGCGCGCCTCGTACACCCGGTCCTCGGTCTTCTGCGGCACGATCGAGAAGCCGACCCGCACCGGGAGCTGGAGCCCCACGATGGACAGGCCCGGCGGCAGCCTCCGCACGTTCCAGGCCGGCGCGATGGTCTTGTCGTAGACCTCGAGCAGCCGCCGCGAGAGCAGCACCGGGATCGGGCCGCCGCCCGGGCCCGGGTCCGCGAAGGCGCGCCCCGCCCGCAGGTCGGCCTGCACCAGCCCGGGCGCCACGCCCACCACCGGGATCTGGAGGGTCATGCCGGGCGGCCAGTTGTAGTCGAGCCCGGTGGGCGGCCGGGACGCCGCCACCGGCACGCGCAGCGACAGCCGCGGCCAGGCCTGCTCGACGCCGGGGAGCCGCCCGAGCCGCGCCACCGCCGCGTCGTCGAGCCGCCCGCCGCCCAGGACCCCGCCCAGCGCCACGCCGGCCGGGACCACCTCCACCAGCCGCGCGTCCGCCGGGAACATGCGCCGGGCCGCGTGCGAGACGCCCATGCCGAGCGCCAGGATGAACACCAGCGCCGCCGCGCCCACGCAGGCCGCGGCCGCGTTCAGCAGCGCGCCCTTGCGGTCGGCGCGCAGGTTCGCCCGCGCGATCCAGAGGACGCCGCGCGCGCTCACCGGAGCCTCCCGTCCTCGAGGTGGAGCACCCGCGAGGCCGCCTCGGACACGCGCTCCTCGTGCGTCACCACCAGCACGGTCATGCCGCCGGCGGCCATGCGCTGGAACAGCCGGATGATGCCGTCGCCGCTCACCGCGTCGAGGTTGCCGGTCGGCTCGTCGGCGAGGAGCACCTGCGGGCGGGCCAGCAGCGCCCGCGCGATGGCCACGCGCTGGCGCTCGCCGCCGGAGAGGTGCGCCGGCGTGGCGCGCGCCTTCTCCCCGAGCCCGACCGACGCGAGCGCCTCGGCGGCGCGGGCGCGCACCGCGGCGGTGCCCTCCGCGCCGTCGCGGCGGAGCATCCCCGGCAGCATCACGTTCTCGAGGGCCGACATCCCCGCGAGCAGGTTGAACGACTGGAACACGAAGCCCACCGCGCGGTTCCGCAGCTCGGCCCGGGCGCGGGGCGAGAGCCCGGCGAGCCGCGTGCCGGCCACCTCGACCTCGCCGGCGAAGTCGCGGTCGAGCGCGCCGGCGACGTAGAGCAGGGTGGACTTGCCCGAGCCCGACGGGCCCACGATCGCGACCAGCTCGCCCGGCCGCACCTCCAGGTCGATCCCGCGCAGCACCGGCACCGGGCGGTCCCCGTCGCGGAACGCCTTGGTGACGCCGGCGAGCCGGATCACGGCCGCACCTGCGGCGCGGACGGCATCACCTCCACCTCCGCGGCGAGGACCAGCGCCCCCTCCGCGAGCTGCGCGCGGAGCGACACCGCCGAGAGGCGCGCGGCCGGCTCCAGGAACCGGTCCACGACCGACCGGACCACGAACCCGGACGGCCCGGTGCCGAACGCGTCCTCCGGCAGCGCGCGCACGCCGGCCACCAGCCGCTGCGCGTCGAGCACCGCGCCCCCGAGCCCGCCCTTCAGCGCCGCCCCGGCGGCGGGCGTGGGCGCGCGGAAGCCGTCGCCGCCGCCGTCGAGCCGCGCCACCAGCGCGTCGAGCGCGCCGGGCGCGCCGCCGGCGAGCGCCAGGCGATCGCCGTCGAGCCGCCAGGCCAGCTCGCCGCTCGGCGTGGCGATCCGCCAGGTGCCCGGGGCGGGCGACCCGGCGCCGGCGCGGGCGGCGCGCGGGCGCCGCGGGGGCGGGGCGATCCGGTCGAACGCGGCCCGGGCGCGCTCCGGGTCCTTCACGCGCGCCACCGCCTCGAGGCGCACGAGCCGCAGCGGATCGGCGCGGAGCGTCGCCTCGGTGAGCCCGGTCAGCTCCAGGCCCGGCGAGAGCGAGAGCGAGAGGGCCACCCCGGGCGCGAGCAGGTCGAACCCGTCGCGCTGCGGGTCGAGGCCGCGGGCGGCGAGGCGCGCGCGGTCGGCGCGCGAGAGCATGGGGACGAGCTTGCCGCCGAGCGGGCCGGGCTCGCCGTCCCAGCGCGCCGCGAGCTGCGCCTCGGGGTGGAGGCGCGCCAGCAGGGCCGCGGCCGCGCCGCCGCCGGCGAGCGCACGGAAGGACGGCTCGCGCGGGCCGAGCAGCACGGCCGCGCTGGCGCGCAGCCCGCCCGGCCCGGCCGAGAGGCCCAGGGCGACGCCGTCTCGCACCGGCCACGCGCGCGCGAGGAGCGGCGAGCCCGGCGGCGCGAACGCGATCGCGGCCGGCGCGTCGCCCAGCGCCCGCCGCGCGGCGCCGAACGCGGCGTCCCCCGCCAGCGCCCGCTCCGGCGCGAGCCCGGCCGCCTCGGCCACGAGGTCGGCCGCGCCCGGCCCCTGCGACACGAGCGCGGTGCGCTGGGTGACGAGGTAGGCGAGCGCGATGGGCTCGCCGGCGGCGCGCCGGAACGCGACGGTCGAGAACGTCCCGCGCGGCTCGGCGGTGCGGAGGTCCGCCCCGAGCCGCTCGCGGGCGAGCCGCGCCAGCAACGCGTCCATCCTGGCCGCGTCGCCCACCGGGAGCACCAGCAGCGCCCGCGGCGGCGCGCCGCCCGCGTCGAGCAGCGCGAGCGCCGCCCCGCGGCGCGCGTCCACGCCGGCCTCGGCGAGGCCCTTCGGGTCGAGCGGGTCGAAGCCGAGCTGGGCCGCGATGGTTCCGCGCGCCTCGGCGACGGCGGTCGCGCCGGGGAACGCCGACACGGCGGCGTGCAGGGCCGCCAGCTCGCGGCTGGCGCGCCCGGTCTCCGGGACGACCACCACCGCCCGCACCGCGGCGGGAACGAAGCGCTCGGGGGGCGGGCCGGGGCTGCGTCCGCGGCAGCCGCCGGCGCCGAGCGCCACGGCCAGGAGAGCCGGCAGGAGGAGGCGCCGGAGCACGGAGGTTTCTTACCATGCTAAGAGAGGCCCGCTCATGATCTTCTCCATCGAAGACGACGCACCCATCGTGCGCGACCTCCTGCCCGACTGGCGCGGCCGCTTCGGCGCGGCGGCCGGCCGGCTCGAGCTGGAGATCGGCTGCGGTCACGGCGGCTTCGCGCTCGGGTTCGCGCGCGCGTTCCCCGACCGGGCGCTGGTGGGGATCGAGCAGCGGCGGAAGTTCGCCGCGGTGCTGGCGGCGAAGGGCGCGCGGCACGGGCTCTCCAACCTGCTGGTGCTGAACGGCGACGCGCGGCTCCTCGCCCCGCGGCTGTTCGCCGCGGGCTCGCTCGCGGCGATCCACGTGCACTTCCCCGACCCGTGGTGGAAGCGGCGCCACCACCGCCGGCGCCTGGTGGACGATCGGATGTCCGCGCTGCTCCTCGGCCTGCTCGCGCCCGGCGGCGTGCTCGACTTCCGCACCGACGTGGAGCGCTACGCGCGCGAGGCGGTGATCCGCCTCGAGGAGGCCGGCTTCCGCAACGCCGTCGGCCCCGGCCGCTTCGCGGAGGCCGCGCCCGACGAGATCCCGTCCACGCGCGAGCGCCGCTACCTCGCGAGCGGCGAGCCGGTGTGGCGCCTCCGCCTCCTGAAGCCGTGATCGCGAGGGCCCCCGGGCCGATGCGCCCGGAGGCCCCCACGCCCCCGCCTCCCGCCTCGTCGTCCGGTCGCTAGTACCGCGTGCCGGGGCTCGAGCCCTGCGGCGTGGTGCTCTCCGGCGCGCCGGTGGTCCCGCCGCGGCCGGCGTCGTTGCGCGAGCCGTCCGGCGGGTGCGCCCCCGGCGGCGTGCCGGGCGTGTAGCCGCTGCTGCCGGTGCCGGTCGCGCCCATCGCCTCGACCTTCACGGCGATCTCGCGGCCGTCCACCTCGTTGAAGCTGGCGCGCACGTCCTGGCCGGGCGCCAGGTCGGAGATCCGCGCGTCGTGGCCGTCCACGGTGACGACGGTCTGGGCCGCCACGTGGAGCGAGCGCTGCGTCCCGTCCGCCGACTGGATGGTCAGCGTGCTGCCGTCGGACTGCGCCACCCGGCCGGAGATCACCTGGTCGCTGGCGTGGCCCTTCACGTCCGAGGAGGCGCCGGCCTGCGCGCCCTCCTCGGCCCGCGCGGCGGGGTTGGTCGCCGCCGGCGCGCTGGCGGCGGCGTCGGTGCTGGCCCGCTGGCTGGTGCGCGCGCTCGACGTGTGCGCACTGGAGCGGGAGCTCGGGGTGCTGCAGGCGAGCCCGATCGCGGCCGGGACGCCCAGAAGCAAGGCATGGATCCTCATCGTGGTTCCTCCCGGACGACAAGCTGGGCGCCCGGCGCGCGGTGGGCCAGCCCCGGGCAGCACGCCGGCGGGCGAGCCGGGCCCCGCAGGGCCGGCGCCTGCCGGGGAGGCGGGAGGCCGGCCGCGAGGCTACACTCGCGCCATGCGACGCCTCCGCTCCCCTGCGCTCCTCGCCGTCCTCGTCACCGGCGCCCTCGCCCTCGCCGCCTGCCGCGCCCCGGCCAGCCCCGCCGACCAGTACCGCCGCTTCGCCTCCGCCGCGCGCGCCGGCGACGCCGCCACCGTCTGGTCGATGCTCTCGGCGCGCTCGCGCGAGGCGCTCGACGCCGAGGCGAAGGCGCTGGCAGGCCGGGCGCCCGGGGTGGTGCCGGCGAGCGGGCGCGAGCTCGTGCTGGGCGACTTCGCGGCCCGGGCCGCGCGGATCCGCAGCGCGGTGGTGGTGCGCGAGTCGTCCGGGACCGCGATCGTGGCGGTGGAGGACGAGGCCGGCGCGAAGGGCGAGGTGACGCTGGTGCGCGAGGACGGCGCCTGGCGGGTGGTCCTGCCCGGCGTGGACGCCGGCGGTCGCTGACGCGCGGGACGCGGGCGGGGCCGCGCGGCGGTGGCTCCCGGCGCAAACCTCTGTTATTGATGCCGATCCCATCTATGAAGACCCTGACCGCCGCCGAGATCCGCGAGCTGTTCCAGCGCTACTTCGAGGAGCACGGCCACCGCCGGGTGGCGAGCGCCTCGCTCGTCCCGCAGAACGACCCGACGCTGCTCTTCACGAACGCCGGGATGGTCCAGTTCAAGGACGTGTTCACCGGGCGCGAGCGCCGCGACTACTCGCGCGCCACCACCGCGCAGAAGTGCGTGCGCGCCGGCGGCAAGCACAACGACCTCGAGAACGTCGGGTTCACCGCCCGTCACCACACGTTCTTCGAGATGATGGGGAACTTCTCCTTCGGCGACTACTTCAAGCGCGACGCGATCGCGTGGGCGTGGGAGCTCGTCACCGGCCCGGCGTGGCTCGGCATCGCGAAGGACCGGCTCGCGGCCACCGTCTTCGCGGGCGAGGGGACGCTGCCCTGGGACGAGGAGGCGTTCGAGCTGTGGAAGGCGCAGGGCGTGCCGGTGGAGCGCATCCACAAGCTGGGCGCCAAGGACAACTTCTGGGCCATGGGCGACACCGGCCCGTGCGGCCCGTGCTCCGAGCTGCACTACTTCCAGGGCAACGACATCCCCTGCGCCGAGGAGCTGGCCGGGCGCAGGTGCCAGGGCGTCGCCTGCGACTGCGACCGCTGGCTCGAGATCTGGAACCTCGTGTTCATGCAGTTCGAGCGCGGCCAGGACGGCGGGCTCACGCCGCTGCCCAAGCCCTCCATCGACACCGGCGCCGGCCTGGAGCGGCTCGCGTCGGTCGTGCAGGGCAAGCGCTCGAACTACGACACCGACCTGTTCCGCAGCATCATCCAGGCGGTGGAGCGGCTCTCCGGGAAGCGCTACGACGCCGCCTCGGACGACGGCGTCTCGATGCGCGTCATCGCCGACCACGCCCGCGCCACCACGTTCCTGGTGGGCGACGGCGTGCTCCCGTCGAACGAGGGGCGCGGCTACGTGCTCCGCCGGATCATGCGGCGCGCCATCCGCCACGGGAGGCGGCTCGGGCTGGAGAAGCCGTTCCTGGCGGCGGTGTGCGGGGCCGTCATCGACGAGATGGGCGGGGCCTATCCGGAGACCCGGGAGAACCGCGCGTTCATCGAGAAGGTGGCGCAGCAGGAGGAGGAGTCCTTCCGCCGCACGCTCGACAAGGGGCTCGCCATCCTCGAGGGCGAGATGCGCAAGCTCGTCCCCGACGCGATCCACGACGGCAAGCCCGCCACCCCGGCGCCGGGCCGCGCGCGGCCGATCATCGACGGCAAGGTGGCGTTCCAGCTCTACGACACGTTCGGCTTCCCGCTCGACCTCACCCGCGTCATCGCGGCGGAGCGCGGGTTCGACGTGGACGAGCAGGGCTTCGACCGCCACATGGCGGAGCAGCGCGCGCGCTCCGAGTGGAAGGGCTCGGGCGAGCAGGGCGTGGACGACCTGCACAAGCAGATCGCGGGCGAGCTCGGCGAGGTGAAGTTCCTCGGCTACGAGCAGCCGGCGGCTCGCGCGCAGGTGAAGGCGATCCTCGCGAACGGCGCCCGCGTGGCGCGCGCCGGCAAGGGCGACAAGGTCGAGCTCGTCACCGACGCGACGCCGTTCTACGGCGAGTCCGGCGGCCAGGTGGGCGACGTGGGCCGCATCACCGGCCCGGGGCTGGAGATCCGGGTGGACGACGCGCAGCGCCCGGTGCCGGGGCTGGTCACGCACGTGGGCGAGGTGCTGCGCGGCGAGGTGGCGGTGGGCGACGCGGTGGAGCTCGCGGTGGACGACCGCCGGCGCGACCTCGTGCGCGCGAACCACTCCGCCACGCACCTGCTGCAGTTCGCGCTCCGCGAGGTGCTGGGCGAGCACGTGAAGCAGGCCGGCTCGGTGGTGGCGCCGGACTACCTGCGCTTCGACTTCTCGCACTTCCAGCCGGTCACCGAGGAGGAGCTGGCCGCGGTGGAGCGGCGGGTGAACGACCTCGTCCGGGAGAACGCCGAGACCGAGACCGCGGTGCTGAAGCTGGAGGAGGCGCGCCACGCCGGCGCCATGATGATCTTCGGCGAGAAGTACGGCGACGTGGTGCGCGTGGTCCGCATCGGCCCCTCCAAGGAGCTGTGCGGCGGCACGCACGTGCGCCGGTCCGGCGACATCGCGTTCTTCAAGATCGGCTCGGAGGAGTCGATCGCCTCGGGCGTGCGGCGCCTGGTGGCGTACACCGGCGCGCGCGCGGTCGAGGTCCAGCAGCGCGAGGCGGAGGAGCTGCGGCGCGCCGCGGCGCTGCTCAAGGCCGGCGCGCTCGAGGTCGCGCAGAAGATCGACCAGACGCAGCGGCGCGTGAAGGACCTGGAGCGCGCGCTGGAGGAGGCGCGCTCCAAGGCCGCCGCGGCGCAGTCCGGCGACCTCGCCGCGCTGGCGAAGGACGTGGGCGGCGCGAAGGTGCTGGCCGCGCGCGTGGACGGCGACGGCAAGGCGCTGCGCGAGCTCGCCGACAAGCTGCGCGATCGCCTGGGCAAGGGCGTGGTGGCGCTCGGCGCCGAGCAGGACGGCAAGGCGATCCTGCTGGTGGCGGTGACCCGCGATCTCACCGCGCGCCTGAAGGCCGGCGACCTGGTGAAGGAGGCCGCGAAGCTGGTGGGCGGCTCCGGCGGCGGCAAGCCGGACATGGCGCAGGCGGGCGGCTCGGATCCCGCCGGCCTGGAGAAGGCGCTCGAGAAGGTGGCCGAGCTCGCCACGCGCGCGCTCGCGTGACGCGCGGCGCGCGCCCCCGCGGGAGCGCGCGCGGCCTCCACCTCCGGCGCGAACTGTCAAGCGCCGGGGCCCGTTGACCGTGGTGGCGCGGGGTGCCTACGATTCCCCGCGATGCCGTCCCCGCTCCCCCGATCGCGCCGCGCCGCCGCGAGCCCGTCCACGGTGGTGGACCTCGCGCAGGCGCGCGAGTCGCGCCGGCTGCGCGAGCTGCAGGCGCGCTGCCGCGGCGTGGACGAGGTGAACCGGCGCGGCCTCTCGCGGCTGTTCCAGAGCGGCCTCATCTTCACGCGCCAGGGCGCGCGGCTCGGGCGCGACCTCCTGCTCGCGCACCAGCACCTGCTCCGCGTGGCCGACCTGCTCGCGCGCATCGGCGAGCTCCCGGCCGAGGAGGCGGGCGACGCCGATCCGCTGTACGCGGAGGCGCAGTCGCTCCTCGCCCGCACCACCGAGCTGACCGCCCGCACCGGCCTGGTGCTCGCGCGCGGCCGCTGAGCGCCGCGGCCGCCGCCGCGGCGGCGTGTCGCAGCGCCGGGTCGGGTGCCCGCCGCGAAGTTGCCGGCGCACACCCGCCACGTATCATCTCGCGGCAGCGGGGCTCGCGGCGCGACTTCCGCGCCGGCGGCGACCCCGATCTCGTGAGGGGGAACGCCATGCGCAGGATCGTGACGCTGGGCGCGGTGCTCGCCGCGCTGCTCTTGCCGACCGCCTCGAGCGCGCAGGTCAGCCTGGGTCTCCGGCTCGGCTACGCCTGGGGGCTCGGGGACGTGGGCGGCGGCGGCGGCGACAAGCTGAAGATGTCCGACTGGGTGGACGGGCAGGTGCCGATCCAGGTGGACGCGCTGTTCCGGGTGACGCCGGACCTCGCGGTCGGTCCCTACTTCTCCTACGGCTTCGCCCGCGCCGGCGGCGACCTGAAGTCGACGTGCGACGTGTCCGGGGTGGACTGCTCCGCGTACGTGATGCGGCTCGGGGTCGAGGGGATCTACACGCTGCCGCGCGCCGGCACCCTCGCGCCGTGGCTCGGCCTCGGCATCGGGTACGAGTGGAACCGGCTGAAGGCGGAGGGCGGCGGCGAGAACCTGACCATGAAGTGGAAGGGCGTGGAGTGGCTGAACCTGCAGGCCGGCATGGACTTCTTCGTCGCGCCGCAGCTCCGCACCGGGCCGTTCCTGATGCTGAGCCTCGGCCGCTACGACAAGGGCGACGCCTCCGGCGTGATCTCCGGCGGCGGCAGCATCAACGACAAGAAGTTCCACGAGTGGCTGCAGGTCGGCTGGCGCGGCCAGTTCGACCTGTAGCGCGCGGACCCCAGCGTGCAGCGCCGGAGGCCGCCCCCCGGGGCGGCCTTCGTGCGTCCCGGGGGGCTGCGCTTGCCCCCGGCGCGCCGCCGCGCTACCGCTCGACCACGCGGAGGCGACATGCACGGATCGGTGGTGGAGCTGGAGATCGACTCGCAGGCGCTGGCCGGGAACCCGCTGGGCGATCCGGCGCGGCGGCCGCTCCTCTGCTGGATCCCGCCGGGCGGCGCGGCCGGGCTGCCCGCGGTCTACTTCCTCCACGGCTTCGCCGGCTCGGCGCGCGGCTGGCTGAACGTGAGCGCGTTCCAGCCCACCGTGCCGGAGCGGCTCGACGCGCTGGTCGCGGCCGGCGAGGTCCCGCCGTTCGTGGCGGTGTTCCCGGACGGCTTCACCGCGCTGGGCGGGACGCAGTGGATCGACGCGCCCGCGGTGGGCCGCTACCAGGCCTACGTGGCGGACGACGTGGTGCGCCTGGTGGAGGCGCGGCTCGGGACCGTGCCGCGGCGCGAGGCGCGCGCCGTGGTGGGGAAGAGCTCGGGCGGCTACGGCGCGCTGCGCATGGGGCGGGACCGGCCCGACGTCTTCGCGCACCTCGGCTGCCACGCCGGCGACGCCTACTTCGAGTACTGCTACCTGCACGATCTCCCGCAGGCGGCGGCGGCGCTGCTCGGCGCGCCCGACGCGGCCGCGTGGCTGGACGACGCGAAGCGGCGGGCGCGCGAGACGAGGCTCGCGGGCGCCGACCACCCGGTGCTGAACGTGCTCGCGATGGCCGCGCACTACGCCGCCGATCCCGCCGCGCCGCTCGGCCTGGCGCTCCCGTTCGAGCTGCCCAGCGGCCGGATCCGCGAGGACGTGTGGGCGCGCTGGCTGGAGGCCGATCCGGTCCGCTTCGTGCCGCGCGCGCTCGACGCCTACCGGCGCCTCGCGAGCGTGTTCCTCGACTGCGGCACCCGCGACGAGTTCCACCTGCGCTGGGGCGCCCGCATGGTGGCGGAGGCGCTGCGCGCGGGCGGCGTGCCGGTGGTGCACGAGGAGTTCGAGGGCGGGCACATGGGCACGAGCTGGCGCTACGACGCGTCGGTGAAGCACCTCGTCCCGCGCCTGGCCCGGCGCTGAGCGGGGCCTGCGGATACGATGAGGGCATGACCGCCCCCGTCCCGTCCCGCGCCGCCGCCTGGTCGCTCCTCTGCGAGCACACCGCGTCCCAGCCGCTCCGCCGCCACGCGCTGGCGGTGGAGGCGTCGATGCGCGCCCTGGCGCTGCGCGCCGGCGTGGCCGATCCGGCCGGGCTGGAGACCTGGGGCCTGGTGGGCCTGCTCCACGACTTCGACTACGAGCGCTTCCCCACCGAGCAGGACCACGTGTTCCGCGGCATGGAGATCCTGCGCGCCCGCGGCTGGCCGGAGCCGATCGTGAAGGCGGTGGGCGGCCACGCGTTCTACACCGGCGTCGCGCGCGAGACGCCCATGGAGAGGGCGATCGTGGCGGCCGACGAGCTGACCGGCTTCGTGGGCGCCTGCGCGCTGGTCCGCCCGTCGAGGCGGATCGCCGACGTGCCGGTGGAGTCGGTGGTGAAGCGGATGAAGGACAAGGCGTTCGCGCGCTCGGTGGACCGCGAGTACATCCGGCGCGGCGCGGAGGAGGTGGGGCTGCCGCTCCCGGAGCTGGTCGCGCTGGTGCTGCGGGCGCAGGTGCCGATCGCGGCGCGGCTCGGGCTGGACGGCGCGCCGGCGGCGGACCTGCCCGACGCCCCGGTCCCGCCGGAGCCGCCGCCGCCCGCACCCGCGCCGTAGCGCAGGCCCCGGAACGAAGCGCGGCGCGCCCGGCGACCGGGCGCGCCGCGGGGCGCGAGGTTCCGGGGAGGACTACTCGCGCGGCGGGTTGCCCCGGCGCAGGAACGCCGGGATGTCGTACTGGTCCTCGTCGGCCGGGCGGTACACCGGCGCCTCGCGGCGGAACGACACCTTCGCGGGCGCGGTGGCGTGGGCCGGCGCCGCCGGGGTCTGCAGCCGGATGGGCGCCTTGGCGGTGGCCTCGACCGGCAGCGGGGGCGGCACCTGCCGGACCGTCGCCGGCGCCCGTGCCTCCACCGGCTCGACCTTGCGGGCGATGGCGCGGCTGCGCTCCTCGCGCGCCTGGAAGCCGGTGGCGATGACGGTGATCTTCACCTCGTCGCCCAGCCGCTCGTCGATGACCGAGCCGAAGATGATGTTCGCGTCGGCGTCGGCGGCGGACTGCGCCATCGACACCGCCTCGTTCACCTCGTGCAGCGTCAGGTTCGGACCGCCGGTGATGTTCACCAGCAGGCCGGTGGCGCCGTCGAGCGTGACGTCCTCGAGCAGCGGCGAGCTGATGGCGGCCTGCATCGCCTCGACCGTGCGCTGCTCGCCGGAGGACCGGCCGGTGCCCATGAGCGCCATGCCCTGGCCGCCCATGATGGTGCGCACGTCGGCGAAGTCCACGTTGACGATGCCGTGCACGGTGATGAGGTCGGAGATGCCCTGCACCGCGTTCAGCAGCACCTCGTCGGCGCGCTTGAACGCGTCGGCGAGCGACATGTTCTCGCCCGCCACCGAGAGCAGCCGCTGGTTCGGGATCACGATGAGCGTGTCCACCGCCGCGGCCAGCTCGGCGATGCCGGCCTCGGCCTGCTTGCGCCGCTTGTTCCCCTCGAACAGGAACGGCTTCGTCACCACGCCCACGGTGAGCGCCCCGGTGGCCTTCGCGATGTCGGCCACCACCGGCGCGCCGCCGGTGCCGGTGCCGCCGCCCATGCCGGCGGTCACGAACACCATGTCGGCGCCCTCGAGCGCCGCGGCGATCTGCTCGCGCTCCTCCAGCGCCGCGGTGCGCCCCACCTCGGGGTTCGCGCCGGCGCCCAGCCCGCGCGAGGCGGACTTGCCGAGCTGGATCTTCACCCCCGCCTTGTTCGCGGCCAGCGCCTGCACGTCGGTGTTCGCGGCGATGAACTCCACGCCCTCGAGGCGCCCCGCCACCATGGTGTTGATGGCGTTGCCGCCACCGCCGCCGACGCCGATCACCTTGATCTTCGCCGCGTCCTGCCTGTCGGTGTACTCGATCATTGGTCGGTTCCCCCCGCGGCTAGAAGATCTGCCCGAGCCACTCCTTCATGCGGACCTTCACCTTCCGGTACACGTTCTCGTCGCGGATCTTGAAGTACGGGCTGTCGTCCTGCTGGTGCGCGCCGTAGATCACCAGGCCGACCGCGGTGGCGTACATGGGGCTCTTCACCACGTCCACCAGGCCGCCGATCCCCCGCGGCAGCCCGCGCCGCACCGGCACGCCCAGGACCTCCTCGGCCATCTCGGGCATCCCGGCGAGCAGCGTCGAGCCGCCGGTGATCACCACGCCCGAGGCGAGGATCTCCTCCATCCCGCACTTCTGGATCTCGTGCTGCACCAGCATGAAGATCTCCTCGACGCGCGGCTCCACGATCTCGGCGAGGATGTGGCGCGAGAGGACCCGCGGCTGGCCGCCGCCCACGCTGGGCACCTCGATGGTCTCGGTCTTGTCCACCATCGAGGCCATGGCGCAGCCGTACTGCTTCTTGATCCGCTCCGCCTCGTGGGTGGGCGTGCGCAGCCCCACCGCCACGTCGTTGGTGAGGTGGTTGCCGCCGAGCGAGATCACCGCGGTGTGCTGGATCGAGCCGTTGTGGAAGATGGCGATGTCGGTGGTGCCGCCGCCGACGTCCACCAGGCACACGCCCAGCTCCTTCTCGTCCTCGGAGAGCGTCGCGAGCGAGGAGGCCAGCGGCTGCAGCACGATGTCGGCCACGTTCAGGCCGGTGCGCTGCGCGCACTTCACGATGTTCTGCGCCGAGGAGACCGCGCCGGTGACGATGAGCGCCTTCGCCTCCAGGCGCACGCCGCTCATCCCGACCGGCTCCTTCACGCCGTCCTGGTCGTCCACCACGAACTCCTGCGGGAGCACGTGGATGACCTCGCGGTCCAGCGGGATGGCGACCGCCTTGGCCTGGTCGATGACGCGGTCCACGTCCTGCTGGCGGACCTCCTTGTCCTTCACCGCCACCACGCCGTGCGACGGGAACGCCTTGATGTGGCCGCCGGCGATGCCGGTGTAGACGGTGGTGATCTCGCACCCCGCCATGTGCTCGGCCTCCTCGATCGCGCGCTTGATCGAGGCGACGGTGGCGTCGATGTTGACCACCACGCCCTTCCGCAGCCCCTTCGACGGGTGCGAGCCGATGCCGATGATGTCGATCGAGCCGTCGTCGGTGACCTCGCCGACGATGGCGCAGATCTTC
This sequence comes from Anaeromyxobacter sp. K, assembly GCF_000020805.1. NCBI lineage: Bacteria > Pseudomonadati > Myxococcota > Myxococcia > Myxococcales > Anaeromyxobacteraceae > Anaeromyxobacter > Anaeromyxobacter sp. K. The sequence continues at coordinate 4,315,596 of NC_011145.1, read as the reverse complement.
GTCGTGCCGATGTCCAGGCCGACGAGGATGTCCCCGCTCTTCGCCATGTGAACCTCCGGGCGTGACCGCGCCGTCGCGCTTTCGCCCACCTAGGGCCCTCTCGGACCCGTCCTACCGCAGCGACGACGAGCGTCCCTGCGGACCACCACCACCACCCGCTGCGTACGACGACCGTCCGTCCGGCTCACCGCGCCGGCCGGCCACCCGGACCGCCACCCAGTCCGGGCGGCGGCGGTTGTCCAGGTGCAGCACCTCCGCTCGCTCCCCCTCGGCGTCGAGCGCCGAGAGGACGCGGTGGAGGCGCGTCAGCTTCTCCTCCAGATCTCCCTGTCCGAGGCGGATCTCCGTCCCCTCGTCCGACCAGAGCGTGGTCCCGTACTCCGGGTCCACGTGGATCTCCGAGATCGTCGAGCGCGCGTCGAGGCCGCGCGCCGACCAGCGGCCGAGCAGCGCCAGGGCGCCGCCCAGCAGCGGCGCGAGCTCGCCGCGCCCCTCCGCCCACGCCTCGCGCTCGATGCCGGTGATGACCGGCAGGTCCAGCCCGTCGCCCGGGACCGCGCGCTTGAACACCTCGCCGCGGTCGTCCACCAGGTACAGGCCGCCCAGGTCCACCAGCGCGGCCGGCCGCCGCTCCGCGAGCTGCACCTCGAGCGCGGGCGGGAAGGTGCGGCGGACCTGGGCCGAGGCGATCCAGGGGTGGCGCCGCAGCGCCGCCGCCATCGCGTCGGTGTCGAGGAACAGGAGGTGGTCGCCCGGCTGCACCGGCGAGAGATCGAGCAGCTCCTGCGGCGTCGCGCGCGAGAGCCCCTCGAACCGGATCTCGCGGACGCGCAGCAGGTCGCTCTTCCAGCCGACGCGCCAGCCCAGGGTCGCGGCGCCGCCCAGGGCCGCGAGCGCGAGGATCGAGGGCAGGGCGAGCGCCATCGCGCGGGCCAGCCGCCGCCGCCGCTCCCCCGGAACCCTGTCCACGCGCCGCCGGTTCGGACCCCGCGCCACCGCCGCTCCCGCCACCCGGATACATCCGCCCACCGCAGCCCACGTGCATGAAACCAGAGGGCGCTTCCGGGCGCTATCACCCGACGGTGCAGGATGCCGCAGCACCGGCCGCTGGCAAGTTTTCCGCCCGCGAATCCCGGATCGCCCGGCTTCTCGTCTTCCGGTGAGGATGCGCTAGCATCTCGGGGAGCACGCAGCGCTCCGAGCCGGGCGGGAGGAGTCGCCCGCGCCGGCCGGCCACCGGGAGCGAACGCACATGCACCACGGGCGCGCCAAGGTGGCGGGATTCCTCGCCGCGGCCAGCATCGCCGCCGGGGCGGCCGGGCCGGCCCGCGCCACGCCCGCGGGGACCGCCGCGCCGGCGGCGCCCGTGCCGGCGGTGCGGCGTGCCGCCGCGGGGACGGCGCCGCTCCCGCCCGGCCAGGCCCGCTCGACCCACGCGCCGTACGCGGCCGGCGACTGCGCCGCCTGCCACCGCTCGGCCGACCGCGCCAGCCCCGGCCCCCTGCGCCACGCCAGCGTGAACGCCGGGTGCCTCGAGTGCCACGAGGAGATGCGCGAGGTGATGGCGCGCAAGCTCAAGCACGCGCCGGCCGTCCGCTCCTGCACCACCTGCCACAACCCGCACGACGGCGCCGGCCCGTCGCTGCTCGCGGCCCCGGTGGCCGAGCTGTGCGCCCGCTGCCACCCCGGCGTCGCGGCCCAGGCCGCCGCGGCGCCGGTGAAGCACGCCCCGGTGACCGAGGGGCGGGCCTGCGCGAGCTGCCACGATCCCCACGCCGCCCGCCACGAGGCGCTGCTCACCGCGCCGGCGTTCGAGCTGTGCGTCGGCTGCCACTCGAAGGACGGCATGACCGCGGCGGACGGGCGGACGCTGCTCAACATGCGCCGCTGGCTGGAGGAGAACCCGGTCTGGCACGAGCCGGTCCGCGAGCGCGACTGCGCCGCCTGCCACCGCACCCACGGCGGCGACCACCCGCGGCTGCTGGTGGCGGACCTGCCCGACAAGCTGTACGCGCCCTACGACCGGCGAAGCTACGCGCTCTGCTTCGGCTGCCACAACGACCGGCTGGTCTCGGAGGCCGAGACCACCGCGTTCACCCGCTTCCGGGACGGCGCCCGGAACCTGCACGCGGTGCACGTGAACCGGGAGCGGGGCCTCGCCTGCCGGGCCTGCCACGACGCGCACGCGTCCAGGCAGGAGCGGCACGTCCGCGACAGCGTGGCCTACGGGAGCGGCGGCTACGTGCTGAAGCTCGGCTTCACCCGCACCGCCACCGGCGGGAGCTGCGCGAAGGCCTGCCACGAGGCGAAGGCGTACGTCGCCCGCTGACGGGCGGCGCGGACCGTCGCTCAGGCCTTCAACGCAGCGCCGTCCAGGATCCGCTCGCACAGGTCGGGGAACGACAGGCCCAGGCCGGCGGCGATCTTCGGGACGAGCGACGTCGCGGTCATCCCGGGCAGCGTGTTCACCTCGAGGATGTACGGCGTCCCGTCGCCGGCCACGATGAAGTCCACGCGGGTCACGCCGCTGCAGCCGATCCCGCGGTGCGCGGCCTCGGCCGCCTCCATCACCGCGCGGACGTGCGCCTCGGGGAGGCGCGCCGGGTAGAAGTACTTCGTGGTGCCGGCGGTGTACTTCGCGGCGTAGTCGTAGAACGCGTTCGCGGGGACGATCTCGATCGCCCCGAGCGCCTTCCCGTCCAGCACCGCCACGTCCACCTCGGTGCCCTTGACGTACCGCTCGACGATCACGTCGCCCGCGTGGGAGGCGGCGTCGCGGCAGGCGGGGCCGAGCTCCGCGGCCTCGTTCACGAGGTGCACGCCCACGGACGAGCCCTCGCCGGCGGGCTTCACCACGCACGGGAGGCCGAACGGGAGATCGCCGACGCCGATCGAGCCGGCCGAGGCGCGCGGGAACACGCGGTAGTCGGCGACGGCCAGGCCGAGCGAGCGGAAGATCGCCTTCGACACGGTCTTGTCCATGCCCATGGCCGAGGCGAGCACGCCGGAGCCGGTGTACGGGATGGCCATCGACTCGAGCAGCCCCTGGATGCTGCCGTCCTCGCCGAAGCGGCCGTGCAGCGCGACGAACGCGACCTCGACCCGCTCCGCGCGGAGCCGCGCCGCCACCTCGAGGTCCACGTCCAGCAGCACCACGTCGTGCCCCTTCTGCCGGAGCGCGTCGGCGCAGGCGGCGCCGGTCCTGAGCGACACCTCGCGCTCGCTGGAGCGTCCGCCGTACAGCACCGCCACCCGCTTGCCCGTCCACGTGCTCATGTCGCCTCCGGGGGGCGCACGCCCCCGCTCGCCGCGCCGGGGCCACCGCCCGCGGCGGCGTGCCCGTCCAGCCCTTCCAGATCCTCGTCGAGGAACTCGCCCATGAGCCGGACCTCGGTCTCGAGCGCGATCCCGAACCGCTCCTTCACCCGCGCCCGCGCCAGCCGGACGAGCGCGAGCACGTCGCGGGCGGTGGCGCCGCCCAGGTTCGTCACGAAGTTCGCGTGCACCGGCGACCAGATCGCGTTGCCGACGCGGTGCCCCTTCAGCCCGACCGCCTCCACCAGGCGCCCGGCGTACTCGCCCGGCGGGTTCGTGAAGGTGGAGCCGAAGGTGGGCCGGTCGAGCGGCTGGGTGGCGCGGCGGCGCTCGCGATCCTCGCGCATGAGCGCCTCGCTCGCGGCCACGTCGCCGGCGTGGAGCCGCACCTCGACGCGCGCGATGACCGCGCCGGGCGGGAGCCGGCAGGTCCGGTAGGCGTAGCCCAGCGCCGAGGCCGGCACGAAGCCGGTGCCGTCGGGGGTGGCGAGCTCGAGCCGGGTGACGACGTCCTTCATCTCGCCCAGGCGCGTGCCGGCGTTCATGGCGGCCGCGCCGCCCAGCGTCCCCGGGATGCCGCCCAGGAACTCCATGCCGACGAGGCCGTGCGCGTGCGCCCGCGCCGGCAGCCGCGAGATGGGCGCCCCGGCGGAGAGGACCAGCGTGCCACCGTCGGTGGACTCGCCCGGGAACTCCTGCGGCAGCCGCAGCACCACCCCGCGCACGCCGGCGTCCGCCACCAGCGTGTTCGCGCCGCCGCCCAGCACCGAGAGCGGCACCCCCAGCTCGCGCACCGCGCGGAGCAGCGCCGAGAGCGCGTCGCCGTCGGCGGGGCGGCAGAGCAGGTCGGCCGGACCGCCCACCCGCACCGCGGTGCGCGGGGCGAGCGGCGCGTCGCGCAGGTGCTCGCCGCGGACGCGGCGGGCGATCTCGTCGCGCCAGGTCATGCGCGGGGGGCCGGGCGGGCCGGGCCGCGCCGCGGGCAGGGGGAGGGAGCGCTCATCGCTCGAGCAGCGCCAGCAGCTCCGGGCCGGCGGCGGTCACGTCGCCGGCGCCGAGCGTGAGGACCAGGTCGCCCGGGCGGACCCGCTCCCTGGCGGCGCGGGCCAGCTCGGCGCGGGGGACGAGCGTCACGTCGCGGTGGCCCCAGGCGCGGATCGCGTCGGCGAGGTTCGCGGCGGTGGCGCCGGGGATGGGCTCCTCGCCGGCGGCGTAGATGTCGGTGAGCAGCAGCACGTCCGCGTCGTTGAACGCGGTGGCGAACTCGGCCATGAGGTCGCGGGTGCGGGTGTAGCGGTGCGGCTGGAACAGGCACACCACGCGCCGCTTGAACGCCTCGCGGGCGCCCTGCAGCGTGGCCTTCACCTCGGCCGGGTGGTGGCCGTAGTCGTCCACCACCGTCACGCCCGCCGCCTCGCCGCGGACCGTGAAGCGCCGCTGCACGCCCTGGAAGCTGCGGAGCGCCTCGCGGGTCACGAGCGGCGGGATGCCCATCTCGTCGCCGAGCGCGATCACCGCGAGCGCGTTGAGCGCGTTGTGGCGGCCCACCATGGCCACCTCGAACCGCCCCAGCGCCTCGTCGCGCCGGAACGCGTCGAAGCGGACCGCGTGGCCGGACAGCTCGATGGCCTCGGCCCGGTAGTCGGCCTGGTGGCTCTCGCCGTAGGTGACGGCCCGCTTCTCCACGTCGGGCAGGATCGACTGCACGGTGGGGTGGTCGATGCAGAGGATGGCGAGCCCGTAGAACGGCACCCGGTTCACGAAGTCCACGAAGCCGCGGCGCAGCGCGTCCGGGGTCTTCCAGTGATCGAGGTGCTCCGGGTCGATGTTCGTGACGATGGCGATGGTGGGCGGGATGCGCAGGAACGAGCCGTCGGACTCGTCCGCCTCCACCACCATGTAGTCGCCCTTGCCCAGCTTGGCGTTCGAGCCGAACGCGTTCACCTTGCCGCCCACCACCGCGGTGGGGTCGAGGCCGGCGTGCGCGAGCAGGTGCGCCGCCATCGAGGTGGTGGTGGTCTTCCCGTGCGAGCCGGCGATGGCGACGCCGTACTTGAGGCGCATCAGCTCGGCGAGCATCTCGGCGCGCGGGATGACCGGGATCTTGCGGCGCCGCGCCTCCAGCACCTCCGGGTTGTCGCGCTTCACCGCGGACGAGATCACCACCACGTCCACCTGCAGCACGTTCTCGGCGGCGTGGCCGTAGGAGATGCGCCCGCCCAGCCCGGCCAGCCGCCGGGTGGTCTCGGACTCGCGCAGGTCGGAGCCGGAGACGGTGTAGCCGAGGTTCAGCAGCACCTCGGCGATGCCGCTCATGCCGATGCCGCCCACGCCCACGAAGTGGATCTTGGCCTGCCTGGAACGGAAGAGGCTCATGTCTCGGGACGCTCCTCGGGCGCTACGACGCGAGATCCGGCGGGCGCGCGGGCTTCTGCCCGGGCTCGCGCGCCTGGCCGAAGGGTGAGCCCCAGCGGCGGCGGACCAGCTCCATGCACACGTCCGCGATCTCCTTGGCGGCCTGCGGGCTGCCCAGCCGGCCCGCGGCCCGCGCCATCCGCTCGCGGCGCTCCGGCGCGTCCAGGATCTCGCGGATCTCGCGCGCCAGCACCTCGCCGGTGAGGTCGCGCTCCTCGATCATCACCGCGGCGCCCGCGTCCACCAGGCTGCGCGCGTTCTTCACCTGGTGGTTGTCGGCGGCGGCGGGGAAGGGGACCAGGATCGACGGCTTCTTGCAGACGGTCAGCTCGGCGAGCGTGGTCGCGCCGGCCCGGCACACCACCAGGTCGCAGCCCGCGTACGCCGCGCTCATGTCGTCGATGAACTCGCGCACGTCCGGGGTGAACCCGCAGGCGCGGTAGCCCTTCTCGACGTACTCCCGGTCGCGCGCGCCGGTCTGGTGCGTGATCTGGATCCGCTCGCGCAGGTCGGCGAGGTGCGGCAGCGCCTCGATGACGCGCATGTTGAGCGCGTGCGCGCCCTGCGAGCCGCCGAACACGAGCAGCCGCGGCTGGCCGTGCGCCGACTCGGGCCGCATGTAGTTCTCCATCAGCCGCCGGCGGATGGGGTTGCCGAGCTGGTAGACCTTGCGGGCCGCGAAGTGCCGGGCCGCCTCGGGGAACGCGGTGAACGCCGCCTTCACGACGCGCCCGAGGAGCCGGTTGGTGAGGCCGGCGATCGCGTTCTGCTCCTGCACCGCGGTGGGGATGCGCATGGCCCAGGCGGTGAGCACCACCGGGCCGCTGGCGTAGCCGCCCACGCCCACCACCACGTCCGGCCGCCAGCGCTTGAGGATCCGCCAGGACTGCAGGAACGCGCGGGGCAGCAGCAGCAGGTTGAGCAGCGCCCCCGCGATGCCCTTCCCCTTCAGCCCCTTCACCTCGATGAGCTCGATGGGGAAGCCGGCGGCCGGGACCACCGAGGCCTCCAGGCCGCGGGCGGTGCCCACGAAGACCACGTCGTTGGCGGGGTGGCGCGTCACCACCTCCTCCGCCAGCGCGATGCCGGGGAACACGTGGCCGCCGGTGCCGCCGCCCGCCACCATCATCCTCATGACGCGTCCTCCGCGCGGGCCGCGGACAGCCGCGGCGCGCCGCCGATGGGCGCGCCCACCCGCACCGCCGCGGGCGCCCGGGTCAGGAAGCCGCCGCGCTCGCCGCTCACCGACAGGAGCAGGCCGGTCGCGGCGAGCAGCGTCATGATGGAGCTGCCTCCGTACGACACGAAGGGCAGGGTGAGCCCCTTGGTCGGCGCGAGGCCGAACACCACCGCCAGGTTGACGAGCGCCTGCGTGCCGACGAGCGCGGTGACGCCCAGGGCGGCGTAGCAGCCGAACGCGTCCGGAGCGCGCAGCGCGGCGCGGGTGCCGCGCCAGAGCACGACGCCGTACAGCACGAGCAGGAGCGCCATCCCGATGAGCCCGGTCTCCTCCGCCAGCACCGCGGCGATGAAGTCGGTGTGCGCGGCGGGCAGGAAGTACAGCTTGCCCTTGCCCTGGCCCAGCCCCTGCCCCAGCCAGCCGCCGTTCGCGGTGCCGAGCAGCGACTCCCAGAGCTGGAAGCCGAAGGTGGTCTTGTACTGCTCGGGGTTCATGAACGCGAGCCACCGCTGGTACCGGTACTCGGTGGACTTGATGAAGTGCCAGGCGATGGGCGCGGCCACCAGCCCCGCCGCCACCAGGTACGAGACCCGCGCGCCGGCCGCGAACAGCATCGAGAACAGCACCATGAACAGGATGAAGCCGGTGCCGAGGTCCTTCTGCCACAGGCACAGGCCCACCATGAGCAGGGTGACGAGCAGGTGCGGCAGCAGGCCGATGGAGAACATCCGCATCTTGGACTGCTTCCGCGAGAGCGAGTGCGCGAGGTAGAGCACGAGCGCGACCTTGGCGAGCTCGGCGGGCTGCAGGTTCACCGGGCCGAGCGGGATCCAGCGCTGCGCGCCGCCGGCGGTGCGGCCCACCAGCTTCACCAGCACGAGCGCCGCCAGCGTGGCCGCGAGCAGCGGGTACGCCAGCGCGGCCAGCCGGCGGTAGCCCACCCGCAGCACCGCGGCCATGCCGGCCAGGCCGATGGCGACCGCCACCAGCTGCCGCTTCAGGTAGTAGAACTCGTCGCCCAGGCGGCGGCCCGCCTCCACCGCGCTCGCCGAGTACACCATCACCAGGCCGAGCGCGACGAGCAGCAGCACCGCCGAGATCAGGAGCGGGTCGAAGCCGGGCGCGCCCGCCCGCGGCGCCTCGGGCGCGCGTTCCTCCCGGGCGTGGCGGAAGAGCCTCATCGCGCCTGCTCCGTCGCGAGCCGGCGGAAGGCCTCGCCGCGCTCCTCGTAGTTCGCGAACTGATCGTAGCTGGCGCAGGCGGGGGAGAGCAGCACCACGTCGCCCGGCCCCGAGAGGACCGCCGCCCGGCGCACCGCGCCGGCCAGGTCGCCGCACGGCTCGGTGGGCGCGAGGTCGCCCAGCTCCCGCTCGATGGCGGGCGCGTCCTCCCCGATGGTGAGCAGCGCCTTGACGCGCCCGCCGAACAGCGGGCGCAGCGGCGCGTAGGGCGCCTTCTTGCCGCGGCCGCCCATGATGAGGACCACGCGCGGGGCGCCGGACGGGAACGCGGCCAGGCCGACGAACGTGGAGTCCACGTTGGTGGCCTTGGAGTCGTTCACCCACTCCACCCCGCGCCCCTCCGCCACCAGCTCGAGCCGGTGGTGCAGGCCGGGGAACGCGTCGAGCCCGGCCTGGACCGCCTCGCCGGGCACGCCCATGAGCCGCGCGCAGAGCACGGCGGCCATGGCGTTCTCGCGGTTGTGCCGCCCGCGCAGCGCGCGGTTGCGGAGCTGGTAGCGCTCGGGCGCGCGCCCGCGCGGCGTGAACCAGATGGCGGTGCCCTCGGGCCCGGGCTCGCCGCCCTCGTCGCGGGCGGAGGCGGGCGCGGGCGCGCCGAAGCCGAAGGTGTGCAGGTCGGCGCGCGACGCGCCGGCCATGGCGAGCGCCCGCGGGTCGCGCGCGTTCGCGACGGCCACGTCGTCCGGCTGCTGCGTGGCGAACAGCCGCGCCTTGGCGGCCGCGTACGCGTCCACGTCGGGGTAGCGGTCGAGGTGGTCCGGGGTGACGTTCAGGACCGCCGCCACCCGGGCGCGGAAGCGCTCGATCCCCTCCAGCTGGAACGAGGACAGCTCGACCACCGCGGCGTCGGCGGGCTCGCCGGACAGGACCAGCTCGGACAGCGGCGTGCCCAGGTTGCCGCCCACGAACGTCCGCCGGTCGCGCGCGAGCAGCGCGCCGGTGAGCGCGGTGGTGGTGGACTTGCCGTTCGTCCCGGTGATCCCGACGATCGGCAGGCCGTCCAGGAAGCGCGCGGCCAGCTCGACCTCGCCCCACACCGCCACGCCGCGCCGCCGCGCCGCCTGGATCTCCGGGTTCGCGAGCGGCACGCCCGGCGACGCCACCACCAGGTCGGCGCCGGTGAAGTCGGCGGGGTCGTGGCCGCCCAGGCGGCGGGTCACCGAGGCCGGGAGCGCGGCGAGCGCGCCGCCCAGCTCGGCCTCGCCGCGGCGGTCGGTGACGGTGACGCGCGCGCCCTCGCGGGCGCAGAGCCGCGCGGCGGCGACGCCGCTCTTCGCGAGCCCCACCACCGTCACCCTCGTGCCCTTCAGGTCCGGTGCGGCCACGGCTACCTCAGCTTGATGGAGAGCAGCGCCACCAGCGCCAGCATCACCGAGATGATCCAGAAGCGGACGATGATCTTCGGCTCCGCCCACCCCTTCAGCTCGTAGTGGTGGTGGATGGGCGCCATCCGGAAGATGCGCTTGCCGGTGGTCTTGAACGACCAGACCTGGAGGATGACGCTCACCGTCTCGGTCAGGAAGACGCCGTGCAGGATGGCGCTCGCGAACTCGTTCTTGGTGAGCACCGCCATCATGCCGAGGCCGCCCCCCAGGGCGAGCGAGCCCACGTCGCCCATGAACACCGACGCCGGATAGGTGTTGTACCAGAGGAACGCCACGCCCGCGCCGAAGATGGCCGAGCAGAACACGCCCAGCTCCTCCGCGCCGGGGATGTACGGCACCCGCAGGTACTCGGCCAGGCTGAACCCGGCGATGGTGGCGCCCGCCACGTAGGACAGCGCCAGGAACGTCATGGCCGACACGACGGTGGGGCCGATGGCGAGGCCGTCCAGGCCGTCGGTCAGGTTCACCGCGTTCGAGGTGGCGATCACCACGAACACCATGAACGGCAGGTAGAGGAAGCCGAGGTCCGGGTTGAAGAGCCGCGAGGGCACGAACGGCAGGGTGACGTGGAGGTCCACGTAGCTGCCCACGAACACCCACGGGAAGCGGTGCTCGACGTGGAAGCGCCAGTCGGTGAGGCAGGCGTAGTAGACCACCACCACCACCAGCACCTGCAGCACGAGCTTCTTCTTGCCGGCCAGGCCCTTCGAGTTCTTCTTCGAGATCTTGAGCCAGTCGTCGGTGAAGCCGATCGCGCCGTAGCCCAGCGTCACGAGCAGCGCCGCCCACACGAAGCGGTTCGCGAGGTCCGCGAACAGCAGGGTGGCGATCGCGACCGACGCGAGGATCAGCGCGCCGCCCATCGACGGCGTGCCGGCCTTCTTCTTGTGCGTGTCCGGCGTGTCCTCGCGGACGTTGGTCGAGCCGTACTGGAGCACCCGCATCCGCTCGATGAAGATCGGCCCGAGCAGCAGGCCCAGCACCATGGCGGTGAGCCCCGCCGCCACGATGCGGAACGACGGGTAGCGGAGGACGTTGAGGAGGCTGAGCTTGTAGGCCAGCGGGTAGAGGAGGTGGTAGAGCATCTAGCGCAGGGCCTCGACGAGCCGCTCGAGCTTCATGCCGCGGCTCCCCTTCACGAGCAGGACGTCGGTGGGACGGAGCCGCTCGCGCACGAACGCGACGAGGCGGTCCAGGTCCTCGGTGTGGAAGGTCTCGGCGAGGCCGGCCGCGCCGGCCGCCTCGGCGGTGGCGCGGGCGCGCGGCCCGAACGCGGCCAGCACCGCCACGCCGGCGGCGGCCGCCTCGGCGCCCAGCGCGCGGTGCGCCTCCGCCTCGAACGCGCCCAGCTCGAGCATGTCCCCGAGCACCGCGAACGCGCGGGCGCCGGGCGCGGCGGCGAGGTCGCGCAGGACGTCCAGCGCCGCCGACATCGAGGCCGGGTTCGCGTTGTAGCAGTCGTCCACCAGCTGGACGCCGGAGGGCAGGCGCTCCAGGCGCAGGCGGCGGCCCACCGGGCGCACCGCGGCGAGGCCCTGCGCGATCTCGCGGTCGGTGCAGCCCACCGCGATGGCCGCGCAGGCGGCGGCCGCGGCGTTGCGGGCGTTGTGCGCGCCGACCAGGCCGGGGATGTGGACCGGGACCTCGCGGTTGCCCACGCCGAGGACGAAGCGGAGCCCCTCCACCGACTGCGAGACGACCTCGAGCACCACCACGTCGCCGCGGCGGCCGCGGCCGGAGGCGAAGGTGAGCATGCGCCGCCCCGAGGCGACGCCGCGCTTCAGCATGCGCGCGTCGTCCGCGTTCACCACCGCGATCCCGCCGGCGGGCAGCCCCTCGTACAGCTCGGCCTTCGCGTCGGCCACCGCGTCCACCGTGCCGAGCCCCTCCAGGTGGGCGGGGGCCGCCAGCGTCACCACGCCCACCTGCGGCTGGGCGATGGCGGCGAGGCGCGCGATCTCGCCGGGGTGGTTCATCCCCATCTCGATGACCGCGGTCGCGTGCGCGTCCTCCAGGCCGAACAGCGTGAGCGGGACGCCCACCTCGTTGTTCAGGTTGCCCTCGGTCTTCAGCACCGGGCCGCGGGTGGCCAGGATGGCCGCGATCATCTCGCGCGTGGTGGTCTTGCCGTTCGAGCCGGTGACCCCGATCACCGGGATGCCGAAGCGGCAGCGGTGGTGGCGGGCGATGGCGCCGAGCGCGGCGAGCGGGTCGGCCACCGCCAGCGCGGGGCGGGGCGGGGCGGGGTGCGCGGCGGCCCAGGCCTCCGACACCACCAGCGCGGCGGCGCCGGCGGCGGCCGCGGCCTCCAGGTGATCGTGCGCGTCGAAGCGCTCGCCCTTCAGCGCCACGAAGAGCTGCCCGGGGGAGAGCGTGCGGGTGTCGGTCGAGACGCCCGCCACGGCGGACGGCGGCGCGCCGAGCCAGCGGCCTCGCGTGGCGGCCGCGAGCTCGTCGGGCGTGAACTGCGGGGTGGAGCGGGGAGTGGTCATGCGATCCCGAGCGCCTTGCGCGCCTCGTCGCGGTCGGAGAAGGGGCGCTTCTCGGCGCCCACCTGCTGGTAGTCCTCGTGCCCCTTGCCGGCGACGAGCACCGCGTCGCCCTCGCGCGCGCACTCCACCGCGAGCGCGATGGCGGCGCGACGGTCCGGCTCGACCAGGTAGCCGTCCTCGCCGGTCCGCGCGCGGGCGGCGCCGAGGGCGGGCTTCCCGGCGCGGTCCAGCCCGGGCAGCACGTCGGCGATGATGGCGAGCGGGTCCTCGGTGCGCGGGTTGTCGCTGGTGACGATGGCGAGGTCCGCGGCCGCGGCCGCCGCGCCCATGAGCGGGCGCTTGCCGCGGTCCCGGTCGCCGCCGCAGCCGAACACGCAGATCAGCCGCCGCGGCGAGAGCCCGCGCAGCGCCGCGATCATCCGCGCCAGCGCGTCGTCGGTGTGGGCGTAGTCCACGAAGACCGACAGGCCGCGGCCGTCGATCCGCTCCAGCCGGCCCGGCGCGCCGTGCGAGGCGGCCAGGCCGCGGACGACCGCGTCGGGCGGCAGGCCCAGGCCGAGCGCGAGGCCCGCGGCGCAGAGCAGGTTCTCGAGGTTGTGCTGGCCGACGAGCGGCGAGCGGATCGCGAGGGCGCCGGCCGGCGTCTCGAAGGTCGCGCTCGTGCCGGCGAGCCCGGTCCGCACCTCCAGCGCGCGCAGCGCGTCGCCGGCGCGGACGCCGTAGCGCCAGACGCGCGGCCCCGGCCCGAGCTGGTCGGCGAGGCGCGCGCCCCAGGGATCGCGCGCGTTGATCACCGCGGTGCCGCCGGGCGCGAGGTGCTCGGTGAACAGCCGGCGCTTCGCCGCGAAGTACGCGTCCATGTCGCGGTGGTAGTCGAGGTGGTCGCGCGTGAGGTTCGTGAAGCCGGCCGCCTGGAAGCGGATCCCGGCCACCCGCTCCTGCGCGAGCGCGTGCGACGAGACCTCCATCACCGCGTCCCTCGCGCCGGCCGCGACCATCTCCGCCAGCACCGCCTGGATGGCGGTGGACTCCGGCGTGGTGTGGCTGGCGGGCCGGTCCGCGCCGGGGAAGCGGAAGGAGATCGTCCCGAGCACGCCCACCGGCACCGCGGCGGCGCGCGCGCACGCCTCCACCAGGTAGGTGACGGTCGTCTTCCCGTTCGTGCCGGTGACCGCCGCCATCCGCAGGCGCTCGGCCGGCCGGCCGTGGAAGCTGGCGGCGGCGAGCGCCATGGCCCGGCGCGCGGACGGGGCGAGCAGCAGCCGCGCGGGCGCGCACTCGACCGGCCGCTCGGCGACCACGGCGACGGCGCCGCGCCGCGCCGCCTCGGCGGCGAAGGCGTGGCCGTCGTGCTGGACGCCGGGGAGCGCGAAGAACACCGCGCCCGGGATCACCTCCCGCGAGTCGCCGGTGACGCGGGTGATCTCGGGATCGCCGGCGAGATCGCCGCGGGCGCCGCTGCCGGCGATGACGGTGGAGAGCCTCATTGTTCGCTACCAGCGGGAGATACCATGCAAACGGCCGTCCGCCTCGTTTTCCTCCGAAGCGCGGCCGGTTGCGCGCGGGCGTGTCCGGCGGGACACGGGCGGCGCGCCTCCTTCTATCATCCCGCCGGAGCGAGCGTCACCCGGACGCGCGAGCCGCGCGCGACCACCTTGCCCGCGGCGGGCGTCTGGCCGATCACCCGGCCGGAGCCGCTCGGCTCGGGCGCGAGGTCGAGCTCCTCCAGGCGGCGGATGGCGGCGCGCATGGGGAGCCCGGCGAGCGCCGGGACCGCCACGCTGCCTGCGGGCATCGCCGCCTGGCGCCGGTCGGCCCACTCCACCGCCGGCGGCTCGGGCGGCTCGTCCGCGGGCGGCGCCTGCGCCACCTCGACCACGGCGGGCGGGGGCGTGCGCACCGCCGACGGATCCGGCGGCACGCCCATCATCCGCAGCGCGTACTCGGCGATCTCCCGGAACGCCGGCGCCGCCACCTCGCCGCCGTAGATCTCGCCCCGCGGCTCGTCGATGAACACGCCGATGGCGATGCGCGCCTGCTCGGCCGGCGCGAAGCCCACGAACGAGCTGTAGTGCCGGTCGGAGGAGTAGCCGCCGGAGATCCGGTCCGGCTTCTGGGCGGTGCCGGTCTTGCCGGCGGCGCGCCAGCCGTCGAGCCGCGCGCGCTTCCCGGTGCCCTTCGGCTCCTCCACCACGCCCACCAGCCAGCGCGCCACCGTCGCGGCGATCTCCGGGCGCACCGCCTGCCGCACCACCTCGGCGCCCGGCGCCTCCAGCACCTGGCCGGTGGCCGGGTCCAGCACGCGCTTCACCAGCCGCGGGCGCATCAGCGCGCCACCGTTCGCGATGGCGGCCATCGCGGCGGTGACCTGGAGCGGGCTGGCGGTGATGGGGCCCTGGCCGAAGCTCTGGGTGGCGAGCGCGATGTCGGACCGGGCCAGCAGCACCTGCCCACGGATCTCGCCGGGCAGCCCGATCCCGGGGCGCTCGCCGAAGCCGAACGCGAGCAGCGCCTCGCGCACGCCCTCGCGCCCGAGCCGGGCGCCGACGTGCGCGGCCCCGATGTTCGAGCTCTCCACCAGGATGCGCGACGGGCCCGCCCAGCCCACCGGGTGCGTGTCGTGGATCACGTGGCTGCCCACCGGCCAGCGCCCGGCGCCGCAGTCGAACGGGTCCTTCGGACCGACGGCGCCGCGGTCGAGCGCCGCCGCGATCACGAACGTCTTGATGGTCGAGCCCGGCTCGAACGCGTCGGTCACCGGGCGGTTGCGGATGGCGTCCGCGCTGCGTGGAGCGTTCGCGTTCGCGACCGGGTAGCTGGCGAGCGCCAGCACCTCGCCGGTGCGCGGGTCCATCGCGACCGCGGTGCCGGACAGCGCGCGCGAGCCGGTCACCGCCCGCGCCAGCGCCCGCTCCGTCACCACCTGCAGGCCCTGGTCGAGCGTCAGCTCCACCCGCGCGCCCTCGCGCTCGCGGCCGGGCGAGGGCGCGTCGGCGAGCACCACCCGCCCGCGCCCGTCGCGCAGCGACGGCACCCGCGCCGGCTCGCCCCGGAGCAGCTCGTCCTCGGCGAGCTCCACGCCCTCGCGGCCCGCGCCGTCGTCGTCCACCACGCCCAGCACCTGCGCGGCCAGCTCGAGCTTCGGGTAGTAGCGCCGCGTCTCGGGCACGAGGCGCACGGCGCGCACCCGCTCCTCGTCGATCCACCTGCGCAGCGCGGCCGCCTCGGCCGGCGGGATGCGCCGCTCCAGCCACACGAAGCGCCCGCCCTTGGCGAGCTTCTTCTGCAGCGCGCGCGGGTCCTGCTTCAGGATCCGCGCGATGCGGCGGACCGCGGCGCCGGAGCGGTCGTGCTCGGCGAGCAGCTTCGGGTCGGCGTAAGCGGACTGCGCGTCGGCGCTGCCGGCGAGCAGCACGCCGCTGCGGTCGGTGATGACGCCGCGCCGCGGGCGGAGCACCAGCTCGCGCAGGTACTGATCCACCGCCTCCCCTGCGAGCGCGTCGCGCTGCAGCACCTGCAGCCAGAACACGCGCCCCGCGACCGCGGCCAGGCCGGCGGCGAGGAGGACGGCGAAGACGGTGATGCGGATGGCGATCCAGCGCGCGGCGCGGGGGTCCGGCCCGGCGCGCACGGCCTACGGCTCCCCCGGCGGCGCGCGACCCGCCCGCAGCGGACCCCGGAGCGCGTACGCCGCCCCGGGAGCCGCCACGGGCCCCGCCGCCGCCGCCCGCCCAGCAGAAGGGGATGGCTCCGCCGGCCGAGGAGGGTGACCAACCCCATCCACGCCCGCCCTACCCGGAGCGTCCAGCGGACGCTCCGGGCCTGCCGCCAACACCGCACCGCGGTCCGGCGGAGCCATGCCCAGCCCAGAAAGCCTCGTGCGCACCGCCCGCTCCAGCTGCCCGGGGGAGCGCAGCATCTCCAGCTCGATGCGCAGCTGGTCCTGCGCGGCCACCAGCTCGGCGTGCTGCTTCTGCAGCTCGCCGAGCGCGTAGCCCGCGGCCACCACGCGCGTGCGCGACCAGATGTGGAACACGCCCAGCGCCGCGAGCAGCGCGGCCGCGAGCGCGATCTCGCCGGCCAGCCGGGCGCCGGGGAGGCCCGGCGCGGCGCGGCGCGCGGGGGCGCGGGCGCTCATCGCAGCTTCTCCACCGCGCGCAGGCGCGCGCTCCGGGCGCGCGGGTTGCGCGCGATCTCCTCGTCGGACGCCTTGACGGCCTTGCGGGTGATGGCCGCGAACGAGGCCTTCGCCCCGCAGGCGCACACCGGCAGGTCCGGCGGGCAGGTGCAGGCCTGCGTCAGCGCCCGGAACTTCTCCTTCACCATCCGGTCCTCGAGCGAGTGGAACGAGATGGCCGCCGCGCGCCCGCCGGGCGCGAGGACGCCGGGCAGCCCGTCCAGCCACGCGGCCAGCGCGCCGAGCTCGTCGTTCACCGCGATCCGCAGCGCCTGGAACGTGCGGGTGGCGGGGTGGATCCGGTGCGGCCAGGCCTTGCGCGGGATGGCGCCGGCCACCACCTCGGCGAGGCGCGCGGTGTCGAGCGGCGCCTCGGTCTCCAGCGCCGCCTTGACGGCGCGCGCCACCGGCCGCGCGAACGGCTCCTCGCCGTACTCGCGCAGGATGCGGGCCAGCTCGCGCTCGTCGATGCGGCGCAGCAGGTCCTCGAGCGTCTCGCCGGTGTCGCCCATGCGCATGTCGAGCGGCCCGGGGCGCGAGAAGGAGAAGCCGCGCTCCGCCTCGTCGAGCTGGGGCGAGGAGACGCCCAGGTCCACCAGCGCGCCGTCCACCGCGGCGATGCCGAGCGCCTGGAGCACGTTCTTCGCGTCGCGGAAGTCGGAGCGCACCGCGCGGAACGCCTCGCCGAAGCGGGCGAGCCGGGCGGTCGCCGCGGCCAGCGCGCGCGGATCCTTGTCGAGGGCGATCACGCGCGCCCCCGCCTCGAGCAGCAGGCCGGAGTGGCCGCCGCCGCCGAGCGTGCCGTCGAGGAAGAGCTCGCCCGGCCGGGGGCGCAGGAGCTCCAGGATCTCGTTCGCGAGTACCGGCTCATGGCGAAAGTCCGCGCTCACGCCGCCCGGACGGCCTCCTCCACGTCGCCGTACAGCTCCACGTAGCCGCCCGCCCCGCCGGCGTGCACCAGGTCGCGCACGTAGCGGCTCGCGCCCGCGGCGCGCAGGCCGGGGATGGCCTTCAGCAGCGCCGCGCCCGCGTAGTGCAGGTGCGTGACGCGCTTCAGGTCCACCACCACCATCCGGCCCTCGTGGCGGGCTCGCTGCGCCAGCCCCGCGATGGCGGACAGCTCGTCGCGCGTGAGCTCGCCCACGCAGCGGATCACCGTGACCTCGTCCTGGTTGCGCGCCTCGTACATTGCCCGTTCCCCTTCGCCCGCTACGCCGTCCTGAAGAAGTCCACCACCTGGTCCGCCGGGATCTCCGCGGACATCTGCTCGTCGTAAGCCGCCCGGTCGTAGAGGTGGATGGTCCGCCCCATCCCCACCCAGACGACGTCCTTCTGAAGGCCCGCCCACTCGCGGAGCGGCGGCGGGACCAGCACGCGGCCGTGGACGTCGAGGTCCACCTCGTGCGCGCTCGAGACGAACTTGAGCACGTTGCGCTGCCACCGCGCGTCGAGCGGCGAGGCCTCCATCACCTTCTTGACCAGCTCGTTCCAGACCGACTGCGGGAGCGCCTGCACGGCCCGCCAGTGCGGGTACTGCATCAGCACGATGCGCGGCTCCCCGGCCGCGGCCAGCGCCTCGCGAAACTTCGCGGGGAGGCTGGTGCGCCCCTTCGCGTCGATCGCGTGGTTGAAGGTTCCGAAGAACACGGGCTGGCCGATCTTCCCGCCGGGATCCGCTTTTTGCCACTTTCTCCCACCGGACGGTTCGGATCTACGGACATCGGCCGGGGAAGTCAACGGTCGCCCCGGCGCGCCGGGACGGGCCTGGGCCGGCGTTCAGGATCGGATCTGGAGCCGTGGGGGTGGGCGTTGTCCCACACGCGACCGGTGGGAGCGTCGCAAGGCCGGGCGCGCGCTTCGGCCGCAGCGATATCGCGGTGGGACGCGGCCGGACCGGCGCCCCGAGCGACCCGTTGACGCGCCGTGGCAGGACCCTGAATAACGGCTCGACCCCCACCCCGAGGCCGCCATGACTTCACTCAAGGACAAGACCGTCTTCATCACCGGCGCGAGCCGGGGGATCGGGCGCGCCATCGGCGTGGCCGCCGCCCGCCAGGGCGCGAACGTGGTGGTGGCCGCGAAGACCTCGGCCCCGCACCCCAGGCTCCCCGGCACGATCCACGACGCGGCCGAGGAGATGGAGCGCGCCGGCGGGCGCGCGCTCGCGGTGGAGTGCGACATCCGCGACGAGGCGCAGATCGCGGCGGCCGTCGCGCGCGCGGTCGAGCGCTTCGGCGGGATCGACGTGCTCGTGAACAACGCCAGCGCCATCTTCCTCGGCGGGACGGTGGACACGCCCATGAAGCGCTGGGACCTGATGCACGGGGTGAACGCGCGCGGCACGTTCGCCACCTCGCAGGCCTGCATCCCGCACCTCGCCCGCGCCGGGAACCCGCACATCCTGAACCTGTCGCCGCCGCTCTCGATGGAGCCGCGCTGGTTCGCGAACCACCTCGCCTACACCATGGCGAAGTACGGGATGAGCATGTGCGTGCTGGGGATGGCCGAGGAGCTGCGCGACCAGGGCATCGCGGTGAACGCGCTGTGGCCGCGCACCGTGATCGCCACCGCCGCGCTGAACCTGCTCGGCGGCGACGAGACCGCCCGCCACGGGCGCACGCCCGAGATCGTCGCCGACGCGGCCCTGGAGATCCTCCGCCGGCCGTCCCGCGGCTGCACCGGCAACTTCTTCATCGACGACGAGGTGCTGCGCGAGGCCGGGATCACCGATCTCTCGCGCTACGCGGTCGAGCCCGGCGCCGAGCTGATGCCGGACCTGTTCCTCGGCTGACGCGGCCCGCCGCCGCGCCGCTGGCCGGAGGCTCATTCACCCACCGTGTCGCACCTGGCCGCCTGTGGGTGGACGTCGGGCGCTCGTCCCCGCACGCTTCGGGGGCTCCCTCCCGGCGAGGGCGCGTGCTACGCGATGGGCTTCACCAACCGGCGAATGCCGACGGGGACTCTCATGCGAAAGCTCACGATCGCCGCCCTGTGCGCGGCGGCGATGGCCTGCGGTGGCGATGACAAGGCGGCGGATCCCGCCTCCCGCAAGTTCACGTACGGCGCTGCCGGCGCGGCGACGTTCGAGGAGCAGGCCGCGGCGGACCTGGCGCAGGGCAGCGCGGCCGACGCGCAGCAGGTCCAGTCCGGCACGAGCAGCGACGGCTCCTCGGTGGCCGGGCTCGCGGACGCGATGGCCTCGCAGGCCTGGGGCAGCGCCACCGTCGCGGTGGCCGCGCTCCGCGCCGCCGGCATCGAGCGCGCCGTCACCACGGTGCGCCCGGCGGCCGACCTGACCGGCTTCGACGACCCGACCTGCGTGACGGTGACCACGGGCCGGATCTCCTACTCCGGCTGCACCATCACCATGGGGCTCGATCAGCTGTCGGTGAACGGCTGGTTCGCGCGCGACGGCGCCACCCTGGCCTGGGACGTCACCAGCGCGCTCCACAGCGTGGCGGACGGGTACGATCTCGACGTCTCCGCGCACCTCACCGGCAACCTGACCTTCGGCACCGGGACCATCGTCGGCCGGGTCCGGTCCGACAACGCGGCCACCATCCACACCGCGCAGGCGAGCATGCACGTCGCCTACGCCACGATCGCCGACCTCGACCTCGAGCACGACGGCAACGGCTGCGTCACCGGCGGCACGCTGGAGCTGCGGCGCGTCTGGACCGATCGCGCGCCCGGCATGCCCACCACCGGCGAGTACGCCGACGCGGGCCTGCTGTTCAGCTGGCAGGGCTGCGGCGTGGTGGTGGTGTCCAGGTCCATCTGACGGGGCTGCGCCCCGCCCCACGGAGCGGAGCTCCGTGGGGCCCCACCTTGCTCGCCGGGTCCCGTGCGCCGCCGCGGGCGGCTTCGCCGCGCGCGCGGCGGCGCCCCGGCGGGCTCGCTTCGCTCGCCGAACGGCATTGCCGCGCCCCGCCCCACGGAGCGGAGCTCCGTGGGGCCCCACCTTGCTCGCCGGGTCCCGTGCGCCGCCGCGGGCGGCTACGCCGCGCGCGCGGCGGCGCCCCGGCGGGCTCGCTTCGCTCGCCGAACGGCATTGCCGCGCCTCGTCGGGGCACACCCGCGCCCGCACCCGCCGGGATGGCTACCATCCTGGCATGCACTCCGCGGACCGCGCCCTGGCCGCCGTCGAGCGCGCGCTGCACCTGCAGCTCCCTCGCGGGCTGTTCCTGCCGGGCGGGCTGGGCCCGTTCGACGAGACGGTGGACCCGGAGGCGCTGCTCGAGCCGGGCGCGGGCGCGGTGCGCGGGGGCGAGCTGCTGCCGGACGCGCTCCCGTTCGCGCGCGGCGCCGACGGCGGGGTGCTGGCGATCCGCTTCGGGCCGGCCGGCCGGGCCGTGGAGGCGATCGCCTGGCATCCTGGCGGCGCCTGGCACCCGACCGATCTCGCCCCCGGGCTCGCGTCCGAGCCGGCGCGCCTCCGCCGGGCGTGCGAGGCGGCGCTGGAGAGCGGGCTCGCGGTGCTGGCGCGCGAGACCGGCGCGGCGGCGCTGGCGCAGGACCTCGGCGTCGCCCGCGAGACGTTCTCGGACTGGCTGCTCGACGCCCGGCTCGTGCCCGCCGCCGCGCGCGCCGCGCTGCGGCGGCTGACCGGGGCGGACGACGCGGCGCTGTTCGCGCAGGACTGGGCCGCGGCGGCGGCCGCCGCGCGGACCGCGCTCGCGAGGCGCCCGGAGCTCGCCTGGCCGGGCGCGGTGCTGGGCTGGCACGAGGAGGGGCGCGGGCGCGCCGCGGAGGCGGCCCGCGCCTACGCCGGCGCGCTGGGCGCGTTCGGGGGGACGCTCGCGTTCGCCGGCCGCCTGGCGCGCCCGGGCGAGAGCGCCGCGCGCGTGATCTCCGCCGCCTGGCTGCGCGCGACCCGCGGGCGCGCCGCGCCGGATCCCGCGCTGCGCGCGGCGCTGGCCGGGCCGGGGCCGCTGCGCGCGCACCGCCTCGCCGAGAGCGATCGGGCCCGGGCCGGAGGGCGCCACGCGGACGCGTGGGAGCTCGCGCTGCGCGCGGGCTGGCAGCGCCACGTGGCGGTGGACATGGACGACGTGCTGGGGCGGATGCTCGACGCGGCGGAGGCAGCCGGCCACGCCGCGCACGCCGAGCTGGCCCGGCTGCACCTGCGCGCCTGGGTCGAGTCCGGGCGCTAGCGCGCGCCCGATCAGCCGGCGACGGGCAGGAACAGGTTCGGGCCGATGCGCCCGTGCCCGGCCTCGCCGAGGAGCAGGTCGAGCGCGAGGGTGGCCGCGTCGTCGGCGAACGGCTCCGAGCCGGGGCGCTTCTCGAGGTCGAACAGCTTCAGGTAGCCCTGGCAGGCGGCGCAGGTCTCGGCGCGCGCGCCGGGATCGTTCTCGAGGTGGTGATACGCGAGGCCGGCGGTGGCCTGGCAGCCGGCGCAGCGGATCCGCGGGAGGTGCCACTCGGCCGCGCAGAGCGAGCAGGTGAGGTAGCGGAGGCGATCGTCGCCCTGCACCACGCCGGCGACCGGCGGGGCGCCGCACACCGGGCAGCCGCCCTCCACCCGCGCCACCGTGGACGGGTCGAGCCGCGCGGCCCGCACCGTGGCGAGCACCTGCAGCGCGGCCCCGACGAACGTCGCCGCGGCCAGGTCCTCGGGGCGGGAGGCCCCGGCGAGCACGCCGCCCGCGATGCGCCGCAGCGCGTCCGGCGCGGCGTCCCGGAGCCCGCGCACGGCCTCCGCGGCGGCGTCGGGCAGGCCGTCCGCCGGGAGCGCCACGAGGAGCGCACGGAGCACCGCGCCGAGCGCCGGATCCGCGGCGAGCGCCTCGCGGTCCACGGGGCGGCCCGGCGCGCGCGGCGGCGTGAAGCCGGGCACCGCCGCGGTCGCGGCGCGCTGCGCGCCGGCGAGCCGTCCCAGGAAGCCGAGGAACGGATCGCCGCCGCGCTCCGCCGCGACGGCCTCGAGCCGCGCGGCCCGGCCCGCGAAGAGCAGGGCCGGCTCGGGCAGGCGCAGGTACGGGATCTCGACCCCGGGGAGCTGCACGAGCGTGCTCACGCGGCCTCCCCCGAGATCGCCGCCCCGCGCCGCCGCGTCACGGCCGCTCCTTGCCGGTCATCCGGGCGTACCAGCCCGGGTGATGGAAGCGCGCCCACGCGCCGGAGACGGTGCCCCGGGTCATGGCGCGCATCGAGCCCTTGGTCCAGTAGGCCGCGTACACGTGGATGCCGATGCCCACGAACATCACGAACGCGAGCCCGGCGTGGATCACCGCCGCGAAGCGGCGCGCGACGAGCGAGAAGGAGGGCGCGAAGTACGGGCGCCACAGCACGATGCCGGTGAGGAACAGGCCGGCGATCACCACGATCATCGACCAGTACATGAGCTTCTGGCCGGCGTTGTACTTGCCGTCCACGTAGGGCTCGGCGGCCTTGTTCATGTACGCGACCATCTGGCCCATCCACTTCCGGTCGCTGTCGCTCAGGATGTTGTCGCGCCAGAGGCGCAGCGCGTACGCGTAGAACAGCACGAACAGCGCCACGCCGAGGAACGGGTGGAGCACGCGCATGAACGCGGCGCTGCCGAACAGCGCGCTCGTCCAGTAGAAGAACGGGTGGAACATGGCGAGGCCGGACAGGAACAGGGCCACGTACGCGACCGCCACCGCCCAGTGCGTGAGGCGCTCGCCGGTCGAGTAGCGGGGGACGACCTCCTTCCCCGGCGGCATCCGCATCGCAGGCATCATGACCCGTTCTCCTTCTGGTCCTCGTCGACCTCGACCGGTCCGACCTTCATGTAGTGGAAGATCCCGGCCACCACGACCGAGACCATGGTGAGGACGCCGAGCGTCTTGGCGATGCCGCTGCGCCACAGCGCCACCAGCGGCGACACCCGCGGGTCCTTGGGCAGGCGGTACAGCTCCGGATCGCCGTGCGGGAGCACGAACATGACGTGCGTGCCGCCCACGCCGGACGGATCGTAGAGCGCCGCCTTCTCGAAGCCGCGCGCCTTCAGCTCGACCAGGCGCTCGCCGGCGAGGTCCTTCATGTCGGTCTTGGTGCCGAACGCGAGCGCGCCGGTGGGACAGGTCTTGACGCAGGCCGGCTCGAGCCCGACCGAGACGCGGTCGGAGCACAGCGTGCACTTGTAGGCCTTCTGGTCCTTCATCGAGTAGCGCGGGATGTTGAACGGGCAGCCGGTCTGGCAGTAGCCGCAGCCGATGCACTGGTCCTGCTGGAAGTCCACGATCCCGTTCGCGTACTGCACGATCGCGCCCGGCGCCGGGCAGGCCTTCAGGCACCCGGGCTCGGCGCAGTGCAGGCAGCCGTCCTTCACGATGAGCCAGGCGAGCCCCCGGTCCGCGGGGAGCTCCTCCTCGTAGAAGCGCATCACCGTCCACGACTGCGCGGTGAGGTCGGCCGGGTTGTCGTAGTGCCCGGGGTTCACCCCGACCTCGTCGCGGAGGTCGTTCCACTCCATGCACGCCGACTGGCAGGCCTTGCAGCCGATGCACTTGGAGATGTCGATGAGCTTCGCCACCTCCAGCGCGCCGCGCGCCTGCGGCGGCGTGCTGGTGGAGGCGGACCGGTTGATGACGTCGAGCGACTGGAACGCCATGGCCGCCTCCTAGACCTGCCCCGCCGCGGCCTTCTCCACGTCCACCAGGAACGCCTTGAACTCGGGCGTCTGGGTGTTCGCGTCGCCGACGAAGGGGGTGAGGGTGTTCGAGATGTAGCCGGGCTTGGTGAGCCCGTTGAACCCCCAGTGGATGGGGATCCCCACGGTGTGGACCTCCTGGCCCGCGATCTTGAGCGGCTTGATGCGCTTGGTGACCACGGCCTTGCCCACGATGCGGCCGCGCTTCGAGCGGACCGCGACGGCGTCGCCGCTGCGGATGCCCTTCTTGCCGGCGAGCACCTCGTCCAGCTCGATGAACAGCTCGGGCTGGAGCACCGACGGGATCCGCGCGTGCTTGGTCCAGAAGTGGAAGTGCTCCACCACGCGGTAGGTGGTCGCGGCGTACGGGAACTCACCCGGCAGCCCGAGCTGCGCCTTGTCGCCGGGGAAGATGCGCGCGGCCGGGTTCGGCCCGACCTTCGGGTGCATCGCGTTCGACGCCGCCGGCGACTCGAACGGCTCGTAGTGCTCGGGGAACGGCCCCTCGGCCATCTTGTCGAGCGCGAACAGCCGGCCCATGCCCTCCGGGTTCATGATGAAGGGCGACATGCCCTCCTCGGGCTTCGAGTCCACCTTGAAGTCCGGCACGTCGTGCCCGACCCACTTCGCGCCGTTCCACCACACCAGCTTGCGGTTCTTGTCCCACGGCTTCCCGGACGGATCGCAGGACGCGCGGTTGTAGAGCACGCGGCGGTTGGCCGGCCACGACCAGCCCCAGGACGGCGTGACGCCCAGGCCGCTCGGGTCGGAGACGTCGCGGCGCGCCATCTGGTTGCCGGCCTGCGTGAAGGAGCCGCAGTACAGCCAGTTGCCGGACGCGGTGCTGCCGTCGTCCTGCAGGTGCGCGAACGTGGCGAGCTGCTCGCCCTCCTTCGCCAGCAGCGGGGCCTTCGGGTCCTTCGGATCCGCCTTGGGGTCCTTCACGTCGGCGAGCGCCTTGCCGTTGAACTCGCGGGCGAGCTCCTCGGCCGACGGCGCGCGCGGGATCTTGTAGTCCCAGGTCAGGTCGCGGATCGGATCCGGGAACGCGCCGCCCTCCTTCTCGTAGAGCGCCCGGATGCGGGTGAAGAGCGCCGCGACGATCTCGGGGTCGCCCTTCGCCTCGCCGGGCGGCTCGGCCGCCTTCCAGTGCCACTGCAGCGTGCGCCCGGAGTTCACCAGCGACCCGTCCTCCTCGGCGAAGCAGCTGGAGGGCAGCCGGAACACCTCGGTCTGGATCTTCGCGGACTCGACCGGGTTGAGGTCGCCGTGGTTCTGCCAGAAGTTCGAGGTCTCGGTGACGAGCGGGTCGATGGTGACGAGGTACTTCAGCTTCGACAGCGACTCGAGCAGCTTGGGCTTGTTCGGGATCGACGCGAGCGGGTTGAAGCCCTGGCAGAGGTACCCGTTGACCTTGCCCTGGTGCATCAGGTCGAACACCGCGAGGATGTCGTAGACCTTGTCGAGCTTGGGCAGGTAGTCGTACGCCCAGCCGTTCTCCTTGGTGGCGGCCTTCCCGTACCAGGCCTTCATGAGCGACGCGTAGAACTTCGGGTAGTTCTGCCAGTAGTTCATCTGGCCGGGCCGGAGCGGCTTCGGGGTCCGCTTCGCCAGGTACGTCTCGACGTCGCCGTCCGCGTCGCGCGGCACGGTGAGGTAGCCGGGCAGCAGGTCGGAGAGCAGGCCGAGGTCGGTCAGCCCCTGGATGTTGGAGTGGCCGCGCAGCGCGTTCACGCCGCCGCCGGCCATGCCCACGTTGCCGAGCAGCAGCTGGATCATCGCGATGCAGCGGATGTTCTGCGAGCCGACCGAGTGCTGCGTCCAGCCGAGCGCGTACAGCGCCGTCATGGTGCGGTCCGGCGCGGAGGTGGTGGCGATCGCGTCGCAGATGCGGGTGAACGCGGCCTCGGGCACGCCGGTGATGTCCGCCACCATCTTCGGCGTGTAGCGCGCGTAGTGCTTCTTCATGAGCTGGTACACGCAGCGCGGGTCCTGCAGCGTCGGATCGCTCCTCGCGAAGCCGTCCGGTCCGGTCTCGTACGACCAGGTCGACTTGTCGTAGGTGTGCTTCGCCTCGTCGTACCCGGAGAACAGGCCGTCCTGGAAGCCGTAGCCCTCCTTCACGATCAGCGAGGCGTTGGTGTACGCGGTCACGTACTGCTTCTGGATCGCGTCCTTCTCCAGCAGGTGCCGGATGACGCCGCCCAGGAACGCGATGTCGGTGCCCGGGCGGATCTGCGCGAAGACGTCGGCGACCGCGGCGGTCCGCGTGAAGCGCGGGTCGACCACGATGAGCTGCGCCTTGTTGTGCGCCTTCGCCTCGACGACCCACTTGAAGCCGCAGGGGTGGGCCTCGGCGGGGTTGCCGCCCATGACGAGGACGAGGTTGGCGTTCTTGATGTCGACCCAGCTGTTCGTCATCGCGCCACGGCCGAACGTGGGGGCCAGACCGGCCACCGTTGGACCGTGTCAAACACGTGCTTGGTTGTCGATCGCGACCCCGCCCAGCGCGCGCCAGACCTTGTGCGTGATGTAGCCGGTCTCGTTCGACGAGGCGCTCGCGGCCAGCAGGCCGACGGTGGGCCAGCGGTTCACCGTCACGCCCGCCGCGTTCTTCGCGACGAAGTTCTTGTCGCGGTCGTCCTTCATGAGGCGCGCGATCCGGTCGAGCGCCCAGTCCCAGGTGACGCGCTCCCACTTGTCGGAGCCCGGCGCGCGGTACTCGGGGTAGCGCAGCCGGTTCGGGCTCTGGACGAAGTCCAGCAGCGACGCGCCCTTCGGGCAGAGCGTGCCGCGGTTCACCGGGTGGTCGGGATCGCCCTCGACGTGCATCACCGCGCTGTGCGCGTTCTTGGAGCGATCGCCCAGCGTGTAGAGGATGACGCCGCAGCCCACCGAGCAGTACGGGCAGGTGTTCCGCGTCTCGGCGGTGCGCGACAGCTTGAAGTTGCGGACGTCGGCGAGGACGCGATCCGGGGAGAAGCCCAGCGCGACGAGGCCGGTGCTGCCCACGCCGGCGGCGGTGAGCTGAAGGAACTGGCGTCGGGTGACGGACATGGCTCGAACCTCCAGGAGGTTCGATCTCCATAGTCCCGTCCTTCGGCGGATGGCAGAGGCGCGGCGTGGCCAGTTGGGGCACCCACCTTCATTGACTCCTCGTGAACGGCGTCGTGACGCGGGGCGCCATGGACCCTGCGTCGAGCGCGCCGCGCGTGCGCGTCCGGATGTGGAGCGATCAGGTCGACGATGAGGTGCCTCTCATCCGCGCCGAGGCGGCGCCCGCGCGCAGGGCACGCGGATCGTCACGTGCCCTCAGCGCCCGTCGGGCAGCACGCGGGCGGACAGGAGGCGGCCCATCGGATCGCGCAGGACCTCCAGCGCGCGGCCGTCCCCCGCGTCCACCACCTGCACCACCTGGCCGCGCTCGTCGCGCCGCTGCGTCCGGATCGGGAGCGTGGAGAGGTCGCCCGCCTCCCGCTCGCCGACCAGCACCCCGTGCGCGTCGAGCGCACGCTCGAGCACGCGGCCGTCGGGGGTGAGCAGGCGCTGGACGCGCTCTCCCTCCGAGGTCCGCGCCTCGGCGAGCAGGGTGAGCGCGGGCGCGGGGAGCGCCACGGCCGGCGCCGGAGCCGCGGCTGAGGGAGCAGCGGGCGCCGGAGCGTCCGGCGCCGGAGCGGCGGGCCCGGGGGGCGCGGGCGACACAGGGAGCGCGGCCGCCAGGGGCGCCGCCGCGGCGGCCGGCGTCGTGGGCGCGGGTGCGCCGTCGGGCATCCCGGGCGAGGCGGCGGTCACCGCAGGGAGCGGCGTGGCAGCCGCCAGCGCGGCCGGCGGCGCGGCCCGGGCCGGGGCCTTCATGCCGGGCTCGATGCGGACGCCGGGCGCGAGCCGCGCCGCGTCGTCGAGCAGCGCCTGCACGGCGTCGGCGGGGCCCCCGACCGTCAGCTTCAGCACCACGTCGCGGTACACGACGCCGGGCTCGACCTCGGCGGGGAGGTTCGTCCGCTCCACCTTCCACCACGCGCGCGCCGGGCCGGCGCCGGCGAGCGTGACGCGGATCCGCGGGCGCTCCTCGAACGTGACCTGGCGGAGGCGCACGGTGGCGCCGAGCTCGACCGCGGCCGGGTCGGCGGCGCCGGCGGCCGGGTCGAGCGCGGGCGCGGGGGAGACCGCGAGCGCCACCGCCAGGGCCACGAGCGCGGCCTCGTCGAGGCGCGGCGCGGGGGCGGCCGCCGGCGCCTCGGCGTGCGCGAGACGAGGCAGGAGCGCGGCCGCGAGCGTGGCGAGGGCGAGGCGAGCGAGGGTCACGGGGCACCTCCGGCCGCGCGCGCGAACCGCGCCGCGCGCCGCGACCGGAGATGCATGCGAACCCGCGGGGCCGCAGGGAAGCGCCCGCGCCGGGCGCGACCCGCGGCGGCGGGATCAGTCGGCGGTGGCCGCCGCCTCCGCCTGCTCGTGGCGGAGCTGCTCCTCCATGACCAGCCGGGAGATCTCGCGCTTCACGTCGTTGAACTCCGGCGAGGCGGGGTCGCGCGGGCGGGGGAGGGTGATGCGCAGGTCGCGCTTCACGGTGCCGGGGCGGTAGGTCATCACCACCACGCGGTCGGCGAGGTAGATCGACTCCTCGATCCCGTGCGTCACGAACACGATGGTCTTCCGGAGCTCTGCCCAGATGCGGAGCAGCTCGTCCTGCAGGTTGCGCCGGGTGAGCGCGTCGAGCGCGCCGAACGGCTCGTCCATCAGCAGCATGGGCGAGTCGATGGCGAGCACGCGGGCGATGGCCACGCGCTGGCGCATGCCGCCGGACAGGTCCTTCGGGAAGCGGTCGCGGAAGTCGCGCAGGTTGAGCTTCGCGAGCAGCGCGTCCACCCGCTCGCGGATCTGCGCCCGCGAGGCCCCCTTCATCTCGAGGCCGAACGCGACGTTCTTCTCCACCGTCATCCAGGGGAACAGCGCGTACTCCTGGAAGACCATGGCGCGGTCGGGCCCGGGGGCCGTCACCGGCCGGCCGCCCGCCACGATGGTGCCGGCGGTGGGCGGGGAGAAGCCGGCGATGGCGTTGAGCAGCGTGGACTTGCCGCAGCCGGACGGGCCGAGCAGGCACACGAACTCGCCCTCGGCGATGTCGAGGTCGATGCCGTCGAGCGCCTTCACCTCGCGCCCGCCGGTGGTGAACACCTTGCGCACGCCGCGGATCCGGACGGCCGCGTCGGCGGCGACGGGGAGTTCGGCGGGCATCCTCATCCCTCCATCCCCCGGTGCCACCGAAGGAGCCAACCGTTGAGCCGGCTCATCCCGAGGTCGATGCCCAGGCCGGCGATGCCGATCGAGATCATCCCCGCGATCACCTTGTCGGACCAGAAGTACTCGCGCGCCTCGAGGATGCGGTAGCCGAGGCCGGCGTTCACCGCGATCATCTCCGCCACGATCACCACGATGAACGCGACGCCGATGCCGATGCGCACGCCCGCCAGGATGTAGGGCATGGCCGCGGGCACCATGATGCGCCAGAACAGCGTCCACTCCGACGCGCCCAGGTTGCGGGCGGCGCGGACGTAGATCGCGTCCACGTTCCGCACGCCGGCGATGGTGTTCATGAGCACCGGGAAGAACGCGCCGAGGGAGATGAGGAAGAACGCCGGCGGGTCGCCCAGGCCGAACCAGAGGATCGCGAGCGGGATGTACGCGATGGGCGGGATGGGCCGGAGGATCTGCACGAGCGGGTTCATCAGCTCGTAGACCACCGGCCGCGAGCCCATGAGCAGGCCGAGCGGCAGCGCCAGCCCGGCGCCCACCGCGAACCCGCCCACCACCCGGTACAGGCTGGTGAGCGCGTCGTGCGGCAGCTCGCCGGAGAACGCCCAGGCCACCCAGTTGCCCCCCGCGTACGGCTCGAGCGGCCGCGCGTAGGCGATCCAGCGCAGCAGCACCTGCGAGGGCGAGGGGAGGACGATGGGGGACACCCAGCCGGCCCGGGAGACGCCCTCCCAGGCGGCCAGGAAGATCACCGGCATGGCCAGCGACCGTGCGAGTCGGAGCGCGCCCTTCATCGCTACTTCACGCCCGCCTTCTGCTTCGCGTGCTGCAGCAGGTCGGTCTTCACCCAGTCGGTGGCCTTGGGCGGCTTCTGCATCTTGCCCACGCCGTACTTCGCCATCAGGTCGGTGGTGATCTGGATGTGCTCGGCGGTGACGTCGTAGGAGAACGGCGAGTTGGAGATCGCGTCCCGGTAGTCCTCGGGCGTGATCTGGCCCTTGAACATCTGCTCGACGACGTACTTCTCGGCGGCCTTCGGGTTGTCGATGAAGTACTTGGTCGCGTCCACGAAGCAGTCGAGCACCTTCTGCGCGACCTGCGGCCGCTCCTTGTAGAGCTTCTCGGTCATCACCATCACGCGGACCGGCTCGCCGAGCGGCGTGTCGTACGGCTTCAGCACCTCCTTGCCGAAGCCCTTGTTGATGGCCTGCGACGACTGCGGCTCGGACTGGCACATGGCGTCGATCTGCTTCTGCATGAGCGCCTGGTTGAGGTCGGCGAACGCCATGTAGACGATCTGCACGTCCTTGCCCGGCTTGTCCGACCAGGTGAGGCCGGCCTTGGACAGCTCGGCGAGCAGCAGCAGCTCCTGCGCGCCGCCGCGGGCCACGCCCACCTTCTTGCCCTTCAGGTCGGCGACCTTGGTGATGTTCTGGTCCACCGCGGACACGAGGCGCGCGCCGCCCTTGGCGAAGCCGGCGACCACGTAGACCTGGCCGCCGCCGGAGCGGTTCGCGATGGCGGCGTCGGCGGCGCTGGCGGCGAGGTCCACCTCGCCCTTCACGATGGCGGGGAAGATGTCGATGCCCTTCGGGAAGACGATCTCCTCCACGTTCAGCCCGAACTTCTTGCAGTGCTCCTTCATGTAGGAGACCGCGCCGTAGTGGGCGAACTTGAGGTTGCCGAGGCGGACCGTCTCCTGGGCACGGGCGGGGCCGCTCGCGAGCGCGAGCAGCGCCGCGAGGGCGGCGATGCGGACCATGGGACCTCCGGACGTCGCGGCGGGCGGGGGGAGCGCGCCGCGGTGATGTTCACGGACAGTTGTCGAACGACGGACGCATGAACCTAACCGGGCGCCTGCGCGGGTGTCACCGGGGCGCTCGATCTCGGTTGGGTCGTCGCACCGAACGTGCTCCCCGGTGCGCGCTCGCTCGCGCGACGCGTCACCGGGCCCGCGCGGTCGCCCGCGCGGCCCGGCGGCCTCGGCCTACAGCTCCACCTTGGGCAGGTGCGCGAGCGACGCGCGCACCTTCTCCTCCGGGTACTCGAAGTCGTCGAGCTTGCCGGAGAGGAACTGGTCGTACGACGTCATGTCCACGTGGCCGTGGCCGGAGAGGTTGAACAGGATCACCCGCTCCTTCCCCTCCTCCTTCGCGCGCAGCGCCTCCTCGACCGCGCCGCGGATCGCGTGCGAGGACTCCGGCGCGGGGATGATCCCCTCGGCCCGGGCGAACTGCACCGCCGCCTCGAAGCAGGCGAGCTGCCCCACCGCGCGCGCCTCCACCAGGCCCGCGTGCACGAGCTGCGACACGAGCGGCGACGCGCCGTGGTAGCGCAGGCCGCCGGCGTGGATGCCGGGCGGCATGAAGTCGTGACCCAGCGTGTACATCCGCATGATGGGCGCCATCCTGGCGGTGTCGCCGTAGTCGAAGGTGTAGGCGCCCTTCGTCAGCGTGGGGCAGGACGACGGCTCGATGGCGAGGATGCGCACGTCCTTGCCGGCGGCCTTGTCGGCGAGGAACGGGAAGCCGATGCCGGCGAAGTTGGAGCCGCCGCCGTGGCATCCGATGACGACGTCGGGGTACTCGCCGGCGAGCTTGAGCTGCTCCTTCGCCTCGAGCCCGATCACCGTCTGGTGCAGGCAGACGTGGTTCAGCACGCTGCCGAGCGCGTAGCGCGTGTCCTCGTGGGTGACCGCGTCCTCCACCGCCTCGGAGATCGCCACGCCGAGCGAGCCGGGGCTCTCCGGATCCTCGGCGAGGATCCCGCGGCCGGCGGCGGTGCGGTCGGAGGGCGAGGGGATCACCTCCGCGCCCCACAGCTGCATCATGCTGCGGCGGTACGGCTTCTGCCCGTACGACACCTTCACCATGTAGACCGTGCAGGCGAGCCCGAACATCTGCGCCGCGAGCGCGATGGACGAGCCCCACTGCCCGGCGCCGGTCTCGGTGGCGAGGCGCTTCGTGCCGGCGAGCTTGTTGTAGTAGGCCTGCGGCACCGCGGTGTTCGGCTTGTGCGAGCCGGCCGGCGAGACGCCCTCGTACTTGTAGTAGATGTGCGCGGGCGTCCCGAGCACCCGCTCCAGCCGGTGGGCGCGGAACAGCGGGGCCGGCCGCCACAGCCGGTAGATCTCGCGGACCGGCTCGGGGATCTGGATCCAGCGCTGGGTCGAGACCTCCTGCTCGATGAGCTGCGGCGGGAAGATCCGGACCAGGTCGTCCGGGCTGGCCGGCTTGCCGGTGGCGGGGTGGATGACCGGGGACAGCGGCTCGGGCAGGTCCGGGATGACGTTGTACCAGTGGGTGGGGATCTGGTTCTCGCCGAGCAGGAACTTCGTCTGCATTCGCGCCTCGCAGGAGGGATGGCCGGCGCCGCAGGCCCGGAGGGCGCGGCGCGAGAAATCGATCATTAGCGCAGAGCCCGACAGGGGCGTCAAGGCGGCCGCTTGCCTCGGGGGCTCGAAAGGGGCGCCCCCGTCAGGTGTGTAGAGCAATTCCCGACGACGTGTCCTCCAGAGGTGGCAAAATGCCGTCCGTTCGAGGTCCCGGGGGGACTCCTACTCCGCCCATTTCAGGGGGTTTCACATGACACGCTGTATCCGCTTCCTGGCGGTGGCAGCCGTGCTGGCGCTCGCCGGCACGGCCAGCGCCCAGAACGTCCGGCCGGCGATCGACAGCCAGCGCCTTCGCCTGGATCCCACGGCGCACGGCTCGCTCGTCCTCGGCGACGGCGAGGTGCTCGAGGAAGGGCAGTTCCGCGCGGCGCTCACCGGCCACTACGAGCGGTCGCCGATGGTGCTCCTGACGAACGGCGAGCTCCGCGGGCGCGGCCTGTTCTCGGACGGCACCAAGGAGACGCAGCTGCTCCGCGAGCGCGCCACCATCCACCTCAACCTGGCGATGAACCTCTGGAAGCGCCTCGAGCTCGGCCTCCACGTGCCGGCCGTCGCCTACCAGTACGCCGAGAACTACGTGTCGCCGTCCGGCGCCACCATCAACCACCCGACCCAGGGCGGCATCGCCGCCCCGTCCGCCATGCTGCGCTACGGCATGAGCAGCGAGCGGACCGGCGCGCCGCTCGCGAGCGCGATCGCGGTCGAGGTCGTGTTCCCGTGGACCGACAAGGTGGACTACGGCGGCGAGAAGGGCTTCATCATCGCGCCGCGCCTCGAGGTCGGGAAGGCCTTCGGCGGCCTCCGCGTGATGGCGGACGCGGGCGGCCAGTTCCGCACGAAGGACGTGGAGCTCACCGCGGGCGAGAAGCTCTCGCACGAGGTGCTCGGCGGCATCGGCGTCGCCACCACCGGCAAGCTGCGCGCCGAGCTCACCGCGCGCGGCGCGTTCAACTTCGACGGCCTGTCGCAGAGCGCCGAGCTGCTCGCCGGCCTGCGCTACGGCTTCGGCGAGGGCGAGATCTACGCCCTGGGTGGCCCCGGCTTCATGGAGTCCCCCGGCACGCCCACCTACCGCGGCCTGATCGGCTTCGCGTTCATCGGCGGCAAGAAGGCCGCCCCGCCGCCGCCCCCGCCGCCCCCGGATCCCTGCGCGGCCGGCCAGTCGCACACGCCCGAGCAGTGCCCGGCGCTGGACGACGACGGCGACGGCGTCCCCAACGGCCAGGATCGCTGCCCGCTGGAGAAGGGCGTCGCCGAGAACCAGGGCTGCCCGGACAAGGACACCGACGGTGACGGCGTGCCGGATCGTCTCGATCGCTGCCCGAGCGTGCCCGGCGCCACCGACAACCAGGGCTGCCCGAAGGACTCCGACAAGGACGGCGTGCCGGACGACAAGGACCGCTGCCCCGACAAGCCGGGCATCCCGGAGAACCAGGGCTGCCCCCCGGAGCGCGCCGAGATCAAGGCCGGCAAGATCGAGATCAAGGAGAAGGTCTACTTCGACACCGGCAAGGCCACCATCAAGGCGCAGTCCAACGCGCTGCTCGACGACGTGGCGAAGCTCATCGCCGCCAACCCGCAGGTGGGCGTG
This sequence comes from Anaeromyxobacter sp. K, assembly GCF_000020805.1. Lineage (NCBI taxonomy): Bacteria > Pseudomonadati > Myxococcota > Myxococcia > Myxococcales > Anaeromyxobacteraceae > Anaeromyxobacter > Anaeromyxobacter sp. K. Next base: position 4,281,535 of record NC_011145.1, on the reverse strand, counting down.
GTGACGATCGAGGGCCACACCGACAGCACCGGCTCCGCCGCGACCAACCGGGCGCTCTCGCAGAAGCGCGCCGAGGCCGTGAAGGACTACCTGGTCTCGAAGGGCGTGGACGCGTCGCGCCTCGAGGCGAAGGGCTTCGGGCCGGATCAGCCGGTCGAGTCCAACAAGACCGCCAAGGGCCGCGAGGCCAACCGCCGGGTCGAGTTCACCATCCAGAACGCGAACCCGTAGCGATCGCACCGGGGCCGCCGCCCGCACGGGCGGCGGCGTCCTCCGCGGCCGGACGCGCCCCTGGCGCGCCCGGCCGCGCCGTCTTCAGAGCGCGTGAATCCATCCCCGGACCGAGCCAGGCGGTCGAGACGCGAGCAGCGCGAGGCGCGACGACCGAGCATGCCCCGAGGCATGTGAGGGAGGAGCAACGATGCGATGCGACGCGGATCGGCCGCCGCGGCGACGGGAGGGGATGGGTTCACGTGCTCTCAGGCCATCACCTCGCCGCCGTCCACGTGGAGGGCCTGGCCGGTGACCGCGCCGTTCAGCGCGAGGAACACCGCCGCGTCGGCCACCTCCTCCGGCAGCGCCGCGCGGCCGAGGGGGTTCGCCCGCAGGATCGCCGCGCGCGCCTCCGCCTCGCTGCGACCGGTGGCGCGGGCGATGTCCTCGACCGCCTCGTCCAGCATCCGCGTCTCCGTCCAGCTCGGGCAGATCGCGTTCACCGTCACGCCCTTGCGCGCCGCCTCCAGCGCCAGGCTCCGGGTGAAGCCGATGAGCCCGTGCTTGGCCGAGGAGTAGGCGCAGCCGTACTTCAGGCCGATCCGGCCCGCCACCGACGAGACGTTGATCACGCGGCCGAAGCCGCGGTCGTACATCGAGGGCAGGCACGCTCGGGTGAGCAGCACCGGGGCGGTGAGGTCCACCGCGACGAGCGCGTCCCAGGTCTCGTCGTCCATGCGCTGCAGCGGCGCGCTCGCGTGGATTCCGGCGTTGTTGACGAGCACGTCCACCGGGCCGAGCCGGGCCGCCACCGCCGCCGGCGCCGCGGCGAGCTGCGCGCGGTCCGAGACGTCGAGCGGCAGGAACAGGGTGCGGCGCCCGAGCGCCGCGACCTCGGCCGAGACCGCCTCGATCTCCGGCACGCTGCGGGCCGCCACCGCCACGTCGGCCCCGGCGCGCGCCAGCGCGAGCGCGATGGCGCGCCCGATGCCGCGCCCACCGCCGGTGACCAGCGCCACGCGCCCCTCGATGCCGGCCATGATCGCCTCCCGCTCGCCCGGGCGAGCCGGTGCGACGATAGCGGCGGCGCGAGGGGAGGTGCAACCTCCGGCGTGCGCGCCGCACGGCCGCACACCCGCTCGCACGACCCCCGCGCCGCGGCGCACCGACGGCGTCACACCTCTGCGCGTCGCGTCCTCATGGTGCACCGTGGTGCGCGGCCGGGAAGGCGCGGACCCGCGGGCGAAGCGCTACAGTAGGCGAGCGTCATGGAGGTCCCGCCGGCGTGCGGCGCGGACGAGGAGCGGCGATGGACGAACGGCGCGCCCACCCCAGGTTCCCGCTGATCCTGGCGGTCCAGTACCTGGGCGCCGAGAACGTGCTCGACTACACCGAGAACCTCTCGGCGGGCGGCCTGTTCATCCGCACCGAGCGGTCGTTCGACGAGGGCGAGCGCGTCACGCTGGTGCTCTCGTTCCCGCAGCTCCTCGAGCCCGTCGAGCTCCAGATCGAGGTGGTGCGCCGCCGCGACGGCTCGGACGGCTCGCCGGCCGGCGTGGCGGTGCGCGTCCCCGACGATCGCCCCGAGGACCGCGCGCGGCTCGCCGACGTGGCGCGGCGCGTGGCCGGGGTGCGCCACCCGGACCCGTCGTTCCGGATCCTCCTCGTGGAGGACAACGCGCTCGTCGCCACCATGTACGCGGCGGCGCTGCGCCGGCTGTCCGAGACCGAGCACGTCCCGGGCCTCGGCATCGAGGTGGCGAGCGACGGCGCGGCCGCGTTCGACCGGCTGCTGCGCGCGCCGGCGGTGGACGTGGTGGTGACCGACGTCTTCATGCCCATCGTCTCCGGCATCACGCTGGTGGAGCGGATCCGGGCCGAGCCGACGCTGGCCCACCTGCCGGTGGTCGTGATCACCGCAGGGGGTGAGCAGGAGCGCGAGCGGCTCGCCGGGCTCGGCGTCTCGCTGTTCCTGCGCAAGCCGGTGAGCTACCAGGATCTCTCCGGCGCGGTCCGATCGTTGCTCGACGGGCGGGCGGCTCGCCCGCAGGCGGCTCCCCCTCGCGAGGAGGCCCGCCGGGAGGCGTTGACGGCGGACGCCGAGGTTGGCACTGATCGGGCAGACGCGAAACCGGCCTCCCGCCGGTGAACGGGGGCAGCAGCACGAAGCCTCCAGCGCTCGAGGGCCCGCCACGGCGGGCCCTCTCGCTTTCCGGCCCAGGCGTCCGCCGCGGCGGCGCTCACCAGCGGTGATACGCGGGGTGGCCCTCCTTCACCGCCACGAACGTGCCGCGGCAGGTGGCCCGCAGCTTCCCGTCCGCGGTCAGCGTCGCCTCCACCACCGCCCGGTCCTCGCCGGACTCCACCACCCGGGCCGCCAGCCGGACCGGGCCGCCGGTGGGCGTCGGGCGCAGGAGCTTCACGTGGAAGTCGGCGGTCACCGTGCAGGGCGGCGCGTCCAGGCCGGCCTTGCGCATCAGGTGCACCGCCGCGGTCCAGTTCGAGTGGCAGTCGAGCAGCGTGCCGGTGATGCCGCCGGAGAGCATGCCCTCGAACGCCTCGTGGTGCGGCTCCGCCTGCCACTCGGCCACGACCTCGTCGCCGCGCTCGAAGCTCCGCACGCGCAGCCCCTTCGCGTTGGCCGGGCCGCAGCCGAAGCAGGCGTTCCGGGGGGCGTAGCGCTCCTGCAGGCTGGGCTCGGCGGCGTCGGACATGGCGGCTCCCGGGGTGGCGGCGGGGAAGGACGGTGGACCCCGCCTCCCGAGGATAGCCGCCCGGCCGGGCGGGCGCGCGGGGCGCGGCGGGTGCCGGCCGAGGTCGGGGCGCGCGACGCCGACGGCGCCCACCGTCCCCGTTGCCGGGCCCGGGCGGGCAAGCTACCTTCGGCCCGCACGCGCCCCAGGTCCGGCGCCCGAGACGGAGACACCGATGGCGAACGTGGCCGCGCACATCACCGGCACCGTGGTGAGGATCGAGAAGAAGCCCGGGGACCCGGTCAGCCCCGGGGACGTGCTGGTGGTCCTCGAGTCGATGAAGATGGAGATGCCGCTCGAGGCCGAGGACGGCGGCACGGTGCAGGAGGTGCGCTGCCGCGAGGGCCAGTCGGTCACCGAGGGTGACGTGCTGCTGGTCGTCGGATGACCGGCCGGCGCGTCCGCACCGAGGACCGCGGCCTGGTCCGCGTCCTCGTCGTCGACAACGTCGCGAAGCGGAACGCGCTCGACTTCCGCGCCCTGGACGAGCTGGAGGAGGCCTGCGCCGCCGCCGCGCGGGACGGGGTGCGCTGCCTGCTGCTCCGCGGCGCGGGCGACGACGCGTTCTCGTCCGGGTTCGACCTCGCCGAGATGGGCCGCACCTCGCGCGCCGGGCTGCGCCCGGACGAGGCGGTGGAGCGCGCCGCGGACGCGCTGTCGGCGGTCCCCTGCCCGACGGTCGCGTTCCTGAACGGCGGCGCGTTCGGCGGCGGGCTGGAGCTCGCGGCCACGTGCGACCTGCGGGTCGCGCGCGAGGGCGCGCTGCTCGGCCTGCCGCCGGCGAAGCTCGGGGTGGTCTACCCGGAGGGCGGGATCCGGCGGTTCCTCGGCCTGGTGGGCGCGGCGCGCACGCGCGAGCTGTTCCTGGTCGGCCGTCCGGTGGACGCCGCCACCGCGCTGGCGTGGGGGCTGGTGAACCGGGTGGCGCCCGCCGCCGGCGCCGAGGCGGTGGCGCTCGCGCTGGCCGACGAGATCGCGGCCAACGCGCCGCTGGCGGTGCAGGGGATGAAGCGGATCCTCCAGCTCCTGGAGGGCATGCACGAGCGCGGCCTGTCCGAGCGGGAGCGCGAGGAGATCGCCGGCCTCCGGCGCCGCGCGTTCGAGAGCGCCGACATGCGCGAGGCGCGGCAGGCGCGCGCCGAGCGGCGGCCGCCCCGCTTCCGCGGCGAGTGACGGCGCGGGCGCGCCTCAGCGCGAGGCGGGGGCGCCGGGCGGCTCCGCGGCGGGCGCGGCGCCGAGCCGGCCCACCGTCCAGCCGGCGGCGATGCCGAGCGCGAGCGCCACCGCTCCCGCGACGAGCGCGAGCGCCACGGTGCGGCCGGTGCGCGAGGCGCGCGGGCCGGGCGGCGCCACCGCGGGCGCGGCGGGAAGGGGCGCGGTGGAGAAGGCCGCCTGGGCCGGCGCGGACGGGCGCGGCGTGGGCCGCGACGGCGCGGCGGCGGCCGGCGGGGGCTGCGCGGACGGCGCCGGGGCAGGCGCCGCGGCCGGGGTCGGTGCGGCGGGCGCGACCGCCGCCGCCGGAACGGGGATCCGCAGGCTGGGCGGCGTGGGCCGGCCGGGCGGCGGCGCGGCGGCGCCCGGCTCGGGGGTGCGGCGGCCGGCGGTCGGATCCGGCGTGCGCGCGCCGTGCGGGATGGGCGGGGGCGCGCCCGCGCCGGCCGCGTCCACGTCGGGCAGCAGCGCGAGATCGTAGGCGCCGATCTCCACCAGGTCGCCCTCGCGCAGCCGCCGCCGCCCGGAGATCCGCTCGCCGTTGACGCGCGTGCCGGTGAGGCTGCCCAGGTCCTCGACGAACACCGCGCCCCCGGCGCGCACGAACCGCGCGTGGCGGCGCGACACGTCGCGGTCGGCCATGTGGAAGGAGTTGCCCTCCGGCGCCCGGCCGACGCTGACCTCGTCGCCGTCGAACGGCACCACCGACCACGTCCCCTCGGCGTCCTCGATGACGAGCTTCATCGCACGCCGATCCCCCGGGCTACGGCCCGATCGCCTTCTCGCGCGGCTCGGGCTGATCGCTGCGGCCCAGCTTGCGGGTGAAGCGCGTCCCGTCCTTCTCCGGCAGCACCACGAACTGGTCGATCTCGTGGCCGGGGAGGGTGAGGTCCACGCGGTGGCGCTCGTCGAGGCGCACCCCCAGCACCGTCACCGGGGCGCGCCCCACCACGCGCCCGTCCAGGCGCACCTCGGCGCCCGCCGGCTGGCTCTCGATCGTCACCGCGCCGAGCGCGGTCTCGAGCCGGGCGTGGACGCGGCGCACCAGCGTGCCGGGCACCGGCGCCAGGTCCATCGTCACCGCCCGCACGCCCGGCCCGTCCAGCGCGACCTGGTGCGGCCTCGACAGGACGAGCCCCTCCAGCACCGCCGGCGTGGTCGCGCCGGAGCGGACGCCGTCCAGCGTGACCTCGGCGCCGGGCGGCTCGGAGGTGACCACCAGGATGCCGGTGCGCAGCCAGGTCTCCGCGTAGTGCAGCCCGGCGGCGCCGCCGACCGCCAGCACCAGCCCGACCAGCACGGCGGTGCGCAGCCGGATGCCCTCGCGCGGCGGCGGGCGGTGGCTGCGCGCCTTCCGCGGCGGGGGCCGGGCCGGCTCGGCGGCCGGGAGCACGTCGGAGGGTAGCGGCGCGATGGGGTCGAAGGGCGACGCGCCGGAGCCGGCCGCCGCGGGCAGCCCCGCCGGCGGCGTGGTGGCCGGCGCCGAGAGCCGCTCGTACTCCGCCTGCGCCTGCTGCTTCTCGGCGAGGTTGGAGAGCACCTTCATGATGAGCGGGTCGTGGGCGCGCGCGCTGCGCTGCCGCGCGATCTTCTCCGCGAACACCTGCTGCATCTGCTTGCCGAGCAGGTCCTGGATGGACGACTGCGGGGTCGGGAAGAGCACGTCCACCAGCGCGCCGGCGAACGCGCGCGCGTCGGTGAAGCGCTCGTCGGGATCGTAGGCGAGCGCCCGCGCCACGATGGCGTCGATCTCCCTGGGCAGGCGCGGGTCGATCGAGGTCGGCGGCACCACCCGCGCCTTGCGCGCGGCGACGAGCGACTCGACGTCGGTGGCCTTGGGGAACGGCTTCTGCTTGGTGAGCAGCTCGTACAGCAGGATCCCCGCGGCGAACAGGTCCACCCGGTGATCCCAGCGCCGCTCCAGCGAGGCCTGCTCGGGCGCGACGTACCCGAGCTTCCCCATCAGCATGCCTTCCTTGTAGTTCGACAGCCCGGTGGCGGCGCGCGCGATGCCGAAGTCGAGCAGCTTGATCTCGCCTTCCCAGGAGACGAGCGCGTTGTCGGGCGAGACGTCGCAGTGGACGATCTGCAGCGGCTGGCCCTGCGCGTCGGTCTTCTTGTGCGCGTAGTCGAGCCCGGTGAGGAGCTGCAGCACCATGTAGATGGCCTGCTCGGGCGAGAGCTGCGCGCCGGCGCGGGCGAAGGCCTGCATCATCTCCTTGAGGGAGACGCCGTTCACCAGCTCCATCGAGATGAAGTAGTTCCCGTCGATCTTCCCACACTCGTAGACCTGGGCGATGTTCGAGTGGGTGAGCTGGACGGTGAGCTTCGCCTCGTTCACCAGCATCTTGATGAAGCCGTGATCCTGCGCGCGCGCGGGCAGGATGCGCTTCACCACCAGCTCCTTCTCGAACCCGCCGGCGCCCGGGACGCGCGCGCGGAAGATCTCCGCCATCCCGCCGATGGCGAGACGCTGGAGGAGGAAGAACTTGCCGAACAGGTGCGGCTTGAAGTCCGTCGGGATGGAAGGGGCGGCCTCGACCACGGCGGGATGTTAGCCCGCCCCCTCGGGGGACCACAAGGCGACGCACCGGTGGGCGGCGGTCCTACTTGGGCTTCTTCGGCCCGCGGCCGGGTGGAACGCGCTCCAGTCCCGGCGGCGACCCGGGGCCGACGCCCTCGCGCGCGCTGCGGACGTGCTCGGAGGCCTTGTCCAGGCCGCCGGCGGCGGCGTCGGCGGCGCGGCTCCGCGCGCGCACCAGGTGGTCGGGCGACTCGCCGAACGTGTCCACCATGCCTTGCAGCGCGGCGCCGGCCTGGACGCGGCGCTCGGCCTCGACCAGGAACGCCGCCGCGTCCCGGCCGCCCTCGGCCCGGTACGCGTCGTAGAGCGCCGCCACCTCGCCGGCGGACGCGGGCGCGCGCTGCGCGAGCGCCGCGCCGAGCGGCAGCGTCTCCCGGACCGGCACGCCGCGCCGGGTCAGCTCACCCAGCGTGCGGGCCGCCGCCACCACCGCCTCGCAGCTCCCGCCGGACGCGCCCCGGGCCGCGTCCACGAGCTGGAGCACCGCGTCCGGCGGCACGCCCGCGCCGAGCGCGCCGGCCAGGTCGGCGAGCGCCGCGGTCCGGTCGCCGCGGAGCGGCAGCCCGGAGGCGCGCGCCTGCGCCACCAGCGCCGCCGCGCGCGAGAGGCGGCCGCCCAGCTCCGCGGCGACCTCGAGCACGCGCTCCGGCGGGGCGCCCTTGGCCAGGCCCTCGAGGATCTTCGCCGCGACCACCTCGCCCGGCAGGCCGGCGCGGGCCGCCGCGACCACCGGCGCGAGCGCCCGCTCCGGCGCGACGCCGCGCGCACCCGCCCGGCTCGCCACGTCGCGGGCCAGCGCGGTGGGGACTCCGGCGGCGCCCGCCGCCTGGACCGGGTCCGGCGCGGACGGCGCCGCCGGCCCGGGGACGCCGAGCACGAGCGAGGTGAGGAAAAGCGCGACGATCACCGACGGTGTCTCCGTTCTGCCGACGTCCGCACCACCCGACCCGACGAGCGTGGGAGCACGCGGTTACGGGACACGGAGGACCGCGTTCTCGCCTCCGAAGCCGTCGTCCACCCGCTCGGCGTCCGCCGGGAGCACGATACGCAGTTCGCCGCCGCGGCGCACCTCGAAGCGGTACTCGTAGCGACCGCTCGCGAGCGATATCGCGAGCACGAAGCGATCGCCCTCGCGCTCGAGCGGGAGCGCGTCCCACCCGGTCATCGTGCCGCGCAGCGCGACCGCCTCGGCGGGACCCCGGAACGTGAACACGGTGGGCGCGCGCTCACCCTGGGTGGACGCCCGCGCGGGCGCGCGGACGGTCGCGCGCGGCGCGCAGGCGCCCGCGGCCAGGGCCGCGATGGCCAGCGCCGCGAGCCGGCCGCGCCCGCTCACCACGAGAGCACCCGCGCGCTGCCGCGCACGCCCGCGAACACCGTCGCGCGGTCGGCCACGGCGCGCCCGGCGCCGCCGGTCGCGCTGCGGGCCCAGCCGCCGGAGACGACCAGCCAGACCGGGCCCGCCGGATGGGCGAGGTCCAGCGTGGCGCGCCAGGCCGTCTCGTCCACGCCGCCGTGCAGCGCGGCGCGGTGCACCTGCGCGACCGCCGACGCCTCCAGCGCGCCGAGGGGGTTCAGCAGCGCGCTCGCCGCGCCGCCCCAGGCGCGCAGCTCGAACGCGGGATCCTCGCTCGCCACGCGCTCGTGCCGGAGCGACAGCTCCAGCGCCGCGCGCCGGCACGGCGCCCACTCCGCGGCGGCGAGCGCCGCGAGCCCGCGCTCGCCGACCCGATCGCCGGACGCGCGCGAGGAGCGCAGCGCGCCCGTGACCGCCGCGCGCAGCGCGACCGGCCCGGTCCGCACCCGGAGCTGCGGCGTGAGCAGCGCCGCGGTGGTGGCGTCCACCTGCGGCCCGGCGGCGAGGTCGCCGAGCGGCACACCGGAGGTGAACGCGGCGTGCTCGGCGGCCGCGGCGAGCGAGGCCTCCCATCCGTCGCCGAGCCAGCGGGTGCGGACCCCGGCGGACCCGGAGGTGGCGCCGAAGCCGCCGGCCTGGTAGCGCGCGAGGGAGACCTCGCCGGTGGCGTCCAGCTTCAGGCGCGGCGCCAGCGAGAGATCCAGCCGCGCCGAGGGCGACAGCTCCGCGAACGCGCCGCCGCCCATGTCCGCGCCCAGGTAGGTGTCGCCGGCCCAGCCGGCGCCGGCGCGCGCCGAGAGCAGCAGGCGGCCGTTGCCGCCGTGCGCGGCCGAGCACAGCGCGAGGGCGACGAGGCTCGGCGCGAGCACGCCTACAGGTCCAGGATCGCGTTCTTCCCGCCGAACCCGTCGTCGGCGAGGGCGCGCGCGCCCGGGTCGGTGGTCCACGAGCCGTCCACCACGAACATGTACTCGTAGCGGCGGCCGGGCCGCAGCGGGACCTCCACCGTCCACACGCCGTCGGCGCCGCGCCGGAGCGGCGTCACCTCGGGCTTCCAGCCGTTGAAGTCGCCGGCGACGCGCACCACCCGCGCGTCGGGGGCGGCCAGCGCGAGCCGCGCCCGCACCAGCGGCGCCTCGGGGGCGCGCGCGGCGTCCGGCGGGGGCGGCGCCGGGAAGCGGGCCACCGCGAGCGCCAGGAACGCCGCGGCCCCCGCGCCGGCGAGCGCGCCGAGCGGCGAGAGGCGCGGCGCCGTCAGCCAGGCGAGCAGCGGCCGCCGCCGCGGCGGGCGGCTGGCGCGCACGCGCACGAGGGTGCGCCGGACGAAGTCGTCGGACGGCGTCGGGCGCGGGCCGGCGCCGGCCAGGCGCGAGAGCGCCACCAGGCGGAGCGCGGCCTGGCGCTCCTCCGGCGGCAGGGACGACAGCAGCCGCTCCGCGGCGAGCGGACCGGGGCGGCCGTCCAGCAGGTCCTGGAGCTCGCGCTCCGTCACGGCGTCACCTCGTCGGGATCGAGCAGGTCGCCGAGGCGCTCGCGCAGCATCAGGCGCGCGCGGTGCACGCGCACCTTCAGCGCGTTGACGCGCACGCCGGTGGCCGCCTCGATCTCCTCGTAGGGAAGGTTCTCGACGTGGAACAGCGTGAACGCCTCGCGGTACTTGGCCGGGAGCGCGGCGAGCGCGCCCTGCAGCGCGAGCAGCGCCTGCCGGGCGGCGGCGTCGCGCTCCGGGTCCACCGCGCTGACCAGCTCGTCGCCGGAGAGGTCGCTGGCGCGCTCCGCCCGCGCCCCCGCCTTCAGCCAGTCGCGGCAGCCGTTCACGGCGATGCGGTAGAGCCAGTGGCGGAAGCGGCAGTCGCCGCGGAACGAGGCGAGCCGCGTGTAGGCGCGGGCGAACGCCTCCTGCGCGAGCTCCTCGCCCAGGCGCGGGTCGCTCACCATGCGGCTGCACATGCCGACCAGGCCGCCGGCGTGGCGCCGGACCACGCCCGCGAACGCGTCGGTGTCGCCGGCGAGGGTGCGCTCGACCGCGTCGCGATCCGCGAGCTCGGCGAGGTCGAGGACGTCCGCCTCGGCCTGCGGCGTCACGGGTGCGGCGAGCGCGAGTCTCTGGGCCAGGCGAGCGATGGGATCCCCCTTCGACCATCGAACGACGCTTCGAGCGAACACTAGCGCGGCCGCCATGGGGCGGAAAGGGCCGTGAACGCGCGACGCGACGCTATCGGGTGCGAGCCGGTCAGGGATGGTGGGTGCTCCGACCTTCTCGCCTCCCCACGTCGAGGGCGGCGCCGATCGGGTGTCCCGTGGCCGGGAGACGGTCCGCGCGCGCCGGGCCCCCACCGGACGCTCAGTACCACGCGACGCCGCCGTAGGCGGCCCAGAAGCGGGACGCGCCGGGGCCCGCCGCGCCGCGGTACCACTGGCGCGAGCCGTCGAGCTTCATGCTCAGGCTGAAGCGGCGGCCGATCCGGAACGCGTAGCCGATCCCGCCGAGCACGTTCGTCCCGAGCCAGGCGTCGCCCTCGCTGCCCGAGGCGGACTTCACCGACAGAGAGAGCCGCGACGCGCCGGCGCCGGCGCGGAAGAAGAGCCCGTCGCCGAGCGGGAAGAACGTGAGCACCGCGTCGAGGTTCGCGACGCGGACGGTGCGCGTGGTGCGGCCGAGCAGCGGATCGTCCGGGTGCGCGGCGGCGCCGACCACCAGCAGCTCGCCGCCGAGCAGGGTGCGGGGGCCGAGCGTGGCGCCCGCCTCGAGCTGCGCCGCGAACGACGTGGAGGTCCCGCCGACCAGATCGCGGAAGCTGCGCCGATCGACGCTCGAGCCCACCGCCCCGGTCCCGTAGCCCAGGCCGAAGCCCACGTACCAGGGCGAGCGGTGGAGCGGCCGGGCCCCGCGCTCCGGCGCGGCGACCTCCTCCTCCGGCCGGTCGGCGTCCCGGGCCGCGTCGGCGCCCGCGATCCCCGGCGCGGCCGCGAGCGCCGCCACGGCGAGCGCGGCGAGCACGGCGGTGGGGAAGGGGTGCGGTCGGGACATCGCGAGAGGGTAGCGCGGCGGGCGCCGGCCGGCAGGGTACCGGGCTGGGTGCAGCGCCCACAGGTGGGTCAGCGCTGCGCGAGCGCGTACACCACGTGCCAGGTGGCGGGCACGCCGGCGGGGCCACCGTGGCGGGCCTCGTACAGCCGGAGCAGCTCGAGCGTGGCGCGTCGCCCGCCCAGCCCGCGCGCGCCGGGCACCGCCGCGGTGGCGCCGATCTCCTTCAGCGCGCGCAGCACCGCGCGCGCGTCCGCGTGCTGCTCGCGGCGCTCCTCCTCGACGACGGCGCGGACCCGCAGGCCGGCCGCGGCGAGCGCGGCGGCGACCTCGCCGCGGTCGAAGAAGCGATGGGTGCGCTCGCCCGGGCCCGGGCCGGCCGCCTCGCGCCAGGCGCCGCGCAGCTCGTGGAGCGTGCGGGCGCCGAACAGCGCCACGGCGAGCACGCCGCCCGGCGCGAGCACGCGGCGCGCCTCGGCGAACGCCGGCGCGAGCCGCGGCAGCCACTGGAACGCCGAGGTGGAGAGGAACAGGTCGAAGCGCGCGTCGCCGAACGGCAGGGCCTCCGCGTCACCGGCCGCCACCGCGGCGCCGGGCAGGCGCGCGCGCGCCGCCGCGGCCATCCCAGGGGCCAGGTCCACCGCCGCGGGCCGGAGCCCGGGGCGCGCGGCGGCGAGCCGGGCCAGCAGCGCGCCCGTGCCGGCGCCGACGTCGAGCACGCGCCGCGCGTCGGGGGCGGCCTCGGCCACCAGCGCGAGCACGCGGTCCTGCACCTCGCGCTGCACCGAGGCGCGCGCGTCGTACGCCGCGGCGGAGCGCGAGAACGCGGCCCGGACCCGGCGCTTGTCGACGCGGTTCACGCGGCCACCGCCCCGGCCCCGGCGGGGAACGCCTGGAGCAGCGCGGCGACCTCGTCCGGGCGGGTGAGGTGCGGCGCGTGGCCGGCGCCGGGGAGCAGGGCGAGGCGCGCGCCGGGGATGCCCGCCGCGAGCGCCCTGCCGGCGCCCGGCGGGCAGATCGGATCGGCCGTGCCGTGGATCACCAGCGCGGGCACCCCGACGGCGGCGAGCGTGGGCCGGAGATCGGCGGCGGCGAGCACGTCCAGCCCGGCGAGCGCCGCGGCGGAGCCGGGCGAGGGGATCGCGGCGCGGAGCGCCCCGGTGCGCGCGCGCGCGGCCGGGTCGAGCTCGCCGGGCGCGAACATGCCCTCGAAGAACCGGGCCGCCGCGCGCGCCGGATCGCGGCGGACCCGGTGCGCCAGCACCTCGAGCGCCTGCGCGGGCAGGCCGTGCGTCCAGCCGTCACACAGCGTGAAGCGCGGGGTCCCGGAGATGAGCACCAGCCCCGCGAGCCGTGCGCGCACCGCCGGGAGCGCGGCGAGCGCGGCCTGCGCGCCGAGCGACCAGCCCGCCAGCACCGCGCCGCGGAGCTCGAGCCGGTCCAGCAGGAGCGCGAGGTCCTGGGCCAGGTCCTCCAGCGCGAAGGGCGCCGCGCCGGAGCCGCCGTGGCCGCGCAGGTCGGGCGTCACCAGGCGGCGACCGGGGAGCCGCACGGCGAGGTCGTCGAACGCGGCGGAGGAGAGCGACCAGCCGTGGACCAGCACCAGCGGCGCGCCGGCGCCGCGATCCGCGTACGCGAGGCGCACGCCGCTGTCGGTGACGAGGAGGGGCATCGCTGGGCCGGAGTGGCGCAGGATACCAGCGAGGACCGCCTCGTCAACCGTACCCGGAGGTCACGGTTGACGAGGCGGCGGGGACCGGCGGAAGGGGGGCCGCCGGACCTTCGGGGCGGGGACGGCCCCTAGGGCTGGATCGCGCGGGCCGGCTCGGCGTAGTGGCCGCCGGTCCCGGGGCGGACCTTGCCGCGGAACACGCGATACACGAGCACGGTGTAGCCGATCACGAGCGGCATCCCGACCAGCGCGATCACCAGCATGACCGCCAGCGTCCGGGGGGAGGAGGACGCGTTGTAGATGGTGAGGCTGTTCGCGAGGTCGATCGAGGAGGGCACGAGCCGCGGGAACATCGAGACCGCCGCCACCAGGATCATCGCGACGATCGCGACGGACGAGGCGAGGAACGCCTTGCCGGCGGCGCCGCGGCGGCTCAGCACCGGGATGGCGCCGATCGACGCGACCACCAGCACGGCCAGCGCGAGGAAGAGCGGGTTCGCGAGCACGCCGGCGAACAGGTGCGGCGCCTCGACCAGCGACGCCGCGGTGGCGATCGCGTAGGTGGCGACGAACGCGCCCCACAGCCGCGGGATCCAGCGGGCCATCCGCGCCTCGAGCGCGCCCTCCGCCTTCAGGCGAAGCCAGAGCGCGCCGTGCATCGCGAACATCGAGAGGGAGACGAGCCCCACCAGCACCGCGTACGGGTGGAGCAGGCCGAGGAAGCTGCCCGCCCACTCCTGCTCGGCGGTCACCGGGACGCCGCGCAGGACGTTGCCGACCGCCACGCCCAGCAGCACCGCCGGGAGCAGGCTGCCGATGCCGAACGCGAGGTCGAAGCCGCGCCGCCAGGCCGCCCCGTCGAGCTGCGCGCGGAACTCGAGCGCGACCGCGCGGGCGATGAGCGCGAGCAGGAGCAGCATGAGCGCGAGGTAGAACCCGCTGAACACCGTGGCGTAGACGACCGGGAACGCCGCGAACAGCGCGCCGCCGCCGGTGAGCAGCCACACCTCGTTCCCGTCCCACACCGGGCCGATGGCCTTCAGGTGGACCTGCCGCTCCTCCTCGTCGCGGGCGAACAGCGACAGCACGCCCACGCCGAGGTCGAACCCGTCGAGCACCGCGTAGCCGGCGATGAGGACGCCCACCAGCACGAACCAGATGACGTTGAGATCCATGGTCGGTCTCCTCTCAGGCGGCAGCCCGCGCGCGCTCGGCGGCGGGGAGGCGCGGCGCGACGCGCGCCTTCTTCACCATCAGGGTCAGCCACAGCGCGCCCAGCGCCAGGTACACCAGGCCGAACAGGCCGAGCGAGAACGCGATCTCGGCGGCGGTCACCGTGGGCGAGTGGGCCTGGCCGGTGCGCAGCAGGCCGTAGACGATCCAGGGCTGCCGCCCGACCTCGGCGGCCACCCAGCCGAGCTGGCAGGCCACGATGGGCAGCGGGATGGACCAGACCAGCGCACGGAGCGTGAAGCGGTCGGTCCACAGCCGCCCGCGGTACCACTGCCAGGCGGACCAGGCCATGATGGCGATGAACCAGACGCCCAGCAGCACCATGTTGTGGAACGAGACGAACGTGAGCCACAGCGGCGGCCGGTTCGCGGGCGGGAACCGGTCGAGGCCCTGCACGTGGGCGCCGGTGTCGCCGAACGCCATCCAGGAGAGCAGCCCCGGGATCTCGAGCGTGCCCTTCAGCCGCGGCGGCTCGGAGAACGGCACCGCGAACAGCACCAGCGGCGCGCCGGTCTGGCTGGTGTAGAGCCCCTCGATGGCCGCGAACTTCTCCGGCTGCGTGCGCGCCACCTGCTGCGCGTGGAGGTGGCCGAACGGCATCACCTCCAGGCAGGAGACCAGCAGGCCCCACGCGACCGCGAGCTTCAGGGCCTTGCGCGCGAACGCCGACTCGGCGTCGCGGAGCAGGTGCCAGGCGGCCACGCCGGCCATCACGAACGCGCCCACCACCAGCGCGCCCACCACCGTGTGGAAGTAGCGCGGGAGCGTGGACGGGTTCCAGACCGCGGCCCAGAAGTCCACCAGCTCGGCGCGGCCGTTCCGCACCACGTAGCCGGTGGGCGTCTGCTGCCAGGAGTTCGCGACGATGATCCAGAACGCCGACAGCGTGGCGCCCACCGCGACCATGAGCGCCGAGAACCAGTGCAGGCCCTTCGAGACCCGCCCGCGGCCCCACAGGTAGAGCCCGAGGAAGGTGGACTCGAGAAAGAACGCGAACACGCCCTCCGCGGCGAGCGGGGCGCCGAAGATGTCGCCCACGAACTTCGAGTACGCCGACCAGTTCGTGCCGAACTGGAACTCCATCACGATGCCGGTGGCGACGCCGACCGCGAAGGTGATGGCGAACAGCTTGCCGAAGAACTTCGCCACCTCGACGTAGACCGCGTCCTGGTGCTTCCAGCCGAACCACTCGGCCAGGACGAGCAGCCAGCCCAGGCCGATGGTGATGGGCGGGAACAGGAAGTGGAACCCGGCGGTCACCGCGAACTGGAGCCGCGCGAGCGTGAGTGCGTCCATGGGGGCCTCCTTCGCCGGCGCGCGGCCCGGGGCGTCCACCGTGGATCGCCGCGGCCCGCCGCGCGGGCGCCGGGGCCCGCTTCAGCAACCGGGGTGCCACCGCGCCGCCCTGGCGCGCCGCGCCGGATCCCCGAGGCGGGGCGGGCGGCTGCGCGCCTGCGCGCGGGCGCGCAGGCGCGGCGGGCGGGGGGTGGGGCGGATCTGCGGGGCCGGCGGTGGGATCGACTTGTACGTTGGCGCTCAGCCCGGCCCGTCCTCGTCCTCCGCGTCGCCGCCGCCGCCCGGGCCGGGGCGCAGCGGGCCGATGAGCCCGTAGCGCTGGATCTTCGTGAACAGCGTGCGGCGGTCGATGCCGAGCAGCCGCGCCGCGAGCGAGCGGTTCCAGCCCACCATGGCGAGCACCTTCTCGACGTGCGCGCGCTCCACCTCGGCGAGCGTGAGCCCGCCCTCGCCCGGCGGCGGCACCGCCTCGGCGCCGGCCGGGGCCCGCACGACCGCGGCGGGGAGGTCGGCGGCGTCGATGCGCCGGCCGCGCGCGGCGAGCAGCGCGCGCTCGACCGCGTTGCGCAGCTCGCGCACGTTGCCCGGCCACCGGTGGCGCTCCAGCGCGGCGAGCGCCTCGGGCGTGAAGCCCAGCGCGGGCACGCCGTGGCCGCGCGCGACGTCGAGCAGGAGGTGCTCGGCGAGCGCCGGCACGTCCTCGGCGCGCTCGGCGAGCGTGGGGAGCTCGATGCGCAGCACGTTGAGCCGGTAGAACAGGTCCTCGCGGAACGCGCCCTTCGCCACCATCTGCTCGAGGTCGCGGTTCGCCGCCGCCACCACCCGCAGGTCCACCTTCACCGGCCGGGCGGCGCCCACCGGCGTGACCTCGCCCTCCTGCAGCACGCGCAGCAGCTTGGCCTGCTGCGCGGGCGGGATCTCCGCGACCTCGTCGAGGAACAGCGTGCCGCCGGACGACTGCTCCACGAAGCCGGCCTGCGACTCGACCGCGCCGGTGAACGCGCCGCGGCGGTGGCCGAACATCGCGCTCTCGAACAGCGGCTCGGGGATGGCGGCGCAGTTCACCGCCACGAACGGGCCGGCGGCGCGCGGGCCGCCGTAGTGGATGGCGCGGGCGGCCATCTCCTTGCCGGTGCCGCTCCGGCCGGTGACGAGCACGGTCGCGCCCACCTCGGCCGCCTCGCGCAGCGCCCGGCGCACCTCGCGCATCCGGGCCGAGCCGCCGATGAGCCGGTCGGCGGAGAAGCGCTCCGCCACCGCGCGGCGCAGCCCGTCCACCTCCCGGTGCAGCTCCAGCTCCCGCGCCGCGTTGCGGAGGACGGCCGCGACCGTCTCCACCTTGAACGGCTTCACCACGTAGCTGTACGCGCCGGCCTGCATCGCCTCGACCGCGTCGTCCACGCTGCCGAACGCGGTCATGAGGATCACCTTCGCGTCCGGGTGGCGCGCCCGCACCTCGGCGAGGAGCGTGCGCCCGTCCATCCCCGGCATGCGCACGTCGGAGAGCACCACGTCGGCGGGCGCGGCCTCGAGGAGCTGGAGCGCCGCCGCCGCGCCGCCGGCGCCGCGCACCGCGTAGCCCATGCGGTCGAGGTGCCGGGTGAGGATGTCGAGCAGGCGCGGGTCGTCCTCGACCACCAGCACCCGCAGCGCGCCCGCCCGCGGCGCCGCCGCCTCCGCCGTCCCCGCGCTCATCGCCCCTCCTCGGCCGGGAGCTGCACGGTGAAGCACGCGCCGCCGAGCGGCCCGGTGCCGACCCGGAGGTCGCCGCCGTGGTCGGCCACGATGCGCGCCACCACCGCCAGGCCGAGCCCGGTGCCCTCGGCGCGGGTGGTGAAGAACGGGTCGAGGACGCGCTCGCGCAGCGCGGGCGGCACGCCCGGCCCGTCGTCGTGCACCTCGAGCTGGACCGAGCGCTCGCCGTCCTCCTCCACCGCGCGCGCCGCCACGACCACGCGCCCGCCCTCGGCCACCGCCTGCGAGGCGTTCACCACCAGGTTGAGGAGGATCTGGTGCAGGCCGTCCGGGTCGGCGTGCAGCTCGGGGAGGTCGTCCGGGAGCCGGGTCTCGAGGCGCACGCGGCGGCGCTCCAGCGTGATGCGCAGCAGCGACAGCACCCGCGCGACCGCGCCGGGCAGCGCCACGGCGGTCTTGCCGGGCGAGGTGCCGCGCGCGAAGGAGAGCAGGTCGCGGACCAGCCGGCTGATGCGCTCGGTCTCGGCGACGATGCCGCCGAGCTGGGCCCGCGCCTCCTCGCCGGCGTCGGGGAGCAGGAACTCCGCGGTCGCGCTGATCACGTTCAGCGGCGTGCCGATCTCGTGCGCCAGGCCCGCCGCCAGGCTGCCCACCATGGCGAGCTTCTCCGAGCGCACCAGCTGCCGGTCGAGCCGGACCTGCGCCGACAGGTCCCGCGCCACCAGCGCCACGCCGCTCGGCGCGCGGTCGCCGCCCAGCGCCGCCGCCGAGACGTCCACCGGCACCGGCGCGCCCCGCGCGTCCTGCCACTCCATCCGGACGCCGCGCTGCGCCCCGCGCTGCACCGCCCGCTCCAGCAGCCGCGCCACCGGGCCGGCCGGCGCGACGCGGGTGAGCGGCTGGCCGGTGATCTCCGCGGCGGACCAGCCCAGGAGCTGCTCCGCGCCGCGGTTCCAGCTGGTCACGTTCCCGGTGAGATCGACGGCGAGGATGGCGTCGGCGGCCTCGCGGGTGATGTGGGCGAGGAGCTGCTCCTGCGCGCGCACCTGGCCCCGGAGCTGGTGCAGCGCGGAGAGGTCCTCGATGACGCAGGTCCTGCCCACCAGCGCGCCCGCCTCGTCGCGCAGCGCGACCGCCGAGACCGCCACCGGGACGCGCCGCCCGTCGCGGGCGCGCCGGACCGTCTCGGTGCGCGGGGCGCGCCCCTCGGCGGCCACCCGCGCGGCGCGCGCCCGCTCCTCGTCCACCTTGTCCTCGGGGACGATGAGGTCGATCCGCCGGCCCAGCGCCTCCTCCAGCGGGAACCCGAACATCGCCGCCGCCGCCGGGCTCCAGGAGACGATGCGCTCCTCGCGGTCGATCACCACCAGCGCGGCGGCGCCCGCCTCGGCCGCGGGGGCGCGCCCGGCGAGGTCCGGCGCGAGCGAGGCGAGCCGGATGAACGACTCCGCCACCCAGGCCAGCCGCCCCCCGGCGTCGTGCACCGGCACCGCGCGGACCCGCCACGCCTCCGGCGCGGCGCCCGGGCGGCCGCGCTCGCGCAGGCCCTCCTGCGGCTCGCCGGTGCGGAAGACGAGGAGGGGGAGGCAGTCGGAGCAGCGCTGCGCCTTGCGCCACAGCGCCGCGAAGCAGTGATCCGCGCCGCAGGACAGCTCGGGGGCCTGGTCGCGCACGAGGTCGTTCGCGAGCTGGACCCGCATCTCGCGGTCGACCAGGGTGAGGCCGATCCCGAGCGCCGCGAGCGCCTCGCCGACCGGCGCGAGGTCGGCGGGCGCGGCCACGCGGAGCGGGGCGCGCGCGGGCGCGGGGGAGGGAGCAGGTGCGGCGGCCATCCGGCGCGATGGTAGCGCCGGGCGCGGCGGCGGGGCACGCACATTCCGTCGCGCGCGCGGCGGCCCGGCCGCGGCGCTACAGCCCGGTCCTCGCCCGCACCACCTGGTCGAGCGCGGCCGCGTCGAGGCCGGGCATGCCCATGGCCAGCGACAGCTCCTCCGGCGTGCGCCGCGTGCCGTCCGCCCAGGTGCGCACCAGCCACGCGCCGGCCGCCGGCGAGCCCCACCAGGCCGGCGCCGCGGCGCGGCCGGCCAGGAACTGCTCGGCCTGCGCGGCGAGCAGCTCGGCGCGGAGCGCCTCGGCGGAGCGCAGCAGCGGATCGGGCTCGAGCCGCCAGGCCGCGAGGTCCGGCTCCTCCACCGGGCACCCGTAGGCGCGCGCGGGGAGCGCGGCGCGGGCTTCGGCGCCGGCGGGGCCGGCCGGCGCGAGCGCCGCGAGCACCCGGGCGGCCGCCTCGCGGGTGCGCATGAGCCGGCGCGCGGCCGCGCTGCGCGCCTCGGCGCGCGCCTGGTCGGCGTCGAGGCCCTGCGCCTCGAGCCACTGCGGCGCGCCGGCCACCTCCTCGAGCAGGATGGCCCACGCGCCGCTCACCGCGCCGGGGCCGAGCCGCCGGAACTCGAGCGGCGCCTGGGGCGCCACGTGCGCGTAGGCGAGCGCCGCGCCCAGCTCGTGGAGCACGCCGCGGAGCGCCTCCATGCCCGAGACCGGCGCCGCGGAGAGCCGCACGTCGCGCGGCGGGTCCACCGGCAGCGCGATGGCGTGGGGCAGCTTGCCGGGCCGCGCCGCCGCGTCGAGGAGCAGGTTGCGCTGGGCGGCGAGATCGAGGCCCAGGCCGGACAGGATCGCCGCGCCGGCGTCGAGCGCCTTGCCGGCCGGGAACGCGGACGCGGGCGCCGCCGGGCGCACCAGCCGCGGCAGGTCGCGGGCCCGGACCGCCTCCGGCGCCATCCCCTCGCGCCCGGCCAGGTCGGCGACGAGCGCGCGCCAGGTCGCGTCGGTCCGGGCGAGCACCGCGTCGGCGAGCGCGCCCAGCACCGCGGGGGACTCGCCGCGCAGGTCGGCCGCGAGCGCCTCCGGCGACGGGTAGCCGAGCGTCCGGGCAGCGGCCGCGAGCCGGGCGTCGCGCGCCTCGATCAGCGGCGCCACCGGGCTCGCGGCCTGGGCGGCGGCCTCGGCGAGCGCGCGGCGGCGGGCGGGCTCGGGCTCGGCCGCGAGCAGCGCGGCCGACTCGCGCACCGGCACCTCGTGCCCGGCCCAGCGGAAGTGCGCGGCGGTGCGCGCCTCGGCGACGCGCCGCACCGGCTCGGCGAGGTCGCGCGCCAGCCGCTCGCCGACGAGCCAGGCGCGCAGGTACGCCGCGGCCCGTCGGCCGTCGCCGCGCTCGGCCTCCACCGCCGCGCGCACCGCCGCGCGCGCCGCCGCGAGCGCCGGATCCGCGAGCAGGTCCTCGTGGCCCTTCCAGGCGCCCGCCGGGTCCGCGTCCGCACCCTTCGTGAACACCTCCCAGTACGCCTCCGCCTGCGCGCGCAGCACCGCGTCGGCGCCGGCCCGCAGCGGCGCGAGCGCGGCGGTGGTGGCGGCGCTGCCGGGCTCGGGCGACGGCGGCGCGGCGGCCGCCGGCGTCGGGGGGGTGGCGGGCGCGCGGTGCGCGCAGGCGGCGAGCAGCGCGAGCGGCACGGCGAGCAGGGCGGGGATCGGGCGGAGGCGCTTCACGAGGCGGGGATCTTAGCGCGGCGCGCGGGTTCTCGCGCGCACGGGAGGGCGCGGCGGTAGAGTCCGCCGCATGAGCGATCGCCGCAGGGAGGCCGCCCGGGCGCGGGCCCGCCTCTCCGCCGAGGTGCGCCGGATCCTGGGCGGCCTCGGGTACGAGGAGGTGGAGACGCCGTCCCTGGTGCCCGCGCCGGGCATGGAGCCGCACATCGACGCGTTCCAGGCCACCTTCGTGCCGGAGGGCGGCGGGGCGTCGCGGCCGCTGTGGCTCCAGAACAGCCCCGAGTACGCCATGAAGCGGCTGCTCGCCGATGGCTTCGAGCGGGTGTTCCAGCTCGCCCGGGTGTTCCGCAACGGCGAGGTCTCGCGCACCCACAACCCGGAGTTCACCATGCTCGAGTTCTACCGGGCCGGGACGGACTACCGGGGGATCATGGCCGACCTGGAGGTGCTGGTGGAGGGCGCCGCCCGCGCGCTCCTTCCCGGCGGCGAGCCGCGCGTGAGGCGGAACGGCCGGGTGCTGTGGCTGGGGGCGCCGTTCGAGACGCTCACGGTCGCCGAGGCGTTCCGGCGCCACGCCGGCGTGGACCTGGAGGCGTGCGCCGGCGACGCGGACCGGCTGGCCCGCGCGGCGCGGGAGGCCGGGCACGATCCCGGCCCGCCCGGCGAGCCGTTCGACGACGTCTTCTTCCGGGTGATGCTCGACGCGGTGGAGCCGCGCCTGGGCGTGGATCGGCCCACCTGGCTGGTGGACTGGCCCGCCTCGATGGCCGCGCTGTCGAAGGTGAAGGCCGCCGACCCGCGCTGGGCGGAGCGGTTCGAGCTGTACGCAGGGGGGCTCGAGCTCGCGAACGGGTTCACCGAGCTGACCGACGCGCGCGAGCAGCGGGCGCGGCTGGTGGAGGAGCAGGCGCTCCGGCGCAGGCTCGGCCGGCCGGCGTACCCGCTCGACGAGCGGTTCCTGGAGGCGGTGGGGCGCATGCCCGAGGCCGGCGGCGTGGCGGTCGGCTTCGACCGGGTGCTCATGCTGCTCACCGGCGCCGCGTCCATCGAGGACGTGCTGCTCTTCCCCGCGCACGGCTTCTGGGGCTGAGCCCCGGGCCGCGCTCAGCGCACCTTCACGCCGAGCGAGAGCCCCTCGCCGGTGGGCAGCAGCGTGGCGCGGAAGCGGCCGCCCTGCGCGAGCCGCGCGCTGAAGGTCCGCAGCGCCTCCATGGCCTCGGCGTCCTCGCCCTGCGGGCGGGCCCGGTGCACCTGCCCGAACCCGAAGGTGTTGTCGGCGAGCACGGCGCCGCCGATCCGCAGGTGCTCGGCGGCCCAGTCCAGGTAGGCCGGGTAGCCCTTCTTGTCGGCGTCGATGAACACCACGTCGAACGGCCCCTCGGCCTCGACGGCCGCCAGCCGCTCCAGCGCCGGGCCCACGTGCACCCGCACCCGGTCCGCCACGCCCGCCTCCTCGAAGTGGCGGCGCGCCAGGGCGGCGCGGCCCGGGTCGAGCTCGAACGTGTGCAGGCGCCCGTGCTCGCCCATGCCGCGGAGCAGGCAGACGCCGCTGTAGCCGCCGAGCGTCCCGATCTCCACCGCGCTCCGCCAGCCGCAGGCGCGCGCCAGCACCTCGAGGTGGAGCCCGTCCATGGCGCCGACCTGGATGGCCGGGAGCCCCGCGGCGATCGAGCGCTCGCGGATGCCGCGCAGCACCTCGTCCTCGGGCCGGTAGGTGGCCGCGGCCCAGGCCGCCAGCTCCGGGTCCGCCGCGCCGTACGCCTTCACGTCAGGTGATCCCATGGACGGGATGTGCCGCGGCCGCGGCCGAAGGGCAATCACCCCCGAGGGCTGCGCCCTCGCCCCGCCGGCGGAGCCGTCGGGGCCCACTCCTGCTGCGCGGGGCCCGCGACCTCGCGCGCCCGCCTGCGCGGGCTCGCGCGAAGTCCCCGCGGGCGCGCCTGGCGGCGCGCTGCCCGGGGAAGAGGGCGCGTCAGTGCTGCACGGGTGGCTCGGCCTCGCCGCCCGGGAGCGGCACGGCCGGCCGGAGCGGCAGCGTCACCTCGAACGCGGCGCCCTCGCCCGGCGCGCTCTCGACCCGGACCGCGCCGCCGTGCGCCTCCACGATCCGCTTCACGATGTACAGGCCCAGCCCGAGCCCGCCGTAGTTGCGCGACGACACCGCCCGCTCGAAGCGCTCGAAGATCTGCCGCTGGTCGGCCGGGTCGATCCCGATGCCCTGGTCGCGCACCCGCAGGTACGCGCGCCCGTCGCGCGTGCCGAACGAGACCTCCACCGGCTTGCCCGCGCCGTACTTCACCGCGTTGGAGAGCAGGTTCGTCGCCACCTGCGAGATGCGCAGCCGGTCCCAGCGGCCGCGCACCGGCTCCCCCTGCACGGTCACCTGCGACCCCGCCTGCGCCGCCTCGTCCTCCACCTGCGCGACCGCCTCGGACACCGCGTGGCCGAGGTCCACGTCCTCGAGCTCGAGCTCCAGCCGGCCCATGTGGATCCGCGACACGTCGAGCAGCGCGGCCACCAGCTTCTCGAGCCGCTGCCCCTGCCGCTCGGCGGTGGCGAGCACGCGCTCGACGTACGCGGCCGGGAGCGACTCGAGCGCCTCGCGGCTCGCCACCCGGCGCATGTTCTCGAGCGCGAGGCGCAGCGCGGTGAGCGGGGTGCGCAGCTCGTGCGAGGCGATGGAGAGGAACTCGTCGCGGGCGGCCACCGCCGCCTGCGCCTCGCCGTAGAGCCGCGCGTTCTCGAGCGCCTGCGCGGCCCGGTGGGCGAGGTCCTCGAGCAGCGCCTCGTCCTCCGAGGTGTACGGCGCGCCGCCCGCGTCGCGCATGAGCGTGATGTGCCCGACCACGGTGCGGCGCTGCTCCAGCGGCGCGATGAGCAGGCTGGAGACGCCCTCGAGGTAGGGCAGGTACTCCGGCTTCATCTCGTTGCGGATGATCTCGCGGGTGAGGTGCGGGATGCGCAGGGGCTTCCCGGAGGCGAGGACGCCGGCGGTGATGCCCTCGCCGGTGCGCTGCGGGGACGCGAGCAGCACCCTCCGGCGCAGCGCGGCGCGCTCGGGGGACGGGTGGTAGACGGCCACCGGCACCAGCCACTCGCCGTCCTCGGAGACCACGCGGATGAGCGCGCCGTCCCCGATGAGCTCGGAGAGCCGCCGCGCCACGGTGTCGAGCGTGGTCTTGTAGTCGAGCCCGGCCGCGAACACGCGCGAGGCCTCGGCCAGCGCCTCCAGCCGGCGCGCCTGCCGGCGCAGCGCCGTCTCGGCCCGGGTGCGGTCGGTCACGTCGATGCCGGTCGAGACGATGCGGTCCACCTCGCCGGCGGCGTCGAACAGCGCGGCGTTGGACCAGGCGATGAGGCGCGCCTCGCCGTCGCGGGTGCGCCAGTGCACCTCCTGCTGGTTCGGGAAGTCCCGGGCGAGCATCCGCGAGAACGCCCTGCGGATCCCGTCGCGCTCCTCGGGCAGCAGCAGCACGTCCCAGAACGGCCGGCCCACGATCTCGCCCGCGCGCCAGCCGGTCACCCGCGTGCAGGTGCGGTTCCAGCGGACCACGCGCCCCTCGCGATCGAGCACCACCACCAGCGCGCCGGCGCTGTCCGCCACCGCCTCGGCGACCGCCTGGTCCTCGGCGAGCGTGCGCAGCCCGTCGCGCAGCGTGGCGGCCTCGGGGAGCGATCCCCTCCGCGCCGCGTCGTCCAGCAGCGCGCCCAGCCGTTCGAGGAGCCGTCGGCGATCCGGGGTCGGCGGCACGGGAGCCCTCTCAGTACTCGAACCCGCTCCCGCCGATGAACTCGCGGATGAGCGAGGTCGGCGGGACGTGGTCCGGGTAGATGGAGACGAAGCGGTCCACCAGGTAGCGGAGCCGGTGCGCGGTCGGGAAGGCCGGGTGGTCCGGCGGGACCTCCAGCAGGTAGCGCTCGGCGTAGACCTTCAGGACGGCGGGCTCGTAGATGAGCGAGGTGTCGAACACCGCCTCGGCCTCGTCCTGGTACGGGAAGATGTGCTCGCGCTCCCCCGCCTGCACCGACGGCCAGCGCACGATGTTGTCCGCCGCGGAGTAGCCGCGGTGGTGGCGGTCCCGGATGATCCGGCGCAGCAGGCGGAGGTCGGTGGCCGACACGCGCGTGAGCCGGTCGAACGGGAGCGTGGTGGCGGGGTGCACGAACACGCGGAACAGCTCGCCGGCGCGCGGGATGGCGCCGAGCAGCCGCGGGTTCAGGCCGTGGATCCCCTCCAGCATGAGCACGTCGCCCGGGCGCAGCTGGATCACCGGCCCGCCCTCGGGGTGGCTCCGGCCGGTGAGGAAGTGGTAGTGCGCCGTGCGCACCGCCTCGCCGGCGAGCAGCCGGCGGACGTGGTCCTGCAGGAGCGGCAGGTCGAGCGCCTCCAGCGCCTCGAAGTCCCACTCGCCGCGGGCGTCGCGCGGGGTCTTCTCGCGGTCCACGTAGTAGTCGTCGAGGGAGATGCCCACCGGGTTCACGCCGTCGATCTGCAGCTGGACGGTGAGCCGCTTGATGAACGTGGTCTTGCCCGACGACGACGGGCCGGCGATGGAGATGATCCGGATCCGCTCGCGCCCGGCCGCGATGGCGTCGGCGATCTGGCCGATCCGCTTCTCGTGGAAGCCCTCCGCCACGCGGATGAGCTGCGTCACCTGGCCGGAGATGCACAGGTCGTTGAACGCGCCCACGCTGGTGACGTCCATGGCGTCGAGCCAGGCCCGGTGGTCGCGGACCATGTCGCCGGGGCGGCGCGGCCGCGGGCGCGGGGTCGCGCCGTGGCCGTTGCGCGGGTCGAGCCGGCCGAGGTCGAGCAGCAGGCCGTCGTCGCCGTCCGCCGGCTCCAGCGTCCAGCCGTGCAGCGCCCCGGTGGACGGCAGCAGCGGCCCCATGGACAGCGCGTACACGTCGCCGCACGAGACCAGGCGGACCGTGGCCTGCCGGCGGACGCGCAGCAGCCGGGCGGCGTCGCTCCAGCCGCGCTCCAGGAACCACCCCTGCGCCTCGTCGGTGGACCAGTACTCGCTCCGGAACGGCGCGTCGGCGGCGACGATCCGCTCCATCCCGGCCGCGAGGCGCGCCGCCAGCGCGGCGCGATCCTCCCCGCCCGCGCCCTCCACCATGACGAGCTGGCGCACCCCGAGCGACGGCCCCATGCGCACCCGCAGCGCCGGCGCCACCTGGTGCGCGGCCTCCAGCAGCACCAGCCCGAGCGAGTGGGCGTAGACCTGGCGCCCCTCCCAGTGCGAGACGGTGAGCGGCGCCACGGTGGTGTCGGTGAACACCGGGGTCGCGAGCGACACCGGCTTCTGCCCGAGCAGCCCCGCCACCACCAAATCGCCCTCGATGGCCTCGGGCAGCAGGTCGCGCACGCGCGTGCCGGTGCGGATCCGGCGCGCCTCGCCCATCACCTGGACCGTGACCTCCTGCGCGCGCGGCAGCGAGCGGCCGCGCAGCAGCAGGTCCATGTCGCCGCTCACGCGCTCGAGGTCCTCGGCGAGCGCCGCCGCCACGCCGATGGCGAGCTGCGTCGCGACCGCGGGCGCCTCGCGCTCCAGCTCGGCGAGCGCGGCCGGGGACAGGCGCGCCACGGTGAGCGCGCCGTCGGAGATCACCGTCTCGCCCCGGTGCCGCCCGCCCAGCCCCGCCAGCTCGCCGAAGTGGTCGCCCGGCCCGAGCCGGCGCAGCGCGAGCTGCTCGCGCCGGAGCGTCGCGGTGCCCTCCAGGATCAGGTACAGGTGGCGCCCCGCGTCGGCGTCCCCGTGCACGCGCGTGCGCGCGGCGAACGTGAGCCGCTCGGCCCGGGCCAGCAGCCGCTCGCGGGCCGCCGCGTCCATGCGGGCGAGCAGGGGGCCGCGCTCCAGCGCGGGGCCGGGCGGGCGGGACAGGTCCTGTGGCCGGATGGCCATCCGGTGGGCGCCTCCTCGGCGGGGGCCTACGATGCTAGCGCGTCCAGGGTGCGCGCGAAAGCGCACCCGGCCCCGCCGTGCGTGTCCCCGGCGGCCGGGCGGGCGGGGGGCCGGCGGATGCGCCTCACAGCACCCGCAGGAACAGGCACTTCAGATAGCGGGTCTCCGGCACGCCGGCGAGCTCGGGGTGGTCGCGGCCGGCGCCGCGCCGCTCCAGCACCTGCACCCGGCGCCCGGCGTCGTTGGCGGCGTCGAGCACCAGCTCCTCCAGCATCTCGGGGGACAGGTGATAGCTGCACGAGGCGGTCACCAGGATGCCGCCCGGCACCAGCACCTGCAGCGCGCGGAGGTTCACCTCCTTGTACCCGCGCCGCGCCGCCGGCAGCGACTCCTTGTTCTTCGCGAACGCGGGCGGGTCGAGCACCACCAGGTCGAAGGCGGGCTCCTCCTCGGAGCGGTCGCGCAGGTAGTCGAAGGCGTTCTCCTCGACGACCTCCAGGTTCTCGGCGCGGTTCAGCGCCGCGTTCTCGCGCAGGAGCCCGGCCGCGACCGGCTGCATCTCCACCGCGGTGACGCGCTCGGCGCGGCGCGCGAGGTGGAGCGCGAAGCCGCCGGCGTAGCTGAAGCAGTCCAGGCACCGGCCGGTGGCGTACTCCCCGGCGCGCAGGTGGTTCTCGCGCTGGTCGAGGAACGCGCCGGTCTTCTGGCCGGCGAGCACGTCCAGCCGCATCCGGACCTCGCCCTCGCGGTACTCGAGCGGCCCGGGCGCGGGGCCGCGCACCACGCCCTTCACCTGCTCCAGCCCCTCGAGCTCGCGCACGCGCACGTCGTTCCGCTCCACCACCGTGCGCAGGTCGAGCGCGCCCGCGAGCAGCTCGGCGATGAGCCCCTTGCGCCGGTCGGTGGCGGGCACGAGCGTCTGCACCACCCCCACGTCGCCGTAGCGGTCCGCCACCAGGCCCGGGAACAGGTCGGCCTCGCCGTGCACCAGCCGCACGAAGCGCTCCTCGCCGAAGACCCGCCGCCGCAGCGCGATGGCGTCCGACAGGCGCGCGGCGAGGAAGGCCTCGTCCACCGGGACCTCGTCGCGGGTGACGAGCCGCAGCGCGATCTTGGAGCGCGCCGACCAGAACGCCTTCCCCAGGAACCGCCCGCGCCCGTCCACCAGCGCCACCACGTCGCCCGCCTCGGCGCCGGCCGGGGCCTTCTCCACGTCCGTCCGGTAGATCCAGAGGTGGCCCCGGGCGATCCGCTCGGCGCCGCGGCGCGTGACCGTCACCTTCCGCTCGTCCATGGCGGCACTCCGTACCCGAGGACGCGCTCCGGCGCCAGCGGAGACCGGCGCAGGCCCGCTACAGCTCGACCGATTCCCGGAACGCCGGCAGGCCGTCCGCCTCCTGGAGGCGGCAGGCGGCCATCTGCGCGTCGTGGCCGAACACGACCACGCCGTCGTCCTCCAGCGCCTCGGCCATCAGCACCCGCTTCTCCTCGAGCGTGAGGAGCGGCTGCACGTCCCAGGCCGAGATCCAGGCCGGGCGAAGGTGCAGGTGGGTGGGGATGAGGTCGCCCGCGAACACGAGGTGCGAGCCGTCGTCCCCCTCGAAGCGCGGCAGCTGCAGGCCGGCGGTGTGGCCCTCCGAGACCACCAGGTCCAGGCCCGGGAAGAGCTGCAGCTCGCCCTCCACGAGGTGCAGCTGCTCCGACCGCTCCAGCGGCTCGAAGTCCTCGGGCAGGAAGCCGCGCGCGTCCTTCTCGCTGGGCGAGTGGGCCCAGTGCCACGCGCGGCGCTGCAGGTGGTGCACCGCGCGCGGGAACGCCAGCCGCGGCGCGCCGCCCGGATCGAGCCGCACCAGGCCGCCGGCGTGATCGAGGTGGAGGTGCGTGAGGAGCACGTCGGTGACGTCCCCGCGCGCCAGGCCCAGCCGCGCCAGCCCCGCGTCCAGCCCGCCGCCGGCGCGGTCCACCGCGTGGCGCTCGAGCCGCCGCGCGTCCCAGCGGTCGCCGAGGCCGACGTCCACGAGCACCACCCGGCCCCCGGCGCGGTCCACCGCCACCAGGCAGCGGGACACGAGCGGCACGCGGTGCCGGGCATCCGGCGCGAGCTGCCGCTCCCAGAGCGGCCGGGGCACCACCCCGAACAGCGCCCCGCCGTCCACCGCGTACCGTGCGTCCACCAGGCTCGCGATCTCGTACCTGCCGACGCGCATGAAACGAACGCTACACCACGCGCGCGTCCGCCGGATCGCCCGGCGAGGCGCCGCGCGCCATCGTCACCTGCGGTGGAGGCCCGAGAGGGTCGGGCGCGGCGTGGAGACCGGCGCCAGATTGCCCGCACCCCGCGTGCGTCCCCGCTGCCCACCCCGAGCGCGGGACCCACCTTGCAGCCGGAGGTGTCCGCCGTGCCCTATCGTGCCCACTGGATCGCGCTGTTCGTCGTCCTCGCCGGCTCGTTCGCCATCCTGGGCGGCTACGCGCCCCGCATCCGCTCGTCCGCGCCGCCGCTGCCGGAGCGCGTGATCGGGCCGGGCGGCACGACCGTGATCGAGGGCAGCGCGATCCTGCGCGGGCAGAACGTGTGGCAGTCGATCGGCGGCCAGGAGGTCGGCTCGGTGTGGGGCCACGGCGCGTACGTGGCGCCGGACTGGACGGCGGACTGGCTGCACCGCGAGGCGAACGCGATCCTCGACCGGTGGGCGCGGGCGGAGGGCGGCGGCCGCTACGCGGCGCTGTCGCCGGAGCGCCAGGCGGCGCTGCGCGAGCGGCTGCGCACCACGCTGCACGAGAACACCTACAGCGAGGACGCCCGCACCATCCGCGTCGGCCCGGAGCGCGCCGCGGCGTTCGAGGAGCTGGCGCGCCACTACGCCTCGGTGTTCCGCGACGGCGTGGACGCGTACGCGATCCCGGCCGGCGCGCTGACCGACCCGGCGCGCGCGCGCGACATGGCCGCGTTCTTCTGGTGGACGGCGTGGGCCGCGGTGACCGACCGCCCCGGCGAGCAGGTCACGTACACGCAGAACTGGCCGCACGACCCGCTCGTCGGGAACCGCCCCACCGGCCAGGCGGTGGTCTGGAGCGTCATCTCGTTCGTGCTGCTGCTCGCCGGGATCGGCGCGCTCGCCTGGTACCACGGCAGCCGCAAGGAGCCGGAGGTGGCCGCGGACGAGCTGCCGCTGCGCGACCCGCTGTTCGGGCTGAACCCGACGCCGAGCCAGCGGGCCACCGTGAAGTACTTCTGGGTGGCGGCCGCGCTGCTGGTGGTGCAGATCGCGCTCGGCGCGCTCACCGCGCACTACGGCGTGGAGGGGTCGAAGCTGTACGGCTTCCCGCTCGCCGAGATCCTGCCGTACTCGGTGACCCGCACCTGGCACACGCAGCTCGGCATCTTCTGGATCGCGACCGCCTGGCTCGCGACCGGCCTGTACATGGGGCCGGCGGTGTCCGGCACCGAGGCGCCGGGCCAGCGCCTCGGCGTGAACCTGCTGTTCGTCTCGCTGCTCGTCATCGTGATCGGCTCGCTCGCCGGGCAGTGGCTGTCGGTGATGCAGCGGCTCCCCGGCGAGAGCTGGTACTGGTTCGGCCACCAGGGGTACGAGTACGTGGACCTGGGGCGCTTCTGGCAGATCTTCCTGTTCGTGGGCCTGTTCCTGTGGCTCGGCCTCATGCTCCGGGCGCTCTGGCCGGCCCTGCGGCGCCCCAGCGCCACGCGGCCGCTCCTGCTCCTGTTCGTCCTCTCCAGCCTCGCCATCGCGCTGTTCTACGGCGCCGGGCTCATGTACGGCCGCACCACCAACCTCGCGGTGGTGGAGTACTGGCGCTGGTGGGTGGTGCACCTGTGGGTCGAGGGCTTCTTCGAGGTGTTCGCGACGGTGGTGATCGCGTTCCTGTTCGTGCGCCTCGGGCTGCTCCACCCGGACAAGGCGACGCGCGCGACGTTCTTCTCCACCACCGTGTTCCTGGCGGGCGGGATCGTCGGCACGTTCCACCACAACTACTTCGCCGGCACGCCGTCCTCGGTGATGGCGCTCGGCGCCACGTTCAGCGCGCTCGAGGTGGTCCCGCTCACGCTGGTGGGCCTCGAGGTCTGGCAGAACATCCGGCTCACCCGGGCGCGGACCTGGGTGAGCGCGTACCGCTGGCCCATCTACTTCTTCGTCTCGGTCGCGTTCTGGAACCTGGTGGGCGCGGGGCTGTTCGGCTTCTTCATCAACCCGCCGCTCGCGCTCTACTACATGCAGGGGCTCAACACGACCCCGGTGCACGGGCACGCGGCGCTGTTCGGCGTCTACGGCATGCTGGGCATCGGGCTGATGCTGTTCTGCCTGCGCGCGCTGCGCCCCGGCGCGGCGTGGAAGGAGCGCCCCATCGCGTGGTCGTTCTGGCTCATCAACGCGGGGCTGGCGATGATGGTGATGATCTCGGTGCTGCCGGTGGGCATCCTGCAGACCTGGGCGGCGGTCGAGAGCGGCACCTGGTGGGCGCGCAGCGCCGAGTTCATGCAGACCCCGCTCATGAACACGCTGCGCTGGCTGCGCGTGCCGGGCGACACGGTGTTCGCCGCCGGCGCGGTGGTGCTGGGCTGGTTCGTGCTGGGGCTCGCCACCGGCTGGTCGCTGCGCCGCACCGGCCACGTGGCCGAGGGCGCCACCGACGTCACCGAGGAGGACGCGCGCGCGGGCGGGCCCGCCTGAGCCACGGCGGCGCCCGCCGCGGCGCTACCGCGCGCGGAGGTACTGCTTCGGCCACGGGCCCTCGTGGCCCAGCACCTTCGACGCGCGGAGCGGGAAGTGGGGGTCGCGGAGCAGCTCGCGGGCGAGCAGCACCAGGTCGGCCTGGCCGGAGCGGATCACGTGGTCCGCCTGCTCGGGGGAGGTGATCATGCCGACCGAGCCGGTGGGGACGCCGGCCTCGCGCCGGATCCGCTCGGCGAAGCCGGTCTGGTACCCGGGGCCGGCGGGGATCTTCGCGCCGGGCACGAGGCCGCCGGTGGAGACGTCCACCAGGTCCGCCCCGAGCGCCTTCAGCGCGCGGCACAGCTCGACCGACTGCTCCGCGTCCCAGCCGCCCTCCACCCAGTCCGTCGCGGAGATCCGGACCAGCACGGGGAGCTCCTCCGGCCAGGCGGCGCGCACCGCCGCGGTGACCTCGCGCACCAGGCGCGTGCGGTTCTCGAAGCCGCCGCCGTACGCGTCGGTGCGGCGGTTGGTGAGCGGCGAGAGGAACTGGTGCAGGAGGTAGCCGTGCGCCGCGTGGACCTCCACCACCCGGAAGCCCGCGGCGCGCGCGCGGCGGGCGGCGGCCGCGAACGCGTCCACCACGCCGCGGATCCCGGCGAGGTCGAGCGCCGCGGGGGTGGGGTAGCCGTCCGCGAACGGCAGCGCGCTCGG
Source organism: Anaeromyxobacter sp. K (assembly GCF_000020805.1). Classification (NCBI taxonomy): domain Bacteria; kingdom Pseudomonadati; phylum Myxococcota; class Myxococcia; order Myxococcales; family Anaeromyxobacteraceae; genus Anaeromyxobacter; species Anaeromyxobacter sp. K. The sequence continues at coordinate 4,249,650 of NC_011145.1, read as the reverse complement.
CGCGACCGGCTGCCAGCCGCCGTCCGCCGCCGCCACCGGCCCGCCGCCGCTCCACGGCGCGGCGGTGGAGGCCTTGCGGCCGGCGTGGGCGAGCTGGATGCCCATGGCCGCGCCCTGTCCCTCGGCGAAGCGCACGACGCGCGCGAGCGGCTCGATCTGCCCGTCCTCCCACAGGCCCAGGTCGAGCGGCGAGATGCGGCCGCGGGCCTCGACGCCGGTGGCCTCGACCAGCACCAGCCCGACGCCGCCGGTGGCGAACGCGCCGAGGTGGACGAGGTGCCAGTCGTTGGCCCGGCCCTCGCTGGCCGAGTACTGGCACATCGGGGAGGCGGCGATGCGGTTGCGGACGGTGACGGAGCGGAGCGCGAGCGGGCTGAAGAGGTGCATGTCCTCAAATGGAACGCCGCCGCGCCCCGTCCGCAAGCGACACTTTCACGCAGCCTCGCGGCCGGGGCGCTGCGGCGCCTCGACGCGGGCCGGCAGCGGCGCGAGGGCCGCTCCTCCCTCGGGCACGCGGAACCAGCCCACCGTCCGGGCCAGCTCCTCCGCGTTGTCGGAGAGCGCGGCGGCCGAGCCGGCCAGCTCCTCGGAGGCGGCCGCCTGGCGCTCGGAGGCGCCGGCGAGCCCGTTCAGCACGTCGCCGATGGCCCGCGCCGCCTGGTGCTGCCGGCCGGCGGCCTCGGTGATGCGCTGCACCCGCTCGCTGGTGGCGCCGATGGAGGGCAGCGCGCGCGCGATCAGCTCGGCGGCGCGATCCGCCGCGGCCACGCTGCCCCCGGCCAGCTCGCCGATCTCCTGCGCGGCGGCGCGGCTCCGCTCGGCCAGGCGCCGCACCTCGGTCGCGACCACCGCGAACCCGCGGCCGTGCACGCCGGCGCGGGCCGCCTCGATGGCCGAGTTGAGGGCGAGCAGGTTGGTCTGGTACGCGATCTCGCCCACCACGCCGATCTTCTCGGCGATGGCCCGCATGGCGAGCGCCGTCTCGCGCACCGCCCCGGCGCCCTCGCCGGCGTCCTCCGCGGCGCGCCGCGCCAGCGCGTCGGTGGCCCGCGCCTCCGAGGCGGCGCCGTCGATCTCGGTGACCAGCTCGCGGACCGCCTCGCTGGACCGGGCCACGTCGGAGGCCTGCCCGCTCGACGCCTCCGCGAGCGCGCCCGCCACCGTGCGCGTCTCCTCGGCCGCGGAGGCGATCGCCTCGGCGGCGCCGCGGACCTCCCCCACCACCGCGGACAGGCGATCGGCCATCCCGGAGAGCGCGTCCAGCACGCGGCCCGGCTCGTCCCGCGCCGCGTCGGGGATCCGCACGGAGAGATCGCCGGACGCCACCGCGCCGGCCGCCTCCACCGCCCGCGCGAGCGAGCGGCGGACGCCGCGCGCCACCAGCGCCGCGCCGCCCAGGATCACCGCCACGATGAGCGCGCCCGTGCCGAGCACCCGCCGCGCCTCGCTCCGGACCGCCGCGTCGAGGTCGTCCACGTACAGGCCCGAGCCGACGACCCAGCCCCAGGGCTGGTACTGCGTCACGAAGGAGATCTTCGGCACCGGCACCGTGCTGCCCGGCTTCGGCCACAGGTAGTCCACGAAGCCGCTGCCGCGCGCGCGCACCGTGCGGACGAACTCCTGGAACAGCAGCTTGCCGTTCGGGTCCCGGTAGCCGGACAGGTCCTGCCCGTCGAGCTGCGGGTTGGTCGGGTGCATGACCATCCGCGGCTCGAGGTCGTTCACCCAGAAGTACTCGGCGCCGTCGTAGCGGAGCGCGCGCAGCGCCTCGAGCGCCGCGCGGCGGGCCTCCTCGGCGGAGATCTCGCCGCGGGCGGCGCGGGCGCCCTGGTGCTCGACGAGCGCCTGCGCCGCCTCCACCAGCGCGCGGACCTTGGCCTGGCGCTCGGCGAGCATGCGCGCCTCCAGCACGCGGACCGACTGCCACGAGAGCAGGAACAGGCCGGCGGCGCCGGCGAGCAGCACCAGGCGAAGGCGGGTGGAGATCGACAGGTTGGCGAGTGCGTGCAGCATCCGTCCTCCAAGGGGCTCCCCGCCCGAGCCCAATGGAAGGTTCGTGCCGATGGGTGCGCCGTCCCGCGCGGGTCAGATCCACGCGGAGCGTAAGCACATGTTTTCAACGGCTTGCGCCCCGCCCGGTGCGCGTTCACCCGTACGTACGGTTCGACTCGGGGCGGGTGGGTCGAGCCTCCGGGTCGGCGCGGCGGCGCAGCGGGTCACCCGCCATCGCCGGTGGGCTCGCGCCCACCCGGCTCGCCCTCGTCCTCCGCGGCGGGCTCGCCCTCTCGCGGCTCCACGGCGCCGAGCTCCGAGGTCCGGACGGAGGCGCCCGGATCCGGCGCGTCGAAGTCGGCGCGCGGCGCCACGTCGTCGCTGCCCGGCGAGTGGAGCGCCGGCGCGGGCGCCCGTCGCGCGCGGGGAACGGAGCCGTGCCGCATGTGCGGGCCGCTCCGGTCGGCACGATCGCGGTACGTCGGCTCCGGCCGCCCACGCGCCACCCCGGCCTCCAGCTCGGCGGGGCTCTTCACCTCGACCACCTCCGGCTCGCGCCGGGCGTGCCCCGCCGCCGGCGCGCCGCCTCGCAGGCCGCGCAGCCGCGCCGCCGCGCCCCGGAGCGCGCCCGACGTCGCCGCGAACGCGCGCCGCGCGGGCGCCGTCCGCGCCAGCAGCCACGCGCCCACGAGGCCGCCCGGGATGTGGAGCAGGCCGCGCCCGACGAGCGCGCGCACGAGCAGGAAGCCCGCCGCGGCGCCGGCCGGCCGCTCGGGGCGCCGCGCGGCGGCGGCGCGGGCCTGCTGGACCGCCCCGGCCGCGCGCTCCGCGGTGAGCGACGCGCGCACCTCCAGCCGCTCGAGCTGCGCGCGCGCCTTCCCCGGCGCCTGCCGCAACGCCCTGGTGGCGCGCGCCCGCCGCTCCGCCCCTTGCCCCGGCGAGAGGAACCACGCCAGCGACGCGAGCGCCGAGGCGGCCGCCAGCCCGCCCGCCCCGATCGCCGCCGCCCGGCCCGATCGCCCGCGCCGGATCATCCCGAGTGTCATGACCGCCCCCGTCCGCACGTCACGCTAACCACGGCGCGGCCACCACGGCGCCGCGGCCCGGGGCGCCGTCGGGCGGCGGGCGCCTTACGGTGACGTGCGTGAGGATCGACGCTCCGCCGGCGAAGGCGCCACCCTCCGTCCCGCGCCGCCGGCTCGCCGCCGGGGCCGAGGTGGCGGACGGGGGCGTGCACTTTCGCGTGTGGGCCCCGGCCTGCGCGCAGGTCGAGGTGCGCCTCGAGGGCGCGCGCGCCGGCTGCCACGCGCTCGCGGCCGAGCCCGGCGGCTGGCACGCGGGGCTGGTGCCGGGCCTGGGGGACGGGGCGCGCTACCGCTACCGGCTGGACGGCGGGGCGGCCTACCCGGATCCCGCCTCGCGCTTCCAGCCGGAAGGGCCGCACGGACCGTCGCAGGTGGTGGACCCGTCGCGCTTCGGCTGGACCGACGCGGGCTGGCGCGGGCTCCGGCCGCGCGGGCAGGTGCTGTACGAGCTGCACGTCGGGACGTTCACGCCGGAGGGCACCTGGGCCGCGGCGGAGCGCGAGCTGCTCGGCCTCGCCGAGCTGGGCGTCACCGCCGTCGAGGTCCTGCCGGTGGCGGAGTTCCCGGGCAGGTTCGGCTGGGGCTACGACGGCGTGGACCTGTTCGCGCCCACCCGGCTCTACGGCGCGCCGGACGACTTCCGGCGCTTCGTGGACCGCGCGCACGCGCTCGGGCTCGGGGTGCTGCTCGACGTGGTCTACAACCACCTCGGCCCCGACGGCTGCTACCTGCGGGAGTTCGCACCGGGCTTCTTCTCGACGCGGTACCGGGGAGAGTGGGGCGATCCGCTGAACTTCGACGGCGACGACGCCGGGCCGGTGCGCGAGCTCGTCGCCGACAGCGCCGCCGCCTGGATCTCCGAGTACCACCTCGACGGCCTGCGCCTCGACGCCACCCAGGGCATGTTCGACGCCTCGGAGGAGCACGTGGTGGCGCTCGTCGCCCGGCGCGCGCGGGCGGCCGCGGCCGCCGCGGGCCGGAGCATCCTGGTGGTCGCCGAGAACGAGCCCCAGGACACCGCGCTGCTCCGGCCGCGCGCCGAGGGCGGCATGGGGCTCGACCTCGCCTGGAACGACGACCTGCACCACTCCGCGGTGGTCGCGGCCACCGGCCGGCGCGGCGCGTACTACCACGATCACCGCGGCGCGCCGCAGGAGCTGATCTCGGCCGCGAAGCGCGGCTACCTGTTCCAGGGGCAGCGCTACGCCTGGCAGGGCAAGCGCCGCGGCCGCACCACCCGCGGGCTGCCCGCGCGCGCGTTCGTCGCGTACCTCGAGAACCACGACCAGGTGGCGAACCACCCGCGCGGCGAGCGGCTGCGCGCGCTGACCAGCCCCGGGCGCCACCGCGCGCTCACCGCGCTGCTGCTCCTCGGGCCCTGGACCCCGCTCCTGTTCCAGGGGGCCGAGTTCGGCTCGACGCGGCCGTTCCTCTACTTCGCCGACCACGGCGGCGAGCTCGGGCACCGGGTGCGCGAGGGGCGCGCCGCGTTCCTGCGCCAGTTCCCGGGCGTGGCCGGGCCGGACATGCGCGACCGGCTCCCGGATCCCGCCGATCCGGACACGTTCGCGCGCTGCCGGCTCGATCCGGCCGAGCGCGCCGCCGGGCGCGAGCTCCGCGCGCTCCACCGCGACCTGCTGGAGCTGCGCCGGCGGATGCCGGCGCTCGGCGACGCCGGGGACGAGCTGGACGGGGCGGTGCTCGCCCCGGAGGCGCTCTGCCTCCGCTGGCTCGCCGACGGCGCGGGCGACCGGCTCCTGCTCGTGAACCTGGGCCCGGATCTCGAGGCGGACGCGCTGCCGGAGCCGCTGGTCGCGCCGCCGGAGGGGCACGCCTGGCGCGTCGCGATCTCCACCGAGGACCCGCGCTACGGCGGCGCGGGGACGCCGGCCCTCGACGACGCGGCCGGGTGGCGGGTGCCGGCGCACGCCGCGCTGCTGCTCGAGCCGGGCGCGGAGGGCGCGGCGTGATCGAGCTTCCGGTGCGGCAGGGCTGGGCGCCGGGCGACGGCGCCGAGGCGCTGCTCGAGCGCGAGTGGCTGGTCGCGAACGGCCTCGGCGGCTACGCCAGCGGCACGCTCGCCGGCGCCTGCACGCGGCGCTACCACGGGCTGCTCGTGGCGGCGCTGCCGGGCGTCGGGCGCGCGGTGATGCTCTCGCACCTCTCCGACCGGGTCCGGCTCCCCGACGGCCGGGCCATCCGGCTGGCCGGGGACGAGCGCTCGGTGGGGCTCGCGCTGCACGGTGCGGAGCACCTGCGCGCGTTCCGGCTCGAGGGCGGGCTGCCGGTGTGGACCTACCGGCTCGGCGGGCTGGTGCTGGAGCGGCGCGTGGTGCTCGTGCACGGCCAGAACACGGTCCACGTCTCCTACCGCCTCCTCGACGGCGAGGGCCCGGTGCGGCTCACGCTGCGGCCCGGCGTCCACTTCCGTCCCCACGACGCGCCGGTGTCCGGGCCGGTGACGGCCTACCGCCTGGCGACGGCGCGCGGGCGCTTCGAGGTCTCCGGCGACGACCCGCGCTTCCCGCCGCTGCGCCTGGTCCTCCACGGCGCCCGCGCCGCGTTCACGGTGGAGGAGGAGCGGCTCGCCGAGGTGGTCTACCGCGTGGAGGCGAGCCGCGGCTACGACACGCAGGGCGACCTGTTCAGCCCGGGGCGCTTCCGCGTGGACCTCGGGCGCGAGGCGCCGGTGACGCTGGTCGCGTCCACCGAGCCGTGGGAGCGGGTGACGGCGCTCGCGCCCGAGGAGGCGCTCCGGGCAGAGCGCGCGCGGCGGGAGGCCTTGCTGGCCCGCGCGCCGGAGGCGGCGCGGCAGGGCCCCGCGGCCGAGCTGGTGCTCGCCGCCGACGCGTTCGTGGTCGAGCCCGCCGGCCGGGTGCAGGAGGAGGCGCAGGCGCGCGCCGAGGGCGACGCGCCGCGCACCGTGATCGCCGGCTACCACTGGTTCACCGACTGGGGCCGCGACACGATGATCTCGCTCGAGGGCCTGGCGCTCTGCACCGGCCGCGCGCGCGACGCCGCGGCGATCCTCCGCGCGTTCGCCCGCCACGCGCGCGACGGGCTCATCCCCAACCTGTTCCCCGAGGGCGACGCGGAGGGGCTGTACCACACCGCCGACGCGACGCTCTGGATGTTCCACGCGGTGGACCGGTACGTGCGGACCACCGGCGACCGGCAGCTCCTGCGCCGCCTGCTGCCGGTGCTTCGGGACGTGGTCGCGCACCACCAGCGCGGCACGCGCTTCGGCATCGGGGTGGACCCGGAGGACGGGCTGCTCCGGCAGGGCGAGCAGGGTTACCAGCTCACCTGGATGGACGCGAAGGTGGAGGGCTGGGTGGTCACCCCGCGCCGCGGCAAGGCGGTCGAGATCAACGCCCTGTGGTTCAACGCGCTCGCGAACCTGGCGCGCTGGCTCGAGGAGGAGGGGGAGGGCGAGGCGGCCCGGGCCGCGGGAGCTGCGGCGGCGCGCGCCCGCGCGTCCTTCAACCGGCGCTTCTGGAACGCGGCGGGGCGGCAGCTGTTCGACGTGGTGGACGGCGAGGACGGGCGGGACGATCCCGCGTGCCGGCCCAACCAGCTCCTCGCCATCGCGCTGCCCAGCCCGGTGCTCGAGCGCGACCGGTGGGCCCCGGTGCTCGAGACGGTGCGCGAGCGGCTGCTCACGCCGGTGGGGCTGCGGTCGCTGTCCCGCGACCACCCGGACTACAAGGCGACGTACCACGGCGACCTGCGGACCCGCGACGCGGCCTACCACCAGGGCACGGTGTGGAGCTGGCTCATCGGCCCGTGGGTGGACGCGTGGCTGCGGGTGCACCCCGGCGACCTGGAGGGCGCGCGGCGGGCGCTCGACGGGCTCGTGGGCGAGCTCGGCCACGCCTGCCTCGGGCAGATCTCCGAGGTGTTCGACGCCGAGCCGCCGTACACGCCGCGCGGCTGCGTGGCGCAGGCGTGGGGCGTCGCGGAGCTGATCCGCACGCTGCTGCGCGTCGCCGGCGCCGAAGCTCAGGACCCCGGCTCGCGGTCGGGATCCGGCCGCGAGATGGGGTAGTCGCTCTGCTCGCCCAGCAGCTCCGGCGCCTCCTCGCGCTCCGGCGGCGGCACCACGCCCGCGCGCCGCGGCGGCTCCTCCGGCGACCCCTGCGGCGGCTCCCGTCGCTCGGCCGGCACGCGCAGGTCCCCCGGCCCCTTCGATCCACCCGCCGGCACGCTCGCCCCGCCGGTCTCGCGCCGCTCGGCCGCCTCGCGCGCCCGGTCGGCCGCCCCGTCCGTCCACTCGTTCTCGGCCATGCCCCGCATGCTGCGCATCCGCCGGCGCCGGCGCCGCGCGGGGGGCCCTTCCATCTTCTCGTGCGCGCGCCGGCCGCGCCCGCCATGTCCGGGCCCGCACCCCGCGACGGAAGGAGCCGCCATGCTTCGCACCACGCAGGACGTCGTCGAGCTGCGCCGCTGGGCCGAGGCCCGCGCGGCCCGGCCCTGCCGCGAGGAGGCGAGCGGCCGGCTCGCGCTGGCGATGCCGGGCGAGTCGTGCCCGGCGGAGCTGCAGGAGGTGGGCTGGGAGGAGTTCGAGCCCGCCTTCTCGTACAGCCGCGCGGTGGCGGTCTACGACGACGCGCCCGGCGGCCGCCGCTGCTTCGTGGGCGGCTACGACGAGGCGCACGCGTTCGTGGCCTCGTGCCGGACCTGCGGGAGCGCCGGCGCGCAGGACGCCGGCGCCGCGCGCTGACGGCGAGCCCCCGGGGCGGCGACGCGCGCCGGGGGCGGAGCCGTCGCGCGCCTACCGGCTCCCGGTCGCGCCCTGCGCCGGCATCGCGTCGAGCGCGCGGGCCGCGGCGCGGACGAGCGGGGTGGCGGAGACGGGCGCGCCGGTGGCCTTCTTCATCCACAGATCCGGCGAGACCGCGCCCACCGTGGTCATCCGCTCGATCTCCGAGCCGAGCGTCGCGCCCTTCGGCAGCGCGGCGAGGTGGTCCTCTATCTGCGCCGAGATGAGCCGGCCCACCGGGTAGTCGGGGACGTAGAGGACGTTCGAGACGATGTGCGAGTAGATCGCGAGCAGCGGGACGTCGCGGGCGCCCAGCACCGGCGCGTACCAGCGGTTCCACACGTCGCGCGCGATCCCGAGCGTCGCCTCGCGGAGCTGCGCCGGGGTCGCCTGCGGGTGCGCGTACATCCACTTCCAGATCCCGAGGTCCACCAGCGCCACGCCGGAGATCTCGTAGGCGTCCCACAGGTCGCTCACCGCGCGCAGCCGCTGCTCCTCCGCGCCGGGGCCGGGTAGCCCCAGCACCTCGAGGTCGCGCGCCTGGAACACGAACGCGATCGCCTCGGTGAAGGCGGTGTTCGGCACGCCCTGCAGCAGCGTCGAGTCCACGCCGTAGAGCGAGAACGTCTGCTCGACGTTGTGGCCCAGCTCGTGGACGGCGATGTTGAAGCCCTTGTAGTCCATGCCGTCCGGGCCGACGCGGGTGCGCAGGTGCGCCTGGTCGCCGCGGCGCGCGGCGCCCATGGCGTGGCCCGAGCCGCGGGCCGGGTCCACGGCGATCCGCTCCGCGAGCCAGGCGGCCTTCTCCGGCGCGAACCCGAGGCGCTGGAGCACGTTCGGGAGGTCCTTCGCGAACGCGGCCGGCGTCGGGTAGCGCTTGCGCGTCATCGCGTCCAGCTCCGCCTCCGACTGGCGCGAGCGCGGCTTGAAGCCCGGGTACCAGATGTCGAACGGCTCCAGCTTGCGCCCGAGCCGCGCCTCGATGAGCGCCGCGATGCGCTTGATCTCCGGCGCGCCCAGCACCTCCTCCAGCATCGCGACCACCCGGGCCTCGGGCAGCTCGCGCTCCAGCTCGAACTTGCGGGCGATGAGCGTGGGCACCGAGGGCGAGTACGGGTCCGCGGCGCGCTGCGCCCGGAAGTTCGCGAGGATGCGGGCGTAGCGCACGTCGGCCTCGCGCGCGCCGTCCACCTTCGCGCGCGGCTTCGCCCCGCCCTCGATGGCGTCGGCCGGCGCGGGGCGCACCGCGTTCGTCCACGGGTTCCAGTCCACCGCCGGGTCGTTCACCACCGCGGCCGGGATGGTCTGCGTCACGATCCGCTCCATCACCTTGGCGATGGCGCGCTGCCGCGCCAGGCCCTGCGGGTCGGCGTACTGCGCCTTCAGCTCGTCGCGCAGGTTCCAGTGCGACAGGAGCCGCTTGCCCTTCGGGAACGGGCGCGCCCCCTGGTCGTCCACCAGGTGGTGCACGTAGACGTTGTAGTCGGCGATGTAGAGGTCGGCGTCCGCGCCGGCCTTCGCGATGTCGCGGTTCACCGCCGCGGGCACGCGGCGCGCGAAGCGGTTCGCGAGCCGCGCCTCGGCCCACTGGCGCCGGGACCAGGCCTCGCCCTGGCGGAGCCGCTCGTCGAGCGTGGTGAGCGGGAAGTTGAGCAGCGCCGCGAACGCGATCTTCCCGTCGAACAGGTCGTCCACCGCGTGGGCGGACGGGTCGTAGGCGGCGAGCAGGCCGTCCACCGGCTGCATCGGCCCGACGTCCAGCTGCGCGAAGGAGGAGAGCGTCCGGGCGATCTCCAGGCCGTTGCCGTCGAGCGCCTCGAAGCTCGCCTCGAAGCGCTTGAAGGTCTGGTCGAGGTCGCTCCCGCGGGGGCGGAACTGCTCGACGCAGAGCGCCTCGAACGCCTTCGCGTCGCCGTCCGACGGCCGCCAGAACGCCGCCGCCTGGGCGGCGCCGCGGGCGGCGCGATCCCGCTCGGCGTCGCCGTGCTTCGCGACCAGGGCGGCGGTGCAGCGATCGACGGCGCGGGCGAGGGCGGGCGGGGGCTTCGGGGTTGCGGTCATGGCGAGGGCGACCAGGGTCGCGGCGGCGATGGACATGGCCGCGCACTCTACCGCGAACCCTTCCCGGCGTTCCCGGCCTCTCACGCCTGCAATGAGGGGCGCCGGACGCCCCGAAGGAGACTCGTCATGACCGCCGAACGCGGTGTCCGCATCCTGGCCGGGACCTTCATCCTCGTATCGCTCCTGCTGGGCGTCGAGGCGAGCCCGCTCTTCGTGAACGCCCGCTGGCTCTGGCTCACCGTGTTCGTGGGCGCGAACCTGTTCCAGAGCGGCTTCACCGGCTTCTGCCCGGCCGAGATCATCATGCGGAAGGCCGGCCTGCGGGGCGCCGCCGTCCCCGCCTCGTCGCAGCGCTGAGCCCCCGCCGCACGCACGCCGGGCCCGCCCTCCCTCGGCGGGCGAGCCCGCCCTGCGCTCCGCGTTGACGCGCCCGGCGGGCGGCGCTAAACGCGCGGACGACCATGCGCCGGACCCACCGCGGACTCACCGTCGTCGCCCTGCTCCTCGGGATGTTCCTCGCCGCGATGGAGATGACGGTCGTCTCGACCGCCATGCCGTCGGTGGTGGGGGAGCTGGGCGGGCTGGCGCTGTACGCCTGGGCGTTCGCCGCCTACATGCTCACCGCCACGGTGAGCGTGCCCATCTACGGCAAGCTCGCCGATCTGAAGGGCCGCAAGGTGGTGATGCTGTTCGGGCTGGCGCTGTTCGTGGCGAGCTCGATCGCCTGCGGGATGGCCCGGTCCATGGAGGCGCTCGTGGCCGCGCGGGCGCTGCAGGGGCTGGGCGCCGGCGCCATCCAGCCCGTCACGCTCACCATCGCCGGCGACCTGTTCGAGCCGCAGGAGCGCGCGCGCATCCAGGGCGTGTTCGGCGCCGTCTGGGGCATCGCCGGCCTGGTCGGGCCGCTGCTCGGCGGCGCGATCGTGCACCTCGCCTCCTGGCGCTGGGTGTTCTGGCTGAACGTGCCGTTCGGCCTCGGCTCGGCGCTGGTGCTGGCGCTCGTCTACCACGAGCGCCCCGAGCGCCACGCCCACCGCCTCGACGTGGCCGGGGCGGCGCTGCTCTCGATCGCGGTCGTCTCCGCGCTGCTCGCGGTGCGCTCGCCCGCCGCCGGGTTGCTGGCCCTGCCGCTCGCCGCCGTCGCCCTGGCGGCCTTCCTCGCGGTGGAGCGGCGGGCGCCGGAGCCGCTCCTCCCGCTCGACCTGTTCCGCGACCGCGTCATCGCGGTGTCCTCCGCGGCGAACGCGCTGCTCGGCGCGGCGATGCTGGGCATGGTCACGTTCGTGCCGCTCTGGGTGCAGAGCGTGCTGGGCGGGACGCCCACGCAGGCGGGCAGCGCCATCGCGTCCATGGCCGTCGGGTGGCCCATCTGCAGCGCGCTCTCCGGGCGGCTCCTCCCGCGCACCGGCTACCGCGTGCTGGTCCGGGCCGGCATGGGCCTCACCGCGCTCGCCGCCGTCGCGCTCGCGCTGCTGCTCCGGCCGGGCGTGCCGCTCCTCGTGCCCCAGGCGCTGGCGTTCGCGTACGGCGCCGGCATGGGCCTCGCCTCCACGCCGCTCGTCATCGCGGTGCAGGCGAGCGTGCCCTGGAACCGCCGCGGGGTCGCGACCGCCACCACCATGTTCTTCCGCACCATCGGCGGCACGCTCTCGGTGGGCGTGCTCGGCGGCGTGCTCGCGCACGCGCTCGCGAGCGGCGGCGCCGACGGGGCGCTGGTGTCGCGGCTGCTCGGGCCGGAGCGGGCCTCGATCGACGCGAGCATCCTGGCGCCGCTCGCGGGGGCGCTGCAGGGCGCCATGGGCATCATCTTCGCGGCGGTGGCCGTGATCGCGGGCGCGGCGTTCGCGGTGGCGCTGCGGTTCCCGCGCCTCGCGCTCGAGGCGCGGAGCCCGGAGCGCGCCGGCGCCGGGGCGCCGCCGGCCCCGGACCGCCCGTGAGCCGCCCCGCCGACGTCGTCACGCTGTTCGCGACCCGCGCCGTGCGGCTGTTCGCGTACGGCCTGCTCTCGGTGGTGCTGGTGCTGCACCTCGAGGCCGCCGGGCTCGACCAGCCGCGCATCGGCGCGCTGCTCACGCTCACGCTGCTCGGCGACACCGCCCTGTCGCTCTGGATCACCACCCGCGCCGACCGGATCGGCCGCCGCCGCATGCTCGTGCTGGGCGCGCTGCTCATGGTGCTCGCGGGCGCCGCGTTCTCCGCCACCACCGCGTTCCCGCTGCTGCTGCTCGCGGCGACGGTCGGCGTGATGAGCCCCTCCGGCAACGAGGTGGGGCCGTTCCTCGCCATCGAGCAGGCGGCGCTCACCGAGGCGGTCCCGTCGGGACGCCGGACGGCGACGTTCGCCTGGTACCAGCTCGTCGGCGCGGTCGCGACGGCGCTCGGCGCGCTCGCCGGCGGGGCGCTCGCGGGGGGCCTGCAGCGCCGCGGCCTCGCCCCGCTCGCCTCCTACCGCGCCGTCACCGCGCTCTACGGCGCGCTCGGCCTCGCGCTCGCGGCGCTGTTCCTGCGCCTGACCTCGCGCGTGGAGACCGCCCCGCGCCCCGCGGCCTCGCCGCGCGCCGCGTTCCTCGGCCTGCACCGCTCCCGGCGCATCGTGCTGGAGCTCTCCGCGCTGTTCTCGCTGGACGCGTTCGCGGGCGGCCTGGTGGTGCAGAGCTTCGTGGCCTGGTGGTTCCACCGCCGGTTCGGCGCCAGCCCCGCCACCATCGGCGCGATCTTCTTCGGCGCGAACGTGCTCGCCGGGATCTCGGCGCTGTCCGCCTCGGCCATCGCGCGGCGCATCGGCCTCGTGAACACCATGGTGGCGACGCACCTGCCCTCGAACCTGCTGCTGGCGCTGGTCCCGCTCATGCCCACGCTGCCGCTCGCCATCGGCGTCCTGCTGCTGCGCTTCTCCATCTCGCAGATGGACGTCCCGACGCGCCAGTCCTACACGGTCGCGGTGGTGGATCCGGACGAGCGCTCCGCCGCGGCGGGGGTGACGGGCATCGCGCGGACGGTGGGCTCGGCGCTGGCGCCGGTGGTGGCGGGGCCGCTCTACGCCGGCGCCGGCGCGCTGGCGAGCGTCCCGTTCCTGGTCGCGGGCGGCCTCAAGGTCCTGTACGACCTGCTGCTCTGGCGGCGCTTCCGCGCGCTGCGCCCGCCCGAGGAGCGGTGAGCGCGGGGGCCCGCCGCCTCAGAACCCCTGCGCGATCCGCAGCCCGGCCGCGAACGCGTCGAGGCGCTGCCGCTCGCCGAACAGGTGCGGGCGCAGCACGGTGAACCGGCCCTCCACGCCGAGCGAGGTGTGGCGTCCCACCGGCAGCATGGCCGCGACCGCGGCCCATCCGCCGAGCGACGCGTCCTCCTCCTGCTCGGTCGTGACCGCGGTGGTGGCGCTGCTCGCCACGTCGCGCTCGGCGCTCACGAAGTGCACCGCGACGCCGGCCGCGGCCGAGAGCTCCACCGGGCCGGCGGCCAGGAACGCGCGCAGCCCGCCGCCCACCGGCACGTCCCACAGCCGCGGCTCCACCGTGCGCGCCACCCCGGCGGCGTCGCGCACGGCCGCGGACGTCGAGGACGGGCGGGCGACGCCCGCGCCCATCTCGGCGCCGAGCCAGGGGAGCAGGCGGAGGCCGAGCGTGAGCTCACCCTCCGGGCCGGGGTCGAGGCCGGCCATGGACGGGCCGGCCGGGATCCAGGCGCCGACCCGGAGCGCCAGCACCTGCGCGTCGGGGCCCTCGTCGCCGGCCCGGGCGGCCCCGGGCGCGAGGACGGCGAGGAGGGCGGCGAGGCAGGCGAGGGCGAGCGGTCTCATGCCCGCGAGCGTGGCACGGACCGGGGCCGCCGTCACGCGCGGCGCGCGGCGGCGAAGCCGCGCTCGAGGTCGGCGCGGAGGTCGTCCACCGCCTCGATCCCGGCGGAGACGCGGATGAAGCCGTCCGCGATCCCGAGCGCCTCGCGCGTCTCCTTCGGCACCGACGCGTGGGTCATGATGGCCGGGTGCTCGATGAGGCTCTCCACGCCGCCGAGCGACTCCGCGCACGCGAAGATCCGCACGTGCTCGAGGAACGCGCGCGCCGCGGGCAGGCCGCCGCGGATCACGAACGTGAGCATGCCGCCGAAGCCCTTCATCTGCCGGGCGGCGAGCGCGTGCTGCGGGTGCGAGGCGAGGCCGGGGTAGGTGACCCGCTCCACCTGCGGGTGGCCCTCGAGGAAGCGCGCCAGCGCGAGCGCGTTCTCGGCGTGCCGCTGCATGCGGACGTGCAGCGTCTTCAGCCCGCGCAGCACCAGGAAGCTGTCGAGCGGGCCGGGCACGCCGCCCACCGCGTTCTGCAGGAACGCGAGCCGCTCGTGCAGGGCGTCGTCGGAGGTCACCACCGCCCCGCCGATCACGTCGGAGTGGCCGTTCAGGTACTTGGTGGTGGAGTGGGCGACGAAGTCGATCCCGAGCTCGAGCGGCCGCTGGAAGTACGGGGTGGCGAAGGTGTTGTCCACCACCGTGCGCGCGCCGTGCGCCCGCGCGATCCGCGCCACCTCGGCGAGGTCCACGATCTTCAGCATCGGGTTGGTGGGGCTCTCGATCCACACCAGCCGCGTGTTCGGGCGCAGCCCGCGCTCGACGTTGCGCGGGTCGCTCATGTCCACGTGCGAGAACTCCAGCCCGTGGCGGCGGAACACCTTGTCGAAGATGCGGAAGGTGCCGCCGTACACGTCGTCCGAGGCGAGGACGTGGTCGCCCGACTGGAGCAGGTGGAGGATGGCGTCGGTGGCGGCGAGGCCGGAGGCGAACGCGAGCGCGTGCCGGCCGCCCTCCAGCGCCGCCAGGCAGCCCTGGAGCGCGTCGCGCGTCGGGTTGCGGGTGCGCGAGTACTCGAAGCCCTTGTGCACGCCGGGCGAGGCCTGCACGTAGGTGGAGGACAGGTACACCGGCGTCATGATCGCGCCGGTGGTCGGATCCGGCGCCTGGCCGGCGTGGATGGCGAGGGTGTCGAACCCGGGCTTCGTCTCGGCGTCGGCCATGGTCGCTCCGTGGGAGGGGCGGGGCGGCTAGCGGAGCCGCTGCGCCAGGAACTCGATGAGGTCGATCTTGGTCACGATGCCGGTGACCCGGTCGCCCTCCTTCACCACCGCCACGTGGTCGTCGTTGAAGATGTCGCGGAGGCGCGAGAGCGCCGTGTCCGGCTCCACCACGCCCTGCAGCGGCTGCACCAGCGGCTCGACCACCTCGGTGAGGCGGTGCTTCCCCTCGATGAGGAAGTTGAGCAGGTCGTACTCGTGGATCATCCCGGTGGCGCGGCCGGTGTCGTCCACCACCGGCATCTGCGAGATGTCGTGCTCCTTCATCTTCTTCACCACCGCCTCGACCTTGTCGGTCTTGCGCGCGGAGATGACCTCGCCGCGGCGGCGGCCGAGGATGTCCTTCACGGTGGCGGCGGAGACCGGGCCCCCGGCGCCCACCGGGAAGCCGTTGTCGCGCATCCACTCGTCCGAGTAGAACTTCGAGATGTAGGCGCGCCCGCCGTCGGGCAGCGGCACCACGATCACCTTGCCCTTGCCCAGCTCCTTCGCGAGCTTCACCGCGACGTGCACCGCCGCGCCGGAGGAGCCGCCGGCGAGGACGCCCTCCTCGCGGGCGAGCCGGCGCGCCATCACGAAGGCGTCGGCGTCGTTCACCTGGCGGACGTCGTCGAGGACCGAGAGGTCCATCGCGCCGCACATCATGTCCTCGCCGATGCCCTCCACCTTGTAGACGTGGGGCTGCGAGAGCTTCCCGGTCTTGAACATCGAGTGGTACACCGAGCCGATCGGGTCCACGCCGACGTTGAGGATGGCGGGGGCCTTCTCCTTGAAGAACTTCCCGCAGCCGCTCATGGTCCCGCCGGTGCCGAGGCCGGCCACGAACGCGTCGAGCCGGCCGCCGGTCTGCTCCCAGATCTCCGGGGCGGTGAGCTGGTAGTGGGCCTCGACGTTGTCGAGGCTGTGGTACTGGTTCACGTAGAAGCTGTTGGGCGTCTCGGCCGCGATGCGCTTCGCCACCGAGTAGTAGCTGTCGGGCGAGTCGGCCGGCACGTTGGTCGGCGTCACGATCACCTTCGCGCCGAACGCCTTCAGCGTGTCCTGCTTCTCCTTCGACATCTTGTCCGGCATGGTGAACACGCAGCGGTACCCCTTCACCGCCGCCGCCATGGCCAGGCCCACGCCGGTGTTGCCGCTCGTGTTCTCGACGATGGTGCCGCCCGGCCGCAGCAGCCCGGAGCGCTCCGCCTTCTCGAGGATGTGCACCGCCATGCGGTCCTTGATGGAGCCGCCGGGGTTCAGGTACTCGAGCTTCACGAGCACGGTCGCGTCGTCGGGACCGGTGAGCTTCTGCAGGCGGACGAGCGGCGTGTGCCCGATCGCGGAGAGGACGGTCTCGTGGTAGGCCATGGGGGCTCCGGATCCGGAAAGATCGACGGGAATCCCGGCGTTATAGGCAGGCGGCGTGACCCGCGTCAACGCGCCGGACCGGCGCGGCGCGACCCAGAGGAGATGCCCACGGCATGAGCGAACCCCACGAGACCGAGGCCCGCGTCCGCGCCGCGGTGGCGCGCGCCACCGGCGAGGACGTCTCCCGCGCGCCGGTGCGGCGCCTGGCCGGCCACGCGTCGCTGCGCAGCTACTGGCGGGTCGGCGAGCGCCCGCGCTCGCACGTGGTCATGGTGATGCCGCCGGACGCGAAGCCGGAGGAGGTCACGAAGGGCGGCGCGCCCGCGGTGAACCCGTTCGTCGACGTGCAGCGCTACCTCTCTGGCCTGGGCGTGCGCGTCCCCGCCATCCTCGCGTTCGAGGAGGCCGAGGGGTTGATGGTGCTGGAGGACCTCGGCGACGACATGCTCGAGACGCGCCTGCTCGCCGGCGCGCCCCGCGCGCGCCTGTACGAGGACGCGATCGATCAGCTCGCCCGGCTGCGCGCCGCGGCGGAGGCCCGGCCGGACGCGTGCGTCGCGTTCACCCGCGCGTTCGACCAGGAGCTGTACCGCTGGGAGCTGGACCACTTCGTGGAGTGGGGGCTCGAGGCCTGGAAGGGCGCGCGGCTCTCGCCGGAGGAGCGCGCGGTGGTGGACCGCGACTTCGACCGGATCGCGGCGGCGCTCGCGGCGGAGCCGCGCGGGTTCACCCACCGCGACTACCAGTCGCGCAACATCATGGTGCTGCCCTCCGGCGCGCAGGCGGTGATCGACTTCCAGGACGCGCTGCTCGGGCCGCGCCAGTACGACCTGGTGGCGCTGCTGCGCGACAGCTACGTGGAGCTCCCGCCCGAGCTGATCGACGCGCTCCTGCGCCGCTGGCTGGACCGGTTCGCGGCCGCCGGCGGTCCGCGCCTCGAGTACGGGCCGTTCCGCGCCACGTTCGACCTGCTCACCGTCCAGCGCAAGCTGAAGGACGCCGGGCGCTTCGTGTTCATCGACCGCGTGAAGGGGAACCCGGGGTTCCTGGTCTCCATCCCGGCCTCGCTGCGCTACGTGCGCGACGCGTTCGCGCGCCGTACCGAGCTGGCGGAGCTCCAGCGCGTCCTCGCGCGCCACGTGCCCGAGCTGGCGCCCTAGCTGGCGCCTGGGCTCGGGCGGCGCGCCGCGCCATCACTGTCGGAGCAAGAACGGGGCCGAACCGCGGACCCTGGGTTGACCCATACCCGATCGCGGCTGGGCTGCGAATACCTGCCCCCGGTGGTCCCAAGCGCGCGGGACCTGGGGCGTTCCGGCGTCCCGCGTCCACCGAGCGTGTGCGGCACGGTGCCGCACCCGGGGCGGGCTCCTGCTTGCACACGGGTCCGGGCCGTTGGCGCGTCCGCGCCGGGAGGATGTGTGAGAGACCTGTCGATCCGAGTCCGCCTGCTCCTCGCCTTCGGCCTCATGGTGCTGACGACCGCCGCCGTGGCGGGGTCCGGCTACTGGGGCACCGAGCGCATCGGCGCCGCCACCGCCGAGATGCTGGGGGGCGACGCGCTCATGGCCCGGCACGCCGACGACGCCCGCGCCGCGGCGCTGGGCCTGCGCCGGTTCGAGAAGGACGTCCTCATCAACATCGAGGACGCCGCCGAGGTGGCCGACTACCAGCGGCAGTGGGAGGGCGAGCTCGCGCAGCTCCGCACCTCCCTCGGCGAGCTCGACCGGCTCGCCGGCGAGGACGACCGGGCCCTGCTCGCGGCCATCCACCGGGACATCGACGCCTACGCGACCGGCATGTCGCGCCTGCTCGCCGAGATCCGGGCAGGCAAGCACGGCTCCACCGACTCCGGCAACGCCGCGGCGGCCGCGTTCAAGGCGCCGGCGCGGAACGTGGTGACGGCGGCCGACACGCTCGCCGAGGAGCACCACCGGCAGATGCAGTCGCGGGCGGACATGGTGGCGGCCGTCGCGTCCTCGGTCCGGACCACGATCTCCTTCACGCTCGTGATCGCGGTGCTGTTCGGCGCCGTGCTCAGCGTGGTGATCACGCGCTCGGTGGTGACGCCGGTGAGCGGCGTGGTCGCGGCGCTCGAGCGGATGGCGCAGGGCGACCTGCGCGAGCTCCCCACCGTGGATCGCGCCGACGAGGCCGGCCGGCTCCAGGCGGCCATGCGCGCCACCGCGGAGCGCATCACCACGGTGATCGCCGAGGTTCGCGGCGGCGCCGAGGCGCTCACCGGCGCGTCGGCGCAGGTCTCGGCCACGTCGCAGTCGCTCTCGCAGGGCACCGGCGAGCAGGCCGCCAGCGTGGAGGAGACCACCTCGTCGCTCGAGGAGATGAGCGCCTCGATCACGCAGAACGCCGAGGCCGCCCGCCAGTCGGAGGCGATGGCGAAGACGGGCGCGCGCAGCGCCGACGCGGGCGGCGCGGCGGTGAAGGAGGCGGTCGAGGCGATGCGCGCGATCGCCGAGCGGATCGGGATCGTGGAGGAGATCGCCTACCAGACCAACCTCCTCGCGCTGAACGCGGCCATCGAGGCGGCCCGGGCCGGCGAGCACGGCAAGGGCTTCGCGGTGGTGGCGACGGAGGTCCGCAAGCTGGCCGAGCGCGCCCAGAAGGCGGCGCAGGAGATCGGCGGGCTGGCGTCCTCGTCGGTGGCCGTGGCGGTGCGCTCGGGCGACATGATCGCCGAGATGATCCCCGCCATCCGCAAGACCTCCGACCTGGTGCAGGAGGTGGCGGCCGCGTCGCAGGAGCAGTCGGCCGGCGTGGCGCAGGTGTCCAAGGCCATGGCCACGGTGGACCAGGTGACGCAGCGGAACGCCTCCGCCGCGGAGGAGCTGTCCTCCACCGCCGAGGAGATGGCCTCGCAGGCGGAGGCGCTGCAGCAGCTCATGAGCTTCTTCCAGCTCGCGACCGACCACCGCGCGCCCGGCCACGCCGCCCAGCGGGTGCAGCCGGCCCCCGTGCCGCACCTGCCCGCCGCGGCGGCGCCGACGCGCGCCGCCGCGCGGCCGGCGGCGCCGGAGGTCCCCGCGCTCGCGGCGCGCAACGGCAAGGCCGGCGACGGCGAGTTCCGGCGGTTCTAGGCGGCGGCCGCCCCGGGCCGCGGCGCCGCGGCGCTCGCGAGAAGAAGAAGAACGGGCGGGCCCGGAGGGGCCCGCCCGCGCGGCTTCAGGGCGGCGTCGAGGAGGGGCCGCCGCCCGGGACGCTACTCGGCGCCGACGCCGAGGTACGTGCGGAGCTTCTCGTCCTCGAACTTGTCCTGCGCCGTCTGGTCGGCGGTCACGAGGGACACCACGATGCCCGCGATGAACGCGGCGGTCATCGAGAAGATGGCCGGGTTCTTCCACGGCAGGATGCCGTAGGGCTTGCCCGCGGCGTCGAGGTGGTGGAACACCTCGCCCCAGACCGTCGGCGACAGCAGGATCATGATGCAGGACGAGAACGCGCCCACCAGGATCGACCAGACCGCGCCCATGGTGGTGAAGCGCTTCCACACGATGGACATGAGCAGCGCCGGGAAGTTCGCGCTGGCCGCGATGGCGAACGCGAGGCCCACCATGAACGCCACGTTCTGGCCCTTGAAGAGGATGCCCAGGCCCACCGCGAAGATGCCGAACACCACCGTGGCGGTCTTGGCGGCCTTGACCTGCTCCTCCTCGGTCGCGTGCCCGCCCTTGATGACGTTCACGTAGATGTCGTGCGAGTAGGCCGACGCGCCGGCCAGCGTGAGGCCCGCCACCACCGCGAGGATGGTCGCGAACGCGACCGCGGCGATGAAGCCGAGGAAGCCGGAGCCGAGCAGCTGCTCCGCCAGGATCGGCGAGGCCATGTTGCCGCCCTTGTCGATCGAGGTGATGAACGCGCGCCCGCCCGGCGTGAGCACCGCCGCGCCGAAGCCGACGATCGGGATGATCAGGTAGAAGTAGCCGATGAGGCCGGTGGCGTAGAGCACCGACTTGCGGGCCGCCTTGGCGTCCGGGACCGTGTAGAAGCGCATCAGGATGTGCGGCAGGCCCAGCAGGCCGAACATGAGCGCGAGGCCCAGGGAGACCGCCTCCACCGGGTTCGCGACGAAGCCGCCCGGCTCGAGCGACTGCTGGCCGTACTGCGCCACCACCGCCTGGTACAGGTTGCCGGGGTTGAAGCCGAACTTCGCGAGCACGAGCCCGGTCAGGATGGTGACGCCGAACAGCAGCAGGCCGGCCTTGATGATCTGGACCCAGGTCGTGGCGAGCATGCCGCCGAACAGCACGTACGCGAGCATGACCACGCCGACGATGATCTCGGCGATCTCGTACTTCAGGCCGAACATGAGCTGGATGAGGGCGCCGGAGCCGACCATCTGCGCGATGGTGTAGAAGAGCACGGTCAGGATGCCGCCGATGGCCGCCGCGATGCGGACCGGCTTCTGGCGCAGGCGGAACGCGACCACGTCCGCGAACGTGAACTTGCCCAGGTTGCGCAGCGGCTCGGCCACGAGGAACATGAGCGCCGGCCAGCCGACGAGCCAGCCGGTGGCGTAGATCATGCCGTCGTAGCCCTTGAGGGCGACCATGCCGGAGATGCCGAGGAAGGACGCGGCGGACATGTAGTCGCCGGCGAGCGCGAAGCCGTTCTGGAGCGCCGACACGCTGCGGCCGGCGGCGTAGAACTCGGAGGAGGTCTTGGTCTTCTTCGCCGCGAAGTAGGTGATGACGAGCGTCACCGCCACGATCAGGAAGAAGAAGCCGATGGACGCGACGGTCGGCTTCCCGAGGGTGGTGGTCGCCTGGGGCGCCGCCTGCTGCGCCTGCTGGAGGATGAGCTGCTGGATCACGCCGAGGTGGGTCATGGTCACGGGTCTCCTGGTGCGATCCGGGTCAGCGCTTCAGCTGGGACTTCAGCCGCTCGACCTCGGGGTCGTACGACTTGTTGGCCCAGCCCACGTAGTAGGCGGTGAGCAGCCAGGCGAAGATGATGACCGCGACGCCGAGCGGGATGGCGAGCGTGGTGACCTCGCCGACCTTCTGCGTGACGAAGGCCTTGTTCGTCGCGAGCAGCAGGATGAAGCCGTAGTAGCCGACGAAGAGCAGGGCGAGCAGCACCATGCTGACGCTCCAGCGCTTCTTCACCAGCGCCTTGAAGTCCGGGGAATCGAGGACCTGGAGCGAGCTCTTGTGGCCCTTTTCCGTGCTGGAACCGCTCCGTGCCGCTTCTGCCATTTGACTCTCCTTGGATGCCTGCGCGAACGCGCCGGGCGTCTCTCGAAAGTGCGGTGCGACAAGTCAGCCGGGCTGCTTTCCGAGGACCGCGATTGCGTGGGGAGCTCGCACATCGTGGGTTCGGGTGTTGCGAGCGGCAAGCCTACAGCACGAAATGCGCGAACGATAGAGTCGCCCGCGCACAAAATTGCGCGAATTGCTGACCGTGGTCAATCGACGTCGCCGGTTCGAGTCGATGATTCGCGCGCGACGCACCGGTTGCGCGAACGCTTTGCGTTGCCCCCGGGTCGAACCGCACGGAGCGTGAGAGCGCGACGCCGGATCGGGGGAGACGGACGACCGCACGCCCGGCCGCTGGCGCAATGCTGGCGCCGCGCGGCCGCACGGGCTGCGCTTGCTATGCTGGCGCTCGGGGCCGGACCGGCGGTCCGCCGCTTCGACGCGGCCCGGGGGTGGGCATGAGGCTGGCGCTGTTCGCCGACGTGCACGCGAACCTGGAGGCGCTCACCGCCTGCCTCGCGCACGCGGAGGCGGCGGGGGTGGACGGCCACGCGTTCCTCGGCGACCTGGTGGGCTACGGCGCCGATCCGGTGGCGGTGCTCGAGCTGGTGCAGGCGCACGCCGAGCGCGGCGCGCTGGTGGTGCTCGGGAACCACGACGCCGCCGTGATCGAGCCGCGCGAGGCGGCCACCATGAACCCCACCGCCGAGGAGGCGCTGCGCTGGACGCGGGACCGGCTCGGGCCGGCCGCGCGCGCGTTCCTCGCCGGCCTGCCGCTGGTGATCCGGCGCGACCCCCTGGTGCTGGTGCACGCCAGCGCCGACGCGCCGCGGGAGTGGGCCTACGTGACCGACCCGCTGCACGCGCAGCGGAGCCTCGCCGCGGCGGGTGCGCCCTACGTCTTCTGCGGGCACGTCCACGAGCCGGTGCTCTACTACACCGGCGCCGCCGACCGGCCGGTGGCGTTCCGGCCGATCCCGGGGGTGGCCATCCCGGCGCCGCCCCGCCGCCGCTGGCTCGCGGTGGTGGGCTCGGCGGGCCAGCCCCGCGACGGGAACACCGCGGCGTGCTACGCCATCGTGGACGTGGCGCGCGCGTCCATCACCTTCCACCGCGTCCCCTACGACTGGCCGACGGCCGCCGCGAAGGTGCGCGCGGCCGGGCTGCCCGAGCGGCTCGCGCAGCGCCTCGCGCACGGGGAGTGAGCCCAGTGAGCGACCTGCCCGGGCCCGGCGACGTGGTGGACGGCTTCCGCATCGGCGAGCGCTTCCACGCGGGCGGGATGGGCGTCATCTACCGGGTCACCGGCCCCGACCCGGGCTTCCCGCTCATCATGAAGATCCCCCGCCTCGGCCCGGGGGAGCCGGCGAGCAGCGTGATCTCCTTCGAGGTCGAGCAGACGGTGCTCGCCGCGCTGAAGGGGCCGCACGTGCCGCGCTTCGTGGCCGCCGGGGACCTGGAGCGGCAGCCCTACCTCGTGATGGAGGAGGTCCGCGGCCGCTCGCTGAAGGAGTGGGTCGGCGACGGGCCCGTCCCGCTCGACGAGGTGGTGCGCATCGGGATCGCGCTCGCCGCCGCGCTCCACGACCTGCACCAGCAGGAGGCGATCCACCTCGACCTGAAGCCGGCCAACGTGGTGTTCCGGCCCACCGGCGAGGCGGTGCTGGTGGACTTCGGGCTCGCGCACCACGCCCACTACCCGGACCTGCTCGCCGAGGAGTTCCGGCGCCCCATCGGCTCGGCGCCGTACATCGCGCCGGAGCAGGTGGTCGGCGCGCGCAGCGACCCGCGCAGCGACCTGTTCGCGCTCGGGGCGGTGCTGTACGAGCTCGCCACCGGCCGCCTGCCGTTCGGCACGCCCACCACGCCCGGCGGGCTGCGCCGGCGGCTGTACCGCGACCCGACCCCGCCGCGGGCGCTGGTCCCGGCGCTGCCGGAGTGGTTCCAGGAGCTCGTGCTGCGGTGCCTCGAGCCGGACGCGAGCCGCCGCCACGCCTCGGCCGCGCAGGTCGCGTTCGACCTGGCGCACCCGGACCAGGTGGCGATCACCGAGCGCGGGCGCCGCCGGCGCGCCGCCGGGCCGCTCACGGTGCTCCGCCGCTGGATCAAGGCGGCCGGCTACGAGCCGGCGCCGCTGGCGCTCCCGTCCACCGAGCTGTCCGGGGCGGCGATCGTGCTCGCCTGCATCGCCACGCAGCACACCAACGAGGCGCAGTTCGAGGCCATCCGCCAGACGGTGCGGCGGCTCCTGTCGCTCCAGGACGCGCGGCGGCTCGCGGTGGCCACGGTCATCCGGCCCACCCCGGAGCTGGGCGGCTCGAGCGCCGACGAGACGGCCGCGCACCAGCGCATCAAGCACCTGGCGCTGCTCCGCCACTGGGCCGAGCCGCTGGGGCTCGCGGCCGGGCAGGTCTCGCTGCACGTGATCGAGTCCGGCGACGCGGCGCAGGCGCTGGTGGACTACGCGCGCGCCAACGGCGTCGAGCACCTGGTGATCGGCGCGCCCCCGCCCGACGTGCCACTGCGCGGGATCCTCGGCACCGTCGCGACGAAGGTGGCGCTGGAGGCGCCCTGCACCGTGACGCTGGTGCGCCCGCCCGGCCGCCGCTGAGAGCACGTGAAGCAATCCCCTCCCGTCGCCGCGGCGGCCATCGGCGCCGCGCGGAGAAAAGGGAAGGGGCCGGACGTGCGGGATGTGCACGTCCGGCCCCGGCACGAGCGGCGACTACCTGCTGGTGACCTCCGCCACTCCCCAGATGACGGGGCCCAGCACGGCCAGGCCACCGGCCATCATCCCGAACTGCGCGCCGCTCATGCTACTCGTGGTTGATGTCGCGATCCTTGGTCTCCGGCATGAAGAGGGTGCCGAGGACCGCGGTGATGAGCGCGATGACGATGGGGTACCAGAGGCCGTAGTAGATGTCGCCGCTGGCGGCGACCATCGCGAACGAGATGGTCGGCAGGAAGCCGCCGAACCAGCCGTTGCCGATGTGGTACGGCAGCGACATCGAGGTGTAGCGGATGCGAGCGGGGAAGAGCTCGACCAGCCACGCCGCGATCGGCGCGTACACCATGGTCACGTAGATGACGAGGATGGTCAGGAGCAGCACGACCATCACGTAGTTCACCTGGCTCATGTCCGCCTTGGCGGGGTAGCCGGCGGTCTTGATGGCGTCGCCCAGCGTCTTCTCGAACGCGGCGTTCTGCGTCTTGAAGTCGGCCGGCGAGAGCGTGTTGCCGGCGAAGCTCGCGACGGCCACCTCGCCGATCTTGATGGTGGCGACGGTGCCCGCGGGCGCCTCCTCGTTGCGGTACGGCACGCCCTTCTTCGCGAGCGAGGCCTTGGCCACGTCGCAGGACTTCGTGAACTTGGCCTTGCCGATCGGGTCGAACTGGAAGCTGCAGTCCTTCGGATCGGCGACCACCGTCACCGGGCTCGTCGCCTGCGCGTGCTCCAGCGCCGGGTTCGCATATTTGGTGATGCCCTTGAAGATCGGGAAGTAGGTCAGCGCGGCGAGCACGCAGCCCGCCATGATGATCCGCTTGCGGCCGATCTTGTCGGACAGCGTGCCGAACACGATGAAGAACGGCGTGCCGATGATCAGCGAGGCCGCGATCATGTAGTTCGACGCGGTCGGGTCCACCTTCAGCGTCTGCTGGAGGAAGAACAGCGCGTAGAACTGGCCCGTGTACCAGACCACCGCCTGGCCGGCGACGCCGCCGAACAGCACCATCAGGACGATCTTCAGGTTGTTCCAGCGCAGGAAGGACTCGGTGAGCGGGGCCTTCGAGGCCTTGCCCTCCTCCTTCATCCGCTTGAACACCGGGGACTCGTTCAGCTGGAGGCGGATGTAGACGGAGATGCCGAGCAGGATCAGCGAGAGCAGGAACGGGACGCGCCAGCCCCACTTCTCGAACGCCTCGTTCCCCAGGCCGATGCGGGTGCCGAGGATGATGAGGAGCGAGAGGAACAGGCCGAGGGTGGCGGTGGTCTGGATCCAGCTCGTGAAGTTGCCGCGCCGGCCCGGGGGCGCGTGCTCGGCCACGTACGTGGCCGCGCCGCCGTACTCACCACCCAGCGCGAGGCCCTGCAGCATGCGCATGGAGATGAGGATGATCGGCGCCAGCACGCCGATGGTGGCGTAGCTGGGGAGCATGCCGACGATCGCCGTCGAGCCGCCCATGATGAGGATGGTGAGGAGGAAGGTGTGCTTCCGGCCGATCATGTCGCCGAGCCGGCCGAACACCACCGCGCCGAACGGGCGCACCGCGAAGCCGGCCGCGAAGGCGAGCAGCGCGAAGATGAAGCCGGTGCGCTCGTCGACGCCGGCGAAGAACTGCTTGCTGATGATCGCCGCGAGCGAGCCGTACAGGTAGAAGTCGTACCACTCGAACACGGTTCCGAGGGACGACGCGAAGATGACCATCTTCTCTTCGCGGGTGATTCCAGCACGTGACCCGGAGTCGGGGGGGACGGGTCGGACAGGGGATGCCGACGACACGGACATTTTCTTCCTCCACGGTGAGGTTGGTACGCCAGCCGCGTGGCCTGAGGTACGAGGTAGCACACCGGATTCGCCGTTTACAACGGTCTGCGCGCAAATACCGCGCTTAGCGCAGTCCCTGCGCGCACGAACTGCGACGAACGCCCCTTGTCGGTAGCGAGATTTATCGCGGAGGTACGCCGAGTTGGGTCGTTGACGCGGCGCGTCCGCGCAAGAGGTGCACCGGCCAGACGAATGTTGCGCCCGGCGGGGGCGCGGTGGCCGGATCCGGCGCCCCGGAAGAGGCCAGAACGCCGCAGGCGGGGTACTCTCGGGCCCGGACGTCCGGACGCCGCGCGGAGGGCTCGCATGGAACGGGATCGGCGGGACGCGTACTGGAGGGCCAACCTGCGCACCGTCGCCGCGATCCTGGCGATCTGGCTGGCGGTGTCGTGCGGCGCCGCGATCCTGTTCGCCGACGCGCTCGACGCGTTCCACCTCGGCGGCTTTCCGCTCGGCTTCTGGTTCGGGCAGCAGGGCGCGGAGCTCGTGTTCGTGCTGCTGGTCGCCGCCTACGTGGCGATCGCCAACCGGCTCGATCGCGCCCACGGCGTGTTCGAGGACTGAGGCGTGGGACCCGTCGCCTGGACCTGGGTGCTGGTCGGCGCGTCCTTCGCGCTCTACGCGCTCGCCGGCCTGTGGGGCCGCGCGCGGACCACCAGCGCGTACTACGTGGCGGAGAAGCAGGTCAGCCCGGTGCTGAACGGGATGGCGACCGGCGCGGACTGGATGTCCGCGGCGTCGTTCATCTCGATGGCCGGGGTGGTGGCGCTGCTCGGCCGCGACGGCTCGATCTTCCTGATGGGCTGGACCGGCGGCTACGTGCTGCTGGCGGTGCTGCTCGCCCCGTACCTGCGCAAGTACGGCAAGTACACGGTCCCGCAGTTCGTGGGCGAGCGCTACTACTCGCGCACGGCGCGCGGGGTGGCGGTGGTGTGCGCGGTGTTCGTCTCGTTCACCTACGTGGCCGGGCAGATGCGCGGGGTGGGGGTGGTGTTCGCGCGCTTCCTGGACGTGCCGGTGGAGCGCGGCGTGCTGCTCGGCATGGCCATCGTGCTGTTCTACGCGGTGCTGGGCGGCATGAAGGGCGTCACCTACGCGCAGGTGGCCCAGTACGTCGTGCTCATCGCCGCGTACCTGGTGCCGGCCATCTTCGCGTCGATCATGCTCACCGGGAACCCGGTCCCGCAGCTCGGGCTGGGCGGCCGGGTCAGCGCGGAGGGCGCCCGGATCCTGGGGGTCGAGCCGGGGGTGCACCTGCTCCAGGTGCTCGACCGGATCGGCGAGGACCTCGGCTTCGGCCGCTACACCGCCGGCGCGCGGCCCCGCATCGACGTGCTGTTCAGCACGCTGGCGCTCATGATCGGCACGGCCGGCCTGCCGCACATCATCATCCGGTTCTTCACCGTGCCGAAGGTGCGCGACGCCCGCGCCTCCGCCGCCTGGGCGCTCCTGTTCATCGCGCTGCTCTACACCACCGCGCCCGCGGTGGCGGCGTTCGCCCGGGCCGGGATGATCCAGTCGCTGAACGGCAAGCGCCACGCGGACGCGCCGGCCTGGGTGGCGGACTGGGAGCGCACCGGCCTGGTGCGGTTCACGGATCGCGACGGCGACGGCGTGATGCGCCTCTCCGGCGATCCGGCCCGCAACGAGGTGCGGATCGACCCGGACGTGCTGGTGCTGGCGAACCCGGAGATCGCCGGCCTGCCGCCCTGGGTGGTGGGGCTGGTGGCGGCGGGCGCGCTCGCGGCGGCGCTCTCCACCGCGGCGGGCCTGCTGCTCGTCATCTCGGCGGCGGTGGCGCACGACCTCGTGAAGGGCATGTGGATCCCGCGCGTCTCCGAGCGCGGCGAGCTGGCCTGGGCGCGCGGCGCGGCGACCGTGGCGGTGCTGGTGGCGGGCTGGCTGGGCGTCCACCCGCCCGGCTTCGTGTCCGAGGTGGTGGCGCTCGCGTTCGGCCTGGCCGCGTCGTCGTTCTTCCCGGTGCTGGTGGCCGGCATCTTCTGGCGGCGCGCCACGCGCGAGGGGGCCATCGCCGGGATGGTGAGCGGGCTCGCGGTGACCACCGCCTACGTCCACTGGTTCAAGTTCTGGCACCCGGAGCTGGACGTCCCGGCGCACTGGTGGCTGGGGATCTCGCCGCAGGGGTTCGGGACGGTGGGCATGCTGGTGAACCTCACCGTCCTCGTCGTCGTGTCCCTGCGGACGCCGGCGCCGCCGCAGGCGGTGCAGGACCTGGTCACGAACCTGCGCTATCCGCGGGAGCCGGTGCGCCCGGCGCCGGCGCCCACCGCGCTGCGCGTGGGCGACGGCCGCTGACCGTCCCCGGCGCCGGCGCCGCGCCGTGACGCCGCCCGCGCGCCCCGCTATCCTCGCCGCATGGCCGCGCTCGACCCGGTCGCGTACCTGCGGGCGACGCCCCCGTTCCACGCGCTGCCGCAGCCGCTGTTCGAGGCGGCGGCCGCGTCGCTGGAGGTGGGCTACTACCCGGCCGGCTCGCGGCTGGCGCGGGTGGGCGGCGAGCCGCTCGCCCACCTGTACGTGATCCGCAAGGGCGCGGTGCGGCTCGAGCGCGACGGCCAGCTCCTCCAGGTGCTCGAGGAGGGCGAGACCTTCGGCTACACCTCGCTCATCACGCGCAAGGCCACCATCGACGTGGTGGTCGAGGACGACCTGCTCGCGTACCGCCTGCCGGACGCCGAGTTCCAGCGCCTGCTCGGCGACGCGCAGTTCGCCTCGCACTTCGCGGTGGGCCTGGCCGAGCGGCTCAAGTCGAGCCTCGAGCACTCGGCCATCACCACGTTCCAGGCCGACCTCTCGCGCCAGGTGGGCGACCTGGTGCGCCGCGCGCCGGTCTGGATCGCGGGGGACGCCACCGTGGGCGACGCGGCGCGGCTCATGCGGGCGGAGGGCGTCTCCTCGGTGCTGCTCCGCGCCGACCCGCCCGCCATCGCCACCGATCACGACTTCCGGAACCGCGTGCTCGCCGAGGGGCTCGGGCCGGACACGCCGCTCGCGCGCGTCGCCACCTCGCCGCTCCGCACCACGCCCGCGACCGCGCCCATCCACGAGGCCTGGGGGCTCGCGCTGGACGCCCGGGTGCACCACCTGCCGGTCACCCGCGGCGCGGAGATCGTGGGCGTGCTCACCTCGGGTGAGCTGCTCCGCGCCTCGGCGCAGGGACCGATGGCCGTGCTGCGCGGGGTGGAGCGCGTCTCGACGCGCGAGAGCCTGGCCGGCTACGGGCGGCGGGTGGCCGAGATGGCGGGCGCGCTGCTCGCCGGCGGCCTCGACGCCGCCGCGATCGCCGGGTTCGTGGCGCGCCTCAACGACGCGCTGCTGCACCGCATCCTGCGCTTCGCCGAGGCCGACCTGGGCGAGCCGCCGGCGCCCTACGCGTGGCTGGCGCTCGGGTCGGAGGGGCGCCGCGAGCAGACCCTGCTCACCGACCAGGACAACGCGCTCGTCTACGCGGACGAGGGCGAGGCGCGGCGCGCCTGGTACGAGGTGCTGGCGGAGCGCGTCAACGCGGACCTGGAGCTGGCCGGGTTCCCCGCGTGCCCGGGCGGCTACATGGCCCGCCGGTGGGTCGGGCCGATGGCCGAGTGGCGCGGGCGCTTCGAGGCGTGGCTGGACGCGCCGGGTCCGCAGGCGCTGCTCGAGGCGGCCATCTTCTTCGACTACCGCCGGGTGGCCGGCCGGCTCGACGTCGCGCCGCTCGACGCGGTGCTGGCGACCGCGGTGGACCGCCCGGTGTTCCTGCGCTTCCTGGCCCGCGCCGCGCTCGGCTTCCGCCCGCCCACGTCGCTGCTGCTGCGCCTGCGCGGCGGCTCCACCACGGTGGACCTGAAGCTGCAGGGCATCGCGGCGGTGGTGGCGGTGGCGCGCTGCTACGGCCTGGAGCTGCGGACCGAGGCGCGCGGGACGCTGGAGCGGCTGGAGGCGGCTCGCGACGCCGGGATCCTGGACGGCGACGCCGTCGCGGGGGCGGCGGAGGGGTTCCGGTTCCTGAACGGCCTGCGCCTGCGCCTCCAGCTCCGGGCCGTGGCCGAGGGCCGCCCGCCCTCGAACGAGGCGGCGCTGGCGGCGCTGAGCGCCATGGAGCGCTCGCGCCTCAAGGACGCGCTCCGCGCGGTGAAGACGCTGCAAGATCGGGCGGCCTTCCACTTCAAGACGGATTTCTGATCCGACGGGGACTGCGTCCCCGCCCCGCCGCCCTGAGCCTGCCGAAGGGCGTCGGGGCCCCTCCCGCGTCGGGCTGCTACCATCGCGGCCCGATGCTCTTCTCGTCGCCGCCCTGGGAGTCCGCCGTCTACTGGTCGCTCGACCTCGAGACCGGCGGCCTCGACGCGCGGCGCGACGCCATCCTCGCGGTCGGGATGCTCCCGGTGCGCGAGGGGCACCTGCGGCTCGGGGAGGCGTACCGCACGCTGGTCCGCCCGGAGCAGGGGAAGGCGGTGAGCCCGCGATCGGTGCAGGCGCACCAGCTCGTGGCCGGCGACACGCGCGGCGCCCCGGCGCTGGCGGAGGTCCTGCCCGAGCTCGAGCGCCGCCTGCGTGACGCGGTCCTGCTCGTCCACCACGCGCCCATCGAGCTCGGGTTCCTGAAGCGCGCGTTCCGGGCGGCGGGGCTGCGCTGGCCGGGGCCGCCGGTGGTGGACACGGTGAAGCTCCTGCTCCGCCTCGACGCGCGCGAGCGCCGGCGCTTCCCGGAGCTGCCCGCCGACCCGCCGGTCCTGAACCTCTCGGCCGCGCGGCGCCGGCTCGGCCTCCCCGACTACCAGGCGCACGACGCGCTCACCGACGCGGTGGCCACCGCCGAGCTGTTCCTGGTGCTGCGCGAGGCGCTCGGGGCCCGGCGGCTGCGCGACCTCACCTGACCGCGGGCTGGATCACGGCGCGGCCGGGCCGGTCCCGCGGGCGCGCGCCGCCGCCAGCGCGGCGGCCGCGGCGAGGCCCACGCCCACCAGCGCCAGCTCCAGCAGCGCGGCGCCCGCGAACAGCGGGGCCACCGAGCCGAGCCGGTCGTAGGCGGCGCCGGAGAGCGCGAACCCGACCCCGTTGCCGGCCCCGAACACCACCGCGCTGAACAGCGCCTGGCCGGTGGCGCGGAGCCGCGCCGGCACCACCTCGGCCATGCCCTTCATGGCGGCCGCCCAGAACAGGCCGAAGGTGAGGCCGTGCAGGAGCTGCAGCAGCACGATGGCCGCCGCGCCCTCGGCGCGCCAGAGCAGCGCCCAGCGCACCGCCGAGCCCAGGAACGAGGCGGCGAGGAGCCCGCGCAGCGACAGGCGCCGCTCCAGCCTGGGGAACAGGAGCAGCACGGCGATCTCGGCCGCCACGCCCGCGGCGGTGCCGAGCCCGGTCACGTCGGCGGGCAGGCCGCGGTCGCGCACGTACACGCCGAACAGCAGGTGGTACGGCGCGCAGGCGGCCCAGTGCACCGCGCACGCGCCCAGCAGGAGCGGCAGCGCCGGCCGGCGGAGCAGCGCGAGCATGTCGCGCGGGCCCGGGCGGTCCTCGTGCGGCGGCCCGGCGTGCGCCGGCAGCCGCCGCGCCGCCAGCGCGTAGCCGGCCACGAGCGCGGTCATGAGCGACGGCACGAGCAGGTCGGCCGGGCGGTTGCCGCGCAGCGTGAGCGCGCGCCCGGCCGCGAGCGCCAGCACCACGAAGCCGATCGAGCCGAACAGCCGGACCGAGGCGTAGGACCGCTCCGGCCGCGCCCGGGTGTGCTCCAGGGTCACCGAGTCGAGCAGCGGCACGTACGCGCGGTCCCCGAGCGCCGCGGCGACCAGCACCGCGCCGACCGCCGCCGGCGTGCGCGCGAACGGCAGCGCCAGCACGCAGAGCGCGCTCCAGGCGGTGGCGAGGCGCAGCCCGCGGGCCGGGGTGGCGTGGCGGTCGGCGAACGTCGCCCACGACATCGCCACCACCGGCGCGAGCAGCGAGGGGATCATCTGGACGGTGCCGATCTGCTCGCCGCTGAAGCCCAGGCCGCGCAGGTACGCGGCCAGGTACGGCTGCGCCACGCCCACGTTCCCGTAGTACAGGAAGTACATGAGCCGGAGTCGCGCCGCGGAGGCCATCGGTTAGACTCGCGTCTACCATGGGCGACCTCGCCGGGATGGTCCTCTGTGCCGGGCTCGGGACGCGGCTGCGCCCGCTCACCGCGCGCGTCCCCAAGCCGGCGGTGCCGGTGTGCGGGGTGCCGCTCGTCCGCTGCTCGCTGGCGCTGCTGGCCGGGGCGGGCGTGCGCCGCGCGGTGGTGAACGTGCACCACCTGCCGGACCTCATGGCCGCCGAGGCCGAGGCGGCCGCGCGCGCGCTGGGGCTGTCGCTGACCGTCTCGCGCGAGCCGGTCATCGCCGGGACCGGCGGCGCGCTCCGCGAGGCGCGCGCGGCGCTCCGCGGCGCGGACGAGATCCTGCTCGTGAACGGCGACGTGCTGTTCGACGTGGATCTCGGCGCCGCGCTCGCCGCGCACCGCGCCTCGGGCGCGCTCGCCACCCTGGTGCTGCTCCCCATGCCGGCCGGCGCGCGCTACGCCGCGGTCGAGGTGGACGCGGGCGGCGCGGTGCGGCGCATCGCCGCGCGGTTCGGGCCGGGCGGGGAGGGGCTCCGGCCCTGGCACTTCTCGGGCGTGCACGTGCTCTCGGCGGCGCTGCTCGACGCGGTGCCCTCCGAGCCGTTCGAGGCCGACGTGAACCGCCACGTCTACCCGCCGCTGATGGCGTCCGGCGCGATCCGCGGCCACGTCGCCGCCGGGTACTGGAACGACCTCGGCACGCCGGAGCGCTACCTCGAGGCGAACCGCGACCTGCTCGCCGGCCGCGTGCCGCTGGCGCGCTTCGCGGGGGCGGATCCGTTCGCGGGCGCGGTGGAGCGGCTGCCCGGCGTGAGGATCGCCCCCGGCGCGCGGGTGGACCCGGGCGCCCGGCTCACCGGGCCGGCGCTGGTGTGCGCCGGCGCGGAGGTGGCGGCGGGCGCCGAGGTCGGGCCCGGCGCGGTGGTGGGACCGGGCTGCCGCGTGCCCGCCGGCGCGGCGGTGCGCCGGGCGGTGCTGTGGGCGGGCACCGCGCTCGCGCCCGGCGAGGTCGTCGAGGACGCGATCGCGGCGGACGCGGATCGGGTGCGCGAGGGAGGGGCGGGCTGAGACGTCAGCCCTGCGCCTGGACCAGCACGCACGTCACGTTGTCGGCGCCGCCGGCCGAGTTGGCCGCGTCGACCAGCGCCTGGGCCGCGCGGCGGAGGTCGCCCGGCACCGCGCGCAGCACCTCGGCGATGCGCGCGTCCGGCACCATGCCCGACAGGCCGTCGGAGCAGAGCAGCACCACGTCCCCGTCCTCGAGCGGCTCGCGGAGCAGGTCCACCTCGACCGACTCCTTCATGCCGAGCGCGCGGACGATCACGTTCTTGTGCGGGAACGCCTCGATCTCGGCCTGCGTGAGCTGGCGCGTGCGCCGGAAGTCGTTGAGCAGCGAGTGGTCCTCGGTGAGCTGCCGCAGCGCGCCGCGCCGGAACAGGTACGCGCGGCTGTCGCCCACGTGGCCGACCAGCACCTCGCGCCCGTCGCGGGGGAACTGCGCCGCGACCAGGGTGGTGCCCATCCCGTGGAGCCGCTCGTCGGTCCGGGCCCGCTCGTGGATGCGCAGGTTCGCGAGCTTCACGCCGGTGAGGAGCCGGTTCTCGTCGGCGTCGCGGACCGGGTCCGGCCGGAAGGGCCAGGTGGCCTCGTCGTCCCGGCCGGTGATCCGGAAGAACTCGGCCATCTCCTCGACCGCGATGCGCGCCGCCACCTCGCCGGAGGCGTGGCCGCCCATCCCGTCGGCGACGCAGTAGAGCTGCTCCTCGGGGAGGAGCAGGAACGCATCCTCGTTGTGGGCGCGCTTCCGCCCGACGTCGCTCGCTCCCGCGTGGCTCAGGCGCATGGTGGGACCGGGAAGGTTAGTCGCGACCCCCTCACCGGTCAAAAGGATCCGCCCGGGAAAACGCGGTCAGGGCACCACCAGCTCGACGCCCGGACCGGTCGAGATCCGCACCGCCCGCGCCGGGCCGTACAGGTCGCCGTCCACCGTGAAGCGCAGCCCGTCGCCCTCGACCCGCAGCTCGCGCGCCACCTCGTCCTGGGCGTGGCGCCGCTTCCACGGCCGCCCCGCGCGGATGCGCGGCAGCGCGAGCGCGATCTGCAGCGGGCTGGCGGTGACCCCGACCGCGTGGAACGACCCGGGCTGCTCGCCGCACCGGTGGAACGCCCGGAAGCCGAAGCCGATGTCGGGCGTGGAGCCGGCCACGAGCGCGAGGTAGCGCGCGTCGGTCCACTCCTCGCCGTCGCTCCACACCCGGAGCGGATCGCGGCGGGTGAGCGAGGCGGCGAAGGGCCCGCGCACCAGCGCCGAGCCGACCGAGCGCGCGAGCAGGAGGCCCGCGGTGAGCGGGGAGGGCCGGCCCGTCGCGTAGTACGCCTCCAGGAACGCCACCACCGCGCCGGTGCCGAAGATGAACCCGTGGCGGGTGGCGATCCCGTCGGCCTCGACGCGGAGCAGGTCGCGCTCGACGGTGGCGAGGGGGATCCCCTGCTGCCGCCGTGCGAGGACCGCCCTCAGGATGGCCTCCGGGCCGCCGCGGATCCCGTTGCCGTGCGCCACCGTGTTCATGGCCCCGGCGCGCAGCAGCAGGATCTGCGGCAGCGGCGCGTCGCCGTACGCGTCCGCGAACGCCGAGAGCACCACGTGCGCGGTGCCGTCGCCGCCGCCGATCCCGAGCACGTCCACCCCGCGCGCGCGGAAGCGCTCCACGGCGCGGTCGAGCGCGTCGGGGGTGGCGGCGTCGATCAGCTCGCCCGCGTCGC
The DNA here is from genome assembly GCF_000020805.1 of Anaeromyxobacter sp. K. Classification (NCBI taxonomy): domain Bacteria; kingdom Pseudomonadati; phylum Myxococcota; class Myxococcia; order Myxococcales; family Anaeromyxobacteraceae; genus Anaeromyxobacter; species Anaeromyxobacter sp. K. The sequence continues at coordinate 4,214,740 of NC_011145.1, read as the reverse complement.
CGAGTCGCGCCCGCAGCCGCTCGCCCAGGCGCGGGTCGCGCCGGTTCCGCCGCGAGCGGGGGTTGTTCACGATGCCGATGCCGCCCATGCCGACCCGTCCCAGGTGGATCCCGGTGCCGCCGCCCCGTCCGCCGACTCTGCGGCGCGGGCGTGGCCGGGTCAAACCGAAAACGCCCGCGCGGCCGCACCGGGAGCGCACGACGCCCGCCCGCGGTAAGATGTCGCGAATGTCCGTCCTCGAGGCCCCGGGCGACCTGGCCCGCACGCCGCTCGCCGCGATCCTGCTCGAGGCGCTGAACGTGCGCGCCACCGGCCTGCTCGAGGTGGCGCACGAGGGCGGCACCTCGCGGCTGTGGCTGCGCGACGGGCGGCCCGTCGGCGCGCAGGTGGTGACCGGGTTCCGGCCGCTCGGGCTGCTGCTCCTGCAGGCGGGGCTCATCGACATCGACGCGCTCTCGCGCAGCCTCGGGCTGATGGCCTCCACCCGGCGCCCGCAGGGAGAGATCCTGGTCGAGCTGGGCGCGGTCTCGCGCGCCGACGTGGACCGGACGCTGGCCGAGCAGCAGGCCGGCTACTTCGCGCTCATCGCCGCGCTCGACGCGGGCGCCTTCCGCTTCGATCCGGCCGCGCCCGTGCCGGAGTGGACCCGCGGCAGCCGGCTGTCGCCGCTGCGCACCATCGTGGACGCGCTGGAGCGGCCGCAGGCCGGCGCGCTGGTCGTGTCGGCGCTGCAGCCCGTCGCGCACCAGGCGGTGCGCCTCGCCTCGGGCTACGCGGAGGTGGCCGGCGCCTTCCGCTGGACCGCGCCGGAGCAGGCGCTGCTGCGCCGGCTCACGCCGTCCGCGACGCTGGAGGCGTTCTTCGCCGGCGACGAGGTGGAGCCGGAGCGCGCGCGCGCCGTGCTCGCGGCGCTGCTGCTGCTCGGGCTGGCGGTGCCGGCCACCGGGCGGCAGCCGAGCGGCGAGACCGCGGCCGGCCTCGTGCTCGAGCTCGAGCCGGAGCCCGAGCCGATCGCGCCCGCTCGCACCGGCGCCCCCGCAGCGGCGGCGGCCGCGCCCGCCGCGCCGCCGCCCGCGCCCGCCGTCCCGGCGCGCCGCAGCGATCCGGCGGAGGCGCGGGAGCGGCGCCAGCGCCTGCTGCAGCAGGCGATGCGCAACATGGGCATCGGGCCGTTCGCCGGGCGGCCTCCCGCCGCGGCGCCACGGCCCGCCGCGCCCGCAGCCCCCGCCGCCTCCCCGCCGCCGCCGGCCGGCGCGCCGCCCGGCTCGCCCGAGGCCGCGCTCCGGGCCGCGCTGCTCGCCGCCGCGCCGCGCGCGCGGGAGCGCGACCTGTTCGCCCGCCTCGGCCTGGAGGCCACCGCCGGCCGCGACGAGGTGAAGCGCGCCTTCCTCCAGCTCGCGCGCCAGTTCCACCCCGATCGCTTCGCCGCGCCGGCGCTCGCGGATCTGGCCGAGCAGGTGCGCGACTTCTTCACCGCGGTGAACGAGGCGTACGAGACCCTGTCCGACGACCGCAAGCGGGCCGAGTACCTCGCGGTGCGTGGCGCGCACGGCGTGACGCCGGCGCAGGCCGAGTCGGCGCGGGTGGACTTCCAGAAGGGCGAGGCGTGCCTGCGCACGCGCGACCTGGCGCGCGCGCGGGGGTTCTACGAGTCGGCGGTGCGCGCCGACCCGCGCCCGGAGTACCTGGCCGCCGTCGCGCACACCTTCCTGGCCGACCCGCAGCGCCGGGATCTCGATCGGGCGCGCGCCCTGGTCGAGCAGGCGCTGCGCGAGCCCGGCGGCGCGGCGAGCGATCGCGTGTGCCAGGTGGCCGGCCTGCTGGCGCGCGACGACGGCGACGTGGGCCAGGCCGAGCGCATGTTCCGCGCCGCGGTGGCGGCGAACCCGCGCAACGCCGACGCGCTGCGCGAGCTGCGCAACCTGGAGGCGCGGCGCGCCGAGCGGCGCGGGCGCTGATCGTCCCCGGGCGCGCGCTGTCCCCGGGTTCCGCGCCTTGACTCCGCCGGGCCGTTGCTGCGAGATCCGGGCGTCATCGCGGCGCGTGTAGACGTACGGAAACGTGCGGAAAGGCGGCAGCTTGGCGAAGCAGCACCTGCTCCTCGTCGACGGCGACCCCAAGTCACTGCGGGTGATGGAGGTCTCGCTCAAGAAGGCGGGCTTCACCGTCACGACCGCCGTGAACGGGCGCGACGCGCTGGAGCGGTGCGCGGTCTCGCCGCCCGACCTGATCCTCTCCGACACCAAGATGCCGGAGATGGACGGCTTCGAGCTGTGCCGGCGGCTGAAGGAGGACGAGCGTCACCGCGGGACGCCGTTCATCTTCCTGACCGGCCAGAAGTCGGTCGAGTACAAGGTGAAGGGCCTCGAGCTGGGCGTCGAGGACTACCTGACGAAGCCCATCTACATCAAGGAGATCGTCACCCGCGTGAAGCTCCTCCTCCAGAAGAAGGAGAAGGAGCGGCTCGAGAAGAAGGACCTGAAGGCGAGCTTCGCCGGCAACCTGTCCGACATGGGCGTGGTGGACCTGGTCCAGACGCTGGAGATGGGGAAGAAGTCCGGCGCGCTCCACGTGAAGAGCCGCCGGGGGCTCGAGGCCGTCTGCTACTTCAAGGACGGCCGCATCCTCGACTGCGAGCTGGGCGGCAAGGTCACCGGCGAGAACGCGTTCTACCGGCTGCTGAACTGGCAGGAGGGCGAGTTCGCCATCGAGTTCAAGCCCATCGAGCGCGAGGAGCGGATCCCGGTCTCGACGCAGGGGCTGCTCATGGAGGGCATGCGCCGCATCGACGAGTGGGGCCGCATCGTCGAGCAGCTTCCCTCGCTCGACCGCGTCTTCGAGATCGACCCGGCCGCGCTGGCCGAGCGGCTGGCGGAGATCCCCGACGACGTGAACGCGCTGCTGCGCCTGTTCGACGGGCGGCGCCCGCTCGAGCAGGTGATCGAGGAGGCGGACTACGACGACCTGGCCGCCGCCGGCGTGATCTCGAAGCTCTTCTTCGAGGGGATCGCGAAGGAGGTGGCGGTCCCGCCCGCGCCCGAGCCGGCCGCCGCGCCACCGCCCGCGGTCGAGGCCGCGCCGGAGCCGGTCGAGCAGGCGCCGCGCCTGGGCCGGCCCGCGCGCACCGCGCCGGCGGAGGCGACGCCGGAGCCGCAGGGCGTGGACTGGTTCGCCGGGCCGGTGGGGCGTTCCGCGCCGCACGCGCCCGCGCCGGAGGCCGTCGAGCCCGCCCCCGAGCCGTCGCGCGCCGCGGCCGCGCGCCCCGAGCCGCCTGCGGCGCCGCCGAGCTTCGTCCCCCAGGGCGGCTTCTCGATGCCGTTGCCGCCGCCCGGGTCGCTGCCCCCGCCGCCCTCGCTGGCCGCCCCCGCGCGGCGGCCCGCGCCGGCGCCGGCGACGCCGGTCGCGCCGGCCGCGCCGTCGATGGCGGCGCCCATCGCACCGCGCGCGCGCCCGGAGCCCACGCCGGCCGCGGCCGTCATCCCGGGCCCGCCCCCGGCACCGGCGGCGCCGTCGCGCGCGCCGGCCCGCTCGCGCGCGCCGTTCGCGATCGGCCTCGGCGTGCTCGTCCTCGCGGCCGTCGCCGGCGCGGTCGCGCTGCGGGGGCGCGGCGCGAGCGCCGGGCCCGCGCCCGCCGCCCCCGCGACCACAGCCGCCGGCCCGGCCGCCGCCCCGGCCGTCCAGCCGGCCACGGCCGCCGCGCCCGTCGAGCCCGCGCCGCCGGCGCACGCCGATCCTGCCGTCGCGACCGCGAGCGCCCCCGTCGCGACCGAGGCGCCCTCGCCCGCGCCGGTGGCCGCGGCCGTGGAGCCGACCGCGGCCCCGGCGGCGACCGCGGCGCCCGCTGCGGCCGTTCCGCGCGCGGAGAGCGCGGATCCGCGCCGCCTGCTCGCCGCCGCCGCCCGCAAGTACGAGGAGGGCCGGTTCGCCGAGGCCGCCGTCGACTACCGGCGCGCGGTGGGGTTGCGCCCGACGGCGCCCGGGTACGTCGGGCTCGCTCGCGCGCTGCACGACGCGCAGCGCTCGGGGGACGCCGTCCGCGCGCTCGACCGCGCCATCGAGCTCGACCCGGGCTACGCGCCCGCCTGGCTGCTGCGCGGCGAGATCCACCAGGGCGCCGGGCGCGCGTCGCAGGCCCGCGCCGCGTACACGCGCTTCCTGGAGCTGTCGCCGAGCGGCCCCGAGGCACGCGCGGTCCGCGACATCCTCGGCCGGCAGCTCCGGTAGTCCCCCGGAGGCGCGAGCCCCGCGCCGCGGGTTGCGCTCGCGCGCGAGGCCGGACCGCGTTACCTTCCGCCCCCGTCATGCCGACCCGAGTGCTCGCCATCGAGACCTCCTGCGACGAGACCGCCTGCGCGGTCGTCGAGGACGGCCGGCGCGCGCTCTCGGACGTGGTGTCCACGCAGATCGACATCCACCGGCGCTGGGGCGGGGTGGTGCCGGAGCTGGCGAGCCGCAACCACGTGGTGCAGGTGATGCCGGTGGTGGACGAGGCGCTGGCGCGCTCCGGCGTCGGGCCCGAGGGCCTCGACGCGGTGGCGGTGACGAGCGGGCCGGGGCTGGTGGGCGCGCTGCTGGTGGGCGTGCAGGCCGCGAAGGCGCTGGCGCTCGCCTGGGGCAAGCCGCTGGTCGGCGTGAACCACCTCGAGGGCCACCTGGTCGCGGCGTTCCTCGCGGAGGTGCCGCCCGCGTTCCCGTACCTCGGGCTGGTGGTGTCGGGCGGGCACACCTCGCTCTATGCCGCGCACGGCTTCGGGGACTACCGCCTGCTCGGGCAGACGCGCGACGACGCGGCCGGCGAGGCGTTCGACAAGGGCGCGAAGCTGCTCGGCCTGCCGTACCCCGGCGGCGTCGCCATCGACCGGCTGGCGAAGGAGGGCGACCCGGCCGCGATCCGCTTCCCGAAGGCGATCGTGAAGGGCGCCGACCTCGACTTCAGCTTCTCCGGGCTGAAGACCGCGCTGCTGCACCACGTGAAGAAGCACGGCGTCCCCGAGGGGCCCGCGCTCGCCGACCTGTGCGCGAGCTACCAGGAGGCGATCGTGCGCGCGCTGGTGGAGAAGGCGTTCCGCGCCGCGCGCCGCCTCCAGTTCGCGCGGCTGGTGCTGGCGGGCGGCGTGGCCGCGAACAGCCGGCTGCGCGCCGCCGCCACCGCCCGCGCCGCCGAGTACGAGGGCATGTCCGTCTTCATCCCGCCGGTCAGGCTCTGCACCGACAACGCCGCCATGATCGCCGTCGCCGGCACGCACGCGCTGCTCCGCGGCGAGCGGGCCGGGCCGGACCTGAACGCCGATCCCGCCTGGCGCCTCTGATCCGGCCGCACCCGCGCAGCCCGCCGCAGCGGGCGCCCGCCCGCCCGGCCCCTGCGGCCGCGACCGTCCGTTCCTATTGATCGGCAGGAGGATCGGAGCGGTCATGTCCCTGCGGTGGCTCAACGTGGTGTTCGGCGGGTGGATGCTCGCGACCGGGCTGGTCGCGGGCCCGCGCACGCCGGAGTTCGGCGATCACATCTTCCTCGGCCTCGCCATCTTCCTGGTGGCGTTCCTGGCCATGGCGCTGCCGCGCCTCCAGGCCGTTAACGTCGTGCTGGGCGCCTGGGCCGTGCTGTCGCCGTTCGTGCTCGGCTACCTCGACGCCGGACTGGCGGTGAACGACATCGTGGTCGGGATCCTGGTCTGCTGGGTGGCGCTCACGCCGCCGCGCCCGCACCGGCCGCGCGGACGGGCCGCCCCGGCGACCTGACGGCTCGCGCCCCCGAGCGGCGGGCGGGACGGCGCGGCCGCGCCGGGGCATACTGCGCCCCGCGATGACCGACCACTATCCGAGCCCGCGCGCGCTGCTCGACCGGTACGACCTCCGCGCGAAGAAGAGCTGGGGCCAGAACTTCCTCGGGGACGAGGCCGTCCTCGACGACATCGCGCGCCTCGCCGCGCCGCGCGCCGGCGACGCGGTGCTGGAGCTCGGGGCGGGCCTCGGCCACCTCACCGCGCGGCTGCTGGCGCGGGGCGCGCGCGTGGCGGCGGTGGAGCGCGACCGCGACATGGTCCGGGTGCTGCGCGGCGAGCTGGGCGACCGGATCACGCTGCTCGAGGCGGACGCGGCGCGGCTCGACTACGCCGACCTGGCGGCGCGCTTCGGGGCGGCGGCGGCCGCGGGAGAGGGGCCGCGGCTCGCGGTGGTGGGGAACCTGCCGTACCACCTCACCAGCCCGATCCTGTTCTCGATCCTCGACCAGGTGGCGCACGTGTCGCGCGCGGTGTTCCTCCTCCAGCGCGAGGTGGCCGAGCGGCTCGCGGCCCCGCCCGCGAGCCGGGACTGGGGCGTGCTCTCGGTGCTCCTGCAGCGCGAGGCGGACGTGTCGGTGGAGCGGATCGTGCCGCCCGGCGCGTTCTGGCCGCCGCCCAAGGTCGCGAGCGCGGTGCTCTGCGCGCTGTTCCGCCCGCCCGCGGACGCGGTGGCGGACCCGGCGCGCTTCCGGCGGCTGGTGAAGGCCGGCTTCGGTCAGCGGCGCAAGACGCTGCGCAACGCGCTCGGCTCGGCGAAGCTCGCGGATCCGGCGCGGCTCGAGGCCGCGTTCGCGGCCGCCGGGGTGGACCCGGGCCGCCGCGGCGAGACGCTCACGCTGGCCGAGTGGGCCGCGCTGGAGCGCACGCTGGGCTGACGTGCAGCGGAGAAGTCACGGGCGCCCGTCCTCAATCTCCCCGCCCGCCCCGACCGACCCCATCCGTCGAACGGGCGCCCGTGAGCCGTGCCCGGTGGCCTAGAGGCCTCCGGTGCGGGCGGTGGCGAGCATCAGGCTCATGTTCCGAGCGCCGTTCTCGCCGAGGTACCGCCGGAACGCGACCGGGTCGAGCTTCATCGACCGGATGGTCGTCGCCACGATGGCGTCGTAGCTGGGGGCGTTCGGCTTCTTGAGCTCGAGCGCGATCTTGAGGATGGCGCGGTGGTAGGCGGGGTCGATCCCGTCCTCCTGCGCCTTCCCGGCCTTCGCCACGGCCTTCTGCCCGACCGCCACCCTGCTCCGCATCTCCGCCTCCGAGCCCCGCGTTCCAGCTCCCGCCCTGCGAATCGGCATGACGATACGTGGCTGCACATGCGGGGTCAAGGCCAGCCCTGATCCCGGGATCATGGATCCCACGATCCGGATGTCAGATCGCCGCAGCGCGACGGCCCGCCGGCCCGCGGGACGGCCCGCCGCGGGCGCGCCTTGCGGGCGACCTCGACGCGTGGCAATCTCGCGCGTTCCTGCGAGCTTCCGGATGGAACGCCCTCGGTACATCGCGGTCGAAGGACCCATCGGTGTGGGCAAGACGACCCTTGCCCAGGTGCTGGCCGAGCGCCTGGGCGCTCGCCTGGTCCTGGAGGAGGCGGAGTCGAACCCGTTCCTCCCTGCGTTCTACGCAGACCGGAAGAAGCACGCCTTCCAGGCGCAGGTGTTCTTCCTGCTCTCGCGCTTCCAGCAGCAGCAGGTGCTCTTCCAGCAGGACCTGTTCTCCAGCTCCACGGTGGCCGACTACCTGTTCGCGAAGGACCGCATCTTCGCGACCCTGACGCTGGAGCCGGCCGAGCTGGCGCTCTACCGGCAGATCCACGAGCTGCTCGGCCCGCGGGTGGTCCGGCCGGACCTCGTGATCTACCTGCAGGCCCGCACCGACGTGCTCCTGTCGCGCATCAAGAAGCGCGGCCGCGACTTCGAGCGGGGCCTCGATCCCGCCTACGTCGAGGCGCTCGCGAAGGCCTACAACGACTTCTTCTTCCACTACGAGGACACGCCGCTGCTGGTGGTCAACACCAGCGACATCGACGTGGAGTCCGAGCCCGAGGACCTCGAGGCGCTGCTCGCGGTCATTCGCAAGCATCGCAAGGGCACGCAGCACTACGTACCGCTGGGCACCAGGACGTATTAGAGTCGTCTCCTCGCCTCACCAATGGGCAGGACCCCGGACCCGGGGCCTACACCGGAGGTCGTCGAAGATGTCGTCCCATCCCCCCGCGCCACGCAAGCACGTCACCATCCACGAGCTGCGCCGGATGAAGGAGTCCGGCGAGCGCATCGCCATGGTCACCGCCTACGACGCGACCGCCGCGCGGCTCGTCGCGGTCGCGGGCGTGGACGCGGTGCTGGTGGGCGACTCGCTGGGCATGGCGGTGCAGGGCCACGAGTCCACGCTGCCGGTCACGCTCGACCAGATGGTCTACCACTCGGCCATGGTGCGGCGCGGGCTCGCCCGCGGCGACGGCCGGGCCCACCTCGTCACCGACATGAGCTTCGGAAGCTACCAGGCCAGCGCCGACGAGGCGGTGAAGGCCGCCATGCGGCTGGTGGCGGAGGGCGGCGCCGAGGCCGTCAAGCTCGAGGGCGGCGCCGAGTTCGGCGAGGTGATCCGGCGGATCGTCCGCGCCGGCGTGCCGGTGATGGGCCACATCGGCCTCACCCCGCAGTCGGTCCACAAGATGGGCGGCTACGTGGTGCAGGGGAAGGACTCGGAGAAGGCGCAGCAGATCCTGCGCGACGCCCGCGCCCTCGAGGCGGCCGGGTGCTACGCGCTGGTGCTGGAGTGCATCCCCTCCGAGCTGGCCCGCATCGTCACCTCGCAGCTGCGCGTCCCGACCATCGGCATCGGCGCGGGCCCGCACTGCGACGGGCAGGTGCTGGTGCTGAACGACCTCCTCGGCCTCGACGCGTCCTTCACGCCCAGGTTCGTGAAGCGCTTCGGCGAGGTCGGCGCCGCCGTGCAGGACGCGGTGGGCGCGTACGTGGGCGAGGTGAAGGCGCGCGCGTTCCCCGACGACGCGCACAGCTTCCACTCCAGCTCGGTCCGCCTCGTTCCGGTGGAGCGCCACGCCGAAGCGGCGGAGGAAGAGCCGCCGGACGCCATCGGCGCCCCCATCTAGCGCCGGGATCGAGCACACCCAAGGTGAAGACAACCGAGCTGATCACCGATCCGGCCTCCTGGCAGGCCCGCTGCACCGCCGCGCGCGAGGCCGGCACGCGCATCGCCCTGGTCACGACCATGGGCTACCTGCACGAGGGCCACCTCTCGCTCATGCGGGAGGCGAGGCGCCGCGCCGACGAGGGCGGCCGCCGCGGCCTGGCGGTGGGCACCATCTTCGTCAACCCGACGCAGTTCGGTCCGACCGAGGACCTGGCCCGCTACCCGCGCGACCTCGAGGGCGACCTCGCGAAGTGCGCCGCCGCGGGCCTCGACGCGGTGCTCGCGCCGAGCGACCCGGCCCTGATGTTCGCGCCGGGGCACGAGACCTGGGTCACGGTGGAGCGCGCCTCGCAGGGCCTGGACGGCGCCTCGCGCCCGGGCCACTTCCGCGGCGTGGCCACGGTGGTCGCGAAGCTGTTCAACCTGACCCGCCCGCACGTGGCGCTGTTCGGGGAGAAGGACTGGCAGCAGGTGGCCGTGATCCGCGCCATGGTGCGCGACCTCGCCTTCGGCATCGAGATCGTGGGCATGCCCATCGTGCGCGAGCCGGACGGCCTGGCGCTCTCCTCGCGCAACGCGTACCTCTCGCCGGACGAGCGGCGCCGCGCGCTCGCGCTCTCGGGGGCGCTCGCCGCCGCGCGCGAGGCCACCGCCCGTGGCGAGCGGGACGCGGCCTCGCTGCGGGCCGGCGCGCGCGCCCGCCTCGAGGCGGCCGGCGGCCGGGTGGACTACGTCGAGATCGTCCACCCCGAGACGCTCGCGCCGGTGGCGCGCGCCGAGCCCGGCAGCGTGCTGCTGCTCGCCGCGTGGTTCGGCGCCACCCGCCTCATCGACAACGGCAGGCTGCCATGAAGGGCAAGGCCGGCGGCAAGGCGGCGGACGCCGCGGAGAAGGTGGCGGCGTCCAACCGCCGCGCGCGCTTCGACTACGACGTCGAGGACACCTGGGAGGCAGGGCTGGTGCTCACCGGCAGCGAGGTGAAGTCGCTGCGCGAGGGCAACGTCAACCTGTCCGACGCGTACGCGATGCCGCGCGGCGAGGAGCTGTGGCTGCTGAACTGCCGCATCGGCGAGTACCAGCAGGCGGCGCACTTCGGCCACGCGCCGCTGCGCGACCGGAAGCTCCTCATGAACCGGGCCGAGATCGACCGCGTCCGCGGCAAGGTCGAGCAGCGCGGCTACACGCTCGTGCCGCTCCGGATCTACTTCAAGCAGGGCTGGGCCAAGGTGGAGCTGGGCCTGGCGCGCGGGCGCTCGCACGAGGACCGGCGCGGGGCCATCGCCGAGCGGGAGTCGAAGCGCGAGATGGACCGGGCGCTCGCGCGGGGCCGGCGCCGCTAGCGTGCGCCCCGGCGTCCCGGGGCTCGCTCCTTCCTCCGCGGGCCCCCGATCGCGCGGCCGCCGTTCTCGATGGGGCGGTGGCTCCCGCCGCGCGGCGCGGGCCTGCTAGCCTCGTGTCGGTGTTCGACCGGCTCACGCTCGCCGAGGATCTGCTCGACTGCCAGGGCCGGGTGGTCGCTCGCCGCGGCCTGGTGGTGTCGCCCGAGTCCATCGAGGAGGCGGCCCAGCACGCGCGGCCGGCGCCGCGCCGCGCGCTCGCGGACACGCCGCTGGGCGGCGATCTCGAGGTGGCGCTGGACGACCCGGCCTACCGGGCGCTGTTCGCGCGCGCCGGGGCCCGCGACGCGGTGGCGCGGGCGGTGGCCGCGGCCGGCCTGACCGAGCGGCTGGTCGAGGAGCTGCTGGCGCTCCGCGCGGAGCGGCCGGCGCTCCACCTCCACGCGTTCACCACCGCGGCGGTGGCGGTCCGCATGCTGCTCAGCGCGGTGGGCGGGGCGCGCGCGCTGCCGGACCTGGCCGCGGCGGCGCTGCTGCACGACCTCGGCATGCGCCACGTGCCGGCGACGGTGGTGGAGCGCGCCGACCGGCTGGAGATCCGCGAGGCGCACCGGATCGCGGCCCACCCGCTGCTCGGCGCGTTCCAGCTCGCCCGCGAGCTGGGCCCGCACCCGGCCGTGGCGGCGGCCCGCTGCCACCACTGGCGCTGCGGGCAGGGCTACCCGGGCATGGGCGCCGCGCCCTCGCGGGCGGTGGAGGTGGTGTCGGTGGCGAGCGCGTTCGCGGCGCTGACGCGGCCGCGCGCGTACCGCTCCGCGGCCTACGACGCGCGCGGCGCCGCCGACGTCATCGTGGCGGAGGTGCTGGCCGGGCACGCCGACGCGAACACCGCCAAGCTGCTGGTCCACGCCCTCCGCGGCGGTCGCGGCGACCCGCGCGCGATCCGCTTCGGCGGTGCGCGCGAGGGGCACGCGCCCGAGGTGAACCGGCACGCGCCCGTCGCGGCACCTGGAAGAAGTCCGCTGTAGGCCGCTCACCGCGGGCGCGGGCCGCGGAGCGGTCCCGGAGCCGAGGCGCCGCCTACTCCAGCCCGCAGGCGTGGCGCAGCGTCGGCCAGGCGTAGAGGCCGGTGTTGTGGCCGTCGGACCACTGGATCTGGATCGCGTACGCGCCCACCGGGTTGATCTCCAGCGGGTGGATGTCGGGCGGGATGGTGGAGGAGTCGAGCAGCTTCTTGCCGGTGCCCTCCTCCACGCACGACGCGCACGGGCAGAAGTCGCGCAGCGCCCACGAGGTGAGGGTCGTCTCGCGCCCGCCCGGCCACACGATGCGGATCGCGTGATCGGGCTGGACGTCGATCGACTCGGGGGGCTCGGCCGTCTGCTTCTGGAAGGTGATCCGATCGAGGAGTCCCATGGCGGTTCCTTGGATGGCGCCCGGCGGGCGCGCTGTCAAGCCGACCGCGCCAGCGCGGCGACGAGGTCGGCCCGGTCCTGGTACGGTCCGAGGCAGGGGCGCGCGTCGGTCGCGTACAGCTCCGAGCGGTCCAGCTCGGGCGCGAGGCGCACCAGCGCCGACGAGCGGGTGCCGTAGTCCGGGTCCATGTGGATGCAGGTGGCGAGCGCGGTGCCGGTGCCGGGCACCGCCGCGTGCTGGGTCAGCACCTCTCGCAGGCGGGGCACCGAGGGCTCGAGCGGCCAGTGGGCGCGCACCAGGTCGGGGCGCGGGCCGCGCCCGTGCGGCGAGGTCTCGGTGACCACGTGCAGGCCGGGGCCGAGCGGCTCGATCCCGGAGGCCTCGCCGTCGAACCACCAGAGGAACGCGGCGCGCGCGTCGGCGACCACGAGGTGGAACGGGTTCCACTGCGCCGCGTCCGCCCGCTCGACGGCCGCGCGCGCGGCCTCCGCGTCCGGGGCGGCGAGCGCGAGCGGGACGAGGTCGCCCCGCGAGCGGCGCTCCGGGTCGGGGTACCACTGCGCCGGCGCGTGGTAGTTCGTCACGCCCGCGAACACGCCGCGCGCCGAGAGGCCGATCCAGGTGCCGCCGGCCAGGAGGTCGCGCGGCGCCGCGTAGCGGATGCCGGTCGCGCCGTCGCGCAGGCCCCAGCCCTCCGACGGGCGCCCGTTCCGCTCGTCGCGGTTGGCGGCCACGATCACCGGCCAGCGGCGGTCCGCCTGCAGGGCGACGGCGAGGGTGCACATGCCCGGACGCTTAACACGGGGGCGGCGGTCCCGCTCGCCCGGCGCGACGGGAAGGGGCCCGACCGTCGCCGGCCGGGCCCCCGGAACGTCTCGCGCGGAGCGCGCTACTTCACCTTGCGGGCGGCGCGGACGCGCTCGAGCAGCAGCTCGCGCTGGAGCGCGAGCGGGCGGGGCAGCGTCTTGCCGAGCTTCTCGAACCACTCGGACTGCGACTCCAGCTCCTGCTCCCACTCGCCGAGGTCGATCCGGGTCGCGGCCGCGATCGCGTCCTTCGAGACGTCGAGGCCGTGCAGGTCGAGGCCCGCGTCACCCGGCGTGTACCCGAGCAGCGTCTCCTGGGCGGGCGCGCGGCCGGCGGCGCGGTCGAGCATCCACTTCAGCACGCGCATGTTGTCGCCGTAGCCCGGCCACAGGAACTTGCCCTCGGCGCTCTTCCGGAACCAGTTCACCAGGAAGATCTTGGGCGGGTTCGGGATGCGCGACTGCATGTCGAGCCAGTGCTGCAGGTAGCTCCCGCAGTCGTAGCCGATGAACGGCAGCATCGCCATCGGGTCGCGGCGGACCACGCCGACCTGGCCGGTGGCGGCGGCGGTGGTCTCCGAGCCCATGGTCGAGCCCAGGTACACGCCGTGCGTCCAGTTGAACGCCTCGAGCACCAGCGGGACCGTGGTGGAGCGCCGCCCGCCGAAGATGATGGCCGAGATGGGCACGCCCTTCGGATCGTCCACCAGCGGCGAGATGGCGGGGTTGTTCTTCGCCGGCGCGGTGAAGCGGCTGTTCGGGTGCGCCGCCTTCTCGGTGGAGCCCTTCTTCCAGGGCTGGCCCTTCCAGTCGATCAGCTCGGCCGGCGCCTCGTGGTCCATCCCCTCCCACCAGATGTCACCGTCCGGCGTGCGCGCGACGTTGGTGAAGATGGTGTCCTTGCGGACCGAGTCCATCGCGTTGGGGTTCGTCTTCCGGTTCGTGCCCGGGGCCACGCCGAAGTAGCCGTTCTCCGGGTTCACCGCCCAGAGGCGGCCGTCCTCGCCCACCCGCATCCAGGAGATGTCGTCGCCGACCGTCCGGATCTTCCAGCCCGGGAACGCGGCGGGCGGGATCATCATGGCGAAGTTGGTCTTGCCGCAGGCCGAGGGGAACGCGGCCGCGACGTACTGCTTCTCGCCGGTCGGGCTCTCCGCCTCGAGGATCAGCATGTGCTCGGCGAGCCAGCCCTCGTTCTTCGCGAGGTAGCTGGCGATGCGCAGCGCGAGGCACTTCTTGCCGAGCAGCGCGTTGCCGCCGTAGCCGGAGCCCACCGACCAGATGGTGTTGTCCTGCGGGAAGTGGCAGATGAAGCGGCGCTCGGGGTTGCAGTCGGCGACCGAGTGCAGGCCGCGGTTGAACTCGTCCGAGTCGCCGAGGCGGTCGAGGGCCACCTTCCCCATGCGCGCCATGATCCCCATGTTCAGGGCCACGTACACGGAGTCGGTGATCTCGATGCCGACCTTCGCGAAGGGCGAGGTGCTCGGGCCCATCACGTACGGCACCACGTACATGGTGCGGCCCTTCATCGACCCGTCGAAGATGGCGCCGAGCTTCCGGTAGGCCTCCTTCGGCTCCATCCAGTTGTTGGTCGGGCCGGCCTGCTCCTTCGTCGGCGTGCAGATGAAGGTGAGGTGCTCGACGCGGGCGACGTCGCTCGAGTTCGAGTGGTGGTAGTGGCAGCCGGGCCACTTCTGCTGGTCGAGCGGGATGAGGACCTTGGCGGCGACGGCGTCGTCGGTCAGCCGCTTCTTCTCGGCCTCGGAGCCGTCGCACCAGTAGACGCGATCGGGCTTGCAGAGCTTCGCCATCTCGTCGACCCAGCCGAGGAGGTGCGCGTTCGACGTGGGACGAGCGGCAGGAGAGGTGGACATCAGGAATTCCTTTTTACGGTTGAGCGGAAAAAGGGCCTGGGGACGCGCAGCTGCAGCGCGGAAAACGGGGACGCCAAGCTAGCGCACGAGAGGTCGCAGAGTCGAGCCCCGAATTCGCGTTCCGACCTGCAAGCTGGCGCCGGCGCGCACCGCGCGCAAACGTGCGCCGGTGCGCCCCGCGATCGGGCGACACGGCCCCGCGGCGAGCCCGCGCCGCGCGCGGCCGGAGGCGCTACGTTGCTCGCATGTCGCGTCCGGCACACGGCCCCGAGATCACGACCGGAGGCGTCCGCTTCCGCGCCTGGGCGCCGCGCGCGGAGCGCCTGGCGGTGCGGATCGACGGCGTCGATCACCCGCTGGCGCCCGCGCCGGAAGGATGGTGGACCGGCGAGGTCCGCGGCGCCGGCCATGGCACGCGCTACCAGCTCGTGCTGCCGGGCGGGCGGGCGCTCCCCGATCCCGCCTCCCGCGCGCAGCCGGACGGCGTTCACGGAGCGTCCGAGGTGTTCGACCCGGCGCGCCACCGCTGGCGGCGCGCGTTCGCGGGGCTGCCGCTCGAGGCGCTGGTCTTCTACGAGCTCCACGTCGGCACGTTCACCGCGGCGGGCACGCTGGACGCGGCGGCCGAGGCCTTGCCCGGCCTGGCGGAGCTGGGCGTGACCTGCGTCGAGCTCATGCCGGTGCAGCCGTTCGCCGGCGCGCGCAACTGGGGCTACGACGGCGTGCAGAGCTGGGCGGTGCACGCGGCGTACGGCGGGCCCGCGGCGCTGCAGCGCTTCGTGGACCGCGCGCACGCGCTCGGCCTCGCGGTGTGCCTCGACGTCGTCTACAACCACCTCGGCCCGGAGGGGAACTACCTCCCGCAGCTCGCGCCGTACCTCACCGATCGTCACCGCACCCCGTGGGGCGACGGCCTCGATCTCGACGGCCCGGACGCCGAGCCGGTGCGCGCCTACTTCCTCGGCGCCGCGCTGCAGTGGGTGCGCGACTTCCGCGTGGACGCGCTCCGCCTCGACGCCACGCACGCGATCCGCGACGACGGGCCGCGTCACCTGGTGGCCGAGCTGTGCGACGAGGTCTCCGCGCTGGCGCGCCGGGAGGGGCGCCGGATCCACGTGATCGCCGAGAACGACGACAACGACCGCCGGGTCCTCGATCCGCCGCCCGCCGGCTGGGGCTGCTCCGCGGTCTGGGCCGACGACCTGCACCACGCGCTCCACGCGCTCGTGACCGGCGAGCGGGAGCGCTACCTCGTCGACTTCGGCGCGCCCGAGCAGGTGGCCCGCGCGCTGTCGGAGGGCTTCGTCTTCCAGGGCGAGCGCTCGGCGTACCGCGGCGGGCCGCACGGCACGCCGGTGGCGGGGCTCGCGCCCTCGCGCTTCGTGGCCTGCGCGCAGAACCACGACCAGATCGGCAACCGCCCGCACGGCGAGCGGCTGGCCGCGCTCGTGCCCTGGCCGGCGCTCGAGCCCATCGCGGCGCTCGTGCTGCTCGGCTCGGCCCTGCCGCTCCTCTTCATGGGCGAGGAGTACGGGGAGACGCGCCCGTTCCAGTACTTCACCAGCCACGGCGACGCGGCCCTGGCGCGCGCCGTCTCCGAGGGGCGCCGCGCCGAGCACATCGCGCGCGGGCAGGGCGAGCCGCCGGACCCGCAGGACGAGCGGACGTTCCTGCGGTCGACGCTCTCCCACCGGCGCGACGGCCGGCACGGCGCGCTCCGCGAGCACCACCGGCGGCTGCTCGAGGTGCGCCGCCGCCACCGCGACGCCATCGCGGCGCGCTGGCCGGAGGTGGCGCGGGACGGCGCGGCGTTCACGCTCCGCCGCCCCGGGCTCACCGTGCGCGCGAACCTCTCCGACCGCGCCGGGGCCGGGCTCGGCCCGTGGGGCTGGAGCGTGAGCGAGGGGTGACGCGCGATGCGCCCTGGCGAGGGCGCCCCGGGCGCGCGCAGGCGGCTCGGGGCGCGCTCTGGCGGCGCGTGCGTCGTGGCGCGCAGCGGTGCGGGGCCCGGCCGCCGGCGTTCGTGGTGGGCCGGCCCGCGCCGGGGCGCGCCTCAGGCGAGCGCGCGCCGATCCTGGCGGAAGTGGCGGATGCCCACGGCGAGCGCGATCACGATGGTCGCGAACGGGACGGTGACGGTGAGGGCCAGCAGCGCGACCCAGCCGACCGCGCTCATGAACGCGACCACCGCCGCGGTGGCGAGCGCCCCCACGAGCACGCGCCGGGCCTCGACCATGGCGCGGGTGATCACCCGGGTGGGGGACTGGGTGCGAGACGAGTACGACAGTGCACCGTACTGTGTGGCCATCGCGTCGCTCCTTCGCCGCGTCGCCGGCGCGGCCGCGGGTCGCTCGGGTGCCGGGCGACCACAGGCCATCAGATACGAGGTCGCGGCGGCTCCTGCGATGGGCCAAAAGGACGCTGACCTAATGGTTTCAATGGCTTAGAACCCGTCGAGCTTGACGCGGATCACTGCCCGCCGGAACGAGACCTCGAGGTTCCGAAGGCGCTCCGGGAACGTGGACTGCGCGAGTCAATATTGACCGCACGGGCAGGTCACACGCGAACGGGAGAGCCGGCGCCGGCGCTGTCCCTGATGGGGTGGCCCGGAGGCGCCCGCACGGACCGTGCGTCCGTCGAGGCAGCGGGCGCCGCCGATCACCATGCGTGAAGCCACGCACGGTGATCGCGTCCCGCGGCGGCGCGCTACTTCTTCTCGAGCTTCTGCCGGAGCAGGTCGCCGAGCGTGCCGAAGCCCTTGCCCTGCCCGCGCGGCGCCTTCGCCATGTACTCGCGCGCCTCGGCGCGCTCCGCGGCGTGCTCGGCCTCGGTCTTCGAGAGGCGGATGCGGCCCTGCTCGTCGATCGCCGACACGAGCGCCTGCAGCGTGTCGCCGACCTTGAAGCTCCGGCGCAGGTCGGCGCCGCGCGGCGTGCCGGTCTCGCTCGCCGGCACCAGGCCGCGGCCGCCGGCGAAGCGCACGAACACGCCGAAGCTCTCCACCTTGTCGACGGTGGCCTGCACCACGTCGCCGACGCGCGGCGGCGGCGGCGGGGTGGGGCGGGCGGGCCGCTCGGCGCCCTCCGCGCCCGGGGCCGGTGCCGCGGGCTCGGGCCGGGGCGCGAGCGCCTTCACCGAGAGCCCGATGCGCTCGCCCTTCTTCGGATCCTCGTCGATGCGGAGCACCTGCACCTGCACCGCATCGCCGGCCGAGAGCAGGTCCTGCGGCTTCGACACCCGGTCCCAGGCCAGCTCGGAGACGTGCACCAGGCCCTCGACGCCGCCGATGTCCACGAACGCGCCGTAGTCCTGCACGCTCGTCACGACGCCGTCGAACACCGCGCCCGGCGCGAGCCGCGCGCGCGTCTCGGCCGCCTTGTGGGCGCGCTCCTCCTCGAGCAGCGCGCGCCGCGAGAGCACGGCGTCGCGCGCGTCGGCGCGGGTGACCTTGAACAGGAGCTTCTGGCCGACGAACGAGGAGGCGTCGCCCACGAACCGCACGTCGATCTGCGAGATCGGGCAGAACGCGCGGACGCCGTGGACCTCGACCTCCAGCCCGCCCTTGTTCACCGCCTTCACCACGCCCTCCACCGGCAGGCCGGTGTGGGCGGCCTCGATCACCGCGTCGCGGGCGTTGTCGCGGGTGGCGCGGCCGTGGCCCTTCGAGACGACCGCGCCGCGATCGGTGGCCTTCACCACCACCGCGTCGATGATGTCGCCCACGCGGGCCGCCACGTTCCCGGCCTCGTCCTTCAGCTCGACGGTCTCGATCATCGCCTCGGCGACGCCCGACCCGAGCTCGAGGAACGCGACGTCCTCGCCGATCTGGATGATCTTGCCGGCGACCTTCTCGCCGACCTGGAAGCGGCGCCGCGGCCCCGCCTCCGAGCCCGCGAGCATGTCCGCGAAGGAGCCCTCGTCGGGAACCTCCACCTCCGGCGCCGGCGGCGGCTCGCCGGCCGGCGGGCGCGGGGAGTCGAGCGGGGCGGCCGGGGCCGGCTCACCGTGCTCCCGCCGCTCGGGACGCTCGCCGCGGGGGCGCCGCTCGCCGCGCGGACCGCCGCCGCCGGGCCTCGGGCCGCGGGGGCCGCCGCGCTGCTGCGGGCCGGCGCCGCCGGGGCCGGGTCGCGGGCTGCGATCCTCCGCCACGCGCTGCCAGAGCGGACGGCGGTCCTGCGCCGCCGGCGCGGGCTGCGACGTCGCGGGCGCGAGCCGCTCCTCCTCGGGCGCCTCGATCTTCGCGCCGGGGGGCGGGGGCTTCACGTGGCCCTTGCGGATCACCACCGGGCCCGGGGACTCGGGCTTCTTCTGGTCCGACATGGCGGCGTCTCATAGCACAGCCGCCGGGTCTCGCGTAAAAGGGGCGCATGGAGCGCCGCGCCGTGATCTTCGTGTCGCACGCCGACGCCGGCGCGCTCCGCCTGGCCGGCTCCGCCGCCCTGGCCGCCGCCGCGCTGGGCGACCGGGTGGACGTCTACCTGTTCGGCCCGGCCGTCCCGGCGCTGGTGGCCGCGCACGACGCCGACCCGGAGGAGCCGGGTGCGGCGCTCCAGCAGGCGCGGACGGTGGGCGAGTGCCGCCTGATCGCGTGCAGCGCCAGCGTCGTCGAGCAGAAGGTCGCGCTCGCCGACGCGGAGCGGACGCTGGACGCGGTGGTGGGCTGGCCGACGATCCTCGAGTGGTCCGCCGGCGTGACGGACCGATTCTTTTTCTGACGGCTGCGCCCCGCCCCACGGAGCGGAGCTCCGAGGGGGCCGAGCTGGCTGCGCTCGCTGCAACGCGATCGATCGACCGCTCGCTCGCTCGGACGGGGGAGGGCGGCCGGCCGGCCCGCGAGGGAGCCCGAGGGGCGTCCCTTGGGCGGAAGATCGCGGGTCGGTCGGCCGTTTATCATCCGCCCTCCCGTCGCCCTCCCGCACCCCCGGAGCCCCGCACATGGTCAGCCTCTCCATCGATCCGCCTCCCCACCGGCCGGGGCACACGCCGCGGCCCGGAGCGCGCCGAGCCGCCCTCGGCATCGCGCTGGGGGTGGCGCTCGCCGCGGGCATCCTGCTCGGCCGCCTCACGGCTCCCGGCGGCCGCTTCGCGATCGGCGGAGCGTCCCCGGGCGATGCCGCCCCCGTCGCGCAGGCCCCGGCCCCGGCCGCGCCTGCCGCCGCGGTCCAGCAGGCCGCCGCCCCCGTCCCCGGGGCTGCGCCGGCCGCCCCGGCCGCGGCGCCGGACGCGAGCGCGACCGCAGGGGCGCCCGCGCCCGCTGCGGCGCCGCCCGCCGCGGCCGCCGCGCCCGCGGCGCCTGCCGGCCCGCGCCGCGTGGTCGCGACGCTCTCCGGGGCGCTGGAGGAGTCGATCCAGCGCGCGCTCCCGCCCGAGGACCGGGACGTCGGCGAGCAGCTCACGCAGGTGGTGAACCGGCTGCTCGTCTGGGACCTCCGCGTCGCGCGCGACGGCCGCAAGGGCGACCGGATCGAGATCCTCTACTCGCCGCCGGCGCCTGCCGCCCAGGGCCTGCCCGCGTCGGGCGAGCCGGTGGTCGAGGCGGTGCGGTTCGCGTCGCAGAAGCTCGGCCGCGTGTTCGCCGCGTACCGCTTCCAGCCCGAGGGATCGCGCTGGCCGCGCTACTACCGCGCCGACGGCACCGAGCTCGAGGAGCTGCTGGTGGACGCGCCCATCCACGAGTACGACCAGGTCACCTCGCTGCTGCGCGACGGCCGCCGCCACAAGGGCGTGGACTTCCGCACGCCCACCGGCACGCCGGTGTTCGCCACGTTCGACGGCGTGATCGAGCGGCGGAACTGGAACTTCGCCGGGAACGGCAACTGCCTCGACCTCCGCGATCCCGCCTCCGGGCGACACGCGATCTTCCTGCACCTCGAGGTGCTGCCCAAGGACATGGTCCCGGGCCGCCGCGTGAAGAAGGGCGAGCAGATCGCGCTGTCCGGGAACACCGGCCACTCCACCGCGCCGCACCTGCACTACCAGCTCGAGGCGCCCGACGGCCGGATCCTGGATCCGTTCGAGATCCACAAGATCCGCCGCGCCTCGCTCGACCCCGCCCGCCGCCCCGCCTACGACGCGCGGCGCACCGCGCTCGACGCCGCGCTCGGCGGCGCCGTGGCCGCGACGCAGGCGCCGGCGGCCGTCCCCGCCACCCCGGTCGCGCTCCCCGCGGCGCGCTGACCGCGGGACGCGCCGGCGCCCCCGCGAGCGGGGAGCGCCGGCCGCGCCCGGGCGCGAGCGCCGCCCGCGCGTCACCCGACCTCCGGAAACGGAGAAGGCCGCCCTCGCGGGCGGCCTTCGGTGTCTTCAGGCTGCCGAGGAGCGCGGGCCTAGATCTTCCGGCCGCCCTCGTGCGCCCACTTCTCCAGCATCTCGGTGGTGACCGACTTCGGCCGCTCGATGGCGTAGCCGAGGCCGCGGTCCCACACGAGGTTGGCGAGCACGCCGAGCGCGCGGCCGACGCCGAAGAGGACCGTGTAGAAGTCCCACTCGCGGACGCCGTAGTACCACTGGATCACGCCCGAGTGCGCGTCCACGTTCGGCCACGGGTTCTTGGTCTTGCCGTGCTCGGTGAGGACGCCCGGCGCCACCTCGTAGATCATGTTCACGAGCTGGAAGAGCGGGTCGTTCGGCAGGTGCTTCTTCGCGAACTCGTTCTGCGCCGTGTAGCGCGGGTCGGTCTTGCGGAGCACCGCGTGGCCGTAGCCCGGGATCACCTGGCCCGAGTTCAGCGTGTCCCAGAGGAACTGCTTCAGCTGCTCCTTCGAGGGCACCTGGTTGTTCAGCTTCTTCATCGTCTGCTGGATCCAGCCGAGCACCTCCTGGTTCGCGAGGCCGTGCAGCGGGCCGGCGAGGCCGTTGATGCCGGCCGAGTAGGAGTAGTACGCGTCGGAGAGCGCCGACGCGACCAGGTGCGAGGTGTGGGCCGAGACGTTCCCCGACTCGTGATCCGAGTGCAGGATGAAGTACATGCGGGCCACGTCGTCGTACGGCTTCACCTGCCCGATCATCTTCGCGAAGTTGCCGCCGAGATCGAGGCTCGCGTCCGACGCGATGTGCGTGTCGCCCTTGTACTTCATCCGGTAGATGTACGCGGCGAGCACCGGGAGGCGCGCGACGAGCGTCATCGCGTCCTCGTACATCGGGTCCCACATGTCCGTCTTCTTGAGGTTGCCCTCGCCGTAGCGCTTCGCGAACACCGACTCGCGCTGCATCGTGACGATGCCGGCCGAGAACATCGCCATCGGGTGCGAGTCGCGCGGCATCGCGCGGAGCACGTCGATGACGTACTGCGGGAGCGCCTCGCGCTTCTTGAACTCCGCGAACACCTCCTGCGCCTGCTCCTTCGTCGGGATCTCGCCCGTGAGCAGGAAGTAGAAGAAGCTCTCCACGGTCGGCATCTCGCCGCCCGGCACGACGTGCGCCTTCAGCGCCTCGAAGGTCTCGGGGATGGTCTTGCCGCGGAAGCGGATGCCTTCCTGCGGGTCGAGGTACGAGATGTCGGTCACGAGGCAGCGGACGTCGCGGGCGCCGCCGATCGCCTGGCCGATGTTGACCTTGTCGATCACCACCTCGCCGAACTCCTTGTTCAGCTTCTGAATCCGCGGGCGGAACGCCTCGATCTTCTGCTTCAGCACCTGCTTCAGCGTGGACTCAGCCATGGTCACTCCGGCCAACTGTCTGAAGGTTTGAGTTGCTTGGGATTTCGTAACGCGAGGGCCCGAATCCTACTCGCGGGCGAGGGGACGGCGCAAACGGGAAAGGGCCGCTAAGTCGTGGAGCACAAAGGTCTATTTACGCTTTGAAAGGCGCCGGGCGAGCGCCCGGAGCGGTCCACTTCAGCCCGCGCGATTGGTCAATGGCGCCGATGTGCGCAGGCAGCGCCCGGCAAATCCTGGGGTTTCGCTCGCAGGCGAACGCGCCGTCCGTCCCGCCTCGAGCGGGCGTGCCGGCGGGCGCGCGCTCGCCGGACCGCGCGACGCCGCGACCAAATGCCGCTCGCCACCGAGCGCGCGGCGCCGGCGGCCGGCGCGCCGGGGTGGCGAGCACGCCAGCACCCCAGGGCGGCGCACCGCCCTCGCCCCCGCGGGCCACCCGATCCCCGGTGCGGACCCGGCGGCTAGCCGCGGCCTGCCGCCAGGGCTGCGGCGACCTCGGCGGCCACCGCGCCCGAGGCGCGCTTCCGCTCCGGCTCGGCCGGCGCGGTCACCCCGTTCGCGGCCGGGGGGACCTCCACCGCGGAGGACTCCACGGTTTCTGCAGCCCCCCCGCGCGGCTTCTCAGCGGTCCCGGACCGGCAGGTCCGGCACCACGGCTGGTTCCGGATGGCGCCGTCGGCCATGCGGCGCAGGCCGAACTGCGAGAGCGGCCGCATCTTGTGGCACTTCAGGCACATGAGCGTGATGAAGACCTCGTTGCCGTCGGCATCGTAGACGGACGAGCGGCGACGCCTGGGCTTCGCGGCGTCGCCGGGCTCCTTCTGCCGGCCGGGAGATCGCGGCTTCTCGAGCTCGCCCTTCACGATCGCGGGTGCCACCATGACCTTCACGGCCATCCTCGGAACCTCCACCTAGCGGACACCGCCCCTGCTCCCGTCGCGCCCGGGCCGGTCACGGCCAGGCGCGGGGAAGGGTCGGCGAGCGGACCCTAGCCGGAGCCTCTGACATGGGCGGGCGCCGGGGCGGGCGCCGGCCCCGGATCCACGGACCGGGGGCCGAGGCGCGCCGACGCGCGCCGGCGCCTCCCGGCCAGCCGTGGTCCGGCGGATGCATTCTCCCGCGGCGGACCGCGGTGGCGGGCCATCCCGGCCGGCGGCGCGCCTCGCCGTGCCGGCCGCCGCCGCCGATCCGGGCAGCGCGCCGGCGCCGCTGCCCGGACCGCTGGCAGCCGGCGCAGTGGAGGCTTCCATCGTGATCGCGCACCTGCTCGTCGCCCTCGCCGTCCTGCTCACCGCCGCGAAGCTCGGCGGCGTCCTCGCCGCCCGGCTGGGACAGCCGCCCGTCCTCGGCGAGCTCCTCGCCGGCGTCGCGCTCGGCGCGCTCCCCGCGGTCGGCCTGCACGGGACGGAGGGGCTGGCGCACGACGCGGTGCTGGAGGCGCTCGCGGAGCTCGGCGTCATCCTGCTGCTGTTCGAGGTCGGGCTCTCCACGCGCCTCGCCGATCTGGTGAAGGTCGGCGCGTCCGCGTTCCTGGTGGCGTGCATCGGCGTGGTGGTGCCCATGGCGCTCGGCTACGGGGTGGGCGCGTGGCTCCTGCCGGAGGCGAGCCCGGTCGCGCACCTGTTCCTCGGGGCGGCGCTCTCCGCCACCAGCGTGGGCATCACCGCCCGCGTGCTCCGCGACATGGGCCGCATCGGCTCGCCGGCCGGGCAGATCATCCTGGGCGCGGCGGTGATCGACGACGTGCTCGGCCTGCTCGTGCTGGCGGTGATGGTCGGGCTGGCGGGCGGCGGCGGCGGCTCCGGGGTGGTGACCGTCCTGGCGTGGGTCGGCGCGAAGGCGGTCGGGTTCCTCGGCGCCGCGCTCGTGGCGGGCCGGTGGGCGGCGCCGCGGCTGTTCGCGATCGCGGCGCGGCTCCGGGGCCAGGGCGTGCTGTTCACGCTGGCGCTGGTGATCTGCTTCGCCCTGTCGTGGGCGGCCTCGGCGGTGGGGCTCGCGCCCATCGTGGGCGCGTTCGCGGCCGGGCTGGTGCTGGAGGGCGTGCCGTTCGCGGAGCTGAGCGACGGAGCGGGGCGGCTCGAGGAGCGGCTCACCCCGCTCGC
Source organism: Anaeromyxobacter sp. K (assembly GCF_000020805.1). Lineage (NCBI taxonomy): Bacteria > Pseudomonadati > Myxococcota > Myxococcia > Myxococcales > Anaeromyxobacteraceae > Anaeromyxobacter > Anaeromyxobacter sp. K. Next base: position 4,190,617 of record NC_011145.1, on the reverse strand, counting down.
GGCGGTGCTCGTCCCGCTGTTCTTCGTGCGGATGGGCCTCGCGGTCGACCTCGGCGCGCTGGGCACCGGCTCGCTCGCGCTCGCGGGCGCGCTCTCGGTGGCGGCGATCCTCGGCAAGCAGGCGTGCGCGCTCGCGGTGGTGACGCCGGGGGTGGACCGGCTCGCGGTGGGGCTCGGGATGATCCCGCGCGGCGAGGTGGGGCTCATCTTCGCGAACATCGGCATGTCGCTCGCGCCCGGCGGGCGGCCGCTGCTCGGGCCGGGCGCGTTCGCGGCCATCGTGGCCATGGTGCTCGTGACCACGCTGGTGACGCCTCCGCTCCTCCGCTGGCGGATGGGGACGGCGCCCGCGGTGGCGGCCGGTCCCGCACCCACCGTCCGGGCGGCGTGACGCGGGGTGCGCGTCCGGCGTCCGGCCTCGCCCGTTGGCGGGCGACAGGAAGTGCACCTCGCACGAACAGGCGAGCCCGCATTGGACCCGGGCGCGAGAGTTTGGCAGCATCGGGGTGCCTGGGGGGGCGAGCCAGTGGAGCTTGTGCCGCAGCGCGAGGGGAGCGCGCAGCACTCGTCGGAGTACCGGACGGTCGCCGTCTACTGGACGCGCGCCGAGGCGGAGCTCGCCCGCGGCATGCTCGAGGCCGACGGCATCCCGGCCGCGTTCCGCGACGGCGCCGACGCGGCGCTGCTGCCCGGCACGCGCGCGCTGCGGCTCATGGTGCCCGCCATGGACCTCGACCGCTCGCGCGACATCCTGGCGACGCCGGAGCCGGCGCACGCCGCCGAGCCGCCCGCGCCCGCGGTGCCGGCGCGCGACGGCTGGGGCGTCACCTGGCTGGTGGTGTGGATCGCGGCGTTCGGGCTCGCCGGCGTGTTCGCGCTCGGGCGCGTGCTGCGCTGAGGGCGCGCCGGCGCGGCGCTCAGCGGTGCAGCGCCGCGTAGGCGACCACCTGCACCGTGCCCACCAGCGCGACGATGGTCGCGGCGGAGATGGCCGGCTTCGCGGTGGCGCGGAACCAGGCGATCAGGCCGGGGAGCGCGAGCGCGAGGCCGAGCACCAGCCCGAGCGGCAGCTGCACCACCCGGAGCTGCAGCACGCCCAGCGCCATCAGCACCTCGAGGCCGCTCGCCACGAGCGCGATGGTGGCGAGCACGCGGCCCCCGGTCGCGAAGAGCAGGGCGGAACCGGCGAGGGCGACGAACGCGAGCAGGGTGTGGAGCGACATGGCCGGCGTTCTTACGCCCGCCGGGCGGCGCGGGCAAGGAAGCGGCCGGCGCCGCGCGGCGCGCCCACCCCCGCGCACCGCCGCGGCCGGCGGCGGCGGCGCGGGCGCCGGGGTCAGGCGCGCTGGACGAGCTGCCGGAGCACGTACTGCATGATGCCGCCGTGCCGGTAGTACTCGACCTCGATGGGCGTGTCGATCCGCACGGTGACCGGCACCTCCTCGCGCGCGCCTCCGGCGCGGTGGATCACGAGGCGCGCCGCCTGCCGCGGCGCGAGGCCCTCCGAGATGCCGAGCAGGTCGAACGTCTCGCTGCCGTCGAGCTTCAGCGTCGCCGCCGAGACGCCCTCCGGCAGCTGCACCGGGAGCACGCCCATGCCCACCAGGTTGGAGCGGTGGATGCGCTCGAAGCTGCGCGCCGCCACGAAGCGGATGCCGAGCAGCACCGTGCCCTTCGCGGCCCAGTCGCGCGAGCTGCCGGTGCCGTACTCCTGGCCGGCCACCACGCAGAGCGGGACGCCCTCGCGCGCGTACTGCAGGGCGGCGTCGTGGATGGGCTGCTGCGCCCCGTCCGGCTGGTGGCGCGTGACCCCGCCCTCCACGCCCGGCACCATCAGGTTCTTCACCCGCACGTTCGCGAACGTGCCGCGCACCATGACGTGGTCGTTGCCGCGCCGCGCGCCGTAGCTGTTGAAGTCGGCCACCGACACGCCCAGCGACTGGAGGTACTTCCCGGCGGGCGAGGACGGCTTGATCGAGCCGGCCGGGCTGATGTGGTCGGTGGTGACCGAGTCGCCGAAGATCGCGAGCGGCCGCGCGCCGGTGATCTCTCCGATCGTGCCGGCGGAGAGGCCAAAGCCCTCGAAGTAGGGCGGCTGCTGGATGTAGGTGGACTCCGGGTTCCACTCGTAGAGCTTGCCGCCGCGCACCGGCAGCGCGTTCCAGCGATCGTTCTGCGAGAACCCGGCGTAGTTCTGCCGGTACTGCTCCGGATCCGCCGCCGCGCCGCGCAGCGCCTCCACCTCCTCGAGGGTGGGCCACACGTCGCGCAGGTACACCGGCTCGCCGTCCTTGCCGGTGCCGAGCGGCTCCTGCTCCAGGTCCACGTCCACCGTGCCGGCGATGGCGAACGCCACCACCAGCGGCGGGCTCATCAGGAAGTTGGCCTTGATGGACTGGTGCACCCGGGCCTCGAAGTTCCGGTTCCCGGAGAGCACCGCGGCGCCCACCAGGTCGTGCTCGCCGAGCAGCTTCTCGATGCGCCCGTCGAGCGGCCCGGAGTTGCCGATGCAGGTGGTGCAGCCGTACCCGACGACGTTGAAGCCGAGCGCGTCGAGGTCCTTCTGCAGCCCGGTGCGCTCGAGGTACCGCGACACCACGCGGGATCCGGGGCCGAACGAGGTCTTCACGGTCGGCTTCACCGTGAGGCCCTTCGCCACCGCCTTGCGCGCGAGCAGGCCGGCCGCGAGCATGACGCTCGGGTTGGAGGTGTTGGTGCACGAGGTGATGGCGGCGATGAGCACGTCGCCGTGCCCGACCTCCACGTCGGCGTCGGCGAGGCGCGGCACCAGCCCGACCGGATCCGGCGTGGGCCGGTTGTTCATCATCTCGGTCTCGGTGAGCGTGCTGGTGTTCTTGTGCCGGCCGTCCGGCGCGGTGTCCGGGTCCTGCAGGCCGCCGCCGGGGCGGGTCTGGCCGGAGGGCGCCGACGCGAGGCGGTGGCGCTGGCCCAGCTCCGACGCCGGCTTGCCGTAGCCGGTCGCGTCCGCGCGCGCGAACAGCTCGCGGAACGTCTGCTTCAGCGCGGGCAGCTCGATGCGGTCCTGAGGGCGCTTCGGCCCGGCCACCGCGGGGCGCACGCTGCCGAGGTCGAGCTCGATCACCTCGGAGTAGTCCACCTCGCCGGGGCGCGGGATGCGCAGCATGCCCTGCGCCGCGTAGTAGGCGCGGAACGTGTCCACGACCTCCTTCGGCCGGCCGGTCTGCTCGAGGTAGCGCAGCGACTGCTCGTCGGGCGGGAAGAAGCCCATGGTGGCGCCGTACTCCGGCGCCATGTTCGAGAGCGTGGCGCGCTCCGGCACCGGCAGCGTCTCCGCCCCGGCGCCGAAGAACTCGACGAACTTCCCGACCACCCGGGCCTTGCGGAGCACCTCGGTGACGCGGAGCACGAGGTCGGTGGCGGTGACGCCCTCGCGGAGCGCGCCCGTCAGGTGCACGCCCACGACGTCGGGGGTGAGGAAGTAGGTGGGCTGGCCGAGCATGGCCGCCTCGGCCTCGATGCCGCCCACGCCCCAGGCCACGATGCCGAGGCCGTTCACCATGGGCGTGTGCGAGTCGGTGCCGACCAGCGTGTCCGGGTAGTACACCCCGTCCTTCTCCAGCACGCCCTTCGCCAGGAACTCGAGGTTCACCTGGTGGCAGATGCCCATGCCGGGCGGGACGATGCGGAGCCGCTCGAACGCCTGCGTGCCCCACTTCAGGAACTCGTAGCGCGCCACGTTCCGGTCGAACTCGAGGTCCATGTTCCAGCGGAGGGCCTCGGGCGACGCGAACGCGTCCACCTGCACCGAGTGGTCCACCACCAGGTCCACCGGGACGATCGGCTCGACGATCATCGGGTCCTTGCCGAGCTTCGCGACCGCCGCGCGCATCGCGGCGAGGTCCACGAGCAGCGGCACCCCGGTGAAGTCCTGCAGCAGCACGCGGCCCACGACGAACGGGACCTCGCGGGTCCGCTCCGCCCGCGGCTTCCACTGCGCGAGCGCGCGCACGTCCTCCTCGGTGACGCGCTGGCCGTCGGCGTTGCGCGCGAGCGACTCGAGCACGACGCGCAGCGAGACGGGCAGGCGCGAGATGGGGCCGAAGCCCTTGCGCTCCAGCGCCGGCAGCGAGACGAGCTTGCCGGTCCGGCCGGGGCCGAGATCGAAGGGGGTGACGACGCCGAGGAAATCGTTCATGGGTGCGAGGCCTCCGGTGGCAGGCTACTTATCGTCGCGCCGCGCCGAAGCAAGCAAAGAGGGTCCCGCCCGCACCCGGGGTGGCGCGTCAGGAGACCGCATGTCCGTCCCGTCCCAGCTCTACCGCCCCTCGCTCGCGCTGCTCACCGACTACTACGAGCTGACCATGGCGTACGCGGCCTGGAAGAGCGGCGCGGCCGGGAAGCAGGCGTCGTTCACGCTCTCGTTCCGGGCGAACCCGTTTCACGGTGGGTTCACGGTGGCGGCGGGGCTCGAGCACGCCATGGACCTCGTGTCCCACCTGCGCTTCTCCGACGAGGACCTCGCCTGGCTGGCCACGCAGGCCGGCGCCGACGGCGCGCCGCTGTTCGAGGCCGGGTTCCTGGACGCGCTCCGCGCGCTCGAGGTGGACGTGGACGTGGACGCGGTGCCGGAGGGGACGGTGGTGTTCCCCACCGAGCCGCTGGTGCGCGTCACCGGGCCGGTGATCCCGTGCATGCTGCTCGAGACGCCGCTGCTCGCGGTGGTGAACTTCCAGACGCTCGTCGCCACCAAGGCCGCGCGGGTGTGCCTCGCGGCCGGCGGGGACCCGGTGCTCGAGTTCGGCCTGCGGCGGGCGCAGGGGATCGACGGCGGGCTGGCCGCGAGCCGCGCCGCGTACGTGGGCGGCTGCGCCGCCACCTCGAACACCCTGGCCGCGCGGCTCTACGGCATCCCGGGGAAGGGGACGCACGCGCACTCCTGGGTGATGCTGCACGCGGGCGAGCGCGAGGCGTTCCTGGAGTACGCGAAGGCGATGCCGGCGAACTGCGTGTTCCTGGTGGACACCTACGGCAGCCTGGACGGGATCCGGAACGCCGTCGAGGTGGGGCGCTGGCTGCGCGAGCACGGGCACGACCTGCTCGGCGTCCGCCTCGACTCCGGCGACCTCGCCTGGCTGTCGATCCAGGCGCGGCGCATGCTCGACGAGGCGGGCTTCCCGCGCGCGGCGGTGTACGCCTCGAACGAGCTCGACGAGATCATCATCCAGAGCCTGAAGGACCAGGGCGCGCGCATCGGGGTGTGGGGCGTCGGCACGCGGCTCGTCACCGGCCAGGACGACGGCGCGCTGGGCGGCGTGTACAAGCTGGGCGCGGTCCGCGCGTCGGCGGACGCGCGCTGGGAGCACCGGGTGAAGGTGTCGGAGCAGGCGGCGAAGACCACCATCCCGGGCCTGCTGCAGGTGCGCCGGTTCTCCGGCCCGCAGGGCTTCCTCGCGGACGTGGTCTACGACGAGCTCACCGGCCTCCCGGCGTCGCCGGTGATGGTGGACCCGCTCGATCCCACCCGCCGCCGCCAGCTCGCGGAGGGCACGCCCGCCGAGGACCTGCTCGTCCCGGTGTTCCGCGGCGGGCGGCAGGTGTACCGACCGCCGCCGCTCGACGCGGTGCGCGCGCGCACCCAGGCGCAGCTCGCCCGCTTCCACGCGGGCGTGAAGCGCTTCGTGAACCCGCACCAGTTCCCGGTGGGCCTCGAGCGCGAGCTCCACGACCTGCGCACGGAGCTGGTGCTGGCGGCCCGCGGCGCGCCGATCTGAACGGGGCTGCGCCCCGGCGGCTCGCTGCGCTCGCGCTGCGACGCTTCAGGACCGGCCGAGCGCCTTCGTCATCCGGATCGCGTCCCAGCGCTCGCCGGTGCTGCGGGGAAACGCGCGGCGGAGCACGGCGGTCTGCGCGAAGCCGTGCTTCGCGTACAGGGCGCGGGCGGCGGTGTTGTGCGGGAACACGTGCAGCACCAGCTCCCGCGCGCCGGCGGCGCGCGCCCAGCCCACCGCGGCCTGCACCAGCGCGTCGCCCACGCCCTGGCGGCGGGACCCGGCGGCCACCAGCATGCCGAGCTGCGGCAGGACCCGGCCCACCAGCATCGCCATCCCGGCCGGCGGCGCGCCCGCCCCCGCCTCGGCCAGGAGCAGCGTCCCCTCGCCGGTCCCGAGCAGCGCCTCCCACCCGCGGCGCACCTCGCGGCGGTCCACCGGCGGCTCGGTCGCGAGCCAGCGGCGCTCGGCGCACACCGCCGCGAACAGGTCGAGGCAGGCGTCCAGGTCCGCGGGCTCGAGGCGCCGCACGCGCATGTCTCCAGGGTAGGCGACGGCCGCCGGTTGCGCGACACCCGGCCCGGCCCGCCCTCCGCCGCGCGCGCTCGCGCCCGGCCGTTTCGGGGTAGGGTAGCGGCCGATGCGCGCTCCGAACCCGTGGACCGTGGTCCCCGCCGCCGACCACGCGCGATACCTGGGCCCGGAGGGCCTGGACCTCCGCTCGACGCTCGACGGCCTCTTCCAGGAGGCCTACCTGTCGGCCCAGCCCGACCGGCTGCTCGTCGTCGGCTGCGCCACCGGCGACGGCCTCGAGCACGTGGACCCGTCGGTCACCGGGCGCGTGGTGGGCCTCGACGTCAACCTGCAGTACCTCGCCATCGCGCGGCAGCGCTTCTTCCACCTGGGCCCGCGCCTCGAGCTGTACTGCACCGACGCCGAGACCTGGCGCGCGCCGCCCGGCGCGTTCGACCTCGTCCACGCCGCGCTGGTGCTCGAGTACCTGCACCCGGAGCCGCTGGTGCGCCGCATCGCGGGCTGGCTGGCCGACGGCGGCTCCTGCTCCATCGTGCTGCGCCTGCCCGGCGGCGAGGCGCCCGAGCCCCCCTCGCAGGCGCTGCGCCTGATCGAGCGCGCCGCCCGGCCGGTCCCGCCCGAGGAGCTGGTGCGCCTGTTCGAGCACTACGGGTTGCCGCTCCGGCGGCAGCGCGTGGTCCAGGCGCCCGGCGGGACGAGCCTGTGGACGGGGGCCTTCGGGCGCGCCGAGGCCCGCGCGAAATAACCCCGGCAGGGCGCGCGTAGGGTTCGGAGGAGGACGAACCGATGCTCTGCCCGTACTGCCGCACCGAGACCGCGCCGGGCGCGACCCGCTGCGCCGCCTGCACGAGCTGGCTGGTGGGCCGCCCGCCCTTCCGCGAGTGGACCCGCGCCCGCGAGGGCAGGATGATCGCGGGCGTCGCGCGCGGGCTCGCCAACCGCTTCGGCGTCCCGTGCGCCGCGATCCGCCTCGCGTTCCTGCTCTCCGTCGTGCTCGGCGGCTGGGGGATCGTGGTCTACGTGGCGCTCTGGATCGCGATGCCCGAGGAGCCGCTCCTGCTCCCGCCGCACGCGCCGCGGGAGGACGCGCGCCCGGCGCCGAGCGGCTGGGCGGGCTGACGCGGGCGGCGGCCGGCTACTTCAGGCGCCCGAGCAGCCGCAGGATCCCGTCGAGGAACGTGATCGGGTGCGGCGGGCACCCGGGGACGTAGAGGTCCACCGGGATGCCGTCGAGCGCGGCCGCGGCGCCGCCGCAGGTCACCGGGCTGCCTGCGAACGGGCCGCCGGAGATGGCGCAGGCGCCCACCGCGATCACGATCCGCGGCGCGGGCACCGCCTCCCAGGTCTGGCGCAGCGCGAGGCGCATGTTCTCGGTGACGGGCCCGGTGATCACGAGGCCGTCCGCGTGGCGCGGCGAGGCGACGAACTGCACGCCGAAGCGGCCCACGTCGAACTGGATGTTGCCGGAGGCGTTCAGCTCCGCCTCGCAGCCGCTGCAGCCGCCCGCCGAGACCTGCCGGAGCTTGAGCGAGCGGCCCAGCACCCGCCGCAGCTCGGCGTCGAGCGCGTCCGCGAGCACCGGCGCGTCGCGCGACACCACCAGCGCCTCGCGGGTGCGGGCGGCGAGGCGGTGGTCGCCGGTGAAGCGGATCGCGCCCGGCGGGCAGGCGGTGGCGCAGTCGCCGCAGAACGTGCAGCGCCCCAGGTCCACCCGCATCGTCGCGGTGCCGGGGTCGAGGATCGCCTCGGTGGGGCACGCCTCGGCGCAGCCGGCGCAGCCGGCCTCGCAGCGCGACGGATCCACCACCGGCCGCCCCCGGAAGCGCGCCGGGAAGCGGGGCGGGCCGTCGGGGAAGGCCACGGTCTGGTTCCCGTAGCCGAGCCGGAACTTCAGGATGTCGATCACAGGTCGTGCCCCGCGTAGGAGAGGTTGAAGCTCTTGTTGCAGAGCGGGAAGTCGGAGATCTGGCCGTCGCGGAGCGCCATGGCGAGCCCGAACCAGTTGTGGAAGGACGGATCCTTCACCTTGTAGGCCTCGAGGCGCCCCTGCGCGTCGGTCACCGCGACGTGGGCGATCTCCCCGCGCCAGCCCTCCACCATGGAGACCACCAGCGCGCCGGGCGCGAGCGGCCCGGGCACCGTGCGCGAGGGGCCGCCGGGCAGCCGCTCCAGCTGGTCGAGCACGAACTCCACGCTCCGCTCGGACTCGAGCAGGCGGATGAGCGCGCGGGCCAGCACGTCGCCGTTCTCGGCGGTGGTGACCGCCACGTGGGAGAAGCGGTAGATGCCGAACGCGTGGTCGCGCCGGACGTCGCGGTCCACGCCGCTGGCGCGCGCGGCCGGCCCGACCATCCCGAGCGCCTGGGCCAGCGCGGTGGGCACGGTACCGGTGCCCTCGAACCGGGCGCGCACCGAGGGCGACTCGAACATGAGCGACGCCGCGCGCCGGGTCTTCTCCCAGGCCGCGCGGACGCGGGCGGCCAGCGCGCGCGCCGCCTCCGCGTCGAGGTCGTGCTTCACGCCGCCCGGGCACACCAGGCTGCGCCCGAAGCGGTTGCCGCAGATCTCCGCCACCGCGTTCAGGAACTCGGCGCGGAGCGCGCCGCAGTACGACGCCGTGGGCAGGAAGCCCACGTCGCCGGCCAGCGCGCCCAGGTCGCCGACGTGGTTCGCGACCCGCTCCAGCTCGAGCCCGATCCCGCGCAGCGACATGGCGCGCGCGGTCGGCGCCACGCCGGCGAGCGACTCGACCGCCTTCGCGTAGGCGAGCCCGTGGCCCACCGCGGTGTCGCCGGCGATCGACTCGGCGAGCGCCATGGAGCGGCGGTCCGGCCCGCCGCGCAGGAGGCGCTCCACGCCGCGGTGCTGGTAGCCGAGCACGATCTCGAGGTGGAACACGCGCTCGCCGTGGCACTGGAAGCGGAAGTGGCCCGGCTCGATGATGCCCGCGTGCACCGGGCCCACCGCCACCTCGTGCACCTCCTCGCCCTCGACCCGGAAGAACGGGTACTCGCCGGGGATGGTGGCGCGCGGGTCCTGGCGGCCGAACGGATCCGGCGCCGCGCGGCGCGGCGGCTCGAAGCGGAGCGGCTTCAGCCAGGGGTGGCCCTCGGGGCGCAGCCCCCACTGCTCCGCCAGCTCGCGCTCGAACGCCTGGGCCGCGGGCAGCTCGGCCGCGATCGAGGGGAACGCGTCGGCGACGCGGGTGGCGAGCAGCGCCAGCCGGCCCTCCGGGTCGTCCGCCAGCACCGCGGTGACGAGGACGCCGCCCCCGGCGTCGGGGCGGCCGAACAGCGCGGCGAGGCGCCCGCCGCCGCGGTGCGCGGCGAGGACGATCTCCTTGAACCGGGCGGGCTCGTGCACCGGCACCGCGCGCGCGTCCACCGGCTCGCCGTTCCAGGTTTCGAGGACGTCGCTGGCGCGGGGCGCGGCGCCGTGCCCGGCGGTCGCGGTCGTGTTGCGGGCCATCACCAGCCTCCCCCGACGAGCGCCGCCGCGGCGCCGAACAGGTCCTTCAGCCCCGCCGGCAGGAACACCCCCAGCGCCAGCACCACCAGCATGAGCGCCAGCGGCGGGCCGGCGGTCAGCCAGCTGTCGCCGGTGCCGGGCACGCGCGGCGCGTCCGACGGATCGCCCTGCACCACGTCGAGCACGGTCGCGGCCATGCCGACGAAGATCACCGCCAGGAACGCGAGGAACAGCCCGCCCACCCAGTAGCGCCCGGCGCCGAACGCGCCGTTCACGATGGCGAACTCGCTGAAGAACGGCCCGAACGGCGGCGAGCCGGTGATGGCGAGGAAGCCGGCCAGGAACAGCGGCCCGGAGAGCGGCAGGCGGCGCGCGGCGCCGTGCACGTCGTCGGTGGTCTTCGAGCCGAAGGCGCGGTGGATGTTGCCGGCCGACAGGAACAGCACGCCCTTGGTCAGCCCGTTGTTCATGGTGTGGAAGAACGCGCCGGCGGTCGCGGCGCCGCCCAGCGAGACGCCGATGGCGAGGATGCCCATGTGCTCGACGCTGGAGTACGCGAGCATGCGCTTGAAGTCGCGCTGCCCCACCACGAACACCGCGGCGAGGCCGATCGAGAGCAGGCCGAGCGCCATGAGCGCGTCGCGCGCGAACGCGCCCTCGCCGGCCGCGATCGTCACCTGGAACACGCGCACCACCGAGACGAACGCGAAGTTGGTGAGCCCGCCGGCGAGCAGCGCCCCGAGGATCCCGGGCGCCTCCCCGTAGGCGTCCGGCTTCCAGGAGTGCAGCGGCGCCAGGCCCATCTTCGTGCCGTAGCCCACCAGCAGGAACACGAACGCCGCCCGCACCCACGGCCGCGAGAGCGCGCCGCCGGCCGCGATCAGGTCCTCGACCATCAGCGACTTCGGGCCGCCCGGGCCCGCCCCGGCGAGCGCCAGGAAGAACGTGCCGAGCAGGGCCAGCGCGATGCCGAGCGAGCCGATGAGCAGGTACTTCCAGGCGGCCTCGAGCGAGCGGGCGTTCTGGTTGAAGTAGATGAGCGGCGCGGTGGAGAGCGTGCTCGCCTCCATGGCCACCCAGGTCAGGCCGAGGTGGTGCGAGAGCGCCACCGTGGTCATGGCCGAGAGCAGCACCAGCAGGCCGCCCACGAACACGCGGTTGTCGCGATCGGCGCGGCGGGCGAGGTAGCCCTGCGCGTACACCGCCGAGGCGAGGAACAGCGCGGTGGCGGTGAGGAGCGTGACGCGCGCGAGCGGGTCGAACGCGAGCCAGGCGCCCTCGCGGGCGGGCGGCGGCGCGGCCAGCAGCGCCAGGACGCCGGCGGTGTGGACCAGCGCGCCGGCGAGGAGCACCAGCGGGCGGCGCCGGGCGGAGGGCATCGCGAACGCGACCAGGGCGAGCGCGAGCGGGGCGGCGATGAGGAGCACCATGCGCGGTCAGTCCTTCAGCGCCGAGAGCTTCTCGGTGTCGAGCGAGGCGAACTCGCGGTTGATGTGGAACATGACGATGCCCATGACGAACACGGCGGCGAACAGGTCGAGCAGCACGCCCGCCTCCACCATCACCGGCATGATCCCGGTGAGCAGCAGGCCGAAGACGTAGACGCCGTTCTCCAGCACCAGGAAGCCCAGCACCTGGTTGACGGCCTTCCGGCGCGAGACCACCAGCAGCATCCCGGCCCACACGGTCGAGAGCGCGGTCGGGACCAGGTACGGGTGCGCCTCGCCGCCCGGGAGCGGCAGGCGGCTCGAGAACGCGAACGCGAGCGCCACCCCGATGCCGCCCAGCACCATCGACGGGACGAAGCCGACGATGGGCTCCATCTCGCGGCGGATGGAGGCCTCGCGGATGGCGCGGAACATGAGCCAGGGGATGAGCGCGCCCTTGATGGCGAGCGCCCCGACCGCGAGCAGCAGCACGTGCCCGACCTGGTGCCCGCCCTCCAGGAGCAGCAGCGGCAGGGCGGCGAGCAGCGCCCCCTGGGTGGCGACCGCGCGGATGGCGGCGCCGAGCCGGCTCGAGGCGAGCAGGAAGAAGTCGATGACGACGACGAGGATGAAGACGAGGTCGGCGATGGAGGTCACGGGGTCACCGGAGCAGGAGGACCAGGGCGAAGGCGGACAGCACCGAGGCGCCCACCAGGAGCTGCGGCACGCGCACGATGCGCAGGCGCGCCATCACCGACTCGACCACGCCCACCGCCACCGCGAACGCGATCACGCCCAGGAAGAACAGCGCCTCCGAGGCGAGCGCGCCGGCGCCGTGGCCGAGCACCAGGCGGGAGAGCAGGGCGCCGAACAGGAACATCTTCATGGCGGCGCCGTACAGGATGAGCGCGAGGTCGGGCCCGCCGTGGTCGAGCACCATCACCTCGTGGATCATGGTGAGCTCGAGGTGCGTGTTGGGGTCGTCCACCGGGATGCGCGAGCACTCCGCGAGCGCCACCACGAACAGGCCGATGGCGGCGAGCAGGAGGCCCGGCGCCGCCGAGGACCAGGCCGCGTCGAGGTCGGGGCCGAGCATGCCGGAGAGCGACAGCGAGCCGGTGGCGCGCGCCAGCACGAGCAGGCAGAGGAACAGCGCCGGCTCGGCCAGGCTCGCGAACGTCACCTCGCGCGCGGCGCCCATGCCCTCGAACGACGAGCCGGTGTCGAGCGCGGCGAGCGCGGTGAAGAACCGGCCCAGGCCGAGCAGGTAGGCGAACAGGACGAAGTCGCCGGTGAACGCGATGGGCGCGGGGGCGCCGCCCATGGAGAGGAGCAGGCCGGCGGAGGCGACCGCCGCGAGCCCGATCACCGGGCCGGCGCGGAACACCCAGGTGGTGGTCCGGCTGTAGACCGCCCCCTTGCGCAGCAGCTTGGCGAGGTCGAGGTACGGCTGCAGCAGGGGCGGGCCGCGGCGCCCGCCCACGATGGACTTCACGCGGTTGATCACGCCGAGCAGCAGCGGCGGGAGCACGAGCAGCGCGACCACGTGCAGCGCGGTGCGCAGGACCATGGGTGCGTTCACCACGCGAACCCCCAGGCGAGGACGGCGAGGAGCGTCAGGAGCACGAGCAGCATCTGGAAGTGGATCCGGCGGAGGTAGAGGAGGCGCGCGCGCTCGGCGATCCAGCCGTACGCGCGCGCCGCCGGGAGGAGGGCGAGGTCGAGGACGGTGTCCGGCACCGCGGTGGCGAACGGCGCCGGCGCCGGGAACGGCCCCTCCAGCCGCGGCTCGGTGCGCCGCGGGTGGACCGCCCAGGAGAAGCGCGCCACCAGCAGCGCGGCGAGCGACGAGCCGGTGTACTGCATGCGGGCGGTCGGCGCGGAGAAGGCGCAGCCCCAGGTCGGCACGGCGGGCGCGATGCGGCCGGCCAGCCGGCGCCGCCGCCACGCCGCCACCGCCAGCGTCGCCACGAGCAGGAGCGCGGCGACCGCGCTCACCCGCGCGGCGCCGGCGGCCGCGCGCGCGGCGGGGGCGGCGAGCAGCGCGGGATCGACCCGGGCCCAGGCGGCCGCGGCGCGGGCGAGCGGCGCGGTGGTCGCGGCCGGGAACAGGCCGATGGCGGCGCAGGCGGCGGCGAGGAGCGCCATGGGCGCGAGCATGGCCGCGGGCGGCTCGTGCGCCCCGTCGGCGTGGTGGCTGCGCGGGCTGCCCAGGAACACCACCCCGACCACCTTCGCGAAGCAGGCCGCGGCCAGGCCGCCCACCAGCGCCAGCGCCGGCGCGCCCAGCGTCACGTACGCGAGCAGGTCGCCCCCGGGCTGGCGCAGGCCGTCGAGCAGGCCCAGGTAGACCAGCCACTCGGAGGCGAAGCCGTTCAGCGGCGGGAGCCCGCTGATGGCCGCGGCGCCGATCACGAACAGCAGCGCGGTCCGCGGCATGGCGCGCGCGAGGCCGCCCAGGTGGTCGAGCTCGCGGGTGCCGGTGGCGTGGTGCACCGCGCCGGCGCCGAGGAACAGGAGCGACTTGAACAGCGCGTGGTTGACGACGTGCAGGCCGGCGCCGCCCAGGCCGAGGACCACCAGCGCCGGGACGCCGCGGGCGCGCCCGAGCAGCGCCAGCCCGAGCCCGAGCGCGATGATCCCCACGTTCTCCACGGTGTGGTAGGCGAGCAGCCGCTTCAGGTCGTGCTGCGCGAGCGCGAACGCCACCCCCAGCACCGCCGAGACGCCGCCCAGCGCGAGCAGCGCGACGCCCCACGACTCGGGCGGCGCGTCCACCAGGCCGGTCACCCGCATCAGCCCGTAGATGCCGGTCTTCACCACCACCCCGGACATGAGCGCCGACACGTGGCTGGGCGCGGCGGCGTGCGCCGGGGGCAGCCAGAAGTGCAGCGGGACGAGCCCGGCCTTCATGCCGAAGCCGGCCAGCGCCAGCGCCAGCACCGCGGCCGCGGTCGGGCCGGAGAGCCGGAGGCCCTCCATGGCCGCGAGCTCGAAGGAGCCCGCCTCGCGGCGCAGCAGCGCGAACAGCGCGAACAGCGCCAGGGTGCCGGCGTGCGTGGCGGCGAGGTACAGGAACGCGCCGCGGCGCACCGACGGGTCCTCGTCCTCGGTCTGCACCATGAAGAAGTTCGCGAGCGCCATCACCTCCCAGCCGACGAGGAAGCCGATGGCGTCGGTGGCGCACACGAGCAGCGCCATCCCGGCGACCGCGAGGCCGTAGAAGAGCTGCAGCCGCACCGCGCGCGGGCCGCGCTCCGCCTGCGGGAAGTAGCGCAGCCCGTACGCCGAGCCCGCCGCGCCGATGCCGAGGATGGGCACGAGGAACAGCCCGGAGAGCGCGTCCACCCGCAGCACCCCGCCCGCCGCCGCCTCGCCCCCCGCCAGCGCCACGCCCGCCGCGGCGAGGCCCAGCGTCGCGCCGGCGCAGAGCACCGCGGTGGCGAGCGCCTGCGCGCGCGCCGGGCGGAGGCCGGGCAGCGCCGCGGCGAGGCCGCTCGCGGCGGTGAGGGCGATGGCGCCGAGGGCGAGCGCGGAGGTCACGGACCGTACCGGAGGAGCAGCAGCGCCGTGAGCCCGAGCAGCGCCGCGACGGTGTAGAGGAGCTGGAGGTTGAGGCGGGCCTGCTGGAAGCTGCGCAGCCGGCTGAACCAGCCGCCCACCCGCTGGAACGCCGGCTCGAACACGCGGGTGCGCGCCGGGTCGTCGCCCTCCAGCGCGAGCGACGCGCCCGCCGGGAACGCGCCCTCCGGCGGCCGCAGGCGCGCGCGCGGCCGGAGCGGGCGCGGCACGGCGGCGTCGAGCGCGAGCTGCGCGTAGGAGGCGGCGGTGTACTGGACGCGCGGGCTCGCGGCGGAGAAGCCGCAGCCCCAGGTCGAGGACTCGGCCACCGGCCGGCCCGCCCGCAGCCGCCGCGCCGCGATCGCGATCCCGACCCCGAGCGCCACCAGCACGAGGACGCCGGCCCGCAGCGGGCCCGCCAGCGCGCCGGCGGCCGGCGCGAGCGCGGCGAGCACCTCGCCCTCGGTGGTCCCGAGGACCTGCGCGGCGGCGGGCGCGAGCAGCGCGGCCGCCTGCGCCGGGAACAGCGCCAGGGCCACGTTGCCCGCCCCGAGCAGCGCGAGCGGCGCGAGCAGGAGCGGCCCGGCCTCGTGCGCGTGCGCCGCCTCCGCGCTGCGCGGCTCGCCCAGCAGCGCGGTGCCGAGGAGCCGCGTGAAGACGACCGCCGCGAACGCGCCCACCAGCGCGAGCGCGGCGAGCGCGAGCCACGCCGCCAGCGCCAGCCCGGCCGGCGCGCCGCGCCCGCCCTGCAGCAGGCCCAGGTACACGAGCCACTCCGAGACGAAGCCGTTCAGCGGCGGCAGCCCGCACAGCGCCACCGCGGCGAGCACCAGCATCCCGCCGGTGACGGGCAGCCGCCGGAGCAGCCCGCCCATCCGCTCCAGGTCGCGCGTGCCCGCGCCGTGCACCAGCGCCCCGGCGCCCAGGAACGCGAGCCCCTTCATGAGCGCGTGGTTCCAGACGTGGAGCAGCGCGGCGGTCACGCCGAGCGCCGCCACCAGCGGCGCGTGGTACGCGGCGCCGACGAGGCCCAGGCCGGCGGCGAGCGCGATGATCCCCACGTTCTCGACGGTGGAGTACGCGAGCACGCGCTTCAGGTCGCGCTGCCCGAGCGCGAGCGCCAGCGCCGCCAGCGCGCCCACCAGGCCCACCCCGGCGAGCAGCAGCCCGGCCCACGCCGGCGCGGGCGGCAGGAACGTGAGGACCCGCAGGATGCCGTACACGCCCATCTTCACGAGCACGCCGGACATGAGCGCGGACACGTGGCTCGGCGCGGCCGGGTGGGCCTCGGGCAGCCAGACGTGCAGCGGCACCAGGCCGGCCTTGGTGCCGAAGCCCACCAGCGCGAACAGGAACAGGAGCGCCGCCGGCGCCCCGCCGGCCCGCAGCGCGGCGAACGCCTCGAAGCGGAGCGAGCCCGCCTCGCGCCCGAGCACGAGGAACAGGGCGAACAGGAACGCGGCGCCGAGGTGCGAGGCGACGAGGTAGGTGCGGGCCGCCCGGCGCACCGAGGCGTCCTCGTGCTCGTGCGCGACGAGCAGGAAGGACGCGGCGGTCATGCCCTCCCACGCCACCAGGAACAGCACCGCCTGCCGGGCCGCGACCACGAGCGCCATGCTCGCGAGCGTGAGCGCGAAGAAGAGCGCGAACGGGCCCATGGGGCGGCGGTCGGCCTGCGGGCGCAGGTAGCCGGCGCCGTAGACCGAGGCGGCGAGGCCGAGCGCGAAGATCGCGGTCGCGAACGCGGCCGAGAGCGGGTCGAGGCCGAGCGCGAGCGCGCCGGACGGCACCGGCCAGGGGAGGTCGAGCGCGGCGGGCGGGGCGCGCAGCGCGGCGAGCGAGGCGGCGAGCCCGAGCGCGCAGCCCAGCGCGGCGCCGGCGCTGCCGACGGCGAGCGCGAGGCGCGGGCGCGCGGAGGCGGCCAGCGCGGCGAGCCCGCCGGCCACCAGCACCCCGAGGGCGGCGAGGTAGAGCGTCATGGCTTCCTCGCGGCCGCGCGCTTCTCCGCGATGGCGGCCTCCACCCGCGCGATCTCGGGGACGAGCGCGTCCACCCCGGCGCGCGCGTCCAGCGCGGCGAGCACGCCCGGATCGCGCAGCGCGGTCGCCACCAGCGCGAGCAGGTGCAGGTGCGCGCGGGTGGACGGGCTCACCAGCAGCACGAGCGTGTGCACCGGCTTCCCGTCCAGCGCCTCGAAGTCCACCGGCCGGTCGAGGTAGCTGATGGCCACCGCCGGCGTGGACACGTGCAGGACGATGGGGTTCCGCGCGTGCGGGATGGCGATGCCGTTCCCCACGCCGGTGGAGCCGAGCGCCTCGCGCGCGAGCAGCATCCGGTGCACCAGGTCGCGGTCGGCCTCGCGCGGCAGCGCCAGCCGGTCCACCAGGTCGCGCAGCGTGGCCGACTTGTCGGCGCCGGCCAGCCCGTGGTGCACGCCGCCGGCGCGGATCGCCTCGGCCAGGCTCGGCAGCGCCGGCTGCTCCAGCTCGGCGAGCAGGTCGGGCGAGATCTCCATCCCGCGCGAGGAGGCGAACTCGAGCAGGTCGATCTTGTTCAGCCGGTACTGCTCGTTCAGCCGGGTGGCGGCGAGCTCGCCGCTCCTCAGCCACCGCTGCAGGGTGGCCTCGGGGACGCCGAGGAGGCGGGCCGCGTCGCGTTCGGTGAGCTGCATTCCGTTCCGGTTCCTTTCAACCCAGGCGCTTCATGCCCAGGACCACGTCGATCGACCGCGAGAGCACGCCGGCGAGCAGCGGCAGGCGGAGCACCGCCACGCCGCGCTCGCCCCAGCCGGCCGGCTCGGGCGGCTGCCGCGGCCGCACCGCCAGCACCGGCGTGCCCGGGCGGGCGCGCTCCAGGTGCGACAGCACCGACTCCACCGCCGCCACCGGGACCTCCGGGCAGGTCACCACCAGCGCGACCGGCATCTCGTCGATGGTCCGGTTCGCGGCGGCCGCCGTGGCGACGCGCAGCAGGCACAGGTCCTCGCGGCGGGCGAGGTCCGCGAACAGGTCCTCGCTCGCCGGCGTGGGGTGGGCGAGGAGCAGCACGGAGGGCGGCGGCGGGGCGGTCTGCATCGCGTCGTCCCACCCGAGAGCAGGAACCGCGCCACCGCGTCATTTCATCCGGAACGCCGGGAATCCGGGCGCTTGGCGCATCCGCAGGCGCCGGCGGGCGCCGGCCGCGTCATGCCGATCCGGCATCCTCGGGCTCGAGACCCCAGGCCGCGAGCTTGGTGTAGAGCGTGCGGAGCCCGATGCCGAGCGCACGCGCGGTCCGGGCGCGCGTGCCGTGGCGGCGGAGCGCCGCGAGCACGATGCGCCGCTCCGCCTCGGCGAGCGTCTCGTCGAGCGACACCTCGACCACCGCGCCGGCGGCCGGCGCGGGCGCGGCGGCGTTCGAGGTCGGCGCCGGAGCCGCCGCGGTCCGCCGCGGCGCGGCGGCGTGGCGCCGGGGCGCGGGGACCTCGCCGGCGGGCCGGCCGGCCAGCTCCAGGTCCTCGAGCTTCACCACCTCGCCGGTCGCGAGCACGCAGGCGCCCTCGACCGCGTTCCGCAGCTCGCGGACGTTGCCCGGCCAGTCCTGCTCCACCAGGCGCTGGATGGCCGCCGGCGCGATCCCGGCGATCTGCCCGCCGCTGCGCCGGTTGAAGTCGGCGATGAACGCGTGGACGAGCGCCGGGATGTCCTCGCGCCGCTCGCGCAGGGGCGGGACCACCAGCGTCACCACCTTCAGCCGGTAGTACAGGTCGTGGCGGAAGCGCCCGGCGGCGATGGCCTGCTCGAGGTCGCGGTTCGTGGCGGCCACGATGGAGAGGTCCACCTTCACCTTACCGGTGCCGCCCACGCGCCGGAACTCGTTCCGCTCCAGCACGCGCAGCAGCTTCGCCTGCGTGGAGAGGTCCATCTCGGCGATCTCGTCGAGGAAGAACGTCCCGCCGTCGGCGAGCTCGAACAGCCCCCGCTTGCGCTCGTTCGCGCCGGTGAACGCGCCGCGCTCGTGGCCGAACAGCTCGTTCTCGAGGATGTCGCGCCCGAGCGTGGCGCAGTTCACCGGGACGAACAGGTGCTGCCGGCGCGGCCCGCGGTCGTGCAGCGCGTGCGCGACGATCTCCTTGCCGGTGCCGCTCTCGCCGAGCAGCAGGACGTTGCTCTTGTAGCGCGAGATCTTCTCGATGGCGGCGTGGAGCCGCCGCACCGCGGGCGAGGAGCCGTCCAGCCCGAGCAGCCGGCCCGGCGCGGCCGTGCGCGCGGGCCCGGGGCGCTCCAGCGCGCGGGCGAGGCGCCGCAGCAGCTCGCCGGCGGGGAACGGCGGCGGCAGGTAGTCGTCGGCGCCGAGCTGCATGGCGTCCACCGCCTCCTGGACCGTGCCGCTGCGCCCGAGCACCGTCACCGGCGCGCCGCCCAGCCGCTGCCCGGCGGCTGCGGCGAGCGTCGAGACCGCGGCGCTGCCCAGCGCCTGCTCCACGTAGACCGCCGCGAACCCGCCGCCCTCCAGCGCGGCGAGCGCGTCGTGCTCGCCCTCGACCACCGCGGGGGCGAAGCCCGCCCGCTCGAGCGCCGCCGCGATCTCCGGCGCGCCGCCCGCCGAGACGACCAGACAGGACCTTCCCGCGCCGAACGGCTCGGCCGCGTCGCTCGCGCCCATGGGGCCTCCTGCCGCCCCTTCTACTGCCGATTCGGCACGTGATGCAAGAACGGCAGGCCGGCGCCCCGCGGCGCGGCGCGGTCCGCGTCAGCGCCCGTCGTCGCGGAAGACCAGGATCTCCTCGCGGCCGAGGCGCAGCACCATGCCCGGGCCGAGCCCCTCGGTGCCCGCCACGCCCGGCCCGCCCAGCGTCTCGCCCGGCCCGGCCAGCGCCAGCACCCGCTCGACGCGGTCGGCCGCCTCGCCCAGCGCCACCAGCTCGTCGTGCACCGGCAGCGTCCCGGTGAGCAGCGGTCCCCGGTCCACCGCGGCGCGCACGTCGAGCGCCACGCCGAACGCGCGCACCGCGGCGCGGGCGGTGCGGGCGGCGCGGAGCGCGTGCAGGGGATCCTTCGGTCCCGGCGCGGGCATCCCGAACACCGCCAGGACGCCCGAGGCCGCCAGGCGGGCGGTGACGGCGCCCTCGTTGCTGGCGGCGCGCGCGGCGGCGTCGAGCGCGGCGCGGACCGCGAGCGCGTCGGCGGGGCGCCCGCGTCCGGTCGCCTGGATGGAGAGGCGCAGCACCGTGAGCGGGCGCGCGGCGAGCGCGTTCGGGTCGGCGCCGCCGGTGCGCAGCGCGGTGAGCGCCGGCTCCGCGTCGCCGCGCAGCGTGGCGCGGGCCTCGGCGCGCGGGCGGGGCTCGGTGGGCGACTCGACGCGGGTCCGCTCCGGAGAGGACTCCTCGATCGGCTCGGCGGCCCGCTCGCCCTCGGCGACCCGCACCTCGGTGCGCCCGAAGCGCAGCACCATGCCCGGCTCGATGCGCGCCTCGGCGATCCGGTCGTCACCGAGGAACGTGCCGTTGCGGCTCTCCAGGTCGATCACCCAGACGCCGTCCGCCCGCCGCTCGAACATGGCGTGCATGCTGGAGATCCACGGATCCTCGATCTGCAGGTGCGCCTCGGGCGATCGGCCCAGCACCGTCGGGATCTCCGGCAGCGCGAAGACGGCCCCGGCGCGGGAGCCATTCAGGATCACGAGATCGGCCAAGGTGCGTCCCCTCGGTGCAGCAGGCCTTCCATGATACCCTAGCCGTGACCCGCGCATGTCCGCCTCACGCCCGCCAGAATCGATCCCGCGGGGGGGTGACCCGACCGGCCCCGCGGCCGACGCGCTCGTGGGCCGTGTCTTCGGACAGCGATATCGCGTGCTGAGCCAGCTCGGCGAGGGCGGCATGGGGGCGGTCTACCTGTGCGAGCACTCGGTGCTGGGCCGGCGCTTCGCGGTGAAGGTGCTGCGGGCGGAGCGCGCCTCCGACGCGGAGCTCCGCGAGCGCTTCCGCAACGAGGCGCTCGCCGCGAGCCGCATCGGCCAGGAGAACGTGGTGGACGTGCTCGACTTCGGCGAGGAGGCCGACGGCACGCTCTACTACGTGATGGAGGCGCTGGAGGGGCGGAGCCTCGGCGCCGTGCTGCGCGAGGACGGGCCGCTCCCGGTGGGCCGGGCGCTCGGCCTGCTCGACCACGTGTGCCGGGCGCTCGCCGCGGCGCACGCGCGCGGCGTGGTCCACCGCGACGTGAAGCCGGAGAACGTGTTCGTGGTGCGGGGGCCGGACGGCGTGGAGCGCGCCAAGGTGCTCGACTTCGGCATCTCGCACGTGGAGCAGCTCGGCCGCACCGACCGCATCACGCGCGCCGGCGCCATCGTCGGCACGCCCGAGTACATGGCGCCCGAGCAGGCGGTGGGCGGCCCGGTGGACCACCGCTCGGACGTCTACGCGCTCGGCGTGCTCGCGTACGAGATGCTCACCGGCGCGCTCCCCATCGTCGGCGAGAGCGCCATCGCGACGCTCGTCGCGCACCAGACGCAGGCGCCCGAGCCGCCGTCGCGCCGGCGGGCCGGGATCCCGCCGGAGGTGGACGCGCTCGTGCTGCGCGCGCTCGCGAAGCAGCCGGAGGGGCGCTTCGCGACCATGCTCGACTTCGCGGCCGAGGTGACGCGCATCCGGCTGTCCACGCTCGCCGGCGACTACGCGCGGCCGTCCTCCGCCGCGGCCACCGCGCGCTACGAGCTGCCCGGGGTGCTCCCCGTGCCGACGCACCCGTCCAGCGCCGGGCGTCCGGGCGGCGCGCCCACCGTGCGCGCCGGGACGCCGGCCCCTGCCGCCGATCGCCGCCGCCGGACGGCGCGGGCGGCCGCGGTGATCGGGCTCGCCGCCGCTGTGGGTGTGGCGGGGTGGTGGTGGGCGCGCGCGCGGGCGCCGCGGCCCGCCGACCCGCTGGCGGTCACCCCCGGCCTCCGGGTAGATCCACCCATCGTGCAGGACGCTCCACCCGTGCCGCCGCCGGACGCCTCGGCGCCGCCGCCCTCGACCGCCGCCGCCGCGGCCGCCGCCCCCGCCGTCGCGCCCGCCGTCGACGACGCGCCCGCGGAGCCCGCGCGGCCGGTGCCCGCCGCGGCCCGCCGCCCGGCCGCCCCGCGCCTGCGCCCCGCGCCGGCCGATCCCTATTCCGACGACGGCGGGCTCAAGCCCGATCCCTTCCGATGACCCGACCCTGGCGCCTGCTCCCGCTCCTCGCCCTCGTCACCGCCTCGGCCGCCTCGATCCCCGCCGCCGCGCGCGCGGACGACGTGGCGGAGGCGAGCGCGCACTTCCGCAAGGGCTCGGCGCTGTACCAGCAGCGGCAGTGGCGCGCCGCCATCGCCGAGTTCGAGGCGGCGTACCGGCTGAAGCCGCACGGGGCCATCCACTTCAACGTGGCCCGCTGCCGCGAGCAGCTCCAGGAGTGGCCGGGCGCGCTGCGCAGCTACACCGATTACCTGCGGGAGGTGCCCGACGCGCGCGACCGGGCCGCGGTCCGCGCCGCCATCGGACGCATCGAGGCGCGCCTCGCCGCCGCCGGCGTGCAGGCGCTGCTCGCGTACACCGATCCGCCCGGGGCCGAGGTCCGCATCGAGGGCCGAGCCCGCGGCACCACCCCGTTCCACCTGACCCTGCCGCCCGGCCCGTACACGATCGCGCTCGCCCTCCAGGGCTACGCACCGGTGGAGCAGGCGGTGGAGGTCGGCGCGTCGGCGTCGCGGGTGGTGGAGGTGGTGCTCCAGCCCGGCGCCGCGCCGGCCCCGGCGCCCTCGGCCGCCCCGACCGTCCGCGCCTCGCCGTCCGCCCCGGGCGCGCCCGTCGCCGGCGCCGCTGCCCCGCCGCCGGGCCGCGCGAGCGCGCTGCCGGGGCCCGCGCCCACCCGCCCCGACCTCTCCGCCCGCGCGCCCGCCTCGCCGGTGCCGCTCACGCCCGCGCCGCAGGCCCGGCCGTCGCGGCACCGCGTGTACACCTGGGTCGCGGCCGGCGCCGCCGCCGCGGCGCTCGCCGCCGGCGCGATCTACGGCCAGGCCGCGCAGCGCAAGCGCGATGCGCTGGTGGACGGCGCGCCGCACGACGACGCCGCCGCCCTGGCGCGCGACGCGCGCTCGAAGGCGCGGACCGCGAACGTGCTCTACGGGATCGCGGGAGCGGCCGGCGCCGCGGGCGTCACGCTGTTCTTCGTGGAGGGGACCTTCTGATGCGCCGCCTCGCCGTCGTCGCCGCCGGGCTCGCGCTCGCGGCCTGCCAGGTGGACGTGGAGGGCGCCGCGTGCCAGGTCCCCGGCGCCACCGCGCAGTGCCCCTCCGGCCAGGCCTGCGGCAACGACCTGCGCTGCAGCCGGCGCGCGGCCGCCTGCGAGGGCGGCGCGTGCACCCCGGGCCAGGTGACCTGCTCGGCCGCAGGCGACGTGGTGCGGTGCGACGGCACCGGCGACGCCGTGTGCGGCGGGACCTGGACGCGGGTGGCGGACTGCGGCGCGGGCGTCCTGTGCGGTCAGCGGACGCCGGATGCCGATCCGGAGTGCTACTGCCCGGAGGCCGCCGGCGGCGAGCTGTGG
Source organism: Anaeromyxobacter sp. K (assembly GCF_000020805.1). NCBI lineage: Bacteria > Pseudomonadati > Myxococcota > Myxococcia > Myxococcales > Anaeromyxobacteraceae > Anaeromyxobacter > Anaeromyxobacter sp. K. The sequence goes on along the minus strand of NC_011145.1, from coordinate 4,167,334 downwards.
GTGGACCCGGTGGCGGGCGCGCCGCAGGGCGAGCCGGCGCCGACCGGCGCGCGCGAGCCGGCGCAGTGCCGCTTCCGCGCGCTCTCCGACGCGCTGGCCCGGGCGGCCGAGGGCGGCGCGACCGCGGTGGTCGCGGCGGGCGCGGCCCCGGCGGTCTACCCGGTGGCCGCCGACCTGGTGATCCCGCCCGGCGTGACGCTGCGGGGCGACGACGCCCCGGCCGCGCCGGCCGGCCGGATCCTGGCGCTCGGCGACGGGGTCGTCGCGGCGGGCGTGACGCTCGGCGCCGGCTCGACGCTCGCCGGCGTCACCGTGCGCGACGACGCGGCGCCGGACGCGGCGGTCGCGGTCCGGACCGCGTGCGCCGCCGGCGATCCCGCCCGCGTGGCCGACGTCGCCGTGGCGGCGTCGCGCGAGGGCGGCGCGCTCGCGGCCGGGCTCCGCCTCGAGGGCGCGTGCCCGGTGGCGCTGGAGCGCGTGACGGTCTCGGGCGCAGCGGGCCCGGGCGTGGCGGTGGCGCGGGAGGTCGCGGTGGGCGCCCCGGTCACCGCCGAGGACTCGGTGCTCCAGGGGAACGCGCAGGAGGGGCTGCGCCTCGCGCGCGGCGACGTCACGCTGCTCCGGGTGACCCTGGCCGCGAACGGCGGCGCCGGGCTGGTCGCCGCCGCGGGGGCGGACGGGCGCCTCACGATGGAGGGCTGCACCGTCCGCGACAACGGGGCGACCGGCGTGGTGCTCGAGGCGAACACCGCGCGCGTCTGGATCAGCGGGACGCGGATCTGCCGGAACGCGGCCGCCCAGCGCGGCGCGTTCACCACCAAGCGGGCGGTGGGCGGCCTGTACCTCGCCGGCAACCCGCCCGCGGGCACGCAGGCGGTGGGGTTCTCCGGGAACGCGCTCCACGGCAACGCCGGCGATCAGGTGCTGGTCTCGGGCAGCGTGACGGCGTGGCACCTCGACGGCGGCGCCGGCGCCTGCGGGGCCGGGCGCAACGTGTTCGGCGAATACGCGCCGTCGCCGGCCCGCGGCCTGGTGGCCGACTCCGCGGTGGTCACCGCGCGCTGGAACGGCTGGGCGGGCCTCGTGCCGGCGCCCGGGACCGACTACGAGGCGGTCACCGGCGTGAGCGCCGCGTCGGTGGACGCCTCCACGTACTGCGACCCACCGGCCGCGGCCGAGCTGATCTGCGAGTAGCGCCGCGCCGCGGGCGCTAAACGGTCCGCCGCCGCGGCGTCATCACCATCCCCGCGATCACGAGCAGCACGATCGCCCCCACCAGGCTGCCGATGAACCCGGCGGTCTGGAACGAGGTGCCGGGCGAGCCGGCGAACGCGGACGCGACCAGGCCCCCGATGATCGAGCCGGCGATGCCGAGCAGGGTGGTCATGACGAACCCGAGGCTCTGCTTCCCGGGCACCACCGCGCGCGCGATGAGCCCGATGACGAACCCGAAGACGATCCAGGCGATGATCCCCATTGACCTGCCTCCCGGCGCAAAGGTAGGCCCGAGGCCGACGCCGGTGCTTGCCCGCCCCCGCAACGCGCGGGCGGGCGCGCGGGCGGGCGCACCTCGACCGTCGGTACGGGCGCTTCCTTGACTCCCCGATCCCCCGCCGAGTAGCGTCGGCTCGCGCCATGTCCCTCCGCCTCTCCCCCGCTCGCGCGCTCCTCCCGGCGCTCCTGGTGACCGCGTGCGCCGCCGGCGGGCAGCTCCGGGCCGACGTGCGCGCGGTCCGGGCCGAGCTGGTGGAGGCCCGAGGCGCGGGGGCCGAGCGCTGCGCCGCGGACGAGCTGTCCGACGCGGAGGCGAGCCTGGAGGAGGCCGAGCGGCGGCTGGGGCGGGGCGAGGACGCGGCGGCCCGCGCCCGGGTGGAGGCCGCCGGGCGCAGCGCGCGGCGCGCGCGGGAGCTGGCCCGGACCTGCGCCGCCCCGCAGGTCACCATCCGCAAGGGCGAGCCCGCGGCGCGGGTGGTCATCGAGAAGACCGACGGCGACCGCGACGGCGTCGCGGACCTGGACGACCGCTGCCCCGACGCGCCCGGCCCGGCCACGCTCCAGGGGTGCCCGGACGCGGACGGCGACGGCGTCGGCGACGCCGAGGACGCGTGTCCCGCGGAGGCGGGGCCGGCCGAGACGCTCGGGTGCCCGCCGGCGAAGGACTCCGACGGCGACGGCGTCCCCGACGAGATCGACCGGTGCCCGCTCGATCCCGAGGACGCCGACGGGTTCCAGGAGGAGGACGGCTGCCCGGATCCGGACGACGACGGCGACGGCATCGTGGACCGCGTGGACGCGTGCCCGCACGAGCAGGGGCCGCTCGAGAACCGCGGCTGCCCCGTGATGGACGCGGACGGCGACGGGGTGGCCGACCCGGACGATCGCTGCCCCGGGCAGGCCGGCGTCGCCGCCGACGGGTGCCCGCGGGCGTACCGGCTCCTCGAGGTGGGGCGGGACCGGATCGCGCTGCGCGAGCCGGTGCGCTTCGGCGCGCGCGACGACCTGCTGCCGTCGAGCGCGGTCCTGCTCGACGAGCTGGCGCAGGCGCTGCGCGACCACCCGCGGCTGCGGGTCGCGGTCGAGGTCCACACCGACGGCGCCGGCGAGGCGGCCGCGAGCAAGCGGCTGAGCCAGGCGCGCGCCGAGGCGGTGCGGGCGGCGCTGGCCGGGCGCGGGATCGAGGCGGAGCGGGTGGAGGCGAAGGGGTTCGGGGCCGAGCACCCCATCGCCTCCAACAAGACGGCGCGCGGTCGCGCCCAGAACCGGCGCACCGAGATCAGGATCCTCCCCGGCGGGTGAAGGCGAGAGGGACGCATGGCGCAGTTCGAGATCTTCGTGCCGGCCACCCCGCCCGCGCAGGCGGCGGACGTGGTGGTGCTCCTCGAGGCGGACAGCTGGCTCGGGGCGCTCCGGGCCGGCGTGGCGCGCATCGGCGGCCGCCACCCGGCGAACGTCCTCTGCGACGTGCGCCCGGGCGGCGTCATCCACGTCACCGACCCGGAGACCGGCCGCGCCTTCCGGATCCAGGAGCTGCCCGAGGCGGCGGTCCGCCCGGCGCGCACGCCGCCGCCGGGGTCCCCGCCGCCGGCGCGGCCGCGGCGGCCGGCCCGCGACGAGATCACCGAGAAGCTGCCGCTCCCCGGCGCGGCGCGGCGCGGGGAGCCGCCGCCCCCGCGGACGCCGCCGCCCCGCCGGCCGCCCGCGCCCATCGGGCGCGAGCCGGCGCCGCGCTCCTCCTCCACCGACGCCCTGCTCGCCGGGCTGGCGCGGCGGGCGGCGGCGCTGCCCGGCGTCGCCGCCGAGGCCGGCGGCGGGCTGGGCGCGCTGCTCGACCTGGCCCTCGAGCTGACCGGCTGCGAGGCCGGGTCGGTGTTCCTGCTGCGGCCCGGCGAGCGCGAGCTCTCGTTCGCCGTCGCGCGCGGCCCCGCCGCCGGGGCGATCCTCCGGCGCGGCGTGCGGGTGCCGGTCGGCGCCGGCGTGGTGGGGTTCTGCGTGCAGGAGAACGTGGCGCTGGCGGTGTCCGACGTGCGCCAGGACCCGCGCTTCGACGACGCGGTGGCCCGCGCGGCCGGCTACGAGGCCCGCTCGCTCCTGTGCACGCCCATCGCCCGCGGCGGCCGCGTGCTGGGCGCGTTCGAGGTGATGAACAAGCGGGGCGGCGAGCTGTTCGACCAGCAGGACGTGGCGGTGCTGGCGCTCCTCGCGGACCACGCGGCGGCGCGCCTGGGCGCCTGATCAGTCCGCGTCCTCGGGCAGCTCCGCCTCGCCCTTGGTCAGCTCGCGCATGACCACGGTGGCGTACGCGCCGCGGGGCAGCTCGAACGCCGCCCGGTACCCGTCCTCCAGCGGCTCGAGCGCGACCTCCACCCGCAGCCGCGCCGCGCGGCGGGTGCCCTCGGCCTCGCCGCCGCCGCGCGCGAAGTCGGCGAGCGCGATCCCCTCGGCCTCGAGCAGCCGCGCCTCGCGGGCCCCGGCCTCGCCGGCCGCCAGGCGCAGCGCGTGCCCGAACATCGGGCCGGCCGGCGAGATCTCGAACCGCTCCACCCGCGGCCCGTCCGCGGCGGGGTCCTCGCAGGTGAACAGGCCGCCGGTGTCGAGCTTCTTCATCGCGTCGCCCTCCAACGCGGCCGCGAACAGCCCGTCCGCCATCCGCTCCGCCAGCCAGCGGTTGAACAGGAGCGACTGGTAGGCGGAGAGCGAGAGCCGGCGCAGGAAGCGATCCCGCGCGGCGCGGCCGGCCTCGGGAGTCCGCTCGCCGGTGACGAGCGCGCGCCCCACCGCTGCGTTGCGCCCGGCGGCGCCGAAGCGCTGCGGCCCGAAGAAGTTGGGGAGCCCGCGCGCCGCGAGCGCGCCGGCGCACTCCCGTGCCCGCCCCAGGTCGCCGCCGCGCACGCCAGCGTGAAGCGGTTCGCGCGCACGTGGCCGGTGCGGAGCTTGTTCTGGTGGCGCGAGACCTCCAGCACGCGCAGGCCCGGCGCGGCGAGCGCGGCCGGGTCGGGATCGCGCGCCACCGGGAAGGAGAGCCACTGCGTGGTGACCGCGTCCTTGTCCTTCAGCCCGGCGCAGCCGGCGTCGCGCTCGGGCACGCCCAGCGCCCGCGCCAGCTCGCGCACCACGTCGCGGGTGGTGCACCCGCGCTTCTCCACGCGGAGGTACAGGTGCGGGCCCGCGCCGGACGGCAGGTACGCGGGCACCTCGTCCACCCGGAAGTCCTCGGGGGCGCGGCGCAGCGCGCCTCCGGAGCCGGGCAGGTCGGCGGTGACGAAGGGGAGGTCGGTCATGCGGAGGGGAGCAGCGCCTCGACGCGCGCGAGGCCGCGCCGGAGCGACGCCCCGAGGGCGCGCTCCGCCGCGCGCTCCAGGCGGTCGCCGGCGGCGAAGAGGTGGAAGAAGAGCAGCTCGCGGAGCGCCTCGAACAGCACCCGCGCGCGATCGCCGGAGGGGTGGAGCCGGGCGGCGGCGGCCGGGGCCAGCGCGCCCACGTTCGCCGCCAGCGCGCCTGGGTCGAGCGCGCCGTCGTCGGCGTGGCCCACGTGCGCCCAGACCGGCGCCCACGCCGCCGCGCCGTCCGCGAGGAACCCGCGCACCGCGGCGCGCAGCGCCGGCCGGCCCGCCTCCGGCACGGCGGCGGTCACCTCGCGCAGGAGCGTGTTCATGGCCTCCGCGAGCTCCGCCAGGCGCGCCGCCTCCGGGGCCGGCTCCGCGGCCGCGTCGGCCTCCACCGCGACGTGGCCCGCCTCGGCGAGGTGGTAGAGGAGCTTCGTCGCCTCGAACTCGTCCAGGTGCGCGGCCATGGCCAGCTCGGCCACCGTGCGGCTCCCGTCCACCAGCTCGAGCAGGGCGCGCTCCGGCGGCTGGAGCGCGGCCGCGCGGCGCGGGCGGCGCCGGCGCACGCGCGCCCGGGGCCCGGGGATGCGGGCGCGGAACAGCGCCAGCTCGTCCATGCGCCGGGCGCCGTCCATCAGCAGCGCCTGCGTGCTCACCGTGAGCGCGGCGGCGGCGCGCTCCGGCAGCTCCTCGTCCATGAGCACGAACGTGCCGCGGCCGGCGAGCAGGACGGCCTGGAACACCACCGTGGCCTGCTCGTGGAGGCAGTTCCACAGGTCGGCCGCGGAGAGCGCGCCCGCGTCGAGCAGCGCCTTGCCCACCGGCCGCCCCGAGCGCAGCGCCTCGCGCGCCTGCGCCTCCCCCACCAGCCCGAGCCGCACCGCGATCTCGCCCAGCCGCTCGCCGGGCGCGCTGGAGCGGGCGCCGCGCACCTCGCCCTCCTGGAACGCCACCGAGCGCTCCACCCCGCCGGACGACACGGTGAGGATCCCGGTGAGCCGCGACTGGTGGAGGAACGCCATCAGGTCGCCCAGCGGGAAGCCGTCCAGGTCGCCGGCCAGCAGGCAGCGCGGGCGGGCGGCCGCGGCCCCCGTGGCCGGGGTGCGGCGCGCCAGCAAAAGGTCGGGCGCGGAGGGCAGGAGCACGAAGCGCCCGGCGCGGTCGGCGAGCGCGCGCCGGACCTCGTCGGTCTGGGGGACCAGCCGCCCGTGGGCGTCGATGTCGACGAGGAGGGTCAGTCCTTCTCCCAGCCCTGGTGCTGCTGCCACTCCTCCTCGTCCTCGAGCGCGTGCAGCAGCATCGCGGGCGAGAAGTCGGGCAGGGCCAGGTAGCGGCCGTTCAGGAACAGCGTGGGCGTGCCGCGAAGCCCGGCGGCGCGCGCCTCCGCCTGCGAGGCGCGGATCTTGTCCAGGTACTTCCGGCTGGCGAGCGCGTCGCGCAGGTCGCCCGCGTCGCCGCCCGCCTCGCGCGCGGCCGCCGCGATCGCGTCCACGTCGAGCGGCGCCGCCGCCTCGAACAGCGCGTCGTGCAGCGGCCAGAAGATGCCCTGGTCGCGCGCCCACTCGCCGGCCTGCGCCGCCTCCAGCGCGCCGGGGTGCGCCTCGATGGGGAACGGCTTGAAGACGAGCTTCACGCGGCCGGGGTGCTCCTCCACGAAGCGCTCCAGCGCCGGGCGGAGACCCCGGCAGAACGGGCAGGTGAAGTCGGAGAACTCGAGCAGCGTCACGGGCGCCGCCGGGTCGCCGAGCGGCGGGCCGAAGCCGTCGGTGGCGAGCGCCATGCGGCGGTCGAACGAGGCGTAGTAGTCGTCCACCAGGCCCGGCAGGACCGACGGGCCGGCGCCGGCCGCGACCAGGCGCGCCGCGAGGCGAGCCATGCGCGCGGCGTGCTTGCACGGCTGGTGGGTGCGCAGGCAGCTCCCGACGGTGTGCGGGCAGCCGCAGTAGCAGAACGCCCGCGAGGCCCAGTCGCGCACGATGGCGCGCTGCTCCGGGGTGAGATCGTCGAGGTCCACGCCGGCGAGCGGGTCGGCGGTGGCGGCGGCCTCGGGGGCGGCGCCCGCGGCGGCGGGGGCGGCGCCCGGTGCGGGCGCGGCGGTCTTGCAGGCGGGCAGGCCGGCGAGGCCGAGGGCCGCGAGCGCGGCGAGGAGGATCGAGCGGGAGACGGTCATGGAGGGAGCCCCGGGGAGCGCGGTCGCGGGATTCTAGTACGACCCGCCCGCGGGTGGGCGCCGCGCACGCTTTGAACGTGGCACGGCCCCCATGGTCTGCTTAGACAGGACCGGCCTTGGAACGCGAGCAGCCGACGAGGGAGCGGGGGACCATCCGCAAGGAGCCCGGCGGGCGCCTGGGCGTCGCCCTCGTGTACCCGAACGCCTACCGGCTCGGGATGGCGAACCTCGGCTTCCACGCGGTGTACCGGCTGTTCAACGCCGACCCGGGGGCCGCCTGCGAGCGGGCGTTCCTGCCGGAGGACGGGGGCGAGCCGCGGACGGTCGAGTCCGGCCGGCCGCTGCGCGACTTCGACGTGGTGGCGTTCTCGCTCTCCTTCGAGGACGACGACGCCCACGTCCTCGAGCTCCTCGACCGCGCCGGCCTGCCGCTCCGCAGCGCGGATCGCGACGAGCGCCACCCGCTCGTGCTCGGGGGCGGCATCGCCGTGCAGATCAACCCCGAGCCCCTGGCGCCGTTCTTCGACGCGTTCCTGGTGGGCGAGGGCGAGGAGCTGGTCGGGCCGTTCCTGGCGCTCGCCCGCGCCGCCCGCGAGGAGCGGCCCGCCCGCGCCGAGCTGCTCCGGCGCGTGGCGCAGCTGCCCGGCGGCTACGTGCCCGGGCTGTACGACGTCGAGTACTCCGACACGCGGGATCCCCGCGACGCCTGGGTCACCCGCTTCGCGCCGCGCGAGGGCGCGCCGGAGCGCGTGCGGCGCTGCTACGTCCCCGATCTCCGCCAGGTGCCCACCTCGCGGGTGGTGGACAGCCCCGACGCGCAGTTCGGCGACCTGTTCCTCACCGAGGTGGCGCGCGGGTGCCTGTGGGGGTGCCGGTTCTGCGCGGCCGGCTTCGTGCAGCGCCCGTACCGCGAGGTGGACCTGGAGCGGCTCCGCGCCGAGGTGCGCGAGGGGATCGCCCGCGGCCAGCGCATCGGGCTCATCGGCCCGGACACGAGCGACTACACCGGCCTCGACGCGCTCACCTGCTTCATCGGCGAGCAGGGCGGCACGTTCAGCCCGTCGTCGCTGCGCGTGGACGCGATCACCGCGCCGCTCGCCCGGCGCATGGCCGAGGGCGGCGAGCGGTCGATCACCATCGCGCCCGAGGCCGGCACCGAGAAGATGCGCCGGGTGATCAACAAGGACTTCACCGACGACCAGATCGTCCAGGCGGCGGAGAACGCGCTCTCGCAGGGGATGCAGCACGTGAAGATGTACTTCATGTGCGGCCTGCCCGGCGAGACCGACGACGACGTGCTCGGGATGGCGCGGATCGCGGTGCGCATCCGCGAGGAGGTGATGCTGCCGTGGGCCCGCAAGCGCGGGCGCATGGGACGCATCTCGCTCTCGGTGAACCCGTTCGTGCCGAAGCCGTGGACGCCGTTCCAGTGGCTGCCCATGCACGACCGCAAGTGCCTGGAGGCGAAGCGCAAGCTGCTGGAGCGGACGCTGCGGCCGCTCGGCATCGACGTGGACTTCTTCAGCCCGCGCGAGGCCTACCTCCAGACGCTGCTCTCGCGCGGCGACCGGCGGGTGGCGGACCTGCTCGAGCTGGCGCACCGCGAGGCCGGCGGCGACCTGCGCAAGGCGCTGGCCCGCTGGCCGCACGACCCGGACTTCTTCGTGCTGCGCGAGGCCGGCGTCGAGGAGACGCTGCCCTGGGACTTCATCGACCAGGGCCTCGAGAAGCGGTTCCTGGCCCGCGAGCTCCGCCGCGGCGTGGGCTCGAAGCTCACGCCCAAGTGCGCGGTGGACACCTGCCGCGCCTGCGGCCTCGACTGCGCCGACCACCCCGAGCTCGAGCCGGCGGTGGTCCAGCTGGCCGCGCCGGCCCGCCCCGCCTGATCGGCGCGCCCGCCCGGGCCCGCGGACGGGCCCGGAGCGGGTGGCGCGATCAGGGCGCCGGCGGCGGCGCGGTGCTGGTGCCGGTGAGCGGCAGCAGGATCCCGAGCGGCAGCGGAGCGTCCACCGTCCAGTCCACCTCGCTCGTGCCGACGTCCGGCTCGGTGGCGGCGGTGAGCGTCACGCGCGCGCCCACGCCGCAGGTGAAGCCGTCGATGCGCGCCACCATCCGGCACGGCCCGACGCTGTCCGCCGGGCACCGCGTGCCGCAGCCGTTCGCGGCGTTGCACGGCTGGTAGGTGAAGTCGAGGCCGCGGCCGTCCGGGTAGGCGTCCAGCCCGCGGTACGCGGCGGAGATCTTCGACGGCTCGCGCACCGTGACGGCGTAGGCGGTGCCCTCCGGGAGCAGGTTGAGGTTCACGTCCGACGCGAACACGGCGTACGACGCCTGGGTGGGCGGGTCGCCCGAGGTGAGCGCGAAGGGCGGGGGCGCGGCGGTGGGCGTGCACGCGCTCGCGCCGCCCGGGGGCATCGCGGCCCAGCGGGTGCCGAGCAGGCCGGCGCCGCCCGGCGCGGCGGTGGGCGGCAGCGGCGCGCCGGTGAACAGCACCACCGTCTGCGTCCAGATCTTGGTCGCCGCGTCCCAGCGCCCGTTCGCCGCGGTCCAGTCGCCCGAGGCGTCCACGTCCACGAACGCCTCGCCCGGATCGTGCTGCCCGTCGTCGTCCGCGTCCACGAACGGCTCGGGCAGGTCCACGAACGGCTCGCCGGCGTCGTACCGGCCGTCGCCGTCGAGGTCGGTGAACGCCTCCTCGCCGTCGGCGACCGCGATCACCGAGACCACGCCGTCGCGCGGGTTGTGCGTGCGGGTCCCGCAGGCGTCGGCGTACGTCACCGACGGCTCGCCGGCGCGCGGCGCCACGTCCTCGGGCAGGTAGCCGCCCAGCGTCGCGAACAGGCCGGACGCGAGGCCCAGCTCGCGCTGCGCCGCCGGGTCCATGCCGGGCTCGAGGTCCGGCGTGGTGCGCGCCAGGGTGGCGCGGCTCGCCTCGGAGTGGAACGTCACCGCGGTCGCCCGCCCGAGCACGTTCTGGTAGCGGTCCTGGAGCACCGCCACGCAGGTGAACGCCGCGTCCACCAGCGACGCGCCGCAGTCGGTCTCGACGAGCGCCTCCACGTTCTGCGGGCTGCAGACGATCGTGAACGCGCCCGCGCTGGGCCGGGCGCCGACGACCGGCACGCCGGGCTGGAGCGCGACCGAGCGGGTCTGGCCGCCGGCGGTCGCGGTGGCGGTCAGGGTGAGCGTGCCGGCCACCGTGCCGGACTGGAGCGTCACGCGGGCCTGGCCGAGCGTGTCGGGCGGGGCGCCGCCGGAGGTGGTGGCGGTGCGCACCGCGCTGCACGACGGGCCGGCCACGGCGCAGGCGATCGCGCCGTGCAGGTCGGAGCCGCCCAGTCGCGGGTGCTCCAGGTAGACCTCCAGGTCGTCCGGGTAGGCGAGGCCGTCGTCGCCGATGAGCGTGAACGTGACCGCGTTCGACTCGTTCCAGCCGGAGTCGCGCACGCCCATCACCGGCCAGGCCGGCGCGGGCTGCGCCGAGATCTGCGCCAGCGCCGGCATGCGCACCGAGGCCGTGGTCTCGACCGGCGCGGCCGCCAGCCGGGCGGTGAGGCGCGCGGTGCCGCCCTGCGCGGCGGAGACGAAGGTGGCCGCCGCCACGCCGGCGCCGTCGGTGGTCACGGTCACGCTCGCGGCCGGGCCGGCCTCGGCCTGGAACGCGCCCAGCGTGGTGGACAGAACCACCTGCTCGCCGGCCGCGGGCACGCCGTCGCGCGCGAGCGTCACCGTGACGGCGGTGGTGGCGCGACCGTCGGCCGGGATGCGGGCGCGCGCCGGGGCGAGCCCGAGCGCGACCCCGGACGCGAGGTCGGTGCAGCGGTTGTTGCGGCAGGCCCAGCGCGCGCCGGCCGCGGCGTCGCACGGCTGCCCGTCGCAGGCGGCCTCGGCGCAGTCCACCCGGCCGTCGCAGTCGTCGTCGAGCCGGTTCGCGCAGGAGACCTCGGCCGTCTCGGTGGCGTCGCAGGCCACCGGCGCGCAGGCGCCGGCGGCGCACGCGCCCGCCCGTCCGTCGGCGGTGGCGCAGGTGGCGCCGCCGCAGTCGGCGTCCTCGCAGTCCACCCGGCCGTCGCAGTCGTCGTCCCGCCCGTCGCCGCAGGCGACCTCGCTGGCGGACGCGGGCGTGCAGACGCACGTGCCCTGGGCGCAGGCGCCCACCGCGCCGCCCGCGGCCAGGCAGCGGCGCCCGGCGCACCCGGTGTCGGCGCAGTCCACCCCGCCGTCGCAGTCGTTGTCGCGCGCGTCGTCGCAGGCGGTCTCGCCGCCCACCTGCCCGGCGTCGGGCGTGCAGGTGCACGCGCCCCCGGCGCAGGTCCCCACCGCCCCGGTGCCGGTGCGACAGGTCGCGCCCGCGCACTCGGCCGCGGCGCAGTCCGCCGCGGGGTTGCCGGCGTCCGGCACGCCGTTGTCGCAGACCTCGGCGCCGACGAACGTGACCTGCGCCAGGCCGTACGCCAGCGACGCGTCGGAGGCGGTCACCGACACCGGCCCCCAGCACGTCGGGTCGAGGCGCTGGTCGCAGGTGACGAGCGTGAGGTCGCCCTCGGCCGCGGCGAGCGTGGCGGTGCTGGTGCCGGTGCCGAGGAACGTGCCGCGGCTCGCCACCACCGCGACCGGGCCCTTGCCGGCGCGCACGTGGACGGTGACCGTCGCCGCACCGTCCGCCTTCACGACCGCCGGCGTGGCGGTGACCGTCACCGGCAGGGCGACCGGGGTGTCGTCGCCGCCGCCACCGGAGCAGGCGGCCGCCGCGAGGAGCAGGGCGAGCATGGGACGGCGGGTGGGCTTCATGGATGGCTCCGGTCGGCGAGGGGTGGCGACGGCCGGCCTTCGCCGGCGGTGACTGCGACGTTTGGTGAACGTGCTCCACACGACGGAACGCCGGCGCGCGCGGACGTGACCGCAAGTGGAGGCCGGGCGCGCGCGTCCGGACGCGGCGTGCGGGTCCGGCCGCCGACCCGCGGGGTTCACCTCGGGTGCGCGGCGACCCCTGCGGCGCCGCGGCGCGCGTGCGCGGGCGGCCGGCGTCGCGGTATGTAGGGCCCGTGGACGAGCGCGAGGCGATGCAGGAGGCGCTGGGGCTGGCGCGCGAGGCGGCGGCCCGCGGCGAGGTGCCGGTCGGCGCGGTGGCGCTGTTCGAGGGTCGCGTGGTCGGCCGCGGCGCGAACGCCCGCGAGGCGGCGCGCGATCCCACCGCCCACGCCGAGCTCCTCGCCATCCAGGAGGCGGCGCGCACCCTCGGGCGCTGGCGCCTCACCGGCGTGACGGTGGTGGTGACGCTCGAGCCCTGCGCCATGTGCGCCGGCGCCATGGTGCTCGCGAGGATCGACCGGCTGGTCTACGGGGCGAGCGATCCCAAGGCCGGCTGCACCGGCTCGCTGCAGGACCTCTCCGCCGACCCCCGGCTGAACCACCGCTTCCCGGTGGAGCGCGGCCTGCTGGCCGAGGAGTCCGGCGAGCTCCTGAGAGCCTTCTTCCGGGCCCGCCGGGGCGCCGGGAACGGAAACGGCAACGTCGGCGAGGGGTAGGCGAGCCTTCCCCCTTGGCACGCCCCGGGAGATCGGTTAAACCCGCCCGCGGAGAGCTGGCCGAGCTGGTCGAAGGCGCCTGACTCGAAATCAGGTGTACCGGCAACGGTACCGGGGGTTCGAATCCCTCGCTCTCCGCCAATTTGGACCGAACGATCGCGGCGAGGCTCGCCTCAGGGCGTTCACAGCAGAGGCCGGACGAGCGGTCGGGAAGCGGGGGAGCGCAGGTCCCAGAGCGAAGCGAAGGGGGCCGAGCGCTCCGGACGAAGTAGAACCGCGGCAGTGCCCGCGGACGAGACGAAACGCGGGACGCCCGCGGATGAGACGAAACGCGGGACGCCCGCGGATGGCTTCTGAAGCAGTAACCTCAGCGAGCGCAGGCCCACGCGGATGAGCGTGGGCCGGAGCGAGCAGGGGGTCTGGGGGAGCGCAGGCTCCCCTTGCGAAGCGCGGAGCAGTTGGGCGCTCCGGAGGATTTGGAGGGAAGAACCTTCAGCGAGCGCAGGCCCACGCGGATGAGCGTGGGCCGGAGCGAGCAGGGGGTCTGGGGGAGCGCAGGCTCCCCTTGCGAAGCGAAGGGGAGCCGAGCACTCCCCCAGGTATAAGGAGAGGTGACCGAGCGGTTGAAGGTGCACGACTGGAAATCGTGTGTACCGGGAACGGTACCGTGGGTTCAAATCCCACCCTCTCCGCCAGCATTGCAGGTCCCAGGACGTTAAGAAGGTGGGACCCGCGAGCCGGCGCCAAGCCGGGCGAGCCGGCCCAGAATCCTCGGGCGACGTGGGGGCCATCGAACCCCGCCAGGCCCGGAAGGGAGCAACGGTAGGTGGTCCTCCGTGCGCCCGGGGATTGTGGGCCGGCTTTTTTTGCTGGAACGTGAGGCGCGCCAAGCCCCCGCGGTGACCGATCCCAATGGCTTACCTCGTCCTCGCCCGCAAGTACCGGCCGCAGCGCTTCGGCGAGATGTCCGGCCAGGAGCACGTGGTCCGGACGCTCTCGAACGCGCTCAAGACCGGCCAGCTCGCCCACGCCTTCCTGTTCACCGGGCCGCGCGGCGTCGGCAAGACCACCACCGCCCGCCTGGTGGCGAAGGCGCTCAACTGCGAGAAGGGCCCGACGGCCGAGCCGTGCGGCGTCTGCACGCCCTGCGTCGAGATCGCCGAGGGCCGCGCGGTGGACGTGGTGGAGATCGACGCCGCCTCCAACAACGGCGTGGACAACGTCCGCGACATCGTCGAGGCGGTGAAGTACCGGCCCGCCCGCGATCGCTTCAAGGTGTTCGTGGTGGACGAGGTCCACATGCTGTCGCAGGGCGCGTTCAACGCGCTCCTGAAGACGCTGGAGGAGCCGCCGCCGCACGTGAAGTTCGTGCTGGCCACCACCGACGTCCACAAGGTCCCCGAGACCATCCTCTCGCGGTGCCAGCGCTTCGACTTCCGGCGGCTGACCCTTCAGCAGATCGCCGACCAGCTCGCCAAGGTCGCGGCGGAGGAGGGGATGCGGCTCTCCCCGGCCGCGCTGGCGCTGGTGGCCCGGCAGGCCGAGGGCGGCATGCGCGACGCGCTGTCGCTGCTCGACCAGGTGCGGGCCGCCTGCGGCGACGCGCCCGGCGACGACGCGGTGGCGGAGGCGCTCGGCGCGGTGGACGCGGCCGCGGTGTCGCGCATCGCGGGGGCGCTGGTCGGCCGCGACGGCGCCGCGCTGCTGCGCGAGATCGAGGCGCTCCACGACCGCGGGCTCGAGGTGAAGCGGCTCGCCGAGGAGCTGGTCCGGCACCTGCGCAACGTGGTGGTGGCGAAGCTCGTGCCGCAGGCGCCCATCGACCTGCCCGACGCGGAGCTCGCCGAGGTGCGCGCGCAGGCGGCGGCCGCCGACGCGGCGCAGCTCACGCGGCTGTTCGACCTGGCGCAGCGCGCCGTGGTGGACGTGAAGCTCGCCGAGCAGCCGCGCTACGCGCTCGAGGTCGCGCTGCTGGAGGGCGTGTTCCTCGCCCCAGGCGCGCAGGTCTCCGAGCTGGTCGCGCGCGTCGAGGCGCTCGCCCGCGGCGCGCCGCTCCCGCCGCCCCGCGCCGCCGGCCCGGCCACGCCGGCCGCACCCGCCGCGCCGCCCTCCGGCTCCGCGCCGCCGGCCCCGCCCGCCGCGCCGACCCGCGGCGCCGCCGCCGCCTCCGGCTGGCGCGACCTCCCCGCCTTCGGCACGCCCGGGTGCGCCGCCGGCTCGGCGCCCGCCGAGCCCGAGCCCGAGCCCAGGCCCGCGCCGCCGGCGCCCGCCGCGCCCGCGGCCGACCCGGGCGCGGCCGCGAGCGCCGCCGATCGCTGGCGCGCGGTGGTGGAGCAGGTGGAGCAGGAGAGCCCGACCGCGGCCGCGTCGCTCAAGCAGGCGGCGCTGCTCGGCCTCGGCGAGGGCGAGGTGCGCGTCCAGCTCCCGCCCGGCTTCCACGCGCAGAGCGCGGAGCGGAAGCGCGGCGACATCGAGGCCGTGTTCGGCCGCTTCTTTGGGCGCCCCACCCGGCTGGCGCTGACCGTGGCCGCCCTGCCGGCGGCGCCCGCCGCGGCGGCGGCGCCCCCCGGCGCGGCCGCGCCGTCGATCGCCGCGAGCGACGCCGCCGAGCGGATGGCCCGCTCGGCCAGGGTGCGCGAGACCGCCCGCGCCCACCCCAACATCCAGGAGGCCGTCCGCGTGCTGGACGGCGCCATCGACCGGATCGAGGAGCTGTGATGGACATCCAGTACCTGATGCGCCAGGCCAAGAAGCTGGAGAAGGCCATGGCGGACGCGAAGGAGAAGCTCGCCGAGATCGCCGTCGAGGCCGAGAGCGGCGGCGGGCTCGTCAAGGTCGCCATGAACGGAAAGTGCGAGATCACCCGGCTCACGGTGGACCCGAAGGCCATCGACCCGAACGACAAGGCGCTGCTCGAGGACCTCGTCACCGCGGCGGTGAACGCGGCGGTGGAGAAGGCGCGCACGGCGGCCGACGAGTCGATGAGCAAGGCCACCGGCGGCATCAAGATCCCGGGCATCGCCGGCTGATCATGGCCGTCGCGGATCCCATCGCGCGCCTGGTGAAGGAGCTGGCGAGGCTCCCCGGCATCGGGGAGAAGACCGCGCAGCGCCTGGCGTTCCACATCCTCAAGGCCGGCCCCGGCTACGCGGGCGACCTCGCCGCGGCCATCGCCGGCGTGGTGCGCGACGTGCGGCTGTGCTCGACCTGCCAGACGCTCACCGACCAGGACCCCTGCGCGATCTGCCGCGACCCGGAGCGCGACGCCCGGACGCTGTGCGTGGTCGAGGGCGTGCCGGACCTGCTGGCGGTGGAGCGCACCCACGAGTTCCGCGGCCGCTACCACGTGCTCCACGGCGCGCTGTCGCCGCTCGACGGCGTCGGGCCGTCCGACCTGAAGATCCGCGAGCTGCTGGTGCGCCTGGAGCGCGAGCCGGCCGACGAGATCGTGGTGGCGACGAACCCGGACGTCGAGGGCGAGGCCACCGCGCTCTACCTGACGAAGCTCCTGAAGCCGATGGGGCTCAAGGTCACGCGCATCGCCCAAGGTGTTCCCATGGGCGGGGATCTCGAATACGCTGATCAGGTGACGCTGGCCCGCGCGCTGGCCGGCCGCCGCGAGCTCTGAGCGCGACGGGCGCCGGTCCCGGGCCGCGCCGCATCGCCTCCCCGGTGCGATATCGCGCTACACGCGCCGGCCCCGATTGAACGCGGCACGGTTCCCTGGTATTCGCCCATCACTCGGATCTTCGCGGAGAGCGACGGCCCATGAATTCCGGCTTGGTGATGTACGAGGAGGAGTTCCGGCTCATCGCCGGGATCTGCGACCGGCTCACGCGCGACGCGAACGCCAAGGTCGTCTTCCTCGTCGACAAGAACGGCCAGCTCATCGCGTCGAGCGGGCAGGCGCAGAACCTGGACACCACCTCGCTCGCGTCCCTCACCGCGGGTAACGTCGCGGCCATGGGCGGCCTCGCCAAGCTGATCGGCGAGAAGGAGTTCCCGAACCAGTTCCACGAGGGCGAGAAGGAATCGCTCCACATGAGCATCGTGGGCGGCCGGGTGGTGCTGGTCGTCATCTTCGACGCGAAGAGCTCGCTCGGGCTCGTGCGCCTCCGGGTGAAGAAGGCCGGGGAGGAGCTGGCCCGCGTCTTCGACGCGCTGGCCAGGAAGCAGGCCGCGCCGGGCGCGGCGAGCCCGTTCGCCGAGATCACCGACGACGACATCGACAATCTGTTCAGCGAGTGATCATGAGCTTCATCAACTACAGCTCGCGCGAGATCAACTGCAAGATCGTCTACTACGGGCCCGGCCTGTGCGGGAAGACGACGAACCTCCAGTACGTCTACGCGAAGACCAACCCCGACGCGAAGGGGAAGATGATCTCGCTCGCCACCGAGACCGAGCGGACCCTCTTCTTCGACTTCCTCCCGCTGTCGCTGGGCGAGATCCGCGGCTTCAAGACCCGCTTCCACCTGTACACGGTGCCGGGCCAGGTGTTCTACGACGCCTCCCGCAAGCTGATCCTGAAGGGCGTGGACGGCGTGGTGTTCGTGGCCGACTCGCAGATCGAGCGCATGGAGGCGAACCTCGAGTCGGTCGAGAACCTCCGCGTGAACCTGGCCGAGCAGGGCTACGACCTGAACAAGATCCCGTACGTGGTCCAGTACAACAAGCGCGACCTGCCCAACACCGCCACCGTGGACGAGCTCCGCCGCCTGCTCAACCCGCGCGGCGTGCCGGAGTTCCAGGCGGTCGCCCCGACCGGCGTGGGCGTGTTCGACACGCTGAAGTCGGTCGCGAAGCTGGTGCTCACCGAGCTGAAGAAGGGCGGGTAGCCCGCACCCGCACCCGCGCGCCCGCGCGCAGCGACCCGGGCGCCGCGACGCGCGCGGCCGACGTGCGCCCGCGCGGGCCGCGCGCCCCCCAGCGGACACGACATTAGTTCTGGCGGTGCGCGCCGGGATGGCGTATTTGCTCGGGATTCCAACCGTTCGACCGGTCGACCACCGGCCCGCCCGGTTGAGTGCGAGTGCGACGTGCGCCGCCCACGGCATGCGACGGGGCGAGCGAGACACTGGAACGAGGTGCTCAACATGACATCGAAGATCCGGATGGCGGCCCTCCTGCTCCTCGCGACCGCGTGCGCCACGGGCGGCGGCGCGGCCAGGGGGCCGTCGGAACGCTTCAAGCAGGCCGACGAGAAGATGCCGGGCGCGAGCGCGATCCAGGAGGACGCCGAGCGCGCCTTCTACTCCGACGTGCTCGACCACAAGCGGCGCGGCGACATCGCGGCCCAGGCCGGCAACATGGACCAGGCCCGCGCCGAGTGGGCGACGGCCGCCGAGGGGCTCGGCAACTTCAACGACCGCTTCGGCGCGAACGAGTACCAGATCCCGATCCGCTACAACGCCGCCGAGCTGTTCATGCAGGCGCAGCAGTGGGAGAAGGCGGCGCAGGCGGCCGAGCGGACCTCGGCCGATCAGCACGCCGGCCCCAAGACCAAGGCGATCGCGGGCCACCTCGCCGCGCAGGCCTGGCTCATGGCCGCCAACGCGGACGTGAAGAGCGGCAAGCTCGAGCCCATCAAGCTGGCCTACGTCGAGCAGCGCAAGGGCGAGGCGCTGAAGCCGCGCACGCCGCCCGGCGCCTGGAAGCGCTTCGTGGACACGACCGACGTGTACCTCGCGAACATCGACGCCGACCCCGAGCAGCAGAAGCCTGCCGCCGAGCGGCGCCTCGTCCCGGCGCAGCAGCTCGCGCTCATCGCCGCCGAGGTGCAGTACGCGTTCGACAACATGGAGGAGGCGCGCCGCCGGTTCGAGGTGGTGCTGCAGCGCTGGCCGGACGACGCCGACGTGGTCGAGGCGGCCGCGCCGCTCTACCTGCAGACGTTCGCGTTCGCGAAGGACGCCGCCGGGCACGAGGCCGCCACGAAGCGCGTGCGCGACCTGGTGACCGCCCAGCAGCAGAAGGCCACCGACCCGAAGGCCAAGGCGTCCTACGAGAAGGTCCTCCAGGACCTCGGCCGCTCCGAGGCCGGCGCCCGGTTCGCCGAGGCGCAGAAGCTGCTCGAGGCCGGCAAGGCTGCCGACGCCGCCAAGGCGTTCGAGGCGCTCGCCGCCGATCCGTCGAGCGGCGACGTGGCCGGCGCGCTCCACAACGCCGCCATCGCCTGGGACAAGGCCGGCGACGCGGCCAAGGCCAGCGCGCTCCGGCAGCGCATCCTGAAGGAGTTCCCCGAGTCGAAGGTGGCGCCGCAGAACGCGCTGCTGCTCGCCGCGCAGCACTCGAAGAAGGGCGACCACGCCGGCGCGGCCCGCATGTACTCCGAGTTCGTGGAGAAGTGGCCGGGCGATCCGAACCGCTGCGTGGCGCTCCAGAACGTCGCGGCCGAGCTCGACACCGCGAAGAAGACGGCCGACGCCGCCGAGCGCTACCTGGTGTTCGGCAAGGACGCCACCTGCGCCAAGGGCGACCCGAACTTCGCCGCCCGCGCGCTCTACCGCGCCGGGACGCTGTTCTCGTTCGCGAAGAACAACGCCAAGGCCCAGGAGGCGTTCGCGGCCGCGGTCGCCGTGCAGGGCGTCACCGACACCGTGGCGAAGAGCCAGGTGGAGGACGCGAAGCGGCGCCTGAAGAAGTAGCGGCGCCGGGCGCGAGCCCACGAATGGACGCGGCCCGGCCGGCGGACGAACCCGCCGGACCGGGCCGCACCTTTTCCACCCTCCCGCATGGCCGACACGCTCTCCGCCGTCGCCGCCGAGGTCGTCCGCTGCCGCGCCTGCCCGCGCCTGGTGGCGTGGCGCGAGCAGGTCGCGCGCGCGAAGCGGCGCGCCTACCGCGACGAGGTCTACTGGGGCCGGCCCATCCCCGGCTTCGGCGACGCCCGCGCGCGCATCGCGCTGGTCGGGCTGGCGCCGGGTGCGCACGGCTCGAACCGCACCGGGCGCATGTTCACCGGCGACCGCTCCGGCGACTTCCTGTACGCGGCGCTCCACCGGGCCGGGCTCGCCAGCCAGCCCACCTCGCGGGCGCGCGACGACGGCCTCGCGCTCGACGGCGCCTGGATCACCTCGGCCTGCCGGTGCGCGCCGCCCGACAACCGGCCCAGCCCGGACGAGCTGGCGCGCTGCGCGCCGTTCCTCGACCGCGAGCTCGCGCTGCTGCGCCCGCGGGTGCTCGTCGCGCTCGGCTCGGTCGGGTGGGACGCGATCCTGGCCGCGCTGCGGCGCGCCGGGCGCGAGGTCCCGCGCCCGCGGCCGCGCTTCGGGCACGGCGCCGAGCTGCGCCTCCCCGGGCTGCCGGCGGTGCTCGGCTGCTACCACCCCTCGCAGCAGAACACGCAGACCGGCCGGCTCACCCCGGCCATGATCGACGCGGTCCTCGCGCGCGCGGTCGCGCTGGCGCGCTGATCGCCGATCCCGGCGCGAGCGCCGGCGTCCGGTGCGGCCGCGTGCCGGCCGCGGCGGACGTTCCCCGGACCGGCCGCGCCGCGGCGCGCGGCCCGGACCCGCGGATCCACGGCGCGCGACGCTGGCACGCGGCCTGCTGAACGCGCGTGCATGCTCGTGCGCGTGCGATCCGGGGCGGTGCTCGGCGTGAACGCCGTCCCGGTGGACGTCGAGGTGGACGCGACCGTCGGGATGCCCGGGTTCTACATCGTCGGGCTCGCGGCCGGGCCGGTGCGCGAGGCCGAGGTCCGGGTGCTCGCCGCGATCCGGAACATCGGCGTGAAGCTCCCGTCGAAGCGCGTCACCGTGAACCTCGCCCCGGGAGACCTGCGCAAGGAGGGCACCGGCTTCGACCTGCCCATGGCCATGGGCGTGCTCGCGAGCGCGGGGGAGGTCCCGGCGGAGGCGCTCGAGGGCGTGCACCTGGTGGGCGAGCTGGCGCTGTCCGGGGAGGTGAAGCCGGTGCGCGGGGTCCTGCCGCTCGCGATCGAGGCGCGGCGGGCCGGTGCCCTCGCGCTGCTCGTTCCCGAGGCGAACGTGCTCGAGGCGAGCGTGGTCGAGGGCGTCCGGGTCCTGCCCGCGCGCCACCTGGGCGAGGTGACGGCCTGGGCGCGCGGGGAGACGCCGCTCCTGCGCGGCGTGCCGTCGCCGCCGCCGCCGCCCGCCTCGCCGCTCGACCTCGCGGACGTGAGCGGGCAGGACGCGGCGAAGCGCGCGCTCGAGATCGCCGCCGCCGGCGCGCACAACCTCCTGTTCTTCGGGCCGCCGGGCAGCGGCAAGACCATGCTGGCGCGCCGGTTGCCGGGCGTGCTCCCGCCGCTCGCGTTCGAGGAGGCGCTCGAGGCCACCGTGGTGCACAGCGTGGCCGGGCTGACCCGGTACCGGGGCCTGCTCACCGAGCGGCCCTTCCGCGCGCCCCACCACTCCATCTCCGACGCGGGCCTGGTGGGCGGCAGCACCGTGCCGCGGCCCGGCGAGATCTCGCTCGCGCACCACGGGGTCCTGTTCCTCGACGAGCTGCCCGAGTTCCGGCGCCACGTGCTCGAGTCGATGCGCCAGCCGCTGGAGGACGGGGAGGTCTGCATCGCGCGCGCGGGACGCTCGGTGACCTACCCGTCGCAGGTGATGCTGGTGGCGGCGATGAACCCGTGCCCGTGCGGCCACCACGGCGACCGCTCCCGCGCCTGCCACTGCACCGCGCACGAGCTGCTGAGGTACCGGCGGCGCATCTCCGGCCCGCTGCTCGACCGGATCGACCTGCACGTCGACGTGCCGGCGGTGCCGCCCGCGCTCCTGGCCGGCGGCACCCCGGGGGTGCCGAGCGCCGTGGTCCGCGCGCGCGTGGCGCGGGCGAGGGACCGGCAGGCGGCGCGGGTGGGCCCGCGCACCGCGCCGGTGAACGCGCGGCTGCGCGGCGAGGCGCTGCGCCGGATCTGCGCGCCCGACGCGGCGGGGCGCCGCCTGCTCGACGACGCGGTGGCGCGGCTCGGGCTGTCCGCCCGCGCCCACGACAAGGTGCTGCGGGTGGCGCGCACCATCGCCGACCTGGAGGGCGACGACGCCGTGAAGGCGGCGCACGTGGCCGAGGCGATCCAGTACCGCGCGCTGGACCGCCCGCTCCTGTGACCACGCCGCCCGCGGGCGGCATCAACCCCGCCGACGGCGGGAGAAGCGAGGCAGCGACGTGAGCAAGCTGGCGGAGAGGGCGAAGGCGCTGGGGCAGGCCGTGGCCACCATCGAGAAGGCGTTCGGAAAGGGCAGCATCATGAGGCTGGCGGAGTCGGCGGAGCCGGCGCCGGTCCCGGTGGTGCCGAGCGGCTCCATCGGGCTCGACCTGGCGCTCGGCGTGGGCGGGCTCCCCCGCGGCCGGGTGGTGGAGATCTTCGGGCCGGAGTCGTCGGGCAAGACCACGCTCGCCCTGCACGCCATCGCCGAGGCGCAGAAGGCCGGCGGGGTGGCGGCGTTCATCGACGCCGAGCACGCGCTCGACGTGGGCTACGCCCGGAAGCTGGGCGTGAACCTGGCCGAGCTGCTCGTCTCCCAGCCGGACACCGGGGAGCAGGCGCTGGAGATCGCCGAGCAGCTGGTCCGCTCCGGCGCCTGCGACGTCATCGTGGTGGACTCGGTGGCGGCGCTCGTCCCCAAGGCCGAGATCGAGGGCGAGATGGGCGACGCGCACATGGGCGTGCAGGCTCGGCTCATGAGCCAGGCGCTCCGGAAGCTCACCGGCGTGGTCTCGCGCAACCAGACCCTCGTCGTCTTCATCAACCAGATCCGGATGAAGATCGGCGTCGTGTTCGGGAACCCGGAGACCACCACCGGCGGCCACGCGCTCAAGTTCTACGCCTCGGTGCGCATGGACATCCGGCGCATCGGCCAGGTGAAGGAGGGAGACGCCGTGGTGGGGAGCCGCACGCGGGTGAAGGTGGTGAAGAACAAGGTCGCGCCCCCGTTCCGCGAGGCCGAGTTCGACATCCGCTACGGGGTGGGCGTGGACCGCTTCGGCGAGGCGGTGGACCTCGGCGTCGAGCGCGGGGCGGTGGAGAAGTCCGGCGCGCACTTCTCGATGGACGGCGAGCGGATCGGGCAGGGCCGCGAGCGCGCGGCGGAGTGGCTGCGCGCGAACCCGGCCGCCTTCGAGCGGCTGGTGGAGCGGATCAAGGCCCCGGGGGCATCGACGCCGCTCGCGGTCGTCGCAGCGGAGGCGGCGGGGTAGGCCCGCGGCCGGCGAGGCGCGGCGGGAGGGGCAGCGGCCGGGCGCGATGGCGGGGCGCGATGACGGGGCGCGATGACGGGGCGCGGCGGCGGCTCGGGACGATGCAGGCCCGCGCCGCCCCGCGTTCAGGCCGCGTCACATGAAGAAGTACCGGAGCGTCACGTTCGTCACCCACTTCGTCCCCTCCTGCATCGCCGGGGTCTTGATCCCGCCGATGTCGAAGGGGTGGCCGAAGTGGACGCGCAGGAGCAGCGGGCCGAACAGCACGTTCACGCCCAGCACGCCGGTGAGGGTGCGCGACTCCCAGGCGCCCGGCTCGAGGATGGCGCCGGAGGCGTCCACCCGGTCCTCGAACCGGTTGAACACGCTGCCGAAGTCGAGCGCGGCCACGCCCTCCAGGTAGTCGAAGATGAGCAGGCGGATGAGCGGGTCGAGCGGGAACTGCAGCTCGGCGTTCACGACGTAGTAGTGCTGGCCGATGAGGTAGGCGAGGTCGAAGGGCGAGAAGCCGCGCAGGTTGTCGCCGGAGGTGAGCCACCAGCTCCGCTGCCAGACCTCGCTCTTCCCGCTCGGCGCGAAGGTGGTGCCGCCCGCGAAGCGGAACGAGAAGTTGGAGCGGCCCACGAGCTGCCAGTACTTCTGCGCGTCGAGCCGCGCCGACCCGTGCACCGCGCTCCGCCCCGGCAGGTAGCCGCCGCCCAGCTCGAGCAGCAGCGAGCTGCCGGCGAGCGGGCCGGTGAACGCGTCGTAGCGGATGGTGTCGAAGCCGTAGCGCACCGCCGGGTTGACGGTGAAGTTCACGCCGCCGTTCTGGCGCTCCCAGTCGGCGGTGTCGCGGTAGACGCCGCCCTGGAGCTGGATGCCCTTGCAGACGAGGAACCCGGCGCCGGAGAAGTCGGTGAGGCAGTAGCGCTGCACGCCGCCGACGGTGAGCTCCAGCTCGACGCGGCGGAACCGGTCGAGCGGGTAGCGGAGCGCGCCCACCACGCCGAAGTCGCGCTGGTAGTAGGCGAGGTTGTAGTCGAGCCGGTCGATCTGCTGCTGGACGAAGTGGAACCCGCCCAGCGCCCAGTTCAGGCGCCGCGACCGGTTCTCGTACAGCACCATCGCCTGC
The DNA here is from genome assembly GCF_000020805.1 of Anaeromyxobacter sp. K. NCBI lineage: Bacteria > Pseudomonadati > Myxococcota > Myxococcia > Myxococcales > Anaeromyxobacteraceae > Anaeromyxobacter > Anaeromyxobacter sp. K. The sequence goes on along the minus strand of NC_011145.1, from coordinate 4,143,529 downwards.
GTGTAGTCGAACGAGCCGTAGATCGAGAGATCCACGAACAGCACGTGGTCGCGCAGCAGGTCGGAGAAGAGCACCGCGGCCCGGCCGGCCACGTTGCTGCCGGCGCCGCCGCCGTAGACGAACCCGCCCTCCGGCCGCCAGTTGCGGATGGAGGTGGCGCGGTACGAGGGCACCGAGTCCGGGAAGTCGGCGGACGGGATCTCCAGCACGTCGCCCGCCGGCGGCGCCACCGGCGTGGGCGGCTCCTCCAGCCACGCGACCCGCGGCACCTCCACCATGCGGAACAGGCCGCCGTTGAAGGTGGCGGCGAGGACGCCGCGCGCCTTGGGCGCGACCGCCGGGCTGGTGAGCCCGGTGGTGAAGTCGGTGAGGCGCTGGATGGCGCCGTCCTTGAGCAGGTAGAGGTCGGGCTTGCCGCGCGCGTCCGACGAGAACAGCACCGAGCCGTCCGCCTGCGGGTAGGGGTGCCGGTCGGTGGAGGCTGCGGTGGTGAGCCGGGTGCGCGCGCCGGTGGCCGGGTCGATGCGGAACAGGTTGAGCCGGCCGTGGTCGGTGGCGTCGGACGCGCAGTAGAGGCCGTCGGCGCCCCAGTGCAGGTCCTTCTCGGTGTAGCCGTCGTTCGTGAGCCGGCGGGCCACGCCCCCGGTCACCGGCACCACGTACACGTCCTGCTGGCCGTCCTCGGCAACGCCCACGAAGGCGAGGTGGCTCGCGTCGGCGGAGAAGGTCGGGTCGGCGATGGTGATGAAGCGGCGCCCGTCGGGCGGCCGGACGTCGAGCTTGCGGCGCTTGCCGAGCTGGAAGCGGGCGGTGCGGCCCTCGGTGAACTTGTGCCGGAAGCGCTGGAGGTAGAGCGCGTCGCCGATCCCGTCCTGCGCCGAGAACGCGAGGACGCCGTCGGCGACCGCGCCGACCGAGTAGTCGATGGGGTGGAGCGACTCGAGCCCGGGCTGGCTGTCCGTCGCGACCTCGACCGCGCTGCGCGGGCTGCGCACGTCCATCAGGTAGAGGCTGGCGCGGCCGCGGCGCCGGTCGATGGCGCGGTAGAGCACCAGCGTGCCGTCGTGCGAGGTGGTGAAGTCCTCCGGCTCGCCGGGGAGCTGCCGCACCTCCCGCACCGCCGAGAGGTCCTGCCGGGAGGCGAGGTAGGCCGGGTAGTAGCGCTTCTTCAGCCACGCCCGCCAGCGCGCGTCCACCTGCTCCACCGGCTCGTTCAGCACCCGCCGCACCAGCGCGGAGAAGCCCCGCCCGCCGCCGCCACCGCCCCGCCCGCCGTCGTCGGCGAGCAGGTACGCGCTCTCCAGGAAGCCCTGGATCTTCTCGCGCCCGTACTCCTCGGCGATGAAGGCGACGCGCGCCTGGCCCAGCTTGTAGGTGGGGATGTAGCCGCGGTAGCGGTCGTCCTGGAACGCGAGGATCTCGTACCCGCGCCGCGGATCCGGGTTCCACACCAGGTCGCGCAGGTACAGGTCGGTCTCGACGTCGATTCCACCCTTCGTGTAGTACTCGGCGATGCCCTCGATGAACCAGAGCGGCAGGTACTGGATGGGCGAGCCGATGTCCTCGGCCCCGGCGGCCTCCATCAGCTTCTGGATGGTGAACTGGTGCACCATCTCGTGCGTGGAGACCTCGGTGAACCGGGAGTGATCGCCGAAGTACGGGACCGTCATCTTCAGGTCCTCGGGCGAGGTCACGCCCAGCACCGACTCGGTCACCGCGAACACGTTCTGCGTCTGGAACTCGCGCTGGGTGGCGTAGAGGATGTACGGGATGCGGCGGGTGGGGTTGTAGTGGAACGCGTCCACCAGCCGCGCGTAGGCGCTGCGGATCGCGGGCAGCGCGCGCCGCGCCTGGGCCAGCTCGGTCTCGTAGTAGTAGAGGCGGATGCCGCCCTTGCCGCCGCCCGGGGGCGGGACGTCGAGGTAGTGCCAGTCGAAGCCGTACCAGGCCACCTGGTTCTGGCCGGGGCGCTCCGGGAGGATGTACGTCTGCTCGAGCCCGTCCTCGACGCGGCCCTCGACCTGGCGCGCCTCGATGCGGTCCATGGTCTGGAACGCGTCGGCCAGCGACGGCGCCCGGAGCTGGAACCCCTGGGGCGCGGCCGCGAGCGGGATGGCGAGCGCGCAGAGCGCGACGAGTCTTCTCATTTGCGGAAGGTAACGGTCGGGCCCGCCGCCGGGCGAGCAACCGGAAGGATACCGCGCCGGGCACCGTCCGTGCGGACTACGACACCGTCACCGGCCAGCGCGCGCCATTCACGAAAAGTGCGTAGCCACCCGACCCGGGAGGGTCCTCGCGCAGCATCAGGCCGAGCGACACGTGGCCCGCGCGGGTGAATCGGGCCCGGTGGGCCCCGCCCTTCACCGCGCAGCGCAGCACGCCGTCCGCGCCGAGGGACAGGGTGGCGGGGTCGAGCGGCTCCGCGGTGCCGTCGGAGAGGTGCAGGAGCGGCGGTCCGCCGCGCGGGTCCTCGGTGGCACCGCGCACCGCGTACGGCGCCTCGTCCACCTGCACGTAGGCGCGCTCCCGGCCGATCGCGACCTCGTAGCGCCCGTCGGGCGTCCGCGAGAGCGAGCGCCACAGCACCTCCAGCGTGCGGGCGTGGGTGATGGGCTCGCCGCGGTGCAGGAACCGGCCCTCGGCGTCGATGGAGAGGCCGCTCCGGGAGCGGAGCAGCTCGAGCGCGGCGGGGTCGGGAGGGCCCTCGGACACGCCCGGAGGATAGCGCGCCCCGGCGGCGGGCGCGGGCCGCGCGTGGACGCCGTTGCGCGCCGGCCGGCGCGAGGGTACGAACGGGGCCCGTGAGCGCCCGCACCGAGCCCGTGGTCCGCATCCGCTGCCCTCCCGAGGAAGAGGTCCGCTGCCGCGCCGCGCTGGAGCGCGCCGGGTACGCCGCGGAGCGTTCGCTTACGTGGGTGGTGGTCCGCGACGCGGCGCCGGACGCCGTGAACGAGGCGCTCGCCGCCGGCGGCGCCGGCGTGCGGGTGGCGGTGCGCGAGCGGCTCGGCCAGCTGGTCGGGTGGCTCATCGACCGGCAGGGCAGGCTGGAGGGGCGCGCGGTGAACGTGCAGGCGCTGGTGCGCCGCGTGCTCGAGGACGGCGGGCTCACCGCCCGCTACGCGCCGCGGCCGCTGCCGGAGCTGCTCGAGGCGGCGACGCGCACCTACGAGGCGCTGATGGCGAGCGGCGCCGCGCAGGTCACCTGGGATCGCTTCGTCGAGGCGTTCTGCCTCGAGCCCGGCGCCCCGCCGGCGGCGTGACGCGCCCGCCGCTCAGCGCAGCGCGAGCCGCAGCAGGTTGAGCGCCTCGTAGGCGGCCTGGCGCCGCACGCGGTCGCGGTCGCCCCGGTAGGCGCGCGCCACGGCCTCGGTGCCCGACGGGCCCGCCACCGCGAGGTGCACGGTGCCGACCGGCTTCTCCGGCGTGCCGCCGCTCGGCCCCGCGATGCCGGTGATGCCGACGCCCCAGGCTGCGCCGCCGGTCCGGCGCGCGCCCTCGGCGAGCGCCCGCGCCACCGGCTCCGACACGGCGCCGTGCGCCGCGAGCAGCTCCGCCGGCACGCCCAGCACCCGCTCCTTGGCCGCGTTCGCGTAGGCGACCACCCCGAGGTCGAGCACCGCCGAGGCGCCCGGCACCGCGGTGAGGAGCTCGGCCACCATTCCCCCGGTGCACGACTCGCCCAGCGCCACCCGCTCGCCGCGCGCGGCGAGGCGCGCCACCACCAGCTCCGGCAGCTCGTCCTTGCCCTCGCCGAACACCTGCTCGCCGAAGATCCCGAGCACCCGCTCGCGGATGCGCGCGGCGCGGGCGGCCGCGCCGGGACCGGGCACGGTCCACTTCACGTGGGTCTCGGGCCAGTGGGCGCGGTAGCCGAAGCGGACGCCGGCGTTGGCGGGGTCGTCCATCACCGGGCGCATGGCGTGGTCGGCGTGCGACTCCGGCACGGCGAACAGCTTCACCAGCCCCGCCGCGGGCACCTCGCCCAGCCGGGCGCCGACGTGCGGCAGCACCCACTCCTCGCACAGCCCCCGGTACTCCACCGGCACGCCGGGCAGGCACACCACCCGCCCGCGCCCCACCGGCACCGTGAACCCCGGCGCGCTGCCCCAGCGGTTCGGGATCACCTCCGCGCCGCGCGGGAACCAGGCCTGCTTCTCGTTGTTCGGCGTGAGCGCGCGCCCGAACTTGCGGAAGCGCTCGCGCAGCACCTCGATCGACGGCTCGTGGCGCTCCAGCGGCACGCCCAGCACCGCCGCGACGCACTCCGAGGTGAGGTCGTCCTCGGTCGGGCCCATCCCGCCGCTCATGACGACGAGGTCGGCGCGCGCGGTGGTCTCGAGGATGGAGGCGCGCAGGTCGTCGCGGTCGTCGGCCACCAGCGTCTTGCGGCGCACCATGAGGCCGAGGTCCCACAGCCGGTCCATCAGCCACGGGGAGTTCGTGTCCACCACCTGGCCGGTGAGCAGCTCGTCGCCGGTCGCGAGGATCTCCACCTGCATCACGACCCCACCTCCACGCACCACCAGTGGAACACGGTCCCGCAGCCGGCGAGGAGCCGGAGCGCGAGCTGCACGAACTGCAGCGCGCACCAGGCGAACACCCCGGCCGCCACGTCGTCCATCACCACGCCGAAGCCGTTCTTCACGCGGTCGAACGCGGACGCCGGCCAGGGCTTCAGCACGTCGAAGATCCGGAACAGCACGAAGCCGGCGATCGCCGCGGGCCAGGAGAACGGGACGAGCGCCATGGTCACGAGGTACCCGGCCACCTCGTCCACCACGATGGGCGAGGCGTCGGCCACTCCCCAGTAACGGCCGGCGCGCTGGGCCGCCACCATGGCGAGCGCGGTGAGCGCCGCGGTGACGGCGAGGTACGCGGGCCAGGTGAGCCAGGTGAGCGCCCAGTAGAGCGGGATGGCGCCGAGCGTGCCGAACGTGCCGGGCGCGACCGGCGCGTAGCCGCAGGGGCCCCACGCGGCGAACAGCACCGCCGGGCCGGGCGGGCCCTTCGGGCTCGGGCCGCGCTTCAGGCCGCGGCGGCGGAGGCGGGAGAGGAGGCCGGGGGAGGACGCGCCCGGCGCGGGCATGGCCGGGCCGGGCGCGGGCGAGGGCGGCGTGGTCACGCGCTAGATGTACTCGTCCTGCTCCGCCTTGTCCCCGTCCACGTCCTCGGGGCCCGGCTCGAGCGCCTCGTCGGCGTCGAGCTCGGCGCGCACGTCCGGCGGCAGCCGGCTGCGATCCAGCGTGCGGGCCTTCTCGAACAGCGACTCGGCGAGGCCCATGGCGATGTACGCGCCCATGTAGACCACGAGCGCGAAGGACGCGCGGGTCGCGTACGCCACCGCCAGCCCCACCGCGCTCGCCAGCACGAACGCGGACAGGCTCCGGGCGGACAGGTGCACGTCCTTGAAGGTGCGGTAGCGGACCGTCGAGACCATCAGGAACGAGAGCAGGGCGACCACCACCAGGACCGGCACGCGGGTGGCCGGGTTGGTGGCCGCGCCGAACTCCTTGTAGTGCGCGATGACGAGCGCCGTGATGGTGCCGGCGGCGAGCGGGATGGGGAGCCCGACGAAGAAGGCGGACGAGCCCTTGTCGCCGCGCTGCGCGAGCACGTTGAAGCGCGCCAGGCGCAGCGCGCCGCAGGCGGCGAAGGCGAAGGAGAAGAACAGGCCGATGAAGCCCAGCGGGGCGAGCGCCCACTTGTAGACGAGCAGCGCCGGGGCGGCGCCGAAGGAGATGACGTCCGCCAGGCTGTCGAGCTGGACCCCGAAGTCGGACTGGGTCTTCGTCATGCGCGCGACGCGGCCGTCGAACGCGTCGAAGAACATGGCGAAGAAGATGGCCAGGGCCGCCTGGTAGAGCTGGGCGGGGGTGGCGTCGCCGGCGGACAGCGTGAGCGCGTAGAAGCCCAGGAAGATCGAGCTGACCGTGAACAGGTTCGGCAGCACGAACATCGCCTTGCGCAGGTTGATCTGCATGAAGCGCGATCCTCCAATGGCGCGCGACGAGGGCCTTTCCCTGGAGCGGCGTGCCGAGCGACGGCCCGCCCCCCGCGGGACCCGATGCGAGCGCAGAGGCTGGCACGGGCGGCCCGATTTGTCGAGTGAGGACGGGACACGGCGCCGCCGGCGGGCCCGGTGGAGGAGGGGCGGGGATCCTCTCGGCGTTCCCTGCATCTCCCTGCACGCACGCACACCTCCCGGGGCCCCGGGGGACCGGTCGGCGGCAGCCAGGCCGGGCCGGGCGCGGGGCGCCCGCGCGTGCACTGTATGTGACGGCCGGCCCGGGGCTTTGACCGCGCGCCGCTCCCGGCGCACCATCTCGCCATCGCCTCGCCGCATCCGGCGCCGCCTTCCGCGGGGGAGGGTGTGGGAAGGGCGCCCTGGCCGCCGCGCCGGGGCGCCTTCTTTCTTCCGGCGTCCCGCCGGCGCGGCCGCCGGTGCTAGCATCCGCGCCCGCATGCCGCCCCGCTCCCGGCTCCGCGCACGGCCCCGCGCGCCCACCGCGCAGGCTCGCGCCCGTGCCGCCGAGATCGTGGACCGCCTCGACGCGGAGATGCCCGAGGCGCGCATCGCGCTCGCGTTCGAGGACGACCTCCAGCTCCTCGTGTCGGTGATCCTGTCCGCGCAGAGCACCGACGCCGGCGTGAACAAGGTGACGCCCGCGCTGTTCGCGCGCTTCCCGGACGCCGCGGCCTACGCCGGCGCGCAGCCGGAGGAGCTCTGGCCGTACATCCGGTCGCTCGGGCTGTTCCGGAACAAGGCGAAGGCGATCGTGGCCGCCATGGGCGCGATCGCGCGCGAGCACGGCGGCCGCGTGCCCCGGACGCGCGAGGCGCTCGAGGCGCTGCCCGGGGTCGGGCGGAAGACCGCCGGCGTGGTGCTCGTGCACCTCGGCGCGGCGGAGGCGTTCCCGGTGGACACGCACGTCGGCCGCGTCTCGCGCCGGCTCGGCCTCACCCGCGAGCAGGATCCCGACCGCGTGGAGCGGGACCTCATGGCGCTCCTGCCCGAGTCGCGCTGGGGCCGCGGCCACCAGCTGTTCGTGTGGCACGGGCGGCGGACCTGCGCCGCGCGCGCGCCGGCGTGCTCCCGCTGCGTGGTGGCCGACCTCTGCCCGAAGCGCGGGGTCCCGGCCGCCCTGCGCCGGTAGGCCCATTGCCGGCCCGCCGCCCGCGTGTTACATCCGCCTCGCCGGAGCCGCCCGGGCGAACGCGTCGGTCCTGCAGGGAAGGGGGCCGCCGAGGAAAGTCCGGGCACCACAGGGCAGCGTGCCGGCCAACGGCCGGTCGGGGCGACCCGCAGGAAAGTGCCACAGAGAACAGACCGCCGAACGGCGCCGGGCGACCGGCGTGCGTGGCAAGGGTGAAACGGTGCGGTAAGAGCGCACCGCGCGCCGGGTGACCGGCGCGGCACGGCAAACCCCACGCGGTGCAAGAGCGAATAGGGAGGCGTCCCACCCGCGCGAGCGGGAGGGCAAGACCGGCCCGGTCCAGGCCTCCGGGTATGCTCGCTGGAGACGCGCGGCAACGCGCGTCCGAGATGAATGTTCGTCGCCGCGGGGTTTCCCGCGGAACAGAACCCGGCTTACAGGGCGGCTCCGGTCTTTCATCTTCTGCATCAGCTACTTGGACCCCGCCGAGGGTGGGGTCCTGCCCAAACCCTGCCCAAGCGGACGCGAGAGGCCGGAGCCCGGGGCGTGCGCGTAGTACTGTGAGCGAACCGTGGCGAAGGGGAAGTTCAAGAAGCGGATGAGCTCGCCGGTGACGACGACCGGCGTCCCGGTCGCCGTCCTCGTCGTGTTCATCTTGTTCTTCGGCGTGCCGGCGGCGGCCTTGGCCCGAGGCGGCCATCCGCTGCTTGCGGCGGTCGTGGGGTTCCCTCTGGCGGCAGCCGCCGCCTTCTGGACCTTCGGGCGCATCCTGCTGGTGCTGGCGGCGTTCCGTCTTCATCGGCGTGGCGTCGCCGGTGTCTTGGTCTACTCGAACTCGCCGACGTGGCAGGCGCACATCGAGCGCGAGTGGCTGCCCCTGGTCGGCGGGGCCGTCGTGACGCTGAACTGGTCGGAGCGGGCGACCTGGAGGGACACACTCCCGGTCATGTTGTGGCGACACTTCTGCGCGAACTACCGTGGGAGCGTTGGGGTCTTCCGCAACATCAACCCCGCAGTGATTGTCCTGCGCGGCCTGCGTCAGCCGCTGGTCTTCAGGTTCTACGGGCCCTTCGAGCTGGCGAAACACGGGGACACCGAGAACCTGAAGACGCTTGAGCGCGAGATGCTAGAGGCCGTCGGAGCAGCGACCTAGCCTTTCCGCAGACGAGAAGGGCTCGGCGTCGCCAGCGGGACGGGCTTCTCGTCGCCCCCCGCCAGGTTGAGGTCGAGGACGGCCAGGTCCTTCGCCGAGAAGAGGTCCGGCCGCAGGTGGGCGTACCTCTCGGTCATCACGACCGAGTAATGACCGAGGATCTCCTTCAGCTTCTCGATGGAGCCGCCGGAGAGCGCCCACTGCGACGCGAAGGTGTGGCGGGTGGCCTCGTACCAGCCGAGGCCCGGCCTGGCGAGCCCGAGGGCGTTCAGCACCGGGCGCAGGAAGTTGCCCGGCGTGGCCTTGTCGATCTTCCGGCCGTCGCTGCGGAGCGGCGGGATGACGAGCCCCTCGGCGCCGGACTTGAGCTTCCACTCGGCCAGGATCGGCAGCAGCGGGTCGAGGATGGGCACCACGCGCGAATCCTTGTCCTTGAGCGGCCCCTTCACCGACTCGCGGACGTGGATGCGCCGTGCAGTGAGGTCGACGTGGAGCCACTTGAGGGCGAAGATCTCGCCGGTGCGGAGGCCGGCGAGCACGCCGATGGCGTAGGCGATGCTCAAGGGCGGGGGGAGCAGCAGGAAGATGCGCCGGATGTCGCCGACCCGCTCGATGAACGGCGTGGTGCGGGGATCGTGCGTCGGCTTCATCAGCCGCCGGGTCGAGCGTGGCAGGCCATGGCACGGGTTCGCCGTGGCGACCTTGTCCTCGACCAGGCCGACGTAGAGCGCCGAGAGCAGCGCCACCAGGATGCGGATGGTGGCCGGGTTGAGCCCCTCGGCGAGCTTCGCCTCGATGAAGCGCCGGATGAGGGCGCCGTCCACCTCGTGCGGGCGCCTGTTGCCGAACCACGGCCGCAGGGGCTTCTTCCACCGCCCTCGTCGATGCCAAGATGCTGAGGATGCGGATGGCGGTGAACACCTTCCTCAACGCTGTGTCCTCACCGCAGCTCGGGGACCGCATCCATCAGTTCGTCCGCGTGGTCGACGGGCTCACGCGCGTGATCTGGGGCGGGAGGACGAAGTTTAAGGAGAGGTGCAAGACGTTCGTCCCCTCGGAGCAGGCCGATGCCTGCTGGGAGATGTACGTCATCCGCTGCAACGTCGAGCATTTCCAGGACCCCTCGCAGGACCTGCCGGCTCTGCCGCGCCGGGACGACATGCTTCGCGGCTACCGTCGAGCTCATGAGGCCGAAGCTCTTGCGCGCGACTGCATGGCCCACCTGCTGCTCAACGAACCGTTGTGGCAGCACTTCGCCGACGACCAGATCAACGCCTTCTGGGCGAGGCCGGAGGAGGAGCGCGCCGCGATCTGGGGCAAGAAGTTCGACCTCGCGGTGGCCGTGTCGGAGTTCCGGCCGGACCACATCCCCGACGAGTAGCCCATCATCACGAACCGCTCGCGGCCCGCGTGCAGGCCATCGGGGCGATCTTCTTCTGTTAGTGTGAGGCGTAAGGGGGAAGGACGATGGCGCCCAAGGTCACCAGGCGGACGATCCTCGTCGGCGTGAGCGCGGTGGTGCTCCTGGCCGTGGCGTTCGGGGCGGGAGCGTGGGTCGGCGCCGACATGATCGGCAACTTCCACGGCTACCAGGTGCTGCCGCGTGCGAGCGCGAACGCGAACCTGCTCCACCGGAAGCTGCTGCTGCTCGACAAGGACGACTCGAAGGGGCTCCGCGAGGAGATCAACATGGAGCTCGACGGCGAGCTGCTCGGCATGTGCATGCTTGCGAAGGAGCGGTCGGGGAGCTCCAGCGACGCCGTCGCGGCCGCGAGGACGGTCCTCCAGCGCATCGCGAAGTATCGCAACGAGCGGCCGCCTTCGTACCCGACCGCCTACTCCTCCCAGGTGCCCGCCGACGCGCAGAAGGCGATCCAGGCCTGCCTCGACGCGGCTAGGGTAGCCCCTGGGCCGTAGACTGTTACAAGGGGCACGATGATGGGCATGGACCCCGCAGAGAAGGCGACGAAGTTCGCGCAGGCCGTCAGCGAGGGGCTGAACTGCCTAGGAGTGTTCCTGTGCGGCCCCGCCCTGCGGAAGCTCAGGGATCAGGTTCCCGAACTGCTGCGCCGGTGGGAAACGGAGTACGCGCCAGTCTTGCGGCAGATCGACCTGCCGGCGGCCAACGGCGACCCGTCGGCATTCTCCGCGAGCATCGCCAAGATCTGCTCCCTGATCGCCGCCGGCGTTGATCTCGACGCGCCCGACCAGCTCGCGGCACTTCGTGCGGCCGTCCGAGACTTGCTCGCCGCCATGCGGTTCCCGATCCCGCCAGTGCCCCCAGCGGAAGCCGCCGTGTGCGAGCTTCACGGCGCCGCCTGTCCTGTGCTTGAGGGTGGGGTGGGCGGCTAAGGGGCCTGCCCAAACCCTGCCCAACCGCCGGCCGGAGCCGCCCTCACGGCGATCCCGGGAGAGGTCATGCCGCGCGCCAGGCGCCCGGGATGACAGCGCGTGACCACGCCGTGCGGTCAGGGGTGGCCACGCTGGGCGACCCCGGCTTACAGGGCGGCTCCGGTCTTTCGTCTTCTGCGCGTCACCACCCCACGAGCACTTCGAACCCGGCCATGGCCATGCGCTTCACGTCGAAGGGCATCGTGGTCACGCCGGCCATGCGCGGGTCCTTCATCACCTTGGCGTTCACCCGGTCGCGGTGGGCGCGCGACCTGTAGAGGATGAAGGAGAACACCACCGTCTCTCCGGCCTTCAGGCCCGCCATCTTCTTGAAGCCCTGGCCGAAGCCCTTCAGGTCGTCGGCGATGCACTCCTGGTAGCCCAGCGCGCCGTGGTCCTTCCAGACCCTGGCGCCGAGCTTCGCCATGGCGAGATAGGCCTTCACCTGCTTCTTCGGGATGGGGATGACGAAGCCGTCCACGTAGCCGGGCATGAGCACCTCCTCGTCGCCCGTCACGCCGGTCCGGTCCGCGTCGGTGCGCCGAACGAAGAGCGTAGTCCGGCGCTCCTTCGGTGGCCCTGTCCCAGGGCGGTACGACTTCCTGCTGGGCATCCCTGCGGCGTTCACCGCGAAACGCCGCGGCATCGCGAGGGCACCGTGGTGGTCCTCGAGCGCGCGCTTTCGTGCGCCGACCGGCGCCGTCCGACGGCTTCCGATGACGTGCGTTCGTGCCCGGCGCTTGCTTACAGGGCGGCTCCGGTCTTTCTCATGGCGTGACGGATGCCTGACGGCGTTCACCATCCCAGGACGGACCACCACCAGTAATAGGCCAGCCCGACGGCTGCGAGCAGGGTCCCGCCGGTTGCCGCCCTTCGTGTCCCACGGCCGGTCACGACCGCGTGTACTCTCAGCAAAGCTCCAACGAGCATCACGACCGCACGTACGTACCGGGAGGACGCGTTTCCGAGGGCGCGGTTCGCGTCTTCGCGATGGTAAGGGATTTGCTCCGGGTGCGCGATGGCGACGCAGGGTTCGCACGGCCCTGCGGCGCCGCCGAACCGGCTTGACCCGGACGATGCGTGATGCGACCGTCTCGACGCGGGAGTCCGCGGGGTCGTGGGACACCCGCTCACGCGTGTACGCGCGGGGGGATGCATGGAACCGACTGCGGAGCCCGTTCTCGAGACGCAGCCCGTCGCGGCACGGTTCGCGGGCCTCTGGCGGCGGCTCGGCGCATGGCTGGTGGACACGCTCGTCCTCGCCGCGATCGGCTTCCCGCTGGGCCTGCTGCTCGGGGAGCGGTTCGCGCCCGTCGGGACGCCGGCTCGGCTCATCGGGCTGCTCGTCGCCGTTCCGTACCTCGGGATCCTGGGGAGCGAGATCGGCAACGGGCAGACGCTCGGGAAGCGGCTGCTGCGGCTCCGGGTGGTGGACACCGACGGCCGGTGCCTGCCGGCGTCGCGAGCGTTCGTCCGCGCCGTCCTGCTCTCGCTGCCCGGCATGATCAACGGCGTCACGTTCCGCCTGGCGGGACCGGTGGCGGTCGCCGCGGCGTGGGTCGCGGGCGTCCTCGTCCTGGGCCTGGGCGGCGCGACCCTCGGGACCGTCCTCCTGAATCGTCCGACGCGACAGGGCCTGCACGATCTCCTCGTCGGGAGCTACGTCGTGGAGGCGGGTAGCGTCGACCTGCCCGTCCCCGCGCGGAGCACCCGCCGGCCGAAGATCGCGAGCGCGGTGTGGATCGGGCTCGTGGCAGCAGGGGCCAGCGCGATGGTGGTCTGGGGTCCCGGCCTGACGGCGAACGAGCTCCCTCCCGCCCTGTTCCAGCGGGTCGGGTCGATCCCGGGCGTGAACTCCTTGCAGGTCAAGACCGTCACGACCTGGAGGAAGGGAGGCACGTCGAGGGTCGTCTCCGGCGTCGTCTGCTACGGGGGGCGATCCGAGGACGTCCCCGAGGCGGCGAGAAAGGTCGCGGCCGCGATGATGGAACACCACCCCGACGCCGCGAGCGCACCGACCGTTGGCGTCACCGTCGTGCGTGGCTGGGACGTGGGGGTCGCACGGCTCACCCACGCCGCCAACTTCGTTCAGACGCCGGAGCAATGGCGTGCCGAGCCGGGACCGTAGGCGCGCATTGCCGGCATCGGCGCCATGCGGCCAGCTCCGCGCATGAGCCGGCGCGAACCGGTCGGACGCGCCCGACCGGGGCAGGGAAGATCCCCGCCCCGCGAGCACGGCTCGCCACGCGATGGACGATCGTGACGCACCGTCCTACTCTCGTCGCGGCCGGACGGCGCGGGGACGCACCGTCCCATGAGCCCGGGGGAGCAACCATGAGCTTCGCGTCGGAGTTCAAGGCGTTCGCGCTGAAGGGGAACGTGGTCGACCTGGCGGTGGGCGTCATCATCGGCGCCGCCTTCGGCAAGATCGTGGACTCGATCGTCAACGATCTCGTCATGCCGGTGGTCGGCGCGATCTTCGGCGGCCTCGACTTCAAGGACTACTTCGTGGCGCTGAAGGAGATCCCGCCGGGCGTTCCCCACGCCCTGGACGCGGTCAAGAAGGCGGGCGTGCCGGTCTTCGCCTACGGCAGCTTCCTTACCATCGTCCTCAACTTCCTCATCCTCGCCTTCATCATCTTCCTCATGGTGAAGCAGTTCAACCGGATGAAGCGGGCCGAACCGGCGCCTGCCCCGGCCGCGCCGCCGGAGCAGGTCGTCCTGCTCCGCGAGATCCGCGACGCGCTGAGGCGGTGACGGCCGTCCGCCCGGAGCCTCGCCATGGGCGGGGCTCCGGCGGCGAGCACCGGGCGCCTGGTGCCTCAGGTCGCGCTCGCGTGCGTGGCCGTCGCCCGACCGTGCGCGGCGCGGCCGCCGGCGACGAGCGGGTAGACGATGCCCGCCAGCGCCGCACCGACGATCGGCGCGATCCAGAACATCCAGAGCTGCGCCACCGCCCAGTCGCCCACGAACAGCGCCGGCCCGGTGGACCGGGCCGGGTTCACCGAGGTGTTGGTGACGGGGATGCTGACGAGGTGGATGAGCGTGAGGCAGAGCCCGATCGCGATGGGGGCGAGGCCCTTGGGCGCGCGCTCGTCGGTCGCGCCCAGGATCACGAACAGGAACGCGAACGTCATGACGAGCTCGGTGAGGAAGCACGCGCCCAGCGCGTACCCGCCGGGCGAGTGCTCGGCGAAGCCGTTGGAGGCGAAGCCGGCGGAGACGTCGAAGCCCGCCTTGCCGGAGGCGATGAGGTACAGGACGCCCGCGCCGGCGGTCGCGCCGATCACCTGGGCGAGGACGTACGGGCCGACCTCGCCCGCCGGGAAGCGGCGCGCGACGGTGAGCCCGACCGTCACCGCGGGGTTGAGGTGACATCCGGACACGTGCCCGATGGCGTACGCCATCGTGAGCACGGTCAGGCCGAACGCGAGCGCGACGCCGTGGAACCCGATCCCCAGCTCGGGGACCGCGGCCGCCAGGACCGCGCTGCCGCAGCCGCCGAGGACGAGCCAGAACGTGCCGACGACCTCCGCCGCCATCCGGTGTGCCAGGGGCATGATCGCGACCTCCGGGTCGAGGTACGGATAGCACGATGGGTCGAAGCCGGCGGCGGGGCCGTCGAGGCCGTCCGGCGTGGTGCGACACGGTGACGCGATCGCGCCGGCCTCGCGGCCCAGCCCGGCTCAGTTCGTCGCGGTGACGCTCGCGGGCTGGCTCACCACCAGCGTGCAGGAGCCGGTCCCGGTGCAGGCGCCGGAGAACACCGTCCAGGTGGACCCCGACGTCAGCGTCACGGTCGCGCCGGCCGGGAAGGCCGCGGTGCAGGTTCCGGTCGCGCCGCCGGGGCCGCCGCCGCACGAGATGCCCGCGGGCGCGCTCGTGACGGTGAACGACTGGAGGCCGGTGCAGTACCGAGGACAGTAGGACGAGCAGTAGCCGTTGCAGCGGCCGAAGAAGTCGTAGCTGCAGCAGTGCGTCCCACAGACGTACTCGCCGCACTGGTACTGGTACGTGGCGACGGCGACCGGCGTGACCGACACGGTCTGGAAGGTCGGCGTGTGGATGCACGCGCCGGTGGCCGGATCGCAGGAGTCGGTGGTCGCGGGGTCCGCGTCCGCGCACACCTTGGGCACGTGCTCGCAGCCGCTGCTGGGGTTGCATGCGTCCACGGTGCACGCGTCGGCGTCCGCGCAGTCGAGCGCCTGGTACACGCAGCCGGAGGCGCTGCTGCAGGCGTCGAGCGTGCAGGCATTCCCGTCGTCGCAGACGAGCGCCCGGTGCAGGCAGCCGCCGGTGGCCGCGTCGCAGGAGTCCACGCTGCACGCGTCGCCGTCCCAGCAGCTCTTCGGCGGGTGCACGCACCCGTTGACGGGGTCGCAGAGCTCCACGGTGCACCGGTCGCCGTCGTCCTGGCACGACACGGGCGTGTAGGCGCAGCCGCCGGTGGCCGGGTCGCAGGAGCCAGCGGTGCACGCGTCGGTGGGCGGGCAGGCCAGCGCCTCGCCGGCACAGGCCCCCGCGGCATCGCACGCGTCGCCGGTCGTGCAGGCGTTGCCGTCGTCGCACGCGGCGCCTGGCGCCGCCGGCACGTGCGTGCACGCGCCGACCGTGCCGTCGCACGTGTCCGTGGTGCAGGCGTTGCCGTCACCGCAGTCCAGGGCGGAGCCGACGCAGGCTCCGGCGACACAGGCGTCGCCGGTGGTGCAGGTGTTGCCGTCCTCGCACGGCGTCGCGTCCGCCAGCGGCTCGAGGGCGCAGCCGGTGCCGGCGGCGCAGGTCGCCCGCTGGCACGGGCCGGCCGGGCAGGTGACCGCGGCGCCGGGGACGCAGGTGCCCTGCGCCGAGCACGCGTCGCCGGAGGTGCACGCGTTGCCGTCGTCGCACGGCGTGCCGGCCGCCCGGCGCGTGAACGTGCAGCCGGTCGCGGGGTCGCAGGAGATGCCGCTCCAGCAGGCGGGATCGCCGGGCGGCGCGCACGTGGTGGTGCCGGTCGCGACGCACGTGCCCGCCTCGTCGCAGGCGTCGCCGGTGGAGCACGCGTTGCCGTCGTCGCAGGGGGTGCCGACCGCCTTCGCGTGGTTCGCGCAGCCGGTGCCGGGCTCGCAGGTGGGCGCGTCCCAGCACTGCGGGTTCGGGGGCGCCGGGCAGTCCACGGCCGCGCCGCCGCAGGTCCCGCCGGCGCAGGCGTCCCCCGCGGTGCAGGCGTCGCCGTCGTCACACGGCGCCGCGTTGAGGGCATGGGTGCACTGGCCCGCCGCGCACGCATCGTCGGTGCACGGGTTCGCGTCGTCGCACGAGACGCCTGCGCACGGGTCGGCCGGCGAAGCGCCTCCGCCGCCCGAGCAGCCTCCGAGGGCGGTGCCGGCTGCCACGACCGCGACGGCGAGGAGGAGGGGGCGAACGGCGCGAAGGGCGCGGGCCATGGCGGCTCCAGGGAAGGTTGACCCGATGTCACCATTCAACCCTGGGTACGTCGAGTTCCAGCCCCGCGGCCGAGGGTCGCGCACGCGAAGTGCGAAGCGGTCCAGGTCGGTGGAGGCGGGCTGGAATTCGCCGCGTCCTCATGCGGGCGCTACGCTCCCCGGATGCTCGCCTTCTCGCTCCTCGCGCTCCTCCTCGGCGCCGCGCCCTCGGCCCCGGCCCCGGCCCCGGCCCCCGTCCACGTGGTGATGACCACCGAGCTCGGCGAGCTCGAGGTCGAGGTGGACGCGGCGCGCGCGCCGGCGACGGCGGCGAACTTCCTCCGCTACGTGCGCGAGGGGCGCTACGACGGCGGCCGCTTCCACCGGACGGTGCGCGCCGGCAACCAGCCCGGCAACGCGGTGAAGATCGACGTGGTGCAGGCGGGGGTGGCGCCGGCGCACGGGGAGCACGACCACGCGCCCATCCGCCTGGAGCGCACGCGCGACACCGGCCTGCGGCACGCGGACGGCGCGATCTCGATGGCGCGCGCAGGGCCGGACACGGCCACCAGCGACTTCTTCGTCTGCGTGGGCCCGCAGCCGGACCTGGACTTCGGCGGCCGGCGCAACCCGGACGGCCAGGGCTTCGCGGTGTTCGGGCGGATCGTTCGCGGCATGGACGTGGTGCGGCGCATCCACCGGGCAGCGGCGAACGGCCAGGCCCTCTCGCCGCCGATCCGGATCCTGGCCGCGAGGGTGGTCGGCCGCGGCGCCCCGGCGCCGGCGCAGAGGTAGGCGATCCCCTTCACACCTCGTGACGCACAGTGATCGGGTGGGCCGCGCCGGCGCCTGGGCTGCCGCGGCTGCCTGGCGCGGCAGGGCCGGAGACGGCGCGCGCCGGCCCGCGGGGGTGCGGACCGGCGCGCGAGGTGTGGCGACGGCGAGCGGCTAGAAGGTGACGGTGGCGACGACCGCGTCGGCGTAGCTGCCGGTCGGCACGTTCTGGGCTGCCGGGATGCGGCCGTACACCGGGTACGGCACCGGGGTGATGCCGGCGGCGGTACCGGTCTGCATCACGGTGTTGTCCCAGACCGTGGTGCGCGCCGCGTCGAGGTAGAGCTCGTAGGGGAGCTCCGCGGTGAGCGACGCGTGCTGCATGGCGCGGCTGCCGCTGGCGCTGTTCCCGGCGCCGAGGCCGATGGTGTAGGCCGTGCCGGTCGTGCAGGTGACCGTCACCGTGCCCTGCGCGTTGAGGGCCGTGCTCGAGTTCGTGACGAGCGGGTCGTAGTTGCCGAACGCGACCGGGGTGGCGGCGATCGTGCACGACGGGACCACGGTGGCGGTGACGTCGAGGGTGGCGGTCGCGGTCGCCGCGCGGGCGGTGCCGGCGGTGAGCGTGAGGGCGGCGATGGCGAGCGCGAGGCGCAGGGCGAGCTTCTGCATGTGGACGACTCCTTGGGTGAACGTTCGCGAGAGCGCGAGGCTCGGGACGCTACCCGGGGTCGGGGACCTCCGGCATCCCCATCCCACGTGAAGAGCGCGTGACCCGTGGTCAACGCGGGGGCGCTGTCGCCGCGCAGGCGCTGCGGTGGGTCCGGCTCTTCCGCGATATCGTCGCGGCAAGCGCGCGGGCGGGAGGCGCGATCAGAACTCGAACGTCACCACGATGGTGTCGGAGTACGGCCCCACGGGCGGCTCCTGCCGCTCGCGGATGCGCCCGAACACGTACGCCACGGTGAGGCCGTTCGCGAGCGTGGTGACGGCGGGCGCGGCCGCGGTGCCGCCCGTGCCGTCTCCCCAGACCGTCCCGAAGCCCGCGTCGGCGTACAGGTTGTACGCGAGCGTCCAGGGCCCCTGGCGCAGCGTGCGGGCCTGGAAGTCACCGGAGCTGCCGGGGCTCAGCGTGATCCGGATCGGCTGACCGCGGGAGCAGCGGTACTGCAGCATGCCGGTGGTGGTGAGCGGGACGGGGGAGAGCGGATCGTAGGCGCCGAACGCGATCGAGGTCCCCATGGTCATGCTGCAGCTCGTGGCGCGCGCCGCCGCAGGCGCGAGGAGCGATAGCGCCACCGCCAGGAGGCGCGCGAGCGCGCAGGACGTCGGGGGATGTGGCAGCCGCCGATTCATTGATCGGTCCGTCGTTTCGTATACCGTGACGGGCCGCCGTCCGGAAATCCTCCGCCGGGACGGCCCCGACCGCCATGACCCTGCTCGCCCGCGCGACCCTCGCCCTGCTGCTCGCCGCCGCAGCCCCCGCGCGCGCGGGCCAGATCGACGTGAAGCCGATCCTGGTCGAGCTGGGGCCGCGGGGGCGCACCGCGCTGCTCGAGGTGCGCAACTCCGGCACGACGCCGCTCCGCGTGCAGGTGCGGACCGCGAGCTGGGCGCAGGACGCGGCCGGCGTGATGCGCGTCGAGCCGACCACCGAGCTCCTCGCGTTCCCGCCGCTGCTCGAGATCGCGCCCGGGACGAGCCGCAACGTGCGCGTGGGCACCGAGCTCGCGCCCGGCCCGGTCGAGCGGAGCTTCCGCGTGTTCCTCGAGGAGCTGCCGCCGCCCGCGGACGTCTCGGCCGCCGAGGTGCGCGTGCTCACCCGCATCAGCATCCCGGTGTTCGTGGCGCCGGCCGCGCCGGTGGTGCGCGCCGTGGTGGCGCCCCCCGCGGCCGCGGCGGGCCGGGTCACCGCGCTCCTGCGCAACGAGGGCAACGCGCGCTTCCGGCCCAGCGCCGTCCGCCTGCTGGTGCGCGGCGCCGCGGGCGGGCCGCTGCTCGAGCAGGACCTGGAGGGCTGGTACGTGCTGGCCGGCGGCGAGCGCCGCTACGAGGTCGCGCTCGGCGCGGCGGTGTGCGCCGCCGCGCGCGCCGCGGCGGTCACCGCCACCGTCACCGCCACGCTCGACACGGGCGAGGTGAAGGCGTCGGCCCCGATCCCGCCGGGCGCCTGCGGGCCGTGACCGCCGCGCGGACGCTGGCCCTGGCGTTCGCGGCGCTCGCCGCCGCCGCCGGGGCTCGCGCCCAGCCGTCACCCACCGTCGAGGCGTCCCCGGCCCAGCCGGCCGCCGGCCCGCGCCCGGCCTTCCTCCTGCCGATCGTGAACGACGCCGAGGGCGAGCCGGTGCTGGTGGTGCTGGAGGGCGGCGACGCCTGGATGGCGCCGGCCGACCTGGAGCGCCTGGGCGTGGCCGCCGGCGACGGCGCGCGGCGCACCGCGGACGGACGCGAGCTGGTGTCGCTCCGCTCGCTCGCGCCGCGGCTCGAGTTCGAGGTGGACGAGGCGGCGCTGACGCTGCGGCTCACCGCCGGCCCCGCGCTGCTGGGGCGCAGGGCGCTCGACCTCGACACGCTCCGCCGTCCGTCCGGCCTCGAGCTGCGCGAGTCGCCCGGCGCCTTCCTCAACTACTCGGCGCGCGGCACCAGCGATCGCGAGCTGACCGGCTTCGCCGAGGCCGGCGTGAGCTTCTCGCGGCACCTGGCGCTGGGGAGCGCCTCGGTGGACCCGGACGGCCGCGTGATCCGCGGGCTCACCGCGCTCACCCGCGAGGAGCCGGGGCCGATGATCCGGTTCACGATCGGTGACGCCATCGTCCCGGCGCAGCCGCTCGGGGGCGCGCCGATCCTGGGCGGCCTGGGGATCTCGCGCGAGCCGTCGCTCGATCCGTACCGCCGCACCACGCCGCTGCCGCAGGTCTCGGCGTTCGCCTCCAGCCCCTCCACCGTGGAGGTCTGGGTGAACGGCGCGCTGGTGCGCACGATGCAGGTGGCGCCGGGCACGTACGATCTCTCCAACCTGCCGGTGACCACGGGGCAGAACGACGTGCGGGTGGTGGTGCGCGACGCGTTCGGCCGCACCGAGGAGGTGGACGCGGCGCGCTACCAGGCCCAGGGCCTGCTCGCGCAGGGCTTCCACGCGTTCTCCTGGTACGCCGGGCCGCGGCGGCGCGCGTTCGGCCTGGAGAGCTGGAGCTACGGGCGGCCCGTGCTGATGGGGAGCCACCGGCTGGGCGTGACCGACTGGTTCACCGCCGGTGCGCGGGTGGAGGCCTCCCCGGAGCTGGCGAGCGGCGGGCTCTCGGCGGTGGTGGGCCTGCCGGTGGGCGAGCTGCAGGTGGGCGGCGCCGCCAGCGGCCACGACGGCGCGCTGGGGGGCGCGGCGCTCGCCGGCTGGCGCCTGGGACTGCGCCGGGCGTGGCTCGGGCTCGACCACACCTGGACGTCGCGCGGGTACGTCACCACCACCTCCGACGCGCTGTTCCCGCGCATGCTCTGGCGCAGCGGCGCGAACGTCTCCTGGTCGCCGCTGGGCTGGCTCACCGGACAGCTCGCCGCCTCCACCACGCGCTACGCCGACGGGAGCGCCCGCTCGGCGGCCGACTTCACCGCCTACGTGCGCGTGGCGCGGGGCGTCCACCTCCAGGTCGGGGCCGGCGTCTCCGGCGCGGGCGGTACCGCGCAGTGGACGGGCACCGCCGGGCTGGCGATCACCGCGGATCGCGCGATCACGCTCGACGCCGGCACGCGGGTCCAGGACGGCCAGGCGCGGACCGGCGCCGGGCTCCAGCGGCCGCTCCCGCTCGGCGAGGGGTTCGGCTACCGCGTGCGCACCGATCGCTGGGCCGGCCAGACCGACGTCTCCGCGCTCGGCCAGGCGCAGTCGTCCTTCGGCCGGTACGAGCTGACCTGGGACCGCACCCGCTTCGGCGAGGTCGGAACCGCGACGGCCTCCGGCGCGCTGGTCCTCATGGACGGGCGCGTGTTCGCGGCGCGGCCGGTGGAGGGCAGCTACGCGGTGGTGCGCGTCCCGGGCGTCCCGGGCGTGCACGCCTACCTCAACAACCAGCCGGTGGGTCGCACCGGCCGCGGCGGAGACCTGCTCGTCCCGGGCCTGCTCCCCTACGGCGGCAACCGGCTCTCCATCGCCGACGCCGACGTCCCCATCGATCACTCGGTGGGCGCGACCGAGCGCGTGGTGGGCCCGCCCCGCCGCGGCGGCGCGGTGGTGGTGTTCGACGTGGAGCGGCTGCGCGCGGTCCAGGGCCGGGTGCGGATGCCGGGCCACGACGCCGTGCCGGCCTACGGCACCGTGGTGGTCCTGGCGAGCCGGCGCGTGTTCTCGTCGCCGGTCGGTGCGCGGGGCGAGTTCTGGCTCGACGGCCTGCCGGCCGGGACGCACCGGGCGCACGTGCTCTGGCACGGCCAGACCTGCACCTTCCCGATCGAGGTGCCGGCGGGGGCGCCGCCGCTGCTCGACGTCGGGCAGGTGACGTGCGCGCTGCTCGCCTCGCGCTAGACTCCTCTCATGTGGACGGTGGTCGAGCCGGCCGGGACGGCGCGCGCGGGGGCGATGGCGGCGTACGTGGTCGCGGTGGCCGGGTTCCTGTGGGTGCAGGAGGTGGGGCTCCGCCTGCTCCGGGAGGAGCGGCGGGCGTGGTGGGCGGGCAGCGGGCGCGACCTCCTCAACCTGGCCGGCCTCGTCGCGATCGCGGGCGCGCTGCGGCTGCTGGGCTTCTCCGGCCCGGCCGCGCTGCTGGTGGGCGGGACGCTGACGCTGCTGCTGTTCGGCGCGTCGGTGTTCATGGCCACGCAGACCGACACGGCGCACCCGCTCGCCTGGGCGGTGCTCGTCGGCGCCGCCCTGGCGCTGCCGGTGCTGCTGTTCCCCGCGCAGGTGGCCGGCGCGTTCGGCGCCGCGGCGGACGCGCTCTTCGCGCTCCCGCCCGGCGCCGCGCGCTGACGTACACGTTCAGTGATGCGTGCGCCGCTTCGCCCGGCCGCCGGTGGTCGGCTCCATCTCCACCGGGTGGTAGTCGGACGGGCGGAGCTCGGCCGCCGCCGCGCCGGCGGGCAGGTCCATGCCGACGTCGCCCGGGCGCTCCACCTCCGCGGCGTGCGCCCGCGGCCCGTGGTGCGTGCGGACGGGGTGCGGCTCCGCCGGCTCCATCTCGAGGAGGTGATAATCGGAGGGCCGGAGCGCCTCCGCCGCCGCGCCCGCGGGCAGGTCGATGCCCACGTCGCCCGGCCGGTCCACCTTGGCCCGCTGCATCGTTCGCCTGGTCATGGCGGGATCCTGCTCCCGCGGGAGCCGGGGAGGGGCGGCGGATTTCGGGTTCCGCGGCGCGAGGTTCTCCGGACGGAGTTGCGCCGGGATGCGCAGCGGCGCGGGGCCGCGCTCCGCTGCGTCAGGGCGCCGCGGCGGGCGGGGCTGCGGGCGGGGGCTGGCCGCAGGCGTTCTCCAGGCGCGTCTTCCGCTCGACCAGCATGGTCCACAGCGCGGCACCGCCGCGATCCGGGAACACGTCCAGGGCGCGCCGCTGGAACGCGAGCGCCTCGGGGCACTGGCCCAGGTCCTCGAGGACGGCGGACAGCGTGGTGAGCGCGTGCGTCTTCCATGGCTCGAGCGCGACCGCTCGCCGGGCGAGCGGCAGCGCCTCGCCGGAGCGCCCGGCGTCGAGCAGCGCCGCCGCGAGCATGCTGTGCGCAGGGGCGCTCGTGCGGTCGGCCGCGACCCCCTTGCGCAGTGCCTCGAGCCGCCGCTCCTCCTGGCCCGCCGGGATCACGAAGGCGAGCGCCAGCCATGCACGTGCGTCCTCCGGGTGGGCGGCGGTGGCGCGCTCCAACAGGCGGAGGGCCTCGGCGTCCGGGGCCGCGCCCGCGAGCAGCGCCAGCGCCTCGACATGACCGGGGTCGTGCGTGAGCGCGTGCTCGATCTCGGCGCGGATCTCCGCGCCCTCGACCCGCATCCGCGGCGCGAGCCAGAGCAGGGAGAGGCGCGCCGCGTGCACCTCGGCGCCGGTCATCGGCCGGTCCGTCACCGGGGGCTGCGGCGGCAGCCGGATCGGGCGGGAGGTGTACCTCCCGCGGTGGTTCAGGTACTGATCCAGCGCCTCGTCGAGCGCCCGCGCGCGCTCCTCGACGGCGGGATCCCACTCCGGGAAGACCTCTCGCCACGCGGCCGCGGGGTCCTGCCCGCGCGCGAAGCGCACCTGCAGGGCGCGGAACCGCTCCGGCTCGCGGTTCACGAGGTAGTGCACCAGGGCCCACGACTCCGCGTACGCCGCGCCGGCGCCGTTGCCGTCGAACCTGCTCGCGGTGAGGACGTCGGCGGCCCGGATGCCTCGCCCGTGGTGGGCGCTGGCGAACCAGGACCGGTGCTCCGGCGCGCCGCCCAGGCTGGGCGAGTCCCTGGTGCCCATCGACTCCATGAAGCTGGCCAGGCCCTCGCCGAACCAGGGCGGCTGGCGCGCGAAGAGCTGGGCCGTGAGGTGGTGGGTGAGCTCGTGCGCGATCGCGATCCGCTGCGCGTCGCCGAGCGTGCCAGGCATCACCACGACCGGCCCGGAGAGCTCGGAGCGGAGGTAGTACGCGCCGGCGTTCCTCGGCGCGAAGCGCTCGAACTCGCGCTCGGACGCGAACGCCACGGTGCGCATCACGCCGGGCGCGGGCGGCGGGTTGCGGAACAGCCCGCTGCGCACGACGACGAACATGCGCTCGAGCTCGCCCGCGAGCTCCTTCGCCTTCGACGACGGGAGGTCCGTCTGCAGCAGGACGTGCTCGGTGCGGATCTCGCGCCAGGCCGGCCCGCCCTGCTCCGGGCAGCGGAACGCCCCGACCCCGGCGCAGCCGGAGAGCGAGGCGAGCGTGATCGCGAGGACGGGGATCCGCGCGGCGATCCGGCGGGGCGGGTGGCGCATCCACCCACGGTACCAACCGCCCGCGCGCGGCGTCCACACGCGGAGCGAAACTGCCGTCATCACGAAAAGAAGAGGGGCCGCCGGCGCACCGGCGACCCCTCGGTTCCGTCCGGGAGGACGGGACGGCCTACATCATGCCGCCCATCCCGCCCATGCCGCCCATGCCGCCGCCGACGGGGGCCGCAGCCTCCTCCTTCGGCCGCTCGGCGACCATCGCCATGGTCGTGAGCATGAGCGAGGCGACCGACGCCGCGTTCTGCAGCGCGGAGCGCGAGACCTTGGTCGGGTCGATGACGCCCGCCTTCACCAGGTCCTCGTACTCGCCCGTGGCGGCGTTGAAGCCGAACGCGGCCTCCTTCGCCTCCTTCACCTTGTTCACCACGATCGAGCCCTCGTAGCCGCCGTTGCCGGAGATCTGGCGGAGCGGCTCCTCGATGGCGCGGCGGACGATGTCGAGGCCGACCTTCTCGCCCTCGTTCACCTTCACGCCGTCGAGCGCCTTCACGCAGCGCAGGTACGCCACGCCGCCGCCGGGGACGATGCCCTCCTCGACGGCCGCGCGGGTCGCGTGCAGCGCGTCCTCGACGCGGGCCTTCTTCTCCTTCATCTCGGTCTCGGTGGCCGCGCCGACGTTGATGACCGCCACGCCGCCCACCAGCTTCGCGAGGCGCTCCTGGAGCTTCTCGCGGTCGTAGTCGGAGGTGGTCTCCTCGATCTGCGCGCGGATGGTCTTCACCCGGGCCTCGATGTCCTCCTTCTTGCCGGCGCCGTCGACGATGGTGGTGTTGTCCTTGTCCACCGTGACGCGCTTGGCGCGGCCGAGGTCCTTCAGCGTGACCTGCTCGAGCTTGAGGCCGAGCTCCTCGGCGATCATGCGGCCGCCGGTGAGGATCGCGATGTCCTCCAGCATGGCCTTGCGGCGGTCGCCGAAGCCGGGGGCCTTCACGGCGCACACGTGCAGCGTGCCGCGCAGCTTGTTGACGACCAGCGTCGCCAGCGCCTCGCCCTCGACCTCCTCGGCCACGATGACGAGCGGCTTGCCCGAGCGCGCGATCTGCTCCAGCAGCGGGAGCAGGTCCTTCATGTTCGAGATCTTCTTCTCGTTGATGAGGATGTAGGCGTCCTCGAGGACCGCCTCCATGCGCTCCGCGTCGGTCACGAAGTACGGCGAGAGGTAGCCGCGGTCGAACTGCATGCCCTCGACCACGTCGAGCGTCGTCTCGAGGCCCTTGGCCTCCTCGACGGTGATGACGCCCTCCTTGCCGACCTTCTCCATCGCCTCGGCGATGATGTTGCCGATGGTGGTGTCGCCGTTGGCCGAGATGATGCCGACCTGGGCGATCTCCTTGTGGTCCTTCGTGGGCTTCGAGAGCTTCTTCAGCTCGCCCACGATGGCCTCCACGGCCTTGTCGATGCCGCGCTTCACGTCCATCGGGTTGTGGCCGGCCGCGACGAGCTTCGAGCCCTCGCGGTAGATGGCCTGGGCGAGCACGGTCGCGGTGGTGGTGCCGTCACCGGCCACGTCGGAGGTCTTGGAGGCGACCTCCTTCACCATCTGCGCGCCCATGTTCTCGAACTTGTTCTCGAGCTCGATCTCCTTCGCGACCGTCACGCCGTCCTTGGTGATGGTCGGGGAGCCGAAGCTCTTCTCGATGACCACGTTCCGGCCCTTCGGCCCGAGGGTCACCTTCACCGCGTCGGCGAGCGTGTTCACGCCCTTGAGGATCGCGTCGCGGGCCTTCTGGTCGAAGACGATTTCCTTGGCTGCCATGTCTTTGTGCTCCGTGTTCCGTGAGAGGGGCTGCGGGCGCTAGCCTTCGATCACGCCGAGGATGTCCTCCTCGCGCATGATCAGGTGCTCCTCGCCGTCGATCTTGACCTCGGTGCCGGCGTACTTGGAGAAGAGGACGCGGTCGCCGGCCTTGACGTCGAGCGGGCGGACCTTGCCGTCCTCGAGGACCTTGCCGTTGCCCGCGGCGATCACCTTGCCCTCGATGGGCTTCTCCTTGGCCGAGTCCGGGATGATGATCCCGCCCTTGGTCTTCTCCTCCTCCTGCACCCGCTTCACGATGAGGCGGTCCTGCAGCGGACGGATCTTCGTCATGGTGTGTCCTCCTTGTGGCTCTGGCCTCCCCCGCCAACGCGCGGCGGGAGGGTTCGAAGGTCGTTGGAGCCGGCTGGCAGTCGAGTGCTCCGACTGCCAGCGGCGCGCGTATCCTAACCACGGCCTCGGGGGTGTCAAGCGAGCGGGGCGAATGCGTATCCTTTGGGAATGACGAACTTTTTATTCCGGGGCTGGCAGTCGACCCGATCGAGTGCCGAAGGTGCGGCTGGCAGTCGCAGCCTCCGGCTGCCGGAGGTGCGGCCGGGTGGGTGAAAGCGCTGTCACGGCGCGGGGTTGCGCCTCCGGCGCGGCGGAGGTTACCGTTCAGGGTAGGAGGGCGCCCCTGCGGCGAGCCGTCCAGCCGCCCGCGGGGCCACCCACCGAGGAGGGCCGCGACCCAGTGAGCGACACGATCCTCGTCGGCAAGACCGCGCAGGAGTGGTTCCGGGAGGCGATCGCCGATGCGCTCTCCCATCGCCGCATGAAGATCGAGGAGGTCACCGAGTTCTACCTGGTGAACCTCCTCACCGGCTTCCTCGAGAAGGAGCGGCTGTTCGTGGAGGACGCCGACGGGACCGTCCGCGCCGAGCCGCTCGCGCTCATCCTGGTGAAGGCGCTGCAGGCCGACCGGGCCGCGCGCGCCCGGGAGCTCCGGCGCCTCGGGGACACGGCGCTGTTCGTCGCGGGGTTCTTCGGCGACTCGCTGGCGCGCTCGCTCGTGGACGTGGACTACTACATCGCCATGGGCGAGCGCGCGTACGGCACGCTCGCGGGCACCGAGCGCCGGCCCGGCCTCGACGGGCTCTACGAGGAGCTGGCCGGCCGCTTCGGCGACTTCGTGGACCTGTTCGCCGAGATCGCGGAGCTGTCCGACCTGCGCTCGAACCGCGGCCTCCTGCGCCTCTACGAGCGCTTCCTCGCGACGCGGTCCGAGCGCGTCGCCGACCGGCTGCGCGCGCGCGGCGTGGCCCTGTTCGGCGGACCGGGCGCGCCGCCGCGGGGGCTGAAGCACTGATGGGCCGCGCCGACGAGACGCTCGCGTTCCTGCAGGACGAGCTCGAGGCCATCTACGGCGTCGAGGCGCCCCGGGTGCACGCGTTCGTGATGGGCGAGGCGGCCGCGCGCGCGGCCGGTCGCGCGCCGCGCGCGCCCGAGGAGCTGCTGGTGGTCGAGGAGCAGGACGGCGTCGCGCTCGGCCTGTACCTCGCGGACGAGGTGATGCGCGCCGCCGCCGCCGCGGACCCGCACGATCCGCGCCCGCGCCTCACCGCGCGCGGCGCGCTCGGCAGGCTCGCCTGCGCGGCCGAGGGCGTCTCGCACTTCGTCTACCTCGCGACGCGCGCGGCCGAGGGCCGGCCGGTGTCGCTGCTCGAGCTCGAGGTGCAGGCGGAGGTGGACAAGTTCGCGCTGCTGGTGCTGCACCTGTGGCGGCGCGGGCTGCGGCGGATGAGCCCGGCGCTGCGGCGCCGCCTGTTCGAGCGCGTCGCGTACCACGCCCACCTCGGCGGCGAGGAGCTGCACCGGTACCGCGAGGCGAACCGGCTGGGCGGCGGCTACGCGCGCTGGCTGGAGGGGCGCTACGTGGAGGAGGCCGACGTCGAAGGCCTGCTGCGGGAGCTGCGCCGCTCGTACCGGCTCGGCGGCGGCGAGAAGCTCGGGTACCTGGGCACGCGCACGCTCCAGTGAACGCGAAAGGGCGCGCCACGTGGCGCGCCCCTCGGAGTCCCTGCGGTGGCGGTCGCGCTAGCGCAGCGTCCGCGTCTGCCCGGCGGGGATGTTGACCTTCTCCTTGTCGAACTTGCCGGAGAGCGCGTCGCGGACCGAGCGGTCGAAGCGGACCTTGCCCGTGGCGATCTCGCGCAGCGCCAGGACCGGCGGCTTGTTCTTGCTCGCCGCCTGCAGCGGGCGGGCGCCGGCCATGAGCTGGCGGGTCCGCTTGGTCGCGAGCAGCACGAGCGCGAAGCGGTTGTCCACCATGGGGAGGCAGTCTTCGACGGTGACGCGGGCCATGCGCTTCTCCTTCGGTTCGACGCGAAGGGCGGAACATAAGCGGACGGGGAGGGCGGGTCAACCTCGGAAGGGACGGGGCTCCGCCGCAGGCGTCGGCGCCTGCGCGGGCGGGGGAGCCCCGCCGAGCACGAGCAGCCGCCCGATCGCCGCCTCCACGCGCGCGGCCGCATCGTCGGCCACCGCCACCACCTGGCCGTCCGGCGCCCGCACGAACGCGGCGCCGTCGGCGCCGGTCCCGCCGCCCAGCTCCAGCCGCGCCGTCCCGCCGCCCTCGAGCCCGAGCGCCACCCGGGCGCGCGGCGTCTCCAGGCCGTACGGATCGAACACCCCGCCGCGCTCGCCGGAGGGGCCCAGCGTGGCGCGCCGGCGGAGCGCGCCCATCGCCTCGAGGAGCTCTGCGGCCGCCGCCGGATCCACCGCCGCGCCGTCGCCTGCGCGCGCCCACCCGCCGCCCCGCCGGATCACGCGCACGGCGCGCCCGCCCGCCGCGACCTCGATCGCGGTCACCTGCCCCGGCGCGAGGTCCACCACCGCCCCGCCGCGCGTGCCGCCGGCCGCCCGCTCGCGGCCGCGCAGGCGCACGCCGGTGGTGGCGATGAGCGCGATGGCCCCGGCCAGCACGGCCAGCGCGAGGGCGAGCAGGAGGAGGGCGCGGCGCGACACCCGGGCAACGTGCCACAGGGCACGGGCGGTGGCGAGCGGCGCGACGGGCCGTGCGGCGCGAGGCGCCCACTTGCCCGCGACCCCGGGTCGCGGCATCCTCCGCGCGCCGGAGGTGCCCGAATGCCCGTGGTGGTCCAGAAGTACGGCGGCTCGTCGGTCGGGACCGTCGAGAAGATGCGCAAGGTGGCGGAGAAGGTCGCCGCCGCGCGCCGCGCCGGGAAGGACGTCTGCGTGGTGGTCTCCGCCATGGGCGACACCACCGACGACCTGCTCTCGCTCGCGAAGCAGATCTCGCCCGCGCCGGCCCGGCGCGAGCTGGACATGCTGCTCAGCGCCGGCGAGCGCATCTCGATGGCGCTGCTCTCCATGGCGCTCAACGACCTGGGCGTCCCCGCCATCAGCTTCACCGGCAGCCAGTCGGGGATCATCACCACCGACAGCCACTCCGCCGCCCGCATCCTCGAGGTGCGCGCGTTCCGCGTGCAGGAGGAGCTGGGGAAGGGGAAGGTGGTGATCGTGGCCGGCTACCAGGGCGTGTCCACGCGCAAGGAGGTCACCACGCTCGGCCGCGGCGGCTCGGACACCACCGCGGTGGCGCTCGCGGCGGCGCTCGGCGCCGACTGCGAGATCTACTCCGACGTGGCCGGCGTGTTCACCGCCGACCCGCGGGTGGTCCCCTCGGCGGCGCGGCTCGACGCGCTCTCCTACGAGGAGATGCAGGAGCTGGCCGCGGCGGGCGCGAAGGTGCTGAACGCGCAGGCGGTGGAGTTCGCGAAGGAGCGCGGCATCGCCATCCACGCCCGGTCCACCTTCGGCGGCCCGGAGGAGACGATGGTGAAGGGCGGCGCGCACCCGGAGCGGATCGCCGGGGTGGCCGTGCAGAAGGGGCTGGCGCTGCTCGGGTTCCCGGCGGCGCGGCTCGGCGACGTGCTCGGGATCCTGGAGCGGCACGGCGCGGTCGCGCTGGAGATCGCGGCGCCGGGCGAGCGCGCCGGCGTGGCGCTCGACCTCGAGAACGTGCACGACTGGCCGGTGC
The DNA here is from genome assembly GCF_000020805.1 of Anaeromyxobacter sp. K. Classification (NCBI taxonomy): domain Bacteria; kingdom Pseudomonadati; phylum Myxococcota; class Myxococcia; order Myxococcales; family Anaeromyxobacteraceae; genus Anaeromyxobacter; species Anaeromyxobacter sp. K. Next base: position 4,113,925 of record NC_011145.1, on the reverse strand, counting down.
TGCGCGCGCAGCTCGCCGCCGAGGTGCCCGGGCTCGCCGCCGAGGACGAGGCCATCGGCGCGGTGTCGGTGGTGGGGACCGGGATCTCGGCCGGCCACCGGGTGCTGCGCGCGGTGACGGCGACGCTGGCGGAGCTGGGCGCGCGGCCGCGGGCGCTGTTCACCTCGCCGCTGCGCGTGACCGCCTACTGCGACGCCGCGGTCCTGAAGGACGCCGCCCGGCGGCTGCACGAGCAGCTCGTCGGGTAGTCCCTCGACCCGGTGCGGCCCATGTGCCGCGCCGCGCTCGGAATGAGCGAGGCGTCAGCCCCAGAAGCCGCCCGAGCCGGCGCGGTCCTTGCGCAGGTCGTGGCCGGGGTCGAGCTTCACGAACGTGCACATCTCGTTCAGGCGCGAGTAGATGCGGTCGCCCACGCGCTGGGCGAGCGTCATCGCCTCCGCGTCGCGCCGCCACTCGGGCGACGCCGTCCGGACGTGCTTGCCGGGCTCCTCGCGCACCGGGTTCTCGTCCGGGCGCAGGAAGTAGTTGGTGGCGAACAGCGTGGCGAGCCCGGAGTTGAAGCGCCGGCTGATGAGCTCGTCGAGCATGGAGCGCTCCCACTCGGTGCCGCGCTCCTTGCCCAGCTCGTCGATGGCGAGCACCGGCACCGAGAGCAGCGGCCGCAGGATGTCCATGTGGCTGCGGTTCGCGTCGAAGCCGGCCTTGATCTCGGACAGCAGCAGCATGAACTCGACGTACCGCCCGGACACGCCCTTCTCGAGGGCGAGCCAGCGCAGCGTGGCGACGAGCAGGTGGGTCTTGCCGGCGCCGGGGCGGCCGTAGAGCAGGTAGCCCTTGGTGGGCGCGTCGCGCCGGAACTTGCGCGCGAAGTCCTCCGCCACCGCGCGGGCGCGGGCGTGGTCGGGCGACCAGCTCTTGAACGTCTCGAACGAGGCCCTCGCCACCGCCGCCGGGATCGCGATCTGGTTGAAGACCGCGATGCGCTCGTCGAGGTGCCGGCAGCTGCACACCTGGGCCACCGTCGAGCCGCCCTGCGGCACGAGCACGTAGCCGGTCTCCTCGCAGCGCGGGCAGCTCGCCTGGCAGGCGCAGCGGCGCGCGCGGGCGGTCGCGCCGAGGATCTGCTCCACGACGTATCCTGAGCCGCCGCAGTCGGCGCAGGCGCTGGCGCTGGCGTTGTCCACGGGGTCCGGCATGGGCGCGGGAGTCTACACCGAACCCCGGAGGCAGGTGAGCCCCGCCCTCCGGGCCAGATCGGAGAGGTGCGCCCGGAGCGCGTCCCGGTGCGCGCGCCGGCTCGCGCCTCGGGATCGCGGCCCGGCGAGCAGCCGGATGCGCGGCCCGAGCGCGGCCCGCTCCGCGCGGGGGAGGGTGGCGAGCCAGGCGTGGAGGATGCGCGCGTCGGCCGCGGCGAGCGCCGCCTCCACCCGCTCGAGCGGCGAGCCCTCGTGCGCGTCGGCGGTCGCGAGCGCGCGCCAGGCGGCGCGGTAGCCCTCGCGCTGCGCCTCGTCGGCGTCCCGCCCCGCGCCGGCCACCAGCTCGCGCGCGGCCCGGAGCCGCGCCTCGGCGGCCTCGGCCTCGCCGGGCGGCGCCGGCGCGTCGCCGACGCGCCCGCCCTGGTACGCGCGCCACTCGTCCTCCACCGCGAAGCGGAGCGCGCGGATGGAGCGCGGGGGCGAGGCGCCGGGCGCGCGGCGCTCGGCGGCGTCCTCGAGCCCGCGGCGCAGCCCGCGGCAGACCACCGCCAGCGGGACGCCGCGCCGCTCCCACCGCGCGATCAGCTCCTCGTCGAGCGGCGACACGAGCAGCCCGTTCCCGCGGAGGCCGAGGAAGTACTCGGTGACCACCGCGTGGTAGCCGAGCGCGCCCTGGGGGAGGTCCGACATCGCCGGGGAGGGTACCTCGCGCGTCCGTCAGCGAGCGCTCACGGCGCGGTGAGCGCCCGCCGCACCTCGGCCGCGGACTGCGGGCGGCGCGCCGGGTCCTTCTCGAGCAGGTGCAGCGCGAGGCGCACCAGCGCCGGATCCGCGCCCGGGTTCACCTCCGCGAACGGCGGCGGCGGCAGGTCCAGGATCTCGTGCCACAGCGCCACCGGGTCGCGCGCCGAGAACGGCGGCACGCCCGCGAGCAGCTCGTAGAGGATCACGCCCAGGCTGTAGAGGTCGCTGCGCGCGTCCACCGGGTGCCCCTGCGCCTGCTCGGGCGACATGTAGCGGTAGGTCCCGACGATGTGCCCGGCCTGGGTGAGCGCGTCGTCCACGTCCCGCTCCGCCTCCAGCTTCACCAGCCCGAAGTCCATGAGCCGCGCGCGCCGCGTGTCGTCCACCATCACGTTCGACGGCTTCAGGTCGCGGTGCACCAGGCCGCGGCCGTGGACGTACTCGAGCGCGTCCACCACCTGCTCCAGCACGCCGCGCATCCGCGCCACGCGCACCGGCCGGTTCAGCGCGGCGCGCTGCTCCTCCGAGAGCGGCGCGACGCGGGCGCAGGCGGCCAGGTCCTCGTCGTCGCCGCTGGCCGGGCGCGGCGCGAGCACGCCGAGCTCCTCGGTCTCCGGCTCGTCCATCATGGCGGCGAGCGCGCGGATCGCGTCGGGCCCGGGCTCGCCGGTGGAGCCGGTGATCGCGTCCAGCGCGAACGGCTCCGCGTCGGCGGCCAGGCTCGGGTCCGCGTCGAGGGCGGGCGAGAGGTACGCGCGCAGGTCGAGCCCCTCCACCAGCTCCATGGCCAGGTACGAGTAGCCCTCGGTGACCCCCGCGTCGAAGACGCGCACCACGTTCGGATGATGCAGGGTGCGCAGCACCTCGTACTCGCGCGCCAGCCGCCGGGCGGCGGTCGCGTCCACCGCGGGTGCGGGCCCGAGCAGCTTCACCGCGGCCAGCTCGCCGGTCTCCAGGTGGCGCGCGCGGTAGACGGTGCCGATCCCGCCGCGTCCGACGACGGAGACGATCTCGTACGAGCCGACGCGGTGCGGGGGCACCGATCGAGCATAAGGGGCCGGCGTCGCAGGGGTCAAACCGCGCCCTCGACCCCCCGCCCGTCCGGGCTCGCCCCTGTGCCGCGCCGTGCTATAAGCGCGCGCGATGGCGGACCCCACGGTCGAACAGCTCGAGGCACGCGTGCGCGCACGCCCCCTGCCGCGCCACGTCGCCATCATCATGGACGGGAACGGGCGCTGGGCGGAGACCCGCGGGCTCCCGCGGGTGGCCGGTCACCGGGAGGGGTCGGAGGCGGTCCGGGCGGTGACCCGGACCGCGCGCCGGGTCGGGCTCGAGGCGCTCACCTTGTACGCGTTCAGCGCCGAGAACTGGGCGCGGCCGGACGAGGAGGTGGGCGCGCTCATGCAGCTGCTCGCCGACTACCTCGAGAGCGAGCGCGCCGAGATGATGCAGAACGGCATCCGGCTGAACGCCATCGGCGAGCTGGACCGGCTGCCCGGCTTCGTCCGCGAGCGGCTGGACGCGGCGCGCGCCGAGACCGCCGGCAACGACCGGATGGTGCTCACGCTCGCGCTCTCGTACGGCGGGCGGCAGGAGCTCGTCCACGCGGCCCGCGCCGCCGCCGCCGCGCGCGGCCCGGCGCTGGACGCCGACGACCTCGAGGCCGCGCTGTGGACGCGCGGGCTGCCGGAGCTGGACCTGCTGGTGCGCACCAGCGGCGAGCGCCGTATCTCCAACTTCCTGCTGTGGCAGTGCGCCTACGCCGAGCTCTACTTCTCGGAGGTGCTCTGGCCCGACTTCCGCGACGCGGCGCTGCTCGAGGCCATCGCGAGCTTCCAGGCCCGCGAGCGGCGCTTCGGCCTCACCGGCGCCCAGGTCGCGCGCCCCGAGCGCGGGTGAACGGCCGCGATGGGCGCCCTCGATCCGAAGAACCGCCAGAACCTGCGCCTGCGCGTCGCGTCGGCGGTGGTGCTGTTCCCGCTCGCGGTGTGGATCACCATCCTCGGCGGCCTCCCGTTCGCGCTGCTCGCCGCGGCCGCCGGCGCGGTGGCCTCGAGCGAGCTCATCCTCATGTTCGCGGGGCTGGGCCTCGCCGAGGCGTTCGGGATCGCGGTCGGCGGGGTGATCCCGCTCGCGGCCGCGTTCGGCGAGGGCGGCGAGCTGATGCCGGGCTGGACCTGGCTCGCGCTGGCCGGCGCCACGGTCGCGCTGTTCACGCTCCACCTCTTCCGGCGGGGGCCGCTCGAGGAGATCCCCCGCTCGCTGTCCGCGGTCGCGCTCTCCTGGCTCTACTGCGGCGTCCTGCTCGCCTCGGTGGTCGCGCTGCGGCTGCGCTTCGGGGTGGAGTGGGTGATCCTGGCGTTCGTGGTGACCTGGGGGAACGACACGTTCGCCTACTTCGCCGGCCACGCGTTCGGGAAGCACAAGATGTACGAGCGCATCTCTCCCAAGAAGACCTGGGAGGGCTTCGCGGGCGGCGCGGTCGGCTCGATCGTCGGGGCGCTCGTCACCCGGGCGCTCCTGCCGGCGCTCGCCGCCGACCTGTCGATGGCCCACGCGATCCTCATCGGCGTGGGGGGCGCGGTGCTCGGGCCGCTCGGCGACCTGGCCGAGTCGATGGTGAAGCGCGCCGCGGGGGTGAAGGACTCGGGCAAGATCATCCCGGGCCACGGCGGCCTGCTCGACCGCATCGACGCGCTCCTGTTCGTGTCTCCCTGGGTGTACGCGGTGGCCCACGTGCTCGCGTCCCGGTAGGTGCTGCGGGCGCGGCGGCGCGGGGCCGGCCGGCGTGGTAGAGAGGAGCCCGTGAAGCGCGTCGCCATCCTCGGGTCCACCGGCTCCATCGGCGTCCAGGCGCTCGACGTGGTGGGGCGCTTCCCCGACCGCTTCGAGGTCGTTGGCCTCGCCGCCGGCCGCAACGCGCCGCGCCTGCTCGAGCAGATCCGCCGCTTCCGCCCGCGGGTGGTCTCGGTCTGCGACGAGGCGGCCGCCCGCGCGGTCCGCGCCGAGGCGCCCCCCGGCACCGAGGTGCTCTCCGGCGACGCGGGCGCGGTGGCGGTCGCGAGCCACCCCGACGCCGCGTTCGTGCTCGCGGCCATCTCCGGGGGCGCCGGACTGCGCTCCACCGCGGCGGCCATCGAGGCGGGCAAGCCGGTGGGGCTCGCGAACAAGGAGTCGATGGTGCTCGCGGGCGAGCTGCTCATGGCCCGCGCCGCCGCGAAGGGCGTGCCCATCCTGCCGGTGGACTCCGAGCACAGCGCCATCCACCAGTCGCTCGTCGGCCACAACCGCGGCGAGGTGCGGCGGCTCATCCTCACCGCGTCCGGCGGGCCGCTCCGCTGCACGCCCGAGGCGGAGCTCGCCACGGTCACGCCCGAGCGCGCCCTCAAGCATCCGAACTGGTCGATGGGCGACAAGATCACCATCGACTCGGCCACCCTGATGAACAAGGGGCTCGAGGTCATCGAGGCGCGGTGGCTGTTCGGGGTGGAGCAGCAGCGCATCGACATCGTCGTGCACCCGGAGTCGGTGGTGCACTCGATGGTCGAGTACGTGGACGGATCCATCGTGGCGCAGCTCGGGATCTCCGACATGCGCGGGCCGATCAGCTACGCCATGGGCCACCCCGAGCGCATGCCGCTCGACCTGCCGCCGCTCGACCTCGGGCGGCTCGGGAAGCTCACCTTCGAGCCGCCGGATCCGGCGCGCTTCCCCGCCTACACGCTGGCGTACCGCGCGCTCGAGCTGGGCGGCACCGCGCCGGCGGTGCTGTCCGGCGCCGACGAGGCCGCGGTGGCCGCGTTCCTCGCGCGCCGCTGCAGCTTCACCGGGATCGCCGAGGTCTGCGCCGACGTGCTCGAGGCGCACGTGGTCGAGCCGGTGCGCTCGGTGGAGCAGGCGCTCGCCGCGAGCGAGCACGGCCGGCGCGAGGCCGAGAAGCGCGTCGGTGCGCGCGCGCACGCTCCGGCGGGGCGATAGGGCGCCCGGGGCAATCCGCCCCGCCGCCTCCCCCGCCGACAGGGCAGGCGAGCGTGTCCGGCTCCCCGGTGCTAAGTAAAAAAGAATGCCGGACCTCCTCCTGAAGATCGGATCCATCGTCCTCCTCCTCGGGGGGCTCATCTTCGTCCACGAGCTCGGCCACTTCGTGGTCGCGAAGCTCATGGGCGTGAAGGTCGTCCGCTTCTCGATCGGCTTCGGGCCCCGGCTGTTCGGGGTCCACCGCGGCGAGACCGAGTACCGGATCGCGCTCCTGCCGCTGGGCGGCTACGTGAAGATGGCCGGCGACGATCCCTCCGAGGCGGTGGCCCCGGAGGACGCCGGCCGCGGCTTCCTCGAGCAGCGGCCCTGGAAGCGCCTGCTCATCGCGGTGGCGGGTCCGGCCGCGAACCTGATCTTCCCCGGCGTCATCTACGTCGCGCTGGCGCTCGCCCAGAACGGGGAGCCGGCCCCCGGCCCGGTGGTCGGTACCGTCGCGCCCGGGACCCCGGCCGCAGAGGCCGGCATGCAGCCCGGCGATCGCATCCTGAGCGTGGCCGCGCCCGGCCAGGCCGCCGACCCGGTGCGCTACTTCTCCGACCTGCGCGACCTCGTGTCGCCGCACCCCGGCGAGCCGCTCACCTTCCGGATCGAGCGCGACGGCGCGCAGCGGGCGCTCACCATCACCCCGGCGAGCGAGCAGGAGTCGAACCCCATCGAGTCCACGCGGCGCGGCGTGATCGGCGTGACGCCGACGTATCCGAGCGCGGTGGTGGCCCCGGTGCGGCCCGGCCTCGCCGGCCCGCTCGAGCCGTTCGACCTCGTGATCGCCGCCGGCGGGAAGCCGGTGCGCCACGCGGGCGACCTCGAGCACGCGGTGGCCGCGGCGCGCTGCGGCCCGCTCGACCTCGAGGTGGTGCGGGAGTCGCCGCGGACGCTCCCGGGCGTGGCGCTCGCCGACCACCGCGCGGTCTCGCTCCCGCAGGTGCCCACCTGCGCCGCCGGCGAGCGCACGTTCGCGGTGGCGGATCCAGCGGTGTCCACGTTCATCGCCACCGTGGTCCCGGGCAGCCCGGCCGAGAAGGCGGGGCTTCGCCGCGGCGACGCCATCGCCTCGGTGAACGGCAAGCCGGTCCGCTCGTTCCTCCGGGACGTGAACGCGTTCGGGCGCGACTTCCTGAAGGCCGGGACCCCGGTGCAGCTCGGGCTCGCCGACGGCCGCACGGTGGCGCTCGTGCCGGCGAACGAGACCTACCGCGACGAGATCACCGGCGAGCCGGCGCAGCGCCTGGTGCTGGGCTTCCAGCCGGACCAGCGCGACGCGGTGGATCCGCTGGCGCTGCTGGCGGAGCAGGTGCCGCTCGCGCGCGGCGCGGTGGAGGCGTTCCAGCTCGCCTGGCGGCAGCTCCACGAGGTGGTGCGGCTCACCGTGCTCGGCATCGTCCGCATCGTCACCGGCGACATCAGCTTCAAGACGGTGGGCGGGCCCATCATGCTGTTCTCCATCGCCTCGGAGGCGGCGGAGGAGGGCTGGGGCTCGTTCCTGTTCAAGATGGCGCTCATCAGCGTGAACCTCGGCCTGATGAACCTGCTGCCGATCCCGGTGCTCGACGGCGGCCACATCGCGCAGGCGGCGCTGGAGGGCGTCACCCGGCGGCCGCTCTCGGTGCGGACGCGTGAGCTCGCGAACATCGTCGGCATCGTGCTGCTGTTCACGCTCATGCTGTTCGTGTTCAAGAACGACATCGTGCGCCTCATGCGGCCGATGGAGTAGAACCGGCCCGTGCTCGTCGCCGCCCTCGACACCGCCACCCTCACGCTGTCCTGCGCCCTCGTCGACCTCGACCCGGCCGGCGGGCCGGTGCGCGTCCGCTGCGAGCGCACCGAGCACGCCGCGGCGAAGCCCGCGCCGGGCCGGACCGGCGGCCACGGCGCGCGGCTCCCCTCGGCGCTCACCGACCTGCTCACCGCCGAGGGGCTGACGCTGCCCGACGTCGAGGGCTACGCGATCGGCATCGGCCCCGGCTCGTTCACCGGCCTGCGCATCGGCCTCGCCACGTGGAAGGGGCTCGCCTACGCGAACCGGCGGCCCATCGCCGGCGCGTCCAGCCTGGCGGCGCTCGCGCTCGGCGCGGCCCCGGCGGCGCCGGAGGGCGCGCTGCTCGTGCCGCTGCTCGACGCGAAGAAGGGCGAGGTCTACGCCGGCTTCTACCGGGTCGCGGGCGGCGCGGTGGAGGCGGTGGCGCCGGACGCCGCGCTCGCCCCCGGCGCGCTCCTCGAGCGGCTCGCGACGCTGCCCGGTGGCGCGGGCGCGCTCGCGCTCGGCGAGGGGCTCGCCGCGTACGCGGAGACGCTGGAGGGCCGCCTGACCCGCCTCGCCGGCGCCCCGGTCGCCCCGCCCGCGGGCGCCATCGCGGCGCTCGCCGCCCCCGCGCTCCTCTCCCGCCCGTACGACGCGCAGGCGCTGTTCGCGCTCGAGCCGCACTACGTCCGCGCCAGCGAGGCGGAGCTCAAGTTTCCCCACGGCCTCGGGCCCGGCGCGCAGAAGCCCTGAACCGCGCGCCACTCCCGCCGGCCCCCGGTGATCGCCATGGAACCCGCCGTCTTCCGTCCCGCCGCACGCGCCGTGCTCCCGTCCCTCCTGCTGGGTGCGGTGGGCGGCTCGCTCGTCGGCCTGCTCGCCGGCATCCCGCCGGTGCTCGCCGCGCTCTTCGGCGGCGCCGCCGCCGCGGTCGCGCTCGGCGTGCGCCAGGTCACCGGCCTGCGCGCGGTGGCGAGCGAGGAGGGGCTGCGCGTGCTCGGCCGCGAGGACGGCCTCGACGCCCGCTGGTCGGACGTGCGCGTCGGCTTCGGGCAGAGCCCGCGCCCGGTCGGCCCGCCGCAGCGCTACGCCATCCTGGCCGACGCGCGCGGCCGCTCGTTCGCGTTCGCCGATCTGGCCGGCGCGCCGCCCTGCGCGCCGGTGCGCGGCCTCGACGGCGACGACGTGGAGGTGACCGATCTCCGCGACGCGGCGCTGCTGCTCGCGCTCGTGGTCCAGCGGGCGCCGGCCTGGTTCGCCTTGCCCGCGAGCCTGCTCGCGCCGCCGCCGCAGCCCGTGACCGAGCCCGGCGCGGCCGCGGCGCCGGCGCGCCCCGGCGACCGCCGCGCGAGCGTCGGCTTCCTGGGGGTCCTCGCGAAGCTGGGCGGCACGGTGCTGAAGGCGCTCAAGACCGCCAACCTCGGGTGGGCGGCCGCCTCGGCCGCGGCGTACGGCGTCATCTTCTCCTGGAAGTTCGCGCTCGCGCTCCTGCTGCAGCTCTTCGTGCACGAGTACGGCCACGTCCACGCCATGCGCCGCACCGGCATGCAGGTGCGCGGCATGTACTTCGTGCCGTTCCTCGGCGCGGTGGCGGTCACCGAGGACGCGTTCACCTCGCGCTGGCAGCAGGCCTACGTGGCGCTCTCCGGGCCGATCTGGGGCTCGGCGTTCGCGCTGGTGCCGGCCGGCCTCTGGCTGTGGACGGGCCAGCCGATCTTCGCCGCGGTGGCGTCCTGGTGGGCGATCATCAACCTGTTCAACCTCATCCCGGTGTCGCCGCTCGACGGCGGCCGGCTCATGCAGGCGCTCGCGTACTCGTTCTCCTCCTCGCTCGGCCTCGCGCTCACCGTGCTCGGCCTGGGCGGCGCGGTGGCGGTCGGGAGCGCGCTCGGCTACGGGCTGGTGTGGCTGGTGGCGCTGCTCGGCGCGATGGAGCTGATGGGCGAGGCGCAGTCGCGCGCCGGCGGCCGGGCGCTGCGGCTCCTCCCCGAGCGCGCGCGCTTCGGGCCGGAGCACTTCCGCTACCTGCGCGCGGTGGTCGGCCCTCCGCTCGGCTCGCCCTCCGAGGCGATGTGGCTGCGCGGCCTGGAGCGGCTGGAGAAGGCGGCCCGCGCCGCGCCCATGTCGCCGCGGCAGATCGCCGCGTGGGGGATCGCCTACGCGGCCCTCGCCGGCGGGCTCCTCGCGCTCATCCACTTCATGGCGCACGTCCCCGGCGCCAACGTGGCGGCGCAGCTCCTGAGTTGAGCATTCTCACGGGGCTGCGCCCCGCCCCACGGAGCGGAGCTCCGCGGGGCCCCACCCCGCTGCGCGGGACCCGTGACCTCGCGCGCCCGCCTTCGCGGGCTCGCACGAGGTCCCCGCGGGCGCGGCTGCGCCGCGCACGGGCGCCCCGCACGGCGGCGGGCCACCGGTCCGTGGCGCCGTCTAGAATGCCCGCATGCACGTCTTCCTCACCGGCGCCACCGGGCTCATCGGGCGTCCGGTCGCGGCGGCGCTGCTCGCCCGCGGCCACGCCGTCACCGCGCTCACCCGCTCCGCCGCGCGCGCGGGGCTGCCGCCGGCCGTGCGGGTGGTGGAGGGCGATCCGTCGGCGCCGGGCGACTGGGAGGAGGTGCTGGCCGGCTGCGACGCCTGCGTGCACCTCGCCGGCGAGCCGGTGGAGGGGCGCTGGACCGCCGCGAAGAAGCGGCGCATCCGCGACAGCCGGGTGCTCTCCACCGAGCGCATCGCCGCGGTGTTCCGGGCGGGCGGGCCGCGGGTGCTCGTGTCGGGGAGCGCGGTGGGCTTCTACGGCGCGCGCGGCGACCAGGTGCTCGACGAGGGCTCGGGGCCGGGGGAGGGGTTCCTCGCCGAGGTGAGCCAGGCCTGGGAGGCGGCGGCGCGGCCGGCCGAGGCGCGCGCCCGGGTGGCCTGGCTGCGCACCGGCATCGTGCTCGCGCGCGGGGGCGGGGCGCTGCCGCGGCTGGTGCAGCCGTTCCGGCTGCTCGCGGGCGGGCCGCTCGGACGCGGCGACTTCTGGCAGCCCTGGATCCACCTCGACGACGAGGTCGGCCTGGTGCTGCTCGCGCTCGAGGACGCGCGCGCCGCCGGCCCGCTCAACGCGGCCTCGCCCGCGCCGGCGCGGAACCGCGACCTGGCGCGGGCGGTGGGGCGCGTCCTGCACCGCCCCGCGCTCGTGCGCACGCCCGAGCTCGCCATCCGGCTCGCGGTGGGCGAGATGGCCGAGGTGGTCCTGGCGAGCCAGCGGGTGGTGCCGCGCCGTGCCCTCGAGCTCGGCTACCGCTTCCGCTTCCCGGACCTGGAGGCCGCGCTGGCGGACCTGCTCGCGCGGTAGCGCCGCTTGCCGCCCGCGCTCCGGGCCGCTAGGTTCCGCCCCCCGTCTCCCGGAGGAACGCGTCATGTCGAAGCCCATCTCCGTCGCCCTCGTCGGCGCCACCGGCCTGGTCGGCCGCGCGGTGCTCGACGCGCTGGGCGAGTCCAGCCTGCCGCTCTCGCGGCTCACGCTGCTCGCGTCGGCGCGCTCCGCCGGGACGCGCCTCGAGCACGCCGGGGCGGAGCTGCCGGTGGGGGCGCCGGCCGAGGGCGCGTTCCGCGGCGTGGACGCGGCCATCTTCTGCGCGCCGGCCGAGGTGGCGCGGGAGTGGGCGCCGCGCGCCTGGGCGGAGGGCTGCGCGGTGGTGGACGCCTCGCCGGCGTTCCGGCTGGAGGCGGACGTGCCGCTGGTGGTGCCGGAGGTGAACGGCTCGGCGGTGGACGGCTTCCGCGCGCGCGGGGTGGTGGCGAGCCCGGGCGGCGCCGCGGCGGCGCTCTCGGTGGTGCTGGCGCCGCTGCACGCGGCCGCCGGGCTGGAGCGGGTGGTGGCGACCACGCTCGAGCCGGCCGCCTCCGCCGGCCACCGCGCCATCCAGCAGCTCGAGCGCGAGGCGATGGATCTCATGAACGGCCGCGAGCCCGAGCCAGGCGTCGCCGTCCCGCACCGGCTGGCGTTCAACCTGGTGCCGCAGGTGGGCGCGTTCCAGGAGGACGGCCGCACCGACGCGGAGGAGCGGCTCGGCGCCGAGCTGACCAAGGTGCTCGGCGCGCCCGGCCTGCGCGTCGCGGCCACCGCGGTGCGCGTGCCGGTGTTCTACGGCCAGGCGGCGGTGGTGACCGCCGCCACCGCGCGCGCGCTCCCCGCGGCCGCGGCCCGCGACCTGCTGCGCCGTTCGCCCGGCGTGAAGGTGCTCGACGCGCCCGCGGAGGGCGTCTACCCGATGCCCATGCTGGCGGTGAACGACGACGCGGTGCTGGTCGGGCGCCTCCGCGACGACCGCTCGCAGGAGCGCGGGCTCGAGCTGGTGGTGGTGTCGGACGAGCTGCGCAAGGGCGCGGCCACCAACCTGGTGCAGATCCTGGAGCGGCTGGCCGCGCTGCTCTAGGCCGCTGCCATTTTGTCAGCCTGGCCGGCAGGGCCGCGGAGCCTTTGCCAAATTGGCTGCGCGGGGCGTCCTGCCACGGCGCCCGGTGGCGCAACCACGCGCGGCGCCTCGGGAACGCCTGCTTGCCCGGGTGGCGTTTCACTTGCACAATCCGCGCGACATGAGACGCGCGATCCTCGCCGCCGCCCTCCTCGCCGCGCCGCTGCTGGCCGTGGGGCAGACCAATCCGACCGCGGGCACCGTGAAACCCAGCTCGTCGCCCGAGGACGAGTACATCAACGCCGCGCAGTGCACCGGCGCGGACCCGCGGCCGCTCGAGCTCATCTGGCAGATCCAGGTGAAGAGCGGCACGTTTTCGACCGACGGCCACTACCAGGTCTTCGCCGCGACGCAGGGGGCGTACGGTACCGGGACGAACCAGGGCTACTGCGCCGAGAGCAACGACACGACCAACGGCATCCAGGCCGGCCAGATCGGGAGCCTCCTCGCCGACGATGCCTCGGTGCTCACGCCGCAGGCTTTCGACCCGGTCACCGTCGTGACGGCTGTCGGGCTGGAAGCCTGCACCGTCCAGACGAAGACCATCTACATCTGCGTGCACTGGTACGACGCGAGCGGTACGCGGCGCGGGTTCGCCCAGGGCCAGGTCACGCTCAGCACCGCCAAGCCCGCCACCCCGGTGAACGTCGGCGTCACGCCCGGCGAGAACGCGCTCAACGTGAGCTGGGACGTCGGGACCGGCGGCACCGAGCGGACCGAGGAGTACCAGGTCCTCGCCACCCCGACCGGCACCACCGACACCGTGTACTCGAAGCGAGTCACCGGGACGAGCCTGCGCCTCGGTGGGCTCACCAACGGCGTCACCTACGACGTCCAGGTGGTCGCGTACACCAAGTCGGGCAACCCGAGCGATCCGTCGGAGACGAAGAGCGGCACGCCGGTGCCGGTCTCCGACTTCTGGGAGCAGTACAAGGAGCGGGGCGGCACCGACTCCGGCGGCTGCGGCGCCGGTGGCACCGGCGCGCTCGCCATGATCGGCGCCGCCGCGCTCGCGGCGCTGCGCAGGAGGAAGCCGTGATGCGGTCCGCCACCCTGACGCTGGCGGCGCTCGCCGCGGCCGCGCTCCTCGCCGCCCCCGGGCCGGCGAGCGCGCAGCCCTCGCCGAAGCGCGGCTCCGTCGAGCTGGGCGCCGGCAACTACACGCCCGACGTGGACTCCGGCTTCGCGAAGCCCGGCCCCTACGAGCAGGTGTTCGGCGGCGGGAAGGGCTGGATGTTCCGCGCCGGCTTCGGGTACGCGCTGTACTCCGGCGTGGGCGTGGTGGAGGGGGGCTTCCGGAGCGGCTACTTCCGGCGCTCGGGCAAGGGCATCGTGGACGTCTCCGGCACCGACGTGCGGTCCGGCGACAAGACCACCTTCAACATCATCCCCACCAGCCTCACGCTCACCTACCGGTTCGACTGGATGGCCGAGCAGTGGCACGTCCCGCTCGCGCCCTACGCTCGCCTCGCGGCCGAGCGGTACAACTGGTGGGTGACCGATGGCCGCGGCAAGTCGGTGGAGTCCGGCGCCACCAACGGCTGGTCCTGGACCGCCGGCGTGGCGCTGCTGCTCGACATCGTCGACCCGGGCAGCGCCCGCGATCTCGACCGCGAGACCGGCATCAACCACACCTACCTGTTCTTCGACGTCACGCAGGCGAAGGTGGACGACTTCGGCTCGAAGAAGAGCTGGGACCTGTCGAACAAGGACCTGGCGATGGCCGGGGGCCTGATGTTCGTGTTCTGATCGCAACGGGGACTGCGTCCCCGCCCCGCCGGCGGAGCCGTCGGGGCCCCACCCCTGCTTCGCGGGTGCCCGTGACCGCTCGCGCCCGCCTGCGCGGGCACGCGAGCGGTCCCCGCGGGGAGGGGCCGCGCCCCTCCCCCGCTGCGCGGGGCCCCCTCCCTGCGGCGACCTACAGCTTCCGGTGCTTCAGCGCCGGGAGCTCCTGGCGCACCTGCTCCAGCCGCTCGCGGCGGAACGGGGCCACGCACACGCCCTCGCCGTCCGGGCAGCGGGCGAGGACCACGCCCCACGGATCCACGATCATCGCGTTGCCGAACGTCTGCCGGCTGGCGGAGTGGCGGCCCACCTGCGCCGGCGCCATCACGTAGGCCAGGTTCTCGATGGCGCGCGCGCGGAGCAGGACCTCCCAGTGGTCCTTGCCGGTGAACAGCGTGAACGCGGCGGGGATGGTGATCACCTCGGCGCCGAGCCCGGCCAGCTTCCGGTACAGCTCCGGGAAGCGCAGGTCGTAGCAGACGGTGAGGCCGACGCGCCCGAGCGGCGTGGGCGCGATCACGACCTTGTCGCCCGGCACCACCACCTCGGACTCGGCGTAGCGCGCGCCGTCCGGGATGGACACGTCGAACAGGTGGATCTTGCGGTACGCGGCCGCCACCCGGCCGTCGTCCGCGATGAGCACGCTCGTGTTGGCGGTCTTGCCCGGGTCGTCCACCTTCTCCGCGATCGACCCGGCCAGCACGTACACGCCGCGCCGCCGCGCCACCTCGGAGAGCGCCCTCACCGTGGGCCCCTCCAGCGTCTCGGCGCCGGCCCGGCGGCCCTCCTCGGGCCCCATGTACGCGAAGTTCTCGGGCAGGCCGATGAGCCGGGCGCCGAGGTCCGCCGCCTCGTTCACCAGCCGGACCGCGGTCTCCAGGTTGCGGGAGCGGTCCGCCGTGGAGGTCATCTGCACCGCGCCGAGCAGGTAGGTGGGAGCAGGCATGGGCTCTCCTTAGCATTCCCGGGCGGGACGGTGGAGGCCCGGGTTGCGGGATGGCGCGCGGGACGATCTGACGGGGCTGCGCCCCGCCCCACCGAGCGGAGCTCGGTAGGGCCCCACCCGGCCCGCCGGGTCCCTTGCGCCGGCGCGAGCGGCTGCGCCGCTTCCGCGCCGCCGCCCCGGCTGGCTCGCTTCGCTCGCTGACCGTTCACGAACGATGACCGGACGTCTAGACTTGCCGCGCATGCCCGGCTTCTACACGACGTTCGAGGCGGCCCGGCTCCTCGGCGTCTCGCTGCCCACGGTGGTGAACTGGATCGAGGCCCGGCGCCTCAAGGCGCACCGGACGCCCGGCGGCCACCGGCGCATCGCGCGCGAGGAGCTGGCCGCGTTCATGCTCCGGCACGGGATGCCGGTGCCCGAGGAGCTGTCCGGCGCGGCGCCGGCGCGGCGCAAGGTGCTGGTGGTGGCCGAGCCCGGCCCGGCGCGTGAGGGGACGGCGCGCCAGCTCGCGGTGGCCGGGTACGCGGTGGAGCAGGCCGCCCCGGGGTTCGCGGCCGGGGCCGCCGCGGCGCGCTTCGCGCCCGACGCGGTGGTGCTGCACGCGACCGGGCCGGACGGGGGAGAGACGCTGCGCGCGTTCCAGGCGGACCGCGAGCTGACCGGCGTGCCGGTGGTGGCCGTCGCCCACGTCGACTGGGGCGAGCCGCTCCGCGAGGCCGGCTGCGCCGCGGCGGTGACGCGGCCGCTCGTCGACGGCGCGCTCCCCGCCGCGGTGGACGCGGCGCTCCGCGCCGGCGGGCCCCCACCGCTGAAGGCGCGCAGCGGCCGGCGGCCCCGCGCCAGGCGCGCCGGCGACCCCGATTGAACCGGGGGCCCGCCCGCCGGTATCCTCCGGCTCCGCCCGCACCGCGGGCCGCCATGCGTCCGCTCGCCCTCCCGCTCGCCGCCGCGCTCCTCGCCACCCTCGGCGCCGGGTGCGCCGGCGCGCGCCCCGCGGCCGCCGCCGGCCAGGGCACGCCGCCGCCCGCCGCGCGGTTCGTCTCCCCGCGCGCCATCGCGCACTACCTCGAGGCCCGCCGCGCGCGCGGCGCCGGCGACGATGCCGGGGCGGTGGCGGCGCTCCGGCGCGCGGTGGCCTACGACGAGGCCAGCCCGGAGCTGCACGCCTCGCTGGCGGAGGCGCTCGCCCGGGCCGGGCAGGAGGAGCTGGCCGAGGGCGAGGCCCGGCGCGCGGTGGCGCTCGCCGCGGGCGGTCCGGCGGCCTCGCAGGCGCACCTGCTGCTCGCCGACCTCGCCGCCGGCCGCGGGGAGCGCGAGCGCGAGCTCGAGGAGCTGCGCAGGGCCATCCGGGTCGAGGAGGCGCTCGGACGCGCCGGCGAGCGGCCGGATCCGGAGCCCTGGCGCCGGCTGGTGGACGCGTACCTGGAGGCGGGCGACGAGGTCGCGGCCGAGCGCGTGCGGGCCTGGGCCCGGACCGCGGGCGCGCCTTGACCCCGCCGCCCCCGGCCGCTAGCGTCCCGCCGATGCCGCTCCCCTCCTTCCCGTCCGACGCCGAGGCGAGGCACGAGGAAGGGTTCATCAACTCGGCCGATCACCTGC
Source organism: Anaeromyxobacter sp. K (assembly GCF_000020805.1). NCBI lineage: Bacteria > Pseudomonadati > Myxococcota > Myxococcia > Myxococcales > Anaeromyxobacteraceae > Anaeromyxobacter > Anaeromyxobacter sp. K. Next base: position 4,097,419 of record NC_011145.1, on the reverse strand, counting down.
GCCTGTACTGGCAGCGCTTCACGCCGCCGGCGCCGCGGGCCACGGTGGCGGTGCTGCACGGCGGAGGCGATCACTGCGGCCGCTATGCCGGGATCACCGCCGCGCTGGTGCGCGCCGGCTTCCAGGTGGCGCTGCTCGACTTCCGCGGCCACGGCCAGTCCGACGGCCGGCGCTGGCACGTGGACGCGTTCGCCGACTACCTCGCCGACCTCGACGCGCTCGTGGCGAAGCTCGCGCAGGACGGCGTCGCCGGCGAGCGGCTGTTCGTGCTCGCGCACAGCCAGGGCGCCTTGATCGCGACGCTGTGGGGGCTGAGCCGGGGGCGGCACGTGAGCGGGTTCGTGCTCACCTCGCCGTTCTACGCGCTCGCCACCCGGGCGCCGCTCGCGAAGCTCCTCGCGGCCCGCACCCTGGGCCGGCTCGTGCCCTGGCTGCCCATCTCCTCCGGCCTCGATCCCGTCGACCTCACCTCGGATCCGGACCTGCAGCGCTGGACCGCCCGCGACCCGCTCTACGGGCGGGTGACGACGCCGCGCTGGTTCGAGGAGGCGCGGCGCGCGCAGGCCGAGGTGGCGCGGCGGGCGGGCGAGTGGACGGCGCCGCTGCTCGTGCTCGCGGCCGGGGCGGACCGCGTGGTGGGGCTCGACGCGACGCGCGCCTTCGTCTCCGCGGCGGGCGGCGACGACAAGCGGCTCGAGGTGTACGCGGGGTTCCGACACGAGGTGCTGAACGAGGCCGAGCGGGCCCGCCCGATCGCCGAGGCGGTCGCCTGGCTCTCGGCACGCGCGCCGCGTTGAACGCTGCGTGTGTGCGCGGAACACCCTGTTGACTGGCCCTCGAACGGACCTCTATCCTGCGCGGGTCTTACGAACCGATGTTCATCGGGGGATCACCACAGGCTCGTGGAGGGCTGCGGAACATGGCTGGCATCGAGAAGGTCCCGGCGTCGCGCGCCGGCGCGCACACGGTCATCGGAAGCTCGATCGTCATCGACGGCGAGATCTCGGGCGACGAGGACCTGGTGATCCAGGGCACCGTCAAGGGCCGCATCAGCCTGCGAGAGAGCCTCTTCGTCGAGTCGTCGGGCGTCATCGAGGCGGACATCGAGACGGCGAACGTCGAGGTGTCGGGCCAGGTGACGGGGAACATCAACGCGAGCGACAAGGTCGAGCTGAAGGCCGATTGCAAGGTGGTCGGCGACATTCGCGCGCCGCGCATCCTGATCGCCGATGGCGCCCTGTTCAAGGGCAACGTGGACATGGAAGTCCGTGAGACGAAGGGGAAGTGAGCCGTGGCGACCACTGACGGCAGCACCATCATCGGCGAGTCGATCCTCATCAGCGGTTCCCTCAACGGCGACGAGGACCTGACGGTCCGCGGCCGCGTCGAGGGGACGCTGACCCTCACCAAGACCCTGGTGGTCGAGCCCACCGGCACGGTCAAGGCCGAGGTCCAGGTCCGCAACTGCGTGATCGCGGGCGCGGTGGTCGGCAACGTGACCGCCACCGAGTCGGTCGAGATCACCCGGGAAGGCCGGATGATCGGCGACATCCAGGCTCCCCGCGTCATCATCGTGGACGGCGCCAGCTTCCGCGGCCGCATCGACATGGGCGAGGTGGAGATCGAGGCCGAGCCCGAGGCCCGCGCCGCCCGCGCGGTCGCGGCGGCCCCGGCCCGGCCGGCGCTGCGCCCCGCGCCGCGCCCGGCCATGCCGGCCCCGCGCCCCGAGATCCGCAAGGTGGAGGAGCCGTCCGCTCCGAAGCCGCCCGCTCCGCCGGCGCCGGTCGCCATGGGCGCGGTGAAGCGCAAGGTGATCGTCAAGCGGAAGTAGTCCCGATCCCGCGCGGAATGGGAGGGGACCGGGTCGCGACCCGGCCCCCGCCCGGCCCGCGGGCCCCGCGCGGATCGAGCGGAGGTGGACGTGGAGCTCGAACCGCGCACCGCGGCGCCCGCCCATGCGACGGGCGCCGTCGAGTTCGTACCGCTCTCGGCGCTCGCGCTGGACGCGACGTTCCGCGTCCGCGAGGAGGCCGACGTCTCGGCCCTGGCCGCGTCGATCGGCCGCCTCGGGCAGCTCGTGCCCGTCGAGCTGCGGCCGCTGCCCGGCGCCGGCACCGACGGACCGCGGTTCCAGGTGGTGGCCGGGTTCCGGCGCATCGCCGCCCTGCGCATGCTGATGCGCGGCCGGGTGCTGGCGCGGCTGCACGCGACGCTCGACGACGACGACGCGTGGGGCCTCGCGCTCGGCCAGGCGCTCCTCACCGAGCCGCTCGACCGCGACGGCCTGCGCCTGCTGCGCGAGCGGCTGGAGCAGACCGGCGTCGCGCCCTGGGCCGAGGAGCTGCTCGACGACGCGCTGGTGCGCGCGCCGGTCGAGCCCGAGCTGCGCGAGCGCTTCTTCGAGTTCCTCACCGCCGGGCCCGCCGCCGACGCGGCCGGGTCCGCCCCCGACGACGACGGCGGCCTCGAGCCGGAGCCGGCGCCGCACCAGCTCGAGCCCGTCGCCGCGCCCGCGGCCTCGCCCGAGCTTGGTGAGGGCGGGGCGGCCGCCGAGGCCGAGGCCGGGGCCGGGGCGGAGGAGGTCACCCCCGAGGAACTCGTTGCGGACGTGGCCGCGCGGCTGTACCAGGTGAACGCGGACCTGGCGGTGGCGTTCGAGTCGTGGCGCGAGCTGCCGGCCGACGGCCGCCGCGCGGTGCTCGAGCAGGTCCGCTGGATGGCCGAGCTGCTCCCCCACCTCGAGCGCAGGGAGGACGAACCATGAGCCTGGAACGGGATCGCGCGCGGCTGCTCGAGCTCCTGCGCAGCCTGTCGTTCGAGCGCCGCAAGGTGGTCCTCGCCTCCGGCAAGGAGAGCGACTTCTACATCGACTGCAAGCGGACCGCGCTCACCGCCGAGGGGCACGTGCTCATCGGCCGGCTGCTGCTCGAACGCGTGCGCGGCCTCACGCCGCCGGTGCGCGGCGTGGGCGGGCTCACGCTCGGCGCGGATCCGATCGCGAGCGCGGTGGCGCTCACCAGCTTCCTGGACGGCGGCGCCGGCGCGGCGGTGGACGCGTTCATCGTGCGCAAGGAGCCGAAGGGCCACGGCACCGGCCAGTGGATCGAGGGGCGCAAGACCCTCCCCGACGGCAGCCGGGTGGCGGTGATCGAGGACGTGGTGACCACCGGCGGCTCGGCGCTGAAGGCGATCGAGCGCTGCCGGGCCGAGCACCTGGTCCCGGTGGCCTGCCTGGCGCTGGTGGACCGGCAGGAGGGCGGGCGCGAGGCCATCGAGGCCCAGGGCGTGCCGCTGCAGGCGCTGTTCACCCGCGCGGACTTCATGTCATGAGGCTGCGCGCGCTCGCCGCCGCCGCGCTCGCGCTGGCGCTCGCCGGCTGCCCGTTCCACCCGCGCCAGCCCGTCCCCGGGCCGCGCGAGGGCGAGTGGTCCGACCTGCGCGCCGCCGCCACGCGCCGGGCGACCCTCTACGACGGCCTCGAGCACCGCGCCACCGCCACCGCCACGCACCTGGGCCTCCCCGAGCGCGAGGCGCGCGTCCGCCGGCTGGCCGCGTGGCTCGGGTGGACCGCCGCCGAGCTCGACGCCCGGCTCGCCACCGAGCGCGCCGAGGCCGCCGCCGGCGAGGAGTTCCTGCTCGCGCTCTACACCGCGAACGGCAAGCAGAACGACCTCGACGCGCCGAGGAGCATCTGGCGCGTCGCGGTGCGGACCGAAGAGGGCGAGCTGCTCGCGGCGAAGGTCGAGGTGCTGGACGTGGACGCCACGCTGACCGGGCTGTTCCCGTACGTGGGCACGTTCGACGTGGTGTACCGGGTGCGCTTCCCGAGCGCGTCGCCGCCGCTGGAGGGCCGGCCCTACGTGCTCGCGATCACGAGCGCCCTCGGCCGGATGGACCTCGACTTCGGCGTCGTGCCCGAGCCGTCGCGGCTCGAGTCGGATCCCGACCTGTAGGCGCCTTCGGCGCGCCGCCGGCCCGCGCGCGCGGACCGGCGCGGCCGCTCACTCGAGATCGCCGCGCGTGATCACCGTGTCGCGCAGCCAGCGGTCGTCGGGCTTCGGGTGGTCGAGCAGGTAGTGGAGGCCGCGCGACTCCTTGCGCTGCCGCGCGCACTCCACGATCAGCATCGCCACGTCGGCGAGGTTCCGCAGCTCCACCAGGTCCGGGGTGAGCCGGTACTCCCAGTAGTACTCGCGGATCTCCGCGCGCAGCAGCGCGAGCCGGGTGCGCGCGCGCTCCAGGCGCTTCTGCGTGCGGACGATGCCGACGTAGTTCCACATCAGCCGGCGGACCTCGTCCCAGTTGTGCGTGACCACCACGCCTTCCTCGGGCGCGAGCGCGGCCCCGGGGTTCCAGTCCGGGATCGTCGGCAGCGTGCCGCCCACGTGGCCGAGCTCGTCCACGGCGCTCAGCGCGGCGCGGCGCCCGAACACCAGCCCCTCCAGCAGCGAGTTGGAGGCGAGCCGGTTCGCGCCGTGCAGGCCGGTGCAGGACGTCTCGCCGATCGCGAACAGCCGCGGCAGCGAGGTGCGGCCCATGAGGTCGGTCACCACGCCGCCGCACATGTAGTGCGCCGCCGGCACCACCGGGATCGGCTGCACCGCCATGTCGATCCCGAACTCCTTGCAGGTGGCGTAGATGTTCGGGAAGTGCTCGATGAGGAAGCTCTTCGGCAGGTGCGTCATGTCGAGGAACGCGCTCTCGTCGCCGCGCCGCTTCATCTCGGCGTCGATGGAGCGGGCCACGATGTCGCGCGGCGCCAGCTCCTTGCGCGGGTCGTAGCGCGACATGAACGCCTCGCCGGCGCCGTTGCGCAGGATGCCGCCCTCGCCGCGGCACGCCTCGGAGATGAGGAAGCTCTTCGCCTGCGGGTGGAACAGGCAGGTGGGGTGGAACTGGAAGAACTCCATGTTCGCGATGGTCGCGCCGGCCCGGTACGCCATCGCCACCCCGTCGCCCGTCGCGACGTCCGGGTTCGAGGTGTAGAGGTAGACCTTCCCGCCGCCGCCGGTGGCGAGCACCGTCACGCCCGCGGTCACCGTGGTGATGTCGCCGGAGGCGCGGTCGAGCACGTACGCGCCGAGCGCGCGGTTCGGGCCGCCCAGGCCGAGCTTGCCGCTGGTGATGACGTCGATCGCGATCTGGTCCTCGACGATCCGGACGCCCTTCGCGTCGCAGGCGGCGAGCAGCGCCCGCTCCACCTCGCGGCCGGTGGTGTCCTTGGCGTGCGCGATGCGCCGGCGGGAGTGCCCGCCCTCGCGGGTGAGGTGGAGCTTGTCGGGGGCCTCGCGGTCGAACTCCACGCCGATGCCGATGAGCCAGCGCAGCCGGTCCGGGCCCTCGCGGACCGTGACCTCGACCGCCTCGCGCTTGCACAGCCCGGCGCCGGCGACCAGGGTGTCCTGGACGTGCAGCTCCGGCGCGTCGTCCGCGCCCAGCACGCCCGCGATGCCCCCCTGCGCGTACTGCGTCGAGCCCTCCGAGCGCTGCCGCTTCGTCAGCACCAGCACCGATCCGTGATCGGCCGCCTCGAGCGCGAAGGTCAGCCCCGCGACACCACCACCAAGGACCAGGAAGTCCACGTTCTCTCGTGCAGGCAGTGTGGTCATGGCGTTTGATGTAGCACGCGCTCCGGGAATAAAGTTGTCCGGCCGAGCGTGCTGCTGGTAACTTTTTCGACGATGTCCGTCCGCCCCTACCTCGCCAGGTTCGCCCTGCTGGGCGCCGTCCTGGCGGCTCCGGCCGCGCGGGCGAGCGATCTGTATTCGTACGTCGACTCCGACGGCGTGGCGCACTTCTCGAACGCGCCCAGCGATCCGCGCTTCCGCCGCATCGCGCGCATGAAGGACGGCGGCGGGGTGTACCGCGGAGGCAAGGCGCAGGCGCGCGCCCGGCCGCTCCCTCGCTCCGAGGCGCAGGCGCGGTACCGCGAGCACATCCGGGCCGCCGCGACGAAGTACAACCTCCCCGAGGCGCTGCTCCTCGCGGTGATGGCGGTCGAGTCGAACTTCGATCACCGCGCCGTCTCGGAGAAGGGCGCCATGGGCCTCATGCAGCTCATGCCCGGCACCGCCCGCGACATGTACGTGGGCGACGCGTACGAGCCCGCCGAGAACATCGAGGGCGGCGCGCGCTACCTGCGCATCCTCGCGAACCAGTACGCCGGCGACATGGTGAAGACGCTCGCCGCGTACAACGCCGGGCCCGAGGCGGTCCGGCGCGCGGGCGACGGCGTGCCGAACATCCCGGAGACCCGGGAGTACGTGCGCAAGGTGGTGGCGCTGTACGAGGCCTACAAGGCAGGGCGGTGAGCCGTGGCGCGGCGCGCGGACGGCGGCGACGGCGTCGACGACGAGCTCGCCTTCCACCTGGCGCGCGGCACGGAGCTGCTCGCGCAGGGGGACGCCGACCGGGCCCGCGCCGCGCTGGAGCGCGCGCTCGAGCTCGGCCCCAAGGACGCGAAGGTGCTCGCGCTGCTCGGCCAGGCCTGCTACCGGCAGGGCCAGTTCGACGACGCCGCCATCGCGTGGCAGCGGCTGGTGGACGAGAACCCGGTGGAGCCCGCCGCGCGCGTCAACCTCGGCCTCGCCTTCCTGAAGGCGAAGCACCACGAGGAGGCGCGGCGGCAGCTCGAGATCGCGCTCGACCTCAACCCCGACCACCGCAAGGCCATGGGCTACCTCGGCCTCGCGCTGCTCGAGTCCGGCGATCCCGCCGGCGCGCGCGAGTGGTTCCGCAAGGCCGGCAGCGACCACATGGTGGCGCGCTGCGACGAGCTCGTCGCCAGCGGCTGGACCGTCCCGCCCCCGCCCGCGCCCACCGAGGCGCCGCTCCCCGCGGCCGGCGAGACCCCCGCGCCCGAGCCCTACGTCACCCCCGTCCCCGGCAGCGTGCCGGTGCTGCGCGTCGTGCCGCCGCCCGCGCCCGAGGCCGAGCCGTCCGCCGCCGCGGTGCCCACGCTCGCCGCGTGGGGAGACGCCCGGCTCGTGCCGGCCACGCCCGAGCCGACGGTCCCGTTCACGGTCCGTGACGGATTCCTCACCGTGACGGTGCGCGGGACGGTCCGGGTCCGGCTCGACGGCCTGTTCGCGGTCCGGGGCGAGGTGACGCTCGGCGGCGAGCTGATGCGCTTCCGCGGCCGCGCCACCGAGCGGCCCTTCGGCGAGGGCGCCACCCGGATGCACCGCGCGTCCGGCGAGGGGGCGCTGCTGTACGCGGCGTCCGGGCGCCGGTTCACCGCGCTCGAGCTGGACGGCGAGGCGGTCTACCTGCGCGAGGAGGCCGTGTTCGGGTTCGAGGACGGGCTCGCGTTCGAGAACGGCCGGGTGCCGTCCACCAGCGGCGCCGAGCTGAGCCTGGTCCACCTGCGCGGCCGCGGCGGCATGCTGCTCGTCACCGCCGGCGCGCCGCTCGCGCTCGAGGTGTCCACGTCGGCGGCGGTGCGCCTGCCGCTGGCGGCGCTGGTCGGGTGGACCGGGGCGCTCACGCCGCGGCTGGTGGGGCTCGCCGAGGAGGGCGCCGGCACGGCGGTGGTGGAGCTCACCGGCGAGGGCCGCGTCCTCGCGGACCCCGACGCCGCCGCCGGCGGGAGCACCCCGTGAGCGCGCGCTCGCTGCGGCGGGAGGCGCTCAACCTCCCGAACGCGATCACCCTCACGCGGATCGCGCTCATCCCGGTGTTCCTGTGGTTCACCTACTACGAGTCGCGGGTGGACAGCTTCATCGCCGCGGTGCTGTACGCGGTGACCGGCGCCACCGACTTCCTCGACGGCTGGGTGGCGCGGCGCAAGAACCTCGTCACCGTCATCGGCAAGTTCCTCGACCCGCTCGCCGACAAGCTCATCGTCATGGCGGCGCTGGTGATGCTCGTGCACCTCGGCCGCGTGGCCGCGTGGGTGTGCATCGTGGTGCTGGCGCGCGAGTTCATCGTGACCGGCCTGCGCACCATCGCCATGAGCGAGGGCATCGTCATCGCCGCCGGGCAGGAGGGGAAGCACAAGACCGCGTTCCAGGTGGCCGGAATCACGTTCCTGCTGCTGCACTACACCTACCCGATCGACGCGCTCTTCTTCTCGTTCGACCTCGACGCGAACCGGGTCGGCACCTGGCTCATCTACATCTCGCTGTTCTTCTCGGTGTGGTCCGCGGTGAGCTACTTCGCGAACTTCATCCGCGCCGTGTACCGCCGCGAGGGCGAGGCGCAGGCGTCCGAGGACGTCCGCCCGAACCGCCGCACGTCGCGCGGGTAGCCGCGCCCTCAGGCGCGCTCGAGGTTCACGGACAGCACCCGGTCGCAGGCCGCCAGCACCGCCGGCGCCTCCGCGTCGCTCCGCACCTCCGCCGCCGCGAACGCCGGGATCGCGTGGCCCCAGCGCGCCGAGTCGCCGCGGAAGAACACGCCCACCGTCGGCGCCCCCACCGCGACCGCCAGGTGCATCGGGCCGCTGTTGTTCGAGACCACCAGCCGCGCCCGCCGCATCAGCCCCGCGAGCTTGTCGAGGTCGGTCGGCGGCGCGAGCCGCGCGCCCGAGCCCTCCACGATGGCGGCCGCCAGCCCTTCCTCGCCCGGGCCCCAGACCACCAGGACCGTGAGGCCGCGCTCGGAGAGCCCGCGCGCCACCGCCGCGTAGGACTCCGCCGGCCAGCGCCGGTCCGCGAGGCGCGCGCCCGGGTTGAGCAGCGCGAACGGCCCCGACACGCCCGCCGCCGCGAGCGCCGCGTCCGCCGCGACGAGGTCGCGCCCCAGCCCCGTCTCCAGCTCCAGGCCGCGCGCCGGCAGGCCCAGCGGCGTGAGCAGCTCCAGCTTCGCCGGGACCTCCGCGACGCTCGCCGGATCGTGCGGCACCGGGTGGGAGAGGAACCGCGCCGCGTCCCCGCGGTCGTGCCCGACGATGGCGCGCCGGCCGCCCAGCAGGCGGGCGAGGAGCGAGGCCGTGAGCGACCAGGCGGACCAGTGCCCCGCCTCCAGGACCACGTCGAACCGCTCGCGCCTGAGCGCACGCAGCTGCCCGAGCTGGCGCAGCGGGGCCCGGAACGCATCGCGCTTCTGCCAGAGGTGGAACCGGTCCACGTGCGGCGAGGCCACGAGGAGGCCCTGCTTCGGCGCGAGCAGGTGGAGCTCGGCGCCGGGCAGGCCCAGCTTCAGGGCGCGGAGGAGCGGGGTGGTGAGGAGCTGGTTGCCCACCCGCTCGTCCACCCGGATGACGAGCAGGCGCCGGATCGTCTCCGGCGCCGGCACCGGCGCCCGCGGACGGGGGAGCACCAGGTTCGCGAGCCCCAGCGCCAGGCCGCGCCCCACCGCGCGGAAGAGGTCCCCCACCGGCCCGCGCTGCCGCCCCCCGCCCACCTGCGCCTGCCGCCGCGCGTCCTCGCGGCTCTTGCGCAGCCGCGCGAAGAACCCGCGCGGCGGAGCCGGTGGAGGAGGTGGGGCAGGGGAGGGCGGAGGGGCGGTGACCGGGTCCGGCACGGGGCGCGGATGATACACCGCGGGCCCGCCGTGGCCCGTCGCGAGGGCGTGTTCGAGGCCTGCCGAAACCCGCTTGACACCCCTCGGGCGGTCCCTCTATAAACCTCCACCTTCGCGAGCTTCTTGCGGGAATAGCTCAGTGGTAGAGCATCGCCTTGCCAAGGCGAGGGTCGAGGGTTCAAATCCCTTTTCCCGCTCCAGTTCGACCCCCGACAACTCCAGAGTTGTCGGGGGTTTTTCGTTTCCGGTCCCTTCGACTGTCACCCTGGATGTAACCCCCGCTGTAACCGCGTCAGGGCGCTTCCATTCGTTCGAACAGAACGGCGCCCATCCCTTCGTGCCTTTCCTCTCGTTGGTCCAGAAGCGCGGGTAGACGTCTTCGCGGCCGCGGAAGAGCGAGGCGAAGAGGGCGACCTTGGCTGGATGCGTCGTGGGCGTGGGGGTGGGCGAGGGGTGGAGCTTCGGGACGGAGATCGTCACGGCCTCGACCGCGGCCAGCTGCCGCCGCGCGGCGGCGATCTGCTCGCGGATGAACGCTCGTTCCGCGTCGAGCGTGGAAGGCCTGGCTTCGAGTCGAGCCAGTTTGGTCGTGATGTCCTCTCGGTTCCGAGTCACGTCACCCGTCCGCGTGGTGTTGGCCGATCATCTACCATCGCCGGCGCTGGAAGGAGGTCTTGAGCTCGACACGGGGTGGCCGTGTACGGCGTGCCGGGGCACCGCGACGGCGGCCGGCTCAGTAGGGGCCAGTTCCCTCCCTGCCCGGTCCTCACGCACGCCGTGGATGAGCTTGAACTCATATGAGCCCAACGTTATAGTCAAGCCCACCGATGTCCGACGGGAGCGGTAGAGAACCGCATGGCCGTCGTCAACGCGACCAACGAATTCGAGCGCTGGATCGAGAACTTGAGCCACCGGGAACAGAAGGCCGTGCTCCAAGCCGTGAAGATCCTTGAGCAGGTGGGGATCGCGCTCGGCGAGCCGTACGCGAGCGCCCTCAAGGGGTCGAGACACCCGCTCCGCGAGCTTCGCCCGAAGCGCGGCGCGAGTCCGCTGCGGATCATCTACGCGTTCGACCCGAAGCGGGAGGCGTTGCTCCTCATCGGTGGTGACAAGGGCAACGACAAGCGGTTCTACGAACGGGCGATCCCCAAGGCAGAGCGACTCTGGGAGGCGCACCTCGAGCACCTGGAGAAGGAAGGCGAGCCATGAAGGCGAAGACGAAGAGCTGGAAGCAGATCGAGAAGAAGCTTTTCACGCGCGAGGAGATCGCCGAGGCGGAGCGGTTCGCCGAGCGCGAGATCCTCGAGATGAATTTACGCGAGCTGCGGCAGGCCGCCGGGAAGACCCAGGAGCAGGTTGCCCGCGCCGCGAAGATGAAGCAGTCGGAGTTGTCTCGCGCCGAGCGGAGGGAGGATCACCTCTTGTCGACGTTGAGGCGGTACGTCGAGGGGCTTGGCGGCGAGCTCGAGGTCGTCGCGCGGGTGGGCAGCAAGGTCGTCAGGTTGCGCGGAGTGTAGACTAGCCGCTCAAGGAGACCGCTGGAGATGCTGAGAGCGATCGGACTCGGGATCGGGATACTCGCGGCTGGCCAAGCGGTCGGGATTGCCTTCCTCTGCACGAAGTCCAATGTCGGCGTGACCGTTTCGGCGTGGGTGATCTGGGCCGCCACGGTTGCAGCGGCCTTCGTGACCGCGCGCGCCGCACCGAGATGGAAGATCGCGCAGGGCCTCTTCATGGCCGTCCCGGCGTCCGTTCTCGGGGTGCTCTTCAACATGGGATCGGAGTGGCTCGGGTTCGGTACCGACTTTCCTGGGGTTCAAGGAAGCCTGATTGTCTTCAAGTTCTCGCTGGGGTGGAACGCGCTGCTCAGCGCGCTGGGCGCCGGTGAAGGCTCCTATCCTGCGGCAAAGCAGAAGATCTGGTCGATGCTGATCAAGAGAAAGAGGGGATCCACCGCGGTTGGCGAGTAGCGTGGTTATGCAACTCGTGCCGCGCCGCATCTCCCGTATGTCTCCCGGAGCGTGGACTGTCGCTCAGTTAGCGTTCACCATTAGGCAAGCTTCAAATCCCTTTTCCGCTCCATCTAGCCCCCGGTTCCTCTCTGGAACCGGGGGCTTCTTCTTTCCGGCTCCGAGCACCACCGCGGATCTCGGTCGAGCTAACCGGTTTTCAAGGCCCCGGCGAACTTGTACGCGACGAGGATGACGCCGGACGGCAGGGCGCTCGTGCTGACGAGCTCGAATGACCGTGGCGGCGTGCCCTCGGCGAAGAAGCGCTTACCCTTCCCCAGGAGGACCGGATAGACGACGAGCAGGACTTCATCCGCGAGTCCATGCTCGAGCACCACCGACGTCAGCGTGGAGCTCCCGGAGAGGATGAGGTCCGGGCCGTCCTTCGACTTGAGGCGGCGAATGCCGTCGATGACGTCGGGCCCAAGGCTCTCCGACGGTCCCCATTCCAGACTCTCCGGACGGTGGGTCGCGACGTACTTGGTCGCCGCGTTGAGGCCTTCCGCGAGGGGACTGCTCGGCGCCGCTGGCCAGTAGCCTGACCACAGATCGTAGGTGCGACGGCCGAGCAGCAGATCGAAGCGCGCGCCGTGCGCAGCGGTGATCGCGTCGCGGCCAGCGGGGGTCCGATACGGCGCGGGCCAGTCGCGGTAGGGGAAGTCGTCGTCGGCGGAGATCTGGATCACGCCGTCCAGCGAGATGTGTTCGATGAGCCTGAGCTTTCTCATTCGAGCCTCGTGCCCTGGGGTGTCGACATGGCGAGGGAGATCCACGCCTTCGACGGGGCGGCCCGGGAGAACTCATCGATCACGCCCCAGGGGAGGCTGTCTCCTCCACGAGGTCGCCAGGCGGCCAAGCAGCGCTTCGCGTTCGACGCGGTTTTGCTTCCCGCCTGCCGCTCTGGCGCGGTGCCTGGCGCGACCTGGGCTTCAGGAACCGCCGCGCGGTTCCGCGACCGTGTGCGTGAGGATCGAGCGCGCATCGCCGCTGGATCGCGCGAGACTCCGAGCGGCGCTGCTTCTCGCAACGAGGGCGGAGCTCAGCGGTCGCCGCTGGAACGCTCCGCTTCCCGCGCTCCGCACGTCGCCGGTTCGTCCTTGCTGTCGCCATCAGGACTGCAGGGCGATCCTGCCGGCGGCGGCTCAGGGCAGCGGTAGGAGGGATCGACGCGGCCTAGATCGCGCACGTGCTGGATCCGCTCTGCGAGCTTCGGGTGCGTGGAGAGGAGCCTCGGCATCGCGCCCAGCGACGCCTCGCGCTCGACGCACTGGAGCAGGCACAGCGCCTCCACCATCGGCAGGGCGGAGCGGCCGGCCGCGCCCAGGAAGCGGACGGCGTCCTCGTCGGCCTCGCGCTCGGCGTCGCGCGAGTAGTCGAACATCGCGAGGGCGGCCGGGATCGCCGCAGCCTGGCCGGAGAAGTCGCCCCAGAGCAGGCTCGCCGCGGCGCCCACGCCGGCGCTCTTCAGGAGCGCCTGCACCGAGTGGCGTCGGGCCACGTGCCCGAGCTCGTGGCCGACGATCGCGACGAGGCGATCGTCGCTCGCGGTGCCGCGCACCAGGCCATCGAGCAGGATCACGGTGCCGCCGGGGAGCGCGAAGGCGTTCATGCTCGGCCCGAACCCGGCGGACCGGAAGACGAGACGGTACTTCACCGCGGGCGCGCCGAGCCGCGCCGCCTCGTCGACCCGCTCTTGCGCCGCACGCTGCTCCTCCTCCGAGAGCGCCGTGGGTCGAAGCAGGTGGCCGTCGAGGAGCTCGAGGACGCCGTCCCCGAGCCGCCGCTCCGCGCTCACCGGCAGCGTCCGGGCGATCCAGCCCGCGGCAGCGGGGAGCCCGTAGACGTAGGCGGCGACGATGACCCCGACGCACGCGACGACGGCGCCGAGCGCGGCGCGCCAGCGCGCCTCGAGCCGATCCACGAGGTCAGGCCGCCGGCCCGCGGCGGCGAGCGCTGCGGTGAGGGCGGTGCCGTCCGTCACCTCGACCACGGCGCCGCCGGGCAGGCCGATCTGCCGGGGCGCCGTGGCGAACGCCTCGGTCACGGTGAGCAGGGAGAGGCCCTGCTCGGAGAGGAGCGCGCCCTCGGGCGTCGTGACCGTGAGGACGCCCCCCGCGATCGTGATCCGGACCGGCGTCGCGGCGGCGCTACGTCCATCGAAGAGGAGGCCTTCGAGGACGGTCTCGCTCACAGGCCGATGTCCCACCCGAAGAAATCGACCGCGCCCTCGCCCGTCGCGGAGCGCTCCGCGGACATGCTCCCCGCCGCGATGGTCTCGAGAGGCGCTCCCGCCTCGAGGGTCATGCACTCGAGCCGGTAGCGCGCGATCGCCACCGCCGCCCAGGGCCAGTACATGCCGAGCGTGAGGAGCGTCAGGGCACCGTTGACGATCCACACACGCATGAGGCCGCGCGCCGTGATGCTCGTCGCGAAGCGCACCGGGCCCGCGTGCGTCCGGGCCCAGACCAGCCGCTGCAGGCGCGCGGCGAAGATCGCGCCGACCACGGCGTACGTGAGGCCGAGCACGGCGTAGGTGACGACCATGATCGGGACGATCGCGCGCGTCATCGCCCCCGGGTCCTTGACGCCGCCCGTGGCGGCGAACACGAGGGCCAGGGTGATCCCCAGCAGCAGGATGAAGGGCAGGGCGAAGAGGAGGGTCTTGCCGTACAGGCCGTAAAACGCGCCGGTGGACGGCTCGAACTCGAACGCGAGGTTCCCGTACTGCGCGCGGCCGTGCTGGTACGCCTTCAGCCGCGCGTGCAGCCAGGGCCAGAACGCGAACACCGCGAGCTCCACGAGCAGGATCGGCAAGGGGTTCGCCTGCTCGCCGGGCGCGATCCGCTGAACGGCTGCGAGCGAGCCGACGAAGAAGACCCCGAGGACCACGCCCGGCGCGAGGACCGTGTAGGCCCGTCCGGCGGTGGAGTCGAACCCGAAACGCAGCCCCCGCCAGCTCGTGTTCGCGAGCTTGAACCGCATGGACTTGTAGAAGAACCAGGGGCCGAGCAGCATGAGCACCGCGCCGGCCACCAGCCCCGCGGCGACCGAGATGCGCCCGGCGACCGAGTACGCGAGGAAGACGGCACCGGCGAGCAGCCGGCCGCGCAGGATCGCACCGGGGTTCCCGTGGTACTGGAACGCCGCGCCGGCGAGCTGCGTGTTGCTCCAGAAGTAGCGCGTCTTGCGGACCTTCGCCCACGCGGACCAGATGCCGAGGGTCACGAGGGTGAGGAGCAGGTTGACGATCCAGATCCGGAAGTACTCTCCGCCCGACCCGGTGAACCGGATCGGCAGCGGCTGGGGCTGCGGTGCAGGCTCGGTCGGGAAGGCATCGGCCGGTGCTGCGGGCATCGACGCGGCGAACTCGGTCATGGGTGGTCCCCTCGATCCGCCGCGGGCCAGGGCGGCCGCCTGCGCGGAGCCCACAGCGCTATCACGGAGAGTCGTACGAAGCCTACGGGGAACTTCACTCTGCGCACAAGGGGAGAGGTGTGCTTCTCGCGCCAGCTTCGGTGGATCGCTGCCGACGTCGTGAGCGGGGCGCGGGAGGAGGGGGATGGATCACATCGGTTGCGGTGGCGCCGAGCCCCTGACCCGGGCGACGCCCACCTGGGACTTCTTCTGTGCGGCTCGGCGCCCCCCTGGATCTCGTCCCTCGCCCCAGGGCTTGCCCCTTGATCGCGTGCTCCTTTGGTCGGGCGGGGTGGATGGAGCGCATGTTCTTCGAGGCCGTCCTCGGCGGCGCACGAGGGACCGGGTTACGATGACCCGCATGGCCCTCTCCGCCCGAGCGCAGGCGCGGCCGAGTCCGGCCCCCGCCGACAAGGTCCTCGACCTCATCGACGTGGCCCGGGCGCTCGCGATCGCTCCGGACGTCGAGGGCGTCGGCCGCATCGCCAAGGTCGCAGCCCGGAGGCTGCTCGGCGCGGACGGGGTGACGTTCGTCCTGCGCGAGGGTGACCTGGTCCGCTACGCGGACGAGGACGCCATCTCTCCCCTCTGGAAGGGGACCGCGTTCCCGGCGAGCGCCTGCATCTCGGGGTGGGCGATGGATCACCGGGAGACGGTGGTGATCGAGGACGTGTACGCCGATCCGCGCGTCCCGCACGACGCGTACCGGCCCACCTTCGTGAAGGGCATGCTGATGGTGCCGGTGCTCACGGC
Source organism: Anaeromyxobacter sp. K (assembly GCF_000020805.1). Classification (NCBI taxonomy): domain Bacteria; kingdom Pseudomonadati; phylum Myxococcota; class Myxococcia; order Myxococcales; family Anaeromyxobacteraceae; genus Anaeromyxobacter; species Anaeromyxobacter sp. K. Next base: position 4,081,778 of record NC_011145.1, on the reverse strand, counting down.
GCAGCCGGTCGCGGCCATCGGCGCCTACTGGGCGGAGCGCCACGCGGCCACGCCCCGCGAATCGGCCCTGCTCGAGGCGATCGCCGGGTTCGCCGCGGCGGCGCTCGAGCGCGCGAAGCTCGAGCGTGAGCTCCGCTCGGCGGTCGCGCTCCGCGACGAGCTGCTCGGGCTCGCGGCGCACGAGCTCCGGACGCCGCTCACCGTCCTCAACCTGGCCGTGAGCGGCGTGACGCGCGCGCTGGAGACGGCCGACGTGGACGGCGCGCGCCGGGCGAGCGAGCGCGTCCAGCGCGGCACCGAGCGGCTCGCGCGCCTGGTCGAGATGCTGCTCGACTCGACCCGCCTCGCGCAGCTGGAGATCCCGCTCACGCGCGAGCCGGTCGAGCTGGGTGGGCTCGTCGCGCGGGTGGTCGCCAGCCTCGCCGGCGCCGGCCGCGTCCGGATCGAGGCGGAGCCCGGCGTCGAGGGTGAGTGGGATCGCGCCCGCCTCGAGCAGATCGTGGCGAACCTGGTGGGGAACGCCCTCAAGTTCGGCGAGGGGAAGCCGGTGGACGTGTCGGTGTCGTCGCACGGCGACCTCGCCCGGCTGGTGGTCGCCGACCAGGGCGCCGGGATCCCGGAGGAGGAGCGGGCGCGGCTCTTCCGCCGCTTCGAGCGGGGCGCGGCGGCCCGGGGCGTCGGCGGGCTCGGGCTCGGGCTCTGGATCGTCCGGCAGAACGTCGAGGCGCACGGCGGGGCGATCCACCTGGAGAGCGGCCCGGGAGCCGGCACGCGCTTCACGGTCGATCTCCCACTCTCGGCGTGAGCCTGTTCGAGCAGTTCCTCTCCTTGCAGCTGCCTGACCGCGGAACCGGTTGCGCGGCTCGGGGCGCCTCCCCTCGGCGTGCAGGGGGCCGGCGGGCTTGCCCCGGATCCAGGCACCGACTGCTCGGCAGCGGGTACCCGTTGCCGCTCGTGCGGACGTGACGAGCCGTGCGTGGCGACGCTGCACGACCGCGCTCGCTGGCGCCCGGGTTGCAGTGAAGAGCCTGCATGAAGCGGATCCTCCTCGTCTGCACCGGCGCTCCGCCCGCCGCGATCGCCGCTCGCTGGGGCGCCTTCGACGCATGGTTCGAGCGGCTCATCGGCGGCCGCGCAGAGGTGGAGCGCGCCGATGCCCGCGCGCCGCTCCCGGCCGTGGGCGGGTTCGACGGCGCCATCCTCACCGGCTCGCTGGACAGCGTCACGGCGTGGGCGCCCTGGATGCAGGCGACGGCAGCGTGGGCGCTGGCGGCGGCGCGAAGCCGCCCGGTCCTGGGCGTCTGCTTCGGCCACCAGCTCCTCGCGCGCGCGCTCGGCGCCCGCGTCGAGCGACGCCCGGCGGGCCCCGAGGCGGGCACCGTGGAGGTCGCGCTCACCGCCGCAGGCCGCGCCGATCCGCTGTTCCGCGGCCTCCCGCCCCGGCTCGCGGTCCAGGAGGCGCACGAGGACCACGTCGCGTCGGTCCCGCGGGGCGCCATCGTGCTGGCCCGGAGCGAGCGGACCCCGATCCAGGCGTTCGCAGTCGGCGACGCGATCCGCGGCGTGCAGTTCCACCCCGAGGTGGACGCGGGCCGCTGCCGCGCGCTCGCGGAGTGGAGTCGCGCCGCGCTGGACGGTCGCGCCGCGGGTGGCTGCTCCGCCGCGATCGGCTCGATCCGCGAGACGCCCGAGGCGGAGCGCGTGCTCGAGGCCTGGCTGTCGGCGTTCGTCGGCGCTTGACCCGGCGCGGGCGCCGGGACGGCGCAGGGCCGGACGCCGGCGGCGCGGCGGCGGGTCGCACGTCGAACTGTCGCGCCCGGCTCTCGTTCCGAGAAAGGGATTCTCGGACTGAGGGCCGCGGCCCTGGACGCACGACGCCCCGCGCCCGGATCCACGCGGGGTTGCGCCGCCAGCCGCCATGGCACGCCCGCTGCTCAGGGGCGACGTCCGAACCCCCATCCAGAAGGAAGGCGGCATGAGCAAGGACAGGTCGCACGGTTCAGGAGCGCTGGACCCCTACACGAAGGACGTGCTCGAGCGCGGTCTCTCGCGCCGCAGCTTCCTGCGTCGCGCGGCGGTCGGCGCGGCGGGCGCGGGCGTCCTCGGGGCCACCGGACTCTCGGCGGGACCCGCCAGCGCGGCGGACAAGGGGCTCGCCTACGCGAAGAGCTCCGACGGCGGCGCGACGCTCTCGTTCATGCCGAAGCCGAAGCCCATCGCGGAGAAGGACATCGCCACCACGCAGACCTTCGACGTGGTCGTGGTGGGCGCGGGCGCCGCGGGCGTCCCGGCGGCGCTCTCGGCGGCGGAGCACGGCGCGTCGGTCGCGGTGATCCAGAAGGCGCCCTTCGCGATCTCGCAGGGAAACTCGGGCACCGGCATCGACCTCGCGAAGAGCGACAAGGCCGGCGTCGAGGCGCTGGTCGCGAAGCTCCTCGCGGACAACGCGCACCGCCCCAACCCCAAGCTCATCCGGCAGTGGGCGTACAACTCCGGGGAGGCGGTCTCCTGGGTGATCGACCGCGCCAAGCGCGGCGGCGCGCAGGTGATCGACCAGGGCAACCTGCAGCAGCGCGCCATCCTGAAGGTGAACGGCTACACCCTGAACTACGTCACCTCGTTCTTCGGGCCGAAGCCGTACACCACGGGTGACGGCATGCGCGCCCTCGCCACCGTCGCCGAGAAGGCCGGCGTCCGGTTCTTCTACGGCACGCCCGCCGCGCAGCTCGTGCAGGACCGGACCGGCGAGGTGAAGGGCGTCATCGCGAAGGGCAAGGACCACCGGTACCACCGGTTCCTCGCCAGGAAGGGCGTCATCCTCGCGACCGGCGACTACCAGAACAACGAGGCGATGAGCAATTACTTCCTCCCGGACCTGAAGCACCTCGGGCGGAAGCAGCTCGACAAGACCGGCGACGGCTTCGTGATGGCGTACTGGGCGGGCGGCGTCATCGAGCCGATCGGCCACACCAAGATGCTGCACGACTTCGACGCGGGCCCCGCGTCGATGTGCGACATGCCGTTCCTGGCCGTGGACCGCGAGGGCAAGCGGTTCGTGAACGAGACGGTCGAGATGTCGCTCGTCAACAACTACCTGCGCGACGAGAAGAACGCGGGCCACTACTCGCAGATCTTCGACTCGAACTACATGACGCAGGCGGCGAGCTGGCCGGGCAAGCTGGTGCCGCCCGAGGGCCTGAAGAACTACATGCCCGACGACCCGGGCCCGAAGAAGGGCGTGTTCGAGTCCCTCGTCAACACGCACGTGGCGGACACGCTCGAGGCGCTTGCCCGCAAGATCGAGGTCGACCCCGCGACGCTCGTCGCTACGGTGAAGCGGTACAACGAGCTCTGCCGCCAGGGTCAGGACGCCGACTTCGGCAAGCCGGCCGACAGGCTGGCCCCGGTCGAGAAGCCGCCGTTCTACGGCATCCACCGCAAGGTGCGGGTCTCCGCCATCTGCTCCGGCCTGCTGGTCGACGAGCAGCACCAGGCGCTCGACGCGGACGGCAGGAAGATCCCGGGCCTGTTCCTGGTCGGCAACCTCGGCGCCGGGTTCTACGGCGGCACCGACTATCCGCTCACGGTGTTCGGGCTCTCCCTCGGCCGCTGCTACACGTTCGGCTACCTGACCGGCCGTCACGTCGCGAAGCTGTGATCGGCGACGGGACCCCGCGCGACTGAATTCATTCCGACGCGCAGGGCGCCTCGCGTTCGCGCCCCGCACGTCACTGGAGACGACATGAACTGGATGTCCCGGCGGAAGCTCTTCGCCCTCTCGCTCGCCTCGATCCTCGGCGGCCTCGTCGCGGCGCAGGCCTCGGCGGCCGACGCGGTGACGGCCGCCACACCGAAGGCCGCTCCCGCCGCCCAGGCGAAGGCCGACGCCCTCGCCAAGGTCCACGCGGCGGCGGGCGTGAAGTGCGCCCAGTGCCACGTGAAGGCGGCGAAGGCCGCGCCCGTGGAGATGGACCGGTGCGTGAGCTGCCACCCCACCAAGGAGCTCGCGGGGCAGACGGCGGGCGTGAAGCCGCGCAACCCGCACGAGAACCGGCACTACGGCACCGAGCTCGACTGCAACGCGTGCCACCACCAGCACCGGCAGTCGGAGAACTTCTGCCTGCCCTGCCACAACTTCGCGTTCCAGGTGCCCTGAGCGGATCCGCATCACGCGTGTGCAGCACGGCGGCGCCCCGCCCCCTCTCCCCCGAGGGGCGGGGCGCCGCTTGGTCTCGGGGCGCCGGGAAGGACGACCGCAGCGCCCGCCGGCGAGCGGCGGCATCCGTCGGTGCGCCCGATCACACCGCGCTGCCCCGGACCGGCCGCCCGGCGAGGCGCTCGCGCGACAGCCGGAGCAGGCCAGCCACCAGCAGCACGATCACGGCGGCGTGGAACGCGAGGTCGGGCGCGGTACGGGGGCCGATCCCGATCGCGATCGTGAAGAGCCCCACCGCCGTGCCGAGGAGCGCGAACGCCTGCGCCCCGACCGCGAAGCGCCGGGTCGATGCACGCCGCGCGATCGTCGCGAGCAGCGCCGCCGCCAGCACGAGCCCGATCACCGTCTCGGCGGTCGCCGCCCGGGCATGCTCGTGGCCGCGCCAGAGCACGCCCGAATGCACGCCGGCGGCCGCCAGGAACGCGGCCGCTTCCACCGTCAGGAACCAACGAGCCACGCGCGCCACGGCATCCTCCTCGTCCACGCCCCGCGGACGACGAGACCATGGCCACGGGCGCGAGGCGGTTCAACGAGAGAAACACTTCGACACACTCGCGCAACCCGTGCCGCCTCGGCGAGCCCATCCGGTCAAGGTGCTCGTCCCGGCCGGTTGTCACGCGGCGCCGTGTGCGCCTGGACCGGCGGGTGGCCGCGCGCCGGGCCACGCGGGATGACGTCGATGGTGACGCGGGGGTCGTCCTTGGCGGCGAGGTTCTGCTCCGCCCGGACGAGCGCCCGCGGCTCAGCGCGCGTGAGCCACAGGTACGAGTCGGGCGCCTTCACGAACACCGAGACCGGGAAGGGCAGCTTCGGGTGCAGCGTGTAGCGAACGCACGGGATCGTGCGCCCGGCGGCCTCGACCGGCGCGCCTCCGTCGTTCCGGATCTCGAGCGTCACCGTTCGAGGCTTCGGTGTGAACGCGACGAACGTGATCTTCGCCGACGCGCCCTCGTCGAGCGCGAGCTGGCTCGCGGCGAGCGCGACGCCGTAGCCGGCGAACGCGCGGCCACGCGGCACCTCGAGGCCCTCGTCCTCGCGCTCGACCCCGTGCTTCCCGCGCACCGCGGAGCGCGCGCGCCCGGTCGCGAAGTCCACCTCGAAGCGGCGCAGCTCGCCGCTGCCATCCGTCTCCACCCAGGCGTATCGCTCCTGGGCGAGCTCGGGGGAGAGCGCGAACTCCGCCGTCTCCTCGGCGAGCCGACCGCCCGGGAACACCCACCGCGCGCGCACGAACAGCCGCTCGCCGCGCCGCTCCTGCACGAGCTCCCCGTCGGCGATGACCGCACCCGAGCGATCGCTCATCGACGGGAACCCGTGCAGCGCGCCCGGAGGCGAGCGCACCTCGACCGCCCCGGCGGCCGGCGCCAGGAGCGCGAGGGCGAGCGCGAAGGCAGGGCGCGTCACGTCCAGAGGTTGGGCACTGCTGCGGGCGAACGCGCCGTGTCCGGGCGCGGACACGTTCGCGGCGGCGGGAGGCCGAGGAAGGAGGCGTACCTTGGCTGGGCGTGACGCGCGGTGGCGCCGTCGCGGGTCCCTGAACCGGCACGGATCCGCAGCCCGGGTGAGCCAGGCGGGTCGAGCGGCTCACTGCTTCTTCGAGCTGCGCAGGTACCGGTAGAACTCGGAGTCGGTGCCGAGGAACAGCGAGGTGGAGCCGTCCACGGTGCGCGGGTACGCCTCGAGCGTCCGCAGGAACTGGAAGAACTCGGGGTCGCGGCCGAACGCCGCCGCGTAGATCCGGGTCGCCTCCGCGTCGGCCTTGCCGGACACCTCCTGCGCCTTGCGATACGCCTCGGAGCGGATCGCCTTCAGGTCGCGCTCGCGCTGGCCGCGGATTTCCGCCGCCCGGCCCATGCCCTCCGATCGCGAGCGCTCCGCGATGCGGCGCCGCTCGGAGATCATCCGGTCGAACACCTTCACCTGCACCTCGTTGACGTAATTGATCCGCCGGATCTGGACGTCCACGAGCTCGACGCCGAACTCCTTCACCACCTCGGCGGCGCGGTCGCGGATCTGCCGGGTGAGCCGGTCGCGCCCCGCCTGCACGGTCTCGAGCGCCTCGGCGCCGCCGAGCTCGGCGGAGTACTCGTCGTCCTCGAAGGTGCGGTTGGTGGTGCGCACGGCCTCGATGAGCGCGAACGAGGCGATGGCGTTGCGCGTCTCTCCGTCGATGATGTCGTCGAGCCGCGACTGCGCGTTGCGCTCGTCCCGCAGCCGCTGGAAGAAGCGCAGCGGGTCCACGATGCGCCACCGGCCGAACGTGTCCACCCAGATGTACTTCTTGTCCTTGGTGGGGATCTGGTTCGGATCTCCCCGCCAGTCCAGCCAGCGCCGGTCGAACCGGTTCACGGTGTCGGCGAACGGGAGCTTGAAGTGCAGGCCGGGCACGGTGATGGGCTCGCCCCGCGGCTCGCCGAAGCGGGTGATCACCGCCTGCTCGTTCTCGGTGAGCGTGTACGTGCTCGCGGTCACGGCGAAGAAGACGACGACGGCGAGGACGGCCGTCACGACGGCGGCGCGGGTCATGGCTGCCCCTTCACCTGCGCCGCGGCGCCCGCGGCGGGCGGCGCGCCCGCGCCGTTCATCCACAGCATGGGCGTGACGCCCTTGTGCGACTCGTCCACCACGACCTTCTGCCGCGTGCGCTGGAGCACCTCGGCGAGCGTCTCGAGGTACATGCGCCGGCGCGTCACGTCGGGCGCCTTGCGGTACTCCTCGTGGATGCGGACGAAGCGGTCGGCCTCGCCGCGGGCGCGGTTCACGCGCTCGATGGCGTAGCCCTCGGCGGCGCGCAGCGTCTCCTCCGCCTCGCCCCGCGCGCGCGGGATCTCGCGGTTCAGGTCGGCGTACGCCTCGTTGATGGCGCGCTCCTTCTCCTGGAACGCCTGGTTGACCTCGTTGAAGGACGGCTTCACCGGGTCGGGCGGGTTCACGTCCTGCAGCACCACCTGCTGGATGTCCACGCCGGTCTCGTAGCGATCCGCGAGCCCCTGCAGCAGCGCCTTCGCCTCGGTCGCGACCCGCTGGCGGCCGGTGGTGAGCACCTCGTTCACCGAGTGGTCCCCGACCACCGCGCGCATCGACGCCTCGGAGATGTCCCGCAGCATCGCCTCGACGTTCTTCACCTTGAACAGGTACTGGTACGGATCCTTGATCTTGTACTGGACGATCCACTCCACCACCGCGACGTTCAGGTCGCCGGTCAGCATGAGCGACTCGCGCACCAGCTCCGGCTTCTCCGGCTGGTAGGTGGTCCGTCCGTCGAGGTGCTCGGTGCGGAAGCCGAACTCGGCCTTGAGCTGCCGCTGCACCGGGACCTTGGTGATGCGGTCGACCCCGAACGGGATGCGGAAGTGCGGCCCGGGCTCGACGGTCCCGATGAAGCGGCCGAGGCGGAGGATGACCCCGACCTCGTCCGGCTCCACCTGGACGTAGGACGTGGTCACGCCGACGAGCGCCACCAGCGCGGCGATCACGAGCGGCAGCCGTCCGCCCAGCGAGCTCCACAGCCCGCGCCAGAAGTCACCCGGTCCCGGCTTCTGCGGTCCACCCACGACCCGAGGGCTCGATTCCATCCATCTGGCTTCGCCCGGTTCCACCCAAAATGCAAGCCGGCGGGGCGCACGTTCGGTGATGCGCGGCGGCGTCCGGGGTTCACGCGGGGGCGAGCCGCCCCGCTCCACCCGCCGGCGCGGCTACGCCGCCCGCCCGGCGTCCTCGTGGTCGCGCGCCTCGGCGTCCGCCGCGGCGGCGGTCGCGGGCGAGCCCCAGGCGATGGGCCGGCGGAACAGCCAGCTCAGCATCCCGGAGATCCGCCAGAAGGCGGTGAGCTGGCGCAGGCCGAGGTTCTCGACCAGCACCGCGCCGATGAGCGCCGCGAGCTGCTTCGGGCGCTGGTACACGTGGAACGACTTCTCCTCGAGGAGCAGCGCGTTCGCCGAGAGCAGCGTCGCGACGCCGAGCGCGGCGACGAAGAACGCGGCGAACGAGCTCCAGGAGATGACGCCGAGCGCCCAGGCGGCGCCGATCACCACGTACCCGGCCACCTCGACGACGGGACCGAACGCCTCGAAGAAGAGCAGGTTCGGCACGGTGAGCCAGCCGGCGGCGCCGCCGCGGCGGTGGAACAGGAGCTCACGGTTGCTGGAGATGGCCTCGAGCAGGCCGCGGTGCCAGCGGACGCGCTGCTTGCGGAGCGCGGCGAGCGTGTCCGGCACCTCGGTCCAGCAGATCGGGTCGGGCACGAACGAGATGCGGTAGGGGCGGCCGGAGAGCCGGTAGAGGCGGTGCAGCCGCAGCACGAGTTCCATGTCCTCGCCCACGGTGTCGGTCCGGTAGCCGCCGACCTCGATGACGGCGGTGCGGCGGAACATCCCGAACGCGCCGGAGACGTTGGGGAGCGCGTTCACCGGCGCCCAGCCCAGCCTGCCGAACAGGAACGCCCGCAGGTACTCGAGCACCTGCACGCGGGCGACCCAGCCGCGCGGCATCCCGATCTCCTCGACGAACCCGTCCACCACCCTGCAGCCGTTCAGGACGCGGATGGTGCCGCCGCAGGCGATGGTGGAAGGGTCCTCCAGGAACGGCCGGACCACCCGCGCCACGCTGTCGCGCTGCAGCACCGAGTCGCCGTCCACCGCGCAGAACAGCGGGTACCGGGCGGCGTTGATGCCCGCGTTCATGGCGTCCGCCTTGCCGCCGTTCGACTTGTCGAGCACGCGCACGTTGCGGTGACGGAGCGACCGGTACACGCGCCGGACCGGCGTGGAGGGCACCGAGATGCGGTACGCCTCGGGGAACGGGACGAGCTCGAACTCGCGCGTGAGCACCTCGAGCGTGCGGTCGGTGGAGCCGTCGTTCACCACCACGATCTCGAGCTCGGGGTACTCGAGCTGGAGCAGGCACCGGATGGTGCCGGCGATGGTCTCCTCCTCGTTGAACGCCGGGACGATGATGCTCACCGGCGGCTCGAGCCGGGAGAAGAACCGCGGCAGGAGGAGCGACGCCCGCGCGTCCGCGTCGCGCGCGATGACCCGCAGCGAGACGAGGTTGAGCGCGAGGTACGACACGGTGAGCGCGATGAAGTAGGCGAGGAACGCCCACTGCACGACCTCGATGACCCGGAGCAGCGTCACGACCGCACCTCCGCGAGCGCCTGCCGGACGATGTCGCGCGCGTAGCGGTCGCCGGACGCCTCGGCCAGCGCGAGCACCTCCTGCGAGGTGCCGTACGGGCGGGCGGCGAGCGCCTGCGCGGCGCGGTAGCGGACCCACCACTCCGCGTCCCGCAGGAGGCCGGCCAGCAGCTCGCGATCGGCCCGCTCGCCCACGCGCCCGAGCGCGGCGGCCGCCTGCACCCGGACCGACCACGACGCGTGCCGCGCGGCGCGCCGCGCGGCGTCGAGGAGCTCCGGGCTCCGCACCTGGCGCAGCGCCGCGGCGAGGACCTCGGGCTCGTCGGCGCGCTCGAGCAGCGCGGCCAGGATCGGCTCGACGCGGTGCGCGTCCACGATGGACGCGAGCGGGAGCAGGCGCACCAGCGCGGGACCGGGGAGCGCGGCGCAGAGCGCGGCGAAGCGCTCCGACACGCGCGGCGGGCTCGCCTCCCCGAGGACGCTCGCGAACAGCGGCACGGGCCAGTCGCCCCGCCGGGCCAGCCGCGGCAGCAGCTCGGCCGGCGCGCCCTCGGGATCGATCCGCACCAGCGCGCGGGCCGCCGCGAGCGACAGGTAGGAGCGCGGGTCGTCGAGCCAGCGGAGCACCTCGGCGCGATCCTCCGCGCGCCCGAGGTAGCCGAGCGTCCGCAGCGCCAGCACGTGCCCGAGCGCGTCCTCGCGGCGGAGCCGGGCGGCGGCGAGCGCCCCCGCGCCGAGCGCGTCGCCGACCCGGGCCAGCCGCTCGAGGGGCTCGCCCCGGATGCCGTCGAGGAGCTGGACCCAGAGCAGCAGGAACGCGTCCTCGTCCTCGGGCGGCAGGGCGGGCAGGTGCGGGCTGCCGCCGGCGATCGCCTCGAAGAGGATCGGCCGCCAGCGCGCGACCACGTCCTGGCGGCGGGTCTCCGCCCGCGCCAGCCGCCGGCGCATGCCGAGCACGCGCGCGACGAGCACGGCGCTCAGCAGCGCGGTGAGCAGCCCGGTCGCCCAGGCGGCCCGGACCACCGGCTCAAAAGCTCCGGCGAACGCCAAGGCGCCCTCCCACCCGCGTGTAGAGGTCCCCCTGCCGCTGCGCGGTCAGGTCCCAGGTGACCGCCCAGGTGGCCGAGAGCGTATGGGCACCGGTGAGCGCGGCGCCGAGCACGTCGGTGCGGAGCACCGCCCCGCCGCCCAGCGACTCCAGCTCGCGCCCGGCGGCGACGGACACGCCCACCCGCCCGCGCTCGCCGTAGTAGAGGTCGAGCGCGAGCCGGCCGCTGCCGCTCCACTCTCCGTGCATGCCCGCGGCGGTGCCGCTGGCGGCCGCGCGCCAGCGCCCGAAGTACCGCTCCAGGCCGGCCGTGGTCAGCGCGACGGTGCTCGCCCCCCAGCTCGCCGTCGTAGCGGAGCAGGCGACCGCCCAGCGAGGCGACCCAGCCCGCGCCCAGTCCGCGCTCGGCGCGCGCGCCGGCCGACCACCGCGGGAGGAACTCCCAGGTCGGGCTGGCCGAGCCCTCGACCCCGAGCACGAACCCGGCGACCGGCGCCTGGGCCCAGACCGCCGCCTCCACGTCGTCCTCGCGGAAGCGCGAGGCCTCGCGCAGGCTGCCGCCCGCGGCGAGCGCGCGGTCGCGGTCGGCGGCCCAGGCGAGGTCGAGCGCGGTGGTGCGCCAGGCCGGACGATCGCCGGAGAGGGCCTCGGCGCCCTGGCTCAGCTCGACGGTGGCTGCGGCGGCGACGGCGGGGACGGCGAGCGGGAGGAGCAGGGCGAGCGCCGCGAGCACGCGCCTCACGGCCGGTCCTTCGCGAGCCGCTTCAGCTCGGTGATGAGCGCGCCCGGATCGAACGGCTTCTCGAGCCAGGCGTCCACCCGCGCGGCGCCGCCGCCGATGGAGCGCGTCGCGCCGAGGAGCAGGATGGGCACCTCGCCCCAGCGCGGATCGGCGCGGAGCGCGGTGGCGACCGAGAGGCCGTTGCGGCAGGGCAGGAGTTGATCCAGCACCACCGCGCTCGGCGGCTCGTTGCGGGCCGCGTGCTCCAGGGCGGCGCGGCCGTCGCCCACGACCTCGGGCGCGAACCCCTCGCGCTCCAGCAGGAACGCCAGCAGGCCGGCGATGTTCTCGTCGTCCTCGACCACCGTGATCCGGCGGGGAGGGCGGTATCCCGCACGCGTGTCCACGGCGAGGACTGTGACCGCAGCGGGCCTGCGAGGGTATCGCGTGGTCGTGGGGTGTGGTGTGCGTGCGAGGCTTACATCGTTCACGCTCCGTACCTGGAACACGGGTCGGGAGCGCGTACCGGGAGTGCGTGCGCCCTCACGCGCGCCGGCTCAGCCGTTCCCGATCGGCCGCCCGCTGCGGCACCACTCGCTGAACGAGCCCACGTAGAGCGCGGCGCCGCCGAGGCCGGCGGCGTCCAGCGCGAGCAGCGTGTGACAGGCGGTCACGCCGGATCCGCAGTGAACCACGAGGTGCTCGGGCGGGGTGCCGCCGAGCAGCGCCAGGTACTTCCGGCGCAGCGCCTCGGGCGCGAGGAACCGGCCGTCGGGGCCGAGGTTCTCGGCGCAGGGGAGGTTCAGGGTGCCGGGGATGCGGCCGGCGATGGGATCGAGCGTCTCCGCCTCGCCGCGCCAGCGCTCGCGCGCGCGGACGTCGAGCACCTTCCACGCCGGATCCCCGAGGCGGCTCGAGACCTCGTCGATCGAGAGGGTGGGGAGCGACCAGCGCGAGGCCGGATACGCCCCCGGCGCAGGCGCCGGCGCGGGCGCTGCGGTGGTCACCGGGACGCCGACGTCCCGCGCCGCCTGGAACCCGCCGTCCAGCACCGCGACCTGCGCGTGGCCGAACGCCCGCAGCATCCACCAGAGACGCGCGGCGGCGTTCTGGCCACCCGCCGCGTCGTAGACCACGACGCGGGTGTCCGGCCCGATGCCCCACGCGCCGAGCTGCGCGGCCCAGGCGGCCGGCTCGGGCAGCGGGTGGCGGCCGCCGCGGGCCGGATCGAAGCCGGGGGCCGACGCGGTGCTGAGGTGGACGTTCAGGTCGGCGTGGAGCGCGCCCTGGAGGTGCCCCGCGGCGTAGGCCTCGGGGCCGGGGCGGGCGTCGAGCAGCCGGACGTCCTGGAGCGAGGTGAGCAGGGCCGGGGCGGGGATGAGCGGGCCGAAGCGCATCCCTCCCCATCTAGCACGCGGCGCGAACGCTGGGCGCGGCGCCTCGGGGGCGGCGCGCCTACTCGTGCCGCAGCGCCTCGATGGGATCGAGCCGCGCGGCGCTGCGGGCGGGGACGTAGCCGAAGAGGACCCCGATCGCGGCCGAGAACAGGAACGCGAGCGCCACGGTGCCGGGCATGAACAGGAACGGCACCCCGAGCAGGGCAGTGATCCCCCACGACGCGAGCAGCGCCAGCACCACGCCCGCCAGGCCGCCGAAGCTGGAGAGCACCACCGCCTCCACCAGGAACTGGGCCAGCACCTCGCGCTCCAGCGCCCCGATGGCGAGGCGGACGCCGATCTCGCGGGTCCGCTCGGTGACCGAGACCAGCATGATGTTCATGATCCCGATGCCGCCCACCAGGAGGCTGACCGCGGCCACCGCGCCGAGCAGCGCGGTGAGGAGCTGGGTGGTGCCGCTCAGCGTGCGCGCGATCTCCTTCAGGTCCACCACCTGGAAGTCGTCCTCCTCGAGCGCCGAGACGTGGCGCCGCTCGCGCATGACCCGCTGCACGTCCGCCAGCGCCGCCTCGGTCGAGGCGTCCTCGCGGACCGACACCTGGATCACGCCGACGTCGGTGTTCCCGGCGATGCGCCGCTGGAACGTGCGGAGCGGGACGATCACGAGGTCGTCCTGGTCCTGGCCCATGGACGACTGTCCCTTCGCCTGCAGCACGCCGATCACCTGGCAGGTGAGCTTGCCGAGGCGCAGGTGCTGGCCGGCCGGCGCGGTGGCCCCGAACAGCTCGCGGCGGACGGTGGCGCCGAGCACGCAGACCGCGGCGCCGGAGCGGGCCTCCGACTCGGTGAACGTCCGGCCCGACTCCAGCTTCAGGTTGCGGATCCGGAAGATCCCCTCCTCCGAGCCGGTCACCGTGGTGGTCCAGTTCGCGCTGCCGGCGATGGCGGTGGCGCTCGAGGTCGCCGAGGCCGCCACCGCCGCGAGCGAGGGCACGCGTCGCGAGAGCGCCTCCGCGTCCTCCTCGCGGAAGGGGCGGGCCTTGGTCTCCTGCCCCGGGCCCATGCGCTGGCCCGGCGTGACCATGAGCAGGTTGCTGCCCATCTCGGAGATCTGGCGCTTCACCTGCTCGGTGGCGCCGCTGCCCACGGTCACCATCACGATCACCGCGGCCACGCCGATCACCACGCCCAGGATGGTGAGCACCGAGCGCATCACGTTGCGCCGCATTGCTCGCAGCGCGAGGTGCAGCGCGTTCCAGAGCGTCGTCACGCCGCCTCCGGGTCGGGGCCGTCGGACTGGATCCGGCCGTCCACGAAGTGGATGGTGCGGCGGGCGAACGCGGCCACGTCCGGCTCGTGCGTCACCATCACGATCGTCAGGCCGCGCTCCACGTTGAGGCCGCGCAGGAGCGCCATCACCTCGCGCGACCGCGCGGTGTCCAGGTTCCCGGTCGGCTCGTCCGCGAACAGGACCGCGGGGCGCGTCACGATGGCCCGGGCGATGGCCACCCGCTGCTGCTGGCCGCCGGAGAGCTCTGCCGGCGTGTGCCGCTCCCAGCCGGCCAGCCCCACCGCCGCGAGCGCCTCGCGCGCCGCCGCGCGCCGCTCGGTCGCCGGGACGCCGCGGTAGACGAGGGGGAGCTCGACGTTCTCGAGCGCCGAGGTCCGCCCCAGCAGGTTGAACCCCTGGAACACGAAGCCGAGCTGGAAGCGGCGGAGCCGCGCGCGCTGGTCGCGCCCGAGCGCGCCCACGTCCACCCCGGAGAACAGGTAGTGACCGCCGGTGGGGACGTCCAGGCAGCCGAGGAGGTTGAGCGTGCTCGACTTCCCCGAGCCGCTCGGCCCCATGACCGCCACGAACTCCCCGCGATCGATGCGGAGGTCCACGCCGCGCAGCGCGGCGACGGCGGCGGCGCCGCTCCCGTAGATCTTGGTGACCCCGCGGAGCTCGATGAGCGGGGCGACCGGCACCGGCCCGGCGGTCAGCGCGGCCGGGGCGCGCGCCGCGGCGGCGGCGATCACGGCGCGCCCCCGGCGGCCGCGATCACCACCTCCGCGCCGGCCGCGAGCTCGCCGCCGGTGATGCGCGTGACCTGGCCGTCGCTCGAGCCGATCGTGACCGGTACCGCGACGGGCGCCCCGCCGCGCAGCACCCACACCCGCGGCCCGCCGGCCGGCGCGGCGGGCTCCTTGGCGGCGCGGGGCGGCGGGTGCGGCATGAGGCGCTGGAGGAAGCTCCCGCCCGTGGCCGGGGCCGCCGCGGCGGCGGCGCGCGGCGGCTCGAAGCGGAGCGCGGCCGCGGGGACGAGCAGCGCGTCCGCGTCGTGCTCGACCACGATCTCGGCGGCGGCGGTCATGCCCGGGAACAGCGCCAGGTCGTCGTTGTCCACCGCGAGCACCGCCTTGTACGTGACCACGCCGCTGGTCGTGGTCGCCCCGAGGCGCACCTGCGCCACGCGGGCCGCGAAGGTGCGGTCGGGGAACGCGTCCACGGTGAAGCGGGCCTGCTGCCCGGCCTTCACCCGCCCCACGTCCGCCTCGTCCACGTCCACCCGCAGCTCCATCCGCCGCAGGTCCTCGGCCACCGTGAACAGCACCGGCGCCTCCAGGGTGGCCGCCACCGTCTGTCCGGGCTCGATGGAGCGCACCAGGATCACGCCGTCCACCGGCGAGCGGACCACCGCCTTGCCCATGTCCACCAGCGTCGCCTGGAGCGTGGCGCGCGACTGCGCCACCGACGCCTCGGCGGAGGCGAGCGTCGCCCGGGCGCGCGCCAGCGCCGCGGTCGCGGCGTCGAGGTCCGACTGCGCGGGCACCTTCCCGCCGGAGCGCTCGCGGACGCGCTCGAGCCGCTCCAGCGCGAGCCGGTCCTCCTCGACGGTGGCCCTCGCCTCGGCCACCTTGGCCTCCGCCGCGGCGAGCGCGGCGCGGTACTGGGCGGCCTGCGCCTCGAGCTTGGTCGTGTCGATCCGGGCCAGCACCTGCCCCTTCGCGATGCGCTGGTTGTAGGTCGCCTCGACGCTCCGGACCACCCCCGAGAGCTCGCTCCCCACCTCCACCTCGTTGGTGGGCTCGAGGGTGCCGGTGGCGCTCACCGTGACGGTGAGCGCGCCGCGCCGCGCCGGCTCGGTCTGCCACGGCACCGCGCCGCCGCGTCCGCGGAGCGCGAGCGTCACGGCGAGGACGAGCGTCACCGCCGCGGCGTCGGCGGCGATCCAGCGCCAGCGGCGGCGCCCGGTGGCGCGAGCGTCCAGCCCGAGCTGCTCCACGAGGTCCTGGGGTGGGTGGACGGGCGATGGCTGCGTCATGGGGCCTCCCGTGCGTCGGCGGTCTGGGTGGCGGTGCCGCCGGCGGTCCAGCCACCGCCGAGCGCCTTGAACAGGCGGACGAGGTCCGACGCGACCTCGCCGTCGCTCGCGGCGAGCGAGTCCTGCACGCCGAGCAGCGTGCGCTCGGCGTCGAGCACCGCGGTGAACGCCACGAGGCCGGCCTGGTACTGATCGCGCGCGAGCGCCGCCGCCTGGCTCGCCGCGCCCTCCGCCTCGGCCAGCGCGGCGCGGCGGGCCTGCTCGCGGTCGAACGCGTACAGCGCGTCCTCCACCTCCTGCAGCGCGGTGAGCACCGCGGCGCGGTAGGCGAGCAGCGACTCGTCCAGCACCGCCGCCTGGACCTCGACCGCCCGCGCGAGCCGGCCCGCGTCGAATATGGGCGCGAGCAGCCCGGCGCCCAGGGAGGAGGTCACGGCGTTTCCGGCGACGAGGTCCCCCGCGGCGAGCGCCTCCAGGCCGATGGAGCCGGACAGGGTGAGCGACGGGAAGCGGGCGGCCTGCGCCACGCCCACCTGCGCCGTCTGCGCCGCCAGCTCGCGCTCGGCGCGGCGCACGTCGGGCCGCCGGCGGAGCGCGTCGGCCGGGACCCCCAGCGCCACCTCGCGCGAGACGGCGGGGACCGGCCGCGAGGCGGCCAGCTCGGCGTCGAGCGCGCCCGGCTGGAGCCCCAGCAGCACCGCCAGCGCGTTGCGATCGCTCGCCGCCGTGCGCTCGAGCTGCGGGACGGCGGCGCGCTGCTGCTCGAGGCTGGCGCGGGCCTGCTCGACGTCGAGCTGCGTGGTGAGCCCCGCCTCGGCGCGCCAGCGGGTCAGATCGGCGGTCTCCTGCAGCGCCGCCAGGTTCCGGCGGGCCACCGCCAGGCGCGCCTCGGTGGTGCGGAGGCCGAGATAGGAGAGCCCGACCTCGGCGACCAGGCTGACGCGCACGTCCCGCGCGTCCTCCAGCGCGGCCTCCGCGCTCGCGGCGGCCGCCTCGCTCGCCCGGCGCTTGCCGCCGAAGAGATCGAGCTCCCAGCTCGCGTCGAGCCCGGCC
Source organism: Anaeromyxobacter sp. K (assembly GCF_000020805.1). Lineage (NCBI taxonomy): Bacteria > Pseudomonadati > Myxococcota > Myxococcia > Myxococcales > Anaeromyxobacteraceae > Anaeromyxobacter > Anaeromyxobacter sp. K. Next base: position 4,064,901 of record NC_011145.1, on the reverse strand, counting down.
TGGAACAGATCGGCGGCGCCGCCCCCGCCGCTCTGCTCGCTGGGCCAGCTGCGCGACGCGGACGTCGAGGCGGTGACGCTCGGGGCGAGCTCCGCGACGGCCGCGCCGCGCCGGGCCCGCGCCTCGCGCACGCGCGCCCGCGCCTGGAGCAGCCCCAGGTTGGAGGTCGCGGCGCGCTCCACCAGGCTCGCGAGGAGGGGGTCGTCGAAGGCGGACCACCAGGAGGCCAGCAGGGCCTCGTCGGCCCCCGCCGCCCGAGTGCCCGGGGCCGCGGCCGCCCAGGCGGGCCGCTCGGGCAGCTCCGGCCGGACGTACCGCGGGCCGACCGCGCAGGCGGCCAGCGCGAAGGACGCCAGCGAGGTGACGAGCGCGAGGGATCGGTTCGGGAGGCTCACGACGCCCGATATACGCTCCGCCCGCGCGCGGATGGCCCCGCGAAACGATCGCGAACACGCCCGACACGGAACCGTGCGCCCCGCGACGCCTCACCGCAGCGTCGCGTGGTACTCCTGCAGGCTCCGCACGCCCTCCGCGCCGGCGCGGCGCGCCGCGATGCCCTTCGCGGTCATCACCGCGGCCGCGGCGGTGGTGACGTACGGGACGCCCGCGCGGATGGCGGCCTTGCGGATGTACGAGTCGTCGTGCGCGCTCTGCTTGCCGGCGGGGGTGTTGACGAGCAGGCTCACCTCGCCGTTCAGGAGGGCGTCGGCGAGGTTGGGCCGCCCCTCGTGCAGCTTCAGCACCAGCTCGGCCTCGATGCCCTGGCTGGCCAGGTAGTCGCGGGTGCCGCGCGTCGCCTTCACGCGGAAGCCCATGCCGGCGAGCTCGCGGATCGCCGGCGCCACCCGCGGCTTGTCCGCCTCGGCGACGGTGACGAGCACGGTCCCCGAGAGCGGGAGCGGCGAGCGGGTGGCCTGCTGCGCCTTGTAGAACGCGAGCCCCGGGGTCCGGGCCAGGCCCAGCACCTCGCCGGTGGAGCGCATCTCCGGCCCGAGCACCGGGTCCACCTCCGGGAACATGTAGAACGGGAACACCGCCTCCTTCACGCCGAAGTAGCCGGGCCGGCGGCGCTCGAGCCGCAGGTCCTTCAGCCGCATCCCCAGCATCACCTGGGCGGCGATGCGGGCCATGGGGAGGTCGCAGACCTTGCTGACGAGCGGCACGGTCCGGCTGGCGCGCGGGTTCGCCTCGAGCACGTACACGGTGCCGCCGGCGATGGCGTACTGGACGTTGATGAGCCCGACCACGCCCAGCTCGAGCGCCAGGCGGCGGGTGTAGTCCTCGATCGTGGCGAGGTGCTCGGGCGCGACGTTCACCGGCGGGATCACGCAGGCGGAGTCGCCGGAGTGCACGCCGGCGAGCTCGATGTGCTCCATCACCGCGGGCACGAACGCGTCGGTCCCGTCGCAGATGGCGTCCGCCTCGGTCTCCACCGCGTCCACCAGGAAGCGGTCCACGTACAGCGGCCGCTCCGGCGACACGTCCACCGCCTTGCGCACGTACTCGCGCAGCATCTCCTCGTCGTGCACGACCTCCATGCCGCGGCCGCCGAGCACGTAGGAGGGCCGGACGATGAGCGGGTACCCCATGCGCCGCGCCAGCGCGAGCGCCTCGTCCTGGTCGCGCGCCAGGCCCGACTCCGGCTGCGGGATCCCGAGCTTGCGCACCACGGCGCTGAAGCGCTCGCGGTCCTCGGCGAGATCGATGGTCTCGGGCGAGGTGCCCAGGATGCGGACGCCGGCCTCCTCGAGCTGGCGGGCGATGTTGAGCGGCGTCTGCCCGCCGAACTGCACCATCACGCCGTCCGGGCGCTCCTTGCGGTAGATGGAGAGCACGTCCTCCACCGTCACCGGCTCGAAGTACAGCCGGTCGGCGGTGTCGTAGTCGGTCGAGACCGTCTCCGGGTTGCAGTTCACCATGATCGACTGGTAGCCGGCGTCGCGCAGCGCGAACGCGGTGTGCACGCAGCAGTAGTCGAACTCGATGCCTTGCCCGATGCGGTTCGGGCCGCCGCCCAGCACCATGATCTTCTTCGCGCCGGCCCGCGCCGGCACCGCGTCCGGCGCCCGGTAGGTCGAGAAGTAGTAGGCGGCGTCCTGCACGCCGGAGACCGGGACCGCCTCCCAGCCCTCCACCACGCCGAGCGCGGTGCGCCGCTCGCGGACCTCCGCCTCGGACACCCGGAGCAGCCGCGCCAGGTAGCGGTCCGCGAACCCGTCCTTCTTGGCGCGCACCAGCAGGTCGTCCGGCGGCAGGCGGCCCGCGTGCCGGAGCAGCTCCTCCTCCAGCGCGACCAGCTCCTTCATCTGCTCGAGGAACCAGCGCTTGATGTGCGTGCGCTGCTGCAGCAGGTCGAGGTCGGCGCCCTTGCGGATCGCCTCGTAGAGCAGGAACTGGCGCTCGCTGGTGGGCTCGCGCAGCCGCTCCAGCAGCTCCTCCAGCGGCAGCGCGTGGAAGTCCTTCGCGAAGCCCAGGCCGGGCCGGCCGTTCTCGAGCGAGCGGATCGCCTTCTGGAACGCCTCCTTGTAGCTCTTGCCGATCGACATCACCTCGCCGACCGCGCGCATCTGCGTGCCGAGCCGGTCCTGCACGCCCCTGAACTTCTCGAACGCCCAGCGCGAGAACTTCACCACCACGTAGTCGCCGGACGGCGTGTACCGGTCGAGCGTCCCGTCGCGCCAGTACGGGATCTCGTCCAGCGTCAGGCCGGCGGCGAGCATCGACGAGACGAGCGCGATGGGGAACCCGGTCGCCTTGGACGCGAGCGCGGACGAGCGCGAGGTGCGCGGGTTGATCTCGATGACGATCACGCGCCCGGTGCGCGGGTCGTGGGCGAACTGGACGTTCGTCCCGCCGATCACCTCGATCGCGTCCACGATCCGGTAGGCCTGGTCCTGGAGCCTCGCCTGGAGCTCCGGCGAGATCGTCAGCATCGGCGCGGTGCAGTAGGAGTCGCCGGTGTGGACGCCCATCGCGTCCACGTTCTCGATGAAGCAGACGGTGATCTTCCTGCCCTTCGCGTCGCGGACCACCTCGAGCTCGAGCTCCTCCCAGCCGAGCACCGACTCCTCCACCAGGACCTGCGACACCGGGCTCGCGAGCAGGCCGCGCGCGGCGATCTCCTCCAGCTCCTCGACGTTGTAGGCGAAGCCGCCCCCGGTGCCGCCCATGGTGTACGCGGGCCGCACCACCAGCGGGAACCCGAGCCGCTGGCCCGCGGCCATGGCCTGCTCCAGCGTGGTCGCGATCTCGCTGCGCGCCGTCTCGATCCCGAGGCGCGTCATGGTCTCCTTGAACGTCTCGCGATCCTCGCCGCGGCGGATGGCGTCGAGGTTCACGCCGATGACGCGCACGCCGTACTGGTCGAGGACGCCCTTGCGCGCGAGCTCGGAGGAGAGGTTCAGGCCGGTCTGGCCGCCCAGGTTCGGGAGCAGCGCGTCGGGGCGCTCCTTCTCGATGATCCGGGTGAGCGTCTCCACGTCGAGCGGCTCGACGTAGGTCGCGTCCGCCATCCCTGGGTCCGTCATGATGGTGGCCGGGTTGGAGTTGACGAGGACGATCCGGTAGCCGAGCTTGCGCAGCGCCTTGCAGGCCTGCGTGCCCGAGTAGTCGAACTCGCACGCCTGGCCGATGACGATCGGGCCGGAGCCGATGATCAGGACCTTCTTCACGTCGTCGCGGCGAGGCATGCGAGCTCCGTCGATGGGGTGGGCGGGGGCCGGATGATGCCACGGCGGGCCCTGATCCGGCGGCCCGCGCGCGGCGGGCGGGCGTGGAGAAGCTCACCGTCCGGTGCGGGACCGCGCGGACCCGGGGTCCGCCGGGGACCGGTGCGACCGTAGGCCGCGCCCCGGCGGACGGCGCACGAGGCGCGCGGCGTCGCTGGGGATTCCCGCCGCGCGTCCTTCACCCAGCGTGACGACGGGACGGACCGTGGGTTGCAGTGCGTCCCGGCGCCCGCCCCACCGCCGGGGCGGCGCCTGCCCAGGGGGAGGACGTCAAGGTGACGAAGAACGTCGGGATCGGCGAGCGCCTCGGGGGCGTGTTCGCCGCGCTGATCGCCATCCTGGGGATCGTCGCGTGGCTGGGCATGCAGCGGCTCTCCAGCCAGAAGGACGCGATCGACGCGGTGGCGGGTCCGCGCTGGGAGGAGACGGAGCAGGGGGTGAAGGGCCTGGAGCAGATCGGCCGCGAGACGGCCCTGGTCTCGGCGGTGTTCCTGGCGGCCGACCTCGAGGGCGCCCGGAGCGCGGCGGCCGCCGCGGACGCGGCCGACCGCGACGCCGACGGGCTGGTGGACGCGCTGTCCCGGCGCGTGCGCTCGTTCCGGTGCGAGCCCGGCATCGAGGCGATGGAGCAGGTGGCCGCGGCGCGGCGGACCTTCGCGGCGGCGTTCGAGCGGGCGCAGGCGCTGCTCGAGCAGGGCCACCTGGAGGAGGCGCGCGCGCTGGCCCGCGCCGAGGTCCTCCCGCGCCTCGAGGACGTCCACCGCGCCTGGGCGGCGTTCTTCGCCCACGAGGGCGTGCACGTGCGGACCGCCGCCGCGGCCGTGGAGGCGGACCACGACGCGGCGTGGACCACGACGCTCGCCATGGGCGTGGCCGCGGTGCTGCTCGCGGTGGTGCTGGCGGTGTGGATCACCCGCAGCATCACCGGGCCGCTCCGGGGGGCGATCGCCGCGGCGAGGCGCATCGCGGGCGGCGACCTGCGCGACCCGGTGCAGGTCACGTCGCGCGACGAGATCGGCGCGCTCCAGCGCGCCATGCGCGAGATGGGCGAGAAGCTGGCGGAGGTGATCGGCGACGTCCGGAGCGGCGCGGAGGCGCTCACCGCCGCCTCGGCGCAGGTCGCGAGCACCTCGCAGTCGCTGTCGCAGGGCACCGGCGAGCAGGCGGCGAGCGCCGAGGAGGCCACCTCCTCGCTGGAGGAGATGAGCGCGTCCATCGCGCAGAACGCCGAGAACGCGCGCCAGACCGAGCAGATGGCGAGCCTGGGGGCGCGCAACACCGACGTGGGCGGCAAGGCGGTGGCCGAGTCGGTCGCCGCCATGCGCTCCATCGCCGGGCAGATCTCCATCGTCGAGGAGATCGCGTACCAGACCAACCTGCTCGCGCTGAACGCCGCCATCGAGGCGGCGCGCGCCGGCGAGCACGGGCGGGGCTTCGCGGTGGTCGCGACGGAGGTGCGCAAGCTCGCCGAGCGCGCGCAGCGCGCGGCGAAGGAGATCGGCGAGGTGGCCGGCTCGAGCGTGCAGGTGGCGGAGCGCAGCGGCGAGCTCATCGCCGAGCTGGTGCCCGCCGTCCAGCGGACCGCCGGCCTGGTGCAGGAGGTGGCCGCCGCGTCCCAGCAGCAGGCGGTCGGGGTCGCGCAGGTCTCGAAGGCCATGGCGACCGTGGACCAGGTGACCCAGCGCAACGCCTCGGCGGCGGAGGAGCTCTCCGGCACCGCCGAGGAGATGGCCTCGCAGGCCGAGGCGCTCCTGCAGGTGGTCGGCTTCTTCCGGGTGCGCGAGGACGGGCGGCGCGCCGGTTGAGCAACGGCCCCGACGCCGGTCAGTCCCAGCTCACCCTGCGGATGGGCAGCCCGCGCCCCTCCGGCTCGCCGCCGGCGCCGCCGGTCTCGGTGCGGCAGGGCCCCTCGCTCGGCGCCCACAGCGGCCGCTCCTCGCTGCCGTCGGGGTGGACGGCGCCGTGGCGCGGCGGCAGCTGCTCGGGGGCGACCGGGTGGCCGTCGGCGGGGTTCCAGCGGCGGCCGGTCATGGCGTGGCCTCGGTGACGGCCCGCAGGCGCTGGACGAGCTGCCGGTGCGCCTCGCCCTGCACGGCGCGATCGGACATCGGGTAGAGCATGTGCTCCTCCTTCATGTTGTGGACCGACAGGACCTGCGTGAGCCCGCCCACCGCGGCGGCCAGGCCGCCGGCGTCCTCGCGATCCAGCGACCCGGCGGCCTCGCGCATCCGCTCCCGGATCTGCACGTGCTCCATGCGCATCACCTGGGTCGGCCCGGACGCCATGCCGGTGGCGTCCTCGAAGGTGGGGAACAGGACCTGCTCCTCGGCGTCGATGTGGCGATCGAGGCCGGACGTGAACTCGGCGAAGCGCCGCGCGGCGTCGCGGTACTCGCCCGCCGCGGCGAGCCGCTCCACCTCGGGCAGGATCGCGTCGAGCCGGCGGTGGTCCGCCTCGAGGTAGCCGGTCACGCTGTCCGGCGCGCCGCCGGCGGGCGCGGCGGCCTGCCGGCCCGGCGCCTTGCGCTCGATCCGGACCTGCCACGCGGCGGGACCCTGCTCGAGGTACTCGTGCTGTGCTTCGCCGGGCCGGACGAACCGGAACTGCTGGAGGAGCGGCATGGGATCGTGATCGTTCACGATCACCATCGACTCGCCGGTCGGCAGCGCGTCGAAGCACTGGAAGACGAGGCCGTGCCGCACCTGCGGCGGGAGGGCTCGGAGATCGATCACGCGGGGCTGCTGGGGCATCGGGCTCGCTCCTCTGGACTGCGGGGATGCCGGGCCGGAACTGCACGGGCCGTGCCCCTCGCGGACCCACGACGCTTCGCGCAAGGTCGCTGCGCGGCAAGCGTTTCGTCGGCGCCTGCCGATCGATGCCGCCCCCCACGGGAGCGGGAGGTGTTCCAGGGCGTCTCGAACTGGAACGCGAGGTGGCTCACGGCCGGACGCCGCCGGCGGCCCCACATTGCGCGGATGGACGGCTCCGTGCTCGAGAGGGCGTTCACGCGGGCGGAGGAGGCGCTGCTCTCCCGCACGCTGGTCGGACGCCGGCTCGTCGCAGACGTGCGCGACGCCGCGGGGCTGGTGGTGTTCGCCGCCGGCGCCGAGATCGACCGCCCGCTGCTCGACCGGGCGCGCGAGCGCGGGCTCCTCGACGAGGTGGCGCGCGCGGCCGAGCCGGGGACGAGCGACACCGAGCTGGAGGAGCTGTTCCTGTGGCTCGCCGAGCGCCGGCGCACCCGGGGCTGAGCGCCGGCGGCGAGGCGGTGCTGCTCGTGAACGCCGCCGCGCGCAAGGGCGACGCGGCGCTGTCCGCCGCCCGCGCCGCGCTGGAGGCCGCGGGGGTGGTCCTCGCCGAGGCGCTGGTGGTCGAGCCCGGTGGGTTGACGGAGCGTGTCGAGGCGGCGGTCGCGGCCGGCGCCGGGCGCGTGATCGTGGGCGGCGGCGACGGGTCGCTCGCGGCGGCGGCGTCGGCGCTCGCCGGCACCGGCGCGGCGCTCGGCGTCCTCCCGCTCGGCACCGCGAACGACTTCGCGCGCACGCTGGGCATTCCGGACGACCTCGCGCGCGCCGGGAAGGTCATCGCGCGCGGGCGGGTGCGCCGGGGGGACGTCGGCTGGGCCGGGCGGCGGGCGTTCCTGAACGCCGCGAGCGTGGGCGCGTCCTCCGAGCTGACGCGGCGGCTCGACGACGGCCTGAAGCGGCGCGCCGGCACGCTCGCCTACCCGGTGGCGGGCGCCGCCGCGGCGGGCCAGCCGCCGTTCCGGGCGCGGCTCGAGGTGGACGGGCGCACCGAGGACCTGCACGCGCTGCAGGTGGTGGTGGGGAACGGCCGCTACCACGGCGGCGGCCGGCTCATCGCGCCGCGCGCCCGCGCCGACGACCACCTCCTCGACGTGTACGTGCTCACCTCGGCCTCCTCCCCGGGCGCGCCGCGGCTGCGCGACCGGCTGCGCGACCTCGCCGGGCTGGCGCGCTACGCCCTCCTGCTCCTCCGCGGACGCCACCTCGAGCACCCGGGCGTGCTCCACGTGCGCGCGACGCGCGCGTCGCTCTGGACCGATCCGCCGCTCGACATCGACGCGGACGGCGAGCTGGCCGGCTCCACGCCGGCCGAGTTCCGGGTCGCGCCCGGGCAGCTCGCGGTGCTCGCGCCCTGACGCGCTCCGCTGCGGCCCGCGGTACACGCAAGGTGTGGCCGAGGGGACACGCCTCGCCGGTTTCCCCGTCGTCCCGCGGGCCTGGAGCGGCCGGCGGGAGCGGCCCGGGGCTTGCGATGCGACGCGCGCCATGACCCCGATCGCCCTCCGCACCGCCGTGGCCGCGCTCCTCCTCGTCCCGCCGCTCGCGTTCCTGCTCGCGTGCGCGCAGCGGTCCGGGCCACCCGCCTGCCCGCCCGCCGACCCGGTGGTCCTCGTCGAGACCGTCCACCGCCGCCTGGCGCTCTGCGAGGCCGGCGCCGCGGCCGCGGTCTTCCCCGTCGCGCTCGGCAGCGCCGGCACTGGCAAGCGCGTCGAGGGCGATCGTCGGACCCCCCTCGGCGCCTACGCGCTGGGCGCGCCCCGGCCCTCGGCCGGCTTCGGCACGTTCATCCCCATCGCCTACCCGACGGCGGAGCAGCGTCGCGCCGGGTTCACCGGCAGCAACGTCGGCATCCACGGACCCTCGCGCGCGACGCGCTGGGCGGGACGGCTCAACACCTGGACGGACTGGACCGCGGGCTGCGTGGCGCTCGGCTCGGACCCGGACGTCCGTGCGGTGGCGGCCTTCGCGGAGCGGCGGCGCGCAGGGGTCGTGCTCCGCTGACCGGCTAGCCGGCCACGCCGAGCGTCGCGGCGGTGGTGAAGCGGCGCAGCTCCTCGTACGGCAGCGCGCCCGAGACCCGGTCCACCTCCTTGCCGTCGCGAAACACGACCAGCGTCGGGATGGCCTGGATCCCGAAGCGCGCGCCGGCCGCCGGGCTCGCCTCGGTGTCCACCTTCAGCACCACCAGCCGCCCGGCCTGCTCGCGCGCGAGCCGCTCCAGCACCGGCGCGAAGCTGCGGCAGGGGGCGCACCACGGCGCCCAGAAGTCCACCAGCACCGGCGCCGGGCTGCTCGCGACCGCGCGCTCGAGCGCCGCGAGGTCGGCGTGGCCGGGGGCCCCGCTGGTGTCGAGGTCCGACTTGCACTTGCCGCAGACGGGTTCGCGCCCCGGCGTGAGCAGGGCGAGGCGATTCATCGCGCCACAGCGGGCGCACCGGTAGATGAGGGGCGAGGCCATGGGCAGAACATGCGTCCGACGCCGGCCGTGTCAAACGCGCCCGGCGCAGCGGCCCTGCTCGCGCCGCCGGCCGCGCTCCGGGCCGGTTCACCGCGCCGACGCCCCCTCCCGAGAGCGGCCGGCCCGCGCCCCGGCGCCGCGCCCGCTGCGGTGGGCGGATGCGAGGAACTCCACGAACGCGCGGACCCGCGCCGGCACGGAGGCGGCGGGCCCCAGGAACAGCGCGTGGATCTCGAGGGCGTCTCCGGGCTCGAACGCCTCGAGGACGCGCACCAGGCGCCCCGCCTCGAGGTCGGCCGTGACCTGGAAGAGCGCCAGGCGCGCGAGGCCGGCGCCCGCGAGCGCCAGCCGCCGCGCAGTCTCGCCGTCGCCCGCGCGCACGGCGCCGCGCACCGGCACGCGCACCTCCTCGCCGCCCTGGCGGAACGGCCAGTCCTGGAGGGTGCGCGGGAACGTGAAGCCGATCCGCTCGTGCGCGCCGAGGTCGGCCGGCGTGTGCGGCGTCCCGCGGCGCGCGAGGTAGTCGGGTGACGCGACCACGGCCACCGGGCTCTCGCCCAGCTTGCGCGCGAGCAGGCCGGAGGCGCGCAGCGGGCCCACGCGGATGGCCACGTCGGCGCGCCGCTCCACCAGGTCGACCACCTCGTCCGTGAGCACCAGGTCGAGCGTGACGCCCGGGTTCGCCTCGAGGAAGCTCGGCACCACCGGCAGCAGGCAGTGCACGCCGAACGGAAGGTTCGCGTTCACGCGCACCCGGCCGCGCGGCGCGCCGCCCCGTGCCTCGCCCTCGGCCTCCTCCACCTCCGCCAGGATCCGGAGCGCCCGCTGGTGAAACGCCTCGCCCTCGGCGGTGAGCCGGACCGCGCGCGTGGTGCGGGTGAGCAGCCGCGCCCCGAGCCGCGCCTCGAGGCGCGCGACCAGCTTGTTCAGCGCGGACGGGGTCTTCCCGAGCGCGCGCCCGGCGGCGGAGAAGCCGCCCAGCTCCGCGACGGCCGCGAACGCCTCCATCTCGTACAGCCGGTTGCCGTCGCCATGGGCCATCGATGAGCTCGGTTCACAGGTGTTGTGCCTGGAGAGTGCTAGCGGGGAGGGGGGTCGCCGCGCATCCTTTCCGCGCGACGCGCAAGGCTCGCGGCCACGCGCCGCGCCAACCACCGGGACGGGAGTCATCGTGGAGCACAGGAGACTGGGAGCATCGGGGCTGGAGGTCCCGGCGCTGAGCTTCGGCGCCGGCACGTTCGGCGGGGCGGGGCCGCTGTTCGGCGCCTGGGGGACGATCGACGTCGCAGGGGCGAGGCGCATGGTGGACCTGTGCCTGGACGCGGGCGTCACGCTGTTCGACACCGCGGACGTCTACTCCGCGGGCGCATCGGAGGAGGTGCTCGGCGCCGCGCTGGAGGGGCGGCGGGAGCGCGCGCTCATCTCCACCAAGACCGGGCTCCCCACCGGCGACGGGCCGAACGACGCGGGCACGTCGCGGCTGCGTCTCGTCCGCGCGTGCGAGGCGGCGCTGAGGCGCCTTCGCACCGATCGGATCGATCTGCTGCAGCTCCACGCGTTCGACGCCCGCACCCCGGTGGAGGAGGTGCTCTCCACGCTGGACGATCTGGTCCGCGCCGGGAAGGTGCGCTACGTGGGGGCCTCCAACTTCTCGGGCTGGCAGCTCATGAAGTCGCTGGCGGCGGCGGACCGCCGCGGGTGGCCGCGCCACGTGGTGCACCAGGTGTACTACTCGCTCGTCGGGCGGGACTACGAGTGGGAGCTCATGCCGCTTGCGCAGGATCAGAACGTCGGCGCCATGGTCTGGAGCCCGCTCGGCTGGGGTCGGCTCACGGGGAAGATCCGCCGCGGCCAGCCGCTCCCGGCGGTGAGCCGGCTCCACCAGACCGCCGACTACGGCCCGCCGGTGGACGAGCCGCTGCTGTACCGCGTCGTCGACGCGCTCGAGGCGATGGCCGCGGAGACCGGCCGGACCGTCCCGCAGGTCGCGCTCAACTGGCTGCTCCGCCGGCCGACGGTGTCGACCGTGGTGATCGGCGCGCGGACCGAGGAGCAGCTGCGGGACAACCTCGGCGCGGTGGGGTGGGCGCTCACGCCGGCGCAGGTGGCGGCGCTCGACGCGGCGAGCGCGGTGCCGGCCCCCTATCCGTACTGGCCCTACCGGCGCCAGGAGGGCTTCGCGCGACTCTCCCCTCCATCCGTCTGACGGCATCCGCCTGCGCGTGCGCGAATGGGCGCGGCTCCTTCGGGGCCGCAGCCTCGCGCCGCCTTCGATGAAACACTGGCGGGGCAGCGCGCGCGGGGGGTCCCAATGAAGGCGCGGTCGCTGGTCCAAGTCGCATGGCTGAACCTGCGCGCGCTCCCGGGGGCCGCGCTCGCCATGCTGCCGATCCTGCTCCGGCGGCCCACCGGCGCGCGCGGGCGCAAGCCGCGCGAGGAGGGCGCCGGCGCCCCGCTGCCCGACGCCGAGGCGGGCCGGCGCGCCACCTCGTCATGACCGCCGGGCGGGGGGAGCGCGCGTGAAGATCGGGATCGTCACCGAGTACTACTACCCGAGCATCGGCGGGGTCCAGGAGCACGTCCACCACTTCGCCCGGGAGGCGCGGCGCCTCGGGCACGCGGTGAAGATCCTCACCAGCGAGATGCCGGACCTGCCGCCGCCGTCGCCGGAGGCGAGCGGCCCCGACGTGCTCCGGCTCGCGCGCAGCCGCCCGTTCTTCCTGAACGGCGGGTTCGGCCGCGTCTCGGTCGGCCTCGGCCTCTCGCGGGCCATGCGCGACGCGCTCGACCGCGAGCGCTTCGACGTCCTGCACGTCCACTGCCCCATCACCCCGGTGCTGCCCTGGCTCGCGCTCCAGCACGCCCGCGGCCCGGTCGCCGGCACCCTCCACACGCACTACACCCCCGGCCTCGGCTCGCGCCTGGCGGGCGGCCTGGAGCGGCGCTACCTCGGCCGGCTCGACCTGGTGCTGGCCGTCTCGCACGCGGCCGCGTCGCTCGCCGCCGGGATCCGCGACGACGTGCAGATCGTCCCGAACGGCGTGGACGCGGAGGGCTTCGGCCAGGGCCGCCGGCCGGCGCGCTTCGACGACGGCCGCTTCAACGTGCTCTGGGTCGGGCGGCTCGAGCCGCGGAACGGGCTCGACCGCATGCTGCGCGCGTTCGCGCGGCTGCGGGCCCGCGTCCCGTCGCGGCTGCTGGTGCTGGGCGACGGGCCGCTCCGCCGCCGGTACGAGCGGATGGTCCCGCGAGATCTCGTCGACGACGTGGTGTTCGCCGGGGCGGTGATCGAGGGGCGGGCGGACTGGTACGCGGCCGCGCACGTCTACTGCGCCCCGACCAGCGTCGCCTCCTTCGGCGTGACGCTGCTCGAGGCCATGGCGGCCGGGCGCCCGGTGCTCGCGTCCGACATCGACGGGTTCCGGGAGGTGCTGCACGACGGGGAGGAGGGCCGCCTGCTCCCTCCGGACGATCCCGACGCGTGGGCCGACGCGCTCGAGGCGCTGGCGCACGACCCGGCGCGCGCCGCCGCGCTCGGCGCGCGGGGGCGCGCCACCGCGGCCCGCTACGCGTGGCCCATCGTGGCGCGGCGCGTGCTCGACCTGTATCAGCAGGTGGTCTGAGGAGCGGTCCCGGCGATGCGCAGCGCGGTCACGCCGACGGGGTACCGGAGCGAGCCGCGGCGCGCGGATCTCGACTGGCTGCGCGTGCTCGGGATGCTGGTGGTGTTCCTGGTGCACGCGGCCGAGCCGTTCAACCCCTGGGACACCTGGCACGTGCAGAGCGCGCTGCGCAGCAAGTGGCTGGGCGAGCTCGTGTTCTTCCCCGCGCCGTGGATCATGCCGCTCTTCATGACGCTCGCCGGCGAGGCCGCCTGGCTCGCGCTCCGCAGCCGCTCGCCGCTCCGGTACGTTCGCGAGCGCCTGCTCCGCCTCGGGCTGCCGCTCGCGCTCGGGATCCTGGTGCTCGTGCCGCCGCAGGTCTGGGTGGAGCGGCGCCTCCAGGGCCGGTTCGAGGGATCGCTGCTCGCGTTCTACCCGCACTTCTTCGAGGGCATCTATCCGGAGGGGAACTTCGCCTGGCACAACCTCTGGTTCCTCGTCTTCCTGCTCGCGTTCTCGCTCGCGACCGCGCCGCTGCTCGCCGCGCTGCGCGGTCCCGCAGGCCGCCGGCTGCTCGCGCGCCTGGCCGCGCCGTGCCGGGGGCCCGCCGGCCTCGCCTGGCTGGTGCTGCCGGCGGTGGCGATCCGGATCGCCACCGCGACCGCGGCGCCGCGCTTCGCGCCGCTCGCCTACGACTGGTCGAACCGGGGGCTGCTGCTCCCGGCGTTCCTGTGGGGGTTCGCGGTGGCCGCGGAGCCCGGCTTCGCCGCCGCGCTCGATCGCCACTGGAAGCCGGCGCTGGTCATCGCGGCCGCCGCGTCGGTGGGGCTCTGCGCGTGGGCGTGGCCGGGGGACGTGCTGGCGCGCCTGCCGGCCGCCCGCTCGGCGGGCGGCGTGCTGCTGTGGGGCGGGTACGGCTGCGCGTCGTGGTGCTGGCTGGTGGCGCTGCTCGGCGGCGCGCGCCGGTGCCTCGCGCGAGACGGCGAGGCGCTCCAGCGCGCCAGCGCGCTCGTCTACCCGTTCTACGTGCTCCACCACGGCGTGATCGTCGGCCTCGCCGCCGCGATGGTGCACCGGGGCGCCGACTCCGCCGGCCTGCCGGTCGCGTTCCTCGGGCTCGCCGCCGCCTCGCTCGCCGTCAGCCTCGGCCTGTGCGGGTGGGTCGCCGCCTGGGAGCCGCTCCGGCTGGTGTTCGGGCTCCGTTCGCGACGCCGGGCCGCCGTGCGCGGGACGATCCCGCTGGCTAGAGATGAGCTGTAGCGGCGCGGACGGCGCCGCCTGGAGCCGGCTGCTCCGGACGCACCCCACGCCTCCTTGACCCCGACGCGCTCCACCTTCCGGCCCACCCGCCTTCGCCGCCTCGGCGTCCTGCTCTCCATCGCGGCGGCGCTCGGCATGAGCGCGCCGGCCCGCGCCGGGCGCGCGCCGCCGGCGCCCGCGGATCTCGACGCGCGGCCGGTCGAGCTGCGGAGCGGCTCCGGGAGCACGATCCGCGGCTGGCTCGCGCGCGGGCACCCGGGCGCGGGCGCCGTCCTGCTGCTGCACGGCATCGGCGCGAGCGCCGCCGAGATGGCCGGGCGCGCCCGCTTCCTCGCCGCGGCGGGCTACTCGGTGCTCGCGATCGACTTCCGCGGGCACGGCGCGAGCGGCCCGGCCCAGACGACCTACGGCGCGCTGGAGAGCCGCGACGCGCGCGCCGCGGTGGAGTGGCTGCGCGCGGCGCTGCCGGGCGAGCGGATCGGCGTGATCGGCATCTCGATGGGCGGCGCGGCGGCGCTGCTCGGACCGGTCCCGCTGAAGGTGGACGCGCTGGTGCTCGAGTCGGTCTACCCGACCATCGACGCGGCGATCCGCAACCGGGCGCGGGCCTGGCTCGGCCCGCTCGGCGCGCTGCTCGCGCCGGTCGTCGAGCGGCTGATGCTCCCGCGCCAGGGCGTCCGCGCGGCCGACCTCCGCCCGGTGGACCGCATCGGCGCCCAGACGGCGCCGCTCCTCGTGCTCGCCGGCGCGGCGGATCCGTATACACCGCTCGCCGAGTCGCGGGCGCTGTACCGGAGCGCCCGCGGGCCGAAGGCGCTCTGGGAGGTGCCAGGCGCCGGGCACGTGGACCTGCACGCGTTCGCCCGGGCCGAGTACGAGCAGCGCGTGGGCGGCTTCCTGGATCGCCGGCTGCGGGTGCAGACGGCGCGTGCGCCGATCGCGGCCGCTACGGGTAGGCCGTGAACAGGTCGGACAGGCTCGCCGAGCTGGCGGCCGTCCGCAGCAGCGGCGTGACGCCCAGGATCTCCTGCACGGTGCGCACCGTGGAGCCGTGCGTGTACGCGCCGGGCGCGGCGTAGCCGGGCTTCGCGAGCGGCGACACCGCGATGAGGCCGATGGGGTGGTCGCCCCGGTGGCCCTCGTCCCAGACCACCAGGATGACGCCGCCGTCGCGGTAGGCGGCGCTGTCCATGATGGCCGGCACCTCGCGCGCCAGGAACGCGTCCTGCTGCGCGACGGGATCGTTCAGCGGCGGGCAGGCGTCGTGCCCGTCGTCGCAGACGTCCGGGATGATGAACGAGTACCGGGGCACGGTGCCGGCGGCGAGGTCCGAGGCCAGCTCCTCGAACGGCCGCACGTGCGCGATGCAGCGGGCGCTGTGCGGGTCGAACGGGTGGCCGGAGACGTCCTCGAAGTAGACGAACGGATCGTGCCGCACCGCGTACGTCCCCTCGTTCACGAGCGGGCAGGTGTCGCCGGCGATGCCCTCCGCGTACGCCTTCCACGTGAGCCCGACGTCCTCGAGGTAGGTCGCGAGGTGGCAGGTCACCGGCAGCGGCACGTCCGCGGGCGGCGCGTCGAAGTGGATGCCCAGCGGATCGCCGGCCTCGAGCCACACGTAGTTGCCGAGGCTGGGGTGCAGCCCGCCGGTCCGGTAGTCCAGCGCGTGCGCGAACGCGGGCAGCAGCGTGCCGTTGACGTACGGTGCCGCGGGGTTGCCGGCGATGTCGGACCAGTCCTGGTTCTCCATCACGATCACGAACACGGTCCTGAGCGCGTGCGGCGCGCCGCCGGTCGCGAGCGCCGGCGCCTCGGGAGGACAGGCGTCGTGGCTGGTGTCACGGCTCTGTGCGCAGGCGAGGGCGAGCGGGAGGAGGACGGCGAACAGCGCGGGACCGGAAGGGCGACGGGGGAGCGCGGGACGGCGCGCGCTCCGGGGAGCGGGGGTGTGCACGGGCATTTACTTGGGGCCGGCGCGGCTGCGCGCAACGCGGCCGGGCATGCGAGCCCGCACGGGAACGCCGTTCCGTGAACCCTGCGCCTCACCGGTCGCGTTTCACCCCCCTCTGGGACGGTCGCAGCCGTCGATCCGGCGGCTCCGGAATCGTCGACGCAATAGAGGCACGGAGCGCGGCGGCCCGGCCGCCCGGCCCGCGCCACAACCCGGACCACGGAGAGACACCATGCGGTTCATGATGATCGTGAAGGCCAGCCCGGAGAGCGAGGCGGGAGCGCCGCCGAGCCGCGAGCTGATCCAGGCGATGACCCGGTACAACGAGGAGCTGGTGAACGCGGGCGTGCTGCTCGCCGGCGACGGGCTGCTCCCGTCCTCGAAGGGCGCCCGGGTGAAGTTCTCGAAGGGCAAGGTCGAGGTGGTGGACGGGCCGTTCGCCGAGACGAAGGAGCTGGTGGCCGGCTTCTGGATGATCCAGGTGAAGTCGAAGGAGGAGGCCGTCGCCTGGGCCCGGCGCTGCCCGAACCCGATGGGCGAGGGGGCGGAGGGCGAGCTGGAGCTGCGGCAGGTGGCCGAGGCCGCGGACTTCCCGCCGGAGGTGCTCTCGCCGGAGGACGCCGCCAAGGAGGCCGAGATCTTCGAGCGCGCCAAGCGCAACGCGGCGAGCCGGTGACGGCACCGGCGGCGCGGGAGCGCGCCGCGTGACCGCCCGCGCGGACGCGCACCGCGCCGTGCACGCGGTGTTCCGCATCGAGGCGCCCCGGCTCATCGCCGGGCTGGCGCGGATGGTGCGCGACGTCGGGCTGGCGGAGGAGCTGGCGCAGGACGCGCTGGTCGCGGCGCTGGAGCGGTGGCCGGAGTCGGGCGTCCCGGAGAACCCGGGCGCCTGGCTCATGGCCACCGCGAAGCGCCGCGCGGTGGACGAGCTGCGCCGGAAGCGCATGGTGGACCGCAAGCACGAGGCGCTCGGGCCGGACCCGGAGGCGCTCGGCCCCGCGGCCCCGCCGGCACCCGACGCGGCGGTGGACGAGCCGGTGCGCGACGATCTCCTGCGGCTCCTGTTCATCGCCTGCCACCCGGTGCTCTCGCGCGAGGCGCGCACCGCGCTCACGCTGCGCCTGCTGGGCGGCCTCACCACCGAGGAGATCGCCCGCGCGTTCCTGCTGCCCGAGCCCACCGTGGCGCAGCGGATCGTGCGGGCGAAGCGCACGCTCGCCGAGGCGCGGGTGCCGTTCGAGGTGCCGCGCGGCGCGGACCTCCAGGAGCGGCTCGGCTCGGTGCTCGAGGTCGTCTACCTCGTGTTCAACGAGGGCTACACCGCCACCGCCGGCGACGACTGGATGCGCCCGGCGCTGTGCGAGGACGCGCTCCGCCTCGGCCGCATGCTGCAGGCGCTCGTGCCCGACGCGGCGGAGGTCCACGGGCTGGCCGCGCTCATGGAGCTGCAGGCCTCGCGGGCGGCGGCGCGGGTCGGGCCGTCGGGCGAGCCGGTGCTGCTGCTGGACCAGGACCGGAGCCGGTGGGATCGCCTGCTCATCCAGCGCGGGCTGGCGGCGCTGGAGCGGGTGGAGCGCCTCGGCGGCGCGCTCGGGCCGTACGCGCTGCAGGCGGCCATCGCCGCGTGCCACGCCCGCGCCCGCACCGCCGCCGAGACCGACTGGCCGCGCATCGCCGCCCTCTACGACGCGCTGGCCGAGCTGACGCCGTCGCCGGTCATCGAGCTGAACCGGGCCGTGGCGGTCGCGATGGCGTTCGGCCCGGCGGCCGGGCTCGAGCTGGTGGACGCGATCGCGGACGAGCCGTCGCTGCGCCGCTATCACCTGCTCCCCAGCGTGCGCGGCGAGCTGCTCTACCGCCTCGGCCGCCACGAGGAGGCCCGCGCCGAGCTGGAGCGGGCCGCCGGGATGACGCGGAACGCCCGCGAGCGCGCGCTCCTGCTCGGGCGCGCCGCCGCGTGCGGGCAAGGCGGGAAGGGCGCGTGACTCGCAGCCGGGGGCCGTGGGTGCGGGACGGAGGCGTGAAGGTCCCTCGCAGATCGCGTCCGCGTCCTCTCGAAGCCGGGGGGCCGTGGGGGCGGGTCCTCGTGTGCGCTCCCGCCCTCGCCCGCTCACGCGACGTGGCGAAGGAATGCTCGGCGCGGGGCTTCGGTCGTAGGACGCGCGCGGACGGCGTTCGATGCACCTGGGCGCGCTCGCAAACTCGGCCGCGTGTATCGCTGGCGCGACACGCGGCCTCAGACATGCTCGCCGCGCATGCCGGCTGGATACGCGCACGATCCGTGATCCTGGCGGGCTGCGCCTGCGCTGACAGTCGCGGTCGCGGGCGAGGGCGTCCGCGCTGCGGACGGGGGTCCGTGGGACGCGGCTTCGAGGGATCAGTACGAGAACTTCCCCCCGGCGACAGCGTCCCCACCACCGCCTCCCCTTCACGTCAGGCCGCCCCCGAGGCGATCCGGGCGTTCGCGCCGGAGCGCAGCGCAGCAAGCCGATCTTAGACCTGCACCGCCGTGGACAGCCGCTGCGAAGGGACCGGCGCAGCCGGCGCTGGACCCGATCCCGCGGCTGGCCCGTCCGGTGCGTCGGCCTGCGCGATCCCATGGCCCCGGTTCCGGCCATCCATCCACGTCCCAGGCCTTGCGGAGCGAGCACCGCCGCGAACGCCCGGAGCGCCGACCCAGCGGCCCGTTCCAGGACAGGGCCCGCTGGAGGCGGCGCACGCAAGGGCAGGGCCCGCTGGAGGCGGCGCACGCAAGGACAAGGCCCGCTGGAGGCGGCATCGCGAGGGCAGGGCCCGCTGGAGGCGGCGTCGCGAGGACAGGGCCCGTCGCTACGGAGGCGGCGGCGCCTTGCGCTGCGCGCCGGGGGCGGCCTTTCCGCCCGGGCCGACGCCGTGGAGGAAGAAGTACGGGCGGACGTCGAGCAGCCGCCAGGCGCCGTCGGCCCGGCGCGCCAGCACCACCGCGTGCGCGACCCAGGGCCGCGGCGCGCCGGGCGGCGGGTGGCCGCCGGAGAGCGTCTGCCGCACGTCGAGGAGCGCGAGGTCGCCGAGGAGCCGGACGCGCTCGACCGCGAGTGCGTTGTGGACGCCCTTCAGCACGCGCTCGAAGTCGGTGCGGAACTGCGCGGTGATCTGCTCGCGCCCGACCGCGCGCTGGCCCATGGGGTTGATGAACGTGCCCTCCTCGTCGAACAGCGCGCCCACGCGGCTCGCGTCCTGCGCGCCGAACGCGGCCTCGAACTCGCGGACGGTCTTCTCGAGATCCGGTGGGAGCGACGCGTCCTCGGCGAACGCGGGCAGCGCGGGAACGGCGAGCAGCAAGGACAGCAGGCCAGCAGCGCGGGACATCCTCATGACGATCCTCCGGCGCCGCCCGCCGGGACGGCGTGCGGCCGCGCGGTGATACGCGGGCCGGCGGGCGACCGCCGGAGCGGATCGGGGCGCGTCGGGAGGCGAGCCCGGGCGTCCCCGGACGGGGATGGCCGCTCACCCGGTTGACATACCCCCTCCCCCTATTTATGTTCCCGGCGTCCGAGATAGGGGGCGGGGGTATGATGCCGCCCCGGGAGCGAATCGTGGATCTTCTGGAAATCCTGGTGGTCGCAGGCGGCGTCGCCGCCATCGCGTGGGTGAACTGGTACTTCTTCCTGGCCGAGAAGCGGAAGGGCGCCTCCGAGGCGAAGGTCGGGGCGGCCGGCGTGCAGCAGGCCGTGATCCGGGTGGAGGGCGGCTACTCGCCCTCGCGCGTCCGGCTCCGGGCCGGGCAGCCCGCGCGCCTGGTGTTCGACCGGCGCGAGGAGTCGAGCTGCTCCGAGGAGGTGGTGATCCCGGAGTTCGGTGTCCGCCGCTTCCTGCCGGCGCACGAGCGGACGACGGTGGACCTGCCCGCCGCGAAGGCGGGCACGTACGAGTTCACCTGCGGCATGAGCATGCTGCGCGGCAGCCTGGTGGTGGAGGACGCGCGATGAGCACCCCCGCCGACTCCACCGTCCGCGGGCGCGAGCCCGCCACCTCCCCCGGCGTCGCGGTCGAGGCCACCCCCGCCGACCGCCGCGCGCGCGTCACCATCAACGTCTCGGGCATGACGTGCGCCGCGTGCCAGGCGCGGGTGCAGAAGGCGCTCTCCGGCGCGCCGGGCGTGCTCGACGCCAGCGTCAACCTCATGACCGCGGAGGCGGCCATCTCCTACGACCCGGCGGTCGCCGCGCCCGAGGCGCTCATCGAGCGGGTGCGCTCCACCGGCTACGGCGCCGCGCTGTCCGAGCCCGGCGCCGACGCGCTGGAGCAGCAGGACGCCGCCCGCGCGAAGGAGTTCCGCGAGCTGCGCGCCCGAGCCCTGGTGGCGCTCGCCGCCGGCGCGGTGGCGATGGTCGCGTCCATGCCGCTCATGGCGGCCCACGCGCATCACGGCCTCGGCGCGCCCACCGATCCGTTCATGAGCTGGAGCATGCGCGTGCTCGACCCGGTGCTGGAGCGCGCGCTGCCCTGGCTCTACGCGATCCCGGAGCAGGTGCTCTCCTACGGGCTGCTCGCGCTCACCACCGCGGTCATGGCGTGGGCCGGGCGGCACTTCTACACCCGCGCCTGGGCGGCGTTCCGCCACCACTCCGCCGACATGAACACGCTCGTCGCGGTCGGCACCGGCGCCGCGTACCTGCTCTCGCTCGCCGCCACCGTCGCGCCCGGCTTCTTCGTGTCGCGCGGCGTCCCGCCCGACGTGTACTACGAGGCGGTCGTCCTCATCATCGCGCTCATCCTGGTCGGCAACACCATGGAGGCGCGCGCCAAGCGGCAGACCTCGGTCGCGCTCCGCAAGCTCATGCAGCTCCAGCCCCGCACCGCGCGCGTGGTGCGCGGCGGCGCCGAGGTGGACGTGCCGGTGGAGGACGTGCGCGAGGGCGACGTGGTGGTGGTGCGCCCCGGCGAGCGGCTGCCGGTGGACGGCGAGCTCGTGGCCGGCTCGAGCGCGGTGGACGAGTCGATGCTCACCGGCGAGCCCCTGCCGGTCGAGAAGCGGGTCGGCGACCGCGTCATCGGCGCCACGGTCAACGGCACCGGGGCGTTCCGCTACCGCGCCACCGGCGTGGGCGCGGACACGGTGCTCGCGCACGTGGTGAAGCTCATGCGCGAGGCGCAGGGCTCCCGCGCGCCCATCCAGAAGCTGGCCGATCGCATCAGCGGCATCTTCGTGCCGGTGGTGCTCTCGATCTCCATCGCCACGTTCGTGGTCTGGTTCGTGGCCGCCGACGCGGCGCCCGCGGTGCGCGCGCTGGTCGCCGCGGTCGCGGTGCTGGTGATCGCCTGCCCGTGCGCGATGGGCCTCGCGGTCCCGACCGCGGTGATGGTCGCCACCGGCAAGGGCGCCGAGCTGGGCGTGCTGCTCAAGGGCGGCGAGGCGCTGGAGCGGGCCCACGCGGTGGACACGGTGGTGCTCGACAAGACCGGCACGCTCACCCAGGGCAAGCCGGCGGTCACCGAGGTCCGCGTCGCGCCGGGGGCGCCGGTGGACGAGGACGCGCTGGTCGGCCTGGTGGCGGCGGTGGAGCGCGCCAGCGAGCACCCGCTCGCCGCGGCCATCGCGGCGCACGCGACCGCGCGGGGCGCGGCCGTGCCGCCGGTGGAGGCGTTCGAGTCGGTGACCGGGCGCGGCGCGCGCGGCCTCGCCGGCGGCCGTCGCGTGGTGGTCGGCAACGCGGCGCTGCTCGAGGCGGAGGGCGTCTCGACCGCGCCCCTGGAGGCCGACGCCGGCGCGCTGGCCGCGGAGGGCCGCACCGCGGTGTTCGCGGCGGTGGACGGGCGGCTGGCGGGCCTGCTCGCGGTGGCCGACGAGCTGCGGCCGACCTCGCGCGAGGCGGTGGCGCGGCTGCGCCGCATGGGCCTCGAGGTCGTCATGCTCACCGGCGACGTGCGCCGCAGCGCCGAGGCGGTGGCCCGCGCCGCGGGCGTGGAGCGGGTGGTGGCCGGCGTCCTGCCGGAGGGCAAGGTGGCCGAGGTGGAGCGGCTGCAGGCGGAGGGCCGCGTGGTGGCCATGGTGGGCGACGGGATCAACGACGCGCCGGCACTGGCGCGGGCGGAGATCGGCATCGCCATGGGCAGCGGCACCGACGTGGCGCTGGAGGCCGCCGACGTGACGCTGATGCGCCCGGACCTGCGCGCGGTGGCCGACGCGATCGCGCTCTCCCGGCGCACCATGCGGACCATGCGCCAGAACCTGTTCTGGGCGTTCGCGTACAACGTGGTCGGCATCCCGGTGGCCGCGGGCGTGCTGTTCCCGGCGTTCGGCCTGATGCTGTCGCCGGTGCTGGCGAGCGCGGCGATGGCGTTCAGCAGCGTGAGCGTGGTGACGAACAGCCTGCGCCTGCGGCGGTTCGGCGGGGCCTAGGAGGACGGGATGGGAACGAAGGAGAGCAAGGGGACCGAGGCGCTCGCCGCCTGCGCCTGCGCCACCGGCGAGCACGTCGGGCCGGGCGGGCGGGCGGTGGCGGTGGACGCCGCGGGCAAGGAGGCGAACCTCAAGCGCCTGCGCCGCATCGAGGGCCAGGTGCGCGGGCTGCAGCGGATGGTGGAGGAGGGGCGCTATTGCGCCGACGTCCTCACGCAGATCGCCTCGGTGCACGAGGCGCTCCGGGCGGTCGGGCGCGAGCTGATGCGCAACCACCTGAAGCACTGCGCCACGAACGCCATCCAGGCCGGCGGGCCCGAGGCCGACGCCATGTACGACGAGCTGCTGGATCTCATGTACCGGCAGGTCCGCTGATACGTCGGCGCGCCACGCCGCTCGAGAGGCGCCAGCATCACGGTGGTATCAGTCCGTAACAGGTACCCGAGGCGTCGCACCGCACCGGCAGCGGCTGGCACCAGCAGGCAGCGTAGGCGCAACCCGCCGAATCGTATTCGGCCAGCAGCGCGTCCAACCCGGAGACGTTGCGGGAGTTCACCGAGTGGTAGCAGGGTGCGAGGCACAAGGCCTCCGGGTGAATGACGCCGTCGGCGTCCTGAAGCGCCATCACGGAGGGCCGCCCGACGGTGCACGGGTCCGGCGCCGAGGGATCGCACGCGAGCGCGGCCGGCAACGCGGCCTCATACGCTGCCGTGATGGCGAGACAGCGATCGTGGAGCGAGTCGCCCGAGCTGCCGCAAGCTAACGATACGATGACACATCCAGCGATCATCGATGCTCGAAGCATGGGATCCCCTCGCGCGACGCGGCTCATGCGAAAACTGGGTGTCCGCTGCGCTCGCGTCCTAGAAGGCGGAGAATGGGATGACGCGGAGCAGGGTCAGTCGCATGAGGTCGGAACGCACCGATTGTTTACGCACTCCATTCCTGAGTACCACCAGCCTTCCGTATCAAAGCACTTGGATCCAGTGCCTGAACATCCACACCAGAAGGATCCCCCGCAGCCGTCCGGGATGGCTCCGCACGTGATCCCGTTGCAGGCTGGTGACGCCGGTGTGCACCAGTTCAACGTTACGCTGGAGCTCGCTGGGCTGTTTGTTACGGAATAGTTGCATTCGGGCGCAAGGGCGGATGCCACCGTCGTCGTCCAAATGGGGGCGACGCTACCGCCTCCGACGGCATTGAAGCTGAGATTCCCGAAGGTCACGCCTCGGCCTGCCGGGTACTTGCGACAGTCGTCCATGTTGTACACCTCCAGCGCGCCTGCAACGAGCCAGTCCATGGCGTATCCATAGGAGGAGGTGTTCAGGGTCGTGCTTGATCCGCTGGCGGTGCTGGTTTGCACTTGTATGCCCGTGCATACCCCGGTCTGAATGTTGCAATTGCTGCCCCATACGTATCCGGCGAGTGCAGTCCCAGGGACCACCGGCAGCAGCGCGCTATGTAGGCTGTTACCGTTCCGGCAACAATTCCAACTGGCAATCGTCCAGCGATGATCGCTCGCAGCATTCCAGCCAAGGACCGGCTGAATGATGAAATCCATTGAGGTCGTGGCCTGGGCCCCCGGGAAGAGATACACGACCTGCGAGCCGGAAACTGGAGGGGCGTC
Organism: Anaeromyxobacter sp. K; assembly: GCF_000020805.1. Lineage (NCBI taxonomy): Bacteria > Pseudomonadati > Myxococcota > Myxococcia > Myxococcales > Anaeromyxobacteraceae > Anaeromyxobacter > Anaeromyxobacter sp. K. Next base: position 4,041,086 of record NC_011145.1, on the reverse strand, counting down.
TGGGACGGTCCAGGTGGCTGAGAGCCAACTGATGGGCCCGGCGGTGGTGCTGTAAGCGTACTCGACCCAAGCCCACTCAATGGTAGGAGGGAATACGAGCGATCGGCTGGAGTCGTTCGTTTGCTGGTTGTTTGCGTGACGCTTGTTCCCAAAGTGATCGTAGGCTGGATGTTCACAAGCCTTGAGGGCGCGCCGCGCGGAGCCGTCTCTTTGTCGGATCTCGTCATCGACGGCTTCCTCGTCATCGGATATCTCGATTACGCAGTCGGGGTGAAAATAGCCGAAGGGAGTGACCAGGAATTCTGGTGGGACTGCCGTGGGTCGCCCAGGGCTGGATGGCAGCGATGAGTTGGGCCCGTTCAGCTTGCCGTCATCCGCCGCGCTCTCGCTGATGGTGGCGAGAAAGCCGGTCATGATGGTTGCGACGACACGAACGACCTGCCGGCGATGGCAATGAGGGATGCGCCCTCCGTGGTCTTACACGAGGCCCGCAGCAGCTTTCGCACGGGCTTCTTCGTGGCGAGATGCTTCGCACCGGTTGCGGACGACGAGACGAGAATACGTGTCTGCACTCACAGTATCAATCGCGAATGGTGCGCCATGGTGTCGCAAGACAAGCCCCTGTGGTTGGTCATCCTCTCGTTCTACAGGGTGGGTTGTTACGCCTTCCGGGATCTCTTGTTCCGGTCGTACTCCGCCTCGCACAGTCGATGCGCACGAGCGCACCGCAGGAGCGAACGGGAACGGGCCCTAGAACGCATTCCACAGTCCGGCGGACGTAGGCCCACGAGGTTCGATCGGAACTGGTCGGCCCTCGGTCGGATGTTCGCCGGCCAATCTCGCTCGCAATCTGAGACTGAGGATGGACTGACGGACGAGCAGTGGAACGTCACCCCTCCGTTCATCTCCGAACCGGACGTCATGCGCGCTGGCGAGCACGGGCGATCGGTCGTGGCGCGATCCGCGCGACGTGCTCAACGGCACGCTGTGGGTGTTGAGGACCGGCGCAACGTGGGCCGTCTGCCTCACCGCTGTCCGCCGCCTGAGAGATCCCTCTGCTTCCTCCAGTTCGCCTGCATCGTCATCCTGTTCCGGAGGCGATGCGATGCGTTCCGCCGGAAGTCTGCATCGGTCCGGCGTCTCATCTCGGCCGAGCTCGCTTGGGCTCCGGCCTCGCCTGACCTCGAAGGAGTTCCCGCCGAAATGGACGCGACGATGCGTCCGTTTGCGCGGAGGAATCTCCGTTGTCCGCTTGACAGGATACCCGTCCGCTAACTAGGATTCGCCCACCTCGGACGGTCCGGGGCGAAGCGCAGCCCGTGGCGATTTGCGGCGTATTGCGGCCACGTAAAACCAACCGCTAAAAGGCCTCTCGCCCGGCGTCCGGCACCTCGGATCGGCGCCGGGTGAGGCAAAAGGATCCTCGATGTCCTCGCTCCCTGCGGCGGCGAGCCCCGCCGCGCCGGCGGAGGCCGCCCTCCCGGGCCGCCCCGCCCTCGCCCCCCTGGTCTGCCGCCGCTGCGGCGCGCGCTTCGACCCCGCGCCGGTGGCGGTCTGTTCCGAGTGCGTCGGCCCGCTCGAGCCGGTCTACGAGACGCCGGGCGCTCTCCCGACCCGCGCCGAGATCGAGGCGCGCCCCCGGTCGATCTGGCGCTACCGCGAGCTCCTCCCGCTCCGCTCCGAGCCGGTGGTCTCGCTCGACACCGGCTTCACCCCGCTCGTCGACGCCCCGGCGCTCGCCCGCGCGCTGGGTGTGCGCCGCGCCCTCGTGAAGAACGACGCCGTCTCGCACCCGACGCTCTCGTTCAAGGATCGCGTGGTCGCGGTGGCGCTGAACGCCGCGGTCGGGCTCGGGCTGCGCACCGTGGGCTGCGCCTCCACCGGCAACCTCGCGAACGCGGTCGCGGCGCAGGCGGCCCGCGCCGGCCTCGACGCGTGGATCTTCGTGCCGGAGGACCTCGAGGTCGGCAAGATCGTGGGGACGGCGGTGTACGGGCCGCGCCTGGTGCGCGTCCGCGGCACCTACGACGACGTGAACCGGCTCTGCGCCCAGGTGGCGGACCGGTTCGGCTGGGGCCTCGTGAACCTGAACCTGCGCAGCTACTACGGCGAGGGCTCGAAGACCATGGCGTTCGAGATCGCCGAGCAGCTCGGCTGGCGGCTGCCGGACGCGGTGATCGCGCCGATGGCCGGCGGCTCGCTGGTGACGAAGCTCGACAAGGGCTTCCACGAGCTGCTCGGCGCCGGGCTGGTGGACGGCGCCTCCCCGCGCATGTACGGCGCGCAGGCCGAGGGCTGCGCGCCCATCGTGAACCTGGTGGCCTCGGGCGGCGAGACCGTCACGCCGGTGGTGCCGCGCACCATCGCGCGCTCCATCGCCATCGGCAACCCGGCCGACGGCGTCTTCGCGGCGCGCGCCATCCGCGGCTCGGGCGGCGACGCGCAGGCGGTGTCCGACGCCGAGCTGGTGGACGGCATCCGCCTGCTGGCCCGGACCACCGGCATCTTCACCGAGACCGCCGGCGGCGTGACCGTGGTGGCCGCGCTCCGGCTGGCGGGGACGGGCAAGCTCCGCCCCTCCGACGAGCTCGTGCTCTGCATCACCGGCAACGGCCTCAAGACGGTCGAGGCCATCCAGCCGGCGCTCCCCGAGGCGCCGGTCATCTCCCCGAAGCTCCGCGAGGTCGCGGCGCTCGTCGACGCGTGAACGAGAGGAACGAACGAATGTCCGCAACCCTGAGGCTGCCCACGGTGCTCGCGCAGGCCGCCGGCGGCACCACCGTCCACGCGGTGCGCGGCGCCACGGTCGGCGAGGTCGTCGCCGACGTGGCCGGCCGCTTCCCCGCGCTCGGCGACCGGCTGCGCGACGCGCGTGGCGAGCCGTATCCGTACGTGATCTTCTACGTCGACGACGAGGACATCCGGTTCCAGCAGGGCTTCGCCACGCCGGTGCCGGACGGCGCGGAGATCGTGGTCGTCCCCGCGATCGCGGGAGGGTAGCCATGTCCATCGGCCGCCCCGCCTCCGAGCTCCCCGAGCTCTCGAAGGAAGAGATCCTCCGCTACAGCCGCCACCTCATCATCCCGGAGGTCGGGGTGGAGGGGCAGCGGCGCCTGAAGGCCGCGCGCGTGCTCCTGGTGGGCGCGGGCGGGCTCGGCTCCCCCAACGCGCTGTACCTCGCCGCCGCCGGCGTCGGCACGCTCGGCCTGGTCGAGGCCGACGTGGTGGACGTCACCAACCTCCAGCGGCAGGTGCTGCACGGCACGAAGGACGTCGGCCGCAAGAAGCTCGACTCGGCGCGCGAGCGCATCCGCGACGTGAACCCGCACGTGCGGGTGATCGCGCACGACGCCTGGCTGACCTCGGAGAACGCGCTCGAGATCCTCTCCGGCTACGACCTGGTGGTGGACGGCACCGACAACTTCGCCACGCGGTACCTGGTGAACGACGCCTGCGTGCTGCTCGGCAAGCCCAACGTCTACGGGTCCATCTTCCGGTTCGAGGGGCAGTCCACCGTGTTCTGCACCGCCGACGGCCCCTGCTATCGCTGCCTGTACCCGGAGCCGCCGCCGCCGGGCATGGTGCCGTCCTGCGCCGAGGGCGGGGTGCTCGGGATCCTGCCGGGGCTGGTCGGGCTGGTGCAGGCGACCGAGGCGGTGAAGCTCGTCACCGGGGTGGGCGAGCCGCTGGTCGGGCGGCTGCTGCTGGTGGACGCGCTCGGCATGGAGTTCCGCACCGTGAAGCTGCGGAAGGACCCCCGCTGCCCCGCCTGCGGGACGCGCGAGCTCCAGGCGCTCATCGACTACCAGCAGTTCTGCGGGATCCGCGGGGCCGAGGCGGAGCCGCCGGCGGACGGCGTCCCGACGATGACGGTCGGCGAGCTGGACGCGCGCCGCCGCCGCCACGACGACCTCGACCTGGTGGACGTGCGCGAGCCGCACGAGTGGGAGATCGGTCGCATCGAGGGCGCGCGCCTGGCGCCGCTCTCGACGTTCGCCGAGGCGCTCCGGACGTTCGACAGCGCGCGCGACCTCGTCGTCTACTGCAAGAGCGGACAGCGCAGCGCGAAGGCGGTCCGCCAGCTCCAGGAGGCCGGCTTCAAGCGGGTGTGGAACCTCGAGGGCGGGATCCTCCGCTGGGCGGAGGAGATCGATCCCACCGTCCCGCGCTACTAGCCGTGCCGGCCGCCCGGTGAGCGTCGAGATCGAGTACGGCGCGGCGCTGCTCGCGCGCATCGCGGCGCTGTGCGAGGCGGACGCCGAGCGCGAGGTGTGCGGCTTCGTGGTGCGGCGCCGCGGCGCGCTGGAGATCGAGCCCGTCCCGAACGCCGCCGACCGCTACCACCGCCACGATCCGGTCGGGTTCCCGCGGACCAGCCGCGACAGCTACCTCATGGACCCGCGATCGCACCTCCGCCTCCTCCAGGCGCTCGACGCGGAGGGCGGCGAGGTGGTGGCGGTGTGGCACTCGCACGTGGAGGTGGGCGCGTCCTTCTCGGCGAAGGACCGCGCCGACGCGCTCGCCGACGGCGTGCCGGTGGTGCCCGGCGCCGAGTACCTGGTGTTCGGCGTCCGGGCCGGGAAGGTCACCGAGGCGCGGCGCTTCCGCTTCCAAGGCGGCGACTTCGTCGAGTCCGCGCTCGCCTGAGCGGGGCTCCGCCGCGCGCTTGATGGCGCGCAAGCGCGCCCGCCGACGCGGCGACACCGGCGCTCACCCGCGCTGGTGGAATTCCGACAGGCCGGGTCGACACCTCCGGGATCACGCGGCTTTCCGCGCGGCAGCCCGCTTGCACTGGTCGCAGGCGTGCCGAACCGCAGTCACACCCTCGACGCCGTCGTCGCCGCGCTCGCCTGCCTGGCCGTGCCCCATGCCACCCCGGCCGCCGAGGCGTCCGCGGCCACGCCGCCGGCGGTGCAAGGTCGGACCGGATTGAAGCCGCCCGCGCCCGCCTCCCGGAGCGCCCGCGGCGTCGCGGCCGCCGGGGTGGCGCCCGCGCGCGAAGGGCTCGCGGCCGGCCTCCCCGACCTGCGCATCCCGCCGCGCGAGGACGGGCCCGGCGTGGGCACGCTGCCGGAGGACGCCTGGCACGATCCGCTCCCGCGCCGCGGCGCCGCCTCGCGCTGGACGGTGCCGGCGGTCGAGTCGCTCTCGGTGAACCTGGCGATGATGGGCTGGAACCGCTGGGTGGGCGCGGCCCCGTGGGCGGACATCTCCGGCGACTCGATCGGCCGCAACCTGCGCAGCCGGTGGGTGCTCGACGACGACCAGTTCTGGGTGAACCAGTTCGGCCACCCGTACCAGGGGACCTGGGCGTTCTCGGCGGCGCGCTCGGCCGGCCAGGGGTTCTGGGTGTCCTCGGCCTACGCGTTCGCGGCCAGCGGCCTCTGGGAGATCGCGGGCGAGACCGAGCGGCCCTCGCGCAACGACCAGGTCACCACCACGGTGGCCGGCATGGTGCTGGGCGAGATCCTGGGGCGCTTCTCCGACGCGCTGCGCGCGGAGGGGGGGACCTGGAACGGCATGGCCGCGGCGGTGCTCTCGCCCATGGGCGCGGTGAACCGGCGCCTGCTCGGGCCGACGCGTCCCGAGCGCGCCACCTCGTCGCGCTGGGCGCTCGCCATGGGCGGCGCCACCGGCGACGCGACCGGCGATCGCGGCACCTGGGGCGGCGGGGTGGGCCTCGACTTCGCCTGGGGCCTGCCGGGTGATCCCGACCTCGAGCTGGACAGGCCGTTCGACCACTTCGTGCTGGAGGCGCGCTACGGCTTCGCGCGCGATCCGGACGCCACGGTGCGGGCGCGCGGCCTGCTCGCGGGTCGCACCTTCGACGCGGCGCCGGCCCGCGGGCTCTACGGGCTGTTCCTGCTGTTCGACTTCGACACGCCGCAGCGCTTCCGCGTCTCCACCAGCGCGCTCGGCGCCGGCGCGAGCGCGCACGCCGACCTGGGCGGCGGGCTCGCGCTGGAGGGCGACCTCGTCGGCGCGGCCGTGATCCTCGGCGCGGCCGGCACGGTGGACCGCGGCGACGACGGCAAGGGCCGCGACTACCGGATCGGCCCCGGCGCTCAGGGGCAGGCCGGCCTCGATCTCGTGGCCGGGACGCGCGCCCGCCTGGGCGTGGTCGCGCGCCAGTACCTGATCTTCGGGGAGGGCGAGGTGGCCGGCGACGAGAGCATCGCGGAGCTGGGCGCGCGCGGGTCGGTCCGCGTCCTCGGCGCCCACGCGGTGGCGGTGGACGTGAGCCGCAGCCTCCGCCGCGCCAGCGCCGACGCGAGCGGCCCGGTGCACGAGGCCGGCTGGGCGTTCCAGGTCTCCTGGGTGATCCAGGGCGGCGTCGCCCCGCGCGCCGCGGACTGGGCCGTCGAGCTGTAGCGTCTCCGGGCCGGGGTCAGCGCACGCTGAAGTAGACGCGCGCGCCGCCCTCCTTGCGCGCCCGCTCGCCGCCCTGCGCGAGGAAGAGCCGCGCCTGGTCCAGGCCGGCCGCGAGCAGCGCCTCCCGCGCGCGCTGCGCCCGCTCGGCCGCGAGCGCCCGGTACGCGTCCTCCGGCACCTGGGCCGCCGCCGCGAGCCGCTCCTCCATCTCCTGCGGCGTGGGCGCCGGCGCGGCCTCGCCCTTCGTGGCCGGCGGCGGGGCGGGGAACGCCGCGTGGTACGCCGCCTTCACCAGCCGGACCCGCTCCTCCGCGCCGAGCGTCACCTCGTCGAGGCTCGCCGGGGCCGGGCGGAGCGTCTCGGCCTTGGCCCGGCGGAGCGCGCGCTCGAGCGCGACGCGCCGCAGCGCGGGGCCGTCCTGAACCGCATCGGCGGAGCCCTCCAGCTCGAGGCCGAGCGTGGGCCGCTGCCCGAGCGACCTCGCCAGCAGCGCGATCCGCTCCTTCGCGGCCGGCAGCGGCTCGGCCGTGCCCGGGGTGAACTCGACCAGCGACAGGTCGGCCTGTTCGCCGCCCACCAGCGACGCGAGCGCGGTGAACGGCGAGGTGGCCACCTTCACGAGCACGTTGAGGATGGTGCGCCAGATCACCTTTCCCAGGCGGAACTCGGGGTCGTCGAGGTTCCCCTCCACCGGGACGTCGAGCAGGATGACGCCCTCGCGGTCCTGCAGCAGCGCCAGCGCCAGCCGCACCGGGACCTTGGTCGCGTCCGGGCTCTCGGTCTTGTCGCCCAGGGTGAGCTGGTTGACGCGGACCACGTTGGTGGAGGTGAGCGCGCGGTTCACCACCGTGTACTTGAGATCGAGATCGAGCTTCCCCTTCTGCAGCCCGTAGCCCAGGAACTTGCCGGCGTAGGGGCCGAGCGGCGACAGGTCCACGCCCTCGGAGGCGACCACGAGCTCGGTGTACGCCTCCTTCTGCAGCGGGTTGAGCGTGCCCGTGACGCGCACCGGCGAGGCCCCCTCCACCTGCAGCCGCACGTCCACGCTGGAGCGCACCTTCGGGTCCGACGACAGCCGCGTCACCGTCGCCTGGGCGCCGGTCAGGTTCACCACCGCCGCGGGCGTCACCGAGCGGTCCACCATGGCGACCCGCCCGCCCACGACCTCCACGCTGCCGATCGAGGTGCGCCAGGCCGGGCCGGCCGGCGCGGCCGCCGCCGGAGCCGACGCCGGCGCCGGGCGGAGCGCGCGCGCCACGCTGGTGGCGCCGTCCTCCCAGACGTACGCCTTCACCCGCGGCTCGACGAGGCGCACCCGGCGCACCGTGGCGCGCGGCGGGGTCGAGGCGGCGTCGATGCCGCTCACCTCCAGCGCCCGCCAGCGCAGCAGGTCCTCGTTGCCGGCCTCCGCCACCGCGAGCGCGTCGAGCCGGACGTCGCCGGCGAACGTCCAGCGCGGCGCCTGGCCGCCGAGGTCGTAGCCGAGGGTGGCCTTCGCGCCGGCGCGGCCGCCGGTGAGCTGCGCCACCAGCGAGGCGTCGAGGTACGGCGCGAGCGGCACGAGATCGAGCGCCTCCGCCTCGAGCGCGAGCGTGCCGCGATCGCCGAACGGGCGCACCTCGCCCTTCACCGCGAGCCGGCCGCGCCCGTTCCAGGCGAGCGACGCGGTGAGCGGGCAGGCCGTCTCCGGGCCGGGGCGGATCCCCTCCAGCCTCACCGCCACGTCGGTGAGCGGGAGCCGGACGGGCCGCGCGGTCGAGCGGTCCTCGACGTCCACCGCCAGGCCCGAGACCTCCAGCGCGCCCACCGACCAGCGCCAGGGCTCCGGCGAGGCGGGGGAGGGCGGCGGCGCCATCCGCGCCAGCTCGAGCTTGCCGTCCTGCTCCAGGCGCGCCCGCACCGCGCCGCCGCGCACCGCCACCGTCGCGACGGAGGCCTGCTTCGCGAGCGCGTCCACCTGGATCCCGGCGACCTCCACCCGCGGCAGCCGCACCGGCGCGTCGGCCTCGCCGCGCGGCGCCAGCGCGAGGCGCTCCACGCTCAGCTTGCCGCCGGACGTGCGCAGCACGCGGGCGTCGGCGCCCCACGCCAGCTCGTAGGCGGTCTCGAAGTCGAGCACGCCCTCGGCCAGGTCCACCGGCGCCTGGTCGTGGATGTAGGGCGCGTACTTGGGGAGCTGGATCCGCTCGAAGGCGAGCGTGCCCGAGGAGCGGAGCGGCGCGCTGCGCACCGTGCCGGTCCACCGGAACGTCTCGCCCGACTCGGTCGTGCCGGTGAACGAGTACGGGCTGTCGCCGCCGCCGCGGGTCCGGAAGGACTCCAGGCGGACGGTGAGCGGGCCGAGGGTGGTCTCGAACGCCGGCTTGCGGGTGGCGTCGCGGAACACCACCCGCGCCTCCTCCACCGCGAGCCGCCCGATGGAGAGCCCCAGCCCGCCCTCCTTCGCCGGGGCGGCGGGAGCGCCCGCCTTCGGCGCGTCCGGCTCGCCGGCGAGCAGGTCCTCGAAGGTGAGCGCGCCGCGCGCGTCGAGGCCGACGTGGAAGGCGGGGCGCACCAGGCGGATCTCGGCGAACCCGACGTCCCCGGCGAGCAGGCGGAGCGGCGCGAGCCGGACGTAGAGCGAGTCCCAGGCCGCGAACGGCGCGCCGTCCCCGTGCTTCACCCGGAGTCCCTCCACCGTGACCGAGAGCGCGAGCGGGTTGATCCGCACGCGGTCGATCTCGACCGGCCGGCGCAGCGCGGCCGACGCCTGCTTCACCGCGACCCGGCGGACGAGCGACGGGGCCGCCAGGAAGCCGAGCGCGGTGTACGTGCACAGGAGCCCACCGAGGAGGGCGGCGGCGCGGAGCCAGCGGCGCCGGCGCGGCGCCTTCGGGGTGGTGTCGGACATGGTCGCCCCTTAAACCTCCGGAGGGCGCGGCGCGCAAGCCGGGGATCCGGGAGACCCCCGCACCATCGGAGCGGCGGCCCGGTGCACGCGCCCGGGGCGCCGAGGTGACTGCCATGGCTGAGGATGCGGCGAGGGCCGACCGGGCCGGGCCGGCGATCGAGACGGTGCTGGTCCCGCGCACGCGCGAGCTCGGCGGGGTGAGGGTCGGGCGCGTGCTGCCCGCGATGCAGCGGCGGATGGTGGGGCCGTTCGTGTTCCTCGACGAGATGGGGCCGGTCCTGTTCCGCGGTGGGGACGGGCTCGACGTCGCCCCGCATCCGCACGTCGGGCTCGCCACCGTCACGTATCTCTTCGAGGGCGAGCTGCTGCACCGCGACAGCCTCGGCTCGGTGCAGGTGATCGCGCCCGGCGCGGTGAACTGGATGACCGCCGGGCGCGGGATCGCGCACTCCGAGCGGACGCCGCCCGCGGCGAGGGCCGCCGGCGGCCGGCTGTCCGGGATCCAGAGCTGGGTGGCGCTGCCGCGCGCCCACGAGGAGGACGAGCCGTCGTTCGCGCACGTCGCCGCCGAGGCGCTCCCGACGCTGGAGGAGGGCGGGGTGCGCCTGCGGGTGATCGCCGGCGCGTTCGCCGGCGCGCGCTCGCCGGTGAGGGTCCTCTCCGAGACGCTCTACGTGGACGCCGCCCTCGCCGCGGGCGCGCGCCTCGAGGTGCCGCCGGACCAGGAGGAGCGGGCGGTCCTGGTGGCGAGCGGCGAGATCGAGGCGGACGGGGCTCGCTTCCCGGCCGGGCAGCTCCTGGTGCTGCGCCGCGGGGCGCCGGTGGTGCTGCGCGCGCCGTCGGCGTCGCGCGTGCTGCTGCTCGGCGGCGAGCCCATCGACGGCGAGCGCCACGTCTGGTGGAACTTCGTCTCCAGCTCCAGGGACCGGATCGAGCAGGCAGCGGCCGACTGGCGGGCCGGGCGGTTCGCGTCCATCCCCGGTGAGCGGGACCCCATCCCGCTGCCGGAGCGGCCGCCAGGGGTGCGGATCCGCTGACCGCGCCTGCGGGCGGAGGTGCGCGATGGCGCAGGCCTGCGGGGGACGCGGCGGACGCGGCGCGGGGGACTATGCTGATCACGTTCCCCCGCGCGAGGGGAGCCGGAGAGGAGGACGGTCATGGTGCGCAGCGCAGCGGGGCTCACCCCGGCGCAGCTCGAGACGCTCCGCGGGAAGCTCGAGGTGGAGCGCAGGCGCGTGCAGCGCCTGCTCGCGACGCCGGTCGAGGACGTGCCGGCAGAGGGCGAGCGCACCGAGCCGGAGGAGGTCGCTCAGCGCTCGACGGAGGCCGCCCACCACCTGGGCGTGGCGGAGCGCGAGCGCGCGCTGCTCGCCGACATCGAGCGCGCGCTCGCGAAGCTGGACGCGGGCACGTACGGCGTGAGCGAGCGCACCGGCGAGCCCATCGCGTACCCGCGGCTCGCGGCGGTGCCCTGGACGCGCGTCGCGGCCGAAGACGAGGAGTGAGGCGACTCGCCCGGGGAGGCCGGTTGACGGCGCACCGCCCCGTGCGCTCCCTCGGCGCATGACCTTCGCCGTCCCCGCCGCGGCCTACGACCGCTTCATGGGCCGCTACTCGCGGCCGCTCGCGCCGCGCTTCATCGACTTCGCCGGCGTGGTGGAGGGGCCCGCGCTCGACGTGGGCTGTGGCCCGGGCAACCTCGCCGCGGCGCTCGCGGAGCGGCTCGGGAGCGCGCAGGTGGCGGCGGTCGATCCCTCGGAGCCGTTCGTGGAGGCGTGCCGTGCGCGCGTGCCCGGCGCCGACGTGCGGCGCGCCTCCGGCGAGGCCCTGCCGTTCGAGGACGGCGCGTTCGCGGCGGCGCTCTCGCAGCTCGTGCTCTCGTTCGTGAAGGAGCCGGACCGGATGGCGGCGGAGCTCGGCCGCGTGGTGCGCCGGGGCGGCGTGGTGGCGGCGTGCACGTTCGAGGCGAGCGGGCTCGCGCTCGCGACCGCGTTCTGGGACGCGGCCATCGCGCTCGATCCCGCCGCGCCGGACGACGCGCGGATCCCGTTCCGGCGGCTGCCGGAGCTGCAGGCGCTGTTCGCCCGCGCCGGCTTCCGCGAGATCCGCGCCGGGACGCTGGAGGTCGAGGCGCGGTACGAGGACTTCGACGACGACCTGTGGCGCTCGCTGGGCGCCGGCATCGGTCCCATGGGCGCCTACCTGGCCGCCCAGCCGCCGGGCCAGCAGGCGCTGCTCCGCGACGGCTGCTGGGAGCGGCTGGGGCGGCCCTCCGGCGCGTTCACGCTGCCGGCCCGGGCCATCGCGGTGCGCGCCCGGGTCTGAGCCGGGAAGCGCCGGCCGATCGTCGCGGCGGAGGCCGTGACGCACCGCGGGATCGTGGCGCAGCGCCCCGGTGATACCGCCGATCCGTGTCACCTCGCCGCGGTGTTCCGTGGTGCCGCACCCGGATCGCGTCCGGAGGTCGTGTGTCACGGTAGCAGTGGCTACCCGCTGCACGCACCGACGCCTACGCTTCACTCCACGGTTCACGGGGTGCGTGCGGTGCGCGTCGCGATTCCAGCCCTGCTCCTGCTGACGGTGTCCACGTCCTGTGGGCGGGGGCCGGACCTCGTCGTGCACCAGACCGCGGTCGTGGTCGACACCACCGCGCCGTTCGCGCACCACCCCGACTTCGCGCGCCGCCTCGAGTCCACCATGTCCGCCGCGCTCGCGTACTGGGGCGGCGACTGGAAGGCCCTCGCGCACCGGACCGTCACGTTCCAGGACGAGCAGTTCGTCAGCTGCGGCGGCATGGGGACCGCGCTCGGCTGCTTCGACGGCGACATCCGCCTCACCACGCGCGATCCGTCGATCGGCACGTTCCGCTGCGTCGAGGCGACGGTGCTCGTGCACGAGATCGGGCACGCGGTGATCGGCGACCGCGACCACCGCGATCCGCGGTGGATGGACTTCGAGCGCGTGGCGCAGGAGCTGGCCGGGCGCATCGGCTACCCGGACGGCAGCGCGCCCTGCGAGCTGTACCCGAGCGTCTGGCGCCACCTGCCCGGCGGGTGAGCCGCGCCGTCCCCGCGCTACCTCGCCTCGCGCCCGCCGGTCTCGCGCTCGAGCCCGTCGATCTCCAGCTGCAGGTCGGCCGCCTTCCGGCAGGCGCGCGCGTTGCCCCGCTCGCGCAGGAACGTCTCCAGCCGCCCCGACATCCCCACCGGGCGCTCGCCGCGCCCGAGCGCCAGGCACTGCTGCTCGAACCAGCTCCGGTCCACCTCGCCGAACAGCCGGCCGATCACCCCGCCGTCCTCGCCGCCCTCCGGCGCCGCCGCCTCGCGGTAGTCGGCGTACAGGTCGTCGAGCGTGGTGCGGAGCTCGCGGCGGGTGTCGAGGAGCTTCTGCTCGGGCGTGCGGCAGCCGAGCGCGAGGGCGGCGGCGAGGGCGGCGGCGGCGAGCGTGCGTCCGGGCATGGCGGCATGGTATCGCGGAGCGCGCCCGCGCGCCGTGCGGGCCTTGCCCCGGCGGGCGCTCCCGAGCAGGATCCCGCCCGCGGAGGAACCGTGGACTACGACGCCGATCACGCCCCCGACCCGAGCGCCTGGCTCGCCGCGGACGAGGCCGAGCGCCTCCGCGCCGTCGAGGCGCACCACGCCGGCCTGGCCTCGCACGCGCGCATGCCGAAGCCGCGCCTGCACGCGGCCCTGCACCTGGTCGTCGAGGCGCAGCTCGCGAGCGGCGAGCCGCCGGAGGTGCGCCGCGCGCTGGAGCGGCTCGTGGCGGGCGGGCTGCCCCGGCACGAGGCGGTGCACGCCGTCGGCCTGCTCGTCGCGAACGCCGCCAGCGCCGCGCTGGAGGGGCGCACGTTCGACGCCACCACCTACGCCCGCGAGCTCGACGCGCTCACGGTCGAGGGCTGGCGCGCGGCGGGCAAGGGGTGAGGCGCGCGGTTGCCGTGACCGCACCGCCGCGGTAAACGGACGCGTGGCCCGCCTCCTCCTCGTCTGCCTCGGCGGCGCGCTCGGGAGCGGCGCGCGCTACCTGACGTCCGCGTGGGCGCTGCGGGCGTTCGGCCCGGACTTCCCACGCGGCACCCTGCTCGTGAACGTGTCCGGCTCGTTCCTGCTCGCCGGGATCATGACCGCCTCGCTGCAGAGCGAGGCGGTCCCGCCCGACCTGCGGCTGTTCCTGGCGGCCGGGGTCATGGGCGGCTTCACCACCTACTCGTCCTTCAACTACGAGACGCTCGCGCTCGTGGAGCAGGGCCGGCTGGCGGCCGCCGCCGCCTACCTGCTCGCCACCGTGGTGGGCTGCCTCGTCGCCGCGTTCGCCGCCACGCTGCTGGTGCGCTGGCTGGCCGGGTAGGGCGCCGCGCACGGTCAGCGCGACAGGCCGAGCCGCGCGGCGTCCTCGGGCGTGTTCGCGTTCTCGAACGCCCGGCCGAGCGGATCCACCGCGCGCCACTCCGCCTCCTCCACCACCCGAGCGCCCACGCGCCGCGCGAGGCCCTGCAGCGAGGGATCCCCGGCGCGCAGCTCCGCCTCGAGCACCGGCAGGCAGGCGCGCGACCAGAGCGCGTGCAGCGGCTGCAGCCGCCCGCCCCAGCGCACCACCACCGCCGGCGCGCCGGCCCGCAGCCCGGCCAGGAACGCGATGGGCGCCTCGGCGAGGAAGGGCATGTCGCACGCGGCGGTGAAGATCCACGGGGTGGACGCGGCGGCGAGCGCGGCGTGCACGCCGGACGGCGCGCCCTTGCCCGGGAGGGCGTCGGGGATCACGCGCGCGCCGAGCGCGGCGTACGGCGCGGGATCGTTCGCGACCACGAGCGCGTCGTCGAACAGGGCGCGGAACAGGCGCAGCGCGCGGGCGGCGATGGGCTCGCCGTCCACCTGGAGCAGCCCTTTGGGGAGGCCGCCCATCCGCGTGGCCTTCCCGCCCGCCACGAGCGCCCCGGTGCAGCCGGCGATGCGGATCGACGCCATGCGTCGAGTGTAGCGCGGAGCGCTGGAACCGACGGGGTGATCCGGGTTAAAACGGCCGGCTCATGACCCCGGACCAGCGGCTCGAGACGTTTCGCAAGTTCGTCGAGAAGAGCCCGGACGACCCCTTCGCACGCTACTCCCTCGCCATGGCCCTGCGATCCGCGGGCCACGGCGAGGAGGCGGCGCAGGAGTTCCGCGAGCTCGGCCGCCGCGTTCCGGACTACGTGCCGACCTACCTGATGCTCGGGCAGGTGCTCGAGACGCTGGGGCGTGACGGCGAGGCGGCGCAGGCCTACCAGGACGGGGTCGCCGTGGCGACCCGCAAGCAGGACGGACACGCGGTGAGCGAGCTGACCCAGGCGCTCGACGCGGTCCGCGCCAGAGGAGCTCAAGGATGAGCGAGCAGAACGAGACCGCGGTTGCCCACCTCCCGCTCGGCGGGATCATGAAGGGCAAGCGCGCGCTGATCACCGGCGTCGCGAACGAGCGGTCCATCGCGTGGGCCATCGCGGAGGCGTTCCGCGCCGAGGGCGCCGAGCTGGCGTTCACCTATCCGGGCGAGGCGATGGGCAAGCGGGTGCGCCCGCTCGCCGAGCAGGCCGGCGCGAAGGCCATCCTCGACTGCGACGTCGCGAAGGACGAGGACATCGCGCGCACCGCGGCCGAGATCGGCAAGATCTGGCCGCAGCTGGACGTGCTGGTGCACTCCATCGGCTACGCGCCGCGCGAGGCGCTCGACGGCCGCTTCGCCGACGTCACCACCCGCGAGACCTGGCGCATCGCGCTGGACGTCTCGGCCTACTCGCTCATCGGCCTCGCCCGGGCGTTCAAGCCGATGATGAAGCCGGGCGCCTCCATCGTGTGCCTCACGTACTACGGCGCCGAGAAGGTGGTCCGGAACTACAACGTGATGGGCGTCGCGAAGGCCGCGCTGGAGTGCTCGACGCGCTACCTGGCCGAGGACCTCGGGCAGGAGGGCATCCGGGTGAACGCCATCAGCGCCGGCCCGCTCAAGACGCTGGCCGCCGCCGGCATCAAGGGCATGCGCTCCATGCTCGGCGAGAACGCCGACAAGACGCCGCTGCG
This sequence comes from Anaeromyxobacter sp. K, assembly GCF_000020805.1. Lineage (NCBI taxonomy): Bacteria > Pseudomonadati > Myxococcota > Myxococcia > Myxococcales > Anaeromyxobacteraceae > Anaeromyxobacter > Anaeromyxobacter sp. K. The sequence goes on along the minus strand of NC_011145.1, from coordinate 4,025,771 downwards.
CCGGAACATCGAGCAGGACGACTGCGCCCGCGCCGCGCTCTACCTGTGCTCCGACCTCGCCCGCAACGTCACCGGCGAGATCCTCCACGTGGACGCCGGCCAGAACATCATGGGCGTGGTGAGCATGTCGTAGCGCCCCTGGGCGCTAGATGAACCGGCCGCGCCGCGGCGACTCGCCGACGAACGGGTTGGCGCGGCGCTCCTCGCCGAGCGTCCCGGCCGGCCCGTGGCCGGGGTGGAAGCGCACCGCGTCGCCGAGCGGGAACAGCCGCTCCTTGATCGAGCGCTCCAGCGCGTCGAAGTCGCCGCCGGGGAGGTCGGTGCGGCCGACCGAGCCGGCGAAGAGCGTGTCGCCGGTGAACAGGATCTGCTCGCCGGGGAACCACAGGCTGCACGAGCCGGCGCTGTGCCCCGGCGTGTGGATCACCCGCGCCTCGCAGTCGCCCACGCGGAGCGCCTCGCCGTCCACGTGGTGGTGATCCACCTCGGGCGCCTCCACGGGATCGAAGCCGAACATCTCGGCCTGGCGGGGCAGCGCCTCCAGCCAGGCGTCGTCGGCCGCGTGGATCTGCAGCGGCGCGCCGGTGGCGGCGCGGGCCTCGGCGCCGCCGCCCACGTGGTCGATGTGGCCGTGGGTGCAGAAGATCCGGGTGATGCGCCAGCCGGACGGCCCGGCGAGCGCGAGCGCGCGGTGCACCTCGGCGCCGGGGTCGACCAGCACGGCCTCGCCGGTGCGCCCGCAGGCGGCGAGCCAGCAGTTCGCCGCGAACGGGCCGACCACCGCGTGGCGAACCACGAGCATCGCTTCCTCCAGACGCGAAGGGCCGAAGGGTCTCCCCTCCGGCCCGCGCGCACCGCCCGGCCACGCGGGCCGGCGAGGCGAATGCCTAGTACGAGAAGGACGAGCCGCAGCCGCAGGTGGTGCGGGCGTTCGGGTTGTTGAACTTGAACCCGGCGCCCTGCAGGCCCACGACGTAGTCGATGGTCACGCCCTGGAGGTACATCGAGCTCATCGGATCGACGTAGAGCTTGATGCCGTCCTGCTCGAGCGAGAGGTCGCCGTCGCGCGGGTCCTTCTCGAAGTCCATCGAGTACTGGAACCCGGCGCAGCCGCCGCCCATCACGCCGACGCGGATGCCGTAGCCCGCGAGGCCCTCGCGCGCGATGGCGTCCTTCACCATCTCGATCGCCTTCGAGGTCAGGCTGACGAAGTTCGGGATGCCCAGATCGGGGGAGGGTACGGCCGGGGCGGCGATGGTGGTGGCTTCCATTTCTTCGAGTTCTCCATCGAGGGGCGCACCCTCGTTGACGTGGCGCAAGGAGTCTAACAGGGAGGGTGGGGCGCTTCAACGCGGGTTCGACCGCGCACCCACACGGCTTTTTGGATGGTTCAGCCGGCGCGTCCGGACAGGTGGCGCCCTCCGTCCACCGGCAGCACGGCGCCGGTGACGAACGGCGCGTCGGCGAGATAACGCACGGCGGCCGCCACGTCTTCCGGCGTTCCCGGCCGCCCGAGCGGGATGCGCGCGGTGAGCGCGCGCCGCTGCGCCGCGGGGTAGCGCTCCGGCCAGAGCACGGTGCCGGGGGCCACGCCGTTCACGCGCACCCGGGGCGCCAGCTCGAGCGCCAGGCACTCGGTCAGCCGCGCCAGCGCCGCCTTCGAGGCCGCGTAGGCGGCGTAGCCCTTCCACGGCACCAGCCCCCCGCCCACGTCGATGACGTTCACCACGGAGCCGCGCGCCCGCGCCAGCAGCGGCGCGAGCGCCCGGACGAGCAGGAGCGGCGCCCGCGCGTTCAGGTCCATCTGCGAGTCGAACGCCGCGGCGTCGGTGCCGGCCAGCGGGAGCGCGTCGAACACCGAGGCGCTGTTCACCAGCAGGTCGAGGCGGCGGTGCCGCGCGCGGAACGCGGCCGCGAGCCGGGCCGGCCCGTCGGCGGCGGCGAGGTCGGCCTGCAGCGCGGAGGCGAAGCCGCGCGGGCGGTGCGTGCGGTAGTGCGCGGCGACGGTCCAGCCGTCCTTCGCCAGCGCGCGGGCGATCGCCTCGCCCACCCGGACTCCGGCCCCGGTCACCAGCGCGATGCGGTCGGCCACGGCGTCACCTCTCGCGGTGCGGGTCCCAGGCGGTCTCCGGCTTGCGCGCGCGGTGGTTGGCGACGCGCGCCGCCACGAACAGGAGGTCGGAGAGCCGGTTCAGGTAGGCGAGCGCGACCGGCGAGACCTCCGCCTCGGCGGCGAGCGCGACCACGCGGCGCTCGGCGCGGCGGCACACGCAGCGCGCCAGGTGGAGCTGCGCGGCGGTCCGGGTCCCGCCGGGGAGCACGAACTGGCGCAGCGGCGGCAGCTCCGCCTCCCACGCGTCGATGGCCGCCTCGAGCCGCTCCGCCCAGCGCGGCTCCACCGCCGGGATGGCCGAGCGCGCCTTCTCGCCGTGCGGGGTGGCGAGCTCCGCGCCGACGCAGAACAGCTCGTCCTGGATCCGCGCGAGCTGCGCGTCGATCTCCGGGTCCTCCACCAGCGCGCGCACCGTGCCCAGGCAGGCGTTCAGCTCGTCCACCTCGCCGTAGGCCTCGACCCGCGCGTCGCTCTTGCGCACCCGCGGCCCGCCGAACAGGCCGGTCTCTCCGGCGTCCCCGGTCTTCGTGTAGATCTTCACCCGAGGGTGCGTATCAGAGGCGATGGACGCGCCGCAACGCCCGCGGTAGGACCGGCGCATGACCGACGTCTTCGAGGGAGCGGCGCTCGCCGCCTTCGGCCGCGAGGCCGCCGAGCGCGCCTGGGCCGAGGGCCTCACCGTGCGGAAGCCGGACGGCACGGTGGTGCCGATCCCGCTGCTGGCGGAGCCCGAGGTGCGCTCGCGGGCCGCGCTCGACGGCCTGGCGCGGGAGGCGGAGCGCATCCTCTCGGGCAGCGTGAAGCTGGCGCGCGCGCTGGTGGCGTCGGGCGACGCCCGCGATCGGGCCGCGCTGGAGGAGCCGTTCTCCGGGCTCGAGGCCGAGGCGATGGCGCGCCTGTTCGAGGAGGCGCCGCTCGCGGTGATGATGGCGCGGGTGGACTTCCTGGTGCCGGAGGGCGGCGGCGCGCCGCGGGCCCTCGAGCTGAACGCCACCATCCCGGCCATGTCCGCCTACGCCGACCTGGCCGCGTTCGCCTGGATCCGGGCCGCCGCGCGCGCCCGCGGCCGGACGCCGCGCGAGGCCGAGGCGCTGGTGGCGGCCTGCGGCAGCCACATGGAGCGGCTCCGCGAGGCGCTGGTGGCCGCGTACCGTGCGCGCGGGGGCGGGCGGGCCCGCCCGTCGATCGCGCTGGTGGCCCGGCCGGGCGACGCCCAGATCGGCGAGCTGCGCCGGCTGGCGGCGCACTTCCGGCAGATGGGCCACCGCGCCGAGAACCTGGTGCCGGCGGAGTGCGATCCCGACGCGTGGGACGTGCTGTACCGGCACGTCTGGGCGCACAAGGTGGACCCGGCCGATCCCTTCGCGCGGGCGCTGCGCGCGCCCGGCAGGTACGTGCTCCTCAACCCGGTGAACGGGCTGCTCGAGGCGAAGGCGCTGTTCGCGCGCCTGTCGGAGTGCGCCGAGGACGTGGCGCTGGCCGACCGCGCCGGGCTCGACGCCGAGGAGCGGGCCGCCGCGGCGCGCCTGCCCTGGACCCGCCGGCTCACCCCCGAGGTGGCGGCGCGGCTCGTCGCCGGGCGCGAGCGGTTCGTGCTGAAGCGGAGCTGGGACTACGGGGGCAAGAGCGTGCACCTCGGCGCCGAGACGCCGCCGGAGGCGTGGGCCCGCGCCGTGGAGGAGGCGCTCGCGGATCCCCGCGCCGGCGGGTGGGTGGCGCAGGAGCGCGTGTTCGCCGAGCGGCGGCCGGCCACCCGCATCGCGCCCGAGGGCGTCTCCCGGTCCGACCTGTACCGCGACGTGTCCACCTACTGCGGCCTCGGGCCGTCGCGCCCGTCCGGCTCGGTGGTGCGCGCCGCGGCGTCGCCGATCGTGAACATCCTGGGCGGCGGCGGGCTCGCCCCGGTGATCCCCGAGGACGTGATGGAGGCGCTGCGGTAGGCGCGGCCTAGGCGCCGGCGGCGGGCGCCTCGGCGGCCGCGGGCGCCAGGCGGAAGTCGCGGATGGAGGGGACGCGCGCGAGCACCTCCACCGGCCGGCCGGAGTGGTCGGTGTCGAGGTGCACGCAGAGCGCGTCGGGCCAGGCGCGCGCGTAGGCGTTCACGTGGGCCGGCTCGTTGTCGAACGCCGCCACCACCGGCCCGATGCGCTCCACGCGGCCGCGCGCGAGCGCCTTCCAGGCCTCGTCGCCCAGCGCCTCGTCCGGCTTCATGAGCAGGTGCGCGCGGGCGCCGTCCGGCAGCGGGAAGCCGGCCGCCCGGAACACCTCCAGCGTCCCCGCCTCCATCGCCACCGGCCGCCCGGTGACGTAGGCCACGATCGCGCCGGCCTCCGCGGTCGCGCGCACGAGCCCGGCCGCGCCCGGCAGCGGCACGTCGAGCCGGCAGTAGGCGCTCGTGAAGAACCGCTCGGCCCAGAACGCGCGCGCGGGCCGCAGGTGGCGCGCCACCTCGTCCGGCGGGAGCCCCGCGGCGTGGAGCGCGGCCGCGAGGTCCCAGCTCGTCCAGTGCTCGGGGCGCGCGCCGAGCAGCGCGGGCACGCCCGCCGCGCGCCCGTAGTCGCGCAGGATGCGCGCCTGTCGCGACCGGTTGTCGAGCAGCGTCGAGTCGAGGTCGAACACCACCACGCCGTCCGGCGCGCCGGCCCGCGCGCGGGCCAGGACCGCGGCCAGGATCGCCCCCTGCTCCTCGATGCGCGCCCGGCCCGGCATGGGGCGAACCTATGCCCTTGGGCGGGGCTCGAGGAACGCTCCCGATGTGGGCGGCAGGCCGGGGACGGCGCGCCGTGCCGCGCGGCCGGTGCGTGGCGGAGGTGCGCGGAAGCAGGTATGTTTCCGGGCTCGGATGCCCCTGCGCGCCAAGATCCTGGTGGTGGACGACTCCCGCACCCAGCTCGACTGGCTGGTGCGGGTGCTCGAGCGCGAGGGGTACGACGTCCGCACCGCCGCGGACGGCAAGGACGCGATCCGCAAGGTGCGCGGCGAGCCGCCCGACCTGGTGCTGCTCGACATGATCCTGCCGGACATGGACGGGCTCGAGGTGCTGCGCATCGTGAAGGCGCGGCCCGAGGACCAGTTCATCCCGGTGATCATCCTGTCCGTGAAGTCGGACCTGGACTCGAAGGTCGCCGGCCTGCGCATCGGCGCCGACGACTTCCTCGCGAAGCCGTTCGCCGAGGCGGAGATCCTGGCGCGCTGCGCGGCGATGCTCCGCATCAAGACGCTCCAGGACCAGCTCCGCGAGACGCAGCGGCGGCTCCGCGAGCAGACGCTCACCGACGACCTCACCGGCCTCAAGAACCGGCGCGCGTTCGACGAGCGGCTGCAGGAGGAGTTCCGGCGCGCCCACCGCTACTCGGATCCCGTGTCGCTCATCATGATCGACCTGGACCACTTCAAGCTCGTGAACGACCGCTACGGCCACCCGTTCGGCGATCTCGTGCTGCGCGGCGCCTCCGAGCAGCTCCGGGCCTCCACGCGCGATCCCGACATCTGCGCGCGCTACGGCGGCGAGGAGTTCGCCGTCATCCTCCCCAAGACGCACCTCTCGGGCGCGCTCGCGGTGGCGGAGCGGATCTGGAAGGAGCTGTCCGCCCGGAGTTACCCCGTTCCGGCTGGGTCGACGGGACCCGAGACCAGCATCCAGGTGACCGCATCGATGGGCATCGCGTTCTACCCCTCGAAGGACATCGGCTCGCCCGAGGCGCTGGTCCGGTACGCGGACGAGGCGCTGTACCAGGCCAAGAAGGCGGGACGGAACACGATTTGTCTCTACCAGGCGCAGGCGTACCGGTACGAGGCGGGCGACCGTTAGAGGGCGGGTGACGCTGTACCGCGGGTCCGGTACGCAGAAACCCGGAGGGTGTGATATCACCCGGGGGCGATGAACGACCCGGGGAACGAGCCGCCCAACCGCCCGGAAACAGGGCGCTCTCCGCGTGAACCGGCTGGACCCCTCTGTGCACCTTCGAGGGCGCATCCGATGGTACCTCCGGAGTTCCATGCCGGCAGCGGCGCGCTGGAAGCCCGCCCCGACTCCACCGTCCTGGTGGTGGACGACGACGAGCACGTGCGCCGCGCGCTCGCCCGCGTGCTGCGCCGGTCGCGCTGCCGGGTGATCGACGCGGGCGACGCGAGCGGCGCGCTGGCGCTGCTGGAGCGCGAGCCGGTGCAGGTGGTGGTCTCCGACCACCGCATGCCGGGCACCTCCGGGGTGGAGCTGCTGCGGATCGTGAAGGAGCGCTGGCCCACCGTGCAGCGCGTGCTCCTCACCGGCCACGCCGACTCGGCGGTCATCGAGGAGGCGGTGAACCGGTCGGAGATCTTCCGGTTCATCTGGAAGCCCTGGGACGACGCGCACCTGCGCATCACCGTCCAGAGCGCGGTGGACCAGCACTGGATGCTCGAGGAGAACCGGCGGCTCGAGCAGCTCCTCGCCGAGCGCAACGCGCAGCTCGAGCGGCTGAACCGCGATCTCGACGGCCAGCTCGCGGCGCGCTCCGTCGCGCTGGTGCGGGCCGCCGAGGAGTGGCGCGCCAGCTTCGACGCCATCGGCGACCCGCTCGCGATCTTCCGGGGCGGAGGGTGCGAGGTCGCGCGCGCCAACGCCGCCTTCGCCCGCGCCGCCGGCGTGGCCATCACCCAGGTCGCCGGCCTCCGCTGCCGCGAGCACGCGTTCGGCGTGCTCCCGTGCCCGGCCTGCTGCGACCTGCCGCGCGGCGGCACCGCCGAGCGCGAGCTCGCGTTCGGCGACCGCACCTGGATGATCCGCTCGTTCCCGTTCGGCGACGGCGGGCTGGTGGTCACGTTCAAGGACGTCACCGACGAGCGCGAGGTGAGCCGGCGCCTGTTCCACGCGGAGAAGATGTCCGCGGTGGGGCAGCTCGCCGGCGGCGTGGCGCACGAGATCAACAACCCGCTCGGCGGGATCCTGGCGTTCGCGCAGCTCATGAGCCGCGAGGAGCGCTCGCCCGAGGACATGGAGAGCCTGCGGCTCATCCAGGACGCCGCGAACCGCGCCAAGCGCATCGTGGAGTCGCTGCTCCGCTTCTCGCGCCGCCCGCGCGAGGAGGAGCGCGGCCCGGTGGACCTGCGCCAGGTCGTGGACGACGCGCTGTTCCTGCTCTCGCCGCAGCTCCGCGCCGGCCGCTTCGAGGTGGTGCGCCGGTTCGAGCCGGCGGTCGCGATCGGCAACGGCAACCAGCTCCAGCAGGTGGTGGTGAACCTGCTGGTGAACGCGCTGCAGGCCATGGGCGATCGCGGCACGGTCACCGTCGCGGTGGGCCCCGCCGCGCCCGGGCGGCTGCGCCTGTCGGTGGCCGACACCGGCCCGGGCGTCCCCGAGGACGCCGCGCTGCGGATCTTCGAGCCGTTCTTCACCACCAAGCCCGAGGGCCAGGGCACCGGCCTGGGCCTTTCCATCTGCTACCAGATCGTCGAGGAGCACGGCGGGACCATCCGCCTCGAGCAGCCCGGCCCGCACCGTGGGGCCTGCTTCGTGCTCGAGCTCCCGGCGGTGCAACCGAGGCACGAGCGAGGAGAAGCGGTCCCATGAACGAGGCAACCGAGGCGCGGCCGGCCCGCGTGCTGGTGGTGGACGACGAGCCGACGCTGCTGCGCGCCATGGAGGCGCTGCTGCGGCGGAAGGGGCACGAGGTCATCGGCCTCGACTCCTCCATCGCGGCCACGCAGCGGCTCGCGCAGGAGGACTTCGACGTCGCGCTGTTCGACATCAAGATGCCCCAGCTCTCCGGCCTCGAGCTGCTCAACGCGGTGAAGCACCGCCGGCCGGAGGTGGAGGTCATCATGATGACCGGCCACGCCACGGTGGAGACCGCGCTCGCCGCGGTCCGCGCCGGCGCCTACGACTACCTCACCAAGCCGTTCGAGGACGTGGAGGTGGTGGCGCGCGCGGTGGCGAAGGCGGCCGAGCGCAAGATGCTCTTCGACCGCAACCGCCAGCTCGAGAGCGCGCTGCGCGAGCGCGAGGGCACGCCGTCGGAGGGGCTGGTGGGCACCTCCGCGCCCATGCGCGAGGTGACGCGGATGGTCGAGGCGGTGGCGTACAGCGCCACCACCGTGCTCATCACCGGCGAGAGCGGCACCGGCAAGGAGCTGGTCGCGCGCGCGCTCCACACCCGCAGCCCGCGCCGCAGCCACCCGTTCGTCGCCCTGAACTGCGGCGCCCTCACCGAGACGCTGCTCGAGTCCGAGCTGTTCGGGCACGTGAAGGGCGCGTTCACCGGCGCGCAGCGCGACCAGCGCGGCCTGTTCGACGCGGCCGACGGCGGCACCATCTTCCTGGACGAGATCGGCGACATCCCGCTCTCGACCCAGGTGCGCCTGCTGCGCGTGCTGCAGGAGGGCGAGATCAAGCGGGTCGGCTCGGCCGATCCGGTGCGGGTGGACGTGCGGGTGCTCGCCGCCACGCACCGGGACCTGCCCAAGCTGGTGAAGGCCGGCCGGTTCCGCGAGGACCTGTTCTACCGGCTGAACGTCATCAACATCCCGCTGCCGCCGCTGCGCGAGCGCGTCGAGGACATCCCGCTGCTCGCGCACCACTTCGTGCGCCGCTACGCCGAGCGGCTGGGCAAGAAGGTCCGGACGGTCGCGCCCGAGGCGCTCGAGCTCATGTGCGGCTACCGCTGGCCGGGCAACGTGCGCGAGCTGGAGAACGCGATCGAGCGCGCGGTGGTGCTGTGCCGGGGCGACTCGGTGGTGCCCGGCGATCTCCCGCCGGCGGTGACCGGCCGCACCGCGCCGCTGGTGCGCGAGGCGCCGGCGTCCGGCGACGAGGCCGCCTGGCTGGCGCTCTCCTACGCCGCCGCCAAGGAGCAGGCGCTGCGCCGGTTCGAGAAGGGCTACGTCGAGGCGCTCATGCGCGCCTGCGACGGCAACATCTCCGCCGCCGCGCGCAAGGCCGGCATGGACCGCTCCAACTTCAAGCGCGTGCTGCGCAAGTACCGCACCGACGTCGAGCCCGACACCGAGGAGGACGGCTCCTCGCGCGCGCTGGCCTGACGCGGCGCGCGGCCCGCCCGCCCCGGGGCCGCCGCGGCGGCCCCGCCGGCGGCGCGCCTCACCACCCCGCGTCGGGCAGGGCCGGGTTGGCGTGCGCGCGCTCGGTCGTGAAGCGCAGGCGCAGCGCGTCCTGCTCCGCCACCTCGACGGCGCGAGGGAACCAGTCGCCGCCCGCCGGCGATCCCCAGCCCAGCAGCCGCACGTCCTGGAGGGCCCCGCCCTCGGCCGCGACGAGGCGCATCGGCTGGAACGCCTCCTTGTCCACGAACGCGACCGGCCGGCCCTCGCGCGAGCGCCCGCCGATCACGTACGCGAGCCGCCCGTCGAACCGGCCCAGGCCGATCTCCGAGACCGCCACGCCGCGCCGCGACAGCGCGGCCGCGTAGGCGCCGGCGGCGTCGCCGGCCGTCGACGTCGCGAGCAGCGCGCAGGCGGCCCGGACCAGCGCCGCCGCGGCGGGGACCTGCTCGAGCCCGCCGCGCCCGGAGAGCCGCCCGTCGCGGGCGAGCGACACCGCCGGGCGCTGCGCCTCGGCGACGCCCGCGGGCGCGAGCTCGAGCCGGCAGCGGCCCGGGACCTTCATGAGGAAGCGGGCCGGCGCGGACACCTCGCCGGTGGCCGAGCGCTGCAGCCCGGCGGCGGACGCGAGCCGCTCGGCGGCCGGTCCCTCCACCTGGACGGTGCCGGTCACCTCGAGCGCGGAGAGCGACAGCGACGCGCGCTTCTCGCCCATGCGCCGCAGCACGGCGGAGGTGTGGAGGACGTAGGCGAGCGAGGGCATCGCCGCCGCGAGGGCGGCGGCCGCGGCCAGGCGGCGGAGGTTCACTTGACGAGCTCCTTCATGAGCGCGCGCAGCGGCCCCGCCAGCTCGGGGCGCTTCATCGCGTACAGGATGTTGGCCTTCAGGTAGCCGAAGCGGTCGCCCGCGTCGTAGCGCTCGCCCTCGAACTGGTAGCCGAGCAGCCCCTCCTCGCGCGCCAGCACCGCCAGCGCGTCGGTGAGCTGGATCTCGCCGCCCACGCCCGGCTTCACGCGCTCGAGGATCTCGAAGATGCGCGGGGGCAGGACGTATCGGCCGATCACCGCCAGGTTCGAGGGCGGATCCGCCTTGGGCTTCTCGACCAGCCGGTCGATGCGCACGGTGCGCGGGTCCATCGCCTGGCCCGCGGCGATGCCGTACATGTGCGTGTCCTCGCGCGGCACCTCCATGAGCGCCACCGTGCCGAGGCCGTGGCGCTCCCAGCAGTCGGCGAGCTGCTTCGCGCCGGGCACCGGCGCGTCGATGATGTCGTCGCCCAGCATCACCACGAACGGCTCGTCGCCGATCGCGTCGCGGGCGCACAGCACCGCGTGCCCGAGCCCGAGCGGCTCCTGCTGGCGGATGGTGAGCACGTTCGCCATCTGGGCGATCTCGCGCATCTGCTTGCGCAGCTCGCGCTTGCCCGCCTTCTCGAGCCGGTCCTCCAGCTCCGCGGCGATGTCGAAGTGGTCGACGATCGAGTCCTTGCCGCGCGCGCAGATGAGGATGATGTCCCGGACGCCGGCCGCCACCGCCTCCGCCACGATGTACTGGATGGTCGGCGTGTCGACGATCGGGAGCAGCTCCTTCGGGACCGCCTTGGTGGCGGGAAGGAACCGGGTGCCGAGGCCCGCGGCGGGGATCACGGCCTTGCGGATCTTCTTGGGCGCCATGGTGCCGCCAATCTAGCCCGGCCCCGGGCCAGGCACCACCGGTGAGCACCGCCCGGGCCGGGCGCTATCTCGGCCGCTCCACGCGCTCCGCCTCGGTCTTGCAGGCGATGCACAGGTCCGTGACCGGGCGCGCGCGCAGGCGCGCCGCGCTGATGGGCGCACCGCAGGACGTGCAGGTGCCGAACGTGCCCGCGTCGAGCCGGGCCAGCGCCGCCTGGACCTTGCCGAGGAGCCGGCGGTCGCGATCGCGCAGGCGCAGCGCCCAGTTGCGGCGCTCCTCCGCGGTGGCGCGGTCGTTCGGATCCGGGATGGCGACCTCGCCGCCCCCCTCCGCGTCCGCCATCTCGTGCACGGCGCGCTCGCCCTGGCCCACCAGCGTCTCGAGCTGCGCCGCCAGGATCCGGCGGAAGCGTTCGGTCTCGCGTACGTTCATGGCGACCTCCGCGTGGCGATCGACGCTAACGCTCGCGTCCGCGCGCCACAAGCGTCCTTGCCGGGGACGCGACGCGTCCCGTATCCTCGGCACGTGCACGCAAGGATCCTGTGTCATGCGGCCGCGCTCCTCGTCGCGGGCGCCGCCGCCGCCGCCGACGCTCCACCCGCGGGCGGCCTCCCCGACGTGGCGGGCCCCAGGACGCTCGGCCTGTCCGCGTCGATCGGCGTGGCCGCCAACAACGAGGGACTGTCGGTGAACCCCGCCGCCGTCGGCGCGCGGCGCCGCTACGCGCTCGAGGTGGGCGGCATGCTGGACCGCCGCGGCGCCGAGTCGCCCGGCCAGTTCCTGAACGCGTCGGTGGTGGACGCGATGTCCTCGTCGGTGACGGCCGGCTTCGCCTTCACGCGCGCTGCCAAGGGTGACGCCGTCGGCAACCAGCTCACGCTCGCGCTCGTGACGCCGCTGGTGGAGCGGATGTGGATCGGCGCGGCCGGCAAGTGGCTCGACCTGCGCGGCCCCCTCGCGCTCGGTCGGGAGGAGATCCGCGCGGCGACCGTGGACGCGGGCCTGTTCTGGCAGGTGTCCGACCTGTTCTCGCTCGGCGCCGCCGGCTACAACCTGGTGGCGATCCACCAGGACCAGATCGCGCCCATGGGCTTCGGCGCCGGCATGGCGCTCGGCAACGACCAGGGCGCGCAGCTCACCGCCGACTGGCGCAGCGACCTCGACCGGCTCGGCAAGACCAGCAACCGCTACTCCGTCGGCGCCGAGGTGCTCGCCGGCCGCATGGTGGCGCTGCGCGCCGGGTTCATGAAGGACGAGACGCTCGACACGAACTGGTGGTCCGCCGGCCTCGGCATCGCCGCCCAGAGCGGCGCCGCGGTGGACGTCGGCTACCGCCAGAGCACGAGCGACCCGAGCGCCCGCCAGATCGCGGCGTCGCTGAAGATCTACATGTTCAATTAGGTCGAGGGCTGCGCCCTCCCCCCGCCGGCGGAGCCGTCGGGGCCCCACTCCTGCGTCGCGGGGCCCGTGACCGCTCGCGCCCGCATGCGCGGGCGCGCGAGCGGTCCCCGCGGGGAGGGATTGCGTCCCTCCCCGGCCTGCGGCCGGGGCCCCTCCCTGCTGGCCGTGCTCCTCGGTGCGTACGCGTTCATCACCTCGTCCCCGAGGACCCGTCGCGCCTCCTCCAGGTTGTGCCCTCGGCAACGGATCCGGAGGTTGTCGGCCGTCGAGGCGCCTCCACACGCCCGCGGCACGATGTGGTCGAGCTCGAGCTGGTGCGTGGCGCCACACGGCTCGCCGGACGGGAGGGGGAAGGTGCAACGCCCGCCGTCGCGCGCCCAGACCTCGCGGCGAACGTGGGCCGGGACGTGGTCCGGCCGGGAAGGACGAACCGTCTTCTGCGGCTTCGCGGTGAGCCCCTTCCGACGCGCGCGCTCGGCGAGGAGCAGGTCGAGAGCGGCCTCGAGGACGTTCTCGCGGGAGGCGCCCGGCATGGAGTGTGAGAGCGCATCACGGCCCGCGTCGAGCTTCTTCAGGAACGCCTTGGACACGGTGAGGTGAATCCGCGCCTGGTCGGCGTCGAGCCAGTCGACGGAGGTGGGCTTCGCGACGGGTCTGGCCTCGGAGGCTCGCCGTTCTACAGGCTCAGCGCGACCGGAGGGCGGCGCTCTCACTTCATGCGCATGAAACAAGGCGACCCGCGCGGGCGCCGGCGATGCAGCGTCGCGCGAGGCCGCCGCCGGAGCCGCGGCAGAGGTGGTGACCGCGGCCGGCGCAGACGTCGCCCGGATCGGCACGACGACCTCGCGACGGGGCGGGTTCTCCACCGGCCGGATGGAAGCGACCACGGCGGCAGCATCCCGGCTCGACAGCCCGAAGAACCGAGGCAGGATCTCCGCGCAGTTCTCGGTGGTCACCACCTTCGCCAGCTCGCAGACCGAGGACAGGCACAGCTTGCCCTCCCGGAGCGCGCCCTCGACCGCCGGCAAACGGTTGATGAGCTCCGCCGCCGTCTTGCGGAGCTGAGCGGAGCCCGCCGAGAGCTTCAGCTCCCGATGCAGGAACGAGAACAGCGAGGTGTGCCCCCGCTGCCGGTAGAGCCCGCGCCGTTCGAACTCGGCCAGGGCAACCAGAAACTCGGCCATGGCGTGGCGCTCGGAGCGGAGCAGGGTGACGAGGCGGTTCGTGAACTCGAGTGCGGTGTCCATGCACGAAGCATCGCACGCGAATTTCGCCATCCGTAAAGCGCACGAGGATGGCCCAGGACGCGACAACGGGAGCAGGGTTCCGCGCCTCCTCGGCTCACGTCCGCGCGGCGCAGCCCAGCCCCGGGAGCGCGTCACGGCCCTGCGCCGCAGCCCTTTCGCTCGAGGGCGCCGCCCCGCCCGCATACCTCGTCAAGCCCGCAGAGCGTCCTCGTTGGGCCGCAAGCATTCGGTCACTCACAGTGACTGCCGTCGCACGTGCCTCTGCGCCCCGCGGCTCACCATCAGGCCGCTCGCGAGCCGATCCGCGCCACCCCGGTTCCGGTCACACGGCACCGCCCCCGACCCCCGCCGCACCCTCACAGCCCATGAACGCCCGCCCGTCAGAGCCGGCGCTCACCCCTCCCGCCCCAACGCCGGCAGCACCACCGGCGCCCCGGTGACGCCGTTCTCGCCGCGCCACACCGGCACCTCCCACACCTCTCTCACCCGCTCCGCCGTGATCACCTGGTCCGGCGCCCCCTCCGCGACCACGCGCCCGCGCGAGAGCACCACCAGCCTGTCGCACGCGGCCGCGGCCAGGTTGAGATCGTGGAGCACGGCGACCACGCACAGGCCGCCACGCGCGGCCACGCGGGCCATCCGCATGGCGGCCACCTGGTGGCCGAGGTCGAGGAACGCGGTGGGCTCGTCGAGTAGTAGAACCCGTGGCTCCTGCGCGAGCGCGCGGGCGAAGAACACGCGGCGCCGCTCGCCGCCGGAGAGCGCGTCGAGCCGGCGGCCGGCGAGGTGCACGAGGTCGCACGCCTCGAGGGCGCCCTGCACCGCGCCGTGGTCGAAGCGGGAGGGCACCGCCAGCAGGCCCTGCCGCGGCGCCCGGCCCATCATCACCGCCTCGCGCACGGTGAACGGCCAGCCGAGCCGCGGCTCCTGCGGGACGAGCGCACACACCCGCGCCACCGCGCGGCGCGGGGCGGCGGCCGGGTCCATGCCGGTCAGGCGCACCGTGCCCCGGGCCGGCGCGGCCAGGCCGGCGATGAGCCGGACCAGCGTGGACTTCCCCGCGCCGTTCGGCCCCAGCAGCCCCACGAACTCGCCCTCCCGGGCCGAGAACGAGACGTCCTCGAGCGCCGCGTGGGCGCCGTAGCGGAAGGTGACCCCGCGCACCTCCACCATGGGCGCCGCGCTCGCGCCGCCGGCCGGCTCCCTCATCGCGCGCCCTCCGCCTCGGGCCGCCCGCTCCGTCGCAGCAGCCACAGGAAGAACGGTCCACCCAGGAACGCCGTCACGGCGCCCACCGGCGGCTCGGTGCCGAGGGGCAGGAACGCGAGGCGCGCCAGCGCGTCGGCGAGCACCAGGAACGCGGCGCCGAACAGCGCCGAGGCCGGCACGAGCAGCCGGTGGTCGGGGCCGATCACCCGCCGGACCAGGTGCGGGACGATGAGCCCCACGAACCCCACCATGCCGGCCAGCGCCACCGCGGCGCCGGTGGCCGCGCTCGCCGCGAAGAACACCGCGGCGCGGTCGCGCCGCACGTCGAGGCCGAGCGAGGCGGCCTCCTCGTCGCCGAGCGTGAGCAGGTTGAGCCGCGCCGAGAGCGCCACCAGCGCGCCCACCGACAGCAGCACCAGGACGGCGCCGAGCGCCAGCGTCCCCGGCGCCTCGTAGCCGACCGCGCCGAGCAGCCAGTACATGAGCCGGCCGGCCTGCTCCGGCGGGACCAGCATCTTGAGCAGGGTGATGACGCCGGCCGCGAACGCGTTGAACACGATGCCGACCAGCAGCGCGGCCTCGGGCACCAGGCGGCCGCCGATCCGGCCCAGGCCGAACACGACGGCGGTCGCGGCCACGGCCCCGGCCACCGCGCCGGCCGCCACCGGGGGCGCCCCGCCCAGCGCCTCGCCCGCGCGGCCCGCCAGCCGGGTCACGCCCGCGGCGGCGACCAGCACCAGCGAGCCGCCCAGCGCGGCGCCGCCCGAGACCCCGAGCACGAACGGCTCGGCGAGCGGGTTGCGGAGCAGCGCCTGGAGCGCGGTGCCCGCCGCGGCGAGCGCGCAGCCGACCAGCGCCGCGAGCAGCGCGCGGGGCAGCCGCAGGCCGAACAGGATGGCCGCGTCGGGATCGGCGCCGGCCCAGGCGGCCCGGAACGAGATGGGCTGCGGGCCGAGCCCGCAGGAGATCGCCACGGCGACCGCGATCGCGAGCACGCCGGCGGCGAGCGCCAGCGCGAGCCGGGTGCGCCGGGAGAGGCTCACCGCGCCTCCGGGTGCAGCCCGCGGAACAGCGCCTCCAGCCCGCGGATCATCCGCGGCCCGGGGCGCAGCAGGGCGTCGTCCGGGAGGCGCACCACCGCGCCCCGCCGCACCGCCGGGATCGCGGACAGGCGGACGATGCCCTCGGCCGGCTCCTGCGGCGCGCCGTCCACCACCACCTCCGGATCGAGCGCCACCGCGCGCTCCAGCGGGAACACTGGCCAGGGCCGCGAACCGCCCACCACGTTCACCGCGCCCGCGATGCGCAGCAGCTCGTCCGGGAAGCTGCCCGGCCCCGCCACCACCAGCGGCTCGCGGCCCACCAGGAAGAGCGCGCGCCGGCGCGGCAGCGGCGCGGCGCGGGTCCGCACCCGCTCCACCTCCGCCGCGAGCTCCGCGGAGAGCCGCGCCCCCGCCGCCGGCGCGCCCAGCGCCTCGCCCACGATGCGCGGCGTGGCGAGCACGTCGGCCACGCTCACCACCGGGATGGCGACCACCGGGAACGGGCGCGACGACGCCTGCGCGAGCTCGGCCACCCGGCGCACCGCCGCGAGCGCGCCGCCGTCGGAGATCCAGAGCACGAGGTCGGGGCGGAGCCCGAGGATCGCCTCCGGGTTCGGGTCGATGAAGCCGCCCACGCGCGGCACGTGCTGCACCTCGGGCGCGTCGTCGAGCTGGGTCACGCCCACCAGCCGGTCGCCCAGCCCCAGCGCCAGCACCACGTCGGTGAGGCTCGGCGCGAGCACCACCACGCGCCGGGGCGGCGCGGCGGGCCGGGGCCCGGCCCACACCGTCCCGCCCTCGGCGGCGCCGCGGCCGCTCGGGCGCAGCAGGTCCGCGACCCCGCCGGCGCGCGCCGACGGCGCCGCGAGCGCGAGCGCCAGCGCGGCGCAGCCGGCGGCTACGGCGCGCACGCGACGTCCGCGGCCCAGGCCCAGCCCGCCTGGCTGGCCGGGCAGATCTCGCCGGCGGCGAGGCGCTCGCCGGTGGAGGGATCGAAGCGCCACACCGAGCCGGACCACTGGTCGGTGACGTAGGCATCGCGGCCGCACAGCGCGATGTTACCCGGCGCCGAGAAGTCGGGCGCGGCCACCGGCGCGTGCAGCGTGACGACCCCGGCCTCGCCCAGCTCCACCGGCAGCACCGCGGCGCTCCCGCCGCACGCGACCCACAGCATGCGCCCGTCGGCGCTCGCGGCCAGGCCGCCCGGGTTCAGGCAGCCGTCGCCGAGGTCGATGGAGGACAGCGCGTCGTCCGCCGCCGGGTCGATCACCGCGAGCTTCCCGCTGCCCGCCGGGTCGGTGTAGTAGCCCCACTCGCCCAGGCGCAGGTTGGCCAGCGTGACGAACACGCGGCCGCCGGCCACCACGGCGTGGGCCGGGAAGGGGAGGCCGGGGGCGTCGGCGAGCGCCCGCAGGTCGATCCGCCGCAGGATCTCGCCGGTGGCCGGGTCGATCACCGCCACCTCCTGGCCGCCCGAGGTCGCGTCGAGGCCGTACAGCGCCGCGTAGGCGCGGCCGTTCGCGAAGGCGACCCAGCGCGGGTTCACGCCGGTCGTGCCGAGGACGACCTCGTCCACCACCCGCCGCGCCGCCGCGTCGTACACCACCAGCGAGCCCGCCGCCGCGTTCGCGACCCACAGGCGGTCGCCGCTGACCGACAGCGCCTCGAGGTCGCCGCCGCCGAGCATCGTCTCGACGCCCGCCGCGCCGAGGTCGAGCGGGAAGGCCACGAGCGAGTGCGAGAGCGAGGCCGCCGCCCAGAGCCGGCCGGCCGAAACGCCCAGCGCGATGGGGCCGTCGCCGGCCGCGCGGGGCAGGCCGGCGCGCAGCGCCGCGTTCGCGGGGCGGACGTCGTCGGTGGCGAAGCAGGCCACGTACACGTCCGGCCGGCAGGCGCCCTCGCGGCAGCTCTCGCCGCGATCGCAGCGCACGCCGCACGCGCCGCAGTTCCAGCGATCCGACGCCAGGTCGGCGCAGGCGCCGCCGCAGGAGAGCTGCCCGGCGGGGCAGGCGCTGGCGCAGGCGCCGCCGGCGCAGACCTGTCCCGTGCCGCAGGCGACGCCGCAGGCGCCGCAGCTCGCGGGATCCGAGGACAGGTCCACGCAGCCGCCGCCGCACTCGACCGTGCCGGGGCCGCACTCGCACGCGCCCGCGTTGCACTCCTGGTATGCGCCGCAGGCGGCGCCGCACGCGCCGCAGTTCGAGGAGTCGAGCTCGACCGAGGTGCAGGCGCCGCCGCAGACCTGCTCGCCGGCGGCGCAGACGATCTCGGGGTCGCTGCTGCAGGCCGCGAGCGCGAGCGCCGCCGCGGCGAGGGACGCCCGGAGGGCGGGGAGGGGGATGCGGATCATGGGGTGAGGTCTCCTGGGGTCGGGGTCGAGCCGGCGCGCAGGGTGATCATCACCATGCGCCCGGGAAGCGGGTTTCCGATGGGGTCCGTCAGCGTGCGGTCGTCGAGCAGGTTGCGCGCCTCGAGCCCGAGCCGCAGCCCGGCCCGGCGGGCGAGGCGCACCGAGGCGCCCGCGTTCCAGAGCAGCGCCTCGGGGACGCGGTCCGCGTTGCGCGCGTCCCGCCACTGCGCGCCCACGTAGTGGGCCTCGAGGTGGGCCTCGGCCGGCCCGGGGGCGATCGCGGCGCGCGCGAACAGCCGGTGCCGGGGGCGGAAGGGCAGGTCCTGGCCCACCTCGGCCGCCTCGCCGCGCAGCGTCTCGGTGCGCAGGTAGGTGTACGCGGCGCCGAGCGACAGGCCGAGCAGGCGCGGCGCCGGCGCGGTGGCGGCCTCGACCTCCAGGCCGGCGACCTGGGCGCGGCCGGTGTTGAAGGGCTTCATCCGCCCGAGGGCGCTCGCCTGGTAGACGATGAGGTCCTCGTAGCGCGTCACGTGGCCGCCCACGCTCGCCATGCCGCGCGCGCCCTCCGCCACGAGCGCGGCGTCGGCGGAGCGGCCGGTCTCGGGGCGGAGCGTCGGGTTGGGCAGCGCGCCCCCCTGCTGCAGGTAGAGCTCGGCGAAGCCGGGGGCGCGGAAGGTCCGGCCGGCGCTGGCGCGCGCCGAGAGCGGGCCGACCACGCGAACGCTCCCGCCCAGCTTCGCGGAGACGCCGTCGAACGGGCCCACCCGCTCGGCCCGGACCGCCGGCGAGAGGCGCACCCGGCCGGCGGCGAGGCGCGCGTCCTCGGAGAGCGTGGCGGAGAGCTGCGCGCGGGTCCGCGCGTCGCCCAGCCCGTCGGCGCGGAGCGCCTCGCCCTCCGCGCCCAGCGCGGCGCGGAGCGCGCCGTGCGGGTGGAGGAGCACCGCCTCGGCCTCGGTGCCCGCCGCGCCGCCGCGCTGGTGCACCGGGTCGCCGCCGGACAGGCTGCCGATGCGCGTGTCGAGCAGGTCGGCGCGCCCGGTGAGCCGCGCCCCCAGCGTGAGTCCGGGCACGGGGCCGGCGCCGGAGAGCCGGACCGACAGGAGCGCGCGGGCGTCGCGCTGCCAGTCGTCGGGGGTGTCGGTGCCGGGCCAGCCGGCCAGCTCGCGGCGGCCGCCGGAGAGCTGCAGCAGCCCGTCCAGGCGGCGCTCGCCCAGCCGCGCGGTGAGCTTCGCGATCCCGCCGGCGCGGGCGCTGCCGTTGTTCTCGCGCGTGAACGTCTGGTACGGGCTGCCGGGCAGCGAGCTCTGAGGGCGCCTCCGGTACGTGAAGTCCCCGTCGCTCCGCTCCGCCCCCGCCGCGCCGAACAGCGTCCAGCGCTCCCCGCCCGCCGCCGCCTCGGCCGACGCCGCGGCGGTGCCGAAGGATCCCCCGCTCGCCTCGGCCGACCAGCCCCCCGGCTCGCCGCCGCGCGTGACCACGTTCACCACGCCGCCCAGCGCGCCCGCGCCGTAGTGCGCGCCCTCGGCGCCGCGCAGCACCTCGATGCGCTCGATCCACTGGCGCGGAAGCGTCGACAGGTCCACGCCGCCGCCGAACGCCGTGTTGAGCGGCAGGCCGTCGAGCAGCACGAGCACGCCGCTCGCGCTCGAACCGCGGATGGACACGGTGGAGAGCTGGCCGAGGCCGCCGTACGCGCTGACCGCCACGCCGGGGGCGGTGGCGACCAGCTCGGCGACCGCCTTGGCCTCGCCCGCGTAGCGGCCGGCCTCGACCACGGTGACCGCGCCGGTGGGATCGCGCGTCGCCTCGGCCCCGGGGACGCGGATGACGAGCTCGTCGAGCTCCACCGGCGCGGCGCCGGGATCGGGCGCGCCGGCGTCGGCGTGGGTGGGCGGATCGTCGGCGCGCGCGGCGGCGCCCGGGGCGACGCCGGCGACGGCGGAGAAGACGAGGGCGAGCGCGCGCGCGCGCCGCCCGAGGGGAGGCCTCGAGTCCAAGTCGCCGGGTCTCCTTCGGACCCGCGGACTTCACGTACCGCGAACCATTCGCGGCGGACCCGGAGGGAGGTCTCCTGGCTTCCGGGGCCGCGGAGCAGCATCGCTCCGCCAGGCACCCTCCACCTTCCCGCCGCGAGCATCCGCGGCAGTGGCGACGACGTCGAGGGTGCTTCACCCCGGCTACAGTGGCGGGACCGCGCCGGACTTGGACCGGCTTCCCTGTTCCTCCGAGCCGAAAAGCTTCCCCGGAGTAGCGGAGGCGCGCGGACCCGTCAAGCGCGGAGGACGCGCGCCCAGGATTCCGGAGCGGGCGCGGACGGATGCCGGACCGGCCGGCCGGGCGCAGGGCGCGGCCGGCCGGTCGCGGGCCCGCTCACCGCCCCGCGGAGGCGGTCCGCTGCGCCCCGGCAGGCGCCCCGGGTGCGGCGGCGCCGCCCACGGTGACGTTGGCCCGAACCTTCGCGAGCCAGGCAGGGCCGAGGCCCTTCACCGCGAGCACGTCCTCCACCCGGCGGAACGGCTGCCGGGTGCGGTGCGCGACGATGGCCTGCGCGCGCTGCTGGCCGACGCCGGGCAGCCGCATCAGCTCCACCACCGGCGCGCGGTTCAGGTCCACCTTCTCGCCCTGCGCGAGCGCCTTCTTCGCCGCGAGCGCCGGGGCCGCGGCGAGCAGCGCGGCCGCGACCGCGAGCGCCCTCCACCGCGGGATCACGGGTGCACCTCCACCGTCTCGAAGCCGTCGCGCCGCGCCGGGGCGGTCCCGCCGCGCTCGGCCGGCGGCTTGGGCTCGCGCACCTGGAGCGTGGCGGTGCCGATGGGCAGCGCGTCGAGCTGCAGGGTGATGCTGCCGTCGCGGTTCACGTACGCCGCGCCGATGCGCGGCCAGTAGCGCTTCTCGCCGTCCTTGCTCTCGGGGATCGCGTAGACCGCGAGCCGCCGGTTTCCGTTCGTGTCGCTCATGTGCCTCTCCGTGGGTTCGGACCGCCGCGCGAGGTGCGCGGCGGCGAGCCGGGGAGAGCAGCCGGCGTGCCCGCGCCAACCCCGCGGGAACACGGGCGGCGCGCCTTGAACGCGCGTTCAGCCGGCGGACCGCCGGCCGCGCCGCGGACCGGCGGATGCGACGTGCAGGGAGGGGCCCCGGCCGCAGGCCGGGGAGGGATGCAATCCCTCCCCGCGGGGACCGCTCGCGCGCCCGCGGAGGCGGGCGCGAGCGGTCACGGGACCCGCGAAGCAGGGGTGGGCCCCCGCGAGCTCCGCTCGCGGGGCGGGGACGCAGTCCCCGTCGGATCAGTTCACGATCCCGCCCTGCGGGAACGCGGGCGCGTCGCCCAGCTCGACCGGCCCGAAGCGGGCCTCGTAGCGCGCCAGGTTCTCCTGGATGGCGAGCAGGAGCCGCTTCATGTGCTTGGGCGTGGTGATCGCCCGCGCGCGCACCGTGGCCTTGGGCGCCTGCGGCTGGACGTAGATGAGGTCGAGCGTGAACTCGGTCTCGGTGTGGTTCACCATCGCCATGTTGACGAAGGCGCCCTGCGCGGTGGCCGGGTCGATCTCGATCTGCACCGGGATGCCGTGCGGCGGCGGGGCGGCGGGCTTGTCGGACATGTCCCAGGCTTAACAGGAATCGCCGCGCCCCGCGCCGGCTTCACGCAGCGTCAATTCGCCCCGCATCCCGAGGGGGCCGGCCGCAGGCGGAGGATTGAAAGACGGCCCGGGCAGGGGTAACGCTCGTGGAGCGTGGTCCGGACCTCCAGCGCGCGCGGCGACGAGTTCGAGCTCCCCGGTGGGCCCGACGCGGTCCTGCTGCTGCACGGCCTCACCGGCTCGACGTTCGAGGTCCTCCCCGTGGCGGAGCGGCTCCACGCCGCCGGCATGCGCTGCCTCGCCCCGCGGATGGCCGGCCACGCCGGCGGCCCCGCGGCGCTGGGCGAGGTCTCGTACACGGAGTGGATCGCGCAGGCCCGGCGCGACCTGGAGCGGCTCGCCGGCGCGCGCCGCACGTTCCTGGTGGGCTGCTCGATGGGCGCGCTGGTCGCCTGTGCGCTGGCCCACGACCACCCGGCGCGTGCCGACGGCCTCGTGCTGCTGGCCCCGGCGCTGGAGCTGCAGCTCCAGGGCCGGCTGGGCGCGCTGCTGGGGCGGCTCGGCCCGCTCCGGCGCGTGGTGATCCCGAAGGCGGCCGGCTCCGACGTGCGCGACCCCGAGATGCGCGCCGCGAACCCCGCCTTCCCGGGCGTGCCGCTCGGCGCCGTGGCCGAGCTGGCGAAGCTGGCGCGCCACGTGGACGCGCAGCTGCCGGGCATCGCCGCGCCGGCCCTGGTCATCGCGGGCGGGCACGACCACACGGTCACGCTCGGCGGCGCGCGCCGCGTGGCGCGGCGCATCGGCTCCGGCCCCGCCGCGCTGCGGGTCCTGCCGGAGAGCTGGCACCTCGTGGGCATCGACGTGGAGCGGGAGCGCTGCGCCGAGGAGGCCGCGCGCTTCCTGGAGGCGCTGCCGATCCCGGGCGGCCGCCGCCACCCCGGCGCGGCGCCGCGCCGGCCCAGGGCGGCGGGCGGGGCGAAGGCGAAGGCCCGGGCCGGGCGCCGGCGCAGGGGGTGAACCGTGGCCAGCTACGTCCTCGCCATCGACCAGGGCACCACCGGCACCACCGTGCTGGTCCTCGACCGGCGCCTCTCGCCGCGCGCGCGGGTGAACCAGGAGTTCCGGCAGATCTTCCCGAAGCCGGGCTGGGTCGAGCACGATCTCGAGGACCTCTGGGGCTCGACCGTGTCCACCGTGCAGCGTGCGCTCCGCGAGGCGGGGATCCGCGGCTCCGACGTCGCCGCGGTGGGCATCACCAACCAGCGCGAGACCACGGCGCTGTGGGAGCGCCGCTCCTCGCGCCCGGTGGCGCACGCGATCGTCTGGCAGGATCGCCGCACCACCGACGCGTGCGCGCAGCTCCGCTCCGCCGGGCACGAGCCGCTGGTGCGCGAGCGGACCGGCCTGGTGCTCGATCCGTACTTCTCCGCCACGAAGCTGCGGTGGCTGCTCGACAACACCAAGGGCGCGCGGCAGAAGGCCGAGGCCGGCGCGCTGGCGTTCGGGACCATCGACAGCTTCCTGGTGTGGCGGCTCACCGGCGGCGCGGCGCACGTCACCGACGTCTCGAACGCGAGCCGCACCCTGCTCATGGACCTGCGGGAGCGGCGCTGGGATCGCGAGCTCCTGGACCTGTTCGGCGTCCCGCCCAACGTGCTGCCGGAGATCCGCGCGTCGTCGGAGGTGTACGGCACCACCCGCGGCGTGAAGGTGCTGCCGGACGGCATCCCGGTGGCGGGCATGGCCGGCGACCAGCAGGCGGCGCTGTTCGGCCAGGCCTGCTTCCGGCCGGGCGAGGCGAAGTGCACGTACGGCACCGGCGCGTTCCTGCTCCAGAACGTCGGGCCGGAGCCGGTGATGTCGTCGCGCGGCCTGCTCACCACCGTCGCGTGGACGGTCGGGGGCGAGACGGCGTACGCGCTGGAGGGCTCCTCGTTCATCGCCGGCGCCGCGGTGCAGTGGCTCCGCGACGGGCTTGGGCTCATCGCGCGCGCGCCCGACGTGGAGGCGCTCGCGAAGCAGGTGAAGTCCACCGGCGAGCTGGTGTTCGTGCCGGCGCTGGCGGGGCTGGGCGCGCCGCACTGGCGGCCGGAGGCGCGCGGGCTCATCGCGGGCATCGACCGCGGCACCACCGCGGCGCACCTGGCGCGCGCCACGCTCGAGGGGATCGCCTTCCTCATCCACGACCTCGCCGAGGCGATGCGCGCCGAGGCGGGCAAGCCGTTCCCGGTCTTCAAGGTGGACGGCGGCGCCTCTCAGAACGACCTGCTCATGCAGTTCCAGGCGGACCTGCTCGAGGTGCCGGTGGAGCGGCCGCGCATGATCGAGACCACCGCGCTCGGCGCCGCGTTCCTGGCCGGCCTGGCGGTGGGCTTCTGGAAGGACCGCGAGGAGATCCGCCGCGCCTGGCAGGTGGGGAAGCGCTTCGAGCCGAAGATGAAGCCCGTGGAAAGAGAGCAGCACGTGGCCAAGTGGCGGAAGGCGGTCCAGGGGGCGTAGCCGCCCCGGGGGAAGCGTCACCGGAGGCGGGCGGGGCGGCCCGCCCGGTGGAGATCACCGTCGGCGGACCTGCGCCAGCACCTCGACCTCGGCGAGCGGGCGGCGCAGCGCGGCGAGCGCGCGGAGCCCGAAGCACACCTCGCCGAGGAGGCAGCCGAGGAAGGTGATCGCCACGAGCTGCGCCGGGACCGCGGTGCTGATGAACAGCGCCCCGGAGACGAGGAAGGTGGTGTAGGCGCCGAGGTACCACTCCGGGCGCTCGACCCGGACGTCCCGCGGCCGGAGCTCGACGATGCCATCGGGGCGGAGGCGTCGGACGACGTGGCTCATCGCAGGATCATCTTGCGAGAGGGATCGCGCCGGCGCAACCCGGCGACCCGTTCCCGTGGGGGCGGGTGTGGGCTACGCGAGCCGGTCGAGGGCGTCGGCGACGGTCGTGACGCCCACCAGCTCGATCCCGTCGGGCGCGTCGGCGTGCCGGAGGCTGGCCGCCGGGACGATGGCGCGCTGGAAGCCGAGGCGCGCCGCCTCCGCCAGGCGGATCCCGGGCTGCGACACCGCCCGGACCTCGCCCGCCAGGCCCACCTCGCCCAGCACCAGCGTCCGCGCCGGCAGGGCGCGCTCCCGGAAGCTCGAGGCGAGGGCGGCGACCACGGCGAGGTCGGCGGCGGGATCGTCCACCGACAGCCCGCCGGCCACGTTGACGAACAGGTCGCAGGGCAGGATCTCCAGGCCGACCTTCTTCTCGAGCACCGCCGCGAGCAGCGCCACGCGGTTGCCGTCCACGCCCAGCGCGGTCCGCCGCGGCGTGCCGTAGCCGGTGGGCGCCACCAGCGCCTGCACCTCGACCAGCACCGTCCGCGTGCCGTTCAGCACCGCCGTCACCGCGCTCCCGGGCGCGTCCTCCGGGCGCTCGGCCAGGAACAGCGCCGACGGGTTCGCCACCTCCGCGAGCCCGCCCGCCTTCATCTCGAACACGCCGATCTCGCTGGCCGAGCCGAAGCGGTTCTTGTGCGCGCGGAGCACGCGGTACGGGTGGGCGCCGCCGCCCTCGAAGTAGAGGACCGTGTCCACCATGTGCTCGAGCACGCGCGGCCCGGCAATGCTGCCGTCCTTGGTGACGTGCCCGATGAGGAAGATCGGCGTCTCGGTGGTCTTGGCGAGCGCCATGAGTCGCGCGGTCACCTCGCGGATCTGCGTGACCGTGCCGGGCGCGCTCTGCAGCTCGGGCAGGTACTGCGTCTGGATCGAGTCCACCGCCACGGCGGCCGGGGCGAGCGCCTCGGCGGCCTGGAGCACCTTGAGCGCGTCGGTCTCGGCGAGCACCTGGAGGTTCCGGGCGGCGACGCCGAGCCGGTCGGCCCGGAGCTTCACCTGCCGCGCCGACTCCTCGCCGGAGACGTACAGCACCGGGCGGTCGGGGTTCGCCCGGGCCACCCGGTCGAGCGCCGCGAGGACGAGCGTGGACTTGCCGATGCCGGGGTCGCCGCCGAGGAGCACGAGCGCGCCGGGCACGACGCCCCCGCCCAGCACCCGGTCCAGCTCGCCGATCCCGGTGCGCTGCCGCTCCTCCTCGCGCGCCTCCACCTCGCGGAGCGGCAGCGGCTTCGCCGCGGCGTGCGTGCCCCAGCCGCGCGGCGCGGCGCCGACCTTCGGCTCCGGGGCGGCGATCTCCTCCTGCAGCGTGTTCCACTGCTTGCAGGCGGGGCACTGGCCGAGCCACTTCGGGCTCTGCTGCCCGCACTCGGCGCAGGCGAACACGGTGCGGACCCTCGGGGCGGCGCGCGACATGGAAGCAGGCGTTAGCACGCACGTCCGACATGTCGGCGCCCGCCGCGCCGTCTCTTGCCGATGCGGCCCGCGATGCACGATCCTCCGCGCCGCTCGACGCTCGCCAGCCCGCACGGGCTGCGGGCGGACTCCCACCTCAGCCGATGCCCTCGCACCCGACCCGCCGCCTGCCCGCCGCGCTGCTCCTCGCCATGCTCGCCGTGCTCCCCGCGGCCGCTCGCGCCGTCGATCTCGACCGCGACGGCCTCGACGATGCGCTCGAGGACGCGCTGCTCGCGCGCTTCGCGCCGGTCGTGGTCCTCGCGCCGGACGAGCCGGTGCGGCCGGCGAGCGCTCCCTGGGTGCTCGCGCGCGCGGCGCTCGAGACGGCGCCTGGACCGCCGCCGCGGGTCCTGCAGGCGTCCGCGCTGGGCGCGCTCGCGGCGCTCGTCATCCCGGGCACCGAGGAGCCGGGAGCGCGCCTGCGCCTCGCGGCCGGTGCGCAGGCCGGCAGCCCGGATGCCTCCGACTGGACGGCCTACGGGCACGCCTACCGGGCCCCGGACGGCGGGGTGCTGCTCCAGTACTGGTTCCTCTACCCGTTCAACGCGGCGTTCTGGGCGTTCGACCACGACGGCGACTGGGAGCACGTCACGGTGCGCCTCGATCCGGCGGGCCGGCCGCTGGGCGCCTGGCTGGCGCGCCACGCCGACGCGCAGCCGGGCCCGTGGTTCCAGTGGGGCGCGCTGCGGCGCGAGGGGGATCACCCCGTGGTGCTCTCCGCGCACGGCACGCACGCGAGCTATGCCTCGCCGGACGACGCGCCGCCGTGGGAGCGGCTCTGCCCGGAGGCGGAGCCGGCGCGCGCGACCACCGCGGGCTGCGCCGTCTGGCGGCCGGCGGCGCCGGGCTTCGGCGGCGTGGTGAACGTGGGCGAGCGCGCCGCGCCGCGCGTCGCGTTCCTCGCGTGGCCCGGCCGCTGGGGCGCGACCGGCGCGTTCGGCCGCGACAGCCGCGGCGCGCCGCCCCCCGGCCCGGCGTTCCAGCGGGGCTGGTGCAGTGAAGGCACGCCCGGCGCGTGCCCCTGATCCGCGGATCGCGCCGGGCGCGCGCCCTATACCGCTGCGGAGCCGCGCCGGATCACCGCCAGGATGAGCGTGATCACGGCGAGGATGAGCAGCAGGTGCACCCACCAACCGACGGTGGCGCCCGACACCAGGCCCACCGCCCACAGCACGAGCAGGATGACTGTGATCGTCCAGAGCATGCGGCCCCCTCCCTTGCATCGAAAGGTACGCACGCGGCGCGAGGTGGAAGCGGGCCTGCGGCAGGCGCGTGCCCGCCGGCCGGTGCGCGGTCCGGCGGAGCCGCCGGCTGCCTGATTTGGGGGTCGTCAACCCTCGGGTGGCCGCCGGGTTGACGAGCGGATCTCCGCCTGTCTATCGTGCGGCCCCCATGTGCGAGACCGCTTCCACGACGCTGCCCCCCGGCATCACGCCGATCTCCGGTGACGAGGCCCGCCGCCTCATCCACCACACCTCGGGCCCCGAGCTCGAGGCGCTGCTCGACCGGGCCGAGGCGGTCCGGCGCGCGGTGCACGGCGACGAGGTCGCGCTGTGCGGCATCACGAACGCGAAGAGCGGCCGCTGCCCGGAGGACTGCGGCTTCTGCTCGCAGTCGGCGCGCTTCGAGGGCGCCGACGCGCCGGTGTACCCGATGATCGGGGCCGGCGAGATCGTGGAGCAGGCGCACAAGGCGGAGCGGGCCGGCGCGCGCGAGTTCTCGATCGTGGCGAGCGGGACGCGCCTGGCGCGCGAGCAGGAGCTCGCCACCGTCGAGGAGGCGCTGCGGCGGCTGCGGGCGGAGACCGCGGTGGAGCCCTGCGCCTCGCTCGGCCTCATGCGCGAGCCGGAGCTGCGGCGGCTGAAGGACGCCGGGCTCATGCACTACCACCACAACCTCGAGACCGCGCGCAGCCACTTCGAGAACGTCTGCACGACGCACACGTTCGACGAGCAGCTCGAGACCATCCGCGCCGCGAAGGGGCTCGGGCTAAAGCTCTGCTCCGGCGGCATCCTGGGCATGGGCGAGACGCCGGAGCAGCGCGTGGAGTTCGCCGAGGAGGTCCGCGACCTGGGGGTGGACTGCGTGCCGGTGAACTTCCTGAACCCGCGCGCCGGCACGCCCCTGGCGCACCTGAAGGCCATCACGCCGGAGGAGTGCCTGGCGGCGCTGGCCGTGTTCCGCCTGATGATGCCGGCGGCGCACATCTTCGTGATGGGCGGGCGCGAGGTGAACCTCGG
This sequence comes from Anaeromyxobacter sp. K, assembly GCF_000020805.1. Classification (NCBI taxonomy): domain Bacteria; kingdom Pseudomonadati; phylum Myxococcota; class Myxococcia; order Myxococcales; family Anaeromyxobacteraceae; genus Anaeromyxobacter; species Anaeromyxobacter sp. K. Next base: position 3,997,548 of record NC_011145.1, on the reverse strand, counting down.
CGACCGGCAGGACCTCATCTTCCGTGCCGGCGCGAACGGCACCATGGTCGGCAACTACCTCACCAGCGCCGGCCGCGCGCCCGACCTCACCGTCGGCATGGTGGAGCGGCAGGGCCTCACGCTCCGGCCGCCCGACACCGGGAAGCCCTGGGCATTCGACGGTCACGCGCCGTCCGACGCCGACTGGAACCGCAAGGCCGCGGAGCCGCGCCCGCGGCCGCTGCCGGTGGTCCGCTAGGCGATGGCGCGCGGCGCGCTCGACTGGATCGGCGCCGAGCTCGAGGCCCTCGACGCGAAGGGCCTGCGCCGGTCCCTCGAGCCCATCGGCCCGGCGCAGGGGCCGGTGGTGCAGGTGGGCGGCCGCGCGCTCGTGAACCTCTGCTCCAACGACTACCTCGGGCTGGCCGCGGATCCGCGCGTCCGCGCGGCGGCCGCCGACGCCGCCATGCGCTTCGGCGCGGGCAGCGGCGCGGCGCGGCTCGTCGCGGGCGACCTGCCGCCGCACGGCGCCCTCGAGGCGCGGCTCGCCGCGTGGAAGGGCCGGGAGGCCGCGCTGCTCTTCGGCTCGGGCTACCACGCGAACGCCGGCGTGCCCGGTGCGCTGGTGGGGCGCGACGACGCGGTGTTCTCCGACGTCCTGAACCACGCCTCGATCGTGGACGGCTGCCTGCTGTCGCGCGCCGAGCTGGTCCGCTACCGCCACTGCGACGTGGAGGAGCTGGCCGGGCTGCTGGCCCGCACGCGGGCCCGCCGGAAGCTGGTGGTGACCGACGCGATCTTCTCGATGGACGGCGACGCCGCGCCGCTCCGCGAGCTGGCCGAGCTGTGCGACCGGCACGGGGCCATGCTCTACGTGGACGAGGCGCACGCGGCCGGCGTGCTCGGGCCGAACGGCGCCGGCCTGGCCGAGGCGCTCGGGGTGCAGGATCGGGTGGACGTGCACATGGGCACGCTGGGCAAGGCGCTCGGCGCGTTCGGCGCGTACGTCGCCGGCGAGCGGCGCCTGATCGAGCTGCTCGTCTCGCGGGCGCGGCCGTTCGTCTTCAGCACCGCGCTCCCGCCGCCCGCCTGCGCCGCGGCGCTCGCCGCGCTGGAGGTGGTGGCGACCGAGCCGTCGCGGCGGACCCACCTGTTCGCGCTCTGCGCGCGGATGCAGGCCGGGCTGGCGCGGCTCGGGTTCGACGTGGCGCGGGTCGCGTCGCCCATCTTCCCGGTGGTGCTGGGCACCGAGGTGCGGGCGCTCGCGGCGGCGGCGGCGCTCCGCGAGCGGGGCTGGTTCGTGCGCGCCATCCGCCCGCCCACCGTGCCGCACGGCACGAGCCGGCTGCGGGTGGCGCTCTCGGCCGCGCACGACGCGGCGCAGGTGGACGGGTTCCTGGCGGCGCTGGCGGCGGTGCTGCCGGACCTGCCGCCGGCCGAGCCGCGGCGGGCCGGCTAGCCGGCGCTCACGCCGTCCCGGCTCGCGAACCCGACGGGCGCACCGCCGGCGGGCGCGCACCCCTCCGCCGTTCAGCGCGCGTGGCCGAGCATGTACCACTGCTCGTACAGGCTGCTCCGCCCGGGGTTGCCGCTCGAGCAGGAGGTGAACGTGCCCTTCGCCGCCAGCGCCGCGTAGGCGCCGGTGCCGTCGAGCACCGTCCAGCGGCCCACCACCGGCAGGGCGGCGCCCTTGCGCGCCGTCGTCAGCCGGACGCGCAGCGTCCCGCGCCCGCCCTCCAGCACGCGCTCCACCACGCCGCCGCCCGCGGGGAACCCGCCCATGTCGCGGGCCACGCCCTCGTCCACGGTGGCGCCCGAGGCGTCGCGGAGCCGGAACGTGCCGGTGTACTGCCAGTCCGGGAACGAGACGTCGATCTCGATCCGCTGCGCGCCGGGCGGGGGAAGCTCGGCCGGCGGCGGCGGCTCGCGGCGGCGCTCCGGCGCGTCGGCGCTCGCCGCGAGGGGGAGGGCGGCGGCGAGCGCGAGCGCGGTGAGCGCGAGCGGGCGGTGGAAGCGCATCACGGGCTCCCCTGGGCGGCGCGGGGCGGCGGGACGCGGCCGTGCGCGGTCTCGCAGTCGGCGAAGCGGCGCTCCGCCTCGGCGCGCGCCTCGCCCAGCACCTGGATCCGGTGCGCCACCGGCAGGCAGGCGGAGGTGGCGGCGCGCAGGGCCGCGCGGAGCCGCGCCCAGTCCACCGTGGACACGCGCGCGGTCCCGTCGGCCGACACGGTGGCGAGCTCGGTGCCGTCGGGGCTGAACGCGGCGTTGCCCACCGCGCCCTCGTGGGCGCGGAGCACCAGCGGGTCCCCGCTCCCGTCGCGCGGGTACACGCGCACGGTGCCGTCGCTCGAGGCGAGCGCCCAGCGGCGCCCGTCGCGGCTCACCGCCACCGAGAACAGCCCCTCGGGCAGGGCCGGGAACGGCGCCCGCTCCTCGCCGTCCGGGCCGAACAGGCGCAGCGTCCCGCCCTGCTCCGGGACGAGCAGCGTGCCGTCGGGCGCCACCGCCGCGCGGAAGACCGGGCGGCCGGCCCGCACCACCCTCGGCGGCGAGCCGTCGAGCGGCCACACGTGGACGGAGGCCTCGTCCTGCGACGAGGAGATCACCGCCTTGCCGTCCGGCGCCCAGGTCACCGCGGTGAGCACCGCGCCGTGGCCGCGGAACACGAGCGGCGTCCCGGTGCCGTCGGCGCGCCACACGCGCACCGTCTTGTCGAGCGAGCCGCTCGCGATGAGCGTGCCGTCCGGGCTGAACGCGGCGGACAGCACCGGCCCGTCGTGCCCGCGCAGCTCGCGCACCAGCGCGCCGGTCGCGGCATCCCACACGCGCACGGTGCGATCCTCGGACGAGGTCACGAACGTGCGCTCGGTGGGATCGAGGTCGGCGGAGTGGATCACGTTGCCCGGGTCGCGCACGGTGAGCGCCGCGCCCCCGTGCACCGGCCAGAGCCGGGCGGTGCCGTCGTGGCTGGCGGTGAGCACGCGCGTGCCGTCCCGCGTCCACTGCACCGTGTCCACCAGCGCCTCGTGCCCCACCAGCTGCCCGCGCTGGCGCGGGTCGTCGGTGCGCCACACGCGGATCACGTCGTCGGTGCCGCGCGTGAACAGCCGGCTGCCGTCGGGGGTGGGCGCGCCGTCCACCACGGTGTGCCCGCGCAGCACCACCGGCGAGCCCTCGCCGTCCGCCGGCCAGATCCGCACCGTGCCATCGGTGCCGCCGGTGATCACGCGGCGCCCGTCGGGCGCGAACGCGGCGTACGCCACGCTGCCGCGGTGGCCGCGCAGCCGGACCTCCGGAACGGCGGCGCCGAGCCGCCACACGCGCGCCGCCCCGTCCTGCGAGCCCGCCACCACGCGCGTGCCGGCGCGGTCGAACGCGACCGAGGACACCGCCAGGCCGGGGGCGCCCAGCGACTGGCGGACGCGCCCGTCGGGCCCGAGCAGGCGCACCACGCCGTCCTCCGAGCCGACCGCGACGAGGCGGCCGTCCGGCGACCAGGCCACCGACCAGACCACGCCGCCCGGCAGCGGCGCGGTCGCGAGCACCGCCCCGCCGGGCGACGCGATCACGCGCACGAAGCCGTCCGCGGTGCCGGTGGCGACCCGGGTGCCGTCGGGGGAGAACGCGAGCGCGAGCACGGCGCCGTCGTGCACCACGGAGCGTGGGGGCGCGTCGCCGGCGAGGTCGGCCAGCCAGAGCCGCCCGTCGAGCGCGCCGGCCGCCGCGATCCGGCCCGCCGGATCGAGCGCCAGCCGGACCAGCGGGACGCCGCCGGCGGGCAGCGTGCGCGGGGCGCCACCGCCGTCGAGCGGGAACACCCGCAGCGTGCCGGCGTGGTCGGCGGTGACGAGCCGCCGCCCGTCGGGCGTGAAGGCGAGCCCGTCGGTGCGCGCCGGGCCGTCGGCGCCGAGCACCCGCGGCGCGCCGGTCCCGTCGGCGCGCCAGAGCCTGGCGCCGCCGCCCTCGCCGCCGGCCGCGACCCAGGCGCCGTCCGGGCTGACCGCGAGCCCCTCGCCCTTGGGCACGCCGTCGAGCACCGTCTCCGGGATCGGCTCCGAGAGCAGGCGCTGCGCGATCGCGACCGCGCGCGGCGGCGGGTCGTCGGGGAGCTCGGCCATGAGCAGCGCCGCCACCAGCGGATCCGAGGCGCCGTCGGCCGTCCCGGCGACGCGCGCCGCGCGCAGCGCCCGCTCGGCCCGGTCGCCGCTGCGGATCGCGAGCGCCGCGGCCGCGGCGAGCCCCAGCACCACCAGCCCGCCCGCCGCCGTGGCGGTCCGGCGCAGCCGCCGCAGCCGGGCGGCGCGGGCCTGCGCCACGGCGCGGCCGGCGTAGGCCTGCTCCACGCCGCCGAGCCCGTCGAGCAGGCCGAGCGCGGTCTGCGGGCGCCCGGTGGGCGCCTTCGAGAGCGCCGCGGTGAGCAGCGAGGCGAGCGAGGGTGGCGCGTCCTCGAGCGGGAGCCGCGGCGGCGGGCCCGGGTCGAGCACGGTGCTGCGGCCGTCCACCACCGGGAAGGGCAGCTCGCCGGTGAGCATCTGCCACAGCACCACGCCGGCGCTGAACACGTCGGCCCGCGCGTCGCCGGGCTCGCCGCGGAGCTGCTCGGGCGCCATGTACGCCGGCGTCCCGCCGGCGAGGCTGGCCCGATCGAGCAGCCGCGCCAGGCCGAAGTCGAGCAGCTTCACGCCGCCCCCCTCGGTGAGGAACACGTTGCCGGGCTTCAGGTCGCGGTGGAGCACGCCGCGCGAGTGCGCGTGGACGAGGCCGCTCGCCACGTCGCGGGCGATGCGCACCGCCTCCCCGGGCGGCAGCCGGCCGCGCTTCAGCCGCTGCTGGAGCGTTTCGCCGCGGAGCAGCTCGAGGATGAGGTACGGCGTGCCCTCGTGGATCCCGAAGTCGTGCAGCGTGACGACGTTCGGGTGGTTGAGCCGCGCCGCCGCCTCGGCCTCCTCGCGGAGCGGCTTCTCCAGCGCGGCCGGCTCGGCGCGGGAGGGGCGCATCGCCTTGAACGCGACCAGGCGCCCCAGCTCGCGATCGCGCGCCTCGAACACCAGCCCGAAGCCGCCCCGGCCGATCTCGCGGAGCAGCTCGAAGCGGCCCACCACCATCCCGGCCTCGAGCGGCGCGGCGAGCTGCGAGGGATCGCGCGCCGGCGCGGCGGCGAGCTCCAGCAGCAGGTCGGAGAGCTCCTGGCTCTCGCCCTCCAGCTCCGGGGGGATGGCGCGGGGCGCCTCGCGCATGGGATGCGGCCGCTACTCGAGCAGCCCCTCCTCCCGCGCCATGCGCGCGAGCTTCTCCTTCAGCCGCTCGAAGCGCTTGCGCAGCGCCGGCTCGTCCACCGCGTCGCCCTCGTCGGCGAGCACGGTCGCGACCTCGCGCCAGGAGAGCCCCCGGTCGAGCCGCAGGACCAGGAGCGTCTGCTCGTCCGGCTGCAGGCGGGCGCGCAGCCGGTCGATGCCGCGCTGCCGCGCCTCGCGCCGCCCGAGCAGCGCGGACGAGCGGACCTCGTCGGCGATGCGCGACAGCTCGTGGGTCTCGAGGCGGCGGCCCCGTCCGCGGTAGGGGTCGCGCAGGTGGCGGGCCGCGGCGTGCCAGGCGAGCCGGTAGGCCCACACGCGGACCGGGCACTCGCGGCGGAAGCCGGGGAGGCCGCGCCAGAGGTCCTCGGTGAACTGGGAGAACACCTCGGCCGCGTCGGCGTCGTTGCGGAGGATGGAGGAGAGGTAGCCGAGGAGCTGCGGGCCGTACTCGCGGAGGACCGCCTCGGCGGCCCCCCGGTGATCGCCGGCTTCGAGGAACGGTGCGGCGCGTCCGTGATCGGTCATCCGGGCGAGGGGCTCCGGGGCGCGGACCGGCCGGACGACCGGAAACGGGCCGGGAGAGGGCCGACCATAACGGACGGTGCCGTTTGCCGCAATGGGCGTGGCGCGCACGGTGGGGCCTCCGCGTGGACGTTCCCGGGGAGGGAGGGGCGGGGAGCGCGGGCGTGACCCGGGGGCGGCGCGCCTCAGCGGGACAGCTCGTGCACGCGCTCCCGCAGCCGGTGCGCCTCGTCCCGGACGCGCGCCTCCATGCTGTCGTCCGACCGCAGCCCGACCAGCCAGCCGGCGGCGAACCCGATCGCGGCGGCGAGCAGGAGCGCGGCGATGGCGGTCCGGGCGCGGAAGGACACGTCACATCCCGAGCTGCTGGACCTGGTATCCGCGCTCGCGCAGCGCCTGGAGGAGCTCCTGGACGTGCTCGAGGCCGCGGGTCTCCAGCGTCAGCTGGAGGGTGGTGTCGCCGAAGCGCGTCGCGAACGCCCGCGTGTGGTGCACCTCGATGACGTTGGCGCGGTGGTGGGCGATGATCGCCGACACCTTGGCGAGCTGCCCCGGCTTGTCGGTGAGCGCGACGCTCACCCGCACCAGCCGCCCGTCCTTCACCAGGCCCCGCTCGATGATCCGCGCGACCAGGTTCACGTCGATGTTGCCGCCGGAGACGATGCCGACCACGCGCCGGCCCTCGAGGCCGGTCGCGCGGCGGTTCATGAGCGCCGCCACCGCGACCGCGCCCGCCCCCTCCGCGACCGTCTTCTCCTTCTCGAGCAGGTAGAGGATCGCGCTCGCGATCTCCTCCTCGGAGACGGTCACGATCTCGTCCACCAGGCGGCGGACGTGCTCGAAGGTGAGGTCGCCGGCGCGCTTCACGGCGATGCCGTCCGCGACGGTGCTGGCCGGCTCGAGCGTGACCGGCCGGCCCGCCTCGATCGCCGCCAGCATGCTGGGGAGCACCTCGGTCTCGACGCCCACGATCCGAACCTCGGGGCGCAGCGCCTTCGCGGCCACGGCCACTCCGGAGGCGAGCCCGCCGCCGCCGATGGGCACCAGGATCGCGTCCACCTCCGGGACCTGATCGAGGATCTCGAGCCCGACCGTGCCCTGGCCCGCGATGATGCGCGGGTCGTCGAACGGGTGCACGAAGGTGAGCCCCTCGACCTGCTCGAGCCGGCGCGCCTCGGCGTACGCCTCGTCGTAGTTCGCCCCATGGAGCACGATGCGCGCGCCGTGCGCCCGGGTGTTCGCCACCTTCATGATGGGCGTGGACTCCGGCATCACGATGGTGGCCTTCACCCCCAGGCGACCGGCGTGGTACGCGACCCCCTGCGCGTGGTTGCCGGCGCTCGCCGCGATCAGCCCCCGGGCGCGCTCGGCCTCGCCCGCCAGCAGCAGCGTGTTGAGGGCGCCGCGCTCCTTGTAGGAGCCGGTCATCTGGAGGTTCTCGAGCTTGAGGAAGGCGCTGGTGCCGCTCAGGCGGGAGAGGGTCTCGGTGCGGGCACAGGGGGAGAGGTAGATCCGGTCGCGGATCCGGCCGAGCGCGGCCTGGACGTCGGGGAGCGTCACCATGGCGGATCGCGAACGCTACCGCCCCGCGCGGGCGAACGGCAAGCGCCGCACGCGCGCGAGGACCGGACGAGGAACGGGCGTCGCGGCGGCGCAGGAGCCGCCGGAGAGGCCAGGCGCGAGCGGCCCGGGGCCGCTCGCCGCTAGTGCTGCACCAGCCTCCGCGCGAGCTCGACGCGGTTCCGCACGCCGAGCTTGTCGAAGATGGTCTTGAGGTGGCTCTTCACGGTCTGGGAGGCGATCCCCAGCCGCTCGGCCACCTCGCGGGAGCGGAGCCCGTCGGCCACGAGCAGCGCCACCTCCCGCTCGCGCTGGGTGAGGCCGTCGGCCGGCGTGGCGGTCGGGGTCTCGGGGCCGACCTGCAGCGGCTCCGGGAGCGGCTCGCGCCAGAGGTGGAGCTGCGTCTTGCCCTTCCCGACGGCGGTCACCTCGATGCGGAGCCGCTCGCCGTGGCCCTCCATGACGAGCGTGCGGCGCACGCCGGGCGGCCCGTTCTGGGCCCCGTCGGTGAGGCCGCGGAGCTCCGCCGGCACCAGCGCGCCGTCGGCGGCGTCCGCGAAGAACACCTTCAGCATCTCCTCCGCCTGCCGGTCGGCGCGCAGCAGCCCACCCGCGTCGCTGTGAGCGGCAGCCCCGCGCGGAGCGGGAACGCGAACGTTCGCTCGCATCATGGCCAGCACCCCCTTTGCCTCCGTGTGGAGACAGGACCCACATACTACAGCCCTGCGAACGAGTGGTCACTCGCATCGCGAGCCGTCGCGATCTCCTTCGGGGTTCCGAGGGTTTATGACGCATCTGCGTCGGAGGGGGTGGGCGCATCGGGTCCCGTCCTTCCTGGTGCGACGGAAGCGGCAACCCATGCCCTGAAATCGGACGGATGCACTGCGCGTCCGGTAGCGCGGATCACCCGGAACACGAGGCACCCCTGATGAGCGCGGTGGCAGAGCGACGTTGACGCTTCGTGCGGGACCGGTTGGGCCTGGCCGTCGACCCCGCCGCAGCGGGGCGGGTGCGAGCGGCGGAGGAACGGGCAGGACATGCGCGGAGGCTCCGCCGGGAACGTACGCACGCGCGCCGGTCCGGGCCGCGCGTCCGCGCCGCGGCCGCGCCCCGCGGGTGGGCCCACGGCTCAGCGGAGCGCGGCGTGGACCGCGGCGGCGAGCAGCGCGACCAGCACCACGGTCGACGCGGCGCCGAAGCGGCGTTCACCCACCGAGAAGAAGCCGCCGGCGGCGACGGCGAGCCGGAGCGGCGGCGTGATGAACAGCGCGATCACGCCGAGGCGCGCGAGGTGGCTCGCCACCTCGAGGTCGAGCGCGTAGGCGAGCGTGGCCGCGCCGCAGAGGCCGACGCCGGTGAGCGTGCCGGCCCAGAGCGCGAGCGAGACGGTGCGGTTCACGGCAGTCCCCGCAGCACGTCCCACACCATGCGGCCACCCAGCAGCACCAGCAGCGCGGAGAACGCCGCCTGGAGCCGGGCCGCCGGGATCCGGCCGAGCAGCGTCGCGCCCAGCCGCGCGCCGGCGAACACGCCCACCACCACCGGCGCGGCCACCGCGACCTCGAGGTCGCCGCGCGCGTAGTAGACGTAGGCGCTGGCGGCGGCGGTCACGCCGATCATGAAGTTCGAGGTCGCCACCGCGACCTTGAACGGCAGCTCCATCGCCAGCGTCATCACCGGCACCTTGATGAAGCCGCCGCCCACGCCGATGAGGCCGGAGATGGCGCCCGCCACCGCGCTCGCGCCGAGGCCCGTGCCCCAGCGGCGGACGACGTACGGCTCGCCCTCGGCGGCCTGCGGGCCGGCCGGACGCCGCCGCCACATCACCAGCGCCGAGTACACGGCCACCGCGGCGAACAGCGCCTTCAGCAGGCCCACCGGCGCGAGGCCGGCGACGGCGCTCCCGAGCATGGCGCCGGTGACGGTCGCGAGCTCCAGCACCACGCCGACCCGCATGTCGGAGAGCTTGCGGTCCACGTAGGAGGCCGCCGCGGAGGAGGAGCTGGCGATGATCACGACCAGCGACACGGCCACGGCGTGACGGAACGGCAGGCCGAAGCCGGCGGTGAGGATGGGGACGACGATGATGCCGCCCCCGATGCCCATGAGGGCGCCGAGGGTGCCGGCGCCGAGGCCGACGGAGGCGAGCAGGAGGGCGGTCACGGAGCGCCCACTCTACCGTACGGTCGGGTGCCCGGAAACCGACCCTTCGGCTGGGCTGCAGCTGCTCCCGGCCTCCGCTCGCGCTGCCCGCACGGTGCGTGACGACGAGCCGAACGGGATCCGCTCGCCATCCGCACGGTGCGGCACGACGAGCCGATCGGGATCCGCTCGCCCGAGTACCGCCGCGCGAGCGATGGGAGGCGAGCGACGCGCTCGAGGACGCGTCAGCGCAGCTCGACCTCGAAGCCCAGCTTGCGCGCGGACTCGAGCAGCTCGTCGGCGGGCTGCACCTTGACCGGCACCGAGATGGTGGTCTCGGTCTGCTCCGGGATGACGGCGCGGACCGTCACCGGGCAGCTCCCGGAGAAGCGCCCGAGCAGCGTCCTCAGGTCGCCGGCGCGGGCGGCGGTGAGCCGGTCGGCGTCGATGCGGAGCGCGATCTCGCTCGTCTTCTGGTTGCGGACCGCGGCGAGCGGCTCGATGTCGAGCGCGGTGATCTCCGCCCGCGGGTTCTCCTCCTCGCGGTTGTTGATCCGCACCTCGCCGTGCACCAGCACCGGCTCGTCGCCCTTCACGAAGTGCTCCCAGTCCGACCAGCCCTTCTGCGCGGGGCGGCCGTTCTGGCCCGGGCGCGAGGCCCAGCAGATGACCTCCGTCGTGCCGGTGAGGTCCTCCAGCGTGAGGAAGCCGAAGCGCGTGCCCTTCTCCTTGTTCATGCGCTCGCGCAGCGACGCGACCACGCCGACCACGGTGACCTTGTCGCCGTGGCGCTTCTGCGCGACCGCGGCGCAGGTGGAGGAGGCGTAGCGGCGGACCTCGCGCTCGTAGCCCATCAGCGGGTGGCCGGTGAGGTAGAAGCCGAGCGCCTCCTTCTCGAACGCGAGCCGGACGCGCTCGGGCCACTCCTCCACCGTCACCTCGCCCACCGCGTCGCCGGGCCTCGGGTAGCGCGGCTTCGCCTCGGTGGCCGCGGAGGCCGCGAGCGCGCCGAACAGCGAGGCCTGGCCGCTGGCGCGGTCGGCCTGCGCCGACGCGCCGGCGGAGATGGCGGCGTCGATGCCGAAGTAGAGCTGCCAGCGCGGCACGCCCTCGAAGTCGAGCGCCCCGGACTTCACCAGCGCCTCGAGCACCTTCTTGTTGATCTTCTTCGAGTCCACCCGCCCGGCGAGGTCGAACAGCGACTTGAACGGCCCGGACGCGCGCGCCTCGACGATGGCCTGCACGGCGGACTCGCCCACGCCGCGCACCGCGCCCAGGCCGAACCGGATGCGGCCGCGCGAGCCCTTCGGCGACTCGGGCCCGGGCGGGAACGCGCCGAAGGCGGCGTCGGACTCGTTGACGTCCGGCGGGAGCACCTCGAGCTGGCTGGCGCGCGCCTCGGAGATGTGGAGCACCACCTTGTCGGTGTTCGAGGCCTCGCTCGAGATGAGCGCGGCCATGAACTCCACCGGGTAGTGCGCCTTCAGCCAGGCGGTCTGGACGGTGAGCAGGCCGTAGGCGGCGGAGTGCGACTTGTTGAAGCCGTACGCCGCGAACTTCTCCATGAGGTCGAAGATGCCGCCGGCGACCTTCTCGTCCACGCCGTTCGCGACCGCGCCGGCGAGGAAGCCGACGCGCTCCTTGGCCATGACCTCGGCCTTCTTCTTCCCCATGGCGCGGCGGAGCAGGTCGGCCTGTCCCAGCGAGTAGCCCGCCAGGACCTGCGAGATCTGCATCACCTGCTCCTGGTAGACGATCACGCCGTAGGTCGGCTCGAGGACCTTCTCCAGGCTTTGGTGCGGGTACTGCACCTTCTCGCGGCCGTGCTTGCGGTCGATGTAGACGTCCACCATGGTGCGGCCGTCCTCGAGCTTCTGGTCGAGGGGGCCGGGCCGGTAGAGCGCGCCCGCGGCGATGACGTCCTCGAAGCGCGACGGCTTCATCTTCACCACCATCTCGGTGAAGCCGGAGGACTCCATCTGGAACACGCCGCCGGTGTCGCCGCGGCTGATGAGCTCGTACACGGCCGGATCGTCGATGGGGATGTCGCTGGCCGCGAAGTCCTTCATCTCGGGGTGGTTGCGCTTCACCATCCGCAGGGCGTCGTCGATGACGGTGAGCGTCTTCAGGCCGAGGAAGTCGAACTTCACCAGGCCGGCGGCCTCGACCTCCTCCTTCGCGAACTGCGACACCAGCATCTCGGACTTGTCGTCCTTGTACGCCGGCACGTACTCCCAGAGCGGCTTGTCCGCGATCACCACGCCGGCCGCGTGCAGGCCGGCCTGGCGGTTCAGGCCCTCCAGCGACATGGCGATGTCGAGCAGGTCCTTGGTGGTGACCTTGTTCTGGACGCCCTTGTCGTCCACCCACTGCGAGATCACGGCGGGCTTGTCGTGGAGCTCCTTCAGGCGCGGCTCCGCCGGCATCTTGTCCGAGCCGAACACCAGCTCCTTGAGCGGCGGCGTCTTGCCCTGCACCGGGTCCGGGACGAGCTTCGCGATCCGGTCGCCCTCGGCGAACGGCAGGCCCATCACCCGCACCACGTCGCGGATCACCGAGCGCGCCTTCAGCGAGCCGAAGGTGATGATCTGGCCGACGTTGTCCTGGCCGTACTTGCCGCGGACGTACTGGATGACCTCGTCGCGGCGGTTCTGGCAGAAGTCCACGTCGAAGTCCGGCATGGACACGCGCTCCGGGTTCAGGAAGCGCTCGAACAGCAGGTGCCAGCGGAGCGGGTCGAGGTCGGTGATGCGCAGCGACCAGGCCACGATGGAGCCGGCGCCGGAGCCGCGGCCCGGGCCCACCGGGATGTGGTGCTCCTTCGCCCAGTTGATGAAGTCCTGGACGATGAGGAAGTAGCCCGGGAACCCCATCTTCTTGATGACGCCGAGCTCCATCTCCAGCCGCTGCCGGTAGACGTCGCGATCGTGCGGGTACTTCCCGTCGATCTCGCGGAAGCGCCGATCGAGCCCCTCCCGCGCGAGCTTGTCGATGTAGTCGTCCTCGCTCATCCCCTCCGGCAGCGTGAAGGAGGGGAGGAACGTCTTCCCGAGCGGCAGCTCGACGTTGCACATCTCGGCGATGCGCAGCGTGTTGTCGAGCGCCTCGCGGAAGTCGGGCAGCGCCGCGGCCATCTCGTCCGGCCCGGCGACGAACAGGCCGTCGGTGTCGTGGCGGAGCCGCTTCGGATCCTGGAACGTCTTGTTGGAGGCGATGCACATCAGCACCTCGTGCGCCTTCGCCTCCTGGCGGCTCACGTAGTGCGCGTCGGCGGTGCCGACGAGCGGGATGCCCTCGTCGCGGCCGAGCTGGGCGAGCTTGGCGTTGACGTCGAGCTGCTCGCGCATGCCGTTCGACTGGACCTCGAGGAAGAACGAGCCCGGCTCGAAGATGTCGCGGTACTCGCGCGCCACCCGCCGCGCGCCGTCCATGTCGCCCTGCCGCGCCAGGCGCGGCACCTCGCCCGCCAGGCAGGCGGTCAGGCCGACGAGGCCCTTCGAGTGGTCGCGCAGGAGCTGCTTGTCGATGCGCGGGTCGTAGTAGAAGCCCTCGGTGAACGCCTTCGAGGAGAGGTAGCGCAGGTTCGCCCAGCCCTCGGCGTTCTTCGCGAGCAGGATGAGGTGGCGGCCGATGCGCTCGGAGCGGTCGGTGCGCCCCTTGTCGCCCGCGACGTACGCCTCCATGCCGAGGATGGGCTTCACCCCGGCTTCCTTCGCCTTCTTGTAGAAGTCCACCGCGCCGAACAGGTTGCCGTGGTCCGTCACGGCCACGGAGCTCATGCCCTTCGCCTTGACGGTCTTCAGCAGGTCCTTGATGCGGATGGCGCCGTCGAGGAGGGAGTACAGGGTGTGCAGGTGCAGGTGGACGAAGTCGGGCATCGGGCCCGATGTCTAGCAGGCGGGGGTGACAGGCGGAAGGCGCCGGAAGTGGGCAGCGGAAAAGAGGGAATTCCGCGCCGTCGCAGGCGCTCGCGTGCGCTCACCACGGCAGCCGGTAGATCCGCGTCGGCTCCATCCCGGCGGGCGCGAGCTTCCCGTCCTTCCACCCGTCCACGTGGCTGTTGCCGATGTAGACGAACGCGCCGGGCAGCAGGGCGCCGGTGGTGGGCACGTGCCAGCCGGGGTTGGCGGTCTCGAGCACCTCGGCCGCCCGCACGGCGGCGGCGCCCGGCTCGAGCTCGAGGCGGACGATGCGCGGCAAGCCGGCGCCGTTCTGGACGGCCACGAGCGTCCGGCCCGCGGCGGCGAGGCCGTCGATGCCGGTCAGCGGGAAGCGGGCCGGCCCGCGCAGGCGGCGGGGCGCGCCGCCGTCGCGCGGCAGGTCCCACAGGCCGGTCGCGTCGGCGACGAGGAGGCGGCCCTCGGCGAAGGCGATCCCGTTCGCGTAGACCCAGCGCCGCCCGCCGCCGGCGGCCACCAGCGCGGCGGCGCCGGGATCGAGCCGCCACACCTCGCCGCCCTCGCTGTCGGTCACGTACACCGTCCCGTCCTCGGCGACGGCGAGGTCGTTCAGCATGTGGCCCGGTCCGTCGAGCCCGGCGCTCCGCCGCGCGGCGCCGGTGGCGAGGTCGAACGCGAGGAGGCGGGTGCGGGCCGGCGTCCCGGTGGCCGCGTCCGCGCGCGCGAGGGAGGCCGCCCAGAGCAGGCCGCGCGCGGCGTCCACCTTGATCCCCAGCACCTGGTCCACCCCGTCCGTCACGAGGTCGCGCGCCGATCCGCCCGGATCGACCCGCACGATCTTCCGGAGCCGCATGCTCCCGACGTAGAGCGCGCCGTCGCGCGGGTCGGCCGCGATGCCCTCCGCCACCAGCCCCGGGTCGGAGAGCGTGGCCGCGAGCGGCGCCTGCGGCGTCCTGGGGACGCGCGCGGCGAACCGGGCCGCGAGGGCCTCCAGCTCGGGCCGCCCGGCCAGCTCGGGGAAGTCGGCGGGATCCATGCCGTTCGACCAGCCGGCCTCGTCCAGCGACCGGAGCAGCGCCAGGGCGCCGTCGGCATCGCCCTCGCGGGCGGCGAGCCAGGCGCGCAGGTAGGGGAGGCCGGGGTCGCCGGGATCCCCGGGCGCGGCGCCGCCAGCGGCGGCCCCGAGGGCGGGCGCAGCCGGGCTCGCGGCGGCGCCCCGCGCGGCCGGCGCGTGCCGGCAGCCGGCGGCGGCGACGGCCGCGGCGGCGAGCAGCGCGATCGGGAACGGGCGGGCAGGGGTCGGGCGCGCGGCGGGGGCCATGGTCACCTCACGTGAAGGGGCTCCCCGGACCGATGCGCCGACGCGGGCGATGTGACGGGCGCGGCCACGCCCGGGGCGCGCCGGGGGCGGGCTGCGGCCGCGGCCGGCGCGTGCTAACTGTGTCGCGTGGCCCACTTCTCCCGCCGCCTCCCCGGCGTCCTGCCGCGCAAGGACCTCGTGCGCCTCCTCGTGCCCACGTACGCCGCCGCGCGCGGCGTGGACGAGGAGGAGGCCACCGACCGGCTCTCGCGCGCGCTCGCCGCGCCGGCGGCGCTCGACGAGCTCTACGCCGGCGTGTCCGACGCGCTCCGCGACGCGCAGGGGCCGCGCACCTCGGAGGACGCGCTCATGGACCGGCTCTCCGCGGGCGTGGTGACGCGCGGCGGCCGCGCCCGGCCGGCGCCCTCGACGCCGGCGGTCTCCGCCGCGCTGGTCCGGCTCGATCTGGAGATCGGCATCGCCCCGGAGTCGATGCGCGCCACGCTCGCGGCCGGGCCGGGCCGGGCGCTGCTCCAGGATGGGCTGCGCGCGCTCGGCGCGCACGTCGTGAAGGAGCTGCTGCGCGGCGCGCGCTCGAGCCCGGCGCGCGGGAGCTAGCGCCGCGGCGAGCTTCGCCCGGCGGGGCGAGGGCGCAGCCGCGCTCTAGAGGAATTCACAGACGTAGGCCGCCGGCGCGGTCGCCTTCACGTCGAAGCCGCTCCGGCCCGGGATCTCGAAGCAGGTGCCCGCGGGGAAGGCGCGGAACCCGGCCTCGCCCGGCAGGCGCGCCCACAGCTCGCCCGAGACCACGGTCATGCGCTCCGGCGCCTCGGTGCCGAAGTGGAACTCGCCCGCGTCCACCACGCCGGCGGTCTGCCGGCGGCCGTTGCGCTCGAACCCGATGCTCTGGACCTGACCCTCGAAGAACGTCTTGTGCGTGAGCATGGCCGGATGGAAGCACGCGGCGCTCGCGCCGGTCAACGCGCGCCCGCGCCCCCGGCCGCGGGGCGGCGGTGGACCCGCGGGCGATCGCGGCCGAGCAGCAGGCCGGTGGCGAGCACGCCGGTGAACGGCAGCGGGAGGTCCTCGGTCATGCCCAGGTCGAGCGCGGCCGGGATGCCCACGAGCGACCACAGGAACGGGATCACCAGCAGGCGGCGCGGCACCGGGCGGTCGGTGAGCAGGAGGAGCCCGAGCGTGAACATCGTGTTCGGGCAGGGCGTGACGCCGAACGCGGGCGCGCGGGGGTAGGCGTGCCCGGCGAGCGCGCCGACGAGCGGGTAGACGGCCGCCGCGTACAGCATGAGCGACAGGCCCGCGGTGGTGAGCCCGCCGGGCCGGGCGTGGAACGACAGCCAGCCGCGCGCCGAGGCCATCGCGAACAGCACCGCCTGCACCACGAACGCCGCGGCGAACGCCGGCGCGAGCGAGGACGCGCGCGCGAGGGCGCTCGCGTGGAAGGCGGCCGCCGCCGCCCACAGGAACGCGAGCACGAGCGCGGTCGCGGCGCTGGCGCCCCGCCCGCCGCGCACCGCGAGCACCAGCGCGAGGAGCGCGAGCGCGTAGGCGACGAGCGGCATGGGCCAGATCGCGCGGTTGAACTGCTCGAACGCGTCGAGGAGCTGCTGCGAGGTGAAGGGGACGCCCATGGGCCACCTCCGGCTCCCCAGCAGGCGCACCGCCGCGCGGCGGCGTCGAGCGCCCTCGGCGTGGCGACCCGATCGTGGGCGGCGCGCGCGGGCGATCGGTGGACGGCCCTTGTGACGAACGGTGAAACGCGCGCACGGGCCGGCCGGGGTTCCCCCGCCCGCTCGCCGGGAGTATGGTGCGCGCCGAACCATGCCTCGGCGCGTCCTCCTCGTCTCACACCCCGACTGCCAGGCCCACGATCCCGGCCCCGGACACCCGGAGCGCCTGGCGCGGCTCGAGGCCGCGCTGGAGGCGCTCGCGGCGGATGCCGCGCTCGGGCCGGAGGTGCTGGTGCGCGTCGAGGCGGCGCGGGCGACCGAGCAGGCGCTGCTGCGCGTCCACACGCCCGGGCACCTCGCCCGCGTGCGCGCCCACGTGGAGGCGGCGGCACGCACCCGGATGCTGGACTGGCTCGAGCCGGAGACGCCGGTCTCGGCGGGCTCCTGGCGCGCGGCGGTGGCAGCGGCCGGCGCGGCCATCGAGGCGGCCGAGCGGGTGGCGCGCGGCGAGGCGGAGGCGGCGTTCGCGCTGGTCCGGCCGCCGGGCCACCACGCCTGGGCGGACCGCGGCGGCGGGTACTGCCTGCTCAACAACGTGGCGATCGCGGCGCGCGCGGTCCAGGCGGCGGGGCTGGCGCGGCGGGTGCTCGTGGTGGACTGGGACGTCCACCACTGCGACGGCACGCAGTCGATCTTCTGGGAGGACCCCGCCGTCTACGTGCTCTCGGTGCACCTGTGGCCGCACTACCCGCACACCGGGGCGCCGGAGGAGCGCGGCGCCGGCGCGGGCGAGGGGACCACCCGCAACGTGGCGGTGCCGCACGGCACGCGCGCCCCCGAGCAGCGTCGGCTCTTCGAGGAGGGGCTGGCGGCGGCGCTCGGCGAGTTCCAGCCGGACCTGGTGCTGCTCTCGGCCGGCTTCGACCCGCTGGAGGGCGACCCGGAGGGCGGCCTGCACCTCGAGCCCGCCGACCTGCACGCGATGACGCGGACGCTGGTGGCGCGGTGCGCCGCCGCGGGCTGCGACCGGATCGCGGCGGTGCTGGAGGGCGGGTACGTCCCGCCGCGGCTGGGCCAGGGCGTGGTGCAGGTGGTGCGGGCGCTGGCGGGGCTGCCGGCCGCCGGGGAGCTCACCCTCGCGGGCGCGCGCCGAAGCGGATGAGGTCGCGCTCGCCGCGCCCGAACGCGGCCAGCAGCGCCGCCGGGCCGTGGGCCTGCGCCTCCGCCAGCTCCTGCGGCGAGAGGAACGCGGCCATCGACACCTGCACCAGCTCCGCGTCGAAGCGGATCGCGTCCGGCAGGTCCGGGAACCAGCGGCCGGCGCTCGGCGGGAGCAGCGCCACCCCGGCGCGCCCGGCCTCCGCCAGCGCGGGGTCGGCGAACGGGAGGATCCGGACCGCGTCGCCGGCCGGCGCCACCCGCTCCACGCGCGCGAGCAGCGCGCCCACCACCATCGGGTCCGCGTCGGTGAGCGTGGCGACCACGCGGCGGCCGGTCCGGCCGAGCGTGAACACCACCGCCGCGCCCGGGCTGGGCGCGAGCGGTGCCGACGCGAACACGGCCCGCGGGCCCTCCGGCTCGAGCGCGACCTCGACCGCGCGCCCGCCGCCCGCGGCGGGGACGTGCTCCATCACGTAGACGAGGACCCGGGCCTCGAGCCGGTTCAGCGCCGCTTCCATGCCGGGAGCTTGCCACGTTCCACGCCGGTCCGGGAACCGCGGCTGCTAGACTCCGCGCCCATGCCGCTCGCCCGCCGCCGCCGCGCCGCCTGGCCCCCCTGGAAGGAGAACCGGCGCGTGGCGCTGGCCGTCGCGGCGGTCGCGCTCGGGGTGGGCGCGGCGGTGCTGTGGGGGCGCGGCAGCGGGCGGCCGGACGTCGCGCTCGCCGCGCAGGCCGCGGCGCTCTTCGGCTGGTTCGCGCTGCTGATGCTCGCCGTGCGCCGGCCGCCGCGGGCCCGGGCGCCGCGCGACGCGTCCGGCGCCACCCTCCTGCGCGCCGGCATCGCCCGCCGGCTCGCGTTCCCGCTCCTGCTCGCGCCCGCGCTCGGCGCGGTGGCCGTGCGCGCGGTGCGCGAGCAACCGGGCGCGGCCGGCCTCGGCCTGGCGGGCCTGGTCGCGCTGGTGGTGGCGTTCCTGGCGGCGAGCGCGCTGCGCTCCGGCCGCGCCTTCCGCCTCGGCGAGGACGGCCTCGAGCTGCGCCTGCGCGGCCGCCCCGCCGCGCTGCTCCCGTGGTCGCGGATCCGCGAGGTCCGCGTGGAGCGCTGGCGGGCGCACGCCGGCCTGGTGCTGCTGGGCGAGGAGGGGAGCCCATCGCTCGGCGTGAGCGCCTGGCTGGACGGCTCCGCCGAGCTGGCCGCGGCGCTGCTCCGGCGCGCCCCGGCGCGCGCGCTCGAGGGCCCCGGGACGCGCGAGGCGCTGCAGGCGCTCGCGGGCGAGCTCGGCCCCGGCCTCTCCGCCCCCCGCTGAGCCACCGCCCGGGACCCGGCGACCCGGGCGGCGCCGCGTGGACATCCTCTGCCGAGGAGGTGCGCGCGTGGGGAGCCGGCTGGCGGAGCGGATCCGGGAGACCCAGGACGAGGTGCTGGCCACCTGGGAGGCGGGGGTGCGGACGCTCGCCAGCGCGGCGCAGGCGCCCGGGCCGGCGCTCTTCGACCAGGTGCCGGAGCTGCTCCGGTGGCTGGCCGACCGCCTCGATCACGGCGGCGCGCCCGACGAGGAGCGCGACGCGTTCGGGCACCACCACGCCATCGAGCGGCTCTCGCAGGGGTTCGACCTCGTGGAGGTGATCGGCGAGCTCGGGCTGCTCCGCGAGTGCCTGCTCGACGCCTGGGTGGCGGGGCCGGAGGGCGTCGAGCCCGCCGACGTCCGCCGCATGGAGGTCGAGCTCGATCACGTGGTGGCGCTGGTGGTGCTCCAGTTCGTGCGCGACCGGGGCGCTGGCGACGCGGCCGCGCCCGCCGGCGCGTGAGCAGGGGGACGGCGCGTGGCGGCGGCCCTGGTGCTCGGCACGGTGCTCCTGGCGCTGGTGCTCTTCTGGACCGAGTGGGTCCCGGTCGAGGTCACCTCGCTGCTCGTGGTGTGCCTGCTCGCGGCGACGCGCGTGCTCACGCCGAAGCAGGCGTTCTCGGGGTTCTCCGACGACACGGTGATCTTCATCTTCACGCTGCTCGCGATGACGCAGGGGCTCGCCGCCACCGGGGTGGTGAACGCGGTGGGGGAGCGGCTCACCGTGCTCGGCCGGTTCGGCCCGGTCGCGTTCCTGGTCGCGCTGCTGGTCACCGTGGCCGCGTTCTCCGCCTTCGTCTCGAACACCGTGACCGCCGCCGCGTTCCTCCCGGTGGCGGTGAGCGGCGCGCAGCGCGTCGGCCTGTCGAAGCGCGACGTGCTCCTGCCCATGGCGTACGCCTCGATGCTGGGCGGCACGGTGCTCCTGTTCGGCACCTCCACCAACCTGGTGATGAGCGCGGCCATGGCGCGCTCCGGGCTGGGGCGGATCGGCGTGGTGGAGCTCGCGCCGCTCGGGCTGCCCATCGCCGTGGTGGGCATCGCGCTGGTGGTGCTGCTCGCGCGCCCGCTGCTCCGGCGCGGGGCGCGCCCGGTGGTGCCGGACGCGGTGCCGGAGCGCGCGTACCTGTCGGAGGTGGCGGTGCCGGCGGGCTCGCCGCACGTGGGCCAGCCGCTCTCCGAGGTGGCGCCGACGATCGGGGCACGGCCGGTGGCGGTGGTGCGCCGGGGTGAGCCGCGGCCTCCCGACCCGGCGGCGGTGCTCGCGCCGGAGGACCGCGTGGTGGTGGAGGGGCGCCGCGAGGAGATCGTCGAGGCCGCGGGCGCCCCCGGGGTGGCGCTCGGCACCGGCGGCACGCCGCCCGGCGCCGCGGCGGAGCTCGCGCCGGCGCCCGCGCCCGGCGCGCCGGACGCGCCGGTGGTGGTGGAGGCGTCGGTGCCGCCCGGCTCGCGGCTGGCCGGCAAGGTGGTGGCCGACGCGGACCTCGGGGCGCAGCTCGGGCTGGAGGTGCTGGGCATCCACCGCCGCCCCGCCGTGCAGCGCCTCACCAAGCTGCAGCTCCTCGCGGGCGGCCGCCGCCGCGCCGCCTCCATCGCCGCGCTCCCCATCGCCGCGGGCGACCTGCTGCTGCTGCGCGGCCTGCGCGAGCGCGTCCGCGCCCTGGCCGACGGCGGCGTGCTCCTCGTCCTGAGCGGCGTGGACGCGGAGCCGCTGCGCCGGCGCAAGGCGCTGCTCGCGGCGGCGATCTTCCTCGGCGCGCTGGCGGTGGGCACCGCCGGCCTGCTGCCCATGGCGGTGGCCGGGCTGGCGGGGCTGCTCGCGATGATCTTCACCGGCTGCGTGGACGCGCGGCGCGCGCTGCGGGTGGACTGGCGCGTGGTGCTGCTGGTGGGGTCGATGCTGGCGCTCGGGCTCGCGATGGAGGCGAGCGGCGCGGGGCGGCTGCTCGGGGAGTGGCTGGCGGAGGCGGGGGCGGCGGCGGGCCCGCGCGGCGTGCTGCTCGCGCTGGTGGTGCTCACCATCGTGCTCTCCGCGCCCATGAGCAACCAGGCCGCCGCGCTGGTGATGCTGCCCATCGCCGTCGCCGCGGCGCACCGGCTCGGCGTGGACCCGCGCCCGTTCGCGATCGGCGTGACGCTGGCCGGCTCCTGCTCGTTCGTGACCCCGCTCGAGCCGGCGTCGATGCTGGTCTACGGGGCGGGGCGGTACCGCTTCTCGGACTTCGTGCGCGTGGGGACCCCGCTCACGCTCGCGATCGTGGCGCTGCTCACCCTGGGCGTCCCGCTGGTCTGGCCGTTCACGCGCTGAGCGGCGGCGCCCGGCCGGCCCACGGCGCGGCCTGCTCCACCTGCGCCGCGAGCCGGAACAGCGTCGCCTCGGCCCCGAAGCGCCCCACCACCTGCACGCCGATGGGCAGGCCCTCGCGGCTGAAGTGGAGCGGCAGGCTCATCGCCGGCTGGCCGGTCTGGTTGAACAGCATGGTGTTGCCGGTGGCGTCGAACGAGCGGCTGCCCAGCTCGTCGAAGAGGTGCTCCAGCAGCCGGCGCGAGCCGAGGCGCGCCACCAGCCGCAGCGCGAGCCGCTCGTGCGAGCGCGCCGCCAGCGCCCCGACCCGGACCGGCGGGCGCGCCAGCGTGGGCGTGAGCAGCGCGTCGTGGCGCTCGAAGAACGCCGCCACGCCCCGCGAGGCCTGCTCCAGCTCGACCCGGGCCAGCACCAGGTCCTGCGCCGAGAGCGCGCGGCCGCCCGCCGCGAGCGCGGCCGTCTCCGGCTCGAGGTCCCCGGCGCGCGGGCGGCGGCCGGCGTGGCGGGCGGCGAGCGCGACGTCGGCCGCGGTCTGCGCCGCGAGCGTCACCAGGTACGCCCGCGCCAGCGCGTCGCGCGGGAACTTCGGGCGCGCCTCCACCAGGTCGTGCCCGAGGTCGGCGAGCAGCCGCGCCGCCGCGTCCACCGCCGCGGCGCACTCCGCGTCGGTGGAGCGCGCGAACAGGCCCTCGCGCGTGAACGCGATCCGCAGCCGCCCCGGCGGCGCGCCCACCTCGGCGAGGAACGGCCGCTCCTTCGGTGGCGCCGCGTACGGATCGCCCGGGGCCGGGCCGTCGATGGCGTCGAGCAGCGCCGCGGAGTCGCGCACCGAGCGCGTCAGCACGCCGTCGATCGCGAACCCGCCCAGCGCCTCGCCGAACGCCGGCGCCAGCGTGACGCGCCCGCGGGTCGCCTTCAGCGCGAACAGCCCGCACACGGACGCGGGGATGCGCAGCGAGCCGCCGCCGTCGTTGCCGTGCGCGGCGGGGACGATCCGCGCCGCCACCGCCGCCGCGCTCCCGCCCGACGAGCCGCCCGAGGTGAACGCCGGGTTCCACGGGTTCCGGGTCGGCCCGCGCAGCGCCGGCTCGGTGACGCCCATGACGCCCAGCTCCGGCGTGTTGGTCTGCCCGAACAGCACCAGCCCGGCCGCCTGGAACCGGCGCACCGTCTCCGCGTCCTCCGGCGCCACGAACCCGGCCAGCAGCCGCGAGGAGCAGGTGTACGGGTGGCCCTTCCACGCGGCCAGCAGGTCCTTCAGCAGGAACGGGACGCCGGAGAGCGGGCCGGCGGGGAGCGGGCCGGCGGGGAGCGGGCCGCGGGCGCGCGCGCGCGCCTCGTCGTCGTAGCGGGCGACGATGGCGTTGATGGACGGGTTGCGCCGGTCGGCGCGCTCCAGCGCCGCCTCCAGCAGCTCGGGCGCGGACACCTCGCGGCGCGCGACCAGCTCGGCCAGGCCGAGCGCGTCGAGGCGGTCGTACTCCGGCAGTCGCACGGCGTGGCCTCCTGGGACGTCCCAGGATAGCCCCGGGCCGGGGCGCGGGGTGCCCGCGGGCCTCCGCACCCCCGCCGGGGGCGGAAGCTAGGAGGTGGGGACCGCGCCGCAGGCCCAGGCGTGCTCGGTGCCCTCGTGCACCGCGGCGTAGACGGCGTCGCGGAGCCGGTTGGCCTCCTCGTCGGTGAGCGTCCGCCCCAGCGCGCGCAGCACCAGCCGGAGCAGCACGTTCTTCTGTCCCGGGCGCATCCCCAGCCGCGCCCGGGCCGGCTCCGGCAGCGCCTCCCAGGGCGTCTCCGACCGGACCTCGATGTCCTCGACGTCGGCGGCCCGCGACCCGAGCGCCTCGCGCACGCGGTCGCCGAGCGCCTCCGCGCCCGCGTCCGCCGCCACCGCCACCGAGAGGTCGCGGCGCACCGGCGGGTGGCGCGACACCGGCCGCCACGGCGAGAGGTCCTGCATCTGGGCCGCGATGCGCGGGTCGTCGGAGCGGAGCAGGCGGATGTCGTCGAGCCCCTTCGCCAGCATCACCAGGCGGTCGAGCCCGAGCCCCATGGCCAGCCCGCTCGCGTCCCCGGGCAGCCCCGCCTCGGCGAGCACCTCGGGCGTGACCAGGCCGCACTCGCCGATCTCGATCCACTCGCCGCGCACGCGGACGTCGATCTGGCGGCCCTCGCGCGTGTACGGGTGCGGCGACGGCACCACCGAGAGCGTGAGGTCGGGCAGCACCGCCCGGACCGCGCCGGCGATCATCTCCGCCAGCTCGTGCACGCCGAGCGGCGGGCCGCGGCGGATCCGCCACAGGTCCACCTGGTGCGGCTCGCCGGTGTGGAGGCGGTCGATGGCGTCGCGCCGGTACACCATGCCCGGGCAGACCAGCAGCACGTCCTGCGGCGGCGCCGCGGCGAGCCTGCGGAGCGCCGGCGGCACCAGGGCGGTGGTCTGGGTGCGGAGCAGGTGCGTGTCGGAGACGTACCGGGTGTGGCGCGCGTCGCGGGCCGCGCCGCCGGGCGGGTAGTGGAGCCGGTCGTAGTTGTCGGCGACCGCGACCACCGGGCTGGCGCGCTCCACGGCGACCGGGCAGCGCCAGGCGCCGGAGAGCGCGTCCACCACCTTGCGCAGCACGAGCTGCACGGCGTGCGGACCCTGCGCCGGGTCGGTGAGATCGCGGAGGGCGAGCGCGCGCTCCAGCGCGCCGGGGGACAGGACGGGGAGCTTCGACATGGTTCGGACCTCGAGAGGCGGCGGCGCGCCGCGCGGCGGGCGCGCCCGTGGATGGAAGGGTGGAGCGACGACTCCCCCCGCCACGGCCCGAACGATCTCGATGGTGCGGAGCGGCCCCTGCTCACCGCGCGAGCGGGTCCGTCCAGGCACCGGGCCGGGACGGAGGGCCGCTAAATCGACGCGCACACGGGCTCGTCCGGGCACCGGGCCGGGACGAGGGGCCGCAATATCGACGCGCGATCGCGCTCAGGAGGACCACGTCACGAGGATACCCGCCGGCGGGCGCCGGCGCAACGCCGCTCACTGCTTGAGCTGCGCGCGGTGACCGGTCTCCTCGTCGAAGCCGTGCGCGAGGACGAAGTGGTAGACGGGGTACGGCTCGTCCCCGCTGCCCCCGATCAGCTCGAACAGGAACTGCCCGGCGTCGCCGTCCGGGTCGGGGAGCACCTGCACGAACAGCACCTCGCGCGCCTCGATGGCGATCTCGGCGAGGGTCTGCTTGCCGCGGGAGAGCTGCACCACCGGCACCCGCTCCTCGTCCTCCTCGAGGTGCCAGTGCAGGTCCTCCTGATCGTACAGGAACGTGTCCGGGGTCCCGGCGCGCAGGATGCAGTTGGGGTGGCGCTTGAGCCAGCGCCAGAAGCGATCGAACGTGAGGGTCGAGCCGGTCTCGACGGTGACGGGCATGGGTGGGAATATAGCGTCGAAGGTCCGCGCGCGGGGCCGATCGCGCGCGGGGCGCACGGCGCACGCCGCGCCGGCGCGGGTCGAGGCCGCGATGGATCACTTCCGCGCAGCCGGGCTGGAGCTCCAGGAGCTGGGCGCGCGCGATCTGCCGCGCATCCAGGATCTGCTGGAGCGGTGCGCCGAGTGGTGGGCGCTCATCCACGGCCGCGCGCCGCGCGACGACGAGGCGGAGTGGCTGCTGCAGGATCTGCCGCCGCGGTTCGACCGCCGGCGGCTGATCGGGGTGGCCGCGGGCGGCGGCGCGCTGGCGGGGCTGGTCGACGCGACCGACGGCTGGCCCGAGCGCGGGGTCACCTGGATCGGCCTGATGCTGTTCGAGCCGGCGTCCCGGTCCCGCGGGCTGGGTGCGGCGCTGCTCGCCGAGCTGGAGCGCGAGCTGCGCGGGGCCGGCACGCGGGCGGTGCAGCTCATGGTGCAGGCCCAGAACCCGCGCGCGCGAGCGTTCTGGGAGCGGATGGGGTTCGCGCCGATGGCGAGCGCGCGGGTGCGCGCGGGGCGGCTGGTGAACGACGTGACCGTGCTCCGGCGCGACCTCGCCGTGCCCACCGTCGACGGCCAGCCGCGCGGGCGCGGGGCGGCCTGAGCCCGGCGGGCGCTCGCGCTTCCGGGCAGCCCATGCGGGCCCGCGACCGCGCCGCGCCGGACCGCTAATCCCGGGGCGTGCCAGAGTCCCTCCGGACGCGTCTCGAGCGGCTCGCCTTCGGCCTGTTCCCCGCCTACGCCGGGACGGGCGCCCGGATCCGCTACATCGCCGCGGACTGGCGCGAGGTCCGGCTGGAGCTGCCGCTCGGCTGGCGCACGCGCAACTACGTCGGGACGATCTTCGGCGGCAGCATGTACGCGGCGGTGGACCCGATCTACATGCTGATGCTGATCCGGAATCTCGGACCGGACTACGTGGTCTGGGACAAGGCCGCGAGCATCCGGTTCCTGAAGCCCGGCCGCGGGACGCTGTCGGCCCGCTTCACGCTCGAGGAGGCCGAGCTGGACGCGATCCGCGCGGCGCTCCGCACCGAGCGGTCGGTGGACCGGAGCTACGCGGTGGAGCTCACCGACGCGACGGGGACGCCGCACGCGCGGGTCGAGAAGCTCCTCTACGTGCGCCGGCGCGAGCCGCGCGCGCGGGCGCCTGATCTCCGAGCGTCGCCATGATGTCGCGCCAGCCGTCCGCCGCCGCCGGCCCCGCAGCCCGGAACGCGCCCGCGAACAGGCGCCGCTGCGCCCCGGAGACGCGGCGCTCCAGCGCCGCGCCGCGCGCGGTGAGCGTGAGCGCCCTGCGCCGGCGGTCGTCGGGTACCGCCGCCGACGCGATCAGCCCGTGCGCGAGCAGCTCGCGCAGCGGGCGCGCCAGCGCCTGCTTCGACACGCGCAGGATGCGCAGCAGGTCGCCGGGCGAGAGGCCGGGGTCGCGCCGCACGAAGTACAGGACGCGGTGGTGGACGCGCGAGAGGCCGCGCTCCGCCAGGATCCGGTCCGGCTCCGCGGTGAGGTTGCGGAACGCGAAGAACAGGAGCTGGGACGCGTCGTCGAGCGGGTCCGTCGGGTCGATCATGTTGACGCTCACGGTCCGGGCGGCTGTAATACGTCAACGGCATTGACCTGAGCCGCGCCGGCGCACCAGTGTAGCACCGGGCGAGCGGAGGACACGATGGGCATCCCCGTGGAGCGCACCCGCAGCCCGAAGCCGCACCCCGCCGACGCCGACCTCGGCTTCGGCCGCCACTTCACCGACCACCTGTTCCGGATCGACTGGTCCGAGGGGAAGGGCTGGCACGCGCCGCGGGTCGAGCCGTACCGGCCGCTCTCGATCGATCCGGCCGCCTCGGTGCTGCACTACGGGCAGGCCATCTTCGAGGGGCTGAAGGCGTTCCGGCACCGCGACGGCGGCATGCGCCTGTTCCGGCCGGAGGCGAACCTGGCGCGGCTCGCGGCGAGCGCGCGCCGGCTCAGCATGCCGCCGCCGGAGCCGGGCGTCGTGCTGGAGGGCATCCGCGCGCTGCTCCGCACCGACGCGGGCTGGCTGCCGGAGTCGCCCGGCACCGCGCTGTACGTGCGGCCGGTGATGTTCGCGACCGAGGCGTTCCTGGGCGTGCGGCCCTCCAAGACGTACACGCTGCTCGTGATCGTCTCGCCGGTGGGCGCCTACTTCTCCGGCGGCGCCCACGCGCTGCGCATCTGGGTGGAGCGGGCGCGCGCCCGCGCGGCGCAGGGCGGCATCGGCGCGTCCAAGGCGGCCGCGAACTACGTGGCCAGCCTGCTCGCGGGCGAGGAGGCGAAGGCGCACGGGTACGACCAGGTGCTCTGGCTCGACGCCGCCCGGCACGCCGATCTCGAGGAGATCGGGACCATGAACGTGTTCGCGAAGCTCGGGGCGACCGTGGTCACCCCCGCGCTCGAGGGCACCATCCTCGCCGGCATCACCCGCGACTGCGTCATCACCCTGCTGCGCGACTGGAACGTGCCGGTCGAGGAGCGCCGGGTCTCGCTGGCGGAGCTGGAGCGCGCGCACGCCGCCGGGGCGCTGGAGGAGCTGTTCGGCACCGGCACCGCGGCGGTGGTGGCGCCCATCGGCGAGCTCGCCTGGGACGGCCGGCAGCTCGTCCTCCCCGCGCCCGGCCCGCAGTCGGTCGGCGAGCGGCTGCGCGCGGCCGTGCACGCCATCCAGCGCGGCGAGGCGCCGGATCCGCACGGCTGGCTCGAGCCGGTGTAGCGGGGAGGCGCGGCTAGATCGCGACTGGCGCCCGATCGACGAGCGTGCTCGCCTCCACCGCGCGCCCGCCGCGCAGGTAGAGGCGCGGCACGCGGGCGGAGATGCCGGCCAGGATCTCCCAGGAGATCGTGTCGGCGATGGTGGCGAGGTCGTCCGCGTCCACCCGCTCGTCGCCGTCGCGGCCGATGAGCGTCACCACGTCGCCGGCGGCCACGCCGGGCACCGCGGTGACGTCCACCATGCACATGTCCATGGCGACGCGGCCCACCACCGGCGCGCGGCGGCCGTGCACCAGCACCTGCGTCCGGTTGCCGAAGCTGCGCCGGTACCCGTCGGCGTAGCCGCACATCACCAGCGCCACGCGGGTGGGGCGGTTCGCGGCCCAGGTCCGGCCGTAGCCGACGGTGGCGCCGCGGTCCACGTCCGAGACGCGCGCCACCCGGGCGCGGAGCGACATCACCGGGCGCAGGTCGGCGTCGGTGCCGCACCAGGGCGCGGGGCGGTAGCCGTACAGCGAGAGCCCGCCCCGGACCGCCTCGAGCGCCATCTCGTGGTCGAGCAGGATGCTGGCCGAGGCGGCGCAGTGGCGCTCGGGCACCCACGGCAGCCGGCGCGAGGTCTCGCGCAGCACCTCGAACTGGGCGCGGGTGAAGCGCTGGTCGCCCTCCTCGGCCGCGGCGAAGTGGGTGAACAGGCCCTCGACCCGGAGGCCGGGGAGCGCGCGCGCCCGCTCGGCCAGGGCGACCAGCGCGTCGGGCGAAAGGCCGTGGCGGTTCAGCCCGCTCTCCAGCTCGAGGTGGATGGGGACCTCCGCGCCGCGGCGGCGGGCCTCGGCCGAGAGCGCCTCCACCAGGTCCATGGCGCCGACGGCGGGCCGGAGGCGGAGCGCGACCACCCGCGCCGCGTCGCTCGCCGGGGTGTTCCCGATGACGAGCAGCGGCGCCTCCACCCCGGCGCGGCGCAGCTCCTCGGCCTCGTCCACGCACACCACCGCGAGGCCGTGGGCGCCCGCCTCGAGCGCTGCCCGCCCGCACGCCACCGCGCCGTGCCCGTAGGCGTTCGCCTTCACCACGGCATAGAGGCGGGCCGGCGAGGCACGCGCGGCGAGGAGGCGAACGTTGTGGGCGAGGGCGTCGAGGTCGATCTCGGCCCACACGGGCCGGCCACCCCAGGTAGAGGGGACGATGGACATGGCGCGCATCTTAGCCCCCGCCGGAATTCTGGACAGGAGAAGGCGGCGCGCTGCGTCGGGTGGCGCCGCGCCGGGACGCGCGCGCGGGCGCCCGCGCGTGTTACCCTGCCGGCCCTTCGACCGGGCGTTCGGCCGCCCAAGCACGGGAGGAAGCGCATGAGCCGCAGCCGCTACCAGGATCTGTGTGAGTCGCTCGAGCAGGCGCGCGCCGGGTTCGCCGGCTACCGCTCCGAGTGCGTGCTGTTCGCCGCGACGCTCTCGCGCGGGCTCATCGAGTACTCGGGCTGGCCGCGGGAGCTGGTCGGCTACGAGCCGGTGTCGCCCGGCGCGAACGGCGAGCCCACGCAGAAGATCGAGGACGCCATCCACCTCGGCGAGGACGGCTTCTGGCACGTCGGGCTCCGGCTCGCGCTGGAGGAGCCGAAGGGGCGCGACTCGATCCTGCTCGAGATCCGCTTCAAGAAGCTCGAGACCCGCTACATCATCTCGCTGTTCGGGATGGAGGACTTCGAGATGG
This sequence comes from Anaeromyxobacter sp. K, assembly GCF_000020805.1. NCBI lineage: Bacteria > Pseudomonadati > Myxococcota > Myxococcia > Myxococcales > Anaeromyxobacteraceae > Anaeromyxobacter > Anaeromyxobacter sp. K. Next base: position 3,968,467 of record NC_011145.1, on the reverse strand, counting down.
CGGAGCCGACGCCCGAGGCGCTCCAGCCGCTCCACGAGTCGATCCTGAACGCGGTGAAGCGCCACTACGACTACGGGCTGCGCCTGTTCCTCGAGAACGGCGGCCGCGGCCTGAAGATCCCGATCTCCACGCAGCGCCTGCTGGAGATGGCGCGCGGCGCCGGCGGCGCGGCGTAGCCCGTCCGCGCCGCACCCCTGAGCGTCTCCCGCGAAGCGCAGGCGGACGCGACGGCGGTGGCGTGACCCGTGGGCGGGTGCTAGCGTGCCGGGGTTCCGGTTCCACGCGCAGTGCACCCGTCCCACGGAGAGTCCCGCCATGCGCCTCATGCTCGCAGCCGCCGTCGCAGCCCTCGCCCTCGCCGGCACCGCCCGCGCGCAGGTCCCGTCCATGCCGTCCAGCGCCGACGTCGACGCCGCCAGGGCGAAGGCCGACGCGCACGCCACCGAGCACGCCACCGCCGCCGCCGCGAAGGCGGACGGCGAGGTGAAGCAGGCCGAGGCCAAGGCCGGCGCGAAGAAGGACGCCGCCGCCGCGAAGGTGAGATCGCACCGGACCGCCGCCGAGGCGAAGGCGCTCGAGGCGAAGTCCGCCGCGGAGGCCATGCAGCAGGAGCAGGCGGCGGGCGGCGAGGCCATGGCGCCGGTCGGCGAGCCGAAGGGGGTCGCCGAGGGCAAGGCGAAGGCCGAGGCCGCCGCCGCGAAGGGCCAGGAGAAGGCCGCCGCCGCGTCCGCGCACGGCAAGAAGAAGGGCCACCAGGCGGCCGCGAAGGCGAAGGCCGCCGGCGTGAAGGCGGGGCAGAAGGCCGACGAGAAGGCGTCCGACGCGGCCGTGAAGGCGAAGGCGGCCGCCGCCAGGGGCGACGAGAAGGCCGCCGAGGCGGCCGAGAAGGCCGAGGAGACCCGGAAGGCCGTCGAGGGGAAGTAGCCCGTCCGGCGCCACCGCTCGCGGCCGTCCGGCGGCCGCGGGCGGGCGCGCGCCGCCGGTCAGCCGCGCAGCGCGCCGTCCCAGGCGCGCGCCAGGTACGCGTCGATCCCGCCGCCGCCGGGCGTGAGCACGGTCTCGAGGTAGGCGTCGCGCTCCGCGGCCACGATCGCCAGATCCCACACGCAGAGCGACTCGCCCTCGCGCGCCGGCCGCCAGCCGGCGTCGTCGCCCACGATCACGCGCAGCGGCAGCTCGCGCTCGCGGTCCCACCACGCGATCGTGACCCGGTCCAGCTCCGGGAGCTGGTGCTCGAGGACGAGCCCCACGCCCGGCCGGTCGTGCTGCACCGCCGGCTCGGGGAGCGCCGACAGCGCCAGGCCGCGGCCGCTCCGGAAGCGCTCCTCCGCGAACGGCTCCCCGGCCTCGACCGACGCGTAGCGCTTCAGGCGGAAGCCGAGGTGCTCGACGAGGCCGCGGTAGCGGGTGACCGGCGGCGTGGGCGGGCGGGCGACGCGGAAGGGCATGGCGGGGCACCATAGCGGATGCGCGCCGCCGGGGGGAGGGGCGCCGCGTCAGCCGACGAAGCTCTCCTGGTAGCCGGGGTCCTCGATGCCGAGCGCGATCGCCGTGGGCTGCAGCGGCAGGTAGCAGTCGAGCATCACCGCCAGCTCGTTCGTGCTGCGCGTGCCGATCGACGCCTCGTAGGCGCCGGGGTGGGGGCCGTGCATGGTGCCGGCGGGGTGGTGGGAGATCGAGCCCGGGCCGACGCCGCGGCGGCTGGTGAACTCCCCCCGCACGTAGAACAGGATCTCGTCCACGTCCACCGAGGCGTGCGGGTACGGGCAGGGCACGGCCTCCGGGTGGAAGTCGGTCATCCGCGGCACGAACGAGCAGACCAGCGCGCCGCGCGCCGCGAAGGTGCCGTGCCACGTCGGCGGCAGGTGCACCAGCCCGGCCCGCGGCTGGAAGTTCAGGATGGGGAAGGCGAACGGGTAGAGCGCGCCGTCCCAGCCGACGACGTCGAGCGGCGACGCGTCGTAGCGGAACCCGTGGAACGCCCCGGCCCGCTTCACCACCAGCTCGCGGAGGCCCTCGTCCACCGGGCCCTTCAGCTCCACCCGCCGGAAGTCGCGGTGGGAGTAGGGGGCGTCCATGCGGAGCTGGCCGGTCTCGTTCCGCCACTGCGCCGGCAGGTGCATGCCGCCGGGGAACTCGAGCGACAGCCAGCGCTGCGGCCCGGCGTCGGGCACGAACCGGTGCAGCAGGCCCCTCGGCACGTAGACGTAGTCGTGCTGCCCGAAGCGCAGGTCGCCCATGGGCGAGCGCAGCAGGCCGCCGCCCTCCGCGACGAAGTAGAGGTCGTCGCCGTCGCCGTTCGCGAAGTAGACCGGGTCCTCGGAGGTGGGCGTCACCAGGCCGACCACCACGTCGGCGTTGAACAGGAGCGGGCGCCGCGCGTCCACCGGCGGCCCGCCGCGCGCCGCGAGGTCCTGGGTGCGGTAGTGGCGCTTCAGCAGCGCCCGCGCCGGCGCGGGCTGCGGCAGCGGGAAGCCGTTCCGGGCCTGGGCGGCGTGGACCGCGTGCGGCCGGTTGCGGTGGTAGAGCAGGGCGTACGGACCGTCGAAGCCGGCGCGGGTGTACGCCTCCTCGTGGAGGAGCCGGCCCTCCGCGTCGCGGAACGCGAGGTGGTGCTTGCGCGGCACCTCTCCCTGGACGATCCGGTCGAGCATCCGCTCAGGCCCGCCCTTCCTTCACCTGCTCGCGCTCGATGGACTCGAACAGCGCGCGGAAGTTGCCCGCGCCGAAGCCCTGGTCGCCCTTGCGCTGGATGATCTCGAAGAAGAACGGCCCGGCGTCGGGCTCGTGGTACAGGCCGGCCGCGTCGCGCAGGAAGATCTGCAGCAGGTAGGAGTGGTCGCCGGCGCCGTCCACCAGGATCTCGAGCTCCTGCAGCACGCGCGGGTCCTCGTCGATCCGGCCGATGCCGGTGCTGCGGATCCGCTCCGGCAGCGCCTCGTAGTACGTCGCCGGGGTGGGCATGAACTCCACGCCGCGGCCGCGCAGGCCGCGCACCGAGGAGAGGATGTCCTGCACCGTCAGCGCCGCGTGCTGCACGCCGTCGCCGCGGTGGTCCTCGTTGAAGACGTTGATCTGCGAGGACTTGAACGCGGGGCGCCACGGCTCGTTGTTCGCGAACTTCACGCCGGAGCGCGGCTCGCGCATCACCACCGAGCGCAGGCCCGAGCCCTTCTGCGCCTCGAGCGCGGCCCGGCGCGCGCCGGCCGCGTCCTTGGTGTGGAACTCGACCTCCCAGAACTCCTCCATGCCCATGACGTGCTCCATCCACAGGAGCGCCGGCTTCATGGTCTGGAAGTTGTTGGTGAGGTGGTCCACGTGGCCGAAGCCGAACGCGTTGCGCCCGCCCTCCGGCGCGGCGAGCGGCTCGATGCCCGGGTAGACGGCGCGGTAGCCGCGGCGCTCCACGAAGCGGAAGGTGGTGTCGCCGAGCGGGGTGGTGATGTTGAACGTGCGCAGCGTCCCCCCGTCGTCGCGGTGCTCCTGCACGTCGGTGATGGGCGTCGCCCCGCGCTCCTCCAGCAGCCGGAAGCAGCGGTCCGCGTCCTCCACCTGGAACACCACCGTGCCCACGCCGTCGGGGTGCTTGCGCAGCCAGCGCCAGGCGCGGCCGCCCTCGCCCACCGGCTCCGAGCACACCACCCGGACGTCGCCCGCCTCGAACACCGCCGAGCGCTGCCGGCCCTCCCGCTCCAGCGCGGGCGCGCTGCGGGCCACCTCCGCGAAGTCCATCTTCTGCGTGTAGAAGCGGCGGCTGCGCTCGAGGTCGTGCACGTAGTAGTGCAGCCCCTCGATGCGGACGATGCCGAGCGGCTCGAGCTGCGTCTTCTGCGAGGTCATGGGGTCCTCCGGTCGGGCGGCGGCGCGTCGGGCTGGCGGTCGGGGTGGGCGGCCTGGAACGGCGCGAGCGCCGCGCAGGCCTCGTCCACGCGGCGCAGCGTGGGGTAGGGCTCGAGGTCGAGCCCGAAGCGGCGCGCGTTGTAGAGCTGGGGCACGAGGTAGCAGTCGGCGAGGGTGGGCGCGTCGCCGTGCGAGAAGCGGCCGGCGCCGTCCCGGACCGCGGTCTCCAGGGCCGCGAGCCCGCGCGCGATGAAGAACCGGGCCCACTCGCGGTCCCACCCCGGCACCTTCTCGCGCAGCATCCGCAGCACGAGCGCGTTCTGCATCGGCTGCGTCCCGGAGTTCACGTGCTCGGCGAGCGCGCGCACACGGGCGCGGCCCCACAGGTCGGGCGGCAGCAGGGCCGGCTCGGGGTGGCGCTCCTCCAGCCACTCCAGGATGGCCATGGACTGCACCAGCAGGTGCGTCCGCCCGTCCTCCTCCACCTCCAGCACCGGCACCTGCGACATGGGGTTCCGGGCCTGGTGCGGCGCCTGGAACTGCTCCTGCGCGAGCAGGTCCACGGCGCGATACTCGTACGCGAGGCCCTTCAGCGCGAGGCCGAGGCGCACGCGCCAGGCGGAGGAGGAGCGCCAGTAGGAGTAGAGGCGGAGGGTCATGGCGCGCGCACCCGCTGCGAGATGGTGCCGAACACGTTCCGGCCCTCGCCGTCGCGGACCTCGATCCCGACGGTGTCGCCGGCGGCGAGGAAGCGCGTGCGCGGCGCGCCGCCGTCGATCATCTCGAGGGCGCGCTGCTCGGCGATGCAGGACCAGCCGCGGGCGCGATCGGCGTTCGAGACGGTGCCGCTCCCGAGGATCGTGCCCGCGGTGAACCCGCGGGTCCGGGCCACGTGCTCTAGGAGCTGGAAGAAGGAGAAGTGCATCTCCGGGCCGGCGTCCACCGTGCCCACCACCTGGCCGTTCCACCGCACCGTCATGCGCAGGTGCAGCCGGCCGTCGCGCCAGGCCGGGCCGACCTCGTCCGGCGTGACCGCGAACGGCGAGAACGCGGTGGCGGGCTTCGACTGGAAGAAGCCGAAGCCCTTCGCGAGCTCGCCCGGCACGAGGTTGCGCAGCGTGACGTCGTTCGCGAGGCAGAGCAGCCGGACGTGGCGGCCCGCGTCGGCGGCGCGGGTGCCGCGGGGCACGTCGCCGAGGATGCAGCAGACCTCGCCCTCGAGGTCGAGGCCCCAGGCCGGATCCGGGAGCGGGAGGTCGTCGGTGGGCCCGAGGAGGACGCCCGAGCCGCCCTGGTACACGAGCGGGTCGGTCTCGAGCGTGGGGGGCGGCTCGGCGCCGCGCGCCTTGCGCACCAGGCGCACGTGGTTGAGGTACGCGGAGCCGTCCACCCACTCGTAGGCCCGCGGCAGCGGCGAGTGGAGCGCGCGCGGATCGAGCGGGACGCCGGCGGCGCGCCCCGCGTCCAGCGACTCGGCGAGGGCCCGGAGCTTCGGCTCCGCCTCCTCCCACCGGTCGAGCGCGTCCTGCAACGTCCTCGCGGCGGGGCCGGCGTCGAGGAGGGCCTCGCCATCCCGGCGGACCACCATGAGCCGCCCATCGCGGCTGCCGTCACGTAGCGTCGCGAAGCGCATTATGGGTGCAACCTAGTAATGGGCGGCTCGACGGGTTGCGACCCGAGGATCGGGGCGCGGGCGGGCCCTGTCGGGGCGAACCGCGGGGCGTGGCGCATTGCGCCGTCGGCGCCGCGGCGGCTATGAACGGTCGGTGTCTGGCCTGACCCTGTCCGTCCACGGCTCCATCTCCGAGCTCCGCCCCGAGGACTGGGACGCGCTCCTCGAGCACGAGCCCGAGCGCGCCAGCCCGTTCGCCCGCCACGCGTTCCTGGCCGCGTGCGAGGAGAGCGGCTGCGCGACCCCTCGGACCGGCTGGGCGCCGCGGCACCTGGTGGCCCGGCGCGACGGCCGGATGGTGGCGGCCGCGTTCGCGTACGTGCGCGAGAGCTCGGACGGCGACTTCGGGCGCGACTGGGAGTGGGCGGCGGCGGCGGCGCGGGCGCGCCTCCCCTGGTACCCGAAGCTCGTCCTCGGGGTGCCGTTCACGCCCGCCACCGGGCGCCGCTTCCTGGTGGCCGCCGGCGAGGACCGCGCCGCCCTGGTGCGGGCCCTGCTGGAGCGGGCGCGGCGGCTCTGCGCGGAGGAGGGGCTCCACGGGCTCCACGTGCTGTTCCCGGGCGCGGACGAGGCGCGCGAGCTGGAGGAGGCCGGCCTCGCGCTCCGCGTGGACTTCCAGTACCACTGGCGCAACGCCGGATACGCCGACCCGGAGGCGTTCCTGGCGGCGTTTCCCTCCAAGCGCCGGAACGCCATCCGCCGCGAGAAGGCCGCGCCGGAGCGCCAGGGGATCGCGATCCGCACCGTGCGCGGCGACGAGCTGTCGCGGGATCCGGAGGGCTGGGCGCGCGACTGCTTCGCGCTGCACCGCGCCTCCACCGACCAGATGGCCTGGGGCATGCGCTTCGTGAACCGCGCGTTCTACGCGCGCGTGTTCGGCGGGCTGCCGGACGCGGTCGAGGTGGTCGAGGCGCGGCGGGAGGGGCGGCTGGTGGGGATGGCGTTCAACCTGGCCAGCGCCGAGGCGCTCTACGGCCGCTACTGGGGCTGCGTCGAGCAGCACCCGTTCCTGCACTTCAACGTGGCGCTGTACCACTCGATCGACGAGTGCATCCGCCGCGGCGTGCGCCGCTTCGAGGGGGGCGCGGGCGGCGAGCACAAGCTGGCCCGCGGCTTCGAGCCGGCCGAGACCTGGAGCGCGCACCTGCTGCTCGATCGCCGGCTGGACGCGCCCATCCGGCGCCACCTCGAGCTGGAGCGACCGCAGCGGCTGGAGGCGGTGGCGCGCTGGCGCGAGGAGCACCCGCGCCTGGGCGGGTGACCCCTCGAACCCGGCCGCTCATCCCGAGCCTCCGCTCATCGCGCGCGCAGCGCGGCCACCGGGCCGCGCGGAGTCGAGGGACGCTCAGGGCGAGCGGGGATCACGGGCCCACGCCAGCGTGATCTCGCGCCGCCAGGCGGCGCCGCCGTGCCCCGCGGCGAGGGCGCGGGCGTCCGCCAGCAGCGCCTCGAGCGCCGCCGGGCCGAGCGCCGGGCCCACGTAGGAGAGCGAGCGCAGCACCGCGTCGAGCGCGTCGGGCTCGAGCCGAACCTCGTCCTCGAACGGCTCGACCGCGGGGGCGGGGAGCCCGGCCACCGAGAAGAACAGCCCCACCGGCGGCGGGCGCGGGCGGGCCTTGAAGTTCGCCTGCGCGATGCGCTCCCCGAGCGCGCGGAGGAACGGCGTGTCCGCGAGGCGCGGCGTGACCACCGCCAGCGCGCCGCCCGGCGCGAGCAGGCGCGCGGCCTCGCGAGCGCCGCGGTCCGGGTCGATCCAGTGGAGCGCGTCGGCGATGACCACGAGCGCGAACGCGCCCGCCGCGAGGCCGGTCTGCTCGGCGGCGGCGTGCACCGGCTCGACGGCCGGGCCGGCCGGCGCCGGCGCGGCCGCGAGCGCGTCCAGCATGGCGCGGGCGGGCTCGACCGCCGAGACGCGCAGGCCGCGGGCGGCGAGCGCGCAGGCGAGGTGCCCGGTGCCGGCGCCGAGGTCCGCCACCCGCGCGCCGGGCGCGCCGGCGAGCGCCGCCAGCCGGTCCGTCAGCGACGCCGGGTAGCCGGGCCGGACGGCATAGTCCTCCGCCAGGCGGTTGAACACCCAGCGGCGCGGATCGTCGGGGGAGGCGCCTCGCCGGGACACGCCGGCCACGGTACCACGGGGAACGGGCGGGGCCGCGCGGCAAGGCCCGGGGGGAGGCCCGGACCGCGCGGCCCGCCTCCGGGCGCTACAGCCGCCACTCCACGCCCGCGATGGCGCGGACGTTCTCGTAGTCGAACCGGATGTCGTAGCCGGCGTCGGTGGCCGGGTCGGGCACGTAGTCCGGGTAGTTCGTGTCGCGCTTCACCCACTCCGCCTCGGCGACCGCGGACACGGCCGGCGTGAGCGCGTAGCGCGCGCCGGCGCGGAGCGCCACCCGGCGGTCGTACCGGCGGGAGCCGGAGTCGAGGCGGGCGGGGCTGGTGCCGTTCGCGCCGTACTCGAGCAGCCACGCCTCCACCCGGCCCTCCAGCGTGAGCCGGCCGGTCGCCGTCCAGTCCAGGTCGAGGCGGGGGTGCTGGCCGGAGTACGAGTAGTAGCCCTGGAACGGATCGTCCTGCACCACGTAGCCCCAGCGCAGCGAGGCGTCCAGCTGGCCACCGAGCCGCTTCAGCTCCACCTCCACCGACGGCTCCAGCTTGCTCAGCTTCTGGTCGGGGTTGGTGTAGCCGCTCGTCCCGCCGGTCCCGGCGTTGCGGGCCAGCAGGTCGAGGTCGTGACGGTGGGTGTAGTCGAGCCGGAACGCGGCCGCCCAGGACTCGCCGCCGAGGTAGCGCCAGGAGAGGTCCACCTGGTGCTGGACGTTGTCGCGGGGCGTGAGGTGCATCGGGTTCACGTCCGGCTGGAAGGCCGCCTCGCCCCGGTACGCGTACGAGACGTAGCGGTAGTGGAGCCGCAGGTGGCTGCGCGGCAGCGGGCGCGCCCAGAGCTGGCCGCCGACGTGCCACGCGAGGTAGCCGAACCGGTCGGTGGAGGCGAGCGCGCCGCCCGGCGCGCGCTGGTACAGGTCGGGCCAGCCGGGCCGGTACGCCCCGGACACGCCGACCTCGGGTCCAGCGCGGAAGCTGCGGGTGAGGCGGCGCTCCGCGGTCAGGTCCAGCGCGCCGGTGGTCTCGGACAGGTCCGCGCCGAACGTCTGGCGGTGCGCGAGCCGGAGGGGGACGCCGACGGTCCAGTCGCCGCCGCGCCACTCGGGCGCGAGCGCGCCCTCCACGATGCCGAGGCCGCCGGAGTCGCGCCGCACGCCCATGCCGTCGAACGCGCCGGCGTAGGCGCCGAGGCGGGCGTCGAGGGTCCAGCCGGACGCGTCGCGGCGGGCGGCGCGGCGGGTGCGGGGGGCGTCGGTCCCGTCCGGCGCGTCGGGGGCCGGGGCGGCGCCCTGGGCGGCGAGGACGAGGCCGGCGGCGAGCGAGAGGAGCAGGTTCATGGCTTCACCTCAGGGGCAGGCGCAGCCGGCGGCGGACAGCGCCGACGCGGCGAGCGCGGGGTAGGTGCTGGCGGCGAAGGCCGGGTCGCTCGCGACCAGCGTGGAGAGCGCGCCGGACGCGGCGCAGGCGCTCGCCGGCGACGCGTCGCCCGGGCGCAGGGCGGAGCAGTACGGGCCGGGCGCGGGCCAGGCCAGGTACGCCTTCAGCACGTGGTAGAGCGCGTTGTCGCGCCAGCTGCTCGCGCCGGCGATCACCGCGTGGAAGTCCGCCGAGGCCGCGCCCAGCTCGGGCGCCGGGTCGGCGGCGTAGACCGCGAGCGACTGGTGCGCGCGTCCGCGCCAGTACTGCGCCGCGTCGCGGTAGAAGCTGCCCGGGATCCCGAGGACCTGGCCGAACGCCGCGACGGCGGCGTCGAGCGAGGCGGTCCGGAGCGCCTGCCAGCCGGCGGCGGTCGAGTCGGACGGCTCCTCGAAGTGGCTGCGGCCCAGGTAGTAGCGGGCGTTGTCGAAGTAGCTGGAGGCGGCGGGGACCGCGGCGAGCTCCGCCTCGGCGCGGTCGAAGCTCGCCACCGCGGCGGCCTGCTCCGGCGTGCCGTCCGCCGGCGCGACCGCGCCGGTCTCGAGCGGGTGGACGGCGAGGTAGCCGAGCTCGTAGTCGGCGCGGCCCAGGTAGTAGGCGGCGTTGTCGGCCCAGGTGCCGGCGGCGCTGGCCTGCCGGGAGCGCCGGAACTCGTCCCACGCGGCCGCGTAGCCGGCCTGCACCGCGGCGGTGGAGGCGCCGGCCGACGCCTGCGCGATGGCCGCGAGCTGGAAGCGGGCGCGCCCCTCGAAGTAGGCGACCGCGTCCAGCAGCGGCGACGCGGGGAACGCCGCCTCGGCGGCGTCGAGCCGGTCGCGCGCGTCGGCGAAGTCGGCGGGGTCCGCGGAGAGCGTCCCCACCTCGTAGCTGCAGCGACCGTCGAGGTAGGCCGCGTTGTCGAGCCGGATGGACTGCGGGAACTCCACCGGGAGGCGCCGCAGGTCCGCCTGCGCCAGGCGGTACTCGGCGATGGCGTCCGCCGCCTTCGCGGCGGCGACCGCCGGATCGGTGGCGGCGCGGGAGGCGGCGGCCAGCGCGTTGGCGGCGTCGTAGTGGCCGAGCGCGGAGATGAGCAGCGCGTCGCCGGGGCGGGACGCGTCGAGCGGCACGCCGCCGGGGCCGCTGGCGCCACCCCCTCCGCCTCCGCCGCAGGCGGCGGTGGCGAGCAGGGCGGCGACGGCGAGGCGGGCGGCGAGTGCGGCGGGGCGTGGCATCGGGGCTCCGGGGGAACGCGGGGGAGGGAGGCTCAGCGGGCGGCGGCGCGCGGGGCGAGGGTGGTGCAGCGCGCGAGGAGCGGCGCCACGGCGGCATCCTTCGGCGCCTCGGCGAGCAGCGCCCGCGCGCGGGCCTCGCACCCGGCGCGGTCGCCCTCGCGGGCGGCGATCTCGGCGAGCGCGGCGCGGGCCGGGACGTCGCCGGGCACGAGGTCGAGCAGCTCCTCGAAGCGGGCCCGGGCCTCGGCGACGCGGCCGGAGGCGAGCTCCAGCTCGGCCGTCCTGCGCCGCGACGGCACGTGGTCCGGGTCGATGGAGGCCGCCTGGCGGAACGCGTCGCCCGCCTGGCGCGGGTCGCCGGCGTCGAGCAGCGCCAGGCCGAGGTCGTACCAGGCGGTGGCCGACCGCGGCGAGCGGGCCAGCACGCGGCGGTAGGCGGCGATGGCCTCGGCGGTGCGCCCGGCGCGCGCGGCGGTGACGCCCAGCGACAGCTCGGCGGCGTCGTAGCCGGGGCGCGCCTCCAGCGCGCGGCGGAGCGAGGCGACGGCCTCGTCGAGGCGGCGCGCGTCGGACTGGAGCTGGCCGAGCGCGAGCCAGCCCGGCGCGTGCCGCGGATCGAGCTCCACCGCCCGGCGGTAGGCGGCCTCCGCCGCCGCGGCGTCGCCGGCGGCCTCCTCCAGCTTGCCCAGGTTGACGAGCGCGGCGCCGTAGCCGGGTCGCAGCTCCAGCGCCCGCTGGTACGCGGCGCGGGCCGCGGCGAGGTCGCCCTCGCCCTTCTCCAGCACGCCCAGGTTCAGCCAGGCCTCCGGGTACTCGCCCTTCGCGACCTCGATGGCCCGCCGGTAGGCGCGGCGCGCGTCGGCCGGGCGGCCGTCGCGGTCCGCCACCAGGGCGGCGAGGAAGTGGTGCTCCGCCACCTCCGGCCCGTCGGCCACCAGCCGGTCGGCCTCGTGCCGGGCCCGCGCGAAGTCGCGGGCCGCGAGCGCGAGGCGCAGCACGCGGCGCCGCGCGTAGCGGTTCGAGGGGTCGAGGCGGAGCGCGCGCTCGTAGGCCTCGGCCGCGCCGGCGTCGTCGCCGGTGCGCTCGCGGGCGCGCCCGAGCGCGGCGTGCACCGCCGGCACGTCGGGCGCGAGATCGGCGGCGCGCGCCAGCACCGACAGCGCGCGCTCGGCGTCGCCGGCGTCGCCGCCGAGCCAGGCGCGGGCCACGCCCAGGCGGATCTCGACCCGCGCCGGCGCGTACAGCACCGCCTGCTCGAAGGCGCGGCCCGCCTCGGCGCGGCGGCCGGCCGCGAGGTGCGCGGCCCCGAGCGCCACCAGCGCCCGCGCGCGCTCCTCGTTGGAGCCCGCCGCGGCGGCGGGCTCGAGCAGCGCCACCGCCTCGGCGATCGCGCCGCGCCGGCGCAGCAGCGTCCCGAGCGCGATGCGGACCGCGCCCGACGAGGGCCGCTGGGCCAGCGCGCGGCGGAGGTCCCGCTCGGCGCCTTCGCGATCGCCCAGGCGGGCCCGGGCCAGCCCGAGGCGGAGCGCCGTGGCCGGCTCCGGGTGGAGCTGGTCGGCGCGGGCGAGGTGCGGCAGCGCGCGCTCCGGCTGGCCGGCGGCGAGCAGCCACGCGCCCAGCTCCGCCTCGAGCGCGGGGGCGTCGGGGCGATCGCGCAGCGCCTGCTCGTAAAGCGGGATCGCGTCCGCGTAGAGCGCCCGGCGCGCCGCGGTGCGGGCGCGGGCGTGCGCCTCGGAGACCGGCGGCGCCTCCGGTCCGTCGGGCGCGTCGCCGGAGGCCTCCTCGTCCTCGCCGGCGGGGACCGCCTCGTCGGCCACCGCGATGCGGAGCGGCTCGTTGCCGCGCCGGCCGGCCCAGGCCTCCAGCGCGAGCGCGCCCGCCACCAGGGCGGCGAGCCCGAGCAGCATCGGCCAGAGCCGGTCCAGCGCCAGGCGATCACCGGGGCTCACGCCGCCCTCCCGTCGAGCGCGGCCGCCAGCGCGGGCCCCAGCCCGCGGCCGTTCACGTTCTGGATCTCCAGTCCGGGCCGCGCGTTGATCTCGAGGACCAGCGGGCGCGCCCCGGCGTCCACCACCACGTCCACCCCCAGGTAGCCGAGCGGCACCGCCGCGGCGGCGCGGCGCGCGACGTCCAGCACCGCCGGCCAGGCCGGGACCTCCAGCCCGAGCAGCGGCGCGCCGGACTCGGGGTGGCGCTCCACCGCGCGGCCGCGGTGGAGGGCGCGGAAGGTCCGGCCGGTGGCGAGGTCCACCGCGATGCCGAGCCCGCCCTGGTGCAGGTTCGCGCGCCCGCCGGACTCGGCGGTGGGGACGCGGATCATCGCCATCACCGGCGACGTCCGGAGCGTGATGACGCGCAGGTCGCACAGGCCGTCGCCCCACAGGCCGGCGAACAGCGGGTGCGGCGCCACGCGGCGCTCCACGAACGCGCGGTCCTCGAGCTGGCTGGAGTGGACCCCGAACACCACGTCGGCGAGGTGGCGCCCGAGCCTGCCCGGCGAGAGCGGCTCGCCGCCGGCCCTCCGCCAGCTGCCGGCCGAAGCGTCCCACTCGCCGACCACCAGGATGCCGCCGCCCCCGGCGCCGTTCGCGGGCTTCACCACGAACTGCGAGCGCCCGCGCAGCGCCTCCACCACGCCGGGCACGGCGTACAGCCCCTCGCACACCGCCAGCGTCTCCGGCGCCGGCACGCCGGCGGCCTGGAACCGCTCCTTCGCGAGCAGCTTGTCGTCGGCGAGCGGGTAGTGGCGCCGCGCGTTGTTCGGGTAGACCAGCGCCAGGTTGCGCCGGTTGATCCCGTACACCTCGGCGCGCCGGGCCACCACGCCCCGGACCCGCGCGGCCGCCCGCGACAGCGCGCTCACGCCGCGCCCCCGAGCAGCCCGCGGAAGCGGCGGTACTCGCTGAGCCGCATCCCCACCCAGCGCCCCAGGTACACGTTCGCCGCCACCACCAGCAGCAGCACCTCGGGGAAGCCGATCACCAGCACCTGCAGCGCCAGCGAGCTCATCACCGCGTGGCACGCCAGCATCACCACCAGCGTCCCGGCCAGCTCCTTGCCGGCGGCGCGCGCCCCGTGCTCGGTGAGCGACAGGTAGAAGCGCTCGGCGCAGATGGCGAGCACGGCGATCGGGAACATGGTGACGCGGGTGAGCTGCGCGATGCCGGCGCGCTCCGCGATCATCGAGGTGGTGAGCAGCGTCAGCACCACCGCCGCCAGCAGGATCGCGAGCGTGGGCGAGTGGAGCAGCTCGAGCCGGGTGAGCCCCCAGCGCACCGCCGCGACCGCCGCCACCACCAGCAGCACCGCCAGCACGCCGTACCCGGCGCCGGTCTCGCCCGCCGAGGCGGCGAGCAGCGCCGGCAGGAAGGTGCCGAACGTCGGCATCCCCACCACGTTCCGGAACAGCACCACCAGCAGCGCGCCCACCGGCAGCATCAGCACGGTGCGGAGCAGCGCGAACGGGAGCCGCAGGCGGTCGAACAGCCCCCACACGTCGAACAGCGTGAACGTCGCCTTCGCCTGCGGCGACGGCACCAGCGCGCCGTGCGTCTCGAAGCGGTAGTCGAAGTTCACGTCGGCGGTGTGGCGGAACAGCGCCTCGTCGCCGACGTAGAGCGTGAGGTAGCGCTCGGGCAGCTCGGCGAAGTGGCCGTTCGTCGGGCAGAACGGCACCCAGTGCCCGGCCACCCAGGCCTCCACCCACTGGTGCGAGGTCCGCTTCGCGCCGGGCTCGAGGATGAGGCCACCCACCAGCCGCGCCGGGATCCCGCCCGCGCGGGCCAGCGCCACGAACAGCCGGCTCTTGCCGTTGCAGCTCGACTCGCCCAGGCGCAGCGCGGTGAGCGCGTCGGTGGTCCCCTTGAACGGCCGCGGCTGCAGCGAGGCGGCCAGCGCGTGGATGCGCCGGAGCCGCTCCACCACGCCGCCCTGATCGGCGCCGATGCGCTGCAGCGTGGCGCGGATCTCCGGCGCGTCCACCTGGATGTCCTTCTCCGGCCGGAGCCAGGCGGCCGCCGAGGGTGGGTAGGCGGCGGGCACCTCGAGCCCGGCGGGCAGGTCGTAGGACACGCGGCGCGGGAGCACCTTGAACGCGTGGCGGATGCGCGCGCCGTTGGGCACGTCGGCGCCGCTCCAGGTGGCCACCCGGTTCGGCCCATCCATCGACTGCGAGAGGTGCAGGCCGGAGGTCTGGTCGCGCTCCTCGGAGATGGTCTGGTGCGCGTCGCTCGACGGCAGGAAGCTGCGGACGCGCACGTCGCCGCCGTGGCCGTCGAGCTCGAGCGCGTAGGTGACCTCGTACTGGCGCACCGGCAGGATGTCCGCGAGCCGGTAGCCGAGCGCGCGCACCTTGTACGCCATCAGGCCGGCGGTGCCGAGGACGAGCGCGAGGACGGTGAGGCCGAGCCTGTGCGGGTGGGGGAGCGCCATGGTGGTGTGACGACTCGACCCGGCGGCCGGCCGATCGGCCACTCGCCGAGCGCGTCCGTCTCGGGGCGTGGGGCGCTCCCGCGGTGGCGGGTGCGGGGATGTCGCGGCGGGTGGCATCGCCCTCGCGGCGCTGGCCGCGCGCCCGGAGCCGGTGTAGCAATGCGCATGCAGGCAAGCCGCCCACGCGTGCCCGCGCCGAGCCGAGGCTGCGGATGGAGCGCCCGGAGATGACCGTCCCCGAGGCGCTGCGGGCCGAGGCCCGCCGGGCGCTCGCGCTCTCCGACGAGGCGCTGCTCGCCGAGTGCGACGAGAGCTTCTTCGTGGGCGGCGGGCCCGGCGGCCAGCACCGCAACAAGACCGAGAGCGGCGTGCGGCTGGTGCACCGGCCCACCGCCATCACGGTGACCGCCACCGAGCGGCGCAGCCAGCTTCAGAACCGCGGCGCCGCGCTGGAGCGGCTGCGCGCGCGCCTCCAGCCGCTCGCGCACCGGCCCAAGCCGCGCCGGCCCACCAAGCCGACGCGCGGCGCGAAGGAGCGGCGCCTCTCCGAGAAGAAGCGGCGCGGCGAGCGGAAGGCCTCGCGGCGCGGGTGGGAGTGAGGCGCCGCGCTACCAGCGCCCGGTGACGGGCGGAGGCGCGCGCTGCGCCTCGAGCTGCGACGCGAGCGGGACCAGCTCGGCGAGGCCGGCGCGGACCAGCCGGTCGAGCGCGGCCCGCACCTCGGCGCCGGGGATCCCGGCGTCCTCGAGCGCGCGGCCCAGGTCGGAGAGCCCGCGCGGCTTGCCCTTCAGCTCGCCCAGCAGCACGCCGTCACCCGGCTCCACCGCGCGCGGCGAGGCCCAGCCGGCCAGCGCCGTGTCCAGCACCGCACGCCCGGCGCCACGCGCGTCGAGCACCGCCGCGCGGTACGCCTCCTCGGCGTCGCGCCCGGCGAGCGACAGCGTGAACTTCTGCCCGCGCGCCCAGCGCGGACCTTCCCGAGGCTTCGGTTGCATGGTCGGAGGACGGGTATCGGCCCTCGGGCCGGTCCTTGTCAACCGCAAGGGCTGGGAAGCGTCAAGCGCCGCCGCGCCCCGGGGCCGCCGACCTCAGCAGGCGCCGCCCTCCCAGGCCGCGTTCCAGGCGACCAGGCCCTCGCGCCCGAACACCTTCTGCACCTCGATGCGGAGCCCCGGGATGAGGTGCTTCTGGCGGTGCTCCGCGAGGAAGGTGATCCCGTCCTGCTCGATGAGCGCGTCGCGCTCGGGGTCGGCCGACTCGTCCAGAGTCAGTTGGTAGCTGATGCCACCTCAACCATGGCCGACGTGGATGCGCACGTAGCGGCTGTGCGGGTCGCGGGAGAGGTGCTCGAGGAGCGCGGTGCGCGCTGCGTCGGTCACCTCGATCGTGGGAGTCGTCTCGGTGGAGGCACTCATGGTGGGGTGGGAGCCGGGACCGGGCGGAAGGGTTCCGGCCGGGACGCGGCCGCCGGGGCCGTGCGCCGGCGCCGCCGCGGCGGCATGCAACCGTCCGTGGCCTCACGGGGATCGGCCGGGTCGGCGGACGCGCCGCGCCGCAGGGCGGCGCCGGGCTGGGGCGGGCTTCGCGTGCTCGCGCTCGGGCACTCCACCCGGCCCATCGAGGCGTTCCTCGACCTGCTGCGCTCGGTCGGCGCCGTCACCGTGGCCGACATCCGGACCATCCCGCGCTCGCGCGCGAACCCGCAGTACGAGGGGCCCGGGCTCCGGGCCGCGCTCGCGGCGGCCGGGATCGGCTACGCGCACCTCCCGCGGCTCGGCGGCCTGCGCCACGCGCGGCGCGACTCGCCGAACGGCGCCTGGCGCAACGCCAGCTTCCGCGGCTACGCCGACTACATGGGCACGCCGGAGTTCGAGGAGGGGCTGCTGGAGCTGCGCGAGCTGGCGCGCCGCGGGCCGGTGGCGCTGGTCTGCGCCGAGGCGGTGCCCTGGCGCTGCCACCGCTCGCTGGTGGCCGACGCGCTCCTGGCGCGCGGCGTGGTGGTGGAGCACGTCACCGGCCCCGGGCGGACGCGCCCGCACCGGCTCACGCCCTTCGCGCGGGTGGAGGGGCGGCGCGTCACGTACCCTGCGGACGGGCCCGCCGCTGCCGCACCGTGATGGCCACCCCCGCGATCGCGCTCGCCAGGATGAGCGCGTTCGTCACCACGAACACCCAGTTGCCGACGAGCAGGCTGTAGAGGGTGAACCCGGCCGACGCGGTGGTCTGCCCTGCGAACAGCCAGCGCGACACGCCCGCGCCGGTGCCCTCCCGCCACTGCTTGTGCACCTGCCGGGCGAGCGTGGCGAGCAGCACCGCGGAGCTGAGCCAGCCGAGGAGCTCGGTCACGCCGGATCACGGTGGCCCCGGTGCGCCGCGCGGGCACGCCGCGGTTGCCTTCCGCCCGTCCAGCCACGACACTGGCGGCCGCCCCGCCGTCCGACCCGGAGGTCTCCCGTGCCCACCGCAGCGCTCGCGCTCGCCGCGCTCGTCCTCGCCGCCGCCCCCTCCCTGCCTGCCGCCGGCGCGCCCGCCGCCCCGGCCGGCGCGCGGCCGGACGCCGAGGCGCGGGCGGAGGGCCGGGCGGGGGTCCACGCGCTGGTGGAGCGCTGCGTGGCGGCGTACGGCGGGAAGAAGGCGGTGGTCCGGCTCGCCCGCCTCCGCGAGGAGGGCACCGTCACCTCGCTGCTGCACCCCGGGCAGCCCGGGCGCATCACCCGCGTCTACCAGCGCTCGGGCAAGCTGCGGGTCGAGATCGCGTTCCCCGGCGCGCCGGTGGAGGTGCGGGTGCTGGACGGCGGCCGCGGCTGGCGCTTCGGCGAGGAGGTGGGCGGCCCGTTCCTCATGTCGATGATCCTGCAGGCCTCCCGCCTCGACCTGCCGGCGCTGCTCGCCGCCTGGGAGAACAAGCTCGAGGACCGCGGGGCGTGGGAGGTGGACGGGGCGACGCTGCGCGTCCTGGCGCTGGAGGTCGCGCCGGGCGTGGTGGTGGAGGCCGGCATCGACCCGGCCACCGGCCGGATCCTCCGCTCGCGCGGCGCCTCGCGCGGCGGCGGGCCGGTCGAGTTCGTCACCACCTACTCGGACTTCCGCGCCGTGGACGGCGTGCTGGTGGCGTTCCGCGAGGGCAACTGGGCGAACGGCCAGACCACCGGCGAGACCGTGCTCGAGAAGGTGGAGCTGCCGGCCCGGATCGATCCGGCGGCGTTCCAGCCCTAGCCCGCGCGACGCCCTAGGTGCCGACGCGGACCAGCGCGAGCAGCGGCTGGTCGGGATCGCGGGGCGGCTCGGTGAGGTCGATCTCGCAGGTGACGGCCCAGTCCACCTCGCCGGCCTCGTCCACGATCCGCTGCACCGCCTCCCACCGCCGCGGCCCCAGCTCCTTCACGAAGGTGTTGTGCGGCCGGCGCGCGGCGGGGGTCACGTCGATGCGCGGGTGCGCCTCCCAGTAGGGCGCCATGGCCGCCTCCAGCGTGGCCGGCGTCCACTCCGCGCCGGGCGCGAGCGCCGCCACCGCCGCGGCGTGGTCCTTCCGCGCGAGCGCCACGAGCAGCGCGTGCAGCTCGTTGCGGATCCGGGCCGCGAACGCGCGCGGGTCGGCCCAGACCGGCGGCGGACCGAGCGTGCCGGCCACGGCCGCGCGGGCGTCCACCGCCACGGCCTGGTACGACGGGTCGCGCATGCGCTCCCACTCGTCGATGAGCGAGGAGTCCACCCCGCGCACGGTCGCGCGCAGGAACGCGATCACGTCGAGGAGCGCGTCGTCGCGGTAGGTCTCCGGGACGGTCTGGACCAGCGTCTTGTACGTCTCCGACAGGTAGCGCAGCACCACGCCCTCGGAGCGCTGCAGCTCGTACTCGCGCACGTAGTCCGCGAACGTCATGAACCGCTCGACCATCTCGCGCGCCACCGACTTCGGGCGGATGTTCTCGGCGCCGACCCACGGGTGCTTCGCGGCGAACTCGTTGAAGGTGGCGTAGACGAAGTCGCGGTTCGGCTTCGGGTACTCGACCTTCTCCAGCTCGGCCATGCGCTCGTCGTACTCCATGCCGCGCGCCTTCATCTCGGCGACGGCCTCGCCGCGGGCGCGGTCGAGCTGCTTCCAGAGGATGACGTCCGGGTCCTCCAGGATCGACTCCACCATGGAGAGGACGTCGAGCGCGTAGGTCTCGCGCTCGCGCGGGATGGCGGGCAGCGTGTCGAGCAGGTACAGCGCGAGCGTGTGGAACAGCGAGAAGTCGCGCTGCAGGCCGGGCGCGGGGCGCAGGTAGGCGCCGCGGTAGCCCTCGATCCGCCGCACCTCCACCAGGCCGGCCGCGCGGAGCGTCCGGAAGCGCTGGGCCGCGGCGCGCCGGTGGCGCGCGCGCACGTAGCCGTTGCCGTGGGAGCGGGCGATGATCTCGACGAGCCGCCCGTAGCCGCCGCCCCGCCGCGTGGTCTCGCTCTGCAGCAGGTTCACGAGCAGGCCGAACGTCGGCTCGAACCGGCTCTCCAGCGGCTCGGGCTCCTTCTCCTGCAGCCGCTGGAACGTGTTCCGGTCGAAGTGCACGTAGCCCTTGGTGGGCGGCTGCTTCTTGACGACCTTCTTCCCGGCCGCGGCCTTCTCCGCGAGCTTCTTGTTCTCGACCACGTGCTCGGGCGCCTGCGCCACGACGTAGCCGCGCTCGTCGAAGCCCTTCCGGCCGGCGCGCCCGGAGATCTGGTGGAAGTCGCGCGAGGTCAGGATGGCGGTCTTCGTCCCGTCGAACTTGCAGAGCTGGGTGAACAGCACCGTGCGTATGGGGATGTTGACGCCCATGCCCAGCGTGTCGGTCCCGGAGACCACCTTCAGCAGCCCGCCCTGCGCGAGCTTCTCGACGAGCAGCCGGTACCGGGGGAGCAGGCCGGCGTGGTGCAGCCCGATCCCGTGGCGCAGGAAGCGCTGCAGGTCCTTGCCGTAGGGCGAGTCGAAGCGGGCCCCGGCCAGCGCCTCGGCGATGCGCGCCTTCTCCTCCTTCGAGGAGAAGTTCGCGCTCATGAGGTTCTGCGCCTGCTCGGCGGCGGCGCGCTGGGTGAAGTTCACGAGGTAGATGGGCGCCCGGCTCGACGAGACCAGCTCCTCGATGGTCTCGTGCAGCGGCGTCTCGCGCCACTCGTGCTCGAGCGGCACCGGCCGCGCCGCGTTCCGGACCGCGGCCACCTCCCGGCCCGTCACCTCGCGCAGCGAGGCCTCGATGGCGCGCGTGTCGCCGAGCGTGGCGGACATGAGCAGGAAGCGGGCCCGCTCCAGCACCAGCAGCGGCACCTGCCAGGCCACGCCGCGCTCGCGGTCGCCGTAGTAGTGGAACTCGTCCATCACCACCGCGTCCACCGACGACTCCGCCTCGCGGACCGCCAGGTTCATCAGGATCTCGGCGGTGCAGCAGACGATGGGCGCGTCGCGGTTCACCGCGCCGTCGCCGGTCATCATGCCCACGTTCTCGGGGCCGAACAGCCGGCACAGGTCGAAGAACTTCTCGTTGACGAGCGCCTTGATCGGGCAGGTGTAGAAGGACCGCTGCCCGGCGGCCATGGCCTGGAAGTGGAGGAACGTCGCCACCAGCGACTTGCCCGAGCCGGTCGGGGTCGAGAGCACCAGGTGGTTGCCGTCCAGGAGCGCCAGGATGCCCTCCTCCTGGTGCGGGTAGAGCTCGAGCCCGGTGGACGCGACCCAGGACACGAAGCGATCGAGCACCGCGTCGGGCGCGAGCGGCGGCGCGCCCTCGGGCGGGAGCAGCGCGGCGAGCGGGGCGCGCAGGGGCTCGGAGCCGGACGCGGGCGAGGGGCTGGGCGTGGACATGCGTCGGCCTTCGTACCGCGTGCGCGCCCGCGGCGCCAGCCGCGCGGGCGTCGCGAACGGTCGCGCGGTCTCGCGGTGCGCCGCGGCGCTGCGACCGGTTGCCCGGACCGCCGCCCGCCGGGTATCACGGTGCGACGAGGAGGAACGCATGAGGCTGACACCGTGGGTGGCGCTGCTCGCGCCGGCGCTGGCCGTCGCGGACGCGCCGGCGAAGCCGGGGCCGGAGTGGTCGGGCGTGGTGGGCGCGGGGGTGATCGTCCTCACCGGCAACGCCGAGACCACGACGATGAACGGCGCGGCGAGCGCGCAGCGCGAGGCGGGCGGGTGGATCCTGGCCGGGAAGGCGACCGGCGTGTACGGGCGGACGCGCCCGGCCAGCCGCGACGAGCCGGCGCAGACCGTGGCGCTCGGCGCCACCGGCCAGCTCCGTGCCGACCGCAAGGTGGCCGAGCACGTCACCGTCTTCGCGCTGGGCGGCGCGGAGACCGACCACGTGGCCAGCCTGGAGTACCGGGCGTACGGCGAGGGCGGCGCCGGCTGGCTGTGGCTGGACCGGAAGCCGGACGCCGGGGGCGAGCTGTTCCTCCGCACCGACCTGGGCGTGCGCTACACGTACGACGCGCGCTGGCAGTACTACGCGACGGACGTCGCGCCCGAGGGCGACCTGCCCGACGTCGAGGCGGTGGCGCCGCGCGCCGGCCTCGCGTTCCGCTACGGCTTCTCCGAGCAGGTGAAGCTGGTGCAGGAGGCCGAGGTGCTCGCGAACGTCACCGACGGCGAGCGCTGGCAGGCGCGGTCGCTCACGAAGCTCACCAGCCGCCTGTTCGAGGCGGTGAGCTTCGGCGTGTCGTACCAGGTGGCCTACGACTCGGCGCCGGCGCCGGGCAAGGTGCGCACCGACACCGCGCTGGGCGCCACGCTCGAGGTCGGGTTCTGAGCGGCCGTCCGTGATCCGCGATCGCCCGCGGGGTCGCGGCGCACGCGGTCGTTCAGACGGGGCTGCGCCCCGCCCCACGGAGCGGAGCTCCGCGGGGCCGCGCCTTGCTCGCCGGGTCCCGTGCACCGCCGCGGGCGGCGCCGCGGCGGTCGCGGCGGCGCCCCGGCGGGCTCGCCTCGCTCGCCGCTAGAGCCACAGGAAGCAGGCGAGCACGACGGCGGTGGGCGCGAGCGCCGCGGCCGCGAGCGAGGCGGGCTTCACGCCGTCCGGGAAGTAGCGCGCCAGCGCGGCCTGGCCGGCCGGGTTGGGCGCGTTCGCGATCACGGTGAGGCCGCCGCCCGCGACCGCGCCGGCCACCACCGCGTAGCGCGCCGCCGCGTCGAACGTCGGCACCAGCGAGGCCAGGTAGGTGATGGCGGCGTTGTCGTTGAACGCGGTCAGGCCCGCCGCGCCGAACAGCAGCGAGAGCGGGTCGAGGCGCCCCAGCACCGGCGCGATCCACCACTGCTGCAGCGCCCCGTGCACCACCAGGCCGGCCAGGAAGAAGCCGACCAGGATGGGCGCGCGCAGGTCGAGCGGCTGCTGGTGCGGGGCGGTGGCGGTGTGGAACGCCATGAAGAACAGGAACAGCCCCACGAACACCGGCGGCGTGTGCGCCGCCTTCACGACCAGCGCGAGCAGGAGGAGGTGCGCCACCACGATCCAGGCCGGGGATCGCGGGGCGGGCTCGTCCGGCCGCGCCCCCGCGTCGCGCGCGGCGGCCTGGGCCTCGGCGCGGGCCGCGAGCGCCTGCAGGTCCTTCCGGAACACCGCCGCGTAGAGCAGGTTGGAGACGGCGATGGCGACCGCCGCCTTCCAGCCGAAGTTCGCGAGCATGTGCGGCGTGTCCCAGCCGAAGCGGCCCGCGACCATCAGCACCGGCGGCGCGGCGAAGTGCGTCAGCGTCCCGCCCACCGAGACGTTCACGAACAGCAGGCCCAGCGTGGCGTAGCGGAGCCGGCGGGTGGGATCGAGG
Source organism: Anaeromyxobacter sp. K (assembly GCF_000020805.1). Taxonomy (NCBI): domain Bacteria; kingdom Pseudomonadati; phylum Myxococcota; class Myxococcia; order Myxococcales; family Anaeromyxobacteraceae; genus Anaeromyxobacter; species Anaeromyxobacter sp. K. Next base: position 3,946,024 of record NC_011145.1, on the reverse strand, counting down.
TCGAGCACGCGCCGGCCGAGCAGGAGCGCGCAGATGATCATGGCGGCGGGCTCGGTGATGAGCGAGCCGAGCAGCGGGCCGAGCGTGAGCGTCGAGAGCCACCACGCGAACGGGGTCCCGCCGCCGAGCTGCGCGACCCGCCCCATCAGCGCCTCGGCGAACGACAGCACCGGCCGGGTGGAGGAGAGGGCCATCACCACCACCACGAACAGCGGCTCGGTGAAGTTCACGCCGCCGAGGAACGCCTCGGCCGTCCTCGAGCCCTTCGCGACGGTGATGGCGATCATGAGCGGCAGCACCCAGATCCCGAACACCGCCTCGACCTCGCCCAGGAAGTGGAGCACCTCCACCTTGCCGCTGTGCGCGCCGGGACCCTGGGCCGCCTCCACCCGCTCGCGCAGCCGGTGCGAGGCGGCGAGGAACCGCGGGGCCAGGAACGTGTGGACGATGGCGAGCAGGAACAGCGCCGTCGCGACCGCGTTGAGCGGCTCGGCCTGCGCGCGGTGGAGCAGCACCCCCCACAGCGACAGCCCCTCCTCGCCCGTGTAGCTGTCCAGCGGCGGCGGGAAGGGGGCCCCGGCCGGCGGGGCGGCGGTGGCCGCGAGCGCGGCGAGGACGGCGGGCATGTTCACGTCGAGTGCTCCTCCGGACGGGGTCGCGAGGAGCGGAGCCTACCACCCGGGGCGCCGCGCCGCGCCCGGGATCGGCCGCCGCACCCCCGCCGCGGCGCGCGCACCGCGGTGGTGGCGGCCGGGCCGCCGCGGGGGCAGAATCCCCGCGTCCCGCGGCGGCGAGGTGGAGGCGAGGTGGAGCGGATGGAGCGGAAGTTCCGGTACGACTGGTACGGTGCGCTGGCGGGCGTGGGCCTGCCGCTGGTCGCCACGGTGATCGAGGCGCTGACGCACCTGGGGAGCCTGGCGCCGGGGGCGCTGCTGCGCGCGCACCTCGGGCAGCCGCTCCTGTGGATCATGGACACCACCCCGTTCGTGCTGGGCGGCCTCGGACGGGTGATCGTCCGCCAGCACGAGGAGCTGGTCCGGCAGAGCGACGAGCTGGTGCTCCGGAGCCGCGAGATCGTGCGGCTCGAGCAGGGGCGCCGCGAGAGCTTCGAGCGGACCGCGTCGGAGCTGGCCCACGCCGCGCAGGCGCTGCTGGCCGACGTCCGGGACATCACGCGCACCACCACCGAGACCGCGGCGTCGGTCCGCGCCACCACCACCGCCATCAACCAGCTCTCGCAGACCGCCTCCTCGGCGGCGCTCACCGCCGAGGCCGTGATCGGCCTGGCGCTGCGCTCGGAGCGCGCCGGCGAGGAGGGGCTGCGGCAGGCGGAGGCGCCGGGCGTCGAGCTGCGCGGGCTCGTCGAGGAGGTGCGCGGGCTCTCCGCCACGCTGCACGAGTCGGCGCGCGCGGCCCGGGAGATCGCGCGGGTGGCGCAGCAGCAGGAGGGCGGCATCGAGCTGGCCCTCAAGGCCATGAACCAGATCGCGCTCGCGACCGACGAGACCGTGACGTCCACGCAGCACGTGGCGCGCGAGGCGCGCGAGCTGGAGGCGCTGGCCGCGTCGCTGCGGGCCGCCACCCGCGGCTAGGCCGCCGGGCGGCGCGGCGATCTGGCGGGCGCCTCCCGCCTGGTGCACAATCGCGCGGATCCGGGAGGGATTCCGCCGATGCGCACCCGCAGCCACGCCACCACCTATGCCCTGTGGGGCGCGCTGTTCGGCGTCCTGTTCCCCGTCGCCGGCACGGTGGTCGAGGCGGCCAGCCGGCCCGAGTACGGGCTCAGCGCCGCCGGGATGGTCCGCGCCATCGGCGGCACCCCGCTGCTCTGGATCATCTTCACCGCGCCGTTCTTCCTGGGCGTGCTCGCGAGCTTCGCCGGCCAGCGGCAGGACCAGCTCGTCGCCATCGAGTCGGTGCGCCGCGACGGCTTCCTGAAGACCGCCTCCGAGCTGTTCACCGCCGCGCAGTCGCTGCTCTCGACCGTCTCGTCCTTCTCGTCCATGACGGCCGAGACCGCCGCCTCGGTGCGGGAGACCACCGCCACCATGGGCCAGCTCGGCCAGACCGCCACCCGCGCGGCGCTCACCGCCGAGACGGTGATCGGCCTGGCGCGCCAGGGCGAGCGCGCCTCCTCCGACGGGCTGCAGGCGGTGGAGACGGGCATCGGCGAGCTGGCGAAGCTGGCGGACGAGGTGCGCGGGCTCTCGCAGCGCATCGAGGCGCTGAACGGGCGCATGCGCGACGTGTTCGAGATCTCGTCGGTGGTCGGGTTCGTGGCCGAGCGCTCGCAGCGGCTCGCCGATCAGGCCGGGCAGGTGGCGCAGCGGGCCGGCGCGGGCGCCGACGGGTTCCGCGAGGTCGCCGGCGAGATGCGGCAGCACGCCGAGGACGCGAAGCGCGCCTCGGGCCAGGTGCGCGCCATCCTGGCCGAGGTGCACAAGGCGATGCTGGCCGCCATGACCGCTGCCGAGGTGGGGATCCGGCGCGCCGAGCAGGGGGCGCAGGTGGCGAGCGGCACCGGGGACACCATCCGGCGCCTCGCCTCGGCGCTGCGCGACTCGTCGCAGGCCGCGCAGGAGATCGCGGCGGTGGCGCAGCAGCAGGACCACGGGATCGACCAGGTGCTGAAGGCGATGAACGAGATCTACCTGGCCACCCAGGAGACCATGAGCACCACGCACGCCGTGGCGACCGAGGCCAAGGCGCTCAACGACCTCGCGTCCGGGCTGAAGCGGGCCGTCGAGGCGTAGCCGCGCGGCCGACGCCGCTAGCCGCCCTTGCCGCGGGCGGGCGCGCGCTTGCGCGGCGGCGCGGTGAACAGCACCTGCAGCCGTCCGGTCGTGCCGTCGTGCCGCTCGACGTGCTCCGGGATCACGCGCAGCAGCGCCACCTCGCGCGGATCCGGGCCGGCCGGGAACCAGCGCGTCCACGAGGGATCCCACAGCTCGGTCATGAGCTTGCGGTCGCGGATCACCTCGCCGGCGCCCGACACGGTGACGGTGGTGCCGTCCTGCGGGTCGAAGAAGACGAGCGCGCAGCGCGGGTCGTGCTCGAGGTCGCGGCACTTGGTCGAGTCCGGCGCGGTGGCGAACCAGATCTCCTCCCCGCGCACCTCGTGGCGCATGGCCATGGGTCGGCAGCGCAGGTGCCCGTCCTCGCCACGGGTGGCGAGCAGGGCGGTGCGGAAGCGGGCGAGCAGGGTGGCGGTGGCGCGGGGATCGTCGGACATGGAGGCCCTCCCGCCGCCCATGGTGCCACGGCGGGCGGGCGGCGGGGAGGGCGAAGCCGGGGCCGGGGCCCCCGCTACCGGTCGCGCCAGGCGGTCTGCTTCAGCCACTCGCGCACGGACGGGCGCTGGAACACCCGCTGCGCGTAGACCGCGAGCCGCTCCGGACAGGGGTCGCCGTTGTGGACCAGCCGCTGCAGCAGCAGCGCGAGGTCCGCGTCCGCGATGGTGAACTCGCCGGCCACGTGCTCCGCGCCGGGCGCCAGGAACCGGCCGGCCACCGCCACGAGCCGCTCGGCCGCGGCCCGGCCGGCGGGGGTGAGCGGCTTCGCCGCCGCGCCCTCGAACAGCGTCGCCGTGGAGCGCTCCATCCTCACCTCGAGGACGTCGCTGCGCACGAACGCCTGCACCATGCGGACGCGGGCGCGCTGCCGCGGGTCGGCGGGGTAGAGCCGCGCATGGGCGGGCGGGGGGAAGACCTCCTCCAGGTACTCGTCGATGGCGGAGGACTCCGCCACCCAGAAGTCGCCGTGGCGGAGCGCCGGGACGCGCCCGGTGGAGGAGGGCTCGGTGTACTCGGGCCGGCGGTGCTGCCCCGCCTGCAGGTCGAGCACCTCCATGCGGAAGGGGAGCCCCTTCTCCTTCAGCGTGACGAAGGCGGAGAAGACGTAGGGGCTGGTCCAGCCCTTGTTGCCGTACAGGACGAGGTCGTCGGTCATGCCGCGCTGTGTATGCGCCGCCGGGCCGGGTCGCAAGCCCGCCTGCGCGGCCGCCGCCCGCCCGCGAGGGGACGGGCGGCGCCGCGAGGACGCTACTTCACGATGTCGAGCAGCTCGACGTCGAACGTCAGGACGGCGTTGCCGGGGATGACCGGCGGGCGGCCCTGCTCGCCGTAGGCGATGGCGGCCGGGCAGACCACCTTGGCCTTGCCGCCGACCTTCATCTTCTGCAGCGCCTCGGTCCAGCACTTGATGACGCCGTTCAGCGGGAACTCGGCCGGCTCGTTGCGCTTGCGGGAGGAGTCGAACACCGTCCCGTCCACCAGCTTGCCCTCGTAGTGCACCTTCACCTTGTCGGTGGCGGTGGGGGTGGCGCCGGTGCCCTGCTTCTCCGGGATCACGACCGCGCCGGAGGCGGTCTTGATGGCGCCCTTCTCCTTCGCCATCTTGTCGAGGTAGCCGGCGCCCTTGGTCTTCTCGCGCTCGGCGGTGACCGACATGCGCGAGCGCGCCAGCTCGTTCACCTGCTGCTGCGACTTCTCGTCGAGCTGGAACTTCGGCTTGCCGGCGGCGCCGTCGCGGATGCCCTGGATCACCTTCTCGAGCTCGCCCGGCTGCAGCGAGAACACGTCCAGGCTCTTGGCCACCGCCAGGCCGACCGAGTACAGCGCGCGGTCGGTGTCGGCCGGCGCCTTCGCGGCCGGGGCCGGCTTGGCCGCGGGCGCGGCCGGCTTCTTGTCCTCGGCGCGCGCCGCGGTGGCCAGCACCAGGGCGGCGAGGAGGGCGATGCGGATCGGCTTCATGTGGGGCTCCCTTTCTGGTCCGGCGTTGACGGGGCCGGTCCCGGCGCTGCGGAGACGCTCTGGACGACCGGGACGGCGGCGCGCTCGTCCAGCTCGACCTGCTTCCGGTGCAGGAAGCGGAAGACCGCGACCACCACGCTCGCCACCGGCACCGCCAGCAGCGCGCCCACGATCCCGAAGCTGCGCTCGCCCACCACCAGCGCCAGCACGATGAGCACCGGGTGGATCCGGGCCGCGTCGCCCATGATCTTCGGGTTGAGGACGTACGCCTCGAGCGCGTGGACCACCGTGATCCAGCCGAGCGCGAGCAGCGCCTTGGTGGGCCCGCCGCCGGTGAGCGCCAGGAGCACGATGGGGACGGAGGACAGGATCGTGCCGAAGATGGGCACGATGTAGAGGACGAAGGCGAGGAAGCCGAGCGCGAACGCGAACGGCACCTTCAGCACCAGCAGGCCGATGAGCGTGAGGACGCCGTTCACCACCATGATGGTGAGCTGCCCGCGCACCACGCCGGAGAGGCCGGCGTCGATCCCGGCGCGCAGCCGGCGCAGGTCGGCGCGCCAGTGCGAGGGGACCACCGTCTCGAACCAGCGCAGGATGCGGGGCGCGTCCATCGAGATGAACGCGGTCAGCATGAACAGCAGCACCACGAAGAACAGCGTCTGGATCGTGCCGGCCAGGATGGCGCGCGAGAACGCCACCACGTCGCTGACGCGGCCCCGCAGCGCGAGCGTCAGGTCGTGCAGCGCGCTCGCCATCCCCGCGGCGAGGTCCACCGAGAACCGCCCGCCGGGCGTGTCGAGCCCGCCGGTCGAGGGCGTGACGTCGAGCGGGATCCCGTAGCGCTGCAGGAACGCGTCGATGGCGCGCGTCCACTCCTGCACCCGCTCCGGCGTGATCGAGGCGAGGAAGTCCCGGAGCTCGAGCAGGGCGCGGATCGCCTCGCGGTAGACCGCCGGGAGGATCGAGACCGCGGCGATCCAGACGAGCGTGGCCAGCACCGCGTACACGACCAGCACCGCCGCCACGCGCGGGACGGGCCGCCCGGCCACGCGCTGGCGCGCGATCCCGGCGATGACCGGGTCGATGACGTAGGCGGCGAGCCCGGCCAGCGTGAACGGGAGCAGCACCGGCCAGGCCAGCGCCACCACCCCCAGCATCATCACCCACAGCAGCGCGGTGAGCGCGTAGAGGCGGGTGCGCGGTCGCCTCCAGAGGGGCAGGTCGGTCTGCATCGGGCGGCGAGTATCGCCGAAAGCGCGCCGCCCCGCCCGTTCCCTTTTCGCGCGGGGAGCGGGCGGGGAGGAGGCGATCACTCCTCCAGCGTGGAGACGTCGCCCTCGGGGAGCCCCTGGGCGCGCGCCTTGAGCACGCGCCGCATGATCTTGCCGGAGCGCGTCTTGGGCAGCGAGTCCACGAACGTCACCTTCTCCGGCCGCACGATGGGCCCGAGGTGCTGCGCCACGTGCTGCTTCACCTCGTCCTCCAGCTCGGGGCTGGGCTTGAAGCCCTGGCGCAGCAGGCAGTAGCAGTGGATGGCCTGCCCCTTCACCTCGTGCGGCAGCCCGATCACCGCCGCCTCGGCGATGGCCGGGTGCGACACCAGCGCGCTCTCGATCTCGGCGGTGCCGAGGCGGTAGCCGGAGACCTTGATGACGTCGTCGGTGCGGCCGATGACCCAGTAGTAGCCGTCGGCGTCGCGCTTGGCGGCGTCCCCGGCCATGTAGCGGCCCGGGTACTTCTCCCAGTAGGTCTTCACGAACCGTTCAGGGTCCTTGTAGACGGTCATGGCCATCGCCGGCCAGGGCCGCTCCAGCACCAGGAACCCCTCCTCGCCGTCGGGCACCGCCTTGCCGTTGTCGTCGAGGATCGAGACCTGCTGGCCGAAGAACGGCTTCGCCGCCGAGCCGGGCTTCAGCGGGAGCGTCGGGACCGGCGTGATCATGAACATGCCGGTCTCGGTCTGCCACCACGTGTCCATCACCGGGCAGCGGCCCTTGCCGATGACGCGGTGGTACCACTTCCACGCCTCGGGGTTGATGGGCTCGCCCACCGAGCCGAGCAGCCGGAGCGTGGAGAGGTCGTGGCGGTTCGGCCACGACTCGCCGAAGCGCATCAGCCCGCGGATGGCGGTGGGCGCGGTGTAGAGGATGGTGATGCCGTACTTCTCGACCAGCGACCACCAGCGGTTCGGGTACGGGTAGGTCGGCGCGCCCTCGTACATGAACGTGGTCGCGCCCATGAGCAGCGGCCCGTACACGATGTAGCTGTGGCCGGTGACCCAGCCCGGATCCGCCGCGCACCAGTAGCGGTCCTCGTCCTTGATGTCGAAGACGTACTTGAGCGTGGAGTAGATGCCGACCTGGTAGCCGCCGTGGCCGTGGATGAGCCCCTTCGGCTTCCCGGTGGTGCCGGAGGTGTAGAGGATGTAGAGCGGGTCGGTGGCGTCCATCACCTCGGTCGGGCAGACGCCCGCGGCGAGGGGGAGCTTCATCAGCTCGTGGTACCAGTAGTCGCGGCCCGCCTCCATGCGGACCTCGTGCGCGGTGCGCTGGACCACGATCACGGTCTCGACCGTCGGGCAGCGCCGGACGGCGTCGTCCACCGTCTTCTTCAGCTCGACGATCTTCCCGTTCATGAACCCGCCGTCGGCGGTGATCACGACCTTCGACTCCGAGTCCTCGATGCGGCCCTGCAGCGCGTCCACCGAGAACCCGCCGTACACCACCGAGTGGATCGCGCCGATCTTCGCGGCCGCCAGCATGGCGATCACGATCTCGGGGATGCGGGGCATGTAGATGGTGACGCGGTCGCCCTTCTTCACGCCCATGGCCTTCAGGACGTTCGCGAACTTGGACACGTCGCGGTTCAGCGCGAAGTACGAGTAGGTGCGGACCTCGCCCTTCTCGCCCACCCACACCAGCGAGAGCTTGTTCTTGCGCCAGGTGCGCTGGTGGCGGTCCAGGCAGTTGTGGACGATGTTGGTCTGCGCGCCCTTGAACCACCGGTAGAACGGCTTCTCGGAGGCGTCGAGGACCTTGTCCCACTTCCGGTACCACTCGAGCTCCTCGGCCTCGGCGGCCCAGAAGCCCTCCAGGTCCTCGTCGGCGCGCTTCGCCAGCGCGGCCCAGTCCGGCACGCGCGCCTGCGTGGCCACCTCGGCGGAGGGGTAGAAGACCTCACCTTCGAGCTGCGTCTTCTTCGAGCTCATCACGGGCTCCTTTTCGCCGGTCGGGCCGGACGTCGCGCGCCGGGAGGGGGGCCCGGCGCGGCGTGGGGGCTTCGGAGATCGAGTCGGACCCTCGACATTAGCAGACGGACAGGCGAGCCCCGCGGGTTTTCGTCGCAGCCCCCGGCGCCGGGCGCCGGTGGCCGAACGAAGGATCATGCTTCCAGGGCGCTCCGGCAGCGTGTCCCCCGGTGGGTCCCACGCCGCGAGGCGGCCCGCCCGACTGCACGGACGGTGACACGGGGGCCGCCGCCGGCGAGCGCCTCCCGCCTTGGCGGGGACGCCGCCTCGACCCCCACCGGCCGCGCGGTTATCCTCCGCGCCGTGCGCCTCCCCCCGCTGCTGCGCCGCGGCGACCTCGTCCGCGTCATCGCGCCGTCGAGCCCCTTCGAGCCGGAGCTGCTCGCCCGCGGCGTGGCCGTCCTCCGCGACCGGCTCGGGCTCGAGCCGCGCATGCGCGCCGACCTGGGGGCGCGGGCGCGCTACCTGGCCGGCGACGACGCCCGGCGGCTGGAGGAGTGGCGCGAGGCGGTCGCGGACCCGGACGCGCGGGCGATCTTCTGCGCGCGCGGCGGGTTCGGCGCGAGCCGGCTGCTGCCCGAGGTGGACCCGGCGCCGCTGCTCGAGCGGCCCAAGGTGCTGGTGGGCTTCTCCGACGTGTGCGCGCTCCACGCGGCGCTCAACCGCGCCGGCCTCGCCACCGTCCACGGCCCGGTGCTGACGCAGCTCGGCCGGGCGCCGGAGGCCGCGGTCGCGCAGCTCGAGGCCCTGTTGCTGGGAGGGGCGCCGCGCCCGGATCCGTGGGCGCCACCGGCGGCGGGCGCCGGGCTGCCCGGGACGGCCACGGTGAGGGCGGGCCGCGCGGCGGGGCCGCTGCTCGGCGGCTCGCTGACCCTGCTGGCGCACCTGTGCGGCACGCCGTTCGCGCCGCGGCTGGACGGCGCGCTGCTCCTGCTCGAGGACGTCGGCGAGAAGCCGTACCGCCTGGATCGCTACCTGACGCAGCTCCGGCTGGCCGGCGCGCTGGACGGGGTGGCGGGGGTGGCGCTCGGCCATTTCACGGAATGTGACGCCGCGGGGGTGCGCGGCGCCGACGTGGTCCGGGAGCTGGTCGCGGGCCTGGGGGTGCCGGTGGCGGAGGGCTTCCCGGTGGGGCACGAGGACGCGAACTTCTCGGTCCCGCTCGGCGCGCGGGCGACGCTGGTCGCGCCCGGTCCCGGCGAGGAGGGCGCGCCGCGGCTGCTGTTCGACGGCTGGTGGGCCCGCGAAGGCGAGGGCGCCGCCCGGTGAGCGCCGCGCTCCCGCCGGTCGCGGCCGTGCTGGACGCGGGCGCGCGCGAGCGCGTCGCGCCGGCGCTCTCTGCGGCGGTGCTCCGCGACGGGCGGCTGGTCCACGCGAGCTGGCACGGCGAGCTGCCCGGGCCGGCCCCGCGCGCGCTGCGCCGCGACGACCTGTTCGACGTGGCCTCGCTCACCAAGGTCATCGCGACCGCCACGCTCGCCGCGCAGCTCGTGGAGGAGGGCGCGCTCGACCTCGACGCGCCGGTGGCCGCCCGGCTCCCGGGGTTCGAGGCCGGCGGGAAGGCCGCGGTCACCGCGCGCCACCTGCTCGCGCACTCGAGCGGCCTGCCCAGCTGGCGGCCGTACTTCGAGCGCGCCGCCGGGGATCCGCTGGCGGGCGCCGCGTTCCTGCCTCCGGGGCGCCGCCCCCCGCCGGCCGCGCTGACCGGCCCGCTCGCGCGCGGGCGCGCGCTCGTCCGCGCGGCGGTGCTGGCGGAGCCGCTCGAGGCCGCGCCCGGCGCGCGCGCCGTCTACTGCGACCCCGGGTTCATCGCGCTCGGGCTGCTCGTCGAGGCGCTCGGGGGCGCGCCGCTCGCCGCGCTCGCCGAGCGCCGGGTGTTCCGGCCGCTCGGGCTCGGCGCCACGTTCTTCCTCGACGGCCTCGATCCGGCCGCCGCGGCCGCCCGGTCCGCCGGGCGCGCCTTCGTCCCGACCGGCGCGTGCCCGCGGCGCGGCGCGGCGGCGCTGCAGGGCGAGGTGAACGACGACAACGCCTGGGCCATGGGCGGCGCCGCCGGCCACGCGGGCGTGTTCTCCACCGCGCCCGAGGTGGCGGCGCTGGGCCAGGCCTGGCTGGACGCGCTGGAGGGCCGCCCCTCGGTGGTGCCGGCGGGCGCCGCCGCCGCCTTCGCCGAGCGGGATCCGACCCCCGGCAGCGAGCGGGCCCTGGGCTGGGACACGCCCAGCCGCGGCGCCTCGTCCCTGGGCGGCCGGCTCGGGCGAGGGCCGCGCGGCGCGCTCGGCCACCTCGGGTTCACCGGGACCTCGCTCTGGATCGACCGCGACGCCCGCCTGGTGTGCGCGCTGCTCACGAACCACGTCCACCCCTCCGGCCAGAGCGACCGGCCGCGGATCCGCGCCTTCCGGCAGCGCTTCCACGACGCGGTGGCGGAGGCGCTGGGGATCGGGTAGGCCCTGCATCTCGCCGCCGCCCCGCGCCCGCGCGCGCGGCCGAAGCGGCACCGGAGCGAACGTGATCGACTGGAAGAGCGTGAAGCGCATCCACCTCATCGGCGTGGCGGGCACCGGCATGGGCTCGTTCGCGGGCATGCTGAAGGCCGCCGGCTACCAGGTCACGGGCTCGGACGAGAACGTCTACCCGCCCATGTCCACCCAGCTCGAGCGCTGGGGCATCGAGGCGATGACGCCGTACGCGGCCGCGAACCTCGACCGCGCCCGGCCCGACCTGGTGGTGGTGGGCAACGTGGTGCGCTCGGTGAACGCGGAGGCGGCGGCGGTGCGCGAGCGGGGCCTGCCGCACGTCTCCTTCCCGGCGGCGCTGGGCGAGCTGTTCATCGGGCCCCGCCACGGCGTGGTGGTGGTGGGCACGCACGGCAAGACCACCACCTCCGCCATGATGGGCTTCGTGCTGCACCACGCCGGCCGCGATCCGTCGTTCCTGGTCGGCGGCGTGACCCGCGACTTCGACTCGAACTTCCGCCTGGGGAGCGGCCCGCACTTCGTGGTCGAGGGCGACGAGTACGACACCGCCTACTTCGACAAGGGCCCGAAGTTCCTCCACTACCGCCCGCGCACCGCGATCTTCACGAGCTGCGAGCTGGACCACGCCGACATCTACCGGGACGAGGCGCACTACGAGTCGGCGTTCGAGCGGTTCGCCGACCTGCTCCCGCCGGACGGCTTCCTGGCGGCCTGCGCCGCGTACGAGAGCGTGCGCCGCATCTCCGCCCGGGCGCGGTGCCGGATCGAGACGTACGGCGTGGACGTCGCCGGCGCCGACTGGGAGGCGCGCGGCCTGTCGCTCGGGCCCGACGGCGCCCGCTTCACGCTGGTGCGCAGGGGCGCGCCGCTCGCCGAGGTCCACCTGCCGGTGGGCGGGGCGCACAACGTGGAGAACGCGCTCGGGGTGGCCGCCGCGGCCACCGCGCTCGGGCTCTCCCCCGCCGAGATCGCCGCCGGGCTGGGCGCGTTCCACGGCGTGCGCCGCCGCCAGGAGGTGCGCGGCACGGCGGGCGGGGTGACGGTGATCGACGACTTCGCGCACCACCCGCGCGCGGTGAGGAAGACGCTGGCGGCGGTGCGGGGGAGCTTCCCCGGGGCCCGCATGCTGGCCGCGTTCGAGCCGCGCTCGAACACCAGCCGCCGCAACCTGCACCAGGCCGACTACTCCGATCCGGCCACCTGGTCCGGCGCGGCCGAGGTGTTCGTCCTGCGCCCGGCCCCGACCGACCGCGTCCCGGAGGCGGAGCGGCTGGACGTGGACGCGGTGGTGCGCGCGCTCGCGGCGCACGGGCTGCCCGCGCGCGTGTTCGACGCGGTGGATCCCCTGGTCGAGGCCATCGCGGCCGACGCGCGCCCCGGCGACGTCGCGGTCGCCATGTCGAACGGCGCCTTCGGCGGCATCTGGGGCAAGCTGCTCGCGCGCCTCGGGCGCTGAGCCCGCTCGATGCTCGCGACCAGGCGAGCGAAGCGAGCCCGCCGGGGCGACGCCGCGCTTGCGGCGAAGCCGCTCGCGGCGGCGCAAGGGGCCCGGCGAGCAGGGGTGGGGCCCCGCCGAGCTTCGCTCGGCGGGGCGGGGGCGCAGCCCCCGCGAGAAGAAAAGGGCCCGGCCGCTCGCGCGACCGGGCCCTTCGAGTCTCGTCCTGCGCCGCCGGCTACGCCCCGTGGTGGCAGGCCGCGCACATCGCGTTCGACCGGCGGTCGCCGGCGTCGTGCTTGCGCGCGAACGACTTCGGGTGCGGGCTCTTCGCCGCGAGGCCGCCCACCTGGTGGCAGGCGACGCACACCGCGGAGGCGCCGTTGTCGTGGCAGCCGGCGCAGGAGGTGATGTCGCGCCGGGCCGCGTCGCCGTGGAAGTGGCCGCTGGCCTTGTCGTTGGCCCAGCCGGCCGGGTGCACCGGGAACGGCGTGAGCGACTTCATGGTCAGGTTCTGCTGCGTGTGGCAGGAGTCGCAGAACGGGCTGCCGTGGCAGCGGCGGCAGCTGGCCGGGTTCGCGCCCGCCTCGATCATGTGGCGCGAGACGTAGTCGCCGCGGTGGATGAAGTCGCGCTTCACCTCCTCCGGGAAGATCGAGGAGGGGAGGGCCGGCGTGGTCTGCGACGCGTGGCACGTCGCGCAGTAGGTCTGGTCGTGGCAGGCGGCGCAGCTCTGCGCGCTGGTCCGCGAGTAGTTGCCGTGCGTCCGGAGCCAGTCGCCCGTGTGCGCGAACGCCGACTCGGGCACGAAGCCCTTCAGGTCGGTGTGGCAGGGCGTGCACTTCGCCTGCGCGAAGTCCATCTGGTGGTTGTGGCAGGAGGTGCAGGCGGCCATGGGCGGCGCCTTGATCTCCTTGTCGCCGGGCTCGGGCAGCGCCTGGTGGCAGGTCTTGCAGTCCTTCACCTTCGCCAGGTGGTCCTGGTGCGAGAACGTGAACCGCACCTGCTTCACCCGCTCAGGCACCTTCACCTGGCCGCGCGCGTCGTCGTGGCAGTCCGAGCAGCTCACGCTGACGTGGCGCTTGGGCTCGAGCCGCGTGGCCTTGTCGATGCCGGAGTGGCAGTCGAGGCAGGCCACCTCGGCCATGATGTGCGCCTCGTGCGTGAACTCGACGGCCGGCTGCTCCGCCGCCGCCGCGGTCACCGTCTTGCTGCTCTTCGCGCCGCAGGCCGCCAGCAGCGCGGCCGCGATCACCGGGACGATCCGGTTCATCACCGCACCTCCCGCACCGTGTAGGTCTGGTTGTAGACGAGCTTCGCCATGACGTCGTAGGTCTGCTCCATGTACGGGGTGACGCCGGCGCGGCCCGACAGCACCGCGCTGAAGCCGCGGGCCAGCTCGATGCCGCCGCTGAGGGAGCCGGTGACGGCGAAGGACTCGCCGTTCACGTCCTCCTTGAAGAAGTAGCTCATCACGTCGGCCGCGGCGAACACCTTGCCGAAGCCCTGCTTGCCGTAGAGCCGCCCGGCCCAGTAGCCGTTCTCGAGCGCGTCGAGGTAGGTGACCTCGGCGCCGGCGTCTGTGGCGCCGCGGGTCCAGTCGGCGCGCATCACCAGGTCGTGCCCGAGGTAGCTGTCATCCTCGGTGGTCTCGCCCGGCTCCACCGAGAGGTGGTAGTCGGCGCCCACCGAGAGGCCGCGCCCGAGCTCGTAGTCGAGGCCCACGCCGTACTCCTTGCGCGTGGAGGCCGAGAACACCGAGAGGATCGAGTTCCGCGCCAGGAACAGGTCCGGCGCCAGGAACCGCCAGTCGGCGCTCACCTCCAGCCGGTGCACCGGCTTCCAGCGCGCCGCCACGCTCGCCTCGCTGAAGCGCTCGTCGTAGACGCTGAACGCGCCGAAGCCGGTGAAGGACACGGTCTGCAGCGGCTGCAGCCGGAAGTCCGCGCCCACCTCCTGGCGGACGGGGTCGCCCGCGTCCTCGACCACGTTCGCCGACGCGCCCACGTCCAGGCCGCGCCCGGCGTGGCCGGGGATCGCCAGCGACCAGCCGACCCGGCCGCCGTAGGCGAAGTCGCCGCCGGCCGGGTTCCAGCTCTTCACGCCGGAGCGCGAGGCGAACCGCTGCGCCACCGGCGAGCCGACATAGCCGGAGAGCCGGAAGCCGCCGGGCAGCACCAGGATGGCCTCGCCGCCGTCGATCTGGATCATGCGCGCGACGCCGCTCATGACGTGCTCGCGGCCCAGCCGCAGCGTGAGGCGCCGGTCGAGGAACTTCGCCTGCACCTGGGCGCTCATCAGGTCGCCGGTGAGCGACTCGCTGGTGCCGTTGTCCCAGCGCAGGCTGTCGAAGTCGTAGGAGCCCCAGCCCGAGAGCTGGAGCTGCAGGTCGTCGGCGACGGAGGTGCGGATGTCCCGCGCCGTGATGCTGACGATCTCGTAGGCGGGGACCACGGTGACGAGGTCGGGCGCCTCGCCCAGGCGCCGGTCGCGGGCCTGCTGGCCGGCGGAGACGAGGGTGGTCGAGGTGACCTCGACCGTGTCGGCGCCGGCGCCGGTGGCTGCGAGCAGCGCCACGGCGGCGACGATGTGTCTCGGAGTGCGCATCAGGATCTCACTCGACGGCGGGTCAAGATTCACCCGGCGGCGCGGTGTCCGCCGCCCGGGTCGGCGCGGAAGATCGCACAGGCAGGCGAGCGCAATCTTGCGCTAGATCACGCGTAAGCGGGAGGCACGATCCCACCTGGGACCGGGGGGCCGGGGCGGGCGGTCACCTTGCGTGAACCACGCGGAGCGCAAGGGCGCGTTCACGGCCCGCGCGGCGGTTCCGGGCGGGCCCTGATCGTCGCGCTTACAATCGGGGGATGCGCCGCCCCCCGCTCGCCGCCGCCCTGCTCGCGCTCGTCGCCGCCTGCGCCGCCCCGCGCACTCCGCAGCGCCCGACCCCGCGCCCGTCGCGCCTGCTGGGCACGGAGGTGTCGTTCTCGGCGCCGGATCTCGCCGGCCGGGACGTCCAGGTGGGCGGCGCGGCGGCGCGCGGGCGGGTGCAGGTGGTGGACTTCTGGGCGAGCTGGTGCGAGCCCTGCAAGGAACAGCTCCCGCACCTCGACCGGCTGGCGCGGGAGCACGGCGAGGACGGCCTTCGGGTCACCGGCGTGGCGTTCGACGAGGACCGGGCCGCGGTGGAGGCCTTCCTCGCGCCCGCCCCGGTCGCGTTCGAGATCCTCTGGGATCCGGGCGGGGCCGCCCTCGGCGACCGGCTCGACGTGCAGCGGCTGCCCACGACGCTCGTGATCGACCGTCGCGGGCTGGTGCGCCACGTCCACCGCGGCTACGACCGCGCCGAGGGGGAGAAGCTGGAGGAGGAGGTCAGGCTGCTCCTGGCGGAGCCGGCGCCCTGACCGCCGGCGGGGGCGCCTCCGGCAGCAGCGTGAAGCGGACCCGCTCGCGCTCGCGCTCCGCCTCCCCCGGCTCGGACGGCGACTCGCGCAGCCAGTACGCCATCTCGTCCGCCTCCCACGCGTAGGGGCGCCCGTCGAGGAGCACCCGGCCCTCGGAGACCGCGCGCGTCGCCTCGAGCAGCGGCACCGTCGCGAGGTCCCGCACCAGCGCCTCGAAGCGCCCCTGCCGCTCCGGGTCGATGAACGCGAACGCGTGGCGGGCGGCGTAGGCGGTGTGGAAGTGCGCCGGCCGGAACGCGACGCCGCCCAGCCCGAGGCGGATGGCCATGCGCGCCAGCATCGACCCGGCCTCGCGCGCCAGGCCGAGCCCCGGCACCTCCTGCCCCGGGAGGCGCGGGCGGCGGTCGCTGAACTGCGCCCGCGGGTTGCGCAGCGACAGCCAGTGCACGAACAGCACCTCGACGCCGAGCACGTGCCGCCGCTCCAGGATCAGCTCGACGAGCAGGTGCTCCTGCCCCTCCGCCTCGCCGTGGAGCCGCACCCGATCGCCCAGCCCGGCGGAGTCGAACCCGACCCGGAACTGCCGGTAGCCCATGCGCTCGAGCTGCTCCAGCACGCCGTAGCGGAACAGCGCGTGCTCGATGCCGGAGGCGGTGTAGAAGCCGAGCAGCAGCCGCTGGCGCCGCGGCCGCATGCCGAGCGCCTCCTCGAGATCCTCGGCGGTGATGTCGCCGGTGTCGCCGAGATCGCCGGGCAGGAGCTTCTGCGAGACCATCTCGAAGCGGGCGGAGAGCGGGTCGTACTCGTCGGGGATGGGCGCGAGCGAGCCGGCCGCGACCGCCATGCCCGTGCCGGCCAGCGCGCGCCAGGATCGCCGCGAGTAGCCGCCCGCCGAGAGCCACACGGTGGGCACGAAGTCCAGCTCGGCGGCGACGAGCAGGTCGCGCTCGCGCGCGCCGTCGAGCGACAGCCCGAGCTGGCCGAAGCGATCGCCGGCCAGCACGTCGCCCCCGGCCAGCACGAACGCGAGCTGCGGCCGCGGCATCCGCGAGAGCAGCGCGCCGAGCGCCTCGAGGTAGGCGTCGTCGCCGCTGCCCGGCGGGAGCACCGTCTCGTCCACGCCCTCGAGCGGCCCCCAGTCCGACCCGGAGATGGAGCCGATCCAGTGATCGGGATCCTGCGCCAGGCAGGCGGCGATGCCGTCGGGCGGGTGCGCGTCGAGGTCGATGACCGCCACGCGGCCCGAGAACCCCTCCGCGCGGACCGCGGCGATCGCGACGGCGACGTCGTTGACCGGGCAGAAGCCGCCGGCGGCGCCGGGGAACGCGTGGTGGAAGCCGCCCAGGAGGTTGATCGCGGGCGCGCGCGTGCGGAGCGTCTCGCGGGCCGCGCCCAGGGTGCCGCCGCAGGCCAGCCGGACGGTGGTCATGACCTCGTCCACCGGGACGTCGGACGGGTCCACCGCGAACACCCGCGCCAGCGTGTCGGGGTGGCCCAGCGACTCGAGCAGCTCCGCGTCGTGCACGCGCGCCAGGTCCTCGAACGAGATCCGCCGCGGCGTGCGGCGCCGCGAGCGCGGCACGGCGCCGGAGTCGGCGAGCCACCAGGCCACGAAGTCGGCGCGGCGCGGCTCCATGCCGGCGCCGGACTCGAGGCCGGAGAGCGGCAGGCGGTAGCGCGGGTCGTACCAGAGCGTCACGTCCCGGCGGTAGAACCAGGAGCGGAGCCGGTAGAGGAGGGCGCGCGGGCGCATCACGCGGCGCCCGGGCTCACCCGCGCGGCGGCGGCGCGAACGGCGGCTCGCCGCTCGAAGGAGGCGGCACGCGGGCGGCGCCCTTCCGGCGGCCGGACCAGGCCGACATCATCCAGCCGACGACCGTCTCGAACGCGATCCAGGCGACGGCGATCCAGACGGCGCCGCTCATCCGGCTGAGGCTGGCGGAGCAGTGGCGGTACTGGACCTCGATCGGATCGGCGACGTAGGTGGACCAGGGCATCGCCCAGGCGACCACGTACACCACCAGGCCGAGGAGGAAGATGGTCCGGAGCACGGCGAGCGCCTTGAGCATCCGGGCATTCTACCAAGCGCGGGGGTCGGGCGCTCCGTCCGCGTGGCCGCTGCGGCGAGGGCCGCGGCGGGCTATCCTCCGCGGGCGGAAAGGAGCCGGGGCGGATGAGCGAGGCGACGGAGCTGCGGGAGGCCTGCGCCGAGGCGGCGCGGCGGGGCGGGGCGGTGCTGCGCGAGCGGTGGGGCCAGGCGCGCTCGGTGGAGCTGAAGGGCGAGATCGACCTCGTCACCGACGCGGACCGGGCGAGCGAGGCGGCGGTGCTGGGCTTCCTGCGCGGCCGCTTCCCCGGCGCCGGGATCCTGGCGGAGGAGTCGGGCGCGAGCGGCGGCCGGGGTGGCGAGGGCGGCGGGCTCCGCTTCGTGGTGGACCCGCTCGACGGGACGACCAACTACGCGCACGGGCTGCCCCAGTTCGCGGTGAACGTGGCCGCGCTCGACGGGGCCGGGATCGCCGCCGGCGCGACCTACGACCCGCTCCGCGACGAGCTGTTCACGGCGGCACGAGGCGGCGGGGCGCACCTGAACGGCGCGCCCCTGAGGGCGTCCGCCCGGGGCGAGCTGGTGCAGGCGCTGCTCGTCACCGGCTTCCCCTACGACGTGCACCGGCGCCACGAGCGGCCGCTCCGGCTGTTCGGCGCGTTCGTGCGCCGCGCGCGCGGCGTGCGGCGCCTCGGGAGCGCGGCGCTCGACCTCGCCTACGTGGCGGCCGGGCGCTTCGACGGGTTCTGGGAGGAGCGGCTGAAGCCGTGGGACGTCGCGCCGGGGATCCTGATCGCGCGCGAGGCGGGGGCCCTGGTCACCGACCTCGACGGCGGCGACCGGATGCTGGAGACCGGCGACATCCTGGCCGCGGCGCCGGCGCTCCACGCGCCGATGCTGGAGGTCATCCGGCGCGAGGGGTAGCGGGTCAAGGCTGCGCGGCGGGCGTGGCGGGCGCGACCGGTGCCGCCGGCGCGGCGACCGCGGCCGGGGCCGGCGTCGGGGGCGGGACGGTGGCGGGGGAGGCGACCGCGGGCGAGGGCGCCGGCGCGCGGGCGGGCGCGACGCCGCGCGCGAAGTCGATGGCGACCAGCGACTCCGGATCCACGAGCAGCCCGTCCACCCGCACGCTCCAGTGCAGGTGCGGGCCGGTGGAGCGGCCGGTCGAGCCGAGCCGCCCGATGCGCTGACCGCGGCGCACCACCTGGCCGGCGCGCACGTCCACGCGGTCGAGGTGGAAGTAGAGCGTGTAGATGCCCGCCCCGTGCCACAGCACCACGCTCCGGCCGGACAGGTAGGCGTCGCGCACCAGCACCACCCGCCCGGCGTTCGCGGCCGCCACCGGCGCGCCGCGCGGGCCGGTCAGGTCGAGCCCGTAGTGCACGCTGGGCTTCTCGCCGTTCAGCACCCGCTGGTCGCCGTAGCGGCCCGAGGTGGGCGCGCGGCGGGGCAGCGCGAACGGCCGCGCGAACGCGGGCGGCTCGAACGGGCGCGCGTAGGCGTCCGCGAACGCCTTGCGGTCGGCCGCGATGCGCGCCTTCACCGCCTCGGGCGGCTCCACGTACTTCGGCGCGAGCGTGAGCGTGCGCGACGCGAACCCGGGCTCGACGATCCGCAGCGTGGCCCGCAGCGCGGCGCCGCCGGCCTCGGCCTCCGCGGGGAGCTCGCCGGCCGGCGTCTCGATGGGGAGCGCCGCCAGCGCGCGCCACTCCGCGCCGGCGCGCCAGAACGTGAGCGGGCGTCCGCCCAGCGTGCCGCGCGGCGCCTCCCGCCCGGCGCCCGCCACGCGCACCAGCACCGCGTCGCCCGGGCGCGCCGCCTCGGGCGCGAGGGTCAGCGACGGGGCGGCGGCGGCGGCGAGCAGGGCGAGGAGCGGGGCGAGCGGCACGCGACGGTGATACCCCCGGGCCGCCCGCGACGCCACCGCCCGGGCGGCGCGCCGTGCGCCCGCCCGCCGCCAGCCGCGCTCCGCGTCAGCCGCGATCCACGGAGAGCCGGCCCGCCTCGAGCCGCGCCCGCCCGTCCACCGCGCCGGGCAGCTCGTCGGCGTGGTGGGACACGGCCACGATGGCGGTGCCGCCCGCGCCCAGATCGTCGAGCACCCGGAGCACCCAGGCGCGCGCGGCGGGATCGAGCCCGGCGAGCGGCTCGTCGAGCAGCAGCGCCCGCGGGGCCGGGGCGAGCGCGCGGGCGATGAGCACCTTGCGCAGCTCGCCGTAGGAGAGCGACAGCACGTGGCGCTCGAGCAGCGGCGTCACGCCGAGCCGCGCCGCGGCGGCGGCGGCCAGCGCCCGCTCGCGCGCGGTGGGCTCCACGGCGAGGCCGATCGTGCCCGCGAAGCCGGAGAGCACCACGTCGCCGGCGCGCGCGTCGAGGCGGTGGCGCGCCTGCAGCTCCGGCGAGACCAGGCCCACGCGGCCGCGCAGGTCCTCGGCCGACGCGCGGGGCCCGAGGCCGAGCCGCTCCACCGTGCCGCGCGCCGGCTGCTCCTCGCCCGCCAGCAGCCGGAGCAGGGTGGACTTCCCCGCGCCGTTCGGGCCGGTCACCGACCAGCGCTCGCCGGCGCCGACGGTCCAGTCCACGCCGTCGAGCACCGCGCGCCCGTCCACGAGCACGGTGGCGCCGCGGAGCGCGAAGAGCGCCGCGCGCGGGCCGGCGTCGCGCCGCGGCGCGCGGGGCGGCGCCGCGGCCTCGCGCGCGCCCGCCAGCGCGGCGGCGCGGTCGCCCTCCCAGGCGATCCGCCCGCCCTCCAGCCGGATGACGCGGCCCAGCTCGGGCACGAGCTCCTCGGTCCGGTGCGTGGCCATCACCACCGCGACGCCGCCGCGCGCGATGCCCGACACGGTCTCGAGCAGCCCGGCCCGCGCCGGCGCGTCGAGCCCGTCGCAGGCCTCGTCGAGGAACAGCGCCTCGGGCCGCGGCGCGAGCGCGCGCGCCAGCAGCACGCGCCGCCCCTCGCCGCGCGACAGCTCCAGCACCGAGCGCCGCAGCAGCGCCTCCACGCCCAGCGCGGCGGCCACCTCGCGCACCCGCCGCGCCTGCTCCGGCGTCGCCGCCTCGGCGGGCCACAGCGCGTCGAAGAAGCCGGAGCGGATCACCGCCTCGACCGGCAGGTCCCAGTCGTTGCGCAGGTACGCGTCCTGCGCCTCGGGCGCCACCCGCGCGAACCGCTCGCGCGCGCCGATCGGGCTCTCGAACGCTCCGTCGGGCCCGTGGAACAGGCGTCGCCCGCCGCGCGGATCCGGCCACAGCTCCCCGCGCAGGACCCGCAGGAGCGTGGACTTCCCCGCGCCGTTCCCGCCCAGCACCGCCAGCCCCTCGCCGGCGTGGAGCGCGAGCGTGACGTCGGCGAGGACGGGGACCCCGCCCAGGCGGACGTCCACCCGGTCGAGCGTGACGAGCGGCCGGCGCATCCGGGGATGCTAATGCGGACGTGCCCGCCAGGGGGTGAAATGCGCCGGCCGGACGCCTGTTCTGGATCACGTGCGGGATCGCTCCGAGGCTCCGGTGGTGATCGTGCGCCGCGGCGCCAGCCCGAGGCGGCTCGCGGCGGTCCTGCGCTGGGTGCGCGCGCTCGTGCCGGCCGCGGTGCTGGTGGTGGATCCCGGCGCCGGGCCGCTGCCGTCGCGCGAGTCGCGCTGGGACGGCGACGACGAGGTGATCGTGATCGACGCCGACGACATCGCCTCCGGCCCGCTCTCGCTCGCCGCCGCGCTCCTGCGCGGCGCGCAGCGGGGCGGGTGAGCCGCCGCCCGCGACCTGATCAGCCCTGCGCGCGCGCCGGCGCGGCGGCCGGGTCGGCCGGGGTCGGCGGGGCCGGCGGCTCCGCGGTCCGCTCCGCCGGGACCGCCGGCAGCCGGAAGGTGAAGGTGGTGCCCTCGCCCTCGGTGCTGTCCACCGCGATGCTTCCACCGTGGCGCTGCACGATGCCGTACACCACCGAGAGGCCCAGCCCGGTGCCCTTCTCCTTGGTGGTGAAGAACGGGTCGAAGATGTGGCCCACCCGCTCCGGCGGCATGCCCGGCCCGTCGTCCTGGAACGCGATCTCCACCGCCCCCTCCGGCGCGCGCGCGATGACCCGCAGCTTGCCGCCCTTCGCGCCCATCGCCTCGCAGGCGTTCATCGCCACGTTCACGAACGCCTGGCGGAGCTGGCCGAAGTCGGCGAGCACCTGCGGGAGCGGGGGCAGGTGGCGCTCCAGCTTCACGCCCTGGATGGCGATCTGGTTCGCGATGAGGGACAGCGCCTCCTCCACCGCCGCGCGCGGATCCACCGGCTTCTTCGCCATGGGGCGCTCGCGCGCGAAGTCGAGCAGGTTGCGCACGATGGCGCTGCAGCGCTGGGCCTCGCGCTCGACCAGCCCCAGGTTCCGCTGCAGCACCGCGCGCCGCGCGTCGTCGGGCGGGCCCTCGGCCAGGGTGCGCGACACCAGCTTCGCGAACGTGAGGATGCCGGCGAGCGGGTTGTTGATCTCGTGGGCGATGGAGGCCGAGAGCTTGCCCAGGGACGAGAGCTTCTCGGTCCGCACCAGCTGCTCCTGCGCGTTGCGCAGATCGGCCGTGCGCGCCTCCACCTGCTCCTCGAGGCCGGCGAGCAGCCCGTTCAGCTCGTCCTCCAGGCGCCGGAGCGAGCGGGTCATGTCGTTGAACGACGCGGCCAGGTTGCCGAGCTCGCCGCGCGAGCGGACCCGCACCTCCACGTCGAGCTGGTCCTTCGCCACGCGCCGCGTGCCCTCGACCAGCGCGGCCACCGGCCCGAGCACCTCCGAGCGGAGGAACAGGTACATGAGCGCCGAGGTCGCGACGATCGCGATCACGAGCAGCGAGACGAAGCCGCGCCGGAACGACGCCACGCCGGAGAGGATCGGCTCCAGGGCCACGTCGGTCTCGAGCAGGCCCAGCACCTGCCGGCCGGGCGGGTGGACGTGGCACTCGGCGGTGGCGCAGGTCCGGTCGTTGTAGACGGGCGTGGTGACCACCAGGCGGCGGCCGGACGGCCCGCGCTCCTCGCGCCAGCGCTGCTCCGCCGGCGCCCGCGAGAGCGGCAGCTCGTGCCCGGCGTGGCAGGGCACGCAGGAGGCGTGCGCCTTGTCGCGGGTCTGCCCGATCTCCTCGGGCCGGCTGGCGAAGCGAACCGTGCCCCGGGGGTCGAGGACGCGCATCCGGTCCACGCCCTCCAGCGCGGCGAGCCGGCCGATGGTCCGGTACTCGTGGCGCTCGGTCGCGCCGAGCAGCGTCGCCTGGCCCACCGTGGTCACCGCCTCGCCGACCAGCGCGGTGGAGCGGACGATCTCGTCCTGGAGGTGCCGCTCGAAGCGGCGCTCCGCGAGCACCACGGCCGCGAGCGCGAGCAGGGCGAGCAGCACCACCGCGGCCAGCAGCTTGGTGGAGAGGCGGCGCCAGAACGGCACTGCGCGGCCGGACGCACTCCCTCCCGGGACGCCACCGGCCGGCGCCGGGGCGCCGGTGCCACGCTCCTCGGCTTCGCGCGGTTCCGCCATGATCCCCTTGGCCGATTCCCTCCGGCCCAGGCGCAGGATGCGCCCGCGGGATCCCTGCGGCCTTGCCTCGGGTCAACCCTGGCGGCCGGTGGACGATGGGTCGCGCGGCAACTCGTCGCGGCTCGGGAACAGCGCGCGGCCCAGCAGCACCTCGAGCCGGCCGATCTCGTCGTCGGTGAGCTCGACCACCCGCCCCGGCGGAAGCTGGCGCAGGGCCGCCTCGCGCTCGAGCCGGCGCTCCAGCCGGCGCAGCCGGGCGAACACCGCGTAGTGCAGCATCGCGGCGAGGATCGCGGCCAGCACCGCGCCGACGCCGATCAGCACCATGAACGAGCGGAGCATGGCGGCGCGGGCCGCGCCGTGCTCGGCGGTGAAGTCGTGCAGCACGAACAGGCCGCCCACCTTGCGCCCGCCCGCGTCCCGCAGCGGGAAGATGCCGCGCATGTACGCGCGGTCGTCGCGGACCACCTCGCCGAGCGCGACGCCCTCGTCGGGCAGCACCTCGAGGTCGCCCTCGTAGTCGATGATGCCCTCGGTGAAGGTGGTGGTGTCGACCACCACCACGTCGGCCCGGTCGTTCCAGGTGTTCGAGCGCTCGCCGAGCACCTCGGCCCAGCGCCGCTGGTCGAGGAACCGCTTCTTCACCAGGATCCCGTAGTCGTCGCCGGTGCGCGACTTCATCGCGCCCAGGAAGTGGTCGATCTCCTCGGCCAGCTCGAGGTAGCCGACCACCTTCCCGTCCTGGAGCCAGGGCCGGACCACCCGCAGCGCGAACGCGGTGCGCCCCAGCTCCTTGCCGGCGCCCATGTCGCCCGTCTCCACCGCGCGCCGGAACGTCACCCGCTCGACCTTGTCGCCGCGCAGCTCGGGCCGGTGGACGCGCAGGAACACGGTCGCGTCGGGCTCGGGCGCGATGAAGTACCAGTGGGTGATCCGGTCCCGGTCGCGCATCGTCTCGAACAGCGGCGCGGAGAGCGCCAGCAGGCGCTCCCGGTCGCGCGCCACGAACGCCTGGCGCAGGTCGTCCCGCGACAGCAGCGCGTCGAGCGTGGCCGAGAGCTTCTCGATCTCGGCGCGCTCCTGCGACGCGAACGCCTCCTCCGCGCCGCGCAGCCGCTCGGTGCCGGCCTGCTCCACCTGCTGCTCGACGATCCCGCCGCTCAGGCGGGCGCCGAGGAAGGCGGCCCCGGCGCAGAGGGCGAAGAGGGCGACGAGGAGCCGGAGCTCGAGGGAGACGGAGCGCATGGTGGGCGGGCGGGGAGGGTCGGCTGGGGGAAAACGGCGGGTTGCCGTCGCCCCGGAACGCTATCATGCGCGGCGGGTGCGCGGTGACCGACCGGCGAACGCCTGCGCGGACGGTGCGTTCGTGTGCGCGGCCCGGGTGCGCGACATCGCACACCCCCGGCCGGGTCCGGGAGGGCGGGCAGCCGTCACGTCTCCCGGATCCTGGCCTCTGCGACCGAACGGAGCCCACATGCCCACACGCACCCTCGCCTCCCTCGCCCTCGCCGGCATCGCAGCCCTGGCCGCCATGCCCGCGCCGGTCGCCGCCGCCCCCGCCGCGGCCGCCGCGCGCCTGCCCGAGATCCCGGATCTGCCGTACGTGAAGAGCGTGCTGCCGAACGGCCTCACGCTCATCGTCCACGAGGACCACAAGGCGCCCATCGTGGCGGTGAACGTCTGGTACCACGTCGGCTCCAAGAACGAGCGGCCGGGCAAGACCGGGTTCGCGCACCTCTTCGAGCACCTGATGTTCAACGGCTCGGAGCACTTCGACGACGACTGGTTCAAGGTGCTGGAGCGCGTCGGCGCCACCGACCTGAACGGCACCACCAACAACGACCGGACCAACTACTTCCAGAACGTGCCGGTGTCGGCGCTCGACACCGTGCTCTGGATGGAGTCCGACCGCATGGGCCACCTGCTCGGCGCCATCACGCAGGCGCGCCTCGACGAGCAGCGCGGGGTCGTCCAGAACGAGAAGCGGCAGGGCGAGAACCAGCCGTACGGGCGCGTGTACGACGTGATGACGCCCTCGCTCTACCCGAAGGCGCACCCGTACTCCTGGACGGTGATCGGCTCCATGGAGGACCTGGGGGCCGCCTCGCTCGACGACGTGAAGGAGTGGTTCCGCGGCTACTACGGCGCGAGCAACGCGGTGCTGGTGGTGGCGGGCGACGTGAAGCCGGACGAGGTGCGCAAGAAGGTCGAGCACTACTTCGGCGACGTGCCGCCGGGCGAGCCCATCGCCAAGCAGCAGGCCTGGATCGCGAAGCGCACCGGCGAGCAGCGCCAGGTGATGCAGGACCGCGTGCCGCAGGCGCGCGCCTACCTGGTGTGGAACACGCCGGAGTGGGGCCACCCGGACGACGACCTGCTCACGGTGGCGGCCCGGGTGCTCGCGTCGGGCAAGAGCTCGCGGCTCTACAAGCGGCTCGTGTACGACGAGCGGATCGCCACCGACGTGAGCGCCGATCCGGGCACCAGCGAGATCGGCTCGACGTTCTTCATCGAGGCGACCGCGAAGCCCGGCGGCGACCTCGCCAGGGTCGAGCGCGCGGTGCGCGAGGAGGTGGCGCGGCTCGTGGCGCAGGGCCCGACCGCCGAGGAGCTGGTGCGGGCGAAGACCGGCATCCTCTCCGAGTTCGTGCGCGGCGTGGAGCGCATCGGCGGCTTCGGCGGCGTCTCCGACGTGCTCGCCGAGAACCAGGTGTACGGCGGGACGCCGGACGCCTACCGCACCCGGCTCGGGCGCATCCGCTCGGCCACCGCCGCCCAGGTGCGGGACGCCTGCCGCCGCTGGCTGTCCGACGGCGTCTACGTGCTGTCGGTGCTGCCGTTCCCCGAGCTGCAGGCCGCCGCCACCGGCGCGGATCGCAAGGTGCGGCCCGAGCCCGGACCGGCGCCGGCGCCCCGGTTCCCGGCGTTCACGCGGCACCAGCTCTCCAACGGCCTGAAGGTCGTGGTGGCCGAGCGCCACGCGGTCCCGGACGTGCAGCTCGACCTGCTGGTGGACGCGGGCTACGCCTCCGACCAGCACGGCGCGCCCGGGCTCGCGAAGCTGGCGACGGCCATGCTGGACGAGGGCACCCGCTCGCGCTCGGCGCTGGAGATCTCCGACACGCTGCAGCGGCTGGGGGCGCGCCTCGACACCGGCGCGGACCTCGACACCTCGCTGGTCAGCATGGCGGCGCTGCGCGCGAACCTCGACGCGTCGCTGGCGCTGTTCGCCGACGTGGTGGTGAACCCGGTGTTCCCGGAGGCCGACTTCGAGCGGCTGAAGGCGCAGCAGCTCGCCGGCCTCGGCCAGGAGGCGGTGCAGCCGGTGACGGCGGCGTTCCGCATCCTGCCGCGCCTGCTCTACGGCGAGGGGCACGCCTACTCGAACCCGCTCACCGGCTCCGGCACCGCGGCCACCGTCGGCAAGCTCTCCCGCGCGGACGCGGCCCGCTGGCACGCGACCTGGGTGAAGCCGAACAACGCCACGCTGGTGGTGGTGGGCGACACCACCGCCGCGGAGATCGTGCCGAAGCTGGAGCGGCTGCTGGGCGGCTGGAAGGCGGGCGAGGTCCCGAAGAAGAACCTGGCGCAGGTGGCGCTGCCGGCCGGGCAGCGGGTGTTCCTCCTCGATCGGCCCGGGTCGATCCAGTCGGTGGTGATCGCCGGCCAGGTCGCCCCGCCGCGGGCGAACCCCGCGGAGATCGCGCAGACCGCCATGAACACCGTGCTGGGCGGCGCGTTCACCTCCCGGCTCAACATGAACCTGCGCGAGGACAAGCACTGGTCCTACGGCGCCCGCGCGCTGCTCACCGACGCCCGCGGCCAGCGGCCGTTCTTCGCGCTCGCCCCGGTGCAGGCCGACAAGACCAAGGAGACGGTGCTGGAGATCCGCAAGGAGCTGGCCGGCATCCGCGGGGCGAAGCCGGTCACCGCCGAGGAGGCCGCGGTGGCGCGGGGCACGCTGACCCTGTCGCTGCCGGGCCGCTGGGAGACGTCGCGGGCGGTGGCGCGGTCCATCGCGCAGATCGTCCGCTTCGGCTTCGACGATCGCTACTTCGACGGCTTCGCGCAGAAGGTGGCCGCGCTCGGCCCGAAGGACCTCACCGACGCGGCCCGCATGGTGGAGCCGGACCGCGTCACCTGGGTCATCATCGGCGACCGCGCCAAGATCGAGCCCGGCCTGCGCGAAGTCGGCCTCGGCGAGGTCCAGCTCGTGGACGCCGACGGCAACGTGAAGCCCACGGCCGCGGCGGCGGCGCGCTGAGCATCCAGCGCGGGGCTGCGCCCCGCCCCACGGAGCGGAGCTCCGCGGGGCCCCACCCTGCTGCGCGGGTCCCGTGACCTCGCGCGCCCGCGTTCGCGGGCTCGCGCGAGGTCCCCGCGGGCGCGGCTGCGCCGCGCGGAGCTCGCCGTGCACGAATCAGTCGGCGATGGCCCGCTTCCAGGCGGGCCGCGCCTTCACGCCGGCGAGCCAGGCCGCCAGCGCCGGCATCCCGTCGATGCCGCCCACCAGCGCCTTGCCCCAGGAGGCCACCGCGCCGGTGACGAGATCGGCCACGCCGAACGCGTCGCCGGCGAGGAACGGGCGGTCCCGGAGCGCCAGGTCGAGGACGCGCGCGCCCTCCAGGAACCTGGCCTTCTGGGCCTCGATGGCCGCCGCGTCGCGCTCGCCCTCGGGCGGGCGGAGCAGCCCGTGCAGCGCCTCGACCGGCGGCTCCAGCTCGTCCATGGCGAAGAACAGCCACTGGTAGGTGAGCGCGCGGCCCGGCGTGCCGGCCGGCGGGAGCATGCCCTTCTCCGGGAAGCGCTCGGCGAGCCACAGGCAGATCGCGGCCGACTCGAAGAGGCGGGCGTCGCCGTCCTCCAGCACCGGCACGCGGCCCATCGGATGGCGGGCGAGGTGCTCGGGCGTGCGCAGCGCCCCGGCGGCGCGATCGAGCCGGACCAGCTCGTAGGGAACGCCCAGCTCCTCGAGCAGCCAGCGGGGGCGGGTGGCCCGCGTGCGCGGCGCGTAGTAGAGCTTCATCCCGGTGTCCTCCGTGAAGGGTTCGGATCGTTCTAGACCGGGTCGCGGCCCCGCGGGGCCCGGAAGAAGGGGGCCGTTCACGGTGGGTACACCCGCCGCGCCGGAGCTCCTCCGCGTGCCGCGCGAGGCGGCCGGCGCCAGGCTGGACCGCTGGCTGGCCGGCGCGATCGGCGCGACCGCGGAGCGCACCCGCTGGCTGGTGGAGACGGGCCGGGTGCGCATCCGCGGGAAGACCTGCTCCCCGCACCGCAAGCTGTTCGGGGGCGAGGAGGTCGCCCTGGAGCGGCCCGCGCCGCGCGCGGCCGAGGCGTCGGGCCCGGCGCTGGCGGTGCTGTACGACGACGCGGACTGCCTGGTGGTCGCGAAGCCGCCCGGGCTCGCGGTGGAGGCGTCGGCGCCCGGCGGCGCGTCGGCGGTCGCGGCGGCGAGCCGGCTGGGCGCGTTCGACGTGGACGGCCGCGCCATGCCGGGGCTGCCGCACCGGCTCGACCGCGACACGAGCGGCGCGCTGCTGCTGGCGCGCCACGACCGGGCGCTGGCCGCGCTGCGCGCCGCGTTCGAGGCCGGCGCGGTCGAGAAGGAGTACCTGGCGCTCGTGGCGGGCGCCCCGCCGCCGGAGGGGCGGCTCGACACGCCGTACGGGCGCGACCCGGCCGATCCGCGCCGCTTCACCACGCGCTTCCCCTCCGCCCGCCGCGCGCGGCTGTCCTGGACGGTGGAGCGCGCACTGCGCGGCGCCGCGCTCCTGCGGGTCCGGCTCGAGACCGGGCGCACCCACCAGATCCGGGTCCAGCTCGCCGAGGCGGGCTTCCCGGTGCTCGGCGACGCCGTCTACGGCGTGCGCGCCGAGGCGATCGCGCGCCAGGCGCTCCACGCCGCGCGGCTCGCGTTCCCGCGGCCGTCGGACGGCGCGCCGGTGGAGGTGCGCGCGCCGCTGCCCGAGGACCTGGAGCGGGCCATCGCCGCGCACGCGGGCTGATGCGGCCGGGGTTCACCGGTCGCGCGGCGCCGCCCGGAGCCCCGCCGGCCTCCAGGCGAGCCCCGCCAGCGCGAGCAGGCAGAACACCGCCCCCGCGCGGAACGTGAAGGGCGCGCCGAGCCGCTCCCAGAGGAGCCCCGCGACCGCGCTCGCCACCAGCGTGGCGATCCCGGCGAGCAGGTTGAAGACACCGAACGCGGTGCCGCGCAGGTCCGGCGGGGCGGTGTCCGCCACCAGCGTCGCGAACAGGCCCTGCGTGATGCCCATGTGCACGCCCCACAGCGCCACGCCCGCGAGCACCACCGGCCAGCCGCCCTCCATCGCCAGCACGAGATCCGCGGCGACCAGGACGCCGAGGCCCGTCGCCAGGAGGCCCCTGCGGCTCACGCGATCCGACAGGCGCCCCGAGGGATAGGCGGTCAGCGCGTACACCACGTTCATCGCGACCATCACGAGCGGCACGAGCGCGAGCGGGACGCCGCCCTGCTGCGCGCGCAGCACGAGGAACGCCTCGCTGAAGCGGGCGAGCGTGAACGTCGCGCCGATGCCCACCACCCACCAGTACCGGGGACCGAGGCGCCGCAGGCTCTCGCGCCGGATCGGGTTCGTGCGCCGGCCGTCCCCGCGGTGCTCGGGCTCGCGCAGCCCGAGCCAGAGCAGCGCCACCGACAGCGCGCCCGGGATCACCGCCACCCAGAACACGCGGCGGAAGTCGTTCGCCCACAGCAGCATCAGGCCCGTGGCGAGGAGCGGGCCCGCGAACGCGCCCACCGTGTCGAGCGCCTGGCGCAGGCCGAACGCGGCGCCCCGGAGCGCCGGCGGCGTCATGTCGGCCACCAGCGCGTCGCGCGGCGCGCCGCGGATGCCCTTGCCGACCCGATCCAGCAGGCGCGCCCCGAGCACCACCGCCGGCGTCGGCGCCAGGGCGAAGAGCGGCTTCGTGGCGGCGCCCAGCGCGTACCCGGCGACGGCGAGCGCCTTGCGCCGGCCGAGCGCGTCGCTCAGCACGCCCGAGAACACCTTCACCCCCAGCGCGGTGGACTCGGCCAGCCCCTCGATCACGCCCACCGTCAGCGCGCCCGCGCCGAGCGCGGTCACCATGAACAGCGGCAGCAGCGCGTGGATCATCTCGGAGGAGACGTCCATGAGCAGGCTCACGCCGCCCAGCACCCACACGCCGGTGGGGATCCGCGCCGGCGCGCCCCGCCGCTCGTCCTGCTGCGCCTGCACGGCCCGTCCCTCCGCGCCGGTCCGCTCGCCCGGCGCGCGCCCACACTACAGCGCCTCCCCTTCGCGTGGGGCCGTCGCGGGGCACGCGACGGCGCCGCGGGGCCCGGCGGACGGGTCCGCACCGCCGCGCCGCGAGATCCCCGCCCGGGAGCGGCCGGCGGGCGCCCCGCGCGCCATAGACCCGCGAACGTGAACCCCGCCCTCCTGCTGAAGCTCGGCGCCGTCGGTGCGCTGGTCGGCTCCGCCGCGTACGTGCACCGCCGCGGCCGCGTCCGCCACCCCTTCTTCCGGCAGCTCACCGACCACTCGACCTTCTTCGCGCCGCTGAACGCGCTCGTGTACCTCGCCTCCGCGGTCCCGAGCCGCCCGTTCCTCGACCTCGCCGACTTCCCCGCGCTCGCGCCGCTCCGGGCGCACTGGCAGGAGATCCGCGACGAGGCGCTGCGCCTCCAGTCGGAGGAGCGCATCCGCGCCGCCGACGGGCACGTGGACGCGGGGTTCAACTCGTTCTTCCGCCGCGGCTGGAAGCGCTTCTACCTCAAGTGGTACGGCGAGCCGCTCCCGTCGGCGCGCGCCCGCTGCCCGCGCACGGTCGAGCTGGTCGAGGCGATCCCCGGGGTCCGTGCGGCCATGTTCGCGCTGCTGCCGCCGGGCGGGACGCTCATGGCGCACCGGGATCCGTTCGCGGGCTCGATCCGCTATCACCTCGGCCTGGTCACGCCGGGCTCGGACGCGTGCCGCATCGTGGTGGACGGCGAGCCCTATGCCTGGCGCGACGGGGAGGCGGTGCTGTTCGACGAGACCTACGTCCACCACGCCGTGAACCAGACCGACACGGCGCGGATCATCCTGTTCTGCGACGTGGAGCGACCCATGCGCTGGCGCGCCGCCGGCCGGCTCAACCGCTGGGTCGGCGACCACCTGATGCGCGCCAGCCGGACCCGGAACGAGGACGGCGAGGAGATCGGCTGGGTGAACCGCGCCTTCGCGCGCGTGTACCAGGTGCGGCTCGTGGGCAAGCGGCTCAAGGCCTGGAACCGGCCCGCCTACTACGCCGTGAAGTTCGCGCTGCTGGGCGGCCTGGCCTGGCTGCTGCTCGCGTGACGGTGACGGTCCGCTAGGCCTGCCGCTGCTCGCGGGAGCGGCGGTGGTGGCGCCGCGCCTTGGCCTTGTTGCCGCAGTCCTGCATCGAGCACCAGCGCCGGGTGCCGGCGCGGGTCTCGTCCACGAACAGCCAGCTGCACTCGTGCGTCTCGTAGAGCCCGCAGACGCGCACCCGGTCGGCCTCGGCGCCGGAGGTGAGCAGCTCGGCGGCGGAGAGCACCACCGGCCAGAGCGGCGCGTCGAGCGCGCCGGCGTCCACGTCCCAGGCCAGCGCGAACGCGTCGCCGCGGCGCTCCAGGCGCCGGTGCGCGAGCGCCGCGCCCAGCGCCGTCGAGAGCCGCTCCACGTCCTCGGCCGCGGGCGCGCGCCGCTCCGCCCGCGCCAGGAAGGTCCGGTACAGCGTCTCGCGCAGCGCGAGCGCGTCCGCGAAGGCGCGCTCCGCCACGGCAGGGCGCCGGGCCGCCTCGGCGAGCAGGCTCCGCGCGCTCACGTCGTCCACCGCGCCCGCCTGGCGCGCGAACTCGACCAGGTCCGGATAGCCGGCCAGGCGCTCCTTCGGCGTCACGCCGCGCATGCCGCCGACGGTGTTCGCGAAGTCGAGGCACAGGCGGCCGCCGGAGAGGTCGAACCGGAAGGGGGGCTGGGTCACGGTCGCTCCTTTAACCCGCATGATGCCACTTGACAGGTTAGATGGCCAGGGCCAAGCTGTAACCATCTAAACGCGACTTGCCGGTTATACACCCGGCTTGCCGGTTACAAGGAGAGAGGCCATGGCCCGTCTCGCGAACCCGACCGCCCCCCGCGCCGCGAAGGCCGAGGGCTGGCGAAGGCTGATGGACCTGCTGGGGAGCCTGCTGATCCTGGCGGTGTGGCTCTCGCTCTGGGCCTGGGTGGCGGTGGGCGTGGCCGCGCCGCTCGGACGGATCGGCGCCGGCGCGCCGGGGACCGCCGCGAGCGCGTCGCTGCGGACCCCGGGCGCCTGACGGGCGGGACTAGCCCTCCGCCGGGAGCGCCGAGGGGGCGCGCCCGGCGGAGCGGCGAAGGACCAGCGCGCGGTCCAGCGAGAGGCGGCCGCCGCCGGCCACGACCAGCGGGAGCGCCAGCCCCAGCGCGAGCAGGTGGTACTCGAAGCCGTCGGGCGCGAAGAACCCGTGCTGCCCGTGGACGGTGACGATGGCGCCCACCATCACCGACGCGATGCCGAGCGCGGCGAGGCGCGAGAGCACGCCGAGCACGAGCATGACCGACCCGACCGACTCGGCGAGGATCACCAGCACCGCCAGCAGCCAGGGCAGCCCCATGCCGGCGGTGAAGCCGGTCAGGGTGGCCTCCAGGCCGCGGCCGCCGAACCAGCCGAGGAGCTTCTGCGCGCCGTGCGGGAACATCACCAGGCCCAGCACGACGCGCTGGAAGAGGCGGGTGGTGGAGTCGTCGGTCTCGAGGAAACGCATCATGGTGGGGGACCTCCGGGTGTGTGGAGGGGCGTGTTCCTAACCGCGGCGGCGCGCGCCGGTGCGGCAAAACGGGGAACGGACGGTTGCGCGCCGCGCGACGGCGCGGGCGCGCGGCCGCGCCGGGATTTTCAAGTCTTGCGGGCGGCCGGCCGGCGTGCCAGATACGCGGCCCCCGCGCCATGCTCGACCTGTCCACCCTCAACCCGCCGCAGCGCGAGGCGGTGATGACCACCGAGGGCCCGCTGCTGGTGCTCGCGGGCGCGGGCTCGGGCAAGACCCGCGTCATCGCGCACCGCGTCGCCTACCTGCTGGTGCAGGGCGTGGACCCGGAGCAGGTGCTCGCGGTCACGTTCACCAACAAGGCCGCGGGCGAGATGCGCGAGCGGGTGGCCGCGCTGGCGGGCCCGCCCGGCGTGGACGTGTTCGTCTCCACGTTCCACAGCTTCGGCCTGTGGCTGCTGCAGCAGGAGCACGAGGCGGCCGGGCTGCCGCGCCGCTTCGCCATCTGCGACGCCGGGGACCAGCTCGCGCTCGTGAAGCGGTGCATGCGCGAGGTGAGCGTGGACGACCGCAAGTTCGACGCGCACCGGGTGCTCTCGCTCCTCTCGCGCGCCAAGAACGCCGGCAAGAAGCGGATCGTGCCGCGGGAGGCGGGGCAGGGCGACGACTACGACCTCGTCGCCGCCGAGGTGTACCCGCGCTACGAGAAGGCGCTCCGCGCCATGCGCTCGGTGGACTTCGACGACCTCATCGCCCGGCCGGTGGCGATGCTGGCGCACGACCCGGCGCTGCGCGCCCGCTGCCAGGAGCGCTTCCGCTACCTGCTGGTGGACGAGTACCAGGACACGAACGCCGCCCAGCTCGAGCTCTTGAAGCTGCTCGCCGGCGAGCGGCGGAACGTGTGCGCGGTCGGCGACGACGACCAGGCCATCTACGGCTGGCGCGGCGCCGAGGTGAAGAACATCCTGCGGTTCGAGCGGCACTTCCCCGGGGCGAAGGAGGTCCGGCTCGAGCAGAACTACCGCTCCACCGGCCACATCCTCGCCTGCGCCAACGCGGTGATCGCGAAGAACGCGGCGCGCAAGGCGAAGGCGCTGTTCACCGCGGGCGAGGCGGGCGAGCCGGTGCGGGTGGTGGCCATGTCCGAGGAGGAGGACGAGGCGCGCTTCGTGGCCGAGGAGATCGCCCGGCAGCGCGGCGAGGGCCGGCCCTGGAGCCACTTCGCGGTGCTGTTCCGCCTGAACGCGCTCTCGCGCCCGTTCGAGGAGGCGTTCCGCGAGGCCTCCATGCCGTACAAGGTGCACGGCGGCCCCGCCTTCTTCGACCGCTCCGAGGTGCGCGACCTGCTCGCGTACCTGAAGCTCTGCGTCCAGCCCGAGGACGACGTGTCGCTCTCGCGCGTCGTGAACGTGCCGCCGCGCGGGATCGGGGACACGTCGATGGAGCGGGTGCACGACTGGGCCATCCCGCGGAAGCTCCACCTGCTCGAGGCGATGCGCCGGGCGGCGGAGATCCCCGACCTCCCGCGCGGCGCCGCGGAGAAGATCGGCGCGTTCGTCGCGCTGGTGGACCGCTTCCAGGCCCGCTTCCGCGAGGGGCCGGTGTCGGAGGCCGCGCGCGCGCTGGTGGCGGAGGTGGACCTGTTCAGCCACGTGCGCGCCGGGGTGCAGTCGCTCGAGGCGGGATCCCGCCGCGTGGACGCGCTGGAGGGGCTGCTGCGCTCGCTCGACGGCTACGTCCAGCGCACCGCGCGCCCGTCGCTCGCCACCTGGCTGCAGCGCCTCGCGCTCGACTCGCGCGAGGAGGAGGATCCGTCGGGCGAGGGCGGGATCACGCTCATGACGCTGCACGCGGCGAAGGGGCTCGAGTTCCCGGTGGTGTTCCTGGTGGGCGTCGAGGAGGACTACCTCCCCTGCGCCGGGATCCAGGGCGAGGCCCGCGACCTCGACGAGGAGCGGCGGCTGGCCTACGTGGGCATCACCCGCGCGCGCGAGCGGCTGTACCTGACGCGCGTCGCGGCGCGATCGAAGCGCGGCAAGCTCCTGCCCCGCACCCCGTCGCGCTTCCTCGACGACCTGCCGCCGGCGGCCCACGAGAAGGTGGACCCGGCCGCGCTCGCCGCGCCGCCGCAGGACGTGGCGGCGCACACCGAGAGCGTCATGGCCGCGCTGCGCGCGCGGCTGGGCGGCCGCTGACCGTCGGGGCGCGCCCGCTCACGCGCCCTCAGGGCCCGGCCGAGGGCGCGAGCAGCACGTACCCCGCGCCGCCGGGCCCGAAGCCCTCGCAGTTCAGGACGTCCACCACCACCTCGCCGCTCGCGAGCTGCCAGTTCGCGTCGGCGCGCGCCGTGGCGTCCGGCGAGAGGCGCGCGCAGGCGAACACCTCGTCGAACGCGGCGCCGTCGGCGGACGCGAACAGGTGGGCCGACACGTCGCCGTCCGGGTACACGTCGCCGGCCGGCTCCCGGGCCGCGCCGACCAGGTAGCCGCCGCCGCGCAGCGCGAGCGCCGAGTAGCTCGGGCCGGGCAGCCGGAACCCCGCCTCGTACGCGCCGCCGAACGACAGCGTGATCACGTGGGGGACCACCAGCGTGAACGGGGAGTCGATCCCCCCGAGCAGCCCCTCGGGCGTCGCCACCGCGCGGACCAGCACGCCGCCCTCGAGCGGCCCTCGCACCAGGGCCTGGGTGCGGCCGCCGTCGAAGGAGAGGTACGTGCCGCCGACCCGGTCGCCGTAGAACAGCCAGAGCGCGCCCGTGGCCGGGTCGGCGAGCAGCCCGTGCCCGTGCCGGTGCTCGGAGGTCTCGGCGCGCACCGACCAGGTGACGCCGCCGTCGGCGCTCGCCCACAGGCGGATGGGCACGCTGTCGCCGGTGAAGGACTGGTACTCGAGCAGGAACGTCTCGCCACCCAGCTCCGCCACGCTCCCGGGGGTGAGCATCCGGTACCCGCCGAGCGACAGGACGTCGGTCCAGGTCCGGCCGCCGTCGCCGGAGCGCGCGATCACGTGGCCGGTCGCGTCGGCCGTGTCGGCGAGCAGCGCACCGCCGGAGAGGGCGGCGAGGACGCGCACGCCGCGCCCGCCCGGCGTCGGACCGCGCGGCGTCCAGGTGCGCCCGTCGGCGCTGGCGTGGATCTGCCGCGGCCCGGAGAGGTTCGTGGCGTACGCGGTCCCGTCGGCCCCGATCCCGAGGAACCGGAAGTCGGTCCCGGTGAACGACACCGCGAGCCGCGCCGGGGGCGCGCTCGATCCGCCGGTCGGGGGAGGGTTGCTCGCCGGCGGCGTCTCCGGCGGCGGCGCCGGTCCCCGATCGGCCATCCCCCCGCTCCGCCCGCTGCCCCCGCACGCGGCGAGCAGCAACACCGCGCCCAGCGCCCCGATCCGCCGATCGGCCATACGCTCCTCCCCCCAGGCCAACGTGCGCCGCGCGGCCGCGCGCGGCGCCCGCCGGCCGGGACGGCGAGCGAGGTCTTGTGGGGAAGCCCCGAAGCCGCTAGATTGCGCGGCGCTTTCCGCTCCCCTCCGGCTGGAGGCACGGCTCGCGTGCCGGGTGCCAGGACAGGGGTCCGATCACGCTTGACAACGGGGCACGCGTCCTCTAAAAGGCGCGTTTCCAAACTCGGGATTCCGCAGGTTTATCCATGTCCAAAGGCACCACGCACAGCGCCACCCGCGCAGAGGCCCTGAACGGTCGGAAGTGGTGGGTCGTCGACGCCACCGATCTCACCGTCGGCCGCGCCGCCACCCGCATCGCCTCGATCCTCAAGGGCAAGCACAAGCCGGCGTACACCCCCTCGATGGACACCGGCGACTTCGTGGTCGTGGTGAACGCCGGGAAGGTCCGCTTCACCGGCAACAAGGAGACCGACAAGGTCTTCTTCACGCACACCATGCACCCGGGCGGCGCCAAGCAGACGCCGATGAACAAGCTCCGCGAGCGGCACCCCGAGCAGATCATCGAGAACGCCGTCCGCCGCATGCTGCCCCGCAACAACCTCGGCCGGCAGATGCTCGCCAAGCTCAAGGTCTACGCGGGCGACACGCACCCGCACGCGGCGCAGAAGCCCGAGGCGCTGAGCCTCGCTCAGTAAGGACGATCGCACATGGCTATCCAGGCGAACATGACCGTCGGCCGTCGCAAGGAGGCGGTCGCGCGCGTGCGGCTCGTCCCCGGCACGGGCAACATCACCATCAACGGCCGCTCGATGGACGAGTACTTCGGCCGCGAGACCTCGAAGATGATCCTGGTCGAGCCGCTGAAGCTCGTCGACCAGATGGGCAAGCTCGACGTCTTCGTGAACGCGGCCGGCGGCGGCCTCTCCGGCCAGGCCGGCGCGATCCGCCACGGCATCAGCCGCGCGCTGGTCGAGCTGAACCCCGAGTACCGCCCGGTGCTCAAGAAGGCCGGCTTCATGACCCGCGACGCGCGCGCCGTCGAGCGCAAGAAGTACGGCCGTCCGGGCGCCCGCAAGCGCTTCCAGTTCTCCAAGCGCTAGCCGCTCCGTCCTCCGGGACCTCCACGGCCGGCCCGCGGCGACGCGGCGCCGGCCG
The DNA here is from genome assembly GCF_000020805.1 of Anaeromyxobacter sp. K. NCBI lineage: Bacteria > Pseudomonadati > Myxococcota > Myxococcia > Myxococcales > Anaeromyxobacteraceae > Anaeromyxobacter > Anaeromyxobacter sp. K. The sequence continues at coordinate 3,908,816 of NC_011145.1, read as the reverse complement.
TCGTGCGTCCGGGGCCCGCCGCGCAGCTCAGAGCCAGGGCTCGGCCACCGCGGCGCCGGCCTCGCGGAGGCGCATGGCCCTCGGCCGCCGCCGCCAGGCGCCGGGCTCGATCTCGTACGAGCGGGTCAGGTCCAGGCCGAACCGCCGCGCGAGCCCGGCGGCCGCCTCGGGCGCGTCGGTCACGATCGACGTCTCCCACAGGAACGAGAGGCTCTGCGAGTCCATGTTGGTGGAGCCGATCGCGCAGGCGCCGTCCGCGAGGATCGTCTTCGCGTGCATCATCGACGCGTCGTACTCGAACACGCGCACGCCGCCCGCGAGCAGCCGCCGGTAGGTCCGGCGCTGCCCGGCCTGCACGAGCGGCACGTCGTGCCACGGTCCCGGCGCGAGCACCCGCACGTCCACCCCGGCCCGGGCACGGGCGATCAGCACGTCCTGGAGCGAGCGATCCGGCACGAAGTAGGAGTTCGCGATCCACAGCCGGCGCCGGGCCGACGCCAGCAGCGCGTAGCTCATCCGCGCGGCCAGCGTGGCGCGCGCCCAGGCGGGCGTGGACGCGACCACCGCCACGCGGTGCGGCCCGGCCGGCGCGAGGCGCGGGTAGGCGGAGGCCGGGAGCGGCTGGCCGCCCGCCGCCTGGAAGCTCTCGTCGAAGGCGCGCTGCAGGTCGCCCACCGCCGGGCCGCGCACCCGGGCGGCCGTGTCGCGCCAGCCCTCCTCGCCCACCCCGTTCCCGAGCCAGCTCTTCCAGATCCCGAAGCCGCCCACGAACGCGGTCCGCCCGTCGAACACCAGCACCCGCCGGTGGTTGCAGCGGAACGGGTCGGGCAGCGGCGCGTGGCGCCGGATGGCGCAGCCGCTCGCCACCAGCCGCCGCTCCAGCGCCGGGTCGAAGTGCTGCGAGCCGAACCAGTCGAGCACGATCCGGCAGACGACGCCGGGGCGCCGCTCCAGCACCGCGCGGCCGATCCGCTCGGAGGGGTCGCCGGTGCCGCGCCACATGAACTCGCAGATGTGGATCGACTCGCGCGCGGTCCGGATCTCGCGCTCCAGCACGTCGAAGATCGACCCGTCCTCGAGCAGCGAGACCTCGTTCGCCTCCCGCACCGGCACGCCCACCTCGCGCTCCAGCAGCACGTCGAGCGGCACGTCGTCTGCCAGGCGGATGAACCGCCGGGCGAGCTGCTGCCGGCGCAGCCGGCGGGAGAGGTGGCCGCCCAGGGCCACCCCGAGCGCCAGCGGGAAGGCGCTCGCCAGCACTCCGTCCGTCCTCAGGCGCATGCCCGAAGGTTGGGCACGGGGCCGCGGTCCGGGCCCGCGCTCGCGCGATGACGACCTTGCCGGCATGTCGCAGCGGGGCGGCGCCGGACGGGGAGTGGTGCTCGCGGCCGCCGCCGCGGGCGGGGCGGTGCTCGTCGGGCTGGTGTTCTTCCGGCCCGAGTGGCGCGGCGGCGCGCCCGCGCTGGTCCCGCGCTTCGACCTGGCCGGGTTCGCCCGCGAGCTCCCCGCCCAGGCCCGCTGGCTCGTCCCGTTCGCGGCGATCACCGCCGCGCTGCCGGCGCTGCGCGCGCTGGTGTGGCGGGCGGCGCTCGCGCCGGCGCGGGTCCGCTGGCCGGACGCCTACCACGCCACCGCGCTCGGGGCGCTCGTGCACAACGCCGTGCCGGGCAAGCTGGGGCCGGCGGCGGCGGCGGCGCTGCTGGCCCGGTTCACCGGGCGGCCGTTCGGCGCGGCGCTGTCCTCGCAGCTCGTGGCGAAGCTGCTCGAGCTCGCGGCGGTGGTGGCGCTCGGCGCCGCGGCCGCGGCGGCGCGCGGAGGCGGGGCGGGCCGGGCCGCGCTCGCGGGCGCGGCGGCGGTGGCGGCGCTGGCCTCCGCCGCGGTGGCGCTGGCGCGACTCGGCCCGGGCGCGGCCCGCCGGCTGTCACCGCGCCACGCGCGCTGGGCCGGCCTGGTCGCGGCCGGGGCCGAGGGGATCCGCGGCCTGGCGGCGCCGGCCCGGCTGTCCCGCGCGCTCGCGCTCGGCGCGCTCCCGCCGGTGGCCGCGGCGGCGGCCTACGCGCTCCCGCTCGCCGCGTTCGGGGTCGCCGATCCGCTCGCCGGCGGCGCGGTGATCCTCGCGCTCGTCACCTTCGGCCAGCTCACCCCGGGGCTGCCGGTGGGCACCGGCGTGTACTACGCGCTCGCGGCCCTGGGCGCGCGCCGGCTCGGGGCCGGTCCGGCGGACGCGGCCGCGCTCGCGGTGCTCACGCACGCCGCCACGGTGCTGACGCTGCTCGCGGTCGGCGCCGCGTCGGCGGCCGTCCGCCGCGACGCGCTCCGCGAGGTGCTGCGGCGGGCGCGGGCGGCGCGCCGGGGCGCCGGGCCGGGCGGGGACGCCGGCGGCGAACCGGTGGCCGGGCGCCGCTCACGCGCGCCTACATAGGCGCCGCGCGCCGGGGTCCGTCCGATTGGATCCGCCGGATCACGAATGTTACCCTCGGCACCGCGATGGAACTCAACGAGATCCTGCAGGTCGCGCTCCGCGCCGGCGCCTCGGACATCCACCTGAAGGCGGGCCTCCCGCCGATGTTCCGCGTCGACGGCTCGCTGGTGCCGCTGAAGGACGCCCGCCGCCTGCCGCCCGAGGAGATCGCGCGGATGGGCTTCGGGATCATGAACGAGTACCAGAAGGAGAAGTTCAAGCAGACGAACGAGGTGGACCTCGCCTACGGCGTGCCCGGCCTCGGCCGCTTCCGCGTGAACGTCTTCCAGCAGCGCGGCACGCTCGGCGTGGTGCTCCGCGTCATCCCGTTCCGCATCCAGAGCATCGAGCAGCTCATGCTGCCCAAGATCCTGGAGAAGGTGGCGGGCGAGCAGCGCGGCCTGGTGCTCGTCACCGGCACGACCGGCTCCGGCAAGTCCACCACGCTCGCGGCGATGATCGACCACATCAACGCGACCGAGACCTGCCACATCATGACCATCGAGGATCCCATCGAGTTCCTCATCCGCGACAAGCGCTCGATCGTGAACCAGCGCGAGGTCGGGGTGGACACGATGAGCTTCGGGCAGGCGCTGAAGAGCGCGCTCCGGCAGGACCCCGACGTCATCCTGGTGGGCGAGATGCGCGACCTCGAGACCATCGAGACCGCGCTCACCGCGGCCGAGACCGGCCACCTGGTGATGTCCACCCTGCACACGCTCGACGCGACCGAGACCATCAACCGCATCATCTCCGCGTTCCCGCCGTACCAGCAGAAGCAGGTCCGCCTGCAGCTCGGCTCGGTGCTGAAGGCGGTGATCTCGCAGCGCCTGGTGCCGCGCGCCGACGGGAAGGGGCGCGTGCCGGCCATCGAGGTGCTGCTCGCGACGGGGCGCGTCCGCGAGCTCATCGAGGACAAGGACCGGACGAAGGAGATCACCGACGCCATCTCGCAGGGCCACACCACCTACGGGATGCAGACCTTCGATCAGTCGCTCATGGCGCTGCTCCGCTCGAGCCTCATCAGCTACGAGGAGGCGCTCCGGCAGGCCACCAACCCGGACGACTTCGCGCTGCGCGTCTCGGGCGTGAGCGGCACCTCCGACTCGAAGTGGGACTCCTTCGAGAAGCCGGCCGAGGCGGGCCCCGCGGCCCGCGCGCCGGCGCCCGGCCAGCCCGCCGCGCCGCGCCCCGCGCCCGGCGCGCCGCTCGGGCGGCTCGCGTCCGGCGCCGCCCCCCGGCCCCCCGCCGCGCCCCGCGCCGGCGGCCAGGGCGGGCCGGACGACGACTTCCAGATCGAGCGCTTCTAGCGCCGCGCCCCGTGCCGCCCCCCGGGCAGACCCCGCTCGCGCGCGCCAAGGCGATCGCGCTCCGCCAGCTCGCGTCCCGCATGCGCACCGAGGCGCAGGTCCGCGCGCGCCTGGCGCGCGACGGCCTGGAGGCCGAGGCGGACGAGACCGTGGCCTGGCTGCGCCGGCTGGGCTACCTCGACGACGCCGCCTACGCCCGGGCCCGGGCGCGCTCGCTGGTCGCGGGCGGCAGGCTCGGGCCGCGGATGGCGGAGCGCCGGCTGGTGGGGGAGGGGATCGGGGCGGGCGAGGCGCGGGCGGCCGTGGCCGCGGCGCTGGCCGGCGAGGCGGGGGAGGATCCCCGCGCCGCCGAGCTGGCCCTGTGCCGCGCGCTGGCGGAGCGCCGGGCGCGGGGGCGGCCGCTCGCGGACCTCGACGCGGCCGCGCGGCGCCGCCTGTCGCGCTTCCTGCTCGGGCGGGGCTTCTCCGGGGCGGTGGTGGCCCGGGCCCTGGGGATCTACGAGGACCAGGACTGAGCCCGGGGCCGCCCCGGAACGACTGCGCGCCGGCCGGGCCTCTGCTATCTTCCGGGCCCCATGCGCCGGAACCTCGCCCTCGCCGCCGCCCTGTCCGCCGCCGTGGCCCTCGCGGCGTGCGGCACCAAGCACACCACCTTCACCGGCGGCCTGAAGCTCGGGAAGACGCCCGAGGAGAACTACCAGGCCGGCATGGACGAGCTGAAGGCGGACAACTTCACCGAGGCGGTGAAGTTCTTCGAGTTCGTGAAGACGAAGTACCCGTTCTCGAAGTTCGCGGCGCTCTCCGAGCTGCGCCTCGCCGACGTGAAGTTCAAGCAGGACCGGTACCTGGAGGCCGCCGAGGCCTACAAGCAGTTCGTCCAGCTCCACCCCACCCACGAGGACGTGGACTACGCGGAGTACCGCTCCGGCCTCGCCTACTTCAAGGACGCGCCCGGCGACTTCGCGCTGTTCCCGCCGGCGTCGGAGAAGGACCAGCGGCAGGCGGAGAAGGCGGTGCAGGTGCTGACCGACTTCGTCCAGACCCGGACCCAGTCGAAGTACCTGGCGGACGCGAAGAAGGTGCTGGCCGAGGCCCAGACCCGGCTGGCGGCGCGCGAGTGGTACGTGGCCGAGTACTACTACAAGCGCTCGCGCTGGGCGGGCGCCGCGGGCCGGTACGAGACGCTCGTGGACAAGTACCCGGGCTCGGCCCATGAGCCCGAGGCGCTCTGGAAGCTCGCCAGCGCCTGCCTGAAGATGGACGAGAAGCACCGCGCCCGGAAGGCGCTCCAGACGCTCATCGTGAAGCACCCGGGCGACGCGCGCCGGGCCGAGGCCGAGAAGCTCCTTGCCTCGATCCGCTGAGCCGCCCGCGCCGCCGCCGGCGCGCCCCCCGCCGTTCTCCCCCGGCTCCCGCGCCGCCCGCCGGCGCGCCCGCGCCGCGAAGGTCGGCGCCCCCTACCTCGTCCCGCTGGCGCTCGCCGCCGCCGCGGCGCTGCTGCTGTGGCGCTACTGGGACCGGATCGCCGGCGCCGACCTCGCCATCTCCGCCGCCAGCCCCGAGACGCAGGTGCGCGAGGCGCTCCGTCACCAGGAGCGCGCGCACCTGAACGACGTCTACGGCTTCAAGTCCGGCGGCACCGCCGAGCTGGTCCCGGTCCGCTTCGCCGAGGTCGCGGTCCAGGTGGACGGCGATCGCGCCTCGGTGCTGGCCATCGTGGAGGCGGACGGCCGGGTGACCTGGCGCGACGAGCACGCCGAGGTCTCCTACGTCGGCCGCGAGGCGTTCGCGATGACCCGCTGCTCGATCGCGCTCTGGTGCGGCGACGGGCAGCAGTTCGCCGGCCTGCGCGGCGTGCTCACGGCGCTGTTCCGCCGCGAGGACGCCTGGAACGCGGGGGACGCGGCCGCGCTGGAGCGGCTGGTCGCCGAGGGCCACGCCGGCGACCCCGCGGCGCTGGGGGCGCGGCTCCGCGCCGAGCTCGCCGCCGCGGCGGGCGGGCGGGTCCGGATCTCCGCCTGGCAGATCCGGGTGGAGCGCGACCGCGCCGAGGTGGGCGAGGACTACGAGCTGGTCCGGGAGGGTCGCGCCGCGGAGCGCCGCCGCGCGCGCTACGTGCTCGCGCGCGAGGGCGAGCGCTGGCGGTTCGTGGACGGGCTGTGAGCGTCCGCGCGGCGCGCGCGGCCGGTGAACGGCCGCTCGGGGCGGGCCGCGGTCTGGTGTAGACTCGCGCGCCGGGAGGCCCCGACCATGGAAGACACCTTGAAGCAGGCCCTCGCGCTCGGACGCGGCTACTACCTCAAGAAGGATTACGGGCTCGCCGAGCAGTACCTGACCGAGGTCGTCGAGCAGAACCAGTCGTTCGCCGACGTGTACAACATGCTCGGCGTCATCTACCACGACCAGGGGCAGTACCAGAAAGCGCTGCGCGCCTTCGAGGCGGCGCTCCGGATCAACCCCGGCTACACCGACGCGGCGCTGAACCTCGCCGTCACGTACAACGACACCGGCAAGTACCGCGAGGCGCAGGAGACGTACCGCCACGCGCTGTCGCGCTCGGGCGCGCAGCACGGCAAGCTCGATCGCTTCGTGCAGGGCAAGCTCGCGAACATGTACGCCGACATCGGCGACGTGTACCTCTCCTCCGGCCTGTACGCCGAGGCGATCGCCGAGTACCGACGGGCGCTCGCGCTCGGGCCGGCGTTCGTGGACGTCCGCGCGAAGCTCGCCGGCGCGCTGCGCGACGCCGGGGAGCGCGAGGCGGCCATCGCCGAGTACGAGGAGGCGGTCCGGCAGGCCCCGAGCTACGTGCTCGCGCGCCTCAACCTGGGCCTCTCGCTGTTCACGGTGGGTCGCAAGGACGAGGCGGTGGGGCACTGGCAGCGGGTGCTGGAGATCTCGCCCGGCAACCGCAACGCCGAGATGTACCTCCAACTCGCGGCGGGGCAATCGTAACGGGGCTGCGCCCCGCCCCACGGAGCGGAGCTCCGCGGGGCCCCCACCCTGCTGCGCGGGTCCCGTGACCTCGCGCGCCCGCTGACGCGGGTGCGCGCGAGGTCCCCGCGGGCGCGGCTGCGCCGCGCGTACGGGGCTGCGCCCCGCGCCACGGAGCGGAGCTTCGCGGGGCCCCACGGGCCTTCGCTCGGCAGCGTTGCCGCGGGACGGCGGGGACGATATGTCCGGGGCATGAGCGAGGCCGACAAGACGGTGCGGCTGACCAGCCTGAGCCACGGGGCGGGTTGAGCCTGCAAGATCCGCCCAGCGGATCTGGCGCAGGTCCTGCGCCGCCTCCCGGCCGTCGACGATCCCAGGGTGCTGGTCGGCCACTCGACCCGCGACGACGCGGCCGTGTACGCGCTCGACGCCGAGCGCGCGGTGGTCGAGACGGTGGACTTCTTCACGCCGGTGGTGGACGACCCGTACTGGTTCGGCCGCATCGGCGCGGCCAACGCGTTCTCCGACATCTGGGCCATGGGCGCGCGGCCGCTGTTCGCGCTCAACCTGGTCGCCTGGCCGGTGAAGACGCTGCCCATGGAGATGCTGGGCGAGGTGCTGCGCGGCGGCGCCGAGACGGCCCGGCTCGCGGGCGCGCCGGTGGTCGGGGGCCACAGCATCGACGATCCCGAGCCCAAGTACGGCATGGCCGTGACCGGCCTCGTCCACCCGGACCGCGTCCTCCGCAACGTGGGCGCGCGGCCGGGAGACCGCCTGCTCCTCACCAAGCCGCTCGGCTCCGGCATCATCACGACCGCCATCAAGCGCGGCATCGCGCCGGCCCCGATGATCGACGCGGCCGTCGAGGTCATGTCCGCGCTGAACCGCGCCGCCGGCGAGGCGCTGGCGGAGAGCGGCGCGGTCCGCGCGCTCACCGACGTCACCGGCTTCGGCCTGCTCGGCCACGCCTGGGAGATGGCGGAGGGCTCGGGCGTCGCGCTGCGCCTCCACGCCGGCGCGGTGCCGGTGCTCCCGGGCGTGCTCGACCTCGCCGCCAAGGACGTGCTGCCGGGCGGCTCGAAGGCGAACCTGGCCTGGGTGATGCCCGCGCTGCGGGTGGCGCCCGGGGTGGCGGAGGCGCTCCCGGCGGTGCTCGCCGACGCGCAGACCAACGGCGGCCTGCTCGCGGCGGTGGACGGCGCCCGGGCCGGGGCGGTGCTCGAGGCGCTCCGGGCGGCCGGCGTCGCGGCCGTCGAGGTGGGAGAGGTGCTCCCCGGCGACCCGCCGCGGATCGAGCTCGTCCCCTAGCCTCTGCTACAATCCGCGGCCGTGCTCGCGCACCTCGCCGCCGCGCTGATCGCGCTCTCCGCCACCCGCGGGCCGAGCTTCGTCGCCGTGATCGATCCCGGCCACGGCGGCGAGCAGGAGGGGGCCGTCTCGCCGCGCGGGGACCGCGAGAAGGAGCTGACGCTCCAGATCGCCCGGCGCGTGGCGGCCCGGCTGAAGCGCCTCGGCGCGAAGGCCGTGCTCACCCGCGCCGCCGACGCGTCGGTGCCGCTCGCCGCGCGCGCCGCGCTCGCGAACGCGATCCGCGCCGACCTGTTCGTCTCCATCCACCTGAACTCGATGCCCACCGCCGAGGCGCGCCGCGCCTCCCACGGCATCGAGACGTACTTCCTGTCGGCCGACGCGAGCGACGCCTCCGCCACGGCGGTGGCGGCCCGCGAGAACGCCGACCGGCTGGCCGGCGAGCCCGAGCTGGACCCGTCGGATCCGGTCGCCGCCATCCTGAGCGACCTCGAGGACACCGCGGCGCTGCAGCAATCGTCCCGCCTCGCGTACGCGGTGCAGGAGCGGCTGGTCCAGGCGCTCGGGGCGGAGGACCGCGGGGTGAAGCAGGCCCCGTTCTACGTGCTCGCCGGGGCGCGCATGCCGGCGGTGCTGCTGGAGGTCGGGTTCATCTCGCACCCGGCCGAGGGCGACCGGCTGCGCAGCGCGGCCTACCAGGAGCAGGTGGCGGGCGCGATCGTCGAGGGGATCGCCGCCTACCGCGCCCAGACGGTCCGGGCGAGCCGCTAGCCCCCGCCGTCCGGGACGCCCCGTGGGCGTGGCGCGCCCGGCGCGCCCGTGCTAATCCCGCCGCCATGCGAAAGAACGGCCGCGGCGAGCTCGACCTCCGCCCCATCCTCCTCGAGCCCCGCGTCTCCAAGCACGCGGAGGGCTCCTGCCTGGTGCGCTTCGGCGACACCCACGTGCTGTGCACCGCCTCGGTGGACGAGAAGGTCCCGCCGCACGTGTACGGCACCGGCGCAGGCTGGGTGACCGCCGAGTACGGCATGCTGCCGCGCTCCACGCACGAGCGCATGCAGCGCGAGGCGGCCCGCGGGAAGCAGACCGGGCGCACCCTCGAGATCCAGCGGCTGGTCGGGCGGGCGCTGCGCGCCGCGGTGGACCTGCGCGCCATCGGGCCGCGCACCGTGACGCTCGACTGCGACGTGATCCAGGCCGACGGCGGCACCCGCACCGCCGCCATCACCGGCGCCTACGTGGCGCTCGTGCAGGCGGTGCGCGGGATCCAGAAGCGCCGGCAGCTCGCGCAGGACCCCGTGAAGCGCAGCGTGGCGGCGGTGTCGGTGGGGATCGTCGCGGGGCAGGTGCACCTCGACCTCGACTACGACGAGGACTCCACCGCCGAGGTGGACATGAACGTGGTCGCGACCGGCGACGGCGCGCTGGTCGAGGTCCAGGGCACCGCCGAGGGCAAGCCGTTCCCGCGCGCCGAGCTGGACCGGATGCTCGACGCCGCGCTGGCCGGCCTGTCGCGCCTGAAGGAGCTCCAGGAGGCGGCGCTTCGCACGCCGTGAGCCCCGTGGACCTGCTGTTCGGCACCACGAACCCCGGGAAGCTGCGCGAGCTGCGCCGGCTGGTGGCGGGCCTGGCGGTGCGGGTGGTCTCGCCCGACGACCTCGGCCGGCCGCTGCCGGAGGTGGTGGAGGACGGGGCGACGTTCCAGGCGAACGCCGAGAAGAAGGCGATCGCCTGGGCGCGCTGGTCGGGGCTGCACGCGCTCGCCGACGACTCCGGCCTGTGCGTGGACGCGCTGGGCGGGGCGCCGGGGGTGCACTCCGCCCGCTGGTCCGATCTCGAGCCGGAGGGGCCGGCCAGCCCGGTGTGCGAGCTGGCGGGCGTGGCCGAGGTGGAGCTGGGGCCGGTGGCGGGGCGGGCGGCGCGGGACGAGCGGAACAACGACAAGCTGCTGGCAGCGCTCTCCGGGCTCCCCGACCCGCGCCGTGGCGCGCGGTACGAGGCGGTGCTGGCGCTCGCCCGGCCGGACGGGACGCTGGTCGGGACCGTCACCGGGACGTGCTCGGGGCGCATCGGCCGAGCGCGCCGGGGGGAGGGCGGCTTCGGGTACGACCCGCTGTTCATTCCGGCCGCGGAGCTCCAGGCCGGGGAGGGGACCCGCGGGCGGACCATGGCCGAGCTCACGCCGGAGGAGAAGGACGCCCTCTCCCACCGAGGTGAGGCTTTCCGCAGGCTGCTCCCGCTGCTCGCCACGCTCGCCGCTCGCGGCGCTTGACGGGACGGCGGCGGGTCGGCTAGAGACGGGCGTTCTCGGATCGGCTCAGGGGCGCTCGGCGCCACCGCAGGTGTTCCGGGGCGTAGCGCAGCCTGGTAGCGCGCCTGCCTTGGGCGCAGGAGGTCGCCGGTCCGAATCCGGCCGCCCCGACTCTTTGACAGCAATGGTGATGGCCGGGTGCGGCTCCTTCATGCGCCCGTAGCTCAGTTGGCCGGGGGCCCGGGGGCCAACACTGGCCCCCGGAGATCCTCCGGGTCGCGGGCAAGGTCGCGTTTCGAAGTTTCGCGCCCGTAGCTCAGTTGGATAGAGCGTCGGCCTTCGAAGCCGCAGGTCGGGGGTTCGATTCCCTCCGGGCGCGCTGATGATGATTTACGGTGAGTATAGCTCAATCGGTAGAGCACTGGACTGTGGATCCGGGGGTTAAGGGTTCGAGCCCCTTTACTCACCCACTTTTTCACCCGAGGCGCCGGACCGTTCCGCGCTCCTTCGGCCCGCGGGCAAGTAACCTTCGACGTACGCGCCCGTAGCTCAGTTGGCCGGGGGCCCGGGGGCCGTCACTGGCCCCCGTAGATCCTCGGTCCGCGGGCAAGGCAACCCTCGACGTACGCGCCCGTAGCTCAGTTGGCCGGGGGCCCGGGGGCCGTCACTGGCCCCCGTAGATCCTCGGTCCGCGGGCAAGGCGACCTTCGACGTACGCGCCCGTAGCTCAGTTGGATAGAGCAGCGGCCTTCTAAGCCGCGGGTCGGGGGTTCGAATCCCTCCGGGCGCGCTGACTGCGAGACCTTCGGCGCGCAGACGATGAGGCGCCGGAGGTCGTTGACAGCCCACCGGGACGCTGCTAATACGGCGCCCCTCGGCCATCCCGAGATGCATCGGGCGCGTAGCTCAACTGGCAGAGCAATGGACTCTTAATCCATAGGTTGAAGGTTCGATTCCTTCCGCGCTCACTCGAAACCCCTGGCGACCCCAGGGGTTTTCGTCTATCCGGGGCCTGCCTCGCAGCGGCCCCCGGGCCGCCGGGCCCCGGGCCCCGCCGACGTGGATCCGGGCAGGGGGCCGACGTAGTATCCGGCGCGCTGCGGCAGGGCGGCGCGCCCGCCCCTCACCCTCGCAGCAGGATTCGCACGTGGACACCGACACGCGTCACCCCCTGGAGCTCGCCGTCTACGTCCTCGTCGCCGTGGGCCTGCTGGTCGGCCTGGCGGCGGCGATCGTGGACGTGCACTGGTTCGAGCAGGTCTACGCCGTGGAGGACGGCCCCATCGAGTGGGCCACCGCCATCGCGCTGCTGGTCGGCGCCGCCGTCGCAGCGGTCACCGCGCGGCGTCCGGGCGCGGGCAACCCGGGCCTCCACCGCCTCACCTGGATCGGCCTCACGCTGCTCTGCTTCTTCGCGGCGGGCGAGGAGATCAGCTGGGGCCAGCGCCTCCTCGGCATCCAGAGCCCCGAGTTCTTCCAGAGCCACAACGCGCAGCACGAGACGAACCTCCACAACCTGGTGGTCGGCAGCGTGAAGGTGAACAAGCTGGTCTTCTCCCAGCTCTTCACGGTCGCCGCCGCGCTGTTCCTGCTGGTGCTCCCCTGGGCGTACCGGCGCCGGGCGGCGTTCGCGCGGCTGGTGGACGCGTGGGCCGTGCCCGTTCCCCGCGTCCGCCAGGTGATCGCCGTGGTGGCGACGTTCGCGTTCATCGCGCTGGTGCCGTCGCGCGAGCGGGACGAGCTGCTCGAGTTCGGCGCCACCTGGCTGTTCGCGATGATCCTGCTCTTCCCCCTCAACGCCGCCGCCATCCGCGGCCCGGCCGCCCGCCCCGGCGAGGCCGCCGCACCCGGGGGCGAGCCGGGCGCGCGCGCCTCGGCCGATCGCCGGTAGCCCGCCCCGTCCCCGGAAGCCGAGGCCCATGGATCCCACGCTCACCGTCATCGTCCCTGTCTTCGACGAGGAGGACAACCTCGAGCGCGTCGGCCGCGAGCTGACCGCGTACCTCGACCGCACCTCCACGCCGGCGCAGATCCTGTTCGTGAACGACGGCTCGCGCGACCGCAGCGGCCAGATGATCGAGGCGCTCTGCGCCGCGGACCCGCGCTTCCACTTCGTCCACCTGGCGCGCAACTCCGGCCTGAGCGCCGCGCTCAAGGCCGGCTTCGACCACGTGGAGACGCGCTGGGCCGGCTACATCGACTCCGACCTGCAGACCTCGCCCGACGACTTCGACCTGCTCATGCCGTTCGCGGCCGACCACGAGCTCGTCACCGGGGTCCGGGTGAAGCGCAAGGACACGCTGGTGAAGAAGCTGTCCTCGCGCATCGCCAACGCCATCCGGCGCTCGTTCACCCACGACGGCGCCAGCGACACCGGGTGCCCGCTCAAGGTGATCCGCGCCGACGTGGCCCGCCGCATCCCGTTCTTCAAGGGGATGCACCGCTTCCTCCCGGCGCTCGTGCAGCTCGACGGCGGCAAGGTGAAGGAGGTGCCGGTGCGCCACTTCCCGCGCGTCGCCGGCGAGTCGAAGTACCACCTCTGGAACCGGCTGCTCGGCCCCACCGCCGACCTGTTCGCCTACCGCTGGATGCGGAGCCGCTACATCCGCTACGAGATCGCGAAAAAGGGATGACCGCGAGCCACCTCTGGATCTTCGCCGTCGGGTTCACCGCCCAGCTCCTGTTCGCCGCCAGGATGCTGGTGCAGTGGTTCCACTCCGAGAAGGCCGGCAAGCCCATCTCGCCGGTGGTCTTCTGGCAGCTCAGCCTGCTCGGCGGGATCCTGTTCTTCGTCTACGGGATCCTGCGCAAGGACTTCGCCATCGTCCTCGGGCAGCTCATCGTCTACTTCATCTACATCCGGAACCTGCACCTGCAGCAGCGGTGGATGACCGTGAGCGCGCCGTTCCGGTGGGCCGCCTACCTGGTCCCGGTGCTGAGCGTCGCGTACCTCGTCTCCAGCGCCCCCGGCAACCTGCGCGACATCCTCGGCAACGTGGAGATCCCGCTCTGGCTCAAGGTGTGGGGCTCGGTGGGCCAGGTGGTGTTCACGTTCCGCTTCGTGATGCAGTGGATCGACTCGGAGTCGCGCAAGGAGTCGGTGTTCTCGAACGGCTTCTGGGTGGTGAGCCTGGTCGGCTCCACCATGATCCTCGTGTACTCGGTGTTCCGTCGCGATCCGGTGCTGTTCTTCGGGCAGGCCGGCGGCGCGGTGGCCTACTCCCGCAACCTGGTGCTGGGCCTGCGCACCCGGCGCCACCCCGCCGCATGAGCGCCGCGCCCGGTCGCGCCGGCCCGCCCGGCCTGGGCGGGCGGGCCCAGCTCCTGCTGCTCGCCGCGCTCTGCGCCTGCACGTTCGTGGTGAACGCCGGCGCGCTCACCGCGAACATCATGGAGTCGCGCAACCTCACCACCGCGCGCGAGATGCTCGAGAAGGGCAACTGGCTGCTGCCCACCATGAACGGCGAGCCGCGGCTGGAGAAGCCACCGCTGCCGACCTGGGCCACCGCCGTCGCCATGGACGCGTTCGGCGAGGAGGACCTCGGGCGGCTGCGCCTGCCCGCCGCGCTGGCCGGCGCGCTGCTGGTCGCGTTCGCGTGGCTGCTGGCGCGCGAGCTCACCGGCGACCGGCTCGCGCCGTTCCTCGCCGCCGGCACCGCCGCCACCTCGTTCTACGTGTTCTTCATGGCCCGGGACATCACCTGGGACATCTTCTGCCACGCGTTCATGCTGGGCGCGATCTGGCAGCTGCACCGCGGCCTGGCGCGCCCCGCCGGCCGGCTCCCGAGCTTCGCCGCCGCCGGCCTGCTCATGGGCCTCTCCTTCCTCTCGAAGGGCCCGGTCTCCTTCTTCTCGCTCCTGCTCCCGTACCTGGTGGCGCGGACGCTCTCGTCCGGCGTGGCGCCGTACCGCGCCGCCTGGCGCCCGCTGCTCCTCACGATCGTCGTCGCGCTCGCCGCGAGCGCGGCGTGGCCGGCCTACGCCTGGCTGACCCGGCCCGAGGCCTCCGCGCACGTCGCGCAGAAGGAGTCCACCGCCTGGATCAACCGGAACGTGCGGCCGTTCTGGCAGTACTGGAGCTTCACCGCCCAGTCCGGCGTGTGGGCGGTGCTCGCCACCGCGGCGCTGGTGTTCCCGTACGCGCGCCGCCGCGTGGCGCGCCTCGCCGACTACCGGCTGCTCGCCGCCTGGATCTGGACCGGCGTGGTGCTCCTGTCGCTCTTCCCGGAGAAGAAGGAGCGCTACCTGCTCCCGGTGCTGGTGCCCATGGCGCTCCTCACCGCGGTCTACGTGCGCGCGCTCGCCGACGCGTTCCGGGCCGGCGTCGAGACCCGCGCCGATCGCGCCATCGTCCGGGCGAACGCCTGGCTCATGGCCGCCATCGCCGCCGCGGTCCCGCCTGCGCTCTGGCTCGCGCTCCGCGCCCGCGGCGCCAGCCCCGGCTGGCCGCTGCTCGTCGCGGTGGCGGCGGTGTTCTGGGCGCTCGCCGCGCTGCTCGCGCACGCCGGGCTCCGCCTCCGGCCGCTGGCGATGTGGGGCGGGATGGTGGGGATGGTGGCCGCCGCCTGCGTGCTGGTGCTCGGCCAGGTCCCGGCCATCATCACGCGCAACCCCGGCTACCGGCCCTACGGCGAGCTCCGCCAGCGGGCCGACCTCGCCGGCGTGCCGTTCTTCCGCGCCGGCGACGTCACCGGCAAGTTCATCGAGGTGATCTGGGCGAGCGGGCGGGAGATCCACGCCTGGGATCCGCGCGAGCGGCCCGAGCCGCCGGTGGCGCCGCCGCTGCTGCTCATGACCTCGGAGCCGCCGGACCGGGTGCTCGCGCCGGAGCTGGCGCGGCGCTTCCGGGTCGAGGACCTGGGCGTGTACGACGGCGCGGTGGACGCCCGCTGGGGCGGCGGCGCGCTCCGCAACCACGTGGTGGTGCTCCGGCCGAGGGAGGCCGGGGGGCGCTAGTCCTTCTTGCCGCCCTGGATCACGCCGAAGCGGGGCCGCTTCCGCTCGGGTGGCTTGAGGATCCCCGCCAGCACCGAGGGCCACGGGAACGCGCAGTCGAAGCGGCGCCCGCGGAACGTCAGGTTGCAGCGGATCCCCCATTCGTCGAGGAGCACCTCCGGCGTGTCCCGGCCGACGACCAGGTTCACGCGGACCAGCTCCTCCTCGTGGAGGTACTCGGGGATCTCCACCGCGGGCGCGGCCGGCGCCACGATCACGCACTCGATGGCCGAGGCGTTGCGGCAGGCCTCGAGCATCTCGCCGTAGCGCCGCTGCAGCGCGAACAGCTCGAGCGCGCCCTGCGCCCAGCCCGGGCAGGCGGGCAGGCAGGGGTCGTCGGGGGCGTGGTCGTGGTGCGACTCCACGCGTTTCTGTGTACTACAGGACGCGGCTCCCCGTCCTCGCGAGCATGGTAAAGAGGCGCCCGGGGGCGGGTGGCGGAACTGGCAGACGCGCTGGACTTAGGATCCAGTGCCGCAAGGCATGAGGGTTCGAGCCCCTCCCCGCCCACTTCACCCTTGACCCGCCACCGGCGGGCACGTAGCACTAGCCGATTTCCCCGCCCACACACCCGCAAAGGTCGAACAGGACATGAAGATCCAGGTCGAAACGGTCTCCCCCGTCGAGCGGAAGGTCACCATCGAGGTGGACCCCGATCGCGTCGCGAAGGAGCTCGATCGCGCGTACGCCAGCCTGTCGCGCCGGGTGAAGCTGCGCGGCTTCCGGCCCGGCAAGGCGCCGCGCAAGGTCCTGGAGCGCCAGTTCAAGGCCGAGGTGGAGGGCGAGGTCGCCGAGCGGATCGTCACCGAGACGTTCACCGAGGCGGTCCGGGTCGAGTCGCTGCCGGTGGTGGCGCCGCCCAGCGTCTCCATCACCGACGGTGTGGCCGAGGGGAAGCCCATGCGCTACTCGGCGCGCGTCGAGGTGAAGCCGAAGCTCGAGCCCAAGGACTACAAGGGCCTCGAGGTGACGCGGAAGCCGCCCGAGGTCACCGACGAGGCGGTCTCCGGCGAGCTGACGAAGATCCAGGACTCGATGGCCCAGCTCGTGCCCGTCGAGGGGCGCTTCGAGGCCCAGGAGGGCGACTGGGCGGTGATCGATCACGAGGGCACCATCGACGGGAAGCCGTTCGACGGCAGCACGGCCGAGGGAGTGACCGTCAAGGTGGCGCCGGGTCCGATCACCGAAGGCAACGTCGAGGCCCTGAAGGGCAAGAAGATCGGCGACGTCGTCGAGCTGGACGAGCCGTTCCCGGCCGACCACCGCGACGAGGCGCTGCGCGGCAAGACGGCGCACATGAAGGTCACGCTGAAGGCGCTGAAGGCCCGCCAGGCGCCGTCGCTCGACGACGCGCTCGCCAAGGACCTGGGCATCGAGGGCGTCGAGACCCTGGACGCGCTGCGCGCCCGGATCCGGTCCGACCTGGAGAAGCGCGAGAAGCGGCGCGCCGAGTCGGAGCTGAAGGACGCGCTGGTGAAGGCGGCGCTGGCCCGGAACGAGTTCGAGGTGCCGCCGGCGCTGGTGGAGCGCGCCATCGACACCATGCTCGAGGGCGCGGCCGAGCGGTTCGCCCGCCAGGGGATCGACATCCGCCAGCTCCAGCTCGACGTGTCGCGCATGCGCGCCGACCTGCGCGAGCAGGCGCTCCTCCAGGTGCGCGGCGCCCTGCTGCTCGAGGCCATCGCGGACGCCGAGAAGATCGAGGTCACCGAGGAGGACCTGGAGGCCGAGGCGGCCCGCATCGCGGACGAGCTGGGGATGCCCCTGGCGAAGGTCCAGCAGCAGACGCGCGGCAAGGACGCGCGCGAGGCGCTAAAGAACAGGATCAGGGAGGAGAAGGCGCTGTCGCTGCTCTCCTCCGCCGCAACCATCCAGCAGTAGCGAACGCCGGAGACCCGCGATGCCCTACATCCCCATGCCGTACGTGGTCGAGCAGACCCACCGCGGCGAGCGCAGCTACGACATCTACTCGCGGCTGCTGAAGGACCGGATCATCTTCCTGGGGACGCCGGTCGACGACGACGTCGCGAACGTCATCATCGCCCAGCTCCTGTTCCTCGAGTCCGAGGACCCGGACAAGGACATCAACCTCTACATCAACAGCCCGGGCGGCTCGGTGACCTCGGGCCTCGCCATCTACGACACCATGCAGTACGTGAAGCCCCAGGTGTCCACCATCTGCCTCGGGCAGGCCGCCAGCATGGGCGCGTTCCTGCTCGCGGGCGGCGCGGCCGGCAAGCGCTTCGCGGTGCCGAACGCGCGCATCATGATCCACCAGCTCTCCGGCGGCTTCCAGGGGCAGGCCACCGACATCGAGATCCAGGCCAAGGAGGCGCTCCGCCTCAAGGCCAAGCTGAACGAGATCATGGCCCGGCACACCCGCCAGCCGATCGAGCGGATCGAGCGGGACACCGAGCGGGACTACTTCATGAGCGCCGGAGAGGCGAAGGAATACGGGCTGATCGACGACGTCTTCCTGCACAAGAAGGCGGCGGAGAAGAAGCCACAGTAAGATGAAGGAAGAGGCGAGGCGCCGGAGGGCATCCTCACCAGGGGAAGCAGCCGAGGAAGCGGGCTCGCGAACCGGAGGTGGCACGTGGAGAAGCGCGAGACGCTGAGCTGCAGCTTCTGCGGCAAGTCGCAGAAGGAAGTGAAGAAGCTCATCGCGGGGCCGACCGTCTACATCTGCGACGAGTGCATCGGGCTCTGCAACGACATCATCGCCGAGGAGATCGCCGGCGAGGAGAAGCGCGAGCAGAAGCTGCGGGTGCCGCGCCCGTCGGAGATCAAGACCATCCTCGACGAGTACGTGGTGGGCCAGGAGCGGGCCAAGAAGACGCTCGCGGTCGCGGTCCACAACCACTACAAGCGCATCGAGAGCCGCGTCTCGATCGACGACGTCGAGCTGCAGAAGTCGAACATCCTCCTGCTCGGCCCCACCGGCTCCGGCAAGACGCTGCTCGCGCAGACGCTCGCCAAGATCCTCAACGTCCCGTTCACCATCGCCGACGCCACCACCCTCACCGAGGCGGGCTACGTCGGCGAGGACGTCGAGAACATCATCGTCAACCTGCTGCAGGCCGCCGACCACGACATCGAGCGGGCGCAGAAGGGCATCGTCTACATCGACGAGATCGACAAGATCGCCCGCAAGAGCGAGAACCCGTCGATCACGCGCGACGTGTCCGGCGAGGGCGTGCAGCAGGCGCTGCTCAAGATCATCGAGGGCACGGTCGCGAACGTCCCGCCGAAGGGCGGCCGCAAGCATCCCCAGCAGGAGTTCCTGCAGGTCGACACGACCAACATCCTGTTCATCTGCGGCGGCGCGTTCTGCGGGCTGGAGCAGATCATCGAGCGGCGCTCCGGCGGGCGCAGCCTCGGCTTCGGCACCGACGTGAAGTCGAAGACCGAGAAGAACGTGGGCGAGCTGCTCGCCATGGTCGAGCCGGACGACCTGCTCAAGTTCGGGATGATCCCCGAGTTCGTGGGCCGCCTGCCGGTCATCACCAGCCTGGAGGAGCTCGACCAGCCGGCGCTGGTGGACATCCTCACGCGGCCGCGCAACGCGCTGGTGAAGCAGTACAAGAAGCTGCTCGAGATGGACGGGGTGAACCTCAAGTTCACCGACGGCGCGCTGGTGGCCATCGCCCGCGCCGCCATGAAGAACAAGGCCGGCGCCCGCGGCCTGCGCGCCATCCTCGAGAACGCGATGCTCGACATCATGTACGACGTGCCGAGTCGCCGGAACGTCCGGGAGATCGTCATCTCCGAGGACGTCGTCGACAAGCACGAGGCGCCGCTGGTGGTGATGCAGAAGGAGGCGGAGTCGGCCTAGGCGCTCCGTCGCGGCGGTGCAGCACGCGCGGGTCCGGCCTCGGCCGGGCCCGTTCGCGTTCCGGCCCGCCGGCGAGGGTCAGCGCTCCGCGTGCACGTAGCGGAACCAGACCAGCCGGTCCACGAACGCGTCGCCGGTGGGCGGGTTCCACCGCAGCGGCTGGCCGGCGTGGCGGGCCTCGAGCTCCGTCGCGAGCCGCCGCGCCTCGTCCAGGTAGTCGCGGCGGAGCGCCGCCGCCTGCGCCTCGGTCACCGGCTCCTCCGCCGGCGGCGCCGGCGGCTCCTCGCGCAGGAGCGCCGCGCGCACCGCCTCCACCGTCAGCTCCACCGCGACGGGGTCCGCCGGCGCAGCGTCCAGCGGCCGCCACATCCCGTCGCCCCAGCCCAGCCGGTAGAGCGGCAGGAACGCCTCGCCGTGGTCCGCCACCAGCTCCACCGCCTCGAGCAGGAACTCGATCTCGTCCTCGGTGGCGGTGTAGGGCAGGGAGATCCGGACCCAGCCCGGCTTCAGCGCCAGCACGCCGAGCGCGATGGCGCGGCGGAGCTCGGACGAGCGCTCCGGGCCGATGCCCAGCAGCCGGTGCCCGTACGGTCCGGCGCACGAGCAGCCGGCGCGGTTCTGGATGCCGAACAGGTGGTCGAGCAGCGCCGACACGAAGTCGTGGTGCAGCCCCTCCACGTTGAACGAGAGGATGGGCAGGCGGGGCCCGTGCGCCGGGCCGTAGAGCCGGATGCGGGGGTGCCGGCGCAGGCGCGCCATGGCGCGCTCGGCGAGCGCGGTCTCGTGGGCGAGGATCGCCTCGGGGCCGAGCGCCTCCTTCACGAGGAACGCGAGCCCCGCGCGCACGTCGCCGAGGATGTCGGGCGTGCCGCCCTCCTCGCGCTCCGCGAGCCGCTCGGTGTAGTCCACCGAGAGCCGGTCGAACGCCGCCACGTACTCGACGGTGCCGCCGCCGGGCCGCTCGGGCGTGCGGCTGCGGAACAGCTCGCGGTGCGCCACCAGGATCCCGGAGCCCTCCGGCCCGCCCGCGAACTTGTGGGTGGACACGACGATGGCGTCGAGCCGCTCGTCCGCGTCGGCCGGGTGCATGTCGATGGGGACGTACGGGCCGGCCGCGGCGTAGTCGGCGCAGGCCAGGAACCCGCGGCGGTGGAGCACGCGCGCGACCGCGCGCACGTCGGTGAGCGCGCCGGTCACGTTGGAGCCCGCCGAGAACGCGCCCACGCGCAGCGGGCGCCCGGCGT
The DNA here is from genome assembly GCF_000020805.1 of Anaeromyxobacter sp. K. Lineage (NCBI taxonomy): Bacteria > Pseudomonadati > Myxococcota > Myxococcia > Myxococcales > Anaeromyxobacteraceae > Anaeromyxobacter > Anaeromyxobacter sp. K. The sequence goes on along the minus strand of NC_011145.1, from coordinate 3,888,478 downwards.
ACCGGGCCGCCTTCCGGTCGAGGTCGGCCAGGTCCACCTGGCCGTCGGCGTCCAGGTCCACCTCCACCACCTCGGCCACCGACTCGAGCCAGGGGAGCTGGTTCGAGTGGTGCTCGTAGGGCGAGACCAGCACGACCGGCCGCTCGTCCGGCGGGACGTGCCGCGAGAGGCCGTACGCGCGCTCCAGCGGCTCGGAGATGCGCAGGCCCAGCAGGCCGACGAGCTTGTTGACGGCGGACGTGGCGCCGCTCCCCACGAACAGCACCACGTCGTCCGGGCCCGCGTTGACCGCGCGTGCGATCGCCTCCCGCGCCGACTCGCGTAGCCGGGTGGTCACTCGCCCGGTGGTGGAGATGGCCGTGTGGGTGTTCGCGTAGAGGGGCCGCGCCGCGGCGACCAGCGCCTCCACTGGCGCGAGCGCCCGCCCGGTGGCGGTCAGGTCCGCGTAGGTCACGAGCCTGCGCCCGAAGGGGGTGCAGACGAAGGTACGCCGGCCGATCTCGCCGCGGCGCACGCGCGCGGCCACCTGTTCGAAGGGCATGGGTCCCGGCTTGTAGCGGGGTGCGGGACGCCCGACAAGAGCGCGGGCGGGCGGGGGAGCCCCGCCGGTGCGAAACCTGAGTGCGGTCCCGAAGAACGGGGGCGGCCCGGATGTTAAGTGTTAGTCTCTCACCGGCCTCGACGGGCTGCTCCGGGGCCACCAAGGAGCCTGACCACCGTGCCCATTTTCTCGCGCAACGACGACGGGAAGAAGGACGGGAAGAAGAGCCGCACGCTGCCGCTCCTCCCGCTCCGCGACATCATCGTGTTTCCCCACATGGTGGTGCCGCTGTTCGTCGGCCGTCAGAAGTCGATCGCCGCACTCGAGGAGGCCATGGCGCACGACAAGGCCATCCTCCTCTGCGCGCAGAAGAAGGCGAAGACGAACGAGCCCGCCGCCGACGACATCTTCGCGGTCGGGACCGTCGGCTCGATCATCCAGCTGCTCCGCCTGCCCGACGGCACCGTGAAGGTGCTGGTCGAGGGCAAGCAGCGCGCCCGCGTCCGCCGCTTCCTCGAGTCCGACAAGTTCCTGGTGGTCGAGGCGGAGGACATCGAGGAGGAGAGCGAGCGCACCGTCGAGCTCGAGGCGCTGATGCGCTCCGTGCACTCGACGTTCGAGGCCTACGTCAAGCTCAACAAGCGCATCCCGCCGGAGATGCTGACCTCGGTGTCGTCCATCGACGATCCGGCGCGGCTCGCCGACACCATCGTCGCGCACCTCTCGCTCAAGCTGAACGACAAGCAGTCGATCCTCGAGACCGAGTCCCCGGCCAAGCGGCTGGAGAAGCTCTACGAGCTGATGCAGGGCGAGATCGAGATCCTGCAGGTCGAGAAGAAGATCCGGACGCGCGTCAAGAAGCAGATGGAGAAGACGCAGAAGGAGTACTACCTCAACGAGCAGATGCAGGCGATCCAGAAGGAGCTCGGGGAGCGCGACGAGTTCAAGAACGAGATCCAGGAGCTCGAGGAGAAGATCAAGAACAAGAAGATGTCGAAGGAGGCCACCCTCAAGGCCAAGAAGGAGCTCAAGAAGCTCAAGATGATGAGCCCGATGAGCGCCGAGGCCACGGTGGTCCGCAACTACATCGACTGGATCCTCTCGCTCCCCTGGTACGACTACACCGAGGACAAGCTCGAGATCCCCGAGGCCGAGAAGGTCCTCGACGAGGATCACTACGGGTTGAAGAAGCCCAAGGAGCGGATCATCGAGTACCTCGCGGTCCAGAAGCTGGTGGACCGGATCCGCGGCCCCATCCTCTGCTTCGTCGGCCCGCCGGGCGTGGGCAAGACCTCGCTCGCGAAGTCGATCGCCCGCTCCATGAACCGCCGCTTCGTGCGCATCAGCCTCGGCGGCGTGCGCGACGAGGCCGAGATCCGCGGCCACCGCCGCACGTACATCGGCGCGCTGCCCGGCAAGATCATCCAGTCGCTGAAGAAGGCGGGCTCCGGCAACCCGGTGTTCCTGCTCGACGAGGTGGACAAGATGTCCACCGACTTCCGCGGCGACCCGTCGGCCGCGCTGCTCGAGGTGCTCGACCCCGAGCAGAACTTCAACTTCAACGACCACTACCTCGATCTCGACTACGACCTCTCCAAGGTCATGTTCATCTGCACGGCGAACACCATGGCGGGCATCCCGCTGCCGCTGCAGGACCGCATGGAGGTGATCCGGCTCGCCGGCTACACCGACCTGGAGAAGCTCTCCATCGCCCAGCGGTACCTGATCCCGAAGCAGAAGGAGGTCAACGGGCTCGAGCACGTGCCGGTGGAGTTCAAGCGCAGCGCCATGCGGGCCCTGGTGCACAAGTACACCAAGGAGTCCGGCGTCCGCTCGCTCGAGCGCGAGATCGGCGCGATCTGCCGGAAGATCGCGAAGGACGTGCTGAAGACCGGGCAGGTGGACGGCAAGACGTACGTGGTGACCGAGCGGATGGTGCAGAAGTACCTGGGCCCGCCGCGCTACCGCTACGGCACCGCCGAGGAGCAGGACCAGGTCGGCCTCACCACCGGCCTCGCCTGGACCGAGCTCGGCGGCGAGCTGCTCACCGTCGAGGCGCAGGTCATGCCCGGCAAGGGCAAGCTCACCATCACCGGCAAGGGCAAGCTCACCATCACCGGCAAGCTCGGCGAGGTGATGCAGGAGTCCGCGCAGGCCGCCATGAGCTACGTGCGCTCGCGCGCCGAGCTGCTCGGCCTCGACAAGCGGTTCCTCGAGAACGTGGACATCCACGTCCACGTGCCCGAGGGCGCCATCCCCAAGGACGGCCCGTCCGCCGGCATCACCATGGCGACGACGCTCGTCTCCGCGCTCTGCCGGATCCCCGTCCGCAAGGACGTGGCCATGACCGGCGAGATCACCCTGCGCGGCCGCGTGCTCCCCATCGGCGGCCTGAAGGAGAAGGTCCTCGCCGCCCACCGCGGCGGCATCAAGAAGGTCCTCATCCCGAAGGAGAACCAGAAGGACATCCGCGAGATCCCGCGCCGCGTCCGCGAGAAGCTGCAGATCGTGCCCGTGGACCACGCCGACGAGGTGCTGCGCGAGGCGCTGGTGCTCGAGCACCCCGAGGAGTTCCTCGCCAAGCCCGGCGGCCCCAAGCCCGAGGCGCCGTCCGCCGGCGCCGCCGCGCAGGCCTAGCCTCCGCCGCTCGGAAGACTCCGGGGCCGGTCGCGCACCCGCGCGGCCGGCCTCGCCGTTCATGGGCTAGGGCAGGTGTCCGCTGCGCTCCGGGGTCGGCGTGGCGAGTAGCGCGCGGAGCGTCTCCTCGTCCGCGAGGAGCGGGCGCACGAACCGCTCGAGATCGCTCAGAAGCAGGTCGAAGTTCGTCAGCGGGTCGTCGCCGAAGCCTGGAAACATCGCCTCCCGCTCGACCCCGAGGCGCGCGACGACGTCGCGGTGGCGCACGGGAACGTAGGGCGTGCCGTCCAGGCCGTACTCGACGATGCCGAGCGCCCCACGGACGTGGAGCCCGACGAAGCACCGCCCGCGGCGAAACTCGCCCCGCGCGGCGACGCCCCCCGATCCCTCGACCGTCTCCAGGAAGGCGTACCGGAACCCGAGCCCGTCGAAGAACGGGCGCAACCGCTCCACGCCGCGCTCGAGCAGTTCCTCCGGGTGCATGGCGCCAGTGTACAGCGCCTATGGCGGCCTATGGCGCTGCGGCTTGCCTCGGCGCGTACCCGTCCATCAGCGCGTCCCCGAAGACCCGGCGCGCCTCCGCGAGGTTGTGGCCCCGGCAACGGATCCTGAGGTTGTCCGCCGTCGAGCCCCCGCCGCGCGCTCGTGGCACGATGTGGTCGAGCTCGAGCCGGTGCGGGGACTCGCAGCGTTCCCCCGACGCAAGCACGAAGGTGCACCGCCCGCCGTCCCGCGCCCAGACCTCCCGGCGGACGTGGGCCGGGATGTGGTCCGGCTTCGAGGGGCGAGCCTTCTTCTGCGGCCGGGCGGTGAGCCCCTTGCGCCGGGCGCGGTCGGCGAGGAGCACGTCGAGCGCGGCCTCGAGGACGTTCTCGCGGGAGGCGCCGGGCATCGCGTGGGAGAGCGCATCGCGGGCAGCGTCGAGCTTCTTCAGGAAGGCCTTGGAGACGGTGAGGTGCATCCGCGCGGAATCCCCGTCGAGCCAGTCCACCGAGCTGGGCCTGGCGGCAGCGGGCAGGCCGGGAGTGAGCGCAACCGGGCACGTCCCCGCGGCTCGCGGTTCGACAGGCTCACCGCGAGCGGAATCAGACGGATCCGCGGGCGCGACCGAGTCGGTGGCCGGGGAGGCCGGCTCCGTTTCATGCGCATGAAGTAAAACGACCCGCGCGGGTTCCGGCGACTCGGCATCGCGCGATGCCGCCACCGGGAGCACCGCAGGAACAGCGGCCCGGAGCGGAACCACGACCTCGCGTCGAGGCGGGTTCTCGACCGGCCGGATGGAAGCGACGACGGCGGCGGCGTCGCGGCTCGACAGCCCGAAGAAGCGGGGCAGGACGTCGGCGCAGTTCTCCGGCGTCACCACCTTCGCCAGCTCGCAGACGGAGGACAGGCAGAGCTTGCCGTCCCGGAGCGCGCGCTCGACCCCGGGGTACCGGTTGATGAGCTCCGCGGCAGTCTTGCGGAGCTGGGCCGACCCCGCCGAGAGCTTCAGCTCCCGATGGAGGAACGAGAACAGCGACGTGTGCCCGCGCTCCCTCCACAGCCCCCTGCGGTCGAACTCCGCGAGGGCGACCAGGAACTCCGCCATGGCGTGGCGCTCGGAGCGAAGGAGAACGACGAGACGCTTCGTGAACTCGAGTGCGATGTCCATGACACAAGCATCGCACGCGAATTTCGCGCATCGTAAAACGCGCGAGAACGGCCCGGCACGCGCGAACGCAAGCAGGGGCCCGCGCCCCCTCGGCTCACGTCCGCGCGCCGCAGCGTCGCCTCAGGAGCGCGCGAGAGGGCTGCGCACACGCACGTCCGCGCGCGCGGGCCACTCCGAGCGCAAACGCGGTCAAGCGTTCATCGTAGAAAAACGGGTTCACTCTCGGTTCGGTGCCCGCCCGCCCACGCGGCCGCCTCGTCATCGCTCGCCCGTGCCCGCCCTCGCGGTCGACGCCTCCGCTCGCCCGAGCCGCGCGACGCCGCCATCCGTGCCCGCCCTCGCGCGCGTCCCCGCGTGCCGCGCCCCGCCCCTCAGGCCTCTCGCGAGCCGATCCCGCCGCCCCCGGTTCCGGCCAAGCAGCCCCGGTCCCGAACGCCGCCGGACCTTCGTAGCCCAGCCCCCCGGCCCTCACCCCGCCGCGACCCTCGCATAATACCGATGCGCCCCCCGCGCGCTCGGCAGCGGCACCAGCCCGAGCCGCGCCAGATCCCACCCCGGCGCGCCGTCCTTCACCAGCACCCACCGCCGCGCCACCCGCCGCGCCTCGACCAGCGCCTCCGGCGCGAGCGGCCGCGCGTCCGCGAGCCGCCGGACCACGTCGAACCCGCCCGGCTCCGCCCGCGCGTGCCGGAACATCGGGTCGAACACCACCACGTCGAAGGACCGATCCGCCGCCCCGGCGAGGAACGCCGCGTGGTCCGCGCAGCGGATCTCCACCCGCCGCGCCGGCTCGTGCTCGAGCCGCCGCATCCCTTCACCGGTCCAGGCGGCGAGCGCGCGCGACGACTCGATCCCCAGCACCTCGCCGCGCGGGCCGACCGCTGCCGCGGCGACCAGCGCATCCGCGCCAAGCCCGGCCGTGCAGTCGAGCACGCGGTCGCCGGGCTCGAGGCCTGCGGCCTCGGTGAACGGATCGCGATCGGGCGGCGGCGCCGGCCGACCCGAGGCCCGCGCCGCCAGCACCCGCTTCATCCTGAGGATGCCCATGCCCGGCGACCAGGCGTGCTCGGCCCCGCCGGCCACCAGCACGGCACGCGTCGCGGAGAGCACCAGCGCGGCCTCGCCGCCGGCCGCCGCGACCACGCGGGTGAGCGCCCGTCCGCCGCGTGCGGCGTAGGGCAGGTCGTAGCGCCCGGCCGCGAGCACGGCGGCGCGCTCCTCCTCGGGGGACGGGCGGAGCGGGGTGGTGACGACGAGGCGCACGCCGGCAGGGATGCCCGGTCCCGCCCCTCCGCGCAAGGCCCGGCGCACGGGGGACCGGCCCGGGTTGCGCCGGGGCGCGCAGGCATCGTAGGATGCGTAGCTCTTCGCGAACGTTTATATAACTTTTCGACCATGCCGGAAGCGCGACGCATGAACCGCAAGAACGGCGAGCGACCGGGCGGCCGGGCCGCCAAGGTCCGCAGCTTCTCGGCCACCGACGAGGACGTGACGATGCTCGACGCGGTGGCCCGATACCACGGGTTCTCCAAGTCGGCCACCCTGGTCGGCCTCGTGCGCCGCGAGTTCTGGCGCCTCTTTCCCGCCGGCACGGGCGACATCAAGCCCGCGCGCGGCGCCCGGGTGAAGCCATGACCCTGCCCGTCGTCCCCATCCACGACCCCGTCGCGCACCCCGTCAGCGGCAGCGACCTCCCCGCCGCCGAGGTGGCCGGGCTCGAGGCGGAGATCCGCGCCCTGGCGAAGGAGAAGGACGCGGTCATCCTGGCGCACAACTACCAGCTACCGGAGGTACAGAACGTCGCCGACCACGTGGGCGACTCGCTGCAGCTCGCCATCGTGGGCCAGAAGGTGCCGCAGTCCACCATCGTGTTCTGCGGCGTGCACTTCATGGCCGAGTCCGCGAAGGTGCTGGCGCCGGACAAGCGCGTGCTCCTGCCGAACCTGTCGGCGGGCTGCTCGCTGGCGGACTCGATCACGGCCGAGTCGCTGGAGGACTGGAAGGCGCGCTACCCGGATCACGCGGTGGTGACCTACGTGAACTCCACCGCCGAGGTGAAGGCGCTCTCGGACGTCTGCTGCACCAGTGCGAACGCCGCCTCGGTGGTGCGCTCGTTGCCGCAGCAGAAGATCCTGTTCACGCCGGATCGGAACCTGGGGCGGTGGGTGGCGGCGAAGGTGCCGGAGAAGGAGGTGGTGGTCTACGACGGCTGCTGCCCCGTGCACGACGTGCTGCGCTCGGCCAACGTGGAGAAGGTGCGCGCCAGCCGCCCCGAGGCGGTGGTCATCGCGCACCCGGAGTGCCGCGCCGACGTGATCGACGTCGCCGACGTGGTCTGCTCCACCACCGCCATGATCTCCGCGGTGGAGAAGTTCCCGTCGGCCCGGACGTTCATCGTCGCCACCGAGCACGGCATCGTGCACCAGATGAAGAAGCGCTGGCCGGATCGCGAGTTCATCGTGGCCGACGGCTGCATCGGCTGCCGGATGCACTGTCCGTACATGAAGATGATCGACCTGCTCATGATCCGCGACGCGCTGGTGCGCGGGAAGCACGAGGTCAGGGTCGAGCCGGACGTGGCGGCAGGCGCGCGCCGCGCGCTGGAGCGGATGATCGCGGTGCCGCGGGACGCGTGAGCGGCCAGGGCCGGCCCGGCGCCCCCCGGGGCCGGGCCGCCGGCCCGCCGCCTACCCGCCGATCGCGAAGTAGACCACGAACGCGATCGAGGCCGCGATCATGAGCGGGTGGACCTGGCGCGCCTTGCCGCCGGCGAGCTTCAGGAGCACGTAGGAGACGAACCCGGCGCCGATGCCGTTCGTGATGGAGTAGGTGAACGGCATCACCGTCACCGTCAGGAACGCGGGGATCGACTCGGTGGGATCGTCCCAGGCGATGGCGCCGACGTCGCGCATCATCATGTAGCCGACCAGCACCAGCACCGCCCCGGTGGCCTGCGGCGGGACGATGCCGGCGAGCGGTGAGATGAACAGGCACAGCGCGAACAGCGCCGCCGTGGTCACCGAGGTGAGCCCGGTGCGGCCGCCGGAGGCCGCGCCGGCGGCGCTCTCCACGTACGTCGTCGCCGAGCTGGCGCCGGCGAGCCCACCCGCGACCGCGGCGAGGGAGTCCACCATCAGCACCGTGCTGGCGCGGGGGAAGTTGCCGTTCTCGTCCAGGTACTTCGCCTCCTGGCCCACCGCGACCACGGTCCCGACGGTGTCGAAGAAGTCGGAGAGCATGATCGAGAAGACCGCCAGGGAGGCCGCGAGCCAGCCGAGGACCGTCACGAACGAGAAGTCCACCTGGCCGAGCATGGAGAAGTCGGGCAGGCCGAAGATCGAGCTGGGCAGGTTCGCGACGTGCGGGGCGAAGCCCGCGCCGCCGAACGCCGCCTTCGCGGCCACCGCCACCGCGGTGGAGACCGCGATGCCGATGAGCAGGGCGCCGCGCACGCCGCGCGACACGAGCCAGGCGGTGAACACGAGCGTGAGCGCGAACAGCACCACCGGGAACCCGGCCAGGCGGCCCGCGGCGCCCTCGGGTCCGAGCTGCAGCAGCGCGCCGCCCGCCGAGATGAAGCCGGCGCCCTTGAAGCCGATGATGGCGAGGAACAGGCCGATGCCGATGCCGATGGCGCGCTTCAGCGTCATCGGCACCGCGCGCACCACCGCCTGCCGCAGGCCGGTGGCGACCAGCAGCGTGATGAGCAGGCCCTCCGCCACGATGACGCCCATGGCCTGCGGGTAGGTGAGCTTCTTGCCCAGCACCAGCCCGAACGCCACCACCGCGTTCAGCCCCATGCCCGAGGCGAGCGCGAGCGGCAGGTTCGCGAACAGCCCCATGGCCGCGGTCATGACCGCGGCCACCAGCGCCGTCGAGGTGAGGATGGCCGCGAAGTGGCCCGCGCCCGCCGCGTTCCCGAGGATCTCCGGGTTCACGAACAGGATGTACGCCATCGTCATGAACGTGGTGGTGCCGGCCAGGATCTCGCGCCGCACGGTGGTGCCGCGGGCGCGGAGGCCGAAGAAGCGATCGAGGGCGGAGGCGGGAGCGGTCACGGCGATCTCCTTGAGGCGGCGGAGGATATCAGGGGCCCTGGGCGGGGCGGCGCGGCAAAATGGACGGGCCCGGGCGCCTCGGCGGCACCCGGGCCCGCGGCGATCCGTCCGGCTACTTCGTGCTGCGGGTGGCGCCCGGCGGGGGGGCCGCCCCGGCGGTCCCGGCCGGCGCGGCGCCGAGCTCGGACACCAGCCGGTCGGCGCCGTAGATGCGCGCCAGCGCGTGGACGATGGCGGACGAGTGGACCGCCACGGCGCGGTTCGCCGAATCGTCGAACCCGTAGTCGCCGCCGAGCGAGGCCAGGTTCCCGTCGAAGGCCAGCCCCACGATGCGGAGGTCGCGGTCGAACACCGGGGAGCCCGAGTTCCCGCCGATGATGTCGTTGTCGGTGACGAAGTCGAGCGGCGTGGCCAGGTCGAGGCGGGGCTTCGCGTCGAGCCAGCTCTTCGGGAGCGCGTACGGCTCGCTGCCGGTGTGGCGCTCGAACGCGCCCGCGAACGTGGTGAACGGCGCCACCTCGCGGCCGTCCTGCTTCCAGCCCTTCACCTGGCCGTAGGAGAGCCGCGGCGAGAAGGTGGCGTCCGGGTAGATGCTCCGGCCGTACACCGCGAAGCGGGCCTGGGCGATGAGCGCCTGGTTCTGGATCTCGACCGAGTCGACCTCGTCCTCCCACTGCTTGCGGACCGCGCGCGCGTCGGCGTCCGCGGCGCGCGCGAGCGCGAGGAGCGGGTCCTTGCTGGCATCGACCGCCGCCGCGCCGCCTTCCCAGAGCGCCTTGCGGACTGCCGGGTCGCGCAGCGTCGTGCCGGCGACCACCTTGCGCGCGACCTCGGCGGGCGAGGCGGTCCCGAGCGCGTGCTTCACCGCGGGGTGATCCGTCCCGAGCCGCTCGCGCACCTTCTCCAGCCAGAACCCGAGGCGGACCGTCTCGTACGCCGCGTCGATGGGCGCCGTGCTGGTGACGCTGTCCGCGAGGGAGGGGAGGGCGGTGTCGCGGTACTCCTTCAGCCGCTCGCCGTCCGGCTTCCTGCGCTCGTCCGCCGCGCGCACCAGGTGGCGCGCCATCCAGAACAGGTCGCCGCCGATCCGGCTGCGCCCGGAGGGCAGGAGCTCGAGCCAGTCGTAGGGGATCTCCAGCGAGAGCGCCCGCACCTGCGCGGCCGCGATGCGGTCCCAGGCCGGAAGGTACTTCCGGGCCTTCGCCGGGTCGCGGCGGAGCGCGGCGCGGAGCTTGTTCTCCTCCGCCACCTTCGTCGCGAAGAACGCCGGATCGCGGAGCGCGGCGAGCTGGCCGCGGCGCGCCTTGACGCTGTTCTCGTTGTAGAAGAGCCGCGAGGTGGAGACGCGCTTCGCCTCCGGGCCGGTGAGCTGGAACCCGGTGAGCAGGCCGCGCTCCTCCGCCAGCCGCTCCAGCGCGTCCGGCAGCGCGTGGTCGCGCACGTACTCGAGCTGCGCCACGGTCAGCAGCCGCTCGGTCTTGCCGGGGTTCCCGGAGACGAACGTGAGCGCGCCGGCAGGGGCCCCGGCGGGCGACCAGGTGAAGTGGTCCGGGGTCCGCGCCGGCTTGCCGCCCTGGTACACGCGGATGAACGCGACGTCGAGGTCGTACCGCGGGAACATGAAGTTGTCGGGATCGCCGCCGAAGAACGCGATGGCGAACTCGGGCGCGAACACCAGGCGCACGTCGTCGTAGCGGCGGTACTGGTACAGGCTGTAGACGCCGCCGTGGTACAGCTCCACCAGCTCGCAGCGCAGGCCAGGGTCGGTGCCCTGGCACTCCTTCTCGATCGCGGCCTTCTGCGCGTAGAGCGCGGCGTTGAAGCGCGCGCCCTGGAGGCCCGCCAGCGCGCCGTGCACCCGCTTCGTCACGTCGGTGATCCGGAGCAGCTGGTCCACCTGCATCGCGGGGCACCGCAGCTCGTCCGCGCCCGTGCGCGCCAGGAACCCGGTCGCCACCAGGTCCTTGCCGGCGCTGGAGAGCTCCTCCACGCACTCGTGCACGCAGTGGTGGTTCGTCATCACCAGGCCGCCGTCCGACACGAACGACGCCGAGCAGCCGCGGGCGAGGCGGGCGGAGGCGAGGCGGGCGCGGTCCAGCCACGCGGTGGACGGATCGAAGCCGTACTTGCGGGCCACGCGGTCCGACGGGAACGCGTCGTAGGTCCACATGCCCTCGTCGGCGCGGCCGGCGAGCGGGGAGGCGAGGAGGAGCGCGAGGAGGAGTCGCTTCACGAGGTGGGTCTCCGGGGAGACGGACGGGCGGGACGGGCGGCCCGATCCAGGTTGAAACATCAGCGTACGGAGGAAAGGTGTACTCGGACGTGACAGGTCGCGAGCGGGTGGCGCCCCGTCCCGGCCCGGGCGCAGCGCCCGCACCCGCGCCGTCCCGGTCCGGGGGCTATGTCCACTGAGCGTGAACCCGGGCCGGCCGTCGAACTGCCCGGGAACACGGAAGAAAAGGGGCGCTCGCTCGGTCGGCGGTCGGTTTGACACCCCCTCGGCAGCCGCCTATAAGGGCGGACGATGAACCGGCTCAAGCTCTGGCTCTATGCGCTCATCGTGGTCGGGGCCGGTGCGGCCTCGCTCCACCTCCTCACCTCGGACCTCCGGGCGAGCGCCCTGCGCCAGCTCGACGGGCGGTTGCAGGCCGGCGCGGCCCGCCTCGCCGCGGCGCAGCACGCGCTGCAGGCCGAGGCGAACGGCGCCGCAGCGCTCGCCGCCCGCGACGGCGCGCTGCTCCAGGCGCTCGCCCCGGCAGCCGCCGCGGGGAAGGCGCGGGGCGTCGCCGCCGCGGAGCCGGACGCGGTCGCGCGCGGGACCGCGCTCGATGCGGCGGCCGCGGCCGCGCTGGCCGCCGCGCAGTCCGAGCTGGGAACCGCGCTGGCGGGCGCCCGCGCGGTGGCGGTGGACGCGGCCGAGCTGGATCGCCGCGCGGCCCAGCCGGCGGCGGACGCCGACGTGGTGGCCGCGCTGCGCGAGGCGCTCGCCGGGAAGGCGCGGCGCGTGTACGCCCGGGCGCAGGGCGGGCTCGCGGTCGCCGTGGCCGTCCCGGCCGGCGCGTCCGGCGCGCTCGCGGTCGTGGTCCCGCTCGACGCCGCGTGGCTGCGCGGCGTCGCCGCGGGCACCGGCGTGGACCTGACCCTGGCCGTGCCGGGCGCGAAGGTGGCGTCCTCGGCGCCGGCCGGCGCGGACGCGCTCGCGGCCTCCGCGCGCGGGGGCGCCGGACGCGAGCGCGACGCGGGCCGGCTCGCGCCGGTGAAGGTGGACGTGCTCGGCGTCTCCATCGGCGCGCACGGGTTCCTGACCGGCGCCGCCCCGGCGCACCGGGTGCTGGCGGTGCCGGTCGCCGGCGTGCAGGACGCGGCGCTGGTGGTGTCCGCGCAGGCCGCGCCGGCGCTCGCGCCGGTGGTGCGGCTGCAGTGGAACGGCGCGGCGCTCCTCGCGGTCCTGCTGGTGCTCGGGCTGCTGTTCGGCGTGCTGGTGCGCAGCGCCGAGCCGGCGCCGGACGTGCCGGCCGACCTCCTCGCCGCCGCGGACCGGATCGGCCGCGGCGACTTCGGCGCCCGCGCGCCGGCCATGGCCGGCAAGATGGGCACGCTCTCGGCCGCGCTGAACCGGGCCACCGAGGCGGCCGGCGCCGCGGCGCACGGCCCGGCCCCGTCGCTGACGCAGGAGTTCTTCGCCGCGCCGGCGCCCGCCCCCGAGCCGGAGAGCTTCCAGCTCCCGCCGCGCCCGCCGCCCGCCCCGGTGCCCCCGCCGCCCGCCGCCGGCGCGACGCAGCGGCTCGACGTCAGCGCGCTCCAGGGCGGCGCGTTCGCGGCGGCGGCGGTGCCCGCCCCGCCGGCTCGCCCGCCGCCGGCGATCGTGCCCGACCCGCCGCAGGCAGCGCCCGCAGACCTGCTGCAGGCCGCCGCGCGCGCCACCGCGCCGGAGCCGCCGACCGACGAGGAGCACTGGCGCGAGGTCTTCCGCGACTTCCTCCGGGTGCGCGGCGAGTGCGGCGAGCCGGTCGAGGGGCTCACCTACGAGCGCTTCCGTCAGAAGCTCGAGCAGAACCGCGCCACGCTGGTGGCGAAGTACGGCTGCCGCACGGTCCGCTTCCAGGTCTACGTGAAGGAAGGCAAGACCGCCCTCAAGGCGACGCCGGTGCGGTAGGGCCTTGCGCGCGGGCGCGGCTTCGCCGCGCGGTCACGCGCCCGGCGCTTGCCGCACCGCCGGCGCGGCGACCGGCAGCCTGAGCGTGAACGTCGCGCCGGCGCCGGGCGTGGACGCCGCCTCCAGCGCGCCGCCGTGCTCCTCGGCGATGCGGCGCGCGATGGCGAGCCCGAGCCCGGTGCCGCCGGGCTTGGTGGTGAAGTAGGGCTCGAACACCCGCTCCAGGTCGGCGGGCGCGATCCCCGCGCCGGAGTCGGACACCTCGAACGCGACCGCATCCCCGTCACGGCGCGCCACCAGGCGCAGCCGGCCTCCGGACGGCATGGCGTCGAGCGCGTTCCGGACCAGGTTGAGCAGCACCTGCATGATCTGGTCGCGGTCGGCCAGCACCGCCGGGAGGTCCGGCGCGACGGCCCGCTCGACCTCGACGCCCGGGGGCGCCGCCGGGAACAGCGCCAGCACCGCGGAGGCCAGCTCCTCCGCCGGCACCTCGCTGCGCTCCGGCGCGGGCAGGCGGGCGAAGCGGCTGAACTCGTCCACGATCCGCTTCAGGCGCCGGACCTCCTCGCCGATGGCCTGCGTGCCCTCGTCGAAGATCTCGGGGAAGTCGGCGCGCCCCTGCGCGTGCGCCTCGCGGAGCGTCTCCACGCTCATGGCGATGGGCGTGAGCGGGTTCTTGATCTCGTGCGCCAGCCGGCGGGCCACCTCGCGCCAGGCGGCGATGCGCTCCGCCTGCGCCAGGCGGGCGCGCCCCTGCGCCAGGTCCTGCGTCATGGCGTTGAACGCCCGGACCAGCTCGCCCACCTCGCCACCGGCGCGGACCTCGACGCGCGCGGCCAGGTCTCCGCCGGCGACCCGCGCCGCCGCGGCCCGCAGCCCCTCCAGCGGCCGGGTGATGCGCGCCGCCACCACCGCGCCCAGCGCCGCCGCGGCCGCCACCCCCGCCGCGAGCGCCCCCAGGAACGCGAGCAGGACCGTGGTCTCGGCGCGGGCCAGCCCCTCGGACGCGAGCGACACCTCGACGCGCGCGACCGGGGCGTCGGCCGGGCCGAGCGGGATCGTGCGGCGCGGCGCGGCGGAGAGGCCGCCGAACAGCAGGCGCAGCCGCCGCCAGCCGCGCGCCGGCCCGGGCGCCTCCGCCGACGCGGCCGCCACGACCTCGCCGTCCGCCGAGCGGATCACCACCGCGCCGCCGGTCAGCGCGGCCAGGCGGGCCGCGCGCGCCTCGGTGAGCGCCACGCCGCCGGCGACCCGCAGCGGCGGATCGCCCGGCCCCGGCGCCCAGGCCACCAGCGCCAGCACCGGCTCCACGCCCTCCGGCCCGGCCCGCGAGACGACCCGCGGCAGCGCGCGCCCGGGGCGCACCGCGTCGGCGAGGTCGCCCAGCTCCGGGTCGGGATCGCCGGCGCGGCCGGGCAGGTGGCCCGACGAGACCACCCGCCCGTCCGGCTCCAGCACCGCGAGCACGTCCAGGCCGCGCGGCCCCATCCACTCGCCGGCGCGCGCCGCCGCCTCCGCGAGCTCGGCGCCGTCCGCCGACCGGTCCCGCGCGAGCGCCTCCAGCTCCGGCGCCCGGGCCAGGTCGGCCACCGCCCCGGCGGCGTGCTCGCCGAGGCGCGCCAGCTCCTTCTGCACGGCGGTCGCGGCGCCGTCCAGGCGGGCGGCGTGCTCGGTGGTGAGCGCGCGCCCGAGCGCCCGCGACACGGGCACGAGCGTGGCGGCGAGCGGCACCGCCGCGAACAGCGAGAACGCGAGCGCGAGCTTTCCGCGGAGCGTCATGGCGCGCCTCCCCCCAGCAGCCACAGATCGCCCGGGTCGATCCCGCCGTCGGCGCGCGGCGCCGCGCCCTGGAGCGCCGGCGCCGGCGAGGCGCGCTGGCCGGACGCGAACAGCGGCACGAGGTCCAGCGACCGCTCCAGCTCGGCGGCGCGCGCCAGCGCGGCCGGGCCCTCCAGCCCGGCGAGCGCGGCCATGGCCTGGCGCGCGGCGGCCGGGCCGCGGGTCGCGAGCGCCACCTGGCCGGCGGCGAGCGCCGGGCGCAGCCCGAGCACCGGGACGGAGCGGATCGCCGCCTCGCAGTCGCCGGCGGCGAGGCGCGCCGCGAGGCGCTCCGGCGGCGCGGTCTCCACCGACACGCGGATCCCGGCGTCGTGGAGCTTCACCTGAAGGCGATCCGCGGCGGCGAGGGCCTCGGGCGCGCCGGCCGGGACGAGCAGGGTGAGCTGCCGCGGCGCCGGCGCCGTCGCGAGCCGGCCCGGGCGCGGGCGCGGCCGCCCGGGCAGGATGGCCGGGGGCACCAGCGTCTCGAGCGGCACGGAGGGGCCGCGCACGAACCGGCGGGCCAGCTCGGCACGGTCCACCGCCTCCACCGCGCGCCGCACCGCCTCGGTGCCCGCGCCCAGGCGCGACCGCTGCAGCGCCAGCACCGTGACGGTGAGCGGCGCGGCGGGGACGGCGCCGTCCGAGACCGCCTCCGGCCGGATGGCGAGCTCCGCCTGCCCCCGCTCGAGCGCGCGCGCCGCGCCCCGCGCGTCGGCGGCGCCGAGCAGCAGGCGATCCGCGAACGGCAGGCCGCGGACCGCGTGCGGGTTGGGCGCGAGCCGGACGGCGCCCGCGTCGTGCCCGTCGAGCACGAACGGGCCGGCGCCCGCGCCGCGCGACGACACCACCGCCGACGGGAGCGCGGCGAGCGCCCAGGGGAGCTCCGGGAACGGGAACGCGAGCACGACGCGCAGCTCCAGCTCCGAGAGCACCTCGAGGCCAGCGGGCGCCGCGGCGCGCCCCTCCAGCACCGCGTCCGCGCCCAGCACCGGCAGCAGCACCCAGGCGTGCGGCGACGGCTCGCGCGCCGGGCCGCTCCGGGCGAGCAGGCGCGCCAGGCTGGCCGCCACGTCCGCGGCGCGGAGCGGCGTGCCGTCGCCGAAGCGCAGGCCGGGGCGCAGGCGGAGCCGGTAGGCGGTCCCGCCCGGCTCGGGCGCCGGGAGCTCGGCGAGCAGGCCCGGGGCGAGGCCGCCGCTCGCGTCGACCTCCACGAGCGTGGCCTGCAGCGCGCGCACCAGCGCGAGGTCCTGGGGTGCGGTGGCCTGTGCCGGATCGCCGACGCGCGGCGTCGCGGGGAGCAGCACGCGGAGCTCGCCGCCCGAGGCGGGCGGGATCGCGGCCGCCGCCGGGCCGGGGACGCCGGCGCCGAGCGCGACCACGAGCGCGAGGCCGGGCGCGGCGGCGCGCCGGATCACCGGGCCTCCCGCGCGTCCGCGCTCACCAGCAGCAGCGTCGTGACCGGCCGGCCGTCCGGGCCGGCCGCCACCGAGGCGAGG
Source organism: Anaeromyxobacter sp. K (assembly GCF_000020805.1). Lineage (NCBI taxonomy): Bacteria > Pseudomonadati > Myxococcota > Myxococcia > Myxococcales > Anaeromyxobacteraceae > Anaeromyxobacter > Anaeromyxobacter sp. K. The sequence goes on along the minus strand of NC_011145.1, from coordinate 3,872,118 downwards.
ACCGCGTCGTCCACGCCGTCGCCGGTGAGGTCCCCGCCGGCGCCCGCCAGGATGCGCCCCGCGACCGGTCCGGACTCGAGCAGCGGCGGACCGCCGGAGGTGCGCAGGACCCGGACGCGATCCGGGGCGCCCGGGCCGGGCTCGGACGCCACCAGCTCCGGCGCGCCGTCGCCGTCGAGGTCCGCGAGCGCGAGGCCCGCGCCCACGCCCCGGAGCGGCGCGGCGGCGGGCGCGAGGTCGGGGCCGAGCAGGTCGAGCCGCCCGTCCACGCCCAGCGCCGCGACGGCCACGCGCCCGCCGTGCGGCGCCGCCGTCACGCGGTAGAGGCGCCGCGGCGCGGCCGGCGCGGCGCCCGCGGCGGCAGGCGGCGCGGCCGTCAGGCTCGCGGGATCGGCGGCGAGCCGGTCGAGCAGCTCGCCGCGCCCGGGCGCGAACGCGCCCCACACGCGCACGCCGTCGGCGGCGCAGACCGGCGTGCCGTCGAGCGCGCCCGCGGGCTGGAGGGCGCCGTCGCGGAGCGCGAGCACCTCCCCGCGCGCGGCGCCCGCCAGGCGCACCGCGATCCGCCCGCCGCCGAACTCGCCCAGCGCCAGCGCGGCGGCCGGGGCGCGCACCGGCGTCCGCTCCCCCGGCTCGAGCGCGCGCCGCGCCACCGGCGCACCGCCCGCCGAGAGCACCCAGGCCTCGGTCGAGGTGACGGCGACGATCGCGCGGACGCCGCCCTCGCCCGGCTCGCCCACCGCGAGCGCCAGGACCTCGTCCGGCACCTGGCCGAGCGCGCGCACGCTCGCGAAGCCGGCGCCGGCCGGCCGGTCCTCGCGGGCGAGCAGCAGCGTGTCCGGGTCGGCGGCCGCGCGGGCCTGCACGAGGCGCGGCGGGATGGCGCGCGCGCCCGGGCGGTGCTGCAGGAAGAAGGACGCCCAGGCCGGGATCACCTCGCCCACCAGCGACAGCTCGCGCCGCCCCGGCACCAGCCCGGCCTGCACCCGCACCAGCCAGTCCTGGCCGGAGGCGCGCGCCGCCGCCTCGGCCTCGGTGGCCGGGACGCGCGCCGGGGTCACCGCATAGCCGCGGCGGGCGAGCGCCGCCTCCAGCGCGGCCTCGAGCGGCGACGCCAGCGCCCGCGCGCGCGTCTCCACCGAGAGCGCCAGCGCGCGGCGGCCGTCCGGCGGCGGCCCGAGCGCGTCCGCGAGCGCCTCTGCGGCGGCGGCGAGCGCCGGCAGCGCGGCGCCGGGCGCCTGCGCGTGGGCGGGGAGGGCGGCGAGCGCGAGGGCGGCGAGCAGCGCGGGCGGGAGCACGGGGATGGCCGCCCGCGGCGTCAATGGTCGTCCATGAAGAAGTTCTGCGGCGCGGAGCCCGGGTGCGACGAGGCCTCCTGCGCCGGCGCGGTGCCGGACAGGAACGGCAGCGCGGGCGCGCCGGCCTGGTCGGGCGCGGCCAGCAGGCCGCTCTGCGGATCGACCCGCGCCACCTCGACGCCGGGCACCGGGTCGAAGTCGCTCGCGGGCCTGCCGCCCAGCGACGCCTGCATGAACGCGATCCAGGCCGGGAGCGCCGCCACCGCGCCGGTCTCGCGCGGGCCGAGCGGCGAGTGGTCGTCGAAGCCGACCCAGACGCCCGCGACCAGCTCCGGCGTGTAGCCGACGAACCAGGCGTCGCGGTGATCCTGGGCGGTGCCGGTCTTGCCGGCGGCGGGCCGTCCCAGCACGCGCGCGGCGGCGCCGGTCCCGCCCTCGATCACGCCGCGCAGCATCGAGGTCACGACGTACGAGACGTCGGGCCGCGTGCCGGAGGTCGGGACCGGGAACGGCGCCGGCGCGGCGGTGGCGCCCGCGCCCTCGACCGCCGGGGCCGCGGCCGCGAGCGCCCCGGCGGCGGCGTCGGCAGGGGCCGGGGCCGCGCCCGGGGCGGCGGCGGTGGGCGCGGCGGCGGGCGCCGCGGGGGCGCCGGCCGGCTCGACCGCGGAGGCCGTCACCACCACCGCGCCGTCGCGGGACGGCGCGGGCGGCGCGACCGGCCGCTGCTCCTCCAGCACCTTGCCGGTGCGGTCGCGCACGCGCAGCACCACCAGCGGCGGCGTCTGGAAGCCGTTCGCCGCGAGGCTCGCGTACGCGTTCACCAGCTCGATGGGCAGCACCTCGCCGGTCCCGAGCGCGAGCGTGAGGTTGCGCGGCAGCTCGGAGGCGATGCCCATCCGCTTCGAGAAGCCGATGACCGCATCCACGCCGAGCGCGTCCACCAGCTTCACCGAGACGGTGTTCTTGGAGTGGGCCAGCGCCGAGGCCAGCAGCATGGGGCCGTCGAACTGGTCCTTCTCGAAGTTGCGCGGCTTCCACTCCTTGCCGGTCCACGGGTCGCGGTAGAGGTCGGGCGTGTCGTAGACCACCGTGGCCGGGGTGAAGCGGCGCGACTCGATGGCGGCGCCCCACACGAACGGCTTCATGGCGCTGCCCGGCTGCCGGCGCGCCTGCGTGGCGCGGTTGAACTGCGACGCCTGGAAGTCGAGCCCGCCCACCAGCGCGCGCACGCCGCGGGTGGCCGGGTCGATGGCCACCAGCGCGCCCTGCACGAGCGGGGTCTGCTCCAGCGCGAGCGGCACCGGCTTGCCGGCGGCCGCGGTGCGCGCGGCCGGCACCTTCCCGGGAACCACGCGCACGTTCACCACGTCGCCCGGCTGCAGCACCGAGGACAGCTTCTTCGGGGCGGCGGTGGCGGAGGTCGGGTTCCACTTGCGGGCCCAGCCTGCCTGCGCCAGCGTCACCTCGCCGCGCGCGTTGCCCAGGTCCACCACCGCGGCGCGGTCGTCCACCTCCCGCACCAGCCCGGCGTAGATGCCGCCGTCCTCGAGCCGCCGCGCGCGCGCCATGCGCGCCACGTCGCGCTCCTGCTCCTCGTCCTCCCCCGGCTCGATCTGGTCGGGGTTCACGCGCCCGAGGTCCCACACGTACACCTCGCCCGGGCCGGGCTCGATCGCCTCGAGCCGCTTGCGCCAGAGCGGGAGCGCCGCGGCGGCGCGCGGCGGGTCGAGGTGGAGCAGCGGGCCGCGCCAGCCCTGGCGCTTGTCCACCGCGCGCAGCGCGCCCTCGAGCGCGGTCTCGGCGGCCGCCTGGAGCCGCGCGTCCATGGCCACGTCCACCTGCAGCCCCTGCGTCTCGACCGCCTCGGCGCCGTAGCGCTCGTCCAGGTACTTCCGGACGGCGTCCGCGTACCAGGCGCCGGGCGGATCCTCCGGCGGCGGGCGCGTGCGGATGGCCCGCGCCGCCTCGGCCTCCGCCTGCGCGCGCGTGATGAAGCCCTCCTCCATCATCCGGCGCAGCACGTACCGCTGCCGCTCCTTGGCGCGCGCGGGGTGGTTCACCGGGGACCACCGCATGGGCGACTGGATCACGCCGGCGAGCACGGCCGCCTCGCCGAGCGTGAGGTCCTTCACGCCCTTGCCGAAGTAGAAGCGGCTCGCCTCCTCGACGCCGTAGCGCCGGTGGCCGAAGTAGATCTGGTTCAGGTAGAGGTAGAGGATCTCGTCCTTGGTCAGGTTCTGCTCGAGCCGCGGCGCGAGCACGAGCTCCTTCACCTTCCGCTTCACGCGCCACTCGGTGGGGAGCAGGAACGTCTTCACCACCTGCTGCGTGATGGTCGAGCCGCCGCACTTCACGCCGCCGCCCAGCAGCCCCTTCGCCGCGCAGCGCGCGATGGCGAGGTAGTTCACGCCCTCGTGCTCGTAGAAGCGCGCGTCCTCCGCGGCGAGCACCGCCTTGCGCAGCACGTCGGGGATGCCGTCGATCGGCACCACGGTGCGGCGCTCGCGCGCGAACTGGAACACCTCCTCGCCGTCGGCGCCGAACACGCGGGTGGAGACGAGCGGCTCGTAGTCCTTCAGGCCGTCGAACGCGGGCAGCTCCCGGGTCCAGGCGAGGAGCAGGCCGCCGCCGAGCAGGCCGCCGGCGAGCACGGCCAGGGCGGCGGCGCGGAGGAGCCGCTTCGACTTGCGGGAGAGGCGACGGCGCACGCGCGGCGGCTCCTCGCCCTCGGCGGCGCGGACGGCGGCCGGGGGCGGTGTGGCGGGGTGGGAGGGGGTGTCCACGGCGAGGGCTCGAACGATAGCTCCCGGGGTGGCGTCCGGCAAAGCGCCGCGGCGATGAAAGGTCATGCCCCTGGGGGAGCAGTCGGCGTGCCAGGGGCCCCCACGTCCATGGAACGCACGGCGGCCCAGCGGATTCCTTGGCGCGCGTGTCCGCCGCGACACGGCCGCCGTGGCCGCGGCGACACGGCCGGGCGGGGGCGGGCGGGCGGCTACTCGGCGCCGCGCTTGATGCCGAGCGCGCGCATCTTCTTGTAGAGGTGGCTCCGCTCCAGGCCGAGGGCGCGGGCCGTGTCCGACACGTTGTCCTGGTGCGCCTCGAGGGCCGCGAGCACGATCTCGCGCTCCGCCTCCTCGACCAGCTCGTGGAACGCGGCGCCGGCGCGCAGGCGATCGCCCCGCGGGCGGCGGGCGCCGGGCAGCATCGCCACCACGTCCTCGGCGCCGATCTCCGGGCCGTCGCAGAGGATGGCGAGCCGCTCCACCAGGTTGCGCAGCTCGCGCACGTTGCCGGGCCAGTCGTGCGTCTGGAGCGCGGCGACCGCCTCGCGGCCGAGGCGCATGGCGCGGCGGCCGTTCCGCTCGCAGGCCTCGCCCAGGAAGCGCGCCGCCAGCTCGGGCACGTCCTCCTTGTGGTCGCGCAGCGCCGGGGTGTGGATGGGCACGACGTTGAGCCGGTAGTAGAGGTCCTCGCGGAACCGGCCCGCGGCCACCTCGGCCTGCAGGTCCTTGTTGGTGGCGGCCACCACGCGCACGTCGCAGCGCAGCGTCTGCTGGCCGCCCACCCGCTCCAGCTCGCCCTCCTGCAGCACGCGCAGCACCTTCGCCTGCATGGCGGCGGGCATGTCGCCCACCTCGTCGAGGAACAGCGTGCCCCCGTCGGCCTGCTCGAACCGGCCGCGCCGCGCCGCCACCGCGCCGGTGAACGCGCCGCGCTCGTGGCCGAACAGCTCGCTCTCGATCAGCTCGGCCGGCACCGCGGCGCAGTTCAGCTTCACGAAGGGGCGCTCGCGCCGCCGCGACTGCTCGTGGATGGCGCGGGCCACCAGCTCCTTGCCGGTGCCGTTCTCGCCGGTGATGAGCACGCGGCCCTCGGACGGCGCGGTGCGGCGCACCAGGTCGAACAGCCGCTGCATGGCCGGGCCGCCGCCGATCATCTCGAGCTGGCCCTGGCCCGCCGCACGGCGCAGCGCCGCGTTCTCGGCGCGGAGCGACTCGAGCGCGAGCGCGTTCTTCACCGCGACGAGCAGCTTCTCCTTCTCCGTGATGGGCTTCTCGAGGTAGTCGAACGCGCCGAGCTTGAAGGCGCTGCGCACGGTGTCGATCGAGCCGTGCCCGGACATGATCACGATGGGCAGCTCCGGGCGGGTCTCGCGTGCCCGCTGGAGGACTGCCAGTCCGTCCAGGTCGGGCATCCGCACATCCATGACCACCACGTCCACCGGGAGTGCGGCGATCTTCTCGAGCGCCTCGCGGCCGCCGGAGGCCGTCTCGACCGCGTAGCCCTCCATGGAGAGCGCGCGCGAGAGCGTGACCTGGATGTTGCGTTCGTCGTCCACGACGAGCACCGTCGCCGGCATGCGGGGATGTTAATCCCGGATGGTTCCGCGACGAGGAAATCCTTTGACAGGCGTTCCGAATGGAGCCAATAAGCGGGCGTCCCCAAGTTCCCAGACTTGTCATTTTCGAATGGAGGTCGTCATGCGTCGTGTTCTCCTTCTCGCCCTGACCGTGTCAGGTGCCCTCGTCCTCGGCGGCTGTCCGTCGAAGCCGAAGAACGGTGAGTGCAAGACCAGCCAGGACTGCGCCGAGCAGGAGGGGTACGGCAAGGTCTGCGTCGAGGGCCGCTGCCAGGAGTGCGGCGCCGACTCCGACTGCAAGGAGGGCTTCGTGTGCCGCGCGAACGCGTGCGTTCCGAAGCCCCAGTGCGCGGCCGACACCGACTGCCCCGCCGGCCAGACCTGCCAGGGCGAGCGCTGCGTGGCCCGCGAGCCCGGCTCCTGCGCGTCGGATCGCGACTGCGGCGCCGGTGAGAAGTGCCAGGCCGGCCGCTGCGCCGCCGCCGCCCCCGAGGCGTCCGTTCCGCCCGAGTGCGCCGACGTCACCGCGTTCAGCGTCCACTTCGCCTTCGACCGCTCGAACCTGACCCCCGAGTCGCAGCAGAACCTGCAGAAGCTGGCCGACTGCCTGAAGCAGGCCCCGGCGAAGCGCGTGCTCGTGCAGGGCAACTGCGACGAGCGCGGCACCGCGCAGTACAACGTCGCGCTCGGCAACCGCCGCGCGGAGTCGGCCAAGAAGTACCTGACCGACCTCGGCGTCAGCACCTCCGTCGACACGGTCAGCTACGGCGAGGAGAAGCCGGTCTGCTCCGAGGCGACCGAGGCCTGCTGGTCCAAGAACCGCCGCGACGACTTCCAGATCGAGCGGTGAGCCTCCGCACCTCCATCCTCCGGGCCGCCGCGCCGGCGCTCGCGCTCCTGCTGACCGCATGCTGGGTCCCGCTGGAGCGCGGGCGTCAGATGGAGGCGCGCCTCGACCGGCTCGAGGCGGACTCCGCCGAGCAGCAGCGGGTCGTCGCCGATCGCGTCGCCGCCGTCGATCGCAAGATCGTCGAGGTGCAGCAGAAGATCGACGAGCTGAACCGCGCCGCCCGGCGGAGCGGCGCCGATCTCGGGGTCTCCCTCCAGCGCCTGCAGGACGAGTTCACGCGCGTGAAGGGCGACCTCGAGGTCGAGCAGCACCGCCTCGGCCAGCTCGAGAAGTCCGTCGGCGCCCTGTCCGATCGCACCGACAAGCGCTTCGCGGCCCTCCGCGGCCGCGGCGCGCTCGACGAGCTCGAGGCGAAGGAGCGGATCGACACGCTCGAGCGGCCGGACGACAAGGTCTCCTTCCTCGCGCTCGCGCAGAAGGAGGAGGCGACCGGCGACAAGAGCGTCGCGCGGACGCTGTACGACGAGTACGTGCGCCGCTGGCCGGCGGACGCCATGGCGCCCGAGGCCGCCTTCCACTCCGCCGAGCTCTCGATGGAGCAGAAGCGCTGGCGCGAGGCCCTGGTCTCGTACGGCTGGATCTACGAGAAGGCGCCGCGCTCCGAGCGCGCGCCCGACGCGATGCTGGGCATCGCCCGGGCCATGCTCGAGGTGGACGAGCTGAAGAAGGACGCCCCCGGCGTGCTGAAGGAGCTCGTGGCGAAGTTCCCCAGGTCGGACGCCGCCGCGCAGGCCAGGAAGCTCCAGGCCGACCTCGCCCCGAAGAAGCCGCGCCGCAAGTAGGCGCGTTCCGCTCACATCCCCCCGAGGTAGGTGGTACACTCCGTCCCGTTCGGAGTGTGTGTTCCACCGTCCGTGGAGGGTGTTGCGATGGCGAGGATGCGGATCGGCGAGCTGCTCGTGGCGCAGGGCGCCATCGACGCGGTCCAGCTCGAGAGCGCGCTCGCGCACCAGCGCCGCTGGGGCGGGCGCCTCGGCCGCAGCATCGTCAGCCTCGGGTTCCTGGGCGAGCCGGTCGTGCTCGGCGCGGTGGGCGCGCAGCTCGGGGTGCCGTTCATGGAGATCGGCGACCGGCACGTGCCGCCGGCGGTCCTTCGCCTGCTGCCCGAGAAGCTCATCCGCACCCGGAACGTGCTGCCGCTCTCGCGCGTGAACGAGCCCCGCGGCGCGGCGGTGGTGGTCGCGCTGGCGGACCCGGGGGACCTCGGCATCCTGGACGAGATCACCTTCGCGACCGGCCTGCGGGTCAAGCCGGTGCTGGCCGCCGACGACGACCTCACCCGGGCCATCGCGCGCCTGCTGGACGGCGCGACGTTCCGGCCCGGCGGCTTCGCGTACCGCCCGGACGCGGTGGACCTGCCCGAGGACACGAGCCCGTTGACGCTGCTGCGTCGGGGCGACGGCTGGATGCATTGAGATCGACGAGGGCTGCTGCGCCCTCGCGTCAGGCCACCTCGGCCTCGTCGTCGGGCTCGGGATCCGGCGCCTCGCCCGGCGGCCGGCCCTCGTCGTGCAGGCCCCACTGGCCGATGCGCTTCATCACGGTGCTCTTGGCGATGCGCAGCTCCTTCACCACCGCGGCGCGCTTGCCGCGGTTGCGGCGCAGGGACAGGCGGATCGCCTCCCGCTCGATCTCCTCCAGCGTGAGGCCGCGCACGTAGAGCGTGTCGTCGTCGCCGCCGTCGGCGGGCGTGGCGCGCGTGTCCTCGAAGGTGACCGCCGCCGGCCCGATGGCCAGCCCCTCGCCCCGGAACAGGAGCGCGCGCTGCACCACGTTCCGGAGCTGCCGGACGTTCCCGGGCCAGTCGTACGCCTCGAGCTTCGCGAGCGCCTCCTCGCTCCAGCGCAGCGCCACGCCGCGCGGCGCCGCGCGCGCCAGGAACGTCTCCGCCAGCTCCCGCACGTCGCCGGCGCGCCGGCGCAGCGGCGGGACGGTGATGGGCACCACGCAGAGCCGGTAGAACAGGTCCTCGCGGAACCGCCCGGCGCGCACCTGCGCGCGCAGGTCGCGGTGGGTGGCGGCCACGATGCGCACGCTCACCTGGATCGGCCTGGACGCGCCCACCCGCTTCACCTCGCCCAGCTCGAGCACGCGGAGCAGCTTCGGCTGCAGGTCGAGCGGGAGCTCGCCGATCTCGTCCAGGAACAGCGTGCCGCGGTCGGCCTCCTCGAAGGCGCCCTTGCGCATGCGCTCCGCGCCGGAGAACGCGCCCTTCTCGTGGCCGAACAGCTCGGACTCGATGAGCGTCTCGGCGATGGCCGAGCAGTTCACCGGGATGAACGGCCCGTCGCGCCGCGCGGAGCGCGCGTGCAGCGCGCGGGCGAACAGCTCCTTGCCGGTGCCGGTCTCGCCGAGGATGGTCACCGCCGCCTCCGACGGGCCGACCCGCTCCACCAGCTCGAACGCCTGCCGCATGGCGGCGTCGCGCGAGATCATCCCCTCGAACGCCTCGGCGCGGGCGGGCTCGGGCGCCTCGCGCGGCTCGAGCACGATCTCCGCGTCCCCGAGCTGCACCGGCAGGCCGAACGGCAGCTCCGCGCGCGTCACCCGCGCGCCGCTGATGAACGTGCCGTTCGTCGAGCCGAGGTCCACGAGCGCCCACCGGACGCCGCGCGCCTCGACGCGCAGGTGGCGGGCCGAGACGAACGCATCGTCGAGCGGCGCGTCGCAGGTCGGGTCCTTGCCCACCACCACGCCCGCGGCGGTGACCGGGACGGTGCGCTCGCGGCCGCCGGCGCGGAGCCGGAGCCGCGCGGGCGGCGGCGCCCCGGCCGGCGGCTCGTCGTGCGCGCGCAGCCGCGTCTCGCCCGCGCCCGGCGCGACGCCCTCGGTCGCGCGGAAGAGCGCCCGCCAGGCGCCGAGCGCGAGGTCGGCGCCGTCGGCGAGCCGCGCCTCGCGCACCGGCGCCCCGCCCATCGCGGTGCCCGCGCCGGACCGGTCCACCAGCCACCACCCGTCGGCGCGCCGCTCCACCACCGCCTGCACGCGGGCGAGCGCGGGATCGGGCAGCGAGACGTCGCACTCGGGGCCGCTGCCCAGCGCGGTGCGATCGGTCAGGGTGACGCGCAGCAGCTCCTCGCCGTGGCGGAAGAAGGCAAGCTCGGGCATGCGCCCGAGGCTAGCCAACCCCGCGCCCCGGGTGAAGGTCCGCCCTCTGCCCCGGGTGCGGCCATACGGGGAGTGCGTGGCTGACCCGGGCAGCCGGAGCGCTACCCGCGGGCCAGCTCCTCGAACTCCGCGTTGCCCTTCAGGCCGTCGAACATCGGGTCGGTCCGGAGCCAGCCCCGCACCTTCTCGGCGTCCTGGGCCAGCGCCTTGCGCAGCGCCTCCAGCGCCGGGGCCGGCTTGCCCCAGAGCGCGTACAGCGCCGCCACGTCGTAGTTGAGGAGCAGGTCGTCCGGCTTCAGCGCCGCGGCCCGCGCGTAGGCGCGCTCGGCCTCGGCGTAGAAGCCCTTCTGCGCGTAGCAGATGCCCAGGTCCAGCTCGGCCTCGAAGTTGGACGGCTCGAGCCGCACGACCTCCTTGAGGTGGGCGATGGCGGCGCGGTAGTCGCCATCGTCCATGAGCAGGCCGGCCAGCTCGTGCCGCGGGAACGGGTCGGACGGCTCGAGCTCGATGGCGACGCCGAGCTCCTTCACCGCCTCCTCCGTCTTCCCCTGGTCGGCCAGCGTCAGCCCGAGGTTCAGGTGCGCGTCGGGGTGGTCGGGCTCGAGCTGGATCGCGTCCTGGTACTCGACGACCGCCATGTCCGGCCCGTGCGTGGCGAGGAAGCAGGCCAGGTTGTAGTGCGCGGTGGCGCTGTCCGGCTCGAGCCGGAGCGCGGTGAGGTACTCGTTCAGCGCCTCGCGGTAGAGCTTCTTCTCCGAGTACACCGTCGCGAGGTTGTCGTGCGCGTGCGCGGAGCTGGGGTCGAGCTCGATCGCCTTGTGGAACTCGTTGATGGCCTCGTCGAGCCAGCCGCGGTCGGCGAGCTCGATGCCGCGCGAGTTGTGCGCGTCGGACAGGGCGATGGGGTCCTTCTTGTCGCGGCTCACGGCGGCGGAGTGTACTTTCGTTTCGCCCGGAACAGGGGCGCGGAGGTCGGCTGGAGCGAATCTAACCGGCGCCGGCGCCCCGGGGCCAGGGACGGAGAGGGCGGACGGGCGGGCGCCCGGGAGGCGAGGGTGAGGCGAAGGAGCGCGTGGTGGATGGCGATCGCGCTGGCGATCGCGGCGGCCGGCGCCGCCTGGTGGTGGGGCCGCGGCGAGGAGGACGACGAGGCGCGCATCCGCCGCTTGGTGGACGGCTCCGCCGCGGCGGTCGCGTCCCGCGACGTGAACGCGGTGGTGGCGCCGCTGTCGGAGCGGTTCGGGGGGCACGGCCTCGATCGCGCCGGCGCGAAGCAGCTCGTCGCGTTCGAGGTGCTGCGCGGCGCCTGGGTCTCGGCCGCGGTGGCCGGCGCGACCGTGGCGGTGGACGGGGATCGCGCCGCGGCGCAGGTGGACGCGGTGCTGTCGCGCGCGGCGGGCCGGGGGAAGGCGCTCGCGGATCTCCTCCCCGGCGAGGGCACCGCGCACCGCTTCGCGCTGCGGCTCGAGCGCGAGGCGGACGGTTGGCGCGTGGTCGAGGCGGCGTGGCGGCCCATCACGCTCGCCGAGGCACTGGCGGGGCCGCCGCCGGCGACGCTCCCGCCGGCCCCGGACCGTTGACGGGGACGACCCTGGAGGGCATGCTCCGCCTCCCGGCTCCGGCCGGCCTCGACCCATGGCCCTCTACACCGTCCTCTCCAGCGAGCAGATCGCCGCCGCGGTCCGGAGCTTCGGGCTCCCCGCGCCGGACCGCGTCCAGCCGGAGCCGAAGGGCAGCGTCAACACGAACTACCACCTGTGGACCGGCGGCGAGCGCTGGTTCCTGCGGCTGAACGAGGGCAAGACCGACGCCGACGTGCGGTTCGAGGCCGAGGTCCAGCGCTACCTCCACGAGGCCCGGTTCCCGGTGGCCCGCCTGCGCCTCGCGGCGGACGGACGGCCCTGGGTGCCGGTCGAGGGCAAGCAGGCGATGCTGTTCGCCTACGCGGCCGGCGAGGAGATCTCGCGCGACGCCGCCGGCCCCGAGCGCTGCCGGCGCGTGGGCGAGCAGCTCGGGCGGCTGCACGAGCTGGCGTCGGGCTTCGTGCCGGAGCGCCGCAACCCGTACGCGCCGGAGCGCGTGCGCGGGTGGATCTCGGAGCTGCGGCCGGACGGCGGGGGCGACGCCGACGTGCGGGCGGCGCTGCCGATGCTGGAGGACGAGCTGGCGCGCGCGGAGCGGCTCCCCGGCGCGCCGCGCGGGCTGGTCCACGGCGACCTGTTCATCGACAACGTGCTCTGGATCGGCGACCGCGTCGGCGCGGTGCTCGACTGGGAGATGAGCTGCGTGGACCCGTTCGCCTACGACCTCGGGGTCGCGGTGAACGCCTGGTGCTACGTGGATCGCTACGACCCGGCGCGCGCCGCCGCGCTGCTCGCCGGCTACCGCGCGAGGCGCCGGCTCGAGCCGGAGACCGCGGACGCGCTCTACCCGTGGGCGCGCTACGCCGCGCTGCGCTTCACCGCCTCGCGCATCCACGCGTTCCACCGCGCCGCGCTCGGCGCCGACCGGCTGGCCTGGAAGGACTGGAGGCGCTACCGCGACCGGCTCGCCGCGCTGCGCGACCTGGGCGAGGGCGGGTTCCGGGCGCTGCTCGGCGTCTGACCGGCTACAGCCCGGCGGTGAACAGCCAGCGCCCGTCCACCTTGCGCAGGTGCATGCGGTGCACGTCGGAGTCGCGCCGCGGCACCACGCCGGACGCGGTCTTCACCCGGTACCACCCGTCGTAGAACACCTCGGCGATGGCGCGGTCGCCCTGGACCTCGATCTTGCGGACCTGGATCTCCAGCTTCAGCGCGTCCACCTTCGCGAGGTCCTCGGGCAGCGTGCGCGCGAGCGTGGCGCGGTCCACGTCGTCCTCCGGCGCGGGCGTGGCGGCGTCGTCGAAGTAGTCCGGCGCGGCGAGCGCGACCACCGCGGCCGCGTCGCGGCGGCCCATGGCCTGGACGTACTGCTGGATGGCCTCGAAGACCCCGCGGTTGTCCCGGGTGTCCTCGATGTTGGTGCCGGGGAGCTGGCGCGCTGCGCAGGCCGTGGCCAGGGCGAGCAGGAGGGCGAGGCGCTTCGTCATGCGCGCGACTTTGTCCCGCCCGAGGTGCCGCGTCAATCTTCTCGGGCCTTTCCGGGGCGCCGCGGCGGGCCGTTGCCGGCGCGCTTTCCCGCCGCATACATTCCCGGCGATGGCCGATCCTAGCCTCGCCTCGCTCCGCACGTTCTTCGAGACCGCCCCCGCCGCCCGCAAGGCCACCCGGCCGCTGGCTCGCGGCGCGCGCGTGAACCTGGCGCTCGACGGCGGCCCGGCCCGCTTCACCATGGCGAGCGGCGGGCCCGCGGTGGAGGACGGCGCGGCGCCCGACCCGGACTTCACGCTCACCCTGCCGGCCGCGGCGGTGGAGCGGATCACGGGGCTGCGCTCCGACGACGTGGGCGAGTTCGGCGTGGAGTTCTTCAAGCTGGTGATCGAGCGCGACCCGGCCGTGAAGGTGCGCGTTCGGGTGGACGCGTCCACGGCGCGGCTGCTGGAGCACGGGTACCTGGGCGTGCTCGCGGTCGGCGGGATGAAGGTCGGCTGGTGGCTGCTGAAGAAGGGCGTGAAGAACCCGAAGGCGGCCATCGACCGGCTGCGCGGCGGCGTCTGATCGCGCCCGCGCGTCAGCGCGCGGCGGCTCGGTCCGCGGCCACGAACGCGCAGCGGCGCAGCCCCGCCTCCAGGCGCTCGCGCTCCGCCTCCGAGCCGGCGCGCGCCAGCGCCGCCCGGAGCGCCTCCTCGCCCGCGCCGACCTCGCCGGCGGCGCAGGCCGCCTCGCCGCCGGCCGCGCGCGCCTCGGCCGCGAGCTCGGGCGGGAGGCCGCCCGCCGCGGCGCGGGCGAGCAGGGCCGCCGCCGGCGCCGCCTCGCCGCGGATCCCGTGCGCGCGCCCGACCAGGTACGCCGCGAGCGGCGCGTCCACCGCCGCGGTGCGGGCGAGCGCGAGCGTCGCGTCGCCGAGGCCGAGCAGGTAGGGCAGGGCGGCGGCGGCGAGCCGCGGGTCGCGCAGCGCCGCGAGCTTGGCCGAGAGGAGCCGCGCCTCGCCGCGGTCCGGGCCCGCGCCGAGCGCCGCCGCCCAGCCGGCCGCGGCCGCGGCGGCGTCGCCCTGCCGCCAGCGGACGTCCGCCTCGGCGGCGGCGAGCGCGCCCTGCAGCGCACCCTGGCCCTCGCCCTGGGCCCGGGCCTCCGCGTACGCCGCGAGCGCGCCCGCGAGGTCGCCGGACCGCGCCCGCGCGTCGCCGCGCGCCTTCGCGGCCCACGGCGAGCCGGTCAGCGCGCCGGCGCGGCGGTACAGGTCGCAGGCCTCCTCGGTCCGCCCGGCGGCCGCCGCGGCGCCGGCGCCCGCCTCCAGCGCCGCCGCCTCGCGCGCGCAGCGGCGCGTGAACAGGCTGCCGCGCGCGAGCCGCGCCTCGGCCTCGCGCCGGAGCCCCTCCGGCACGGCCACGCCGTCGAGGAAGCGCTGCCACTCGTCCACCAGCGCCGGCAGCGGGCGGCCCAGCGCGGCGGCGACGTCGCCGGTGGCGTAGGCGCGCGCCACCGGCGCCGGGCCGTGCCGCGCGAGCAGGAACGCGAGGAAGCTCCCGGCCGCGGTGTACGCCCGCGCCGGCGCCTGGCTCCAGAAGCCGCCCGGGCCCACGATCGCCGGCAGGTCCGGGAGCCGGCCCTGGTCGCGCGCCGCCCGGGACCACTCGTGCACCGTCCAGGCGCCGCGCGGCACCTCGAGCGCCACCGCCAGCCCTTCCACCAGGCCCGCGGACACCAGCACGCCGGCCCGCGCCGGGACGCGCAGCGGGCCGGGCGCGAGCGCCGAGGCGACCGCGTGGACCACCTCGTGGCGCAGCACCGGGTGCGGGAGCGGCGCGTCGCCGAGGTGGATCTCGGCGCGCCAGGGCTTGGTGAAGTCGGTGCCGGCCGCGCCCACCAGGCGCCGCTTCTCCTCGGCGCTCCGGTACACGTACACCGTCACCCGCGGCGGCCGCTCGATCCCGAGCGCGCGCGCCACCTCGGCCACGTGGAACTCGCACTCCGCCAGCAGCTCGGCGGCGGCCGCCTCCGGCTTCTCCGAGGGGAGCACGAGCGTGCAGCGCGGGCCCTCGCGGACGCCGCCCAGCGCGCGCGCCACCGTCTCGCGCGAGCCGTCCAGCCCGAGCGCGGCGCGGGCGCCCCGCGCGGCGGCGACCGCGCCCGCCGCCGCGGCGAGCGCGAGCAGGACCCCGGCCAGCCGGCGCCGCGTGCGCCGCGGCCGGAGCGCGAGCTCGGCCGCCGCGGCCACCGCCGCGGCGAGCGCGGTGGCCTCGAGGGCGCCGAGCACCACCCGCCCGTCCACCCGGAGCGCCTCGTCGTAGAGCGGGCCGGGCCAGGCGCCGAGCAGCGGGCTCCAGGCGAACGCGGCCGGGCCGGCGTACGCGCCCCGGAGCGCCACGCCCAGCGCCGCCAGCACGACCAGCGCGTACAGGGCCGCGGCCGGGCCGGCGCGGCCGCGGGCCAGGAACGCGGCCGCGGCGCCCAGGGCGGCGGCGAGCAGCGCGGACGGGACGGCGAGCAGCGGGAAGAAGCCGGCGGCGGCGAGGGCGCTGCACGGCCCGAGCGCGGCCCGGAGCAGGGCGCCCGCGAGCAGCAGCCCGAGCAGGCCCGCCGCGACCGCGCCCGCCGCGGCGGCGGCGGCCGCGGGCGACGGCTCCGGGCGGGCCCGGGCGGCGCGCCCCGCCGCGATCCCGAGCCAGGGGCCGAGGACGAGCGCCGCGAGCAGCGCGCCGGCCTCGCCCAGCTCGTACCCCGGCGCGTCGAGCAGCGGGAGCGAGCCGCTCGCCAGCCCCAGCGCCGCGAGCAGCGCCGCGGCGCCGCGCACCGCGCGCCGGCGGATCAGCGCCTGGAGGAGATCGAGCATCGCGTCCCGCCGATATCGGCGCCGCCGCTACCGGCCGCGCCAGCCCCGGGATAACATGGCGCGCGATGCCGGAGAACCGCGAGCACGCGCGCGCGCCCATCGAGCTGAAGGTCGACTACAAGAAGCTGAACAGCTTCTTCGCCGACTACACGAAGAACATCTCGAAGGGCGGCACGTTCATCAAGACCCGGAAGACGCTTCCCGTCGGGACGCGCTTCGTGTTCCGGCTCGCGGTGCCGGGGCGCCCGGCGGCGTTCGAGCTGAACGGCGAGGTGGTGCACGCGAGCGCGCAGGGCGAGGAGGCGGGGATGGGCATCCGCTTCGTCTGGTCCGACGAGCGCCTCCGCGCCGACTTCGAGAGCACGGTGGAGCGCCTGATGTCCGAGAGCCTCGGGCCGCTGCTGGCGAAGCGGCTGCTGAGGAAGGGCTAGCGTCGCGGCCCGGCGCGGCCTCGCCGCGCCCGCGAGGTCACGGGCCCCGCGCTCAATACAGCACGTTCTCGAAGCGCACCCGGTCGCCGGCCTTCACGCCGTGCGCCGCGGCCCAGCCGCCGTTCACCTCGAGCACGTAGCGGCTCGGCACGCCCACGTCGCGGGGCGAGAGGGTGAGGGGCTCGGCCCGCTCCACCACGCCGACCACGCGGCCGGCGTCATCGACGAAGATCATGTCGAGGGGGATGAGCGTGTTGCGCATCCAGAACGTGTGGAGCTCGCTCTCCTCGAACACGAACAGCATCCCGGCGTCCGCGGCGAGGGAGGAGCGCTCCATGAGGCCGCGCGTGCGCGAGGCCTCGTCGCGCGCGACCTCGACGCGGACCGCGTGGCTCGCGCCGGCCGCGGTCTCGACGATGACGCGCGGGGCGGGGCGCGCCGGCTCGGGTGCCTTGGGAGAGGCACACGCCAGCGCGGCGGCGAGCACGACCACGGCGCGGGCGCCGATCACTGCCGCGGGACGACGCAGTAGGACGAGTACTGCGTCTCGCCCAGGTAGCGCTGGCGGGTCGTCTCGTCGAGGCTGGCCAGGAACGCCGGGTCGAGCACCACCTGGTCGCAGACCAGGCCGGTCTCGGACTTGTAGCAGTCCTGATCGGAGACGCACGGCTTCGAGCAGTATCCGCACGAATCACCGGAGCAGCCGCCGTACTTGGAGCCTTCCGGGGCCGGTGAGACGATGCAGATGAGGTCCTCGCAGCCGATGTTGCCGGACTCGAAGTAGTCGCCGGAAGCGGTCTGCGGGCTCGGCGGGTCGCCGCTCCCCCACGAGAGCTTGCAGCGCTCCCCGACGTTCGGGTTCTGGCAAGCGGTGAGCGCTGCGGCAGAGGCGAGCGCGGCGATCAATCGGATGACCTGGGGACGCATGATTGTGGGAATCGTTAGCACGCACCTCGCGACTCGACAAGGAAGGCTCTCGACCCGCTACAAGCGCCTACAGACGCACAGAATCACGCATTTCTGCGCGGTACGCTCCGTTGCTCCTCCCATTTGCTTTGGCTAGGATGCCCCGTGTACGTGGGACGCCATCGAATGAGAAAACATCTCGCATATGCCTGGTTGCTCGTCGTGGTGGTCCCGCTGTCCGGGGCCGCCCAGGACCTTCCAGGGCTCGATCTGAGCCAGCCACCTCCGCCCGCGAAGGACGCGGACCCGGTGCGCACGGATGACCTTCCACCGCCCAAGCCGGCCACGCCACCGCCCACCGAGGGCGCGGCGAAGGCCGAGCCGGCGCCGGTGCTGCCCTTCTCCGAGAAGGACGTGGCGCTCGGCGACAAGGTGAAGGCCGTCCAGCGCAAGGGGTTCATGAAGCGCGGGCGCTTCGAGATCGCGCCGATGTTCTCGGCCACGGTGAACGACGCGTTCTACCAGAAGCTCGGCGTCGGCCTGCGGCTCGCGTACAGCGTGCACGACTCCTTCGCCATCGCGGTGCGCGGCGCCTGCTACCGCGAGGACTGGGGCTGCGGCACCTCGCTCCGCACCGACAACGTGCGCGAGGGCAAGCTCGCCTTCCAGAGCCAGCTGCTCACCTCCGATCTGTACGGGCAGGCGATGCTGGCCGGGGTGTGGTCGCCGATCTACGGCAAGGCGGCCTTCCTCAACCAGAGCATCATCCACTTCGACCTGTTCCTCACGGCCGGCTTCGGCGCGGTGTGGACCGCGACCAGCGTCGCGCCGCGCAACGAGGGGCCGCACCTGGCCACCGACCTCGGCGGCGGCGTCCGCTTCTACCCGCGGGAGTGGATGGCGTTCGAGCTCGGCATGCTCGCGACGCTCTACCCCGATCAGCCCGTCGCCTCGGTCCCGAGCACGCTCCAGAAGGTGTTCACCGCGAACGTGGGCTTCTCGTTCTTCTTCCCGACGACGTTCGAGTACGTCCACCCATGACGACCGACGG
This sequence comes from Anaeromyxobacter sp. K, assembly GCF_000020805.1. Classification (NCBI taxonomy): domain Bacteria; kingdom Pseudomonadati; phylum Myxococcota; class Myxococcia; order Myxococcales; family Anaeromyxobacteraceae; genus Anaeromyxobacter; species Anaeromyxobacter sp. K. Next base: position 3,854,141 of record NC_011145.1, on the reverse strand, counting down.
CCTGACGATCCGATCCCTCGCCGCACGCGCGCTCGCCGCGCTCGCGCTGGCGCTCCTGCTGGCGCCGCTCGCGGCGCGGGCGCAGAGCAAGTCCGACGCCTTCGCCGGCAAGATCCCGCCGGTGTCCGGCGCGCTCTTCCAGAAGGCCGGACGGTTCGAGCTCTCCCTCACCGGCAACCTCTCCCTGAACGACGCGTTCTACGCGAAGCGCTGGGGCGGCCTGAAGCTCGGCTATCACCCGGCGGAGTGGCTCTACGTGGGCGCGGCCGTGGCGGCGGGCAGCTCCACCCGGACCGGCTCCGCGGTGGTGTGCCCCTCCAACGGCGGCTGCCAGGACGCCGCCGACACCCAGCTCTACCAGGTCCCCGGCAACCTCAAGATGGTCACGGGCCTGGAGGTGGGCTGGTCGCCGGTGTACGGCAAGCTCAACGTGTTCGCGGAGCGCGTCGCGCACTTCGACCTCTCGGTGATCGCGGGTGCCGACTGGATCTCCTACGAGGAGGTGCTGTCGGCCACGCAGGCGGAGGCGCTCGCCGTCTCGGGCGGCAAGCCCGGCACGAAGAGCACGATCGGCGGCCACGTGGGGCTCGGCTTCCGCGTGTTCTTCGCCGAGTGGATCGCCGCCCGGCTGGAGTTCAAGGACTACATCTACTCGGTCCCGGTGCCCAACTGGCAGGAGGGCGGCGCGGCCCGGGACGACATCCAGAACCAGCTGTTCACCGAGATCGGGCTGTCGTTCTTCTTCCCGTTCCACAACCGGGCGGGGCACTAGGCCACCATGGCGCGCGCCACCTCCAAGATCCTCCTCGCCGTCGCCGCCCTCGCCGCCGCTCCCGCGGCCGAGGCGCAGCTCGGCATCGATCTCACCGCGCCGGACAAGAAGCCGGCCCCTCCCGCCGCGCAGAAGCGCGACGAGTCGCTCTCGCTCCCCGCGCTCGAGCTCGGCAAGGCCGCGCCCGCCGCCGAGGCGAAGGCGCGGCTCGACGCGGCCAAGCGGCTCCTCGACGAGAAGGCCACCGAGACGGCGGCCCTCGCGTTCGACCAGATCCTGCGCGAGCCGGCGCTGGCCGCCGCGCACGACGAGGCGCGCTACCAGCTCGGCAAGTCGCTCGCGCGCATGGGCCTGCTCCACTCGGCGCTCGCCACCTTCGACGAGATCCTGGCGAAGGGCCCGAGCGGCTCGCGCTTCTACGGCTCCTCGATGGAGTGGCTGTTCTACGCGGGCAACAAGCTCAAGAACGAGCAGCCGCTGCTCTCCCGCGTGGCGAAGCACGCCCGCGACTCGTTCCCGCCCGGCTTCGAGGACCGCTTCCACTTCCTCCTCGCCAAGTACGAGTTCGAGCGCGGCCGCGCGCTCGCCGACGCCGGGCGCGCCGACGAGGCGCGCGGCGCCTGGGGCGAGGCGCGGCGGCTGGTGTCGCTGGTGCGCGAGCAGGCCGGCGCCGCGGCGCCGAAGGGCGACGCCCCGCCGAACGAGCAGGGCGACGTGTACGCGAAGGCGCGGTTCGTGGACGGCCTGGTGCTCTACGCGTCCGGCGACGACGTCGGCGCGTCCGAGGCGTTCAAGCAGGTGGTCCGCCTGACGAACCCGAAGCGCGGCCGGGCCGCCGATCCGCAGCTCCGCGAGCTCGCGTTCCTGCAGCTCGCGCGCATCCACTACCAGAACCGGCAGAACCGCTACGCGATCTTCTACTACGGGAAGATGCCGTGGGGCGGGGAGAGCTGGCTCGAGGGGCTGTGGGAGGCGTCGTACGCCCATTACCGCATCGGCGACTACGAGAAGACGCTCGGCAACCTGCTCACGCTGCAGTCGCCGTACTTCAAGGACGAGTACTTCCCCGAGTCGTACGTCCTGAAGTCCATCGTCTACTACGAGAACTGCCGCTACCCCGAGGCGCGGCGCGTGCTCGAGACGTTCGCCGGGCTGTACCAGCCGGTCTACGACGAGCTGGTGAAGACCACCGCGGCGCAGCGGCCGCCCGCGGCGTACTACGACCTGCTCGACGCGGGCGTGCGCGCCGGCGCCCTCCCGCGCCGCATCATGAAGCTCGCGTTCACCGACCAGAACGTCCGCCAGCTCGCCCAGAGCGTCGCGGAGGTCGAGGACGAGATGGACCGCGGCATCGGCGGGCGGCGCTCCGAGTTCCGCCAGTCGGCGCTGGCCAAGCGGCTGGGCGACCAGCTCCGGGCCGAGAAGGTGGCGCTGGTCGAGGAGGCCGGGGCCCGCACCCGCGCGAAGCTCGAGTGGGAGCGGGACCAGCTCCGCTCGCTGCTGGCGCAGGCGCTCCGCATCAAGATCGAGGTCTCGCGCAAGGAGCGCGAGGCGCTGGAGGGCTCGCTGGCCCGCGGCAGCCAGGTCGAGGTGGTGAAGGACCTGAAGTACTCCTCGGCCGTGTCCGACGAGCACCTGTACTGGCCGTACGAGGGCGAGTTCTGGCGCGACGAGCTCGGCACCTACTCGTACACGCTCACCCGCGGCTGCAAGGACCGCCTCTCGCGGCCCGGCACCGCCTCGAAGTAGGGCTTCACCAGGAGAGACCGAAGCATGACCCGTGCTCTCGCCCTCGGCGCCGTGGTGGTGGCGCTCGCGGCCGGTCCCGCGCGCGCCGCGGATCCGCGCCCGCAGCCCAAGGAGGCGGACCTCGGCCAGAAGCGCCAGGTCGCGCCCGACGCGTCGCTGGGCGGGAGCCTCCAGGCCGCGAAGAAGGTCGCCGAGCCGGGCGGCCCGAAGCTGGACTTCGAGACCTTCCGCAAGAAGGTCGAGGTGGACATCTCGGCCAAGCGCCGCGAGGAGATCGCCAGCCTCCAGCAGCTCATCCAGCTCGGCGGCGGGTCGGCCACCGAGACGCCGCAGTGGTACTTCCGGCTGGCCGAGCTGCTCTGGGAGGAGTCGCAGTACTTCTTCTTCGAGGCGAACCGCCGGGACGACCGCATCATCGAGATCGGCACGTCGAACCCGGGCGAGGTGGGCCGGCTGCAGGAGGAGAAGAAGGGGCTCGACCAGCAGTCGCGGCGCCTGCAGGAGCAGGCGGTGGCGCTCTACAAGGCCATCATCTCGCGCTACCCGAGCTACCCGCGCCTGGACGAGGTCCTCTACTTCCTGGGCGAGAACCTCTCCCGCCGCGACCGCAACGACCCCGACGCGCTGAAGGCGTACCGCGCCCTCATCCAGAAGTTCCCGAGCTCGCGCTACGTGCCCGACGCGTGGATGGCGTTCGGCGAGTACTACTTCGAGCGGGCCAACAAGAACGACCGCAACGGCAACCTGCGCAAGGCGCTCGAGTCCTACCGCAAGGCCGCCGAGTACCAGGAGAGCTCGGTCTACGGCTACGCGCTCTACAAGCAGGGCTGGGTCCACTACAACCTCGGCAACTGGAGCGAGGCGCTGGAGCTGTTCCGCGGGGTCATCTTCTTCGGCGAGATGCCCACGAGCACGGTGCCCGCCGACCGCAAGCTCGCGCTGGTGAAGGAGGCGCGGAAGGACTACGTCCGCACCTACAGCCACGTCGGCTCGGCCGAGGGCGCCTGGGACGACTTCCGGCGCGTCGGCGGCCAGACCGGCTGGTGGGACATGCTGAAGTCCCTGGCCGGCCTGTACTTCGACGAGGGCAAGGATCGCGACGCGGTGCTGGTCTACCACCGCATGATCCAGGAGAAGCCGCTCTCGGTGGAGGCGCCGTTCTTCCAGTCGCGCATCGTCACCTGCGCCGGCCGCATGGGGCGCAAGGACGCCGCGGTGGCCCAGGCGCACGTCTTCGTGCGGATGCTCCGCGACATCGAGGCGTCGGCCGAGGGCAAGGACCCGAAGAACGCGAAGGTGCTGAAGGACGCGCGGCGCGACGCCGAGTCCACCCTGCGCATCCTCGCGGTGCAGTACCACAACGAGTGGAAGAAGACGCGCGACGACCCGGTCGCCGGCTACGCCGCCGCCGTCTACAAGGACTACCTCGACGTCTTCCCGGGCGAGCCGCCCGCCTACGAGATGCGGTTCTTCCACGCCGAGCTGCTCTACGCGCTGGCGGACTTCGAGGCCGCCGGCGCGGAGTACGAGCGCGTGGCGCTCGCCGACGTCCAGGCGCTCAAGGCGAAGCCGCAGGCCGGGCAGCCGGCGCCGAAGCCGGGCAAGTTCTTCAAGGACGCGCTCGAGAACGCGGTGTTCGCCTACGACCTCGTCGCGAAGAAGCTCGACGAGACCGAGAAGCGCCAGCCCTCGGACCCGAAGAAGAAGCTCGCGATGGCGCCGCAGCGGCAGAAGCTGGCCGAGGCGTGCCAGCGCTACCTCGAGTACCAGCCCCGCGGCGAGAAGTGGGTGGAGGTCGCCTACAAGCTCGCGAACCTGCACTACCGCCACAACGCGTTCGGCGAGGCGAGCGACCTGTTCACGCGCATCGCGCTCGACCACCCGCAGCACGAGCTGGCCGGCTACTCCGCGAACCTGGTGCTGGACGCGTACAACCTGCTCGGCGACTGGCGCAACGTGAACGGCTGGGCGAAGCGGTTCTACGACAACCGCGCGCTCATCGCCGCCCACCCGCAGCTCAAGGACGACCTCTCCCGCGTCATCGAGCAGAGCGCGTTCAAGGTGATCGAGGAGAAGGAGAAGGCCCAGGACTTCGTGGGCGCGGCCGAGCAGTACCTCGCGTTCGCGCGCGACTGGCCCACCTCCCGCCTCGCCCCCACCGCCTACTACAACGCGTCGGTGGACTACGTCCGGGCCCACCGGCTCGACCGCGCCATGGAGATCCGCGAGCAGTTCCTGCAGCGGTACCCGACGCACACGCTCGCGCCGAAGTCGCTCTACGACAACGCCGAGGCGTACGAGGCGGTGGCGGACTTCGGGCGCGCCGCGGACCACTACGAGCGGTACTTCCAGGCCTGGCGCGCCGCCAGCCGGCGCGAGCCGCCGCCCGCCGCGAAGGGCAAGGCCAGGGCGCGCGGCAAGGCCGCCGCCGCCGTCGCCGAGGCGCCGGCCGGGCCGCCCGCGGTGTACGAGGAGAAGAAGGCGAACGACGCCATCGTGAACGCGGCGGTGTTCCGCGCCGGCCTGCGCGAGTGGGCCAAGGCCGAGGCCGCCACCCGGGCGTACCTCGACACCTGGCCGAACGGCCCCGACGCGCGGCGGATGTTCCGCTCGCTCGCCGACCTCTACGGCAAGCAGGGCCAGGCCAGCCGCGAGCTGCGCCAGCTCGAGGAGTTCCAGCTGAAGTACGCGCGCGACCCGGAGGACTGGATGGACGCGCAGCAGCGCATCGCCGCGATCCAGGAGAAGTCCGGCAACGGCGCCGCCGCGCAGCGCACCTACCAGGCCGGCTACGCCTACTGGCGGCGGAACCGGGACAAGGTGAAGGAGCGCGGCCTCGGGCTGGTGGCGCAGGCGATGTACCTCGAGCTCGAGGACGACTTCGGCAAGTACGACAAGATCACGCTCGACGTGGCGCCGAACTACCTGAAGGCCCAGCTGCAGGTGAAGGGGCGCAAGCTGAAGCAGCTCGAGGACGCCTACGGCGAGGTGGTGAAGCTGAAGCAGGCCGGCCCCGCCATCTGCGCGCTGTACAAGATCGGCCTCGGGTACGAGCGCTTCGCCCGCGCGCTCCACGCCGCGCCCATCCCCCGCGAGATCCGCGGCAACAAGGCGTTCGTGGAGGAGTACCGGGCCCAGCTCACGCAGGCGTCCGAGCCGCTCGAGCGCAAGGCGGTGGAGGGCTTCGAGCTCGCCGCGAACGCGTCGCGCGACTACGGCGTGGTGAACGCGTGCGCCCGCGACGCCTCGGCCATGCTCGCGAAGGCGAAGCCGGATCAGGCCGGCGCGGCCTCGGCCGAGGTCGTCCCGCCGGTCCCCGCGCCGCCGATCGCCGAGGCGCCGAAGGGCTACGGCATCCTGGCCGAGATCCAGCCGGTGCAGTCCCGCCCCGCGGCCGGCGCGCCGCGCGCCGCCGAGGCGCCGCTGCCGGTGCTCCGCCTCCAGCCGGCCGGTGCCCGCAGCGCCGCGGCCGAGCCCGGCGATCCGCGCCCCGGCCGCACGGCCGCCGAGCCCGCCGACGCGCGCTCCGGCCGCGCCGACGCCGAGCCGCAGCTCCCCCGCCGCAAGAAGGGCGGCGACGAGGACGAGGACCTCCTGCCGTGACCCACGCGCGCACCGCTTCCCTGCTGCTCCTGCTCGCCGCCGCCGGCTGCGCCGGCTCGCGCGCGAGCGCCCCGGCGCCGGCGTCCGGCGCCCGCCCCGCGGGGCTCCCCGCCGACGCGGCCGAGGCGCTCTCGGCGCGCGCGCAGCGGCTCTACGCCGAGGCCGTCCAGGCGCAGGAGGACCAGCGCCGGCTCAAGGTGCCCACCGACTGGGCGGTCCTCGAGCGCAAGTGGCGCGCGGTGCTCGACGCGGGCGAGGTCGCCGAGGCGCGGCACAACCTGGGCGTCGCGCTCGAGGCGCAGGGGCGCGTGGACGAGGCGCGGGCCGAGTACCAGAAGGCCCTCGCGGCGAAGCCCGGCCTGCGCCAGTCGGCGGTGAACCTGGGCGTGCTGCTCGAGAAGCAGGGCGACCTGGCCGGCGCGCAGTCGATCTACGCGGCGGTGGTGCGCGACTTCCCCGAGGACGCCCGCGCGCGCGAGCGGCTCGCCGCGATGTACCGCGACGCCGGCCAGCTCGACGAGGCGTGGCGGCTGGCCCGCGAGGCCCTGCTGCGCGACTCGCGCTCGGTGGGCGCGTACGTGGTGATGGCGCGGGTCTCGCTGCAGCGCGGCAACCTGGACGTCGCGCAGCTCATCCTGCTGCGCGCGCAGAAGCTCGCGCCCTCCGAGCCGGAGCTGCCCTTCCTCGCCGGCGAGGTGCTCGCGAAGCAGGGCGACGTCGAGGCGGCCGCCGTGCAGTGGCGCAAGGCGCTCGCCCTGGACGACGGGTACCTGCCGGCGCGCCGCGCGCTGCTCGACGCCGCCGTGAAGGGCCGCCGCTGGCCGGTGGTGGCGGAGCACGCGCAGGCCATGGTGCACGCGGATCCCAAGAACGCGGCGGCCTGGCTGGCGCTGGGCGTCGCGAAGCGCCACCAGGACAAGCCGGACGAGGCGCTCGCCGCGTACGCGAAGGCGCAGGAGGCGTCCGGCGACGCGCTGCCGGAGGTGCACCTCGCCCGCGGCGTCCTGTTCATGCGCGTGAAGAACGAGTGCGAGCCGGCGCTCGAGGAGCTCCGCGCCTACGGCCGGATGGTGGGGCCGGTGGCGTCCGCCGACTCGCCGGCGCTCAAGCTCCAGCGGGAGTGCGAGCAGATCGTGGCCGAGAACAAGCGGGCGCAGGAGGCCGCGAAGGAGATGCAGCGGGACGCGGAGCGCAAGGCGGCGGAGGCCGCCGCGCGCAAGGCCGCGGCGGCCGCGCCCGCCGTCGCGCCTGCCGCCGCCGGGGCAGGGGCGGGGGCGGGGAAGAGCGAGCCGGGGGAGCCGGGTACCGGTGCGGGCGGAGGTGCCGCGCCCACATCGCCCCCGAACCCGTCACGGTGAGCGCGAAGGTCGGTTCCGGAGCACAGCCGTTGCTACTTGCACCACCGGCCGCGGTGATAGCCTCGGCCAACGAGAATCGGGGTTCCAAGATGCGAATGCTTCTGCTCACGCTGGTGCTCGGCCTTCCCCTCGCGACGTCCGCCCAGTCGACGGGCCAGGGGGCGGCCCAGCAGCCTCAGGGCAAGGTCGAGTACGAGAAGAAGACGGTGATCAACTTCGAGGACGACACCATCGAGGGCGACCTGAAGCGGCCCGACGGCGAGTACGTGGAGTCGCGCCAGAAGGTGGACCACTCCAACCTCATCAAGATCCGCGAGGACTGGCGCGACAAGGTGATGCAGGCATCCGGCGACCTGTAGCCGGCACCCACGGCGACCACCCGGGAGACCATGGCCACCCCCATCACCCTCAAGGTGTTCCGCGGCAACGAGCTCGTGCGCAGCGAGCAGTTCAGCCGCGAGATCATCAAGATCGGACGCCTCGCGTCGGCGCACCTGGTGCTCGACGACGAGAAGGTCTCGCGCATCCACTCGGTGATCGAGGTCTCGCCGGACGGCGCCATCTCCATCATCGACATGGGCAGCGCCGAGGGGACCTTCGTCAACGGCAAGAAGGTCAGCCGCGGCGCGCTGCGCGCCGGCGACCAGATCACGCTCGGCGGCCTCCTCATCGTGGTGGAGGGCGCGGCGGCGGAGGTGCCGGCGCCGGCGAACGCGGCGGTGCCCGCGGCCGAGACGGTGAACCACGCGGTCGCCGCGCCCGCGGCGGCCCGCCCGGCCAAGGTGAACGGCAACGGCGTGAACGGTCACGGGCACGCGCACCCCGAGCTGCCGGCGCCCGCCCCCGCTGCGGCGGTCGGCGCCGCCGAGGTGGCGCCGGTCGCGGCCGCCCCGCTCGTCGCCGCGGCCGCTGCGGTCGCCGCGGCCCCCGCGACGTCGCCGCGGCCGGAGCCCGAGCCCGCCGCGGCCCCCGCGCCCGCGCCCGCGCCGCGACGGTCCGCCGAGCCGCGCCGCCGCGCCGCGCTCCGTCCCGCCGACGCCGCCGCCGCCGAGGATCTCTCGGCGGTCGCCGACCTCGGGGTCGAGCTGCGCGTGCTCTGGGGCGACACGCTGCTCGACGCCGCCACGTTCGTGCGGCCGAAGCAGCCGGTGCTGGTGGGCGACGGCGAGAAGTGCAGCCTGCGCGTGGAGGGGCTGCCGCTCGCCGAGTTCCCGATGCTCCGCTTCGAGGACGGCGACTACAAGTTCGCGTTCGGCTCCGGGATGACCGGGGTGGTGGACGAGCGCGGGCAGCGCACGGCGTTCGGCGAGCTGGTGAAGTCGCGCAAGGCCGCCAGCGACGAGAAGGTGAAGGGCGCCTACTGGATCCCGGTGCCCCGCGCCGGCGCGGTCCGCGCCGAGGTGGGCAGCCGCCTCGCCATCGAGGCGCGCCCGAAGAAGCCGGAGCCGGTGAAGCCCGTCCCGCTCTGGGACCGCGTCAACTACCGGCTGCTCAACCTGTTCCTGGTGCTGTTCTTCATCCAGTCCGGGTTCATCGTCGCGGCGAACAACTTCCCGTACGACACCGACGTCCTGGCCGACGACCTGTTCAAGAACCCGTCCCGGATGGCGAAGTTCATCATCAAGCCCCCCGAGGCGAAGCCGAAGAAGCTCGAGAAGCTCGCCGGCGGCACGCAGAAGGACGATCCGGGCGAGATGGCCGAGAAGCACAAGGGCGACGAGGGCAAGATGGGCAAGCGGGACGCGCCCAAGTCGAACGCCCGGTCCGCGCCGCGCGCCATCGACCCGAACGCCAAGGACGTCGTGAAGAGCACCGGCCTGCTCGGCGCGCTCGGGCGCGGCGGCGGCGGGCTCTCCACCGTGTTCGGCTCGGGCGGCCTGGGCGGCGACCTGAAGGGCGCGGTCGGCAACATGTTCGGACCGGTGGTCGGCGACGCGCAGGGCCTGGGCGGCCTGGGCATCCGCGGCTCCGGCTCGGGCGGCGGCGGCTCCGGCGAGACCATCGGCATCGGCGCCGTCGGCACGAAGGGCCGCGGCGGCGGGCTCGGCACGTACGGCACCGGCGTGGGCGGCCTCGGCAAGAAGGGCGACCGCGACATCAGCATCGGCACCGGCGCCGCCCAGGTCATGGGATCGATCGACAAGGAGCTGGTCCGCAAGGTCATCCAGGACCACGCCGCGCAGATCCGCTACTGCTACGAGCAGCAGCTCGCCATCAACCCGCGGCTCGCGGGCAAGGTGTCGATCAAGTGGGTCATCCAGGCCGACGGCAGCGCCACCAGCCCGCAGGTGGACTCCGGGGCGACCACGCTCGAGGACGCCAAGGTCCACGACTGCATGATGAGCCGCATCACCAGCTGGCAGTTCCCCAAGCCCAAGGGCGGCGGCATCGCCGTCATCACCTACCCCTGGATCCTCCGGTCCGCCGGCGGCGAATAGGAGGGACATCTCCGTGAAGAACATCCTCGCCATCCTGGCGCTCAGCGCGCCGCTCCTCGCCGGCGCCCAGGAGTCGGCGCCCCGGCTGCAGGAGGACCCGCGCGCCGCGCGCTTCCGCGACGTCGAGCGCGGCCTCTTCGTCGGCATGGAGGCCGGCTACATGGGCTTCACCGACACGCCCACCGAGGACCCGGCGAAGTATCCCTACGCCGGCAAGGGGGGCGGATCCGCCGGCGGCCTGATGGTCGGGCTCACGCTCGGCATGGACTTCGGCAACCGGCTCTCCATGGCCGTGTACGGGCAGGGCGGCAACCAGAAGGGCAGCTCGAGCTACGGCGCGTTCAGCCTGTTCGCCGGCGGCCTCGACCTGCGCGTGGCGCTGCTCGGCTGGACCGACCGCAACGACTGGGAGCGCTTCTACCTCTACGTGCACGGCCGCGGCGGCTACGCGAAGAGCTGGCCCGAGGGCCTGTTCAGCACGAACGACGTGGTGGTGCAGGGCGGCCCCGGCATCGAGTACTTCACGCGCCTGCGCCACTTCTCGGTGGGCCTGGCCGCGGACTACGTCTACGCGACGAAGGCGAAGGCGAGCGGGTACGCGGTCTACCCGACGGTCCGCTACACGTTCTGATCCAGGCGGCGGGCGCGCGGTCCTCGCCGCGCGCCCGCCCCGGCTCCCCCGCTCATCGCCAGGCCCACGTCTCCGCGCCGTCCGGCGTGCGCGCGTAGGTCCGCCCGCCGGGCGGCCCGTAGTAGACGGCGTCCACCGGCAGCTGGCTGGCGACGTCGAAGATCCCGACCTCGCCGCCCTCGGCCGCCACCGGGAACGGGAGCCGCAGCGTCCCGTGCGGCGGCACCACCGTGCCGGCGGGCAGCAGCGTCGCGAGCCGCTGGCGCAGGTCGCCGGTCAGGGCCAGGCCGCCCAGGTCGCGCGGCGCGTCCTCGCGGTTGTAGAGCTCGATCGCGTCCGGCGCGATCGCGTTCACGACCAGGCCTCCCTCGCCGCGGTGGCGCTCGAGCGCGATCTGCTCGCGCAGGAACCCGGTCCGGCGACGGACGTAGTCCTTCAGCACCTGCACCGAGGCGTCCGCGTGCGCCGGATCCACCCAGGGATCGGCCGGGAGCAGCCCGGCGATGAGCGCGCGCAGCCCGTCGATGCGCGGCGACGTCTCGGCCTCGGCGAACGGGCCGTCGAGCATCGCCTCCACCTCGTCGAGGATCCTGTTCCGCAGCGCCGGCCGGTCCCAGATGCGCTGGAACAGCACCACGAACGGCGGGTGCGCGCCGCCGTAGCGCGCCTCCTTGCCGGCCGCGACGCCGAGGGTGCCCGCGTCGTACAGCGTGTAGAACGGGATCGCGTAGCGGAACGGCACGCCCCACTCCACCGGGTTGTCGCGCCAGAACACCAGCTTCGCGTTGTTGAGATCCCACGGCACCCACAGCCACTTGTCGCGCGTGCGGTCGTGGACGAGGTAGCTGCCGGAGTCGTCGATGCCGGACAGGCTGATGAGGATGCCCACCGCGTAGAAGCGGAAGAAGCGCGGCAGGTCGACGTGCTGCTCCAGCCACGCCTCGATCTCTCCCTCGGGCGTGCGGTTCAGGCCGATCAGGAACGCGTCGAGGTCGTCGGAGGGCTCGCTCTCGTTCGTCTTCTTCTCCCACGGGCCCTGGTAGTGGGCGGGCGGGGTGAGCTTCAGCTCGCAGTCGCGCAGCCCGCAGCGGTAGACGTTGGCGTTCGAGTCGATGCCGTTCTCCAGGAGGAAGTGCTTCTCGTCCGGCTCCTCGAGCTCGACGTACACGCCCTGGTGCTCGCCGTTCACGTCGAGCGTCACGAACTGCGCGCGCGGCGTGGGGACGCCGGCGCCCTTCATGAGCCCGTAGGAGAACGGGTCCGACAGGTACCCGCCGTCGGGCCACTCCGCGAGCAGGTTGCGCGTGCGCTCGCCGTCGAGCGGCGCGTCCTTCGGGCGGCGCACCTTCCAGCTGTGCTTGGGGTGCTCGCGCGAGCCGTCGCCGCGCTGGCGCAGCTCCACGTCCCACCAGGCGCCGTGGTAGTGGAACCGGCCCGGCGCGTACTCCTTGCTCCACATCGTGTAGACGATGGCCGCCGTCGCGTCGTCGAACGCGAGCGCGTACGGCTCGACGCTGGTCTGCAGCGGAGGCCAGGCGGGCGCGGCGAGCGGGGCATCGGGGTTCACCGCCCCGGCGCCGCCGCCGCCACCGCCTCCGCCCGGCTGGCCGCCCGGTCCACCACCGCCCGGCTGGCCGCCCAGCGAGGCGTCGGGGAGGGGCGCGCCGTTGCAGGCGAGCAGGAGGAACGGAAGCAGGAGAACGGCGGCCGCCGAGGTGCGTCGCATGAGCACATGCAGCGCAGCGGTCGGCGCGCGGGGAAGCGGGCACGCGGGGGCTTCCCCTTCTACGGGGCGGCGCCCCGCCCGGCGGGGCGGAGCTGCGGGGGGGCCCGTGCACGCGTTCGCGGGCTCGCGCGAGCTCCCCGCGAGCGCGGCCGCGCGACGCTCGCTAGCGCTGCCGCCGCCGCCGCAGCGCCGCGGCCATGACGACCGCCAGCGGGGCGAGCAGCGCCCAGCCCGAGCCCGCGCCGGCCTGGCAGCCGACCGCCACGGCGCCGTTCGCGGGCGGCGCCTCCGGGGTGCCACCCGCGCCGCCGCCGTCCCCGCCACCGGGCGGCTGGGCAGGCAGCGGCGGGACGTCCTTCACGATGGTGAAGGTGTCGTGGATGACGCCGTCGCCGCGGATCGAGTCCACCTTCAGCGTGCCGCCCTCGAGCGTCAGCCGGAGGTGCTGGTCGATCTTCTCGCGGTACGCGGTCCAGGGCTCGGCCGGGAGGGCGAAGTCGTACAGCCAGCCGCCCGCGCCGCCGCTCGTCACGTACACCGGCGCGGCGGGGTGGTCGTAGTCCTTCTGCACCGGCTGGCCCTGCCGCGTCGGCCAGCTCCGCTCGTACAGGTGGTTGTGGCCCTGCAGCACCAGGTCCACCCCGGCGCCCTCCAGCACCCCGAGCAGCGCCGCCGGGATCTGCGGGTACACGCCGTACTTCCCGGTCGCGACCACGGGCCGGTGGATGAGGACGATCTTCCACGGGGCGCGGCTGGCGGCGAGGTCGGCGGTGAGCCAGCCGACCATGGTCTTCGCGTCGCAGCCGGCGGTGGCCGCGTCCATCGGGACGATGCAGTTCGAGTCCAGCGCGGCCACGTGCACGTCGCCCCAGTCGAACGCGTAGTAGCGCTCGCCCTGGGGTCCCTCGGGCAGCTCGAACGCGTCGAGGTACGGCTGCGCCCAGGCCTGCCGGTACTCGTGGTCCCCGAGCGCGGGCCACATCGTCACGTCCGCGAGGAGCGCCGCCATCGGGCGGAACAGCTTGGTGAGGAAGTCGGCGGTGGTGGCGTCCGGATAGGCGTTGTCGCCGACCGTCAGGATCGCCTGCGCGCCCTCCTCGCGGATGCGCGCGATGTGGTTCATCTCGGCGGGATCGCCGGTGCCGTAGTCGCCGACGACCGCGAGGATGGCGGCGCGGCCCTCGGCCGTGTCGGGCCGGCCCGGCGTGTGGAGCGTGCCGCCCGGCCGCTCGACGCCGTCCACGGTGAGCCGGTACGGCACCGCGCTCGCCGCCGGCAGCCCCTCGAGGCGGAGCAGGTGATGGGTGCCGTCGCTCGCGGCGCGCGCCGTCCCGCCGCCCGGGAGGTCCGCGACCGCCTGCACCGTCGCGGCGGCGTCGGTGTCCACCACCACCAGCGCGGAGGACGGGCCGGTCTGCTGCAGGAAGGGGCCGCGCGTCACGCTCGCGGCGAAGGCCGCCGAGGGCAGCGCGGCGAGCGCGAGGAGCAGGCGGGGGAACGAGCGCATGTGGCATCTCCGTGCGCCCGAGGGCGCGGGCCGCAGGACGGCGCTTGAGGGGATCAGCCCGTCTGAACACGCGCGGGGCGCCGCACCATTCCGTCGGGGTGCGCGCCGCGGCGATCCGGTGCCGATCGCGTGGCGGTGCGCGGGCGCGGGTGGGAACCGCGCTTCCACGATCGGCGCCGCGCGGCCGCCCTGGGGGCGGGGGAGCGTGGGCGCGGATGTACGGGCATCGCCGTTGCACCGCGGCCGGCCGTGCTCGCATACCGACCCACGCGCCGTGCGCTTCCGTTGCTGCTGCTGCTCTCCAGTCCGTGTGCCGCGCTCGCGGCGGAGGGGAGCGCCGCACCGGCGGCGCGGGGCGAGCGCGAGGTGGCGGTCGCCACGCCGGCCGCCGTGCCGGGCACCGACCGGCCCCTCGCCGGCCAGGCGGATGTGCCGGCGGCCCCGGCGACGTCCGGGGCGGCGAGCGCCCGCGAGGCCACCTACTCGCCGCCCGACGCGCCGGCCGGCACGGCGCGCGTCGAGGTGGTGCGCGCCGCCCCGCTGCCCGCGGCGCCGGCGCCTGCGCCGAGGTCCGCGCCGCCGGCGCCGGTCGCGCCGCCCCCGAGCCCGGTGGCGGAGCCGATCCGCGCCCGCCGCGAGGGGCTCCAGATCGAGGTGGGCGGGCAGGTGTTCGTCGGCGGCGCGGCGGACGCGCGCGACGGGTGGAAGCGCGACGTGGCGCTCGACCGGGCCCGCATCGAGGTGCGCGGGAGCATGCCGGGCCTGCTCACCGTCATCGAGGCGGACGTCGCCGACACGAAGCCGCTGAAGGACGCGTTCGTGCGCCTCGACGGCCCCTCCTCGACGCGGCTCACCGCCGGCCGGTTCAAGCCGCCGTTCCTCGAGCGGGAGACGGCCTCCGCGTGGAAGCTCCCGCGCATCGGGCGCGGCGTGGTGAACGACTACCTGGTGGACCGGAACGAGCTGGGCGGCCGGCGCGTCGGCGCGGTCGGCGCGCTGCGCCCGTGGGACGGCGCGGTGGAGCTGTCCGCGGGCGTGTTCCAGGGCACGCCCAACGGCGACGAGAAGCCGCCGCAGGACTACGTGGCGCGGGCCGCGGTCCGGCTCGCCGGGGCGCTCGAGCTCGGCGCCTCCGGCTACCGCGCCGGCCGCTCCACCCCGGACGTGCCCCGGCGCGAGGCGGCCTCCGCCTTCGCGGCGCTCGACGCGGGGCCGCTGGCGGTGAGCCTGGAGGGGCTCACGGGGCACATCCAGCAGGGGACGTTCACCGCCGGTCTCGGCCTGGTCGAGTACACGATCCCCCTCGGGAAGCGGCTCCGCGTCACGCCGATGGCCGGCCTGGAGGCGCTGCGACTCCGCGCGCCCGCGCAGGGCACCGGATCGTCCGCCGTGGCCGGGGCGGTGCTCGGCTTCGGGGAAGGGCTCAAGCTGAAGGTGCAGGGGGAGCGGGCGCGCCGCCCGGGGGAGACGGCGCCGGCCAACGCGATCGCCGTCCAGCTCGCGACGAGGTTCTAGCGTGGTGCCCTACGCGGAGGGACCGGTGACGCTCCTGCGGCGCGAGCACAAGGTGCTGCTCGCGCCGGGGGAGGCCCGGGACATCGCGGCGCGGCTCGGCGCCGGGGGAGCGGTCACCACCCGCGTGGCGACCGTCTACTTCGACGCGCCCGGCGCGCCGCTGGCGCTCCGGGCGCTCGCGTCGCCCGGCGACTGCGTCAAGGTGCGGGCGAAGGCCTACCTCCCGGATCGCTCCGGCCGGCCCGGGCACGTGGTGCTGGAGCTGAAGCACGAGCGGGGAGGGCTCACCACCAAGGATCGCACCTGGATGCCGCGCTCCGCGCTGGCGCGCGCGCTCGCGTGCCTGCCGTTGCCGGGGCCGCTCGCGCCGCTCGTCGCGACGTCGTACCGGCGCCGCGTGTGGCAGCCGTGCGAGGGGTGGCGCGTCACCCTCGACGACGGGCTGCGGTTCCACCCCGCCGGCTGGCCGCTGCTCGAGCCGGGCGCGCCGCCGTGGCCGGACGGGCTGCCGCCCCCGCTCGGCGCCGAGCCGCGCGCGGTGCTGGAGCTGAAGCTCGGGGCGGACGCGCCGCCGCGCTGGCTCGTCGCGCTCGTCACCGCGCGGGCCCAGCCGTACAGCAAGCTCGCCGAGGCGTTCTCGCGCGCCGCGCCGGCGCGCACGCGCAGGGCCTGACCCCATGCTCGTCTCCTTCGAAGGCATCGACGGCAGCGGCAAGACCGCGCTCTCCAACCTGGTCTGCGAGCGCCTCCGCGGCGCGGGGCGCGAGGTCGTCCACGCGCGCGAGCGCGGGGTCCTCGCCACCGCCGCGGCGCGCCGGGTGCGCGAGCTGACGCGCGACCCGCGCCTGCTCGAGCTCTCGCCGCGCGCCGAGCTGTTCCTGAACCTGGCCCGCGAGGCGCAGCAGCTCGAGGAGGTGGTGCGGCCGGCGCTGGCGCGCGGGGCGCTCTGCGTCGCCGATCGGAGCCTCCACTCGATCCTCGCCCTGGCCGTCGCCGGCCGCGGCCTCCCGCGCGCCGAGGTCGAGGCGGCGGTGCGCGCCGCCTCGGGCGGCACCTGGCCGGACCTCGCCGTCCTGGTGGACGTGGATCCCGACCTGGCGCGGCTGCGCAAGCGCGTCGGGAAGATCCTGGAGGGCCGCGCCGACGAGCCGGGCTCGAGGAAGGGCCTCGCCGGGCACGGCCTCCAGGTCCGGATCCGCGAGCACCTCGCCGCCGAGGCCGCCGGCGCGCCGGAGGCCTGGCTCCGGGTCGCGAACGAGGGGAGGTCGCTCGAGGCGCTCGCCGACCTGGTCGCGGAGGCGATCGCCGCGCGCGTGGACGGCCGCGCCCCGCGCCGGCCCCGCGCCGCGCCGCCCGTCGCGCGCCCCCGGGCGCACGCGGCCGCGCAGGCGGGGACCGGCGAGCTGGCGGAGCGGTTCGAGGCGGCGCTCGACGCGCTCGCCGCGCGCGAGCCCGCGCTCGCGGCCCACCTGCTGGCGGGCATCCCCGGCCGCGCCGCCCACGCGCGGCGGGTGGCGCTCGCCGCCCGGTGCCCGGCCGTGGTGGCGCGCGCGCTCGAGGGCCTGTCCGACCCGGAGTCGCACGCGCTGCGGTGGGCGCTGGCCGGGCGCGTCCCGGCCGACGTGGCGGCCGGCCTGGGCGCCGACGCGTCGTCGGAGGCGATGCGCCTGCGGGCCGCGCTCCTGGCGCGCGCGCCCGGGCCTGCGGTGGCCGGCCTGGTCGCGGCGGATGGACCGGAGGCCTGGGCGCTCCGCGCCGAGGCGCTGGAGCGTGGGGGGCTGGAGGGCGTGCTGCGCGGGCTGGCCGGGCTCGGCTCGGAGCGCGCCTGGGCGCTCCGCGCGGAGGGCGTCGGGCAGGGGCTGTGGGACGCGGTGGGGCGCGGCCTGGCCGGCGTGGACGGCGCGCGCGCCGACGCGATGCGCGCCGCGCTCGCCGCCCACGATGGCCTCGCCGCGCTGCGCGGCACGGTCGGGGTGGAGAGCGGCCCCGCCCGCGCGCTCCGCGAGCGGCTGTTCCCGCTCGCGCCGAAGCGCGTGCTCCGCACGCTGGCGGGCAACGCGGCGCCGTGGACCTGGCCGCTGCGCGAGCGCGCGCTCGCCGCGACCAAGGAGGCGCTCGACGCGGTGGACGGGATGGATCACCCGCGCGCCTGGGCGCTGCGGGCCGAGGGCGTCGCGCGCTGGCCCGCCACCGCGGTGTCGTCGCTCCGGCACCTCGCCGCGACCGCGCGCGGCCGGGAGATCGTCGCGGCCGCGCTGCGGGCCGCGCCGGCGAGCCTGCCGGTGCTGCGGAACGCGCACGCGGCGCTCGCGCTGGCGGCGCACGCGGCGGGCCCGGCCCCGCTCCCGCCGGCGGCGGTGGAGGCGTCATGCACCCCTTGACCCCGATCAGCGGGATCGACCTGCACACGCTGCCGCTCGGCACGGTGCTCCCGCGCATCGGCGCGGCGCTGGCGGTGGGCGTGGCGCTCGGGGTCCGGCCCTGGCGGCTGCTCCTGGGCCGGCGCCTGCCGAAGACCGAGATGGCGCAGGCGCAGATCCTGCTCTGCGCCGCCGCGGCGATCATCACCATGGTGATCGGCGACAGCGTGGCGAAGGCGTTCGGCCTGGTGGGGCTGGGCAGCTTCGTCCGGTTCCGCTCCGGGCTGAAGGACCCGCGCGACGCGGCGGTGCTGTTCCTCACCATCGGCCTGGGGATGGCGTGCGGGCACGGGACGCTCGGCCTCGCGCTCACCGCCGGCCTCGCGGCGTCGGCGGTGCTGGCGGTCCTCGACCTGCTCCCCGCCGGCGAGGCCGCGGAGGCGGACGCGCCGGGCGCCGCGCACGGCGCGCCCGCGCCGGCCGGCGAGGTCGCGCCGCGCCTCGCCGATGCGTCGCGGAAGTCGCAGTGAGGCGATCGCGGGCTGGTATCGGGCGCTATCCGCGCCGCGCGCGCGCCGCGCGGCGTCTCGCGCCGGTCGCCCGCGATCACCGCTCGTGCACGGTCGGGCGAGCGGCGGCGGAGCGCGCGATCTGCGCGGGAAACGCACCGCGGCGCCCCCAGACACGTCCCGCGGAGGGACGGTCAATGCGACCCCGTACCCTGGGTCGTCCGGGTTCCTGCCACCCCGCCCGCGACCGGGGGCGATGTAGTCAAATGCCCGTAAGGGCAAGGGAATCCGGCCGGGACAACGTTGACCCTCCTGCGAACAGCGCCCTATACTTCCGCGTCGTCAGGCGCTTTTTTCCCGCCACTCACTCCCCCGCGAAGCCACCTTGAGCGCACCCTCCCTGGACGAGCAGATCCGATCCCACGTCGAGTCGCTCGAGGCGGCCCCCGGCGACGACGAGGCGTTTCACGCGCTCGTGGGACTTTACGAGCGCGGCGCGCGCTGGGAGGAGCTGATCGCGCTCTACGAGGGGCGCGCGCGTCACGTGGCCGGACCGGGCCCGCTGCTCGCCGAGGCTGCCACCCTCGCGCACCGGAAGCTGCGCAACGTGGCCCGCGCGGAGGACCTGTACCGGCAGCTGCTCCAGCTCGAGCCGGCGCACCCCGTGGCGCTTCGCGCGCTGGTGGAGCTCCTCGAGGAGCGCGGCGACTGGGCGGGGGTGGCCGCCGCGCTGGAGCGCGAGGCGACCGCCACGGCCGACCCGGCCGCCGCCGCGGCGGTGACGCTCCGGCTGGGCAAGGTCCAGGAGGAGCGGCTCGGACGGCGGGATCGCGCCGCGCTGCTCTACGCGCGCGCGCACCGGCTCGATCCCTCGCTGGAGGAGGCGCGCGCCCGCGCCATGGAGTGCTTCGGCGCGCTCCGCCGCTTCGCGCAGGCGAAGCGGCTGCTCGACGGCGCGCGCGACGCCGGCGCCGATCCGCGCGCGCTCGCCGCCGAGTACGCGCGGCTGGGCGCCGCGCTGGTGGACGAGCCGCTCGACCACGCGCTCGCGACCGACGCGCTCATCGACGCGCTCGCGCTCGATCGCGCCGCGCCCGGCGCGGCGGCCGCGCGGGAGCGGCTGCGCGGCTTCCCGCGCGCCTGGCGCGAGGAGGCCGGCCGGCTCGAGGCGGAGGCGACGCGCGCGTCCGACCGGCGCACCGCCGCGGCGCTCCAGCTCCGGCTCGCGCAGATCCACGCCGCCTACGATCCCGAGGGCGCCGGCCGCGCGGTGGAGCGGATCGAGCGGGCCTGGGCGCTCGCGCCGGGCGCGCCGGCCGCGCTGGAGCTGCTGGAGCGGGTGCTGGCCGAGCGCGGCGATCACCGCGGCCACGCCGACGCGCTGGCGCGCCTCGCGACGCAGACCCGCGACCGCGCCGCGCAGGTCGCCCTGCACCTGGAGATGGCGCGGGTGGACCTGGTGCGCTTCGGCGACGCCGAGTCCGCGCTGGCGGCGCTGCGCCGCGCGCTGGAGCTCGATCCCGCCTGCGAGCCCGCCGCGCTGCAGGCGTTCGAGCACGAGACCGACGCGGGCCGCTTCGCGGAGGCGCTGGACGTGCTGGAGCGCCACCTCGCCGCCGCGCCGGCGAAGCCCGCCCACGCGCCGCTGCGCGTGCGCGCCGCCGCCATCGCACGCGAGAAGCTCGGCGACGCGGGCCGCGCCCGGCGCCACCTCGAGGCGGCGCTGCGCGCCGACCCCGGCCACGCCGCCGCCGCCGCCGCGCTGGCGCCGCTCCTCGCCGAGGCCGGCGAGTGGCAGCCGCTCGCGCGCGTGCTGGAGCTGTCGGCCCGCCGCGAGCGCTCCCCCGGCGAGCGGGTGCGCCTGCTCGAGCGGCTCGCGGAGATCCAGCAGGAGCGCCTGGGGCGTCCGCGCGACGCGCTGCGCACGCTGGCGGGCGCGCTCGCGCTCGACCCGGCCCGGCCGGCCACCCGCAAGGCCATGGAGGGCGCCGCCGCCCGCGCCGACGCGTTCGCGGAGCTGGCGCGCGCCTACCGCACCGCCGCGGCGGCCGCGAACGGCGACCTGAAGGCGCGCAAGACGCTGCTGCGCCGGGTGGCCGAGATCCTGGACCGCGACCTGGGCCAGCCGGAGGAGGCCGTCCGGGCCTGGCGCGCGCTGGTCGAGGTGGACCCGGAGGATCGCGGCGCGCGCGCGGCGCTGGAGTCGTGCCTGGCGCGGGCGGGCCAGCAGCAGGAGCTGGCCCGCGAGCTCGAGGCCCGGCGCGAGCACGCGGCCGGCGACGAGCGGCGCGCGCTCGGCGCGAAGCTGGCGCGGCTCTGGGCCGAGGCCGGCGAGCCGGACCGCGCCGGGGCCGCCTGGCGCGCGGTGCTCGCCGAGGGCCCGGAGGACGACGAGGCGCTGTGGGGCCTGCACGCGGCGCTCGAGGCGCAGGGCGGCGCGGCCGCGGCCGAGGAGCGGATCGCGATCCTGGCGCGGCTCGCGGCGCGCGCGCGGGGCCCCGCCGAGCGCGCCGTGATCGAGCTGGCCCGCGCCGAGGCGCTGGCCGAGCCGCTCGGGCGCCACGCCGACGCCGCCGGGGTGGCGCTGGCCGTGGTCGAGGCCGGCGGGCTCTCCCCGCCGCAGCGCGCGGAGGCGGTGGCGCTCCTGGAGCGGCTGCTGGCGCGCGGCGCGGAGCCGCTGCGCGTGGCGCAGGCGCTGGCGCGCGCGCACGCCGCCGCGGGCGACGCTTCCCGGCAGGCCGCCATGCTGGAGCGGGTGGCGAAGGAGCTGCCCGCCTCCGCCGATCCGCGCGAGCGCGCCCGCCACCTGCTCGACGCCTCCGCGGTCCGGGCCGAGCGCCTGGGCGACCGCCGCGGCGCGCTCTCCGCCGCGGCCGCGGCGCTGCGGGCCTGCCCCGACCACGCCGAGGCCCGCGCCCGCTGCGAGGCGCTGGCCCGCGAGGTCGGCGCGCACCGCGAGCTGTTCGCGCTGCTGGTCGAGGCGGCGGGCCGGCTCTCCGGGCGGCCCGAGGAGGAGGCGGCGCTCCGGATCCGCGCCGCCGCCACCGCCGAGGAGGACCTGGGCGCGTTCGACGACGCGGCCGCGCAGCTCCGGCGCGCGCTGGAGCTGCGGCCCGGCGACCCGGCGGTGCTGGCCGGGCTCACCCGCGCCGCGCTCGCGTCCGAGCGCTGGGCCGACGCCGACCGCCTGCTGGCGCAGCGCGCCGCCGCGGCGACCGGGGCCGAGCAGGTGGCGCTGCTCGCGCAGCGCGCCGAGGTGCTGCAGGAGCGGCTCGGCGACCCCGCCGCCGCCGCCGAGGCGTGCCGCGCCGCCCTGGCCCGCTGCGCCCCGGAGCAGCGCGCGCGCCTGCTGGCGCGGCTCGCCGGCGCGCTCGGGGCCGCCGGCGACGAGGCCGGGCGGGCCGAGGCGCTCGGCGACCTGTCGGCGGCCTCCCCGGAGCCGGCCGAGGCCACCCGGGCCGCGCTGGAGAGCGCGCGCATCCGCGCCGGGATGGGCGACGCGCGCGCCGCGGTGGAGCGGCTGACCGCCGCGCTGCGGGCCTCGCCCGACGACGCGGCCGCGCTCGCGGCGCTGGAGGAGCAGCTCGGGGCGGAGGATCCGGGCGCGGCGCTGATGGCGGCGCGCGCGCTGGCCGGCCAGCCGGACCCGCGCCGGCGGCTGCGGGCGCTGGAGGCCGAGGCCCGGGCGCACCCGGAGCCCGGCGGCCGCGCCGCCGCGCACCGCGCCGCCGCGCGCGTCGCGGAGCAGGAGCTGGGGCAGGCGTCGCTCGCGTTCGCCGCGCTGGCCGCGGCCGCGCGCGAGCTGCCCGGCGACGCCGAGCTGCGGGCCGAGCTGCGGCGCGTGGCCGGCGAGGCCCAGGAGTGGGAGGCCTGCGCGCGCGTGCACGACGCGCTGGTCGAGGCGGTGCCGGCCTCGGGGCGGCTCGCCGTCCTGCGCGAGCGCGCCGAGCTCGCCGAGCGCCGGCTGGACCGGGACCGCGCCGCCGCGGCCTGGGCCGAGGTCGCCGAGGCGGCGCCGGGCGATCGCGACGCGCTGGCCGCGCTGCGCCGCCTGCACCGCGCGCGCGAGCGCTGGGGCGAGCTCGCCGACGTCTGCGCCGCGCTGGCGGCCGCGCCGGAGGCCGCGCCGGCAGCGCGCGAGGACGCGCTGCGCGAGGAGGCGGCGGTCGCGGAGGCGCGCCTCGCCGATCCGGCGCGCGCGGCCGCGGCGTGGGGCGAGGTGGCGGCGCTCGCGCCGGACGACGCGGAGGCGGCGGCGGCGCTGGAGCGGCTGTACCAGCGCCTCGACCGGCCCGAGGCGCTCGCCGCCCCTGCTGGAGCGCCGCCTGGCCCGCGCGTTCGACGCGGACGCCGCCGCCCGGCTCGCCGAGCTGCGGCGCTTCCGGCTGGGCGATCCGGCCGGCGCGCTGGCCCTCCACGCCGAGCTGCTGCGCCGGGATCCCTCGCGCGCGGACGTGCGCGACGCGCTCGCCGAGCTGGCCGCGGTCCCGGGGGCGGTGGGGCGCGAGGCGCTCGACGCCGCCGACGCGTCGCTGCGCGAGGGCGGCGAGCACGCCCGGCGGGTGGCGGCGCGGGAGGCGCGGCTCGCGGCGGTGGAGGACCGCGGCGAGCGCGCCCGGCTGCACGCGGAGCTGCGCGCCATCCTGGAGCGCGACATGGGCGAGCCCGGCCTGGCCTGGGTGGCGGCCTGCCGCGCCTTCGCGGAGGGCGGGCCGTCCCGCGCCGGCGCCGAGGAGGACCTGGCGCGGCTCGCGCGCGAGACCGGCTCGGAGGACGAGCTGCCCGACGTCTACGAGCAGGCGGCGGCCGCGGCGGGGCCGGAGGAGCGGCTCGCCCTGCTCCGCCAGGCGGCCCGGCTGCGCGAGGCGCGCGCCGGCGGCCAGGGGGCCGTGGACGCGTGGAACGCGGTGCTGGCGCTCGCGCCGGACGACGCCGAGGCGCTCGAGGCCCTGGCGGCGCTGCACGAGGCGGCGCGCTCGGCGCGGGAGATCCTCGAGGTCGCGCGCCGCCGCGCCGCGCTGGCGGAGGGCGAGGAGCGGATCGGCCACCTGCTGCACGCGGCGGTGGTCGCGGACGAGCTGGGGGACGGGGGCGTGGCCGCCGAGGCCTACCGCGCGGCGCTCGACGAGGCCCCGGACCGGATCGAGGCGCTGGAGGGGCTCGCGCGCGTGCTGGAGCGGGCGCCGGGCGCGGAGCCCGGGCCGGCGACGGCGGAGCTGCTCCAGGTGCTGGAGGCGCTCGCCCGCGCCTGCGGGGCCGATCCCGATCGCCGGGTGGCGGCGCTGCTCCGGCGCGCGGCGCGCCTGGAGCGCGACCCGGATCCCCGCCGCGCGGTGGAGGGCTACGCCGAGGTGCTCGCCGAGCGCCCGCGCGAGCCGGAGGCGGTGGCCGGCCTGGAGCGCCTGCTGAAGCGCCCGGACGCGCGCGAGGGCGCGGCGCGGCTGCTCGAGGACGTGCTCCGGACCGCGGGCGACGCGGGCCGGCTGGCGGCGCTGCTCGAGGTCCGGCTGGAGGGCGCCGACGAGGCCGAGCGCGCGCCGCTGCTCGCCGAGATCGCCGCGCTGCACGAGCGGCTCGGGGACCGGCGCCGCGCGTTCGAGGCGCGGGTCCGCGAGCTGGCCGACGCGGCGCGGGCGGGGCGCGACGCCCCGTCGGCGCGGGCGGACCTGGAGCGGCTCGCGGCGGCGACCGGCGCGTGGGCGGAGCTGGCGGAGGCGCTGCGGGTGGCGCTCGCCGCCGGGCTGCCGGCGCGCGCGGCGCTGGAGGCGCGGCGGCGGCTGGCCGCGGTGTGCGCCGACCGGCTCGGCGATCTCGCCGAGGCGGCCCGGCAGTACGAGGAGGTGGCCGCGGCGGCGGTCTCCCCCGAGACGCTCGGCGCGCTGGCGCGCGTCTACCGCCGCATGGGCGCGCACCGCGAGCTGGCCGTCACGCTCTCGCGGCTCGCCGAGGTCGCGCCCGCGGCGGCGGCCCGCAAGGAACTCCTGCTCGAGGTGGCGAAGATCATGGCTGAGCAGCTCTCGGATCGCGAAGGCGCGGTGGACGCGTACCGGAAGATCCTCGCGGTGGACCCGGAGGACCCCCAGGCGCTCCGGCTGCTCGGGCGGCTGCTGGGCGCGGCCGAGCGCTGGGAGGAGCTGGTCCAGATCCTCGACCGGGAGGTGGCGCTCGCCGACCGGCAGCCCAACTTCGTCGCCGAGGCCGCCGAGCTGCGCTTCCGGCTCGGCCGCATCCGGCACCAGCGGCTGGCCGACGCGGAGGGCGCGCTGGTCGCCTACCGCGAGGTGCTGCACCGCGTGCCTCGCCACCCGGCCGCGCTGTCCGCGCTCGAGGAGCTGGCCCGC
Organism: Anaeromyxobacter sp. K; assembly: GCF_000020805.1. NCBI lineage: Bacteria > Pseudomonadati > Myxococcota > Myxococcia > Myxococcales > Anaeromyxobacteraceae > Anaeromyxobacter > Anaeromyxobacter sp. K. The sequence goes on along the minus strand of NC_011145.1, from coordinate 3,829,632 downwards.
GGCACCGGGCCGGCCGCGCTCGAGGCGGCGCTGCTGCTCGAGCCGGTGTACGCGGCCGAGGGCGAGCACGGCAAGGTGGTGGAGACGCTGGAGGCGCGGGCGGCGAACGAGACCGAGCCCGCCCGGCGCGCCGCGCTGCTGCGGCGCGTGGCCGAGACGTACGGCGGGCCGCTGCGCAACGCCGAGATGGCGTTCCTGGCCGCGTCGCGCGCGCTCGCGGCGGATCCCGACGCGCCCGAGTCGCTCGAGCTGGCGGTCCGCCACGCGCAGGCGGCGGGGCTGGGCGACGAGCTGGCCGCGCTGCTGGAGGAGCACGCCGACCGGGCCCGCGAGCCGGTCGCGCGGGCCGAGTACCAGCGGCGCATCGCGCGGCTCGCGCACGGCGAGCCGGCCCGCGCGGCCGCGGCCTGGCAGAAGGTGCTCGACCTCGCGCCGGACGATCGCGAGGCGCTGGTCGGCCTGATCGACGCGCTGGAGGCGGGCGCGGATCCCGAGGCGCTGGCGCAGGCGCTGCGGCGCGGGCTGGCGGTGGAGGAGCTGCCCGAGGGCCGCGCCCACCTGCTGCGGCGGCTGGCGGCGGTGCAGGACGAGCGGCTCGGCGACGCGGCCGGCGCCATCCAGAGCCTGAAGCGCCTGCTGGAGCTGTCGCCGGACGATCGCGAGGCGCTCGGGCGGCTGGATCGCCTGTGCGTGAAGGCCGAGCGCTGGGTGGATCTCGGCGACGTGCTGGCGCGCGAGATCGCCGCCGCGGCCGAGGCCGGCGACGCGAACGTGCTCGGGGCGCTGCGGCAGCGACTGGCGGAGCTGAAGGAGCACCGGCTGCTCGATCGCGAGGGCGCGCTCGAGCTGTACGAGGAGGTGCTGCGCGCCCGGCCGGACCACCCCGAGGCGCTGGCGCGGCTCGAGGCCATGCTGCAGAAGGACCCCGGCAACGCGCGCGCCGCGGTGGCGCTGGAGCGGGCCTACGCCGCGGCCGGCGACCCGCTGCGCCAGGCGGCGGTGCTGGAGCAGCGCGCCGGCGAGCGCCCGGATCCGCAGGAGCGCAAGGCGCTCTACCTCGCGCTGGCCGAGCTGCGCGAGAAGGGGCTCGGCGATCCCTCGCTCGCGTTCCTGGCGCTGTGCAAGGCGTTCCGCGAGGACCCCGCCGACCCGGCGCTCCGCGCGCGCATGGAGGCGCTCGCGGCGCGGAGCGGCCACGAGGAGGAGCTGGCCGCCATCTACGAGGACGAGCTGGACCGGCTGCCGCCGTCCGACACCGCGCAGGTGGCCCTGCGCCTCGGCGCCCTGTACGAGGAGCACCTGGCCGAGCCGGCCCGCGCCGCCCAGTTCCTGCGGCGCGCCGCGGCGCTCGATCCCGCCGCCGCGCCGGCGGCGCTGCCCGCGCTGGAGCGCATCTACCAGAAGCTGGAGAGCTGGCCCGACCTCGCCGACGCGCTGTCGTCGCTCGCCTCCTCCGCGCACGGCGCCGAGCGCGTCCAGCTCCTGTTCCGGCTGGGGCAGCTCTGCGAGGAGCGGCTCGCCGCGCCGGATCGGGCCGCCGAGGCCTACGAGGCCGCGGTGGCGGCCGACCCGCGCCACGTGCCGTCGCTCCGGGCGCTCGAGGCGCTGTACGACGGCGCCGGCCGGCGCGAGGACCTGTTCCAGAACCTGGCGGCGCAGCGGGCCGCCGCGCAGGAGCCGGCCGCGCGCGAGCGCGTGCTGGCCCGCATGGCCGCGCTGGCGGCCGAGCTGGGCCGCCTCGACGAGGCGGTGGCGCTCTGGAAGGAGCTGCTCGGGATCCGCCCGCGCCACGAGGCGGGGCTGGCCGCGCTGGAGGACCTGTACGAGCGGCTGGAGCGCTGGCAGGACCTGGCGCAGCACCTCCGGCTGCGCGTGTCCGCGACCGTGGACCGGCGCGAGATCGCGCGCCTCAACGACAAGCTCGGGCACGTGCTCGGCACGCGCCTCGGCGACGCCGCGCAGGCGGTGCAGTCGTACAAGGCGGTGCTGGAGTCGGATCCGCGCAACCGGCGCGCGCTGGAGGCGCTGCGCGACATCCACGCCGCCCAGGGCGATCAGGACGCGCTGGTCTCGGTCTACCGGCGCCTGGTCCCGCTCCAGGAGGACGCGGCCGGGGTGAAGCGCGTCCGGCTCGAGCTCGCGGACGTGCTGCTGCGGGCCGGCCAGAAGCGCGAGGCGGTGGAGCAGGCCAAGCTCGCGTTCGACATCGAGCCGCACACGGCCGGCGACCTGGTCCGCATCGAGGAGATCTTCCGCCAGGGCGGCGCCGCCCAGGACGGCGTCCGCGCCGCCGAGGCCCGCGCCGCGCTGCTCGCGGCCGAGGGCGGCCCCGCCGAGGCGGTGCCGGCCTGGCTGGCGGTGGCCGAGCTGTGGCGGGCCCAGAAGCGGAACGACGCCGCCGCGGCGGCGCTCGACAAGGTGCTCGAGCTCGACCCGGCGAACCGCACCGCCTACGAGCAGCTCCGGGCGCTGCACGAGACGGCCGGCAACTGGCGCGCGCTGGCGCGGGTCTGCGACCTGTTCGCGCCGCACCTGCCCGACCCGGCGGAGAAGCTGGCGCTGCTGAAGGAGGTGGCCGGCGTCCACGAGAAGCGGCTCGGCCAGAAGGAGATGAGCTTCCTCGGCTGGTGCCGCGCGCTGGCCGAGGGGCCCGGCGACGCCGAGGCGCTCGCCGAGGCGGAGCGGCTGGCCGCCGAGACCGAGGCGTTCGACGAGCTCGCGGCGGTGCTGGAGCAGGTGGCGGAGGACGCGAAGGGCATGGTCCGGGCGCGCCTGCTGCTCCGCCTGGGCAAGGTGCGGGACGAGCGGCTGGACGCGCCCGAGGAGGCGGAGGCCGCCTACCGCAAGGCGCTGGAGGCCGACCCGGCCAGCCCCGAGGCGCTCGACGCGCTCACGCAGCTGTTCAAGCGGCGCGGGCGGGTGCGCGACCTCGTCATCACGCTGGAGCAGAAGCTCGAGGCGGCCGCGGGGCTGGAGGAGAAGAAGGCCACGCTGCTGGAGATGGCGCGCATCTACGACGGCGAGCTGCACGACGTCGAGGAGGCGGTGAGCGCGCTGCGGCGCGTGCTGGAGCTGGACGGCGCGGATCCGGCGGCGCTGGAGGCGCTGTCCGAGCTGCTGCGGCGCGAGCAGCGCTGGGCCGACCTGGCCGGCGTGCTGGCCCGGGCGCGCGACCTCTCCGCCTCGGACGAGGCGCGCATCGCCTACCAGCTCCAGATCGCGTCGCTGCACGAGAACGAGATCGGCGACGACGAGGCGGCGGTGGAGGGCTACCGGACCGTGCTCGGCCTGGACGACCGGAACGCCGACGCGCTGGCGGGGCTGGAGCGCCTGTACACCAAGCTCGACCGCTTCGCCGAGCTGAACCGCGTCTACGAGCGGCTCATCGCGCTCACCCAGGACCCGCGCGAGCAGGTGCGGGTGCTGTCGCGCAGCGCCGCGATCCACGACGAGAAGCTGCGCGACCCGCGCTCCGCCATAGAGAAGAACGAGGCGGTGCTGCGCATCGACGGCGCGAACGCGGTGGCCATCAAGAACCTCGAGCGGCTCTACCGCGACGAGGCGCTCTGGGACCGGCTCATCAGCGTGATGCAGCACCACGTCTCGCTGGTGCAGGACCGGCGCGAGCAGGTGACGCTCGAGGTGGCCATCGGCGAGATCTGGTGGAAGGAGCTGCAGCGGGTCGATCGCGCCGAGGCCATGCTGAGCCACGCGCTCCAGCTCGACCCCGACTCGCGCCAGGCGGTGAGCGCGCTCGGGCGCCTGTACGAGAACAGCGGCAACTGGAACCTCGCGCTCGACATGCTGCGCCGCGAGGCGCGGGTGGCCGGCGGCTCGCGCGACGCGGTGGACCTGCAGGTCCGCATGGGCGCGATCTTCGAGGACATGCTCATGGACGTGGCCGGGGCCAAGGAGGCCTACGGCCGCGCCCTGCAGCTCGACCCGGGCAACCTGCCGGCGCTGCGCGCGCTGAAGGGCATCGCGGAGCGCGAGCGCGACCGGGATCGGTACCTCGAGCTGCTGGTCGACGAGGCCCGCTACGCGACCGACGTCCAGGAGAAGACCGAGCGCTACACCGAGGCGGCGCGCGTCTACCAGGAGGAGCGCGACGACCGGGAGAGCGCGGCCCGCTACTACGAGGAGGCGCTGAAGCGGACCCCCGGCCACCTCGACGCGGCGCGCCCGCTCTCGGACATCTACGTGGCGCAGGCGCGCTGGGCCGACGCCGAGCGCGTGCTCGACGTGATCGTGGGCGTGCTCGACTCGGGCGGCGACGCGCGCGAGCTGTGCCGCCAGTGCTACCGCCAGGGCTACGTGGCGGAGAAGCTCGGGCGCATGGACAAGGCGCTCGCGTCCTACCGCCGGGCGTACGAGCTCGACGCGACCTACCTGCCCGCGCTGGAGGGCCTCGGCAACCTGCTCGTCCGGCGGGAGGAGTGGGACGAGGCGCTGCGCATCTTCACCGCGGTCATCATCCACCACCGCGACGGCCTCACCGACCTCGAGGTGGTCGAGACGCACTGGCAGATCGGCGAGATCGCCGCGAAGCTGGGGCAGCTCGACCGGGCCGCGAACGCGTTCCGCAAGGCGCTCGAGATCGACACGAACCACGAGCCGTCGCGCCGCAGCCTGGTGCGGGTGCTCGAGGCGGTGGGCGACTGGGAGGGCGCGGTGGACCAGCGGCAGCGGCTCCTGCCGCTGCTCGAGGGCAAGGCCAGGTTCGACGACTTCGTCGCCATCGGCGAGGCCTGCCGGGACAAGCTCCAGGATCCGTACCAGGCCATCGACGCGTTCCTGGGCGCCACCCGCATCGACCCCACCAGCCTGCCGGTCACCGAGGCGCTGCTCGGCCTGTACCGCGAGACGCGCCAGGGCCAGAAGGCGGCCGACGTGCTCGGGCAGATGGTGGCGCGGCCCGAGGTGCAGGCCGACCCGGTCCGCGCGGCCCGGCTCCACCTGGCGCGCGCCGAGGTGCTGCGCGACGAGGTCAAGGACGAGGACGCCGCGCTGGCCGAGCTGGAGCGCGCGCTCGATCGCAACCCGCGGCTCGTCCAGGCGTTCGCGGCCATCGAGGACGCCCTCACCCGCGGCAAGCGCTGGCAGGAGCTGGAGCAGGCGTACCTCCGGATGATCCAGCGGCTGCCCAAGACGCCGGACGTGGCGCAGGCGCGCCTGGCGCTGTGGAAGACGGTCGGCGAGCTGTACCGCAACGTGCTGCGGAACGACGACGGCGCGCGGCTCGCCTACCAGGTGGTGGCGAAGGCCGACCCGGACGACGCGGTGTCGCTGGAGCTGTACGCCGACCTCGCGGCGCGGAAGGCGGGCGAGGAGGCCGAGGCGGTGGCGGCGTACCGGCAGCTGCTGCGCGGCGGGAGCCGCACGCAGAAGCCGGCCGCGGCGCTGGTGAAGCTGCACGCCTCGCGGCGCGAGTACGACCAGGCCTACTCGGCGGCGCAGGTGCTCGTCCACCTGCTCGGCGCCACCGACGGCGAGGAGGTCCAGGTGGTGGCGCGGCTGCGCAAGTTCGCGCGCGAGCAGGCGAGCCGCCCGCTCGACGACGCGCTCTGGGCGCTGCTGCTCCACGAGCGGGTGAAGGGCCCGCTCGCGGACATCATGACGCTGCTGGCGGTCCACGCGCGCCCGATGTTCCTGCAGCGGGACAAGGACCTCGGGCTGAACCCGAAGAAGGACGAGCTCGACGTGCAGGGCTCGATGCTCTTCTTCGCCAACATGTTCAAGTACGTGGAGCGCACGCTCGGCTTCCGGGGCCTGCGGCTGTTCCGGAAGTCCGGCGCCGCGGCGAAGCTGGCCATCGTGCCCACCGACCCGGCGGGCCTGGTCGCCTCCGACGAGCTGTTCGAGGAGGCGCCGAAGAAGGAGCTGTGGTTCGCGATCGGCAAGGCGATGGCGTTCGCGCGGCCGGAGCTGTACCTCGCGCGGCTCATGCCGCACGACCAGCTCGACCTGGTGTTCCAGGCGGCGTGCTCGGTGGGCACCTCGCGCTTCGTGGTGACCGCCGATCCGCACCTGGTGGAGAAGCTGAAGCGCGAGCTGGAGCGCACGCTGCCCGAGGGCGTGCGCAAGAACACCCTCAAGCTCCTGGCCCGGAGCTACTGTGAGGTGCAGCACCCGGGCGACGTGCGGTCGTACCTGGACGGCGCGGAGCTGACCTCGAACCGCGCCGGCGCGCTGCTCGCCGGCGACCTCGAGGTGGTGCGGCGGGCGGCGGCGGCGGAGAAGCCCCAGGTCTCGAAGCTGCGGGAGGAGACCCGCCTGCGCGACCTGGCGACGTTCTGCGTCTCCGAGGAGTATGCGACGCTGCGGGAGAAGCTCGGCCTCTCCTGCGTCGTGCCGGCGTGAGCGGGGGCGTCCTTGACGGTGCGGAGCAGGCAAACCTAGGATCTGCGCGGGTTGGCACATGAAATTCGGCTGCGATCGGTGTGACGCTCAGTACATGATCTCGGACGACAAGGTCGGTCCGAGCGGCGTCAAGGTACGCTGCAAGAAGTGCGGGAACGTGATCCGGGTCCGCCGGGCCGCGGAGAACGGCGCCGTGGCGCCGGAGACGCCCGCGTCCACGACGGCCGCGGCGGCCGGCGACGGGGGCGCCGGGACCCCGCCGCCCGGCGGCGGCACCGCGCCGGAGGGCGGGCTGGACGCCGAGCTGGGCCAGGCGTTCGACCACGCGTTCGGCGACACGCCGCCGGCCGGCGTGGCGGCGCCCGGGCAGGATCCCGACGCCACCCAGGAGACCACGCCGGAGGAGCAGGCGCGCCTCGCGGCCGCCTCCGCGGCGCCGGCGCCCGAGCTGCCCGCCACCGAGTGGTACGTGGCCATCGGGCAGGCGCAGGTGGGGCCGCTGCCGCTCCTCGAGGTGAAGAAGAAGTGGGAGGGCGGCGACGTCGGCCCCGACTCGCTGGTGTGGCGGCCCGGCATGGGCGACTGGGCGGCGGTGTCCGCGGTGCCGGACCTGGCCGCGTACCTCTCGCCGGTCCCGCGGGGCGCGCGCCCGTCGCGCACGCCGGCGCCGTTCGCGGCGTCCGCCTCGGCGGGGCGCGCCGCGCCGGAGCCCGCGCCGGCCGCGTCGCCGGTGCCGGGCGCGGACGTGGACTGGAAGCCGGTGGGCGCGTCCGCGCTCGCCGCGCTCGCCAGCGACGAGCTGGCCGCCCGCGCGCCCGAGCCGGCCGCGGCGCGGCCGTCGGCCGGCGGCGTGAAGTCGCTCATGGACTCGATGGACCTGCCGGACGGCGGCGGGGTGGATCCCACCGGCGCGGTGCCGCTGCCCATCAAGGCGCTCGAGACCACCGGCGAGAAGAAGATCGAGCGGCGCTCGTCGGTGGCGCGCGGCGCGGAGGAGCTGCGGAACCGCCGCTCCGCCTCGCGCGCGGCGGTGCTCGGCGCGGTGGCGACGGTGGCGGTGGTCGCGGCCGCGGGGGCCGGCTGGTGGATCCTCGGCCGCGCGCCGGCGAGCCAGGCCGCGCCCGCGCCGGTCGCGACCGCGGCCCGCCCGGAGCCTGCCCCGGCCCCGCCCGCCGCGCAGCCCGCGGCGGCGCCGGCGCCGACGCCGCCGCCCACGCCGGCCGCCGAGCCGGTGGTCGCGAAGGCAGACGCGCCTCCGGCCGCCGCCGAGCCCGCGCCCGCGGCGGCCGCCGAGCCCGCCAAGGCGGCGCCGGCGCCCGAGCCGGCGCGCAAGGTCGCGGAGGCGCCCGCGCGGCGCGAGCCCGCCCCGGCGCGCCCGGCGCGGCGCGAGGCGCCGGAGCGCGCGGTGCGCGAGCCCACCCGCGTCGCCAAGGCGGAGCCCACCCGCGTCGCGAAGGCCGACGCTGCGCCGGCGCCCGCGCCGCGGAAGCGCGACTCCGTCCTCGACTTCGAGAGCAACGACGCCGCGCTGGACGCGGCGCTCGGCGGCACCAAGCCCGGCGCACGCTCCGTGTACGTGCCGCCCGCGCCCGGCGGCGGCGCGCTGCCGGACCGCGTCTCCGACTCGCAGGTGAACGAGACCATCCTCGGCCGCGTCTCCTCGCTGCAGCAGTGCGTGCAGGAGCAGAAGACGCGGGATCCGGCCGCGTCCGGCGTGCTGAAGATGCGCTGGGCCATCGCCCCCGACGGGTCGGTGCAGAACGCCAAGTGCGCCACGCCGGAGTACGCCTCGGGCCCGCTCGCCCAGTGCCTGTCGGGCGTGCTCCGGGGCACGAAGTTCCCGAGGTCGAAGAGCGGCCGCTCCGACGTGACGTTCCCGATCAAGTTCTAGCGGCCGATCGACGTTCACGAACAGGCGGGGATCCGCCGGACCTCGGACGGGCTCGGGGCCGGCGGGCGCTGCTCGTGGCGGCAGGCGGCCGCTCGCGTGCGGCCATCGGTGCCTTGACCCGGCCACCCCGCGCTGACATCTTCAGCCTCGCCGTTCGCGCCCCGCGACCTCCGAGGAGAGATGCCCTTCGAGCTGAAGCAGCCGAAGCAGCCGTCCGTCCCGGGCGCTCTCTACCGCCCGCTCGAGGAGATGGGGCTGGCCGAGCTGGAGGCGCTGCGGCTCGTGCTGCGCGGCGGGTCGGTGGTGGACTGGCGCCGCCTGGACTTCACCACCGCCGCCGAGGTGGACGAGTTCCTCGGCCTGAACCTGTTCGACCTGGAGGACCCGCGGGACGAGCGCCGCCTGCGCGCCATCCTGGGCCAGGCGGTCGAGTACCTGCGGCACGCGTTCGGCTACCGGGTGGCCGACCCCGTGGCCATGCCGGACGACGTGCGGGACCTGTTCCTGCTCGCCTCCGGCGTCGCCGAGCCGCGGAAGTACCGGCGCATCGCCTGCGTGGTGCTCAAGGTGATGCACGTGATCCACCACCTGGAGGCGCGCGAGCTGCTGTTCCGCACGCCCACCCGGGAGAGCGACCTCTCGGAGCGGGTGGACCGCCGCATCATGGGCGAGGCGGCCCGCATGCGGGCCGGGGGGATGCCCATCCTCGAGTTCGCCGGGAGCGTGAAGGCGCGCGGCTCGCTGGTGACGAAGCTCATCGCGAAGAAGGAGTCGGTGGCGGCGCAGATCTTCGACCGGGTGCGCTACCGGATCGTCACCGAGACCCCGGAGCAGATCGCGCCGGTGGTGCTGCACCTCACCCGGACGCTGTTCCCGTTCAACTACACCGTCCCGGGCCAGACGCAGAACAGCCTGGTCCGCTTCGTGGACCTGCTGAAGCGCCACCCGCGCGGCGCCGAGATCGGCGGCCAGCTGCAGCTCCCGCCGGACCTGGAGCGGCGCGATCCCTCCGAGCCGCGCAACGAGTTCAGCGGCCGCGGCTACCGGGTGCTGAACTTCGTGGTGGACCTGCCGGTCCGCATCGACGACCTCCTGCCGCCGCTCGATCCCATGGCGGACGAGCTGGGGCGGATCGTGTTCTCGCTGGTGGAGTTCCAGGTGGTGGATCGCGCGACCGCGATCGCGAACGAGGCGGGCGACTCGTCGCACGAGCGGTACAAGCGCCGGCAGCTCAAGCGCGTGCTCCGGCGCCTCTCGCGCGGCCTGGTGGTGCCGAAGCGCAGACGGCGAGGTGGATCATGAGGGAGCCGACCAAGAACAGCCCGCAGGACCGCGGCGAGGTCGTCATCGCCGGCGAGTGCCAGGTGTGCGGCGCCGAGGGGGACACGATCGCCGTGCCCGGCGCGCCCGCGCCGAACGCCTTCTGCCCGCGCTGCGCCATCGAGTACGGCGAGGCGGCGGGCGAGGAGGACGCCCGCGGGGGCGACGAGGGCTAGCCGTCAGCCGGCGGCCGCGGCGAAGGACACCGAGTCGACGCCGTCGGTCCACTGCTGGTAGTGGAGCAGCCGCGCGCCGGCGCCGGCCGCGCGGAGCGCCGCGTAGATCGGCGCGATGCCGCAGAGCCGCCGGCGCGCGCCGTCGCGGACCGCGTCGCGGTGGAAGCCCGCCGCGTCCCCGGCCTCCACGTAGCGGAGCGTGCGCCGGTCCGCCGCCGCGAGCGCCGCCAGCTCGGCCGGCGCGGGCGGCCGCGCGTCGCCGTAGAGGGGGCCGACGTGGGCGAGGTCGGCGGCCGCCACCCAGCACACCCGGCGCCCCGCCACCGCGCGGCCGAGCGCGCCGAGGAACGGCGCGGTCGCGGCGGCCGGGTCGGCGAGGTGGCCGATGGCGGAGCAGAGCACCGGCAGCACGGTGAACGGCCGGCGCAGCCGGTGGGCCAGGATCACCGCCTGCAGCTCCACCGAGTGCTCGTCGCGGTGCACGAGCTCGTCCCCGAGCAGCGCGTCCTCGCCGAGCGTCGTGCAGAGCGCGTCCACCAGCGCGCGGTCGGTGCGGACCGGCCCGAGCGGCGTGCCGTAGTCGAGGCGGGTGAGCGTGAACGGGCGCGGCGGGGTGGCGTGGGCGGTGCCGAAGATCACGAACAGGTCGGCCCGGCTCGCCTCGAGCGCCCGGTACGCGTGCGCGTAGCCGGCGGCGCCGCGCGCGTAGTCGATGTGCGGCGCCACCACCACGCCGGGGGGCGCGGGCGGCGCGGCCGGGGCGCCGGCAGGGAGCGCCAGCCAGCGGTCGAGCGCGCGGCGGAGCGCGCCGGGGGCGTCGGGGTAGACCGCGCCGGCGCAGGCGGGCGGGCGGAACGGCGCCGCGCGGTACGTCGAGAGCGCGCGCTGGCGGGGCAGGTCCACCACGCGCTCCGGCTCAGCGGCGGCCCTTCTTCCGGCCCTTCTTGCGCGCCTGGCGCTCGGCCTTGCGCTTCTTCTTGCGGGCCTCGCGCTCCTTCGCGCTCTCGAGCGCGATCGGCTCGGGCGCGTAGCCCATCATCCGGGCGCGGGCCATGGCGCCGGCCGACATGGGCGGCGTGTAGCCCTTGGGCAGCCCGGCCATCTGCGCGGCCATCCGCGGGTCCACCAGGCCGCCCTGCATGGCGCGCTCGACCGCGTCGGCGTCGGCGCCGAGCACGTCCTCCATGCCCTTGCCCTGCATCTTGCGGAGCTGCATGAGCTGCTTCACGCCGGGCAGCCGCGCCAGCAGGCCGGGCGCGGACCCCACCTGCTTCATCACGCCGCGCATCGCGTTGTACTGCTTGAGCAGGTCGCGGACGTCCTTCTCGGTGCGGCCGGCACCCTTCGCGATGCGCTTCACGCGCTGGTCGGTGATGGAGTCCGGGCGGAGCCGCTCGGCCTGCGTCATCGAGTCGACCATCGCCACGATGCGCGTGAGGGCGGAGTCGTCGAACTGGAAGTTCTCGGGAAGCTCCCCGAACATCGGGAACTTCTCCATGAGCTCGCCGAGCGGGCCCATCTTCCGGACCATCCGGATCTGGTTGACGAAGTCCTCGAGCGTGAAGTCGCCGGAGAGGATCTTCTGCGCCTCGGCCTCGGCGGTCTCCTCGTCGACGTGCTGCTCGAAGTCCTTCACCAGGCCGACGATGTCGCCGAAGCCCAGGATGCGGGAGGCGAGCCCCTCGGGCCGGAACTCCTCGAGGCGGTCGAGCGCCTCGCCCATGCCGAGGAACTTGATGGGCTTGCCGGTGACCTCCTTGATCGAGAGCGCCGCGCCGCCGCGGGCGTCGCCGTCGAGCTTGGTCAGGATGAAGCCGTCGATGGCGAGGCGCCGGTCGAACTCGGTCGCGGTCTTCACCGCGTCCTGGCCGATCATGGCGTCGGCGACGAGCAGGATGTTCTCGGGCGCGACGTTCGCCTTGATGTTCTCGAGCTCGGTCATCAGCTCGTCGTCGATGGCGAGCCGGCCGGCGGTGTCGTAGATGACCGCGTTGCGGTGCTCGCGCTGCGCCGCCTCGAACGCGTGGCGGCACATGTCCGGCGGCGAGACGCCCGGCTCGTGGAACACCGGCACGCCGAGCCGCTCGCCCAGCACCTTGAGCTGGTCCACGGCGGCGGGGCGGTACACGTCCGCCGCCACCAGCATGACCTGCTTGCCGTCCTTGAGGAGGCGGTTCGCGATCTTGCCGGCCGTCGTCGTCTTGCCGGAGCCCTGCAGGCCGACCATCATGATGCCGGTGGGGCGGCCGCGCTCGCCCTGGCGGAGCGAGGTGTCCACCGGGCCCATCAGCGCCTCGAGCTCGTCGTGGCAGATCTTGACGAAGTGGTCCTGGGGCGTGACGCGGAGCTGCCCCTTCTCCGTCTTCACCTTCGTCTCGACCACCTCGCCGATGGCCTTCTCGCGGACGCGGGCGACGAACCGCTTCACCACGTCGAACGAGACGTCGGCCTCGAGCAGGGAGACGCGGATGTCGCGGAGCGCGTCGTCCACGACCTCCGGGGTGATCTCGGTGCGCCCCTTCAGCTTGTTGCGGGCAGCCTTGAAGCCCTTGGATACGGTCTCGAGCACTCGGCGTGATCCTTTCGGCCCTGGTCGGGCCACGCGCCGCGCTTATAACACGGAGATGACGAGGTTTCCGCCCATGGACGAGGGCCCCCGGTACTTCACCGTCGAGGAGGCGAACGACCTCGTGTCCGACCTCGAGATCGAGTTCGGGCGGGTCGCCCAGGTGCGCGCCGACATGGTCGCGTGCGTGGAGGCGCTGGGCGGCGCAGAGGTCGCGATGGCCGTCCTGCAGCGGGGCGAGCCGGGCCCGGCCGGGCACGGGGAGGACGCGCAGCGGCTGCGCGCGCTCGCCGACCAGCTCGGCGCGGCGGTGGAGCGCATCAACGGCCTCGGGTGCCTGGTGAAGGACCTCGAGGCCGGCCTCGTGGACTTCTACTCGCTCCAGGACGGCGAGCCGGTGTTCCTGTGCTGGCAGTTCGGGGAGCCGGCGGTGTCGCACTGGCACCCGGTGGACGCGGGGTTCGCCGCCCGGCAGCCGATCGAGGGCGTGACGGTCCGGCCGCCCACGTTCTTCAACTGAGCGGGGTCCCCAGGGCGCCCGCCCCCGGCGCGGCGGCCGCCTCCAGCCCGGGCGGAAAGGGTAGGCCGAGCGAGGCAGCGACCGCCCGGACCAGCTCGGCCTCGTCCGCGGTCACCCGCCCGTCGGCCCGGACCACGGCCGAGCACGCCTCCAGCGTCGCGGACTTCACTGAAGGTGACGCCGCGTCGAGCCGGTCGAGCGCGATCTCGAGGCGCCCGAGCCCGAGCCGCTCGCGCGGGAGGACCCGCCACGGCCCGCGCGCGCCGAGCGCCCGCGCGCCCGCGTCGAGCGCGGCCTGCGCCGCGGACGCGTCGCGCCCGCCGGTCCACGCCAGGCACGAGAGCAGCTCCAGGCACTCCGGCCCGGCCTCCTCGACGGTGCGCAGGAGCGCCCGCGGCGGCGCGCCGGCGCCGCGGGAGAGGCGCCGCAGGACGGCGCGGAGCACGGCCAGCTCGTAGGGCGACACGGCGCGGTCCGCGGCGGCGAGCGCGCGGAGGTCGGCGGCGAGCGCGGTGCCCTGCGCCGGCGAGAGCGCGTCGAGCGCCGGGAGCGCCAGCGCGAGGAGCGCGTTGAGGGCGGTGCGATCCAGCCCCGAGAGCGCGGGGAGGAGCCGCTCCACCTCGGCACGGAGCGCCCGGTCGTTCCGCTCGAGGTACGCGAGCTGCGCCGCGCGCACGGGCGCAGCCGCGTCCACGAGCAGCGCGCAGGCGAGGCCGCGCGCGCCGAACGGCTCGCGCGCCGCCGCCGCGAGCGAGGGCGGAAGGCCCGAGAGCAGCCCGGCCGCGCGGGGGAGGTGGTCCGCCCGGAGCGCGGACGCGGGCGGCGCCGACGTTGGCTCCGCCGGTCCGCCCGCGAGCCCCGCCACGCCGGCGCGGGCCGGCGCCTGCGCAGAGGCCGGGGCCGCCGCAGGGCGGGGCGGCGACGCCCCCGCGGAGGCCGCCGCGGCGCGGGGAAGGGGGGCGCCGGCGAGGTGCGGCGCGATCCGGCGGATGCGCTCCTCGATGGGCGGGTGCGTGGAGAACAGGCCGGCGAGGAGGCCGCCCGAGGCGCGCGCGAAGAACAGGTGCGCCGCCTCGGCGACGTGCGGCCCGGACACCGCCGACCCCTCCGCCGCGATCTTCCGGAGCGCGCCCGCCAGGCCGTCCGGGTTGCGCGTGAACTGCACCGCCGACGCGTCCGCCAGCCACTCGCGCTGCCGCGCCACCGCGAAGCGGACCAGCCGGCCGCACAGGCTGCCCATGGCGCCGGCGACGAGCAGCCCCAGCCCGACCAGCGCGATGGCGCCGCGGTTGCGATCGCGCGAGCGGCGCGGTCCGGAGTCGACGTCGAGGAGCAGCCGCCCGAGCAGCGTCAGGAACCCGAGCCCGCCCACCGCCGCCATGAGCCGCAGGTCGATGCGCGTGTCCGCGTTCAGCACGTGCGACAGCTCGTGGGCCACCACGCCCTGCAGCTCGTCGCGGGTGAGCCGCTCCAGCGCGCCACGCGTCACCGCCACCACGCTGTGACCGGGCGTGTAGCCCGCCGCGAACGCGTTGATGCCGGCCTCGCCGCGGAGCACGTAGAGCCGCGGCACCGGCATGCCGGCGGCGAGGGCCATCTCCTCGGTCACGTTGACGAGGCGCCGCTCGGCGGGATCCTGGGTGGCGCGGTCCACCGGCGTGCCGCCCAGCAGCTCGGCCACCGCGGCGCCGCCGCCCGCCGAGAGCCGCACCGCGTGCCACGCGCCGCCCACCCCGGTGATCGCGCCGACGCCGAGCGCGGTGAGCGCGAGCAGGCCGGGCTGGAGGAGCGGCGGGCCGTACACCGCGCCGGATCCGTCCACCGCCCACCCGCCGCCGCCCGCGCCGGCGCCCAGCCCGAGCGCCACGGCGAGCGCGAGGTAGACCACCGCGATCACGGCGACGAGCGCCACCGCGAACGCGATCACGAGGACGGTGGTGCGCCGGCGGGCGTTCCGCTGGGCGGCGAAGAAGTCCAGCGTGGCCCGCCCGGCGGGCGGGGCCTGGGCGGCCATCGGCTAGAACTGCACCCGCACCGGCTCCCGCTCGGCGGCGACCTGCACCTCGAACGCGGTCGCGGGCGGGAAGCCGCCGGCGAGCAGCACGCCGGGGAACGTCTCGCGGGCGTTGTTGTACGCCATCACCGCGTCGTTGTAGGCCTGGCGCGCGAACGCGATCCGGTTCTCGGTGGAGGTCAGCTCCTCCTGCAGCGCCAGCATGTTCTGGTTGGCCTTCAGGTCCGGGTACGCCTCGGCGACGGCCATGAAGCGGGTCAGCACCCCGGCGAGCGCGCCCTCCGCGCCCGACAGCGCGGCCATCGCCGCCGGGTCGCCGGGGTTCGCCGCGGCGGCACGGGCCGCGGCGGCGGCGCCGTTCCGAGCCGCGACGACGGCCTCGAGCGTCTCGCGCTCGTGCTTCAGGTAGCCCTTGGCCGTCTCGACCAGGTTCGGGATGAGGTCGTACCGACGCTTGAGCTGGACGTCGATCTGGCTGAACGCGTTCTTGTACGCGTTCCGCCGCGTGACGAGCCCGTTGTAGATGCCGACGGCGGCGAGCGCCACCAGCACCACGAGCCCGAGCAGCACGAGCACCACGGCCATGGGTTCCCTCCTGGCGCAGCGGACGCACCGCGCGCGAACCGGAGGATGCCACAGCCGCGGGGTGGGAGGGGGTGAGACGCGCGCGGCGGCACCGGGACCGGGAGCCCGGTGCCGCGCGCGCGGCGGCCGCCGGGCTACGGGGCCGCAGGCGGGAGGTAGGTGAACACGCCGAGGAGGTCCTCGGTGCGCGACACGGCCATGCCGGCGTTGTCGTACGCGGTCACGCGCACCTGGTAGGTGCGGCCCGGCTCGAGCGCCACGCCGGCGTAGGTCGCGGAGGTGACCGCGGCGCCGAGGCGCGCCGGGGCCCACACCGGCGTGCCGAGCGAGTCGAAGACCACCACGTCGTAGCCGCCGACGGCGGACGGGTAGTCCAGCCAGTCGAACATCGGGGTGGCGGAGTCGGTGACCAGGGTCTCGCCCACGGTCCCGGTGGACGGGGAGATCCCGGGGTCGGCGAAGCTCAACGCGCCGGTGATCTTGAACGCGCCCGGCGCGCTGGTCATGACGCCGTTCTCCACCAGCACCTCGACCGGCGCGGTGCCGCCGATCCCGGAGACGTCGCGGATGTAGCCGTCGGTCCCGAACGCCGCGAGCACGGTGTACTCGCCGTCCGGCACGCCGGGGACGTTGAAGTTGGTCCCGGTGGCGTTCGTCAGCCGCACGACCAGGCCCGGGGGCGACTCGCCGCGGTCGAGCTCGACGTCGTAGGTGGCGCGGACCACCAGCACCACCGTGGTGTCGAGCGCGGCCGGCTGGTTCTGGCCGGTCGGCTGGATGTTGCCGGTCACCGCGGCGGCGGCGCGGTTCTTCACCACCAGATCCACCAGCCGGTCCTCGAGGTCGGTGAGCCCGGCCACCGGCGCCGGCTGGTAGTTCACGCCCTGCGTGTAGCCCTGCACCGTCCAGTCGCCGGCCGGCACGTTGAAGATGACGTAGTCGCCCGAGGCGTCCGCGACGCCGGTGCGGACCGTGCCGTCGGTGCGCTCGGCCACGACCAGCGCGCCGGCGGTGGCCTGCGCGGCGTTGCCGTGGAGGCGCCCGGTGCCCGCGCCGGCGGTCGGATCGAGGCCGACGTCGGTGAGCGAGGACGCCACCACCCACTGCGTGGTGGCCGCGTTCACCTCCGTCGCCGCCGAGAGGTCGACGGGCACCGCCGAGCGGATGCCGGACGGGAAGGTGGCGAACCCGTCGGCGTCGGCGCGCAGCGTCACGTGCCCGGAGACCGGCGCGAGGTTGGCGTCGCGCTCGGCCGGCACCTGCACCGAGTAGGCGCCGGTCGCGTCGGTGGTGGCAGCGGAGCCGACCGGCGCGCCGTTCACGTCGAGCGGGACCACGCGCGCGCCCTCGATCGGCCCGGCGTCCAGGCCGAGCGACAGGTCGTACACCACCCCGGTGATCACCACCGGCGACGCGCAGCGCGTGCCGACGCCCTGGACCACCTCGCAGACCAGCCCGTCGGCGCAGGCCGCCGGATCCGTCGGGTTGCAGTTCGGGTCCTTCTTGTCGGAGCCGCCGCCGCAGGCGGTGGCCGTGGCGACGGCGGCGAGGAGGAGGAGGCGCTTCATCGAGATGCTCCTTCGTGGAGGGGGAGGCGTGTCGCCGGAACGTGGGACACGCGCGATCGCGCAGTAGACCCCCGCGCTCCGGCGCAGGCCACCTGCGAATTCGGCGACGGCGTGCGTCGTCCGGGCGAGAGGTGGGCGCGCGGAGCACCTCGGCGGCGGCCCCGGCGGTCGTCGCCCCTGATGCTGCGCCCGGCCAGCGCGCGCCCGCCCCCTGCCGCGGCGCGCCGTGGGGGCGCAAGCGGACGTTCACGGACGGCGCGGTTGCGGCGGCGAGACCCGGCGGACATGGGCCTCGGGTCGCCCCGATCCCCGGGGCGGCGAGGAGCGGAAGGAGCCTCCCATGAAGCTGCTGTTCCGCGCCGCCACGGCGCTCGCGCTGCTCGGGCTCGCGTCGCCGGCGTTCCCGTGCGGCGAGAAGAAGACCACCACGGCCACGGCCACCGACGCGAAGGCGAAGACCACCGCCGTCGCCAAGGCCGAGAAGAAGGCGCAGCCGAAGACCGCGCAGGCGCCCTCCGAGAAGCCGGTCAAGGCCGCGAACTGATCGCGCCCTCCGCTCGCGGCTCGACGGGCTCGGCCCGAGCGGCTTCGAGGAGCCCAGCCGTGGCGCCCGGGCGCCCGCCCCCCGCATCGCCCGGGGCGCGGCGCCCGGTGCGGTTGCGGCCGGCGGCCCGCCCGCCTACCACCGCGGGATGGAGCCGTTCGACCTGGTGGTGGTGGGCGGCGGGCACAACGGGCTCGTGGCGGCCGCCTACGCCGCGCGCGCGGGCCAGCGGACGCTGGTGCTGGAGGCGCTCGACCGCCTCGGCGGCGCGAGCGGCGGCGACGAGCCGTGGCCGGGCTTCCGCGTCTCCACGGCCGCGTACGTGGTCAGCCTGTTCCGCCCCGAGATCGTCCGCGAGCTCGACCTCGCCCGCCACGGCTACGCGGTGCTGCCGCGGGACCCGTCCTCGTTCACGCCGCTCCCCGACGGCCGCTCGCTCCTGCTCGGCCCGGACCCGGCGCTGAACCAGCGCGAGATCGCGAAGTTCTCCCGGCGCGACGCCGAGCGCTTCCCGCGCTACGAGGCGCTGCTCGACCGGCTGGCGCGCGCCGTCGAGCCGTCGCTGCTCGAGCCGCCGCCGGATCCGTTCTCCGGCCGGCCCGGCGACCTGTGGCGGCTGGCGCGCACCGGCTGGCGGCTCTTGCGCCTCGGCAAGGACGGCCCGCGCGCGCTCGAGGTGCTGCTCGGGGCCGCGCGCCCCATCCTCGAGCGCTGGTTCGAGTCGGAGCCGCTCCGCGCCACGCTCGCCACCGACGCCATCATCGGCGCGATGGCCTCGCCCTCCACGCCGGGCACGGCGTACGTGCTGTTCCACCACGTGATGGGCGAGGTGAACGGCGCGCGCGGCGTCTGGGGCTACGTGCGCGGCGGCATGGGCGCGCTCGCCGCCGCACTGGCGGGCGCGGCACGCGCGGCCGGGGCGGAGGTTCGCACCGGCGCCCGGGTGGCGCGGGTGCGGGTGCGCGGCGGCCGGGCGGACGGGGTGGTGCTGGCGGACGGCACCGAGATCGCGGCCCGGCGCGTCGCCTCGTCGGTGGACGCGCGGCGCACGCTGCTCGGGATGGTGGGGGCGGAGCACCTCGCGCCGGAGGTGGCGGAGGCGGTGGGCGCGATCGACTACGCGAGCGCCTCGCTCAAGATCAACCTGGCGCTCTCCGAGCTCCCGCGCTTCCCGGCGGCGCCGCACGCGGGCGCCACGCCGGGCCCGCACCACCGCGGCACCATCCACATCTCGCCGACGCTCGACCACCTCGAGCGCGCGTTCGCCGACGCCGTGGCGGGCCGGCCATCCCAGGAGCCGGTGCTGGAGTGCACCATCCCCTCCGCGGTGGACCCGGCGGTCGCGCCGGCGGGCCGCCACCTCATGTCGATGTTCGTGCAGTACGCGCCGTACCGGCTGGCCGAGGGCTCCTGGGACGCGCTCAAGGAGCCGTTCGCGGATCGCTGCGTGGCGCTCCTCGACCGCTACGCGCCCGGCTTCGCCGCCTCGGTGCTGCACCGCGAGGTGCTCTCGCCGCTCGACCTGGAGCGGCGCTTCGGGCTCACCGGCGGGAACATCTTCCAGGGCGCGATGACGCCGGCGCAGCTGCTCTTCCTGCGGCCGTTCCCCGGCGGCGGTGGCTACCGCACGCCGGTGCCCGGCCTGTACCTGTGCGGCGCCGCCACGCACCCGGGCGGCGGGGTCATGGGCGCGTGCGGCCGGAACGCGGCGCGCGAGATCCTGCGGGACGCGCGGCGGGGGCGGTGACGCGCGCCGGCGGCCGCCGCGGCGCCGCGCCCCCGAGCACCGTCCGGGCCTCCGCGGCCAGGCCGGCGGCCTTCGGCTCGCCCTTGCGCGCGGCCGCGAGCAGGAACGGCGCGGCCCGCGCGCGATCCCGCGGCGCGCCCATGCGGCCGAACCAGTAGGCCTGGCCGACCAGCAGCGCCGCGCCGGCGTGCCCCTGCGTGGCGGCGCGCCGGAGCCAGCGCAGCGCGCCCGCGTCGTCGCGCGGCACGCCGGCGGCGCCCTGGCGCAGGCAGAGCGCGAGGTCCACCATCGCCTGGACCACGCCGGCCGAGGCCGCGCGGCGGAACAGGCGGATCGCGGTCGCGCGATCCCGCGGCGCGCCCTCGCCGTGCAGCAGCGCGCCGGCCAGGCTGGCGATGGCCTCGGCCTTCCCGCGCCGCGCCGCCTCGGAGAACCAGCGCACCGCGCCCTCGAGATCCCGCGGGCCGCCGCGGCCGTCGCGGAGCAGCTCGCCCAGCGCGGCCATCGCGTCCGCGAGCCCGGCCTTCGCCGCCGCCTCGTACGCGCGCCGGGCGGCGGCGTGGTCGCGCGGCGGGTCGCGCTCCAGCGAGCGGGCCAGCGAGAGCGCGGCGCGGGCGTCGCCGGCGCGCACGCGGGTGCGCAGCGCGGCGCGGCGTGCCAGCAGCTCGGCGCGCGGGTCCATCGCGCCATGGTGCCACGGGGCCGGGCGGCCCGCGAATCCGCGCCGGAGCTGGGCCGAGGCGGCCGGGGGCGGTCAGCGGGCGACGCGGCGCCGGAGCGCGCCCAGGACGTCCATGCGCGTGACCAGGCCGACGAAGCGGCCGGCGTCCATCACGATGGGCACCAGGCCCGCCGCGAACATCGGCAGGAGCGCCTGGAACGGCGTCGCGGGCGTCACCGTCTCGAGCCGGGTGGTCATGACGTCGCGGACCGGCAGCGACAGGCGGGACGGGTCGTCCACCGCGGCGAGCAGCAGGTCGGACTCGTCCACGATGCCCACCACGCGCCCGTCCTCCACCACCGGCAGCTGCGAGACGTCGTTCGCCTTCATGCGGTTCAGCGCGACGAGCAGCGGGTCACCGGGGCCGGCGGTCACCACCGCGCGGTCGGCGAAGCGGCGGGTGACGAGATCGGTGAGGTCGCCCACGGTGGGCCGGTCCGACAGCCCCTGCTCCAGCATCCAGAGGTCGTCGAACATCTTCGACAGGTACTTGTTGCCCGAGTCGCACACGAGCGTGCAGACGCGGAGCGGCCGGTCCGCGGCGCGGCAGTGGCGCAGCGCGGCCGCGAGCAGCGTGCCGGTGGACGAGCCGGCCAGGATGCCCTCGGCGCGGAGCAGGGCCCGCGCCGTCTCCAGGCTCTCGCGATCCGGGATCCGGTACGCCCGCCGGACGCGCGAGAGGTCGGCGACCGGCGGCAGGAAGTCCTCGCCGATGCCCTCCACCAGCCAGCTCCCCGCCGCTCCGATCGTGCCGGTCTCGACGTAGCCGGCGAGCACCGAGCCCTCCGGGTCGGCCAGCACCATCTCGCAGCCGGGGACCGCCTTCGCCAGGTGGCGCGAGAGGCCGGTGAGCGTGCCGCCCGAGCCGACGCCGCACACCATCGCATCGAGCCGGCCGTCGAGCTGCGCGACGATCTCCGGGCCGGTGCCGGACTCGTGCGCCGCCGGGTTGGCCGGGTTCGCGAACTGGTTGACGTAGAACGCGCCCTCCTCGCGCGCGATCCGCTCGGCCTGGTCCTGGTAGTACTCCGGGTGGCCCTTGCCCACGTCGGAGCGCGTCATCACCACCTCGGCGCCGAGCGCCTTGAGGTGCAGGATCTTCTCGCGGCTCATCTTGTCGGGGATGACCAGCGTCAGCCGGTACCCGCGCTGCGCGGCCACCAGCGCGAGGCCGAGCCCGGTGTTGCCCGCGGTCGCCTCCACCAGATGACGGCGGTCGCCGCCCAGGCTCCCATCGCGCTCGGCCGCCGCGATCATCGACAGGCCGATGCGGTCCTTGATCGAGCCGCCCGGGTTCGCGCTCTCGAGCTTCAGGAACAGCTCGCACGGCCCGGTGTCGAGGTGGCGCACGCGGACCATGGGCGTCGCGCCGATGAGCTCGAGCGCGCCGGCGGCGGGGGGCGGGGCGGGGAGGGGCATGCAGCGGCTCATCCGTCATATTGGATGACCTGTCAAGGCGGGTGCCCGCGAGGGAGCGAGCGGCGTTCCGCCCAGGGAGCGGCCGGCGCGGCGTCGTGCCGCCGTCCTTGGCGAGGCCGCCCCGCCCGGGCGAGCGCAGCCGCCACGCCGGAGGAGGATGTTGCCGGGGCGCCGCGCCCCGCGCGGCCCACGAACCCACGAGGAGGAACCATGATCCGGATCGCGCTCCTGCTGACCGTCGCACTCACCGCCGCCGCCGCCGCCGCGCAGGAGAAGACGGCGCCACCGCCCGGCGCGGATCCCATGGCCGCGTGGAAGCCGAACAAGGTCGCGCGCGAGGCCGCCGACCGGAAGGAGATCCTCGCGCTCATGAAGGCGATGGACGCCGCCGGGGTGAACGGCGACGTCGAGGCCGCGGCGACGCTCGTGCACTTCCCGGTGCTCATGGCGACCGACGACGCGAAGGGCCAGGGGAGCGCCGAGGCGTGGACCCGCGAGCAGTGGCTCGAGGTGATGAAGCCCATGTACGCGAAGCCGATGTCCGACGCGAAGGTGACGCACAACCCGACCATCCACCTGGTGAGCGACTCGCTCGCGCTGGTGGGCGACACCTGGTCGATGACCATGGGCAAGAAGAAGATGGCCGGGCGCAGCGCCGCGATGCTGGTGCGGGTGGACGGGAGCTGGCGCTTCGCCGCGATGATGGAGAGCGGCTGGGGCGACATGCCGGGGATGGACTCGGCCGCGGCCGGCGGCGCCGCCGGCAAGGAGCCGCCCGCCGGCGAGAAGGAGCCGCCCGCCGGCGGGAAGTGAGCCGTGCGGCGCAGGGCCGGCCCCGGGATGGCGCCGGCCCCCCGCCGCGCACCGTCAGTAGTCCTCGCCCATCACGTAGCTCCGGCTGGCGCCGGGGATGGGCAGGATCGTGTCCGGCCGCATCATCTCGTTGTCCTCGTGGTCGATGATGTGGCAGTGCCACACGTAGTTGAACGCGCCGCCCTGGCCGCTCGGGTCGAACGGGAACGCGGCGGTCGTGCCGACGTCGGCGCTGGTCGGCGCCCAGCGGACCACGAACCGCGTCACCGTGCCCGGCGGCACCTGCACCGTGTCCTTCCAGCCGCGCTCCTGCGCCGTGGCCGGCACCGGCACGTTCTTCAGGAACCGGGTGACGTCGGGGTTGCCGCCGAGCTTGCCGGGCGTGCCGGTGTCGTAATGCAGCGGCGGACCGTACCCCGGGCAGTAGGCGCCGGCGGTGCACACGTTCATGCCCACCATGCGCGGCTGGCCGGTGTCGGGGTCGTTCACCTGCGGGAACGCCGCCGCGTACGCCGCCGAGTACTTCGGCACGTCGAGCGCCTGCCGGTTGAGGAGCTGGAACTGCACCAGGTGCAGGTGGATGGGGTGCGAGTCGGCGGTCAGGTTCGCGATCTCCCACAGCTCCGTCTCGCCCTCCGCCGGCAGCTCGGAGTAGCGGAGCCCGCCGGCGGCGAGCTGGGTGAAGTCGCCGCGGTAGGCGGTGCCCGAGGCCGGGTCGTTGCGCGCCGAGGCGCCGCTCCACTTCGTGTTGTTGACCAGGATCTCGAGCGGGCCGCCCGGGTACGCGGTCATCACGCCGTCGATCGGGTTCACCGCGTTCACCGGCATGCCCATCACCTCGTTCAGCGTGAGGAGGCGCGTCCTCTGCGCGGTCACGCCGGCGCCGAGCGTCCCGGTGCCGAAGGACACGAGCGGCTTCACCGCGCTCGCGCCGCTGCGGATCGTGGGATCGACCGCCGGGTTCCAGCCGATCCCGCCGGCGCCGCACTGCGCCGGAGCCGGAGGACAGGCCACCCGGAACTGCATCACCTGCGAGAGGCCGCCCGCCGGCGTCGCGCCGCCGGGGTAGGGCGTCTTCGCGACGTTCTTGAGCACGAGCGTCGTGCCCACCGGCTGGCCGCCGAAGTCGATCACGACCTCGTAGCGCTCCCCGGGCATGGTCACGAGCCGCTGCGGGGCGGGCTTCAGGGCGGTCGGGTCGATCTTCTGCGCCGCGTCCACGTAGCCGCCGTCGGTGCCGATGATCCACATCGAGGGCCCGTTGACCTTGGTCTTCGGGTTGGTGAGGAACAGCTCGTAGGTGCGCGCGTTCGAGCCGTTCACGAACAGGAAGCGGTAGCGCTTCGGCTCGACCTCCAGGTACGGCCACACCGTCCCGTTCACGAGCAGCGTGTCGCCCACGAACTCCGGGTTCCAGTACGGGTGCTCGGGGTTGAGCGCCCAGAGGAGGCCGCCCTTCGTGCCGGCGGTGAAGAACAGCTCGCCGGTGGTGTCGAACATGCGGTCCTGGAGGATGAGCGGGACGATGTTCGCCGGGTTCTCCAGGCCGGCGGGGAGCTGCTGATCGGGATCGACGAGCACGTACCCGCCGGCCAGGCCGGCGTAGACGTTCAGGCGCGTCGCGCCCAGCGTGTGGTCGTGGAACCAGAGCGGGCCGGCCTCCTGCGTGTTCGGGTACCGGTAGACGGTCTCGTTCGGCGCCGGTGAGAACAGCGGGCTCGCGTACCAGGTCGGCCCGTTCATCATGCCGGTGCTGGTGAACCAGGAGTCCGGGCTGCCGTCGAGCTCGGCGGGGATCTCGCCGCCGTGGAGGTGCGGCGCCGCCGGGATCCCCATGGCGCCGTTCGCGTCGCGGTACGGGTACGTGCACACGTCGCGGAGCGCGGGCGGCATGTCGGACATGCACATCTGCATGTTCGCGTCGGCCCAGTGGAGCGTCTGGTCCACGCTGTCGGAGTACGCGATCACGTGCGTGCCGAGCGGGTTCGTCGAGATGGGATCGGGCGAGGCGGGGAGCGCGTTCACGTAGCGGACCGTGGTGGGCGCGCCACGGGTCGCCACGATCACCGGGCCGAGGTAGGTGTCCTGCGGGAGCGCGCCGGCCGCGGGACATCCGCCCAGCCGGTATCCCCAGGTCCAGGTGGCGGGCCGCTGCCCGGGGGCGAAGGTGCCGGTGGGGAGCACGTTCGTCTGGAACTCGCACATGTGGACGGCGAGCGGCGTCTCGCCGTCGTCCACCACGGTCGCGATGCGCGGGTACGCCGACCAGAGCGGCTCCGCGCTGGCCGAGAGCACCGGCAGCCGATCCACGAACGACGGGATGGCCTTCGGCGGGAGCGGCGTCTGCGGCGTGAGCGATGCGGACGGCAGCGGCTGTGCGGCGACCGGTGGCGACGCCCCCGAGACGACGGCGAGGATCGACAGCGCCAGGACGATGCGGATGCGGACCATGGTTTCCCCCCTGCGTGGACATGGCTCGGCCGCTCACCTCGCCCGGGGCGAGGTGACTGGATGCGAGACTGGTTCGGCTCCCCCCCGTCGCGACCGGCCCCCGCCGACTCCCCGCTCGCTCGCTCGGAACGTGAACGGCCGAGCCTTCTCGCACACCTGCTCACAGACCCCGGGGGAGGCCAGATGTCGCAGCGGGGCCGCGCGAACGCCCTGGACCCGGTGGGGGGGCGACGGGGTCGCAACCCCGCGGATCCCGGAGGGCCTCTTTACTGTCCGTGATGGCGCAGCCCTGATGGGGCTACCGGATCGACCGACGGGCGACCGCGCGC
The DNA here is from genome assembly GCF_000020805.1 of Anaeromyxobacter sp. K. NCBI lineage: Bacteria > Pseudomonadati > Myxococcota > Myxococcia > Myxococcales > Anaeromyxobacteraceae > Anaeromyxobacter > Anaeromyxobacter sp. K. The sequence continues at coordinate 3,804,608 of NC_011145.1, read as the reverse complement.
CCGACCATTGCCGCCCGCGCGGGCATCCGCACCGTCATCCACGGGGGAGGAGGCAAACCATGCGGGTGGAACAGGCGATGAGCCGTGCGACGGGCTGCCGGGAGAACGACTCGGTGCGCGACTGCGCGGAGCTGATGAGGGACGAGGAGATCGGGTTCGTGCCGGTGTGCAACGACGCCGGCGAGCCGGTGGGGGCGATCACCGATCGCGACCTCGCCATCCGTGTGCTCGCGGAGGGGCGCACGGCCGACGAGCAGGTGTCGAGCTGCATGACGCGGGAGGTGGTGGCCTGCCGGCTCGGCGACGACCTGAGGGACGCGGAGCAGCTCATGCGGCAGCGCCAGCTGTCGCGCGTGATGGTGTGCGACGACGACGGCCGGCTCCGCGGCGTGATCAGCCTGGCCGACATCGCCGAGGTCGAGAGCGAGCGCTCCATCGGCGACACGGTGCAGGCGGTGAAGAGCGATCAGGCGTCGATCCACTGAGTGGAGCATCGGCGCGCGGCGCGGCGGAACCGCCCCCGGGGCGGCCGCCGCGCCGTGATCGCGATGACGGTCCGTGAACGCCCGCATTCGGTGAGCGCCCGCGTCCCGACGTCTGATATGGGTCGCGCATGCCAGACACGCAGACCTACACCGGCGGCTGCCACTGCGGCGCCGTTCGCTACCAGGTCGACCTGAAGCTCGACGGCGCGATCTCCTGCAACTGCTCCATCTGCTCGAGGACCGGCACGCTCCTCGCGTTCGCGCCGGCGGCCGCGTTCCGGCTCGAGCGCGGCGACGACGCGGTCACCGACTACCAGTTCGGCAAGCGGCGCATCCACCACCTGTTCTGCCGCCACTGCGGCGTCCGCTCGTTCTCGCGCGGCGCCATGCCCGACGGCACGCCCATGGTCGCGCTGAACGTCCGCTGCCTCGACGGCGTGGACCTCGCGACCGTGCCGGTGAAGCCCTACGACGGGCGGAGCATCCCGATCGACTGAGGGCCGAGCCGGCGCGCCCGAGGCGCCGGCCTTCGCGCCACCCGCACCGATCGCGGCTTCTTCGTCCCCACGCCCTCGCGCGCGACGCTGTTCTTCCGCACGTTCCTGCCCTGGCAGCTCGTGCGCTTCGTCTGGATCAACCTGCGGATGGTCCGGATGATCGGGATCGGGCACCAACGGCCGCGCGCCGCTCCGCCCGCTGCTCGAGGCGGGCGGCGAGGGCGGCGGCGCGCGCAACGGCGCGACGAGGGCGACGCGGTGAGGTCGCTCAGAGTCCGTTGCCGAAGGTCGTCGGGAACCCGAGGGCGCGGAGCTCTGCCTCGGGGAAGGACGCTCGATTGCCGGCGTTGTCCGACAACCAGAGTTCCGTGAGGTGCCAGGTCCCGAACTCGGCATACCGCGGGACGTCGATCGTGATCTCGTAGATCCCGTCGAGGCCGTCGCCCCACACCAGGGTCGGTGTCACGCCGAGGTATGCCGTGCTGGACGGGCTGGCGAGCCCCACGAGTGCGAAGGCGGCCATGCCGGAGAGGTTGTCAGCGAGCCGAACCGTCAGCGTGACGGTCTGGGCCTGAGCGCGGGTGTCGATGATGGTTGGGGTGATCGACAGCGCGAGCAGCTGAGGCGCAGCGGTGTCGCTCACCGTGCCCACGTTGACGAACGTGGTGGGGAAGCCGAGCGCGACGAGCTCCGGTTCCGATAGCCTCCCAGCGTTGCCAGCGCGGTCCGAGACCGAGAGGTCCTCGAGGTGCCATGTCCCGGACTCGGCGTAACGGGGCACCTCGACGGTGAACGTGTAGACGCCGTCGAGCGCGTCGCCGGAGATCCTCCTCGCCCCACCTGAGAAGAAACCGGTTCCCGAGGGGCCGCGGAGCGCGACGCTGACGAACGGGCCGACGCCCGCGAGGTCGTCGACGAGGCGAGCCGTCACCGTGACGAGCTGAGCCTGCTCGGTGGTGTCGATCGTCGCGGGCGCGACGGCGAGCGCCCGCAGCTGCGGTCCCGCGGTATCGCTCGAAGCGCCCGCGTTCACGAACGTGGTGGGGAGCCCGCGGGACACGAGCTCCGTCTCGGGGAACGACCGCACGTTGCCGGCGTTGTCCGACACCTGGAGGCCCATGAGGTGCCAGGTCCCGAGCTCGGTGTATCGGGGCGCGGTGATGGTGAAGGTGTAGATCCCATCCAGCCCGTCACCCGAGGCCTGCGTCGGACTTGCGAACAGCGACTTGAACCCGGAGGGACTGCTGAACGTGACGCTGCCCCCCGACACGCCGGACAGGTCGTCGGTGAGGTGAGCGGTCAGCAGGACGACCTGGTCTTCGGTGCTGGTGTCGATGGTCGTGGGGGCGATCGACAGCGTGACCAGCTCCGGCGCCGAGGCGTCCGTTCCTTCGGCCTTGACGGTGATGCGGATGGTCGCCGTGCACGCGCCGCCGCCGTTCGCCGCCGTCACGTGGTAGCTGCCCGCGACAGCGACGGAGGTGGGGGTGCCCGAGATCACCCCGGAGCTGCGGTCGAGCGTCAGGCCCGCCGGGAGCGGGGGCCAGACGGCGTACGAGGTGACCGGCCCCCCACGGCTGCTCGGCACGTTGGGCTCGATGGCGTTCGACAGCAGATAGACGGCGGGGTTCTCCGAGTAGGCCAGCCCCGCCGGCGCCGCCGGTAGGGCCGAGGAGCTCCCATCGCACGCGCACAGCACCATCAACGCGATGGCGTGAGGAACGATCCGAACCGACGTCTGCCCGTTGCGCGGCACCGGCGCACCTCCCCGAGTGAACCTTCCTGGACGGAAGGTGTACCACACGGAGAGTGCGAAGCGCGCGCGCACCCGGGAACGTCGCATAACCGCGAGCGAATCGCCGCCCGGAGAGAGTAGGGCCGCCCGGACTCGAACCGGGACGGAGCCTCGCGGCTCCCGAGGATTTTAAGTCCCCCGCGTCTGCCATTTCGCCACGGCCCCGTGACGACGGCCGCGCGCCGCGCGGCGGCGGGATGATACCGCGGGCGGGCTAGCGCGCCAGCGGACCCGTCGAACGGGCGGCGACCGCCCGCCGCGGCCGGAGCGGGGGAACACTGCAGCCCGGGCGCTGCGTCGATCCGCGGGGCGTACGCTCAGCCTGCCTGGGGGGAGACGAGGGGGCGCACATGACGTTCCGCTCCATGCGCGGGATCCGGGGCACGGCCGCTGCGATCCTGCTGACGGTCACCGCCTGCTCGGGAGGCGGCGACGGTCACGACGGCGGCGGGAACACCATCCACGCCGGGAACGCGATCGACGTGGCGGGCCTCGGGGTGGACGCCCTCGACACCGCGCCGAGCCTGGGCGGCCTGCTCACCGACCTGGTGGTCGGCCGCATCGCGAACGACCCGCCCACGCTGTGCAACACCGGCAACTACGCGGTGACCGTCACCCCGGCGCTCCCGGTCGCGGTCGGGCACGTGTTCGCCATCACGTTCGACGACTGCGCGGACGCGAAGGGCGTGTTCCGCGGCACGGCCAGGGCCACCGTGGCCGGGCTCGCCGGCGATCCGGGCGGCACAGCCTACACGCTCGACCTGCACGCCTCCGGCCTCGACTTCACCATCCGCGAGACGACGCTCGCCGCGCACGTCACCGGCGCGCTCCGCTGCGAGCGCCAGACGGCCGCCGGCATCGTCTCGCACCACGCCGAGGCAGAGCCCGGCACGCCGCTCGTCCTGACCCTCACCGACGGCGCCGCCACGGCCGAGCTGCGGCTGACCGCGTACTCGGTGCACACCGAGACGACGCCCTCCGGCGGGGAGACGCTCGCCACCGGCGGCGACACGGCGACGTTCACCGTCACCGGGATCGACGGCGCGCTCACGGTCGCGGTCGCCGGGAGCATCGCGTGGATCGAGCCGGAGCCGCCGGGCATGGGCGAGCTGACGGTCACCGCGGCCGACGGCACCCGCGTCGCGGTGCGCCTGGCGAGCGGCGGCGCGGCGACGCTGGCCGTGGACGACGACGCGGACGGCGAGGTGGAGGCCACCGTCCCGACCGTCTGGGACTTCCTCCACTAGCGCGCGTAGCGCTGCTCGAAGAGGGCGCGCAGGCGCGGGTGGCGACGGAGCAGGTCGAGGGTGAGCTCGGCGTGGCCGGGGGCGTAGCCGTTGCCGACGAGCATGGTGACGTCCTTGCCCACCCCCTCGGCCCCCAGCGCCGCGGCGGTGAAGCTGGTCGCCATCGAGAAGAAGATCACGGTCCCGCCGTCCTTCGCGGCGAGGATGGCCGCCATCTCGGTCCCGGGGACGCTGGCGCAGTTCACCACGAGGTCGAAGCGCCCGCCCGCGCCCTCGGCCGCGGCGAGCACCGCCAGCGGGTCGGTGGCGTCCACCCGCAGCCGCGCGTCCGCGACGCCCAGCGCGCCGAGCGCGTCGAGCGCCTGCCCGGAGCGATCCGCCAGCACCACCGCGCCGTCGTCGCCCATGGAGGCGCGGGCCTGGACCGCGACGAGCGCGCCGGACTTCCCGGCGCCCAGCACCAGCACGCGCATGCCCGGGCGCACGTGCCGCGCCACCAGCGCGGGCGCGCCGCACACGTCCAGGGCAGCGAGCGCCAGGGTCTCGGGGAGATCGTCCGGCAGCCTCGCCCACAGGCCGGTCGCGAACAGGATCGCCTCGCCGTCGCACTCGACCCGGTCGATCTCCGGGCGCACCGCGCGGATGCGGTCGATCCGGAGCGGGGTGAGGGTGAGGGAGACCAGCGTCGCGATCCGGTCGCCCGCGCGCAGCGCGGCCGCGGCGGGGTGGCGCGGCCCGAGCGCGCGGACCCGGCCGATGAGCATGCCGCCCGAGCCGGTGACCGGGTTGTGCATCTTGCCGCGCGCGCGGACGATGCGGAGCACCTCGTCGCCGATGCGCCCGGGATCGCCGCCCACCGTGCCCTCGAGCTGGCGGAAGCTGGCGGCGTCCACGTTGAGCGCCTCGACGTCGATCGACAGCTCGTCCTCGCCGAGCGGCAGCGCCGGGTCGAGGACGTCGGCGCGCTGGGGGAGCACGCCCGCGGGGGAGACGACGCGGCGGAGGCCGTAGGGATCCATGGCGGCGGAGCTTAGGAGGACGCCCGCCAGGCGTCGAGGCCCGCGACGGAGCGCCGCCCGCCCTCAGCGCCCGCGCCGGCCCAGCTTCACGAGGGCGCCGCCGGGATCCGGGGGCCGCCCGCAGCCCGCGCCCGAGCAGCCGGGGCAGCCGCCGCCGCGCCGGAACGCAGAGCGCCAGAGGAGCCACACCGCCAGGCCGAGGATGACCGCCGCCGCGACGAGATCGCCGGGGCCCATGGTCACGCCCCCAGCCCGAGCGCGCGGCCGACCTGGTGGACGAGGAGCGCCACCCCCCAGGCCAGCGCGGTCTGGTACGCGAACGCGACGCCGAACCACTTCCAGCCGCCCAGCTCCTGGCGCATGGCGATCGCGACCACCACGCAGGGCATGTACAGCAGGACGAAGATCATGAAGCCGAGCGCGGTGAGCGGCGTGAACGCGCGGTGGACCGCGAGCTTGAGCGGCGTGTCCGGCGCGGTGTCGTCCTCGGCGCGGAGCGAGGTGAGGCCGAACGTGGAGCTCACGTTCGCGCCCGCCGCGCCCACCGCGGCGACGAAGGACGTCGCCAGCTCCTTCGCGTCCTCGGCGAGCGTCGGCGCCGGGCCCGCCGGCTCGGACGGCGCCTCGGGCGCGTAGATCTCGCCCATGGTGCCGACCACGATCTCCTTCGCGATGATGCCGGTGAGGAGCGAGGAGGCCGCCTCCCAGGTGCCGAAGCCGAGCGGCGCGAGCGCCGGCGCCACCGCCTGGCCCGCCTGGCCGAGCAGCGAGTCCTTCTTGCTCGCGACGCCCCACGGCAGGTTGAGCAGGAACCAGACGATCACGGACACCGCGAGGATGTACGTGCCCGCCTTGTAGAGGAAGTGCTTCCCCTTCTCCCAGGTGTGGAGGCAGAGGCTCCGCAGCGAGGGCATGCGGTAGGGCGGCAGCTCCATGATGAAGGCGGGCGCCTCGCCGCGGAACAGGGTGCGCTTGAACACCATGCCCACCCCGATCGCGAGCGCGATGCCGAGGACGTAGAGGCCCCAGATCACCGTGCCGGACCGGCCGGGGAAGAAGACGCCCACGAACAGCACGTACACGGGGAGGCGCGCGCCGCAGGACATGAGCGGCACGAGCAGCGCGGTGAGCACGCGGTCGCGGTGGCTCTCCAGCGTGCGCGTCGCGTAGATGGCCGGCACGTTGCAGCCGAACCCGAGCACCATGGGGATGAAGGACTTCCCGTGCAGGCCGATGGCGTGCATGGCCTTGTCCATCACGAACGCGGCCCGGGCCATGTAGCCAGAGGCCTCGAGCAGCGTGATGAAGAACATCATCGCGAAGATGACCGGCACGAACACCAGCACGAAGCCGACGCCCGAGACGATGCCGTCGTTCACGAGCGAGACGGTCCAGTCCGGCGCGCCCGCCGCGCCGAGCAGCGCCGCGGCCCAGCGCTTCAGCGGGCCGTTGGTGGCCGCGTCGATCCAGTCGCCGAACGGCGCAGAGAGGTCGAAGGTGAGCTTGAACACCAGCCACATGGCGGCGAGGAAGATGGGGATGCCGAGGAAGCGGTTCAGCACCACCCGGTCGATCCGCTCGGTCAGCTCGCGGCGCGGCCGGGCCGGCTGCGTCAGCACCTCGCGGGTGAGGCCGGTGGCGACGGCGTAGCGCGCCTCGGTGACCATCGCCTCCACGTCGCCGCCGTGGGCCTCCCGGAGGTGGCGGAGCGGCGCCTCGACCAGCGCCGGCGCGTCGAGGCCGGTCGCCGCCACCACCGGCGCGTCCCCCTCGATGAGCTTCAGCGCGAGCCAGCGGCGCGGGGCGCTCGCGGCGAGCGCCGGGTCGGCCTGCTCGACGGCGCGCTCCACCGCGGCGATGGCGTCCTCGAGGTCCGGGCCGTAGGACGGCGGGATGCTGCCGCGCGTGCCGGCGGCCGCGTCGGCGGTCGCGAGCACCGCGTCGAGCAGCGCCGGCAGGCCCTCCTTGCGCGTGGCGGAGGTGGGGATCACGCGGATGCCGAGCCGCTCCTCGATCCCGCGCACGTCGATGCGCAGCCCCTTCGCCTGCGCCTCGTCGTAGATGTTGAGCGCCATCACCACCGGCAGGCCCAGCTCGAGGAGCTGCACGGTGAGGTACAGGTTGCGCTCGAGGTTGGTCGCGTCCACGACGTTCACCACCACGTGCGCCCGCTCCTCGACGAGGTAGTCGCGCGCGACGCGCTCCTCCTGAGACCAGGGCGAGAGCGAGTAGGTGCCGGGGAGGTCCACCAGCCGGACGCGGCGGCCGCCGTGCTCGAACGACGCCTCCTTGCGCTCCACCGTGACGCCCGGCCAGTTCCCCACCTGCAGGCGCGAGCCGGCGAGGCCGTTCACCAGGGTGGACTTGCCGGAGTTCGGGTTGCCGGCGATGGCGATCGTCACCGCGCGCGCGGGGCCGTTCGCGGCCGCCGCGGCGTCGCGGAGCGGGCGGGCGGCGCTCACGACACCACCTCCACCGCGATGCCCTCCGCCTCCGCCTTTCGCAGCGAGAGCTGGTAGCGCTTCACCGTCACCTCGATGGGATCGCCGAGCGGCGCCACCTTCTCCACGCGGACCTCCTCGCCGGGCAGGAGGCCCATGTCCATGAGCCGGCGCCGGAGCGCGCCCGCCGCCCGGATGGCCGTGATGTGCCCCCGCTGCCCGGGGGAGAGACTCGCCAGGTTCGTCCTCATGCCGTCCTCACCGCGATGCGCATGGCCACGCCGCGATCGATCGCGAGGCGCGACTCGTCCACCTTCACCAGCACCGGGCCCGCGCCGTTCGACAGCATCCGGACGCGCTTCCCCGGCCGCAGCCCCATGTCCTCGACCCTCGCCGCGGCGGTCCCGCCGGCGGCGCACTGCACGGAGACGATCTCCGCGACCTCTCCCTCGCCCATCAGCCCGAGCGGCATCATCGGCTGGCTCCTCTTTCGCCCTCGGCTAGAAGCCGGTCTTGAGCGCGACGAGCCCGCTGGTGGACTCGACGACGTTCCGGCCCCACACGGCCCGCTGGACGCCGGCCATCAGGCGCGTGCCGCCGCTGCCGGTCAGGTTCACGCCCGCGGTCACCGCGACGCGCTGCGAGGTCACGGCGCTGCGGGCGAGGTCGTAGTTCGCCTCCACGAGCGGCTGCAGCCAGGGCAGCACGGCGTACCCGACGGCGAGGTTGCCGCAGGTGGTCGACCGGAAGGTCCCGGCGCCGCCGCCCACCGGCACGGTGAGCGCGACCTCGGCGTTGCCGGTGACCCGCCCCCAGTCCTTCGACGCGACGAGCGCGTTCCGGACGCTCCAGAAGCCCTGCGTCAGCCCCAGCGACCCCGGCGCCGCCTCGTGCCCGACGGGCGCGACGACCGCGGTGGTGAGCATGACGTCGAGCGCCCGCGGCGCCGAGGCGAGCAGGCGCCAGCGCGAGCCGAAGGTGAGGTCGGTCAGGCCGGAGCCGCGGGTCGCCATGGCGGGGTCGGAGCGATCCATCGCGTGGGCGAAGCCGCCGGTGAGCTTCAGGTCGAGGTCGTCGGTGACGCCGACCAGCGCGGTGACCGCGAACGCGTTCACGTGCGCGTGCGCCGCCTGCTCGAAGCGGCCGCCGCCGTGGTGCGTGACGGACGGGACGTAGGCCAGCTCCACCTCGCGCGTCCCCGCGCCGGCGGGCGTCGCGTCGTCGGTGGCCACCTTGCCGTGGTCGGGCGCGGGCGGGGACGGCTCGTCCGGTGCCTGGGCGCGGGCGGCGGAGGCGAGGAGGAGGGCGGCGGCGACGACGAGGGGGCGCGGGACGGGCATGCGGTGGACCTGGGCGCGGGGAGGGCTGGAGGACGGGCGCGGGCTCGTGAACGGTGAAGTTGAGAATCATTCTCATGTTCAAGATTCGGGCGTCAAGGGGTGGCCGAACGTTTGATCTGGATCAAAATGGCTGGGGCGCAGCGATTCCCGGGCCCGCGGGGCCGCGCGAGCGCGCAACCGCCCGCGACCGCTAGGCGTCCGCGTCCACCCGCACCAGCGCGTCGAGCGCCTTCAGGTCGTCCGGCAGCGCGCCGCCGAGCCGCGCCTCCAGCCGGACGCAGCGCGCGGCGTCGTAGCGCTGCCCGCCGGCGAGGAACGCGAACCGCGCCTGCGCCAGCGCCGCCCGCGCGTCGTCGGTGCGCCCCTGGCCCGCGAGCACCCGCGCGCGCGCCAGGCGCGCCACCGCCGCGAGCCCGCGGCCCCCGCGCTGCCGCGCGATCTCCTCGAGCGACAGCACCTCGAGGTCCGCGTCGGGGATCCGGCCGCGCGCCAGCGCCACCCGCACCGCCTCCGGCCGGAACGCCGCGTCGCAGGCCAGGCAGTCGCCGTGGCGGGCGGCGGTCTCGCTCGCCTCGTGGAGCGCGTCCTCCGCCGCCGCGGTGAGCCCGGAGGCGAGCCGGTGGCGCACCTCGGCGGCGTGGATGCGGGTGAGCGCGTGCCGGCGCAGCGAGGACCGCTCCGCCACCACCACCGCCTCACCCAGCACCGACCGCGCCTCCTCGAGGTGCCCGAGCACCGTGAGCAGCAGGCCCAGCCGCTCGAGCGCGAGCGCCTCGCCGAGCGCCGAGCCCACCGAGCGGAACCCGTCCAGCGCGGCGCGGATGGCGAGCTCGGCCGCCTCGAGCTGGCCGGCGGCGAGCGCGAACGTGCCCTCGCCGAGCCGGCCCGCCGCCTGGGCCTCCGGGGCCTCGCGCAGCCGGGCCCGGTCCACCAGCAGCCCCGCGCCGCGCGCCAGCTCGGCGCAGGCGAGATCACCGAGCAGATCGCGGTCCCAGAGCACGAGGTGGAGATCGAGCGGGTGCTCCGGGGCGGCGTCCTGCGCGCGCCGGTCGGCCAGCCCCACCGCATCGGACTCGTCCTCGGGCGTGGACGCCTCCCCGAGCATGCCGCGCGCCAGCGCGGAGAGATCGTGGCTGCGGGCGAGCAGGTCCGCGTCGCCGGCGCGCCCGGCGGCCTCGGCGCAAGCGCGGGCCGACTCGCGCGCCTCGGCGTACTGCCCGCGGTGCCAGTCGAGCTGCGCGCGCAGGTGGAGGAGCGGCGCCGGCTCGTCGCCCGCCGGCTCCAGCCCCGCCGCCACCTCGGCGAGGGCGGAGTCGATCCGCCCCGCGGCAGCGTGCGCGATGGCGGCGAGCCGGTGGCTCCGGGCGCGCACGTCGGGCCGTCCCGCCCCACCCGTGCCGGCGAGGAGGGCCGCGTCGCCGAAGCTGCGGGCCGCGCCCGACACCTCGCCCAGCTCGAGCTGCACCCGCCCCATCGCCTCGAGCAGCTCGAGCCGCAGCGCCGGATCCGGGCTCGCCTGGCCGGCCAGCAGCTCGAGCGCCTCCGCGTAGAACGCGACCGCCTCGCGCAGGCCGGCCCGCGCCGCGGCGCGGTGCCCGGCGGCCACCAGGTGGCGCAGCGCACGCTCCGGCTGGCCGGCCTCGCGCCGGTGGCGCGCCAGCGCCTCGGAGGGCGGCTCGTGCCCGGCGCTCGCCTCGAGCGCGTCGGCGAGGGCGCCGTGCAGCGCCGCGCGCCGGGTCGGCTCCAGCCCGGCCAGGATCGCGTCGCGCACCATCCCGTGGTGGAAGTGGTACCCGCTGCCGTCCTCGTCGAGGAGGCCGTGCTCCAGGCACGCCTCCAGCGCGCCCACCGCCTCGTGCGCGGTGAGGCCGGTGACCGGCCGCACCAGCTCGAAGTCGAAGCGCTGCCCCGCGACCGCCGCGGCCGCGAGCAGCCCCTCCACCCGCGGCCCGAGCCGCGCCACCCGCGCGCGCAGGCCCGCCCGCGGCTCCGCGGGGACCTGGTGGCCGGTCTCGCGCTGCGCGCGCACCGCCTCCTCCACCAGGAACGGGCAGCCGTCGGTGACCCGGTACACCTGCTCCACCAGCGCGTCCGGCGGGACCCCGCCCACGAGATCGGCCACCTGCTCGCGGGTGGCGACCAGGCCGAGCCGCGGCACGCGGATGCCGCGCGCCAGCCGCCCGCCGTCGAGGTGCGACAGCGCCATCTGGATGGGCGTGCCCGCGTGGATGCGGTCCTCGCGGCAGGTGCCCACGATCATGAGGCGCTGCGCGCCGGCGTGGAGCGCGAGGTGGTGGAGCAGGTTGAGCGAGGACTCGTCGGCGTCGTGCAGCTCGTCGAGCAGCAGGTACACCGGCCGGCCCTCGCCCAGCGTGGCGAGGCCGCGGGTCACCGCGTCGAACACCCGCAGGCGCACCGCCTCCGCCGAGGCCCGGCCGTCGAAGTTCGCGTCGGCGAACGGGTCGGCGACGCCCTGGGCCAGCCGGCACTCCTCGCGGAACAGGTCGGCGAACAGGCCGTACGGCACGCCCGCGCCCTGCGCGCCGGCCACGCACGAGAGCACCACCGCGCCGCGGGACTGCGCGATGCGCGCGCCCTCCACCGCGAGCCGCGTCTTCCCCACGCCGCGCTCGCCGAGCAGGACCAGCGTGCCGCTGCCGCGCTCCACCAGCGACTCGAACAGGAGCAGGATCGCGCCGCGCCCGCGCACCGGCGGCGGGTCCACCGTGCCGAGCAGCCGCCGCGCCGCGCGGCGCACGCCGTCGAGCGCCGGGCGCGCCTGCGGGTGGCCCACCTCGCCGCGCTGGATCGCCTGGCGCAGCAGCCGCGTGTCGTCGGACACCGCCACGCCCGCGGTGCGGAGCGCGCCCTCGCAGGCGTCGTACTGCCGCAGCGCCTCCGCGCGCCGCCCCGACTCCGCGAGCAGGCGCATGAGCTGGCGGTGCGCGTCCTCCGCGGCCGGGTCCACCTCGAGGAGCCGCCGCAGCAGCGGGATCGCCTGGGCCGCCGCGCCGGCCTCCGCGTGCGCGCGGGCGAGCGGGTAGGCCGCCTCGACGAAGCGTGCCCGCAGCACGGCGCGGCGGGCCGAGAGCCAGGGCACCTCGCGCTCGCCCGGGCAGAGGTCGCCGCGGTAGAGCGAGACTGCCTCCGCCAGCCGCTCGCGGCCGCCGTCGGCGATGGCCTGCTCGAACGCGTCCACGTCCACCCAGACGTCCGGCCGCATCCGCACCTGGCCGCGCTCGATGTCGACCCACCGTCCGCCCAGGATCTGGCGCAGGTCGTAGAGCGCGCGGTGCAGGTTGTTCGCGCCGCTGGCCGGGTCCTTGTCCGGCCAGAGCGCGTCGATGGCCTGGTCGCGGCCGAGCGCGCGCCCCGGGGTGAGCGCGACGAGCTGGAGCAGGTCGGCCGGGCGGCGGCGACGCCAGGCGTGCGCGGGGATGGGCGCGTCCTCCCGGACCGCCTCGAACCGTCCGAGCAGGTAGAGCCGCAGCAGCGGCGACGATGGCTCGCCGGGCCGGGCTCCGCCTCGATGGACCTGGGTTTCCACCGCCGCGTCTCCCCAGGGGGAACGTACCAAGAAGCCCCCGCGGCGGACTTGATCCCGGGCTACATTCGGCGGCTGCATGCGCTACCGCCTCTCGATGCCCGAGCCCCACGGCCACCTGTTCCACGTCGAGGTGCACCTCGAGCGCCCCGGCCCGTCCGCCGAGCTGCGCTTCCCGGTCTGGACGCCCGGCAGCTACCTGGTCCGCGAGTACGCGCGCCACGTGGAGGGGCTCGCCGCCGAGGACGGCAGCGGGCGAGCGCTCGCCGTGGAGCGGCTCGACAAGCACCGGGTCCGCGTCGCCTGCGGCAACGCGACGCAGCTCGTGCTCCGCTACCGCGTCTACGCGAACGACCTCACCGTCCGGACCTGTCACCTCGACGGCACGCACGGCTACCTGAACGGCGCCGCGGTGTTCCCGTGGGTCCCCGGGCGCGAGCGCGAGCCGCACCTGCTCGAGGTCGTCCCGCCCGCCGGCTGGTCGGTCGCGACCACGCTCGAGGGCGGCCCGACGACGTTCACGGCCCGGGACTACGACGAGCTGGCCGACTCGCCGGTGGAGATCGGCACGCACCGGCTGGTCCGGTTCGAGGCGCTCGGGAAGCCGCACCAGATCGCGCTCTGGGGGCGCGGGCACGTGAACGGGGAGCGGCTCGCCGAGGACGCGCGCCGCATCGTGGAGGCGCACGGGAAGCTCATGGGCGGCGAGCTGCCCTACGATCGCTACCTCTTCATCGTGCACGTCACCGACAAGCGGCGCGGCGGGCTCGAGCACGCGCGCTCGACCACGCTCAACGTGGCGCGCGGCGGCTTCTTCCCGCGCGACGCGTACGTGGAGACGCTCGGGCTGTTCTCGCACGAGTACTTCCACCTGTGGAACGTGAAGCGGCTCCGCCCCGCCGCGTTCGTGCCGTTCGACTACGGGCGCGAGCAGTACACGCGGCTCCTGTGGTGGTTCGAGGGCGCGACCAGCTACTACGAGCAGCTCGCGCTGGTGCGCGCCGGGATCCTGTCGCCGAAGAAGTGGCTCGAGAACCTCGGCCAGGCGCTCACCAGCCTCGAGCGCACGCCCGGCGCCGGCAAGATGAGCGTCGAGGAGGCGAGCTTCCTCGCCTGGGTGAAGCACTACCGGCCCGACGAGAACTCGCCCAACAGCGCCATCTCCTACTACCTGAAGGGCGAGCTGGTGGCGCTCGCGCTCGACCTCGCGCTCCGACGCGCCGGGCACTCGCTCGACGCGCTCCTGCGGACGCTGTACGCGCGCTTCGCCGAGGGCGGCGTGCCCGAGGACGGCGTGGAGCGGGTCGCCGCGGAGCTGCTCGGCGAGGCGTCCGCGCGGGCGTTCTTCGACCGGTGGGTGCGCGGGACCGCGCCGCTCCAGCCCGACCTCGACCTCGTCGGCCTCGCGCTCCGCCGGCGCGCCGCGAGCGGCTTCGAGGACAAGGGCGGCAAGCCCGCCGGCAACGGCAACCACGATGACCGCCCGCCCGCCGGCTGGCTCGGCGCCGACCTCGCGACGTCGCCCAAGCTCGCGGTGCGGAGCGTGCGCGAGGGCAGCCCCGCCTGGCGCGCCGGGCTCTACGCCGAGGACGAGGTCGTCGCCGAGGACGGCTTCCGGGTGGACGCCGGCGCGCTGTGGAACCGGCTCTGCGAGGTGGGGGAGGGCGGGGCCGTGCGGCTCACCGTGTTCCGCCGCGACGAGCTGGTCGAGGTGCCCGTGACGCTCGGGAAGGCGCCCGAGGACACCCTCTGGCTCGAGCCCGCCGCCGCGCCGTCGGACGCGCAGAAGGCCGCGTTCGAGGCCTGGGCCGGTGCGCCGTTCCCGGCCCGCTGAAGCCCCCGCGCCCGCCACTCCCCGGGGCGCCGCGCCCCGGCCGGCCGTGCCCTGATCACGGCCCGAGCCTGCCCCCGGGGGCTGGGTTATAAGGGTCCGCCATGGCCCACGACCCCAGCATCCACGCCGCCCGCCGCGCCCGCGTCTTCGAGGAGATGGAGAAGCGAGGCGGCGGCGTGATGGTGCTCCCCGCCGCCGACGAGAAGGTCCGCAACCAGGACTCCGAGTACCTGTTCCGCCAGGACTCCGACTACGCGTGGACCGTCGGCCTCGACGAGCCCACCGGCTGCGCCGTGCTGCTCGCGCGCGGCGGCGAGCGGAAGCTCGTGCTGTTCGTGCGGCCGCGGGATCGCGAGAAGGAGATCTGGACCGGGCGCCGCGCCGGGGTGGAGGGCGCGAAGGAGCAGTACGGCGCCGACGAGGCGTACGTCGTCTCCGAGCTGGACGAGAAGCTGCCCCGGCTCGTCGAGGGCGCGCGGACGCTCTGGTACCGCATCGGCTTCGACGCCGCGTGGGACGCGCGGCTCTCGCGCATCCTCACCGAGCTGCGCGGTGCCGCCCGCCTCGGCAAGCTGCCGCCCGAGGCGGTCGTCGATCCCGGCCGCATCGTCCACGAGCTGCGGCTCGTGAAGACGCCCGACGAGATCGCGAAGCTCCGCCGCGCCGCCGAGATCTCCGCCGAGGCGCACATGGCCGCGATGCGCGACGGCCTGCCCGGCCGCCGCGAGTACCAGGTGCAGTCGGAGATCGAGTACGCGTTCCGCCGCCGCGGCGGGAGCGGCCCCGGCTACGGGACCATCGTGGCCGCCGGCGTGAACTCGACCATCCTCCACTACCGCGCCGGCGACGCCGTGCTGAAGGACGGCGACGTGTGCCTCGTGGACGCCGGCGGCGAGTACCAGTGGTACACCGCCGACGTGACCCGCACGTTCCCCGTGTCCGGCGAGTTCTCCCCCGCGCAGGCCGAGCTGTACGGGCTCTGCCTCGAGGTGCAGAAGCGCGCCGTCGCGTCCGTGAAGCCCGGCCTCACGCTCGACGCCATCCACGACCAGACCGTCCGCGAGCTGACCGACGGCCTCATCGGCCTCGGCCTGCTGAAGGGGAGCGTGGACGAGCGCATCGCCGACAAGTCGTTCCGGAAGTACTACATGCACCGGACCAGCCACTGGCTCGGCATGGACGTGCACGACGTCGGCGACTACTACGTCGACGGCAAGTCGCGCCCGCTCGTGCCCGGCATGGTGCTGACCATCGAGCCCGGCCTGTACGTCGCCGAGGACGACCAGGACGCCCCCGCCGCGCTGCGCGGCGTCGGCATCCGCATCGAGGACGACGTGCTCGTCACCGAGGACGGCCACGCGAACCTGACCGAGGCCGTGCCGAAGGAAGTCGGCGAGATGGAGGCGGTCTGCGTGAGGTAGGGGGTTCCGGCTTCCCGCGCCGCTCGCCCTTAGCCTCGTCGAAGGGTCTGCGGGCGCGTAGGTTCGGGCGCCCGAAACGCCTGCAGTGCAGCCGTTCCAGCACCCCAGGGCTTTTCTGTCTCCGCCGCGGAGAAGCCCCTTGACACCCTCTCGGCCGTCCAGTAGATACGCGGCCTTACGTCGGACCGAGGCCCTCCCGAGGCCCTGGTGAAGCACCGGCGTCCTGCAGCATCGGGGAGTGGCTCAGCCTGGTAGAGCACTTGGTTCGGGACCAAGGGGTCGCAGGTTCAAATCCTGTCTCCCCGACTCAGCAACCGCCCGTCACTTGGATACTTTCCGGGTGACGGGCGTTGTGTTTCCGGGCTGCGGGGTGCGTTCCGGGGTGCGCTTTCCGCAGTGCAGCCCTGCGGACGACCCGACGGACCTCCGCAGCGCTCCTCATGGAGAAGCTCCACCGGAGGTGGGCCGGGGCGGCGTCCGTGCGCTCGCGGATTCGGCGGAGTGGTTCCGGGCGCTCGGGCGCGACGCCGCCATCGAGCATGTACTGGCGCTCGCCGCGCGAGTCATGGGCGTGCGGGTCCGGGATCGCCACGTCAGACTGCCAGGGAGCCGAGGCGCACCTCGCGACATGAAGGAGCTCTTGCGCCGGCTGGACGCGGCGCGAGCCATCGGACCGTGCCGAGAGCTGGCACGCGGTAGCTCGCAGGGTCAGCCCCGCACCGCTGCGGGGAGCCGGTCCGCCAGAGCGTCCAGGGCGACACGCACCCGCGAGGCAACGTGGGGGGGCTTGGGCCAGACCGCATAGAAGTCGAAGACCAGGGGCGGAACATCGGCGAGCACCCCCACGAGCTTCTTCCGGCGTACGCGTTCAGCGACGAGCCAGCGCGGGAGCCATGCGAGCCCGAGGCCAGCCTCGGCCGCGTCAGCGATCGCCTCGAGGTCGTCGAGGCGCAAGCGGCCCCTGGGCGTGACCTCGCGCTCTCGTCCTTCGGCCAGCGGGAAGCGCCACGACGAGGCCCTGCCACCACGCACGTAAGCGATGACCTCGTGCGTCGCCAGGTCATCGAGCGTGCGCGGAATCCCTCGCGCGCGAAGGTAGGCCGGCGCCGCGCAGACGGTCATGGGTTGGCCCATCAGCCTGCGCGCCATGGTTCCCGTACTGTCCTGAAGCGGACCCCTGCGCACGGCGATGTCGATGCCGTCGGCGACGAGGTCGATCAAGCGATCGCTGAGCGACAGCTCCACCTCGAGCTTAGGGTGCTGCCGCGCAAGATCGAGCAGGATGGGCGCGACGCATCTCCTGCCAAGTAGCACCGGAGCGCTCACGCGGAGGCGGCCGGCAGGCTCCCGCCGGCCGGAGTCCAGCGCCGCTTCGGCGGCCTCCATCTCGGCGAGGGCGTTGACGGCCCGCTCGAACAAGGCCTGTCCGTCCTCGGTCAGGCGCTGGGTTCGCGTGGTGCGCTGGATGAGCTGCACCCCGAGGCGCCCCTCCAGCCTGCTCACGATCTTGCCCACCGCGGACCGCGTCAAGCCCAGGCGCGAGGCGGCGGCGGCGAAGCTCCCAGCCTCGGCGACCTCGACGAAGGCCGCAACCCCACTCAGTCGATCGAGCATAGGGGAATCATTGTAGCGGAAATGGATACTAAGAGCGTCCGATCTTGACCCACCGCGGACGATTGCGACCGTATAGCTTCATCCACGAACTCGGCAGCGACGAGGCCGCTGGAGGCGAAAACCATGCGAGGAGCAGTTCTCTACGGGGCGGGCGATGTGCGGTTCGAGGAGCGCGAGGCCCCGAGGATCACGAAGCCGACGGACGCCATCATCCGGATCGCGGCCACCTGCGTGTGCGGGTCGGACCTGTGGGACTACCGCGGCATCAACCCGGTCGCCCAGCCGACTCCGATGGGGCACGAGTACTGCGGCATCGTCGAGGAGGTGGGCCGCGCGGTGAGGTCGGTCAAGCCGGGCCAGTTCGTGATCGGATCGTTCTTCGCCTCCGACAATGCCTGCCCCAGCTGTGAGGTTGGCTACCAGTCGTCCTGCCAGCACCGGGAGTTCGTGGGCGGAGCGCAGGCGGGCCGGCTGCGGGTCCCGCTGGCGGACGGGACGCTGGTCGCCACACCGGGAGTTCCCTCGGAGGACCTGGTCCCGAGCCTGCTGGCGCTCTCTGACGTCATGGGCACGGGCTGGTTCGCCGCAGAGGCGGCCAACGTGAAGCGGGGGGCGACGGTCGCGGTGGTCGGGGACGGCGCTGTTGGCCTCCTCGGAGTGCTCTCGGCCAAGCAGATGGGAGCCGAGCGCATCATCGCCATGAGCCGCCACGACTCGCGGCAGAAGCTCGCTCTGGAGTTCGGCGCGACGGACATCGTGACCGAGCGCGGTGAGGGGGGCGTGGCTCGCATCAAGGAGCTGACCAAGGGGGTTGGCGCCGACGCGGTGCTGGAGTGCGTCGGCTCGCAGGAGTCGATGATGCAGGCGATCGGCTCGACGCGCCCGGGAGGCTCCATCGGATTCGTCGGCCTTCCGCACGGGGTCGCGCTCGACGGCCAGCAGCTGTTCTTCGCTCACGTCCGCCTGCACGGCGGACCCGCCCCGGTGCGCCGCTACTTGCCCGAGCTGATCGACCTGGTGCTGAACCACAAGATCAATCCCGGCAAGGTGTTCGACCTGACCCTGCCGCTCGACCAGGTGTCGGAAGGTTACCGGGCAATGGACGAGCGGCGCGCGATCAAGGCGCTCCTGCGCCCGTAGAGACCAGCGGACGTCCATCTGTCGCTTTCGCAATAGCAGCACATCCCATCACCGAAGGAGCACACCCATGAAGATCCTCTGCCTCGATCGCCCGCTTCCGGGCGCCACGCTCGAGAAGTACCAGCCGCATCTCCTGGACGAGGTGCGTCACACGTGGCAGGCGTACAAGAACGGTGTCGTGCGCGACATCTACTTCCGCCAGGATCGGCCGGGCGTGGCCATTTTCCTCGAGTGCGCGAGCACCGACGAAGCTCTGAAGGCGCTCGCCGACCTGCCTCTCGTCAAGGCGGGCCTCCTCGAGTTCGAAGCGATCCCGCTGGGCCCCTTCGTCAACTGGGAGCTGCTCTTCGCGCCCACCAACCGGTGAGTGGCGGCGAGACCGCCGATCCAGCCGGCGCAATTGTGCTCCTGAGGAGCCCGAGCGCGGAGGTCGTCTCATGCGTGCTGTCGTCATGCGGTCGTACGGTGGTCCCGAGGTGCTGCGCGTAGAGGAGATCGAGCGGCCGGAGCCGTTGCCGACGGAGGTGCTGGTCCGGGTCCGCGCCATCGGGACCAACCCCGTCGACACCTACGTTCGCTCCGGGGCATTCCCGCTCCTGAAGCCCCCGGCCATCCTGGGCTGGGACATCTCGGGCGTCGTTGAGGAGGTCACGCCGGGCGTCAATCGGTTCCAGGCTGGCGACGAGGTGTTCGGGATGCCGCTGTTCCCGCGCGCCGCAGGGGCATATGCCGAGTACGTCGCCGCGCCCGCGCGCCAACTGGCGCGCAAGCCCGCGGGGCTCGATCACGTTCAGGCCGCCTGTCTGCCACTGGCGGGCCTCACGGCGTGGCAGGCGCTCGTCGATGCCGCGGACGTGCAGCCCGGGCAACGTGTCCTCATCCACGCCGCCGGCGGTGGGGTCGGCCATCTCGCGGTGCAGATCGCCAAGGCCCGGGGGGCGCACGTCATCGCCACCGCCAGCCGCTCCAAGCACGAGTTCGTGCGCAACCTCGGCGCCGACGAGATCATCGACTACCGCGGGACCGACTTCACCACGGCCGTGAAGGGCGTGGATGTAGCGTTCGACCTCGTCGCTGGCGAGTACGGCCCGCGCACGCTTCAGGTGCTCCGGCCGGGCGGGCTACTGGTGACGATCGATCGCGCCAACGCGGCCCTCGCTGCGCGCGCTGCGGCCACCGGTCGGCGCTATGCGGGGATGACCGTCGAGCCCGACCAGGTGGGGCTCCAGAGGCTGGTCGAGCTGGTCGAGAACGGCCGGCTGCGTGTCCACGTGGACCAGGTGTTTCCGTTCGAGGAGGCGGAGCGCGCGCACGCCCTGTACGCCCGGGGCGGCGTGACCGGGAAGATCGCCCTGACGACTTGACGCCGCACGCGCTGAGAAGGACCAACCGGATCGCGCCGCCATTGGGGTAACTGTTCGGCGGTGGACGGATTGAGATAGAGGGGGCGCGCCCGTCCCGTCGACCACGCGGCCCTGCCTCTCCTGGCCCAGGGCCGGTGAGTCGTCTCGACGAGGTGCGATCCGTTCCCTTCAGAGCATCATCCCGCCCGAGAACTCGATGCGCTGGCCGGTGATCCAGTTGCTCTCCGGCGCGAGCAGCATGGCCACGGCGCCGCCGATGTCGTCGGGGAGCCCGACGCGGCCGAGCGCGGTCTGGGCGGCGATGCCCCGGTTCAGCTCGGGATTGTCACGGACGACTCCACCGCCGAAGTCGGTCTCGATGGCGCCGGGCGCGATCGCGTTCACGGCGATCCGGCGCGGCCCGAGCTCCTTCGCGAGGTAGCGGGTCAGTACCTCGATGCCGCCCTTCATGGTCGCGTACGCGGCGTACCCCGGGAGGCTGAACCGGGCGAGGCCGGTCGAGACGTTGAGGATCCGCCCGCCGTCCGCGATGAGCGGGAGGAGCCGCTGGGTGAGGAAGAACGGCCCTCTGAGATGGATCTTCATGAGCTGGTCGAACTGCTCCTCCGTGGTCTGCGCGAAGGGCGCGTGGAGCCCGACGCCCGCGTTGTTCACGAGGAAGTCGAACCGATCGCGGTCCCAGACAAGGCGTAGCGCCGATCGGACGGCCTCCACGAAGGCGGGGAAGCCGTCGGCGTCGGCAACGTCGAGCGGCAGGGCGACGGACTTGCGGCCGCGGCGCGTGATCTCGGCGACGAGCGCCTGCGCCTCGTCCGAGCCCGTGCGGTAGGTGACGATCAGGTCGGTGCCGTGATCGGCGAGGTGAAGGGCCATGCTGCGGCCGAGTCCCCGGCTGCCGCCGGTGACGAGGGCGATTCGGCTGGTTGGTGCGTTCATGGGGGCCTCTCGAGTGCGATCGATGACGAGACCAACCTAGATTCCCGGGGGACAGTTGCGAAACGGGCGCCCGCTCGACACACTGTTTCGAGGAACGAAACGATGGCCATGGATCTCGAGACCGTGCGCGCGTTCGTGAAGGTGGCCGAGCTCACCAGCTTCACCCAGGCCGCGGATCACCTGGGCG
The DNA here is from genome assembly GCF_000020805.1 of Anaeromyxobacter sp. K. Taxonomy (NCBI): domain Bacteria; kingdom Pseudomonadati; phylum Myxococcota; class Myxococcia; order Myxococcales; family Anaeromyxobacteraceae; genus Anaeromyxobacter; species Anaeromyxobacter sp. K. The sequence continues at coordinate 3,783,744 of NC_011145.1, read as the reverse complement.
TGTCGAAGTCGCGCGTGTCCCTGCGGGTCCGCGCGCTCGAGGACGAGCTCGGGACGCATCTCCTACAGCGCACGACGCGCGCGGTCCGTCTCTCTCCCGACGGCGAACGATTCCTCGCGCGCGCCCGCCGGCTCCTCGCCGACGCGGAGGAGGTCGCGGGGATGTTCCAGGCGCCACGGGCGCTGCGCGGCACGCTGCGCGTCGATCTCCCCATCAACTTCGCGCGGCAGCACGTGATCCCGCGGTTGCCCGAGTTCCTGGCCGCGCACCCTCACCTGGAGGTGCAGCTCAGCACCACGGACCGGCGCGTCGACGTGGTGCGGGACGGGTTCGACTGCGTGCTCCGGATCGGAGCGCTCGCCGACTCGGGGCTCGTCGCCCGGCGGCTCGGCGTCCTGCGGATGGTCAACTGCGCCAGCCCGGCGTACCTCCTCAGGCACGGCACGCCCCGCGACCTCGCCGATCTCGATCGCCACGTGCTCGTCCACTACTCGGGCCGGTTCGGCGCCGACGCGCCCGGGTTCGAGTACCGCGACGGCGACCGCTACAAGGAGCGGCCCATGCGCGCGGTCGTCACGGTCAACGCCGCCGACGCCTACCTCGCCGCGTGCATCGCAGGGCTCGGCATCATCCAGGCGCCTCGGATCGGGATGGCGAGCCTCGCCGAGGGCACGCTCGTCGAGATCCTCCCCGCGTTCACCTGTGCGCCGATGCCCGTCTCGCTCGTCCACGCGCACGGCGGGAACGTCCCGCAGCGCGTGCGGGCGTTCATGACCTGGCTCGCGCGGGTCCTCGAGCCGCACCTCGACCGTCCGGCGCGGGTTGAGCTTCCAGCGCGCCACGAGCGCGAGCGATAGGGCGTAGTTGGATTGCGGGTTACCCAGCCAGCGGGTCCTCGCCTAGCCATTCGGGGTGCCGCTGCGTGCCGTCGAAGCGCGTGCTGGTCTTGTATAGCTCGTACTTGCCTTCCAAGGCGGCGGACCTGGTGCGCTTCAGAAGGCTTGCGACCTCGGACGTCGTGAGCGGCTTGAAGGTGCGGACGGCTTCGAGGGCCTGGTCGAGGATCGTCTGACTGTCGATGCCGGTGATCTGCACAGCGATAGGCAGATTCAGGCAGTAGTGCAGCGCCTCGATGGGCGTGACGGTGTTGCTGTGGAGGATGTAGGGGTGGCCGAAGGCCTTCATGCCGAGTGGCGCAACACCTTCGCGAATAAGCACGGGCAGCACTTCGCGCTCGAAGCTGCGGAAGTGCGCATCCATCACGTTGAGCGGCAACTGCACGGCGTCGAAGTGGAACTTGTGCTTTCGGGCGTGGTCGAGCAGACGCAAGTGCACAGACGGATCCTTGTGGCCTGTGAAACCGATATAGCGGACCTTGCCGGCTTTCTGAGCTTCCACCATGGCTTCGAACGCACCGCCTTCGGCGAAGATGCGATCAGGATCTTCGAGGCGGATGACCTCGTGGAACTGCATGAGGTCGACACGATCGGTCTGCAGACGCTGGAGACATGCGTCGATCTGCCGCGCGGCTTCCGCCTTGGTACGGCCATCGATCTTGTCCATCAGGAAGACCTTCTGACGGTAGCCGTCCTTGAGAGCTTTGCCCATGCGAACTTGGCTCGCGCCTTCGTTGTAGTCCCAGCAGTTGTCCATGAAGGTGATGCCGCGGTCGATGGCTTGGCGGATGAGCTGAATCGAGTCGTGCTCGGAAATGGCAGGCTGGCCGATGTGCCAGCCACCCAGGCCAATGACGGAGACGCGTGCGCCTGTGCGGCCGAGGGGGCGGTAGATCATTCCATCGTTGCCGCGACTCGTGTCTGCGTGAACTTCGGGCGAGAGCAGGTGCCCCGCGGCCAACCCGGCCACCATGGCGATGCCTTGCTTAGTGAATTGGCGTCGGGAGATCATCTGTCAGTCCTCCTCTGAAATCTGCGAGTGTCCGTTCTCGTTATTGGTCTTGGCTCCTGTTCTTAATGTGTGCGAAGTGAGCACCATTATGGCCGCAGCAGTGTCTTGATCGCGCGACGCTCATCCATGGCGCGGTAGCCCTCCGCGACCTGCTCAAGAGGCAGCGTCAGGTCGAAGACCTTGCCGGGATTGATCTTCCGCTTCCACACGAGGTCGATCAGCTCGGGCAGGTAGCGGCGCACGGGGGCCGGGCCACCGTGGAGGTGGACGTGCGCGAAGAACAGCTCCTGCCCGTCGAGCTGAACGCCGTGCGGAACGCCGACGTAGCTCACGTATCCGCCCGGGCGGGTGGACCGGATCGCCTGCATCATCGACTCCTGCGTTCCGACGCACTCCAGCACGGAATCGGCTCCGAGTCCGTCGGTCAACTCCTTGATACGGGCGATGCCCGCGTCACCCCGCTCCGCAACGATGTCGGTCGCGCCGAACTCGCGGGCGAGCTTCTGCCGTGACGGGTGACGGCTCATCGCGATGATCCGCCGGGCGCCCATCTGCTTGGCGGAGAGGACCGCCAGAAGACCGACCGCGCCGTCGCCGACGACCACCACGGTCACGCCCGGCCTGACGTTGGCCGCGTCCGCCGCGAACCAGCCGGTGCCCATGACGTCCGAGAGCGTCAGCAGGCTCGGGATGAGGTCATCCGGGGGAAGGCCCGGTGTGGCGACCAGGGTGCCGTCCGCGAGCGGGACGCGCAGCCGGCCCGCCTGCGCGCCGCCGACGAGCTCGCGATGGACGCAGGACGTCTGGTACCCCGCGCGGCAGATCGGGCAGGTGTTGTCCGATGCGAAGAACGAGCCGATGACGAACTGGCCCGGCTTGATCGTCTTCACCGCGCTGCCGACCTCCTCGACGATCCCGCAGTACTCGTGCCCGAACGGCGTGGGCTGCGTCACCGGCTGGATGCCGCGGTAGGGCCAGAGGTCGGACCCGCACACGCACGTGGCCGACATCCTGATGATCGCGTCCGTCGGCTTCGTGATCCTCGGCTCGTCGCGCTCCTCGAAACGCACGTCGCGCGGCGCATACAGAACGGCTCCTCGCATGTGAGATCTCCTGTCTCGAGCGTCACTTCACGAGCTCGATGGTTACCTTCACCGGATCGCGCCCGCTGAGCACCTCGACGCCGGAGTCCAGCTTCCCGAGCGTGACGAGCCCGCTCGAGTAGCCGAAGTCCTTGTAGAAGAGGGCCAGGTTCCCCCAGGGCGCGTAGTAGGCGAGGTCGCCGATCGAAGGATCGCTGCCTGCCGGCGCTCCCTTCGTGGACAACCGTCTCGGCAAATCACTGATCTTCTCGGTGCCCGAGTAGTCCTTCAGCGTCAAGGTCAACGGGAGCATGGAGGCGAAGTCCCTCGCGGACTCGGTATCCGCGAGCGTGCCCGTGATGACCTTCCCTTCGAAGTTGATGCGGATCTTCATGCCGCTCACCTTCCGTGGCATAGCCGCCGGCAGTTCCACGCGAGTGCCGTGGGTCGCACCCTCGTTCGCGCCGGCGGCGGCGTGGATCGTCATGGCGACAGCGAGGGCGAGGGCGAGCGGGATCACGGCTTCAGTTCTTGGGGGTGACCGCTGCTCCGTATTGCTCGTCGGTGACCTTCTCCATCCACTCGACGACCTTCCCGTCGAGCTGCTCCTGGACGGCGAGGTGTGTCATCGCGGTGGTCGGCGATGCTCCGTGCCAGTGCTTCACCCCGGGCGGGGTCCACACCACGTCCCCCGCCCGGATCTCCTCGACCGGCCCGCCCCACCGCTGCACGCGGCCCACGCCCGACGTCACGATCAGGATCTGACCGAGAGGATGCGTGTGCCACGCGCTCCGAGCGCACGGCTCGAAGGTCACGTACGCGCCCGAGGCGCGCGACGGCGCGTTCACCGGGAAGAGCGGATCGATACGGACCGTGCCGGTGAAGTACTCGGCCGGCCCCTTCTGCGATCCCTGGGTGCCGGAGCGTGTGATCTGCATGTCGTGTGAGCCTCCCCCCGGCGCCGTCGGCGGAGCGCCGCTCGCTGAAGTCGCCCGGACCTCACCTGTCCCGGCGGACGGTGACGCCAGGACAGACACGGCCGCGAGCACGACGAGCAGCTTCACGATGTTCACGCCTTCTTTCCGGTGGTCAGGTCGATGACGAACCGGTAGCGCGCGTCCTTGCTGACCACGCGGTCGCATGCTTGGTTGATCTGCTCTGGGCGGATCAGCTCGATGTCGGCCTTGATGCCTCGCGCCGCGCAGTAGTCGACGACTTGCTGGGTCTCGGCGATGCCGCCGATCACCGAGCCCGCGAGGCTCTTGCGTCCGAAGGCCATGGACATCCCGATCAGCCCGCCCTGGAGCTGATTGAGCGCGCCGACGTTGACCAGGGTCCCATCGAGGGCGAGCAGGTCCATGAACGGCTGCATCGGGTACGACTCCGGAACGGTGGAGATGAGCAGGTCGAAGCGGTTCGCGAGCCGCTTCATCCCGGCGGCGTCGCTCCAGAGCACGGCTTCCTGCGCGCCCAGCCGCCGCGCGTCCGCGATCTTGCCGGGCGAGGTCGTGAGCACGGTGACCTCGGCCTTTCGCGCCGCGGCGAGCTTCACCGCCATGTGACCGAGCCCGCCGAGCCCGATCACGCCCACCCGCTGCCGGGAAGAGAGCTTCCAGTGCTGCATCGGCGAGAATGTGGTGATGCCTGCGCAGAGCAGCGGCGCCGTGGCCGCCAGGTCGGCTCCCGGGGGGATCCGGATCACGAATCGCTCCGAGACGACCATCTTCTCCGAGTAGCCGCCCAACGTGTTCTCGCCCGTGGCGCGATCTGGCGCGTTGTACGTGAAGGTGGCGCCCTTCAGGCAGTTCTGCTCGCGATCGGCGAGGCAGTTCTCGCAGGTGCCGCACGAATCGACCATGCAACCGACGCCGCCGATGTCGCCGACCTTGAACTTGGTCACTGCGTTGCCGACCGCCTGGACCCGGCCGATGATCTCGTGGCCGGGCACGCAGGGGTACACCGTCGGGAAGCTGCTCCACTCGTTGCGCGCCTGGTGGATGTCGGAGTGGCAGATCCCGCAGTACAAGACGTCCAGTAGAACGTCGTTTGGACCCACGGCGCGCCGCTTGATCTGCATGGGTCCCAGAGGACCAGAGGCGCTCGTGGTGCCGTACGCTCTGGCGGTGAATGGGCCGCTGGCGACGGGCGGCTTCGCTGCGTCGTCTGCACGGGTCGCGACGCCTCCCACCAGCGGCGCGGCGGCCAAGGCCACCCCGGCCTTGAGGATGTCACGCCGGCCCGGCATCGTGGGGCCGTGGCCGTGGTCGGTACGTGAGTCGGGCATTGGTTACTCCTTCAGTCGAGAGTGGCCGCCTTGGTCAGGATGTGCTCCGACGCACGGTACAGTTACGCTCCGAGCGCGGAGGCCACTAGACGCGTCGCAAGCGACGGCCTGGTGAGCAGCGGTTGACAATGCGGTGGGCCCGCTCCATCACCTGGGGGCACCTTCGAGGGGCGCGGCGCATGGTCGATGACCGTGGGTGCGCGCCACGGACGCTGGTCCCGTCGCGAGAGTGCGTCAACGGGGGTTCCTGCAGATGAACACCGCTCTCTTTCCACAGCTCCAGGCATTCCTTGCGGTGGCACGGCTGCGGAGCTTCAGCCGCGCGGCGCGCGAGCTCGGCGTCACCAGGTCCGCGGTGAGTCATGCGGTGCAGCTGCTCGAAGAGCAGCTTCGGGTCGTGCTCTTGACCCGCACGACGCGCAGCGTTTCGGTGACCGACACCGGGCGCCGCCTCATGGAGAGCGCCGGGCCGGCATTCGGACAGGTGGTCGCCGCCCTCGGCGAGGTGTCCGCGAAGCCCGGAGAGGTGGTCGGCCGCGTGCGGCTTTCGGTACCACGGTTGGCGGTGCCCTTCGTGATCGACCCGGTGCTGCCCACCTTTCGCGCGCGTCACCCTCGCATTGAGGTCGACATCGCCATCTCGGACCGCCTGGTCGACATCGTCGCGGAAGGCTTCGACGCGGGAGTACGGAGCAGCGACGTGATCGAACGCGACATGGTGCAGGTTCGTCTCACGGATTCCTTCCGCTTCGTGGTGGTGGGCACACCCGACTATCTCGCACGCCACGGTACGCCCCAGCGTCCCAAGGACCTCCTGGGGCACGAGTGCCTCACGTTCCGCTCGCAGACGACCGGGGCGCTCTACGCCTGGGAGCTCGAGCGGGGCCGCCGGACGTGGCGAGTGCCGGTGCGCGGGGGAGTGGTCACCGACGACGGCCTGCTGGCAGTGTCGTTGGCGGAGAAGGGCATGGGGCTCGCTTACGCCTTTGAGCCGATGGTGCAGGAGCAGTTGCGCACGGGGCGGCTGCAGCGGGTGCTCGAGCCCTATGCAGCCACGATCGCCGGCTTCTTCCTGTACTTCCCGAGTCGATCGCAGCGCTCCGCACCGCTGCGCCTTTTCGTCGCCGCCGCCAGGGAGCTGGCCGCGCGCTCGACGTGAAGGGGTGCGAGCGGCGATGCGGACACATTCCTGGCACGCCTCCGCCGTACGGGGCGACCTAATTGCCGCGGCTTGGTCGTGTCGTCGTTAGGCGGGCGGGCGATCAACGGCGCGTGTCGCTGCCTCTCCAGCCATCGCCAGGGAGATGCGCCACGACCCCGCGGAGCACGGACCACAAGGCAGCCTCGAGATCCCAGCGATGACCTGCAGCGAGCAGCGGGGTGATGTCCCCCGTGAACGCCGCATCGCGCTGCTTGAGGGCGAGGTTGCGCTCGAACAAGGCCCTCGAGACTCGCTCCCCTTGCGCCTCCATGTACCGGGAGAAGCACGCGACGACGCGCTCCGGATCGACGGAGGGCTGTCCGAGCGCGAGGGCGAGGTCGAAGAGATCGCGACCCTTCTTCCGCTGGTAGAGGGCGCGGAGCTTCGTGCCGAGCAGCTCGTCGAGCTCGAACGTGCAGACGTTCGCGCCGCCGGCGAACCAGCGCGACGCGACTTCGAACCGGATGTGCCGGTGGCCGAGGACGGTGAAGTGCTCGCGCGAGTTGATCTCGACCTTGAGCTTCATCGGCAGGGGCGGCACGTCCTCCGATTCGAAGCGATACGTCAAGGTGACTCGGCCTTCCGACTGCTTCCAGCGGGGCGCTCCGAGCCACGCGTCGAGCGCGGCGCGCGCTTCAGCGAGCACGGCGCCGATCGGGCCCGCGTCGATCTGCACGAGGTCGATGTCTTCCGAGTACCGGGCCGCCGGCCGAAGGTGGAGCTTGTAGAGTGCCGTCCCGCCCCGGAACGCGAGCGAGCGCGCGACGAGGGGCCTCGAGAACAGCTCGACGAGCGCGCGGCAGATGACGAGGTCCTGCTCGACCTGGACGTCCGCGACCCAGGGGGCGTGGGCGCGCCATTCCGTGATGAAGTCTCGTGGGATCACGTCTCTGCCTCGATGCTTGCGTTCACCTCGAGCCGCCACCGGGTGGAACGCTCCTTTGTGCGGCGCGATCCCGTGGCGAGCGGGACGTACTCACGAGCGCGTTCGCGGACGACGTGAGCGAGCGGCTCGGCGCGATCGCCACCGCCGACGAGCTCGAGGACGTAGCCGAGGCGCTGGGTCCAAGGCACTGGTACCGCGCGCGCCGCCTCCGCGAGCTTCACAGGATCGAGCCTGTCGACCAGCTCCGAGAGGACCGTCGCGACGGCGTCGAGCCCGCCCGCGTGGGCTGGGTAGCCCACGAGGTCGAGGGCGGTCGCCTCGGGCGTGGAGACGCGGATCGTTCCGCGAGGGGTGTTGTGCAGGTCGACGGGCACGCTCGCCGCCGCCCTTCGTGCGATGAACGCGACGCGCACCTCGCCGCAGGAGATCGCGGGCCGGGGCCGCTCGACCATGACCTGGAACTGCTGAGGGCGGTGGTGTGCCGAGCCGTGGTACTGAGCGGCCGAGAGCAGGCCGACGTAGTACGTGAGTCCGCGGGTGGCCATGAGTTGCGGGACGAACTGCTCCGGTGGAAGGCAGCCGAGGCGCCGGTACTCCGGCGGCAGGATGACGTGGAACCCTCGCTGGGGCGAGGCGATGGCTCTCTTCTCCGCAAGCCGGCGCAGAGCAGCCCGCGCCGCGACGAGCGAAATCTCCAACGAGCGGGCCGCCTCGCGGGTCGTGAAATGGTAGCGGCCGTTCGCGGCCAGCTCGGTGATGTACTGGGCGGCGCTGGCCATCGCGGGTCCGGTTTCGATCAAGGAACGTAACGTATTGCGTTACGTTACTCAACCGATTCCGGCAACGGCCTGCCCATCAACTTCGGGACCAAGGGGTCGCAGGTTCAAATCCTGTCTCCCGTCAGCAACCGCCCGTCACTTGGAGACTTTCCGGGTGACGGGCGTTGTGTTTCCGGGCTCCGGGGTGCGTTCCGGGGTGCGCTTTGGCGGCGTCCCCCACGGCCGAGAGTCGCTTTGAGTACGACGCGTGCGGGGCGACGAGGTTCACGGCCCTGCCCGCGGACGCGTGCCACCGGGCTGGCGCATGTGGCGCATCGGCGGCCGCGTGCTTCAGCCCTGCGACGCGTGCGGTGGCGACGGTTCCTACATCGCCAACTTGTGAAGGCGTGTCCCCGGAGTCGCGGTTTCGAAGTGCACGCGGAGTGAGGCGTGCCACCGGGGCGCAGGGAAGAGCCGCACGACGCATCGGCGATGCCGACGCGGGCGCTCGCACGCGACGACGCATGCCGCTTCCGGATTCCTGGCGCCAGCGGCACGGGGTGGAGGTCACCCTGCACGCGACGGGAACCGGGGCAGGCGCACGTCGAGCGCATCGCCGCCGAGATGGCCAGGGCGAGGTGGGCCATCCCGTCCGTCCAGGGGGGCGATCGGGAGTCGGAGCTGCTCGTCCGGGACCTGCTCGCGTTCGCGCCCGCGTCGCACTGCCCCGATCGCCTCGCCGCGCTCGTGCTGGCGTCGATCGCCTGCGAACACGAGTTGGAGGTCGGCGAGGGCGGCTACGTCGAGCGCCGACGTCCAGCGCGAGCGCGACGCTGGACATCTACAGGACCGGCGCGCTCTCGCTCGAGGCGGTCGAGCAACTTCAGGCGGCCGCGCGGGCGTTCCTCGCGGACGACCTGGGCCAGCGGCCACGGCTCGACTCAAGACCGACCGCGTCGAGCCGGCCGACCTCTCCCCCGGCGCCCGCCGAGGTGCGACCAGCGGCCGAGGGGGCCGGCGCGGCGATCATCCCGATCCGAGGGTAGGGCTGCGGGCTGCAGGGGCGTCCCCGACGTGCTAGTCAGGACGAGCATGACGACCGTCCCTTGGGCGAAGTTCGCGGTCGGGGCGACTGCCCCGACGCCGAGGTGGGTGGAGCCCGACTGCCAGCGGCTAACGACTGTGTCGCATGTTGCTCATGTGCCCGCAGCGATTCGAATCATCGAGGACGGGAAGTTGCGCGCCGATCTCGTCTACGACAAGAGCAAGCTGAACACGGAGCGGATTCGTGTCGTGTGGCTCTCGCCGAATGACTGGCACAACGCAGGCGGATTTCGCTACGGGAACGTGCGGTTCACGTTTGACTGGAAGTCGATCGTGGACGGCAAGCGCGCGTTCTGGGTTGAGAGCATCGCCTACGGAATCGAGGCGTGCAGGATCCTGCTGACGGACAAGGACTACAGTGGGCGCCTCGTCGCTTACGACCCGAAGAACGGCGACGGTCCGTGGTCCCTCGACTCCGAGGGGCAGCATCTCTGGAACGGGAAGTTCTGCCTGGAGATCATGGTCGAGGGAGACGTGCCGCTGGACTCCGGGACCAACATCGATTTCGTTCAGCACCACGACAAGCGATGCTGCATCGATCCGAAGACGTGTCCGTACCGGGGATGGTCAGACGACGCGGGCGGCGCAGAGTTCCTCGCCGTCGTTGCCGCCAACCGACCGACAGAGACGGTTGGAGGGCTCGTCGAAGATCGCGGCAAGGGCCCTGTGGCCTCGGGGGCTGTATACGGCGCCGCATCCAAACTCCTCTTGCGGTGTAGCCGGATAAAGGTTGCAGAATGGGGCTCAGTGGGCGCCGACGATGGCGTCGCTCCATGGATCGCCCGTTCGCTGCTCAGGACGCTGGCGAACGAGGAGTTCAAGGCCGACCGAGCAGCGATCGCCGCGATGTTTCGCAGCGCCAACGACGCCGAGGTCGCGATCGCTCGGGCCCTCGCGAAGACGATCGGACTACCCAGCGAGAAGACGCTGATGGACTAGAGCTCGAGGAGCGCAAGATGGCGGCCGAGGTGTTCGAGCCGGACACAAGCGCGAGGCCGCGCGCCCGCCGCCGTTTCCTCTAGCGCTCTAGCCCCAGACGGTCCTGATCGTCGTGCCGTCCCGGCGGTAACCTGAATACTCCCCGCTCTTGAAGTAGTCCCGCACGTCCTTGCGCCTTGCGCCCTTCGCAGCTTGCTCGTAGTTCCCGTGCATCAGCGTGTTGCGGACCTCGGTGATGGCTTTGATGGCCTGCTCGCGCGTCCACGTCGAAAGTATCTGGCCCGTGGGTCGCTCAGCACAACGTCGATGCGGTTGAGAAAGGCTCGCATCCGCGAGATCAGTATGGGTACGGGGTTGCTCGTCTCGTCGCTCATACGTGATCCGACCTACACCACGCGACCCACGGCGGAAGTCACGCGAACTGTCCTGACCCGACCCACTCACGAACATCAGCGATGAGCTTGGCGAGCTCGGGGAAGATCAGGAGGGACCCGTGCACCACGTCTACGGTGACGGGTTCGATGCTCTTCGGATGACCGGCGTCATTTCGCGCGAGGCGAAGATGCGCAGTGAACGAGGACCAATAGCTGGTGAACCGCTCTTGTAGCCCCGTCGGCATCGCATTCACGCGGGCTGTGAGCTCGCTTTCCAGTGCGTCCAGCACCCGCTTGATCCGCCAGTCGGTCAGATCCCGGCTGAGCTTCACCCCAAGTGCCACGAGACGGCCCACCAGCTCGTCGCGTAGTTCGAGCGCCAGAGACTCACCGGCTGCTCCGATCATAACGGCAGAAGCCTTGTGACATCCAGAGTTGTACGTTGCGAGGGCCTCCGTCACGTACGACCACGACACGGACGTCTTCGCGACGCACGACTCGAGCACAGCGAGGTACCCGTCGGGATTCGCAGGGTCTCTGCTCCAGCCCTGAAGCATCTTGCGTCCGCGTTCGGTTAGATGGGCCCACGGCGGCTTCGAGTTGGCCACGTCGTAGCCCACGCGAGAACGCCCGTGCGCATCAGCTCGTGCCAGTACGTGAGGATGGCCTGCTCCTCGTCGATGGAACGCGCACCCAAGCGCCTCTTCACCTCTGGCAGAACGACGCCGGACTGGAGTTGGTCGCCGGAGTAGGCTGCGATCACGTCCATCATGACTTGCCGCAGATCGCCTTTCATTCGATCCTCCAGTCCACACCACATGCGGAAGCACGGAAACGCTTTGCCCAGCTCGTCGTGATCGCCCCTCAACGGCGGGAACGATCTCGTAGAGACCCCGATGGTATCGCTCGACTCGCAAGAACTCTCAGCATTTCCCGAGTTGCTTCAGCCGTATGATGCTGAGGCAACTCTGGCTCGAATCGCTGGACTTCTTGCCTGCCCTACGCTTCAAGCGAACACCATTCGCATCGAAACGCTCGTCCACCTCGCGGTTCTTCACTGCCGCGGGACTAGGCGCCCTACGCCGACCGAACTGCGAAAGTGGCTGAGTCGCACGCTCGGCGGCACGCAGATCGCGATGCTGGAGGACCCTGCCGAGGACGTCTTCATAACGAACGTCGAGGCGCCACAAGGAAACTTCCGGCTCTTCGAGGGAATCTGGGAGGCGAACGCCTACTTTGTCCAGGTTGTGCTCGAGACCCTCGCCTCCGAAGGCGCCCCCCAAGCGTGCAAGGATCTCCTTCCGCCCGCGCTGGCCCTCCTCCGCATCAGTGAATGCATAGCGGAGCGTCTGTCTCTCCCGCGTTGGCGGCTCGCGCCCTCTAAGCCCAAGGGAGACGTTACCGTGCCCCGGCCGACGGTCGTCGAGACTCTTGCGCGCGCCGTCACGTTTACCCCAGCCGATCTGGTCGCGCTCGGCGTGACTAGAGAGTCCCTTATCCCGTTCGTCTTCAGGAATGAAGACCGGGACGGCTTGGCATCACAGACAACGGGGCACACTTCGCTGGAGAGACGCCCTCTCGTTTCGTTCGCAGAGCGCATAGTATTTGCGCTGCCGCACTGTGCGAGCCCCGCAGTTCGACGGTTCGTTCTCGAAAGCCTGCATTGCAGCGGCCATCTGCGTGCATTCTCGAGTGCGATGGGCCGCAAACAGGCCCGCCAACTTCATCGCGACGCTCTCCGAGAGTTCCAGGGCACCGCCGAGCCCCTTGAATCGCCTCCGGCAGATGGCCGCATGCCATCCCTCCACGGCTGGCTAATTCGTTACGACCTCGGTCGCTACCTGCATGTCGTGCTGCTGCACGACAACATGTCTGAGCTCGCGGAAGGCGGCTTGTCCACCTTCCGTGAGTATCCCGAGGAGATCCGCGAGTCCCTCGAGAAGTACCTCAGCAAAGTGGCCGAACACTGCCGCGAGTTGCCGGAGTTTGCGCGAGGTGTGACGTTGCTCGTGACCGGAGGATTGGGCCGCGGTTTCGCGCTGGGACTAGTGGACTGGCCGGCAGGCTGGCACATGGCGGTGGTGCGTCTCGCGGACCTGCTGATAATGGCCGACGAACTCGGCGAGCCAGTCAGGCGGTTTATCAAGTGCATAGAGCAGCGAGATTGGGCCGAGTCGAAAGGTGTCGCCTTCATCAACATGAACGGCGACTACAACTTCTACTGTCACTGGCGCCAGCTCAAGTGCCAGCTGGTGCCGCGAGAGCTTCCGGTCGCAGACGGGTCCGGCGTCGTGATCGCGACGGACATGGTGCGCCCTGTTCGAGAGGAGGTACGGAACCTTCTCGACCGGCACGTAGCCCGCACCGCTTCCGGCGCGTATTCGCCCGTAATGCGCCTCGGTAGAGATACCTACTTCACCTCGATGCACAAACGGCCGATCTACGCCAGCATCGGCCATCTCATGGCTGGGACGCTCGGCGGCGTCGTGGAGACACGTCGAGGCTCAAGTTGGCTGTTGGTGATTCCGCCAGAGCAGGGTGAGTTGCTTCACCGCGTCTTCTACGAACTGTGGTCCGGCTTCATGAACTTCCACGAGAGAGTCGTCGTGGACGTAGAGAGCCGCTTCCCCGGAGCGCCACGTGGACCCGTAGAGGTCCAACTTGACTTCAGTTCGGTTCGCGCGCCGGACGAGTCTCGTACCGCTCCGACGTCGTTCAACGTTACAGAACCCCAGCTTGACGTTGATCTCGCAGCGAGAACGGTACGAATCGCCTTCCCGTCCGACTTCCTGACCCTGTTCGAGCAGGCAGCCAATGCTGGTGAGCGGAGCATTCTACGGAGCATCGCGCACGCGCTGGTCTCTCTCCACGGCGGAACCAGCTCAGCGGATGATGCGCAGTTCATCGATGCGTTGCTGGACCGCGTCCTGGTCGGTGATGCAGCTCGCGTTCTCCACATGTTCCGAACGCACTATCCGATCGAGCACCTGCTGTCACGTCGGGGGCAGCAACCACGATTTCTTTCGCACGAAGACTTCGTGTTCTCGAAGCTCCAGCTTTGGGAGGGCTGCATCCCACCGAGCACACCGGCGTCCAGCTCCATCACGGGTACCGAACCATGCAACTCGTTCCTGCATAAGGTGGTGGAGAAGACCTGGCACGCTATTCGCGGCATTCTGCGCCAACTCGACCGAGCCGCGGTCATTAGAGAAGCGCTTGCAGTACACGAGGCCGTCAACAACGACCGAGACCACTGGAGGAGAACGGCGCAGGCGGTGATCGCCATCTACTCCTCGGCTGAGGACGTCTTTTCGGTGGCGGAAGCCCGTGAGAAGGATCGAAACCAGATCGCCCTCGCAGCTCGCACGGTACTCGAGATGGCACTATGCGAATGTCCGGAGGCGGGCGGCCGGCGCGCATCACGCCACGACATGGACGAACTGTTTGCGAAGGCGGCCGTGATGATCGAAGCGGCCACCGACTCGGACGCCGTTCACGGGGGGCTCAGCGACGCTCGAGTGTTCCTGCATCCGAACGGAGAGTACGAGATCGACCGTTCATTCCAGAAAACGGTCATTCGGCCGTTTGTAGCCGGTCACTTCCGCGAGGAATTCGAGGACGCGGCAGGCGAGTACCCTCGACTGTATCGGCAACGTGACCCTGACCATCGGGCTCGCGCCGATAACGCGTTCTCGCGGGACTTCTCGATGGCCTTTGAAGCGGAGTATGGGCTGACTACGAGTGAGGCCATCGAAGGTTGGGCGAAGCTGCTCGATGCTGCCGTAGAAGCTGACAGCGTCATCGTCGAGACCACGGTGGGAGCAGTGCGCAACCGGCTTGTTTCCGTCGCGAACCTATCTCCACGCGCCGCCGAGTCATTCATGCGTGCTTTTTCGCTTTACGGTCGCGAGTCGTGGGAAGTGCCACCCGCTGGCTTCAAGACCAAAGACCTTCACCCGTGGAGGTACCGCCGAAGACTCTCGGTCTCCACGAAGCCCATCCTCGCATTTGGAGCCGGCGATGGTGACAAGGTGTTCTACGGGGCCGCTACGCTTAGAACCAGCATCGGATACCTGCTGAGCAGTTCCGAAGAAGGGCGGTTCCCTCCCGAATTCTTCGCCTCCAAGGAGATGAAGCGGTACGTCGGATCCGTCAACGATGAACGCGGCCGCGCTTTCACGCTGAGCGTTGCGGAGACAATTCGAGGCCAGGGATGGCTGGCGCGCACTGAGGTGCAGATGACCGAATTGGGCGCCTCAGCCGAATTCGGCGACATCGACGTTCTTGCCTGGAAACCCGGGTCCCGCGTGCAACTGATCGAGTGCAAGCGCTTGCGCCTTGCACGTACGGTCGCCGAGATCGCCGAAATCTGCGGTCGCTTCCGAGGTGAGGCGAAGGACGAACTGGCGAAGCACGTTCGGCGCGCAGAGTGGATCGCTCGTTCGCCTGCGTGCTTGTCGCGAATCGTGGGCTTCACGCCGAGTGCCCGCCAAATACGCACGAGACTCGTAACTGACACTCACGTGCCGATGATGTACCTGCGCTCCTTGCCGCTACGGCCTGAGAACATCGGGCCGTTGGAACACGCCGCGTCTTAAGTGTCTTGCCAATCGGAACCCAACCCGTCCCGGCAAGAGTAGTTGACGTCGTTCACCGCCGAACATGGCGCATGCGTCTCATCGGCGACCGCGTGATTCACTTTGTGATCGGTGCCGTGGTGGGCGACGGAGCCTTCATCGGCAGGCCGGGCGCTGCTCCAGAGGTCCGTTGCGAAGTCACCAATAGTGATAGAGGCCGACTGAGTGATGAATGCTGCCGATCACCAGGACAGCCACTACGAGGCTGTCTCTGCCCGCGGGAGCCCGACGCGGTCCCGACACCGAGCGTTGAGCCAGGGCGCGACAGCCCGCCAAGTCGCGGTGTACGATGAGGCATTGACGCGACCGCAGAAGAAGGAACTCGAGCAGCACATCGCCCGCGCGTTCATCGAGGCGGCTCGGTTGGGTGCCGAGCCCGTTCACGGCGACCGGCCAGATGTGCATCTCCAGTTCGATGGCGGCGACCGTATCGGACTTGAGATCACCGAGTTGACAGATCCCGACCTGAAAGCGTCCTCGGCTGCCATGAAGCGGCTCGGGATCGAGGCCCGGAAGCTGCTAGGCAACGCACGTGTGTTCGTCCACATCCGCTGGCGAGTCGAGGCGTGGCTGAACCCGAAAGACACCAAGAGAGCTGCGAACCAGCTGGTAGCTCTGGTGCGAGAAATCATGCGTCACCGGAAGGTCAAGCGGTTTGGACGCCGGCGCATGCTGAAGCGGTACGAGGCGCTGCAACAGGTCGAGGATGTGCTGCTCTTCCCCGACGAGGATGGGCCGAAGGTATCCGCCACCTCCGAGACGTGGAGCGCGCGCCGCTTACCGGAGGTCGTACAGGCGCGCCTCAACGAGAAGGAGACGAAGCTCGCGTCGTACCGAGCGGCGATCGGGGCGCCACAATGGATCGTGATCGCTACTGGTTCCGAGCGGTCTCAGCACGTGATGCCGCAGGTGCTGCCCGCGAACCACGTGTACGCGTCTTCGTTCGATCGTGCGTTCCTGCTGGACGTCCCGATCCGCCAGCTGTGGGAGCTGAACCTCTCGCGGGCTTCCGCCGGACCCACGCCAAGCTGAGCCGTTCAGCGACCGTATGAAATCCAGCACCTCGGTGGGCCCGATGAAGGAGCGCCGAGTGTGGTTCGTCGATTCGCCGCTCCTCGTTGGACCCCCGCGGTACGCACGCGAGATGCCACGGGTCGCGACGTGCCCGTCGCCGGGTTGGCGGGGGATGGATCGCGCTCGCCACGACCGGCCGGTTCCGTCGATGATCGCGGCCAGGGGGTCATATGCACAAGATGCTGATCGACACCTGCGTCTGGCTCGACCTCGCGAAGGAGCCGAAGCAGACGCCTGCGCTCGGCGTCATCGAGCAACTGGTCCGGCGCGGGCTCCTGACGCTGATCGTGCCGCGAGTGCTCCTCGATGAGTTTCGCCGCAACCGCGACCGCGTGGCGAGGGAGAGCGCCCGCAGTCTTGCGACCCACTTCCGCGTCGTGAAGGATGCAGTGACGCGCGCGGGCGGCGACAAGCGGCGACTCCGAGGAGTTCTCGCGCACCTCGACAACGTCGATCACAAGATTCCGCTCGTCGGCAGCGCTGCGGAGGGCGTCCTCGACCGGATCGAGACGTTGCTGACGGCGACGCCAGCGATGGAATCCTCCGACGCGGCGAAGCTGCTCGCCTTGCAGCGCGCGTTGGACAAGAAGGCACCGTTCCATCATCCCAAGAACGCGATGGCCGACGCCCTGCTCATCGAGGCTTACGCGGAATGCGTCCGGGATCGTGCTGCGTCCGGGACGTGGTTCTCGTTTATCACGCACAACAAGAGCGACTTCAGCGCGGAGAACGGCGACCAGCGTCTGCCTCACCCGGACTTTGCGGCGTACTTCTCCCGCACCAAGTCGCGGTACTTCATCAACCTCCCCGCTGCCCTTCGCCGGGTCGAGCCGTCTATGGTGAGCGACATCTTGGTGGAGGAGTCGTGGTCGCGGGAGCCGCGAACGCTGGCGGAGATCCTCGAAGCAGAGGACTTGCTGTTCCACCAGGTCTGGTACAACCGGCACTGGAACCTGCGGATCGGCGTTGAGCGGGGTGAGATCAAGGTTGTCGAGAAAGAGACGTACCCGCGTCCGCCTGGCGCTCCCGAGACGGTCCAGCGCGACGTGTGGCAGGGCGCGCTCAAGTCCGCCAAGCGTGTCGAGCAGCGCTACGGGAAGAAGAACCTCGGCCCGTGGGACGACTTCGAGTGGGGCATGATCAACGGGAAGCTCTCGGCGCTCCGGTGGATCCTGGGCGACGAGTGGGACTTCCTCGACACATGAGGCCGCCTGACGCGCAGGAGAAGGTAGGGTTCCCGGACTTCGCCGTGTGACTCCGTCGCGGCGGACCTACGAGCCCGTCGCCGGGCGGATCAGGCGAGCGGCGCCTTCTTACCCCAGGCCAGCGCGGTCTTGGGGTCGTCCGCGCGCGACACCATCACGCAGCAAACGCTGATCGAGAAGGGCGCCCCGTCACCGACGCGCACTTGGCGGTGATGTGATCCGATCGCCACGACGAGGTTAAGCGGGCGCAGGTCGCTCTCCATGAACGCCATCAGGTTCTTCTCGCCCTCGCGCCGCGGGATGTCGGGGCGCATCCCCCAAAGATCGATCCAGTCCTCGAGGAGCTGCCGGAACGTCGCGACGGCGTCCTCTTCCGCATCGTTCTTCAGATCGACGTGCTGAAACAGCATCCCGTCCGCGCCGTCGAGGTGGGGCGAGAGCTGCGAGGCTCGCTCGACGATGGCGAGCTCGATGATGTCGTACTCCTCGTGGAACTTCTTCACATGCCCGGCGGCCTGCTCGAGGATGTGCGCCCACTCGTCGGGCGTGCGACGCAGATCCTCCACCTCGACACCGAGCGCTACGGCGAGCGTGATCAGGGTGTCCGCCGTGGGCAACACCTCCCCGCTCTCCACCCGCTGGATCGTGCGGACAGGCTTCTTCGACTTCGCGGCGAGGTCTTCCTGTGTCCAGCCCATCGCCTCGCGCAGGGTCTTCACGTTCGTGCCGATGATCGCGTTCATGGTTCCTCCTGGTTGTGAGGAGGAGCCTGCTCGACCGCGCTCTCGGCGCCCACGACGGGAGGACGACACGGGCACGACACTACCGCGGCATCACCGCGCGGAGCGGCTGCAGCGCGCGTGACAGCTTCCCCCAGCGCAACCTGGGCGCAACCTCTCGAGCGATCGCCCAGAAAGATGAAGGCCCCGAGGCGGGTCGCTTGAGACTTTCCCGCGAGCGCCTTTCCGCGTCTTGATGACGTCGGCGAAAAACGGCATCTCGAGTGCCTGTCGGTTCATGCGTTGCCTCCTAGGCCCCCAATACGGGGGGTATGCCCGGAGGCCCGCGCACGCCCCTGATGGGGCGATTCCTTCTACACAAGTGTACGCAGTTCGGCATGTTAGATGCGTATAAAGCATCTGCATGATGAATCAGCATAATAAATGACGGGGGCGGTGCTATCATGCGCTTGTTCGGCAACTGAGCCGGCGTCCAACCAAGCGAAAGGAAGCAAGTCATGAATCGGTATCTGCTCGGCACCACCAACGGCATCAGCGCCCACTCTGACCCGGAGGCGTTCCTCGACGGCTTCGACTCCGCCCTCGCCTCAGGCGGCAAGTTCGCCGTGCAGGTCGGGGAGTCCGCCTCGTTCATCCTCACGCAGATGAACGCCGCCCTCAGGAAGCATGGCATCGAGATCAGGCTCGACGTGAACTCCGATCCCGACGCCTCGGACTACATCGTGAATGCGATGCTCGGCGGCGCGGTCGGCGCCGTGACCGGGATCGGTGCCGGGGCGGCACTTTGGACGGTCGCCCGCGTCGCGGCGGCCGGGACGCCCATCGGCCCCTTCCTCCTGGCGGGCGGCCTCATCGGCCTCGTGACTGGCGCCGTGGGAGGGGTCGCGGTCACGCACTGGGGCCTCCGCGTCCGCTTCCACAAGGTGACGGGCGCGCTCGAGATGGTGTTCTCGCCGGTCCGGTAGAGAATGGGCCGCACGTCAGGGAGGAGGGCGCCGTGATTCCCGATCTGAAGAAGCTCCGCGAGCAGGCGAAGATGACGCAGAAGGATCTCGCCGATCGAATCGGTATCGACCAGTCGCAGGTGAGCCGGTACGAAGCGGACCCAGACGGAATCAACGGCGCCCTCCTGTTGAAGTGGCTCGACGCCGTCGGCATGCGAGTAGTCATTGGGGACGACACGGGACCCGGATCGATTTCCTCCGGCGTCGAGGCCGGCGAGCCCTTCGCCGAGTTGCGTGCCCGGCTAGATCTCCTCGCGGACTACTGCGGCATCTCGGGAAGGAGCGCATCCGATCTCGGGGGCGCGCTTCCGGACTCCGCCGAACTGGCGCGGCTCGTCCAGACCCTAAGGCGCAAGCCCACGATCGGGATGTTCGGCCGTTTCGACGCCGGAAAGTCTCGGACGGCGAATGGGCTTCTGGGGAAGGAGTACCTCCCGACCGCCTTCCAGCCGGCAACGAAACTCGTGACGCTGGTGCGGCACCTCGAAGATAGGCCGAACGGGATCCGGGAAGAGGTCTGGATCATGGGGCCCAAGTTCGAGCTCGATAAAGCAAACGACGCCGAGCACTGCAAGGCCAACCGCGTCGTCGCCGGCAACCTCGAGACGCTGAGAGAATACGGTACCTACGGGGGGCGATACGAGGCGGAGAACGCTTCAGCGGCGCTCGTGTTCGTAGACGCGCCGATGCTGAGAACCTGCAGCGTTGTGGATCTTCCGGGATTTCGGAACGAGCGCGATGGCGCCGACACCGACGCAAAGCGCGCAGAGGCTGCGTTCGGCCTTGCGGACGTCATCATTTACGTGTCCATGGCCACAGGCTTCCTTGATGGCGCAGACCTCAGTTACCTGTCGTATCTCATCCGAGCGCTGCCCGCGTTCGAGGCGAGGGATCCGAAGTTTCCCGTGCTCGGGAACCTCTTCATTGTCGCGACCCACGCGCATCCGGGAATTCGAGAGTCCGACCTAGCGGACCTCCAGGACAAGGCAGCCAAGAGGCTCTTCCTGCATATCAAGGACACATCGCTCAAGGAGCGAAGCGAGGCAGTTGGTAAGACGATCACGCTGGAGGACGTGCGCTCACGAATCTTTCCGTTCTGGGCCGAGACGCCTTCGCGGCGCCGCGACCTCCGAGACAAGCTAACGGAAACCCTGAAGGACCACCTCCCGCGCGCGTTCCGGGACAATGCGAACCTGCGCGTGTCCGAGTTCCGGACTAGGGCGAACCAGCAAGTCGGCGAACAAATCCGCGCTTACGAAGCGATGCTCGCGGACTTGGCTTCGGCGAAGCGGAAGTTCGAGGAGCTGAACGCAGCCGAGCCCGAGCGCAAGAAGCGCGTCCAGAAGAAGCACGCGCGAGTCGAGGCGGCCATCACATCGGCGAAGTCCGCCAGCGGTGCCGAGTGGAATCGTGCGTACGCTGCGGTTGCGAACGCTGAGTACTTGGAGAGGCTCATCGAGAACAGGTTCTCGAAGCTCGACGACGGAAAGAACGAAGCCAAGCGATACGCGGCGAGCTACGTGATGGAGATCCTCCAGGGGCGGCTCGGCCAGATCACCGAGAAACACTCGACCCCGCTCGCGTCCGAAATTGAAGGGTTTCTTGGAACGTATACCGATGACCAGGGACGCCTGCCTCATGTCGACGTTCCCTTCGATGCTCGTGGCGCCTTCGTAGGTGGCGTTGCCGGTGCCGGGGTTGTCGGCGCCCTCGCAGCCTGGGCCGCCTCCTTTGGAAATCTGGGCGCCTACATCCTCGCGGCGAAGGCGGTGTCGGCGCTGAGTGCTCTCGGCATCAGCGTGTCTGGCGGAACGGCGGGCGCGATGGCGGCCATCTCCGCACTGGGCGGCCCCGTCACGCTGGCCATCGGAATCTTCGTGCTCGCGGGGATCGCAGCGTGGGCGCTCTTTGGTGAGTCGTGGGAGTCTCGCCTCGCGAAGCGACTCGAGAAGGAGCTCGAAGCGCAGCGCACGAAAGAGAGGCTCGACGCGAGCCTCACGAAGTTCTGGGACGACACCTTCGGAGGGTTTCGGAAGGCAGCTGACGCGGTCGAGCGTAAGTACGAGGATCAGCTTCGGCACCTTCGGTCGCTCGTCGAGACGCCGCAGCATTCGCGAGCTGAAGTCGAGAAGGCGCTTTCAGCCGCACGCGAGCTCCTCGGTTTTTTCGGCAACATGCCGTGGAGGGTTGTGTAGAGCCCAGCACACGGGGACGGGCGGCGTCCGGCAGAGAGCAGCCTTGAGAGAGGCGGCTCTGCGCATGAACGCGCCTGTCCCTGCCAGTGGAACCGTTACGCCGCGAGCTGGCTTCTGATGATGCGAAGTGCGGAGCGCTTGAGTGGAGACGATCGCCAGGAAGCGCGGGAACCTCGACCGCCTCAGGCGCGATGACTGGTTGTCTCCGTCAGCCCCGGAGTCCATCAAGGTTGCTCACTGGGTCCACGAGGCGGTTCGCATGCGTGTGGGGCTCGCCCAGGTGGACGCCTGGGAGCAGTCACGGCGGAACGGAGGACGCGCGGCTGACGCGGGAAAGCGCGCCGCACGGCAACTACCGCCTGCGCTGCCTCACTCCGCCGATCGGATCGCACATGGCGGCCGAGTTACAGTCGGCGCTGCACACGGGTTCACCGCGAAAGTCGGACCGCGCATAGCGTGTTTCCGCCCCGAGCGCGACGTGGACGGCTACACTTGCACGCCATGTTCAAGGTGACGCTGAGCGTGACGGTCCCGAACCTAGACAAGCACTGGATAAGCATTCCTTGTCCAGTGTGCGACATGGAGACGCCTGTCACTCTTGGCGCCGTCCGGCTCGGCGACGTGGTTGTGTGCCGCGGCTGCCATGCCAACATCCGGTTGCAGGACCACCTCGGCGCGCTTCACCGCTTCGAACGTCGTTTCGTCAAAATGCTTCAGAGCATGGAGATGTAACCACATGGATCCCCGTCTCGTTCAGAGAACGAGGTACCTGCTGCAGGCACGCGTTCGGCGCGCGAAGTCTTGCCCGGCACCGCTCTTCCCTTCAGCGTGTCTGCACCTTGTCGAATGGGTGCAACATCATCCGATCCTGTCTGCGATAACGGCCGAGCTTCGAGCTGCTAGCGCCCAGTTCGACGCAGGTATAGCGCAAGCCGAAAAGGTCGGTCGGGGGGAGGCGCACAGCCTAGATCCCATCAGGGCCGCATCGCTGAGCGAGCATGCCGCGCTCTGCCTGCGAGTCATGGATTCCATCGCGAATGCGGGTCGCCACCAAGGCGATCAGCCCCGCGTGCCGGGTGATGACGAGGGCATCCCACACCGCGAACTACTGAACGCGCTCTCCGCCCTCGTGTACGGGGACTTCAGCCCGAAGGAAGATGAGTCTATCGAACGCCTACGCGACATCGCCGTTGATGGCCTTTACGAGTTTCTGGACGAGGGTGTCGACTCGCGAAACGCGATCATGGGGCTGCTCATCAAGTACAAGCAGCGCTCGGAATGGTTTCACCGCGCTCGGCTACGAGCGCTCGCAAAAGAGGGGGTTGAGCGTCGACGACCCGGTGAAGAGTCACTCGCGGTCGACTTGCAGGAGTACGTGTTCGATCAAGGCGTCGAATTCAGCATTGAGCCGACCTCCGCGAGTGGCGAGGCAGATCTGGTGCTCCGCGATGTAGACGGGTCGCATGTCGTGCTCGATGCCAAATACATCTCCGCGGGCGCGCCGCCCTCAGTCTTCAAAGACAAGCTTGCGCGCGGATTCCATCAGATAGCCCGGTACTGCAACGACTTCCACGAGCCGGCAGGATACCTCGTCGTGTTCATCGCGGACGAAAAGCTTCCACGGCTCCCTGTCGAGCTAAGCGACGGTTTCGAATACATCACCGTGAAGGGGCGACAGGTCTACTACGTTCCAGTAATCATCGCGGATGCGCCAAGCGCCAGTCGCGCTGGAGTCGCGCAAGAGGTGCCGGTGACGCTTGACGACATCGTGAACGTGCCGACCGATGTTGTGTCAGCGCCTCCTGCCGAAAACTGAACGGCTCGATTGTGTGCTTGTAGGCCGGTGCGGCAGCGCGCGGACTGCCACAGATTGCGTCGCATTGACGGCGCGCAGCTAGAGAGCGTGTCTCGAGGTAGCGTTCGGGGACGTGAATAACGATTCGTGACCTAGGGGGACAGGATGGCGGGCGAGCGCGAGAAGTGGGAAACGACGGTAGGGCGTCGGATCAGAACGGCATGGTCCCGTCTCACGCGGGTCGCCGCCCGGCAGCACGCTACGGCGCTGCATCGCCTCTACTTGGCTCAGTCCAAATGGGGTGCCTGGAAGGCGCGAAACGTCTTCAAGATGTCAGTTGCCGCGGTGGCCTTCGCGATGGGGGCAACAGCGTGGTTGATGCGCCCGCTTCGCGGTCGGGTCGAAGGCTACTTTGCGATCGAAGCGAGGCTCGCAGGCCTGCAGACCCTGCTCGTAACCATCGGCAGCGCGTTGATCGGCGCCGCAGCCCTCGCGTTCACGCTGATCTTGTTCGCTCTGCAAGTAAACATCGAGCGGATGCCATATGGGTTGTTTCGGAGGCTCAGCGCAGACGGGAGGCTCATTGCATCGTTCGGGGCATCCTTCCTGCTGTCGATGAGTGTAGCGGGATGTTCCCTGCTGAACGGTGGCCGATGGCTCCCGGTGATGACTCTCGGGGCAGCTTGGGCCACCGCTGCCATCGTGGTCTTGCTCCTCTACGCCTACCGGCGGGCTCTGCAACTGATCAACCCAGCGCAGCAGTTGGTATTCGTGGTCCGCGACGCGACGGGTGACCTCAAGACTTGGGCGCGTCGTGCGAAGCGAGCCGCACCACTGCTTGAGGTTCCCGATGCACCGGCGGATGTGGCGCCAAGTACTGGTCGGTTGTCGCGTGATACGGCGAGAGCTGCGTACTTCACGATCAACAGTCACTGGACCGACGGCGCGCGGCAGGCGCTCAAGTACGCAGCGTCGCTGTCACGGTACTACGCGGATCGTGGAGATCACGATGTCGCGGGCGCCGCGCTACACGCGATGGTTGCGATCAACGCCGTGTACGTGGAAGCAAAAGGGAGGACCTTCTACCCAACAATTCCGTTCTTCGGCCCCGATCTCTCGACAGACGCGTTCATTAACGCAACACTCGAACACCTTCGAGTCGAGTGTCGAGCCGCTGTGGCGCGTGGCGACGAAGCGCAGATCGAAAACACGTTTCGAGCAATGGCGGCGGTGGCAGCGTTGTATGTCCAGATCGACTACGGGTCAGAAACTGCGACGAAGTTCCATGCGATGCTCGCGGCTGGGTACTTGGCGGACGCGGTTCGCGAGGTCGTGACCCGCTCCATGCCTGATGTCGAGATGCAAGGCGTTCGGCTGATGGGCGACGTCAGCTTGCTCGCCGCGCAGCGTGGCGAAGTCACGGAGGGAACGCAGCTGGTTCTGAAAATCGGTGAGATCGCACGCGCCGCGCTACCTGCGGACGCAACGCGGGCCGTGGTGCCTACCTGCGTCCAGCAGTTCGCGCGTGTGTCCATGGCTCTGCTGCGGGCTGAGTCGCCCGACATGCGCTTTGCGATTCGATCGGTCAGGGAAGCCCTGGTACCGCTCGCGGCCGCGGTTCTTGCCCAGCCGGATGCGCCGGTTATGAATGTTCATGGTTCGTATCTAGGGCCATACTTCTCGAGCACCAGCACTCAAGGGCTGCGCGCGTCGCTCGTGGCTCTTGGGAACCAGCTTCTGGACGCAAACGCTGAAGATCCTCGCGCGCGAGCCTCTATCCACAACATCGCTACTTGGGCTGACGATTGGGAGCGTGCGTACAAGGACCTGTTCGTCGCTGCCCTACGCCGCGGCTCGATGCTGGCGTTGGAGTTGCTACAGTGGGCTCACGGCGTAGCGGATGTACTCTTTGCGCTCTCGAATGCACCCGCGTGTCCGCACGACCTTCGGAACGAACTTCGAAATTCGGGAGCGTTTCTTGTGGCAGCACTGGGGTGGGTTCCCGACGACCGAGAGGCAGTGCTACTCGTCGAAGGGTTCCGAGTCCACGAAATGTTGTTCGACGTGGCGCTTGAAGCGCACCGACGCTCGTGTGCTGACGCGTGGAACCGGATCGCTGACGTGCTGCTCGGATGGGCATTCAAGGCGGGCAGGCATGAGGCAGGGTGGCACAGCCTCGAGAACGGGCTCTCCACGCTGGCGGTGCTCATTGTCGACGCGGATGCAGATCCGACTCGGTTCTTAGACAAGATCTCGGAGCACGTTGCGCAGCAGAATGCGCCGGCGCGGGAAGAACGCGACCGGGCCGCTCGAGGTATTCGAAGGCGCTCCGCGAACTTGCATGAACGACACTGGGGGTTGCGGGTTCAGCACGTCGCTGAGCAGGTGGACTTAGGAAAGCTTCGCCGCGTGCTTGAGGACGTAGCGGCGCGACTTGTGCCTGCTACGCCGTAGCAGCGCGTCTGCTCCGAAACGCTGGGCCGAAACGGGTGCTGACCCGAAGGCACGAGCTGCAGCGGCTCGGCACCGGCGTCGTTGGTGTTCCCTTCTGTCCGAGCGCGTAGAAACGAGCCCCGGTGACGCGCGATAAGTGGCGGATCCCGTACCGAGACGTGCGCAAATGGCCCGGAGATTGCCGGGTCACAGCGTCGGCTTTGAGAACCTCACGCGCGAATCTTCGGACAGGACGACGAGCTCCGTCGCGGCGCGCGTCATCGCGACGTAGAAGTTCTTCGCCCCCTCGCCCGGGAAACGCGGATTCTCGAACTCGTTCGCGTTTAGGACGAGTGCGTTGTCGAACTCGAGTCCCTTGATCAGCAGGGTCCTCGAGACGAGTCGCTGATCGAGGCGGCGCCCACCGAACCTTGCTCGGTTCCGGGCAGCCCACGCGGCAGCCCGGAGATTGGGGTGCTCTCCGCGGCCGTACTCGTTGATCGCGCGACCGAGCTCGTCCCAGAGCTCGCGCCTGAACGGCTTAGCGCCGGGAGTCGCCTCGATCGCGTCCATCGCGACTCGCACGGCCTCGAAATCGGCAGTCTCCGCAACGCGAACCAGCGCTGCGGCGACGGCTGCGTTCGATCGGTACCGAGCCGGCATGGGCAGCTCGCCCTTCGAGAGGACCGCGTCGATCGGCGCGAGCGATGTCGACACCTTCGTCAGGCACTCCATCGCGAAATCGAGGACCCGCTTCGCGCGCGCGCTTCCGCGAAGTCGGTCCAGATCCTCAGCAACGGCGAGGAGTGCCGAGCAGTCCATCTCCTCCATCGAGGCGTACAGCCCTCCGACGCTCCTGGCGAACGCGTGACTGTCGTTCGGCCACTTCCGGATCGCGACCGTGCTGCCCGTCAGCCGCATCGCCCGCATTGCTTCCTTGCGTTGAGCGTCCTCGGAGTGCTGCACCCAGCGCACGGGGGCGTCAGTGAAGTCCAGAGCGTCGCCTGACGCCAGTACGTCGCGAGCGCCGAGCAGCCAGCGACCGAGCGGCTCGTTGTGGCCTTTCCACCGCCACGGTTCGTCGAGATCGAACAGGAGCGGGAACTCGGGAGCTATGTCGCGCTGCCAGCTCAGCGTGCGCCCGGCGAATGCGAAGATGCCCTGAAGCGGGTCTCCGAGGATGCGGCACGGCAGGAGCGCGGCGAGTGCGAGAATGACCCGATGCTGCCGGTCGTTGCAGTCCTGGTACTCATCGATGAATACGCTCGAGTAGGAAGCCTGGACTACTCGACGGATCGCGCGGATCTCCAGCAACGCGGCCGCTCCGTCATACACGGCGTTCCATTCCCCGCGAGTCGGTTCTGGGGTGACCAGTCCCGAGCGGGCCGGGTATGCCGCTGCCATCCGCAGGCACCACCCGGCGATCGTGTCCACCCGCGCGCAGTCCCGACGAACGCCACGTCGAGCGAGTCGCTCGCGCAGCGCTCTCACGCCTGCGTGCGTGTGCGTGAGCACGAGAGCCCGTCCCGAGGGGGTCGCCTCGACGGCACGCACGATCAGCTCAGTCTTGCCGCAGCCAGCCGGAGCAACCACGGAGGCGCACTCTGCTCGGGCGAGCAGTTCACCCTTTGTCATACGCCCACGTCTCGATCTCGGCGAGCGCTGTGGCGGTTGGAGCTTCCATGCCGGCCGCGAGCTCTTGCGCAACGATCTCGCCGAGTCGCTCGCCGAACTCGATGTTCTTGAACCACTTCGAGTCCCTCGCCGCGCCAGCGATCGCGGCGCGAAGCTCGGGCTTGGACTTACCGGCCACCTTCCAGTCGGAGAACGAGGGTGGGAGGGACGGGCGCACGTTCAGCTGGGCCGAGATCGTGTCTAGAACGCTTGCTGCGCCCCTGAGCTCGAAGGCGAGATCGAGGACCCGCTGAACACCTTTCGCCGAGACATCGGCGAGAACCCGCTCCTCTGTAGACTTCGCGTCCTCCCACTCGACGATGGTGACGTTGGCCTCCACCGCCGCGCGCGATTCGTCCGCGCCGAGCGCCCTGTCACTGTCGCGAAAGAGCAGCGTTCTGTATCCGAGCTTGCCGAGCTCCGTTGCGACGCGTGGCGCACAGGAACCTCCGCCATCGACCAGCGTGACGCCATGATGCTCGATCGGTGCTTCGCCGTGATGTTTCAGCCACTGTAGCTTCACGGAGCGGAGTAGGCCGACCTCCGTCTTTCCCTCGCATACGATGATGCTACGAGCGAGGAAGGCGTCCGGGGCGCGCCGTACGACGTCCTGCAGTTCGCGCGAAGGCGTGCGAAGCGTAACTTCGCTTGGGCCGTGCCGGGCGATCGCGAGATCGCCAGCCGAGAGTTCCACGACCGCGACAGCGGAGTGGGTTGTCAGGAACACCTGCCCTTGCGGTGCACCGCCTTCTTGCATGTCCGGGCGCAGCGCGCGAAGGAAGTGGCGGAGGCGGTGCGGCTCGAGCCCATGCTCCACCTCGTCGACGAGTACGATCGCGCCTTCTGGAATGGACATCTTCTGAATGGCGAGACGTAACCGCCCGCCGAAGCCCGGCTGGCAGCCATAGCTCGAGGGCGAGATCCTCCGCGTTCTTTCGCCGGAGGAGCCGATGGCCGACCAGGACCGGGAGCGCTGGACAAAGCTCGTCGCGGACTTCGAGACAAGCGACCTGACGCAGCGCGAGTTCGCTTCAGAGCGCGGGATCTCGTTCAGCAACCTGCGCAACTGGATCTACCGGCTGCGCAAGGAGTCGCGCCCGCTCGTCGAGGCGGCGCCGGCGTCATCGGGTCAAGTCCCAGGGCGGGCTCCGGCCAAGGAGCGCTCGCGTCTCGTGCCGGTCCGCGTGGTAGCGTCCGCGCCGAAGGCGCGGTTGGTCGAGCCGAGCTCGTCGCTGCTCGAGCTGGCGCTCCCGACCGGCGTCGTCGTGCGATTTCCGCCCGGCACCGAGCCTGCGTACCTCCGCGCCCTCGTCACGGCGCTGTAGCCGTGATCACGATTCCGCGGTCGGTCCGCATCTTCATCGGCTCGACCCCGATCGACATGCGGAAGTCGATCGATGGGCTGATGGCGATCGTGCAGGGCGAACTCCGCCAGGACGCGTACTCCGGTCACCTCTTCGTCTTCGTGTCGCGTCGCTGCGACCGGGTGAAGATCCTCACCTGGGACAAGGGCGGGTTCGTCCTCGTGTACAAGCGGCTGGAGCGCGGCCAGTTCAAGCTGCCTCACATGGACTCGTCCACGATGGCCGTCGAGATCGACGCGACGCAGCTCGCGATGCTGCTCGACGGGATCGACTTCGGCCGCGTTCGGCGGCCCGAGCACTGGCAGCCCCCGTCCCACTCGGATCGTCCCGGTGGTCGTCCCATGGACAAGCCCGCTCCGGCGTGATCTTTACGCTTGTGAATGGGCGGCGAGCATCGCTGCGAGTGGCGTGACGAGGCCGAGAGCCTCTCGTCTCAGCTCGCGGCCGCGCACGACACGATCTCCGCTCAGGCCCAAACCATCCGGCAGCAGAGCGAGTCGATCGCGAAGCTGAGCGACCAGCTCACCTCCGTGCAGGCGACCGTCGAGAAGCTGCAGCGCCATGTCTTCGGCGCCCGGTCCGAGAAGATGCCCTCGGTCGCGAAGGAGATTCGCGATCCAGCTCGCGCCGAGGCGGACCGGATCGCCGCGCTCCGAACCCGCCGCGAGAACGCCGAGAAGAAGCGCCAGCTCGTGACGCGGAAGATCGAGCACACGGTCCGCGAGGATCAGAAGGTCTGCCCGAAATGCGGCGGTCACGACTTCAGCCGACTCGGCGGCGGCGAGACGACCGAGATGTACGAGCTCGTCCCGTCGCGCGTCGAACGCCAGATCCATGTCCAGGAGAAGCTCCGCTGCCGCTGCGGCGAAGCGATCATCACGGCCAACCCGCCGGCGAAAGTGTACGACAAAGCTCGCTTCGGCCCGGCCTTCATGGCGCAGGTCGTCGTCTCGAAGTGCGCCGACTCGTTGCCGCTGTACCGCCAGGCGAAGGCGTACCGCCGCGCGGGCGTGCAGGTCGACGACTCGACATTGGGCGAGCTCTTCCACCGAGTCGCGGTCGCCACGAAGCCGCTGTCGCAGCGCCTGCTTCAGCTCGTCGCCAAGAAGGAGATCGTGCTCGCGGACGAGACCACGCAGCGCGTGCAGGCCAAGGGCAAGACGCGCACCGCCTGGCTGTGGAGCTTCATCGCGCGCGACGAAGCCGACAAGGAGATGATCTCGTACGTCTACTCGCGGAGCCGCTCGGGCGAGACGCCGCTCCGCGTGCTCGGCGACACACTCGGCAAGCTCGTGGCAGACGCGTACTCCGGCTACAACAAGGTGACGCTGCCCGGCGGCCGCGAGCGCGCCGGCTGTCTCGCGCACCTTCGCCGCAAGTTCTTCGAGGCGCTGTCGACCGCGCCGGACGCCGCGAAGCTGGCGATGGACTTCATCCTCGAGGTCTACAAGGTGGAGCGCGCCGCGCTCGACGCGGACCTGCTCGGCACCGACGAGCACTTCGAGATGCGGCAGACCGCGAGCCGAGCCCTGATGAACGACTTCCGGGCGTGGCTGGACGCCGAGCAGTCGCGTCATCCGCCGAAGAGCCCGATTGGCGAGGCGATCGGCTACGCGCTCGGCCAGTGGAACGCGCTCACGCTCTTCCTCACCGACCCGCGCCTGCCGATCGACAACAACGCCTCCGAGCGCGCGCTGCGCGTGGCAGCGCTGGGGCGCAAGAACTTCCTCTTCGTCGGGCACGACGAAGCCGGCGACAACCTCGCCGGCCTCTACTCGCTCATCGCGACGTGCGAGGCGAGCCAGGTGAACCCGGTCGACTATCTCGCCGACGTCCTGCTGCGCGTCCAGAGCCACCCGGCTTCGCGCATCGACGAGCTGCTGCCACACAACTGGACGCCGCCCAGAGCCGAGCCGTCGACCTGACGGCGGTCGGCGGCGAACACGAACACGGACCAGGAGGTGAACGAGGCCGCGGAGCGGTGGCGCGCGACAGCTACGTCAAGACGCGGTTGCCCGGGCGGTTACCCCGGTGCGAAGTGGAGTCTGCGACGGCCCGAGGAGTTTCGATACGTTGCGAGTCCGCTTGACCCGGTGCGAACCGGTGCGAACCGCCCTTCGCGGATTCGGGACCAAGGGGTCGCAGGTTCAAATCCTGTCTTCCCGACTCAGAAGGCCGCGACTTCGTACGGGAAACCGGCGGGTCGCGGCCTTCGTCGTTTGCATCGCGGAACGCTGGTAGAACGCGGCTCGCCGATACCCGCGCTCCGGCGCGAGCTGCTCGACTCGCCCCGGAGGTCGTCGGCCCCGCGGTGTACGTATGTGTCGTCGTGAGCCGGACGTCGCGGTGCCGCATGATCCGCTGGACGCGGTGGAGCGGGACGCCCGAGTGGAGCAGCAGCGTCGCCTCGTGCGGGCGTCATGTGCCGGAGCGGGACCGCCGCGGTCGGGTCACGTCCAGGAAGTTCGCGTACCAGGTGGCGCGCTTCCAATAGACGCTGGCCATCCCTGGTCTCCTATGGAACGGGCCCTGAGGACGAGGGAGCGGGTACGGGCGCGCGGATGTAGCCCTCGGCGTCGACGCGCGCGACGTTCGCAACCTTGCCTTCGCAGTCGTAGTCGATCCGGGAGTTCCCGAACACGTCGACGTCCGCAGAGCAGAACCAGACGAACGGCGGATGCAGGACGACGTCTCCTCGCTTCGGTTGGACTCCCGTGTCGGTCGGCGCTCCGCATGCCGCGCGCACCGACGCGCGCGGCATGCCGGCGATGACGACGCACGCATCGTCGTCGGCGCTCCTGACGTCCCATTCGCGGACCGCGAAGCGCATGGCTGAGTAGGTCCCGATGGCAGCCGAGACGAGCAGCAGCGCGGTGACAATCGCTCTGTGGCCGACTGCGGACGCAGGCTCATCGCTGCGACTGAACGGCCTCGTCCACCTCTCTACCAGTGCGGCCGCGACGATGAGCGGGACCACCGCGAGGGGGAGCAGGACAGCGGCGCCGACGAGCCCGTAGATCCCGAGAAGCGGAATCGTCCAGAGCGCATCCGCCTCGCGAGTGAGCGCCGCAACCGCGGGTAGCGCTGCAACGACAAAGGCTACGCCGAAGTAGCCCACGACTGAAAGGATCGCCACCTTGGCGGACCGAGACAGCGGAGTGCCAACGAGCCGCCGCGCGCGCCAGCCGATGAGCCCTCCGATCACGAGGCTCCCGACGACGGTCGCGATGACCACCGTGGGTAGCCCCAGTGCGCCCACGCCGGCGTAGTCGGCAATGAACTCCAGGACGCTCTGCTGGACTGTCCACTCGGACGGCCTCGTCCCCCACCCGTGAAATGCCAGGAACGCGGAGAACGCTGCCCCGCTGAGGAGCAGCGCCAGGCCCGCGGCGGCGCTGCCGGAAAGGAAGGCGCCTCGCTGGGTTGCCTGGTCGCCGTCGCGGGAGGTGTGCTTGGAGAAGTTCATGACGCTCAGTCCGTCGCGAGCCATGCCTGCCGGCCCCTGGAGCGTCGCCCGGCACTCGGGGTGCGTGCCACGCCCCGTCACTCAGGGTAGCATCGGTACACGATGCTTCGGTATCGCGAGTACGCGGAGTACACGACGACGCGGCAGTCCCGCTTCTGGACTGCCTTCGCGAACGCGCTGGGGTTTGTCGTCTTGCCGCCGATACGGCTGCTCTGCCGCGTGTTTCCGCCACTCCGCCGTGCCGTGAACAACACCCCCGGCGGGCGCATGGGCGCCGCGTTCCGGGCACGGGAAGGTGGTGACCACCGGGGCGCGTTCCTCACCGCGATGGAGGGATTGGGCAAGTGCCGGTTCGCCACCGACATGGACCCCGGAGAATTCATGGCGGACTTGAACTGGTGGATGTTCATGGACCTGGCCTCGACCGAGGCGGAGCACCTCGGAGACGCCGACCGAGTTCAGGTCGCCCAGGTCCTCGACGCCGCTCCTGCGCCGGGCGGGATGTTCGCGGCGAAGAGCCTTTGCCGCGTCAGCGTGTGGCGATGGAAGGCCGGCGACCGGGACGGCGCCATCAAGCTCGCCCGGTTGGCCGTGCTCGCGGACGCCTCGTGGGTTCACACGCACGTCTTGCTCGGCTGGTTCGGCCTCGTGTCCGGGAGCTTCGACCCGCTTCCTCATCTACGGGAGGCGCTTCGCGTAGACCCGTCCTGCGGTGAGTCCATCCGCACCAACGCGGACCTGGCTGCCGCTCCGGGGCTGTTGAAGTCGCTCGGCTTGGCTGACGGGCCGCCGTCGTGACGGGGAGGAAACGCAGAAGGAAGAAACGATCGCGACGACCGAAGGTGAAGACCACGACCAGCAGTCGCGCCCCGGCAACGGCGTGAATGCCTTGCAGGCGCACCTGTTCGTCATGCGGCCCGTTGGGCCCGTACTCGCGAGCCGGCCGGGGCTGCCCTGGTAGGCGCTGCCGACGCATCCAGAGGACGTGCTTCGACGCTAGGAGAGGGGAAGGGATGCGGAGCGACGACCTGCCACGGTTGGTGTTCCTCGGGTACCAGGTGAAGATGCCGTGGACCCCTGCTCCGGAGTGGGACCCGGACAAGAAGACGGGCGTGGTCGACGTGTGCAGCGTGAGTGATTGCCTCGCGAAGCGCCCGCCTGAGTGGATTCAGCATTGGACGCACAACCGAGCATGGTCCTACTCGACCCGCGAGGCGGCGCTGGAAACCATACCCGCCGACGATGGCGACAAATACAACCTGTTCGCCTACTGGGCTGCCCTCCGCACCTTCATCGACGGAGCCTGGAGGGACTTGCGGGCGGATGACCTCTTCGGTGCCGACCTTCCGGACTTGCCTGCCGGTCCAGGCCCGACGCACTGTGACGTGCTCGGGTTCGACGTCGTGTGCTGGGATATGGGCCAGGATCTGACCCACTCGCCGCTATCTTGCAACCTGCTCGCGCGGGAAGTCAGGGTGAACCGCTACTGCCTCGTGGACGACCTGGCCGAGGCGCTCCGACTCGTTGCGGCGTTCACGAATGAGAACTGCGAACCTGGCCCTTATCTCGCTGTACGTGTGGCTCGCGTCGCGCGTGGATGAGGTCAGGGCGCTCGCCCAGCGGCAAGAAGTGCGGCGCGGTCGGCTGGATCGACCCCGGACCGCGCACCGAAAGTCGCTGCGCTCGATCATCGCGTGAACGGTCGCGCGGCATCCGCCGAGCCGCGCCGCGACCTCGCGGGCGGCCGGCCGCAGCGACTTCGCCGCCGCCGACAGCGACAGCCTCGCCGAATCCCCCGGCTCGCCTTCACCGCCCGGCCGCCTCACGCTCGAGCCAGTCGCGAAACGCGATCACCTTCGGCAGCGTGGCGCACTGGGGCCGGTAGACGACGAAGTAGGCCAGCACCGAGGGGAACTTCACCTCGGGGAACAGGCGGACGAGCCGTCCGGCCGCGAGGTCGTCGCGCGCCATGATGCTGCGGGCCAGCGCCACGCCGTGACCATCGATGGCGGCCTGGAGCACCGCGGCGGAGTTGTTGATGCGCAGGCCTCGCTTCGTCTCCACGTCCTTCACGCCCGCCTTCTCGAGCCAGGCATCCCAGGTCGCGAACCCGGAGCGGGCATCCACGGAGCGGTCGTGGATGAGGCGTAGCCCCGCGAGCTCCGACGGCCGGCGCAGGCGCCGGCGGCCGAGGAGCGTCGGCGAGCACACGGGATAGACCTCCTCGTCCAGGAGCTTGTCGGAGACGAGGCCGGGCCAGCCGCCCGGGCCGTAGCGCACGCCGATGTCGACCCCTCGCGCCGCGAAGTCGAGCAGTTCGGCGCTCACGTCGAGCCGCACGTCGAGGTCCGGCCACGCCTCGTGGAAGTGTTCGAGCCGCGGCAGGAGCCACTTGGCTGCGAACGCTGGGCTGACGGTCACGGTCAGCACGCCGCTGGACGAGACGTCCTTCAGCCGCGCCACGCCGACGCCGAGGCGCTCGAACCCGGCGCGGATGTCCGGGAGCGCCCGCTGGGCTGCCTCGGTGAGGGCGAGCCGCTTGCGCCCGCTCACGCCGCGGTGGAACAGCGGCGTACCGAGCACCTCCTCGAGGCTCCGCACGAGCTGTCCGACGGCTGCAGGGGTCACGTGGAGCTCGGCGGCCGCGGCGGAGAAGCTCCCGTGCCGGGCGGCTGCCTCGAAGGCACGCAGGGCGTTGAGGTGTTCGGGGGCGCTCATGGACGCTCAAGTTCTTCTTTGCGACCGCCCAAGAAACCCTCGATTGCGACCCCGGGCGCTCGGGACGATGACTCGCGCCTCGGCTGCGGCGGAGAGGCGGTTCGCCCCTCCTACCAGAGCCGAAGGCGGCCGTCGACCGTGCCCCCTGGACGGCATAGCCCTGCTTTCGCGCGGCACGGAGCATGGAACGGAGAACCCCATGGCCTACCTGCAGATCACCCTGAAGATCGCTCCCGCCAACCGGCCGGCCGCGGCCGGCGTGTACCGGCGCTACAAGGCGCCCTTCCTCGAGACCATCCCCGGCGCGAAGTCGAAGGACCTCCTCGTCCGCGACGAGGACGTGCAGGTGCTGCACGGGTTCGAGACGGCGCGGCAGGCGAGCGCCTACCTCGAGTCCTCCCTGTTCAACGCCGACGTGGTGACCGCGCTGGAGCCGCTCCTCGAGGCGGCGCCGGAGGTGCGCATCTACGAGGTCGCCTGAGGCGCTGCAGGGGTTCAACGCGTTCCATCCGAGCGGCCGCGTCGGCCGGCCCGAGGACGTCGCGCACACCGTGGCTCACGTGCTGTCGAACGAGGCCTCCTGGATCACCGGCGCCGTGTGGGACGTCGACGGCGGCGTCATGGCGGGCCGGAACAAGTACAACTGAGCAGGACCGGGAGGCACCGAAGCCCGGGCCCGGGTGGTGCTGACCATGGGAGAACGCGGATGACGGTCGTGGCGAGGCACGCGGCGTTTCTTCGTGCGCTGGCGGAGGCGCCGCTGCTCCTCGCCGAAGGCTCGGTCGTCGAGCGCGTGCGCCGTCACCCCGGCGGCCTGCTCGACCCGCACGTCGCGAACGCAGGCCTCCTCTTCCGTCCCGATGGACGCGAGGTGCTCGCCGGCATCTACCGCGATTATCGCCACATCGGCCTTCGCCACGGCATGCCGACGCTGCTCCTGACCCCGACCTGGCGCGCGAACGCGGAGCGCCTCGAGCGCGCGGGCCTCGCCGGCCGGGATGTGTTCGGCGAGGCCGTGGGCCTGCTCTCTGCCTTGCGCGACGAGGCCGGCGCGCCAGGGGCGAGCGTCTTCATCGGCGGGCTCGTCGGGTGTCGGGGTGACGCGTACCTGCCAGCTCAGGCCCTTCCGCGCGAGGAGGCGGCGGCCTTCCACGCGCCGCACGTGGAGGCGCTCGCGCAGGCGGGCGTGGACTTCCTCGTGGCGCAGACGTTGCCAGCCGTGTCGGAGGCCGAGGGGCTCGCGCTGGCGATGGGGCGCACGGGGGCGCCGTTCCTCCTGAGCTTCGTGCTGCGTTCGACCGGGACGCTCCTCGACGGAACCCCGCTGCGCGAGGCGGTGGCGCGCATCGACGCGCTGCCCGGCGCCAGGCCCGCGGCGTACATGGTGAACTGCGTCCACGCGTCGGTCTTCCGGACGGCGTTCGCGCTCGAGCTCTCCTCGGCGCCATGGCTCGCGACGCGCGTCGTCGGCCTTCAGGCGAACACGTCTCGCCTCTCCCCCGAGGAGCTCGAGGGGCGCGCGGAGCTCGACACCGAATCGCCGGCCGCCTTCGCGCGAGAGATGGCCCGCGTCCACGCGGAGCTCGGGATGCGTTTGCTCGGAGGGTGCTGCGGCACCGACGAGCGGCACATCGCTGCGCTCGCGGACCTCCTGACGTCCCGCTGATAGCGTCAGACTGCTCGAAGCCCGCGGGTAACCGGCGGCGCCGAGCGGACACCCGCGCGCAGGGACGTGATGCGAACGTACCCCGTACTCATGGGCGAACGGATCGCGGGGCCCGCCGCACGGTGGGAACGCGGGATCGCGAAATGCGATCACTTACGGTGTGACCCCGCATGACCTGGGTTCGCGCGATTGAAGAGGCCCGGCGGCATGTCCATGGTGGTGGCCCCTCACTGTCGGTCGCAGGCTCGCCATGGAAATTCGCAGCCACGGATATCTGCACTACACGACGTACGAGACCGAGGGAAATCAAGCTCGCGTCCTCGGTCACTCCTCGCGCGAGCAGACCCAAGCCGCGATCGCGCCCTTCACCGAGTTCTCGCTGCGGTTCTACGGGCTCGGACGGGGCATCCAGATCGGCATCCGGGCATACCCGGTGCGAGGCAGCGAGGCGCGCATGGCGCGTGTGCGCAGCGCCGCGGCTGGCGCCGTCGCGGGGAACGGGACGCCGCCCGCGCTCGCGGGAGAGGGTCCAGCGCCAACAGGTACCCTGGCGAGGATCCGGGTGCCCGGGCGGGGGATCGGCGGCGGCACGGTCGATCCGTTCGGTCATCCGATCGCGCCGCCCGTCGAACCGCCGGAGCCGCCCGGCGGCGGCGGCGGCGGCGGCGGCGTGATGCAGGCCGCCGTTCAAGTCCAGCTCTTCGCGCCCGGGCTGGAAGACCCGGTGCAGGTCTGGAACCTGCCCGCGGAGGTCACGAGCCAGCTGCGCCAGGTCACCTTCGATCCACCCGGCTTTCCGAGCCCGGACGCGCCCGCGCGACGGATCGGCTGGTGGCGCGTCACGGTGACTCCGCAGGGTCCCGGGCCGGCCACGATCTACGTCGAAGCGCATACGACGATCGGGCGGGTCCCGTTCCGCACGAAGCGCATCCCGGTCCGGCTCTTCAACAGCCTGTTTCGTGTCGCGATCGAGGCGATGGTTCCCCGTGTCGTCATCGAAGGCGGCGAGCTCCAGGTCTCGATGGGGAAGGAGCTCGCAGAGCTGCTCGGCGTGTCGCCGGAGATCTACAAGAAGGACATCCCGGTGGTCTCTTCGAGCGCGAGGCTCGTGTCGCTGAAGATCACCGCCGAGTCCGGGCGCAAGCTGAAGGACGTCGCCCGGGAGCGCGGACGCATGTCGCCGCGGCTCGACCGAGTGAAGGACGACGACGTCGCGCTCCGCATCCAGGCCGCGTTCGAGAACGCCTCCGCGTCGATCTTCGGCGTGGACCTGGCGACGCTCGAAGGGCAGTTCGGCGAGCTCTTCCTCGCCTTCGACCATTCGTTCACCGAGCTGACGCCGGCGGCCTTCGTGGCCGTGGACTTCTTCCCGCCGCTCGAGATGGCGTACGACGCGTACGTGCAGATCAAGGGCGTCCTGCTCGACATGGGGAACGTGGGGCCCTCGGCCAAGGAGGCGGTGAACGAGTTCATCGAGCTCTACTTCCGCTATCCGACCGACTGGCAGATCCTGGGCTACCTGCGCCTCGTGCTCGGCCGTGCCATCGGTCAGCGCGCGGTGGTGGACGCGGTGTCGTTCGGCGCCGAGGCGTGGCAGGTCCGCTACTTCGACGATCCGGTGTTGCCGCCGGAGGACGCGCCATGGCGGCCATGGCGGCCGGGCATGGGTGACGCGATGGGCGGACTGTCGGGCGGCCTGGACCTCCCGGCGGCCGAGCCGGGCGCTCCGTCGCCCACGCCGGGCGAGCCTGCACCTGCCGATCCGGCGCCGTCGAGCGACCCGCTGGGCACCTTCCCACCGGAGTTCCACGTCGAGGCCGGCGATGCGCTCGAGCGATTGGATCGCCACCAGACGCTGGTGGTGATCATGATGGAGAACCGCTCGTACGATCACATGCTCGGGGGCCTCGCGGCCGCGCGGCCACGTGCCGAGGGCGGCTACGACGGCCCGCCGTCCAGCGCGAGCAGCGCCTCCGCGGGCGGCTTCCTCGACAAGGTGCCGCTCGTGGCCACTCGCAAGATCGGGATGGGCACGCAGATTCCGGTGAGCCCGAGCCACCACTACTTCGAGCACGGCGAGGACCACGTCCACACCGGCGGCGTGGATACGGGGGAAGCGCACTATCCCGTCCCGTTCCAGATCGGCGACGGCACCGACGCCACGGCCGGGTCCGGCGCCATGGC
The DNA here is from genome assembly GCF_000020805.1 of Anaeromyxobacter sp. K. Taxonomy (NCBI): domain Bacteria; kingdom Pseudomonadati; phylum Myxococcota; class Myxococcia; order Myxococcales; family Anaeromyxobacteraceae; genus Anaeromyxobacter; species Anaeromyxobacter sp. K. Next base: position 3,745,053 of record NC_011145.1, on the reverse strand, counting down.
GGGGTTCGCGCGCGACCTCCTGCGGCGCACCGATTCCCCGCAGCTCGCGATGACGATGTACGGCGAGGCGGACCTTCCGGTCTATTACAAGCTCGCAGACGAGTTCTGCGTGTGCGACCGGTGGTTCTGCGCCCACCCGGGCCCGACCTGGCCGAACCGGTTCGCCACCATCCTGGGATCCATCCCCGAGCTCGACAACTTCGAGATCGACGACCCGCGCATCGGGTTCCTTCGGCAGCGTTCGATCTTCGACGTGTTGACGGATCATGGCATCGAGTGGCGCGTGTTCGAGAGCGATCTCTCGCTCGTTCGCATGTTCGATCGCTACCGCCTCGACGATCGGCACGTCGTGCCGATCGACGATCCGGCGGACGGGCTCGACGCGACGCTGCGCTCGCTCCTGCCGCTGCCGCGGGTGATGTTCGTCGAGCCGAACTTCGTGGACATCCCGCCGGTCAACACGGCGAACGACGACCATCCCATCGCCGACCTGGCGGCGGGGCAGGCCTTCATCGCCCGGGTGTGTGACGCGATCTGGTCGTCGGGGCACTTCCGGGATTGCCTGGTGCTCATCACCTACGACGAGCACGGCGGCTTCTACGATCACGTGCCGCCGCCGGGCACGGCGAAGGCGCCGCCCACGCCCCTCGGACCCAGGAGCAAGCTCCATCCCGACGGACCGGAATACCTCGGGCCGCGCGTGCCCACGTTCATCCTCTCGCCCTACGTGAGCGCCGCAAAGGCGGAGAAGACGCTCTTCGAGCACACCTGCATCCTGAAGACGATCCTCGTGCACAACCGCGAGCACCTTCCGCGCAGCGTCTTCGCCACGTTCGGCGACCGCGTCAACGCCGCCGCGCACCTCGGGCAGGCGCTGGACCTCGCGCGCGCCCGGCAGGCGCCGCAGCCGTTCGACGCGAAGCGCAGGCGCCCCACCGGCGGCCGCGGCTTGCACGACATCGTCGCGGGCACAGACCTGCTCGCGACGGACGCCGGCGGAATGCCGGGCATCGCGAAGCTCCCGCCGCGCTCGGTGACGGTCGTTCAGCGGACCGACGTGGAGCTACCCGTCGAGCCGCGCGACTTTCACGCGGGGCTGCGCGGGGTCTTGAAGCCGCGGCGCTGAGGGTCTAGGGGACGGTGTGCCCACCACCCACGGCCAGGGCTTGCCCGATCACGAAGGTTGCACGAAAGCTGCAAAGCAGCAGACAGCATGACGCCGACCCTCACGGCGTGCGGCGAAGCAGCTCGCGGTCCGTGCAGCGAGCTGAGGCGGGCCGTCTTCGCGGCCCGGCGTGCGACGGAATGCGAGTATTCTGGCGAGGACCCTCAGGTGCCCTGCGCACCCACCCATTGGACCCGACGAGCATGGACAAGAAGCCGCGAGTCTTCACGATGTCTTTCCGGAGCGTGTACCCGCTGTACGTCCAGAAGGCCGAGAAGAAGGGCCGGACGAAGCAGGAGGTGGACGAGATCATCGCGTGGCTCACGGGCTACCGCGGCGCGAAGCTCCAGCGCGTCATCGACTCCGAGGTGGACCTCGAGACCTTCTTCTCGAAGGCGCCGCGGCTGAACCCGAACGTCGGGCTCATCACCGGCGTGGTGTGCGGCGTGCGCGTGGAGGAGATCGCCGACCCGCTGATGCAGAAGATCCGCTACCTCGACAAGCTCATCGACGAGCTCGCCCGGGGGAAGAAGCTGGAGAGCATCCTCCGGAAGTGAGCCACGGCGGTGCGGACGCGGCGTCCGAGCGCGCAAGAAAATGAGAGGCGGCCCGTTTCCAGGCCGCCCCTGCGGAACCAGCTCGGTCGTCGATGCGACGCCGGGAAACCAACGGTCGCCCGTCGCGATCCCGTTTCGCCGTCGAGCGGCGGGCAAGCTCCGCGCGATCCCCGCTGCCCTCTCGAGCCCCGGGTCACGCGACTGAATCGTGGGGTCGCGCATCGCTCCGCGCAAGGGGCGCCGGCGCTCCACCGCGGTCAGCTTCGCGACGGCGCCGAGCATCTCGCCTGGCCGCTCGTTAGGGATCGACGATGACTGCTCGCCTGCTCGTGACCGGTGCGACCGGCACCTTGGGACGCCACGTCGTCGCCCGGCTCCGGGCACGCCCCGGGGTAACGGCGCGGATCCTGAGCAGGAGCGAGCGCTCGCCGGATGCTCCGGCGGGCTGCGAGTGGGTTCGGGGAAACCTGCTCGAGGACGACCTCGGACCGGCGCTGCTGGGCGTGGACGCGGTGCTCCACCTCGCGAGCGCCAAGGGCGCGGGCGATCCCGACGTGCGCGCCGTGGGCCGCCTGCTCGCGGCCGCGGAGGCCGCTCGCGTCCGCCACCTCACGCTCATCTCGATCGTCGGCTGCGACGCGATCCCGCTCCCGTTCTACGCCTCGAAGCAGCGGATCGAGGCGGCGGTTCGTGGCGGTCGCGTCCCGTGGTCCATCGTGCGCGTCGCTCAGTTCCATTCGTTCGTGGATCGGATGGTGCGATCGGCGGCCACGCTGCCGTTGCCGACGCCGATCGTCGCGGACCTCAGGTTCCAGCCGGTGGACGAGCGCGAGGTCGCGGACCACCTCCTCGAGGTCGTGCTCGGGCCGCCCCTCGGCGACGCGCCCGAGCTCGCCGGGCCCGAGGTCCTCACTCTCGGCGACCTCGCGGCGACCTGGCTCGCCGTGACCGGCCGCCCCGCCAGCCTCGTGCCGGTGTCCGTGGACGCGCTCGGGTTCGACGGCGGGGTTGCCCCGGCGCCCGCGCCGTGGACGCGTCCGACGCTGGAAGGATACCGCGCGGCGTTCAACACGCCGCGCGGCCCACGGAGCCTCGGGAAGATCCGCTTCGCGGACTGGCTGCGCGAGCGGGAGTCGGCCGCTGGGAAGTAGCCCGGCCGCCGCGCCCGGCCGCTAGCGCCGCCGATAGTGCAGCGTCACGATCCCCGACTTCAGCCGCCTCGCCGACACGAGCTTCAGGCGGAGCGAGGGCTGCAGGCCGGTGAACAGGTACGGACCGTGCCCGGCCACCACCGGGTGGACGACGAGGCGATACTCGTCCACGAGACCGAGGCGCTGCAGCGCGGCCGAGAGCTGGGGGCTGCCCACCAGGATCCCGCGCGGCGTGGCCTTCTTCAGCGCCTTCACCGCCCGCGTCAGGTCTCCCTCGACGAGGTGCGTGTTGCTCCACGGGAAGTCGCGGCGCGTGGTCGAGACCACGTACTTGGGCTTCGCCTCGAGCTTCCTCGCCCAGGTCCGGTCCGCCGGCCTCGCCTTCGGGTCGCGCGCCACCTGCGGCCAGGCGTCCTCCATCAGCTCGTACGTCCGGCGCCCGAAGAGCATCGCACCGGCGGCATCCATCCGGCGCGTCCAGTAGCGGAGCATCTCGTCGTCGGCGATCCCCTCGCGGTGGTCGCAGCACCCGTCGAGCGTCACGTTGAGCGCGAAGGTCAGGAGTCCCATGGAGTCGATGGCCGGATGCGTCGAATCACGCAGCCGTCAGCCACGCCGCGCCGCCTCGATCTTCGCGACGTCGATCTTCGTCATCGGCATCATGGCCTCGAAGGCGCGCCGCGCCTCCTCGCCCCCTGCCTCGAGCGCTTCCATCAGGACCCGCGGCGTGATCTGCCACGACACGCCCCAGCGATCCTTGCACCAGCCGCACGCGCTCTCCTGGCCACCGTTGCCGACGATCGCGTCCCAGTAGCGATCGGTCTCCGCCTGATCCTCGGTCGCGATCTGGAACGAGAACGCCTCGTTGTGCTTGAACGCGGGACCCCCGTTCAGCCCGATGCACGGCACCCCGGCCACCGTGAACGCGACCATCAGCACGTCGCCCTTCTTGCCGCTCGGGAAGTCGCTGGGCGCACGGTAGATGCGGCCGACGGCGCTGTCCGGGAAGGTCTTGGCGTAGAAGCGGGCCGCGGCCTCGGCGTCCTTGTCGAACCAGAGACAGATCGTGTTCTTCGTCATGTGCTCGTCCTCCGTTGTGGGGCGCCTGCCGCCCATCGACCGCGGCGGCGGTCGGATGGGGAGAGTCGGTACCGAAGGAACGCCCTGCCGACGAGCCATCGGAAGGGGCTCCACTCATCCGACCCGGCGGCGGAGAAGGGCTCATCGGTCGCACCCCATGCGAGACGCTCCTCGGCGCGGCGAACGCCCGACACTTCTGAAGGAGGGCGCACGAGGAGCGCGCATGGAGACGCTCGGAAAGGCGAAGCGGGTCCGCATCTACGTGAGCGAGGACGACCGGGCGGATGGCAAGCCGCTCCACCTCGCGATCCTGGAGCTCCTCCGGCGGGAGAGCGCCCAGGGAGCGACCGTCCTGAAGGGCGTCGAGGGCTTCGGCGCGACGGGCCGGATCCACGTCAGCAGCCTCGCCGACGTCGCCTGGCGCCTGCCCCTCGTGATCGAGTGGGTCGATCGTCCGGAGCAGGTCGAGCGGCTCGCGCCCCGCCTCCGCGAGCTCGTTCGCCACGGCCTCATCACCGTGGACGACACGGACGTGCTCCTGTTCGAGCCGCACCCGGTGCGGGATCTCACCACGACGGCGGTCGTCGCCGACGTGATGAGCCGGGACGTCGTGACGGTGGCGCGCTCGACGCCGGTGCGCGAGGTCGTGGAGCTCACGCTCGGCAAGACGTACCGCGCGGTCCCGGTGGTCGAGGACGGTCGGCCGGTCGGCATCGTCACCAGCAGCGACCTCGTCCACCGCGGCGGGCTCGGCGTCCGGCTCGACCTGCTGGCGAGGCTCGACAAGCCCGCGCTCCAGGAGCTCCTCGAGCGCCTGACGCAGCAGCGCCGGACAGCCGCGGACGTGATGACGCCCGATCCCGTGACCGTGAGCTCCTCCGCCTCGCTTCCCGCGGCGGCGGAGCTCATGGTCCGTGGCAGGCTCAAGCGCCTCCCGGTGGTGGACCACGCCGGGTCGCTCGTCGGGATCGTGAGCCGGGTGGACCTGCTCCGCACGGTCGGCATCGGGTACGGAAAGAAGGAGCCGGTCGCGCGAGAGCTGGGGCTCGTGGGGGATCAGCCGCTCTCCCGCGTCATGCGGCGGGACGTACCCGCGGTACGACCGGACACCTCATTGCCCGAGGTGTTCCAGGCGGTGACGTCCACACGCCTCAACCGTGCGCTGGTCCTGGACGAAGAGAGGCGTCCCGTCGGCCTCGTCACCGACGCCGAGCTCCTCGAGCGCGTGACGCCAGCCCTTCGTCCCGGCGCGATCCGCGCGCTCATGCAGCGGCTCCCGTTCCGGCACGCGAAGGGCGAGGAGTCCGCGGCGGCGCACACGCGCGGCCGCACGGCGGCGGACGTGATGAGCCGGCACGTGGCCACCGTCCGGGAGGACGTGCTGCTCTCGGAGGCGATCGCGAGCATGCTGCGCGGCGAGGACAAGGTGCTCGCCGTCACGGACGCGGAGGGGCGCGTGGTCGGGATCGTGGACAGGGCCGACCTGCTCCACGGGCTCACCGGCCCGCCTCCCACGCCGAGAGCGGTCCCGTAGACGGGGCCCGCGCGCTCGCCGGATCCGATCGACGAGCGCGCCAACGGGACGAGGATGGCGAGCCGCAGGCTCTCCGCAGAACCTAGACGACCATCACGTGACCGTCGGGGACGAACGGGCAGTCGTCCTCGTCGAAGGTGATCGTGAGCTGATGCGTGACCACCATCCCGCCGATGATCTGTGCGGCGTCCTCGGGCTTCAGGTCCGGCGTCGCGTGGTTGACGTCCTGCGCGATGACGAAGTAGCGCCACAGGCCCGCGGATGCCTGCGAGAAATGGCGTCGGCCGGCGTAGGTGCCGTCGCCGGGCTTCTCGTCCGGCAAGCTCCCGTCGTCCTGAAGCAGGAGCTTCGCCGACTGGCCCTGCGGGCCGACCAGGAAGCACTGCACGAGCAGCTGGGCTCCCCGGAACAGGTTCCCGTCCTGGTCGCGGAAGCGAGCCTTGATGACCCACTCCCCGTCCTTGGCGTACGAGGCCACCACCTCCGGGGCGTCGATCTCGTAGCTCGAGGTGACGTGAAGGTTGTGGTTGAGGTCGTTTCCGGACGCCTCGTAGATGGCGGCGTTCGTCGCTCGCTTGTAGTCCCACCTCGCGCGTGCGGCGAAGGGGCGGCCCAGCGCCACTGCCTCGGGATACGTCAGCTCTACGCGCAGCAGCTCCTTCATGGTCAGCTCCCCGGCGCCGGGGAGGGTCGCGTCCTGTCCGCGCCGGATGGGGTCGCGTGCGTCGCTCATGGCCGCCGCGGTGGCCGCCGCCGCGGCGGCCGCGACGAGCCCGGCCGCGATGGGGCTCGTGCCGCCGCCGCCGGCCCGGACGCCGCAGCAATCCCCCACCGGACTGCCCGTATCTCCGGAGCCGCCGCCGACCACCACGTCCCCGCTGCCATCGACGGACTCCGCGATGGCGGCCGCGATCAGCAGCAGCACCGCGAGGATGCACAGCACGATCTTCCACCACGGGTCCTCGAAGGGCAGGTCGGAGTACTGCCCGGCGTAAGGCGGAGTCGGGGTCCAGGCCATCTCCACGACGTGGGGCAGGTATCCGGGGGGACAGAACTCGAAGCTCGGCCCGAGCCGCTCGAAGAGTGCGGTGAGGTTCCCGGTCGCGAGCTTGGCTCGATTCAGGCCGCGCAGCCGTCGATCGCTCGTGTCGTGTGCCAGCTCGTCGGCGGACCGTGGGTCCTCGCGCCGCTTGTGACCGCAGCAGCCGTCCGGCGCCGGCTGCGTGTTCTTGCAGCCGCGGGCGGGCCGGACGAGATCGAGGAAGTTGACGGACAGGACTCCCTGAGGCGTCTCCGCGTGGAAGGTATGGGTGGTCGGGTCGAAGGCGACGCCCATCACGAAGATCTTCTTGATGAAGCGGCTCTTGGTCCCCGCGGCGTCCTCGACGATGAAGCTGATGTGGTGGACGCCGCTCGGGCACTGGCTGAAGTCTGCCAGCCACTGCTCCACGTGAACGGCCTTCGCAGGCAGCGTCGGCAGGAACCGGGTCCCGGGGGAGTAGGCGATCGCGGGGTGCGACACGCTCTCGATGTAGACCTTCGGGGCAGCCACGCTCCCGCCGCCAGCGTTCTGGACCTGCAGGTTGATGTTCTGCTTCCCGAGCATCGTGACGAAGATGCCGTCGGGCAGCATCAGGCCCGTGATCAGGTCCGACGCGAAGGGACGAGTCGGGACGGTGATGGCCATGATGGCGCTCCTCTCGACCAGCAGAAAGACATCGAAACCGGACGGCGCGGCGCGCAGCACCCGCTGCGCCGGTCAGCCCATCACGAGCACGCTGATGCCGCCCGCCAGCGTGTCGCCCCGGTATTGCGCGACGTGAAGGAGCGCCGCGCCTCCTTCGACGCGGCCGACGAGCGTGGTGAAGTGGCCGCCCTTGCCGCGTATCGAGACCTCCTCCACGCGGCCGTCGTCGCGCCTGTCGAGCACGTCCTCGGTGGGGCATCGGGCCTGCACGAAGGCCGTCCGGACGAGCTTCCCTTCCAGCTTGGGCCGCTCGAGCCTGAGGCGTCTCCGCAGCGGATCGAGCTCGCGGAGCGTTCCCTGACGGACCTTGAGCTGGTACCGCCCCTCGGTCCGGAGCGCGTTGTACACGGTGAAGGGGAACGCGAAGAAGCCGCGCAGGGCCTGCACGACGTTCAGGTTCCGCTGAGCGACGTGCCTGTCGGTCGGCACGTCGAAGTCCGGCACCGGCGGGAGGGGATCGAGCGTGGTGTGGAACGCCTCCGCGAGCACGCACTCGTGGCCACCGTTGACGTGTTCCGGGATCCAGGGCGCGAGGCACAGCACCTCGGCCGACTCGTTGGGCAACAGGTTCACGTTGGACGCGCCGATGAAGTGTGCGGTGTTGCGGTCGAATCCAACGGACGGATTGGCCCAGTAGAAACGCACCGCGGCATTGCTCACGTTGCTCGTGCCCTTGTTGGTCACCAGCGCCCAGAGGTAGCAGGGCTGCCCGATGACGGGCGCCCCCGCGGGGCCTTCGGGGTCGGTTCCCGGGACCGTCCAGACGTCGGGGCTCATCCACCACGGCTCGCCATCGCGAATCTCGAGTTCGACCGGCACGGGAGGCCTCCGGAGCTGAAGTCGTCGACGCTCGCGCTCGCGGCCCGGTCCGACGCTCCGGGACTGCGGCCGCGCGCGTCTCGTGCCCGGAAGACCGGAGTGCACGGGCAGCGTGACCCGACATGTCGGGGTCACACCTTGCGTGTGCCGCGTCGACCGCAGACGGCGTGAGACGGCACCCGGTGGTCCTCGCCGGAGGCGGCCGGCGCTCAGAGGGCGGCCGGCCGGAGAGGCGTCAGCCCCCACCGTTCGAGCCGATGCAGCACACGTCCGCGAAGGGACCTCGACCATCCGCACGCCGCTCTTCTCGCCGCTCGGAGGGCCGCCGGGTGCACGGACGATGCGGGGGACCGCGCTTGCGTGCGAAGGTCCTGGACGGTGGACCCGAGGGGAGTCCTCATGGCAGCGGCGACGCGGCTATGTCTCGATGTGCGGACGTCTGCGCGGCGCGTGAACCACGTCGTCGCGGTTCGGGGGACGCCACGCGAGGCTGGCCATGAGCTCGAAGCCGCAGAACGAGAAGCAGCGCTCGGGTGCACCCGGTGCAACTCAGGCCTTCGTGGTGGGGCTTTGGGGCGTTCGATACCAGGTCAAGGACGTCGAGCGCGCGCTCACCTTCTACACGCAGACCCTGGGCTTCAGGCTGGACATGCAGAACCTGCCGGCCTTCGGCCAGGTCTCGGTGGGCGGCCTCAAGTTGATCCTGAGCGGTCCCGGCGCATCGGGCTCGCGGCTGCTGCCCGACGGCCGTCAGCAGGAGCCCGGTGGATGGAACCGGGTGGTCCTCCAGGTGGAGGACCTGCCTGTCCGCATCGCCGACCTGAAGCAGGCGGGGGTCCGGCTCAGGAACGAGATGGAGGTGGGCCCCGGGGGCAAGCAGGCCCAGATCGAGGATCCCGACGGCAATCCGATCGAGCTCTTCGAGTTGGCCCACCGCTGAGCACCGGCCGTCCGCCGCCGATCCCGGACCGGCGCCGGCGCCGGGGAGGTGCGGGTGGAGCGCATCCACGATCACGCCATCATCGGCGACGGCCGGTCGGCGGCGCTCGTGTCCAGGCGCGGGAGCATCGACTGGCTCTGCTGGCCGCGGTTCGACGGCCCGAGCGTCTTCGGCGCGCTCCTCGATGACGGGGCGGGCCACTTCACCGTCGCGCCGACGCAGCCATTCCGGACCCGCCGGCGCTACCTCGGGGACACCAACGTGCTCGAGACGCGGTTCGAGACCGCCTCGGGGACCGTCGCGGTCACGGACTTCATGCCGGTCGCGTCCGACCCGGAGCGGCGGCGCCTCCTCCTCCCCGACCACGCCATCCTGCGCATCGCCGCGTGCGAGCGCGGCGACGTGGAGCTGGAGGCGACGTTCGAGCCGCGCCCCGACTACGGGCGCGAGCGGCCGCGGCTCGTGGACGCGGGCGGGCTGGGGCTGCGCCTGGAGACGCGGGCGGGGCTCGTCGCGCTCCGCGCCGGGCTGCCGCTGCGCATCGACGACGGCGGGCGCGCCACCGGGCGGATCCGGGTCCGCGCCGGCGAGGAGTGCCAGTTCGCGCTCACGCTCGCGAGCGAGTGGCCTGCCGTGCTGCCGCCGCTCGGCGCCGCGACGCACGACGCCCTCCACCGGACGGTCGGCTGGTGGAGCGACTGGGCCGCGCGGATCCGCTACGGGGGACCGGCTCGCGAGGCGGTGGTGCGGAGCGCCCTCGCGCTGCGGCTCCTCGTCTACGCGCCCTCCGGCGCCGTCGTCGCGGCGCCCACCACGTCGCTCCCGGAGCGGGTGGGGGGCGATCTCAACTGGGACTACCGGTACTGCTGGCTGCGCGACGCCGCCCTCACGGTCCGGGCGCTGTTCGGCCTCGGCTTCCAGGAGGAGGCGGACGCGTTCGTGAGCTGGCTCCTGCACTCGACCCGCCTCACGCAGCCGGCGCTCCAGGTGCTGTACGACGTCCACGGGAACCAGCCCGCCGCCGAGCGCACGCTGGGTCACCTCGCGGGCCACCGTGGATCGCGCCCGGTGCGCGTCGGGAACGGCGCCGCGGGCCAGCTCCAGCTCGACGTCTACGGTGAGGTGATCGACGCGGTGGCGCACTTCGTCCGCAGCGGCGGGACGCTCGACCGCGAGACGCAGCGGATGCTGTCCGCGCTGGGCGAGTACGTCTGCCGCAACTGGCAGCGGCCGGACGACGGCATCTGGGAGCCCCGGTCCGGAGCGGCCCACAACACGCACTCCCGCGTCCTCTGCTGGACCGCCCTCGACCGCCTCCTCGAGCTGCACGCGAAGGGCCACGTACGGCGGGCGCCGGTGAGCCTGTTCGAGCGGAACCGGTCGGCGATCCGCAGCGAGGTCGAGGCGCGCGCTTGGAACGCGCGGCTCGGCAGCTACGTGTCGCGGCTCGACGGCGAGGAGCTCGACGCGTCGCTGCTCCTCATCCCGTGGTACGGGTTCCAGGACGCGAGCGCGCCCCGCATGCGCGCGACGTACCGGCGGATCACCGAGCAGCTCGGCGCGCGGGACGGCCTCCTCTACCGGTACCGCACCGGCGACTCGCCCGGCGAGGGCGCGTTCGGGATCTGCTGCTTCTGGGGCGCCGAGACCCTGGCGCTCGGGGCGGGGAGCGCGGCCGACGCGCAGGCCACGCTCGAGCGGCTGTGCGGGTTCGCGAACGACGTGGGCCTGTTCGCGGAGGAGATCGACCCCGCCACCGGCGAGGCGGTCGGGAACTTCCCCCAGGCGTTCACGCACGTCGGCCTCATCAACGCGGCGCTCTCGCTGGAGCGGCGGCTCCGGCGCGAGGCGCCAGCGTCGGCTGCGGAGGTGCGCGAGCTGCCCGCGGCCGACGAGGTGGGCCCATGAGCGTCGGGAGCTGGCTGCTCTGGGGGTTCGTCGGGACGGTCGTGCTCACGACGGTGATGTCGGCGAGCCAGGGCCTCCGGCTCACCCGCATGAACCTGCCGTACATGCTGGGGACGATGCTCACGCCGAGCCGCGACCGGGCGAAGCTCCTCGGGTTCGGCGTGCACCTCCTGAACGGCTGGCTGTTCTCGCTGCTCTACGTCGCCGCGTTCGAGGCCTGGGGCAGGGCGTCGGTGTGGCTGGGCGCCGCCATCGGTCTCGTTCACGCGGCGTTCGTGCTCACCGCCGGGATGCGGATCCTGCCGGGCCTCCACCCGAGGATGGCGAGCGAGGCGCAGGGCCCCGACGTCACGCGGCAGCTCGAGCCGCCCGGGTTCCTCGCGCTGAACTACGGGGCGCGCACGCCCATCACCACGCTCGCCGCGCACCTCGTCTTCGGCGGGATCCTGGGCGCGTTCTATCGCGTGATGCCGGGGTGACGGTGGAGGGATGGCGACGGCGACGTGACCCCGCGGATGCCGGGGCTGCGCGCTCGCCCGTCCCCCACCGCACCGGACCCCGCGTCAGTCGGCGACGCGGACGACGACCTTGCCGAAGTTCTTGCCCTCCAGCAGGCCGATGAACGCCGCCGGCGCGTTCTCCAGCCCGACGACCACGTCCTCCCGCAGCTTCACCTTGCCCTCGGCGACCCAGGCGCTCATGTCGCGCAGGAAGGGGGCGTAGCCGTCCGCGTAGTGGTCGAGGATGATGAACCCCTGCAGGCGGAGGCGCTTGCGGAGCACGAGCGCCATCAGCATCGGCAGGCGGTCCGGGCCCGGCGGCGGCGCCGCGTCGTTGTAGTGCGCGATCCCCCCGCACACCGGCACGCGCGCGCCCTCGCGCAGGAGCGGCAGCACGGCGTCGAGCACCGCGCCGCCGACGTTCTCGAAGTAGACGTCGATGCCGTCCGGGCACGCCGCGGCGAGCTGCTGCGCGAGCCCGGGGTCGCGGCGGTCGAGGCAGGCGTCGAAGCCGAGCTCCTCGGTCACGTACCGGCGCTTCTCGGCGCCGCCGGCGATGCCGATCACGCGCGCGCCCCGGAGCCTGGCGATCTGGCCGACCACGGCGCCGACCGCGCCGCTGGCGGCGGCCACCACCACGGTCTCGCCGGGCCTCGGCTCGCCGATGTTCAGCATGCCGTGGTAGGCGGTGAAGCCGGGCATGCCGAGCACGCCGAGCGCGTACGAGGGGTGCGCGAGGTCGCGGATCGGCATCAGCCCCTCGCCGTCGGAGAGCGCGCAGTCCTGCCAGCCGGTGGCGCCGACCACCAGCTCGCCCTCGCGGAAGCCAGGGTGCCTGGAGGCGACCACGCGACTGACCGTGCCGCCGACCATCGTCTCCCCGAGCTCCAGCGGAGGTGCGTAGGAGGGACCTTCGCTCATGCGGCCCCGCATGTACGGGTCGAGCGACAGGTACACGGTGCGGAGCAGCACCTGGCCGGCCGCGGGCGCCGGCACGGGAACTTGCTCGAGGCGGAAGTCCTGCGCGGTCGGCGCGCCGCGGGGGCGAGCGGCGAGCACGATGCGTCGGTTGATGGCGGGGCGCTGCGACATGGCGATTCTCCCGGTGGGGCCTGAGGCGGGACGTGAGCTGTGAGGTCTTGCGAGGCTCGGTCGCGGTCGAGCCCGCTACCCTTCGACCGGAGGGTGGTGCGGATATGCGGATCAACCCTCCGGACGTCAAGTGAATGCGGGAGCCACGGAGCGCGGGGGGCGCGAGGCGATCCTCGCAGCCCGCGGAGCGCTCGAAGCGATGGAAAAGGGCGTGGCCGCCGTGGAGGGTCGCGTCAGCCACGGCAGCACGAACCCGCGCACGCCGAGGTCGGCCACCGCGGCAGGGGCGGGCCCGGGTGCGCGATGCGGTCCGCTCACCGTGGCGCTGCGCTTCGGAAGCGACCTGATGAAGCGCTCACGCGCCGCGCGGGAGCACGGTCAGCACGCGGACGATGAAGCCGTGGAACTCCTTCATGTAGTTCGCGAGGAAGTCCTTCGTGGAGGGCTCGGTCACCTCGCCCTCGGGCGTGATGAGCCCGGGCTTGAAGTGGATGTACGCCTCGAGCGAGTTCATGAGCGGCGAGTTGCAGAACGCCAGCACGCCGCGAAGGCTCTGCTGCGCGAGCGCCGTGCCGAGCGATCCGATCGACGCGCCGATGATCGCCGACGGCTTGCGGGTGAAGGAGTTCTGGCCCCAGGGCCGGCTCGCCCAGTCGATCGCGTTCTTCAGGCCGCCGGGGATGGAGCGGTTGTACTCCGGCGTGACGAACAGGATCGCGTCGCTGTCCTCGATCGCCTTCTTGAACGTGCGCGCGACGGGCGGGTAGTCGGCGTCGTAGTCGTAGCTGTAGAGCGGGAGGTCCTTGAACGGGATCTCGGTCATCGCCAGCTCGGGCGGCGCGAGGCGCACGAGCGCCCCGGCGAGCTGGCGGTTGATGGACGCCTTCGCGAGGCTGCCGATCAGATAGCCGACCTTGTAGCTGGCCATGGGAACCTCCACCGAGCGCGGGAGGCTCGGGCAGGCGGCACGACGCCGCCTCATGGCGCGAAGGATAGGCGGCGCGGACCCGGCGGGCACCGCGACCGCTCGGGTTCGGCCGGTCAGGGCGGTCCCGCGGTCAGGGCCCCGGCGCGTCGTACTCGAGCAGCCGCCGCTCGCCCTGCAGCGCCCGCAGCGGCGTCAGGTCCTGCGTGACCTCGAGCGTGCCGAGGTACGCGCCCGCGGCGTCGCGGACGGCGAAGTAGCGGATGTGCACGAACCGGCCGTGGAGGTCGATCCAGAACTCCGCCACGCTCTGCCGCCCGGCCTTGAAGTCCTCGACGATGCGCTCCACCACGTGGACGCTCTTCGGCGGATGGCAGTGCTTCACCTCGCGGCCGATGACGGCGCGCGAGCGGGCGAAGACGCGGTCCGGGCCCTCGCTGAAGAACGCCACCCGGTCGTCCCGGTCCACGAACGTGAGGTCCACGGGCAGCGTCTGGAACAGCCCGAGGAGCTGCTCGAACGAGAGCGTGCCGCTCGGGAACTGCACCGCCTGCGCCGGCGGCAGCTTCACGGCGTCGGTCACCGGTCGCGGCTCGGGCGGACGGTAGCCCGTGGCCGGCGCGACGAGGCACCACCCGTACTCGGGGCTCTGGCGGAAGATCTCGCCCCAGTCCTCCGCGGTGAACAGCCCGAGGGTCATGGGCAGGAGGATGTTCTCCTCCTTGTAGATCATGCCCTCGAGCGCGGAGAGCGCGGGATCGAGCACGGTCTCGGCGACCACCTTCAGCTCCGCGCCCGAGACCTCCTCCTCGCCCAGGGCGGCGAGCGAGGCCTTCAGCAGCTCCCGCACCTCGTCGTCCTTCCCCCACATCACCTTGCTCGGGCCGGTGGTGCCGTGGCGCTCGAGCACGCTGAAGACGAGGTGCTCCTTGCGCTGGTAGTGCTTGTCCACCTCCCAGAGCACCTCGAACGCGCGGCGCGCCTCGACGCGCTCGGCATCGAAGCGTCCCTCGTCCGGGAGCGCCGCCAGGTTCCGGACGAGCTGGCGCGCGGCCTGGGCCGCGGCACCGAGGGCGCGGTTCTCGGCGCGGAGCTGGTGCACGGGGTGGCCGGGCGCGAGCGGCATGGGCGTCGCGGGCCGGGTCATCACGTCCTGCAGCACGTCCGCGTGCAGGTCGCAGAGCGCCTGCACCTCCTGGTGCGTCATGCCCTCCGCCATGAGCTGCTGCTCCATCGCCGCGACCTCGCTCGCGTCCACGTCCGCGATGAGCGCCGCGAGCCGGCCACGCACGGCCTCCGGCGCCTCGCCGCGGTGCAGGTGCAGGATGATCTCCTTCAGCGTCTGGACGCGCTTCTCGCGGTTGTTGATGAGCTCGCTCATCCGGCCCTCCGGAAGTAGGTCCGCACCAGGGCGTCTCCCTCGGAGACGCTGAAGCTCTCGAAGCCCTTCCCGCGGGCGAGATCCACGAGCGGCGCCGGGACGAAGGGCGTCACGAGCTCGTAGACGTCCCCTTCGCCGAGCGCGGCGAGGTCCGCCATCACCTTCGGCATGGGGTGCTCGCCGGCCTCGATGGCCGCGCGCGCATCGTGGCGCCGCGTCACCGCCTGCTCCGCCGCCCACGGTGGGCGCCGGCCGGGCACCCCGGCCTCCGCCGCCGGGACGGCGAGCGGCGCGAGCCCGGCGGCGGTGCGGAGCCGCTCGATCAGCGTGGCGAGCGGGACGCCGCCGACGACCGAGACCTGGCGGAGCGTGGCGACCTTCGCGACCGTGCGCCGGAGCACCGGGTTCCTGAGCGCGCGGTACCGGGGCGAGAGCTCGACGAGCACGTCCTCGAGCTGCGGCCAGCGCTCCAGCAGCTCTCCGACCCGCGAGTCCGGCGTGATGTTCGCGGCGCCGTCGTCCTTTGCGGCCATGACGATCTCCCCTCGCTCGACGCCTCGTCGCGCCGCGTCACGCGGAACCTTCGCGGACGAGCTGCATCGCCCGGACGCACAGGTGCCCGCCCACCTTGGAGAGGAGCGGCTCCAGGTGCGGCCGCGGATCGCAGGCGAGGCGCCACAGCAGCGCGGCGAGCGCCTCGCCCGACGCCCGATCGCGCTCGCGCGACCACCACTCCGCGAGCTGGATCATCGGACAGCGCTCGACGGCGGCACGGAAACCCTCCGTTCTCCGCTCGAGATCGTGCTCCACCGCCTCGGCGAGCGCACACGGGTTCGTGCAGCCCAGGAGGAGCCTCACGCGAAGGGCCTCCTCGCGGAAGCCCGCGTGATCGCGACGGCCGAACCCGTCGAGCAGGGACTCGACGTCCTCGCGGCGGAGCAGCACGCCGGTGACGAGGGCCAGCGTCGAGGGATCGATGTCCCAGATCCGGCGGGGGGCGACCTCGGGCGATGGACGGCTGGCTCCCGGATCGCGCGCCCTCGCGCTCGGCCGCTGCGGGCAGCCATCGCAGGCCTCGACGAGATCCGACGGGGAGGGGAGAGGAGGCGTCCGGTCGTCGGTGATAATGCGACTCATTATCATCATGGGGCGACCATACGTCTCGGGGCCGGGCGCAGTCAACCCTCCTCGCCGCGCCGGGACTGTTGCATCTCAGCAACAGACAAGTGCCGCCGCCTGCATTGCGCCGAAACGGGAACAGCGCCAGATTGCCTCCCGTACCGAGCGCCACGCGCCCTCCACCCCGGAACCGAGGAACCAAGCCATGACGAATACCTGGGACATCGACGTCAGCCACTCCGCCATCCACTTCCACGTGCGCCACATGGTCATCTCGAAGGTGCACGGCCGCTTCGCGAAGTGGTCGGGCGCCATCCAGCTCGACCCGCAGGACCTCACCCGGTCCTCGGTCGAGGTGACCATCGACGCCGCCTCCATCGACACGCAGGTGGCCGACCGCGACACGCACCTGCGCTCGGCGGACTTCCTGGACGTCGCGAAGTACCCGCAGCTCACCTTCCGGTCGAAGCGGATCGAGAAGGGCGGGGCCGGCTACCGCGTCACCGGCGAGCTCGAGCTGCACGGCGTGAAGAAGGACGTCGTCCTCGACGCCGAGTTCGCCGGCACGGGCAAGGATCCCTGGGGCAACGAGCGCGCCGGCTTCGCCGCGAAGGCCTCGCTGGATCGCCGCGACTTCGGCCTGGTCTGGAACGCCGCGCTCGAGGCGGGCGGCGTGCTCGTCGGCGAGAAGGTCGAGATCACGATCGAGCTCGAGGCCGTGAAGAAGGCCGCCGCCACCCCCGTCGCGGCGTGATCCCGCGCGCGCGCGGCGATCGCTCCGCGCCGCAAGCGAGTCCTCCCGCGGGCCGGCTCCGGCAGGGGCCGGCCCGCGCCGTTCTCGAGCTCCGTCCCGCGGGGCTCCTCCGCCCCGGACCCACGAACCCCAGCCGCATGTCCCGCCGCCGCCTCACCTGGATCCTCGGAGCGCTCGCCGCGATCGGCCCGCTGTCGATCGACACGGCGGCGGTGGCGTTCCCGAGCATCGCGCGGTCGCTCGGCGCGAGCATCCCGGCGGTCCAGCTCACGCTCGCCGCCTACCTGGGCGGGATCGTCGCCGGACAGCTGATCCACGGTCCGCTCTCGGACCGCCTCGGCCGCAGGCCGCCGCTCCTCGGCGGGCTGTCGCTGTACACGGCCGCCTCGGTCGCCGGCGCGCTCGCCCCGACGCTCCAGGTCCTGTGGGCCGCGCGCTTCGCGCAGGGGCTCGGCGCCTGCGCGGTCATCGTCGTCTCGCGCGCCGTGGTGCGCGACCACTGCGCGGCGCGCGAGGCCGCGTCCGTGTACGCGTCTCGCATGCTCGTGAGCGGGGTGGCGCCGGTCGTCGCCCCGGTGCTCGGGGGGCACCTGGTCGTCGCGTTCGGCTGGCGCGCCGTGTTCGCCGTGCTCGCGGCCGCCGGGCTCGCGCTCGCCCTGCTGGTGGCGCTCGCGCTGCCGGAGAGCCTCGCCCCGGCGGGCGCGCCGGCCCCAGCCCGCCACCCGCTTCGCGGGGCGGCCGCCGCCCTCCGCGACGGCAGCTTCGTGCGCCTCTCCCTCGTCGGCGGCGCCAGCGAGGCGGGGCTGTTCGCCTGCATCTCGGCCGCGCCCTTCGTGTTCATCGAGCGGTTCGGCCTGTCGCCCGAGCGGTTCGGGCTGGTCGGCGCGGCGAACGCGCTCGCCGTGGTGGGCGGAGCGCTGGTGAACCGGAGGCTCGTGCGAAGGGTGGGCGTCGCCCGCGCGCTGCGCGCCGGCACGACCGCCGCGACGGTCGCCTACGCCGCGCTCGCGGTGGCGGTCCACATGGGCGCCGGCGCCGCCCTGGTCGCCGCGTTCATGATCGCCGGCGTCGCGACCGTGGGCATCGTGCTCCCCAGCGCGACCGCGGGCGCGATGGACCTCCGCGGCGAGCGCGCCGGGAGCGCCTCGGCGGTGCTCGGGCTGGTCCAGTCCGGGAGCGGCGTCCTCGCGTCCGGCGCGGTGAGCCTGCTGGCGGACGGCACCCCGCGGCCGATGGCGCTCGTCATGCTCGCCTGCAGCGGCGTCGCGCTCGCGCTCTCGCGGCGCGGGCGGCCGCGAGGCGAGGCCGACGCCGTCCCAGGGCGGGACGCGGTGATTGGCCCGGTGCGATGAAGCTGCCATGGCGTCGAGTCGTGCCGACGAAGCCGCGTCGCCCACGGACACCCCGGCGCCGCGCCGCGACGCGCGACCCGCCGGCGCAGCTCCCCGAGGCGATCGCCGCGCACACACCGCTCCGGTGGCTGGCCGGGCCGGAGGACATCGCCGGGGCCGTCGCCTTCCTCTGCTCCTCTCACCCGGTCGCCAGCCCGGTCGCGGCTCGCGCCGCAGGGCAGGCCGCTTGCCCGGGCATAAGCAGGATTTGAGGCCGGGAGGGACGACAGATGAACGACCGCTGGATGGTGCAGGACGGGATGACGGTTCTGAGCAGCGATGGCGAGAAGCTCGGCAAGGTGGTCGCGAAGGACGATCGGACCTTCACGGTGGAGAAGGGCCTCTTCTTCCCGAAGGACTACATCGCCCGGTACGACGAGATCAGCGGGATCACCGACGACGAGATCCGGCTCGCGATGACCAAGGACGCCTTCGTCGCGATGCGCGAGCGGGGGGACTACGGGTTCACCGACACCCGCGACACGGCGCGGACCAGCGCCGAGGACATCCGGGTACCGGTGCACGAGGAGGAGCTCGACGTCCTGAAGCGCGAGCGGGATGCCGGCGAGGTCCGGCTCCGCAAGGACGTCGTGACGGAGACGAAGCACGTGGACGTCCCCGTGACGCGCGAGGTGGTCCACGTGGAGCGCACGCCGGCGAGCGGCGAGCGCGCCATGAGCGCGGGGGAGAGGGCGTTCGAGAAGGACAGCGTCTCGGTCCCGGTCCACGAGGAGGAGGTCGAGATCCGCAAGCGTCCCGTCGTCAAGGAGGAGGTCCGGCTCCGCAAGGAGCGTGTGACCGAGCAGCGAGCAGCCGACGAGGACCTCCGCAAGGAGCGCGTGCACGTCGAGGGCGAGGGTGGTGCGCGCCCGCTCCGGGGCGACGAGCCTGGGCCGTTCCCGCCGAGGCGGGACGATGACGACCAGCTGCCGTGACGGATGATGGACCAGAGCTCCCCCCGGCCATGGAGCGCCGTGGCAGGGGGAGCCTTGGATGTCGAGCTGGCCGCGTGGCGGGGCCGGCGCTGGACCGGTCCCGCCACACGGCCCCCCGCGCTACGGGTTGCGCGCCGCGGCGCGCTGCACGGCCCCGATCTTCACGACCGGCAGGAACCCCTGATCCGAGAGCGTCTTGGTGAGGTGGGCCGAGCAGCTCAGCGTGGCGCCGCGGTTGCCGGTCGCGTCGCACCGGCCCAGCAGGTCGGCGATGGTGCAGCCGTTCGTGAACAGCGTGTTGCTCACGCCGGTGTCTTCCCCGCCCACGATCACGGTCGCGCGCAGATCGGACCCGAGGCACTGGTCCCCGGCGTCGTCGGCGACGCCGTCGAGGTCGCCGTCGGGGTACCAGCCCACGTCGCGCAGGAGCGGCCGGGTCAGGTCCTGCGGCAGGTCCACCGAGTGCGGCAGGTCGGCGTTGATGGCCGGCTCCATGAGCTGGTTCGGGGAGGTGCTCGTGTCCCAGTGCGACACCGACGAGCCGGGCTGCACCGGGTTCGGCGTGTAGAGCAGGACCTGCCCGTCGCGATCGGCGCCGGCCATCACGGCGAGATCGAGGCCGAGGGTCACGTTGACGGCGCCCTGCGCCAGGGCGGCCCTGAGCGCGTTGCCGTCCGCCAGCGTGACCCGCACCGACGGGATGACGATGGACGGGTCCGCCCCGCCCAGCCCCGCCGGCGGCCCGCCGGCCACGTTGTCGGCGACGATCACCGCGATCGCGCCCGCGTCCTGGGCGTTCTTCACCTTCACGGCGAAGCCGCAGGCGCCGCGATCGACCAGCGCGATCTTGCCCGCCACCCCGGCCGCCGCGTCGATGACGGTGCACGCGTCGGTGGAGGAGGGGCCGGTCGGGTTCGAGGCGTCGGTCGCCAGCGCCACGTCACCGGTGATCCCGGGGGAGCCGATCGCCGGGCCGAACGAGGCCGCGCCGACCTGGTAGTCGGCCGGGGCCGGGGCGTTCACGTGCAGCAGCGGCGTCCCGGGCGTCAGCACCGCGGGCGCGGCGAAGGTGACGCTCGGTCCGTTCCAGACCACCGCGCGCGGGTTGACGGCGGAGGCCTGTCGCTCGGCGTCGGTCATCTGGTCGCGGAACTTGCCCGCGGTGTCGTCGAAGTAGAACTTGGAGTAGACGTCGCCGAAGCCGACGAGGTACGCGCCGGTGCTGACGTTCGCGAAGCTGGAGAAGCCGAGGCCGTGCGCGAACTCGTGCAGCAGCACGGTCACGAGGTTGATCTGGCTCGCGGTGTGGCCGTTGTCGAGCCCGTAGTACCAGCTCGTTCCGGTGAGGCACCCGACCTTGCCGATCTCGCTGTTGAACCGGGCGCGGAGGTCGTCGGCGCTGGAGTTCGGGTCGCCCGGGGCCAGGTCGGTGAAGGCGAGCTTGTTCGCCAGGGCGACGTGGTACCAGGTGTTCTCGAACGCTGCGCCCGGGAAGTCGCGGAAGACCTGGATCGCGCCGGCGGAGCCCAGGGTGGCCGCGCTCGCGGTGCAGGCGAGCGGCACGAACGACGCCTGGATCCGGACCTCGACCGCGCTGTCGAGCGACGACGCCCAGATCTCGGCGGCGCGCTGGAACGCGATGAGCCGTTGCTGGCCGACGGTGGTGCCCGGGTTGCCGCCGACCGGGGCCGCCGGGGTGGGATCGTTGAAGCCCACGCCGGGCGCGTTGACGTTCACGATCGTGATCTGCGCGGCGGGGAGGGCGGCGCCCGGGAGCGCGACCGCCAGCAGCGCGAGGAGGAGCGAGGACCGGTTGGCGCGCATGGTCACTCCTCCTCCAGCGGGGCGGCCGCCGGCGCTTCGGCCGGCGCGAGCTGGCCTTCCAGGAACGACCGGGCCTCGGCGGGCGTGCCGACGCACTCGGTGCGGACGCCTTCGGCGCCGACGCGGGCCAGCGAGACGCTCTGGAAGCGATCCTGAAGGTCCAGGCCCACGGCGCCGTTCGGCAGGATCACCTCGGCGAGACCGTCGGACGACTGGCTCACGAGCGGCTCGAGGCCGCGGAGGAGCTCCTCCAGCTCGGCCTGCGTCGGCTGGCGGAGCGCGTGCGTCCGCGGATCGGTCGCGGCCTGGGCCGCCGACGCGCCGGCGACGTCCGGGTCTCTCCGGGCTTCCTTCGCGGCGTGCTGGCCTCGCGAGACGGCTGGCGCTCCGAGTAGCGCGGCCACGGTCATGACGAACGGTACGGTTTGGCGCATGTTCCCCCGCTGAACTGTTGGTGAAGGTGAGGCGGTGTGGACGCTACGTAAAAAGGCGCGTCGCGCTCCCGCAATGGGCAACGGCATCCCCGAAGGGTGGGGCATGTTCACGCTGCGTCCTCGCAGCCGGCGCGTCGGCTGGCGCGTGTCCCCTCGACAAGGGATGGCGCGAACGCGGTCGATGCGCGTCCAGCGTCGGGCGCCCCCGAGCCGCCGCTGCGCGCGATCGACCGACCCGGGTCACCCTCCTCGCGGGGCTGCTCGCTTGCCAGGCCGCGGCGGGGTCGCCAGCGTGAGGCGCTCTCCCCGAGGAGACCGCATGCGCAGAGGACTGCTCGTCTCGCGGGCGTGGCCGCAGGCCGCGCTGCTCGTCCTCGTCGTCGGGTTCGGCATCCTGGGCGTCCTCGCCTGGCGCACCTACACCGCCTCGCCGCCCATCCCCGAGAGGACGCTCGATCCGCGCGGCCGCGTGGTGTTCGACCGCGAGGACGTCCTCGCGGGCCAGGAGCTGTTCCTCACGCGCGGGCTGATGGACTACGGCTCCGTGCTCGGGCACGGCGGCTACCTCGGGCCGGACTTCACCGCCGAGTACCTGCGGAGGTCGGCGCGCTTCGTGGCGGCGCGGAACGGCGAGTCGGAGCGCGAAGGCGGCCCGCGGACCTGGGCCGAGCTCCGCGAGAACCGCTACGACCCTGCCACCGGCGTGCTGAGGTTCACCGACGGCCAGGCGGCGGCGTTCGACCACGTGCGCGAGTCGCTGCGCGCGTTCTTCTCCCTGCCGAGCGCGAGGACCGGGCTCTCGCCCGGCCTCGTCTCGACCCCCGAGGACCTCCGTCAGCTCACGGCGTTCTTCGCGTGGACCGCCTGGGCCGCCTCCACGCACCGCCCCGGCGCCGACTACTCGTACACGAACAACTGGCCCCCAGAGCCGCTCGTCCTGAATCGTCCCACCGGCTCGATGGTGGTGTGGAGCGTCCTCTCGCTCGTCGCGCTGCTCGGCGGGACGGGGCTCCTGTTCGCCGCGTTCGGCCGGTGGCGGTTCCTCGGCTGGCAGGGTCGCGAGACGCAGACGCTCACGTTCCGGCGGCCGCAGGACGTTCCGCTCACGCCGGGCCAGCGCGCCACCGGCTGGTACTTCCTCGTGATGGCGCTGCTGTTCCTCGCCCAGACGCTGGTCGGCGGTGCGACCCAGCACTATCGCGCCGAGCTCGAGGGCTTCTTCGGCATCGACCTGGCGGCGCTGCTCCCGTTCAACGTGGTCCGCACCTGGCACCTGCAGCTCGCCATCTTCTGGGTGGCGACGTCCTACCTCGCCGCCGGCATCTTCGTGGCGCCGATGATCGCCGGGCGCGAGCCCCGCGGACAGCGGGCGCTCGCGTTCGCGCTGCTCGGGGCGCTCGCGGTGGTGGTGGTGGGCAGCCTCTTCGGAGAGCTCGCCGGCATCCACGGGTGGATCCGCGGCTACTGGCTCGGGAACCAGGGGTTCGAGTACCTCGAGCTCGGGCGCTTCTGGCAGGTGCTCCTCATCGCGGGGCTCTTCGCCTGGGCGGCCATGCTGTACCGGACGCTGCGCCCGCGCCTCGCCCGCGAGCACCTCGGCAACATGCCGTGGCTGTTCTTCTTCGCCGCGCTCGCCATCCCGGCGTTCTACGCGGTGGGCCTGCTCGCCCACCCGCGCGCGCACTTCACGGTCACCGACTACTGGCGGTTCTGGGTCGTGCACCTGTGGGTCGAGGACTTCCTCGAGCTCTTCACCACCGCGATCGTCGCCTACCTCTTCGTCCTGCTCGGCGTGGTGGCGGAGAAGGCCGCGGTGCGGCTGGTCTACCTCGAGATCATCCTCTACTCGGTGGGCGGCGTGGTGGGGACGATGCACCACGTGTACTTCTCCGGCGAGCCGGCCGAGCACATGGCGCTGGGCGCGTTCTTCTCCGCCGCCGAGGTCATCCCGCTCACGTTCCTCACCGTCGAGGCCTGGAGCTTCCTGTCGCTCGCGAAGGCGCAGCAGCGCGAGGGCGCGGCGCCGTTCCCCCACCGCTGGGCGGTCATGTTCCTCGCCGCGGTGGGGTTCTGGAACTTCGTGGGCGCGGGCATCTTCGGCTTCCTCATCAACCTCCCGATCGTCTCCTACTACCAGGTCGGCACGGCGCTCACGGCGAACCACGGGCACGCCGCGATGATGGGCGTGTACGGGATGCTCGCGGTGGCGCTGGCGCTGTTCGCGGTGCGCTACCTGGTCGCGCCGGAGCGCTGGTCCGAGCGGCTGGCGAAGGTGAGCTTCTGGTCGCTGAACCTCGGGCTCGGCTGGATGGTGTTCGCGACGCTGTTCCCGATCGGCGTGCTCCAGCTCTACCGGTCGGTGACGGTCGGATACTTCGAGGCCCGCCAGCTCGAGTACGTCACGGCCCGCCCGCTCTCGCTGTTCGAGTGGTGGAGGCTCCCGGGCGACGCCCTGTTCATCGTGGGCGGCGTGCTGCCGCTGGTGGTCCTCTGCTGGCGCGGGATCCGGGCGGCGCCACGCCCCACCACCGCGCCCGCCGGGGAGAGCCCCCTCTTCAGCGACGTGGAGGGCCCCGGCGCGGCGGCCGAGGGCGCGCCCGGTGGTCACGCGGCGCCCCGCAGGCTGTGACCGGGGCGGCCGTCGCGAGGCCGGCGGGTCGGGGCAGGCGAGGGCGGCCCGCGTGCGCACCTTTCGCCTGATGCCGGTCTGGGCGTGGGCGGGGACGTGGGGGCTGGTGGCCGGCTCGGCGCTCGTGCTCGGGGCGGCCGCCGGCTTCTACGCTCGCGTCCCGCAGCGCGTCATCGCCGTCGTCATGGCGTTCGGCGCGGGGGTGCTCATCTCGGCGCTGTCGTTCGATCTCATGGACGAGGCGTACCGCCGCGGAGGCTTCGACTCGACGGCGATCGGGTTCGTGGCCGGGGCGGTGGTGTACACCGCGCTCACCGCGGTGCTCTCCCGGCGCGGCGCCAGGCACCGGAAGCGCTCCGGGCCCGGGAAGCAGCCGTCCGAGTCCGAGCACTCCGGCAGCGGGCTCGCGATCGCGCTCGGCGCGCTCCTCGACGGGATCCCGGAGTCGATCGTCATCGGCTGTCGCTGATCGGCGGCGGCGCGGTCAGCTGGGTGGCGGTCATCGCGATCTTCGTGTCGAACGTGCCCGAGGGGCTCTCGAGCGCGGCCGGGATGCGGCAGGCCGGCCGCACGCCAGCCTACGTGTTCGGCGTGTGGGCGGGGATCGCGATCGCGTCCGCCGTCGCGGCCCTGCTGGGCTTCACCGTGTTCCGGGCCTTCCCGCCCGACGTGATCGCGGCGACGACGGCGACGGCTGCCGGCGCGATCCTGGCGATGCTCGCGGACACCATGATCCCGGAGGCGTTCGAGAACGCCCACGACGTCGCCGGGCTCGTCACGGTGTTCGGCTTCCTGGGCGCGTTCGTCCTCACGAAGCTGGGAGGGTGACGCGAGGGCAGCGGCGCCGGCCCCCGTTCACGTCGGGCTCCACCGCGGGGAAGAACCACGAGGGCTCACGGCATGGCGACGACGGCGCGCCAGATCCTGCGGACCTACGTCGTCCTGACGCTCCTCTCCACGTTCGCGTCCTCCTTCATCTGGGGAATCAACACGCTGTTCCTGCTGGACGCGGGCCTCTCCGTGGCGCAGGCGTTCGCCGCGAACGCGTTCTTCACCGCCGGGCAGGTGCTCTTCGAGGTGCCGACCGGCGTCGTCGCCGACACCCTGGGACGGCGGGTGTCGTACCTGCTCGGCGCCGCCACGCTGTTCGTCGGGACGCTCCTCTACCTCGTCATGTGGCGCCTCCACGGACCGTTCTGGGGCTGGGCCGGGGCGTCCATCCTGCTCGGGCTCGGGTTCACCTTCTTCTCCGGTGCGACCGAGGCGTGGCTGGTGGATGGCCTGCACGCCACCCACTACCCGGGCACGGTGGACGCCGCGCTGGCGCGGGGCAAGATGGCGGAGGGCGCCGGGATGCTCATCGGCACCATCCTCGGCGGCGTCGTGGCGCAGACGACGAACCTCGGCGTGCCGTACGCGCTCAGGGCCGCGGCCCTCGCCCTGACCTTCGCCGTCGCGCTCGCGTCGATGCACGACGTCGGCTTCACGCCGCGGCGAGGCGCGTCGGTGGTCGCGGAGGTGCGGGCCGTGCTGCGCGCCTCACTCCACCACGGCCTGGGGAACCGGCCCGTGCGCTGGGTCATGCTGGGCGGCCTGCTGGGCGGTGGCGTCCCCATCTTCGGCTTCTACGCCATGCAGCCGTACCTGCTGCGGCTCCGCGGCGAGGGCAGGTCGTACGCCGTCGCGGGGCTCGCCGCCGCGCTGGTGGCCCTGGCGCAGATCTCCGGCGCCTACGTCGTGCCGTGGGTGTCGAGGCGCTTCCACCGTCGCACCACGTTCCTGCTCTTCACGACGGCGGCGAGCGCGGCGTGCATGGCGGGCATCGGGCTGTTCCCGCGGTTCTGGGTGGTGCTCGCCCTGCTCGCGGGCTGGGCGGTCGCCTTCGCGATGACGATCCCGATCCGCCAGGCGTACCTGAACTCCCTCATCCCGTCCGCCCAGCGGGCGACGGTCCTGTCCTTCGACAACCTGCTGGCCTCGGCGGGCGGCGCGATCGCCCAGCCGGCGCTCGGCAAGATCGCGGACGTGTGGAGCTACCCCATGTCCTACGTCGCCGGGGCCGTCATCGAGCTCACGGTCCTCCCGTTCCTGGTGCTCGCGCGGCGCGAGCGCGCACCGTCGGATCGGATCGACCCGCGCGGCGTCACCCCCGCTCCGCGCGCAGCCCCGCCGGCACGAGGACCTTCTCGGCCAGATCGAACAGCCCCTGCACGCCGAGCGCGAGGAGCGCCGCGGGGACCGCGCCCTCGAGGATGAGCGGCACCGACAGCAGCCGGATGCCGGTGAGGATGGGCTGGCCGTAGCCGCCCGCCCCCACGAGCGCGCCGAGCGTCGCGGTGCCGACCGTGATGACCGCGGAGGTCTTCACGCCGGCCAGGATGGCGGGGGTGGCGAGCGGCAGCTCCACGAGCCGGAGGCGGGCGAGCGGCGGAAGCCCGAGCGCCTCGGCCGACTCCCGCAGCTCCGGCGCGAGCCCGGTGAGCCCGGCGTGCGTGTTCCGCACGATCGGCAGGAGCCCGTACAGGAACAGCGCCGCGATGGCGGGGCGCGCCCCGATCCCGAGGAGCGGGATCATGAACACGAGGAGCGCGAGCGAGGGGACGGTCTGCACCACCCCCACGAGCGCGAGCACGAGCCGGCCGAGCCGCGGCCGGCGCGCGGCCAGGACCCCGAGCGGCACCGCGGCGAGGATCGCGCCGGTGAGCGCGACGGCGACCAGGACGAGGTGCTCGAGGGTGCGGTCGGCGACGCGACGCGCGAGCCTGTCCCTGGCCACCGGCGCCGGCGCGAGCCCGAGCCGTTCCGCCACGAACTCCGCCGCCACCTCGCCGGGGTCGGCGTGCTCCAGCTGCACGCGCGCGTTCATGGCGGTCATCTCGCGCGCGGTGATGGTGCCCGCGAGCCGGCGGATGGCTGCGACGGCCGCAGGGGCGCGCGCGTCGAGATCCAGCCGCTGGAGGATCACCGCGTCGTAGCGCGGGAACGCCCGCCGATCGTCGTCCAGCACCGTCAGGTCGAGCTGGGCGATCTGGGCATCCGTCGAGTACAGGTCCACCACGTCCAGCGCGCCCTCGGCCAGCGCGCGATAGGCGAGGTCGTGGTCGAGCCCGCGCACCGAGGACGCCGAGAGGCCGTAGCGCGCCCGGAGCGCCGGCCAGCCGTCGGCGCGGTCCACGAACTCGTTCGTGAAGCCGAACCGGAGCCCCGGGTGACGGAGCAGGTCCGAGATGGCCCGGATCCCGAGCCGCTCGGCGGCTGCGCGCCGCATCCCGAGCGCGTACGTGTTCTCGAAGCCGAGCACCGCCGCCACGCCGATCCCGCGCGCCGCCAGCGCGCGCCGGAGGGAGGCGTCGTCGCCGATCGGCTCACCGGCCAGGATCTCCCGGACGAGGGTGCCGGTGTACTCGGGGTAGACGTCGATCTCGCCCCTCGTCAGCGCCTCCCACACCACGCGCGTCCCGCCGAGCGCCCGGCGGTGGACGGCGGCCGCCCCCGAGGACGCGGCGGTCCGCGCGACGATCTCGCCGAGGACGACCGACTCCGTGAACGCCTTCGAGCCGATCTGGACCCCGGGCGCCGCCAGCGCGGCGAGGGCGAGGGCCACCGCGAGCGTCACCGCTCCTCCGGGAGGACGAGGGCCCGGTGCGCGCCGACGAACCGGGCGACGAACGGATCGGCGGGGTTGCGAGCGAGATCTCCGAGCGTCCCGACCTGGACCACCCGGCCGTCCCGCAGGAGCACCAGCCGGTCCGCGAAGAAGGCCGCCTCGGCGAGATCATGGGTGACCAGGATCACCGTCTTCGACACCGCCCGGAACGCGGCCCGCAGGTCCTCCTGCAGCTCGGCCCGCGTGATGGGGTCGAGCGCGCCGAGCGGCTCGTCGAGGACCAGGAGCTCGGGATCGAGCATCAGCGCCCGGGTCAGGCTGACGCGCTGCGCCTGCCCGCTCGAGAGGGCGCCCGGGTGGCGCTCCAGCGCGTCGGCCGGAAGGCGCGCCAGCGCGGCCAGCTCCGCGAGCCGCGCGCGCACGCGCCCCGCGGGCCAGCCCAGGTGGCGCGCGACGAGGCTGGTGTTCGCGGCGGCGGTCAGGTGCGGGAACAGGCCGCCGCCCTGGACGACGTAGCCGATCCGCCTGCGCGCCGCGTGGTCGTCGGGGCCGATGGGCGCGCCCAGGAAGCGGACCTCACCGGCGTCGGGGCGGAGGAGCCCGAGCGCGATGCGGAGGAGGGTGGACTTGCCGGCGCCGCTCGGCCCGAGGAGCGCCACGGCCTCGCCACGGCTCACGGTGAGTGACACCGGACCGATCGCCGCCGGCCCGCGGAACCGCTTCGTGACCTGGTGCAGCTCGAGGACGGGCTGGGTCATTCGGTGAGCGGGGCCGCGCGTCCCCGCCGCCCCTCTCGCGTCTACCTCTACCCCGGTCCGCGGGGTCACGGTGCGGACATCCGGGGAACGACGATCGCGCCGGGGGCGCCGGACAGGCACGCGCGATCGAGAGCATCGAGCGCGTACCCATCAAAGGCGCGCCACCGGGCGCCGGGTCGTCGGCGCTCGTTCCCGGAGGATCCGCGCGGAGGTCGGGGCGAAGCGTGCCCTGCGCGCGGTCCGGCGATCGGGGCGGCGCGCCCGCCGCGGTGTCTCGCCGGCGCGTGCCGACCGGCTACTGGATGGTTCCGCCCGACGCGGTCAGCCTGTCGATGAGGGGCTGCAAGTCGCCGAGCGAGGCCCCGGACACGTTCATCGAGGATCCGACGAAGGCGGACATCCCCCGCGCCGAGGCTCGACGTGCCGGCCGTGCCCTGCATCATGGTCCCGCCCATCATGCCCCCCATCCCGTCCATCGAGATGGCGGTCGATCCCATCATGCCGTTCATCACGCCGTCGGTGGCGTCGTCCATCATGGCGGTGACCATGCCGGACGAGGTCGTCATCCCGAGGGTCATCGCGGACTGCGACTCGCCTGCAGCACGAGGGGACCGGCGTGGTCACCC
Source organism: Anaeromyxobacter sp. K (assembly GCF_000020805.1). Classification (NCBI taxonomy): domain Bacteria; kingdom Pseudomonadati; phylum Myxococcota; class Myxococcia; order Myxococcales; family Anaeromyxobacteraceae; genus Anaeromyxobacter; species Anaeromyxobacter sp. K. The sequence continues at coordinate 3,716,177 of NC_011145.1, read as the reverse complement.
GAGGTCGGGGGTGAAGGCGGACACCACGCTCGCATGAACACCCCCGATCGCGACGGGGCGGCGCCCGGAGCACCGCCCCTCGACCGCGCCGCGTGGCGACGTCAGCGCGCGGCGATCGAGGACGCCCGCTGGCCGGCCCCCATCACCAACCGCACCTCGTGCGTCCGACCGTCGTCGGCGAGCGGGATGGCCGATGCGTCCACCGCGACGCCGTCCAGCTCCGCCACGGCGATCCCGCGGCACCGCCGCTCGGGGTTCGCGACCGTGATCTCGTAGCGCGTCGAGCCGAGGCGCCAGGTGATCCCGTACTCGGGCCACGACGCCGGGATGCACGGATCCAGCTCGAACGTCCCGCCGTGCCGGCGCAGCCCGAGGATGCTCTCGAGCCCGGCGCGGTACAGCCAGCCGGCCGAGCCCGTGTACCAGGTCCAGCCGGCGCGCCCGGCGTGCTCGGGGTGGGCGCAGACGTCGCCTGCGACGGCGTACGGCTCCCCGCGGTACCGCGCGACGTCCGCGCCGGTGCGGGTGTGGTTCACCGGGTTCAGCATGTGGAACAGCTCGGCCGCCTCGTCGCCGCTCCCGAGCTTCGCGAGCGCCATCACCACCCACGCGGCGGCGTGGGTGTACTGGCCGCCGTTCTCGCGCACGCCGGGCGGGTAGCCCTTGATGTAGCCGGGCTCCTGCGCCGATCGGTCGAACGGCGGCGCGAGCAGCACGACCACCTGGGCGCCGCGCCGCACCAGGTGCGTCCGGACGGAGTCCATCGCCCGGTCGGCGAGGCGCGCCGGCGCGACGCCGGAGAGCACCGCCCAGGACTGGGCGATCGAGTCGATGGCGCACTCGTCGTTCAACGCCGAGCCGAGCGGCGCGCCGTCGTCGTAGTAGCCGCGCCGGTACCACTCGCCGTCCCAGCTCCGCTCGAGCGCCGAGGCGAGCCGGGTCGTCTCGGCGCGGTAGCGCGCCGCGCGATCGGGCTCGCCGCGCGCGGCGCACAGCGGGGCGAAGGCGGCGAGGACGGCGTGGAGGAAGAAGCCGAGCCAGACGCTCTCGCCGCGCCCCTCGCTCCCCACGCGGTTCATCCCGTCGTTCCAGTCGCCGCTCCCCATCAGCGGCAGCCCGTGGACCCCCGAGGTGATCCCGCGGTCGAGGGCGCGCGCGCAGTGCTCGAGGAGCGAGCCCTCCTCGTCCGACACGCGCGGCTGGGCGTAGGCGTCGTGGGCGCCCGGGGCGAGCGGCTCCCCGTCGAGGAACGGGATGCGATCGTCGAGCACCGCGGCGTCGCCGGTCGTCTCGACGTAGTGCGCCACCGCGTAGGGAAGCCAGACGAGATCGTCCGAGCAGCGGGTGCGCGTCCCGCGCCCGCCCGGCGGATGCCACCAGTGCTGGACGTCCCCCTCGCGGAACTGCCGCGCCGCCGCCCGCAGGAGGTGCGCGCGAACCAGCGCCGGCCGCGCCGTGGTGAGCGCCATCGCGTCCTGGAGCTGGTCCCTGAAGCCGAACGCGCCGCCGGGCTGGTGGTAGCCGGTCCGGGCCCACATCCGGCAGGAGAGGTCCTGCAGGAGGAGCCACCGGTTCACGAGGATGTCGAAGGAATCGTCGGGCGTCCGGACCTGCACCGCGCCGAGCGTGTCCTCCCACGCCGCGGTCACGGCGGCGAGCGCGGCCGCCGCGGCCTCGGGGCGACCGTTGCGTCCGACGAGCTCCCGGACGTGCGCCACGTCTCTCCCCTCGCCGACGAGGAACACGATGCGCCGGGTCTCGCCCGGCTGGAGCACGACGCCGACCTGCAGTGCCGCGCACGGATCGATCCCCGCTCCGAAGCGCGCGGGGAGGGCCGCGAGGTCGAGCGCCGCGGGCCGCCCGAGCGAGCCGTTCCGGCCGATGAAGGCGGTGCGATCGCCGGTCGCCGACCGGAGCGCCTCGCTGGCGTGGGCGAACGCGACGCGCCCGGCGAACTCGTGGTTCCAGGTGTTCGTGGCGAGGACCGCGCCGGTCTCGGCGTCCTGCCCGGTGACGACGTGCAGGTTCTGGCCGCCCTGCGGCGGGCCGAGGACCCACTCGACGTAGGAGAAGACCGAGAGGGACCGCGTGGCGCCGCTCTCGTTCGTGAGCGTGAGGAGCGAGAGCTTCACCGGGTCCGCGGCGTCCACGAAGACGTCGAGCGCGTGCCGCACGCCGTTCGTGGCGCGCTCGAAGCGGGTCACGCCCGCCGCGTGGCGGATCACGAACCGGCCGGACGCGCCGGTGCGGGGCAGCGGCCCGGGGGTTGGCGACCACGACGCGCCGGTCTCGTCGTCGCGGACGAGGATCGCCTCGGAGGTGGGATCGCTCACCGGATCGTTGGCGAACGGCGTGAGGCGGTTCTCGCGGCTGTTCTCGGACCAGGTGAACGACGCGCCCGACGCCGTGACGACCGTCCCGAAGCCGGGGTTCGCGATGACGTTCGCCCAGGGGAGCGGCGTCTCCTCGGCGCCCTCGAGCACGATCACGTACTCGCGTCCGCCGTCGGCGAAGCCGCCCAGGCCGTTCCAGAGCGCGAGCGGAGGGATCTCGGGCTGCGCGGCCGGCGCGAGCGCGGGCCTGCGCGGCGCGGGCGGGTCGAGCGCCAGCGGCGCCGCCTCTCGCGGCACCGGCGCGTGATCGAGCTGGTGCGCGAGGGAGCCGGCGCCGCCCGTGAGGACCGCCCGGGCCACGCCGCAGAGGAGGAGGCGCTCCGCCTCGCTCATCCGGTCGCCTCGCAGGAGGTACGCGCCGCCCGGCCTGTGCTTCCACGCCCGCCACGGCCCGTCGTCGAGGAGCGCCGCGAGGCGCCCGTGCATCTCGTCGAGGTAGCTCACCGGGTGCTCGTTCAGGAGCACCACGTCCGCGCGGAGCCCCTCGAGGCGCCAGTACTCCTGCGCCTGCATGACCTGCCGGACCAGCGCGAGATCCGCGTCCGACACGATCCGCACCAGCAGGACCGGCAGGTCGCCGGAGACCCCGTGCCCCCACAGGCCCTCCTGACCGAGCGTGTTCCGCGCGAGGAGCTCGGGGGCGGGGCGCAGCGAGGCGTCGGCGTAGAGCACGCGCGAGGCCAGGCGCTCGAAGAGCAGGGCCTCCTCGCTCGAGATGCCGAGGTGGTGGAGCCTGCTCCGCGCGTGCGCGAACGCGAGCGCGAAGGTCCGGGCGGCGGCGGTGGGGTCGTGGTACCGCTGCGCCAGCGCGAGCGCGGTCTCCCGGCTCGAGGCGACGCCGGTCGAGAACGACAGCCTCACCACGCCGCCGGGCGCGAGCCGCACGCGCTGGCGCAGGCTCACGATGGGATCGAGCAGGACGCCGGTCGTGCCGGAGAGCGCGCGCCCGTCGAGCGCCTGCGGATCCTCGGGGCCGCGGCCGCGCCCGAGGAAGCGCTCGCGGTCGCTCTCCCACTCCACCGGGCCCTGGGTCCGGCCCTCCTGCCCGATGACGTGCACCGCGAAGACCTCGGCCTCCTCCGGCGCGCGCCGCCGGCGCCGGAGGACGAGCGCGCTGGACTCCGGCACGTACTCCGACTCGACGAAGAGCTTGCCGAACGCGGGGTGCGCGAGGTCGTCGGCGCCCGGCGCGAGCACGATCTCGGCGTAGCTCGTCACCTCGAGCTCGCGGGCGCGATCGCCGTGGTTCGTCACCTCGAGCCGGCGCACCTCGACGTCGTCCTCGGGGGAGACGGCGACGTCGAGGCGCGTCGCGATGTCGTCGTCCGTCCGCTGGAACGTCGCCTTGTCGATCGTGAACGTCACCACCTCGTCCCCGCCGGCCCGCGCGGTCGGCTGGTGCGTCGCGGACCAGACGCGGCCGCTGCGGACGTCGCGGAGGTAGAGGTACTGGCCGCCGAGATCGCGCGTCGCGTCCTGGCGCCACCTCGTGACGGCGCGCTCGCGGCAGAAGCTCGCGCCGCCGCCCGCGTTCGTCACGACGGCGGTGTAGCTGCCGTTGGAGAGGAACTGCGCGTGCGGGAAGGTCGTCTCGGGCGAGCGGAAGCGGCGGGCGGCCGCCGGCGGGATCGGCGCGGCGACGCGCGCCACCTCGTCCGGCCGCGGCAGGATGACCGCCGCGTGGCGCGGCACGCGCTCCTGCAGGAGCAGCTCCGTCGCCTGCACGCGGCGATCGGCGTGGAAGCGCTCCACCATGCGGTTCGCCTGCAGCGCGCCCGCGATGGCCGCGAGCGTCATCCCCTGGTGGTGCGCGAGGTAGGTCCGGACGATGGTGCCCCCGCGATCGGCGCGCCCGGGCGCGGCGTCCGTCTCCTCCGGATGTCTCGGCGTGTAGTCGACCGCGTCGAAGTAGCCGTACGCACCGAGGAGGCCCTCCCGCTCGAGGCGGCGAAGGTTGGCCGCCGCCGCGGTGGGGTGGACGAGCGCGGCGAGGGCGGTCGCGTACGGCGCGACCACCAGCTCGTCCCCGAGGCCGCGCTTCAGGCCGAGCCCCGGGACGCCGAACGCCTTGTACTGGTAGTTGCCGTGGTGGTCGACGAGGTCGTAGGCGGACTCGGAGATCCCCCACGGCCTGCCGCGCTCGGCCGCGTAGTCCCGCTGCCGCCGCACCGCCAGCCGGCAGCTCTCGTCGAGCAGGGTGTCCGGGTAGCTGCGCAGGAGCAGCAGCGGCATGAGGTACTCGAACATCGTGGCGCTCCAGGACAGGAGCGCCGGGCCGCCGTGCACGCTGGTGACCGCGCGGCCGAGGTGGAACCAGTGCTTCTCCGGGACGTCGCCCTTCGCGATCGCGATGAAGCTCGCGAGGCGGGCCTCCGAGGCGAGCAGGTCGTAGTGAGCCGGATCGAGCCGGCCGGGCCCTTCCGCGTCGGCGGCGCGGTAGCCGATCGCGAACAGGTCCCGGCGCGGATCGTAGAGGAAGCGGAAGCTCATGCCGTCGGCGAACGCCGCCGCGCGGCGCGCGAGATCCTCCAGGCGCTCGGGCGCGCCGTCCGGCGCGGGCCCGCGCGCGAGCCCGCGGAGCCCCTCGGACACCGCGATGAGCGCGCCGGCGAGGTTGCCGCTGTCCACGGTCGAGACGTACCGGGGCGGGAGCGGCGCCAGGGTCTGGGTGTCGTACCAGTTGAACAGGTGCCCCTCGAGCCGCTCCAGCCCCTCCATCGTGGTGAGGGTGGCGTCGATGCGCTCGAGGAGGCCGCCGGTCGAGACGATCCCGAGGTCGTGCGCGGCGAGCGTGGCGAGGAGACCCATGCCGACGTTCGTGGGCGAGGTCCGGTGCGCGATCCGGTCCGGGGCCTCCTGGAAGTTGTCCGCCGGGAGGTGGTGATCGTCCGGCCCCATGAACGCGTCGAAGTACCGCCAGGTCGAGCGCGCGACGCCGAGGAGGAAGCGCCGGTCCTCCGGGTCGAGCTCGCGATCCCGCGCCGCGATGGGCTGCGAGAGCCGGTGGGCCACGAGGGGGGCGAGCGCCCAGAGGAGCAGCAGCGGCGCCGCCGGGAGCAGCGCCGCCGGCCGCACCGCGGCGACGAGGCCCGCACCCGCGAACGCGATCGCGGGCCCCGCGGCCATGCCGACGAGGAACGACCGCGCCTCGAGCCCCCCGCCTCGCGCGGCGCTCGCGGCGGCCGTCTCCCACTCGAGCAGGCCGCGCCGCGTGATCGCGAGGCGGATCAGCGTCACCAGGATCGCGTGCGCCATCGCGTACGCCTGGTTCGCGAGGAAGGTGAGCTGCAGCAGGACGCGCGCCAGGGTCGCCGCCGCGTCCTCGGCGAGCGCGCGCAGGAACGCCCGGACCGGCTGGTGGCGCCTTGGGCCGCCGAGGGCCTCGAGCACGAGCGGGACGAGGGGGAGCGCGAGCGACGCCACGATCGCGGCGGTCCAGAGCGCCGGGCTGCCCGGGAGCGCGAGCCAGGCGGCGAGGAGCAGGCCGACGGTCGCGGGCGCGAGCAGCGCGCGCCGCAGGTTGTCGAAGATCTTCCAGCGCGCGATGAGCGGGAGGCGGTTCCTCGCGAGGCCCGCCGTCGTCCGCACGAACGGCAGCAGCCAGCCCAGGATCTGCCAGTCGCCGCGGGTCCAGCGGTGCTGGCGGCGCGCGTGGGCGAGGACGCTCGAGGGGTAGTCGTCCACGACCTCGACGTCGGTCACGAGCCCGGTGCGGGCGTGGAGGCCCTCGAACAGGTCGTGGGAGAGGAGGGTGTTGTCCGGGACGCGCCCCTCGAGCGCCGCCGTGAACGCGTCCACGTCGTACAGCCCCTTGCCCGTGAAGCTGCCCTCGCCGAACAGGTCCTGGTAGGTGTCGGAGACCGCGGTGGTGTAGGGGTCCACGCCGGTGTGGCCCGCAAAGATCCGGGCGAAGCGCGAGCTGGACGCGCTCGCGGTCGTGACGCTGACGCGCGGCTGCAGGATCCCGTAGCCCTCGGTGACGCGGCCGGAGCGCGGATCGAGCACGGGGCGGTTGAGCGGATGCGCGATGACGCCGACGAGCTTCTTCGCGCCGTCGCGCGGGAGGCGCGTGTCGGAGTCGAGCGTGATGCAGTACCGCACGCGCTGCAGGACGGCGAGGTCGCCGGACTGCACGACGTAGCTCGTGTCGGTCGCGCCGCGGAGCAGCCGGTTCAGCTCCTGGAGCTTGCCGCGCTTCCGCTCCCATCCCATCCACACGTCCTCGGCCGGATTCCAGCGGCGCGCGCGATGGAGCAGGAAGAACCGGTCGTTCCTGCCCTCGCCGAGCCGCACGTTCAGCGCCGCGATCCCGCCCCGGGCCGCCGCGAGGATGCCCGGGTCCGCGGGCGCGTCCGCGGACGGTGCGTCGGCGAAGTCCCCGAGGATCGCGAAGTGGACGTGGGGGTCGAGGTTCCCGAGCGCGAGGACCTCGAGGTGCTCGAGCTGCCGCTCGACGCCCTCCACGCTCGTGAGCAGCGTCGGGACGGCCACCAGCGTCCGCGCGTCCTCGGGGATCCCCGCCGACAGGTCGAGGCGGGGGAGGCGCCGCGGCGGGGCGAAGCGCGCCGCGAGGCGCTGGGCGAGCGCGACGGCCACCTCGCTCGCCGGCAGCAGGAGGAGCAGCGCCAGGCCGACCTGGGCCGGCGTCGAGGCGCCGGCCTGTCGCGCGTACGCGGCGCCGGCGAGGGCCAGCGCCGCCGTCGCGAGCGCGATGGCGCCGAGATACGCCGCCGTCGCGTGCGCGAACGCGAACCGCCGCAGCGCCTTCCTCGGGCCCGGGCGCCAGGCCACGTCCACCTCGAGCTCGCGGCGCGCCTTCCCGATGAGGTGGGCCCCGACGTGCGCGGCCCGCGCGCCCGGTCCCTCGGTCTCGGCCGCCTCGCGCGCGCTCTCGACCGCGCGCAGGGCGACGCGGACCTGCGCCTCACCGGTGGGCTCGGCGAGCTCCTCGACCGCCTGGCGGTAGCGGTCGCGGGTGAGGAAGTCCATCCGCGCGTGGACGCCCGCGGGATCTCGCTGCAGCACCCGCTCCACCAGGCTGACGCTCTCGACGAAGCGGGTCCAGTCGAGGGTGGCGCAGAGGCGCAGGCTCGTGACGACGTTCGCGACCGAGACCTGCGCGACGGCCTCGTGCTGGTGCTCGCTCCGGATCGCCTCCTCCGCCGTGTGGTGGTCCGCGGCGAGGTGCCGATCGAGGTCGCTCCGGACCGACGCGAGGCGCGGCCCGTACTCGCGCAGCCGCTGCAGGAGCTGCACGACGAGCGCGGGGGGCAGCGCGCGCGGCAAGGGCGGCGCGGAGCGGCGTCCCGCGGCGTCGAAGCGCGCCAGGTACGCGTCCGCGGCACGGCGGCCCGCGCGGGCGGCGAGCGTCTCGTCCGCGAGCCGCCGGAGGTTCTCGACGAGCGCGAGCTTCACCATGCTCGGCCAGGCCCACAGCTCCCCGATGGTGAGCGGCGCCACCGTCTGGAACGCGTCGAGCCAGCGCACGAGCTGGGCGCGGTCGAGCCGGCTGTCGCTGTGGCGGATGAGCTCGACCGCGAGCGCGTAGACGCGGGCGCTCCCCGCCTCCTCGCGGGCGGCGAGCTTGGGCAGCTCGCGGTAGTAGCGCCGCGGGAGGTTCTGGCGGACGTCGCGGATCTCGGACGCGACGAGGTGGTAGTTGTCGAGGATCCACTCGGCGGCCGGCGTGACGAACTCGCCGCGGCGCACGTCGCCGGCGAGCGAGCGGTAGCCGTCGCGCAGCGCCCGGACGTTGTCCTCGAAGCGCGGCAGGACGGTCCGCGCCGCGCGGCCCGACGGATCCACCGTGAAGCGCGCAGCGAGCGAGCGGGCGCGCTCGTCGAGGCGCTCGAGGCTGAGCAGCTCGTCGCGGAACGGCTTCAGGGGAGCGCTGACTGCGCCGCCGCGCGATCTGCGGAAGAAGGACGACTCGAGCCTGGACGCCACGAACAACGCACCCTCCCGGGACGGCAGTCGGCGCGTCATCGGAGATGCGGCGGGCTGTGCAGGAGATCTAGTACGTCGCGCACGGCGGCGCCCCCGCGGATCGGAGGTCGGAGCCGTGGCCCGGGCGCGCGCCTCGTCATTGCGGGCGGGTGGGTAGACCCCCATCTTGCGTCTCGGGGGGAGAGCCATGAGAGCAGCGAGCTATTTGATGGCGGGCACGGCCCTGCTGTTGGGCTGTGCGAGCACGCGGCAGGCGAGCGAGAGCCCGAATCCGGCGACGCGGGAGGTCGCAGCGGAGCAGAGGCAATCCGAGGCGGCCCTGAAGCGCGCGCAGGATGCGCAGGCCGCGGCAGCCGAGCAGGCGAAGCGGGCCGCCGCGGCGGAGGCGCAGGTGCGGGATGATCAGGCGAAGCTGGAGCGCGACCAGGTGAAGCTCCGGCAGGAGCAGCTGAAGGCGCAGCAGCTCCAGACCCAGGCGAAGCAGGAGACCTCCCGGGCGGCGCAGGAGACCCAGCAGCACCAGCAGGCGGCCGTGAGCGGGCTCGCCGCGCAGACGCAGCGCAGCGTGCGGGATCAGCAGCTCGCCGCGGGCGTGGTGACGCAGGTCCGGACCGACGAGATCGTGCTGCAGCCTCGCTCCGGAGGTGCCATGCGGTTCAAGGTGGACGATCGGACGCGGGTCGAGATCGAGGGCCGCCAGGGTTCCGTGGACCAGATCCGGGAGGGCGCAGAGGCCCGCGTCGTCTACGAGCCGTCCGCCAACGGACCGGCCGCGGTGACGGTGGCCGTGAACCCGTCGTCCGCGGCGTCGGGCTCCGGCATGGGCAGCGACGCGCCCGGCTCGACCGGGACGGGGGCGCCGAGCGAAGCGCCGCCGCCTCCGCCTCCGCAGCAGACCTTGCCGCCGCCGGGGACGAACCGGTAACCGGGCCTCGAGCGTCCTTGCCGGTGCTCGCTGGCGCTCTTGCCGCGGGCAAGGTGAAGCTGCGGGAGGGCCTCGTCGCCTGACCCGCCCGGCGCTGGTGCTGGCCGGGAGCACGGGGCTAGGAACCTGCCCGATGGGCACTCCCTACCGGCTGGCCTATTGGCTCGGGTTCACTCCATGGGAAGGGCAGCCGCTGCCCCCGGAGCTCCAGGCGCTCGTCGAAGGGCCGCGCGCCCTTCCGCCGGGCAGGGCGCTCGACCTGGGCTGCGGGCGGGGTGCGCACGCGATCTACCTCGCGAGCCACGGCTGGAGCGTGACCGGGGTGGACCGGGTGACCGCCGCCCTGGAGGACGCGCGCCGGCGGGCAGCGCGCGCCGGCGTCGGCGTGCAGCTCCTGGCGGGCGACGTCACGCGGCTCGAAGCGCTCGGTCTCTCGCCGGGGTACCGCCTGCTGCTCGACGCCGGCTGCTTCCACGGGCTGAGCGATCCCGAGCGCGCGGCGTACGTGAAGGGCGTGACCGCGCTTCGCGCCCCGGACGCGGTGATGCTGCTGTTCGCGTTCGCGCCGGGGTGGCGCGGTCCGGCGCCCCGCGGCGCGAGCGCCGAGGACCTCTCGTCGGCGTTCGGGTCGTCGTGGCAGCTGGTGCGGTCGGAGCCGGCGCGGGAGGCGCGGCTCCCGCGCCCCTTGAAGAACGCGAAGCCGATGTGGCACCTGCTGCAGGCGGCCTGATGATCGCGCGTACGCGGCGCCCGCCCGCCGGGACGTCGCGTCACCCCTCCGGCGCGTCGAGGAACGGCTCGACGGCGGCCGGCATCGCGGGCGACTCGAACACGTCGTAGTGCGTGAGCCCGGGGAGGATCGCGAGCCGCGCCTTCGAGACGCCGCTGCGATCGAGGCCGGCGTCGCGGCGCCCGCCGCCGAGCAGCTGGAAGAGCTGGACCACGTGCTCGGGCCGGATGGCGTCCGCGTCGGCGTAGACGAGCAGGGTGGGCGCGGCCACGTTCGCGACGTCCGCCGACCAGTCGTACGGGCGCCGCTCGAGCTCGCCGAGCTTGTCGAGCAGGTCGCCGAAGCGCGCGGGGTTCGGCGCGATGGCCGCGTACGTCTGGTACGCGGGCGACGGCCGCATCGGCTCTGCGAGCGCGCGGCCGAGGTGCTGGAACCCCACCTTCACCTCGGGGTACCACCCCGCGTCGGAGAACGGCACCGACACGAGGACCAGCCTGCGGACGCGCTCGGGGTGCTGGATCGCCGTCCTCAGCGCGACCCCGCCGCCGAGCGAGTAGCCGAGGAGGTCGGCCTGCGGGATCCGGAGCTGGCCGAGCAGCGCGGCGACGTCGTCGGCGAGCCGCTCGAAGCGGAGCGGCCGCTCCACGTCGGCGGTGCGGCCGTGGGCCTGCAGGTCCACCGAGATCACCTGGCGGTGCGCCGCGAGGCGCTCGGCGACGGGGGCGTCGAGCGCGGTGTTGTGCAGGCCGCCGTGCAGGAGGACCAGCGGCGTCCCGCCGGTGCCGCGGATCTCGTAGTGGAGGCGCAGGCCGTCGACGTCGGCGTATCCGGAGGAGCGGGGGCGTGCGGGGGCGTTCATGGCGGGGCTCTCGAGGCTGGAGGTGTGCTGGGTGCCGGCGGCCGCGCAGGCGCAGAGCACGCTGGCGAGGGTGGCGAGGGCGCGCGGATGAGGTCGCGTGCGCGATCGAGGAGTGCGAGGGCGCGCGGCGAACGCGTCGGGGTGGGTGGTCATGTGGCCCTCGACGTCGTAGCCGGCCGGATCTCATCGCGGACGACCCAGGCGGGACGCCGGCGCCGGTTCACCGCCCGCCGCGCGTCGTGGCGCGGCGATGCCAGGGCTCGCCGCGCGCACCCGATGGCCTGAGACCTGCGGCAGCCTTCCCCGACCTCGATCACCGAACGTGAACGGTGCGCCCGAGCGTTTCGCCGCATTCCCCGGCTGTGTGGTTGTCCGCGAGACCGTGCGTGGCTCTCCTGACCGCGGACCCCCGACATCGAAAGGATCACCGCGCTCGACCCGTACCCGCCGACGCTCCTCGGTGTCCGCCGCTCGTCGATCCCCGAGTCGCCTCCGAAGGGGGGAACTCGTCGCCGCGCGGCCGGACGGGTGGACTTTACAAAAAGTTAACGCTATACAGCAGGCTTCCCGGCCCACGCTGGGCAGGGCACGACGGCGAACATCGCCGCTCGAGAACGAAGAAAGTGTCGTGAGAGAGATGGCTACCGGTACCGTGAAGTGGTTCAACGATGCGAAGGGCTTCGGCTTCATCACCCAGGACGGCGGCGGCGAGGACGTGTTCTGCCACCACACCGCGATCCAGTCCGAGGGATTCCGGAGCCTCGCCGAGGGCCAGAAGGTCGAGTTCGACGTGACCAAGGGCCCGAAGGGCCTGCAGGCGGCCAACGTCCGTCCGCTCTGATCTGCTGACCTGTTGATCCGCTTCGCAGCGGAGACGGAGCCCGGCCCCACCAGGCCGGGCTTCGCCGTTCCTGGGATCCGCGGCGCCGGACGCTCGCGCCCATGCCCGCCCGGCAAGGGCCAGTTCCGCGTCGACGAGCGGCGCCCCCCACCTCGAGCCTAGAAGAGAGACATGAACGAGAACTTCGGCGAGATGAAGGCGCGGCTCCGCAAGCTCACCGAGCGGCTCACCGGCGAGCCGGACCGCATGCTGGGGAACCTCGAGTTCGCGCGCGCGGTCAGCCAGGCGCAGCGGCTCCTGCGCGACGGGGACCGCACGCGCGAGCCGTCCGAGGCGCTTCGCGCGGCCATCGACAAGGCGGAGCTGCTCGGGCGGTCCACCCGGGAGGGCTGAGTCGCTCCGACGGTTCACCCCGGCGGCGAGCCGCCGCCCCAGGGGTCGGAGGCGCCGGCGACGGGCAGGCGCCAGCCGCGGCGCAGGGCCATGAAGCGGAGGCCGAAGCAGAGGAGCGCGCCGGTGGTCGTGGCGATCGGCGATGGGACGCCGAGCCAGCTCCCGACCACCACCACCGTCGCGCCGGCCAGGGCGGCCACGGCGTAGATCTCCGCCCGCAGCACGGTGGGGACCTCCGCCACCAGCAGGTCGCGCACGACGCCGCCCCCGATCCCGGTCAGCGTGCCGAGCAGCGCGGCGGGCAGCGCCGGGAGGTGATACACGAGCGCCTTGTGCGTGCCGGCGACCGCGAAGAGCGCCAGGCCGGCGGCGTCGAAGAGCTGCACCGGGTTCCGGAGCCGGTCCACCGTGGCGTGCGCCGCGAGCACGACCACCCCGGCGAGGAGCGAGATCGCGAGGTAGCGCCAGTCGGCCAGGGCGGCCGGGGGGATGGCGCCGATGAGCACGTCGCGGATGATCCCGCCCGAGCTCGCCGCCACCAGGGACAGCACGAGCGCCCCGAAGACGTCGAGCCGGTGCTTCACCGCGGCGGCAGCGCCGCTGAGCGCGAACACGAAGGTGCCGCCCAGGTCGAGCGCCACCGGGAGCACGCCGAGGTCGACCGTGAACTGCGTGACGGTCACGGCGCGAGCCAGCCCATCGCCGCCGACGCCGCGGCCTCCACGCCGGTGCGCAGCGTCGGGTGGAGCACCGGCGCGAAGCGCGGGTTGTGATTGGTGGGGATCTCTCCCATCCGGCCCGCCGCCCGGGCCTTCCGGTAGGTCTCGGGATCGGTCCCGCCCACGAACCAGAACACGGACGGCACGTGCCACTGGGCGCCGAAGCAGCCGAAGTCCTCGCTCGCCGACGTGGGCGAGACCTCCCGGACCCGCTCCGGCGGGAACCTGCGCCCGAAGGCCTCGACCACGCGGCGGGTCGCCTCCGCGTCGTTCTGGACCATGCCGTAGCGATCGAGCGGCGTGATCTCCGGCGGCCTGGGCGCCCCCGAGGCGGCCGCCTCGGCCTTCACGATGCGCTCGATGGCGGCGAGCACCCGGGTGCGCACGCCCTCGTCGAACGTGGCACGTTCAGCTTGATGAGCGCCTCGTCGGGGATGACGTTCTCCTTCGTGCCGGCCTGCAGCGCGCCCACTGTGACGACCGCCGCCTCGCTCGCCGCGAGCTCGCGGGAGACGATCGTCTGGAGGCGGAGCACCGTGGCCGCCGCCATCACCACCGGGTCGATGCTGGCCTGGGGCATCGAGCCGTGCGCCCCGCGCCCGAACAGCCGGATCTGCAGGCTGTCGCCGGCGGAGGTCATGACGCCCGCGCGCCAGCCCAGCACGCCCGCCGCGCCGACCATGACGTGCTGCCCGAGCACCACGTCGGGCTTCGGGAAGCGCGTGAACAGCCCGTCGTCGATCATCGCCTGCGCGCCGGTGGCGATCTCCTCGGCCGGCTGGAACACGGCGAGCAGCGTTCCCCGCCAGGCGTCGCGGGCGCGGCCGAACAGCGCCGCTGCCCCGGCGAGCCAGGTCACGTGCATGTCGTGGCCGCAGGCGTGCATCACCGGGACGCTCCTGCCCTCCGCGTCCGTCGCGTTGACGTCGCTCGCGTAGGGCAGCCCGGTCAGCTCCTTCACCGGCAGCGCGTCCATGTCGGCGCGCAGCATGACGGTGGGGCCGTCGCCGTTGCGGAGCAGGCCGACCACGCCGGTCTTCCCGATCCCGGTCGTCACCTCGAAGCCCGCCGCGCCGAGCCGCTCCGCCGCGATCCCCGCGGTGCGGGTCTCCTGCATCGAGAGCTCCGGGTGCGCGTGGAGGTCGGTGTAGAGCGTCTCCAGCTCCGGCAGCAGCCCATCGAGCGGGGCGAGCAGTCCGTCCATCCCTCGAGCGTCCGTCATGTCTCCCTCGCAGCAATCCGTGGAACAGGCCACGGCGGCCGCGTCGATCGTAGTCCGCGTCCGCCCCCGCCTGGCGACTCAGGCGAGCATCCTCCTTCGCGGGACTCAGCCCGCCCGCTGCCTCGGCTTCCCCGCCAGCTCCCGCGCCACGTCCACGAAGGCCCGGAGCGCCGGGGACACCTGCGCCCGGCTGGGAAAGTAGAGGAAGAACCCGGGCACCGCGGCGGCGTAGGGCTCGAGGAGCAGCCGAAGCCTCCCGCTGCGCAGGTCGTCCTGGATCTCCGGCTCGAACATGTAGAGGAGGCCGACGCCAGCGACGGCCAGGGCCCGCATCAGCTCGGGGTCGTTCGTGGTCACGGTCCCCCGGACGGGAACGCGCCAGGACTTCCTCCCGCGCTCGAGCTCCCAGGCGTAGAGCCCGCCGTGCGTGCTCGAGCGGATGCACAGGCAGTCGTGCTGGAGGAGGTCCTGCGGCCGCTCCGGCGTCCCGCGCCGCGCGACGTACGAGGGCGCGCCCGCCACGACGAAGCGGCCGGCCTCGGTCAGGCGCACCTGGACCATGTCGCGCTCGATGGCCTCGGTGAGGCGGATCCCGGCGTCGATCCCCTCGGCGACGATGTTCACGAACCGGTTCTCCACCTGCACCTCCACCTCGACGCGCGGATGCCGCTCGATGAAGCGGGGCAGCAGGCGGGCGAGGACGGGGGTCACGGCGGTGCTGGGCACGGTGAGCCGCACGCGGCCGGTGACCTCGCCGGGCTGGACGGTCACGGTCTTCAGCGACTCGACGGCCTGATCCACCGCCGCGCCCGCGTTCTCGAGCAGGCGCTGGCCCGCGTCGGTGAGCGCCACGGTGCGCGACGTCCGCGTGAGCAGGGTGACGCCGAGGCGCGCCTCGAGCTGCCGCACCGACTGGCTGAGCGCGGAGGTGGAGACGCCGAGCTGCCGGGCGGCCGCGGCGAAGCTCCGGCGCCGCGCGACCGCGATGAACGAGTTGAGCGCGTTGAGCGGCGTGAAGGCCATGGTGCGCGTCCTCTCCTTGCCGGTGCCGGTGCGGCCGCCCGGATCCTACGATCCTCCATCGGCCGACGGGGGAGCGTCGGTGCCCCGGAACGCGCATGGGGCGTTCGGGAAATCTTCACGGCACGGCGGGGACGTGTCGCGACAGAATGGTGGCGACGACCCGCCCGCGGCGGCTGGCCGGGTCGGGGGGCGTCCGGCTCGCATGCTCGTGTTCGAGATCATCATCGGCCTGCTCCTCGCCGGCGCGGCCCTCACGGCCCTGTCCCGGCGGATCGGGACCCCGTACCCGGCGCTGGTGGCGCTCGCCGGCGCCGCGCTCGCGCTCGTGCCGGGCACGCCGACCCTGGTCCTCGAGCCGGAGCTCGCGCTCACGCTCTTCGTCGCGCCCGTGCTCCTGGATGCCGCCTACGACGCGTCCCAGCGCGACCTTCGGGCGAGCTGGCGCACCGTGGCCGGGCTGGCGGTCGGCGCGGTCGCGCTCACGGTCGCCGTGGTGGCCGTGGTCGCCCGCGCGCTCGTGCCGGGCATGCCCTGGGCGGTGGCGGTGGCGCTCGGCGCCATCGTGGCGCCCCCGGACGCCGCGGCCGCGACCGCGGTGCTCGGGCAGCTCCGCCCCCCGCACCGCCTCATGGTGATCCTCGAGGGCGAGAGCCTGTTCAACGACGCCAGCGCGCTCCTCGTCTACCGCCTGGCGGTGGGCGCGGCGGTGGCGGGCGCGCTCTCGCCGCTCGCGGCGCTGCCGCTGCTGCTGGTCGCGACGGTGGGGAGCGTGGCGCTCGGGTACGCGCTCGCCCGCGTGATCCCGCCGCTCATCGCGCGCATCGAGGACGTGCCCATCGCCGTGGTGGTCCAGTTCTGCGGGACGTTCGCGGTCTGGATGCTCGCCGAGCGGCTCCACCTCTCGGGCATCCTCACCGTCGTCGTCTTCGCCATGGCGAGCGCCCAGCGCGCCGCGGGGCAGATGGCCGCGCGCGTCCGCATCCCCTCGTATGCGGTCTGGGGGTTCGCCGTCTTCGTGCTGAACGTGCTCGCGTTCATCCTGGTGGGCTTCCAGCTGAAGGCGATCCTCGGGCGGATCGACGCGGCCACGCTCCTCCGGTACGCCGGCGTGGCGGGGGCGGTGTGCCTCGCCGCCATCGTGGCGCGCATCGCGTGGGTGTCGGCCACGGCCGCGGTGAGCCGGCTGCGCTGCCGGCCGGCGTGCGACGGGACGCCGGAGCGGCCCGACGCGATCGGGCTCTCGCCGCGCGGCGCCGCGGTGGTCGGCTGGTGCGGAATGCGCGGCATCGTGACGCTCGCCGCGGCGCTGGCGTTGCCCACCGGCGGCCGGGGCGCGCCGGCGTTCCCGCACCGGGACCTGGTCGTGTTCACCGCGTTCGCGGTGGTGCTCGGGACGCTCGTCCTGCAGGGGATGACGCTCCGCCCGCTGCTGCGCGCGCTGCGGCTCGAGGGAGATCGCTCGGTCGATCGGGAGGTCCGGCTCGCCCGGGTCGAGACGCTGCGCGCCGGCCTGTCGGCGACCGACGGGGCGGCGGGCGACGAGCTCTCGCGCGTGCTGCGGCGACGCTACGAGGTGATGCTCCGCGGCGCCGAGGCGGAGCTGCGCGGCGAGGCCGCGGAGGCGCCTGCGGGCGAGGCCGATGATGGGCCGCGCACCCAGGGCGCGGCCGTGGCCCGCCGGGCGGTGGAGGCGGAGCGCGGACGGCTCCTGTCGCTGCGCGCCGAGGGGACCATCGGGGACGCGGCGTTCCAGCGGGTCGAGGAGGAGCTCGATCTCGAGGAGCTGAGCCTGCGGCGGCTGGCGCGCGACGAGGCGCCGGAGGCCTCGTGACCGGGCCCGGCCCCATCCTGCGCGTCGAGCGGCTGTGCAAGGCGTACGGCGCGACCCCGGCCGTGGACGGGATCTCGTTCCACGTCGCGCCCGGCGAGATCGTGGGGCTGCTCGGCCCGAACGGCGCGGGCAAGACCACCACCATCAGCATGATCCTGGGCGTGCTCGCGCCGACCTCCGGCGGGATCTGGATCGACGGCGTCGACCTGGCGCGGCGGCGGTCCGACGCGCTCGCGCGCACCAGCTTCGCGGCGGTGTACGCGCCGCTGCCCGGGAACCTGACGGTCTCGCAGAACCTGACGGTGTTCGGGCTGCTCTACGGCGTCCGGGACGTCCGCGCCCGCGTGGAGGCGCTGCTCTCGGAGCTGGACCTCGTCCCGTTCCGCGACACGAAGACCGGCGTGCTCTCGTCGGGCGAGCAGTCGCGGGTCACCATCGCGAAGGCGATGCTGAACGCGCCGCGGCTCCTCCTGCTCGACGAGCCGACCGCGTCCCTCGACCCGGCGGTCGCGCGCGAGCTGCGGGTGCGGATCCGCGGCGTCGCCGCGCGCGAGGGGCAGGGGGTGCTGTGGACCTCGCACAACATGCGCGAGGTCGAGGAGGTCTGCGACCGCGTGCTGTTCCTGTCCCACGGCCGGATCCTGCTGGAGGGCGACCCGCGCACGCTACCCGGCGAGCACGGGCGCGCGTCGCTCGAGGACCTGTTCATCACCGTCGCGCGCGAGCCGCTCGCGCTGGAGCAGCCGTGACGGCGCGGCGCCTCCGGCGGGTGGCGGCGGTGGTGCTGCGGCAGGCGTACCTGCTGCGCGGGAGCCCGGCGCGCATCCTGCCGCTGTTCGCCTGGGTGGCGATCGACGTGGTGCTCTGGGGGTTCATCTCCCGCTACCTGAACCAGGTCGCCGCGTCGGGGCTCGACTTCGTCCCGCTGCTCCTGGGCGCCGTGCTGCTCTGGGACTTCTTTTCGCGGGTGATGCACGGCGTGACCATGGCGTTCTTCGAGGACGTGTGGTCGCGCAACTTCCTGAACGTGTTCGCGACCCCCATCACCACCGGCGAGTACGTCTCCGGCCTGGTGGTGTCGAGCGTGCTCACGAGCACGCTCGGGCTCGCGGTCATGCTCGGCCTCGCCACCGCGGCGTTCGGGCTCTCGTTCGTCGCCTACGGGCTCGCCATCCTGCCGGCGCTGCTGATCCTGTTCATGTTCGGGATCGCGCTCGGGATCCTGGGCTGCGCCATCGTGCTCCGCCTCGGCCCGGCGGCCGAGTGGCTGATCTGGCCCATCCCGGCGGTGCTCTCGCCGTTCGTGGGCGTGTTCTACCCGATCGCCACGCTGCCGCGCTGGATGCAGGCCGTGTCCTGGTTGCTCGCGCCGTCGTACGTCTTCGAGCAGCTGCGCGCGCTCACGGCCGGCCGGCCGGTGTCGTGGACCGCGCTCGGGCAGGGGGCGCTCCTCGCGGCCGGGACCATCGTGCTCGCGGGGTGGGCGTTCGTCCGCGTCTACCGGTACGCGGTCCGCACCGGCCTGCTGGCGCGCTACAGCGCGGAGACGGTGAGCTGAGGCCGCCGGGTCAGGACCGGCGGCGGGCGGGCGCGGCCGCGCTCGCGACGCGGTACCGGACCCACAGCAGGTCCCCGGGCCGGCGCTCCGCCGACAGCAGCCGCAGGCGCAGCCTGGGCCCGGGCTCGCCCGCGTCGAACAGGGCGGGCGTCCCGACGCTCCCGTCGGCCACCGGCGCGACGAGCAGGCTCAGCTCGTCGATGACCCCGGCGGCGAGGAACGACCCGTTGATCTTGCCGCCGCCCTCGAGGAGCAGCCGCCGGATGCCGAGGCGCGCGCGGAGCTTGCGCAGCACCGCCGGCAGCGCGATCCGGTCCTTGCCGCCGAACAGGTACGACACGCCGCGGTCGCGCAGGAACGCGAGGTAGCGGTCCGGGACGCGCTCGGTGAGGATCGCGACGGCGTGGTCCGCGTCGATCGCGCCCGACTCCCAGCGCAGCTTGCCCGATGGGTCGAGGGCGATGGCGTACGAGGGCGCGTCCGACCGCGCGATGAAGTCGGTGCGTGGGAGGCGGCCCCGGGCCCGGGGCGGCAGCGGCGCCCGCCCGGCGTACGGCTCCATCGAGATGCGACCGATGATCCAGGCGTCGGCGCCGAGGGCGGCGTGGATCCGCTCGTACTCGGCGCTCAGCCGCGCGGACCGCGGCCAGCCGTCGGTGACGATGCGCCCGTCCACCGACGGGCCCATGTGGCAGATGACGTACGGCCTCCCGGACCGGCCGGACGACCTGGAGGGCTTCGGGGGCATCGTCGCGACCTCCGTCTCACCGCGGGCCCGGCCCCCGGCGGCGCGATCCTACCGCCGCGCGGGAGCCGGCGCGGGCCTTCACCCCGCCTGGAGCGAGGCCATGTCGATCGAGAAGCGGTACTTCACGTCCGAGCGCAGCATCCGCTCGTAGGCCTCGTTCACCTGCTGCATCGGGATCACCTCGACGTCGGCGGTGATGCCGTGCGTGCCGCAGAAGTCGAGCATCTCCTGCGTCTCGGCGATGCCGCCGATGGGCGAGCCGGAGATGCTGCGGCGGCCGAGGAGCAGGCCGAACGCGGCGACCGGGAGCGGCTTCTCCGGCGCACCGACGAGCGTCAGGTTGCCGTCGCGGCGGAGCAGGTTCACGTACGCGTTGAGGTCGTGGTCTGCGGCGACCGCGTCGAGGATGAAGTCGAAGCTGCCGGCGTGCTTGCGCAGCGCGTTCGCGTCCCGGGAGAGGACCACCTCGTGCGCGCCGAGGCGGAGCGCGTCCTCGCGCTTGCCGGGCGAGGTCGTGAAGACGACCACGTGCGCGCCGAGCGCGCGCGCGAACTTCACGCCCATGTGGCCGAGCCCGCCCAGGCCGACCACGCCGACCTTCTTGCCCTCCTTCACGCCCCAGTGCCGCAGCGGCGACCAGGTGGTGATGCCGGCGCACAGGAGCGGCGCGGCGGCGGCGAGATCGAGGTTCGGGGGCACGCGCAGGACGAAGTGCTCGTCCACCACGACGCTGCCGGAGTAGCCGCCGTAGGTCACGCCGCCGAGGTGCCGGTCCGGCGCGCCGTAGGTGAGGACCTGGCCCGGGCAGAACTGCTCGAGGCCGGCCCGGCACTCGGGGCAGGTGCGGTCGGAGTCCACCATGCAGCCGACGCCGACGAGGTCGCCGGGCGAGAACCGCGTCACCTCGGCGCCGACCTTCGCGACGCGGCCGACGATCTCGTGGCCCGGGACGCACGGGTAGACGGTGGACGCGAGGCTGCTCCACTCGTTGCGCACGGTGTGCAGGTCGGAGTGGCAGATGCCGCAGTAGAGGATCTCGATCTGGACGTCGCGCGGGGTCGGGTCGCGGCGCGGGATGGTGGTGGCGGCGAGCGGGGACGTCGGGCTGGTGGCGGCGTACGCCTTGGCGTGGAACATGTGGCTTCCTCCGGGGCTCGCCGCGGCTCCACCGGGAACCGGGCGGCGGGAGGAAGCTACGCGCGCGCGCGGCGCCACGAAACGGGCGGATCGCGCATGGGCCGTTCATGAAAGCTTCACGGTGCGCGGCGCGGCGCGCGCCGTCCACGGGCGCCGGCACGTCCGGCCGGGCGGCGCCGCGTCCCCGACGGAGCGCGGCGGGGCGGACCGCCCCGGCCCGTGTTAGGCATCCCCGCCGGAGGACGCATGACCGATCCCTCGGCCCACTCGGCGGCCCTGACCTACGGCTCGTACCTCGCGCTCGACGAGCTGCTCTCGGCGCAGCGGCCGCGCTCCGAGGAGCACGACGAGCTGCTGTTCATCGTGGTGCACCAGGTCTACGAGCTCTGGTTCAAGCAGGTGGTCCACGAGCTGGCCTACCTGCAGGAGCGGCTGCACCGGGGCGAGGGCGGCCACGCGCTCGCGACGCTGAAGCGCGTCCTCACCATCCTGAAGACCGTCGTGTCCCAGGTGGACGTCATCGAGACCATGACGCCGCGCCAGTTCACCGCGTTCCGCAGCCGCCTGGAGGCGGCGAGCGGGTTCCAGTCGGCGCAGTTCCGGGTGCTGGAGGCGATGCTCGGGCGCCGGGACGAGCGGATGCTCGCGCCCTATCCGCCGGGCGGTCCGGGGCACGCGCGGATCGCGGCGGCAATGGCGGCGCCGTCGCTGTTCGACTCGCTCCTGCGCTACCTCGCCACCCAGGGCTTCGCGGTGCCGCCGGTCCCGGAGGCGCCCGCGGCGGGGTGGCGCCCGCCGTCGGAGGCGGTCCAGCGCGTGCTGCTGGACGTGTACCGCGCCGACGGCGAGGCGGCCCTGGTGTGCGAGCGCTTCGTGGACCTCGACGAGGGCGTGCAGGAGTGGCGCTACCGGCACGTGAAGATGGTCGAGCGGACCATCGGCGACAAGCCGGGTACGGGCGGCTCGGCGGGCGCGCAGTACCTGCGCACGACGCTGTTCACCCCGGCGTTCCCCGACCTGTGGGCGGTGCGGGGCGCGCTGTGAACCCGCTCGCGCGCCACTACACGCGGTTCCGCGTGGCGGAGCGGCTGCTGCTCACCGGCCACTCGCACCAGGCCTGGCCGGACGTCGCGCGGGAGGGAGTGCTCGAGGCGTTCGAGGACGCGGCGCGCGAGGTGGACGGGAAGTGGGGGCAGGCGCTCGCGAAGGCGGAGCGGGTGCGGGAGGGGTTCCGGGCGCTGCTCGCCGATCCCGGCGGCGAGCTCGCGCTCGGTGGGAGCACGCACGAGCTGGCGCTGCGGTTCCTGTCGGCGCTCGACCTGCGGCGGCGCCGGCGGCTGGTCACGACCGACGGCGAGTTCCACACGCTGCGGCGGCAGCTCGCCCGGCTCGGCGAGGACTGGCTCGAGGTGGAGGTCGTCCCGGCGCGGCCGGCGGACACGCTCGCCGAGCGGCTGGCCGCGCGCGCCGGCGACCGGACCGCCGCGGTGCTGGTCTCGGCGGTCCTGTACGAGGACGCGCGGATCGTCCCCGGCCTCGGAGGGCTCGCGGAGGCGTGCGCGGCCCGCGGGGTCGAGCTGCTGGTGGACGCCTACCACGCGCTCGGCGCGATGCCGTTCGCGCTCCCGGCCATGGGGCTCGGGTCGGCCTGGATCGTGGGCGGCGGGTACAAGTACCTGCAGCTGGGCGAGGGGAACTGCTTCCTGCGCCTGCCGCCGCACGCGCGCGGGCTGCGGCCGGCCGTCACCGGCTGGTACGCCGAGTTCGACGCCCTGGCGGACGCGGCGCGCCCCGGCCTCGTCCCGTACGGCCGCGGCGCCGCCGCGTTCGCGGGCTCGACCTACGATCCGACCAGCCACTACCGCGCCGCGCGCGTGATGGACTTCTTCGGCGAGCAGGGGTTGACCCCGGAGGCGCTCCGCGCGAGCTACCGGCGCCAGGTGGACCTGCTCGCGGCGCGCTTCGACGCGCTGGGGCTGGACGACGCGCTGGTGGGGCGCGACCGCAGCACGCCGCTCGACCGGTTCGGTGCGTTCCTGGCGCTCGACACCCCCCGCGCGGCGGCCCTGCAGCGCGCGCTCGCGGCGCGCGGCGTGCTCGCCGACAGCCGCGGGCGCCACCTGCGGCTCGGCCCGGCGCCCTACCTCGACGACGCGCAGCTCGAGGCCGCCGTCGAGCGGCTGGGCGAGGCGGCGCGGGAGCTCCGGGTCGAGCCATGAGATGATGGCCGAACAATCCGTCAACGGAAGGTCACGGTCGTGCAACCCCGGGCGCACCAGCCTGTCGCCACCATGAACAGATCCTCACCGCAGTGGGCGCGCCACCTGGCGGCGCTCCTCCTCGTCGCGCCGCTCGCGGCCGCCGCGCAGCCGCGCGACGCCCGCGGGAAGGGCGGCGCGCTCCCCGAGCCGTCGCTGCAGCTCATCCTGAGGAGCCGCGACGCGCTCGGCCTCGACGCCGGCCAGGTCGTCACGCTCGAGCTGAAGCTGAGCGAGATCCAGCTCCGCGCCCGGGAGCTGGTCGCGGAGCGCGACCGCGACGTGGAGGCGGCGAGGTCGGGGCCGCAGAACGGGTCGTCGGGACCGGGCGAGGGGGCGCTCCGCGGCGGCACCGGCGCCGCCCCGCCGCCCGGGGCCGTCCAGGTCCGGGACCAGCGCCTGCTCGCGGACTATCAGGCCCTGGACGCCGCCAGCGTCCAGGGGGTCCGGCGCATCTTCCGGCCGGAGCAGCTCGAGCGGCTCGATGCGCTGCTCGCGGGACGCGCCGAGGCGCTGGGCAGCCCGCAGCGGCGGCCGGCGCCGCCGCGCGACACGGCGCCGCCGCAAGCGGGTACGCCGCCGGAGGCGCCGGCTCGCGCACCCTGAGCCGCGGTCGGCGTCCGCGGCCGTCGCCGCGGCCACCGCGGAGGCAGGGCGGGGCGCGGAACGATCGGGGCGGAGGCGCCCGGAGGCACCCCCGGGCTGAGACGAGCGGGGTGGAGGCGCCCTGTGGCACCCCCGGGCTGAGACGAGCGGGGCGGAGGCGCCCTGTGGCACCCCCGGGCTGAGACGAGCGGGGCGGAGGCGCCGGTGGCGCCTCCGCCCCTTGGGAGCAGCGGGGAGGATCGCTCCCCGCCGCCTCGCAGCGGTCGCTACGGCACCGCGTCGATCAGCGTCTGGCGGCCGTTCTCGAACACCGACGGCGCCCAGCCGTTGTCGTACGCGTGCTGGCGCAGCTGGAACTGCTCGAGCGCGTCATCGGACTGGTGGCAGCTCATGCACGACGCGGTGGTCGGGCCGAGGAGCTGGTCGTCGGCGAGGACGTTCCACGGCGCCACGCCGGCGTCGTAGGTGACCCCGACCACCTGCCTCGGATCCGGCAGCACGTCCGCGGTGGTGCCCGTGAGCGTGTCCACGTGGCAGGCGCCGCAGTCGTTCAGCGCGCGCGGGTACTCCACCTCCACGAAGCGGTGCGGGCGCCACGTCCCGTCGGTGCTGGCGGGCAGGTCCGCCTGCGCCTTGCAGGAGCCGTCGGTGTTCGCCACCACCGAGTAGTCCTTGCCGGTGGCGGAGGAGCCGTACACCTTGCAGTAGGTCAGCGGCCCGTCCTCCTCGTCCACGCAGGTCACGCACGCGTCGCCGGACGGCCAGTTCGGCAGCACCGCCAGCGCCTCGGCGGAGCCGAAGAAGTAGATGCCGTTGGTGCGGTAGTACATGAGGCCTCGGCCGGTCTCGCCGGCCGAGTGGATCGCGTGCACCATGGTGCGGAGGTCGTACGTCTGGCCGTTCAGGCCGTCGTACGCGTTCGCGGCGCTGATGCCGATGTCCACGCGGCGGTTCTGCTCGCTCGACGCCGGGTTGTGGCACATGACGCACAGCTCGATGCTGTCCACGCGGCTGCCGCCGTGCTGGTACAGCGTGCCGAAGTGGCACGCGTTGCACTTGTCCACCGAGACGATCTGGCGGCGGATGACCTCGGGCACCGCGCCGTCGGCGACCAGGAACTCGCGGGTCGGGGTGGTGGCGCGGACCCAGACGACGTTGCCGTTCGAGAACCGGACCTGCGGCTTGCCCTGCAGGGCGAGGATGCCGCGGGTGGCGGTGGTGTTCTGGAGCGGCAGCACCGTCGTGGCGACGTGGTTCGCGTCGCAGGTGGTGTTGTCGGTGGTGAGCAGGGTGGAGCCGTTGGGCTGGCCGGGCAGGATGGTGGTGGACGCGCCGGTGAGGCCGTCGTTCACCCAGTCGTCCGCCTGCGCGTAGGACCGGATGAAGCTCATCGAGTTGCCGCAGCCGGCGGTCGTGTTGGTGCATCCCTCGGTGGCCAGGTCAGGCGGCGTCCGGAAGAACACCGGGCCGACCGCGTAGTCGTCGTTGCACGGATCCCACGCGGCGCCGCCGTCGCTCGGGTTGGTGGCGGTCCAGGTGACCGTCGTCCCGGTGGCGCTCACCGCGACGTCGGTGATCTCCAGCTTGATCGTCGAGGCGAGCACGATGGACTGGTCGGCGCCGTCCCAGATCAGCCCGGCGCGCTCGGTGACCTGGCCGTCGTGGAGCGCCCCGGCGGTCTGGCCGTCGTGGCACGGGCTGCAGGAGGAGAACGGCGTCAAGGCGGCGTGATAGCCGCTGAGCGCGCCGGTGACGAACTGGCCGAGGTCGTCGTGGCAGGACACGCACAGCGCGAACGACACCGGGGCGCCGGCGGCCGCGGCGAGCTGGTCGGGGCCTCGGTGGCAGGTGGCGCAGTTGTTCATGTTGCCCGGGAAGCCGTTCGAGAAGTCGGTGAAGTTGCCATTCGACGGCCACACCCAGTGGTACACGCCGTCCGGCATGTTCTTCGAGTTGTGGATGCCGTGGACGATGCCCATGAGGCCGGTGCCGCGGGTCCCCTCGGCGGGATCGACGCCCACGATCGGCGGCGTGACGTTGGCGTTCGCGGCGACGTACCCGGTCAGCCGCGTCTCGACCGCGCCGTCGCGGTTGTGGCAGACCACGCACGGGCCGATGCCCTGCGGGTTGGTCACGTCATGGGCCGCGCCGCGCCAGACGTGGTTGCCGTGGCAGTTCATGCAGGCTTCGTTGCTCACGGAGTCGTGCGAGGCCTCGCCGAGCGTCGCGACCACGGTCGCGGTCATCTCGTCCGGGCCCATGGTGCTCAGCATGAAGGTCGTGCCGGGCGCCGGGTCCGCCGCGAAGCCGGACACGGTGATGGTGTAATTGCCGCTGCCGTTGCTCGAGACGGCCCACTGCACGTTCGGATCGCAGGTGGCGCTCGCCACGGTGCCGCACGGGATCTTGGTGCGGCGGCCGGCGCGGATGGCCGGGTCGTAGACCCAGAACGCGTCCTCGTTGTGCGCGCGCAGCGTCGCCGCCTTGTTCGTGAAGTCGATCTGGTTCACGCCGTTCACCTTCACGTTGAAGCGGAAGGTCACCGCGTGCGTCTCCGGGTTCACCCTGATCGTGTAGCGGTCGTCGGTGGACAGCGTCACCTGGACCGCGTCGTTCGGCGCGAGCGCGTGGACGGACGCGATCGACCCTGCGTGACAGCCGGCGCACGCCTCGGTGGTGGCGAGCGGCGGCTCTCCCTGATCACCCTTGTCGCCCTGGTCCCCCTTGTCGCCCTGCGGCCCCTGCGGGCCCACCGGCCCCTTGTCGCCCTGACAGCCGGCGGACAGCACCGTCGCGACCGCGATCGCGACGAGCATCATCAGCTTCCTCATGACTTCCCCCTCCTACGTTGGGTTGCGCTACGGAGCCCGCGAACGTCGGAGCGCGATGAGACGCCCCCGGATCAGTCCGGTCAATGCGACGGCCGACCACGCCACAATGCGGATCAATCCATCGTGCGGTGCGGCAATCGCCGCTGCGCAATCGCGCACGCCCGGGAGAACCCCCTGCGCGCCTCGGCTCGCCGCGCACGGGGGCGGCCGCTCCGCGCAGCGGCCGCCGCCTGCGCGGCCGCGCGCCGCGCCCGGCGCGTCACGCGCCTGACGCCGGGGGGGACGGCGTGGCGCACCGTCCGGGCCGGGCGGGCGCTGTCACCCAGGGTGAGGACGAACCCTCGAACGACGCGTGCGGACACGAGCATCCGCGCGCGTCGGGCGTGGCCCGGCGCTTGCTCGGGGCCTTCGCGCCCAGTCAACCACCGGACGCCCATGCGCTCTCGACTGAACATCGGAAAGAAGATCGTCGGCACCTACGCCATCGCGGTGGCGCTGCTGGTGGTGCTCCTGGCAGGCGCCGTCGCGGCGCTCCGCACGCTGGAGGGGATCGCCTCCGGCTTCACCCAGGTGAGCGTGCCCAACCTGGCGTCGGTGGCGACGCTCGAGTCGGAGATGACCGACGTCTCCCGCGCGATCCACGCGCTCTCGAACGGCCGCTTCGACGGCGACTTCCGCGCGGCGCTCCACCAGGAGGCGGCGCGCTCGATGGAGGCGGTCGCCCGTGCGCGGCGCGAGTACGGCGCGCGGCCGAGGACGACCGAGGAGCAGGAGCACTGGAACGCCCTCCAGGCGCCGCTCGACGAGTGGGGCGAGGCGGCGGGGCGGGTGCTCGAGCTGGAGCGGCGCCGCGACGCGCTGCTCGCCGCCGGGCTTCAGCTGGAGGACCCGGAGGTGGAGCGCGCGCAGCACCGCATCGTCGGCGGCCTCCTGCTGCACCGGGACGGCTACGACGCGGCCATGGCGCTCCTCGCGACCTTGAAGGCGAGCCAGGCCGCGGACGTCGCGGTCGAAGGGGCCCGGGCACGGCGGGCCGCGCTGGTCTCGGGGGTCGCGCTGGCCGCCGGCATCCTGCTCATCGCGTTCGCGCTGGTGGGCGTCGGGGTGCTGGTGGCGCGCGACGTGACGGGCACGTTCGCCCGCATCGCCCGGACGCTCGACGAGATCGCCGGCGGGCGGATGCCACCGCGCATCACCGAGACCCGCGGCGAGGACTTCAACGGCGTCCGCGACAGCTTGAACTCGGTGATCGGGGCGGTGGAGGCGCTGGTCGAGGACGCCAAGTCGCTGGCGGGTGCCGCCGCCGAGGGTCGGCTCTCCACCCGGGCCGACCTCTCGCGGCACCGGGGCGACTACCGCGCCATCGTGGCCGGCGTGAACGAGGCGCTCGACGCGGTGACCGGGCCGGTCGGGGTGGCGGCCGACTACGTGGACCGGATCGCGAGGGGCGACATTCCGCCGCGCATCGAGCAGCCGTGGGCGGGTGACTTCGCGCCGCTGCGCGAGAACCTGAACACCTGCGTGGCCGCGGTGAACGCGCTCGTCGCCGACGCGCGCGCCCTCTCCGCCGCCGCGGTCCAGGGACGGCTCACCACCCGCGCGGACGCGCGGCGTCACCAGGGGGACTTCCGGCGCATCGTGGAGGGCGTGAACGCCACGCTCGATGCGGTCATCGGGCCGCTCGGGGCCGCGGCGGCGTGCGTGGATCGCGTCGCGCGCGGAGACCTCCCGCCGCCGATCGCGGAGCGCTGGGCGGGTGACTTCGACGCGCTGAAGACCAGCCTCAACGGCTGCATCGGCGCGGTCACCGCCCTGGTGGAGGACACGCGGCTGCTCTCGCACGCGGCGCTCGACGGCCGCCTGGACGTCCGCGCGGACGCCGCGCGTCACCAGGGCGTCTACCGCGAGATCGTGGACGGTACGAACGAGACGCTCACCGCGGTGGTCGCCCCCATGCGCGACGTGGCGGCGGTGCTCGGGCGCCTCGCCGACGGCGACCTCTCGGCGCGCCCGGACGCCGGACGCTACCGGAACGAGGCGCGCGCGATCCTGGAGGGCGTGGACACCACGCTCGACGTGCTGCTCGCCCCGATCCACGAGGCGGCCGAGGCGCTCGCGCGCCTGGCCGAGCGGGACCTGCGCGCGCGGATGCGCGGCGCGTACCGCGGCGACCACGCGCGGCTGAAGGACGCGCTCAACGGCACCGCGGCCGCGCTGCACGACGCGCTGGCGCAGGTGGCCGAGGCGGCGGACCAGGTGTCGAGCGCGGCGTCCCAGATCGCGTCGTCCTCGCAGGCCGTCGCGAGCGGTGCCTCGGAGCAGGCCGCCTCGCTCGAGCAGACGCGCACCGCCGTGGACGGCGTCGCCTCGGCGGCTCAGCGCTCCGCGGACAGCGCGCGTCGCGCGAGCGCGCTGGCGGAGCGGGCGCACGGCGCGGCCGACGAGGGCGCGACGGCCGTGGAGCAGGTGAAGGGCGCGATGGCCAGCATCCGCGCGAGCGCGGAGGGCACCGCGCGCATCATCAAGGACATCAACGAGATCGCGTTCCAGACCAACCTGCTCGCGCTGAACGCGGCGGTCGAGGCGGCGCGCGCCGGCGAGGCCGGGCGCGGGTTCGCGGTGGTCGCCGAGGAGGTCCGCGCCCTGGCGCTTCGCGCCAAGGAGGCGGCCACGCGGACGGAGGGGCTCATCCGCGACTCGACCGAACGCGCCGACGAGGGCGCAGGCACCGCCGGCCAGGCGGCCGATCGCCTCGGCGACATCGTGGCCGCCATCGCGGAGGTCTCCGGCATCGTCCGGGAGATCGCGGACGGCGCCCGCACGCAGGCGGCCGGCATCGCGCAGGTCCACTCCGCGGTCGGCGAGATGGAGAAGGTGACGCAGCAGAACGCGGCCAGCGCCGAGGAGTCCTCCTCGGCCGCGAGCGAGCTTTCCGGCCAGGCCGAGGAGCTCGCCGCCATGGTCGGCGCCTTCCGCGTCGCGCGGACCGGCGCGGCGCCGGAGGCGCCCCCCGTCCACGCCGGGCCGCGTCCGGTACGCCGGGACGGCGTGCCGCACGCGCCGCGGCTCGAGGCGTGAGCGCCCGCACACGCTGCCCGGCGGGCCGGAGGACGTCGGCCCCCGGGATCACCCCCACGTCCTGTGAAGAGGTGCCAGATGAAGAAGCTGCTCGCCGCGGTCGCGTTGGCCGCCGTCCTCGTCGGTGACGCGTGGGCCGCGGAGGTCCGCGCCACGCCCGAGGATGCCCAGGAGCTGGTGAAGACCGCGGTCGCGTACCTGAAGAAGCACGGCAAGGATCGGGCGTTCAAGGAGTTCCAGAACCGGAACGGCCCGTTCATCTACAAGGACCTCTACCTGTTCGTGTACGACCTCGAGGGCACGTGCGTGGCGCACGGGGCGGACCCGTCGCGGGTGGGCAAGAACTACCTCGGCGTCGCCGACGAGGACGGCACCCTGTACACCAAGGAGTACGTCGAGCTCGCGAAGACCAGGGGCTCGGGCTGGACGCGGTTCAAGTTCAGGAACCCGGCCACCGGGAAGGTCGAGCCGAAGAAGGCGTACACGGAGCGCGTGGGCGACGTGCTGGTGGGCTCGGGCGCGTACACCACCGACTGATGGTGGAGGGCGCCGCCCGGTGCCGGGCCGGGCGGCGCGCGGCGGCGCGCCCGCGGATCCGAGCCCGGCGCCGGCGCTCACGGGCCGGGGGGCGCGCATTCGGCGAGCAGCTCCGCGACGAGCCGCTCCATCCGCCGGTGGTGCGAGCCGGCCCAGTAGATGCGGTCGCAGGACGGGCACCGGCGGAACGCGTGGTGCCGCGCCCGCACCGCGGGCGGCACGCGACCCGCCACCGCCTCCGGGGCGACCGGCTCGAGCGACGTGTTGCAGCGCAGGCACCGCCGGAACGGGGCGACGGCGCGCGCCAGGTCGAGCCGCCGGACCACCTCGGTGAGCTGCCGCCGCGGGTCGGTGGCCCGGACCCAGTAGCCGTGGGTGACGACGCGGCGCTTCAGCAGGCCCTGGTCGCGGGTGAGCAGGATGCGGCCCTCGGCGGCGGCCACGGCGGCGAGCTCCGCGTCGGCGGCGTCGCTCCACCAGCGCACGTCGAACCCCAGCATGCGCAGGTGCCGCGCGAGCCGGCCGAGGTGGCCGTCGAGGACGAGGCGCACCTCGCGCAGCGGGACGGGGCGGACGCGCGCGAGCGGTCCGATGTCGAACGAATCGAACACGGGGTAGACGCTCACGCGCGCCCCGTCCCGGAGCGGCCAGGCGAAGCCCACCGACTCCCCGTCCGCGAGGATCAGGTCCACCTCCGTGTGCGGCACGCCCAGCGACTCGATCACGTCCTTGACGGCAGGGCGGCCGGGATAGGCGTGCTCGAACGGCACGCCGCGCCGGCGCGGCGGCAGGAAGTCGTTCAGCTCGGCGTAGAAGCGGAACGTGGCGCGGGCCATGGGCCGATCCGACGTTAGGCGTCGCCGTCGGCGGTGTCGCGGGCGCGTCGGGGGACGCCCGACCACGCCGGCGCCGGAGCGCCCTCTTGCCCCGCGCACGGGCCGACCGGGGCGGTCGTCATCCCGCGACCCACCTCGAAGCGGTGAACGCACCCAGGGGCGGCCTTCACCGCACGGCGGCCCGTGGTGCAAACTGGCCGCATGCGCGAGAGCCTGATCGCGTTCGCGGTGCTCGCGGTGCTCATGTTCGCTGCGCAGGCCGCGCGGCTCCGGGGCCGCCGCCGCCGGGCCGCGCCATCCCACGTGCCCTGGAAGCCGGGCCAGCCGCTGGTGCTCCGGACGCCGCCGCGGAACGCGCTGCTGTCCTGCGTCACCGCGCTCGTCCCCGCCCTGCTGGTGGCGGCGCTCATGACCCGGTCGTGGGGCGCGCAGCCGCGCCGGGTCGGGCCGGTGGGCATGGCCGGCGGGGCGGCGGTGGTGCTCCTGCTCCTCGCGGTCGCGGTGTTCCAGCTCGCCTCCGCCGCGCGCGCGCACGTGATGGTCCACGACACCGGCCTCGAGCGCGTCGGCGTGTTCCGCCGCCTGCTGGTCGGGTGGGGGAGCGTCGCGAAGCTCTCCTTCAACGGCGCGCAGCGCTGGTTCCACCTGACCACCGACCAGGGCGCGCACGTCTGGCTGCCCGTCGAGGTCGCGGGGATGCCGGAGTTCGCGCGGCTGGCGCTGCGCCGGATCCCGCGGCAGGTGCTCCAGGCGGACCCGGCGGCGCGCGAGGCGCTGCAGGAGCTCGCCGGCACCGGCGGCGCGCCGCGCTCGCGCAGCGCGATGTGACGCCGGGCTCGCGCTCGCCCGCGCCGCCCCGGAGGCACCCGCGCCCGAGGGGGCGGCGGCGTCCCGCCGTCGCGGCCGGACCACCGCTGCGAGGCACCGACGCGCACCCGCCCGTCCCTCCCTGCGGCCCGCGGGGACGGATGGGCCGCTCACAGCCGGTAGCGGAAGGCCACCGCGTCCTGCCAGCCGCGGATGGCGCGGAACGCCTCCTTGAGGCGGGTGCGCTCCACCGGCGAGAGCTCTGCCAGCGCGACCTCGTCGCCGGGCGGACGTCCCTCGGCGAGGTGGCGGAGCTGCCGGCGGAGCCGCAGGCCCACCAGGAACCGGTACGCCTCGGCCACGATCTCGCGCAGCTCCGGGTCCATCCGGCCCGCCCGCTCGGCCGCGGCCAGGCGCTCCAGGGTCCCGCGCTCCGCGATGCCGCTCTCCAGGGCGTAGCAGCGCGCCAGGAACGCGACCGGCGCCAGCCCGTGCTTCTTCAGGTCCACCGTGGAGGACGCGCCGCGCAGGCGCAGCAGCAGCGCGGGCGGGGGGTGGAACCGGATCGCCTGCTCCGCCATGCCGCGCAGGAACAGCGGCAGCTCCGCCGCGCCGGCGACCACCTCCTGCAGCGGCGCGAGGTCGAGCGCGCCGGCCGCGCGGCGGAAGTCGAGGAAGATGGCCGCCTCGAGGAGCGCCTGCGGCCGCGGCTCGGCCAGCCAGGTGCGGAAGCGCTCCCGCCACTCCGACATCGGCCCGTTCCAGCGGGTCGCCATGTAGCCGCCGGGGCAGGCCGGGAAGCCGGCGGCGCGGAGGTCCGCCACCACGCGGTCGGCGAGCGCCTGGTACCAGCCGCGCGCGGCGAGCCCCTCGTCCGCGAACACGAGCGCGTTGTCCTGGTCGGTGAGGAGCGTCTGCTCCATGCGGCCCTCGGAGCCGAGCGCGAGCCAGGCCCAGGGCGCGGGCGCGGGCCCCAGCTCCGCCTCGGCCCAGCGCGCCGCGGTGCGGAGCAGGGTGTCGTTCAGCCGCGCGACGAGCTGGGCGATCACCATCGGATCGAGGCGCGCGGCGAGCAGGCCCGCCACCATGTCCGACACCTGCGCCGCGTAGCCGGCGAGCCGGTCGCGGGAGGGGAGCCGCTCCACCCGCCGCAGCAGCGCCATGGGCCCGTGCGCGGAGACCCGCATCAGGTCGGTGGAGGTGACCACCCCGGCGATCTCGCCCCCGCGCACCACCGGGAGGTGGTGGAGCCCTGCGTCCAGGAGCGCGAGCCACGCCTGGTACACCGGGGTGGCCGCGTCGACCGTGCGCAGCGGGCCCGAGGCCACGCTCGCCGCGGGCGCGCTCCCGGGGACGTCCTCGGCCACCACCCGGTTGCGCAGGTCGCGATCGGTGAGGATCGAGGGCGGCTCGGTGCGGAGCAGGACCGACGAGATGCGGTGGGCGCGCATGGTCCGCGCCGCCTCGACCACCGTCGCGCCGCGCGCGATCCAGACCGCAGGCCCGCGCAGCAGGTCGCCGACCGGCACCGCGAGGTCGGGCTGGAACGCCGCCACCGGCGATGGCTCCAGGCTGGACCGGAGCCGCTGCCCGAGCCCGGCGGCGAAGTGGCCTGCGAAGGCGCGGTCGGCGAGCAGCCGCTCGAAGATCTCCTGCGGCAGCCGCCAGGCGACGAGGTCCTCCTCGACGACCACGTCGAGCGCCGCGGCGCCGGTGAGGAGCGAGGTGAACCCGAAGGTCTCGCCCTCCTCGAGCACCTGCACGCTCTGGCCGTGGCGCTCGAGGCGCACGGTCCCGCTGCGGACGACGAAGAGGTGGCGGAGCGGCTCGCCGCCGGCGCGCGCCATCCAGGTGCCCGCCGGGAAGGCGCACGGCTCGAGGTGCGCGACCGCCTCGGTGAACAGCGGCTCGGGCAGCCGGTCGAACGGCGGGATCGCGCGCAGGGCGGCGGCGGGCGTCACGCCGCGACGTTGGCACGCTCGCGGCCGGGGGACAACCGCCGGGCTGCGGCAGGCTCGCGCAGGAGCGGATCGCGCGCGATCACGATGTGACGGCAGCGGTCACGCCGCGCGCCGCTCCGGCGACCGCGACCGCCCCGGATCTCGCGCGTTTCGCGGCCCGCTCCGCTCGCGCCGCCCGGCACGGGCGCTGCAATCCCTGGATGGCGTCGAATCCACGACGAAGACGCGGGCGGGACGCCCGCACCAGGAGAGAACATGCGCACCCGGACCATCCTCGCCCTCGCCGCAGCCACGATGCTCGGTGGCTCCGCCCTCGCCGCCGACCTGCCGCCGAACGCGGGCTCGCACGACGACGTCAACTACGGGGAGGCGACGCACACCACCCTCGTCACCAGCGGCACCGCCGGCACCGGCGCGGTCGCCGCGGGCCCGAGCTACGACGACACCCGCTACCCGGCCCAGGCGCCGGCACGCGAGCGGCCGGCCCGGCCCGAGGCTGCGCGGATGGCCTGCGCCTGCACGCGCTGAACCGCCCGAGAGGAGAAGACCATGAAGCTCCGCCACTCGATCCCGCTCGCCGCCGCGCTCGCGCTCGGCGCCGGCGCAGCCCGCGCCGCGCAGGTCCCCACCACCACCGACGAGGCGCGCGAGGCCGTGCGCGCGTCGGCGTCGCGCACCGATCTCACCGCCCGGATGCACGGGCACGCGGTCGAGATGATGAAGGGAAAGGATCACCAGGCCGCGTGGGACGCCGCCGTCCGGACCGACGACGGGGAGGCGATGGCCGCGCGCGGCTGGAAGCACACCGAGGAGATGATGAAGGGGCTCGACCACCAGGCCGCGTGGGACGCGACCGACGCGTGGTGGCGCACCGCGCGCTGACGCCTCGCGGCGGTCGCGGTCGTCCGCGACCGCGGCTGCGGGGCGCCTACACGAGCGCCCGGGCGACGGCGTCGATGGCCTTCAGCCCCTCGCCGAACCGGGCGATCGACGCGCGATGCCGCTCGAGCTCGCCGTAGGGGAGGTAGCGCACGGAGAGCTCTCCGATGGCGCGGAACGCGGGGCGGACGAGCTGCCTGCGCACGTCCTCCTCGCGCGAGTCCGGCGCGACCAGGTAGAGGCCCGGGACGGCCCGGGCCGCCGAGGCGAGATCGAGCATTCGCATGATCCCGGAGTGGATCGAGGTGGTGTGCTCCACCTCGAACGCCGCGACGGCGGGGCCGCCCCCGCGCTCGAGCCAGATCACGTCGATGAGCGGCACGGAGTCGATCCCGGCCAGCGAGGCAGGGAGCGCAGCGATGCAGCCGTCGCCGAGCCGGCCATCCGCCAGCGCGCGGGACCGGTCGTTCGAGGCGATCCACACGTCGAACCCGAGCGCGCGCCCGAGATCGCGCAGCCAGCCCTGGATCTCGGTGTGGGTCCGATCTCCCTCGCGTCCGGCCTCGAGGAGCTTGCGCTCCCGCGCGGACTCCTCCCGGACGCGGGCGAGGTCCGCACGCCACGCTGCCTCGGCGGCGGCGTCGCCGTCGCGCGGCGGCAGCGGATAGCGCCCCGCGCCGAGGTCGAACAGGAAGCCGGCCACGGCGCCGAGGTCGTTCGAGAGCCGCGTCGGGTGCGCGGCGTTGAGCCGGAGCACCCCCTCGCGCAGCGCGAGGTACTCGTCCCACCGGCCGAGCTTCACCTTCGAGCCGGTCAGCGCGTTGTAGCCCTTCACGATCGCCGTGTTGAACGGGACGGCGAGCGTCGGGTGGAGGAAGTAGAGCAGGTTCGCCGCCGCCGGGCCGAGGCCCTTGATCCGCCGCTCGTCCAGGCGCCGGATGGCGGACAGGAGCGGCTCCTCCGCGCTGCAGCAGGCGCACGTGTCGAGGAAGCGAGCGAAGGCGAGCTGGTTCTCCCGGTCCTCGTAGATGTCCGGGATGCGCAGCTTCGGCTTCCAGAGGAACGCGTGGTCCGCGCCCTTGAAGATCTGGCGCTGCTCGGCGATCGACCCGACGACGGTCTCGAGCGCCGAGCCCTTGTAGGCGCTCCCGAACGTGCCGGCCTCGATCTGCGCGACCACCGTGCGGATCCCCCGCCGGATCGAGCGGAAGTTCTTCAGGCGCTCCTCCCAGAGGAACCACGACCGGTACGTTCCGCCCGGGTCCGCCCGCCAGCGCTCGAGGATCTCGCCCGTCCGTTCGTTCGTCATCGCGGCGTGGATTCTACCGCGCCCGCGTTGAAAGCCCGCGCCCGCGCCGCTATGTGCGCGTCGCCGGAGCCTGGCGACGCGAGGGGACACCATGGACGAACACGCGGGGCATCGAGGGCACGAGGGGCACCCGTCGAGGCGTCCCGCGCCGCCGCCGCGACCGGCGCCGGACGAACCGGGCTACCCGCGGCATCCGGAGCTCGCGGACGCGCGGGCGCGCGATCACTCGCATGCCGGGGCGGAGCACGGTGAGCACGCCGCCCACGATCGGCACGAGGGGCACAGCGTCGAGATGTTCCGGACCCGGTTCTGGGTCGCGCTCGCCCTCACCATCCCCACGGTCGCCTGGGGTCACATGCTCGCCGCGGCGACCGGCTGGCATGCCCCGGCGTTCCCGGGATCGAGGTGGATCCCGGCCGTCTTCGGGGTCGTGGTGTTCGCGTACGGCGGGACGCCGTTCCTGAGGGGAGCGGCCCGCGAGCTGCGCGACCGGCTCCCCGGGATGATGACGCTCATCGCGCTCGCGATCGGCGTCGCGTTCGCGTTCAGCGTCGCGGTGACCGCCGGGTACCCGGGGATGCCGCTGTGGGAGGAGCTCTCCACGCTCGTGACCGTGATGCTCCTCGGTCACTGGATCGAGATGCGCTCGATCTCGCAGGCGGGCGGCGCGCTCCGGGAGCTGGCGCGGTTGCTGCCCTCGGTGGCGGTCCGGGTCACCGACGGCGGCGAGGAGGAGGTCCCGCTCTCGTCGCTGCGCGTCGGCGACACCGTCCTGCTCCGTCCCGGCGCCCGCACGCCGGCCGACGGGCGGGTGCGATCCGGCGAGAGCAGCCTGGACGAGTCGATGATCACCGGCGAGTCCCGCAGCGTGACGAAGCGGCCGGGGGACGCCGTCATAGCGGGCACCGTGAACGGCGCGGGATCGCTCCGGGTCGAGGTGACGGGAACGGGCGAGGCGACCGCGCTCGCCGGGATCATGCGGCTGGTGGAGGCGGCCCAGACCTCGCGCTCCCGCGCGCAGGCGCTGGCCGATCGGGCGGCGTTGCTGCTGACGCTCGTCGCCGTCGCGGCGGCGGTGGCCACGGCCGTCGGCTGGGGGCTCGCGGGCGCCACCGGCGCCTTCGTGGTGGAGCGCGTCGTGACGGTCCTCGTCATCGCGTGCCCGCACGCGCTCGGGCTGGCGATCCCGCTCGTCGTCGCGATCTCGACGACGCTCGGCGCGCGGTCCGGGCTCCTCGTGCGCGACCGGCGCGGGCTGGAGGAGGCGCGGCGCCTCACGACGGTCGTGTTCGACAAGACCGGGACGCTGACGCTCGCCGAGCACCGCGTGGTCGGGATCCGGGCGGAGGGGAGGCTCCGCGAGGAGGACGCGCTCGCAATCGCGGCGGCGGTGGAGCGCGACTCCGAGCACCCGGTGGCGCGGGCCGTGGTGCGCAGCGCCCGTGACCGAGGCCTCGCGATCCCGGAGGCGCAGGGATTCGAGGCCATCCCCGGGCACGGGGTCCGCGCGCGGGTGGACGGGCGGGAGCGCCTCGTGGGCGGGCCGAACCTGCTGCGGCGCCTCGGCCTGACCGCGTCCGCCGGGCTCGAGGCGTTCACGCGCGCGGCCGCCGGACGGGGGCAGTCGGTCGTGTTCCTCGTGGACGGCGGCGGCGCGGCCGCGGCGTTCGCGGTCGCGGACGCGGTGCGGCCCGAGTCGTCCGCGGCGGTGCGGCGCCTCCACGACATGGGCCTCGAGGTCGCGATGCTCACCGGCGATGCGCGCGCGGTCGCCGACGCGGTCGCGCGCGAGCTCGGGATCGACACGGTCCACGCGGAGGTCCTCCCGGACCGGAAGGCGGAGGTGGTCGAGGCGCTCCGGCGGGGCGGCAAGCGGGTCGCCATGGTCGGGGACGGCGTGAACGACGCGCCCGCGCTCGTGACGGCCGACGTGGGCATCGCGGTCGGCGCGGGGACCGACGTCGCGGTCGAGGCAGGCGACGTGGTGCTCGTGCGAAGCGATCCCCGGGACGTCCCCCGGATCGTCGCGCTCAGCCGCGCGACGTACCGCAAGATGATCCAGAACCTCTGGTGGGCGGCGGGCTACAACGTCGTGGCCATCCCGCTCGCCGCCGGCGTGCTCGCGCCGCTGGGCATCGTGCTCGCGCCGGCGGTCGGGGCGGTGCTCATGTCGGTCAGCACCATCGTGGTCGCCGCCAACGCGCAGCTCCTCCGTCGCGCGGAGCTCTGAGGCGGGCGCACGGACGGCATGCCCCCGAACGCGCCAGGGACCGGGCGCCGCAGCGGAACGACGGGGCGGCGACCCCGGCGGGCAGCGCCGGGCACGGCACCCCGGGCGCAGCTTCCCGGGTCTCGCCAGGAGGGCAGCCATGACTCGATCGCTTCTGTTCGTTCTCTCACTCGTCGGGGCGACCGCGTGCATGCACGCGGGGCACGCCGCGCCGGAGCCCGGCACGGCAGGGGCCGCCGCCGCGACGCCGGGCGCCGCGACGGCGCCGGGCGGGATGGCCGGGATGTGCCCGATGAGCGTGCCCGGCACCCGGCTCTCCGCCGAGGACACCTCCAGCGGCGAGGCGGTGACGTTCACGACCAGCGATCCGGACCAGGTGTCCGCGCTGCGCGAGCGCGTGCACGCGATGGCGGCGATGCACGCCCGCCACCACGCGGGCGGTGACGCGGACCGCGGCGCGATGCACGGCATGCACGGCGGCATGGCGGGAATGCAGATGCCGCCGCCCTCCCAGGCGAGCGTCGAGGACGTGCCGCAGGGCGCGCGGCTGGTGGTGACGCCGAACGATCCGGCGGACCTGCAGGCCCTGCAGTCCACCGTGCGCCAGCACGCGACGTACATGCAGGAGCACGGCTGCCCGATGATGAGCCCCTCGCAGCACGGCTCCTGACCGTCGCGCGGCGCCGGGGCGATCGCACGACCGCGCACGTGCCGCGTGATGCCCGGGAGCGCTACGCGGCGCGTTCCCCGGCGTCCGCCCCCGGGCGGAAGTCCTCGGTGGCGCCCGGCTCGACGAAGTCCTCCGGCCGGGTGTCCTCGAGCCGCAGCTGCTCGTACTCCGCCAGGATCGTCTTCGCGCGGTCGAGCGCGCGCGCGAAGAACGGCCCGGCGGCCTCGCCGGCGTGGCGCTCGGCGAGGTAGAGCGACGTCAGCCGCGCAACCGCCTCCGGGATGCGCCGCGCCGGCACCTTGGCGGCGAGCCGCCCGAACGTGGCGCCCCCCGCGTCCACGTGGCCGCCGAGCAGCACGAAGTACTGCGGCACGGCGCGGCCGCCCAGCTTGCGCGCGCTGCCCTGCAGCCCGATGGCGGCGAGGTGGTGCTGGCTGCAGCCGTTCGGGCACCCGGACATGGCGACGGACAGCGCCGCCGTGCCGGCGCCGGGGACGGCGTGCCGCACCTCGTCCTCGACCAGGCGCGCGAGCGCGCGGGTGCGCGTCACCGCCAGGCGGCACACGTCCGCGCCCGGGCACGCGACCACGTCGGCCGCGGTCCCGGCGCCGTCGCGCCCGAGGCCGGCGGCGGAGAGCCGCGCGTGGAGCGCCGGCACGTCCTCCTCGCGCACCCAGCGCAGGAGCACGTGGCCGCCGCTGGTGAACCGCACCGCGCCGTCGCCGTAAGCCTCGGCCAGCGTCGCGAGCGCCTCGAGCTGTGCCGCGGTCGCGTCGCCCTGGGCGAGCGACACCGCCACGATGGCGTGGCCGGCCTGCCGCTGGGGGAGCACGTTGGTGGCGCGGAACGCCGCCAGCGCGCCCGGCGCGGGCTCGGTCACGATCCGGAGCGGCGGCGGCTCGCCGGGCCCGCGGAGCCGGGCGCCGCGAACCCGCGCGGCGAGGTCGGCGACCGAGGGCGCGCGCGGGCGCGCGGTGGCGGGCGGAGCCTCGACCGGCGGGCGCTCGGGGTCGAACGGCAGCGCCGGGGCGCCCTCGGCCCGCACCTGCGCCAGCTCCGCCAGGACGAGGGCGCGGAACGGCTCGAAGCCGAGCGCGCGGACCAGGAACTTGAGCCGGTTGCGGTGCCGGTTCACGCGATCGCCGCGCGCGTGGAACACCCGGACCACCGCCTCGCCCAGCGCGAGGACGTCCGCGGCCGGCAGGAAGTCCTCGAGGAGCGCGCCGACGGTGCACAGCGACGAGGTCCCGCCGGCCACCGTCACCGCGAACCCCCGCGCGCCGTCGCGCACGCGGGCGCGAAAGCCCAGGTCCTGGATGGCGGTCGCCACGTGGTCGCGGGCGCACCCCTCGAACGCCACCTTGAACTTGCGCGGCAGCGCGTGGCCGAGCGGGTGGCGCAGGAAGTGCCGGGTGAACGCCTCCGCGTACGGCGTCACGTCGAAGACCTCGTCCGGCGAGACGCCGGCGCGCGGGCAGGCGAGCACGTTGCGCACCGTGTTGCCGCACGCGCCCGAGGTGGTGATGCCGGCCTCGGCGAGCCGCCGCATGGCGGGCTCGAGGTCGGCGGGGCGGACGTAGTTGAGCTGGAGGTTCTGGCGCGTGGTGACGTGCCCGAAGCCGCGCGAGCAGCGGGTGGCGACGTCGGCGATCGCCCGGAGCTGCGCGCCGGTCACGGCGCCCTGCGGCAGCTTGATGCGCAGCATGTGGACGCCGTCCTGGCGCTGCCCGTAGACGCCGCGGGGGACGCGGTAGGCGCGCCAGGCCTCGGCGTCGAGCTCGCCGCGCTCGAAGCGGCCCAGCGTGTCGACGAAGGCGGAGATCTCGGCGTCGTCCGCGAAGGAGGCGCGGTCGCGCGGGGACGGGCTGGGCGTGGCGGTCATGGGGTCCTTTCAGGCCGGCCGGGCGTCGGCGCGGGCGGCGGGCTGCGCTTCGGTGGAGTGCGGGGAGCGGAGGGAGAGGGCGGCGACGGCCCCGACCACGAGCGTGCCGGGCAGGTGGGCGCGGTCCGGCGGGAGCGCGAGGCCGGGCAGGTCGGCGAGGTGGCCGCGCCAGGTGTGGGCGAGCTCGCCCGACGCGCCCAGGACGAGCGCGGCGGGCGTCTCGGCGGCCCACCCGCGGGCGCGGAGCCGCGCGGCGATGCCGGCGCGCTCGCCCACGCCCATGAGCACCACGAGCGAGATCGTGCCCGGCGCGAGGCCGTCGAGCACCGGGCCGTACGACGCCTCGGCGTGCCCGGCCACCACCGCGAACGCGGCGGAGGTCCCGCGGTGCGTCACCGGGATGCCGGCGAGCGCCGGCGCGGCGACCGCGGACGAGACGCCGGGGACCACCTCGAACGGCACGCCCGCGGCGGCGAGGGCCAGGGCCTCCTCGCCGCCGCGGCCGAACACGAACGGATCGCCGCACTTCAGCCGGACCACGCGCTTCCCGGCGCGGGCGGCCCGCACCAGCAGCCGCTCGATCGCGCGCTGCGAGACGCTCGGGCGCCCGGCGCGCTTCCCCACGTGGAAGCGGTGGGCGGAAGGGGCGAGCGCGAGCACCGCGGGGTCGACGAGCGCGTCGTACAGGACCACGTCCGCGGTCCGGAGCCGCTCGGCGCCGCGGCGGGTGAGCAGGCCCGCGTCGCCGGGGCCGGCGCCCACCAGCGACACGAAGCCGGGCGGGACCGGGGCCTCGGGCGGCTCGCCGTGCAGCGCGTTCAGCGCGCGGAGCAGGCGCCCGCGGCGCGCCGCGAGCGGCACGCGCGCGGCCTTCCAGGCCGGCCGCTCCGCCTCGGCCGCGTCCACCCAGCCGGCCACCTCGGGCGGGAGCAGCGCGTCCACCGCCTCCCGGAGCAGGCCCGCGAGCGCGGGGGCGCGCCCGGCGGTGGAGATGGCGACGGTGGCGTCGCCGCGGCGGACGACGCCCGCGGTGTAGGCGGTGGCGTGCTCCGGATCGTCCACCGCGTTCACCAGGATGCGGCGCGCCTCGGCGGCCCGGGCCACGTCGCGGTTCACCTCCGGCGTCGCCGCCGCCACGGCGAACCAGGCGCCGTCGAGGTCGCCGCCGCGGAACGGCCGGCGGACCAGCTCCGCCGCCAGCCCGGCGACGTCCTCGCGGATCTGCGGGGCGACCACCTTGACGCGGGCGCCGGCCTCGGCGAGCTGGCGCACGCGGACGGCCGCCATGGCCCCGCCGCCCACCACCACCACCTCGCGGCCGGCGAGCTTCACGAACAGCGGCACGAGCGGTGCGGTCACAGGACCCCCCAGCGGCGGACGTACTCGAGGAACACGCGGTACTCCCGGTCGGCGAAGCCGAGCGCGCGGAGGCGCCGCTTGGCGTCCTGCGCCTCGACCTCGCTCGACTCCGCCACCAGGCCCCGGCGCCCCGCGTGGACGGTGAACCCGAGCTGCGCGAGCGCGCCGCCCAGCGCCGCGGCGTGGGGCGAGCCGGCCTCCACGGTGATGCGGGTGACGTGGTCGACCATGGCGCGCCTCACCGCACCGCGAGCCAGTAGGCGTCGAAGACGTGCGTGGACAGCCAGTAGCCGAGCGGCACGTTCACGAGCACGCCCACCGTGAACGCCGCGAACGGGCGCCAGCCGAACCGGGTCAGCTCGCGGAAGCGGGTGGTGAAGCCGATGGACAGGAACGTCCAGGTGAACGCCCAGCCGCGCAGGTTCTTGAGCGGCCCGATCGCCTCCTTGGCGAAGCGGGTGCCGGCGCCGGAGTCCACCGAGGCGAGGATCACCGTGACCGCGAGCGAGGCGGCCAGGAAGCCCAGGATGAACTTCGGGAACCGCCGCCAGATCTCGCCGGTCCCGACCTTCTCCGGCGCGCCGGTGCGCTCGCGGTCCCAGCGGGTCACCGAGAGGAAGGCCACCACCAGCGCCCAGACGCCCACGAACATGTCGCGACCGACCACCTTCATGAGCGTGAACGTCTTCACGGCGCGCTCGTCCCCCAGGGCGGAGGCGGCGGCGAAGCCGGCCGCGTCGGCGAACTCCGAGGTGCCGATCCACGCGCCGGCCACGCCGGGCGCGAGCCCGAGCGCGCGGCAGGCGAAGGGCAGCGCGAAGATCATCGCCACCGCCCACAGGATCACCATCGAGATCGCGACCGAGACGTGGGACTTCTCCGCCCGGCAGGCGCCGCCGATGGCGATGGCGGCGGACACGCCGCAGATGGAGCCGCCGGCGCCGAGCGTGGCCGCGAAGCGCGGGTCGAGGCCGAACAGCCGCGTGGCGGCGAGGTGGATGGTGAAGAACGTCGAGACCGCGACCAGGGTGGCCTGCGCGATGGCGAGCGGGCCGGCCTGCAGGATGATGGTGAACGGCAGCGTCGCGCCCATCAGCACGATGCCCACCTTCACGTAGAACTCGGTTCGGAGCGCCGACTGGAACCAGGCGGGCAG
The DNA here is from genome assembly GCF_000020805.1 of Anaeromyxobacter sp. K. Lineage (NCBI taxonomy): Bacteria > Pseudomonadati > Myxococcota > Myxococcia > Myxococcales > Anaeromyxobacteraceae > Anaeromyxobacter > Anaeromyxobacter sp. K. The sequence continues at coordinate 3,673,453 of NC_011145.1, read as the reverse complement.
CGTCACCGCGTTGCCGAGCAGCATGCCCACCCCGAGCGCCAGCAGCGGGGTCTCGAGCTGCCACTGCTTCAGCACGGCGTTCGAGCCGAGCGCGGTGACGACGACCGAGAACGCGAACAGCAGCGCGAACCCGGCCGCGTACCGGGCGACGTCCCAGCCGATGACGAGCGAGGCGACCGAGAACGCCGCCAGGAACGTCCCGAACAGCGCCAGCGGCGCCACCGGGTTCGCGCCGAGCGCCCCCAGGAGCTTGCCCGCCTCGGACCAGGTCGGGAACGAGAGCGCGGTGGCCGAGACGGCGCGCCCGCCGCCCAGGAAGAACGCGGCGGTGACCGCGAGGACCAGGCCGAGCGCGATCAGGATCGCCCAGGTGTCCTCGCGGCGGTGCCAGGGGAGGGCTGCGGTGGCGGCTTTCGACATGGACGTCTCCATCGGGCGCGGCTCGGGCCGCGCCGGGGCAGGCGGGAAGGGAGGAGAGGGGGCGCTCGCCGGCGCTCAGCCGCGCATTCGCGCGGGGGGCGCCGGCCGACGACAGGCGCACCGCACCGGCCGTGCGCGCGCGTCGGTTCCGGGAGCAGGGGAGCGCATGGTGAGGGCATCTTGGATGACGGATGGCGTTCCTGTCAAGCGGACAACGGACGATTGTCCGGTTTGACGGACGGACCGGACCGAACGGCGCGAGCCCGGCCGACGGGCCGGGCTCGCTGGGCTGCGGGCGCGGGAGGGATGCGCCTACAGCGACTTCAGGTACTCGACGAGATCGCTGCGCTGCGCCGGCGTGAGGTGGAGGTCGAGGTGCTGGTCGTAGTGATCGACCACGTCGCCGAGCGTCGCGAAGCGGCCGTCGTGGTAGTAGCCGCCCTTCGCGTGCGCGAACAGGCCGCGCAGCGGCGTGGTGCGGTAGCGGCCCTCGGGCCCGCGGTTCGCCTGGAAGTCGTCGATCCCGATCTCGGCCGGCGTGTGCAGGTTCCAGCCGGGCTCGGTGAAGATGGGCGGGACGTGGCAGCTCGCGCACTTCGCCGCGCCGGCGAACAGCGCGCCGCCGCGGGCCGCGGCCGCCGGGTCGAAGCTGCCCTCGGGCGGTCGGGGCGCGGCCAGCGAGAGCTGGTACGCGTGGAGCGCGGGCAGCTTCGGCGTGACGAGGTCGGGCTTGCCCTCGGGCGGGCGGACGTGCCCGAAGCCGTTGCGCGCCGCGATCGGAAACTTCGTCGCGTCGTCGAGGCGCGGGTCGAAGAACGTGCCCTGGCCGTGCATCTCCAGGTTGGCCACGAACGCGTTCCAGTAGGTGACCTGGCCCCAGCCGGTGAACGTGTGCAGGTTCACGCCCGCGAGGCCGAACGCCGGCGGGATGAGCGTGGCCGCGGTCTTGCCGTCCGGCCGGAAGCCCTTGCCGTCGAGGAACACGGTGGCGTCGAACTTGCCCGGCCCCCACGCGTCGAGCACCGAGCGAAGCGTCGGGACGTCCACGCCGAGCAGGTCCGCGACCGGCTGGAGGTTCGGCGACAGGCCCACGATCGCCCCGACGTTCAGGTCGCGGTTGGGCCAGCCGTCGAGCCGGTGGCCGACGCCGGGCGCGAGCGCGTCGTCCACGGTGGAGTGACAGAGCGCGCAGGTGATGCCGACGGCGCCGAGCGCGCCGTCCTCGACCTTCGCCTTCACCCCCACCACCGCGTCGCGCGCGAGGAGGTCCAGCGTGACGGCGGGGTCGTTCAGGTTCACCTGGCCGGCGCGGAGCGCGTCCACCGTGGCGGCGGGGAGCGCGTCGAGGTCGACCTTGAGCCCCGCGCCGAGCGCCTGGACCGGGGTGAGGGTGGCGATGGGCTCCTGGAGGCGCAGCACGCCGGTCCAGAACGCCTCGTCACCGAACGTGTCGTACCGGAACACGTGCCGCCCCTCGGTGATGGCGGCGTTCGGCCCTCGCTTCGGCGTCGCGAGCGCCGCGGTGGCGAGGGTGAAGGTGACGATCGTGCCGCCCAGCAGCCAGGCGGCCGTCCCTGCGTTCACGCGTCGAGCCATGTCGGTCCTCCGGTTCCGGTCCAGGCATCGGATGCGCCGGCGCGGCGGCGCGTTTCGCGGGGCTACATCCGGGCCGTGTGCAGGTCGGGTGGCGCACGGGAACGGTGCGAGGTGTCGAACCCACGATGACCGCGATCACAGTGCGTGGAGCTGCGGGGGTGGCGCTCGCCCTGGCGCTGGCCGGGTCCGGGCCGGCGCGCGCCGGGGAGGCCGCGAAGACCGGCGAGGCCGCGAAGGCCGGGGAGGCCGCGAAGGCGGGCGACGACGCAAGGGCCGGCGAGGCGTCGAACGCGGACGGCGGCGCGAACGCCGGCGAAGGCAGGGCGCGGGCGCACGCGACGCCCGAGCGCCGTCCCGATCTCGAGCCGCCGACGCCCGACCTCGACTTCGACCTGCTGGGGCGGCCGGCGAAGCAGGCCGATCCGCGCGTCGAGCGCCAGCTCCAGCGGCGCCGGCTGATGCTGAGGCTGCACCCCGCCGTCGGCCTGGCCACCTGGGCGGCGCTCGCCGCCACGACCGTGGTCGGCCAGCTCGACTTCGACGATCGCTTCCGGGGCGGGGGCGACACCGGTCGCTACCACGCCTGGCACCGGGGGCTCGCCCACGGCACGAGCGCGCTGTTCCTCTCGACGGCGCTCCTGGGGGTGCTCGCCCCGAAGCCGCTGAAGGAGCCGGTCCGGCTCGACACCGCGCTGCTGCACAAGATCGCGATGGGCGCCGCCACGGCGGGCATGGTCACGCAGATCGTGCTCGGCATCGTGGCGCGCCGGCGCGCGGGCAGCCTCTCCGAGCGCGACCTGGCGGCGGTGCACCAGGGCGTGGGGTACGCGACGCTCGGCGCGATGACGGTCGGGGTGACGGTGCTGCTGTTCTGAGGATCAGCCGCGCTTCTCGATCAGCACCGACGTCTGCGCCGAGCCCCGGGGCAGCCCGCCGATCGCGCGGAGCTGGCGCACGGCCTCGTCGCCCTTCTCGAGCCGCTTCGCCGCGGCGTCCTTCAGCTTCGGCCACGGCACCGGCGCCTTGGTGCAGACCGCGAAGATGCGCGCCGGACCCGCCTGCCCGTCGAGCACGGCGGTGGTGGGCAGCGCGTGCGGCTCGGCCGGGTGGATGAGCTCCTCGGAGGCCTTGTCGCCCTTCGGCGGGTAGAGGCGCGCGATGTTCCCCTTGGGATCGACCGACAGGATCCACAGGCAGCAGGGCGAGCTGGGGTGGACCTCGAAGCGGAGGGACGCTGTGGCGGGCACCGGCTCGCCGTCCGCCACCGGCGCGGCGCGCGCCGCGTCCTGCACGAACACGGACAGCTCCACCGTCGGCGCCGGGCGCAGGCGCACCAGGAGGAACACGGCCACCGCGGCGGCCGCGGCGAGGGGGACGGCGAAGCGCAGCCAGTGCAGCCGTGGCGCCGGCCGTGGCGCAGCCGCCGGAGCCGCCCGCACCGACGCGACCACCGCGTCCACCGTGGCCGGGTAGACCTCGCGCGCGAACGCCTCGCCCTCGGCGCGCATCTCGGCGAGCCGCTCCTGGCAGGCCGGGCACGCGGTCACGTGCGCCGCGTCGGCGCCGTCGGGCGCGAGCAGCAGGGCCTCCAGCCTCAGGTCGGACGGGCAGGCCGTCATCCCTCACCTCGGGCCAGATACTCGCGCGCGGACTCGACGAAGCGGTCGAGGCGACGGCTCACCGTGCGCCGGGAGATCCCGAGCGCACGCGCCAGCTCCTCGTGCTCCATCCCGTCCACGAATACCCCCACCGCGACCGCCTGCGTCACCTCGTCGAACCGCGACAGTACCCGCTGCGCGACCAGGCGCTGCGGCTCGGCGGCCGTCCCCGCCGCCGCGCGCGCCGGGGCGAGCTCCAGGGATCGCTCCCCGTGACGCCGCGCGTTGCGCAGGAGGTTGAGGCAGTGGTTGGTGGCCACCCGGTAGATCCAGTGCAGCACCGCCTCCGGCTCGGTCGAGGTGGTCCAGTGCCGCAGGAGCTGGACGAAGACGTCCTGCGTCGCGTCGCGGGCCAGCTCGCGATCCCGCAGCAGCCGCAGGCAACGGCGGTAGACGGCCGGCCCGTAGGTCCGGTAGAGCCGGGCAGCCGCCTGCTCGTCCATCGGCACCGCACGTTCCTAACGACACCGGCGGCAGGGCGCGTGGGTCCCGGCGCGCCGAGCCCAACGGGGTGCGCGCACCTGGGGTGCAGGTGTCTCCGGGCGCGGAGGCCGGGTGTCTGGACGGCATGATCGCCGCGCTCGCGCTGTCCGTCCTCGCCGCACTCGCCCCAACGGCCTCGCCCGCCGGGGCGGCCCCGCGCACCTTCGACGTCGGGCCCGCCAGCACGCTCCGCTACCGGCTGGTCCACAAGTTCCACGCGGTCGAGGGGACGTCCCGCGCCGTGGAGGGGAAGGCGCGGGTGCTGCCGGACGGGACGGTGCAGGTGATGGTCCGCGCGCCGCTCGACTCGTTCCACTCCGGCAACTCGAACCGCGACGCGCACATGCTCGAGGTCACCGGCGCGGCGCGGCAGCCGTACGTGATCTTCAAGGGCGTCGGCCACCTCGACCCGCCCGAGCGCTTCCCGGCGGACGTGCGGGTGGAGCTGCGCGGCGAGCTGACGCTCAAGTCCCCCCGGCCGGTCGTGGCGGCGGCCGCCGTGCACTTCGACGGGCCGGACCGGGCCCACGTCGAGGCGAGCTTCCCGGTGAGCCTGGACGCGCACCAGGTCGAGCGGCCGGAGCTGCTGTTCGTGAAGGTGGACGACCGCGTCGACGTGGACGCGCGGCTCGAGCTGGAGGTGGAGCGATGAGCGTCACCCGCCGTCAGTTCCTGGTCCGCGCGCTGGCCGGCGGCGCCGGGGCCGCCGCCGGCGCGGCGCTGCCCGCCTGCGCGCCCGACACGTCCCCGGCCCCGCTGGTGGACGTCGCCGCGCCGGTGAACGGGCGGCTCACGCTGACGCTGTCGCGCCATCCGGCGCTGGCGCGCCCGGGCGGCGCGGTGCGGGCGCGCGCGCCCGGGCTCGCGGACCCGGTGCTCGTGGTCCACGCGGCCGACGGCACCTTCGCCGCCATGTCGAGCACGTGCACGCACCAGGGCTGCCCGGTGGGCTTCGAGGGCGGCGAGGTGATCTGCCCGTGCCACGCCTCCACCTTCGACCTGCAGGGCCGCGTCACGCGCCCGCCCGCGGTCCAGGGGCTGGCGGCCTACGCCGCGTTCTTCGACCCGGCGCTGGACGAGGTGGCGGTCGATCTCACCGCCGGGGATCCCGGGTTCCCGCGCTGGACGGACGGCGCCGTCGTGTTCCCGCTGGCGGACTTCCCGCAGCTCGCCGCCGAGGGAGGCTCGGTGGCCGGCCGGCCGGGCGGCGCGCCGCGGCCGCTCGCCCTGGTGGTCGTGGCGCTCGCCGGCGGCGCGTACGCCGCGCTCGACGCGATCTGCACGCACCTCGGCTGCATCGTGGGATGGGACGCGGGGCGCGGCCAGGTGATCTGCCCCTGCCACGGCTCCCGCTACGCGCTCGACGGCGCCGTGCAGCACGGACCGGCCACGCGCCCCCTCGGAACGTACGACGTCACCGCCGATGCGCTGGCGGTGACGGTGCACGTCCCGGCGTGAGCGGTGCGCCCTAGGGGCCGGAGAGCGGCACGAGGATGTCCCCGGGGGCGCCGCGCGCGCCCTGGTGCACGTGGGCGGCGGTCGCGCCGGTGAGGCCGGCCGCGATCACGAACCCGCCCACCTCGCCGCCGCCGCCGTCGTCGAGCGCGAGCAGCCCGGCCCCGAAGCCGGTGGACGTCACCGGCGGCGTCTCCTGCGCGCCGTCCAGCGAGGCGATGCGGATCGGGCCGCCGCGCTCGAGCTGGCCGCGGATCTCGCCGGCCGGGTGGGCGGTCGTGTGCACGTTGTAGTAGAGGCCGCCCGCGTCGAACGCGGTCCGCTGCTCCGCGGTGAGCGGCTCCGCGTCGTCGCGCACCACCCACAGCCCGGGCCGCCCGAACAGCGGGACGATGATGCCGCCGGAGGTGCCCCTCGCCGCCTGGTGCACGTGCGCGGCGGACTCGGCGGTGAGCTTCCGGGAGATCACGAAGCCCCCCGGCCGGCCGGTCGCGTCGTCCACCGCGAGCAGGCCCGCGCCGAAGCCGCTCGAGCCGGTGGCGGGGACCTCCTGCGCGCCGTCCAGCGCCGCGAGCCGCGCCGTGCCGCGGTGGTCGAGCTGGCCGCGGATCTCGCCGCCGGCGTGGGCGGGGGTGTGGACGTTCACGAACAGCGTGCCCGCCTCGAAGGCGTCGCGCTGGTCCGCGGTGAGCGGCGCGGCGCCGTCCGGCACCACCCACACCTCGGGGCCGCCGGCCAGCGGGACGATGATCTCGCCCGGCGCGCCGCGCGCCCCGAGGTGCACGTGGGCGGCGTTCGCGGTGGGGACCCCGGAGGTCACCACCACGCCGCGCATGCGGAGCGTGCCGGGATCGACCGTGAACGCCGCGGCGCCGAACGCGTTCGTGATGACCGGCGGCGTCTCCTGCGCGCCGTCGAGCGTGGCGATGCGCAGCGTGCCGCCCAGGTCGAGCTGGCCGCGGAGCTCGCCGCCCGCGTGGGCGGCGGTGTGCGCGTTGCAGAACAGGTCTCCGGCCGTGAACGCGGCCTGCCCGGCGGCGGTCAGGGCCGGCGCGGACTCGGGGACCACCCACAGCGCGGCGAGCCCCGCGTCGCCGCCGCCACCTCCGCCCCCACCGCCGCCGTCGCCGTAACCGCCACCTCCTCCGCCTCCGCCCCCTCCGCCGTAGCCTCCTCCTCCGCAGGCGGCGAGCAGGAGCGAGGCGAGCAGCGCGTGGCGCGACGGCGATCGAAGCAACACGTGTCCCATGGATCGAGTCCTCCCTGGCGCGAGAACGGCCGCCGGGAGTGACACCGATCGTTCGCGCGGGGTGACGCACCGCCTTGGGGCGGCGGGCCCGCGGACTAGCGAGGCCCGAAGACCTCGCGGAACGCCTCGGGCACGTGCACGACGCGCCGCGCGGCGTAATCGAAGAACACGATGCCGGTCTTGGCGCGGGCGATCTCCTTGCCGCTCGCCGCGTCGGAGAGCCGGTAGACGAGGTCACAGCCGCGCGACCCCAGGTCCGCGACGGCAACGTCCACCCGCAGCGTCATCCCCCAGGCGCCCTCGGCCCGGTAGACCACGGCGGCGTCCACCATCAGGATGCCCGGCCCGCGGACGTCGAGCTCGGTCCAGCCGTGCCGCGCGAACAGCCGGACGCGCGCCTCGTGCACGAGCGAGAGCACCGCGTCGTTGCCGAGGTGCCCGCCGTAGTTCATGTCGCCGATGCGGATCGGCAGCTCGGTGGAGAAGGCGAAGGTGTCGGGCAGCTCGACGTGGACGCGGGACAGGGGACGCCTCCTCGGTGCGGGGGCGGTGAGGGTATCACCGCGTCCGCGCGCCGCGGACGGACGGGCGCGGACCGGCCGCGGCGCCGCCCCGCGCCGGTGCGGCGCGCGGGGGGACGCACGCCGCGACCGCGCCGCGCACGAACGCGACCGCGGTGCGTGCCACGGCGGCGGACGGGGCCCCGCCCTTGACCTGGCGGATCGCGTCCGCCACGCAGGCCGCCACCAGCCTGGCCACGGCGGGCTCGTCCCGGACGCCGAGCTCGGCGAGCGCCGGCTGGACGAGCGCGTAGACCTGGCCGTGCGTGGCGGCCACGGCCCGGCCCAGCTCGGGCCCGGGCCGGACCGCGCCGCCGGCCAGGGCAGCGCCGACCCGGTGCTTGCCGGCGGCGAACATCTCGAGCTGGACGCGCACGAACGCGCCCAGGCGATCGAGCGGGGTCGCGTGCCGGCCCAGCTCGGCGCGGACCTCGGCCAGCCAGGCGGGCAGCTCGGCCTCGACGAGCGCGGCGAGCAGGTGGTCGCGCGAGGCGAAGTACTCGTAGACGCTCGGCCGTGCCAGGCCCGCGAGATCCGCCACGGCCCCGAAGGCGAGCGCGTCCGGTCCTCGCTCGAGCAGGATGGCGCGCGCGGCGTCGAGCAGCCGGGCGCGCTGCGCCGCCCGGTGCTCGCGGAGGGTGGGCGCGGAGATCCGGGGCATCGCCCGCAGCTTGACTTCCCGACGCGTGGTTGGCAACGTTGCCGACACCATGTCGGCAAAACGCCGTGCGCTCCTGGCCGGGTTCGCCGCGCGACGCGGGCGGGTCCTCGCGCTCGCCGCCGCGGGGGTGGCCGCCGCGTGCGGCGCCGCGCTGGCCGCTCGCCCGCCTGCGCTGGCGACGGCGCGCGTCCGGCGGGTGGCGCTGCGCGAGACGGTGGTCGCGAGCGGGCGGGTGCTGGCCGCCGGGCGGGCGGAGCTGGGCCTCCCGCTGGCAGGGGTGGTCCGGGCGGTCCACGTCGATCGCGGCGCCCGGGTGCGCGCGGGCGAGGTGCTCCTCGAGCTCGACGACGCCGCGCTCGCCGCCACGCTCGAGGAGCGCCGCGCCGCGCTCGGCGCTGCGGAGGCGCGGCTGGCGCAGCTCGCCACGACGTCGGCGGCGTCGGCGAGCGCCGGGCTGAGCGAGGCGGACGCGGCGCTCCGGCGGGCAGAGGCCGAGCTGCGGCGCGCCGCGACGCTCCGCGCGGAGGAGGCGATCGCGCCGGCCGCGCTGGAGGAGGCGGAGCTCGCGGCGGATCGCGCCCGGAGCCGCCGCGCCACCGCGCTGGCGGCCCGCGAGGACGTGCAGGGGGCCGAGCTCCGGCTGGCGCGCGCGCGGGCCGCCGAGGCGGCTGCGGCGGTCCGCACCGCCGAGGCCCGGCTCCGCGAGGCCCGGGTGCGGGCGCCGGCGGACGGGCTCGTGCTCGAGCGGCGGGCCGAGCCGGGCGACGTGGTGACCGCCGGGCGCGCGCTGCTGGTGCTCGCGACGGACGGCGAGGCGCGCGTGGCGGTGGAGCTGGACGAGCGTCACCTGGCGCGCGTCCGGCCCGGGCAGCTCGCCCGCGTCGCCGCCGACGCCTGGCCGGAGGTGGTGTTCGGCGCCGTGGTCGCGTCGGTGGGACCGGGCGTGGACCCGGCCCGGGGGACGAGCGAGGTCCGGCTCCGGGTCCCGGACCCGCCGCGCGCGCTGGTGCCGGACCAGACCGTCTCGGTGGAGGTCGAGACCGGCGCGAGGCCGGACGCGCTCGCCATCCCGCCGGAGGGCCTGCGCGAGGCGCCGGACGGCTCGACCTGGTGCGCCGTGGTCCGGGACGGGCGCCTGGCGCGCGCGGCGGTGCGCGCCGGGCTGCGCGCGGCGCACGCCGTCGAGGTGACGAACGGGCTCGCCGAGGGCGAGGCGGTGGCGACGGGGGCTGCCGCGGAGGCGCTGCTCGGCCGCCGGGTGCGGCCGCGCGAGGAGCGCTGATGCGGCTCGATCTGTTCCTCGCGCTGCGGTTCCTGCGGGAGGGCCGCGCCCAGACGGCGCTCATCGTGGGCGGCACCGCCGTCGGGGTGGCGGTGTTCTTCTTCCTGAACGCGCTGGTCGCGGCGGTCGAGCGCGGGATGGTGGCGCAGACCCTGGACGCGCTCCCGCACGTGGTGCTGCGCCCTCGCCCGGAGGCGCCCCGCACGCCGCCGTCGCCGGAGGGACCCGCGGCGGCGGCGCACGTCCAGCGCGCGCCCCAGCGCCTGCGCGCCGTGGACCAGTGGCAGGCGGTGGCGCGCGAGGTCGCAGCGGTGCCGGGTGTGCGGGCGGTGGCGGCGGTCGCGTCGGGTCCAGCCACCGCGTCCAGGGGCGAGGCGAGCCGGTCGGTGAACCTGATCGGCGTGGACCCGGACGCCTACCGGCGCGTCCTGGTGGCGCTGCCGGGCCGGCTGGTGGAGGGAGACCTGAGGCTCGGGCCGTCCGAGGTGGTGGTGGGCACCGAGCTGGCGGAGGAGCTGGGGCTCTCCCCCGGCGACACCCTGCGCGTCTCCACCGCCGCCGGCGGGCGCGCGCTCGTGGTGGCGGGCCTGTTCGACCTGGGGACCCGCGACCAGAACCTCCGCTGGGTGCTCACCGCCTACCGCAACGCGCAGGCCCTGCATGCGCTGCCGGGCGCGAGCGCGCTCGAGGTCCGGCTCGACGACGCATGGGCGGCCGCCGAGGTGGCCGACCGCCTCCGCCGGCGGACGGGTCTCCGGGTGGAGAGCTGGATGGACCTGAACGGCCGGCTGCTCGCGGCGCTGCGGTCGCAGCGCGGCTCCACCCGCGCCATCCAGGCGTTCGTGGGGCTCGCGGCGATCGCGGGCATCGCCAGCGTGCTGGTGGTGTCCGTGGTCCAGCGGCAGCGACAGATCGGGATCCTCCGCGCCATGGGGCTCTCGCGAGGCGGCATCCAGCGCCTGTTCCTGGTGCAGGGGGCGGTCATCGGCCTGCTGGGCGCGGCGGCGGGCGTCGCCGTCGGGTCGGTGCTGGCGCTCCTGTTCGAGACCAGCGCGCGCCACCCCGACGGCACGCCGCTCTACCCCGTGCAGCTGTCGCCGGCCCTGTTCGCGGCCTCGGCGCTGCTGGCGCTCGGGGCCGGCCTCGCCGCCGCGGTCGCGCCCGCCCGGCGCGCCGCGCGGCTCGACCCGGCGGAGGCGATCCGCCGTGACTGAGCCCGCGCTCGCGCTGCGCGGCGTCGGCCGGGCGTTCGGCGGCGCGGTCGTCACGCGCGTGCTCCACGACGTCGACCTCGCGATCGCCGCGGGCGAGCTGACCGCCGTCGTCGGCCCGTCCGGCTCCGGCAAGAGCACGCTCCTCAACGTCATGGGGCTGCTCGACCGTCCCACCGCCGGCAGCGTGGAGGTGTTCGGCCGCGACACGGGCGCGCTCGACGAGGACGCGCTCACCGCGCTGCGCGGCGGGACGATCGGCTTCGTCTTCCAGTCGCACCACCTGCTGCCGGCGCTCACCGCGGCCGAGAACGTGGCCGTCCCGCTCGCCATCGCGCACGGCCGGCTGCTGCCCGAGCACGTGGCGCGCGCGGAGGAGCTCCTCGCGACGCTCGGGCTGGCCGGACACGCCGGTGTGCGGGCGGGCCGGCTCTCCGGCGGGCAGCAGCAGCGCGTCGCGCTGGCGCGCGCGCTCATCCGGCGGCCGGCGGTGGTGCTCGCCGACGAGCCCACCGGCAATCTCGACTCGGCCGCCGCCGACGCCGCGTTCGAGCGGATGCGCGCCATGAACGACCAGCTGGGCGTGGCGTTCGTGGTGGTCACGCACGACCCGCGCCTGGCGGACCGCTGCCGGCGCGTGATCCGCCTGCTGGACGGACGGGTGGTGGAGGACCTGCGGAGGGGCTGACGCTCCGGCGGCGCGTGCGTCGCGCGCCACCAGCGCGGGGTCAGGCCGGCAGCGACGCGAGCGCGCGCTCGAGGTCGTCGATCAGGTCGGTGGGCTCCTCGATCCCGATGGAGAGCCGGATCACCGAGTCGGTGATGCCCGCCCGCTGCCGGGCCTCCGGCGTCATCGACGCGTGCGTCATCGAGGCCGGGTGCGCCACCAGGCTCTCGACGCCGCCCAGCGACTCCGCCAGCGTGAACCAGCGCAGCGTGCGCAGCACGTGGTCCACCCGATCCGGGCGGCCGTCGCGGAGCTCGAAGCTCAGCATGGCGCCGAAGCCGCGCTGCTGCGCGCGCGCGAGCGCGTGCTGCGGGTGCGAGGCGAGGCCGGGGTAGTGGACCCGCGCGACCTGCGGGTGGCCGGCCAGGAACGCCGCCACCCGCTGCGCGCCGGCCTCGTGCGCCTTCACGCGGAGCGCCAGCGTCTTCAGCCCGCGGAGCACCAGGAAGGCGTCGTGCGGGCTCTGGGAGGTGCCGAGCAGGTTGTTCATCGACTGGATGCGCTGCAGGAGCGCGGTGCGGCCGCGGGGCGCGACCACCGCACCGCCGACCACGTCGCTGTGGCCGTTCAGGTACTTGGTGGTGGAGTGCACCACCAGATCGGCGCCGTGCTCGAACGGGCGCTGGAGCGCCGGGGAGAGGAAGGTGTTGTCCACCACCACGAGCGCGCCGCGCCGGTGCGCCAGCTCGGCCACCGCGCGGATGTCGGTGAGGCGGAGCAGCGGATTCGACGGCGTCTCGATCCAGACCATCCCGGTGTTCGGCCGCAGCGCGCGCTCGACCGCGCCGAGGTCGGCGAGATCGAGGTAGGTGACGTCCAGCCCGTAGGCCTGGCGCGCGTGCTCGAGCGTCCGGAACGTGCCGCCGTAGCAGTCCACGGTACAGAGCAGGTGGCTGCCGTGCGGGAGCAGGTTGAGCGCCACCAGCACCGCGGCCATGCCGGTGGTGGTGCAGGTCGCCCCGGCGCCGCCCTCCAGCGTGGCGATGGCCTCCTCCAGCGCGGCGCGCGTCGGGTTGCCGCTGCGCGTGTAGTCGTAGCCGGCGTTGGTGCACACGTCGCGGAACGCGAACGTGGACGACTGGTAGATGGGCGGCATGACCGCGCCGTAGGCGGGGTCGGGCTGCACGCCCGCGTGGACGCACTGCGTGGCGAGCGCGGCCCCGGGGACGAGCGGCGCACGCTCCGCCCAGCCGGCCCGTGCCGGCGTGCCGGGCGCGACGATGGTGAAGTGGTAGGCCGGGTTGCCTGGCACGTTGGAGTCGAGGTGGACGTCTTCGGACATGGCGGCTCCTGGGGCCGTGCGGCGGGCGCGGCCGGGCGGATGTTCCTATCAGACCTCCAATCCGTTTCATAGGAGACGGATCCGTTAAAGCAGGAATGGCCGCATAACGGCGGTTTCTTGATGCAACGTCCGTCCGTTATGACGGACATTACGCCGTACGTCGGCGGCCCGCCCGCCCGTCGAGCCCGCGCCCGGCGCGCCGCGGCCGGATCGAGGGTAGACTGTCCGGTCGTGAAGCTGCTGCTCGCCGAGGACGACCGGATCGTGCGCGTCACCGTTCGCGACGCGCTGGAGGAGGCCGGGTACCAGGTCACCGCCTGCGCGGACGGCGCGCAGGCGCTCGCCGCGATCGAGCGGGAGCCCTTCGACCTCGTGCTCACCGACGTCCGCCTCCCCGGCGTCGACGGGCTGACGCTGTTCCGCCGCACCCGGCGCGCACAGCCCGACGCCGGCGTCGTGCTCATGACCGCCTACGCGGACGCCGACGACGCGGTCTCGGTCATGCGCGAGGGGGCGCGGGACTACGTCCAGAAGCCGTTCGAGATGGACGAGCTCCTGCTGCGCATGCAGCGGGTGCGCGACGAGCACGCGTTCCGCAAGGGCATGCAGGCGGGCGCGCCGCCCGGGCCGGAGGCGGGCGGCGTCCTGGGCGACTCCGCGCCCATGCGGCGGGTGCGTGATCGCCTCGACGCGGCGGCGGCGAGCGACGTGCCGGTCCTGGTCACCGGGGAGACCGGCACCGGCAAGGACCTGTGCGCGCGCACCATCCACGAGCGGAGCCACAGGGCGGGGCGACCGTTCGTGGTGGTGAACTGCGCCGCCATCCCGGAGGCGCTGTTCGAGTCCGAGCTGTTCGGCCACGAGAAGGGCGCGTTCACCGGCGCGGACCGCAAGCGCATCGGCCGTTTCGAGGCGGCCGACGGCGGGACGCTGTTCCTCGACGAGGTCGGAGAGCTGGCGGCGAGCAGCCAGGCCAAGCTGCTGCGCGCGCTGGAGAGCTCGACGTTCGAGCCGGTGGGGTCGAACCGCAGCGTGAGGGTGGACGTGCGGGTGATCGCCGCCACGAACCGCGACCTCGCCTCGGCCATCGCCCGCGGGGCGTTCCGCAAGGATCTGTACTACCGGCTCAACGTCATCGACCTCCATGCGCCGCCGCTGCGAGAGCGCCGCGGCGACGTGCCGGTGCTGACGGCCGCGTTCCTGGCCCGGATCGCGGGCCGCCTGGGGCGGCCCGTGCCACAGCTCGAGCCGGCGGTGGTCGCGGCGCTCGCCGCCCACGACTACCCGGGCAACGTGCGCGAGCTGCAGCACGCGCTCGAGCGAGCGGTGGCGCTCGCCCGCGGCGGGCCGATCCGGCTCGAGCACCTCCCGCCGGACCTCGCCGGGCCGCTCCCGGCAGGCGAGGCGGCGCCGGCCGGCGAGGGGCTCGCCCGGCTCGGCGAGGCGGTGGAGCAGTTCGAGCAGCAGTACATCCGCCGTGCGCTCGAGAAGACGGGCGGCCACCGCGCGCGCGCGGCGGCGCTGCTCGGCATCTCGCGGAAGAGCCTCTGGGAGCGGCTGCGCGACGCGGACCGGGCGCGCGACGAGGGGGGCGAGGGGGGAGGAGAGGGCGGAGACCGGGGAGGCTGAGCGTCAGGCCCGGGCGCCCGCGCCGGGCGCCGCGTGCCCGCCGGCGCGGAACCACGCGGTCGCCACCGTGCCGCCGCGAGCCGGGAAGTCGAACGTCAGCTCGCCCCCGTGCGCGTCGAGGATGGTCCGGGTGACGGACAGCCCGAGCCCGGTGCCCTCGCCCTCCGGCTTCGTGGAGAAGAACGGGTCCAGGATCCGGTCGCGCACCTCCTGCGGGATCCCGGGCCCGTCGTCCTCCACGGCGATCCCGACCATGCCGTCGCGGCGGACCAGCCGGACCCGGAGCGCGCCGCCGTCCGGCGTGACGTAGCCCGCGTTGAGGAGCAGGTTCAGCACCGCCTGCTCGGCGAGCCGCCGGTCCGCCAGCACCGGCGCCACGTCCTCGCCGCCGAGGAGCGTCGCGGCCACGCGGCGCTGGTCCAGCGCGGGGCGGACCAGCGCCAGCGTCTCCTGCGCGAGCCGGCTCGCCGCGATGGGCTCGAGCCGGGGCGGATGCGGCCGGCCGAACTCGAGGAGCTGCTGGACCACCTCCTCGATGCGCTGGAGCCCCTCGCCCATCAGCGAGAAGTACTCGCGCTCCTTGGCGGGGGGCAGGTCGCCCCGCTCCAGCCGGCGCACGCAGTTCTTCAGGCCCGCGAGCGGGTTGTTCACCTCGTGCGCCACGCCGGCCACCAGCGACCCGAGCGCCGCCAGGCGCTCGGTCTGGACGCTCTTCTGGCGCACCCGGACCTGCTCCTCGTGCGCGGCGCGGAGGCGGAGGAGCATCCGGTGGAACCGGTCGCGCAGCACCGCGATCTCGCGCCCGCCGCGCGGCGGCAGCGCCGGCACCGGCTCGTCCCGGCTCGGGTCGAACCGGTCGGCCACGGCCAGGACCTCCTCGATGGGCCGGGCGATGCTGCGGCCCATGAGCAGCGCGGCCGCGAGCCCGGCGGCCGCGATGCCGACCGCGAGCAGCCCGAGGTGGACCGCGAGCTGGCGCCGCGCGCGCTGGACGGTGCCGAGGTCCAGGCCGAGCCGGACCTCGCCCAGGCTCCCGTCGAGGATCGGCTCGACCAGGTCGAGGACGCGGCGGTTCCCGCTCGCGACGACCACCGGCAGCTGGTCGCCCGCGGGCCGGAGCGCCACGAGCCTGGCAGGCGTCGCGCCGGCGAACGACGTGGCGACGACGCGCCCGTCGCGCACGATGAAGCAGTACGCCACGTGGCCGCCCTCGTCGCGCGCCGCGCTGGAGACCAGCTCGAACAGCGTCACGGGATCCCCGAGCAGCACCGGGTCGGCCGCCTGCTCGGCGACGAGCCGCGCGATGGTCCGGCCCAGCACCTCCTCCTCCTCGGCGATGGCCCGCGTGGCGATGCGGTTGCCGAGGGCGAGGTGGGCGGCGTGCATGACGACGACGCCCACCGCGGCGAGCAGCGCGAGCTTCACCCACAGGCGAAGCCGCGGGAGGCGCGGCCGGTGGCGCCAGCTCACCGGCGCGCCTCGACCACCCGGGCCGCGCTGTCGTACAGCCCGCGCTCGGGGACGACGAACCGGTCGATGTCGAGCGGCCGGAGCGCCGCGGCGTCCTCCGGCGCGTCCGCCAGCTCGAGCAACACCTGGCGCAGGCGCGCGCGCAGCGCCGGGTCCAGGCGCGTCGCCGCCACCACCGGCATGGCCCCGAACGGCGGCGATCGGTGGAGCACGCGGACGCGGCGGGCGAGCGCCGGGTCCGTGTGCTGCAGGTGCGCGAACACGCCGCCGTGCACGGCCGCGCCGTCCACCAGCCCCGTGGCGACGGCGGTGATCGACCGGTGGTGGTTCTGCGTGTACAGCGTGCTGCCGAAGAAGCGGTCCGGATCGTGGCCGAGGTCGCGGAGCAGGCGCATCACGTAGGCCCGGCCCGAGAACGACAGCTCGTCGGTGTACGCGAACCGCTTGCCTGCGAGGTCCTCCACGCTCCGCGCGTGGCTGGAGGCGGGGACGATCACGAGGGACTCGTAGGTGGGCTTCCCGTCGGTGAGCGGCACCGCGACCACCTCGACGGCGCCCGGCCCGCGCCGCACCAGGTCCAGGTAGCCGCCGGTGCAGACCAGCGCCGCGTCGAGCTTGCCCTCGGACAGCAGGTCGTTCACCTCGCGGTAGGTGCGGCGCTGCACGAACTCGATGTCCATCCCGAGCCGGCGGCCGACGCGCTCGAACAGGAGCGAGTACTGCGCGTAGGTCTCGCGCGGCGACTCCACCGCGGCCACCGAGAACCGCAGCGTCGGCCGCAGCGCCCGGCTCGCCTCCGGCGGCGCGGGCTGGGCCGGCGTGAGCGGGATCTCCTGCTCCCGGTAGCCGGGCTTGCCGCACGCCGCCGAGGCGGAGACGGCCAGCAGGAGGGCGAGCGGTCGGACGATGGCGCGCATTCGGTCATCTTACCGGGACAGCGCTGGAACACGCGCCGCGTACGATCTCGTCCGCCGCGCGTCCGGCGTCACCGCCCGGTAACGCTCCCCTCGCCGCGGTTTCGCCGCCGGAACCTCGTCCCTCTCCCCACACGAGCGAGCACGCGCACTTGCGCGTCGCGGCGCCCTGGTCCGCCGCTCGCACTGCTCCCGCGCGCCGGATGGCTCCCGGGACGTCCCCGGACCGCCGCCGGGTCACCAGGGAGAGGCAATGAAGAGACTTCTAGCGCTGCTCGCGGCGGGATTCTTCCTCGCCGCCTGTCAGGGGGATGCGGGCCGGACGGGCGCGAACGGCCAGAACGGCCAGGACGGCGCCGAGGGGCCGCAGGGTCCCGCCGGACCGTCGGGCCCGCCGGGCGCCGGCTACGTGCCGGTGGAGCCGGCCGGCGTCGTCGGCATCGTGAGGGACACCGCGGGTGAGCCGGTCGTGGGCGCGACCGTGTACCTCGTCCCGAGCACGGACATCCCGAGCGCCGCGATCGACCTGTCCACCATCGACAGCGCGCGCGCGAGCACGGTCGACGAGCCGCTCGAGGACACCATCGCCGCGAACGGCGCGGGCTACGCGAAGGCGGTCACCGACGCGACCGGCGTGTACCGGATCCCGACCGTCGCGACCGGCCGCTACTTCGTGACCGTGGTGCCCGCGCCGGCGGACGCGGCGCACCTCCCCGGCGGCAGCCTGTGCCGCCGCTCGCTCCAGGAGACCTCCCTCGTCGGCAAGCAGCTCGACGTCAAGG
The DNA here is from genome assembly GCF_000020805.1 of Anaeromyxobacter sp. K. Lineage (NCBI taxonomy): Bacteria > Pseudomonadati > Myxococcota > Myxococcia > Myxococcales > Anaeromyxobacteraceae > Anaeromyxobacter > Anaeromyxobacter sp. K. The sequence goes on along the minus strand of NC_011145.1, from coordinate 3,656,074 downwards.
TGTCGACGCGGCCGTCGGCGGCGGCGCAGTACGTCGGCCCGAGCGTCTGCCTCCGCTGCCACGGCGCGGTGCACGAGCTCCAGACCCTGCACATGAACGGCATCCGCGTGACCGGCCGCGCCGGCCCGCTGCAGAACGGCAGCCGCTTCCCGCAGTGGAACGAGGCGCTCGACAAGTTCGAGGCCGGCACCGTGCTGTACTACTACCGCGAGGCGGACGGCACGCCGACCACCGACTGGAAGGTCTCCGAGACGGATCCGGGCGCGGCGCTGACCCGCTTCACCGCGACCCTGTTCCACGACACCGACGGCAAGTACAAGGTGCGGCTGGACAACGTGGCCACCCCGGCCGACCCGCTGAGCGGCGTCGTCTACGAGGCGGAGCTGTCCTACGGCGGCGGCCTCTACAAGCAGCGCTGGGTCACCCGGCTCGCCGACGGCAGCCGCTACGTCCTGCCCATCCAGTACAACCTCCAGGCGGCGGCGGGCCTCGCCGGCAACCAGACCGTGAACGATCCGTTCGGCCGCTGGACGTGGCAGCAGTACAACGCCGGCAACTGGTGGAACGAGAGCGCGCTGGCGTTCAAGAACGTGACCGCCACGCCCGAGAAGTCGTTCGACAACGCCTGCGCCGGCTGCCACTTCACCGGCTACGCGCTCAACGGCAACAAGGCGAGCGCGGTCCCCGACGAGGCCGGGGACTACGACTTCGACGGCGACGGCGCCGCCGAGGTCATGAACGTCTCCTGCGAGTCCTGCCACGGTCCCGGCTCCGAGCACTGGTACAAGGCCGGCCAGGGTCACGCCATCGTCTCCCCGGGCCTCATCACGCCGGAGCGCGAGGTCAACATCTGCGCCGCGTGCCACACCCGCGCCATCGGCCGCGGCGGCGTGAAGAACGCCGCCGGCGCGCCGGTCACCGAGGCGCCGCTGGACGAGGCCGGCCGCATGCCGGCGGTGGGGCTCTCCCGCGCCGAGTTCCTCGCCGAGAACGTGCACAGCATCGACGACGGGCTCTGGACCGTCGCGGGCGGCGGCGACGGCGTCCACTCGGTGAAGCACCACCAGCAGGCCTCGGACTTCCTGAAGTCGAAGAAGTACCGGAACCCGTACGACCTGCTCGCCTGCTCGGACTGCCACGACCTGCACGGCAACGGCGAGGTGCCGCACCAGCTCCGCACGGCGCTCGACGCCTCGGGCGCCGACTACACCGCGGCGGGCGCCGAAGGCCTGTGCCTCGGGTGCCACAAGGCGTACCTGAACGGCTACCCGGCCCCGGAGAACCTGACCGTGGGCCAGCGGATGCGCTCGCACTGGGCGGCGCAGGGCGTCGCGGACGTGGCCATGGGCGACATCCGCTGCGCGGACTGCCACATGCCGAAGACCGCGAAGTCCGGCTCGGGCCTGAAGCAGGCCTCGATCGCCGGCGTGCAGTACTGGTCGGGCGACATCTCCAGCCACGTGTTCGACGTCCCGCTCCGCGCGGAGATCACGAACCGGTCGGCGACGATGATGCCCATCCCGTACACGAACAAGTGCGGCGCCTGCCACTTCGCAGCGCCGTGACGCGCGACTGACCGCGTGAAGGCCGGCGCCGGCCGAGGGGTCTCCCCGGCCGGCGCCGGTGTTCCATCCACCTGCATCCCGCACCCCCGGAGCACCGGAACATGGCATCGCGCCTGCGCCTCGACGTCCTCGACCCCCGCCCCGCGCGCCGGCTCCTCGCGAGCCCGGTCTTCCCGCTCGCGCTGCAGGCGGCCGCGGTGATCGCGGTGGTGCTCCTCGTCGTGAACGGGTGGGGCCTCGGGACCGGGGCCTCCGCCGCGGAGCTGAAGACGCTCCGCAAGACGAACCTGACCACGCTCTTCGTGTGGGGGCTGTGGTGGCCCGGGATGATCGCCGCCGCCCTCCTGCTCGGGCGCGCCTGGTGCACCGTCTGCCCGATGGAGCTGGTGAACCGGCTCGGCGCGGCGGCCGGGCGGCGCCTCGGGATCGCGCGCCTGCCGACGTGGGGGCTCCTCCGCGCCGGCTGGGCCGTGGTGGCGGCGTACCTCTCCCTGCAGCTGCTCGTCGCGGGCGCCTCGATCCACCGCGTCCCCCACTACAGCGCGCTGCTGCTCGTCGCGCTGCTCGCCTCGGCGCTCGCCACCGGCCTGCTGTTCCGGGAGCCGCGCTCGTTCTGCAAGTCCTTCTGCCCGGCCGGCGCGCTGCTCTCGGTGTACGGCCGCTTCACCCCGCTGCAGCTCGAGACGCGGGACCCGGCCGTCTGCGACGCCTGCGAGACGCGGGACTGCGTGGCCGCGGTGAACCGTGACCGGCTCGACCGGCGCAGCTGCCCCTCGCTGCTGCGCCCGTTCGCCCGCACCTCGGGCGACGGCTGCGTGCTGTGCCTGCAGTGCGCCAAGGTGTGCCCGCGCGAGAACGTGGGGCTCGGCCTCGCGCCGCCGGAGGCGCCCTCGCGCGCGCACCGGCTGCTGCGCCCGGCGGAGGCCGCGTTCGTGATGGTGGCCTCCGGCTTCGTGACCCACGAGCTCGCCGGTGAGGTGCCCTGGCTCGAGGGGATCTTCCACCGCGTGCCCGAGGCGCTCGCGCCCGCCGGCGGCGCCGCGGCCTGGGCCGAGGCGGCCTGGTTCCTGGTGGGCTTCCCGGCGCTGCTGTGGCTCGCGATCGCGGCGGTGGCCCGCGCCGCCGGGCATCGGGGCAGCCCGCGGGAGCTGCTCGCCGCGGCCGCGACCGGCGCCGCCCCGGTCGTCGCGGTGGCGCACCTCGCCAAGGCGCTCGCGAAGCTCGCCTCGTGGGGCGGCTACCTCCCGCTCGCGCTGCGCGATCCGGCGGGCGTGGACACGCTGCACGCCATCGGCGCGAAGGCGCTCGTCCCGCCCGGCGCGCTGGCGCCGCTGCCGGTGGTCGGTGCCGCGGTGCTCGCGGGCGTGCTCGCGCTCGCGGCGTGGAGCTGGCGCCGGTCCGGCGCGGGCGGCCCTGCCCGGGCCGGGCGCGCGGGGGCGGTCGGGGCCGCGCTCCTGTTCTCGGCGGTCCTCGGGGTGTGGATCACCGGCTGATGCCGCGCCGCGCCTCCCCCGCGACCGCCGCCCGGGCCCGCGCCAGCATCACCGCGTACACCGCCCCGAGCGCCGCGAGGCAGGCGAGCCCGAGCGTCACGTAGCGGCCGGACAGCGCGGACGCGCTCCAGCGGTGCACCTGCATGAGCGTGCTCGCGTCGGAGAGGCCGACGCCCTCGATCTCGCCGAGCGGGAGCTCCCCGGGGTCGCGCCAGGCGCGGACCCAGGCGTGGAGCGCGTCCACCAGCGCCGCCGCGCCGATGGCGAGGAAGCCCCACCGCAGCGAGCCGCGGCCGAGCGGGCCCTCGGGATCGGACCAGATCGTCGCCACCAGGGCCGCGCCGATCACCATGCACCCCGCGTCGCCGCCGAACGTGATGAGCGCCCGGGCGGTCGTCGCCGGCAGCGCAGTGCAGACGAGCTGGACGGCGAGCCCGGCCAGGCCGGCGGCGAGGAGCGCCCGCCGCCCGGTGCGCCAGCCGCGCCAGGCGAGCGCGGCGAGCCCGCCGGCGACCGCCACCACCACGAGCGGGAGCCGCGCCGCCGAGATGGGCGTCCGCCAGGGGCCGGGGAACGCGCCGTGGCCGCACAGCCACGCGGCGGTGGCGTGCCCGAGCTCGTGGATCCACATGGACAGGAACGTGCGGAGCAGCGCGTGGCCCGGTCCGCTCGCGACCAGCGCGAGCGCGAGGAGCAGCGCGGCGGGCGGCGCCACCGCCCGGATCCACAGCTCGCGGCGGGCGCCGTCCAGCGCGCCGGACCAGCGCGCCGGCGGCGGCATCCCGAGCGCGACGCCCTCCGCGCCGAGGTCCGGCTGCGGCGCGTCCGGCAGCGGGGTGGCAGGCGCCGGCCGCGGCCGGGCCTTCGCGTAGATCACCCGGCACCGCGGGCACTCCGGCCCGGGCGCGCGGGGTGCGCCGCAGCGCGGGCAGGCGTGACCGGGTGCGTTCGCCATCGCGCCACTCTAGCGGAGCGGGCGGCGCGATGGCGCCGCGTTCGCCCCTCAGGCGGTGATCCCCCCGTCGATGGCGAGCGAGACGCCGGTGACGAACGCGCTCTCGTCCGAGGCGAGGTACGCCACCAGGCCGGCCACCTCGTCGCCCGTCCCGTACCGCGGCAAGGCCAGCATCGGCAGGACGGTGGAGGCGAGCGGCCCGCTGGCCGGGTTCATGTCGGTGTCGATCGGCCCCGGCGACACCAGCGTCACGCTGATCCCCCGCGGACCGAGATCGCGCGCCAGGCCCTTGGTCAGGCCGACGAGCGCCGCCTTGCTGGCCGCGTATGCGGAGACGCCCGGGAACGGGACGCGCTCGTCGTTGGCGCTGCCGATGGTGATGATGCGCCCGCCGGTGCGCAGGTGGCGCGCGGCCGCGCGCGCGCCCGCGAACACCGACCGGAGGTTCGTCGCGACGATCCGGTCGAAGTCCTCGAGCGTGGTCTCCTCGACCGGCTTGAACGTCGCGACGCCTGCGTTGCTCACCAGGACGTCGAGCCGCCCGTGCTCGGCGGCGACCTCGTCCACGATCCGCTCGACCGCCACCGGGTCCGCGCTGTCCACGCGGTACGCGCGCGCGCGGCCGCCCGCGCGCTCCACCGCCTCCGCGATCCGGCGGGCGGGCTCCTCCGAGCTGACGTAGGTGAACGCGACGGTCGCGCCCTCCCGCGCCAGCCGCCGCACGATCGCGGCCCCGATCCCGCGGCTCCCTCCGGTCACCAGCGCCACCTTGCCCTGCAGGCTTCCCATGGTTGCTCCCGTTCTGTAGTGAACGACACAGAAAGCCTACGGCGCTTGCCAGGGAGCCGCCCGACTTTCTATGCTGTACGACACAGAAAGGGGGCCGGCATGGCCACGCGCGGGCGGCCTCGCTCGTTCGACCGGGGTGAGGCGCTGCGGAAGGCGATGGAGGTGTTCTGGGATCGCGGGTACGACGGGGCCTCCATGGCGGACCTCACCCGCGCCATGGGGATCAACTCACCCAGCCTCTACGCGGCGTTCGGGAGCAAGGCGGCGCTGTTCCGGGAGGCGGTGGACCTGTACGCGGCCACCGCGGGCGCGGGCGGCCGGTGCGCGCTGGACGAGGGCACCGCGCGGGAGGCCCTCCGCGGCATGCTTCGCGCGACGGTGGAGGGGCTCACCGCGGCGGGGAAGCCACGCGGTTGCATGATCGTGCTGGGCGCATGCCAGGGCGGCGCACCCGACGCCGGCGACGGTGCGGCGCTGGACGCGCTGCTGCGGGCGCGCCGCGCCCGGGCGGTCGAGGACGTGCGCCGGCGGCTCCGCCGCGGCGTCGACGAGGGTGACCTTCCGCCGGGGGCCGACGTGGAGGCGCTCACCGCGTTCTACGCCACCGTGCTGCAGGGGCTCTCGCTCCGGGCGCGCGACGGCGCCTCGCGCGCCGAGCTGCTCGGGATCGTCGAGTCCGCCATGGCGGCGTGGGACGCGCTGCTGCGCCCGGCGGCCCCGGGCCGTGGCGCCGCGCGCGGCCGCCGCACGCACGCCGCCCGCTGACGCCGGCCGGCTCGGTGCACCTCGCGGGTCGAAGGGCGGGCGCCGAACGGCCGGATGCGTCCCGGGCCGCGGCCGCTCACCCGCGCGGCTTGCCCTCGACGTAGCCGCCCGCGGTCTGCACGCCCACCACCGCCTTGCGGTGGAACTCGGGCACCGACGCCGCGCCGGCGTAGGTGAACGCCGACTGCACCCCGGTGATCACGTCCACCAGGATCGCGCCCACGCTCTCCCGGCCCTCGCGGATGTAGATGCGCGAGGTGGAGATGCCCTCGCGGAAGAAGCCCTTCTTCGCGCGCTCGAACGGATCGATGCCGGCGGTGCGATCGCTCACCGCGCGCGCGCTCGCCATGCCGTAGTTCTCCTTGTACGGGCGCCCCTCGCGATCCTCCTTCACGTCGCCGGGGCTCTCGTACGTGCCGGCGAGCGCCGTCCCGATCATGACGCGCGAGGCGCCCGCCGCGAGGTACAGCGCCACGTCGCGCGGATCGCGGACGCCGCCGTCGGCCCACACGTGCCGCCCGCGCCGGTGCGCCTCGCGGGCGCACGCGAGCACGGAGGTGAACGTCGGGCGCCCGGCGCCGGTCTGCATGCGCGTGGTGCACATCGCGCCCGGGCCCACGTTCACCTTGACCACGTCCGCGCCCGCGTCGAGCAGGTCCCGGGTGCCCTCCGGCGTGCACACGTTCCCCGCCACGAGCGGCAGCCGGTCGCCGATGGCCCGCCGCACCTCGCGGATCGCCTCGAGCATGCGGCGCTGGTGCCCGTGCGCGGTGTCGAGCACGATCGCCGCGACGCCCAGCTCGGCGAGCCGCGCGGCCGAGGTGGCGGCGTCGGCGGAGATCCCCACCGCGGCGGCGACCATGAGCCGGCCGGCGGGGTCGAGCGCCGGCGCGAGCAGCTCCAGGCGCACGGCGTCGTCGCGGGTGAGGACGCCGACCAGCCGGCCCGCGCCGTCCACCACCGGCGCGGCCTTCACCCGCTGCTCCTCCATCCGCAGGAACGCCTCGCGGTTCGGCGTGCCCGCCGGGAGGGTCACGAGGCGCGACGACATGAACGACGCGGCCGGCGAGTACTGGTCCTGGTCGCGCAGGTCGGCGTGCGTCACGATGCCGACCGGGCGGCGCTCGTCGTCCACCACCACCACCATGTCGTGCGCGCGCTTCCGGATGATGCCCTGCACGTCGCGCAGCGTGGCGCGGGGCGAGACGGAGAGGGGCGTGTCGTGGCGCGGGTCCACGGACCGGATGTGCTGGATGATCCGCGCCGCGGTGTCGAGGCTCATGTCCTGCGGCAGGACGCCGAGCCCGCCCAGCCGCGCCATGGTCTCGGCCATCCGCTTGCCGGTGACCGCGTTCATGTTGGCCGAGACCACCGGGTGCGAGCCGCCCGCGAAGTCCACCGGCCGGAGGTCCACCTCCAGCCGCGAGCCGCCGTCGAAGTAGCTGGGGACGAGGAACACGTCCTCGAGCGACAGCTCGAGCGCCTCGTCGTGCTCCGGGTGGAGGAAGCGCATCTCCACCGGATAAGCCGGACGGGCGGGCCGTGCCCAGTCCCAGGCGGACGGAGCGGGCACGGTGGCGGTCGGTCGCACCCTCGCGCGCCGTCCGCGCGGGCACGCTGTCCCGCGCGTCGCGGACCGGACCCCCGACTCGCGAGTGCCGGCGGACCCGCCGCGCCGCGGGCGCCGGGCTCGCGAGCGCGCGGGGCGCAGACCGCACGGCAGGCGCGGAATTTCGCGCGGCGTGCGGCCATCGGCGGTCCCGCGCGCCGCGGCGCACCCTGCGGCGGGGGTGGTGGCGCGGCGACCCCCCGCCGCCGGGCCAAACCTGCGTCATCTCGCGCGGTGGCGGGCGGTACGCTCCGTGCTCTGGCGGCGATCGATGACCGCACGATCCCCGCTGCCACGGCCGGCGCTCGCCTGCCTCGCGGGCGCCTGGCTGCTCGCCGGCCCGGCCTGCGCCGCGTCGCGCACCGCGGCCGCGGTCGCGCCTGCGGGGCATCCCGCGCGCCCGCGCGTGGAGCTGCTCGCGCCCTGCGCCGCCGCCGACCGCGACGGCGTACCGTGCACCCACCGTCACGCCGTGCTGGAGGTGAGCTACTGATGCCGGAGTCCGTCGTCGTGAGCTTCGGTCACGTCCATGGCGCTCGCGCGCGCGAGGTGACGGGTGCGCTCGCCACCGTCCTCTCGCTGGTGCGCGACGACCTGGAGGGCTGCGAGGCGGGGTTCCGCCGCGACTCGCAGGGCCTGCTGGCGGTCGTGCGGCTCGACGCGCCGAAGCCGGCGGCCGCGGTGGCGCGGCTGGCGTTCTGGTGCGCGCGGGCGGGCGGCGTGGCGCTGTCCCTCTCGCAGGCCACCGCGTCCACCCGGGCCAACGTCGTCGACGCGCTCGGCGCCAGCGACGCACGGGTCTCGCTCGGGCAGGACCGCGTCGCCGAAGGGGTGACGGTGCTCGCCGCCGCTGCCGGGCTGGACGAGCCGGTCGAGCCGCCGGGGCCGCTGCCGGTGCTGGTGCTGTCCCTGGGCGGTCCGGGATGGGAGGCGATGACCTACGACCCTGCGAGACGCCGGCTGTTCGTCCCGAGCCCGCTCTCGCCTCCGCTGGGCGACCGCTTCGTGCTGCGCCTCGAGGGAGCGCCGGGCGAGGAGTTCACCTGCTCCGGGACGGTGCGCACGGTGGCGGTGGGCGATCCGTACCAGCCGCGGGACGCGGCGCCGGCGGGGTTCGTGGTCGCGGTGGAGGAGGGGCGGGGGCTGCACGCCTGCCTGGCCGAAGCGTGCCCGCCGCGCGCCGACGGGGGCCGACGGTCCGCGCCGCGCCTCCGCGTGGGCGGCCGCACCCGCCTGACCACCCCGGCTTCCGCGGTCGAGGCGCGCTTCGAGGACGTGTCCCACGGCGGCGCGTTCGTGAGCACGGACGCCCCGGTGGTCCCGGGCACGCCCATCCGCCTCGACCTGTCGACGCCGCATGGCGAGCGGCTGGGCCTGGCGGCGACCGTGGTCCATGGGCGTGCCGGAGGCGTGGGCGTCGAGTTCGGCGCGGGACGGGCCGCGCGCGCGGTGCTGGACGCGGCCGTCACCGGGCTCACCGCGGCGAGGCCGCGCGCGCTGGTGGTCGACGACGACGCGCTCGCGCGCGCGATGCTCTCCGAGGCGCTCGCCGGTCGCGGCTTCGAGGTGGTGACGGAGCGCGACGCGATGGCCGGGCTGCTGAGGCTGGCGGAGGAGATCTTCAGCCTCGACGTCCTCGTCACCGACGTGGTGATGCCGGAGGTGGACGGCGGGGAGCTGGTGCGGCGCATCCGCCACGTGGGCGGCGAGCGGGATCTGCCGATCGTGGCGGTCACGGGGAGCGAGGACCCCGCGCTGGCGGCGCGCCTCCGGGCCAGCGGCGCCGACGAGGTGCTCGCGAAGCGGATCGGCCCCGACGGGATCGCCGACGCGGTGGTGAAGCTGCATCGGGACGTCCGGGCCGGCCGGGCCGGGAGCCCCGAGCCGGCGCGCGCCTGCCGCTGAGCGCCGCGCCATCCGGCCGCACTCGCCGCCAGGGCGGTTGACGCCCGGCGGCCAGCCGCCTAGAAGAGACCCGTGACCGATCGTGTCCTCTAGCCCGAGTCGTCGCGCGCCGCGCTCCCGCGAGCGCCCGCGCGACCCGTGCGCCTCCGACGCGTCCGCCCGTGCGGCGCGACGTCGGCGCGTCCGTCCGCTCGTGCATTCGAGGTCCAATCGTGTCCACCCTCGCAGCTCTCGGCTGGGGTCCGTACTTCTCGGCGCAGCTCTCCTCTGAAGAAGCCTCCACTCTCCTCGTCGGCCGCGTCGTCGCGGACCGCGGCCGCCGGCTGCGGGTCCGCTTCGAGGCGGGCGACCGGCTGGCGATCGTCCCCGGCCACCTGCTCGGCGCCGATCCGGCGCCCGTCGCAGGCGACTTCGTGCTCGCCGCGCCCGGCGAGCCGCCGGTGATCGCGCGCGTGCTGGAGCGGCGCTCGGCGCTGTCGCGCAACGCCGCCGGCCGCGCCACCGTCGAGCAGGTGCTCGCGGCCAACGTGGACGTCGTGCTCGTCGTCCAGGGCCTGGACGAGGGCGCCCACCCGCGCCGCCTGGAGCGCACGCTCGCCGCGGTGCACGCGAGCGGCGCCGAGCCCGCGGTGGTCCTCACCAAGGCCGACCTGGTCCCCGACCTCGGGGAGGCGCTCGCCGAGGCGCGGTCGGCCGCGGCGGGCGCGCCGGTGCTGGTCGCGTCCGGCTTGAGCGGCGAGGGCCTGGACGCGCTGGCCGGCCTGGTGGGGCCGGGGCGGACGGCGGTGTTCGTCGGCCCCTCCGGCGCGGGGAAGTCCACCCTCGTGAACGCGCTGCTCGGGCGCGCCGAGCAGCCGGTGGGCGCCGTCCGGGCGCGCGACGCGCGCGGCCGCCACACCACCACCGCGCGGCGCCTGTTCGAGATCCCCGGCGGCGGCAGCGTCATCGACGGCCCCGGCATCCGGGAGCTCCGGCTGTGGGACGCCGGCGGGCTCGCCGCGGCGTTCGACGACGTGGCCGCGCTCGCCGCCGGGTGCCGGTTCCGGGACTGCAGCCACGCCGGTGAGCCCGGCTGCGCGGTGGCGGCCGCGGTGGAGGCGGGCGGGCTCGACGCCGGACGGCTCGAGAGCCTGCGCAAGCTGGAGCGCGAGGCGGCGCTCCAGGAGGCCCGCCGCGGCGGCGCCGCGGCGCGGGCCGAGAAGCAGCGCTGGCGGACCATCAAGAAGGCCCAGCGGCGGATGTACCGCGACCGCGAGCGCGGGTGAGCGAGGCGCCCCGGCCGCCGGCGGCGCGCGCGGCCGGGGCGCTCGCCTCGTGAGGACGGCGTCGCGGAGCGCCGCCTAGACCAGCGGGTGCCCCCCGTCCACGCGGAGCACGGTCCCGGTGGTGAACCCGTTCTCCATCAGGAACGCGGCGGCGTGGGCGACGTCCTCCGGCCGGCCGATGCGACGGGCGGGGAGCCGCTCGGCCATCGCCGCGAACGTCGCCGCCTTTCCGTCGCCCGCGACGGCGTCCCAGATCTCGGTGTCCACCCAGCCCGGCGAGAGCGCGTTCACCCGCAGCGGGGCGAGCTCCAGCGCCGCGGCGCGCACGAACGCCGCCAGCGCGCCGTTCACCGCGGCGATCATCGAGCCCCGCGGCATGGGGCGATCGGCGGCGATCCCGGTCGTGAACGTGAGGGAGCCGCCCGGCCGCAGCCTGGGCGCCCCGTGCTTCGCGAGCAGCAGGGCGCCGAGCAGCTTCGAGTCCACCACCGCGCGGGCCGCCTCGAGGTCGAACGCGGCGATGGGCGGGTACGCGGGCACGACCGCCGTCGCGACCACGTGGTCGGCGGCCGGGACCTCCCGGAACAGCCGCACCACCTCGTCCTCGCGCCGGACGTCGGCCGCGACGGCCCGCGCCCTCGCGCCGGCGCCGAGCCCACCGAGCGCCCGCGCCAGGCGCTCCCGGGAGCGCCCCGCCAGCACCACCTCGGCGCCGCGCGCCAGCGCCTCCCGCGCCACGGCGAGGCCGATGCCCGACCCACCGCCCACCACCACCACCGTGCGATCCTTCAGCCCACCCGGCGTCGTCGTCATGCGCGCATCCCTAGCCCGCGCCGCGGCGCGGATCCACGGGACGATCCGGTATGCTTCGTCCCATGGAAGAGATGATCGATCCGGGCGACCTGCGGCTCTTCGTGGCGGTGGCCCGGCAGTCGAGCTTCGTGGGCGCGTCCCGGCGCACCGGCGTCCCCACCAGCACCGTGAGCCGGGCGGTGGCGCGCCTGGAGGAGCGGCTCGGGGTGCGCCTGCTGCACCGCACCTCGCGGCGCGTCTCGGCCACCGACGAGGGCGCCCGGCTGCTCGCGCGCGCGGCGCCGCTCGTCGCTGGCCCCCGGCATCGCCCTGCACGTGGCCCGGCTGCTCGCGCGCGCGGCGCCGCTGCTGGACCAGCTCCGGGACCTGCTCGAGGACGCGACCGAGCGCGACGAGGAGCCCGCCGGCCGGCTGCGGGTGACCGCGCCGGTGGTGACCGGCGCGGAGCGGGTGGGCCGGACGCTCATCGCGTACGCGGCCGCCCACCCGCGCGTCACCGTGGACCTGCGGCTCACCAACTCGGTGCTGAGCCTGGTGGAGGAGGCGCTCGACCTCGCGTTCCGCGTCGGTCCGGTCGCCGAGGCCGACGTGGTGGCCCGGCGGCTCTGGGCGATCCCTTACGCGCTCGCCGCCTCGCCCGCGCTGGTCGCGCGCGCGCTCGGGGGCCGTCGGCGGGTGGACGCGGCGAGGCTGGCCCGGGCGCCGGCGGTGGTGACGCACCCGGGCCGGCCGTGGCGCTTCCGGGGCGCGGACGGGGCGGTGCGGGAGCTGAGGCCGAACGAGCGCTTCGCGGCGAGCGACCCGCGCGTCGCGGTCGAGGCGGCGCTGGCGGGGCTCGGCGTGGTGCGCGCGCCGGCCGAGATGGTCGCCGCCGCCCGCGGCCTGGTGCCGCTGGAGTGCGCGCTGGGGGAGCCGGAGGGCCGGGAGCTGTTCGCGGTGTACCCCTCGCGCCGTCTCGTGCCCCGGCGGGTGCGCGACGCGATCGACTGGGTGCGGCGCGCGGGGCCGGGCGGAGCGGAGGGCCCGCGGCGCCGGCACCCGCACCTGTCGGGCTGAGCGGCTCAGCGCCCGCGAGCGGGCTCCACCCGCCGCAGCTTGTCCGGGTTGAGCACCGCGTAGAACGCGGTCACGCGCTCGCCGTCGGTCGCGAACGAGGTGGTCGAGAACGGCCGGCCGTCGAGGGTGGTGAGGATGGCGGGCTCGCCGTTGATCCACACCAGCTCGCGCCGCGTCCGGCCGGCGCCCTTGCGGGCCACGTTCAGCATGAACCGGACGATGCGCGCGCTGCCGCGGAGCCCGCGCGCGACGTGGACCTTGCCTCCGCCGTCGGAGGTCCAGGTGGCGTCGTCGGACACGAGCGCGAGCAGCGCCTGCTCGTCGGCCGCGGCCAGCCGGTCCAGGAGGCGAGCCACCAGCCGGTGCTTGGCCTCGAGCGGCACCTCGAACCGCGGCCGCCCCTCGCGCACCCGCAGCCGCGCCCGGTGCACCACCTGGCGGCAGGCCTCCTCGCTCCGGTCCAGCACCCGGGCGATCTCCGCGTAGCCGGCGCCGAACACGTCGCGGAGCAGCAGCGCGGCGCGCTCGTCCGGCGAGAGCCGCTCGAGCAGCACCAGGAACGCCATGGACAGGTCGGAGGCCAGCTCGGAGCGCGCGTCGGCGGGAGGCGCGGCGCCGGTGACGAGCGGCTCGGGCAACCAGTCGCCCACGTAGCGCTTCCGCTCGCCGCTCGCCTGGCGCAGCCGATCGACCGCGAGCCGGCTCGTGACCGCCACCAGCCAGGCCTCGGGGTTCTGCACCGCCGCGACGTCCGCCTCGTGCCAGCGCAGGTAGGCGGTCTGCAGCACGTCCTCCGCGTCCGGGACGGTGCCGAGCATGCGGTAGGCGATGCCGAACAGGCGGGGGCGGAGGCGCTCGAACGCCGAGCTCCGCTCCGCGGGGAGCCCAGGGGTGGTGGCGGAGGGGGTCATCATGGGGTCGAGACGATCGGGGTGACGGTGCCGTGACCGCGATGCCGTCGCCCGGTCCGATCGGGGCGTCACGGGCCGGCCGGTCACGGGCCGGCGGCGCGCCCGTCTTGCCGGTCATGACCCACGAACATCGAGGAGAGGCCATGCAGCCGAGGATCGATCACGGGAAGGTCGCACCGGGGGCCCTGCGGGCGATGTACGCGCTCGAGCAGTACGTGCGGGGCTCGGGGCTGGACCTGACCCTGTATCACCTGGTGAAGCTCCGGGCGTCGTACCTGAACGGCTGCGCGTTCTGCGTGGACATGCACACCAAGGAGGCCCGCGCGCACGGCGAGACCGAGCAGCGGCTGTACGCGGTGCCGGTCTGGCGGGAGACCCCGTTCTTCACGCCGCGCGAGCGCGCCGCGCTCGCCTGGACCGAGACCGTCACGCTCATCGGCCAGACCGGCGTGCCGGACGAGGCGTTCGAGGCGGCGCGGCAGGAGTTCGAGGAGGCGGAGCTGGTGAACCTCACCATGGCGATCGTCGCCATCAACGGGTGGAACCGCCTGGCCGTCTCGTTCCGCGCGCCCGTCGGCACGTACCAGGTCGGCGCGAACCGTGCCCCCGCGGAGCCCGCGGCGCAACGAGCCTAGGGCTGCTGCACCGCCCGCGGACCCCGGGCCACGACGGCCCGGGGTCCCGGCGACGCGCGGACGCTCAGGGCGCCAGCTCGACCGCGATCCCGTCGTCTCCCTGCGGCACGAGCGTGTCCTCGCCCACGACGATCGTGCCGCCGAACGTGCCGCCCACCGTGACCTCGTGGTCGGCGCCGTACGAGAGCGCCTGCGCGCGCGTGGAGCCGCACTGGCCGTTGGTCGGCACGGTGCGCGTCCAGAGCGGCGTGTTGGCGAGGTCGAACGTGCGGACGGTCACGGCCAGGCAGCTGGTCGGGTTGCCCGCGACCGCCGCGCGCCCGGTGGGGTCCACGCCCAGGAGCGCCGGCCAGAGCCGCTCCACGCCGCGGGCCCAGCGCGGCTTCCCGTCGGCCTCCAGCACCGCCAACACCAGCCCGCCGTTGTCCACGGTCGAGTCGCCCCAGGTGACCGTGCCGGCCCGGTCGGCGAGCAGCACGAGCGTCCCCTTGCTGGTGGTCCCGATGCCGCTGAAGTAGCCGAGGGTCGCGGACTGGACCGACCACTGGAACTTGCCGTCGGTCCCGAGCTTCACCACCTGCGCCGTCCAGGTGCCGGAGGCGGGCGCCGGCGCGCCGTCCACGAGGCCGCTCGAGGAGTGGCCGGCGACGTAGGCCTCGCCGGTCGGCGCGAGCGAGATCGCGTCCACCCACTGCGACGCCTTCGACCAGAGCGGCTTGCCCTCCCAGGAGTACTTCTCGACCACCGGCGCGTACGTCTGGCGCGGGGAACGGAACAGGAGCGCCGAGCCGGAGTCGTCGGACGCGAGCTGGTTCACGCTCGACCCGGCCAGCGACACGGTCCAGACGTGGCGCCCATCGGGACCGAGCTTCACCAGGGCCGAGTCCTGGATCGCGCCGCCGCCGAGGTCGATGCCCGGGCGGCCGGTGCAGTCGCCCCAGCACTGCGGGTCGATCGCGAGCAGCACGTTGCCGAGGCGCGTGACCGCCATGCGGAACACCGGCCAGCCGGCGTAGGTGAAGGTCTTCGACCACACCGCCTTGCCGTCGTGGTCCCGCTTCTCCAGGCGCAGCGTGCCGCCGCCCGGCCCGGCCTCGTCGATGGTGGTGGAGAGCAGGACGCGCGAACCCTGCTCGTCCGCGCCGACCGCGGCGTACACGTCCGGCCCGGGGGTGCTCACGGTGGCGTACCAGCGCACCGTCGGGGCGGGCGCGGGCACCGCGCAGACGTTCTGGTTCCCGCCGCCACCGCACGTCTGGCCCTCGGGGCAGGCGCCGCAGTCGAGCGTGCCGCCGCAGGCGTCCTCGATGCGGCCGCAGTCCTTCCCCTGGGCGGCGCAGGTGGTCGGCGTGCAGGGCGCGGGGCCGCAGGTGTTCGAGGCGGTGCAGACCTTCCCGCTGCCGCACGCGCCGCAGTCGAGCGTGCCGCCGCAGCCGTCGGGGATGGTGCCGCAGGTCTTGCCCTCCTTCGCGCAGGTGGTGCGGGTGCAGCCCGCCGCCGGCGTCCCGCAGACGTTGGGCGTCCCAGCACCGCCGCAGACCTGGCCCTGCGGGCAGCTCCCACACTCCAGCCGCCCGCCGCAGCCGTCGTCCACCTGGCCGCAGTTCTTCCCCAGGGACTGGCAGGTGGCCGGGTGGCACGCCGGCGCGCCGCAGGCGTTCGCCGTCCCGCCGCCACCGCAGGTCTGGCCCTCGGGGCACCCGCCGCACTGGAGGAACCCGCCGCAGCCGTCGCTCACCTGGCCGCAGGACGCGCCCGCCGCCGCGCAATCCGCGGGCGTGCACGTCTCCCGCTTCCCGCCGCCGGAGGAGCCGCAGCCCAGCCACGCCACCACCCCGAGGACGATCCCCGCCGCCCGCAAGCTCGCGCGTCCCACGGCCGCCTCCCCGACCGCGCGCATGGCGCGATCGCCCCGGCGTCAAGGTGCCGTCTCGGGGAGCGCCGAGGCGACGCCCCACGCGGCGCACCCCTACACGGCGATGTGGGCGGGCGTTTACGACCCGTGACGGTCGTTCGCGCATCGCCCCGCTCACGCTTCGATGAGAATTCCCTCCGGACGGTGTCGATCCAGCGAGGCGCCGATCGTCGCGACGAGGAGCGGCGGGATGGGCGCCGACACGCACGTCCAGGGGCGAGCGCCCCGGACCCGACAGGTGAGGAGCACACAATGGAGCTGACGACGGACATCGGTGGGCGGAACACGGCGGGCGCGGAGCGGGTGCAGTCGGGCGCGACCTCGAGGACCGCGGTGTGGACCGGTCGCGTGCTGAGCGGCCTCGCCATCGCGTTCCTCGCGGTCGACGCCATGGGGAAGCTGATGCGGGCGGCGCCGGTGCTGGAGGGCTCGCAGCAGCTCGGGTTCCCGCTCGACACCGTCGTCGGGATCGGCACGACGCTGCTCGCCTGCGTGGCGCTGTACGCCGTCCCGCGCACCGCGGCGCTCGGCGCGATCCTGCTCACCGGGTACCTGGGCGGCGCGGTCGCGACGCAGGTGCGGGTGGGGAACCCGCTGTTCAGCCACGTGCTGTTCCCCACCTACGTCGCCGCGCTGATCTGGGGCGGCCTGGTGCTGCGCGACCGCCGGCTGCTGCTGGCCCTGCTGCGGGGGCGCGCAGCCGACGGGCAGGAGGCGTCATGGGGCAGGTGATCGCGACGGATGGGACGGCCATCGCGTTCGAGCGGCAGGGCGCGCGATCGCCCGCGGTGGAGGTGGGCAGCGCCTCCGCTTCGGGCGCGGCGGGCGCCATCGCCGGGCCGGCCCTGAGCGCGGCTACGGGGTGAGCTCGGCCGGGAGGCCGAAGCGCGGGAACAGGGTGGCCGTGTCGAGGAACGCGGTCCAGGCGGCGATCCCGCCGGCCGACGGCTCCAGCACGAGGAGCGCCCAGGGGCGGTGGACGCCGGGGCCCGCGGCCCGGTACTGGCCGAACGCGGGCAGGCCGCTCGCCGCGGTGGGCAGCAGGCGCGAGCCGCGGCAGCCGGCGCCCGGCCCGGCGAGGAAGGCGGCCACCGCGTCGCGCCCGCGCAGCCAGAGCGAGAACGGCGGCATGGAGAAGCAGGCGTCCTCGCGGAGCGTCGCGGTGAGCGCCGCCACGTCGTAGCGCTCGAACGCCTCCACGTAGCGCTCGAGCAGCGCGGCCTCGGCCTGCGACAGCGCCGCGCCGGGGCCGGAGGGATCCCGCGCCGGGAGCGTCGCGCGGGCCCGCTGCAGCATGCTGTTCACGGCCGCCACGGACGTGTCGAGGTCGCCGGCGATCTCCGCGGCCGACCAGCCCAGCACGTCCGCGAGGAGCAACGCGGCCCGCTGGCGCGGCGGGAGCTGCTGGAGCGCGGCCACGAACGCGAGCCGGATGCTCTCGCGCAGGAGCACCTGCTCGGCGGGATCGACGTCGGCCGGGATCGCCTGCGCGTCGGGGATGGGCTCGATCCAGCGCTCCGCCGGGAGCGCCTCGAGCGCGTCGGCCGCGGTGCCGGCCGGCCCGAGATCCACCGGGCGGGCCCGCCGCGCCCGGTCCTCGAGCGCGTCGAGGCACACCCGGGTGGCGATCCGGTACAGCCAGGTGCGGAGCGACGAGCGTCCCTCGAAGCGCTCGAGACCGCGCCAGGCGCGCAGCAGCGTCTCCTGGACCGCGTCGTCCGCCTCGGCGGCGGAGCCCAGCATCCGGTAGCAGTGACCGGTGAGCGCCGCCCGGTGCGTCTCCAGCTGATCGACCGTGGTCATGCGACCGAGGTCATAGCGGAGGACCGGGCCGGTGCGAAGCGCCAGCGCGGCCCCCATGCGGGCGCCACCCGCCTAGCTCTGCAGGCCCGGGTGCTTGCCCGGCGCGTCGTGCACCTCGAGCCGGTTGTCGATCCGGCGGACGCCGCGCACCTGCCCGATCGCCGTGAGCAGGCCCTGGACCTCGTCCCGCAGGATCGGGCCGGCCAGCGTCACGATGCCGTCGTCGGCGTGCACCTGGATCGACCGGGCGTGGCTCACCGGGCGCCCCATGTGCGCGCGCACCCGCTCGACCAGGATGTCGTCGGGCACGCGCTCGTCCGCGTGCGCGAGCTCATGGCGCCTCCCGCGCGCCCGGTTGGCGACGTCCTTCGCGCGCCGCTCCGCCTCGCGCCTCGCCTGGCGGGCGGCCGAGGTGGCCTTGTCCCGGACCAGCGCGCGGCGGGCTGCGCCGCGGCGCGGGTCGAGCAGCGCGGCGGCGAGCGCGCCGACGGCGGCGCCCGCGAGGAAGGACGGCACGCTCCGGCTCCACGCCCGGCTCCGTCGTTCGAACCACATGGCGGTTCCTCCCGTTCCGGGGCCCGAAGCCCCAGCTACGGTACGCATCGCGCCGGGAGGTGCCGACGGAGGCGGGGTGCGGGCCGGGCGCGCGGGAGCCCGGCGCATCCGCGGGCGGACGCAGGGACGCAGCTCGAGCGTCCGCTCACCGCGAGCGCGTCAGGGCGGGCGGAGGCGGTGGGCGCGGCCCCTCACTTCACCGCGCCGACGGTGAAGCCGGCGATGAAGCGATCCAGGAACACGTTGTAGACGATCGCGATGGGCAGGCTCGCCAGCAGGCAGGCCGCCATGAGCGAACCCCAGTAGTAGACGTCGCCGCGCACCAGGTAGATGGGGACGCCCACGCTGACCGTCTGGTGCTCGGCCGAGGAGATGAAGGTGAGCGCGTAGACGAACTCCTGCGTCACCAGCGTGAACGAGAAGATCACCACCGTCAGGATCCCCGAGACCGAGATCGGGATGACGAGCTTCACGAACGCGCCGAGCCGGGTCAGCCCGTCCACCAGCGCCGCCTCCTCCAGGTCCTTGGGGATGGCCTTGAAGAAGCCCATCAGCAGCCAGATCGAGAACGGGACGGTGAACGTCGGGTAGGTGACGATGATGGCCCAGAGCGTGTCCTGCAGCCCGAGCTCCGCGACGACCCGGGACATGGGGATGAAGAGCAGGGTGGGCGGGATGAGGTAGGTGAGGAAGATGCCGATGCCGAGCTGCTGCCCCGCGGCGCCGGTGAGCCGCGCCAGCGCGTACGCGGCCGGGACCGCCAGCAGCAGCGTGATGACCACCACCGCCGCGCCGGCCAGCGTGGTGTTCCAGAACCAGCGCAGGAACAGCGTCTCGTGGAACAGGAAGCGCAGGTGGTCGAGCGTGGGCGCCGCGTTGAAGATGAACGGGTCGTGCTCGACGTCGTAGAGGTCCGAGGTCTGCTTGAACGAGGTGATCGCCATCCAGTAGAACGGGAACGCGAGCAGCGCCGCGAACCCCGCCACGATCACCCACCGGCCGATGCGGGTCCCGAGGGTCGCCTGCGTCCGGATCACGCGCGCCTCCTCACGTCACCTCGGCCCGGTGCGCGACCCGCAGCATCAGGAACGCCACCGCGACCAGGATGGGCACCAGGAACACCGAGATGGCGGCGCCCTCGGCCAGGTCCGAGCCGAGCACGCCGGTGAAGAACGCCAGCGACGGCAGCACCTGGGTGGTGTCGTACGGACCGCCGCGGGTCAGGATGTAGACCACCGTCATGTCGGTGAACGTGAACACCACCCCGAACAGCACGGCCACGTTGATGATCGGCCGCATCATGGGGAGGGTGATCTGGAAGTGCGTGCGCCAGAACCCGGCCCCGTCCACCGCGGCGGCCTCCGGGATCTCCTTCGGGATGGAGGTGAGGCCGGCCAGCATGATCACGGTCGCGAACGGGATCATGCGCCAGGCGTGCACGGCGATCACCGAGCCCATGGCGAGCGCCGGCTCGCCCAGCCACATGGGCGGGTCGAACCGGTTCACGAGGTGGAGCCGCGCGAGCACCCAGCTCACCACCGAGTAGATGGAGTCGAGGATCCACTTCCAGCCGATCGCGCCGAGGCTGATGGGCGCGACCCAGGGCAGCAGGATCAGGAACCGGACCGCCGCCCGGCCCCGGAAGCGCTCGCGCAGCGCGAGCGACAGGGCCGTGGCCGCGACCAGCACGATGACCTGCGTGGACACCGTGAAGACGAAGGAGTCGAGCAGCGCGCGGCGGAACGTGGGGCTGCGGATCACGCTGCGGAAGTTGTCGAGGCCGACGAACGACCAGCCCTCGGAGCCGACCGTGACGTCGCTGACGCTGTACAGGAACGCGAGCGCCAGCGGCAGGCCCACCAGCGCGAGGATGTAGACCACCGCCGGCGTGAACAGGGCCACGCCGAGCCAGGTCGCCGAGGACGGACCGCGGCGGCGCGGGACGTCGCGGAGCGCTCCGGCGGCCGGCCGCGCCGCGTCGGCGGGGGTCATCGCCACGCCAGCTCCCGCGTGGGCACGCGCCGCTTCGTGCCCGGGTCGAACAGCCGGAGATCGCGCTCCGCCACCGCCAGCGGGTGCACCGCGCCCTCGTCGAGCCCGGTGCTCGCGCCCAGCGTCATGCGCGACACGACCTTTCGCCCGCCGAACCGGCCGCCCTCGACGACGCCGTGCAGGATCCGCTCGGAGCCGAGGTACTCGACAGCCTGCACGCGCACGTCGAGCGCCACCGCCGGGCCGGTCACGGTCGCGCGCGGCAGCAGGCTCTCGGGGCGGAAGCCGGCGATGACGTCGCCGCCGTCGACCAGGTTCATGGGCGGCGAGCCCAGGAACGTGGCCACGAACGTGTCGGCCGGCTCGTCGTAGACCTCCTTCGGCGTGCCCACCTGCCGCACCACGCCCCTGTCCAGCACCACGATCCGGTCGCCCATGCTCATGGCCTCGACCTGATCGTGCGTGACGTAGATGGTGGTGGTGCCCACCCGCGCGTGGAACTGGATCAGCTCGGTGCGGGCGGAGGCGCGCAGCTTCGCGTCCAGGTTCGAGAGCGGCTCGTCCAGCAGGAACACGGTCGGCTCGCGCACCAGCGCCCGGGCCAGCGCCACCCGCTGCCGCTCGCCGCCGGACAGCTCCCGTGGCTTGCGGGCCAGCAGGTGGCCGATCCCGAGCAGCTCCGCGGCCCAGCGCACCCGCTCGCGGCGCCGGTCGCGCGGGACGCCGTGCGCCTTGAGCGGGAAGCCGATGTTCTGCTCGACCGAGAGGTGCGGGTAGAGCGCGTAGCTCTGGAACACCATGGCGATGCCCCGGGCGCGAGGCGGGAGCCCGGTGACCACGCGGCCGCCGATGAGCACGTCGCCGCGGGTGGGCTCCTCCAGCCCGGCGATCATCCGGAGGAGCGTGGACTTGCCCGAGCCGGAGGGCCCGAGGAAGACCAGGAACTCGCCGTCGCGGGTGGCGAGGTCCACCTCGTTGACCGCGGCGCCCTGGTCGGCCTTCCGGAAGATCTTGGTGAGCCTCCGCGTCTCGACGACCGCCACGCGCCCCTCCGCCTCACTTCCACTTGTCGAAGATGCGCTTCACCTCGGCCTCGGCCGCCTTCGCGGCGTCGCGCGCCGGCATCTCGTCGCGCGCGACCTTCGCGAACATCGTCGGGATCACGAAGGTGTTGAACACCTCGTCCACGGCGGCGGTGGCGTAGCCGGGGTAGCCGACGTTGGTGGCCCACTCGGTGACGCCCGCGAGCACCTTGTACTTGTCCGGCGGCACGCCCTTCGGATCGTTCGCCACCTGCTGGGCGATGTCCGGCACCGTCTTCGGGAAGCAGGGGAAGTTGTAGAACTCGCTCGCCTTGAACGCGTCGCCGAACGCATCCAGGTAGTCCACCAGGAACTGCTTCGCGCCGTCCTTGTTCTCGGCGAACTTCCAGATGACGTAGCAGTCCATGACGTGCTCGGCCGCCATCCGGCGCACCGGCCCCTTCAGCGCGGGCACGATCTGGATCTTCTTCGACATCTCCGGGTTCTCCTTCTCGGCGGTGCGCGTCACCGAGATCGCGTTCAGCACGAAGGAGAGCTTGCCGGCCAGGATGCCCCGGTTGTTCGACGAGGGATCCCAGGTGAACACCTCCCCGGTCTGCGCCTCCTTCTGCAGCGCGCGCATGAACTCGAGCGCCTGGATGGTCTGCGGCGAGTTGATGACCACCCGGCCCTCCGCGTCCTGCACCGAGCCGCCGAACGACCAGAGCAGCGCGCGCATGGCCATGTTCGTGTCGAGCTCCTGCGAGAGCCCGATGCCGCACGGGTTGCCGATCTTCTGCTTGATGGCCGCGGCGCCCTTGCGCAGGTCCTCCCAGGTGTCCGGGCCGTGCGGGAAGCCGACCTGCGACCAGAGGTCCTGCCGGTAGTTGCCCGGGTCCGGGACGTAGCTGTCCGCGAACGCGAAGTACTTCCTGGTCTTCGGGTTGAACGTGGACTTGTGCCCGAGATCGTTCACCTTGCCCCAGCGCTTCTCCACCTGCTGGTAGATCTCGGTGTGGTCGATGACCTGCTTCTCGTACGCCGCCGGCGGCGAGAGGAACATGAACAGGTCGTGGCCCTTCTGCGCGGAGACCTCGGCGGCGGCGCGGGCGTTGATCTCCGGGATGGAGATGTGATCGACGATCACCCGGGTGCCGTGCTTCTCGCCCCACTGCTTGCAGAAGGTGCCGTCGAACCACTTGTCGTAGCCCGGCACGAAGTGGCTCCACTGGATGATCTTGAGCGTCTTGCCGCCCTGCGCGCGCGCGCGGCGCGGCAGCCCGGCCGCCGCCAGGGCGCCCACGCCCGCAGCCTTCACGAACTGCCGACGGCTCCACCTCGAGGACCCGCGATCGCCTGCCATCCCGACCTCCGGCGCGCGATCGTTCGCGCGCGAAACCGTGACCTCTGCATCGCTATGTACGAGGGCGGCTGGCGGCCGTGCGCCTGACGGGTCCGGCGCTGCGTCGCTTGGGGCCGCCCGCGCGTGCTCCCTCCATGGCGACGCCGCGCGCGGGGCCGCTCGCGTGCGCCGGCGCGCGCGCCGCCGCGACGCCGGAGCGCCCGGCCCGGGCTGGTGCTTGCCGCCCGCACGGGCCCGGGGTTGAATCGCGCCGATGGCCGGCCCGCTCGCCTCGCCCCGGAAGGCCACCCCATGAGCGCGTCCGCTCCCCTGCCGGTCCGGCTCGATCCTCCGGTGGACCCGGCGCGGGATCACGTGCTCGGCGACGCCGGCGCGGAGCTGACGCTGGTCGAGTACGGCAGCTACGCGTGTCCGCACTGCCACGCTGCCCACGAGGTGGTGGCCGAGCTGCGCGACCGGCTGGGCGACCGGCTCCGGTACGTGTTCCGCCAGCGCCCCATCCGCGCCGAGTCGGCCCGGCCTGCGGCAGAGCTGGCCGAGGCGGCCGGCCTCGCCGCCGACCGCTTCTGGAAGGCGCACGACCTGCTCATGCGCCGGGGGCCCTCGTTCGCGCCCGGCGAGCTGGACGCGATCGCGCGCGAGCTGGGGCTGCCGCCGCGCGAGGAGGGCGGCGGCCCGTGGGAGGGCGCGGCGGCGCGGGTCGGCGAGGACGTGGAGAGCGCACGCCGCAGCGGCGTCCACCTCACGCCCACGTTCTTCATCGGCGGCCGCCGCTACGAGGGGCCGTGGGACGCGACCTCGCTCTCCGAGGCGCTGCTCGGCTCGCTCGGGCACCGCCTCCACGCGGCCACCGTGGACTTCGCGCGCTGGGCGCCCTCCACCGGCCTGCTGCTGCTGGCGGCGACGGCGCTCGCGGTGGCGATCGCGAGCTCGCCGGCCGGCGACGCGTTCACCGCCGGCTGGCGGACGCCGCTCGGCCTCACCCTCGGTGGCCACGCGTTCGCGCTGCCGCTGGTGCAATGGGTGAACGACGGCCTGCTCACGCTGTTCTTCCTGGTGGTCGGCCTCGAGATCAAGCGCGAGCTGACCGTGGGCCGGCTGGCGAGCTGGCGCGCCGCCGCGCTGCCCCTGGCGGCGGCCATCGGCGGGATGGTCGCGCCCGCCGCGCTGTACCTGCTCGTGATCCCCGCCGGCCCGCTCGCCGGCGGGTGGGGCACCACCATCTCGACCGACACCGCGTTCGCGGTCGCGATCCTGGTGCTGCTCGGCGACCGCGTGCCGGTGGACCTGCGGGTGTTCCTCACCGCCGCGGTGATCGTCGACGACCTGGTCGCGATCGCGGTGGTGGCGCTGTTCTACTCCGGCGCGATCTCGGCGCCGTGGCTGCTCGCGGCGGCGGCCGTGACCGCGCTGCTCGCCGGCCTGAACCGCGCCTCGATCTCGGCGGCGCCACCCTACGCCGCCCTGGGCGTGCTGCTGTGGGCCTGCCTCCACGCGGCCGGGCTGCACCCCACGCTGGCGGGCGTGATCCTGGCCGTGGTGACGCCGACGCGGCCGCCGCCCGACCTCCGCGCGCTCACCGGCCAGGCGCAGGCGGTGCTCGAGGCGGAGCTGCGCCGGGCGCGCGAGGGGGTGCTGCGCCACGGGCCCTCCGAGCCGGCGCTGCGCGCGCTCGACGCCATCCACGATCGCGTCGAGTCGCCGGCGAGCAAGCTGCTCCGGACGCTCGACCCGTGGGCGAGCTACGCGGTGCTCCCGGTGTTCGCGCTCGCGAACGCCGGCGTCGCCTGGGTCCCGGGGGCGCTCGAGGGGCGCTGGCGGCTGGTGGCGGCCATCGCGATCGGGCTGGTGGCCGGGAAGCCGCTCGGGATGCTGGTGGCGGCGCGGCTGGCGGTGCGCGCCGGGCTGGCGGTGAAGCCGGCGACCTACGGGTGGCGGCAGCTCGGCGGCGCCGGGGCGCTCGCCGGCATCGGCTTCACCATGTCGCTGTTCATCGCCGGCCAGGCGTTCCCGGATCCGGCCGACTTCCGCGCCGCGAAGATCGCGATCTTCGCGGCGTCGCTGCTCGCCGGCGGCGCCGGCGCCCTCGTGCTCTGGCCGCGGCGCGCGCCCGACGCCGCCGCGGAGCAGGTCCCGGCGCCGGCGGGCTCCGAGGTGGACGCGCCCGCCGGGTAGCCGGGAAGGGCCGTCAGCGCGGCCCGAGCCGCCCGCCGGGCCAGGTCCAGCCCGCGTCCTCCGGCGCGTCCACCCCGTGCTCGTGCGCGTACATGCGCGCGGTGAGCTGCCGGTTGCGCAGCCGCTCCTTGGCGTGCGCGCCGGTGGCGCGGAGCCGCGGCACGCGGTCGATGACGTCCATGGCCAGGCTGAACCGGTCGATCTGGTTGTCGATGGCGAGCTCGAGCGGCGTGTCGATGCTGCCCTTCTCCTTGTAGCCGCGCACGTGCAGGTTCGGGTGGTTCCGGCGGCGGTAGGCGAGCCGGTGGATCAGCCACGGGTAGCCGTGGAAGTTGAAGATGATGGGCCGGTCGGTCGTGAACAGCGAGTCGAAGTCGCGGTCGGAGAGACCGTGCGGGTGCTCGGTGTCCGGCTGCAGCGTGAACAGGTCCACCACGTTGACGAAGCGCAGCTTGACGTCCGGGAACGCCTCGCGCAGCAGCGCCGTGGCCGCCAGCGCCTCGAGCGTGGCGACGTCGCCGGCGCAGGCCATCACCACGTCCGGCTCGGCGCCCTCGTCGCTGCTGGCCCAGTCCCAGATCCCGAGCCCCTTGGCGCAGTGGGTGATGGCCGCGTCCATGGGCAGGTACTGCAGGTGCGCCTGCTTGTCGGCCACGATCACGTTCACGTAGTTCTCGCTGCGCAGGCAGTGGTCCGCGACCGAGAGCAGGCAGTTCGCGTCGGGGGGCAGGTAGATGCGGGTCACCGCGGCGCTCTTGTTCACCACCACGTCGAGGAAGCCCGGGTCCTGGTGGGTGAAGCCGTTGTGGTCCTGCCGCCAGACGGTGGAGGTGACGAGCAGGTTGAGCGAGGCGATCTCCTCGCGCCAGGAGAGCTGGTTGCAGATGGACAGCCACTTCGCGTGCTGGTTGAACATCGAGTCGATGATGTGGACGAACGCCTCGTAGGTGGAGAGCAGGCCGTGGCGGCCGGTGAGCAGGTAGCCCTCCAGCATCCCCTCCAGCGTGTGCTCGGAGAGCATCTCCACCACCCGCCCGTCCGGCGCGAGCCGCCCGCCGTCCTCGTCCTCGGGGAAGCGCTCGGCGAGCCATAGCTTCCGCGACGCCTCGTAGACGGCGTCGAGCCGGTTGGAGCTGGTCTCGTCCGGCCCGAACAGCCGGAAGCGGGTCGGGTTCTCGCGCATCACGTCGCGCAGGAACGCGCCCAGCGGGCGCGTGTTCTCCGCCCGCGACTCGCCGGGCGCGGGCACCGGCACCGCGTACTCGCGGAAGTCCGGGAGCAGGAGCGCCTTCTTCAGCACCCCGCCGTTCGCGTGGGGGCTCGCGCCCATGCGGCGCTCGCCGCGCGGCGCGGCCTCCCGCACCCGCGGCGCGGGCGCGCCGGACGCGTCGAACAGCTCCTCGGGCCGGTAGCTGCGCAGCCAGCGCTCCAGCAGCGCCAGGCGCGCCGGGTCGTCCTTCACGCGCGGGATGGGGACCTGGTGCGCGCGCCACGAGCCCTCCAGCCGGTGCCCGTCCAGCTCGGCCGGCGCGGTCCAGCCCTTGGGCGTGCGAAGCACGATGGCGGGCCAGCGCGGGCGGGCGGGGACCCCGGTGCGCCGGGCCTCGAGCTGCGCGCCGCGGATCAACTCGACGCACCGGTCGAGCGTGGCGGCCATGGCCTGGTGCATCGACTCCGGCTCGGACCCTTCCACGAAGAACGGCGTCCAGCCCGCGCCGCGCAGCAGCGCCTCCAGCTCGTCGTGGCCGATGCGGGCGAGCAGGGTGGGGTTGTCGATCTTGTAGCCGTTGAGCGACAGGATCGGCAGCACGGCGCCGTCGCGGATCGGGTTCAGGAACTTGCTCACGTGCCAGGAGGTCGCGAGCGGCCCGGTCTCGGCCTCGCCGTCGCCCACCACCGCGGCGACGACCAGGTCCGGGTTGTCGAACGCCGCGCCGCAGGCGTGCGAGAGCACGTAGCCCAGCTCCCCGCCCTCGTGGATCGAGCCCGGCGTCTCGGGCGTGCAGTGGCTCCCGACGCCGCCGGGGAAGGAGAACTGGCGGAAGAACCGGCGCAGCCCCTCCTCGTCCAGGCTGCGGTCCGGGTAGACCTCGGAGTAGGTGCCCTCCAGGTAGACGGGGCCGAGCACGCCGGGCGCGCCGTGCCCCGGACCCGCCATGAACAGCACCTCGGCGCCGCGCAGCCGGATGAGCCGGTTCAGGTGCGCGTACACGAACGACAGCGCCGGGCTCGCGCCCCAGTGCCCGAGCAGGCGGTTCTTCACGTGCTCGGGGCGCAGCGGCTCGCGCAGCAGCGGGTTGTCGCGCAGGTAGATCATCCCGGCCGCGAGGTAGTTGCAGGCGCGCCAGAACGCGTCGAGGCGGTGGACCTCCTCGGGCGCGAGCGGCCGCTCGGAGACGGTGGCGCGGGCGGGGCCGTACGCGGACAGCGCGGCGGCGCCCGCCGGGACGGCGGGGTTCGAGGTCACGTGGCTTCCCTCCCTGGCGCGCGGCCGCGCGCGCACGAGCAGCGCCCGGGCCTGGCGCGCGATGGTGAGCTCCTCGTCGGCCGGGACCACCCAGGCCGAGGCGCGGCTGCCGGCGACCGAGACGCGCGGGCCCCCGGCCGCGTTCGCGCCCGGGTCGAGCTCCACGCCCAGCCAGCCCGCGTCGCGGCAGACGCGCGCGCGGATCTCCGGCGCGTTCTCGCCGATGCCCCCGGTGAACACGAGCGCGTCGAGGCCGCCCAGCGCGGCCGCGGCGGCGCCCAGCTCGCGCCGGATCCGGTACACGAACAGGTCCACCGCCAGGGCCGCGCGCGGGTCCGCCGAGGCGAGCAGCGTGCGCATGTCGGCGGAGACGCCGGAGACGCCCAGCAGGCCGGAGCGGTCGTACAGCAGCGCCTCGATCTCCCGCGCCCGCATCCCGCGCTCGGCCGAGAGCCACAGCAGCGCGCCGGGGTCGATGGTGCCGCAGCGCGTGCCCATCACCAGGCCGTCGAGCACGCTGAAGCCCATGGTGGCGCCCAGGCTGCGACCGCCCTGCAGCGCGCACAGGCTCGCGCCGTTCCCGAGGTGCAGCGCGACGGTGCGCCCGGCCGCGGCCCCGGGGTCGAGCGCCGGGAGCGCCTCGGCCACGTGCTGGTACGAGAGCCCGTGGAAGCCGTACCGGCGCAGGCCGGCCTGGTGCAGCTCCTCCGGGATGGCGAACCGCTCGAACAGCGGCGGCGCGGTGCGGTGGAACGCCGTGTCGAAGCAGGCCACCTGCGGCACGCCGGGAAGCAGCTCGCGCACGGCGCGGATCGGCGCGAGGTTGTGCGGCTGGTGCAGCGGCGCGAGCGGGACGAACGTCTGGAGGCGCGCGAGCACCTCGTCGGTGAGGAGCGCCGGCCCGTCGAACACCGTGCCGCCGTGCACCACCCGGTGGCCCACCGCGTCGAGCGTCCGCCCCCCGGGCGCCGCGCGCACCAGCTCGAGCACCGCCCGCAGGGCGGCCGCGTGATCCACGTACGCGTTCGCGGGCCAGGTGCGCTCGCCGGCCGGCTCGCCCTCCGGCCCGCGCGCGAGGAGGTGCGGCGCGCCGTCGCCGCCGAGGCGCTCGACCTTGCCGCGGAGCTCGGGGGCGAGCCCACCGTCCGCCTGTCCGGCGAACAGCGCGAACTTGATCGAGGACGACCCGGCGTTGAGGACGAGGATCCGCTCGGACATGGCGCGCCGCCGGATCGTCATACTGCGCCTCGCCTCGCCCCCGGTCAGCGGAAGTCGGGTCGCACCCCGCGCGGTAGGCCGGGCCGCCGCCCCGGTCAGCTCAGGGTCTTGCGGAAGCGGAGCGCGGAGAGGACGAAGATGGCCGAGCCGATGACCGCGAGCGCCGTGAGGGGGACCGCCAGGTCGGCGAGGCCGGCGCCGCGCAGCAGCGAGCCGCGCATCACGGTGGCGAAGTGGCGCACCGGGTTCACGAACGTGATGGCGCGGAGCCAGCCGGGCATCGCGGCCACCGGCGTCATGACGCCGGACAGCAGCAGCGCCGGGACCAGGAACAGGAAGCCGCCCAGGAACGACTGCTGCTGGTTCTTCGAGATGGTCGAGATGAACAACCCCACGCCGAGGGTGGTGAGCAGGTAGAGGAGCGTGCCGAGCGCCAGGACCGGGAGCGGTCCGCGGATGGGTACCCCGAAGATCAGGCTGGCGACCCCCACCAGCAGCGCCAGGTTCACGAACCCGATGATCACGTAGGGCGCGATCTTGCCGGCGAGCAGCACGGCGGGCCGGATGGGCGTGACCAGCACCTGCTCCAGCGTGCCCATCTCGCGCTCGCGCGCGAGCCCCATCGCGCTCACGATCGTGGTCACCACCACCAGGAGCAGCGCCGCGATGCCCGGGACCATGTAGGGCGGGGAGTCGAGCCCGGGGTTGTAGAAGAGCCGCGGCACCAGCGAGAGCTGGCCGGGCGGCGTGGCGCCGCGCGACGCGAGCGCCTCCCGGGCCAGGCGCTCGCCCACCCCGCCGAAGTAGCGCGCCACCGCGTCGGCGGCCACCGTGGAGCGGTTCGGGTCGGCGCCGTCGATGAGCACCTGCACCTCCGCCGGCCGGCCGGCGGCCAGGTCGGCGGCGAGCCGCTCCGGGAACATCACCGCCGCGGCCGCCTCGCCCCGGTGCACCCGCAGCTCGGCCTCGACCGCCGAGGCGGTGTCGCCGGCGCGGATCAGCGTCCCGTCGGCGAGCAGCCGCCGCGCGTGCTCGCGCGAGACGTCGGTGCGGTCGCGGTCGAGCACCACCGTGCGCACCCGGTCCACGTCGAAGTTCGCCGCGAACCCGAACACCACCGTCTGCAGCAGCGGCGCGATCACCAGCACCGCCATCATGCGCTTGTCGCGCGCCGTCTGGCGGACCTCCTTGCGGAACACCGCCAGGAACTGCACGCGGGCCGAGGGCCGGGGACGACGGGGGGTCACGCGAGCCTCCGCTTGAAGCGCGCAGTGGAGAGCGCGATCACGAGCAGCGCGAACGCCACCACCGCGAGCAGGTCGGGCCAGAGCACGTCGAGGCCGTTCCCCTTGAGCAGGATCTCGCGGAGCGCGTGCACCATGTAGCGGGCCGGGATCAGGCGGGAGAGGAGCTGCAGCGCCACGGGCATGTTCTCGATGGGGAACACCATGCCGGAGAGGAGCAGGGACGGCAGCAGGGCGGAGATGAGCCCCACCTGCGTGGCGAGGAGCTGGTTCTTGGTGAGGACCGACACGAGCAGCCCCTGGCCGAGCATCCCCACCACGAAGAAGAACCCCATGGCGATGAGGAGCGGCGGCTTGCCCATCACCGGCACGTCGAACACCGCCGCCCCGAACGCGATCACCACCAGCAGCTCGAGCATCGCCAGCACGAGGTAGGGCAGGAGCTTGCCGAGCACGATCTCCAGCCGGCCCACCGGCGAGGCGAAGAGCTGCTCCATCGAGCCGCGCTCCCACTCGCCGGCCACCGTGAGCGTGGTGAGCAGGATGGCGGTGATCGCCAGGATGTACGCGGCGAGCCCCGGCACCAGGAACAGCGCCGATCGCGCGGCGGGGTTGTAGAGCGTCCGGACCTTCACCGAGAGCGGCGGCGCGGCCGGCGCCGCGAGGGCGGCGGAGCGCCGGCGCGACTCGGCGCGCACCAGCGCGTCGGCCTTGGAGAGGAGCTGGTTCGCCGAGCTGACGTCGGACGCGTCGGCCAGGAGCTGCAGCTCCACCACCTCGCGGCGGGCCAGCCGCTCCTCGTAGTCCTCCGGGATCACCAGCACCGCCGCCGCCTCGCCCCGGCGGAACAGCCGGTCCGCGTCCCGGGGCGCGACCTCGCCCGCCAGCGCCAGCTCGCCGCTCTCGGTGAGCGCCCGGACCAGCTCGCGCGACGCCTCGCTCCGGTCCGCGTCCGCCACCGCCAGCGGGATCCGCTCCAGGTCGGTGGTCACGCCGTAGCCGAACAGGAACAGCATCACCAGCGGCATGACCAGCGCCAGGTACAGCGTGCGCGGGTCGCGCAGGACGTGGATGGTCTCCTTCTGCGCCATGGCGCCGATGCGCACCAGCGAGCGGCGCGCCCGCTCCCGCGGCCCCGTCACGGCGAGCCCTCCTCGCCGCGTCCGCCGGCGCCGACCACCGCCAGGAACACGTCCTCGAGGCTCGGCTCGGCGGCCTCGACCACCACGTCCGAGGCGCCCCCGGCCCGCAGCGCCGCCGCCGCGTCCTGCTCGGACAGCGCGCCCGGCTCGACGCGCAGGTGCAGCGCCGCGCCGAAGCGCATCACGTTCCGCACCCCGGGCAGGCCGCGCGCCCGCTCGACCGCGCGCGCCAGGTCCCGGCCGCGCGCCACGAGCAGCCGCTCCGGCACCCAGCGCGCCTTCAGGCCGGCCGGCGTGTCGAGCGCCACCAGCTTGCCGTCCACCATGAGGCCGATGCGCCGGCAGTACTCGGCCTCGTCGAGGTAGTGCGTGGTGACGAACACGGTGGTCCCCTCGCGAGCCAGGTCGCGGATGACGCGCCAGAACGTGCGGCGGGCCACCGGGTCCACGCCGGCGGTGGGCTCGTCGAGGAACACCACCTGCGGCCGCTGCAGGATGGCGCTGGCGAGCGCGAGCCGCTGGCGGACGCCGCCGGGCAGGTCGCCGGTGATGACGTCGCCCGCGTCGCGCAGGTCGGCGAGCGCCAGCACCTCGTCGGCGCGCCGCTCCAGCGCCTTGCCCCAGAGCCCGTAGGCGCCGCCGAAGAAGATCAGGTTCTCGCGGACGGGGAGGTCGAGGTAGAGCGAGAACTTCTGCGACATGTAGCCGATGGAGGCCTTCACCGCCTCGGGGTCGGTGGCGAGGTCGTGGCCGGCCACGCGGCCGGTGCCGGAGGTGGGCGCGAGCAGCCCGGTGAGCATGCGGATGGTGGTGGACTTCCCCGCGCCGTTCGCGCCCAGGTAGCCGAAGATCTCGCCGCGCTCGACCTCGAAGCTGACGCGGTCCACCGCCAGGAACGCGCCGAAGCGGCGCGTCAGCTCGCGCGCCTCGATCGCCGGCGCGGTCGCGCTCGCGGCCGGGGTCACGCCGCCTCCCGGATGCGGGCCAGGAACAGGTCCTCGAAGTCGGGGTGGGTGGGCTCCAGCTCGGCGCCGAGCGGCGCGATGGCCCGCGCCACCTCGTCCCGCGCGCCGCGGGCGACCACCACCTTGAGCCGCGCCCCGGCGGGCGAGGCCGCCAGCACGGCCGGGTGCGCCGCGAGCGCGGCGTCGAGCCGCTCGCGATCGCCGCCGTGCACCTCGTACGCCTCGTCCTCGAAGCGGGCGATGAGCGCGCCCGGCTCCCCGTCGAGCAGGGCCCGGCCGCGGTGCACCAGCGCCACCCGGCTGCAGCGCTCCGCCTCGTCCATGTAGGGCGTGGACACCAGCACGGTCATGCCGCCGTGCACGAACTCGTGGAGCAGCGCCCACAGCTCGCGCCGCGAGACCGGGTCCACCCCGTTGGTCGGCTCGTCGAGGAGCAGCACCTCGGGCTCGTGGAGCAGCGCGCACGCGAGCGCCAGCTTCTTGTACATGCCGCCCGAGAGCGCGTCGGCGCGCCGGTCCGTGAACCGGTCGAGCCGGGTGATGCCGAGGAGCCGCTCCTTGCGCTCGCGGTAGACCGCCCGCGGCAGCACGTAGAGCCGGGCGAAGAAGTGCAGGTTCTCCTCCACGGTGAGGTCCCGGTAGAGCGAGTACTGCTGCGGCATGAGCCCGAGCCGCTCGCGGTTCGCGCCGGAGAGCGGGTCCGCGCCCAGCACCTGCGCCTCCCCGCCGTCCAGGGCCAGCAGGCCCGCCAGCGCGCGGATGGCGGTGGTCTTGCCGGCCCCGTCCGGCCCGACCAGGCCGAGCAGCTCGCCGCGCGCCAGCTCGAACGAGAGGCCGTCGAGCGCGGTGGTGGCGCCGAACCGGCGGACCATCGCGCGCGCGACCACGGCGGGCCCGAGGCCGGACGATGGGGAGGGCGCGTGCGTCATGGCGCGCCTCAGCGGCCGGTGCCGGGCAGCGTCACCTGCACCGGCATGCCCGCGCGGAGCTTCGCGTCCCGGTTCACCACCACCACCTCCACCGGGTAGACGAGCCGGTCGCGGTCGGTGCGCGTCTGGATGTTCCTGGGTGTGAACTCGGCCTCCAGCGAGACGGTGCGCACCGTCGCCTGGAACCGCTCGCCCGGCCAGGCGTCGGCCACCACCTCGGCCTTCTGCCCCGGCTTCACCGCGCCGATCTCGGCGTTGGGCAGGTAGAAGGTAGCGGTCACCTCGGACAGGTCCACCAGGCGCGCCAGCACCGCGCCGGGCGCCACCAGCTCGCCGGCCTCGTGCGGCAGCGTCTGCACCTCGGCGTCGCGGGGGGCGCGGAGCTCGCACTCGCCCGCGAGGATGCGCGCGCGCTCCACCGCGGCCTCCGCCGCGCGCACCTGCGCCAGCGCCGCCTGCGCCTGCGAGGCGGTCGCGTCGGTGCTCACCGCGGCGGCCCGCGCCTGCTCGGCGCTCGCGGCCGCCTGCGCGCGTGCGGCGAGCGTCTGCTGCGTGAGCTGCGCCGCGCTGGCCTGGGTGAGATCGATGTTCGAGGCGGCCACGTCCTCCGGGAGGTTCGCGAGGCGCCGCGCCTGCCGCTCCGCCGCCTCGGCCTGCGCCGCCACGGCCGCGGCCTGCGCCCGCGCCGCCTCCTCCCCGGCGCGCGCCGCCACCCGCGACCGCTCCGACGCCTTCACCTGGGCCATGGCCGCGGTCGCCTGCGCCCGCGCCGCCGCCAGGCGCGCCTCGCCCTCGGCGAGCGCCGCCTGCGGGTCGGCGCAGTCGAGCCGCACCAGCAGGTCGCCCGCCTTGACCCGCTGGCCCTCGCGCACCTTCAGCTCCAGGATGCGCGCGCCCACGCGCGAGGAGAGCTCGACCACGGTCCCCTCGACCTCGCCCGAGCCACCCGCGGGCGCCGAGAGGGCGCGCGCCTGGCTCCACAGGCGGTAGCCGATGAGGCTGGCCAGCACGAGCGTGAGCACCACCAGGACCGCGACGACTCGTCTCATGTCTGCTCCCTCCGCGGCGTGTCCCGCGGGCTGCGTCCGGGTCCATCGCAAGACGCGTGCCGCCGTGCGCATGTGCCCGGCGCGCCGCGGGGACGCGGCGTTGCGCCCCGCCCGTCGACCCTCCGGCGTAGGAGAACCGACGCGGCGTACGGGAATCCGAACGCGCGCGCCCGGGCCGCGCGCCGAAATCTCCGCCGCGGCGCGATCCCGCGCGCCGGCACCGTCCTTGCTCTCCTCCGCGCCCGGCGGCGCCGTCCCCCCGCGCCGCACCGGAGAACGCACCGTGAACACGCCGATCCTCCTCGCGCTCCTCCTCGCCACGCCGGGCGGCACCCCGGCGGCGCCCGCCGCCTCGCCGGCCGCGCCGCCCGACGCCGCCGTCCCCGAGCTGACGCTCGAGGCCGCGCTCCGCGAGCTCGACGCGCAGAGCCTGACCCTGGCGCAGGCGCGCAGCCGCGCCGACGAGGCGGGCGCGCTCGTGCGGCAGTCCGCCGCCGCGCTCCTCCCCACGCTCACCGCCCAGGGCACCTATCTGAAGAACAGCGAGGGCGTCACGCTCGCACTCCCGGGCGGCCCCGAGCGCGTCATCCAGCCGGACGAGTCGCTGAGCGTGACCGCCACCGCGCGCGTCCCGCTGCTCGTCCCCACCGCGTGGTTCGACCTCGCCGCCACGCGCGACGCGGCCCGCGCCGAGGACCTCGGCGCCGAGGCCACCCGGCGCACGCTCCGCACCGGCCTGGCGCAGTCGGCGCACGGCGCCGCCTCGGCGGAGGAGGTGGTGGCCGCCTCCGAGCGCGCCGTCGAGAGCGCGGCGGAGCTGGTGCGGAGCGCGGAGCGCCGCGTGGCCGCCGGGACCGCGGCGCCGCTCGACGTGCTGAAGTCGCGCACGGAGCAGGTCCGGCGCGAGAGCGACCTGGTGTCCGCCCGCGCCGGCCTGGAGCGGGCGCGGCTGGCGCTCGGGATCCTGCTCGGGCGGAGGGATCCGGTCCGGGTGGTGGTGCCGGACGGCACCGCGGCGCCCGCGCCGGAGCTCGACGTCCCGGCCGAGGCGCTGGCGGGCGAGGCGCTCGAGCACCGGCCGGAGATCGCCGCGCAGGACGCGCGGGTGGCCGCGGCCGAGTCCGGCGTCCGCTCCGCCTGGGCGCGCCTCGCCCCGCAGCTCTCCGCCTCCGGGTCCGCGTTCGCCGCGGACACCCCCTACGTCTCGGGCGAGAAGGACGGCTGGCGGGTGACGCTCGACCTCACCTGGCAGCTCTACGACGGCGGCTTCCGCTACGGGAAGCGCCGCCAGGCGGAGGCCCAGGCCGCCGGCGCGCGCGCCGGCGCGGAGGCGCAGCGGCTGGCGGTGCGCCAGGAGGTGGAGGACGGCCGGCGCGACCTGCGCGTCGCGCGCGAGCGCCTCCGCCTCGCCGACACGCAGTCGCGGCTGGCCGGCGAGACGGCCGCGTCGGCGCGCCGGTCCTTCGAGGCGGGCATCGCGTCGAGCCTCGACGTGATCGACGCGAACGACCGCCAGTACCTGGCCGAGATCGGCCTCGCCGACGCGCGCGCGCGGCTCGCGCAGGCGCGGCTCGCGCTCGGGCGCGCGCTGGGGCGGGACCTGTAGCGGGGGCGGCCATGCGCGCGGCGGCGACCCTGGCGCGGCGGCGGGTGGGCTCCGGCCCGCCGCTGCCCGAGCGCATCCAGCGGGAGGAGTTCTCCAGGCTGTTCGGACGGCTGCTCACGTTCCGGCTGTGGGTGCTGCTGCCGGCCCTGCTGCTGGTCGGCTGGGTGGTGTGGATCGATCCCTCGCCCTGGCGGCGGGCGGTGCTGCTCGTCGCGTTCGTGGCGGTGTCGACGTTCTTCGTCCGGGAGCTGTTCGCGTTCCGGGCCGGCGGGGCGGGGCAGCGGTCGGTGAACCGCAACGTGCTGCTCGCGACGTTCGGGCAGCTGGTGATCTCGTTCGCGACGGGCGGCATCGACAGCCCGTTCCTGCCCGCCGCGCTGGTGCTGGCGGTGATCCCGGCGATGCTGGTGGAAGGGCCGGTGCGCTGGCTCATCCCGGCCATGCAGATCTCGGGGGTGCTGACCCTGGCGGCGCTGGGGGCGAGCGGCGCCATCCCGGATCTCAACCTGGCGGCGTTCGGCGGCGGCACGCGCGTCGGCACCGGGACCGCGTACCTCTGGGCCGACGCGGCGCTGCTCTGCCTCATGCTGGCCGGCGTGCACGCGCTCGGGAACGGGCTGCGCCACGCCTACCAGGCCGTCCTCCGGCGCCAGCTCGCCGCGCAGGAGGACGCGCTGCGCGCGCACCAGGAGCGCGCCGCCGAGCTGGTCGAGCTGTCCGGCGAGATCGCGCACGAGCTGAAGAACCCGCTCGCCAGCGTGAAGGCGCTCGCGGGGCTGCTGCGCCAGCAGCTCCCGGACGGCAAGGGCGCCGAGCGGCTCGAGGTCCTCCGCCACGAGGTGGACCGGATGCAGTCGGTGCTGGAGGACTTCCTCAACTTCTCGCGCCCGCTCGTGCCGCTCTCGGTGGACGCGTGCGACCTCGCCGCGCTCTGCCAGGAGGTCGCGGCGCTGCACGAGGGCGTCGCCTCGGAGCGCGGGCTGGAGCTGTCGGTGGAAGGCGACGGCGTGTCCGTCCGCGGCGACCGCCGCAAGCTGAAGCAGGTGCTCATCAACCTGGTCCAGAACGCGGTGGAGGCGAGCGCGCCGGGCGGCGAGGTGGTGCTCGAGGTCGCGCCCGCCGCGGACGGCGGCGCGCGCGTGCGCGTGCTCGATCGCGGCGCCGGGGTGGACCCCGCCCTCGGCGACGCCGTGTTCCACCCCGGCGTGACCAGCAAGGCGAAGGGCTCCGGCCTGGGCCTCACCGTGGCGCGGGCCATCGCCCGCCAGCACGGCGGTGACCTCGCGCTCGCGCCCCGGCCGGACGGCGGCACCGCCGCGGAGCTGGTCCTGCCGGCGCGCCCCGCCGCGCCCGGGCCGTAGCGGGGACGCGGCCGGGCGCAGGACCTGGCCGGCGCGATCCGCGATCCGCGATCCCGGGAGCGGATCGCGGATCGCGCCCCGCGCGCGCCTACCGCGGCGCCGCGCCCGGCTCCGCCGCCGGCACCGGGAAGCCGCGCTTGCGCATGAGCGCGCCGATGCCGGGGTCGCGCCCGCGGAACGCGCGGTACGCGTCGGCGGGATCGACGGTGTTCCCGGCGGAGAACACGTGCTCGCGCAGGCGGGCGGCGACCGCCCGGTCGTACGGGCCCTTCGCCTCGGTGAACGCCTCGTACGCGTCGGTGCTGAGGGTGTCGGCCCAGAGGTAGCTGTAGTAGCCGGCGGAGTAGCCGTCGCCGGAGAACACGTGGAGGAAGTGCGGCGGCCGGTGGCGCATCACCACCTCGCGCGGCATGCCCAGCGCGGCGAGCGTGTCCTTCTCGAACGCGGCGGGGTCGATCTCGGTCGAGCCGGCGAGGTGCATCTTCAGATCCACCAGCGCGGCCGAGAGGTACTCCACCGTCCCGAAGCCCTGGTTGAAGGTGGACGCCTTCTGGATCTTCGCCACCAGCGCCCGCGGCAGCGGCTTGCCGGTCTTCACGTGGCGCGCGAAGCGGTCCAGCACCTCCGGCGTCTCGAGCCAGCGCTCCAGGAGCTGCGACGGGAACTCCACGTAGTCGCGCGCCACCGCGGTGCCGGAGAGCGACGGGTACCCGACGCTGGAGGCGAGGCCGTGCAGCGCGTGCCCGAACTCGTGGAACAGGGTCTCGGCGTCGGTCCAGCTCACCAGCACCGGCTCGCCCGGCTTCCCCTTCACGAAGTTCGCGTTGTTCGAGACGATGGTCGGGATCTCGCCGTCGAACCGCTCCTGCGCGCGGTACGCGTTCATCCACGCGCCCGAGCGCTTCCCGTCGCGCGCGTACGGGTCGAAGTACCAGCGGCCCACGTGCCGGCCCTTGCCGTCCTTCACCTCCCAGACGCGCACGTCGGGGTGGTACACCGGCACGCCCTTCGCCGGCGTGAAGTGCAGGTCGAACAGGCGGCCGGCCACCCAGAACATCGCCTCGCGCAGCTTCTCGAGCTGCAGGTAGGGCTTCACCTCGTTCTCGTCGAGGTCGTACTTCGCCTTGCGGACCTTCTCCGCGTAGAAGCGGTAGTCCCACGGCTCGATGGTGATGCCCGCGCCCTCGCGGTCGGCCACCGCCTGCATGTCGGCGACCTCCTCGCGGACCCGCGCCACCGCCGCCGGCCACACCGCCTCCATGAGCGCCATGGCGCGCTCGGGCGTCTTCGCCATCGAGTCCTCGAGCCGCCAGTGCGCGTGCGTCGGGTACCCGAGCAGCTTCGCGCGCTCGGCGCGGAGCTTCAGGATCTCGGTGATGGCCGCCTTGGTGTCGTGGCCGTCGCCGTGGTCGCCGCGGCGGGTGAAGTCGCGCCAGACCCGCTCGCGCAGGTCGCGCCGCTCCGAGTACGCGAGGAACGGCTCGACGCTGGAGCGCGTGTTCAGCACCGCCCACTTGCCGGCCTTCCCGCGGGTCGCGGCCGCGGCGGCCATGCCCGCGCGCACGCTCGCCGGGAGGCCCGCCAGCGCCGCCTCGTCCTCGAGGACCAGGGTGTAGCCGGACTCGTCGGCGAGCACGTCCTGCGCGAACTTCGTGTACAGCGTGGCGAGCCGCTCGTTGATCGCGGCGACGCGCTGCTTCGCGGCCGGGTCGAGCTTCGCGCCGGCGCGGACGAACGTCGTGTGGTAGAGCCAGGCGAGCCGCTTCTGCTCGGGCGTCCTGCAGGAGGTCTCGCGCGCCTCGTAGACGGCGGCGATGCGCGCGAACAGCTTCTCGTTCTGCGTGATGCGGTCGTCGAACGCGGCCAGCTTCGGCGCCAGCTCGCGCTCGACGGCCTGGAACTCCGGCGTGCTCATCGAGGTGGAGAACACCCCGAAGACCGTCATGGCGCGGTCGAGCGCCCGGCCGGAGCGCTCCATCGCGGCCAGCGTGTTGTCGAAGGTGGGCGCGGCCGGGTCTGCGGCGATCGCCTCGACGGCGGCGAGCTTCGCGGCCATGCCGGCCTCGATGGCCGGGGCGAGCTGATCGACGCGCGCCACGTCGAACGGCGGGACGCCGCCGTGCGGGCCCGCCCACGGGGCGAGCAGCGGGTTGTTCACTGGGACCTCCGCGCGCGCGGGGGCCGCGGGCGGGCTGGAGAGCAGGACGAGCTGTGCGAGCGCGCTCGCGACGAGTGCCGACATGTACGACCTCCGCGCCGAATGGGCTCCCGGTTCTCTCGCGCGGGGCCGCGAGCGGGTCAAGTCCCTCGTCGCGCCGGATCGCGTGCGCGTCGCGGTGCGATCCGCGGTTGACACGCGGCGCGAACGCAGGTTGAACGTGCGTGCGCCGGCGCTCGCCGGCGAGCCACGGGCGCCGCGGCAGCCGGGCCGCCGCGCGCCGCCCCTCACCACCCACGGAGCGAACACACATGAAGCGGATGCTCATCTCCGTCCTCGCCGTCCTCGCGCTGGCCCCGTTCGCCGCGCAGGCCCGCAACCTGTCGCCGGGCACGCTGGAGCTCTCCGGCTCGACCCAGCTCGGGTTCTCGACCACCTCGACCGAGGTGGACGGCGACCCCAACGACTTCGACCAGGACATCTGGACCGTCCACGGCTCGGGCCTCGTCTACGTCGCCCCGAACCTCGGCATCGGCCTCGTCCTCGGGCACCAGAACGTCGAGACCACCTACGGCCTCGACAAGACCGAGTCCAGCACCACCACCTTCGGCCCGGCGATCGGCTTCAACGTGAGCCTGGCCCCGCAGCTCTCGCTGAAGCTGAACGGCAACCTCGTGTTCGCGCGGGGGTCGCAGGACGACCTCGACATGGACGGGTTCGGCTGGGGCGTCGGCGCGGGGCTGAGCTTCTTCCCGGTGTCGTACCTGTCGATCGACGCCGGCCTCGGCTACCAGGCGCTGTACCTCGAGGACGACGTGAACCGCGACTGGGACATCTCGGGCCTGAACGTCGGCGTCGGCCTCAGCGTCTACTTCGGCGGCCGGTAGCGCCGAGCCGGTCCCGCGGCGCCGCGGGACGGAGGTCTCGCGCCCGCGGTGCGTTCCCGGAAGGGGCGCGCCGCGGGCGCGCTCGCGCGTCGCCGCCACGGCGGGCGCGGGCGGGCCGGGTTAAGGTTCCGGCCATGTTCGCGCCCATCGTGCTCGCGGCCGGCGGCTCGTCGCGGATGGGCCGCAGCAAGCTGCTGCTCGAGCTCGGGGGCGTCTCGCTGCTCCGGCGCGTCGCCCGCGCCGCGGCGGACGCGGCGGTGGGGCCCGTGGTGGTGGTGCTCGGCGACGCCGCCGAGCGCGCCCGGCCGGAACTGGCGGGCCTTCCCTGCACGATCGTCGCGGATCCCGCCCTCACGTCGCGCGGCATGAACGCCTCGCTCGCGGCCGGCCTGGCCGCGGTGCCCGCCCTCGCGGCGGGCGCGGTGGTGCTCCTCGCCGACATGCCGCTGGTGGACGCCGCGGCGATCCGCGCCCTGGTGGAGCGCCACCGCGCCACCGGTGCGCCGCTGGTGGCGACCCGCGATGGCGACGCCCTCGCGCCGCCGGTGCTCTACCATCGCGCGCTGTTCGCCGAGCTGGCCGCGGGCGGCGAGGGTGACGGGATCGGGCGCGCGCTGCTCCG
The DNA here is from genome assembly GCF_000020805.1 of Anaeromyxobacter sp. K. Lineage (NCBI taxonomy): Bacteria > Pseudomonadati > Myxococcota > Myxococcia > Myxococcales > Anaeromyxobacteraceae > Anaeromyxobacter > Anaeromyxobacter sp. K. The sequence goes on along the minus strand of NC_011145.1, from coordinate 3,615,840 downwards.
GCGTCACGCGGAGCGGCTGCAGGTGGTGGACGCGCCCGCCGGCGCGCTCGCCGACGTGGACGGTCCGGCCGACCTGGAGCGCCTGCGCGCGCGGCTCGGCGAAGGAGGCACGGGGTGACCGATCGCGAGATCCTGGAGCGTGCGGCCGCCTGGAGCGCCGCGGGGCAGCGGGTGGCGCTCGCGACCGTCGTCGCGACCTGGGGCTCGTCGCCTCGCCCGCCCGGCAGCCAGCTCGCGGTGAGCGAGCGCGGCGAGCTGGCGGGCTCGGTGTCGGGCGGCTGCGTGGAGTCGGCCGTGGCCGAGGCGGCGCTGGAGGTGCTGCGCACCGGGGCGCCGCGAACGCTCGAGTACGGGGTGACGGCCGAGCGCGCCTGGGAGGTGGGGCTCCCGTGCGGCGGGCGGGTGCGCGTCCACGTGGAGGCGGCCGGCGCCGACGCGCTGGCACGCGACGTCCGCGGGCTCCGCGCGCGCGAGCGGGTCGAGCGGGTGCTCGAGCTCGGCGGGGGCGAGACGTTCCGGCTGGTGCTGGAGCCGCCGGTGCGGCTGGTGATCGTCGGGGCGGTGCACCTCGCGCAGCCGCTCGCGCGCATGGCCGAGGTGGCGGGCTACGAGGTCCGGCTCGTGGACCCGCGCCCGGTCTACGCCACCGAGGCGCGCTTCCCGGGCGTGGCCCTCGAGCGCGGCTGGCCGGACGAGGCGCTCGCCCGGATCGGCCTCGACGCGCGCACCGCCGTGGTGACGCTCAGCCACGACCGCAAGCTCGACGACCCGGCGCTCGCCGCGGCGCTCCGGTCGCCGGCGTTCTACGTCGGGGCGCTGGGGAGCCGCCGCACGCAGGCGGGGATCCGCAGCCGGCTCCGCGAGGAGGGGCTCGCCGACGCCGACCTCGCGCGCCTGCACGGGCCGGTGGGGCTCGACCTGGGCGGCGAGGCGCCCGGCGAGATCGCGGTGGAGATCCTCGCAGACCTGGTGGCGACGCTGCGCCGCGCGGCCGCGCCCGTCCCGGCGCCCGCCGCCGCCGCGCCCGCCACCTGATCCCGGCCGAAGGACACGGAGGAGACGAGATGGCCAGCCTGACCCTGCTCGTGAACGACCAGAAGCGGACGGTGGACGTCGCGCCGGAGACGCCGCTGCTGTGGGTGCTCCGCGACACGCTCGGCCTCACCGGCACGAAGTTCGGCTGCGGCATGTCGCTCTGCGGCGCGTGCACGGTGCTGCTCGACGGCGACGCGGTGCGGAGCTGCCAGACGCCGGTGAAGGACGCCGTCGGGCACCGCGTCACCACCATCGAAGGGCTCGCCGCCGGCGGCAGCCCGCTGCAGGCGGCGTGGGTGGCGGAGGAGGTCCCGCAGTGCGGGTACTGCCAGTCCGGGCAGATCATGTCCGCGGCGGCGCTCCTCACCAGGACCCCGGATCCCACCGACGCGCAGATCGACGCCGCCATGGACGGCGTGCTGTGCCGGTGCGGGACGTACCAGCGGATCCGCCGCGCCATCCACCGCGCGGCGCGGGCCAAGGGAGGTGCGCGATGAGCGCCGGGGCGCTGGGGCGAAGGGACTTCCTGAAGCTCTCGGCGGGCGCGGGCCTGTGGCTGGCCGTGTCCGGTCCGGGCCGCGTGCTGGCCGCGGGGCAGGTGGCGGCGGCGGAAGGCTTCAAGCCTTCGGCGTGGCTGCACCTCGCGCCGGACGGCACCACGACGATCTTCCTCGGCCGCTCGGAGATGGGGCAGGGGACCTACACCGGCATGGCGGTGCTGGTGGCGGAGGAGCTGGAGGCGGACTGGACCAAGGTGAAGATCGTCCAGGGCGACGCCGACCCGAAGTACGGCGAGATGGTCACCGGCGGCTCGCGCTCGGTGCGCAGCGAGTTCATCCCGCTCCGCAAGGCCGGCGCCGCGGCGCGCGAGGTGCTGCTGAAGGCGGGCGCGAGGCGGCTCGGGGTCCCGGTGCGCGCCTGCCGGGCCGAGGGCGGCGCGGTGGTGCACGCCGCGAGCGGGCGGCGCCTCGGGTACGGCGAGCTGGCGGCCGACGCGGCGACGCTGCCGGTCCCGGCGAACCCGCGCCTGAAGGATCCGCGGCGGTTCAAGCTCATCGGCAAGCGCGTGCCGCGCCTCGACACGCCGCCCAAGGTGCGCGGCGAGGCGGTGTTCGGCCTCGACGTGCGCGTCTCGGGCATGCTGCACGCCACGGTGGCGCGGCCGCCGGTGCGCGGCGGGAAGGTGAAGGGCTTCGACGCGGCCGCCGCGGGCAAGGTGCCCGGCGTGCGCAAGGTGGTCGAGGTCCCGAGCGGCGTGGCGGTGATCGCCGACTCGACCTGGGCCGCCATCCAGGGGCGCGAGGCGCTGAAGGCGACCTTCGAGCCGGGCCCGAACGGCGCGCTCGACGGCGCCGCCATCGCGCGCCTGCTCGCCGAGGCGAAGGTGGACCCGGCCCCGTCGCGCAGCGAGGGCGGGGACGTGGAGCAGGCGCTGGCGGGCGCGGCGCAGCGCGTCCAGGCCGTGTACGAGCTGCCGCTGCTCGCCCACGCCACCATGGAGCCGATGAACTGCACGGCCCACGTGGCCCTCGGGAAGGCGGAGCTGTGGGCGCCGACCCAGGCGCCGCTCTGGGCTCGCGCCGAGGTGGCGAAGGCGCTCGGCCTCGCCGAGGCCGCGGTGACGGTGCACGTCACGTTCCTCGGCGGCGGCTTCGGCCGCCGGGCGCTGCCGGACTTCGCGGTGGAGGCGGCGCACGTGTCGCGGGCGGCGGGCGCGCCGGTCCAGGTCACCTGGACGCGCGAGGACGACCTGCGCCACGACTTCTACCGGCCGCCGGGCCGCAACGAGCTGCGGGCCGGCCTGGACGCGAAGGGGCGGCTGGTGGCGTGGCACCACGTGGTGCGCAACCCGTCCATCGGGCAGCAGCTGTTCGGCGAGGCGCGCCGCCGCGGCGACCGACCGGACACGGTGGAGGGCGCGGCCGACGTGCCGTACACCGCCCGCGCCGTCCGCGTGGAGCACGCGCTGCCCGAGATCGGCGTGCCGCTTGGCTGGTGGCGCTCGGTGTACTCGTCGCAGAACGCCTTCGCGGAGGAGGTCTTCGTGGACGAGCTGGCGCGCGCCGCCGGCCAGGACCCGCTCGCGTTCCGGCTCGCGAACCTCCCGCGCGACAGCCGCCTGCGCGGCGTGCTGCGGCTGGCGGCCGACCGCGCCGGCTGGGGCAAGGCGCCGCCGGCCGGCCACGCGCTGGGCCTCGCCTGCCACGCGTCGTTCGGCAGCTACGTCGCCCAGGTGGCCGAGGTGTCGGTGCGAAACGGCCGGATCACCGTGCACCGGGTCGTGTGCGCGGTGGACTGCGGCACCGCCCTCAACCCGGACAGCGTCGAGGCGCAGGTGGAGGGCTCGGTGGTGTACGGGCTGTCGGCGGCGCTGCGCGGCGAGATCACCGTGAAGGGCGGCGCGGTGGAGCAGGGCAACTTCGACGCGTACGAGCCGCTCCGGATGAGCGAGATGCCGAAGGTCGAGGTGCACCTCGTCCCGAGCAACGCCGAGCCCGGCGGCATGGGCGAGCCCGCGCTCCCGCCCATCGCCCCGGCCGTCGCGAACGCGGTGTTCGCCGCCACCGGCGAGCGGCTCCGGAAGCTGCCGCTCCGCCCCGCGGGGCGCGCCGGGTAGGACGCCGGCCGTGCCCCGGCCCCGGGCAGCCGGCTGCCCGGACCGGGGCAGGCCGCGCCCGCGGTCGCAGAAAGCCTGCGGGATCGGGCCGGCGACGGTGGCACGGCCCCTGCTTCGCTGGGCGGGATGGACGCGCGGCGCGCCGAGCTCGAGGCGGAGACGCTGTACGAGATCGGCAAGGTCCTGTCGCTCTCGACCGACCTCAACAAGGCCTTCACCTCGGCCCTCAACCTGCTCGCGCTGTACCTCGGGATGGAGAACGGGACGCTGTCCCTGTTCGATCCGGTCACCGGGGAGGTGTTCATCGAGGCGGCGCCGGAGATGCGCGACGAGGAGCGCATCCTCGGCCGCTTCCGGCCCGGCGAAGGGCTGGTCGGGCGCATCTTCGCGAACGGGATGCCGGTGGCGATCCCGGACATCGCCCGCGAGCCGGTGTTCCTGAATCGCACCGGCAGCTGGCGCGACCTGGAGCGCGACCCGCGTGCGTTCGTGGGCGTGCCGGTCCAGGACGGCCGCGCCGTCCTGGGCGTGCTCACGGTGGACCGCCCGCACCGCGGCGGGCCGCTGTCGCTCGGGCGCGACGTCCGCCTGCTCACCGCGGTGGCGCACCTGATGGGCGCGCGCGTGCGGCTCATGCAGCTCGAGAGCCCGCAGCGCCGCGCCGCCCAGGACCTCCCGCCGGTCGCCCCGGAGCTGGAGCGCTTCCCGGGCGTGGTCGGCCACGGCCAGCGCATGCGCGAGGTGCTGCGGCTGGTGTCGCGGGTGGCGCGGAGCCGGGCCACGGTGCTGCTCCGGGGCGAGAGCGGCACCGGCAAGGAGCTGTTCGCGCACGCGCTCCACGAGGCCAGCCCGCGCGCCGAGCGGCCCTTCGTGGCGGTGAACTGCGCCGCGCTGCCGGAGGCGCTGGTCGAGTCGGAGCTGTTCGGGCACGAGAAGGGCGCGTTCACCGGCGCCGCGGCGGCGCGGCCGGGGCGGTTCGAGCAGGCGGACGGCGGGACGCTGTTCCTCGACGAGGTGGGCGAGCTGTCGCCGGGGGCGCAGGCGAAGCTGCTGCGAGCGCTCCAGGAGCGCCAGTTCGAGCGCATCGGCGGGCGGCGGACGGTCACGGTGGACGTGCGGCTGGTGGCGGCGACCAACCGCGACCTGGAGGAGATGGTGCGGGCGGGGACGTTCCGCCTCGACCTGTACCACCGGCTCTCGGTGGTGACGCTGGAGCTGCCGCCGCTCCGCGATCGGCCCGAGGACCTGGCCGCCCTGGCCCAGCACTTCCTGGCCGCGCTCGCCGAGGAGCACGGTCGCCCGGCGTCGCTCGGGCCGGGCGTGCTGGAGGTGCTGCGCGCCTGCCGCCTGTCCGGGAACGCGCGGCAGCTCCGCAACTGCCTGGAGCGGGCGCTGGTCTCGTCCACCGGCGACGCGCTCGGCCGCGACGACTTCCCCTGCGCGCGCGCGGGGGGCGTCCCGTGCATGCTCGAGCGCGTCCTCGAGCCCGCCGCGCCGCGCGCCGCCGCGCCGGCGCCGCTCCCGCTCCCGCCGCCCGCGTCTCCGGCGGCACCGCCCGCGCCCGGGCCGGCCGGCGCGGCGCCCGGCACCGAAGCGGCGGACCGGGCCCGGGTGCTCGCGGCGCTGGAGCGCTGCGGCTACGTGCAGGCCAAGGCCGCGCGGCTGCTGGGCATGACCTACCGGCAGGTCGCGTACCGGGTGCGCAAGTACGGCATCGCCATGGAGCGGCTGTAGCGCCGGCGCATGGAGCCGCCCACCTCGTTCAACCGCTGCAACCTCCCGCCGTGGGTGATCGCCTCGGCGGAGTTCAACGACGACCCGCGGCCGATCGAGGTGCAGGGGGTGCGGGCGTCCAACGCCTGGCTGTTCCGCGCGCTCGACGCCCTCGACGATCCGGCCGAGCGCGCCCGCCGGCTGGACGACTGGATCACCGTGCGGTTCCAGCTCCACCAGTGGCAGGCGCAGGCCACGCCGTCCGCGCGCCGCAGCCTGCGGAACGGCTACCTGCGGTTCCTGCGCGGCTGGGGCCACGACTCGAGCTCGGTGGAGGGGGCGGTCCTGAAGGCGTGGGTCCAGAGCCGCATGGGCATCCCGCCCACCTGGCACCACGGCCGCCTCGACGATCCGGCCGGCGAGCCGGCGCGCCGCTTCGCGGTGGACCGGACCGCCGGCAGCGCGCGCACCAGCGCCATCTTCGACCAGCTCGACCTCGTCTACGCGTTCACGCAGTACGAGCTGGCGCGCACCCGGCCCGGCGAGCGCTGGGTGACGCTGTGGCGCGGGCAGCACGAGGTGGGGCCGCGCGAGGTGATCTCGCAGGGGCCCGGCCGCGAGCAGCGGGTGCGGCTCAACAACCTGTGCTCGTTCACCGACGACCCGGAGCGCGCCTGGGAGTTCGGCTCCACCGTCTGGCAGGCGCGCGTGGCCGTGCCGCGGATCTTCTGCGCCTCCTGGCTGCTGCACGGGGTGATGCGCGCCGAGCGCGAGGCGCTGGTGATCGGGGGAGAGCTGCGGGTGCGGCGGGTGATGGGCTAGTCAGCGCCGCAGCGCCACCAGCCGCGTGCGGCGCCAGCGGAGCCGGCCGTAGCAGGCGAGCGCGGGCGCGTTCTCGCGATCGGCGAGGAGCTGCAGCCGCGTCGCCCCGGCGCGCCGCGCCCACGCCTCCAGCTCCGCGAGCAGCGCGCGCGCCACCCCGCGCCCGCGCCAGGCGGGCGCGACGACCAGGTCCTCCACCCAGCAGCTCGGCGCGCCCTCGGCCGTGGAGATCACGAGCTGCCCGGTGACCATCCCCACCACCGCGCCGCCGGCGTCCGCCACCCGGACCGCGGCGCGGTCGGGCGCGGAGAGCAGCGCGGCGAGCCCGCGGAGCTGCCGGTCGCGGTCGGGGCGGAAGTCCGCCTCGATCGCGAACAGCGCCGCGAGCAGCTCGGCCATGGCGGCCAGGTCCTCCACTCCGGCGGCGCGGACGGTGGGCTCGACCGCGCTCACGGGATCAGGCCGCCAGCGGCTCGAACGCGAACGCGTCCTTCTTGCAGGTGCGCCCGCACGCCTCGCAGCCGATGCAGTCGTCGGGGCTCGCCACCGTGGCGAACATCTTCGCCGACTCCTCCTCGTCCACCTCGGCCGGCGCGAGCACGTCGTGCGCGCAGATCTTGATGCAGCGGCCGCAACCGATGCACAGCTCGGGGTCGATCGACTTCACGAACCTCGGGGTCCAGGCCTTCTTGCCGCGGGTGAGTCCGGTCAGGTAGCTCATCGCTTCCTCCTCGTCAGGCGTCCGCCTCGTCGGTGATCGCGTCCTGCGCCAGCAGCCGGCGCAGCCAGGGGGGCGGCGTCCCGCGCAGCACCTCCTGGAGCCGGGACACCGCCTCCGCGATCGGGACGTCGGCCTGGAGCTTCATGGGGTGGATGCGCCGGGCAGCGAGCTTCGCGGCGGCGGGGCCGCCGATCTGGCGCGTGAACACGATGGCGCAGCCCGCCACCGCGGCCGCGCGCGCGGTCGTCCGGTCGTCCTCGTCGCCGGTGGCGAGCGCCTCGACCGCACCCACCGGCGCGGCCGTGGCCGGGCCCACCTCCCAGATCCAGAACCGGCCGCACTGGCCGAAGTGCTGGTCGATGACGCTGCCGTTGCTGCTGGTGAACGCGACGCGCATGGCCGCCTCCTCAGTTGTGCGCCAGCCTCTGCGCCTCGCCGGCGCCCGCCTGGAGCAGGTTCGCGACCTCGAAGACGAGGTCCATGGTCCCGCGGTACCCCACCCAGACCTTCTGGTGCGCGCCCAGCCGGTCGAACACCGGGTAGCCGGTGCGCAGGTGCGCCTTGATCCCGAGCTTCTGCACCGCCTGGCGGCCGTTCGAGCTGGCCACCACCAGGTCCGCGCCGCGCGCCGCGTCCTCCAGGTCCTCGAGATCGCCGACGGCCACGCGGGCCGCCGGGAGGCGATCGAGGCCGCGCGTGCGGGTGGCGGCGAGCGCGGCCTGCACCTCGCAGCCCATCCCGGCCAGGAACGGCGCGAGCCCCTTCAGGTGATCCGCCTCGAGCGCCAGCGCGACCTTCTTCCCGGCGAGCGCGTAGTGGCTGTCCACCATCGCGTCGAGCAGGCGGCTGCGCGCCCGGCGCAGCGCCTCGGGGACCGGGCGGCCGGAGATCGCCGACAGCGTGGCGACGAGCGCGTCGGTCTCGAGCAGGCCGGTCGCGGAGGTGAAGCCGTGGGCCGGGACGCCGAACCGCTCCTCCAGCCGCCGCGCGGCGCGGGCCAACGAGTCGCCGACGTAGATCGTCGCGGCGCTGCGTCCGGCGCGCCGGAGCGCCTCCACCGGAACGCCGCCGGTGGAGAGCGGCGAGACCTCGTCGTCCACGTGGCCGTCGAGCGCGCAGGAGAGGTCGGGGACGGCCAGGCACTCCAGGCCGAACGCCTCCACGAGCAGCTTCAGCTCCTCGACCTCGGCGGGCGTGAGGTGGGCGCCCGGGAGCAGGGTCACCTGCGAGGGGAGCCGCTCGCCGCCCCCGGCCAGCGCGGCGAGCAGGGCCTCCACCGCCGCCGCGTAGCCCTCCTGCATCGAGCCGCAGTAGTCGGGCGTGGAGGCCCAGACCACCGGGAGGCCGTCGAGCTCGGGGTGCTCGGCGCGGAACTGGACCACCGCGCTGCGCACGTCGTCGCCCATGGTCTCGGTGAGGCCGCTCGTCATGACGCCGATGACGCCGGGGTGGAACTTCTCGGCGACGCGGGCCAGCCCCTGCTTCAGGTTCTCCCAGCCGCCGAAGATGGCCGAGTCCTCGCTCATCGCGGTGGAGTTGAGCGCGATGGACTCCTTGAAGTGGCGCGAGAGCTGGAGGCGGATGAACGTCGAGCAGCCCTGCGCCCCGTGCAGCAGGCCCAGCATCCGATCCACGCCGAGGTAGGCGAGCGTCGCGCCCAGCGCCGGCGAGTTCTTCTGCGGGTTCACGGTCGCCGCCTTGGCCGGGACCTTCACCCGGGACGCGGACAGGTCCTCCGCCTCGAGCCGCGCGGCGTGGCCGCGGGCGGACCGGGCGGCAGCGGCCGTCCCCGCCTCGCTCGTCCACGCCACCGGCGCGTCGATCGCCTTCCAGATGGGGTCGTTGACGGTGAGATCGAGCTGCCGCGCGAAGGTGACCATGCCGGCGTAGCCGGCGTAGGGGTGGGCGCGCCCGTGGTTGATGTCGAGGAACGGGGTGCGCGTCTTCAGCGCCAGGAACTTGGTCTTCCCGCCGGCCACCACCAGGTCGGGCCGCTTCGCCTGCATGACCCCGAGCAGCCCCGCGGTGGAGGTGTCCTCGATGATATGGGCGTCCCGGTGCATGAGCGACTTCATCCGGTGGAAGTCCTCGAGCGTGGAGTTCTGCGTCCCGGCGGCGAGCACCTCCACGCCCAGCTCGCGGAGCGCGTTCACCATCGACCAGGTCTTCACGCCGCCGGTGAACAGCACCGCCCGCTTGCCCTCCAGCCGGGCCCGGTGGGGCGCGATTCGGGCGCGGCAGGCCGCCTCCTCCTCGGCGACGAGCCGCTCCACGCGGTCGCGCAGGGTGGTGTCGGCGGGGTCGCCGTCGGCGAGATCCAGCTCGCGCGCCATCTCGCGCAGCGCGCGGGCGGTGTCCGTCATCCCGTAGAAGGACGCCTCCAGGAACGGGATGCCCCAGCGCTTGCGCATCTTGCGCGCGAGGTTGGTGAGGCTCTTCGAGCAGACGATGACGTTCAGCCGCGCCCGGTGCGCGTGGCGGAGGTCGTCGAAGCGGGCGTCGCCGGAGATGCAGGAGAGGACGCGGATCCCGAGCCGCTCGAACAGCGGGAGCATCCCCCACAGGTCGCCGGCGATGTTGTACTCGCCGATCAGGTTCACGTCGTAGCGCGTGCGCACCGCGGGCTCGGCGGTGCCGATGACGTGATCGAGCAGCACCTCGCCGGCCAGGCGGTTGCCGATGTTCTTGTCGCCCACGAACCCGGGGGCGTTCACCGGGATGACCGGGAGGTCCACCTCGGCGGCGGCGCGCCGGCACACCGCCACCACGTCGTCGCCGGTGAGGGCCGAGACGCAGGTGGAGTACACGAACACCGCCTTCGCCTCGCCGCGATGGCGCGCGGCGAGGTCCACGATGGCCTGGTGCAGCTTCTGCTCGCCGCCGAACACCACGTCGTTCTGCACCAGCTCGGTGGTGAAGCCGCGGCGGTAGAGCTGGCTGCCGGAGGAGCGGGCGCCGCGGTTGTCCCAGCTGTTGCCGGCGCACGCGATGGGGCCGTGCACCAGGTGGATGGCGTCGGTGACCGGCATCAGCACCACGCGGGCGCCGTCGTAGGCGCAGCTCCGCTCCGTGCCCTCGCCGGGCTCCGACCTCTTGCAGAAGCGCGGGGCGCCCTTCTCCAGGGTCTCGCAGTCGGTGGGGTCGAGGTCGCTGGGCCGCGCCATGGAAACGCTCCAGGTCCGCCGGCGGGGCGCGCCCGGGGGCGCGCCCCCGGCATCACCGCATCATCTCGAAGAACCGCTCCTCGCAGGTCTCGTCGCGCAGATCGAGGAACTTGTTGCAGAGCTCGGTGAGCATGTTGATCGCGCCCTGGTAGCCGATGATGGGCGAGCGGTGCTTGTTGACGCGGTCGAACACCGGGAAGCCGAAGCGGAACAGCGGCACCCTGGCGTCGCGCGCCGCGAACTTGCCGTGCGTGTCGCCGATCACCGCGTCCACCGGGTCGGTCACGAGCAGCGAGCGCAGGTGCCACAGGTCGCGGTTCATCCAGACCTGGCCGTCCTTGCCGTAGGGCGAGGCGTCGAGCACCGCGCGCAGCTCCTTCTCCAGCTTCTTCGAGCCGCGGCTGCAGAGCACGTGGCGCGGGGTGGCGCCCATCTCCAGCAGGAACGCCACGTAGCCGAGGAGCTGGTCCGGGTCGCCGTACACGGCGAAGCGCTTCCCGTGCAGGTACTGCTGGGCGTCGGTCATCGCGTCCACCGCCCGGCCGCGCTCGGCGCGGATGGACTCGGGCACGGGCCGATCGAACAGGCGCGACAGCTCGAGCATGAGCGCGTCGGTCCGCGCGACGCCCATGGGCATGGGCAGGGAGACGTGCTCGCCGGCGTAGGCCTCCTTGATCCAGCCGAACGTCTTCGCGGTGGAGTAGGGGCCGACCGTGAGCGTGGCCTTGCCGTTGATCGAGTCGGCCGCGTCGGCGAGCGGGGTGCCGCCGGGGTAGAGCCGGTAGGTGCCGTCGTTGGGCGAGTCGAACGTGTCGGAGATGTCGGCGAGGACGGTGGCGGGGATCCCGAACGCCGCGAGGATGCGCTTGTACTCGCGGTAGTTCCCGGTGTTCGCGTCGAACCCGGTGAGGAGGTTGAGCCTGCCGGTGCAGCGCCCCTCGACCCGCTTGCCCTCGGTGAGCGTCTGGAGGATGGCCGCGAGCATGGCGTCGTAGCCGGTGACGTGCGTGCCGCTGAAGCTCGGCGTGTTGGCGTACGGCGCCGGCAGGTCCTTCGGCAGCGCCCCCTTCTGCCGGGCGTTCTTGATGAACGCGGTGAGGTCGTCGCCGATCACCTCGGGCATGCAGGAGGTGAAGATGGCGAGCATCCTGGGCTTGTACAGCGCGACCGCGTTCTCGAGCCCCTCGTGCAGGTTGTTCTGCCCGCCGAACACCGCGCCGTCCTCGGTCATCGAGTCGGACACCGCCGGCGCCGGCTCGCGGAAGTGCCGGTTCAGGGTGGAGCGGTAGTACGACGCGCACCCCTGCGAGCCGTGCACGAAGGGGAGGGTGCCCTCGAAGCCGTGCGCGGCCAGCTCGGCGCCGAGCGGCTGGCAGGCGTGGACCGGGTTCACCACCAGCGCCTGCCGCGCGAAGTTCTTCTCCCGGTACTCCTGCGTGTCGATCCAGGCCGCCACCCGCGCCTCCTCCTCCGGCGTGGTGGGGGTGACGGGCTTCACGGTGAGGCCGAGGTTGTTCGCCATGTGCTGCTCCTCCGGACGCACGGGGACCCATCCGTCCCACGGGCGGCGTGCGCTGCGTGATTGCGGGTGGTGCGGGGGATGCCCGGCTAGAACGGCGCCTTCACGAGCTTCCAGGTCGGGCTGTTGATGGCCATGTCGATGTCGCGGGCGAAGACCGGGAAGCCCTGGTAGGCGTGGTACGGGCCGGAGTAGTCCCAGCTGTGCATCTGCCGGAACGGCAGGCCCATCTTCTGGAAGACGTACTTCTCCTTGATGCCCGAGGCGACCAGGTCCGGCTTCAGCCGGCTCACGAAGTGCTCGAGCTCGGCCTCGGACGCGTCGTCGTAGATGACGGTCGCGTCGGGCATCTCCGGCTGCGTGCGGTCGTAGTCGTCGGAGTGGGCGAACTCGTAGCCCGAGCCGACCACCTGCATCCCCAGGTCCTCGTAGGCGCCGACCGTGTGCCGCGGGCGGAGGCCGCCGACGTACAGCATCACCTTCTTGCCCTCCAGGCGCGGCCGGTAGGTGTCGACGACCTGCTTCATCTCCACCTCGTGCCGGGCGATCACCTTCTCGACGTTCTCCTGGATGCGGTCGTCGAAGCGCTCGGCGATCTTGCGCAGGCTCCCGGCGATGTGGGTCGGGCCGAAGAAGTTGAACTCCAGCCAGGGGATCCCGTACTTCTCCTCCATCACCCGGCACATGTAGTTCATGGACCGGTAGCAGTGGATGAGGTTCAGCTTGACCTGGTGCGTGGCCGCGATGCGCTCGAGCTCGCCGTCGCCGGTCCAGGTGGCCTTCACGTTCAGGCCGATCTCCTCCAGCAGGGCCCTCGCGCTCCAGACGTCGCCGCCGATATTGTAATCGCCGATCAGCGCGACGTCGTAGGGGCCCGCGGGCTCCGTGAAGGTGCGGGTCTCGATGACGTAGTCGCGGATGGTGTCGTTGGAGATGTGGTGCCCGAGCGACTGCGAGACCCCGCGGAAGCCCTCGCAGTTGCAGGGCACGACCGGCAGGTCCAGCTCGGCCGACATCTTCTTCGCGACCGCGTTGATGTCGTCGCCGATGAGGCCGACCGGGCACTCGGACAGCACCGAGATGCCCTTGGCGAGCGGGAACAGCTCCTTCACCTCCTTGAGCAGCACCGCCAGCTTCTTGTCCCCGCCGTAGACGATGTCCTTCTCCTGGAAGTCGGACGTCATCTGCATGGCGAACTGGCTCACGCCGTTCCTGCCGGACATGAGGTTGCGGCGGGTGCCCCACGAGTACCAGCCGCAGCCCACCGGCCCGTGGGAGACGTGGGCCATGTCGCGGATCGGGCCCCACACCACCCCCTTCGCCCCGGCGTAGGCGCAGCCGCGCGCGCTCATCACGCCGGGGACCGTCTTCCGGTTCGACTTCACGCAGGTCGAGCAGGCGGTGGGATCGTTCGGCGCGAGGTGCGGGGCGCGCTTCTTGCGCCCCTTCTCCGGGTAGAGCGCGAGCGCCTCGTCGATCATCGCCTGCGTGGACTCCCGGGTGATGCCCTCGACCGTCTTCACCTTCACGTCGTCCGCCATGGTGCGATCCCTCCTTCGTCCTGCGTGCCTACGCGACGGCGGCGGCTTTGCCGACCTTCGACTCGTCCTCGGGGGCCATGATCCCGTACTCGAGCAGCAGGTCCTCGAGCTCCTCCATCTCCAGCGGCCTGGGGATCACGAGCATCCGGTTCTCCGCGATCTTGCGTGCCAGCTCGCGGTACTCGTCCGCCTGCGGGTGCTGCGGCGCGTACTCGATGACCGTCATGCGGCGCAGCTCGGCGCGCTGGACCTCGTTGTCGCGCGGCACGAAGTGGATCATCTGCGTGCCGAGGCGCCTCGCGAGCGCGTCGATGAGCTCGTACTCGCGGTCGGTCTTGCGGCTGTTGCAGATGAGGCCCGCCAGCCGGACCTTGCCGGAGGAGGCGTACTTGAGGATGCCGCGGGCGATGTTGTTGGCCGCGTACATGGCCATCATCTCGCCCGAGCAGACGATGTAGATCTCCTCGGCCTTGTTCTCGCGGATGGGCATGGCGAAGCCGCCGCACACCACGTCGCCCAGCACGTCGTAGAACACGAAGTCGAGGTCGGGCGTGTACGCGCCCTGCTCCTCCAGGAAGTTGATGGCCGTGATCACGCCGCGGCCGGCGCAGCCGACCCCCGGCTCCGGGCCGCCGGACTCGACGCACTTCACCGCGCCGAAGCCGACCTTCATCACGTCGCCGAGCTCGAGGTCCTCCACCGTGCCGCGCTCGCGCACCAGGTCCATCACGGTGGCCTGCGCTTTGGCGTGGAGGATGAGGCGGGTCGAGTCGGCCTTGGGATCGCAGCCGACGATCATCACCTTCTTGCCGAGCGAGGCGAGGCCCGCCACCGTGTTCTGGGTGGTGGTGGACTTGCCGATGCCGCCCTTCCCGTAGATTGCGATCTGCCTCATGTCGTCTCCGTTCCCGTGGTCGCCAGGCTGCGACCGGCCCCGGTCGCGGTGCGCGTCGGCCGGTGGCCTGCCGCATTGCGAGCGGCGGGCCAGCCCGGCGCGCCCGCGCGAAACCGCTGCGGGAGAGGCGCTGCGGCCGGCACGGTGCCCCGGGGCGGCGCGCGCGGGGGTGGCGGCCCCCGCGATTGTCCGGTTCACGACACGCGCCGGGTCCGGAACCCGACGCGCCGGGGTCGTGGAGCCGACACGGCGCCGCGCCACGCGCCGCGGGCGCGGCGCCGGCGCGCCGTCCGCGGCCTGGAATGTCCGGTGCAGTGGCGTCCGCGCACGATGCGCTCCGCCTTCACCTGCTACGCCGAAGATGCCCAGGGCGGCTGCTCCCGCGCCGCGCCCGCCGCCCGCCCGCTCCCCGCCGACGTGGCGGCGCGCATCCGGAACCACCCCTGCTACAGCCAGGAGGCGCACCACCACTTCGCCCGCATGCACGTGGCGGTGGCCCCCGGCTGCAACATCCAGTGCCACTACTGCAACCGGAAGTACGACTGCGCGAACGAGAGCCGCCCCGGGGTCGTCTCCGAGCGGCTCTCCCCCGACCAGGCGCTCGCGAAGGTCCGGGCGGTCGCGGCGGCCGTGCCGCAGCTCTCGGTGGTGGGCATCGCCGGCCCGGGGGATCCGCTCGCGAACCCCGGCCCCACGTTCCAGGTGCTGGAGCGGATCCGCCGCGCGCTGCCCGACCTCACGCTCTGCCTCTCCACGAACGGCCTCGCGCTGCCCGACCACGTGGAGCGGCTGGTGACGCTCGGCGTCCAGCACGTCACCGTCACCGTGAACATGGTGGACCCCGCGGTCGGCGAGCGGATCCACCCGTGGATCGTCTGGAGGGGCCGCCGGGTGCGCGGCGTCGAGGCCTCGCGGATCCTCTCCGAGCGCCAGCTCGAGGGCCTCGAGCGCCTGGTGGCCGGCGGCGTCCTCTGCAAGGTGAACTCGGTGGTGATCCCGGGGGTGAACGACGCGCACCTGCCGGAGGTGAGCCGGCGGCTGCGCGCGCTCGGCGCCTTCCTCCACAACGTGATGCCGCTCGTGTCGGCGCCCGAGCACGGCACGCACTTCGGCCTCGGCGGCCAGCGCGGCCCGACCGCGGCGGAGCTCGAGGCGGTGCGGCGCGCGTGCGAGGTGGACGCGCGGGTGATGCGGCACTGCCGGCAGTGCCGGGCCGACGCGGTGGGGCTGCTCGGCCAGGACCGCGGCGCGGAGTTCGCGCTCGCGGCGCTCCCGCCGGAGCCCGCGCGCGACGCCGGCGAGGTGCGGGCCGCGCACCGGGCCGCGGCGGAGCGGGTGCGCGCGCGCGCCGAGGCGGCGCGCCAGGGTGCGCTGGCCCGCGTGGCCGGGATCGACCCGGCGGTCCGGGCCCGGGTGGCGGTCGCGACGCGCGGCGGCGGCCTGGTGAACGAGCACTTCGGCCACGCGCAGGAGCTGCTGGTCTACGACGTGGATCGGGACGGCGCGCGGCTGGTGGGCGTGCGGCGGGTGGAGCGGTACTGCCGCGGCGGCGCCGGCGAGGAGGACGTGCTGGAGGGGGCGCTGCGCGCGCTCGGCGACTGCAGGGCGGTGCTGGTCGCGCGCGTCGGCCGCTGCCCGCGCGAGCGGCTCGCGGCGGCGGGCATCGCGCCGGTGGAGGGTCGGGCGCAGGAGCCCATCGAGGCCGCCGTGCTCGGCTGGTTCGCGGACTTCGCGGCCGGCGGCGCCGCCTCGCGTTGACGGTGCACGGTGGGTCGCGCAGAGTGGCGCCGTGATCCCGCGCCGCGCCGCCTCCCTCGTCGCCCTCGGCCTCGCGATGCTGGCGCCCGCGCCCGCCCGCGCGGAGGGGCCCGCGCCGGCGGAGGCGGGCGGGCGGCCCGACGATCTGGTCGCGTTCACGGTGAGCGGCGGGGTCAGCCTGGGCGCGTACGAGGCGGGGCTGTCCTGGGCCACCGTCCGGTATCTCACCGCGGTCCGCGAGGGCGGGACCGAGGTCGCGGCGCTGTTCCGGCCGCGGCTGGCGGCCGTGACCGGGACCTCCGCCGGCGCGGTGAACGCGCTCCTCGCCGCCGCGACCTGGTGCGCGCGCCCGGAGCGCGCCGGCGACGTGGACGACAACCTGTTCCTGAGCGCCTGGATCGACCTCGACTTCGACGAGCTGCTGCCGCGCTCCGCCCTCGGCTACCGGCCGGGAGACGGCCTGCTGTCCGCGGCGGCGCTCGAGCGGACCGGCGCGCTCATCCGCTCGGCGCTCTTCGGTCCGGGTGCGGCCGGGGCCTTCCGCCCCGGCTGCCGCGTTCCGGTCGGGATCGCGGTGACCCAGGCCGAGCCGCGGCAGCGCGACGTGGCGGGGCTCACCACCTCGACGCAGCGGCTCGTCATCCCGTGGCGCCTGGAGGTGGGGTCGGACGGGGCGGTCGCCGTGCACCGGCAGGCGCTCCGTCCCGGCGAGCTGTCGGACAGCGTGCTCGAGCTCGACGGCGTGCCCGCGCCCGGCGTCGCCGCGCCATTCCGGCCGCAGGTGATCGAGGACGCGCTGCTGGCGTCGGCCGCGGTGCCGATGGCCTTCGCGCCGCGGCGGCTGTGCGCCCCCGCGACGGCGGACGCCGACGGGGAGGGCGCGCCCGTGCGCTGCCACGACTACGTGGACGGCGGCGTCTTCGACAACGCACCCATCGGCCTGGCGGTGGACCTGGTGGACGCAGGCGGCGGGGGCAGCGTGCTGCACCCGGTGATCTTCTTCCTGGTGGATCCCGAGCTGCGGCGCCTCCGGCCGCCGCCCGACGCCTCGGCCGCGGACGCGCCCGAGCACTTCACGCTCGGCCGGCACCTGCGCCTGTTCGGGAGGCTGCTGGCCACCGGGCGCAGCGCGGAGCTCTCGCGCACCATCGGGGCGAGCGGCTGGAACCGGACCACCCAGCGGGTCCTGCGCGAGTTCGCCGAGGTGGCGGCGGAGTTCGCGGAGCTGAGCGCGACGTCCGCGGCGGCGTACGCGCCGGCGCGCGCGTCCCCGCGCCCCGGGGCCGCCGGGCCGGCGCCGGCCTCGGTGAGCCGGGCCGCGTTCGGGCGGGCGCTCTCCGCCTGCATCGACCGGCTCGCGGCGGCGCCGGTCTCCCGCGGCGGCGAGCCGGAGCCGTGCACGCGCGAGGTGGGCGGGCTGTCGCTCGCGCCGCCGGGGCCGCAGGACGCGCCGCTCCCCGCGGCCGAGGTGGTGCGCCTCGCCGACGGGCTCGCGGCGCTGCTCCGCGAGGTCGCGACCGCCTCGCCGGCGCGCCGCGTCGCGGAGGTCCCCGACCCCGAGGCGTTCGAGCGGCGCTCGACCCTGGTCGCGTCGTCGCTGCTGTTCCTCGCCGACGAGGTGCAGCGCGTCTCCGCGAGCGGCCTCCCGGAGGAGGTGCTGCACCGGTTCCGCGCCGCGGTCCTCGAGCCCATCCGCCGCTCGGACGGCCTCACGCGCGCCGCCAGCGCGCTGCTCGCCGCGCTGCTCGATGCCCAGCTCGAGCGCCTGGCCGCGGTGGCGCCCCCGGGGGTGGCCGCCGAGGCGCGCCGCGCCCGCGCGCGGCTCGCGACGCTGCCCGGGGACGCCCTGCTCGACCTGGACGCGCTCCAGGGGACGGTGGCCGCGTCCTCGGCGCTGCTGGCGCGCGGCGAGTGGGAGGCGCGCGCCATGACCGGCGCGTGGCGCGGCGTGCTGGGCGTGCTCGAGGCCAGGACGCGCCTCCTCGGGTTGTCCTCGCGCGTCGCCGCGCTCCGCGTCGACGCCGTGGCGCTCGCCGATCGGGCCGCCACCGAGCGCCGCCTGGTGGCGCCCAGCCGGTTCGCGCCGCTCGCCGGGGCCCAGCTCTCCGGCTTCGCCGGCTTCCTCGACCGGCCCCTGCGCCGCTACGACTACTACGCGGGCGTCTACGAGGCGGCGCACGGGATCGCGGTGGCGGAGTGCGCCGGCGGCGCGCCGGAGGCGGGCGACGCGGGCCCGGTCCGGCTGCGCGGGAGCCCGGCGGACGTGGATCTCACCGCGCCCGCCACCCAGCGCTGCGTCGGCCAGGCCTTGCGGCGTACCGTGGACGTCCTCGGCGTCCGCGCCTCGCCGTACGCGAGCCAGGTGGTCGCGCGCCTCGCGGGGCTGGAGCTCGCCGCGTGGCTCGGCCGGTCCACGCGCGCGCAGCTGCTCCGGCAGGAGGAGAGCTGGAGCTGGCTCGACGAGCTGGCGCCACGCCCGGCGCCGGCGGGCGACCCGGTCCTCGCCACGCTCGAGGCGCTCACCGACCGCCGGGTGCCGTGCCGGTCCGGGGACACGGAGGCGCTCTGCCCGGCGGAGCTCGGCTTCGGCGAGTTCCTGGCCGCGCTCTCCGCCCACGGCTACCGCGCCGGGTCGGAGGGGCTCCGCCTCGCGATGCGCGATCAGGACGCGTGGTGGGCGGACACCCTCGACCGGCTGGCGGGTCGCGCGCTGGCGGTGGAGCGCACCGCGGTCGGGAGGGATCCGGGCCCGCTCTCCGGCGCGATGATCTCGGCGTTCGGCGCGGCCGAGCTGCTCTCGCGCCGCCAGGCCGAGCGCGGGCCGACGCCGCGCCTGGTGCTCGATCCCTCGACGCTCCCGGCCACGGCGGCTCCGGGCCAGGCGGCGTGGCGCCCGCTGGCGGCCCGCCTCGTCCCGTACCGGCTCTCGCTCGACGTGTCGCGCGGCGGCTTCGCGCTCGCGTGGCTGGAGCCGGAGCTCCACCTGCGCCCCTGGCTCTCGATCGCCACCACGCTGGAGCCGGTCGCGTTCCGGGCCGCCCACGACACCTGGTCGAGCGCCGCCGGCGCGGTCGTGCTCGGCCACGCGCGCGGCTTCTCGTTCGGCGCCGGGCCGCAGTGGTGGGCCGACTGGGACGGACCCTCCGGGCTGGGGATCGAGGCCCGCGTCGCCGCGGTGCAGGATCGCTTCGCGGTGATCGTCGGCGCGCGCGACCCGGCGGCGCGGCCCGGCCCGCAGGGCTGGTTCGTGGCGCTCTCGGTGGCCGACATGAACGGCCTCGCCTACTGGCTCTCGCCGCTCGGCGCCGGCCCGTCGGCCCCCTGATCGGCGCCGCGGCCGCTGACGCTCAGGAGGCCGCCCACCGGGCGTCGCGGTCCCAGAGGTCGTCCGCCATCGCGCAGCCGGCGCAGCGCGGCTCGGGTCCGGCGGTCGTCGCCAGGCGGCCGCACCCGCCGCAGCGCGGCAGCCACTGCCGGGCCTGCGCCACCACGGCGGCGATCACGCCGGCGTCGCGCAGGATGCGGCGGTGGCCCAGGCCCTGCGTCGCGAGCAGCCGCGCGGTGGGCCAGCCCTCGGCGAGCGCGGCACCGTCCGCGAACGGGATCTCGCGATCCCCGGGATCGTGGATCACGAGGAGCGGCGCCGCGCCGGGCGGGGCGAGCCGCGGCAGGTCGAGCGCGTCCGGCGAGACGCCCAGCCTTCGCTCCATGTCCTCCCCGAGCGCCGCGGCGGAGACGCCCAGCTCGGCGGCCGCGTCGGCCACGAAGCCGGCCGGCCCGCGCGGCGGCGAGATCGCCACCGCCGTGTCGAGCCGCAGCCCGCGGATCATGGCGAGCACGACCGCCGAGCCGCCCAGCGAGTGGCCCACCGCCATGCGGGCGCCCACCGCCGCCGCCGCCGCGCGGGCCGCCTCGGCGAAGTGGATCATCGACGCGAGGCACCCGGGCGACGCCCCGTGCGCGGGCGCGTCCAGGGTGACGGCGCTGCAGCCCGCCGCCGCGAGCGCCTCGGCGATCGGGAGGAGCTGGCCGGCGCGGCCGCCCCAGCCGTGCAGCAGGAGCACCGCCGGGCCCTGCCCGACGCGCCAGGCGCGCAGCGCACCGTCGCGGCCGGGGAGCGCCAGGGGCTCGGCGCGCGCGAGCGCCTCGCGCTCGGCGGACGGTGGGCGATGCCGCGGCGGCGTCAGGATGAGCCGGCCGGCGGCGCGGGCGGCGAGCCGGGGCGCCACCTCCGACAGCGCGGAGAGGCCGGCGCGGAGCGCGCGGCGGGCAGGAGAGCGAACGTTCGTACTATTTTCGGGACGAGACACGGGCACCTCGGGCGCTGCGGGAAAGGGGACGAGGTCAGGCGGGCAGCCGGCAGTCCGCCAGCAGCCGCTCCACCGCGGCGCGGGCGCGGCGCCGGGCGCGGCGGTCGCCGAGGAGCCGCCAGGCGTGGTGGGTGGAGAGCATGATCCCGTGGAGCTCGAACGCGACCTGGTCCGGGTCCACGTCCGCCCGGAACTGGCCGCCGTCCCGGGCGTCGCGCGCCACGCGGGCGAGCGTCCCGAGCCACGCGCGCTCCATCGAGACCAGCAGCTCGCGCGCCGGGCCGGGGCGATCGTCGAGCTCCACCGCGGCCTGCACGAAGACGCAGCCGCCGGGCTGCGGGACCAGCTCCGGCCAGCGCAGCCACCGCTCGACGAGGGCCCGGATCCGCGGCGCGCCCCGCGGCTCCGCCATCGCCGGCCGGACCACGGCCTCGACGAACAGCGCGCCCGCGTGCTCGAGGGTCGCGACCTGGAGCGCCTCCTTCGACTGGAAGTGCGCGAACAGGCCGCTCTTGGAGAGGTCCATGGCCTCGGCCAGGCGCCCGATGGTGACGCCCTCCAGCCCGACCTCGCTGGCGAGCTGGACGGCGCGGTGCAGGATGGCCTCGCGCGTCTCGGCGCCCTTCCCCATGGCTCGCAAAATAGAACGGTCGTTCGGCATGGGCCAGGGGAACTCGGCCGGGAGACCCACCAGGGCAGGCGCCGCGGGGGCGGGCGCCCGCCGCGGGCGGCGCGACGGCTAGCGCGCGGCCGCGCCGGCGTGCGGGGGGGCGCCGCGCCGGGCCGCGCGGGTGAACCACGCCGACGCCGGCCCCGCGTCGGCCTCGCGGCCGGCGGCGCACAGCCGGATCCGCTCCACCGCCCTCGCCACCATCGGCTCGACGCCGGGCAGCGCCGCCGCGCGGCGCGCGAACAGCGCCTCGACCCGCGCCGCGTCCTCGCCGGAGCAGGCCCCGCGCGCGGCCCCGGGGAGGCCGGCGGCCATGAACGGCGGCAGCGCCGCCGCCCACGCGTCGAGGTTCTCCTCGAGGAGCGCCAGCCGCCGGGCGACGGACGCGGGATCGCTGCGCACCGCGTGCGGGTCCAGCACGGCATCGACGCGCTCGAGCAGCGGGAGGCCGTCGGCCGCGAGCACCGCCGCGAAGCGGCGCGCGAGGTCGGGATCGTCCGCCGCGGCGAGCGCCGGGAGCAGCCGCTCGCGGGTCGCGAGATCCGGGGCGGCCACGGCGCGCGCGAGGACGGCCTCGAACATCGGCCGCCCGCGCTCCTGCACCGCGACCGCGAGCGCGATGGGCGCGAGCTCGGGGTCCACCGCCTCCGGGTGCAGCTTCCCGTCGGCCACCCCGGCGTAGGCCGCGCCGCGCCGCGCCGCCTCGCGGCGGACGGCCGGGTCGCGGCCGGTGAGGGCGAGCAGGCGCACCACGCGGGCGCGCAGGTCGCGGACGGCGCTCGACTCCGCGGGCCGCGCGGACCACCCGAGCCTGGCCAGCACCGGCCGGTAGAGCCGCCGCGCCACGACCTCCACCGCAGGCCGGTCCGCCGGCGGCACCAGCCAGTCGTGGGCGTGCTCGAGCGCCTCGATGGGCTCGGCAGCGACCTCGGGCCGTGGGTCCCGCGCCAGCGCGGTGAGCGCGTCCATCGCGTCCGCGTAGGGCAGCGCGCCTGCGCGCTCCGACGCGGCGACGGCGCGCGCGAACGACAGCCGCTCCAGCGTGGAGAGCCGCGCGAGCCCGCGCGCGCGCAGCCGGGCCAGGTCGGCGGGCGCGAGCGCCCAGGCGTAGTAGCCCGCCGCGCCGGCGTCGGGCATGAGCCACGCCGGGCAGCCCTCGGGGAGCGCCACCGTCGCCTCGGCCCGCTCCAGCAGCGTGCAGCGCTCGCGCACCGCGCCGGCCGCCTCGTAGCGCAGGCACACCGGGATCCTCCACGCGCCGCCCGGCGCCGCCCCGGAGCCGCGCGGCAGCGCCCGCGCCTGGCGGAGCCGGACCCGCGCGGCCGCGCCCTCGCACGCGACGGCCGCCTCCACCCGCGGCACCCCCGGCTGCGACAGGAACGTCCGGAACGGCCCCGCGACGTCGCGACCGGCCGCCGCGGAGATCTCCGCGAGCAGCGCGTCGGTCGATCCGGTCCCGTCCACGTGGGCCGCCAGGTAGCGCCGGATGCCGTCGCGGAACGGCGCCTCGCCGACCCAGCGCTCGACCATGCCGAGGAGCGCGGCGCCCTTCTCGTAGCTCATGCCGTCGAACTGCCCCTCCACCTCCTCGATGCGCGTGAGCGGCTTCAGGATGGCGCGCGTGGTCGCGAGCTCGTCCTGGCGCATCGCCCGCGCCGTCCCGCCGGCGGCGGCCACGTCCGCTCCCCAGGACGGCTGCCAGCGCTGGACTGCCCGCGTCCCCATCCACTGCGCGAAGGACTCGTTCAGCCAGATCTCCGTCCACCAGGGCAGGGTGACGAGGTCGCCGAACCAGTGGTGCGACATCTCGTGCGCCATGGCGTCCGCGATCGACCGGCGCTCGTCCGGGCCCTGCCGACGCGGGTCGAACAGGAGCGCGGACTCCACGTAGGAGATCGCGCCCGGGTTCTCCATGGCGAGCGGGAACCCGGGGACCACGACGTGGTCGAGCTTCGGATAGGGGAACGGCGTCCCGAACCACCGCTCCAGCTCGGCGAGCAGCGCCGGCCCGGCCTCGCGCGCGAACGCCGCGTCGGCGGCGCGGCCGCGCGGCACGACGTACCGCACCGGCAGCGGCGTCGGGCGGATCTCGTTCGGCGGCGCCGGCGCGTCCACCACGTCGTACGGGCCGACCGTCCAGAACACCAGGTAGGTGGGGATGGGGCGCGTGGCCGAGAAGCGGACGCGGCGGAGGCCGCCCGCGGCGGGCTCGCTGCCGCGCTCCGGGGCGTTCGAGATCGCGACCAGCCCGGCCGGAACCGTGAGCGTCACCTCGAACGGCGTCTTGAACCGGGGCTCGTCGAAGCACGGGAAGGCGCGGCGGGCGTCGACCGCCTCGAACTGCGTGGAGGCGTAGAGTTCGCCCCCCTCCCGCGCGCGGAACGCGCCGGCGCCGGCCGGCCCCCAGCGCGCCGACCAGGCCATGCGGAGGGTGACGGGCCCGGGCCCGACCGCCCGCGGCAGGTCGAGCCGCGCGACGCCCGAGGGGTGCACCTGCGTCAGCCGTCCCGGAACGCGGGCGCCGCCGGCGGCCTCCACGGTGACCTCCGAGACGGCGAGGTCGCGCGCGTGCAGCCAGATCCGGGCGAGCGGCCGCTCCAGCACCACCGCGACCTCGGCGCGCCCGCGGATCCCGTCCTCGCGCTCCGGCAGGATCTCCAGGTCGAGCGCGTAGCGGACCGGGCGCACGTCGGCGGGGAGCTGCAGCAGCGGCGGCGGCTCCTCGCCGGATCCGGGCGCGGGCGCGAGGGAAGGGCCGGGCGGCGCCGCGGGGCCGGCGGCGGCACGCGCCGCGAGCGCCAGCAGCGCGGCCACGGCGAGGAGGGCGGGGCGCGGCGGGAGCGGGGCGGCGCGGCGCAGCAGCGTCACGGTTCACCTCGGGGGAGACCGAGACGATACGCTCCCCGGGCGCGCCGGGGAACCGCCTCGCCGGCCGCCCGCCGGGCCCCCGCGAAACGCCGGGCTTGATCGGCGGGGCGCAGTCGGGTACGAGCGCCCGGATCGAAGTGCGCGCGCCTCGACGGCGCGACGGAAAGGTGCCGAGATGCCGAAGACCGAGCTGCCCGTCCTCGAGTTCGTCCTCACGAACTACAAGAACTTCAACGCGCGCCAGACCCGCGACGCGCTCGTCGCCTACTGGCGGCACGTGGAGGCGGGCGGGAAGATGTTCTGGGCCGTCGCCGGCGCGATGTCCTCGGCGCAGCTCGGGCTCACGCTGGCGCCCGCCATCCGGGCGGGGCTCATCCACGGGTTCTCCGTCACCGGCGCGAACCTGGAGGAGTCGCTGTTCCGGCTGGTCGCGCACCACAGCTACAAGGACTTCCCGGACTACCGCTACCTCACGAAGGCGGACGACACCCGCATCCTCGAGGACCGGATGCGCCGGGTGACCGACACCAGCATCCCGGAGGACGAGGCGTTCCGCGCGGTGGAGAAGTTCATCGTCCCGATGTGGACGCGCGCCACCGAGAAGGGCGAGCGCCGCTTCTGGCACGAGTACTTCTACGAGCTGATCCAGTCGATCGGGACCGACCTGTACGAGGGCGACCCCGAGGCCTGCTGGCTGCTCGCCGCCGCGCGGGCGAAGCTGCCCATCGTGGTCCCCGGCCACGAGGACTCCACGTTCGGCAACATCTTCGCGTCGCACGTGAAGACCGGCGAGTGCAGCCCCTCGATCGTGAAGTCCGGCATCGAGTACATGGCCGCGTTCTACGACCAGTACAAGGAGCTGTCGGCCGGCAAGGGCGTCGGGTTCTTCCAGATCGGCGGCGGCATCGCCGGCGACTTCCCCATCTGCGTGGTGCCGTCGATCAAGTACGACCTGGGCGAGCCGGTGAAGCCCTGGGCGTACTTCTGCCAGCTCTCCGACTCGACCACGTCCTACGGCTCGTACTCGGGCGCGACGCCCAACGAGAAGATCACCTGGGACAAGCTCACCCAGGACACGCCCATGTTCGTGGTGGAGTCCGACGCGACCATCGTGGCGCCGCTGATGCTCACCGCGCTGCTCGAGTGCAAGCGCGCGCCCGCCGAGGCGAACGCGCTCATCGCGAAGCTCGCGAAGTGACGTCGTCCGCTTTGGCGGACGGGGGGCGGGATCCCTGCTAGAAGGATACGGCATGGAGATCCCGCAACCCCCGCGGACGGCGCCCGCCGTCCGCCGGCTCGGGCTGGGGATGGCCGCGCTGGGCCGCCCCGCCTACCACACCATCGGACACGGCACCGACTTCCCCGAGGGCCGCTCGCCCGAGCAGCTCCGCCGGCACGCGCACGCGGTGCTCGACGCCGCGTACGACGCCGGGATCCGCCACTTCGACGCGGCCCGCTCCTACGGCGCGGGCGAGGCCTTCCTGCGCGCCTGGGCGGACGCCCGCGGCCTCGGCCCCGGGGACCTCACCGTCTCGTCGAAGTGGGGCTACCGCTACGTGGGCGGCTGGCGCGTGGACGCCGAGAAGCACGAGGTGAAGGACCACTCGCTGGAGGCGCTGCGGCGGCAGCACGCCGAGTCGGTCGAGGCGCTCGGCCCGCTGCTCTCGCTGTACCAGATCCACTCCGTGACCGCGGACGGCCCGGTGCTCGGCGACGGCGCGGTGCTGGACGAGCTGGCCCGGCTGCGCGACGGCGGGCTGCGCCTCGGGGTGACGGTGAGCGGGCCGGGGCAGGCCGAGGCGGCCGCGCGCGCGCTCGGGATCGAGCGCGGGGGGCGGCCGCTGTTCACCGCGGTGCAGGGCACCTGGAACCTGCTCGAGCGCTCCTGCGAGGCGGTGCTCGGCGAGGCGCACGCGTCGGGCCGGCTGGTGATCGTGAAGGAGCCGCTCGCGAACGGGCGGCTCGGGCCGCGCGGCGACGTCGGGTCCGACGGGCCGCTCGCGCGCGTGGCCCGCGAGGCCGGCACCACGCCCGACGCGCTCGCCCTCGCGGCCGCGCTGGCCCGCCCCTGGGCGGACCTGGTGCTGCTCGGCGCCGCCACCGTGGACCAGCTCCGCTCCAACCTGCGCGCGCTCGAGCTGCAGCCGAGCGCCGAGGCCCAGGAGCGGCTCGCCGCGCTGGTCGAGCCGCCGGCGCGCTACTGGGCCCGGCGCGCCACCCTGGCCTGGACCTAGGTCAGGCGCCCGGCCGCGCGCCGAGCGCGGCGAGCGCCGTCGCCACCGCGGTCGCGAGCCGCGTGCTGGGTCGCCCGATGAGCCGCTCCAGGTCGCCGCTCGCGTCGTCGAGCTCGCCCCGGGCGACGCCCAGGTCCGCGTCCACCAGCGCGTCGGCGTACGGCCCCGGGATGCCGGCGCCGACCAGCACCGCGCGGTAGTCCGCGGGCGGGAGGTCGCGGTAGGCGACCGGCTTGCCGGCCTGGCGCGAGACCTCCGCCGCGAGGTCGGCCATCGTGAAGGGCGTGCCCGCCAGCTCGTACGCGCGGCCCTCGTGGCCCTCGCCGGTCAGCACGGCGGCCGCGGCCTCCGCGTAGTCGGCGCGCGCGGCGCCGGCGATCCGGCCGTCGCGGGCCGACCCGGCGATGGCGCCGTGCGCGAGGGCCGGGCCCAGGTGCTCGGTGTAGTTCTCGAGGTACCAGCCGTTCCGGAGCAGCACGTGCGGCACGCCGGAGGCGCGGAGCATGGCCTCCGTCTCGCGGTGCTCGACGGCGAGCATCACGCCGGAGGTGTCCGCGTGCAGGATGCTGGTGTACGCCACCAGCCGGACGCCCGCGCGCCGGGCGGCGTCGACGACCGCCTGGTGCTGCGGCACGCGCCGGCCGACCTCGCTGCCGGAGATGAAGAGCAGCTTCTCCACGCCCGCGAGCGCGGTGCCGAGCGTGGCGGGCCGGTCGTAGTCGCCCTGGCGAACCTGGAGCCCGAGGGCGGCGAGATCGGCCGCCCGGGCCGGGTGGCGGACCAGCGCCACCAGCCTTGCGGCGGGGACGCGCTTCAGCAGGGCCTCGACGGCCTGGTGGCCGAGCTTTCCGGAGGCGGCGGTGATGGCGATCACGGGTTTTCTCCTTCGGGCGCGGGGCGCCCGGGCGGCGGGGGATGCATAGCCGGTCGCGACTCGCTCCGCCCGGCGCGGAGCAGCCGGCCTTGACGCGGCGCGCATCGACGGCTATCGAAGGCCCGCCAGGAGCGCCCATGCCCGTCCAGCTCACCGACGACGAGTTCTGCACCATCGCGCGGGCGCTCGCCGACCCGCAGCGCTGCGAGATCCTGCGCCGCGCCGCCGCCGAGGGCGAGGTGGCCTGTTCCCAGCTGGTGGAGGGCGTCGCCCTGTGCCAGTCCACCGTCTCGCACCACCTGAAGGAGCTGGTGGCGGCGCAGCTCCTGGAGCGGCGCCGGGAGGGGCACTTCGCGTACTTCCGGCTCCGGCGCGACGTGATGGAGGCGTACCTGGAGGCGCTGCGGGCCCGCACCCTCGCGCCCCCGCCCCCGCGCAAGCTCGCGGAATCGCGGGCGCGCGGCGGCTGATCCCCTCCCGCTGCCGGGGGCCCCTCGGCGCGCCGCCCGCTTTCGGCTGAAAATCGACCGACATCGAATTAAGAACCAGGGGTGCCGATGAACACCTGGTCCCTCGTTCCCATGTTGCTGGTCGAAAGCTCCATCCCCGCGGACGCTCGCCGCGCGCTGCACGCGTCGCTGCTGGTGCGCGACGCGCGCCGGGCGCGCGCCGCCCGGGCCCTCGCAGGGCGCATGCTCGTGGCGGAGCGGTGCCTCACGCCGGAGGAGGCGGGCGAGCTCGTCGGGGTGGATCCCGGCGACCTCCAGCCGCCGCTGGTGCCGCTCGCCGCCTGAGGCCCGCGCGGCGTGCGCTAAGGGACGCGCTCGAACGCCTCGGCGGGCGAGAGCGACACCGGGCACGTCTCCGGCGGCCGGGCGCCGCGCGCCACGTGCCCGCACGTGCGGCAGACGTGGAACGGCTCGCCCGGCGTGCGGAGGGCGTCCAGTCGCCCCACCGCGTCCTGATACAGCGCGACCAGCTCCCGCTCGACCGCGTGCGCGAGCGTGAAGCCGAGCGCCGCCTCCGCCAGCCCCTCGCGACGCGCCTGCCGGACCGCGCGCGGGTAGGAGCCGAACCGCTCCGCGCTCTCGTGCGACAGCATCGCCCGCAGGTTGAACGGGGTGTCGCGCACCGTCCCCACCACCGCCGCGGCCGTCGTCACCGACCCGCCCAGGCGACGGAGCGCCGCGGCGTGCTGCTCCGCCCGGATCTGCTCGGACCGTGCCGCCGCCCGGAACAGCGCCGCCGCGCCCGGGTAGCCCTCGCGGTCCGCGGCGAGGGCGAAGGCCTGGTACCGCGCGTGCGCATCCAGATCGCGCTGGTGCGCCGCCTGGAGGTTCGCCTGCGTGGGGGAGGGCTCGGCGCCGAGCGCACGCCCCCCGAGCAGCAGCAGCCCCCACGTCCCCACCGCGATCGCAATCTTCCGCATGGTGAACCTCCGTCGCGCAGCCCGGACCGGCCCGGGGCGACGGTCACGATGGGAGGGCGCGCGCGGACGCGCCATCCGGCGCATGACGCATGGCCTGCCGCCCTGCGAGATCGGGCACTTGCCCGCCAGCGGGCGGCGGATGCCGGAGGGACCGCGGCGGCCTAGCCCGGATCGGACGAGCCCGGCGCGAGCGCCCGCATCCGCTTCCAGAGGGTCCCCCGCGAGATGCCGAGCCGCCGCGCGGCCTCGGCCCGGCGCCCGCCGCAGGCCTCCAGCGCGGACCGGATCTCCTCCGGCCCCGGCATGGCCCCCGGGCGGCGGGCCGGCGGGGCGCAGGCGCCGCGCAGCTCGGCGGGGAGGTGCTCGATCCCGAGGTCACCGTCGCCCGCCTGCAGCGCCGCGAACTCGAGCACGTTCTGGAGCTCCCGCACGTTGCCGGGCCAGGTGCAGGCGGACAGCGCCGCGATCGCGGCGGCGGAGAGGGCGCGCGGCCGCCCTCCGCGGGCCGGCGCGTGGCGCTCCAGGAACGCGGTGGCGATCTCGGGGAGGTCCTCGACGTGCTCGCGCAGCGGCGGGACGCGCAGCGGGAACACCGCCAGCCGGAAGTACAGGTCCGCGCGGAACCGACCCGCGTCCACCAGCGCGCGCAGGTCGCGGTGGGTGGCGCACACGATGCGCACGTCCACCGGGACCGGCGCGGAGTCGCCCACGCGCTCGATCTGGCGCTGCTCGATGACCCGCAGCAGCTTCACCTGCACCAGCGGCGAGATGTCGCCGATCTCGTCCAGCAGCAGGGTGCCGCCGTCCGCGTCCTGGAAGCGCCCGCGCCGATCGCGCAGGGCGCCGGTGAACGCGCCGCGGACGTGCCCGAACAGCTCGCTCTCCAGCAGGTTCTCGTTCAGCGCGGAGCAGTTCACGCGCACGAACGGGCCGGCCGCCCGCGCGCTGCCGGCGTGGATGGCCTCGGCGACGCGCTCCTTGCCGGAGCCGCTCTCGCCGTGCAGCATCACCGTGGCGTCGGAGCGCGCCACCAGCGCGATCATCCGGCGCAGCTCCTCCATGGCCGGCCCGCGACCGAGCAGCCCGGACGCCTGCGGCCGCGCGCACGCGTCCTGCCGCCGCCCGCCGGGCACCGGGTCCACCGGGCTGAAGGACTCGAGCGCCCCGACCGCGGTGCCGTCGGGCGCGAGCAGGGGCACGGCGCTCTTCACGATCACGAGCAGGCGGTCGTCGCGCGTGCGCACCGAGCAGGTCTTGGAGGTGCGCTCGCGCTCGGCCATGCCGCAGCGGATGGGCCCGGCGCCGCAGGCACAGCCGTGCACCGGATCGCCGGCGAGCAGCGAGCAGTCCCGCCCGACCGCGTCCCCGGAGGACCACCCGGTGATCCGCGCCGCGGCGCGGTTCCAGAACGTGATGCGTCCCGCGGCGTCGGTGGTGAACAGGCCGTCGGGGAGCGCGTCGGCGACGGCGCGGAGCGCGTCCTCGCTGCCGAGGCCGAGGAACGGGAGGGGGGCGGCGCTGGGCGGGGGCACGTCTCCTCCGGCGTTCACGTGAACGCCGGATCGGAGCCGCACGTCCTGTCGAAGGTTCCGCGCGGCGCTGCGGCGGATCGCCGCATGGCCGGATTCCGAGGGCTTCCGGGCCGCGGCCCGGGCGCGGCGGCCGGGCGTTCACGGCGCCGGCGTGAACGAGACGGCGAACGTTCACGCGTGAACGTCCCGGCGGGCGGCGCCCGGGGATCCGCCGCGCCATCTGCCCGGGATGGCTCGGGACGGGGACGGAACCGCGCAGGGCGTCGCGGGGCGACACGGTGGGGCACGCACGTTGCTCAACGGCCGGCGCCGCCGCCCGCGGGCGCGCGGCGCGCCGCCACCGGCGGTGAACCCCGTTCCGAGGAGAACGTCTTGATCCGAATGATCCACGGCCTCGCCGTCGCCGCGCTCGTCGCGGCCGCCGGGCTGGCCGGCTGCTCGTCGACCGAGGACAAGAAGTGCCAGGACTTCTGCGGCGAGGGCGCCGCCTGCGTGGGCGGCGCCTGCGTCGCGGTGGAGGCCTGCAGCCCCGCCTGCGGCGCGGGCACGGTGTGCCAGGGCGCCGGCGCGTCCGCGACCTGCGTGCCGCTCCTCTCCAGCGCCTGCGCCGGCGGCTGCGCGCAGGACCAGGTGTGCCTCGCGGCGGGCGGCACCGCCGCCTGCGTGGGCGTGTGCGGCGCCGGGCAGGCGTGGAACGCGGGGGCGCAGCGCTGCGAGGCCACCGCCTCCCTCTGCGGCCCGGGCCAGGCCTGGAACGCCACCGCGCTGCGCTGCGAGGTCACGAACATCCACGCCGCGTGGCTCACCGGCCCGTTCACGAAGGGCGAGGAGGTGACCGCCGAGTGCCTCACCTGCCACGCCGGCGCCGGTCAGGAGATGCTGGCCTCGGCGCACTTCCGCTGGGCCGGCCCGACGCCCGGGCTCCGCGACGCGGCCGGCAACCCGGTGGACGACGGGACCGTCGGCAAGAAGGGGCTCATCAACGACTTCTGCGTGGCGGTGCCGAGCAACGAGGGGCGCTGCGGCGAGTGCCACGCCGGCTACGGCGACCCGGCGCAGAAGAAGCTCGCCTACCAGCTCGCGCCCGACGCCGGCCGCGTGGACTGCCTGGTGTGCCACGCCGACCTGGGCACCGGCTACGTGAAGGCGCAGAAGAACTTCGGCGTCGCCGACGTGAAGCCCGTCTCCGGCTGCAGCCCCGCCTGCACCGGGACGCAGGTGTGCCTCC
Source organism: Anaeromyxobacter sp. K (assembly GCF_000020805.1). Taxonomy (NCBI): domain Bacteria; kingdom Pseudomonadati; phylum Myxococcota; class Myxococcia; order Myxococcales; family Anaeromyxobacteraceae; genus Anaeromyxobacter; species Anaeromyxobacter sp. K. Next base: position 3,584,910 of record NC_011145.1, on the reverse strand, counting down.
CGCTCGAGGCCGGGCCGGCCTGCGTCGCCCCCGGCTCGCCGGAGTACGCCGCGAAGCTCTCCGACGTGCTGCTCCAGGCCGCGCGCTCGGTGCGGCGCCCCGGCCGCGACAACTGCGGCAAGTGCCACTTCTACGCGGGCGGCGGCGACAACGTGAAGATGGGCGACCTCGCCTCGTCGCTGGCGGCCCCTGCCGGCCCGGAGGTGGACGTGCACATGGGCTCGGCGAACGCCGGCGCGCCCACGCTGTGCGTGGACTGCCACGCCGGCGACGCCTTCCGCCACGACCGCATGAAGGGCACCGGCCTCTCGGTCGCCATGGTGGAGGAGGCGCCGCTCGCGTGCGCCGACTGCCACGCGCCGACCGCGCCCATCCACACCGCGAAGCACCTCGCCGCGGTGGCGTGCCAGACCTGCCACGTGCCCGCGTTCTCGCGCCAGCTCGCCACCAAGACGAGCTGGGACTGGGAGCAGGCCGGCTACAAGGACTGCAAGTACCCCGGCGCGCCGCAGGCGATCGTGGACGCGTGCGTCACCAACCCGGCCAGCCCGGCGTTCGGCACGTCCAAGGCCGTCATCGACGGGGTGGAGGTGGACTACAACTGGCAGAAGGGCGTGTTCGTGATGGAGAAGGGCGTGAAGCCGGCGTACCGCTGGTACGACGGCACCGCCCGTCACACCACCGTCGCCGGCGCCCTGGCCTCGTTCGACCCCGCCGACGGGCTGGCGGCCGGCGCGCCCATCGCGCTGTCCGAGCCCGCCGCCCGGCTGGGCGACGCCGGCGCGCGCGTCACCCCGTTCAAGCACATGCAGGGGCGCCAGCCGGTGATGATCGACGGCGCGTTCGCCATCGTGCCGCACGTGTTCGGCGCCTGGTCGCTGTGGGGCACGAAGCCGGATCCGACCGCCGCGGGCGCGTCGATCCCGGTCGTCCCGGCCACCTCCGCCGCGCCGACCGGGCCGAGGTACGGCGACCACGCCACCTACGCGGCGTTCCTCGATGCCATGTGGAACGACGTGGTCTCGTTCGGCGCGGCCACCGCGGGGCAGGTCCCCGTGCTCGTCACCGTGGCCGCCGGCCACGCGACGCGCGACGCCGCCGGCGACGTGACGCTCGACGCGCCTGGGCACGGACTCGCCTCCGGCACGTACAACGTGATGACGCCCGACGCCGGCTTTGCGCCCGGCATCAAGGCGGTCACCGCGGTGGACGCGAACACGCTCCGCTGGCACGAGGCGGCGCTGCCGAACCCGGCCGCCCCGGTGGTCTCGACGCAGCCGGTGCGCCTGTTCCGCGCGCTCGTCCGCGGCGTGGACTGGCGCTGGAGCGACACCGAGATGTTCATGAACGTGAACCACGAGGTCGCGCCCCGGGCGCAGGCGATCTCGGCGTGCACGGACTGCCACGCCCCGGGCGCGCGCGTCCCGGTCTGCGACCTGTACCAGGGCGCGGCGACCCGGCCGTTCGGCTGTCCGTAGCGCGCCGGTGAGGGGAGGCCGCGGTCCCGGTGCGTCCGGGGCCGCGGCCCGTCGTCACCGCACCCTGGCCGGCGCCGCGGGCGCGGCGCGCGGCCGGCGCAGGCGCGGCACCGCCAGCAGCGCCAGCCCGAACAGCGCGAACGCGGGGACCAGCGTGGCCGGGCGGCCGTGCGGGACCGCGTCCACCAGCAGCTGCAGCCCGGCGAGCGCCAGCACCGGGTACGTGAGCCAGGACGCCTCCAGCCACTCCGGCCGGCGGCCCAGGGCCGCCAGCGCGAGCACCCCCGCGACGAGCGCCGCGGTGCGCGCCGCGGACAGGCCGGCCGGCGATCCGGCCAGCGCGGGCGAGGCGAGGCCCACCGCCGCGCCGCAGAGCCCGGCCGCCGCCACCCCCACCAGCACGAGCTGCGGCGCCCGCTCGGCGCGGGTGGCGCGCCCCACCGCGCCGGCGCAGCGCCAGGCGGTGGCGAGGACCAGCGCGAGCACCGCCAGCGCCGCCGCCCCGGGCGGCTCGGCGGGCCCGGCCAGCGCCACCGCGGCCCCGCTGACGAGGCCGCCCGCGAGCGCCGCCGCCGCGCCCGCCAGCGCCGCGTGAAGCGCGAGCGTGGCCCGGCGCAGCCGCCGGGCCAGCAGCGCCGCGCCCAGGCCCAGCGCGGCCCAAGCGATGGCCCGCGCGGCGCCGTCGAGCAGCAGGCCGCTGCCGCACAGCGCGAGCAGCAGCGCCACGGCGGCGTAGAAGCGGAAGTTCGCGCGCGCCGCGTCGCGCCGGTCGGCGAACGCGAACGCGACGCCGTAGGCGCCGGACGCCAGCAGGAGCGCCGCCACGCCGAAGCCCGCCGCGCCGCCCTCCGCCCGCGCGTCGAGCAGCGCGGCGCCGCCCAGGCCGACCGCGAGCGCGGCGGCCGCCTGGACCACCTCGAACGGCACCACCGCCCGCTGGAGCACCAGCGTGCGGACCGCGATGCTGCCGAGGTACGCGGCGAGCAGGATCCCGAGCACGAGCAGGGCGGTCCCGGCGTCCTCGCCGCCGCGCGCGGCGCGCACCGCCAGCGCGAGCGCCGCCAGGTCGGCGGCGGCCGCCACCGGCCAGCGCGGGCCGTACCAGTCGAGCACGTAGCCCATCCACAGCGTCGCCGTCCCCACCGCCACGAGGACCAGGGCCGCCGGCGCGAACCGCCCGGAGGCGGCGGCGAGCGCCAGCGCGGTCGCGACCGCGCCGAGCGCCGCGATCCAGGCGAGCGCGGGCAGGCGGCGGCGCCAGGAGACGGCCAGCGCCGGGCCGGCGAGCGCCGCGAGCGCGAGCGCCGCCGCGCCCGGGCCGAGCAGCCGGAGGCGGGTGGCCGCCTCGAACACGAGCGGGAACCCGACCAGCGCGGCGGTGAGGCCGTGCGCGACGGCGCTCGCCGGCGGCGGCCCGCCCGCGGGCGCGGCGCGCCCGGCGCGGTCCGCGAGCGCGAGCAGGGCGAACGCGAGCGCCACCCCGAGCGCCACGCCCAGCCACGGCGGGAGCCGGCCGGCGTCGGTGACGGCGCGCAGCACGAACGCGCCGGCCAGCACGAGGAAGCTGCGGCCGGCCACCGTGAGCCCGCCGGCGAGGCCGCCGGCGAGCGCGGCCGCGTCGGCGGCGGCCGGGCCGCGACCCACCGCGGCGGTCCCCGCGGCCCTGGCGGAGGCGCCTCGCAGCGCGCTCGTGTGGGCCTCCAGCGCGCCCACCCGCCGCTCGAGCCGCTCCACGGCCTGGGTCAGCTCCTGCAGCCTCGCCTCGATCGTCCCCGGCGCGCCCTCGGCCATGGCCCGCCTCCACGTCCTTCGCTAAGGGTGAACGTCTCCCAGCCCGGTGCGGGCGCGCGCGTCGCGGACGCCGCCGGGCTCGTGCGCGGCGGCGTCCGCCTCGCCCTGGCCGGGCGGGTCGATGCCGAGCACCCGGTCGAACACCCACAGGATCGCGAACGGCGCGAGCACGAGCGCGACGGCCATCAGCACGCCCTCGCGCCCGAACAGCTCCGGCTCGTAGTGCGAGCGCAGGCCGCGCAGCGACTTCGAGAGGAGCTGCCCGCCGATCACGATGTTCCAGCGCATCGAGAACACCTGCAGCAGGCAGAGCAGCGCCGCCACCGTGGAGAGCGTGTTCCGGACGCGCGGGTGCAGGTAGCGGTTCATCAGCACCACCACCGCGAGCAGGATCACCGGGATGAGCCCGCCCACGATCATCTGCACCGTCACGTACGAGAGCTCGAGGCGGGTGGTGATGAGCTCCGAGATGATCAGCCACGAGTCGGAGCGCTCGTAGGCCATCACCAGGATCTCGAGCAGCTCCAGCGAGAGCGTGAGGATCAGGAACAGCCACAGCCAGCGCGCCAGCGAGGAGACGCAGGGCTGGTCCGCGGGGCGGCCGCGCAGCTTCGAGACGACCTGGTAGAGCACCAGGAGCAGCGCGATGCCCGACACCGCCGCCGAGACCAGGAAGATGATGGGCATGAGCGGCGTGGACCACCACGGGTTCGCCTTGATGGCGCCGAAGATGAACCCCACGTACCCGTGCAGCATGCACGCGCCGGGGAGGCCGATGCCGGCGAGCACCGCGATGGCGCGGTGGTCCACCGCCAGCGCCTCCGGGCTCGTGTCGTAGGTGCCGAGCGCGAGCGTCGCGTAGAGGGCGCGCGCCGCCCCCCGGCTGCGCCGGGCCCGGTCGATGATCTCGCGCCGCCAGACGAACCAGACCTCCAGCGCCAGGACCAGCAGGTAGCCGCCGTACAGCATCCCGAAGCCGGCCATGGCCGAGGTGAAGTGCGGCGTGACGAGCACGAGCGGGCCGCGCTCCGGGTGCCCGAGGTGGAGCTGCAGCGGCAGCGACGCCACCAGCAGGAACGAGAACGACGTCGCCATGGCGAGCCGCGCCACCGGCCGGAGCTCGGCGCGGCCGAACAGGTGGAACAGGCTCGTGACGATGAACGCGCCCGCCACGAAGCCGGTGATGTACGGGTACATCACGATCATCAGGCTCCACCACACGTGGACGTCGTTCGGGAACGCGAAGCCGCTGATCTGGGGCATCACCGCACCTCCCCGTCGAGGTGGAGGTAGAAGCACTGCGGCTCGGTGCGCAGGTGCGGCTGCAGCACCGCGACGCGGTCGTGCTCGATGGCGTGGCGCACCGGATCGCCCTCGCGCCGCAGGTCGCCGAACGCGCGCGCGCCGGTGGGGCAGACCTCGACGCAGGCCGGGCGCAGCCCGCGGCTGATGCGGTGGTAGCACCAGGTGCATTTCTCGGCCGTGTGCGTCTCCGGCGACAGGAAGCGGCTGCCGAACGGGCAGGCCTGCACGCAGTACGCGCACCCGATGCAGCGCTCGCCGTCCACCAGCACCACGCCGTCGGGGGTGCGGTAGGAGGCGCCCACCGGGCAGACCTGGATGCACGGGGTCTCGCGGCAGTGGTTGCACATCTTCGGCACGAAGAACGACTTCGTCGCGACGAACGCGACCTGGAGCGCCGGGAAGCCGTCCTTGCCGCCGTTCGGCGAGTCCACGCTGGTCCCGTCCATGCCGGTGACGTAGCGCTCGACCCAGGTGCGGAAGAAGCCGTCGGGCACGTGGTTCTCGGCGCTGCACGCCCGCACGCAGGAGCCGCAGCCGATGCACTTCTCGGGATCCACCAGGTAGGCCCAGCGGTGCTCCCAGGGCTGGTAGCCGTCCGCGGGCGGCGGCGCGCCGGAGGCCGCCTCCGCCGCGGCCGGCGCGGCAGCGGTGGCGCCGGCGAGGAAGACCACCGCCCCGCCGGAGAGCAGCAGGACGTCCTCCAGGAACGCGCGGCGGCCGAGGACGCGCGGGGTGGAGCGGCCTCCGGTCGGCGCGGGGCACGGCGTGCGGTCGTCCATGATCGCCTCCGCTACGGCGTGGGAGCGTGGGGGTCGTGGCAGGCGAGGCAGGCGCCGGCGTCGAGCGGGCCCTCGACGTGCTCCTCGAGCACCACCTGCGGGAACGCGGCGGGCCGGCCGAGGACCTTGCGGTGGCAGCGCGCGCACAGCGCCGGCGAGCGGTCCACCGTGGGCGAGGTCACGCGCCCGTCGCCGGCCACGTGCGCGAGGAGCGGCCCGTGGCAGATCTCGCAGCTCACCGCGCGGTGCGCGCCGGCCGCGCGTCGGCGCAGCTCGTCCTCGTGGCAGGCGCCGCAGGCCGCCGGGCCGCGATGGGCCGGCGTCCGCGCGTTCATCTGCTCGGCCACGTTGGCCCAGCGGTAGGGCCCGTGGAGGCCGTAGGTGGGCGGCACCAGGAAGCCGCGGGTGATCCCGACGCCGGCCAGCAGCGCCAGGACCACCAGCGCGGCGCGGAAGACGTGGCGCGCGTGCTCCATCACCGCACCTCCGGATCCGGACCCTCCCGGCCGAGCTGCTCCGGGAGGAAGAGCCAGGCGAGCCACCGCGTCCGCCGGCGCGGCCGGGGCGGCGCGAGCGGGAGGGGCTCGGGAAGGAGCAGCAGGCCGAGGAGGCTGCGCCGCTCGCACCGCGGCGGCGCCGGGGGGGGCGCCGGGGGGAGGGTCTCGATCGCGACGATCCTGCGGAGGCCGGCGATCAGGGCCGCGGTGCGAGGCGGCATGTGGGGAAGCGAAGCATGCGGCGCCTTGCCGCGGCAATCCCCCCGGCGCGCCGCCGCGGCGAGCGCAGCCGGCGGAGGCGCCGCAGGTGCGCGGATCCAGGGCGCTCTCGGCGCGCGGGTGCGCGCCATCGCCGCACCGCGTCGAGGGGAGGACGATTTGACGCCCATCAGGCGCGGGCGCGACAAGTGACGGTCAGTGAATGGCGCCCGGGCGCCCGCCTGCCCGCTCCGGCGGTCCCGCCGCGCCGACGGGAGAGGATCGGTCCACCTGCGCGCACGCCCGCTGGAACACGGCCCGGAATTCTGCTACTTGGCCCGTCCCATGAGCCGGATCTACAAGTCGCTTCCTCCGAAGGGCACCGCCATCGGCATCGCGTTCAGCGGCGGCCTCGACACGCGCTGCGCGGTGGCCTGGATGTCCGAGCAGGGCATGGCGGTCCACGCCTACACCGCGGACCTCGCCCAGCCCGACGAGGCGAACCCGGCCGACATCCCGCCCATCGCGCTCCAGCACGGCGCCGCGAAGGCGCGGCTGGTGGACTGCCGCGAGGCGATGGTGCGCGAGGGCATCGCCGCCATCCAGTGCGGCGCGTTCCACCTGTCCTCCGGCGGCAAGAAGTACTTCAACACCACGCCGCTCGGCCGCGCGGTCACCGGCACCGCCATCGTGCGCGCCATGCGCGAGGACGGCGTGCACGTCTTCGGCGACGGCTCCACGCACAAGGGCAACGACATCCAGCGGTTCTACCGGTACGGCATCCTGGTGGACCCGCAGCTCAAGATCTACAAGCCCTGGCTCGACCAGGCCTTCGTGACCGCGTTCGGCGGCCGCAAGGAGATGAGCGAGTACCTGGAGCGCCGGCAGCTGCCCTACAAGATGGGCAAGGAGAAGGCCTACTCCACCGACGCGAACGTGCTCGGCGCCACGCACGAGGCGAAGGACCTCGAGCGGCTCGACTCGAGCATGCGGATCGTCGAGCCGATCATGGGCGTGGCGCACTGGAAGCCCGAGGTCCAGATCGCAACCGAGGAGATCGAGATCACCTGGGAGCAGGGCCAGCCGGTCGAGCTGAACGGGAAGCGCTTCCCCTCGCCGTACGAGCTGTTCCTCGAGGCGAACCGCATCGGCGGGCGCCACGGCCTGGGGATGAGCGACCAGATCGAGAACCGGGTCATCGACGCGAAGAGCCGGGGCATCTACGAGGCCCCCGGCATGGCGCTCCTGCACCTCGGCTACGAGCGGCTGCTCTCCGCCATCCACAACGAGAACACGCTCGACCTGTACTTCACGCTGGGCCGCCGCCTGGGCCGCCTGCTCTACGAGGGCAAGTGGTTCGACCCCGAGGCGCTCATGCTTCGCGACGGGCTCACCCGCTGGGTGGCGCCCGCCGTCACCGGCAGCGTGCGCGTCGAGCTGCGCCGGGGCGACGACTGGACCGTCCTCTCGACCCGCGCCGAGTACATGAGCTACGCGCCGGAGAAGCTGTCGATGGAGCGCGTGGCCGATCCCGCGTTCACGCCGGAGGACCGCATCGGCGCGCTGGAGCTGCAGAACCTGAGCGTGGGCGACAACCGCGACCTGCTGCTGCACCACCTCGACGCCGTCCGGAAGCTGGGCGCCGCGACCCGCGGCCCCGGCCTCGGGGCGCTGCTCGGCTCCGGCGAGGACGAGTGATCGCCCGGCGCGGCCCCGCGGCCGCGCCGGATCTGCTCCCTGCTCCCACATCGGCGCCCCGGCGTCCCCTGCGACGGGAGCGCGAGCCGGGTTAGGACTGAGGTCCATGGCCCACGCACGCCCTCCCTCCGCGCGGCCCGCTCGCGGCGCGCTCGCGCGCCTGCGCGACCTGAAGCTCCGGACCAAGCTGCTCGTCCTGCTCGCGGGCGTGAACGCAGCCTCGGCGGCCGCGTTCGTGACGATCTCGTACCGCGTGCAGGCCGGCGAGATCCGCGCGGCCGTGGACGACAAGCTGCTCACCGCGGCCCGCGCGGCGGCGCTGTTCCTGGTGCCGTTCCACGACCGGATCGACGGCCCCGCCTCGATCACGCCCGAGGAGCACCTCGAGGTGCAGCGGCGCCTCTCCGCGCTCGCGGAGGAGACCGGCCTCGCCTACCTGTACACGGTCGTCGCGCAGGGCTCCGGGAGCGCGTTCACGTCGTCGAGCGCCACGCGCGAGGAGCTCGCCTCCGGCACCGGCCCGCGCTTCTTCCAGGCCACCACGCACCCGAGCCCGGGCCTGGTGGCGGCGCTCGCGGATCACCGGGTCCACTTCGACACCTACGTCGATCCCACCGACTCGCTGCGCTCGGTCTACGTGCCGCTCCGCTCGCGCAGCGGCAAGGAGTTCTTCCTCGGGGTGGACGTCCACACCGCCACCCTGGAGGGCGCGATCCGGGCGGCGCTGTGGCGCGCGCTCGCCACGGGCGCCGCGGTGCTCGCCCTGGGCCTGCTCGCCTCGGCGCTGATGCTCGGCCCGCTCCTGGCGCGGCTGCAGCGCGTGGGCGCGACCCTCCACCTGGTGGCGCGCGGCCGGCTGGACGTCGAGCTGGAGGAGGACGGCGGGGCGGACGAGATCGGGCGCGTCATCGAGGCGCTCCGCGGGATGGTGGCGGCGCTCTCCGGCGCGGCCGGGAGCATCCGCGGGGCGGCGGACGCGCTCGCCGCCGGCAGCGGTCAGCTCGCCGGTGGCGCCGCGGCGCTCTCGCAGGCCTCGAGCGAGCAGGCCTCCGAGACCGAGCAGGCCTCGGCGGCCATGCACGAGATCGCGCGGCACGCGCAGGAGAACGCCGCGGCGGCGGCGCGGACCGGCGAGGCCGCGGCGGGCGCGGCCCGGGGCGCCCGCGCCGGCGGCGAGGCGGCGGCCCGGACCGCGGCGGCCATGCGCGAGGTGGGCGAGAAGATCTCGATCGTGGAGGAGATCGCCTACCAGACCAACCTGCTGGCCCTGAACGCGGCCATCGAGGCGGCGCGCGCCGGCGAGCACGGTCGCGGCTTCGCGGTGGTGGCGAGCGAGGTGCGCCGGCTCGCGGAGCGGAGCCGGGCGGCGGCCGAGGACATCGGCCGGCTCACCGCCGCGAGCGTGGACCTCGCCGCCCAGGCCGGGACCGCGCTCGACGCGGTGGTGCCCGAGGTGGAGCGGACCGCCGCCCTCGTCCAGCAGATCTCGGCCGGCAGCGCCGCGCAGGGGGCGAGCGCCGCGCGGGTGAGCGGTGCGCTGCGGAGCCTGGAGGAGATCGGCGGCCGGAACGCGGCCGCGGCGGAGGAGCTGTCGTCCACCGCCGAGGAGCTGGCCGCCCAGGCCGAGGGGCTGCGGGACGCGATCGGCTTCTTCCGCGGCGTGGCCGCCGGGGCGGAGCCGCACCCGCCCTCCGCGCCGCCGCTCCGGCTCGCGTCGGGGCGGTGAGAGCACGTGAACCAATCCCCTCCCGTCGCCGCGGCGGCCGATCCGCGTCGCATCGCGTCGTTGCTCCTCCCTCACATGCCGACGGGCATGCTCGGTCGTCGCGCCTCGCGCTGCTCGCGTCTCGACCGCCTGGCTCGGTCCGGGGATTGATTCACGCGCTCTGAGCGGAGCGACCGGCGCCGCTCAGCCGGGCCGGCCCGTTCGCCCCAGCAGCGGCCCGAGCCGCGCCAGCGCCGCGCCGAGCGCGTCGGGCGTGACGGCGGTGAAGCAGAGCCGTGCGTGCGTCCGGTACGCCGCGCCGGTCGCCGGCCCCGGCGTGAGCAGCACGCCCGCCTCGAGGCAGCGCGCCAGGAAGCCGTCGAGCGCCTCGCCCGGCCGGAGGTGCGGGGCCACGTCCAGGAACAGGAACGTCCCGGCCTCCGGCGCGAGCACGCCGAGCGCGGCGGCGGCGCTGCGGCCGGCCCGCGCGTACATCGCGCGGGTCTCCGCGAGCCAGGCGTCGCCCTCGCGGAGCGCACGGGCGGCGGCGATCTGGAACGGGCGCGGCGCGCAGTAGGTCTTGAACGTCTGCACCGCCCGCACCGCGCGCATGATCTCCTCGGGCCCGTGCGTGTAGCCCACCCGCGCGCCCGCGAGCGCGTACGCCTTCGAGAACGAGTGGGTGGCGACGGTGCGCTCGCGCAGCTCCGGCCGCGTCCAGATCGGCGGGCGCGGCGTGCCGTACTGCAGGTCCTCGTAGACCTCGTCCGCGATCACCCACAGCGCGTGGCGACGCGCCAGGCGCGCCAGCGCGGTGACCAGCTCGTCCGGGAGCGAGCGGCCGGTGGGGTTGTTGGGCGAGTTCACGTAGATGGCGGCGGTGCGCGGCGTCACCGCGGCGGCGAGCGCCGCCTCCGGGTCGAACCCCGGCGCGTCGAGCCGGTCGAAGAACGGCACCTCCACCGGCACCGCGCCGCGCGCCGCCACGATGCCGCGGATGAGCGGCCAGTAGGGCGCGAGCACGATCACCTCGTCGCCCGGGTCGAGCAGCGCGTCCACCACCACCGCCAGCCCCGCGGTGGCGCCCACCATGACCTGGAGCCCCTCGCGCGCGACCGGCGCCCCTCCGCGCGCCCGCAGCCGCTCCTGGATGGCGTCGAGCAGCGCCGGCTCCCCCTGCACCGGCGCGTAGCCGTGGAGGCCCGGGTGATCGGCCACGCGCTGCGCCTCGGCGCGGGCGAAGGCGGGCGGCTCGCGCCAGGTGTCGCCCACGTTGAGCGCGTACACCGGGCCCTGGGGCAGGTGCACCGGGCCGCCGGTCGGGCTGTAGACGCGGTCGGAGAGGGTGGCGGTGGTGGGGGAAGGGAACGGGTGGCGGGCCATGGGGCATCGCCGGCGGGGCGGGCGGCGCGCCCGTCCGGTGAGGCCCGCCCTCCGCGCCGGCCGGCGGAGGGCGGGCATCCTGGCCTCAGCGGCCGCGCGTCGCGCGCGACTCGGGGCGCATCTCGCCGGTGCGGCGCTTCACGCGCATCTGGCTGTCGGTCTTCTGGCGGTTGGAGGCCTTGCGGGTGGACTTGCGCGACGGCTTCCCGGCCGAGTCCTCCAGCGCGTACTGCGCCTTCTTCCCGGCGCGGACCGACTCGTGGCGCGCGCTCTTGCGGCTCGTGGCGCTCACCCCCGGCAGCGCGGTGTCCACGGGTGTGTCGCGCCGCGCCGGCCGCGGCTGCTTCGCCTTCTTCGGGCCGGAACGCTCGGTCTCGTAGCGGAACCGCTCAGCCTTCGTGGCCATCGAACCTCCTCGCAAGTGAGCTGCGGCGTGGCGTGAACCCTCTGGAAGCGTGCGCGCCCGCGCCCAGCGGACTCAAGCCCCAATTCGGGCTCAGACGGGAAGGCGCGCGGCGCCCGGTCACGCGGCGCCACCCGGCGGGCGCGGGGCCGGCCGCTGCGCGCCGGCGGGGCTGGCGGGGATCCGGCTCATGACGTGCTCGGCGAGCGCGGTGATGGTGAGCGACGGGTTCACGCCCAGGTTCGCGGGCACCAGGCTGCCGTCGGCGACGTACAGGTCCTGGTAGCCGAACACGCGTCCCTGCGCGTCGCAGACGCCCTCGGCCGGCGACGCACCCATCGTCGCGCCGCCCAGGATGTGCGCGGTGCTCGAGGCGCCCAGGAACACCTCGTGGAGCCCGCTCTGCGCCACGCCGTCCATGCGCACGGCCATCCTGCGCGCCACCGCGTTCGCGAGCGGCATGTAGCTGGGCGGGCGGGGGCCGTCGAGCGCGCTGGTGAGGGATCGCCCCCACGGCCGGCGCGCCAGCCGCAGCCGCAGGTGGCTCGCGAGCGGCTGCATCACGAGCAGCACCGCGGTGCGCCGCGCCCAGCCGAACGGCCAGTGCGCGCGGGAGAAGTCCAGCGGGTGCCGGAACAGGTTCCCGAGCCAGCGCAGCGGGCGCGGCCAGGGCGGCCCGCCGCCGGTGAGGTGCGTCGCGAGGAGCGACATGAAGTCGTGGCCCGCGCCGTAGCGGACGACCTCCATGTGCGTGTCGTCGTCCGCCTGCAGCCCCGAGGTGATGGCGAGCCCGTGGCTGTAGTCCACGTCGTCGCGGCGCGCGGTGACGGCGAGCAGCGCCTCGCTGTTGGTGCGCACGTGGTTGCCGAGCTGATCGGAGAGCGCCGGCAGGCTCCCGCCCGCCCTGCAGCGGAGCAGCAGGCGCACCGTGCCGATCGCGCCCGCGGCCAGCACCACGCCGCGCGCGCGGAGCACGCGCCGCTGGCGCCGGACCACGTGCGTGGACGACCGCGTGTGGACCTCCCAGCCTCCGCCCGCGAGCGGATGGAGGTCGGTGACCCGCGTCTCGGGCAGGATCTCGGCGCCGCGCCGCTCGGCCAGGTAGAGGTAGTTCCGGTCGAGCGTGTTCTTCGCGCCGTGGCGGCAGCCCGTCATGCACTCGCCGCACAGCGAGCAGCCGATCCGCGCCGGCCCTTCGCCGCCGAAGTACGGGTCCGGTGCGGCGCGCTTCGGGTCGCCGAAGTGCACCGCGACGGTGTGGCGCGAGAACGTGTGGCCGCGCCCGGTCTCCTCGTCCACCGCCTGGCGCAGCGCCTCGTCGCCCGGGAACACCTCCGGCGCCTCCACCGCGCCCAGCATGAACCTCGCCATCGCGTAGTGCGGCGCGAGGCGCGCCCTCCAGCCGCCGCCCGGCCAGCGCGGATCCTCGAAGGCGCGATCCGGAGGGGTGAGCAGCGTGTTCGCGTAGACCAGGCTGCCGCCGCCCACGCCCGCGCCGTGCAGCACGAGGACGTCCTTCAGCAGCGTGATCTGCTGGATCCCGAACAGCCGCAGCCTCGGCATCCACAGGAACTTGCGCAGGTTCCAGTTGGTGCGCGGGAAGTCCTCCGGCCGCCAGCGCCTGCCCATCTCGAGCACGCCGACGCGCCAGCCCTTCTCGGCCAGCCGCAGCGCGGACACCGAGCCGCCGAAGCCGGAGCCGATCACGAGGTAGTCGTAGTCGAAGGGGGCGTCGGGCTGGGGGCCGGGCATGGTCGAACGTCCATGCTAACCGCGGCCACGGCGCGGGGTCGAGCGGCGCGCCGCTCGTGCTCGCGCCCGGCCGGGTCGCGCGGTACGTTCTGCCCCGTGGACCCCGCCCTCGAGCTCCTGTCGCGCGACCCCGCCTGGCGCCCCACCGCCGAGGAGGCGGCGCCCTGGCTGCGCCTCGCGGAGGCGCCCGCCGCGCCGGAGGCGCTGCTGCGCGAGGTGCGGTGGTGGCGCGCGTTCGAGGCGGCCCGGCGCCGCGCCTGGGACGAGGTCAGCGCGCTCGCCGAGGCCGGCCTGGCCGAGCCGTTCACCGAGCGCGAGGCCATCCGCCTGGCGTTGCTGCACTGCCTGTCCGGCAGCGTCGCGGAGGCCGAGCACGTGGTCGCGCAGGCGGTGCAGCTCGGGGCCAGCGACGAGGGGCTGCCGCGCCGCGTGGCCGAGGCGTGCGCGCGCGAGGGGCTGCGGGAGGCGGCGGAGCGGATGGGGGGCGGCGGGGCGCGGTGACGCACCGTGAAGGCAGGCCCCCCGCGCCCGCCCGGAGCGATCCCCTCCGCCCCGCGTGCCAGGCGCGGTCGAACGCGGTAAGAGCCTGCGCATGCCCGATCGGACCGGACCCCTCCTCCGAACGCCTGCCTGGAGGGCGCTCGAGGCGCACCTCGCCGAGCTCCAGCCGCTGCACCTGCGCGAGCTGTTCGCGCGCGATCCCGGCCGCGGCGAGCGGCTCGTCGCGGACGGCGCCGGGCTCCACCTCGACTACTCGAAGCAGCGCGTGACGGAGGAGACCGTGCGGCTGCTGGCCGCGCTCGCCGAGGCGCGCGGCCTGCCCGAGCGGCGCGCGGCCATGTTCCGCGGGGAGAAGGTGAACGTCACCGAGGGCAGGGCGGTGCTGCACGTCGCGCTGCGCGCCCCGCGCGGCGAGCGGATCCTGGTGGACGGGAGCGACGTGGTGCCCGAGGTCCACGCCGTGCTGGACCGCATGGCGGCGTTCGCGGACCAGGTGCGGAGCGGCGCCTGGACCGGGTTCACCGGCAAGCGCATCCGCACCGTGGTGAACGTCGGCATCGGCGGCTCGGATCTCGGGCCCGCCATGGCGTACCGAGCGCTGCGCGCGTACGCGACCCGGGACCTCGCGTTCCGCTTCGTCTCGAACGTGGACGGGACCGACCTCGCCGAGGCGGTCCGCGACCTCGATCCCGCCGAGACGCTGTTCCTGGTGGCGTCGAAGACGTTCACCACCCTCGAGACCATGACCAACGCCGCCTCGGCGCGGTCCTGGCTGCTCGCGGCGCTCGGCGACCCGCGCGCGGTGGCGCGCCACTTCGTCGCCATCTCCACGAACGAGGCCGAGGTGCGCCGCTTCGGCATCGACCCCGCCAACATGTTCGGCTTCTGGGACTGGGTCGGCGGGCGCTACTCGATGGACTCGGCGATCGGCCTCTCGACCATGATCGCCGTCGGTCCCGAGGGCTTCCGCGAGCTGCTCGCCGGCTTCCGCGAGATGGACGAGCACTTCCGCGACGCGCCGCTCGAGCGGAACCTGCCCGCGCTGATCGGCCTCCTCGGCGTGTGGAACGCGAACCTGCTCGGCGCGGAGACCGTCGCGGTCCTTCCCTACGACCAGTACCTCGACCGCTTCCCCGCGTACCTGCAGCAGCTCACCATGGAGTCGAACGGGAAGCGCGTGACGGCCTCCGGCGCGCCGGTGGAGGGCCACGGCACGGGCGCGATCTACTGGGGCGAGCCGGGCACCAACGGCCAGCACTCGTTCTACCAGCTGCTCCACCAGGGCACGCACCTCGTCGCCTGCGACTTCATCGGCTTCTGCCGGCCGCTCCACGCGCTCGCCAGGCACCACGACCTGCTCATGGCCAACCTGTTCGCGCAGGGCGAGGCGCTCGCGTTCGGGAAGACCGCGGAGGAGGCGCGCGCGGAGGGGACGCCGGAGCCGCTCGTGCCGCACCGCACCTTCCCCGGGAACCGGCCCTCCAGCACCATCCTCGCGGACCGCCTCACCCCGCGCACGCTCGGCGCGCTCGTCGCGCTCTACGAGCACGCCGTGTTCACCCAGGGCGTGATCTGGGACGTGGACTCGTTCGACCAGTGGGGCGTCGAGCTGGGGAAGGTCCTCGCGAACCGGATCGTGAAGGAGCTGGAGTCGCCCGCCGAGCCGGCGCTGGCGCACGACGGCTCCACGAACGCGCTCATCCGGCGGTACCGGGCGAGGCGGGGCGGGTAGCCGGCCCGCTCTCCCCCGGGTATCGTGCGGCGGTTTGCGCGCGCTGCTGGAGATCCTGTACGTCGTCCTGCCGTTCGCCTGCGTGGCGGCGGTCCCTGCGTCCTCCGGGCCCGGCGCGGCGGCGCGGCGGCTGGTCATGGGCGTGGCGCTGTACCAGGCGATCCTGCTGGTGGTGGGGCTGGGCCTCGGAAGTCTGGGCCGGCTCAGGCCCGCATGGACTGCAGCCGCACATGCCGTTGCCCTCATGTCGCTGGTGTGGTGTGCCCAGCGCCACCAGCGCCAGGCGCGGCGCCGGCGACCGCTGCACGTGGGAGCGGTGCTCCGAACGCGTCGCGGGCTGGCGCTGGCGGCCCTCGCGTGCGGAATCGTGCTCTCGTTCGCCGCGCAGCTCGCTGCGGACGGGCTCCGAGGGACGCGTCACCTCGATGGGCTCATCTACCATGTGCCCCGGGCGCTCGCGTGGGCGGGGCAGGGGAGCTTCACGCCCTGGCCGACTCCGACCTGGCAGCAGATCGGCCTCCCCGTCGCTGGCGACGTGATCCTGGGGACGCGCGTATTCCTCGGGCTCGGCTGGGCGGGCGTCGCGCTCGTGTGCGCCTGGATCACGGCGGGGGCGATCGCAGCGGTGCATGCGATCGGGATCGAATTCGGGCTGGGCCGCTCGCGCGCAGCGCTCGCCGCGCTCCTGTTCGCAAGCTTCCCGGCGGTGGGGCTGCGCGTCTGGGCCTGGAATACCGACGTCTGCGCCGCGTTCCCGCTGCTCGCGGCGGCCTTGCTCGTGCTGCGCATCCCGCGCACGCGGGGAGGCGCTTCGGTGGGCGGCCCGGCCGCCGTCGCTGCGGCGGTCGGCCTTGCGGCGATGAGCATCACGTGCAAGCCGACGCTGGCCGTGATCGCGGCGTTCGGGGCCGCGTCGGCTGCCGTCCGCCTGCGGGCGCGCTGGCGTGAGCCGGCGATCGCCGGGGCCGCGGTGCTGGCCGCGCTGGCGGGAGGCGCGGTGATCCTCGCGTCGTACTGGCCGATCCATCGCGCCTTCGGCGACTTCGCCGGCGGAGCGCTGGGGCGCGCGCACGGCGTTCGTGGTGCCGGGGAGGCGATGCGCTCGGTCGCCGCTGCGCTCGCGCACTGGACGCTCGAGCCGCTCGGCTACGCGCCGCCTGGCATGCGCGGCTGGCTCGCGGGGCTGGTGGATCGCGTCTACGGACCGCTCGGCGTGCTCGAACCGCGGTTCGAGGTGGCGCGCGTCGCATGGGAGCCGCTGGCATCGCCGGACACGGGGCGGACGGGGTTCGCCACGGTGCTTGCGGTTCCCGCCCTGGTGGTCCTGCTGCCGCGTAGGACGAGGGCGCTCGCTGCCGGAGCCGCCGCCATCACGTTCCTCGCGACCGCTGCCCCCATCTACCCGCAACCCTGGTCCGGGCGCTTCACCATCCCCCTGCTCGGCGGCCTCGCGTTGCTCTGGGTGGCGCCGAAGGCGGTGGCGCGAGGCCGGCGTCGCTGGATCCCGATCGGTGTGGCCGCCGTCTGCGCGGTGGGGCTCATCGCCACGACCGTCTACTACTCGGCGATCGAGCCGCGCCGCGACCTGTCCCGCGCGGCGTTCCATTACCTCGAGGCCGAGGAGCGCGCGCGGCTCGCCGCGGTCCTCGACGGTGAGCCGCTGTGCCTCGTGGGCGGAGGAGCCAACGAGGTGCTGCTGGCCGGGCCCGCGCGGCCGTTCGCGCTGCGGTATCTGACCTGTCCCACGGGCACGGCCACCATGCTTCGCCCCGGCGAGCGCGAAGGATGCAACGCGGTGGCGGTCGTTCACCTGGGGCGCGATCGCGTCCCCACGGGATCGGCGCTGCCGGCGCCATCGCCACCCGGCGCGTGTCCTCCGGTGGAGCTTGCGTCTCTCCGGGCGCGGTTCGCCGCGCGCGGGTGGTCGGTCCTGGCGCAGAACACGAACGTGGACGTCTGGGTCCGAGGGGCGGCCGGTGCGCACTGAGCGGGCGCGGATCCGTCAGCCGAGCAGCCGGCCGATCGCGCCGCGAAGCCCGCGCACGCGGGTGCGCGGCAGCACCAGGCTGCCCGGGCTCGACACGAGCGGCGAGGCGTAGAGGCGGTGGCCCACCGCGATCCGCGCCGGCGCGCCTCGCAGCCGGTGCACCCGCCGCTGCACCAGCAGCGTGATGCCGTAGGCGGTCCCGACCAGCGTCAGGATGAGGACGAGATCGTCGAGCATGGCTGCTCCCCCCGAGCAGGAAATTGCAGCAGGCCACGGCCTGCGCATCGAGTGGAACACCACAACGGGCGAGCACGGGCGCGGCTGCGCCCGCCGGCCGCAGCCGCTCCACGGCGTGTCGCGAGGCCGCGGGACGCCTGCCGCGGAGGAACGGGGCGCTATCGCAGCGCCGTCAGCGTGACCGTGGGGCGGAGCGATGCGCGCGCGGGAGGCAGCGCGAGGTCCGCGCCGAGCCCGCTGATGGCCCGGACGTTCGAAGCGAGCGCTCGGATACCCGCCGGGAGCGGCGCGAGCGACGAGCGCGCCCGGCGACGGCGCCCGACGAGGAGCGCGGCGACGAGCGAGACCACCATGGAGACGACGATCGTGAGCGGGAGCGCGAGGCCGGTCATGGTCACCCCCGTGCGCGAAGCGGGCACGGCAATCGACCAAGCTCGATCCGCGGAGAGCGATGCGCCGCTCCCCCGAGAGGGGTCGCCGGCGGACTGCGTCCAGCGCGTCAACACGGACGGGTCAAGGATTTGACGCGCGGCAAGGAAGCCAAGGGCCTCGGGCTGATACCGGATGCCCCGGATCTCACAGCCGGGGGAGGCTCCACCCATGTCCCGACGCACCGCCGGTCTGCCGGCCGTCGTCCTCGCGCTCGCGCTCGCGGGCTGCAACTCCGCGCGGAACGCCGCCTCGGAGGAGCGCGCCGAGGGCGCGGCGTGCACCCGCTGTCACGGCGGCGCGGACAACCGGAGCGGCGCGCCGCCGCTCGATGCGCACGGCGAGAGCGACACCACGCGCATCTCGGTGGGCGCGCACACGGCGCACGTGTCCGGCTCGCACGGCATCGCCGCGCCGCTCGGCTGCGAGGCCTGCCACGCCGTCCCGGATCCGGCGCACCCGCTCGCGCACGTGGACGGGGTCCCGCGCGTCGTCCTCGGGGTGGCCGCGAAGGCGAACGGCACGGCGGCCTCGTGGAGCCCGGCGGACGCGACCTGCTTCGCGTACTGCCACGGCGTCTCCCTCGCCGGCGGTGCCGCCACGCGGCCGACGTGGACGCGCGTGGACGGCACGCAGGCCGCCTGCGGTGCCTGTCACGGCGATCCGCCGCCCGCGCCGCACCCCCAGTCCGCCGATTGCGGGATCTGCCACCCGGCCACCATCCTCGCCGGCACGCTCCGCACGATCGACGTGGCCGGGGGCCGCCACCTGAACGGTACGGTGGACTTCTCCACCGGCTGCGCGGACTGCCACGGCGATCCCACGCGCCCGCGCAACCCCGCCGCGCCGCCCCGCGGCACCCACGGCGAGACCGATCCGGCGTCCGTCGCGGTCGGCGCGCACCAGGCGCACCTCCAGGCCGGTCCCGTGGCCGGGCCGTTCGCGTGCACCGAGTGCCACGTCGTCCCCACCGGCCTCGAGCACCTCGACGGCACCGCGCGCGTGACGTTCGGCCCGCTCGCGGCGCGCGGGACGCGGCCGGCCTGGGGCGAGAGCGGCCCCACCTGCACCTCGACGTACTGTCACGGCGCGACCCTGTCTGCGGGTGGCACCAGCACGTCCCCGCGCTGGACGGGCGGGGCGAGCGAGGCGGCGTGCGGCACCTGCCACGGCGCGCCGCCGCCGCCGCCGCATCCCCGCGGCACCGGCTGTGCGATCTGCCACCCGGGCACGGTGAACGGCGACGGGACCGTGAACGTGACCGGCGGCATGCACGTGGACGGAACGGTGCAGGTGAACCAGTACCATCCGGTGACCTGGATCGAGCCCACCGCGCACGGCTACGCGGCCAACCGCGACCTGGCGAGCTGCCGGATCTGCCACGGCGAGGACCTGGCCGGCGGCGGCACCGGCATCTCCTGCGCCACGTGCCACGGCGCGGGCTGGCAGTCGAACTGCACGTTCTGCCACGGCGACGCGAACCGGGCCGTCAACCAGCCGGCGCCGCCGGTGGGCACGCAGGGCGAGCTGGGCACGGACGCCCCCGCCGTCGGGGCGCACCTGGCGCACGTCCAGGCCGGGACGCTCCGCGGCCCGGTGGCCTGCTCCGAGTGCCACACCGTGCCGACCGACCTCACGCACGTCACGGGCGCGGTCGAGCTGGCCTGGGGGCCGCTCGCGATGGCTGGCGGCGCAACGCCCACGTACCAGGCCGGCGCGTGCGCCTCGACCTACTGCCACGGGGCGACGCTCGCCGCCGGCGGCACGAACCACGCGCCGAGCTGGACCACCGTGGACGGCACGCAGGCCGCCTGCGGCACCTGCCACGGCCTCCCGCCGCCGCCTCCCCACGCGCAGCTCTCGAACTGCGGGGCGTGCCACCCGGCCACGGTGGACGCGGCAGGGAACCTGAGGCTGGACGGAGGCAAGCACATGAACGGCCAGCTCGAGCGCTCCGAGACGCACCCGCTGGGCTGGAACGATCCGGCGCAGCACGGGTACGCGGCGAACGCCGGGCTCGCGTCCTGCCGCACCTGCCACGGGCCCGATCTCGAGGGTGGCACCAGCGGCGTGTCCTGCAGCGCCTGCCACGGCGCGGGTTGGCAGTCGAACTGCACCTTCTGCCACGGCGACCCGTCTCGCACGGTGAATCCCGCCGCGCCGCCGGTCGGGACGCGCGGCCAGGCGCTCACCACCGATCGCGCGGTGGGAGCGCACGAGGCCCACGTCCTCGGCGGCCCGCTGGCGCGCCCGCTCGGCTGCGCGGAGTGCCACGTCCAGCCCACCGACCTCTCGCACGTGGACGGATCGCCCGCGGTGGCCTGGGGCGCGCTCGCGCGCGCCGGCTCGGCCACGCCCTCCTGGAACGGCGCCACCTGCGCCGGGACCTACTGCCACGGCGCCACGCTCGCGGCCGGCGGCGCGAACCTCGCGCCCGCGTGGACGGTGGTGGACGGCACCCAGGCCGCGTGCGGCGCCTGCCACGGCGCGCCGCCGCCTTCGCCGCACGTCGCGAACGCCGACTGCGGTCAGTGCCACGACGGCTACACCGCCACGTCGGTGAACGTGGCCACGCACGTGAACGGCGCGCTCGACGTGAACGCCATGGCGTGCACCTCGTGCCACGGCGACACGTCGCGCGCCATCGGTGCCGCCGCACCGCCCACCGGCACGCGCGGCGAGACCGCGACCACCGATCGCGCGGTGGGCGCGCACCAGGCCCACGTGCAGGGCAGCGCCATCGCGCGGCCGTTCGACTGCGACGAGTGCCACCTGAACCCCACCGGCCTCGGCCACATCGACGGCACGCCCGCCATCGTGTGGAGCGCGCTGGCCAGCGGCGGCGGGTCGCCGCAGTGGGACGGCGCCACCTGTGCCTCCACCTACTGCCACGGCGCCACGCTGGCCGGCGGGGGCAGCAACGTCCGGCCGGCGTGGACGGTGGTGGACGGCACCCAGGCCGCCTGCGGCACCTGCCACGGCGCGCCGCCGGCCTATCCGCACCCCGCGCGCGGCGATTGCGGCACCTGCCACCCGGGCGCCGCCGACGGCGCGCCCGCCCGCGACGTGCACGTGGACGGGAAGGTGGACGTGAACGCGGCCGGCTGCGCGCTGTGCCACGGCGACGCCTCGCGCCCCGTCGGCGCCGCCGCACCGCCCGCCGGCACGCGCGGGGAGACCGCGACCACGGATCGCGCCGTGGGCGCGCACCAGGCGCACGTGCAGGGCAGCGCGATCGCGCGGCCGTTCGACTGCGACGAGTGCCACCTGAAGCCCACCGGGCTCGGCCACATCGACGGGAACCCGGCCATCGTGTGGGGCGCGCTGGCGTCGGCGAGCGGGAACGCCGCGCCGATCTGGAGCGGCACCACCTGCGCGTCGACGTACTGCCACGGCGGCACGCTGCGCGCCGGCGGGAGCAACGTCGAGCCGGCCTGGACGCAGGTGGACGGGACGCAGGCCGCGTGCGGCACCTGCCACGGGACGCCGCCACCCCCGCCGCACCCCGCGAACCCGGACTGCGGGGCGTGTCACACCGGCTACACCTCCACCACGGTGAACGTGGCCACGCACGTGGACGGGCGGCTGGACGTGGGCGGCCTCTCCTGCACCTCGTGCCACGGCGACGCCACGCGCTCGACGAACGCCGCGGCGCCGCCCATCGGCACCGCGGGCGAGACGGATCCGTCCACCCGCGCCGTGGGCGCGCACCAGGCCCACCTCGCCGGCAGCCGCTGGTCCAACGGCTTCGCGTGCACCGAGTGCCACGTGGTGCCGACCGACATGCTGCACACCGACGGCGCCGCGCAGGTGTCCTTCGGCGTGCTCGCGACCGGCGGAGGCGTGCTCGCGCCGGCCTGGGACGGGAACGGGTGCGCCACGGTCGCGTGTCACGGTGCCGCGGTGGGCGGCAGCGTCCTCCCGTCCTGGACCGGGGGCCCGGGCCAGGCGGAGTGCGGCTCGTGCCACGGGCTGCCGCCGACCACCGGGCGGGCGCACGGTACCTCGACGTTCCGGCGCTACCACGGGACCAAGGCGTGCAGCGAGTGCCACGGGGCCGGGTACCAGACGCAGGCCGGCTTCGAGGCCGTGAACAAGGATCGCCACGTGAACGGGGTGGTCGAGGCGCTGGCCTGCACCGACTGCCACACGGACTGGTGAGCGGCGCGGACCGGGGCGGCCGGCAGGCTCGACGGCCTGCCCGCCGCACCCCGGCGGCCGCCGTGCTATCGTCGCGCGCCCGCCGGTCCCGGACCGCGGGACTGCTCATGGACGCGACCGCGCCGCGAAGGCTCGCCAGGGCCCTGCCCATCGCCGCGATCCTCGTGCTGGGGGTCGCGGCGTATGCAAACGCGTATCGCGGGCCATTCGTTCTCGACGACCACTCGTCGATCATCGACAACGCAGACATCGCCCATCCGACGCGCTGGCTGCCCGGCGGCCCCGGGTACGCATCCGCGCCGAACCGCGCGCTCACGTACTTCACCTTCGCGCTGAACCACCGGCTCGGCGGGCTCGATCCGGTCGGCTACAAGGCCGTCAACGTCGGGATCCACCTGGCCGGCGCGCTGCTCGTCTACGCGCTGGTGCTGCTGGCGCTGCGGACTCCGCGGCTCGCCCGCTCGGCGCTGGCCCGGTCCCCGCGTGCCGTCGCGCTCTGCGCGGCCGCGCTGTTCGTGGCGCACCCGCTCCAGACGCAGGCCGTGACCTACGTCGTGCAGCGGCTCACCTCGCTCGCGACGCTGCTGTACCTCGCCTCGGTGGTGCTGTATGCGCGCTGGCGCGAGCGCCTGGACCGCGGTGCGGGGACCGGACCGCGGGCGGTGCTCGGATACGTACCGGTGCTCCTCGCAGCGCTCCTCGCCATGCGGTCGAAGGAGATCGCGCTGACCCTGCCGCTCGCGATCGCCGCCTACGAGATCTGCTTCCTGAGCGCGACGCCACGTCGGCGTCTCCTCTACCTCGCGCCCGTGCTGGCCACCCTGGTCGTCATCCCGATGACCCAGCTCGGCGGCGGGATCGGTGCGAGCGTCGGCGGAGCGGAACGGGGCGCGACACGGCTCGCAGCGGCCGCGGCCGCCGCGGCCAACACGACGACCGCCCGGCCGTACCTGGAGTACGTCACCACGCAGCCGGCGGTCATCGCCCGCTATCTCGGGATGGCGATCCTGCCGGTGGGGCAGAGCATCGATCACGGCTTCGAGACCTACCCGCTTGCGCATCCTCTGGCGCTGCTCGGCCTGGCCATGCTGGCGGCGCTCGCCGGGCTCGCGGTCTGGCTGCTGGCCGCCACGCGGCAGCGGACGGCGCGCCCGAGCGGGATGGATCCGGCGGCGCGGCTCGTTGCCTTCGGCGCCGTCTGGTTCCTGCTCGGCCTCTCGCTCGAGTCGCTCGTCGCGCTGCAGGACCTGATGGTCGAGCACCGCATGTACCTGCCCTCGGCGGGCCTGTTCGTGGCCGTCGCGGCCAGCGCGGGGCTCGCGGGGGAGCGCATCGCGCCGGGACGCTGGGAGCGAGGGCTGATGGCCGTGGCGCTCGGAGTCGCCGCGGTGCTCGCGGTGATCACGTTCGCGCGGAACGAGGTCTGGGCGGACGACGTCCGCCTGTGGTCGGACGCCGCGGTCAAGGCGCCCGCCAATCCGCGGACGCACGGCAACCTGGGCCTCGCGCTCGCCCAGCGCGGCGAGGTCGCGCGCGGCATGGCCGAGATCGACGTCGCGCTCCGCCTCAAGCCCGATTTCTACCAGGCGCACACGAACAAGGGCGTCCTGCTGCTGCAGCAGGGGCAGCTCGTGCCGGCGCTCGAGCACCTGCGGTACGCCGTCGCGCTCGCACCGAACGACGCCGCCTCGCGGTTCGCGCTGGGGCGGGCGCTGCACGCAGCCGGGGATCTCGCCGGCGCGGTCGAGGAGTACCGGGCGGTGCTCGCCCGGCAGGACCGCCACAGGCTGGCCGTGAACAACCTGGCCGTCGCGTACGCGCAGGCGGGCCGCATGGAGCTCGCCATCGAGCACTTCCGGCGGGCGGCGGCCCTGGATCCGGACGACCCGGAGCCGGCGGTGAACCTCGGCCGCGCGCTGCTCACGACCGGCGATGCCGGCGGGGCGCGCGACGCGTCGGAGGCGGCGCTGCGCACCGCACCACGGCACCCCGGCGCGCACGCGGTGCTCGGGGGCGCCTACCTGGCGATGGATCGCGCCGCGCCCGCGGCGGAGCACCTGGCCCTCGCCGTCCAGCTGGGCGCGCGCGATCCGGAGACGTTCGATCGTCTCGCCACGGCGTACGCTCGGCTCGGCGCATCCGAACAGGCCGACGCCGCTCGCGCGGCGGCGCTGCGGATGAGGGCCGGCGCGCCCCCCTGAGCCGACTGCGGTCTGCGGGCGCGGCCCGCCCCCACCCCGACCACGCCCAGCGCCGCCGCGTTCGCCATCGTTCCGTCGAGTCGGCGCGGCGCGGCGCGAGCCGAGGCGCAATGCATGCGCCGCGCGCCCGCACCCGTTGCGCTCGCGAGCGCACGCGCGGCCTGGGCGGCGAGCGGCGCAAGCGCGCCGATGGCGGGGATTGGGGGTTCCGGTGTGGGTGCCTTCCCCCGGCCTGGGTGAAATCCCCCAGGTCGCGAGGCGGGCGCACGCGCTCACGTCCAGGATCCCGGGGATTTCGCGGGATCAGGCGCGAGCTCGAGTCGGCACCGCTCATGCACACAGGCGGCGCGACGTAGTGACGGGGACGCAGCATCGCCGCGGCGCGGGATGACCCGGGACCGGGGCAGTTGATCGGAAGACGTTTCGCTGTGGAGCAACTCAGCCGGGCCCGCCAATGGATGGCGGACCCATTGAACGGAGCAGAGGGGACACGATGAAGTTCACGCGTATCGCAATCGTTGCAGCGTTCGCGCTCGTCTCGGGCCGGGCGTATGCGTTCCACGCCGGCGGCGTCGCCCAGTGCGAGGGCTGCCACACGATGCACAACTCGACGACGGCCGCCACGGGCACCGCGTCGACGGTCATGGGCAACAACCCGACGATCGGTCAGGCCAGCAAGTACCTGCTCCAGGGCCAGGATCCGAGCTCGACCTGCCTCATCTGCCACGGTCGCGCGGGCGTCAGCAGCTACCACGTCTACGAGCCCAGCCTCGTGACGGCCACCACCTCGACCTTCGCGGCGACGATGGTGAACTTCACCCCGGGCGGCGACTTCGGCTGGCAGGCGAACACCGGCTTCAACCAGGGCGGCAAGACCAAGCGGTTCGGCCACTCGGTCCTCGCGGCTGCCTACGCCGGCATGACGTCGGACTCCCGCGCGGCTGCTCCGGCCGGTGATGTCGCCGGCGTGTACGACGGCGCGGCGTTCTCCTGCATCTCCTGCCACGATCCGCACAGCAAGGCGCGCATGAGCGCCGACGGCACGATCATCAACACCGGCCTGCCGATCGCCGAGTCCGGCTCCTACCCGGTCGGCGGCGCGCTGCCCGCCGGCACCGCGATGGGCGCGTACCGCCTCCTCGCCGGCGTCGGCTACCAGCCGAAGTCCTCGCCGACGCAGCCTGCGTTCGCCGTGAACCCGCCGGTCGCCGTGGCGCCGTCGAGCTACAACGCGAACGAGGCCGCCACCTTCAACGCCGCCACCCGCGGTGGCCAGGTCGTGGTCGCGTACGGCAACGGCATGTCCGAGTGGTGCGCCACCTGCCACCCCGGCATGCACAACAACACCAACACCTCGGGCAGCATCTTCAAGCACCCGGCTGGCGACACGGCGACGATGAGCGCCACGGTGGCCGGCAACTACAACAGCTACGTGAAGTCGGGTGACCTGACGGGCACGAACGCGTACGACGCGATCGTCCCCTTCGAGCAGCACACCGACCGCGCCACCCTCGAGACGAAGGCCGTGGGCGTGGCTGGCACGCCGGCGATCAACGCCGTCGCCGGCACCAGCGGCGTGATGTGCCTCTCCTGCCACCGCGCGCACGCGTCGCCGTACGAGTTCGCGCTCCGCTGGGCCGACAAGGAGTTCATCATCGAGAACGGCGAGTACTACGGCTTCGAGGCCGCCGCCCGCGGCGAGTGGCGCACCTCGGCGATCATCCAGGCGGGTCACCAGAACCGCCCGGCGACCGCCTACGCCACGTTCCAGAAGTCGCTCTGCAACAAGTGCCACGCGAAGGACTAGTGGTCGGTTGCTGACGTAGCTCGACCGGAGGGAGCCGCGCAGCCAGCGGCTCCCTCCTTTCATTTTCTGCCGGATCGCCCTGGGACGTTCGGCCCCCCGATGGAACGGGCCCGCGGCTCATGGCAAAGTGTGCGGCGGGGGTCGCCATGGTCCGACATCGATGCGCCGCGCTCGCGCTCCTGCTGGCCGTCGGCGGGTCTGGCTGCTCGGCGGTGCGCGCGCGCTCCGCGAACCCCGGACCGCTGGGGGCAGAGGGCGACCTGTACGTCTTCCTGCAGCCCTTCGCGCGCGAGGTCGAGAACGTGACCTTCGGCGTCACTGGCGTCGAGGTCGTCGGATCGGGGGACGGGGCCGCGCAACCGGTCCATGCGGTGCTGTCGGAGATCGGCGGCGAGGGTCGCGGCCGTCAGCGGCTGCTCGCCCAGGGGCGGCTCGCCGCGGGCACGTACGCCGGACTCCGCCTCAAGGTGGGGCGCGCCCGCCTCGAGACGCCGGAGGGTCCGGCCGATCTGCTGGTCCGCACCGAGGAGGTCCAGGTGTCGGGCGCGTTCACGGTGCTGCCGGGGCGCGCCCACGTGCTGTGGCTCGTCCTGCGCGAGGCGCAGCCGTCCGGCGACGACGTCTCGTTCGCACCGCGCTTCTCGCTGGTGGCGCCCGAGGCCACGCACCCGCAGCGGCTCGGCTACTGCGCGAGCACTGGGGACAACGCGCTCATCGCCTTCGACCGGTACGAGCGCCAGGTGACCGGCGCGATCGCGACGGGCATGGGACCGGCGGGCGTGGCCATGGACCAGGCCGCCAACCTCGCCTACGTGGCCCTCTCCCTCGAGGACCGGATCGAGGTGCTGGACCTCACCAACGGGCAGGTGCGCGAGCCGATCCGGCTGCGTCCCGGCGACGGTCCGTACGACGTTGCCCTGGTGGACGAAGGACGGACGCTGCTCGCCGTGAACCGGCGGTCGAGCACGGTGTCGTTCCTGGATACCAGCGCGCGCGTGGAGATTGGCCGCGCCGCGGTGGGGGAGGAGCCCTGGTCGCTCCGGCTCGATCCGCAGCGCCACCGGGCCTACGTGTTCGGACGACGATCGAACACGGTCACCGCCCTCGACGTCACGCGCCGGACGGTCGTCGGCGCGGCCGCGACCGAGCCCGAGCCGCTCCGCGGTGACCTCGACCGGAGCGGCTCCCGGCTGTTCGTGGTCCACGCCGGCTCGGCGTACCTGTCGATCTACACGCTCCCGGAGCTCGCCCCCGCGGGCCGGCTGTTCGTGGGCCTCGGGGCCACCGCCATTCTCGTCGATCCGCGGACCGATCTCCTCTACGTGGCCCAGTCGGGCAACCCGGTCCTCGCGGTCTTCGACCCGTTCTCACTGGTGCCCCTCGGCGGCGTCGACGTGGGCGGGGGGGCGTCGTTCCTGGTCTTCGACGCGACGCAGAACCTGCTCTTCGCGCTCCTGCCGGAGCGGCGGGCCGTCTCGGTGGTCGATCTCACGGCGCAGCGGCAGGTCGGCCTCTTCGAGGTCGGGCGCGAGCCATACGACCTCGCGCTGTCCGGGGAGCGGCGTTGAGGGGAGCGCTGCGAGCGATGCCCCTGCTGCTCGTCGCGGCCGCCGCGCTCGGATCTCGCGTCGCCCACGCGGACGGGCTGACCGCCGCGGCGGAGCCGACGTACACGCTCACGCGGTTCCGGCTCACCGATGCGACCGGGACCACGACGACCACCGACTCGCAGGCGCTCTCGCAGCAGTACCGGCTCGGGCTCGACAAGTCGTTCACCGAGGCCCTGCGGTGGCGCGCCAGCGGCACGCTGCTCCGCGACCAGGTTTGGTCCGAGACCGAGGGAGCGTCCGCCGACACCACGCGCCAGGAGTGGACGCTCTCGACGGGCCTGGGTTGGGGTGGGCCAGTGCTGGGCGGGAGCTTCACCTACGACCGGGACACCGTGGACGCGAAGTACAGCGTCGAGTCGGCGGCGGGCGGTCGACAGCGGACGCGCGTGCCCCAGCTGGTCAGCGAGACCTACGGCGCCTCCGCCCGATGGGAGCCGGCGGACCTGCCGGTCCTGAACCTCCGGCTGAGCCGGACGAACCAGTTCGACGAGGATCGCGTCGAGTTCGACACGTCCACCACCACCGCCGGCGTCACTGCGGTCTACTCGCCGACGAACGAGGTGGGGCTCACCTACGCGACGACCTACAACACCACCGACGATCGGGTGGACGATACCAGCACCTGGACGCTCGGGCAGGTCGCGACCGCCACCTACCGCCGGCGCTTCTTCGCCGATCGCTCGCAGGCGTACCTCATCTACGGGCTGCAGAGCTCGATCTCCGAGACCCAGGCCACCTCGGCGCTCGGGACGGTGCGGACGCAGCGGCCGCCGCTCGC
The DNA here is from genome assembly GCF_000020805.1 of Anaeromyxobacter sp. K. Classification (NCBI taxonomy): domain Bacteria; kingdom Pseudomonadati; phylum Myxococcota; class Myxococcia; order Myxococcales; family Anaeromyxobacteraceae; genus Anaeromyxobacter; species Anaeromyxobacter sp. K. The sequence goes on along the minus strand of NC_011145.1, from coordinate 3,556,478 downwards.
CGGCCTCTCGCTGGTGGAGGCGTTCCCCGACGTCCCCTCCACCGACACGCTCCAGGCGAACCCGGCGCTCGTGGACGGGAACGTGCAGTCGAGCGCCGGGCTCGACCTCGGCTTCCAGCGCACGCTGGCCGGGGACACGGCACCGCGCGATCTCGGCGTCCAGATGGCGGAGCCGCTCCAGCAGGTGAACGTCGTCCAGGTCTGGGTGGATCGCCTGCTCCCGGAGACGGCCTGGCGGGCCGTGGAGTGGTCCGCGTGGCGAAGCGACGACAACGCGAACTGGGTGCCGGTGCCGCTGGATGGGGCGGTGACGTTCGGCCCTTTCCAGAACCGGTTCGAGATCCCCATCCAGCGGACCCGCTCGAAGTACCTGAAGGTCGTGACCCGGCCGCTCGCGGCCACCGTCACCACCGACGCGGCCCTCGGCGCGATCCTGGTCACCGACGTCCAGCTCTTCGACGACGTGTCCGCAGCCTCGGTCGCCGGTCGGAACACCACCGTGAACAACGCGCTGAGCGGCACGGTGACGACGCGGCTGCTGGACGCTCCGGCGCTGACGCACGATCTCAGCTTCCAGTGGGCCAAGACTGGGGGGCAATCCGCCGCCTGGACCGTGGCGAACGGGCTCGGGCTCACCCAGCGCCTGCACCCCACCACCACCGTCTCCTCCCGCGTCGCGCGGACGGACAGCAGCGCCGGCGGCCGACACACCGGGCAACTGGACTGGGGCGCCTCGCTGGGCGTGAGCCCGATCCGCACCGCCTCGGGCGGCGCGACGTACTCGGGAAGCTGGGCGCAACTCCCGGAGGGAGACCAGGTCCGCAACGCGGCCAGCGTCTTTGCGCGCGCCGATCTGTACCAGGGTCTGAGCGTCACCGCGAACGCGGGGCAGTCCCATGTCTCGGGCCTCGAGACGACGACGCGAACGACGTTCACCTCGGCGACCACGTCGATCGTGCCGAACCGCGTGCTGAACCTCTCGGGGACCTACGCCTTCAACAAGATGCACGCGGAGACGGGGGATCGGGTGCGCGACTCGGAGGCGCAGCAGCTGACCGGGCTCGCGACCGTCACGCCGTTCCCCGCGCTGCTCGCCACCGCCGGCGCGACGCGGTCCACGCAGTCCGGCACGAGCCCGCGCCTGCTCTGGAACTACCTCGTCTCCTACTCGCCGCTGCGCGGCGGGGATCTCGTCCTCTCCGCGCAGCACCAGGAGACCTCCGACGACGTGGCCGACACGACCACCAAGTCCACCAGTGGTAACGTTCGCTGGAACGTCCGGCCGAACGCGTACCTGGACCTGAACTACTCGAACATCGACAACCGTTCCCCGCAGAGCAGGACGAGAGCGGACTCCCTGATGCTGCACCTCTTCCTGACGCTCTCCTGAGCACGACGCTCGCTCGAGCATGCCATGACGACCCGAACCTCGCTCTCGATCCGCCTGGCCACGCTGCTGCTGCTGGCCGCCATCGCCTGCCGCTCCTCCGGCCGCGTGTACCACGACACCGACATGGACTTCGGCTCGATCCGGACGGTCGCGGTGATGCCGTTCTCCAACCTGACCCGGGAGGCCGCCGCGGCCGACCGGGTCCGCGAGGTGTTCTCGAGCGCGCTCCTGGCGACCGGGGGCATCTACGTGCTGCCGCCCGGCGAGGTGGCCCGCGGGGTCGCGCGCGCCGGGGTGGCGCTGCCCACCAGCCCGTCGGTGGAGGAGGTGGTCAAGCTCGGCTCCGTCCTCAAGGCGGACGCGGTGGTCGTCGGGGTGGTCAAGGAGTACGGAGAGGTTCGCTCCGGGACGACGGCCTCGAACGTGGTCTCGATCAGCGCGCAGCTGCTCGAGACCTCGACCGGCAAGGTGGTCTGGTCCGGGCAGTCGACCAAGGGCGGGGTGACGCTGAGTGATCGGCTCCTCGGGAGCGGGGGGGAGCCGATCAACCGCATCACCGAGGAAGCGGTCGATGAGCTCCTGTCGCAGCTCTTCCGCTAGCGCGACGCGGGTCCTCGCGCTCGCGCTCGCGGTGGCGGGCGTCGGGTGCGGCGGCCCGCGGGTGCCCGTGGCCGCGGCGCCCGCGCCCGCGCGCGTCGCGGTGTTCCCGGCGGTGAACGTGGGCGGTGGGCCGGCGCCCGGCGAGGAGCTCGATCGCGGGGTCGAGGCCACCGTGGCGGGCGCCGGGCTCGAGGTGGTGCCCCGCGCGTCGGTGGACGATTTCCTCGCCCGGCACCGCGTCCGGAACACGAGCGGCGTGGACGCGGAGACCGCGCGCGCGGCGCGCGAGGAGCTCGGGGCCGACGCCGTCGTGCTCGTCTCGGTGGGGGCCTACCAGCCGAGGGCGCCGCCGAGGCTCGCGGTCACGCTCCGCCTCGTGTCCACCGGCGAGCCGCCGCGGATCCTCTGGATTGACGGCGCGGTGCGGTCCGGCGACGAGCGGCCCGGTCTGCTCGGTCTCGGACTGATCCAGGACCCGGCGCGCGTCCAGCGCATCGTGCTCGATCGGCTCGGCCGCTCGCTCCGCGCGTTCCTTCGCGGCGGCGTCAGGGCCGGCCGCTGCGAGCCCGAGCGGCGCTTCCGCCCGCGGCTGGTGTTCCGCTCGCCGCGGCTGCGCGAGGGGCCGTTCAGGCTCGCGGTCCTGCCGTTCGTGAACGAGACCCGGCGCCGGAGCGCGGGCGACGCGGCCACGCTCGAGGTGATCCGGCAGCTCTCGACCGCCGCCGCGGCCGAGGTGGTCGAGCCCGGGCTGGTCCGCGCGGTCTTGCTCGAGAACCGCCTGATCATGCCCGGCGGCGTCTCGCTCGACGTGGCGAGCACGGTGCTCGACAAGCTGGACGCCGACCTGGTCGTCGCCGGGGTGGTGCGGCGGTACGAAGACGGCGGCGGGACGTTCGGCGCCGCGCGCGTGGAGCTCACGGTGCAGGTGCTGGATCGCGCCCACGAGGTGGTGGCGTGGAGCTCGGTCTCGGAGGGCGACGGCGCCGACGGCGTCTGGTGGTTCGATCTCGGCCTGGTCCGAAACTCCGCCGACCTCCTGTGCCGCGTCGCGGCCTCCGTGGTGGACCGGATGGATCTGGAGGTCGCGCCCTCCGGTGGGCGAGAGGCCGCGCCCCAGCGGGCCCGACCGCGCGGCTCGATGTGGCTCCACGGGGCACGATGACGTTCGAAAACACGCCCGCCCACAGCCGCTGCGGGAATCCGTGGCGCGGCGCAACGATTGCGCCAGGGCGCTTCAATCCATTCGAAAACACGACCAAATTTCCAAGTCTTACATCGGAACCGCAAGGCACAACCGTTGCACCCACGTCGGCCGCCCACATGACCAACCTGCACGCCATGCCCCGCTCTCTGCTGCTCGCCATCCTCGTCGCCTTCGTCGCGCCCCGCGTCGCCTCGGCGGCGGAGTCCGCGAAGCCCCCCGCCGCGGCGAAGGCGGCCGATCCCTCGCCTGCCTCGAAGCCGGCGTCCCCGGCGGCGACCGCGCCCGGGCCGATGACGGCGCGGATCGAGGCCCCGCTGTTCTCGCCACTGTTCACGCAGACGCCGGTGGCCCGCATCGACGATCAGGTCGTGCGGCTGGCGGAGCTCCAGGAGGCGCTGGCCACGACGCACGATGAGCGGAAGGCGGGCGCCGCGACGGCGCCGGACTTCAAGGCCGTGCTCCAGCGCCTCATCGACTCGCGGCTCCTGATCATGGAGGCGCGCGAGATGGGGCTGGACGAGGCCCCGGAGGTGAAGGAGCAGCTCACGGTGTTCAAGGACGTGACGCTGCGCCAGACGCTCCAGCAGCAGGTCACGCAGGACGTGAAGCCCGACGCGCTCGAGGTCGAGCGCGTCTACAAGGAGTCGGTGCGGCGCTGGAAGGTGCGCTCGCTCCTCTTCCAGAAGGAGGAGGACGCCGCCGCGGTGAAGCCCGCGCTCGCCGGCGGCAAGGGCTTCGTCGAGCTGGCGAAGCAGCTCGTCGCCGAGAAGAAGGCCGAGGGCAGCGGCGAGCCGGAGGTCCTGCCCCCGGATCAGACGCTGCCGGTCGTCACGACGGCGCTCCAGCGCCTGCAGAAGGGGCAGGCCACCCCGCCGCTGAAGCTGCAGAAGGGGTTCGCGATCCTGTACGTCGAGGACATCGTGTACCCGGACGATCCGGCGAAGCGCGCCGAGGCCGAGAAGGCGTCGGTGGACCGGCAGAGCGGACAGGTCCTCACCGCGTTCCGCAAGGAGCTGGACCGCAAGTACGTGAAGATCGACGAGGCCCTGCTCCGGAAGATCAACTTCGACGCGCCGAAGCCCGGGTTCGCCGTGCTGGTGAAGGACAAGCGGCCCATCGTGCGGATCGCCGGCGAGGCGCCGATCACCGTCGCCGATCTCGCGAACGCGGTCGGCGAGAAGTTCTTCCACGGCGTGGAGAAGCCGCAGCAGGAGAAGCGGGTGGACAAGCTCAAGCGGCCGCGCCTGGATGGGCTCATCTACAAGCGCGTGTTCACGAAGGAGGCACGCGTCCGGAAGCTCGATCAGTCCGAGGAGTACCTGCGGGCGGTCGAGGAGTACGAGAACTCGTTGGTGTTCGGCACGTTCGTGCAGCGCGTCCTCGTGCCGGACGTCTCCCTCAAGGATGACGATCTGCGGGCGTACTACGACGGCCACCGCGACGAGTTCACCGCCGCGCCGCTGTACCGGCTCGACCAGCTCGCCTTCCCTGACATGAAGGGCGCCCAGCGCGCCACCGAGCGGCTCGCCCGCGGCACCGACTTCAAGTGGCTCAAGGCGAACGCCGAAGGGCAGCTCCCGCCGGCGCAGCGCGCGCTCGACTTCGAGGGACAGCTCCTCTCCGCCAAGGGGCTCCCGGAGGATCTCGCGGGGGCGCTCGCGTCGGCCCAGGTCGGCGACTACCGGCTGCACCAGGGGCCCCGGGGCCAGGGCTACGTGGTGCAGGTCGTGTCGCGCACCGACCCGCAGGTGCAGCCGTTCGAGGAGGCCAAGCCGGACATCCAGAAGAAGCTGTTCGGCCAAGCGCTGAACCGCGCCGTCACCGACTGGGCCGCGAAGCTGCGCGACGCGCACCGGATCGAGACGTACATCACCCGCATCGGCAGCTGACGCGAAGTCCTCCAGCGAGGGAGTGGCCGTGACGCGCACGATGAGACTCTGGCGGATCCTCGCGCTGGCGGCCGTGACCGCCGGCGTGCTCCTGGCGCCCGCGGACGGCGGCGCCGCCGAGCGAAAGTTCAAGCGGAAGGAGTGCCTCGACTGTCACACCGAGGAGGCGAAGAAGTTCTCCGCCTTCCGGTACAGCCACGAGGCGGTGAAGAAGGGCGAGTGCGAGGCCTGTCACCAGCGCCACGGCATCGTCCCCAAGCTCCTGCTGAAGGAGAGCGGCAACAAGCTCTGCTACTCGTGCCACAAGCCGGCGTCCATCGGCATGGACCAGCCGAACGTGCACGCGGTCCTGAAGACGGGGTCGTGCACCCAGTGTCACGCGGTCCACGGCTCGAACGCGCCGCACATGCTGAAGGCGGAGGGGAGCGCGGCCTGCTGGGAGTGCCACGACCGCAAGGCGTTCGAGCGGAAGAACGTGCACCCGGTGCTCGCGAAGGAGGGCTGCGGCGCCTGCCACGCGACGCACGCCTCGGCGCAGAAGTCGCTCCTGAAGGCCGAGGAGGGGCAGCTCTGCGTGAAGTGCCACGCGCCCACCTCGGGTGGGTTCGCCAAGGCGCACGGCGGCTACCCGGTCGCCGGGAAGCGCTGCAGCGCCTGCCACGAGCCGCACTCCTCCGACCAGCCGAAGCTCATGAAGGCGTCGGTCCACTCGGCGCTGTCCGGCGGCTGCGACCAGTGCCACGCGGCCCCGGGCAGCCCGAAGCCCTTCGCGGTGCAGGCGGCGGGCGGCAAGCTGTGCGCGAACTGCCACGACGCGAAGGACGTCACCAAGGGCCAGAAGGTGGTCCACGCGCCGGTGCGCAAGGAGGAGTGCGTCGCCTGCCACGACCCGCACGCCTCGAACAGCCCCGCCATGACCCGGGCGCCCGGCGCCGCGCTCTGCACCGGGTGCCACGCCGGCAAGGACGCCAAGAAGCTGGTGGCGCACAAGCCGATGTCCGGGCCGAAGGCCTGCCTCGGCTGCCACCAGCCGCACTCGGCGCCGGTGAAGGGGCTCCTCGCGACCGAGGTGTCGAAGAGCTGCGCCACCTGCCACCCGAAGGTCGCCGACGAGGCCAAGCGCAAGGTCGTCCACGTACCGTTCAAGGACGGTGACTGCGCCACCTGCCACGACCCGCACGGCTCGGACTTCCCGGGCATGACCGCGGCGCGCCAGGACAAGCTGTGCTTCGGGTGCCACGCCGACGCCGAGACCCGGTTCGTGAAGGCGCACACCCACAAGCCGGTGCTCGAGGGCAAGTGCAGCGCCTGCCACGCCGGTCACTCGGCCGATCGCCCCAAGCTCCTGAAGACCGACGGCGCCAAGCTGTGCCAGGGGTGCCACGGTGAGCTCATGAAGCTCGCCTCGGCGGGCGTGGCCCACAAGCCGTTCGCGGAGGGGGCCTGTCTGACCTGCCACGATCCGCACGGCTCGAACGCCGGCGGGATGATCGTGAAGGACCAGAAGGCGCTCTGCCTCTCCTGCCACGCCAAGGTTGCCGCGAGCTCCGACTCGGCCAAGAGCGTCCACGCCGCGTTCGCGTCGGGGGAGTGCACCAAGTGCCACAACCCGCACGGCGCCAAGCTGAAGGGGCTGCTCAACGCCTCCGGCCCCGACCTCTGCTTCTCCTGCCACACGAAGCAGAAGGAGAAGATGGCCGGGGAGACGAGGCACGCGCCCGCGGACGACTGCCTGTCCTGCCACTCGCCCCACCAGTCGGCGCAGCCGAAGCTCACCAGCGAGCCGGTGCTGGCGCTCTGCGAGCAGTGCCACGACGTGAAGGCGCCGCAGTTCTCGACCCGCCACGCCGGCATCGACGCCAAGGTCATGCACTGCGTCGCGTGCCACGACCCGCACTCGTCCAAGGACCCGAAGTTCCTCAAGACGGCGGTCCACCCGCCCTTCGCCGCGCGCCAGTGCGACAGCTGCCACCTGCCGGTGGGCGGCAAGTGAGAGGACCCATGCGCTCGCGAACCGCTCTCCTCCTCGTGTCCCTCGCCGCGGCCGGCCCGGCGCTGGCCGCCCCCAAGGCGCCGCCGGCGAAGGCGCAGCCCGCCGCGGCCGCGCCGAAGCAGGGCAACCCGTACCGGCTGAAGACCGGCGCCGAGGGCAAGCTCTGCCTCGACTGCCACGCCGACTTCGAGCAGAAGCTCGCGCAGAAGTCGGTGCACACGCCCGTCCGGACGCGCGACTGCGTCGGCTGCCACAACCCGCACGCCTCTGACCACGGCAAGCTGCTCGCGGACACCGGCGGCCAGATCTGCGCCCGCTGCCACGGCGGCATGGTCCCCGCCTCGGCGAAGAGCCTCCACGCCCCGGTGAGCGAGGGCAAGTGCGCGAGCTGCCACGCCGCGCACGCCTCCAACTTCAAGAACAACCTGCTGAAGGGCGGCGCGGAGCTCTGCGCCGGCTGCCACAAGAAGCTGGTGGACGGCATCGTCGCGGCGAAGGTGAAGCACAAGCCGGTCGAGAACGACTGCGCCACCTGCCACGACGTCCACGGCTCCGCGACCTCGCCGAGCCTGCTCAAGAAGGACGCGCCGGACCTCTGCGTCGGGTGTCACCGCCCGGACGGCGCCATCTTCCTCAAGAAGCACATGAACTACCCGGTGGGGAAGGCGCGCTGCACGACCTGCCACGATCCGCACGGCTCGAGCAAGCCGGGCATGCTCTACGATCACGTCCACCCGCCGGTGGCGCGCGGGCAGTGCTCGCAGTGCCACGAGCCGCCCGGCTCGCCCAACCGCTTCAAGCCGAAGCAGGCGGGGGTCGAGCTGTGCAAGCTCTGCCATACCCCCAAGATCGGCGAGTTCACCGCCAAGGCGCGGGTGCACCGCCCGGTGCTGGAGGGCGACGCCTGCCTGACCTGCCACGGGCCGCACGCGTCGAAGCAGGCGGGCCTGCCGCGCGCGAACCTGACGGTGGTCTGCGGCGAGTGCCACGCGGACACGATCAAGCGGCAGAAGCTCTCGCCGGCGAAGCACGAGCCCGTGGGCGCCGGTGAGTGCGGGGCGTGCCACGACCCCCACTCCTCCGACGCGCCGCTCATGCTCACCGGCGCGAACCGGGTCGAGATGTGCGGCAAGTGCCACGACTGGCAGCGCCACTCGTCCCACCCGATCGGCGAGAAGGTGAAGGACCCGCGCAACCCGAACCGGACGGTGGACTGCCTGAGCTGCCACCGTGCTCACGGAACCGAGTACGCGCAGATGCTGCCGTTCCCGACGACCACCGACCTGTGCACGAAGTGCCACGAGTCGTTCAAGAGGTGACGCCCGTGTCGAGAGCGATCCTGTGCCGCGTGGTGTTGGGGCTCACGGTGGTCTTCGGGCCGGCCGTGGGGGCCGCCCAGGCCTTCCGCCACCAGACCACCGTCTACTCCGATCCGAAGGAAGGGCAGCTCCGGCGGCCCGAGGGCGTCGCGTGCGGCGCGAACGGCGCCGTCGTGGTCGCCGACACCGGCAACGCCCGGCTGCTGCTGTACACCTACCGTGACGGTGCGCTGACCGGCGGCGCGCAGGTGAAGCTCGCCCAGGTCCCGTACCCGTACCGCGTGCAGCTCGACCCCAAGGGCGAGGTGCTGGTCCTGGACGAGAAGCTGCGCAAGATCGTGCGGCTCGACGCCAAGGGCGCCTTCCTCGCCAACGTCGGGCTGGAGGGCGCGCCGGCGGGTGCGCTGCCGGGCAGCTTCAAGGTGGACGGCGCGGGCAACCTGTACGTGCTGGACGTCCTGGGCCCGCGGGTGCTCGTGGCCGATCCGTCGGGCAAGGTGACGCGGCAGCTGGAGCTGCCCCGGGACGGCGCGCAGTTCACCGACGTGGCGGTGGACGGCGCCGGCACGATCTTCGCCGTGGACGCGGTGGGCGCCGCGATCTGGAGCGCCGACAAGGGCGCCACCGCGTTCAAGCGCATGACCGAGTCGCGCAAGGACGTGATGAGCTTCCCGACCTACCTGGCGTTCCGCCAGGGCAAGCTGTACGTGGTGGACCAGCACGGCAGCGGGATCGCCATCCTCGCCACGGACGGCACGTTCCAGGGGCGTCAGCTCGCGCTCGGCTGGAGCCCTGGCCTGGTCTACTACCCGGCCCAGATCTGCTTCGCGCCGGACGGCGCCGTGTTCGTGGCCGACCGCGGCAACGACCGCATCCAGGTGTTCGACACCGGCCGGTGAGGAGGCGCGTGGGCCGTACCGCCGTCATCGTCGCCGTGCTGGCGCTGGCGCTCCCCGGGGCTGCCCGGCCCGGGGAGGCCGCGCCCGGCGAGGGCGACGCGCGGCGCCCCATCTCGCTGGCGTACCTCTACGACGTGGCGGCGCTGGACGGGCCCATCGCCATGAGCTGGGCGATGCTCAGCTACGACGCCGGGCGCCGGGAGCTGTACGTCATCGCGCCGGGGGAGGGCGTGCGCGTCTTCAACCGGACCGGGGTCGAGGTGTACCGGTTCGGCGACGAGGGCGAGCTGGGCTGGGTGCGGGGCGTCGCCGCGATCGAGAACGGGGACCTGTTGCTGCTCTCGGAGCGCGACGGCACGCGCGTGCTGCGGACAGACTTCCGGGGCACGCAGACCGGGGAGCTGCGCTTCGCAGCGCCGGCGACGCTGGGGGCCTTCGCGCCCACACGGCTCGCTTACCGGGACGGGCTCGTGTACCTGGCCGACGCGTCCAGGCTCAAGCTGCTCGTGACGGATCTCAAGGGCGCCACGGTGCGCGCGGTGGACCTCGCGCCCCTGGCGCTGGAGGGCGCGGCCGCGAACGGCAACGAGCTGCACGGCTTCAGCGTGGATCCGCGCGGCAACGTCCTGTTCACCATCCCCACCCGGTTCCACGCCTACGTCCTCGCGCCGGACGGGACGCTGCGCGTCTTCGGTCAGCGCGGCAGCCGCCCCGGGCTCTTCAACGTGGTGGGCCCGATCGTGGCGGACGAGGAGGGGAACGTCTTCGTGGCGGATCAGCTCCGGCGCGTGGTGATGGTGTTCGGACCCGATCTCAAGTTCGTCGGCGAGTTCGCGGGAGGGGAGGCAGGGCTGGTCATCCCGAGCGAGCTGGCGGTCGGCAACGGCGTGCTCTTCGTGTCGCAGGGAGGAAACCGGGGCGTGAGCGCGTTCCTGGTACACGGCCGCTGAGCACCGCGACGGCCGGGGCAACGGTCCGCGAAGTCACGCGGACGCGGGACGCAGGCGAGGGCTGGCTGGACAGCACGCCGCAGGACGGCGGCAGAGGGATCGTGTCAGCGTCGAGGCGAGTGCCACCAGGGGTTCGTCGACTCGCGGCCGCAGCGGTCGCGCTGCTCGCGGCAGCGCCGGCCCTGGCGTTCCATTCGGGCGGCGCCGCCCGCTGCGAGGGCTGCCACACGATGCACGGCAGCGCGACCAAGACCTCGGGCTCCGCCCTGGTCCAGGGCGCCGACGCGAGCTCCACGTGCCTCCTCTGCCATGCGGGCGTCTCCTCCGCGCCGCACTCGGTCCTCTCGCTGTCGGTGCAGCCCGGGGCCGCGCCGCTCAACATGACGCCGGGCGGCGACTTCGCGTGGCTGACGAAGTCGTGGTCGTGGACGGGCACCGCAGGCCTGGAGAGGAGCCCGGGCGACGCACACGGCCACAACGTCGTGGCGGCCGACTACGGCCGCTTCCCGGATCCCCGGCACCCGACCGCGCCGGGCGGCAGCTATCCGTCGAACCAGCTCTCCTGCATCAGCTGCCACGACCCGCACGGAAAGTACCGGGTCCGGGAGGGCGGGATCGTCGCCACGGGCGGCGCGCCCACCGTCGCCTCCGGTTCGTACGGGGACCGGTCGGCGTACGTCGCGCCGGGGCAGACCACGGCCGTCGGCACGTATCGCATGCTGGCGGGGGTCGGCTACCAGCCGCGGACGCTCGCGGGCATCAACGCGTTCTCGGCGGATCCTCCGGTCGCGCTCGCGCCCAGCGCCTACAACCAGGGCGAGCGGATCGCCGACGTGCGCGTGGCGTACGGCACCGGGATGTCCGAATGGTGCGGCAACTGCCACGGCGCGATCCACACGCCCGTGAACCCGACGCGTGCGGGCGAGTTCATGCACCCGTCGGGCAGCACCGCCAAGCTCGGGATGCTCGCCAACGTCTACAACGCCTACGTGAAGAGCGGCGACCTGGGCGGGAGCTACGCCACGGCGTACACGTCGCTGGTGCCGTACGAGGAAGGCACGGCCGACCGGGCCACGCTCGCAGCGAGCACGTCGAGCGACGGGATGGTGCGGACCGGGCCGGTCCGTGGGCAGGAGAACGTGATGTGCCTCTCCTGTCACCGCGCGCACGCCTCGGGGTGGGACGGATCGCTGCGCTGGAACGTCAAGAGCGAGTACGTGGTGGCGGGCGGGCAGTGGCCCGGGATCGACGCGATGGGCGAGGCCGCGCGGGCGGCGGTGGCCCAGGGACGCACGCGGGCGGAGACGCGCGGGGCGATGTACGACCGTGAGCCGACCGCGTTCGCCACCTTCCAGACCAGCCTCTGCAACAAGTGTCACGCAAAGTGAGTGCGGGGATCGCATGAGCGCGCCGGCGAGACGAGCGGGGACGTGGCTTCGGCGCGCGGGCGCGCCGCTGGCGGGCGCCGCCGCGCTGGTGCTGCTCCTCGCCTGCGGCGGCGGCGGCGGCGGCTCGAGCTCCTCCGGGAAGGGTTACCCACAGCCGTCGCCCAAGGGGCGGGTGCTCGGCCTCTCCTCCGCCGCGACCATCGGCGCCCAGGGCGGAACCCTCGTCTCGCCCGACGGCCTGCTCACGATCGCGATCCCCGCGGGCGCCGTGGCGTCGCCGGTGGCCTTCACCATCGACGAGATCACCAACACCGCCCCCGGCGCGCTCGATCCGGCCAAGGCCTACCGCCTCGGCCCGGAGGGGACGGCCTTCTCGGCCCCGGTGAGCCTCACGTTCGTGGCCGCGGCGCCGGGCGCGCCGCTCGACGGCATCGCCGTCGCGTACCAGGAGCGGCAGGGCTTCTGGCTGCGGTACCGCGACCGCGACGTCGCCCGTGACCTGGCCGCCGGCACGGTGACGGTCGCCTCGCTGCACTTCAGCGACTGGAGCCTCGTCGGGAGCTCGACGCGCGACCTCGACGGCGTCGTCACCGTCGACTCGACCCTCGGCAAGACGTACACCGCGACCGGAAGCCTCGCGCTGAACTACGCGGCCGAGGACGCGGGCGGCGCCTACTTCCTGCAGTGGGGCACGCTCGCGCTCGACTCCACGACCGTGACCGCCCCCGACGTCGCCTGCACGGCGGCGGACCCGGCCTTCGAGCTCGACGCGACCATCGCCGAGGTGCTCGGGTCGCCCGCGTTCCGCTTCGGCATCACCGCGCGCTGGCCGCTCTCGTGCAGCTACGCCGGTGGCGCGGCCTACGACGAGCTGCTCTCGCTCCAGTTCGACACGCTCGGCATCTACCACCCGACCTGCAAGCGGACGCTCGCCGCCGGCTCGGTGATCTCCCAGGATCACCTGCAGGGCCAGTACACGCTGGACTGCTCCACGGCCGGGGCGGTGCAGCTGAGCTGGGACCTGACCACCGCCGCGATGCGCGTTCCGGTGGCGGTGGACGACCCGGTGACGGTGTCCGAGGGCTCGTTCGTGGTGGTGAACGTCCTCGCGAACGACACCGTCGCCGATGGCGTGGCAGGCCTGACGATCCTCGCCGGTCCGGCGAACGGCACCGCCGTCCTGAACCCGGACCGGACCGTCACCTACACCCCGTCGCCGGGCTACTTCGGTCCGGACACGTTCACGTACCAGGTGACCGACTCCGACGGCCAGACCGGGTCGGCGACCGTGTCGGTGACGGTGACGGCCGTGGACAGCGGCTCGCCGGTGGCGGTGGACGACGCGGTCACCACGCTCGAGGACACCGCGACCACGGTGAACGTGCTCGGCAACGACACCGTGCAGGACCCGCCCGCCACGGTCACCATCGCGACCGCGCCGGGGAAGGGCTCCGCCTCGGTCAACGGCGACGGCACGATCACGTACACGCCGACCGCGAACGCGTTCGGCGCCGACGTGTTCAGCTACCAGGTGAGCGACTACGACGGGCAGGTGGCGACGGCCACGGTGTCGGTCACGGTGACGCCCGTCGACGACGGACCGCCGGTGGCCGCGGACGAGGCGGTGACGCTCGCGGAGGGCGGCGTGATCGTGATCGGCGTCCTCGCCAACGACACGGTGGTGGACGGGGTCTCCGCGCTCGTCGTGACCTCCGGGCCGGCCGGCGGCACGGCCGTCGTGAACGCCGACCACACCATCACGTACACGCCAGCCCCCGCGTTCAACGGCGCGGACGCCTTCACGTACCAGGTGACCGACGGTGATGGCCAGACCGCCAGCGCGACGGTGAGCATCACGGTCACGGCCGTCGACAGCGGCGCGCCGGTCGCGGTGGCGGACTCGGCGTCGACGCTGGAAGGCTCCGCCGTCGGGGTGCCGGTGCTCGCGAACGACACCGTGCTCGACCGGCCTGCCGCCGTGACCGTGATCGCCGCGCCGGCGCACGGGAGCGCGGTCGCGAACGCGGACGGCACGGTGACGTACACGCCAGCCGCGGGGTGGAACGGCACCGACGCCTTCACGTACCAGGTGGCCGATGCGGACGGGCAGACCGCGTCCGCGTCGGTGAGCGTCACCGTGACGCCCGTGGACAGCGGCGCGCCCGCCGCGGTGGCGGATGCGGCGACGACGCCGGAGGGGACTGCCACCACCGTCGCCGTCCTCGCGAACGACACGGTCCAGGATCCGCCGGCCACGGTGACCGTGCTCTCGTCCCCGGCGCACGGGACCGCAGTGGCGAACGCGGACGGCACGGTGACGTACACGCCGACCCCGGGGTGGAACGGTTCGGACGCGTTCACGTACCAGGTGGCCGACCTCGACGGGCAGACCGCCAGCGCGACGGTGAGCATCACGGTCACCGCCGTGGACAGCGGCGCGCCCGTGGCGGTGGCGGACGCGGCCTCGACGGCCGAGGGCAGCGCCGCGGTGGTCGCGGTGCTGGCGAACGACACCGTGCAGGACCTCCCGGCCACGGTGACGGTGCTGTCGGCGCCCGCGCACGGGACCGCGGTGGCGAACGCGGATGGAACCGTGACCTACACGCCGGCGCCGGCCTGGAACGGCACCGACGCGTTCACCTACCAGGTGGCCGACCTCGACGGTCAGGCCGCCTCGGCCACGGTGAACGTGACGGTCACGCCGGTGGACAGCGGCGTGCCGGTGGCGGTGGCGGACTCGATCACCACTGGGGAGGGCGTCGCCACCCTCCTCGCGGTGCTCGCGAACGACACCATCGCCGATCCTCCCGCGACCGTGACCGTGCTGACGCCTCCGACGCACGGGACCGCCATCGCGAACGCCGACGGGACGATCACGTACACGCCGGCCTCGGGCTGGAATGGCGCGGACGCGTTCACCTACCAGGTCGCCGACCTCGACGGTCAGACCGCCACGGGGAACGTGACCGTGTCGGTGACGCCGGTGGACAGCGGCGCCCCCGTCGCGCTCGCCGACTCCGCGAGCACGGCGGAGGGGAGCCCGGCCATCGTGCCGGTGCTCGCGAACGACGTCGTCCTGGATCTCCCGCCCACCGTCACGATCGCGTCGGCGCCCGTCCATGGCACGGCGGTGGCGAACGCGGACGGCACCGTGACCTACACGCCCGCGGCGGGCTGGAACGGCACCGACGTGTTCACGTACCAGGTGGCCGATCTCGACGGGCAGGCCGCCCAGGCGGACGTGACGGTGACGGTGACGCCGGCGGACAGCGGCGCGCCGACGGCGGCCGCGGACGTGGCGGCGACCGCGGAGGACACGCCGGTCGCGGTGGCGGTCCTCGCGAACGACACCGTGGCGGACCCGCCCGCCACGGTGAGCCTCCTGGGCGCGCCCGCACATGGAGCGGCCACGGTGCAGGCGGACGGCAGCATCCTCTACACACCGGCCGCGAACTGGTTCGGCGACGACGCGTTCACCTATCAGGTGGCCGACCTGGACGGGCAGGTCGCGTCCGCGGCGGTGTCGGTCACCGTCTCGCCGGTCGACGACGGCCCGCCCGTGCCGGTGGACGACGCCGTGCCGGTGCCGGTGGACACCCCGACGATCATCGCCGTCCTCGCGAACGACACCGTCATCGACGGGGTGGCCTCCGTCATCGCGGGCGCGCCGGCGAACGGGACCGCGGTCGCCAACGCCGACGGGACCATCACCTACACGCCCAACGCCGCGTACGCCGGCGCCGATGCGTTCACGTACCAGGTCACCGACACCGACGGGCAGTCGGCGACGGGCACCGTCTCCATCACCGTCACCTCTCCCTGAGATCGCGATCGAGCGGTCGCCGCCGGTGCCGGCGGGACCGGAGCCGACGCGACGCCACCGATGGACGGCACATGCGCTTCCTCGTGTTCTTCCTCTTCTTCGTGTCCGGATCGGCCGGGCTCGTGTACGAGATCGCCTGGGCTCGCTCCCTGGGCGTCGTGTTCGGCGCGTCTCACCTCGCGGTCACCACGGTGCTGGCCGTGTACATGGGCGGGCAGGCACTGGGCGCGGCGCTGATCGGCGCCCGGGCCGATCGCACCCAGCGGCCGCTCAGGCTCTACGGGCTCCTCGAGCTCGGGATCGGCGTCTCCGCGCTCGGCTTCCTCGGCCTGACGCGCATCTATCCCGCGCTGTACGTGCCGCTGGCGCGCATCGCCGAGGAGAGCCCGCTCTACCTGACCGTGGTCCGCACCACGTTCGCCGCGCTCGCGATCATCGTCCCCACGACGTTGATGGGGGGCACGCTCCCCACCTTGAGCCGGTTCTTCGCCGCCCGCGAGGGCGGGCTCGCGAGGCAGGTGTCGCTCCTGTACGGCTTCAACACCCTCGGGGCAGTGGTGGGCGCGCTGCTGGCCGGGTTCGTCCTCCTGCCACGCCTCGGGGTCACCGCCACGCTGCTGGTGGCCGCGGCCGTGAGCATCGCGGCGGGTGCCGCGTCGGTCCTCCTGCAGCGCGGGGAGGCGCTGGCGGAGGCAGCGCCGCGCGCCGCGACCGCGGGCGAGGGCGCCGAGGCGGGAGACGGGGGCGCGAGCCCCGACGGCTTCGCGGCCCGGCTCACGCTCCTCGGCATCGGGCTGTCCGGCTTCTGCGCGCTCGGCTACGAGGTGCTCTGGACGCGCATGCTCACGCTGGTGGTCGGAACCTCGGTCTACAGCTTCACCGTGATGCTGGTGGCGTTCCTCGTCGGCATCGCGCTCGGCAGCTACGCATTCTGGCCCGTTCGCCGGCTGTTCGGCGGTGGGCGGCACGCGGGCGTGCTGGTGTTCGGGAGCATCCAGGTCCTGATCGGCGTGTCGGCGCTCGCCGTCACGGTCCTCATGCGCGACCTGCCGCTCACCGCCGCGAACGCGAGATCGCTGCTGGCGGGATTGGCGCTGACCGGGTTCGCCGAGCGCGTCGGCTCCTCCTTCGGAATCGCGTTCGCGTACCTCCTGGTGCCGGCGTTCCTCATGGGGCTGGCCTTTCCCGTCGCCGGGGCGGTGTGGTCGGCCGGCCGCGCCGGCACGGGGGCGGCCGTGGGCCGGCTCCTGACCGCCAACACCGTCGGCGCCATCCTCGGCTCGGCGACCACCGGGTTCGCGCTCGTCTACCTCTTCGGGATCGAGCGCTCCCTGCAGATGCTGATCCTCGTGAACGTCACGTGCGGCCTCGCGATCGCGGTGAGCGCCTCGCGCTCCCGGCGGGCGGTCGCTGCCGTCGTTGGCCTCGGCGCGGCGCTCATCGTGGCCCGCGCCGCGGAGCCGTCGTGGGGGCGCGTGTGGGATCAGAAGTTCTTCGCGACGTTCTCGAACATGCGCCGGGCCGTGGACGCACCGGATCGCGCGAGGGCGCGCCTGGACGACGCGGAGGTCCTCTACTACCACGAGGGGGTCGATGAGACCGTGAGCGTGACCCGCGCACGGGGGGACGTCCAGCAGACCTTCATCGTGAACGGGCGGCCGGAGGCCTCCAACGCGCCCATCGACGTGCAGCTCCAGCGCGCGCTCGGGCACCTGCCCATGCTGCTGCACCGGAACCCGCGCAGCGTCTTCGTGCTCGGGACCGGCAGCGGGATGACCCTGGGCGCGACCTCGATCCATCCGGAGGTGGAGCGGATCGTCCTGGCGGAGATCGAGAAGGGCGTGCTGGGGGTGGCGCGCACGTTCTCCGAGTGGAACGCGCACGTCCTCGACGACCCCCGCCTGCACATCGTGTTCAACGATGGCCGGAACCACCTCGGGAGCACGCGCCAGCGGTTCGACGTCATCACGTCAGACCCCATCCACCCCTGGTCCGGCGGCGCGGCCTACCTCTACACGGTCGAGTACTTCCGCACCGTCGCCGAGCACCTCGCGCCGGGCGGGATGGTCAGCCAGTGGCTCCCGCTCTACGAGCTGTCCACCGACGACGTGCGGACCGTGCTGCGGACGTTCGCCGAGGGGTTCCCGCACGTGCAGGTCTGGCTCACCTACTACGACGCCGTGCTGATCGGATCGAACGAGCCGATCGCGCTGGACGAGACGGAGCTGGAGCGGCGCCTCTCGAACCCCAGGATCCGCGACGACCTCGCGGCCGTCCACATGGGGTCGGTGCGGGATCTCCTCGCCTACTTCGTCCTGGGCGACGCGGGAGCGCGCGAGTTCGCCCGTGGCGGCCGGATCAACACCGACGACAACCTCACGCTCGAGTTCTCCGCGCCCCTGTCCCAGGGCGTGCTGACGGCCGGCGGCAACGTCCTCGCGCTCACCGCCGCGCGAGAGAGCCTCGTGCCGCACCTGGCCGGTTCGCCCTCCGCCGCCCTCCGGCAGGTCTCCGTCGATCGATGGTCGCGCGACCTCGAGACGGCGCGCCTGTTCGATCTCGCGCACGCCCAGTACCTCGCGGGCGAGCAGACGAGTCCGGGCTTCGCGGACCTGCTCGCCACCGTCCGCGTGCGCGATCCCGGGTACGCGCCGCTCCTGTTCCTGCTCGACGAGGCGCAGTTCGAGGACCGGCGCCAGCCGGCGATCGTGGCGGAGACTTCGCTCGAGCTGCGCGATGGTTCAGGGGCCGCGGCACGCATACGGCTCGGCGCGATCCGCACGTTCCTGGGACGTGGGCGGGTGCTCGTCTCGTTTGCCGACATGGGCGGCCGCGAGGTGTGGGCGAAGCGAATCCTCTGCGGTGCGTACGAGCAGCTCGAGGACGAGACCGCGAGGTACGCCAGCCGGATCCTCGGCGCTGCCAGGGCTGCGTCGGCCCAGGGCGCCGGCACGGCTGAAGGCGTTCGCGAGGTCCTCCGGCGGGAGGCGGACCGGGGCGCGTGCCAGCTCGACCTGTGACGCGCCCCTGTGGACCTGCGCGGCGCTCGCGAGAGGCCGAGCGTCACCTCGCGGCGCCTCGCGCGCCTTCCGGGGCGCCGCGCTCCAGCATATGCTGGCGCACGTTCCGGGCCGACGCCGCATGCGTGTGACCATCCTCACCCCGACGCTGAACGCGGAGCGCTTCCTCCCGGAGTGCCTTCAGTCCATCCGCATGCAGTCCTACCCGGCCTCGAGGATCCAGCACCTGGTGCTCGACGGGCATTCCAGCGACGGGACCGTCGCGCTCGCGCGCGCCTCCGGTGCCGAGGTGAGCGTCCAGCGCGACGGAGGGCTGTACGAGGCGATGAACCGCGGCATCCGGCTCGCCGGCGGAGACGTCATCGGCTGGCTCAACGGCGACGATGCGTACGAGCCCGGTGCGATCGCGGCGGTCGTGGACGCCTTCAGGCAGAACCCGACTGCGGAGATCGTCGTGGGCGATCATCGGATGGCAGGTCCGGAGGGCTCGCGGCTGATCCGTGGGCGTGCGGAGGCGCTCGCGCGCCTGCGCGCCGGCAAGCGACGCGGGGCGTGGGTGGTGCCCATCGCGACGTTCTTCCGGGCGGCGACGCTCCGTGGCCTGGGCCCGTACCGGAGCGAGTACCGGTACTGCGCAGACCTCGACCTTTGGATGCGGGCGGCCGCACGCCCGTCGCCGCCCGAGGTGGCGCGCGTGGACACGGTGATCGGCTCGTTCCGGGTCCATGCAGGCTCCCTCAGCAGCGGGCGCACCATGGCGGCGAGCGCCCGGGAGCTCGCCGCGCTCGGCCTGCGCTGGTCGCGGGACGAGGGTGCGCCGCCGGGCGTGCGTCGGTACGGGCTGTATGTGCACCGTCGGTACGCATACCTGTTCCGGAGGTGGGAGGCGGCGCCGCGGGGTCGCCTGGCCTCGCTGCGTACGGCGGTCGCCTGCTACGTCGAGCTGCGCCGCCTCGGCCGTGGCGCGCTCCGCGATTTCACGACCCCGGGGACCGACCCGTGAGCGGAGGGGGCACGCGGCCACTGCGGATCTGTGTGGACGCCCGCCTGACGCACGGGACGTCCGGAGGCCTGGAGCAGGTGGTCATCGGGCTGGCGGCCGGGCTCTCGGGGCTCACGGACGGAGACGAGGAGTACCTGTTCCTCCTCGGCCCCGACGGAGGGGAATGGCTGCGTCCTTACCTGGGCCGGAACTGCCGCGCGATCGCCGCGCCCCAGCCGTCCGCCATGGGCCCCCGGGCGCGGCTCGCGGCTGCGATCCCGTGGGCGGCGCGCGTCTATGGGGCCGCGCACGACGTGGTCGTCGGGCCGAGCGTGTCGCTCAGCGACGGCCGCGCCGAGGCGTGCGGTGCGGACGTGGTGCACCTCACGCATCAGGAGGGCTTCGTCACCCGGATCCCCAGCATCTACCATCCGCACGACCTCCAGCACGTGCACCTGCCGCAGTTCTTCACGCGGCGACAGCGGCGCAGACGCGACGTGCTGTTTCGCACGCTTGCGGCGCGGGCGTCGCTCGTCGCGGTCGGCTCGAGCTGGGTGAAGGGCGACGTCGAGCGCCACCTCGGCGTCCCCGGCGACAAGGTCGCCGTCATCCCGCTCGCCCCGGTGATCGGCCACTATCCGAGGCCCGCCGCGGAAGCGATCGACCGGGTGCGCGCGAAGCTGGACCTGCCGGGGCAGTTCGCGCTCTATCCGGCGCAGACCTGGCCTCACAAGAACCACGTGCGGCTGCTCGACGCGCTGGCGCTGCTCCGCGACGCAGGTGGCGCCGAGATCCCGCTCGTCGCGTCCGGGCACCTCAACGTGTTCCATGCGGAGATCGCGGCGCACGCACGGCGGCTCGGGCTCCAGCGGGTCCGCTTCGTCGGCTTCGTGTCGCCCGAGGAGCTCCGGGCGCTGTACGCGCTCGCGCGCTGCGTGGTCATCCCCTCGCTCTTCGAGGCTGGCAGCTTCCCGCTGTGGGAGGCATTCGACAGCGGCGTCCCGGCCGCCTGCTCGACCGTGACCTCGCTGCCCAGGCAGGCAGGCGACGCCGCGGTGCTGTTCGACCCGAGGGACACTCAGGCGATGGCCTCCGCCATCCGACGTGTCTGGGAGGACGAGGCTCTCCGAGCCTCCCTGGTCGCGCGTGGGCGTGCGCGGCTCGCGCACTTCAGCTGGGATCGCACCGCGCGGCTGTTCCGGGCGCATTACCGCCGGATCGCGGGCCGGCAGCTCTCCGAGCACGACCAGGCGCTGCTCGCCGAGGCGCCGCTGATGTAGCCGTTTCGCGCGGTGCACGTGGTGTAGACTGCGGGCTTTCCAGCCGATCCAGGGGTCCCAGAGATGACGTCCATCCCCGTTGCCGCGCCCGACCTGACCGGGAACGAGGAGCGCTACGTCGTCGAGGCGCTCCGCTCCAGCTGGATCTCGTCCACCGGGCCATTCGTGGGGCGCTTCGAGCGGGCGTTCGCGGAGCAGTGCGGAACGCGGGCGGCCATCGGAGTCGCGAACGGCACGCTCGCGCTCCACTTGGCGTTGCTCACGATGGACCTGCGACCCGGAGACGAGGTGCTGGTACCGTCGCTGACGTACATCGCCACGGCGAACGCGGTCCGCTACTGCGGCGCCGAGCCGGTGTTCGTGGACGTGGACCCCGCGACCTGGTGCATGGATCCGGAGCGGCTGGAGGCCAGCATCACCCGGCGCACCAAGGGCATCATCCCGGTGCACCTGTACGGCCACCCGGCAGACATGGACGCCATCGGCCACATCGCCGCGACGCACGGCCTCTGGGTGGTCGAGGACGCCGCCGAGGCCCACTTCGCGCGGTACAAGGGCCGGCCCACCGGCTCTCTGGCTCGCATCGGCGTCTTCTCCTTCTACGGAAACAAGGTGCTCACCAGCGGGGAGGGCGGCGCCGTGACGCTGGACGACCCGGCGCTGGAGCGCCGGGCGCGGCTGCTCCGCGGGCAAGGCGTCGATCCGGACCGGCGCTACTTCTTCCCGATCACCGGCTACAACTACCGGCTCACGAACATCTGCTGCGCGCTGCTGTGCGCCCAGCTGGAGCGCGCGCCGCAGCTCCTGGCCCGGCGGCGGGCGATCTACGCGCGCTATCGCGCCGCGCTGGAGGGGGTGCCGGGCATCGGGTTCCAGCCGCAGGCGGGCTGGGCCGAGCTCTCGCCGTGGCTCTTCAGCATCACCGTGGACGCGGCCGAGTTCGGGCGCTCGCGGGACGAGCTGGCGGCGTGCCTGGCCGAGCGCGGCATCGAGACGCGCCCGTTCTTCCGGCCGCTGCACCGGCTCCCGCCGTTCTGGGAGGAGTCGCGCCGGCGCGCCGAGGCGCTCCCCGTCACCGAACGGCTCGGCGCGTCCGGCCTCAACCTCCCCACCCATACGCAGCTGACCGACGCCGAGGTGGATCGGGTCGCAGCTGCCATCCTGGAGGCGCGCCGTTGAGCGCGGACGTGCTACGCGATCAGCTCGAGCTCCGGCGCGTCGGCCCCGAGATCGAGGTCGCGCTCGCCGAGCTGTTCTCCGCGCTGGTCGCGGCGGGGGACGACCGGTCCTTCCACCCGCACCCGTTCACGCCCGCAGCCGCGGCCGAGCGTGCTCGGTATGCCGGGCTCGACGTGTACTGCGCCGCCGTCGTCGCCGGAAAGGTGCTCGGGTACGGGATGCTGCGGGGGTGGGACGAGGGCTACGCCGTCCCGACCCTCGGCATCGCCATCCATCCGGAGGCCCGCGGGATGGGCCTGGGGCGGCTCGTGATGGAGTACCTGCACTGCGAGGCGCGCCGCCGCGGGGCCCCGCGCATCCGGCTCAAGGTCTATCCGGGCAACGCCGCCGCCGTGGCGCTGTACCGTTCGCTCGGGTACGAGTTCCACGGTGAGGAACGCGGCCAGCTCGTTGCATTCAAGCCGCTGCCCGCGCGCTCCTGACGGCCGCACTCCCGATGCCTCGGCAACCGCCAGCCCGCGCTCCGGAGACCGGCGCTCGACCCGCCGCCGTCGAGGACGCCCGCGCCGGCGTGCTCGCGCGTGTGCGCGCGCGTTGGCGCGAGGGCTGGTCGATGGTCCGCCTTCGCCCGTTCGAGCAGGACACGCCCCACGGGCGCTCCCAGGAGCGATACCGGCGCATCGCGCTCACGACGCTCTCCGGCCTGGCCGTGCGCGCCGTCGGAACGCTGGTGGGCCTGGTGAGCGTGCCGCTCGTGCTCGCCTATCTCGGGAAGGAGCGCTATGGGCTCTGGAGCACGATCACCACCGTCGTGGCCTGGGTCGCCCTGTTCGACTTCGGGATCGCGAATGGCCTCGTGAACTGCATCGCGCGGGCCCACGGTCGCGAGGACCGGGCCGAGGCGGCGAGGTACGTGTCGACCGCGCTGGCGCTGCTGCTCGGCATCGCCGCCGTGCTCGCGGTGGTGCTCGCGGTGGGCGCGGTCCACGTGCCCTGGAGCGCGGTGCTCGCCGTACGCGGCGCGATGGACGAGCGCACCGTCACCTGGTCCGTGATCGCGGCGCTGGCGACGTTCCTGGTGGGAATGCCGCTGTCGGTGGTCCCCCAGATCTTCGCCGGATATCAGCGCGCCTACGTGGCGAACGCGTTCGCGCTCGTGGGCACCGTGGCGGGATTGGGCGTCCTGCTGGTGGCGCTGCGGGCAGGAGCGGGCATGCCGGCGCTGGTGGTCGTGTTCGGCGTTGGGGCGCTCATCTCGTCGGCGCTCGGTCTCGGTTGGGCGATGGCCCGGGGCATGCCATGGCTGCGGTTCCGGGCGTCGGCGGTGTCGCGCGAAGCGGTCGGCGCGCTCATGTCGCGGTCGGCGCCGATCTTCCTGTTCCAGATCGGCGCGCTGCTCGTGAACGAGACCCAGTCCATCATCCTCGCCCACCGTTGCGGCCTGGCGACCGTCGCCGAGTACTCGATCGTCATGCGCCTCTACGTGCTCTCCATGGGGCTCATCCAGGCGAGCACGGCCTCCTTCGTGCCCTCCTTCCGGGAGGCGCGGGAGCGCGGGGACGTCGCCTGGCTGCGCGCCGGGTTCCGCCAGTTCCTGCGAGCCCGCGTCGGACTCGCCCTGGCAGGTGGCGCCGCGCTGGTGGTGCTCGGGAACCCGCTGCTGCGTCTCTGGTTGCGCCGATCCGACATCTCGTTCGGGCCGGCCGTCTGGGCAACGCTCGCCGTGCTCATGGTCGCGGCGACGTGGGTCACGGTCTACAGCGACCTGCTGGCGATCCTCGACCGGCTGTGGGTGCTCGTGCTGCTCGTGTTCTTCAACGGCGCGGTCACGGTCACGCTCACGTACGTGCTCGCGCCGCGCTTCCAGGTGCTCGGAGTCCTGTTCGCGAGCGGCGCGGTCACGCTGCTCGTGTTCTCGTGGCTGATCGTCCTGCTGGCCAGGCCTGTGCTTGCAGACGAGGCGGAGCGCCGGACCGCCGGCGCCTAGCGCGGCGACCGCATGCGGCGCAGGCGGCGACCCACGCCCCGCGCGACGGATCTCGCGACGGAGCGCGCCGCGGAGCCGTCGATCGGGCTGCCGAACGGGCGTTCCTCGTGGCGCTCCTCCGGCAGCGAGCGGCGCACCGCGCCCGGCGCCGCCAGGCGCAACAGCAGCGCGCCGAGCACCCGGTCCCATCGGGCTGGACCGAAGATGCGGCGGAAGATGTCCTGGCGATGGGAGATCGCGAGCGCCTCCTCGACGTGCGCCAGCATGCGCTGCGCGAGCGCGCGTGCCTCCTCCGTCGAGTCGCACATCCCCGCGAGCCGGAGCGCCTGGTCCGATGCGCCGAGGTGGAGCGCCATCTGCGCGAGGGCGGAAGACCGGAACAGGACCACGGGCACGCCCATGGTGACCGCTTCCAGCGGGTGGTAGTGGAGGTGGTGACGTGATCCGAGCCCGGCGTAGATCATGAGCCTGGAGCGGGCGATCGCTCCATAGAACGGCTCGTCGTCGAGCGTGCCGACGATTCGCGGGTCCCGCCCGTCCTCACCGCCTGGAGGGTTTTGCCCCAGTATCCGCACCGGGAGGTCGCCGAAGCTCGCCGTGAACCGGGCGTACTCCTGCCGACGGTACCGGCCGATCAGGGAGATCACCTCGCAGGCCATCGCCTCCGAGTCGCGGCCTGCCCATCGGTGCGGCAAGCGCGCCGGGGTCACGCAGGCCGGCAGGAACGTCTCGTTGCGCGTCAGCCGCACGTCCTCGACGGTTGCCTGGTACGGGAGCGCAGGGCAGAACGCGTAGCGCTCGGTCGTGGCGAGCAAGTCGAGCGCCCGCGTGCGCGCCGGCCACCTGCCGAGCGACGCGCTGTACGGGTAACCGCCGTAGGCCCGGAGCACGACCCCGCCACGGAACCGGCGGAGGAGCTCGACCACGCTGCGGCTGTACGTCCCGACCCAGATCACGTCGATCCACCGGTTGAGCGCTTCGATCACCGCCTGCGGCAGCTGCTCCGGCCGCTGGTACTGCGCGAACGGGCGGATGAGCTCGAGGACGTCCGCCGGAACCGAGCAGGACGCACGCCACGGCGGCGCGAGCGGGTCGCGGTCCTCGCTCGGCTCGAGGGCGTTGGGGAACTCTGCCGACGTGCCGCTGGTCGGGATGACCTCGGCGCCACAGCGGAGCAGTGCCGTCACCTCCTCGTAGCGCGCGGTGCGGTGGAAGGAGACCCACAGCACCCGCGGCCGCGGCGCAGCAGGGTCCAGCAGGCCGAGGCCGAGCCCGTCGTCGCTCACTGGGCAGCCCCTGCCTTCCGCGCGACGAGCAGGAGCCCGAGCCCGGCGCCGCCCTCGGGGACCTCCTCTCGGAGCAGTGGGTCGAGCACACGTCTCGCGCGCGCGACCCACTCGTCCCGCCCCGAGCCTCTGGTGGACGAGAGCTGTCGTGCCTCGGCCGAGGTGAGCGACGCGAGCTTGCGGAGGCAGGGCATTCGGCTCGGACCGGAGAACCGCGTCATGGCGCGGGCGGCGGAGAGCGGCATGTAGGTGCGCACGTGCACGCGCTCGAGCCCCGCCGACTCGAGCATCACGCCCCATTCCTCGCTGCCGTGCATGGACACGTGCCGGTACTCCCGGCATTCGCGCCTCGCCATGACGCGCCCGAGCGCACCCAGCCCGAGCGGAGCGAGCACGCGGCTCCATTCGTATGCGGGTGCCTCGTAGAGGCGGGGGTCCGGGGTGGTGAAGATCAGCGCGCCTCCCGGCCGGAGCACCCGGTGGGCCTCTGCGATCAGCTGCTCGACCCCGTCGACGTGCTCCACCACGGAGTTCGAGAACACCAGCGCGAAGCGTCCGTCCGGAAAGGAGAGGGCGCGCGCGTCCTCCTTGCTGACCTCGCCGTAAATGCCGCGCTCCCGTGCCGAGGCCACGTCGTCGTCCCACGTGTCGCACGAGTCCACCCCGACCGCATCCCGGCGGCGCCCGAAGACCCACCCGAAGAGCTCGCCGTCGCCACAGCCGACGTCGAGGATGGGGCCTCGCGCGAGCCTGGCGTCCTCCGCGAGCAGGCGCTTCACGGCGAGGACCTCGAAGTACCGCCACAGGCCCTCGTCCCACCGGCGCCCGTGGGCGTGGCAGCGCGTGAACACCTCCTGGAACGTGCGCTCGGCGGTCTCGGTCATCGGCGAAAGCTCTCCGGAGACGGCGGACGGACGGAGTATAGACCGGGCGCTCGCGCGAGCCACGCGAGGGCGCGATGGCCTGCTATGATCCTCCCGTCCGCGCACCGAGCGTGCTCCACCCTAGCCCCGTGACTCCTCTCCGGTTCGTCCTGCTCATCGACCACTCCGGCCCCCTGGGCGGCGCGGCGGTGAGCCTGCGCGCGCTCGCGGTCGCGGTGGACCCGGCCCGGTTTCGGCTGTGCGTGGCGCTCGCGAGGCCGAGCGCGGCGCTGCGCGAGTTCTACCGGTCCGCCGGGCTGCAGACCGTGGACGCCCCGGGCATCGGGACCTTCGAGCACACCACTGCGCGCTGGGCACGGCTCGCGGATCCGGCGAGCTGGCCGCTCGCGTTGCACGGGGTCGCTGGATGGGCGCGGTCGGAGCGGAGCACGCTCGAACTGGTGCGGGCGCAGCGGCCGGCGCTCGTTCACCTCAGCTCCGCGGTGCTGGCGCCCTCCGCACGCGCGCTGCACCGCGCCGGCGCCCCGTTCGTCTGGCACGTGCGCGAGATGCCCGCGGGGAACAGCTCCGGCTGGCGCACCGCCCGCCTGCGGGCGGCGCTGCGGGGCTGGCCCGCGCGGGCGCTCTTCATCTCGGAGGTCGCGCGCCGTTCCTGGGTGGGCGACGCCCCCGGGGCCATCGTGGGCGAGCCGCTCGACCTCGACCGCTTCGACCCGGCCCTGGACCGTGCGGTGGCGCGCCGGGCGCTCGGCATCGTGCCGGACGCCCGCGTCGTGCTCTACGGCGGCGGGAACGCGCGCATCAAGGGCGTCCTTCCGCTGATCGAGGCGATCGCCCGCCTTCGCCGCCTGGAGCCGCGTGCCGTCTGCCTGATGCCCGGAGGGGAGCTGGTCGCCCCGCGCACGGCGCTGTACCGGGGGGCGGCGACGCTGCTCCCGCTGGTCGGCGCGCGCACGCTCACGCAACGGATCGAGCGTGCCGTGGACCGGCTCGGCCTGGAACCGGCGCTGCTGCGGAGACCTTTCACCCAGCGGATGGAGCTCCACCTCGCGGCGTGCGACGTCGTCGCCTTCCCCGCCCTGGTGGATCACTTCGCCCGGCCGGTGGTGGAGGCGGCGGCGATGGCACGTCCCGTGGTGGCCTCCCGGCTCCCGATGATCGCGGAGCAGGTCAGGGACGGAGAGACGGGCCTGCTCGTTCCGCCGGGCGATCCCGTGGCGCTCGCGCAGGCGCTCGCGGCGCTGCTCGCCGACCCCGACCGCGCGCGCGGCGTCGGATCCGCAGCGCGCGCGGCGCTCGGGCGCCGCTTCGATGCGCGGCTGCACGCCGAGCGGGTCATGGCCGAGTGGGACGCAGTGCTGCGCGCCGGGGATCAGCGCCAGGCGTGAGCCCGGTCGTCCCACTGGAAGAGCGTACGCCGGTTGAGCACCCGCTTCGCGCGCGACGGCACGCACAGCCACACGGCTGCGTCCCACAGCGCCAGCCCGAGGTCCCATGGCCTGAAGTGCTCCCGGATCGCGTCCATCTCGGCGCGGTAGGGCCGCTTGTCCTCGGACAGCTGACCGGGGTGACGCACGAACGCGCCGAGAAACGTGTCCACCACCGCGAGCTCGTCGTGCGCCGCGAAGCACTTCCAGAGATAGAAGTCGCCGGCGAGCCGGAGCGACGCGAGGCGATCGAGGTCCACGTGCCGCAGGAGGTCCCGGGTCCAGAACGTGGTCTCCTGCTGCACGAACACAGGCAGGAAGCGTCCGTAGACGCCCTGGCGGATCGCCCTGCGGCGGAAGCGGTGCGGGAGCAGGCTGCGCACGAGCTGCCCATGCTCGTTGCACACGTAGTACATCCCGGTGAGCCAGCGGGCCCGGCCGCTCTCGATCACGTCCGCGACCACGTCGAAGGCGCCAGGGTGGTAGAAGTCACCTGCGTTCAGGTACGCGACGACGTCGCCGGTCGCGCGGCGCAGCCCCTTCGTGAGGCCGTCGTACATGCTCCGGTCCGGAGCGGAGATGATCTCGGCGCGGTCGCCACACACCTCCCGCACCACGTCGAGGGTCCGATCGCCCGAGGCGCCGTCGCAGACGATGTACTGCAGCGCCAGCCGCCCCGACCTGACCGCGGTCTGGGCGAGGATGGACTCGGCCGTGACGCGGATCAGGTGCTCCGCGTTGCGACAAGGGGTGACGATGGTGATGGAGGAGACCTTCACGAGGTCCTTCCCGTCAGAACCCGCCACCGCGGCCTGGCTCGGTGGGGTGGCCGTCCCGGGCGCGCGCGGCCTCCTCGTCCCGCTCCGCCGACAGGATGGCCAGCTCCTGGGTGAGCTGACGAACCTGCTGCGTGAGTCGGGAGAGCACGGTCGAGAAGTGCACGCTGATGAGGACCAGGAACAGCAACCCGAACAGGAAGAGCGTCGTGGTGACGGTCACCGCGCCGATCAGCGCGGTCACCCGCTCGACCAGCCCATACCACGAGGCCAGCACCAGCATGGCGATGCCGGTGACGATCCAGAGAAACGAGTACTCCTCCTTCAGCTTGCGGCGCCGGACCAGCTCCAGGATCACGCCGAACGTGATCAGGCTGGCCGTGATCGCGAACACGCGCTGGGTGGGCGTCATCGCGTCTCCCTCCGGAGCGGAACCAGGAACAGCGCCAGCGACATCCGGAACACGTAGTAGAGCGGCTTGACGACGCCGCCGTGCATGCTCTTGCCCTCGGGCGACGGGAGCATCCGGACCGGCACCTCGGTGAGCCGGAGGCCGGCGCGCGCGACCATCGCGAGCACGTCGGCGTCGGGGTAGTCCACCGGGTATCGCTCGTGCGCGTAGAAGCGCAGCGCCTCGCGCGAGATGGCCTGGAACCCGCTGGTGGGGTCGGTGATCCGCTGGCCGGACAGCGCGCTCGCCACCCGCCCGAACAGCCACATCCCGATCCGCCGCGCCAGGGGCGGCCGGTACGACCCCGAGTCGAGGAAGCGCGAGCCGACGACGACGTCGGCCCCCTGGAGCGCCGTGAGCAGCCGCGGGATGGACGCGGGGTCGTGCTGGCCGTCCGCGTCGAGCTGGAGGACGGCGTCGTAGCCGTGGCGCAACGCGTACCGGTAGCCGGTCTGGAGGGCCGCGCCGTAGCCGAGGTTCACGGGGTGGACCGCCACGCGGGCGCCTCCGGCGCGCGCCTCGGCGGCGGTCTCGTCGGTCGAGCCGTCGTCCACGACGAGGACGTCGCCCGCCACCTGGTCGCGCACCGCCTCGACCACCCGCCGGATGCCCCGAGCCTCGTTGAAAGCGGGCATCACCACCAGCAGACGGGCCGGGTGGGCGTGCGGCGTCTCGGCGACGAGTGCGTGCGTCAAGGCAGGAATGACGTAGCATACGCGCGGGACCGGGAAAAGCGCGCACGGTCCGGCAAGAACGCTGCCTCGGAGGGCGGTTGCGAGTCTCCATCATCACCCCGTCGTTCAACCAGGGCGGCTTCATCGAGCGCACCGTCGAGAGCGTGCTGTCCCAGCGCGGCGACTTCGATCTCGAGTACCTGGTCGTGGACGGAGGCTCCACCGACGCGACGCGCTCGGTCTTGCGACGGTACGAGGGGCGGCTCCGCTGGATCTCCGAGCCGGACCGGGGGCAGTGCGACGCGATCAACAAGGGCCTGCGGATGACCTCGGGCGAGGTCGTGACCTGGCTCAACTCCGACGACACCTACGAGCCGGGGGCCGTCCAGGCCGCCGTCGAGGCGCTCCGGGGGGGCGCGCGCTGGTGCTTCGGCGAGTGCCGGATCGTGGACGAGCACGACCGGGAGATCCGCCGCGGCGTCACCGCCTACAAGAACGCGCAGGCGCGCCGCTACGGGCTGGTGCGCCTGCTCGGGCGCAACTTCATCTCGCAGCCCGCGACGTTCTTCCGTCGCGACCTCGTGGCCGAGGTGGGCGCGCTCGACGAGTCGCTGCACTTCGCGATGGACTACGATCTCTGGCTGCGCTTCGCGCGGGTGGCGCGGCCGGTGTTCGTGCCGCGTCCGCTGGCGGCGTTCCGCTGGCACGCCTCCTCCAAGACCGGCGCCCGCTACCGCACCGGCGCGTGGGAGGCGTTCGGGATCGCCCGCCGCCACGCGCGCGGCCTGGAGCGCCTGGCGCTGCCCGGACACCTGGCGCGGTACGCGGCGCAGGTCGCGGTCTACGGGGCGCTCGACCTCGCCGCCGCGCTGCGCCCGCGATGACCGCGCCGGCTCACTTCTCGATCGCCACGTCCACCAGCACCGGCGCGAGCACCCGCACGATCTCGGACGGCGCGAGCCCGACCAGGAAGCCACGCGAGCCGCCGTTGATGTAGACCTTCTCGAGCGCGAGGATCGACCGCTCCAGGTACACCGGCATCTTCTTCCGGGTGCCGAACGGGCTCGTCCCGCCGACCTGGTAGCCGGAGTGCCGGTTCGCGACCTCCGGCTTGCAGGGCTGCACGGTCTTCTTGCCGATGGTGCGCGCGAGCGCCTTGGTGGAGACCTCGCGGTCGCCGTGCATCAGGACCACCAGCGGCTCGCGGTCCTCGTCCTCCATCACGAGTGTCTTGATGGTGGCGTGCTCCTCGACGCCGAGCTCGCGGGCGGAGACCCGCGTCCCGCCGTGCTCCTCGTAGCGGTACGGGTGCTCGGTGTAGGCCACGCCCTGCTCGCGGAGGAGGCGCGTGGCGGGCGTCGAGGGGAGCTTGCTCATGCGGGCGGAGGATACCGCACGCGCGGCGCGACGGGACGCCTCACGCGCACGCCTTCTCCACCAGGTCCAGCGCGCAGTCGAGCTCCAGCGCGAACCGCCCGCGGCGCACCGGGACCAGCCGGACGTCCGGGCACTTCTCCGCCAGCCGCCGTCGCAGCAGGATGAGGCGGCTCTCCAGGTTGTCCTTCACCGGCGGGAGCCCGAGGCCGGGGTCCAGGCGCAGCTCACGGTTGGTGAACTCGATCCGCCCCTCGGCGCGGTGGAGCCCGAGCACCTTCCACAGGATCTTCCCGGGCACGTTCCGGATCAGGTACTCGCCGTCCACGAACACGCAGTCGTCGTTCCGGTAGTAGACGAGCGTGCGCCGGCGGGCCGCCTGGGGAGCGCGGGCCGGGGGCGGCACCGGGGCCGGCGTGGCGGCGGGCGCGGCGTCCTCCTCCAGCGCGGCCATCCGGTCCATGCCCATGGCGATCTGGTTCGCCACGATCTGCAGGAACGCCTCGTCCCACTCGTCGAACTGGAGCGGGTCCCGGCTCTCCACCGCGAGCACGCCGACCAGCCGGTCGCCCACGAGCAGCGGCAGCGCGAGCTGCGCCTGCGCGTCGGGGAGGCCGGGCAGGGGGATCTCGGGCGCGAGCCCGGCCGCGTCGCCGGCCTCGGCCACCCGGCCGCGGATGGCGCGCCCGTAGCGCAGCTCCCCGCCGACCCCGGCCACGCGGATCATGCGCCGGCGCTCGGCCACGGTGCCGATGATGCCGGCCCCGAGCGCCACCTCGGCGCCGATGCCGCCGGGCCCGTAGCCGCGGCTGGCGAGCGCGACGAGGTGACCGGCCTCGCAGGGCACGAGCACCATGGCGTGCTGGAAGCCGAGCAGCTCGTCGAGCGCGGCCATGGCGCCGGAGAGCAGCGCCTCGAGGTCCGCGGCGCGGTTGATCCGCTCCGACACCGCCTGCAGCCCGCGCAGCTCGGTGAGCGGCCCGGACGCGATCGGCGGGGCGCGCTCCGCGTCGAGCATGGGATCGGGCGGCATCAGGAAGCCATCCAGCCGCTCGACCCCGAGCACCTCGTACACGTCGGCGGAGAGGAGCCGGAACACCCCGGCCATGCCGGTGTGCGAGGCGATCGCCTGGATGCGGAGCGCCATCCGGTCGAACAGCGGCCCGTCGGTCTCGGCGTGATCGTACCGGAGCCGCAGCCGCCAGCTGTCGAGCGTGAGCGGGTCGAGGAGCAGCACGGTGGCGTGCGGGTGCTCGAGCACGTTGCGCTTGGTCTTGTTGAAGAACTGGCAGGACAGCGCCACGTGCCGATCGTCCACCTGGTGCACGTGCGACAGGTAGGTGACGTTGGGCTCGCCGGCGCGCGAGCAGGTCGCGATGGCGGCGGGCACGATGCCCTGGAAGCAGGTGGCCGGCAGGCCGGCGAGCGGCGCCGGGGCGGTCACGGCGCGCGCTCCGGCGGGACGGCGGTCCCGAGCGGCGCGCCGGCGCCGGGGCCGGGCGTCTGCACGAACAGGCCATCCACCCGCAGCCGCACCGCCAGGCAGGGCCAGCGGTCCACGCGCAGCGTGAGCCGCGGCGGGACGCCGACGAGCGCCAGCTCCCGCGCCAGCGCGCAGGTGTACCGCTCCACCAGCGGCCGCTCGGCCTCGGCGGCCGGCGCGAGCGCCGCCACCTGTCCCTTCACCTGGATGGTGTGGTGGTCGGTGGGCCGGGAGAACATCACCGCCACGCGCCCGCTCTCCCGGAGCGCGGCGGGGCAGCGGCCGGCGCTCGCCTCGGGGACGAGCACGGTCAGCTCGGTCCCCCCCGCCTCCACCCGCGCCCCCACCGCCCGGACGCAGTCGGGCACGAGCCGGGCGTCGCGGCTCGCCAGCAGGATGGAGACGCCGGACTCGAGGAACGCGGAGAGGTCGTGGGAGATCACGCTGGGCGCGGATTCTAAGGGCGCGCGCCACCGCGCCGCACGCCGGGCGGCGCGCCCTGTCGGGACGACCAGGAAGTGCGTCCCACGCGCGCGGGGCAGCGCGCGCCGAAGCGCACGCTCCGTGCGGCCTCCCCGCGGGGCGCCCGGCGCGCTACGCGGCGATCCCGGCGGCCGCGGCGGCGGCCGCCCACTCCTCGGCGCCGAGCGCCTCGCGGATCGGCGCGGTCGCCTGGGCGAACGCGGCGGGCGGGATCTCCCCGGCCATGCCGCGGAGCAGGCCGGCGCGCTCGGGCAGGTTGAGCGACCGGGCGATGACCGCGCTCCACTCGCCGCGCCGCGGCGGCGGGATGCTCTCCAGCAGCGCCCGGTGGAGGCCGCCCAGCGCGGCGTCGTCGAGGTGCGCGTGGAGCACGCGCATGGCCTCCACCTCCTCGCGCTCCATGTGCCGCAGGTGCTCGGCCGCGAGCCCCCAGATCCGGTCGTGCAGCCGGCGCCCCAGCGCGGCGCGCTCGGCGCCGGACGCCGCGGGCAGCCGGGCCGCGAGCTGCCCGGCCTCGCGCGCCAGCCCCTCGGTGCGCGCGTGGTCGGCCGCGAGCGCCGCGTGCAGCTCGGGCGCGAGCCGCGCCAGCTCGGGCATGAACCAGCGGTCCTCGTGTGCGGCGTGCTCCTCCAGCATCCCGAGCAGCCGGTGCACGACCTCGGCCGCGGCGGCGGCGCCGGCCTCGTCGGCGAAGTCGGTGCGGCCGAGGTGCGTCCCGGCGTCGAACAGCAGCGTCCGGATGCCCTTGTGGACGGGGCCGAACAGATCGATGCGCGACATGCGTGCTTCCTCCAGGTCGGTGCGGGTCCGGGCACCAATCTGACGGAGCGCGGCGCGGGCGCCTGCTCAAAGTTCGCTAGCGGAATCCTAAGTTGTCCTTAAGGCCGCGCGCCCATCCGGGATAGGCTGCGCGGGCGCGCGCCGATCCATGCTGGGCGGCGTCCGCGACCGGGAGCACGCCATGCACGCCTCGCCGAACCCGCCCAACCACCTGCTCGCGTTCGTCATCCGCCTGGTCGTGTCGGCGGGCGTGCTCTGGCTGGCGGTGGCGTGGGTCTCGCCCGGGAACCCGTACAACACGTTCGGTCGCGCGGTGATCGTGTCGATCGTGCTGTCGATCGCCTACTACATCACGCTCGCGAAGTTCCTCTGGTTCCTGGTCCTGCCCTGGCTGCTGTACGTGCTGGTGTGGCTGAGCGTGATCGCGGCGAGCTACGGGCTCGGCTTCTGGCGCTCGCTGCTGCTCGCGCTCGCCCTCACGTTCCTGTCCTGGGTGGTGTCGGCGATCTTCGGGGTCCGGACGTTCAGGTCCGAGTGACGGGGCGGCGCGCGCGCGGCGCCCGCTCGCCGCCCGCGTGCGCGCGGTGCTCGCCGGAGGCCCGCGCCTCGCGCACCGGCTCGATGCGGACGCCGGGCGCGCGCGGATCCGGTCGCCGCGCCGTCGCGCCGAACCGCGCCGCGGCGGCGCGGGCCACCTCGAACCGCGTCTCGGTGGCGCCGATCAGGATCTTCCCGATCTCGTCGCGGGTCACGCCGCCTCGCCGGCACAGGAGCGGCAGCAGCCACTTCGGATCGGCCTTCTTCTCGCGCCCGAGGTTGATCCGGAACCAGGCCACCTCGGCGGGCGGACCGCGCCGCGGCGCGCGCTCGCCGCGGGGGGAGGGGGCCTGGCGGGCGGCGTGGACGGTCTCGGGGAGGTCCTCGGGCGAGGGCAGCCGGGCGCGCGTGGAGCGGACCAGCGCGGCGGCGACGAGCACGGGATCGCGGCCCGACAGCAGCCGGGCGGCGGCGGCGCGCTCGTCGTCCGTCGCGTCCTCCGACAGCGCGTCCACCTCGCCCGCGAGGCGCGCCTCGTCGGACGCGCGGATGGCCTCGGCGGCGGGGACGGGGGCCCACTCGACCCGCACGCCGGCGTCCCGGAGCATCCGCTCCAGCTTGTAGCGCTCGGGCGGCGCGGCCAGCAGCACGGCCAGGCCCTTGCGGCCGGCGCGCCCGGTGCGGCCGCTCCGGTGCTGCAGCGCCGCCGGGTCGCGCGGGAGGTCGGCGTGGAGCACGAGATCGAGGCCGGGCAGGTCGAGCCCGCGCGCGGCGACGTCGGTCGCGACCAGCACGCGCGCGCGGCCATCGCGCAGGGCGACGAGCGCGCGGTTCCGCTCGGCCTGGGTCAGCTCGCCGGAGATCGGGACGGCGGCGAACCCGCGCTCGGACAGGCTGGAGGCGGTGTGGTGGGCGGCCTCGCGGGTGGCGCGGAACACCAGCGCCCGCGGCGGCTCCAGCGCGCGCAGCACGTTGACCACCGCCAGCTCGCGCTCGCTCGGCGCGACCACGTGGGCGCGGTACGTGATGTCCGCGTGCGCCTCGCCGGCGGGCGTGGCGGCGACGCGCGCCGGATCGCTGGTGTAGCGGCGGGCCAGCTCGACGATGGGCTTCGGGAGGGTGGCGGAGAACAGGATGGTGCGGCGCCCCTCGGGCGCGGCGGCGAGGATGGCCTCCAGCTCGTCGCGGAAGCCCATGTCCAGCATCTCGTCCGCCTCGTCCAGGACCAGCGCGCGCAGCTCGGACAGGTCGAGCGCGCCGCGGCGGTGGTGGTCGAGCAGGCGGCCGGGCGTCCCCACCACCAGGTGGGCCCCGTCCGAAAGCGCGCGCGCCTCGCGGCGGGCGTCCATGCCGCCCACGCAGGCCACGACGCGCCCCTCGGCCTCGGCGAGCAGCCAGGCCAGCTCGCGCTGCACCTGCATGGCGAGCTCGCGGGTGGGGGCGACCACCAGGCCGGCAGGGGCGCCGGCGGGGCCGAACGCGGGGGCGTCGCCGAGCAGCGAGCCGCCCAGCACGAGGCCGTAGGCGACCGTCTTGCCCGAGCCGGTCGCGGACGAGACGAGCAGGTCGCGGCCGCGGAGCGCGGGCGTGAACACCGCCTCCTGCACGGTCGTCGGCTCGGAGTAGCCGCGGCGCTCCAGCGCGCGGGCGAGGGCAGGGTGGGCGCCGAGCTCGGTGAAGGTCACGGGCGCGTTCTAGCAGGTTCCGCGGCGGGGATCATGCGGGGCTGCGCCCCACGCTGCCGCGCCGGCCCCGTGCCTCGCGCGTTCAATGGTCGATCCGGACGCTCCGGACCGCGAGCAGCACCTCGGCCAGGAACGCGAGCAGCGCGCCGATGAACGCCACCATCGCCGCCACGAACAGGCCCGCCACCGGATGCGAGAAGTCCCAGTGCAGGAGCGAGGCGATGAAGGCGACCGCGATGAGCACGCACACCAGCAGCGCGGCGGCGGTCGCGAACGTGATGGAGGTGTTGACGAGGCGGCGGCGGCGGAACTGCAGCGCGAGCTCCTCGCGCACGCCGGCCTGCCGCTCCGGCGGCAGCGCCGGGAGGCGCTCCAGCAGGCGCCGGGACCGGTCCACGATCCGCCCGAGCCGGGTGGAGAACACGCCGAGCAGCGTCCCGGCCGCGGTCAGCAGGAACACCGGCGCGACGGAGAGCTGGATGACCCGGGTGATGTTGGCGATCGCGGGATCGGGCGGCATGCGCGGAGTCTCGCCTCGGCGCGCGCCCGGCACAAGAACGCGGCGGCGCCGGCCTCACCCGCCGGCGTGCGGCAGGATCCGCCCGGCCCGGATCGCGAGCGGCCAGGTGACGCGGAGCGGCCGCTCCGGCGTCCCCCACGCGGCGCGCAGGGCGGGGCCGATCTCGACGAGCGGGTCGGCGCCGGTGCGCTTGCGGTGGGCGGTCACGGCCGACCAGGTGCCGAGGTACCCGAGGAAGACCTCCATCGGCCAGCGCTCCTCGATCTCGAGCGGCGGCGCCTCGAGCTCGGGGAACGGGAAGGGCAGGGTCCGGTAGCCGCTCTCGACGTGCACGCGCTCGGGCGGCCAGTCGCCGGCGAGCAGCCCGTGGTACAGCCGGTCCACCACCGCGTCCACCTCGGGGTCCACGCGGGTGAGCCCGTACGTCACCGCGGCGAACACCGCGCCGGGCCGCGCCACCCGCCGCAGCTCCGCGTGGAACCGGTCGAGGTCGAACCAGTGCATGGCCTGGGCCGCGATGGCGAGGTCCACCGACGCGGGCGGCAGGCCGGTGTCCTCGGCCGGCGCCACCGCGTAGGTCACGCGCGGATGGCGAAGCGCCTGGCGGATCTGCGCCTCGCCGGGATCGACGGCGTGCACGCGCTCGAACACCTCGGCGAGCCCGAGCGAGGCCTGCCCGTTCCCGCAGCCGCAGTCCAGCGCGTCGCCGCGGGCGGGCGCCACCTCGGCCAGCCAGCGGAACAGCGCGCGCGGGTAGCGGGGGCGGAACGCGCGGTACGCGTCCGCCACCGGGGTGAAGTGGTCCTTGAACGCGGCGGCCATGGAAGAGGTCTAGCACTCCCACGGCTCGCCCGCCGCCCGCGCTTCGACGGCGGTCGGCGCGAGCGGACGTCGAGAGCCGTTCGGGGTGAGCGAGCCGAACCCGGAGCGGAGGGATCGAAGCGCCGGACGCCGCGGTCAGATCCCCGCGCCCTGCTCCGCGCCGGCCGAGTCGCCGGTCCGCGCCCGCGGCGCCTCGCCCAGGTGGCGGAGGATGGCGTCGGAGAACGCCTCGAGGTCGTCCGGCTTGCGGCTGGTGATGACGTTCTCGTCCTCGACCACCTCGCGGTCCACCCAGCGGGCGCCGGCGTTGATGAGGTCGGTCTTGAGCGAGGGCCAGGAGGTGACGGTCTTGCCGTCGATCGCGTCCGCCTCCACCAGCATCCAAGGCCCGTGGCAGACCGCGGCGACGGGCTTCCCCGCGGTGAACGTGGTCCGGACCAGCCGGACCATGTCCATGTCGGTGCGGAGGTGATCGGGGGAGTAGCCGCCCGGCACCACCAGCGCGTCGAAGTCCTCGGCGGTGACGTCCCGCGCCGCCACGTCGGTGGTGAACGTCTCCCGCTGCTTCTTGCCGCGGATCTGCTTCCCCTTCTCGAGGCCCACCAGCACGGTCTCGTGCCCGGCCTGCCGCAGGCGGTCCCACGGGACGCGGAGCTCCGAGTCCTCGAACAGATCGTCCGCGATGAATGCGATGCGTGCCATGGGTTCCTCCGAGTGGAGGTTCGGCACAGGCCGCGCGCCGCACAAGGCGACGGCGCCGAAATTCGTCAGGCGCCGGGTCGCTCCGGTGGGTTCCACCAGACGGCTCCCTTGCCCTGCACCGCCTCGGCCGCACG
Organism: Anaeromyxobacter sp. K; assembly: GCF_000020805.1. NCBI lineage: Bacteria > Pseudomonadati > Myxococcota > Myxococcia > Myxococcales > Anaeromyxobacteraceae > Anaeromyxobacter > Anaeromyxobacter sp. K. Next base: position 3,518,557 of record NC_011145.1, on the reverse strand, counting down.
CCGGCGCGTGTCGGCCAGCTCCGCCTCGTCCATCGGCCGGAACGCCGCCGCGGCGGCGAACGCCGCGTCCTGCTCGTTCGGGAACGAGAGGCCGAGCAGCGCCACGTCGGGATCGCAGGTGAGCGTGTACCGGACGCACGCCTCGACCGGGAGCCGCGGCAGCGCCGGGGCGGCCGCGTCCTCCCCGCCGGACGAGAGCTTCCCGCGAGGGCGCTCGGACAGCGCCCGGCCGTAGCCGTCGGTGTCGCCGAGCAGCTTGCCGGCGCCGAACGTCTTGAAGCAGATCGTGCCGACCCCGAGCGCGCGGGCGCGCGGCAGGATCTCCTGCACGTACCGCGGGTGCACGTACGGCCCCACCGGGAACATGACGACGTCGCACAGGCCGGAGTCGAGGGCAGCGGCGAGGACGTCGGGGTGGTGGCTGGAGATGCCGCGGAAGCGCGCCCGCCCGCGGCGGATCTCCTCGCCGAGCTCCTGCATGCCACCGCCCGGCGCGGCGAGGCGCGCCCAGGCGGCCGGCTCGGACACCGAGTGGAAGACGAGCAGGTCCACCGCGCGCAGCCCGAGCCGGCCCAGGCTCCCGTCGAGCTGCGGCGCCACCGGGCGGTCGAGGTGATCGATCTTGTCCACCACGAACACGCCCTCGCGGCGGCCGCGGAGCGCCTCGCCGACGATCTCCTCGGAGTAGCCGTCCTCGTACATCGGCGCGGTGTCCACCACGTTGACCCCGGCGTCGAGGGCGCGGCGCAGCGTGGCCACGCACCGCTCCTTCGGGACGCTGCGATCGGCGAGGTCGCCGGCGCCGATGCGGGTGACGGGGACGCCGGTGCGGCCGAGCGGCCGGCGCGGCTGGAAGCGGGGGAGCGCGGTCATGACCGCATCCTAACGCCAGGGCCCCGGCGCGCGTCCGGCGCACCGGGGCCCCGTCCACCTGCCCAGCCCGCTACGGCTTCGCCTTCGAGGGCATCACGTCGATCTGCACCGCCTGCGGCGTGTCGCCGCTGCGGTCGAGGCGCGCCCGGACCGAGGCGCCCTGCCGGATGTCCGCCAGCGTGGCGGCGTGGCCGTCCACGGTGATGCGGGCGCGGTCGGCGACCTTCACCTGCGTGGTGGCGTCGCCCGAGTCGATGGCGATCTCGTGCTGCTCGCGATCGACGAGCGCGACGCGCCCGGTGAGCTCGCTCGGGCCGCTCGCCGTCGTCCCGGCGCCCGTGCCGCTGGTGGCGGCGCCCGGCGTGCCGGTGCCGGCCACGCTGCCGGTCGCGCCGGGCTCCATCGTCTCCGGCACGCGGCCCTGCTGGCCCGCCGCGCCGGCGCCCGGATCGCCCGAGTACCGCGGGGTCGCGTCCGCGCCCTCGGTCGGGAGCGGATGCGGATCCTTCCCGCCCACGCCCTGCTGCGCGCGCGCGCTGGGCGCAGCCTCGGCCGCCTGCGCCTCGGCGACGTCTCGCTCGCTCTGCCCCTCCTGCGGCGCGGCCTGCGCGGTGCGCTCTCGGCCGCTCATCTCGGTGGTGGCCTTGTCGTCACCCGACCTGCTGGCCGTGCGGGTCTTGCTGCTCGTCCCGGTCTTGCAACCGGCGGCGGCGAGCAGCAGCGCCGCCGCGATCGCGATTCCTCTCACGTGCATGCCTTCGGTCCCCCTTCGCGAAAGGATGGGGGCAGGCGGGGCGAGGCGCACGCCCGGCTACCGGTGGGCGCGCGACCGCCCGTCGCCCGGGCCGGTCCCCGAGCGTCGGACGCGCCTCCGCGGGGAGATCACTCGCCGCGGAGCGTCTCGAACAGCATCAGGGCGAAGAAGATCGGGACCGACAGCGCCACCAGGCCGCCGATCACCAGCCCGGCGATGGTGGCCCACCGGGCCGCGCCCGCGGGGGGCAGCGGCGCGTCGATGGCGAACGGGTTCTTCTTTCCGCGGAAGAGCTTGCGCCTCACGGGCCGCATTCTACACGCGCCGCGGCGAGGTGGGACGGCCACGGCGGCCTCGCGGCTTGACGGCCGGGCGCCCGGTCGGATAACCATGGAGGACGATGCATTCGCAGCGCGCGACCGGTCGACTTCTTCGCCAGGCGAGAGAGCTCGCCCGGTTCGACTGACCGCGCGACCTCTCTCGCCGTCCCACGGCCGGAGAGGTCACCGCTCCCAGCAAGACGAACAGAGACCTCCCGGCCCCCACCCGCCGGAGGAATCACGTCATGCCGAGGATGCCCGCCCACAAGTACCGCCCGTTCCCGCAGGTCGCGCTCGCCGACCGGCGCTGGCCGTCGCGCCGCATCGAGCGCGCGCCCCGCTGGTGCTCGGTGGATCTCCGGGACGGGAACCAGGCGCTCGAGGATCCGATGGGCCCGGAGCGCAAGCGGCTGCTGTTCGACGCCCTGGTGCGCGCGGGGTTCCGCGAGATCGAGGTGGGCTTCCCGTCCGCCTCCCGGCCCGAGCGGGAGTTCGTCCGCGAGCTCGTCGAGCGCGGCATCCCGCACGGCGTGACGATCCAGGTGCTCACGCAGGCGCGCGAGCACCTCGTCCGCGCGACCTTCGATGCGATCCGCGGCGCGCCGCGTGCGGTCGTGCACCTGTACAACTCGACGTCCGAGCTGCAGCGGCGCGTCGTGTTCGGCAAGGACCGGGCCGGGATCCGGCAGATCGCGGTGGACGGCACGCGGCTCGCCCGCCGGCTGGCGGAGGAGCTGCCGGAGACCGAGGTGATCCTCGAGTACACGCCGGAGAGCTTCACCGGCACCGAGCTCGACTTCGCCGCCGACGTCTGCGAGGCGGTGATGGACGCGTGGGGCGCCTCGGCGGAGCGGCCGGTGATCCTCAACCTGCCGGCCACGGTGGAGATGTCCACGCCGAACGTGTACGCGGACCAGGTCGAGTGGTTCGCGCGGCACGTGCAGGGGCGCGAGCGCTACGTGCTCTCGGTGCACCCGCACAACGACCGCGGCACCGCGGTGGCGGCGGCGGAGCTGGCGGTGATGGCGGGCGCCGACCGGGTGGAGGGCACGCTGTTCGGGAACGGCGAGCGCACCGGCAACGTGGACCTGGTGACGCTCGCGCTCAACCTGCACACGCAGGGCGTCGATCCCGGCCTGGACCTCGCCGACCTCGACGCGCTGGTCGAGGTGGCGGAGCGGGCCACGCGGATGCCGGTGCACCCGCGCCACCCCTACGCCGGGGCGCTCGTCTACACCGCGTTCTCCGGCTCGCACCAGGACGCGATCAAGAAGGGCTTCGCCGCGCTCCGCCGCACGAGCGGCGACCGCTGGGAGATGCCGTACCTGCCCATGGATCCGGCGGACGTGGGCCGCACGTACCAGGCGGTCATCCGGGTGAACAGCCAGTCCGGGAAGGGCGGGGTGGGCTGGGTGCTCGAGGAGCACGGCGGCATCACGCTCGGGCGCGAGGAGCTGGTCCGCTTCGCGGCGGTGATCCAGGGCATGGCGGAGGCGCGCGGGACGGACCTCACGCCGGCCGAGATCCTCGAGGTGTACGCGCGAACGCACGGGGGCGCGCCGGGCGTCCGCGCGGTCGCGCAGGGATGACGCGGCGGAGCGCGGCGCGGGCGGTTATGAGTCGCCCCGCCGCGCCCTCCGGCGCGGCCGGAGGCCATCACATGGAGCGGCGCACGCTGGGCACGCAGGGGCTCACGGTCTCGGCCGTCGGCCTGGGCTGCATGGGCATGAGCGACTTCTACGGCGGCGCCGACGAGCGCGAGTCGGTCGCGACCATCCACCGCGCCATCGAGCTCGGCGTCACCTTCCTCGACACGGCCGACATGTACGGTCCGTTCAAGAACGAGGAGCTGGTCGGGCGGGCCGTGCGCGACCGCCGCGACCGGGTGGTGCTCGCCACCAAGTTCGGGAACGAGCGCCGCGCCGACGGCACCTTCGTCGGCATCAACGGGCGACCCGAGTACGTGCGCGCCGCCTGCGACGGCTCGCTGCGGCGGCTCGGGGTGGACCACGTGGACCTCTACTACCAGCACCGGGTGGACACGACTGTGCCCATCGAGGACACCGTCGGCGCGATGGCCGACCTGGTGAAGGCGGGCAAGGTCCGCTACCTCGGCCTCTCCGAGGCCGCGCCGGGCACGATCCGGCGCGCGCACGCGGTGCACCCGATCTCGGCGCTGCAGACCGAGTACTCGCTGTGGAGCCGGGATCCCGAGGACGAGCTGCTGCCCACCCTGCGCGAGCTCGGCATCGGCTTCGTCCCGTACAGCCCGCTCGGCCGCGGCTTCCTCACCGGCCGGTTCCGCTCGCCCGACGATCTCCCCGAGGGCGACTTCCGGCGGACCTCGCCGCGCTTCCAGGGCGAGAACTTCCAGCGGAACCTCGACCTGGTGGACCGCATCCGCGACATGGCGAGCGCGAAGGGCGTCTCGGCCTCGCAGCTCGCGCTGGCCTGGGTCCTCGCCAAGGGAGACGACATCGCGCCCATCCCCGGCACGACCACGCGCCGGCACCTGGAGGAGAACGTGGCCGCGGCCTCGATCCGGCTCACGCCCGAGGACCTCGCCGCCATCGACCAGGTGGCGCCGAAGGGCGCCGCCGCCGGCGATCGCTACCCCGCGTCCGGCATGGTGCGCGTCAACCTGTAGCTGCGCCCGCTGACGGCGCGTAGCTGCGCCCGGTCACGGCGCGCCGGCCTCCGCGCCGGCCCCGAGGCCCATCTCGGCGGCCAGCTCGGCGAGGCGCGTCGCCAGCGCCGGCCCGCGCGCCTCGTCCTCGTGCTTGAAGTACGCGTACGCCTCCGCCCAGGGCTGCGCCGCGATGGCGTGCAGGGCGGACCGCAGCGCCGGGTCGCCGTACTCGGTGCGCCGGAGCCGCAGGTAGCCGAAGCCGGCGGTGGCCGCGAGCGGCGTCGAGCCCTCGTCCGCGTCGGTGATGCAGAGCGCGGCCCCGGCCTCGGCCAGCGCGGACCGCACCGCGTCGGCGTGCCAGCTCGGGTGGCGGAGCTCGAAGGCGAAGCGGCCGCCCCGAGGCAGCAGCGACAGGAACTCCCGCAGGAGCGCCAGGTCGAGACGGATCGAGGGCGGCAGCTGGAACAGGATCGGCCCGAGGGCCGGGCCGAGCTCCGCCGCCGCGCGCAGGAACCAGGCGAGCGCGGCCTCGGCGTTCACCAGCTTCAGGCGGTGCGTGATCCGCTGGGGCGCCTTCAGCGCGAAGGTGAAGCCGGGCGGCACGGCCGCGCGCCAGCCCGCGAGCAGCTCGGGGCCGGGCATCCGGTAGAACGTGTTGTTCACCTCCACGGTCCTGAGCCGCGCCGCGTAGGCGGGGAGCATCTGCCCGGAGGGGAGGCCCGCCGGGTAGAACGTCCCGCGCCAGGCCGGGTAGCTCCAGCCGCTCGTGCCGGTGAGGAGGCGCACGCGAGGGATCTGCGCACGCGCGGGGTGAATCGCCCGTCCGGTGCGGGGCGCGTCGGCCGCCGAGCGCCCGCCCGGACCCCCGCCGTCAGGGCTCGCTCGAGGCGCCGTCCGGCCGCACATTCCAGCGTCTCCCGGCCACGAAGGTTCGGGCGGGTTCCCCGCATGTGAGGGAACCCGGCCGGACGCTCCATCGCGGGTCAGCCCGCCGTACGGTGTCCTCCATGTCCGATCCCCTCGAGCTCACGCCCGTCCAGCGCCTGGTCCTCGCGTTCTGGGCGCTCTTCGCCGTCCTCTTCCGGCCCGACGTGGCCCGCGCCGTCCACATGCTCCGCGTGACGCAGGGTGCGCAGGGGTTGCCGCCCCGGCCCGCGGCTCCCGAGCCCTGGCACGCAGCGCCTCCGCCGGTCGCGACGCCGCCGGTGGCGCCGCCCGCGCCGCTGCCGACGCCGCCGGAGCGGGCCCCTGCGCCGCCGCCCACGGTCGCGGCGCCGTCCTCCACGCGCACGCCCGCGCCCGAGCCGGCGAAGCCCGGGGCCGTCGGCCCGATCCCGCCGCCGGCCGCGTCGCCGGCGCCCGCGAGGCCCGCCGCCGCCGAAAGGGCGGTGCCGGAGAAGTCCGCGGCGGCCGCCGTCCGCGCCCCGGAGCCTCCGCGCGCCGACCCGCGCGCCGCGGCGCTCCAGCTCCTGGCGGCGCTCCAGCGCGAGGGGCGGCTGGTGGACTTCCTCGAGGAGGACCTCACCGGCTTCCCGGACGCGTCGATCGGCGCCGCCGCGCGGACCGTTCACGCCGGGTGCAAGCGCGCGATCGAGGCGATGTTCCAGCTCGAGCCGGTGTTCCGCGAGGCGGAGGGCGCGCGCGTCACCGTCGCGGCCGGCTTCGACGCGGGCGCGATCCGGCTGAGCGGCAACGTGGTCGGCCAGCCGCCGTTCCAGGGTGCCCTGCGCCACCACGGCTGGCGCGCCCGCGAGGTGAAGCTGCCGCCGCCGCCCGACGGCAAGGACCTGACCGTCGTGGCGCCGGCCGAGATCGAGCTGTGAGGGACGGCTGATGGCGGACGCCCCGCTGGCGGTCGGCATCGACCTCGGCACCACCAACTGCGCCATCGCCTGGCGCGCGCTGGACGCCGGCCCCGCGCCGGACGGCGCGCGCGCCGAGGCGCTCGCGATCCCGCAGCTCGTGCGCCCGGGCGAGGTGGAGCCGCGCCCGCTGCTCCCGTCGTTCCTGTACCTCCCGCACCCGGCGGAGCTGCCGGCGGGGGCGGCCGGGCTGCCGTGGGCGCCGGACGCCGCGGGGGAGCTCGTGGGCGAGCTGGCGCGCGACCTGGGCGCGCAGACGCCGATCCGCCTCGTCTCCTCCGCGAAGAGCTGGCTCTCCCACCCCACGCTCGACCGGCGCGCCGCGACGCTGCCGGCGGGCGCGCCGGCGGAGGTCCCGCGCGTCTCGCCGGTGGAGGCCTCGGCACGCTACCTCGCGCACCTGCGCGCGGCGTGGGACCGCGAGGTGGCCGCCGGGGATCCCGCCCGCGCGCTGGCGGCCCAGCGGGTGACGCTGACCGTCCCCGCGTCGTTCGACGCCGTGGCGCGCGAGCTGACGGTGGAGGCGGCGCGGCTCGCCGGGCTGCCGCAGGTGGTGCTGCTGGAGGAGCCGCAGGCCGCGCTCTACGCGTGGGTGGAGGCGATGGGCGAGGGCTGGCGCAAGGCGGTCCGGCCCGGCGACCTGGTGCTGGTGGTGGACGTGGGCGGCGGCACCACCGACCTCTCGCTGGTCGCGGTGGTGGACCGCGGCGGCGACCTCGGCCTCGAGCGCGTGGCGGTGGGCGACCACATCCTGCTCGGCGGCGACAACATGGACCTCGCGCTGGCGCACGCGCTCGCGGGGCGGCTGGAGCGCGACGGGCGCACGCTGGACCGCTGGCAGCTGCTCGCGCTGGGGCACTCCGCCCGGCGCGCCAAGGAGGCGCTGTTCGCGGATCCGTCGCTGGACGAGCTGCCGGTCGCCATCCCCGGCCGCGGCTCCTCGCTGGTGGGCGGGGCGCTGCGCACCGCGCTGACCCGCGCCGAGCTGGAGGCGGTGCTCACCGACGGCTTCTTCCCGCGCGTGGACGCGGACGCGAGGCCGCAGGCGCCGCGCCGGGTCGCGCTCACCACGCTCGGCCTGCCGTACGCCTCGGACCCGGGCATCACCCGCCACCTCGCCGCGTTCCTCGCCCGCCACCGCGCCGCGCTCGGCTCGGGCGGGCACGCGGAGGTCCCGCTCGCGGGCGGCGCGTTCCTCCACCCGACGGCCGTGCTGTTCAACGGCGGCGTCATGAAGGCCCCGCCGCTCGCCGCGCGCGTCGTGGAGGTGCTGGCGGGCTGGCTCGCCGCCGAGGGCGCGCCGCCGCCCCGCGTGCTGCCGGCCGCCGATCTCGACCTGGCGGTGGCGCGCGGCGCGGCGGTGTACGGGCGCGTCCGCGCCGGCCACGGGATCCGGATCCGGGGCGGCACCTCGCGCGCGTACTACGTCGGCGTGGAGGCGTCGATGCCGGCGGTGCCGGGCGTCGCGCCGCCGCTCCGGGCGGTGTGCCTCGCGCCCATGGGCATGGAGGAGGGCACGCGCGCGGAGCTGCCGGGCGAGCCGCTCGGGCTGGTGGTGGGCGAGCCGGTGGACTTCCGGCTCTTCAGCTCCTCGGTCCGGCGCGACGACCGGCCCGGCGACGTGGTGGAGGACGCCGGCTCCCTCGAGGAGGGGCCGCCGGTGACCGCCACCATCGCCGCCGGAACGCGCCCGGCGGGCGAGGTGGTGCCGGTGCGGCTGCGCGCGCACGTCACCGAGATCGGGACGCTGGAGCTGGACTGCGTCGGCCCGGACGAGCGCTGGTCGCTGGAGTGGAACCTGCGCCAGCCGCCTGGCGCCGGCGGCGAGCCGGAGCCGGCGGCCCCGCCCGCCTGATCCGGCGCCACATGTCCGGCCCGCGCTACGTCGTCGGCATCGACCTCGGCACGGTCAACTCCGCGCTCGCCTCGGTGGACCTCGCGCGCGCGGGCGACCTCGCCGAGGCGGTCGAGGCGCTGCCGGTCCCGCAGCTGGTCCGGCCGGGCGAGGTGGAGCCGCGGCGCCTGCTGCCGTCCTCGGCCTACCTGCCCGGCCCGGAGCTGCCGCCGGCCGCCACCCGGCTGCCCTGGGGCGAGCGCGCCATCGTGGTGGGCGAGCTGGCGCGCGAGCAGGGCGCCCGCGTGCCGGGCCGGCTGGTGGCGTCGGCGAAGAGCTGGCTCGCGAACCCCCGGGCCGACCGGACCGCGCCGATCCTTCCCTGGGGCGCCCCGGAGGGCGTGCCGCGCATCTCGCCGGTGGCCGCCTCGGCGCTGGTCCTGGGCCACCTCCGCGATGCCTGGGAGGCCGCCCACGCCGGCGCACCGCTCGCCGAGCAGGAGCTGACGCTGGCGGTTCCCGCGTCGTTCGACGCGGCCGCGCGCGAGCTGACCCTCGCGGCCGCCCGCGACGCGGGGCTGCCGCGCGCGGCGCTGGTCGAGGAGCCGCAGGCCGCGTTCCACGACTGGGCCTCGCGCCACCGCGCCGACCTGGGCGCCGCGCTGGGCCTCCCCGGCGGCGAGGGCGCCGCGCAGGTGCTGGTGGTGGACGTGGGCGGCGGCACCACCGACCTCACGCTGGTCCGCGCCGAGGTGCACGACGGACGGCCGGCGCTCACCCGCATCGCCGTCGGCGATCACCTGCTGCTCGGCGGCGACAACGTGGACCTGGCGCTGGCGCGGGCGGTGGAGGGGAGGCTGGGCGGACGGCTCGACCCGGCGCGCTTCGGCGCGCTGGTGCAGGCCTGCCGGCTCGCGAAGGAGCGGCTGCTCGCGGCGGGCGGCCCGGAGCGCGTCCCGGTGGCCGTGGCCGGCCCGGGGAGCCGCCTCGTCGCCGGCGCGGTCTCGGCGGAGCTGACGCGCGACGAGGTGCGCGCGCTGGTGCTGGACGGCTTCTTCCCTCGGGTCGGTCCGGGGGACCGCCCCCGCCGCGCGCCGCGCACGGCCGGGCTGGCGGAGCTGGGGCTGCCCTACGAGCCGGACCCGGCGGTCACCCGCCACGTCGCCGCGTTCCTCGCGCTGCACGCGGCCGAGGCGGGCGCCGTGGGGGGCGGGCCGGCCCGGCCGGACGCGGTGCTCCTCAACGGCGGCACCTTCGCGGCGCCGGAGGTGCGTGCGCGCCTGGCCGAGGCGGTGTCCGCGCTGTTCCCGGGCGCGCCGCCGGTGCGCGCCCTCGCCAGCCCCGCGCTCGATCTCGCGGTGGCGCGCGGCGCGGCGCTGTCGGCGCTGGCCCGGCGCGGCGTGGGCCTGCGCATCGGAGGCGGCACCCCGCGGGCGTTCTACGTGGGCATCGCCGCGCCGGAGGGCGAGCGGGCGCTCTGCGTGGTGCCGCGCCACGCCGAGGAGGGGACGCGGGTCGCGGTGCCGCGCACGTTCCGGCTGGCGCTGGGGCGGCCGGTCCGCTTCGCGCTGCTCGCGTCGTCCGCGCCGCGGCTGGAGGGCCCGGGCGACGTGGTCGAGCCCGGCGACGACCTGGTGCCGCTGCCGCCGGTGGAGACGGTGCTCTCGGCGCCGGGGCAGGGCGACGCCGAGGTGCCGGTGCGCCTCGAGGCGGTGCTCACCGAGATCGGGACGCTCGAGCTGTGGTGCGCCGCCACCGATCGCGACGCGCGCTGGCGGCTCGAGTTCTCGCTGCGGGCGGGCGCCGCCGACGCGGCGGCGCCGGCACGTCCCGCGGAGACGGCGGCGGTGCCGCGCGGGCTCGAGGAGGCGCACGCGCTGGTGGACCTGTTCTACGGCAGGAAGGGGACGGTCGAGCGCAAGGAGGTGAAGGGGCTGCTCCGGGCGCTGGAGAAGGTCCTCGGGCCGCGCGACGCCTGGTCCACGCCGGTGGTGCGCGACCTGTGGGCGGCGCTGCACGCGGGCCGGGGGCGGCGGCGGCGGACCGCCGACCACGAGCGCACCTGGCTCCAGCTCACCGGCTTCTGCCTGCGCCCCGGCTTCGGCGCGCCGCTCGACGCCTGGCGGGCCGGGGAGACCTGGAAGGCGTTCGGCGAGGGGCTGCAGTACCAGGGCGACGCGCGCGCCTGGGCGGCCTGGTGGGTCACCTGGCGGCGCATCGCCGGCGGGCTCGAGGCCGCCGCGCAGCGGCGGCTGCTCGAGACGGTGCGGCCGTTCCTCCGGCCGCGCGATCCCCGCCGCCCGCCACCGAAGGTGGCCGGGGTCCGGCCGATGGCCGAGGACGAGATGGTCCGGCTCGCCGGGAGCCTCGAGCGGATCGATCCGGCGGAGAAGGAGGAGCTCGGCGGCTGGCTGCTCGCGCGCGCCGAGGCGGAGGGCCCGGCGGCGCACCTGCTCTGGGCGATCGGCCGCCTGGGCGCGCGCGTCCCGTTCCACGCCAGCGTGCACCAGGTGGTCCCGCCCGCGGTCGCGGAGGCCTGGATCGACCGGCTGCTCGCGGCCGCGCCGCCGCGGGAGGTGGCGTTCGCGCTGGGGCAGCTCGCCCGCCGGAGCGGCGATCGGGTCCGCGACGTGGGCGAGGCCGCGCGCGCGCGGGCGCTGGCCGCGCTCGCGGCCGCCGGCGTCCCGGAGGAGCAGGCACGGCCGGTGCGCGAGGTGGTCGAGGCGAGCGCGGAGGCCGAGCAGCGGATCTTCGGCGAGAGCCTCCCGGCCGGGCTCCGGCTGGTCGCGGAGGAGGAGGACCCCGCGCCCCCGCCCGCGTGACGAGCAGTGAAGCGCGCTCGCCGGGGCGAACGGCGCGCCGTCGCGCCGGCCGGCGGGGTAGGATGCGCCCCATGGTTCGCCTCAGCTGGCCGCTCGCGCTCCTGCTCGCGGTGGTGATCGCGGTCGTGGCGCGCAGGCCGCGGCTGATCCTGCCGATGCTCATCGTGCTCGGCGTGTGGTTCCTGGTGGAGACCGCGCGCGCCCGCCGGCGGTGAGGCGCGCGCCGGAGCACGCGTGCCCTGCCGCCCGCCCGCCCGCGCCGCGCACGCCCGCTCCCTCGGCCGGTGGGCGCGGGTCCGGCCCGCGCCGGCTCCCCCGCGTGACCATCTTCAGCGGCACGGGGGGATCGGCATGCGGCTGCCCGGCGACGGCATGAGCTGGAGGGAGTTCGGCAAGGGGCTCTACCACGAGCTCGACCACGACAACGTCACCGACCTGGCCGCCACGGTCACCTACTACGGCGTGCTGGCGCTGTTCCCGTTCCTGCTGTTCCTGGTGGCCCTCGCGAGCGTGGTCATCACGCCGGCCCAGGCGCAGCAGCTCGTGCACCAGCTCGCGCAGGTCGCGCCGGGCGAGGTGACGAAGATCGTGGGCGACCGCATCCAGCAGCTGGGGGCCCAGCAGAACGTGACGCTGCTCGGCTTCGGCGCGCTGGGCGCGCTCTGGGCTGCGTCGGGCGCCACGCTCGCGCTCATGCGGTCCCTGAACACCGCGTACGACGTGGGCGAGTCGCGGCCGTTCTGGAAGGTCCGGGCCATCGCCCTGCTCATGACGGTGGTGGCGGGGGTGCTCGCGCTGGTGGGCGCGCTGGCGGCGGTCGCGACCGAGCCGCTGGCGAACGCGATCGGCGGGCGCGCCGGCGCGGCCATCCTGTGGCTGCGGCTCCCGGTCGCGGCGCTGGTGATGATGTTCCTGTGGGCGCTGCTCTACTACGTGCTGCCCGACGTGGAGCAGCGGTTCAAGTTCATCACCCCCGGCTCGGTGTTCGGGGTCGTGCTCTGGGTGCTGGCGTCGTGGGGGTTCGGCAAGTACGTCGCGAACTTCGGCCACTACGACAAGACCTACGGCTCCATCGCCGGCGTCATCGTGCTGCTCTTCTGGATGTGGCTCTCCGCCCTGGTCCTGCTGGTCGGGGCGGAGATCAACGCGCTCATCGAGCACCGCTCGCCGGAGGGGAAGCGCGAGGGGGCGAAGTCCATGCAGGACACGGGGATGGGACCGGTGGCGCGGGCGTCCGCGCCCGACGGGCCGGCCCGGGCAGCCCCGGCGCCCCTGCGTGCGCCGCCTCGCCGCCGGCGGATCGGGGGCCTGACCGCGCTCGTCGCCGGCCTCGCCGCCGGGATCCTGATCGGCCGCAGGGAGGCGTGACCGCAGGCCACGCCCGTCCGGCGCCCCCCGGGCGCCGCGAACCGGGCTAGAATCCCGCGCCCCGCGCCCTCCGGCCCGGGCCCCACGCCATGGAACCGACCGCGCCCGTCCCGACGCCCGCCGCCCCGCGCAACACCGAGTCGACCGCCAAGATCGTCTACGTCCTCTATCTCCTGTCCTTCGCGGCCGGCATCACCACGCTCATCGGCGTGGTGATGGCGTACGTGAACGAGGGCGACGCGCCCGAGGGCCTGCGGACGCACTACCGGTTCCAGATCCGGACGTTCTGGATCGGCCTGCTCTACGCGGTGGTCGGCGGCCTGCTCACGATCGTGGGGATCGGCGCGCTCATCCTGCTGTTCGTGGCGGTCTGGCTGGTGATCCGCTGCGTCAAGGGGCTGAGGTGGCTGGACCAGCGCCAGCCGGTCCCGAACCCGGCCACCTGGCTCTGGTAGCGCCGGCCGCGCGCTCCCCCGGGCGGCGGACGCGCCCCGCGGCGGTGCGGCGGCGGCCGCGTTCGTCTACGCTGGCCGCATGGCCCGCCCGAAGCTCCGCCTCGGCGTCTCGTCCTGCCTGCTCGGCCAGGAGGTCCGCTACGACGGGCAGCACAAGCGCGACGACTTCCTGACCGAGGTGCTGGGCCCGTTCGTGGAATGGGTGCCGGTGTGCCCGGAGCTGGAGCTGGGCCTGGGCGTGCCGCGGGAGCCGATCCGGCTGGTGGGCCGGCCCGCGGCGCCGGCGCTCGTGGCGGAGCGGAGCGGGCTCGATCACACCGAAGCCATGCGGGCCTTCGCGGAGCGGCGCGTGGCCGCGCTCGCGCGCGAGGACCTCTCCGGCTACGTGACCAAGAAGGACTCGCCGTCGTGCGGGATGGAGCGCGTGCGCGTCCACCCGGCGAAGGGCGGGCCGCCGCGGCGCGAGGGGGTGGGCGCGTTCGCGCGCGTGCTGATGGAGGCGTTCCCGCTGCTCCCGGTGGAGGAGGAGGGCCGGCTGCACGACCCGGCGCTGCGCGAGGGCTTCGTGGAGCGGGTGTTCGCGTACGCGCGCTGGAAGGAGGCCGTCGCCGCGGGGATGACCCGCGGGGCGCTGGTGGCGTTCCACACCGCGCACAAGCTGACGCTCCTCGCGCACAGCCCCGCGGCGTACCGGGCGCTGGGCGCGCGCGTGGGCGGGCTGCGCAGGGGCGCGATCCGCGCCGACGTCGAGGCGTACGGGGCCGGGCTGATGGCGGCGCTGAAGGTGCCCGCCACCCGCGGCCGCCACGTGAACGTGCTGCAGCACGCGGCCGGCTACCTCCGCGACCGGCTCCCCGCCGCCGACCGCAAGGAGCTGGAGGAGAGCATCGCCGACTTCGGCCGCGGGCTGGTGCCGCGCATCGTGCCGCTCACGCTGCTCCGCCACCACGTGCGCGCCCAGGGCCTCGAGTACCTCGCCGGCCAGGTGTACCTGGATCCCGATCCCAAGGAGCTCATGCTCCGCAACCACGCGTGAGCCGCATGCCCGTCCCCGCCGAGCGGATCCGCGCCCTGAACGCCGCGCCGCTCCGCCCGGAGCGGGCGGTGGTGCTCCACTGGATGACGAGCGCGCGGCGGACCCGCTCGAACCCCGCGCTCGAGCGGGCCGCGGAGCTGGGCCGGGAGCTGGGCCGGCCGGTGCTGGTGCTCGAGCCGCTGCGGTGCGGGTACCCGCACGCGAGCGACCGGCTCCACACGTTCCTGCTGGAGGGCATGCGCGACAACGCCGCGGCGCTCGCCGGACGGGCGCTGTACCACCCGTGGGTGGAGCGGCGCGCGGGGGAGGGGGACGGGCTGCTCGAGGCGCTCGCGGCGCGCGCCTGCGCCGTGATCGCCGACGACTTCCCCACCGGCTTCCCCGCGCAGGCGATCCACGCGGCGGCGGCGCGCCTCGACGTGCGCCTGGAGGCGGTGGACGCGAGCTGCGTGGTGCCGTTCCGCCTGGCCGGCAAGGACTTCCCCACCGCGCACGCCTACCGGCGGCACCTCCAGCGCACGCTGCCGGCGTGGCTGGATCGCCTGCCGGCGGAGGACCCGCTCGCGCGCGCGCCGCCGCCCTGGGGTGCGTCGGTGCCGGTGGAGATCCGGCGGCGCTGGCCGGCCGCCCGCGGCGCGGAGCTGGACCGCCCGGCCGCGCTCGCCGCGGGCCTCCCGATCGATCACGGGGTCCCGCCGGCGGGCCGCGGCGGGAGCGTGGCGGCCCGGCGGCGGCTCGCGGCGTTCCTGCGCGACGGGCTCGACGGCTATTCCGAGCGCCGCAACGCGCCGGACGAGCCGCGGGGATCGAGCGGGCTCTCGCCCTGGCTCCACTTCGGGCACGTCAGCAGCTTCGAGGTCCTGCGGGCGGTGCTGCGCCGCGAGGGCTGGACCCCGCCCGCGGTCGCCGCGCCGCCCCGGGGCGCCCGCGCCGGCTGGTGGGCGCTGTCCCCCTCCGCCGAGGCCTTCCTCGATCAGCTCCTCACCTGGCGCGAGCTCGCGTTCGTCACCTGCGCGCACGTCCCGGACCACCGCGCGTACGCGTCGCTCCCGGCCTGGGCGCGCGCGACCCTGGCCCGGCACGCCGCCGACCCGCGCCCGGCGAGCTACGGGCGCGCCGCGCTGGAGGCGGCCGAGACGCACGACCCGCTCTGGAACGCCGCCCAGCGCCAGCTCCTGCGCGAGGGCGTGGTGCACGGCTACCTGCGCATGCTCTGGGGCAAGAAGATCCTGGAATGGAGCCCGACGCCCGAGGAGGCGCACGCGACCATGCTGGAGCTGAACGACCGGCACGCGCTGGACGGCCGCGATCCGAGCTCGGTCGCCGGCGTCGCCTGGTGCCTCGGCCGCTACGACCGGCCCTGGGGCCCGGAGCGGCCGGTGTTCGGCACGGTGCGCTACATGTCCTCCGCGAACACCGCGCGGAAGTGGCCGGTGCGCCGGTACCTGGAGCGCCACGGTCCGTGAACGCCGCGCGGCCCCTCCCGACGGGAGTGGCGCGGGCCGGTCGCGGCGCGGAAGGATGCTCGAATGCCCCCAGTCCACCGCACCGTGCTCGTGACCGGGGCGACCGGCTTCGTGGGGAGCGCGCTGGTGCCGGCGCTCGCCGCGGCCGGGCACCGGGTCCGCGCCACGAGTCGCCGCCGCCGCGCCGGGCCGGGCGGGACGGTGGAGTGGATGGCGGTGGACGTGCGGCGTCCGGCCGACCTCGAGCGCGCGCTGGAGGGCGTGGACGCGGCGTACTTCCTGGTGCACGGGATGGCCGCGGGCCGGGGCGACTACGTCGAGGAGGAGCGTCGCACCGCAGCCGGGTTCGCGCGGGCGGCGGAGCGGGCCGGGACGGGACGCATCGTGTACCTGGGCGGCGTCGCGCCGCAGGGAACGCCCTCCCGGCACCTCGCCAGCCGCCTCGCGGTCGGGGAGGTGCTGCGCGCCGGGCGCGTGCCCGCCCTGGAGCTGCGCGCGTCGATGATCGTGGGCGCGGGCAGCGCCTCCTGGCAGGTGGTGCGCGACCTGGCGATGCGCCTGCCGGTGATGCTGCTGCCGGCGTGGGCCCGCTCGCGCACCTGCCCGGTCTGGATCGGCGACGTGGTGGGCGCGCTGGTGGCCGGGCTCGAGCTGCCGCTGCAGGCGAGCGCGGTCCACGACGTGCCCGGCCCGGACGTGCTGGCCGTGCGGGAGATCCTGGAGCGGGTGGCCGCGCTCCGCGGGCGGCGCCTGCCCGCCGCACGCGTGCCGCTGCCGGTGCCACGCGTCTCCATGCTGTGGCTGAAGCTGATCTCCGGCGCGGACTGGCGGGTGGTGCGCGAGCTGGTGCAGGGGCTGGCGACCGACCTCCTCCCGCGCGACGCCTGCTTCTGGGAGCTCGCCGGGCTGCCCGCGCCCCTGGCGTTCGACGAGGCCGCGCGCCGCGCGCTCGCCGGCGAGGCCGCTGGCGAGGGGCTGCGGGGCGCGCTGGCGGCGGTCGAGGAGGCGCTGGTGGACCGCTGCGCGCCGCGTCTCGGGCCGGTCAGCCCGGGGGAGCGACGGTCGCGATGAGCACGCTCCAGGCGGAGTGCGACACGAGCGCCGGCACCAGGCTGCCCCGCCACGCCGCCAGCGCACCCCACGCGGCGTAGGTGGGCAGCGCGGCGAGCGCGAGCAGCCCCTCGCCGCTCGCGAGCGCGAGCGCCGCGGCGAGGGCGGTCGCGGCCGCCACCGCCCGCGCCGGACCGAGCCGCCGGGCGAGGCGCGCCTGCACCAGCCCACGCCAGAACGCCTCCTCGGCCGGCGCGATGGCGAGCGCGATGGCCAGCCCGGGCCCGAGCGCCCGGGTGCGGAACCGCTCGAAGATGGCGGCGGTGGGCGCGCACAGCGCGTCGGTGGCCCCGCCGCAGCCGGCCCACAGGAACGCGCGGGCCCCGACGTAGAGTGCGCCCGCCACGGCGAGGCCCAGCAGCACGTCGGTGCCGCGCGGACGCAGCCTGGCCCGCAGCCCCGGCGGCGCGCCGGCGAGGGACAGGGCCATCCACGCGAGCGCGAGCGGCGTGGCCCAGGCGAAGAACCGGGGCGGGCTCGCCGCCACCAGCAGCGCCCACCCCAGCGCCGCGAGCACCGCCGCCGTCGTCCAGGCGCGGTCGCCGGCGCACCGCCCGCCGGACGCCTCGCCGGGCGGCCGGCGGCCCGCGGGCGTGGTATCTGTGGGCATCCGCGCCACATTACCATCCGCGCAGCACGCTCCACGAAAGGAAGGGACGCCCATGGCCACCATGTCGTCGGTGAACCCCGCCACCGGTGAGGTGCTCGCCCGCTTCGACGAGATCGCCGACGCCGAGCTGGAGCGGCGGCTCGCGCTCGCGGCCGCGACGTTCCGGTCCTGGCGCCGCGTCCCGCTCGCGGAGCGCGCCGGGCGCATGCAGCGCGCCGCGGAGGTCCTGGAGGCGCGCAAGGACGCGCTCGGCCGGACCATGACGCTGGAGATGGGCAAGACGCTCCGCTCGGCGGTGGCCGAGGCCGAGAAGTGCGCCTGGGTCTGCCGCTTCTACGCCGAGCACGCGGAGCGGTTCCTCGCCGACGAGGTGCTCCCCTCGAGCGCCGCGCGGTCGTACACCCGGTGCCTGCCCATCGGGCCGGTGCTGGCGGTGATGCCCTGGAACTTCCCCTTCTGGCAGGTGTTCCGCTTCGCCGCGCCGGCGCTCATGGCCGGCAACGTCGGCGTGCTGAAGCACGCGTCCAACGTGCCGCAGTCGGCGCTCGCCATCGAGGCGGTGTTCCGCGAGGCCGGGTTCCCGGAGGGCTGCTTCCAGACGCTGCTGGTCGGCTCGTCGCGGGTGCAGCGCATCGTGGAGGACCCGCGCATCGCGGCGGCCACCCTCACCGGCAGCGAGGGCGCGGGCAGCGCGGTGGCCTCCGCGGCCGGCCGCGTCATCAAGAAGACCGTGCTGGAGCTGGGCGGCAGCGACGCGTTCGTGGTGATGCCGTCCGCCGACCTGGACGCGGCGGTGGCCACCGCGGTCACCGCGCGCACCATCAACAACGGCCAGTCCTGCATCGCGGCCAAGCGCTTCATCGTCCACGAGGCGATCTCCGAGCGCTTCGAGCAGGCGTTCGTGAAGCGCATGGCCGCGCTGAAGGTGGGCGACCCGCTCGACGCCGCCACCGACGTCGGGCCGGTGGTGAGCGAGGCGGAGCTCCGGAAGCTCTCGGAGCAGGTGGACGCGGCGGTGAAGGCGGGAGGGCGGCTCCTGCTCGGCGGGGCGCCGTCGGGCGGACGCGGGTTCTACTACCCGCCCACCGTGATCGCCGACGTGCCGCCCACCTCGCCGTCCTACCGCGAGGAGATCTTCGGCCCGGTGGCGCTGCTGTTCCGCG
Organism: Anaeromyxobacter sp. K; assembly: GCF_000020805.1. Taxonomy (NCBI): domain Bacteria; kingdom Pseudomonadati; phylum Myxococcota; class Myxococcia; order Myxococcales; family Anaeromyxobacteraceae; genus Anaeromyxobacter; species Anaeromyxobacter sp. K. The sequence continues at coordinate 3,500,255 of NC_011145.1, read as the reverse complement.
CGCGCAACGTCGACCAGGCCATCTCCATCGCCAACGACGTGCCGTTCGGCCTCGGGTCGAGCGTCTGGACGCGCGAGCCGGCCGAGCGCGACCGCTTCGTGGACGAGCTGGAGGCGGGCGCGACGTTCGTCAACGCGATGGTCGCCTCGGATCCGCGGCTCCCGTTCGGCGGGGTGAAGCGCTCGGGGTACGGCCGCGAGCTGGCGCGCGAGGGCATCCGCGAGTTCGTGAACCTCAAGACGGTCGTGCTGCAGGACGCCGCCGCGGCGGCGGGGCAGCCCGGCGCGGCCATGGAGTAGCCGTCAGGCGTCGGGCGCGGCGACGAGCAGCGCCGAGTCCTCCAGGTCCTCGCCGGCGGGGCCGAGCAGGTCCACGCCGTTGCGGGCGAACCGGCGCGCCGCGGCCGTCGCGCGGCGCCCGCGCCCGGCGTCGAGGGCCCACTGCGCGTGCGCAGCGAGGTGGGCGAGCGCCAGCGTCCGCCCGAGCGTGAGCGCCAGCCGGCGCGCTCCCGCCTCCCGCACCTCCGGGGCGTCGCCCGCCGCGAGCGCGGCCCGCGCCCGGGCGAGCGCGCCGGTGGCGGCCTGCACCGCCGGGCGGAGCGCCGGGTCGCGCGCCTGCGAGAGCCGCTCCTGGATCTCCGCCGCCAGCGCCTCGGCCGCGCCCTCGGCGGCGAGCGCGCGCTGCGCCTCGAGCGCGAGGACGTTCGTGGTCCCCTCCCAGATCGGCAGCACCTGCGCGTCTCGGAGCAGGCGCGGCAGGCCGGTGTCCTCCACGTAGCCGGCGCCGCCGAACGCCTCGATCGCGTCGGAGGCGACCGCCACCGCCTGCTTCCCGGTGGTGAGCTTCGCGAGCGGCGTCACCGCGCGGAGCAGCGCGCGCGCGCCCGCATCGGCCTCGCCCGCCTCGGCGCGCCCGAGCAGCTCCACCGCGCGGAACGCGAGCAGGAACCCCGCCTCGCGCTCGGCCTCGAGGGCCGCCAGCGTGTCGGCGTGGAGCGGGCGCGCCCGCAGCGGCGTCCCGAAGGCGCGCCGCCGGCCGGCGTAGTCGCGCGCCAGCGCGACCGCGCGCGCCATGTACGCGGCCGCGACGAGCGCGTTCCAGGTGCGGGTCACGTTCAGCATGGGGCTGATGGCGCGCACGCCGCCAGAGAGCCCCACCACCGGGAGCGCCAGCGCCCCGTCCAGCGTCAGCTCGGCCGTGGGGAGCTTGCGCGTCCCGAGCTTGTCCTTCAGCCGGTTCACCAGGATCCCGTTCGATGCGCCGTCCGGCAAGCGCGTCTCCAGGTAGAACAGGGCCAGGCCCGCCGAGCCGGGCGGGTTGCCCTCGGGGCGCGCCAGGGCGAGCGCCATCTCCGCGGTGGTGGCGGAGCTGAACCACTTCGTGCCCCAGAGCCGGAACGCCTCGCCGTCGGGGCGGGCCACCGTCTCGGTCCCGGACACGTCGGAGCCGCCGGCGCGCTCGGTCATCCACTGGCCGCTCGTCCACGTGCGCGCCGGATCGCGGGAGGTGAGGCGCGGGACGGCCCGCTCCACCAGCGCGCGCGGGGCGAGGTCGAGCAGCGTGCGCGCCGCGCCGTCCGTCATGGCGAGCGGGCACGCGTACACGTCCATCGAGGGCTCGAGCAGGTACACCATCGCCATCTGGTGCACGCGCGAGAGGACGCCGTGGCGCCGCTCGTAGGCCGCCGCCACGAGCCCATGGCGTGCGGCGAGCCGGGCCGCCTCGCGCCACAGCGGCGTGGGCTCGATGCGGTCCACGCGGCGCCCCCAGGGATCCCACTGCACGAGGGTGGGCTCCACCAGCCGCTCGGCGAGCTGCTGCGCCGCGAGCGGGCCCGATGCGAGCGCGCCAAGCTCGCGCAGCTCCGGCGAGATCTCGGACAGGACCTCCGGCGGCAGCGTCCTCGCGAGATACTCCTGCAGGAGCGGGTCGGCGTCGAAGGCGTGCGGCAGGACCGGGGGATCCTGGTGGAAGGCGGTCATCCCGAGCCGATAACGCCGGACGGGCCGCGGGGCAGCGCCAGGCCCGGACGCCCCCTCTGCGCGCGCCCGAAAGGAACCCGATGCACCCCTCGCGAGCCCGCCAAGGATGGGGCTCGGCGGGATGGGATTCACGGTGCGTCACGACCCGGCTCCGGCCGGCGCGGCTGCAGGGTTTGGAGGACAGGAGGTGGTGGGCGCGGGCGTCTGGGCGCGGGCGTCATGGTGCGGCAGGAGGCGAGGGGTAGCCCGGGGGGCGCGGCGCGGTCCCGCGGGCATGCGACAGGGACCGTTGCTTGCGCAGCGCGCGATCGCGCCGGTAGGATCCCCGCGTGAAATTCTCCTGCGACCGGTGCGGCAAGCGGTACGCGACCGCGGACACGCCCGTGCCCGGGCGCGTGTACAAGCTCAAGTGCCGGGCGTGCGGGCACGTCATCGTGCTGAAGGGGCCCGCCGCCGGTGCGGACGGCACCCCGGCCGGCGCGCCCCCGCGTCGCGCCGCGGTTCCCCCCGCCGCCCCACCACCGCGGCCCGCGCCGACCCCGGCGCCGACCGCCACCGCGGTGGAGATCCCGTCCCCGCCTGCTCCCGAGGACGAGAGTGCGCCCCCGCCCGCGGTCGATGCCGTCGAGCCCGTTCCCCCCGCCCCGCCAGCGCCGCCCGCCGAGCCGCCGCTGCCGCAGGCGTTCGACGAGAGCGGTGCCAGGCCCGTCCCCGCCGCGTCCGCTCCCGACCCGCGCGCCGAGCCCGAGCCCAGCGACGCCGGCTACGTCGATCTGTTCGAGGAGGGTTCGCTGGGCGACGGCACCGGCCTCCCGCTCGCCCGCGGCCCCCGCTCCGGCCCGCCGCCGTCCGGTGACGAGGGGACCGGAGAGCTGCCCGCGGTGGAGGCCGAGCCTGCGGTGCCCCCCGCGCCGCCGCTGCCCACGCCTCGCGTTCCAGATCTCCCCCGGCCACCCACCGAGCAGCGCGGCGCCCCGCTGAAGCTCATCGGGATCGGCGTGCTGGTGATGCTCGGGATCGTGGCGGTGGCCGTGTGGCGCGGCGCCGGCCGCACCGGGGCCGCGCGCCCGCCCGGCCCCGCCAGCGCGCCCGCCGCGAAGGCCCCCGAGGCTGCTCCCGCGCCACTGCCCCCGGCGCCGGTCACGCCCGAGCCGGCGCCCGGCGGCGCAGCTCCACCGGCGCCCGGCACCGAGGCTCCGGCCGCAGCCCCCGCGCCCGAGCGAGCCGCGCCGGCGCCAGGCCCCGCCGCCGAGCCCGCCCGCCCGTCTCGGGCCCAGGCCACGCCCCCCGCGGCCGCCGACGACGCAGGCGAGGCGTCCGCCGGCCTCACGCCCGAGCGCATCCAGCAGGTGATCGCGACCTCGCGGCCGCGGTTCGACGCCTGCCTCGCCCAGGCGCGCCCCGCTCGCGGGCTGGCGCTGGATGGACGCACCGTGAACCTGCGCGTCGCCATCACGCCCGCCGGCGCGGCCACGTACCCCACGTTCGACGACGTGACCATCGGGTCCACCGAGCTCGGCGCCTGCCTGAAGTCCGCCGCGCGCCAGATGGCGTTCCCGCGGTTCGAGGGCGAGCCCGTGCGGATCGAGGTGCCGATCACGCTGCCGAAGCGGTAGCCGCCAGGGCGCGCGAGCACCTCAGGGCGAGCCGCCGCGGCGTCTCGGCGCGTACGCGTCCATCAGGGCGTCTCCGAGCACCCGCCGCGCCTCCGCCAGGTTGTGCCCCTTGCAGCGGATGCGGAGGTTCTCGACCGTCGAGGCCCCGCCGCGCGCGAGCGGCACGACATGGTCCAGCTCGAGCCGGTGCGTGGACCCGCATGGCTCGCCGGACGGGAGCACGAAGGTGCAGCGCCCGCCGTCCCGCTTCCAGACCTCCCGGCGCACGTGGGCCGGGATGTGATCCGGCTTCGAGGGCCGAACGGTCTTCTGCGGCCGAGCCGTGAGCCCCGTGCGCCGGCCGCGCTCCGCCAAGAGCTGGTCGAGCGCCGCCTCGAGGACGTCCTCGCGGGAGGCGCCCGGCATGGCGTGGGACAGTGCGTCCCGCGCGGCGTCGAGCTTCTCGAGGAACGCCCTGGAGACGGTGAGGTGCATGCGGGCCTGTTCCCCGTCGAGCCAGTCCACCGAGCTGGGCTTCGGAACCGGTGGCGCGGCGCACGGAGCCGGGGCGAGCTCCGGGGCGACCGCCGGTTCGGGTGGCGTTTCATGCGCATGAAGTAAAACGACCCGGATGGATTCCGGCGACGCCGCGTCGCGCGCGGCCGCCTCCGGGATCGCCGGAGCCACAGCGGCCCGGAGCGGAACCACGACCTCGCGCCGGGGCGGGTTCTCCACCGGTCGGATCGAAGCCGCCACCGCCGCCGCATCCCGGCTCGACAGCCCGAAGAACCGCGGCAGCACCTCGTCGCAGTTCTCGGTGGTCACCACCTTGGCCAGCTCGCAGACGGAGGACAGGCAGAGCTTGCCCTCGCGCAGCGCGTCTTCGACCGCCGGGTACCGTTGGATGAGCTCCGCCGCGGTCTTGCGAAGCTGGGCCGAGCCCGCCGAGAGCTTCAGCTCCCGATGGAGGAAGGAGAAGAGCGAGGTATGCCCCCGGTCCCGCCAAAGCCCTCGGCGGTCGAAGTCCGCCAATGCCACCAGGAACTCCGCCATGGCGTGGCGCTCCGAGCGGAGCAGCGAGGCGAGACGCTTCGTGAACTCGAGTGCGGTGTCCATCAACGAAGCATCGCACGCGATTTCCGCGCTCCGTGAAACGCGCCAGGATGGCCCAGGACGAGAGAACGCGGCCAGGGGTCCGCGACCCCTCGGCGCACCGACGAACGCCGCAGCACCACTCTGCGCGAGCGCGGAGGCCCTGTGCGCCAGCGCGTTCGTCCACCGGAGCCGCCCCGAGCCCAAACCCGTCAAGCATTCACCCATAGACAAACGGGTGCAGCCGCGCTCCACGGCACCGCCCGTGCCTCGCGCCCCTCGCGCCCCTCGCGCCGAGCCCTCGCGTCCCTCGCGCCCCGCGTCCCTCGCGTCCCTCGCGTCCCTCGCGTCCCTCGCGTCCCTCGCGTCCCTCGCGTCCCTCGCGTCCCTCGCGTCCCTCGCGTCCCTCGCGTCCCTCGCGTCCCTCGCGTCCCCCGCGCCCCCCGCGCCCCCCGCGCCCCCCGCGCCCCCGCGCCCCCGCGCCCCCGCGCCGAGCCCCGCGCCGCGTCCCGCGCTCCGCCCGCGCGCCTCTCGCAAGCCGATCCCCGCAGCCCCGGTTCCGGTCACGCGCAACCGCCCCGACCGCCATTGCACCCTCATTGCCCCGAAGAAGCACGAAGCGCCCGTTCCCCCGACCCCCGCCGCCCCCTCATTGCCGCCTTCCCGCACCTTCGCAGGCCGCGCCCCCCACGAACAGAAAAGGCCCGGCGTCGCCGCCGGGCCCTCGAACCACGAAGCCTCGCCCCGCCGCGGCGGGACGGAGCCCACGCGCTCAGGATCAGATCAACCCGTGCGCCACCATCGCCTTCGCCACCTTGATGAACCCGGCGATGTTCGCGCCCACCACGTAGTTGCCCGGGGCGCCGAACTCCTCGGCGGTCTCGTAGCAGTTCTGGTGGATGTTCTTCATGATGTTCGCGAGCCGCTTCTCGGTGTACTCGAACGTCCAGCTGTCGCGGGTCGCGTTCTGCTGCATCTCGAGCGCGCTCGTGGCGACGCCGCCGGCGTTGGCGGCCTTGCCCGGCCCGTAGGAGATCTTCGCGTCGAGGAACACCTTGATGCCCTCGGGCGTGGTGGGCATGTTCGCGCCCTCGCCGACCGCGATGCAGCCGTTCTTCACCAGCGTCTTGGCGTCGTGGCCGTTGATCTCGTTCTGGGTGGCGGACGGCATCGCCACCTGGCACGGGATCTCCCAGATGTTCCCGCCGGCGACGTAGCGCGCGTGGCTGCGGTACTCGACGTAGTCCTTGATGCGGCGCCGCTCGACCTCCTTCAGCTGCTTCACCAGGTCGAGGTCGATGCCCTTCTCGTCGAGGATGTAGCCGTTGGAGTCGGAGCACGCGACCACGCGGCCGCCGAGCTGGGTGATCTTCTCGATGGTGTAGATGGCCACGTTGCCGGAGCCGGAGACCACGCAGCGCTTGCCGTCGAAGGAGTCCTTCCGGACCTTCAGCATCTCCTCCACGAAGAACGTGGCGCCGTAGCCGGTCGCCTCGGTGCGGACCAGCGAGCCGCCGTAGTCGAGGCCCTTGCCGGTGAGCACGCCCGCCTCGTAGCGCGAGGTGAGGCGCTTGAACTGACCGTACATGTAGCCGATCTCGCGGCCACCCACGCCGATGTCGCCGGCGGGCACGTCGGTGGTGTCGCCGATGTACCGCCACAGCTCGGTCATGAAGCTCTGGCAGAACCGCATGATCTCGTTGTCCGACTTGCCCTTCGGGTCGAAGTCGGAGCCGCCCTTGCCGCCGCCGATGGGCAGGCCGGTGAGCGCGTTCTTGAAGATCTGCTCGAACCCGAGGAACTTGATGATCCCCAGGTAGACGGACGGGTGGAAGCGCAGGCCGCCCTTGTACGGCCCGAGCGAGCTGTTGTACTGGACGCGGAACCCGCGGTTGACGTGGACCTCGCCGCGGTCGTCCTGCCACGGCACGCGGAAGATGATCTGCCGCTCCGGCTCGCAGATGCGCTCGATGATCTTGCGCTCGCGGAACTCGGGGTACTTCGCGAGGACCGGCCCGAGCGTCTCGAGCACCTCGCGCACCGCCTGGTGGAACTCGGCCTCGCCCGGGTTGCGGCGAAGCACGTCCTGGTACATCGACTCCAGCCTCTCATCCATCTTGTTGGTCATGCTCTCCCTTTCGTTGCGGGCGCGATCCCGCGTTCGAAGATCGGGCAGTCTGCACGCATCGCAGGCACCTGAGAAGGGGCCGGGCGGGAAATCGACTGATCCGATCGAGGGAGGGCGGCGCGGCGGCGCGGCGGTCGATCACCATGGGTGAACGCAGCCGGTGCGCGCGCGCGCGCACCGGCGCCGCGCGGCGGCGCCGGCGGGGAGGGACGGCGCCGCCTCAGAAGTGCACGGCGTGCGCGCGCGCGGCGTTCGACCGGAACAGCTCCAGCCAGCCCGGACCGCTGATGCGCTCCGCCAGCGCGATGGCGAGGTGCTTGGGCTGGACGCCGATGGGCGTGTTGCGGCCCAGGCCCTGGACGCAGGACGGGCAGTTGGTGAGCACCGTGGCGCCGCCCGGCCGCGTCTCGAGCGCCTCCGCGAACGCGGCGCGCTTGCGGTGCAGCATGGCGTCGGTGATGTCCGGCCGCGAGAGCGTGAGCGTCCCGGCCTCGGAGCAGCAGTGCGGCACCGCCTCCACCTTGCCGAAGCCGCCGAGCTTCACCAGCACCTCCTGCGCCTTGCCGTCGAGCGAGTCGTGGCAGGGCGCGTGGTACAGGAAGTCGCCGGAGCCCTCCAGCCGCAGGCCGCGCTCCAGCGCGTAGCGGGTGACGTCCACCAGCCGGCCGCCGAAGAGCTGGCCCGCCTCCATCTCCGCCAGCCCCTCGCGGCAGGTGCCGCAGGTCACGATGCAGCCGTCGAACTGCAGGTGCGCGAACATGTCGCGGATCTGGCTGAACAGGATCGTGTCGCGCAGCATGGTCTGCGAGTGCGTGTCCGCCTTCCCGTTCACCTGCTGCGGGAACCCGCAGCACATGAACGGCGGCGGCAGGATCACCCGCGTGCGCAGCTGGGTGAGCACGTGCAGCGCGGCCATCGAGATGTGCGACTGGAGCCGCTCCGAGCCGCAGCCGGGGAAGTAGAAGACGGTCCGCTCCGCCTCCGCGCCGCCGTCCGGCTCGAACACCAGCACCTGGTCCTGCTCGCACGCGGGGATCACGTCGCGCAGCGTCTCGGGCGGCGCGGGCGGCATGGGCGCGCGCAGCAGCTGGAGCGGGTAGAGCCGCGGCGCGGCGTCCTCCGGCTGGAACGGCGCGGTCACCTCGCAGCCGGCCCGCTGCAGCGCGCCGCCGATCTGCACCACGCCGGCGCGGAACAGCTTGTTGTAGGTGGGCGACCGGCTGTCGAGGTAGCCGAGCGTGGCGCGGGTCGCCGCGGTGGAGTGCTTGTAGCCCCAGCTCGCCAGGATCTCGCGCTCCAGGATCGACACCTTGCCGGAGTCGATGTCCACGGGGCAGGGCTTCAGGCACTTGTGGCAGATGGTGCAGTGGTCGGCGATCTCCTCCAGCCACCGCAGCAGCTCGAAGCGCGTGGAGCGCTTGCGCTGGGCGTCGTAGAGCAGCGCCTCGATGAGCGAGCCGATCGCCAGGTTCTTGTTGCGCGGGTGGAAGAACATGCCGCGCGCCGGGTGGTAGACGCAGCAGTCCGGCTTGCACTTGCCGCACCGGACGCAGTGCGCGATGGCGCGGGCCAGCTCCTCCAGCTGCCCGTGCTTGAGGATGCGCGCCTCGAGCTCGAGGAGGTTGAACGAGGGCGTGAAGACGCGGTCGAGCACGTCCACGTCCTCGAGCTTGCCCGGGTTCATCAGGCCGCCGGGGTCCACGTCGCGGCGGTGCGCCGACAGCTCCTCGATGCGCTCGGGCTCGAGGTACTTGAGCTTGGTGATGCCGATGCCGTGCTCGCCGGAGACCACGCCGCCGAGCGAGACCACCTTCTCCATCACCACGTCGAGCACGTGCTCGGTCCGCCGCAGCATGGGCCGGTCGTTGGACAGCACCGGGATGTTCACGTGGACGTTGCCGTCGCCCGCGTGCATGTGCGTCGCGAGCACCACCAGGCGGTCGCGCACCTCCTGGTGCGCGCGGTCCACCGCGCGGGTCAGCTCCGGCCAGCCGCGCATCAGCTTCGCGAGGTCGCGGCGGAAGTCCTCCAGCAGCGCCAGCGCGCGCAGGTCCTTCGGCCCCGCGCGCGAGATGGCGTCGCGGGCGCGGGCGCAGCGCTCGAGCGCGGCGGGGATCTTGCCGGCCAGCCACTCCGGGTCCTCGCGCGGCGGCTCGGTGCTCCGCAGGAGCTCCTCGGCCCGGTCCACCAGCCGTCCCTGCGCGTACCGCTCCTCCTCCACGTTCATGTCCTCGACGAACCGCGCGAACCCGGCCAGCTGGTCGAGCGGGAGGACGATGTCCTCGTTCATCTTGAACGCGTTGGTGCGCCGGGCGATGGCGCCCAGCTTCTTGCGGTCGGCCCAGAAGCGCTTGCCCTCGGCCGCGTCGCGCGCCTCGAACAGCTCGGTGTTGGGGTGCTCGTCGAGGATGCCGCGGATGGTGCCCACGCCGCGCGCCGCCTCCTCGGCGGAGTGGCCCACCACGTCGATGAGCAGCACCGCGCGCGGCGTCTCGGCCCGCGCCGCCTTCACCTTGTAGTCGATGGCGCGGACGTACTCGTCGTCGAAGTGCTCGAGCGCGGTGAGCGTCTCCTTGCCGTCGTTCGGGAACGGGAACGCGCGGGCGAGCTGCAGGATCACCCGCGAGGCCTCGTCGAAGTCCGGCCCGAAGAACTCCAGGCACAGCGTCCGCTTCACCTCGAACTCGGGGTAGAGGATGAACTCCGCCGAGGTGATGACGCCGTCGGTGCCCTCCTTCTGCAGGCCCGGCACGCCGCCCAGCGCCTTGTTGGTGATGTCCTTCCAGAGCCCCTTCTTGCGGACGTCGGCGCCGCGCAGCGCGACCGTCTTCACCACCGCGCCGTCCTGGTCGGCCACCTGGAAGGTGACGGTGTCCTCCGGGAGGATCTTGCGCAGCGGGTGATCGGTGCGCCGGACGGTCCAGAGCCGGCCCGACGGCATCGCCATCCGCCAGGAGATCAGGTTGTCGATGCAGGTGCCCCACTGCACGCAGTCCTTGCCGCCGGCGTTCTCGGCGATGTTGCCGCCGATGGTGCAGGCCCAGGCGCTGGTGGGGTCGGTCGCGAACACCAGGCCGCGCGCGGCGGCGTGCTCCATGGCGGTCTCGGTGACCACGCCCGCCTCGAGGTCCACCACCTGCGCCGCCGCGGTCCGGCCGTCCGCGAGCGTGAACGCGCGCTCGGAGACGCCGCGGATCCGGTTCAGCTTCTCGGTGTTCACCACCACGCAGCCGGGCCGCAGCGGCACCGCGCCGCCGGTGAGCCCGGTGCCGCCGCCGCGCGGGATGGCCTTCAGGCCCAGCCGCGCGATGCCCGCCAGCACCGGCGCGACCTGGCGCTCGTCGTCGGGCATCACCACCGCGACCGGCAGGTGCAGGCGCCAGTCGGTGGCGTCGGTGGCGTGCGACACCAGCGTGAACGGGTCGAACAGCACCGCGTCCTTGCCCACCACCGCGCCCAGCTCGCGCAGCATCCGCCGCCGCAGCTCGGGGGTCCCCTCCACCTCCTGGCGGAAGGCCACCAGGAGCTGCCGGCTCTCCGAGAGGACCTCCAGCACCCGGGCCTCGCCGTTCGCGTTCCGCTCGACCAGGCCGAGGTCGGTCTCGATGTTCGAGAAGAAGCGCCGGCGCCGGGCGCGGGACTCGACCAGCTCCTGGAACAGGAACGGGTTGCGCCGGTGGATGAGGATCTCGCCGAAGAACCGCATCAGCAGGCGCGCGCTGCGGCCGGTGACGCGGAGGCCGCGCAGCTCCTCGAGCTTCTGCCAGACGTGCGGACCGAGCAGGTGGGAGATGGCCTGCCGGTCGTCGGCCGAGGTGTAGTTGAACGGGATCTCGCGGGGGGAGGTGCTGGCCGTCATCGTCGAGGTGCCTTCGGAGGGGTTCCACGGCCCCATGTGGAGCGGAACTGGCGAAGATAGCAGCTTTCGTGCCGCGCGTCTTCGCCGGACGCCCTGCTTTTTCGCGGGGTTGGCTCCACCTCGCGCGGCGCGGAACCGGCAAGGTTTTCGCGCACGCGCACGCTTGGGGACAGGGGTGCGCGGTCGCCGGGACGAGGGACTACCCCGAATGCGCCGGCCGGGGGACTGTGCCGCCGGGGGAGTCGAGGGGGAAACCGGATGAGCGCGCGCTGGAGCCCGGCGCTGGAGCTCGGTCACGACGTGATCGACCGGCAGCATCAGGAGCTGTTCCGCAGGTACGAGTCGCTGGTGCAGGCCATGGCGCGCGGGGACCGCGCCGAGGTGGCGCCGCTGTTCGAGTTCCTGGGCAGCTACGTGGTCGAGCACTTCGCGGACGAGGAGCGGCTCATGTCCGAGACCGGCTTCCCCGGCCTGACCGTGCACAAGGCCTCGCACGACCGCTTCGTGCGCGAGTACCACGCGCTCCGCGAGCTGTTCGAGCGGGCCGGGCCGAGCGCCGCCATCACGGTGCGGGCGGAGACCTGGATCGCCGACTGGCTGGCCACGCACATCGGCGCGACCGACGCCCACCTGGCGCGGCACCTGCGGGGAAGCCGGTGACCGGGGCTGCGGCGCCGGGGCCGTGGCGGCGGGGACCGCGACCGGGGATACTGGGCGCCCCATGGTGATCGAGTGGACGCCGTCGCTCTCGGTGGGGGTGGCCGAGATCGACGCCCAGCACCAGGAGCTGTTTCGCCGCGCCGAGCGGCTGATCGTGGCGCTGCGCGCCGGCGACCGGTCCGAGGTCCAGCCGCTGCTCGAGTTCCTCGCCGACTACGTGGTCGAGCACTTCGAGGCGGAGGAGCGGGAGATGCGCGCGGTGGGGTTCCCGGAGTACGCCGCGCACAAGGCGGCCCACGACGCGTTCCGGCGCGACTTCGAGGACCTGGCGGGTGAGGTCCAGCGCAGCGGCGCCAGCCCGCTCGCCGCGCTCACGCTGCACAACTGGATCTCCGACTGGCTCCGGCGCCACATCGCCGGCGTGGACCAGGAGCTCGGGCGGTACTTGCTGGCGCGCGGGTAGCGCGGCGCCGCGTCGCCGCGATCCGCTCCGGCGCGTTCACGATCGGTCTCGTCGACCGCTCAGGTCGCCGACCGGAGAATCAGGCGGGAGCCCTGCGACGCCCCTCGACACGGTGCGGCAGGCTGTGCTCCACTTCGCACCCGACGCCGAACCGCTGGACCGAGCCGAGCCCGCGACGCCCGACTTGATCCTCGACGCCCCGTTCCTCGCCCGCCCCGAGCGGACGGCGATCGCCATCGACCCTCGACCCCGCCAACGGCGCGCGCCTCGCGTGCGCGCGCCGCCTCGTCGTCCCGGAGCCCGACATGACGATCCCGTTCAAGCGCGTGATGGCAGCGAACCGCGGCGAGATCGCGATCCGGATCTTCCGAGCCTGCACCGAGCTCGGCATCCAGACCGTCGCGATCTACTCGGAGGAGGACCGCCTCTCCCTGCACCGCTACAAGGCCGACGAGGCGTACCTGGTGGGCAAGGGGAAGCCGCCCATCGACGCCTACCTCGGCATCGAGGAGATCGTGGAGCTGGCGAGGCGGCTGGAGGTGGACGCGATCCACCCCGGCTACGGCTTCCTCTCGGAGAACCCGGAGTTCTCCGAGGCGTGCGAGCGCGCCGGCATCGCGTTCGTCGGCCCGACCTCCGAGATGCAGCGCAAGCTGGGCGACAAGGTGGCCGGCCGCAAGGCCGCGCAGGCCGCCGGCGTGCCGGTGGTCCCCGGCACCCCCGAGCCCATCCTCCACGACGAGGAGGCGCTCATCTTCGCGAAGCAGCACGGCTACCCCATCATCATCAAGGCGAGCGCCGGCGGCGGCGGCCGCGGGATGCGCGTGGCGCGCAGCCAGAAGGAGCTGCTGGAGGGGCTGGTCTCGGCGCGCAGCGAGGCGCGCGCCGCGTTCGGCAACCCGGCGGTGTTCCTGGAGCGCTACATCGAGCGCCCCAAGCACATCGAGGTCCAGGTGCTGGGCGACCACCACGGCGAGCTCGTCCACCTGTTCGAGCGCGACTGCTCCATCCAGCGCCGCCACCAGAAGGTGGTCGAGTTCGCGCCGTCGCTCGCGCTCACCGAGGCGCAGCGCGAGGCGATCTGCGGCGACGCGCTGAAGATCGCGCGATCGGTGAGCTACCGGAACGCCGGCACGGTGGAGTTCCTGGTGGACCCGCAGGGGCGCCACTACTTCATCGAGGTCAACCCGCGCATCCAGGTGGAGCACACGGTCACCGAGAGCATCACCGGCCGGAACCTGGTGCAGGCGCAGCTCCTGGTGGCGCAGGGCAAGCGGCTCTCCGACCCGGAGATCGGGATCGCGCGGCAGCAGGACGTGCAGCGGCGCGGGTTCGCGGTGCAGTGCCGCATCACCACCGAGGACCCGCAGAACGGCTTCGCGCCGGACTACGGCGTGCTGAAGGCGTACCGCTCGCCGGGCGGCTTCGGCGTGCGGCTCGACGCGGGCTCGGCGTTCACCGGCGCGGTGATCACGCCGCACTACGACTCGCTGCTGGTGAAGATCACGACGTGGGGGCTGACGCTCGACGCCGCGGCGCACGTGATGGACCGGTCGCTGCAGGAGTTCCGCGTCCGCGGCGTCAAGACGAACATCGCGTTCCTCGAGAACGTGATGCGGCACCCGGTGTTCCTGTCCGGCCGCTGCGACACCTCCTTCATCGAGGACCACCCCGAGCTGCTGGCGCAGTCGGAGCGCAAGGACCGCGGGACGAAGCTGCTGCGCTACCTCGCCGACGTGACCGTGAACGGCTCGCCCGGCGTGTCGCGCGCCACGCGCCCGGCGGAGCTCCGCGAGCCGCGCCTGCCGAAGGTGGACCTGACCCGCCCGCGGCCCAAGGGCACCCGCGACGTCCTGCTGGAGCGCGGTCCGGAGGGGCTGGCGCGCTGGGTGCTCGCCGAGAAGCGGCTGCTGTTCACCGACACGACCATGCGCGACGCGCACCAGTCGCTGCTCGCGACGCGGGTGCGCACCCACGACCTGCTCCGCATCGCGCCCGCCACCAGCGTGCTCGGCGCCGGGCTGTTCTCGCTGGAGATGTGGGGCGGCGCCACGTTCGACGTGGCCATGCGCTTCCTGCGCGAGGACCCCTGGGAGCGGCTGCACAAGCTGCGCAAGGAGGTCCCGAACGTCCTGTTCCAGATGCTGCTCCGCGGCTCGAACGCGGTCGGCTACACGAACTACCCCGACAACGTCGTCGAGCGCTTCGTGGAGGAGGCGGCGAGGTCCGGGATCGACGTGTTCCGCGTGTTCGACTCGCTGAACTGGACCCGGGGCATGAAGGTCGCCATGGAGGCGGTGCGCCGGCAGGGCAAGGTGTGCGAGGCGGCCGTCTGCTACACGGGCGACATCGACGACCCGAGGCGCGACAAGTACCCGCTCGACTACTACGTGAAGCTCGCGAAGGAGCTGGAGCGGATGGGCGCCCACTTCCTCGCGGTGAAGGACATGGCGGGCCTGCTGAAGCCGTTCGCCGCCGCGAAGCTGGTGAAGGCGCTGAAGGACGCCGTCGGCCTCCCGGTGCACCTCCACACGCACGACACCTCCGGCGTGGCCTCCGCCACGCTGCTCGAGGCGACGAAGGCCGGCGTGGACGTGGTCGACGCGGCGCTGTCGCCGCTCTCCGGCCTCACGGCGCAGCCGAACCTGAACTCGCTCGCGGCCGTGCTGGAGGGGAGCGCCTGGGACCCGAAGCTCGATCGCGGCGGGCTGCAGCAGCTCGCGAACTACTGGGAGACGGTGCGGGACTATTACGCGCCGTTCGAGTCGGGCCTGAAGAGCGGGACGGCCGAGGTCTACCGGCACGAGATCCCGGGCGGCCAGTACTCCAACTACAAGCCGCAGGTGGCCGGGCTGGGCCTCCTCGACAGGTGGGAGGAGTGCAAGGACATGTACCGCAAGGTGAACCTGCTGTTCGGCGACATCGTGAAGGTGACGCCGTCGTCGAAGGTGGTCGGCGACATGGCCATGTTCCTGGTGAAGAACGGGCTCGAGCCGGAGGACCTGTTCACCGACAAGGCGAGCGAGCTCGCGTTCCCGGAGTCGGTGGTGGGGCTCGCCCGCGGCATGCTCGGCCAGCTCCACGGCGGGTTCCCGGAGCGGCTGCGCGAGATCGTGCTCCGCGGCCAGGAGCCCATCACCTGCCGCCCGGGCGAGCTGCTCGAGCCGGCCGACTTCGAGGCCGAGCGGCGCAGGGCGGCGGAGCGGGTGGGGCACCCGGTGGATGACAAGGCGCTCGTGTCCTGGCTGCTCTACCCCAACGTCTGGCCGGAGCTCTCGCGCCACCGCGAGGCGTTCTCCGACACCTCGGTGGTCCCGACGCCGGTGTTCTTCTGGGGCCTCGAGCCCGGCCAGGAGACCAGCGTCGAGATCGAGCCCGGCAAGACGCTCATCGTGAAGCTCGTCTCGATGGGCAAGCTGGAGAAGGACGGGACCCGCGACCTGATCTTCGAGCTGAACGGCGAGGGGCGCACCATCAACGTGCGCGACGCCTCCGCCGCGCAGGCGTCGGCGGCGCGGGTGAAGGCGGAGCGCGGCAACCCGGCGCACGTGGGCGCGCCCATGCCGGGCAAGGTGCTGAAGGTGAACGTGAAGCCGGGCGACGAGGTGAAGGCCGGCGCCGTGCTGCTCGTCACCGAGGCGATGAAGATGGAGACGAACGTCAAGGCGAAGGGCGACTGCCGCATCGCCGAGGTCCGCTTCAAGGAGGGCGACAAGGTCGAGAAGGAGGACCTGCTGCTCGTCCTCGGGTGATCGCCCGCTGAAACGTGAGGGGCGGCCCCCGCGCGGAGCCGCCCCTCACCCCCGTCCGTGCACTACGGCCGGTACACCCCGCCGTCGAGCGGCTTCACCGCGCCGTCGATGGTCACCGCGCCGGCCGCGCCGGCCGGCGTGCCCGCGCCGCCGCGGGCGGTGAGCGGCGCCGCCACCACGGTCGCCGCGGTGGCGGAGGCCAGGTCGACGGTCCCGCCGACGCCGCCCGCCATCGCGGACGACGCGCCGCCGTCCACCGCCACCGCGCCGCAGGCGACCTGCGAGCCAGCCAGCTGGACGTGGCCGCCCACGCCGCCCTCGCCGGCGCCCCCGGCGCCCCCGGCGGCGCGGAGCGCGGCCTCGACCGCGATGCCGTCCGCGGCCACCGCCGCCGCCGAGATCGTCGGCGCGCTCGCGCCGTCGACCCCGATCCAGCCGCCGTTCCCGCCGCCGTCGGCGCCGTCACCGCCGCCCGCGTCCACCGCGCCGGTCCCCACCTCGACGCGCACGTCGCCGTCGGCGAAGCCCTCCTGCCTCACCACCACCGCGCCGGCGTCGCCGCCCACGGTGCCGTCGCCGCCGCCCGAGTCGAGCTGGGCGAGCACCACCGCCCGCACCGCGCCGGTCGAGCCGGTCGCGAGCACCTGCACGCCGCCACCGGCGCCGCCGGGCCCGTTCGCCGCGCGCCCGCCGCGCGCCCGCAGCACGCCGGCCACGAGCGCCCGGCCGTCCGACGCCTCGAGGGCGGTCCCCGCGGCGCTGCCGCCGGGGCCGTCCACGGTGGCCGCGCCACCCGAGGCGTCCAGCTCGCCCGCGCTGAAGGTGTCGCCCACGGCGCAGCCGGACAGGTACACGTACCCGCCGTCGCCGCCGCCGCTGGTGCCGTTCCCGCCGCGCGCGACGATGCGGCCGAGGTTGTGGGCGTCGCAGGTGCCCGCCTCGCCCCAGATGCCCCACAGCGAGGCGGCGATCGCGGAGCCGCCGGCGCCGTCGGTGCCCTCACCGCCGGACCCGTCGATGATCCCGGTGTTCACCAGCGGCCCGTCGGAGGCGCCGAGATCGAGCTCGCCGGCGTGGCCGCCGGAGGTGCCGCGGCCGCCGCGCGCGAGGATGGCGCCCGCGTTCACGATGGCGCCCGAGGTGCGCACGGTCACGCCGCCCGACCCGAGCCCGTCACCGGCCGAGTCCGGCGGCGTGCCGTCGATCCGGCCGCTCGCGGAGACGTGCAGCGCGGCGGCGCGGAGCGAGATCGTCGCGGTGGACTGGCTGGCGTCGTACAGGGTGGTGAGGACGGTGCCGTCCACCCGGATCGCGCCGTCCACCAGCAGGTACGCCACGGCGGATCCGTCCGGATCCAGCGTGAGCGTCGCCCCCGCCTTCACCCAGAGGCCGGTCGCCGGGTTCGCGCCGTCGTCGCCCAGGATCGGGCCCGCGGCGAGCAGCGTCGTGTCCGAGGAGAGGGTCCGCGGGTTCGCGCCCAGGTCGGGCGCGGGCACGATCGGGATGGCGAGCGCGGGCGGCGCGACGCCGGGGCGAAGCGAGACGCCGCCGCCCGGCGTGACCGAGACGATGAACGCGCCGCCACCGCCGCCGGTGCTGGTGCGGCCGGTCCCGCCCCGCGCGCTCACGGCGGGCGTCGCGGCGGACGGGCCGTCGCCGCCGCCGCTCGAGCAGGCGGCCAGCGCGAGCGCGCAGGCGAGGGGAAGGGAGGTCCTCAGGTCGAGACGGATCAAAGGTGCTCCTCGGGGCCCGCCCGCGGAGCGCGGGCTCGAGCGGGGGCAGGAGTGCCCGCCGCGACGGCGCCGGGCAAGCGGACGCGCGGGGGCCTGCCCGGGGGGCCAGTGGGCCGGGACGCGGACGCGAGGCGCGAGCACGGGATGCCCGCGCGGGTCGCCGACGGGTACCGACCCGGGGGCTGGCTGGCGCGGCCCCCACGCCCCGTTATCTCCGTCCCGTCGATCTCTCGTGCACCCGGAGCGCCATGCTCGAGCACAGCACTGCAGCGGGGGAGGCGGGGGCCGGCCGCGCGTCCCAGCCTCCGCTCGTCAACGATTTCTCCATCCAGGTCGCCACCGCGAACGGCTCGGGCTCGCAGAGCTCGAACACCGTGCTGCTGCGGTCGCTGTTCCAGATGGGCATCCCGGTCTCGGGCAAGAACCTGTTCCCCTCCAACATCGCGGGGCTGCCCACCTGGTACACGGTGCGTGCGTCCCGGGACGGCTGGACCGCGCGCAAGAAGGAGATCGACCTGCTGGTCGCGATGAACCCGGAGACCGCGCGCGAGGACGTGCGCGCGCTCTCGCCGGGCGCAGCCGTGGTCTACGACGCGCCCCTCGCGCTCGCCTCGCTGCGAGACGACCTCGTGTTCTACCCGGTCCCGTTCGACGAGGTGATCGCGCCGGTCGCGAGCGAGGCCCGGCTCCGGAAGCTCCTGCGGAACATGGCGTACGTGGGCGTGCTGGCGCGGCTGCTCGGGATCGAGATGGGCGAGGTCGAGCGCGCCATCGGGCGCGTCTTCGGGCAGAAGGCGCGGGCCCGCGAGCTGAACGTGGCCGCGGCGCGCGCCGGCTTCGAGCACGCCGGCACGCTGGAGAAGCGCGACCGCCTCTCGGTCCGGCGCATGGACGCGACCGCCGGGAAGATCATCGTGGACGGGAACTCCGCCGCGGCGCTCGGGGCGCTGTTCGCCGGCGTCACCGTGGTGGCCTGGTACCCGATCACGCCGTCGTCCTCGCTGGTCGAGACGCTCATCGGCCACCTCCGCGAGCACCGCGTGGACGCGGACGGCCGGGCCACCTACGCGGTGGTCCAGGCCGAGGACGAGCTGGCGGCGGTGGGCATGGCGATCGGCGCCGGCTGGGCGGGCGCGCGCGCCATGACCGCGAGCGCGGGCCCGGGGCTCTCGCTGATGGCCGAGTTCGTCGGGCTCGCCTACTACGCCGAGATCCCGGTCGTGATCTTCGACGTCCAGCGCGTCGGCCCGTCCACCGGCCTGCCCACCCGCACGTCGCAGGGCGACGTGCTCTCCACCGCGTTCCTCTCGCACGGCGACACGCAGCACGTGCTGCTGTTCCCGGGCTCGGTGGAGGAGTGCTTCGCGATGGGCGTGGAGGCGTTCGACGTCGCCGAGCGGCTGCAGACGCCGGTCTTCGTGATGACCGATCTCGACCTGGGGATGAACAACTGGATGGCGGACCCGTTCCCGTACCCCGACCGCCCCATCGACCGCGGCAAGGTGCTCTCGAAGGAGGACCTCGAGCGGCTGGGCGGCTTCGCCCGCTACCGCGACGTGGACGGCGACGGGATCGGCTGGCGCACGCTGCCGGGGACCGATCACCCGCGCGCCGCGTACTTCACCCGCGGCACCGGCCACGACGACGCGTCGGCGTACAGCGAGAGCCCGGCGGTCTTCGAGCAGAACATGGCCCGGCTGGCGCGGAAGCTCGACGGCGCCCGCGCGCTCCTGCCAGCGCCGGAGCGGCACGGCGGCGGCAGCGCGAAGGTGGGCATCATCGCGTACGGCTCGTCCCACCCCGCCATCCTGGAGGCGCGCGCGCAGCTCGCGGCCGAGGCGGGCCTCGAGACCGACTACCTGCGCGTCCGCGCCTACCCGTTCTCGCGGGAGGTGGAGGCGTTCGTGCGCGCGCACGAGCGGGTCTACGTGGTCGAGCAGAACCGCGACGGCCAGCTCGCCGCGCTGCTGAAGCTGGATCTCCCCGCCGAGCTGGTGCCGCGGCTGCGCGGCATCGCCCACGTGCACGGGCTCCCGCTCGACGCGCGCTCGGTGACCGACGAGCTGCTGGCGAAGGAGGCGAGGTGACCATGGCCGCTCCCGTTCCCCCCGGCGCCGCCGCCCCTCGCCAGAACCGCCTCGGCCTCGCCATCGCGGACTACAAGGGCGGCAAGACCACCCTGTGCGCCGGCTGCGGGCACAACGCCATCTCCGAGCGCCTGCTCGAGGCGATGTTCGACCTGGGCGTCCCGCCGGAGCGGGTGGCCAAGTTCTCCGGCATCGGCTGCTCGTCCAAGACGCCCGCCTACTTCATGAGCCGCTCGCACGCGTTCAACGCCGTGCACGGGCGCATGCCGGCGGTCGCGACCGGCGCCCTGCTCGCGAACCGGACGCTCGTCGGCGTGGGCGTGTCCGGCGACGGCGACACCGCGTCCATCGGCATCGGCCAGTTCGCGCACCTCATGCGGCGCAACCTGCCCATCCTCTACGTCATCGAGGACAACGGCGTGTACGGCCTCACCAAGGGCCAGTTCTCCGCCACCGCCGACGTCGGCTCGCGCCTGAAGAGCGGCATCGCGAACGAGCTGCCGCCCATCGACACCTGCGCGCTCGCCGTCCAGCTCGGCGCCACCTTCGTCGGCCGCTCCTTCTCCGGCGACAAGCGCCAGCTCTCGGCCATGCTCAAGGCGGCGCTCTCGCACCGCGGCACCGCCATGCTCGACGTGCTCTCGCCCTGCGTCACGTTCAACGATCACGAGGGCTCGACGCGCTCGTTCGCCTACGTGAAGGAGCACGACGCGCCGCTGCAGGAGCTGTCGTACGTGCCGGCGTTCGAGGACGTGACCGTGGACTACGATCCCGGCACCACGGTGGACGTCGAGCTGCACGACGGCGCGCACCTGCGGCTCCGCAAGCTCGAGGAGGGGTTCGACCCCCGCGACCGGACCCGGGCGGTGGCGCGGCTGATGGAGGCGTCCGCCCGCGGCGAGGTGCTCACCGGCGTGTTCTTCGTGGACGCGAAGGCGGCCTCGCTGACCGACCAGCTCCGGATGGTGGAGGCGCCGCTGGCGACGCTGCCGGAGGCGCGGGTGCGGCCGCCGCGGGCGGTGCTCGACGAGATCATGGCGTCGCTGCGCTGATCAGCGCGCCAGGAGCCGCGGCCAGACGCGCCAGCTGCAGGCGCCCTGCGCGTCCTGCTGCGACACCGTGCCGTCCCAGCCCTGGTCCACCGCGCCGGTGGTGCAGGCGCCGGCGCCCGGCCGGCGGAGCCAGATCCGCCCGCACAGGCGCCCCGAGGGCGCGCGCAGCTCGATGGCCTGGGCGCAGTCCGCCGCGGCCGCGCCGGGCGGCGGCAGCAGCGCGTAGCCCGCGTTGCCGCGCGTGAAGCGCAGGCTCCACCCGGCGCGGCCGGCCAGCCACCCGGGGAGCGGCGCGCTGGTGGTGGCCAGCCGTGGGTAGACCCGCCGGAACGCGCCGTCGGCGCGCAGGGCGAGCGCGCCGTCGAGCAGCGGCACCAGCTCCAGCTCGTGCCGGAGCGCGCCCGAGCCGGTGAGGTCGGCGGAGCGCTCGACCAGCTCGCCCGCGGCGAGCGCGCCGCCGGCGCCGTCCAGCCAGGCCACGTCCACCCAGGCCGAGCGCTGCCACACCGCGAGCGCCTCGCCGCCGCGCGAGACGCCGCCCACCAGGAACGTCACGTCGGACTCGCTGCGCGCGCCGAAGCGGGCCGGCTCGGCCCAGCGCGGCGCGCCGGCCGCGTCGAAGCGCTGGGCGTGGAGCGCGCTCCAGTGGTTGCCGGCGACGGCGGTGTCGGCGACCAGCGCGAGCGCGCCGCCGGACGGATCGCCGGCCAGGCTCGCGCCGCGCAGCACGGCCAGCGCCGGATCGGAGGACACGGCCTCGGCGCCCGCCGCGGCGCCGTCGCTCGCGAGCGCGACGACGCGCACCGCCGGGCCGCCCGGGGCGGCGTCGTCCTGAACCAGCCCGAGCCAGCCCGAGGGCTGCGTCAGGAGCGGCCGGGCCCGGAACGTGCGCCCGGGCGCGCCGCCCGGGTCGAACACCTGCCAGCTCGTGCCGCCGGCGTCGCGCGCCGACGCGGCCACCTGCCCGGTCCCATCCGACAGCGCCGCGCCGCAGGTCGCGTCCGCCGGCGCGGCGCGCGCGAGGGTCACCGGCTCGGGCGCACCGTCCGGCACCAGGCCGGCGCACTCGCCGGACGCGTCCAGCCGCTCGATGGTGAGCGCGGCGGAGGGCGCGGCGGAGGGCGGCGTGGGGACCGGGTCCGGCGCCCCCGGCGGCGGGGGGATCGCGGCGGGCGGCGCAGGAGCGGGGCCGCCCCCTCCGCAGGCGAGCGAGAGGGCGAGCACGGCGGGGAGGGCGGTGCGCACGGGCCGAATCTCGGCACGCCGCCCCGCCCGCGCCTGCCCGCCTGCCCGCCCGGCCTGCGGCGAACCGGGCGGTGCGCGCGAATGGCGGCCGGGTTAGGAGGGATGCATGCGCGCGATCCGGTTCCACGAGCACGGCGGCCCCGAGGTCCTGAAGCTGGAGGACGTCACCTTGGGTGATCCCGGGCCGGGCGAGGCCCGGCTCCGCATCGCCGCCGCCGGCGTGAACTTCGTGGACGTGTACCAGCGGTCCGGCCTGTACCCGATGCAGCTCCCGGCCGGCCTGGGCGTCGAGGCGGCGGGGCGGGTGGAGGCGGTGGGCGCGGGCGTGGACCACGTCCGCCCGGGCGACCGCGTCGCGTTCGTCGGCGGGCCGGGCTGCTACGCCGAGGCGCGGGTGGTCCCGGCCGACCGGCTGGTGCGCCTGCCCGACGCGATCTCCGACCGCACCGCGGCCGGCGCCATGCTGAAGGGGCTCACGGCGCAGGTGCTCATCCGGCGCACCTACCCGGTGAAGGCGGGCGACGTGGTGCTCTGGCACGCGGCGGCGGGCGGGGTCGGGCTCATCGCGATCCAGTGGCTGAAGGCGCTCGGCGCGACCGTGATCGGCACGGTGGGCAGCGACGAGAAGGCGGCGCTGGCGCGGGCCCACGGGTGCGACCACGCCATCGTGTACACGCGCGAGGACTTCGTGGCGCGGGTGCGGGAGATCACCGGCGGCGAGGGCGTGCCGGTGGTGTACGACTCGGTCGGCAAGACCACCTTCGCCGGCTCCATCGACTGCCTGCGGCCGCTCGGCATGATGGTGACGTTCGGCAACGCGTCCGGGCCGGTGCCGCCGCTGGACCCGCTGCTGCTCTCGCGCAAGGGCTCGCTGTTCCTCACGCGGCCGAGCGTGTTCACCTACGTGGCGCGGCGGGCGGACCTGGAGCGCAGCGCCGCCGAGCTGCTCGAGGTGGTCGGGAGCGGGGCGGTGAAGGTGGAGGTCGGCCGCGCGCTCCCGCTGGCGCAGGCGGCCGAGGCGCACCGCGCGCTGGAGGCGCGCGCCACCACCGGCTCGCTGGTGCTCGAGCCGTAGCCGGCGCGGCGCGGCGCGGTCCTCGCGACGATCGTGGGTGACGCGCGGCGTCGCGCACGCACACCCTTCCACCCGGGCCCGCGCGCGTCTAGGATTCCGCCCCCGTTTCCCCTCCCGGAGGCAGAGCCTTGAACGCACCATCCTACGTCAGCGGGCCGTCCACCACGCCGCTCCTCGGCGAGACCATCGGCGAGAACCTGCGCCGCACGGTGCAGCGGTTCCCGGATCGCGACGCGCTGGTGTCGGTGTACCAGGGCTACCGCGCGACGTACCGGCAGTTCTGGGAGGAGACGTCGCTGGTGGCGCGCGGGTTGCTGGTCCGCGGCGTCAAGAAGGGCGACCGCGTCGGCATCTGGGCGCCGAACCGGTACGAGTGGGTGGTGATCCAGTACGCCTCGGCGCGCATCGGCGCGATCCTGGTCAACATCAACCCGGCCTACCGCGTGCACGAGCTGGAGTACGCGCTCAAGCAGTCGGGCGTGTCCACGCTGCTGCTCGCGCGGACGTTCCGCAACGCGGACTACGTGGCCATGGTGCGCGACGTGCGGCTCCGCTGCCCCGAGCTGCGCCAGACCATCGTCATCGACGACGAGTGGGGCGCCCTCAAGCACGACGCGCTGCGCTTCAGCGAGGAGGAGCTGGCGCGCCTCGAGCGCGACCTCCAGTTCGACGACCCCATCAACATCCAGTACACCAGCGGCACCACCGGGTTCCCGAAGGGCGCCACCCTCTCGCACCACAACATCGTCAACAACGGCTTCTTCATCGGCGAGTTCCTGCGCTACACCGACGCCGACCGGGTGTGCATCCCGGTGCCGTTCTACCACTGCTTCGGCATGGTCCTCGCCAACATGGCCATCACCACGCACGGCGCGGCCATGGTGATCCCGCTCGACAACTTCGACCCGCTCACGGTGATGCGCACCGTGCAGCAGGAGCGCTGCACCGCGCTGTACGGCGTGCCCACCATGTTCATCGCGGAGCTCGATCACCCGGAGTTCCAGGCGTTCGACTTCTCCTCGCTGCGCACCGGGATCATGGCCGGCTCGCCCTGCCCGGTGGAGGTGATGAAGAAGGTCCAGAAGGACATGCACATGCCGGAGGTCACCATCTGCTACGGCATGACCGAGACCTCGCCGGTGTCGACGCAGTCGCGCACCGACGACCCGCTGGAGAAGCGGGTGACCACGGTGGGCCAGGTCCACCCGCACGTCGAGATCAAGATCGTCGATCCCACCACCGGCCGGATCGTGCCGCGCGGCACGCCCGGCGAGCTGTGCACCCGCGGCTACTCGGTGATGCTCGGCTACTGGCGCGATCCGCACGCCACCCGCGAGGCCATCGACGACGGCCGCTGGATGCACACCGGCGACCTCGCCACCATCGACGAGCACGGCTACGTGAAGATCGTCGGGCGCATCAAGGACATGGTGCTGCGCGGCGGCGAGAACATCTTCCCGCGCGAGGTGGAGGAGTTCCTCTACACGATCCCGGGCGTCTCCGACGTGCAGGTGATCGGCGTGCCCGACGTGAAGTACGGCGAGGAGCTGATGGCCTGGGTGAAGCTGCGGCCCGGCGTCTCGCTCACCGGCGACGAGATGCGCGCCTACTGCAAGGGCAAGATCGCGACCTACAAGATCCCGCGCTACTACAAGTTCGTGGACGCCTTCCCGATGACGGTCTCAGGCAAGGTCCAGAAGTACAAGATGCGCGAGACCGCCATCCAGGAGCTGGGCCTCCAGCAGGCGGCCTCCATCGAGACCGCGTGAGCGCCGGGGCGCCGGGGGACGCGCACCCTCGCACGGTGCCCGGGCGCCCGCTCCCCCCGCCGCCTTCGCGGCGCGTCGCGCTCGTGCGGGCGCGTGCCTACCTTCTGCGTCGGACGGGCAGACGCCCGCCAGGAGGGGACCATGCGTAAACTGGCTGTGTTGATGGGCGCGCTGCTGCTCGCCGGGACGGCGGCGGCGAACGACCGCCTGGGGAGCACCAAGGAGGAGACGAAGGAGGCCGGGCAGGCGGCCGCGCGCGACACGAAGAACTCGGCCGATCGCGCCGGGCAGTGGACGCGCGACCAGACCGGCACCGGGAGCGCGAACGAGCCGGGCATGCACCAGAACACGGCGCAGGCCGAGCAGCGCCGGGACGAGATGTCGAAGAAGGACTTCGACATCAAGGGCAAGATCTCCAAGGTGTCGCAGACCGCCATCACGCTGGATCGCGACGACGCGACCACCGCGACGCTGCACTGCGACCGGAACACCAAGGTGGAGCTGGACGGCAACACCGCCCGGCTCTCGCAGCTCAAGCCCGGACAGGACGTGAAGGCGTCCTTCAACCTCAAGGGCGACAAGCCCATGGCGATCGAGGTGAAGGCCGACTCGAACAAGTAGCGCCGTTCGCGCTGGAGGCAGCACGGGCCTCGCGCGTCGTGCGCGGGGCCCGTGCCGTCCTCGCGTCGCCGGCGCCCCCCGGCGCTGGGCGCGCCGCGAGGCTCAGGACTGCTGCTTCACCTCGTGCACCAGCTTCGCGAGCGAGGCCTTCGCGTCGCCGAACAGCATCGAGGTGTTCTCGGCGTAGAACAGCTCGTTCTCGATGCCCGCGAAGCCCGGGTTCATCGAGCGCTTCATGACGATGACCTGCTTCGCCTTGTCCACGTCGAGGATGGGCATCCCGTAGATGGGCGAGGCGCGGTCGTTCCGCGCCGCGGGGTTCACGACGTCGTTCGCGCCGATGACGAGGGCCACGTCGGCGTTCTGGAACTCGTCGTTGATCTCGTCCATCTCCTTGAGCTTGTCGTAGGGGATGTCCGCCTCCGCGAGCAGCACGTTCATGTGGCCGGGCATGCGGCCCGCCACCGGGTGGATGGCGTAGAGCACCGTCCCGCCGTTCTTCTCGACGAGCTGGGCCAGCTCCCGGACCTGGTGCTGCGCCTGCGCCACCGCCATGCCGTAGCCGGGGACCACGATCACGAGCCGCGCGAACGCGAGCTGGATGGCGGCGTCCTCCGGGGTGATGGACCGGACCGTCAGCCCCTGGGCGGTCTTGGCGGACGCCGCCGGCGCCGAGCCGAACGCGCCGAACAGCACGTTCGTGAACGACCGGTTCATCGCCCGGCTCATGATGATCGACAGGATGAAGCCCGAGGCGCCGTCGAGCGCCCCGGCGATGATGAGCACGTTGTTGCCGATGGCGAAGCCCGTCGCGGACGACGCCAGGCCGGCGTACGAGTTGAGCAGGGAGATGACCACCGGCATGTCTGCGCCGCCGATGGGGAGCACCAGCGACACCCCGAACAGCAGCCCCAGCCCCACCATGGCGTAGAACGCCGCCGGGTGCGCCCCGGGATCGTAGATGAGCCAGGCGAACAGCCCGAGCGCCGCGGCGAACATCAGGAGCGAGACGACGTTCTGGCCGGGGAAGGTGACCGGCCGCGAGGGGAGCAGCTCCTGGAGCTTCCCGAACGCCATGAAGCTGCCGGTGATGGTGAGGGCGCCGAACAGCACCTCGAAGCCCAGGGCCGCCATGGTGCCCCGGCCCACCTCGGCGCCGTTGCCCAGGTGCCAGTACTCCGCGACGCCCACCAGCGTGGCGGCGACCGCGCCGAACATGTGCGAGATCGCGATGCGCTGCGGCATCGCGGTCATGGGGACGTAGACGCCGAGCGGGTAGCCGATGGCCGACCCGAGCGCCAGGCCGGCCAGGATCCACCCGTAGTGGACGACCTCGTGGTGCACGAGCGTGCCCACGATCGCGAGCAGCATGCCGACAGCGGCGAGCTGCATGCCGCGCCGGGCCTTGTCCGGGATGGTGAGGCTGCGGAGGCCGAGGATGAACAGGACCGACGCGGCGAGGTACGCCGCCTCGATGAACAGCGTGCGCGGGCTCACTTCTTCTGGCCTCCCGCCCGGTCGGCGCGCTTGAACATCTTGAGCATGCGGTCGGTGATGATGAAGCCGCCCACCACGTTGATGGTCGCGGAGGTGACCGCCACGAACCCGAGGACGTTCGCGAGCAGCCCGCGCTCCGCCCCGGCCATCACCAGCGAGCCCACCAGCGAGATGGCGCTGATGGCGTTGGTGGCCGACATGAGGGGGGTGTGCAGCAGCGCCGGGACCCGGGTGATGACGAAGAACCCGACGAAGCCGGCGAGGACGAAGACGTAGATCTGGATGAGCTCGAGCATGGGTCAGGCCCGCACCTTCCCGCCGTGCACCACCAGCATGGCGGCGGCGATCTCCTCCTGCGCGTCGAGGTCCGCCTTCCCGTCCTTGAACAGGTGGGCGAGCAGCGTGACCACGTTGCGGCCGTACATCTGGCTGGCGTGGAACGGCACCGTGGACGGGAGGTTGACCGCGCCGATCACCGACACGCCGGCGTCCACCACCGTCTCGCCGGCGCGCGTCAGCTCGCAGTTGCCCCCGGTCTCGGCGGCCAGGTCCACCACCACCGAGCCGGGCCGCATGGAGCGGACCATGTCCGCGGTGATCAGGCGCGGCGCCGGCCGGCCCGGGATCTGCGCGGTGGTGATCACGAGGTCCATGTCCTTCACGTGGCCGGCGATGGCGGCGAGGACGCGCTCCTGCTCGGACTGGCCCAGCTCCTTCGCGTAGCCGCCCGTGCCCTCGGCGGCCACCGCGGGCACCTCCACGAACGCGGCGCCGAGCGACTGCACCTGCTCCTTCACGACCGGCCGCACGTCGAACGCGGACACCACCGCGCCGAGCCGGCGCGCCGTGGCGATCGCCTGCAGCCCCGCCACGCCGGCGCCGACCACGAACGCCTTCGCGGGCGCGAGCGTGCCGGCCGCGGTGGTCATCATGGGGAGGATGCGGGGGAGGGCGCCCGCGCCGAGCAGCACGGCCTTGTAGCCGGCGAGCGTGGCCTGCGACGAGAGCGCGTCCATGGACTGCGCGCGCGTGGTGCGGGGGACCTTCTCCATGGCCATCGCGTCCACGCCGCGCGCGGCGAGCCGCTCGAGGAGCGGCCCGGCGCCGTGCGGCGCGAGCAGGCCGACCAGCAGCGCGCCGGGCGGGAGCCGCTCCACCTGCGCCTCGGAGGGCCGCTGCACCGCCGCGACCACGCGCGCGCCGTCGAGCGCGGCGGCCGCGTCGCCCACCTGCGCGCCGGCCGCCGTGTAGGCCGCGTCGGGGAAGCCGGCGGCCTCGCCCGCGCCGCGCTCCACGCGGACCTCGTGGCCCTGCTTCACCAACCGTGTGACGTTCTCGGGGACCAGGGCGACCCGGAGCTCTCCGGGCGCCGCCTCACGTAGCACCGCGATGCGCATCGTCGTCGTAGACCTCGGTCCATCGGGGGTATCCCCCGGACGTGGGCAAGAGAAGGCCCCACGCGGGGAATACCCGCAAGGCGAGCCGGCTCGTCCCGCCGGCACCGTTGACGGACCGTGAACGCCTGCGCGCCGTCGCGCAGCCGCGGCGCGGGTGCGTCAGCGGCCGTCGATGTACGTCTGCAGCTGCTCGATGAGGAACTGCTTCTCGTCCAGCATGAGCTGGATGATGTCGCGCATCGAGACCACGCCCACGACCTGGCCGCCCTCCTCGACGAGCAGGTGGCGGGTGGTGTGGTCGCGCATCAGCCCGGCCACCTCCACCTCGGTGGCGCTGCTGGAGACGCGCGGGAGCCCCTGGCGCATCGCCTCGCGCATGGGATGGTTCGCGTCGCCGCCGCGCGCGAGCACGGTCGCGACGAGATCGCGCTCCGTCACCAGCCCGACGATCCGGCCGCCGTCGCGGACCGCCACCGAGCCGATCTTGCGCTCCGACATGAGGCGCGCCGCCTCGCGGATCGGCGCGGTCGCCTCGAGGGACACCATCTCGCGGGTCACGTGCTTGTGGATCGACGCCATCGGGCGCCTCCTTGTGAAAGGATGGCCTAATCGGCCGCGGCCGCCGCGCATCCCACGTCGGAGCGCGCCTGGTGGGGGCGGGGGCCGCGGCGCGCCGCGTCAGCCGGGGGCCGCGGCGGCATCACAGCGCGTCCGTCCCCACCGGCCACATGCCGAGGCGGATGCCCTGGTACCGCTTGCGGCACTCCGCGGGCGCGTCGGGCCGGTCCCAGACGATCCCGGCGAACGCCGCGTCCACGTCCTTCCACCGCGGGTTCGAGTGGGTCGGGTCCCCCAGCTTGTAGTGCCCGAGCTCGTGCAGCAGCTCCGCCGCCTCGAAGCAGCCCCCAGAGTCGTCGGGCACGTGCAGCGACAGCGTGTGCTGGATGTAGTCGGTGCAGCCCTCGTTGCGGGTGGCCAGGTAGCAGACGTACTCGGTCGTGTCCCGGTACTGGATCCGCCAGCCGGACAGCGAGTGAAGGTTCCAGAACGGCAGCTCCAGCTCGAGCAGGCGGTCCATCCTGGCTTTGGCCGCCTCGAGGTCGGCGGGCGGCGACTCGAACTCCACGCAGGCGCCGTGGCTCTCGAACGAGCAGTGCCAGGGATCGCAGGCCGCCAGCGACAGGAGCGCCGCGGCCGCGGCCACCGCCGCACCCGCCCCCCGGAGCCTCCCCGCCCGCCCGACCGCCGCGCCCGCCACCGGCCGTACGCTGCGCACGCGGCCGGCCGGCGCGGAACGCCCCTCGCAGCGCAGGACCCGCCGCCGCACGGCCGCCCGCCGGCGCGGAGCCGCCCCGCGCAGCGGCGCGCAGGCCGCGGGCCGGCCCGGAGGGGCGCCGCGCGCGCGTCCTCCGCGCGGGGAGGGCGGTCCGGATGTACCTTACGGACTCGCATCAGGACGCGCGGGCCCGGCCGGCCCGGGGAGGCACATGGCGATCTCGCAGCGCAGGCGGGCGGTCGATCCGCTCTGGTTCAAGGACGCGGTCATCTACGAGACGCACGTGAAGTCGTTCTACGACTCCAACGGCGACGGCGTGGGCGACCTGCGCGGGCTGGTGGAGAAGCTCGACTACCTCCAGGACCTCGGCATCACCTGCCTCTGGCTGCTGCCGTTCTTCCCGTCGCCGCTGCGCGACGACGGCTACGACATCGCCGACTACAAGGGCATCCACCCCGACTACGGCACGGTGGACGACTTCCGCCAGCTCGTGGCCGCGGCGCACGCCCGCGGCATCCGCGTGGTGGTGGAGCTGGTGGTGAACCACACCTCCGACCAGCACCCCTGGTTCCAGCGCGCCCGGCGCGCACCGCCCGGCTCGCCGGAGCGCGCCTACTACGTGTGGAGCGACACCGACGAGCGCTACCGCGACGCCCGCATCATCTTCACCGACACCGAGAAGTCGAACTGGACCTGGGATCCGGAGGCGAAGCAGTACTACTGGCACCGCTTCTTCTCGCACCAGCCGGACCTGAACTTCGAGAACGCGGTGGTGCTCGGCGAGGTGCTGGACGCGCTGCGCTTCTGGGCCGAGATGGGCGTGGACGGCTTCCGGCTGGACGCGGTGCCGTACCTGGTCGAGCAGGAGGGGACGAGCTGCGAGAACCTGCCCGGCACGCACGAGCTCATCCGCCGGATCCGGGCGTACGTGGACCAGCACTTCCCCGGCCGCATGCTGCTCGCCGAGGCGAACCAGTGGCCGGCCGACGTGCGCCCGTACTTCGGCGAGGGCGACGAGTGCCACATGGCGTTCCACTTCCCGCTCATGCCGCGCATCTTCATGGCGCTGCGGCTCGAGGACGTGGAGCCCATCGTCGAGATCATGCGCCGCACCCCGGCCATCCCGGACACCTGCCAGTGGGCGCTGTTCCTGCGCAACCACGACGAGCTGACGCTGGAGATGGTGACCGCCGACGAGCGCGACTACATGTACCTCGCGTACAGCCAGGACCCGCGCATGAAGCTGAACGTCGGGATCCGGCGCCGGCTCGCGCCGCTGGTGGACAACAGCCGCCGGCGCATGGAGCTGCTCAACTCGCTCCTGTTCTCGTTCCCGGGCACGCCGATCGTCTACTACGGCGACGAGCTCGGCATGGGCGACAACATCTACCTCCACGACCGCAACGGCGTGCGCACGCCCATGCAGTGGAGCCCGGACCGGAACGCCGGCTTCTCCCGCGCCGACCCCGGCCGGCTCTACTCCGCGCCCATCTCCGACGCGGTGTACGGGTACCAGGCGGTGAACGTCGAGGCCCAGCTGCGCGACCCGTCCTCGCTCCTGCACTGGATGCGGAACACGATCGCG
This sequence comes from Anaeromyxobacter sp. K, assembly GCF_000020805.1. NCBI lineage: Bacteria > Pseudomonadati > Myxococcota > Myxococcia > Myxococcales > Anaeromyxobacteraceae > Anaeromyxobacter > Anaeromyxobacter sp. K. Next base: position 3,469,387 of record NC_011145.1, on the reverse strand, counting down.
CTGCGGAAGCTGTTCCGGGCGTTCGGGCGCGGCACGATGGAGTTCCTGCCGGTGCAGAACCGCAAGGTGCTCGCCTACGTCCGCCGCCACGACGAGGACGTGATCCTGTGCGTGGCGAACGTGTCGCGCTTCGCCCAGCCGGCGCAGCTCGACCTCTCCCACCTCGAGGGCTACGTGCCGGTGGAGATGGTCGGGTACACCGAGTTCCCGCGCATCGGGCGGCAGCCCTACGCGCTGACGCTCGCGCCGTACGGCTACTTCTGGTTCGAGCTGCGCAAGCCCGCCTGAGCGGGCGCGCGCCCGTACACGGTCGCGAGCCGCCGCAGCCGGTCGGCCAGCCCGGCGTCGAGCGCCTCCTCGCGCACCCGCCAGCGCCAGTTGCCGCCCAGGGTGGCGGGCGTGTTCATGCGCGCCTCCGACCCGAGGCCCAGCGCGTCCTGGAGCGGGAACACCGCCGTGTCGGCGACGGACGCGAGCACCGCGCGGATCATCGCGCCCGGCACGTCGCGCCCGTCCACCCCGAGGTACTCGAGCGCGAACGCCTTCTCTCGCGCCACCGCCTCGGCCGTCCGGACGCTGTCGCCCGCCCCGCCCCGCCACCAGCCCGCCACGGTGTCGTTGTCGTGCGTGCCGGTGTACGCGACCAGGTCGGGCGCGTAGTTGTGGGGCTGGAAGGTGGGCGCCTGCGGGTCGTCCCCGAACGCGAACTGCAGGATGGCCATCCCCGGCAGGCCGAAGCGCCGCCGGAGCGCCTCCACCTCCGGCGTGATGACGCCCAGGTTCTCGGCCACGAACGGCAGCGGGCCGAGCGCGCGGAGGAGCGCCTCGAACAGCCTCGCGCCCGGGCCGGGCACCCAGCGGCCGCGCTCGGCGGTGGGCGCGCCGGCGGGGATCTCCCAGTAGGCCTCGAAGCCGCGGAAGTGGTCGAGCCGGACGCGGTCCACCAGCGCGAGCGTGCCGCGCACGCGCTCGATCCAGAAGCGCCAGCCCTCGCGCGCCACCGCCTCCCAGTCGTAGAGCGGGTTCCCCCAGCGCTGGCCGGTGGCGCTGAAGTAGTCCGGCGGGACGCCGGCGATCACCGCCGGCTCGCCGGAGGCGTCGAGCCGGAACAGCTCCGGCCGGGCCCACACCTCCGCCGAGTCGTGGGCCACGTAGATGGGCAGGTCGCCCATCAGCTCGATCCCGAGCGCGCGGCAGCGCGCGCGCAGCGCCGCCCACTGGCGGGAGAAGGCGAACTGCGCGAACACCTCGGCGAAGACCTCGTCCGCGAAGCGCGCCCGCGCCGCCTCGAGCGCCCTCGGCTCGCGCCGGGCGAGCGGCGCCGGCCAGGCCGTCCAGGGCCGGCCGCCGTGCGCCGCCTTCAGCGCCGCGAACAGCGCCCAGTCCTCCAGCCACGCCCCCTCGCGCGCGCGGAAGTCCTCCAGCTCCGCCGCGCGCTCGCCGTCGGCGCCGGCCCGGAACGCCCGCGCCGCGCGCGCCAGCCGCTCGCGCTTCCACTCCAGCGCCGCGTGGAGGTCGGCCCGCCCCGGCTCGCCGGCGGGGGCGCCGGCGAGCTCGCCGTCCTCGAGCCAGCCCTCGTTGCGGAGCACCTCCAGCGAGACCAGCAGCGGGTTGCCGGCGCGCGAGGAGAGCGCCTGGTAGGGCGAGTCGCCGAAGCCGGTCGGGCCGAGCGGCAGCACCTGCCACAGCCGCTGGCCGGCGTCGGCGAGCCATCCCGCGAAGCGGTGCGCCGCGCCGCCGAGGTCGCCCGCGCCGTGGGGGCCGGGCAGCGAGGTCGGGTGGAGCAGGATGCCGGAGCGGCGGTCGCGCATCGCGGGCCTAGAGGTGCTGGATGCGCCGCGGGTTCTCGCGCGGATCCTCGGCGCCGCGCGGCCCCTCGGCCGGGAGCTGCCGGTCGAGCGCGCGGGAGACGGCGTCGCGCGCGCCCAGGCCGAGCGCCAGCGAGGCGGTGAGCACGAGCCCGCCGAGCACGATGGCGAAGGCCATCGTCGGCAGGCCGCCGCCGACCCCGACGTGCTCGAGCGCCATGGCCGCCGCGAGCACGAGCAGGAACCACTTCACCGCGAGCGACAGCGGCCGCGCCTGGCGGATCCCGAGGTTCACCGCGCCGATGAGCACGCTGCGCTCGAGGAACCGCGCCGCCCCGATGCCGACGATGAGGATGACGGCGCCGACGACCAGGCGCGGCAGGAACGCGAGCAGCGAGTGGCCCGCGGCGGTGGTGGTGGCGGCGCCCAGGACGTCGAGGGAGAGCGCCACCGCCAGCAGCACCAGGAACCAGAACGCGCCGCGCGCCACCAGCCAGGAGGGTTCGTGCTGCGGCTCGATCCCGCGCCCCGTGGTGAGCCCCCACTCGCGGGCCCGGCGATCGAGCCCCACCCGGGCGAGGAGCCGGCGCAGCCCGGCGCGGACCGCGAACGCGATGAGCACACCACCCCCGAGCACCACCACCATGGCCACGAACGCCGGCAGGTCCGCGGCCAGCGCCGCCCCCAGCCGCCCGAACGCCTCCGCCAGCACCTGCTGCACGCGCTCCCACATGGCGCCTCCTAGGGCGTGAAGCGGTCCGGCCAGCGCCACCTCGAGATGAGGTAGGGCTTCTCCGCCTCGAACGCCTCGCACAGCCGCTCCACCCGAGCCTCCGTCTCCGGCCGTCCCAGCCCGCCCACCTCGTTGACGAAGCTGGCGGCCCATCCCAGGTACAGCGGGGTCATCGACCGCAGCAGCTGCTCCCGATCCATGATCTTCACGCGCCAGCCCACCGCGAAGTCGTAGACCACCCGGGCCCAGACCGCGTCGGGCATGCGGAACGCCTCGGGCGGATCGCGGGGGATGCGCTGCAGGGCCAGCATGGTCTGGGGCGGCAGCACCGCGCCCCAGAGCGCGCGCAGATCCTGCCAGCCCAGCCCGAACGCCGACACCAGCGGACCGGGCGCGGGCGGCGGGTTCGGGTCGCCCGGGAGGTGCTCCTCCCCGAACGTCGGGACCGGGCGCGAGCCGCGCACCCGCTGCCAGCGCGGCGCGTGCTGCGCCATGTCCTGGAACACCGTCCCGAGCACGCGCGCGACCGCCTGCGAGACGTCGGCGGGCTGCGGCGGCGGGCGCGTGCGAGGCCCGAGGTACACCTGCGCGATGCGCGTCTCGTGCGCGGCGGCCTTCGCGATCACCCAGAGGTCCGCGGTCGCGCTGGACGGGTCGCTGCGCCAGGCGCCGTCGGCGATGAGGCGCTCGGCCAGGGCGCGCGAGACCACCACCTCGCGCCCGAGCGGCTGCCGGAGGCGCTGCCCGAACAGGGCGCGGGTGAGCGGGTAGACGACGCCGGTGACCAGCACGCCGTCGAAGCGGCCGCGGGCGTACGCCGGCGCGACGAGGTCGAAGGAGCCGTCCAGGACCGGGTCGAGGAGCTGGCGTATCCAGGCCGGGTCCGCCGGGCGCGGCATGGGCTCGAGCAGGGCGCAGGCGGGCGCGCCGAGCGTCAGCTCCACCTCGAGCAGCGTCGGCAGCGCGGCCTCCAGGCCGTCGTGACTGCCGGTGTAGACCGCCGGGGGATCGCCCTCCGGGGAGGAGGGGGGGAGCGGCTCGCCGGGAGGCGCCGCGCCGCGCGGGTCGCCGGTGAGCACCACCGCCACGCCGGGGCGGGAAGGGTAGGCGGCGCGCAGCGCGGCCTGGAGCGCCTGCGCCGACTCGCTCGCCGCCAGCCGATCCGGTTCCGCGGGGACGCCGACCACGAGCTCCGGTGCGAGCGCCTCGCCCGCTCTGGTGGGATCGAGCACGCCCGACAACGTAACCGATTCCGGCGCCGGCGGCGGGGTCTCGTTGGCGCACCGACTTGCGCGGGGCCGCAGGGGAGCGGCCGGCCGCGCGGAGCGCGAGGCAGCGCGCCCGCTCCCTCCCCGCGCGCGGCGAGGAGGGAGCGGGCGGCGGGTCGGCGGGCGCTACGCGAGCGCCGGGACGAGCAGGAGCTCCTTGCGCTCGTGGTCGGCGATCTGCGCCGCGACCTCGCTCGCCAGGCGGCCGAGGTCGGCCGGCGCGGGCGCGGACGGGCCCCGGGCGCGCTCCACCAGGCCGGTCACCAGCCGGAGGATCTGCTGGTGCTCCTCCACCATCCGCTTCAGCTCGGCCCGGCGCGCCGGGCTGCGCGCGCCCACGATCCCGTACAGGCCCTTGGCGTGCTCCTCGTGCGCGAAGTGCTCGCGCAGCGCCTGGGCCAGCTCCTCCAGCGCGCCGGAGAGCGCGGGCCCGTCCCCGGCGCCGCGCACGCGGGCGACGAGGGCGTGGAGGCGCTCGTGATCCGCCTCGATGGCGCGCGCCACCTGGTCGGCGCCGTGCGCGGGCGCCGCCTCCGCGGGGTGGAACTGCGCCGCCTCGGTGGAGCCCTCCAGCGCGAGCGTGGAGGACGTGCCGCCGGACACCGCCTGGGCGACCAGGTCGAAGTAGCCGGTCCCGACCTCGCGCTGGTGACGGGTGGCGGTGTAGCCCTGCGGCTCCGCGGCGAACTCGGCCTGCTGCAGCTCGGTGTAGGCCGCCATGCCGCGCTCGCGGTAGCCGCGCGCGAGCTGGAACATCGAGTGGTTGAGCGCGTGGAAGCCGGCCAGCGTCACGAACTGGAACTTGTAGCCCATCGCGCCGAGCTCGCGCTGGAACCGGGCGATGGTCGCGTCGTCGAGCTTCTTCTTCCAGTTGAACGACGGCGAGCAGTTGTACGCGAGCAGCTTGCCCGGGAACCGGGCGTGGATGCCCTCGGCGAAGCGCTTCGCCTCGTGCAGGTCGGGCGTCTGCGTCTCGCACCAGACCAGGTCCGCGAACGGCGCGTAGGCGAGGCCGCGCGCGATGGCGGTGTCGATGCCGGGCCGCAGCCGGTAGAAGCCCTCCGGCGTGCGCTCGCCCTCCTCGAGGTACGGGTGATCGTACGGGTCGATGTCGCTCATGATGAGCTTCGCGCCCTCGGCGTCGGTCCGCGCGACGATGATCGTCGGCACGTCCATGACGTCGGCGGCGAGCCGCGCGGCGGTGAGCGTGCGGATGAACGTGGAGGTCGGGACCAGCACCTTGCCGCCCAGGTGGCCGCACTTCTTCTCCGAGGCCACCTGGTCCTCGAAGTGCACGCCGGCGGCGCCCGCCTCGATCATCCCCTTCATCAGCTCGAACGCGTTGAGCGGCCCGCCGAAGCCGGCCTCGGCGTCGGCCACGATGGGCGCGAACCACGTGGTGCCGTCCCTGCCCTCGGAGTGCTCGATCTGGTCGGCGCGCTGCAGGGCGGCGTTGATGCGCCGGACCACCTCGGGCACCGAGTTGGCCGGGTAGAGGCTCTGGTCCGGGTAGGTCTGGCCCGCCTGGTTGGCGTCGGCCGCGACCTGCCAGCCGGACAGGTAGATGGCCTTCAGGCCCGCCTTCACCATCTGCACGGCCTGGTTGCCGGTGAGCGCGCCGAGCGCGTTCACGTACGGCTCGGCGTGGAGCAGCTCCCACAGCCGGAGCGCGCCCATGCGCGCGAGGGTGTGCTCGACCTGCACGCTGCCGCGCAGCCGCTCCACCTCGTCGCGCCCGAAGCGGCGCACGATGCCCTCCCAGCGGCGCGGGTCGGGGTGGTGCGGCGCGGGGGAGGCGGCGCCGGCGGGCGCGCCGCCGGCCAGGATGCGCGCGCGCTCGTCGCCGCGCGCCTCCAGCAGGTCGTACGCGGGGAGGGTGATGAACTCGGTGAACTCGGCCTGGGTGCTCATCCGCTCGAACAGCGCGCGCGCCTCCTCGAAGCGGCCGCCGGCGAAGCGCGCCTCGCCCACCTCGAGGCGGATCCGGTCCATCTCCTCGGCGAGCACCGCGCGGAAGCGCTCCGCGGTGAGCGGCTGGCCGTCGTCGAGCGCCACGCCGTGGTGGATCCACTGCCAGGCGAGCGCGCGCGAGATCTCGGCGGTGGCGGCGTCCTCCATGAGGCCGTACAGCGGGACGCAGCCCGAGCCGCGCAGCCAGGCCTCGAGGTACTGGACCGAGACGCGCACGTTGTGGCGCAGGCCGGCCTCGGTGCGCGTCCCCTCCACCGGGCGCAGCAGGTCGCGGGCGCCGATCCGCGCGGCCTCGCGCGCGACGCCGATCTGGTTCGGGCCCGCCATGTGCTCGTCGAACACGGCGCGCGCGACCGGGACCAGGCCCGGGTGCGCCACCCAGGTGCCGTCGTGCCCGCCGGTCACCTCGCGGAGCTTGTCGGCGCGGACCTTGGCGAGCGCGGCCTCGTTGGCCGCGGCGTCGTCCTTGACCGGGATCTGCGCGGCCATGCCGCCCATGGCGTGCACGCCGCGGCGGTGGCAGGTCTGGACGAGCAGCTGCACGTACGCGCGCAGGAAGCCCTCGTCCATCGTCACCTGCGCCCGGTCCGGCAGCACCGCTCGCGGATCCGCGCGCAGCCGCTTCACGAACGAGAAGATGTAGTCCCAGCGCCCGCAGTTCAGGCCGGCGGAGTGCTCGCGCAGCTCCCAGAGGATCTCGTCCATCTCGAACGCGGCCGGGAGCGTCTCGACCAGGCAGGTGGCGCGGATGGTGCCGCGGGGGATCCCGAGCGCCGCCTGGGCGTGGACGAACACGTCGTTCCACAGCCGCGCCTCGAGGTGGCTCTCCAGCTTCGGCAGGTAGAAGTACGGGCCGGTGCCCCTGGCGACGAGCGCGCGGGCGTTGTTCCAGAAGTAGACGCCGAAGTCCCAGAGCGCGGCGGTGGCGGCCCGGCCGTCCACGAGCGCGTGCCGCTCCAGCAGGTGCCAGCCGCGCGGCCGGACCATGAGCACGGCGGTGCGGTCCTTCAGGCGGTACTGCTTCCCGTTCGGCGAGGCGTACGCGATGGTGCCGGCCACCGCGTCCCTCAGGTTCACCTGTCCCTCGACCACGTTCTGCCAGGTGGGCGAGCTCGAGTCCTCGAAGTCCGCCATGAACACGCTCGCGCCGGAGTTGAGCGCGTTGATGATCATCTTGCGGTCGGTCGGGCCGGTGATCTCGACGCGGCGGTCCTGGAGGTCGGCCGGGATGGGCGCCACCGTCCACGCCGCCTCGCGGATCTCCTCGGTCGTGGAGAGGAACGCCGGGCGCTCGCCGGCGTCCCAGCGGCGCTGCAGCTCGGCGCGGCGCTCGAGCAGCTGCTCGACGCGCGGGCGGAAGCGGCGCACCAGGTCGGCGACGAAGGCCAGGGCGTCGGCGGTGAGGACGGTCTCGTGTCCGGTGGGGAGGGGGCCCCTAAGGTCCATCCCGGGGGGGAGCGGCGGGCGCTGCGCGTCGGTCGTCTCGGGCATCGTGTGTGTTCCTCCTGTGCCCGAATCGTTATCGTGATTTGGATCAAGCACAATAGCCGCTGTTATTCCGCGTGGTTAACCTGTCGGCGCGTTGTCAAGGCACGGCCGTCAAGCCGTAAATCTTGAAAATGGCGTGACGCGCCATGATGTTCGGGAGGCCACCGTCCGGCCGCCCGGCAGCCCGCCGCGCGCGGTCGATCCTCCCCGCCCGACCCGGCGCGGGGACGGCGCCCCGAGCGGCGCGCGCGGCGGCGAGGAGACCGCCATGCGCGAGCCCGGCCAGCACCTCGGCGCCAAGGTCCGGGCGCTCCGCCGCCAGCGCAACCTCACCCAGGTCCAGCTCGCCGATCGGCTCGGCATCTCCGCGAGCTACCTGAACCTCATCGAGCACAACCGCCGCCCCCTGCCCGCGCAGCTCCTCATCAAGCTCGCGGACCTGTTCCAGCTCGACCTGAAGTCGCTCTCGACCGAGAACCACGCGCGCGTGGTGGCGGACCTGATGGAGGTGTTCGGGGATCCGCTGTTCGAGGCGCACGACGTCACCAACGCCGAGGTGCGGGACCTCGCCTCCTCGTCGCCCACCGCCGCCCGCGCCGTCCTGGCGCTCTACCAGGCGTACCGCGGGGCGCGGGAGGCCTCCGACACGCTCGCCGCGACGCTCTCCGACGGCGATCTCGACGGCGTGGACTCGTCGCACCTGCCCACCGAGGAGGTCTCGGACCTCGTCCAGCGGCACATGAACCACTTCCCGGAGCTGGAGGCGGGGAGCGAGGCGCTCTGGCGCGAGGCGCGGCTCGACCCGGACTACCTGTACACGAGCCTGGTGCGCTTCCTCGGCCAGCTCGGCGTGACCGTGCGGATCGTCCACACCGCCGAGGCGGGCGGCGCGATGCGGCGCTACGACCCCGAGGCGAAGGTCCTCTCCCTCTCCGAGCTGCTCCGCCGCGGCAGCCGCAACTTCCAGCTCGCCTACCAGATCGGCCTGCTCACGCAGGCGGACGTGCTCGACCGCTTCGTGGCCGACCCGCACCTCACCAGCGACTCGTCGCGCGCGCTCGCCCGCGTGGCGCTCGCGAACTACTTCGCGGCGGCGGTGCTCATGCCCTACGGGCCGTTCCTGGAGCAGGCGCGCGCCGAGCGCTACGACCTCGACCTGCTCGGCCACCGCTTCCGCACCAGCTTCGAGCAGGTGTGCCACCGGCTCACCACGCTGCGGCGGCCCGGCGCCGAGGGCGTCCCGTTCCACCTCGTGCGCGTGGACATCGCCGGGAACATCTCCAAGCGGTTCTCCGCCTCCGGCCTCCGCTTCGCCCGCTTCTCCGGCGCCTGCCCGCGCTGGAACCTGTTCGAGGCGTTCACCACCCCGGGCCTGGTGCGCACGCAGCTCTCGCAGATGCCCGACGGCGCGACCTACTTCTGGATCGCGCGCACCGTCAACCGCGAGGGCGGCGGGTTCCACGCGCCGCGCTCGGTGCTCGCCATCGCCATGGGGTGCGAGGCCTCGCGCGCCCGCGAGCTGGTCTACGCGGACGGCGTGAACCTCGAGGCGCGCGAGGCGGTGGTGCCGGTGGGCCTGACGTGCAGGCTGTGCGAGCGGATGGACTGCGAGCAGCGGGCGTTCCCGCCGCTGCAGCATCCGCTCAAGGTGAACGCGGACGTCCGCGGCGTGTCGTTCTACGCGCCGGTCCAGGGCCGCTGACGCCGCGGCCCCGGACCGGCTCCGGCCTAGCCGGCCACCTCCAGCCGCTCCGCCGCGCGCTCCAGCAGGATGGGGCGCGCCGCGGGGCGCTCGGCGGCGCCGCGCGCGCCGGCGGTGGCGCGGCGCAGGTAGGCGTAGCGGTCCAGCTCGAGCGCGCCGGCGAGCGCCTCGGAGAGGCGCTCCAGGCGCCGGGCCTCGGCGCGTGCCGCGCGCGCGTCGGCCTCGTCCACCTCCACCGCGCGCCGCTCCAGCGCCCGCAGCCGCCGCCGCACCTCCTCGCGCTCCGCCTCCACCCGCGCCAGCGCCGCCTCGGCCTCCGCGACCACCCCGGCGCGCCGGCCGCGCTCCACCATGTCGCGCGTCCGCTCGCGATCCCACTCCAGCGCCGCCGCCTCGGCGGCGTCGCGCTCGGCCGCGCGGCGCGAGGCCTCGCGCAGGCACGCCACCGCCGCGAGCGGAACGGCGAGCAGCAGCACCGCCTCGGTCCAGCGCCCGGGCGCGGCGCCGGACGCGGCCACCGCCGCGGCGAGCGCGGCCGAGCCGGCGGAGCCCACGGCCAGCAGGAAGCCCCGCCGCGCGGCCGCGGCGCCGTCCGCGACCTCGAGCCCGCGGCGCACCGCGACGCCGAGCAGCGCCAGCACCGCGCCCGCTGCGCCGGCCGCGAACGCGAGCGAGAGCCCGGCCGCGAGCGGCGCGCGCTGCAGCGCCCCGGGCAGATCGTCCACCGAGAGCCCCGCCGCGCCCAGGACCGGCCGCGCCAGGCGCCAGGTCTCCGCCAGCAGCAGCGCGAGCGCCGCGCCGCGCAGCGCCATCACCGGGAACGGCGGCGGCACCGGCGGCCGCCCGAGCTGCTCGGCGGTGGCCTCGATCTCGACCGGCGCCGTGATGGCGCCCCGGGCCAGGTCCTCGGCGAGCGCGCGCGCCGCGGCCTCGATCCGGTCGCGCGCCGCCGCCGAGCGCTCCGCCAGGGCGTCCAGCGCGGCCTCCGCGTCGCGGATCTCGCGCAGCGCCCCGGCGCCCTCGCGCTGCAGCAGCGTGCGCACCCAGCGCGGCTCGCCTCCCCGCCCCGAGGGCGTCGGCCCCAGCGCCGTCGACGCCTGCGGGCGCGCGCGCACCACCGGCTCGCCGCCGTCCACGTCGACCGAGACCGGGAGCGCCTCGAGCGGCACCGGCAGGCGGGCCGCGTAGCGCGCCAGCCGGTAGCGGAGGAAATCCTCGAGCCGCACGCCCGAGCGCACCGCCAGGCGCGCCTCCAGGGCCACCCCGAGCCGCGATCGGGGCAGGCGGGGCGCCCGGGCGGGCGCCGGACGCCCTGCGCCGGTCCTCACCGGGCGGAGCGACCGCACCGCGTCGCCGAGCCCGTCCAGCAGCCTGCGAAGTCCCGCCGCGCCCCCGCCCCAGCCTGCGATCACCCCTGCTCCACGCATCGCGCGCTCGCCTCCTCGACCCCTGTCCTCGCGGAACCTAGGGAGGCGGCCAGGGGCGGGCCAGCGGTACCGGCGGGGCGGCATCGGACGAGGGGGCCCGGCGCCGGCCCCGCGATGCCCCGTCGCCGGGCCACGGGATAGCTGCGCCGCTCACGAGGGGGCTACGTTGCCTACATGGACGCACCGGCTCCGCACCGGATCCTGGTGGTCGACGACAACGAGATCCTGCGCACGCTCCTGGCGCAGGCGCTCGAGTCGGGCGGCTACGTCGCGCTCGCGGCCGACTCGGCCGAGAGCGCGCTCGACGTGGTGCGGTTCGATCCGCCGGACCTGTGCGTGGTGGACGAGGTGATGCCCGGCATGAAGGGCAGCGACCTCGTCCGCGTGCTCCGCGCCTCGCCCGATCCGCGGCTGCGCGGCATGCCCATCGTCGGGCTCTCCGGGGTGGCCGGCGGCGACCGCGCGCTCCTCGAGGCCGGCGCGGACGTCGCCATCCGCAAGCCGTTCGCGGAGGCGCCGCTCCTCGAGCTGGTGCGCAGGTTGCTGGCGCGCGTGCCGGTGCCGGCGCTGACCCTCGTGCAGCCTGCGTAGCGCCGCGGGATGTACCTCCCGGCACACCCCGCGGCGACGTCCGCCTACGACCTCGCGTAGGACTCGAGCGCGGCGGCGAGCGACGCGCCGGCGCGGGCCAGCTTGCCCTGCTTCGCGAGCGCCTGCTCGATCGCGGCGAGCACCGCGAGCACGTTCTCCTGCCGGGCCGACTCGCCCATGAGCCCGATGCGCCACACCTTGCCCGCCAGCGGGCCGAGGCCGCCGCCGATCTCGATGGAGTGATCGGCGAGCAGGCCCTTGCGCGCGGCCGCCTCGTCGACGCCGGCCGGCACCTTGATGCAGTTCAGCGACGGGAGGCGGTGGCCCTCCTGCGCCTGCGGCTCGAACCCGAGCGCGGCGACGCCGGCCATGAGCGCGGCGGAGTGGCGGCGGTGCCGCGCGAAGCGCGCCTCGAGCCCCTCCTCGAGCACCAGGCGGAGCGACTCGCGCAGCGCGTACACCATCGAGATGGGCGCGGTGTGGTGGTACACGCGCTTCCCCTCGGCCCAGTAGTCCGCCACCATGCCGGCGTCGAGGTACCAGCTCTGCACCTTGGTCTTGCGCGCCTTCACCGCCTCGAGCGCGCGCGGCGAGAGCGTCAGCGGGGCCAGCCCGGGCGGGCAGGACAGGCACTTCTGCGTGCCGGAGTAGCACGCGTCCACGCCCCAGGCGTCCACCTCGACCGGCACGCCGCCGAGCGAGGTGACGGTGTCCGCGACGAGCAGCGCGCCGTGCGCGTGGCACAGGGCGCCCAGCCCCTCGAGCGGCTGGTGCGCGCCGGTGGAGGTCTCGGCGTGCACGAGCGCCACCACCTTCACCTTGCCCTCCCGCTTCAGCGCCTCCTCGATGCGGGCCGGATCGCACACCTCGCCCCAGGGCACGTCGATCTTCACCAGCCGGGCGCCGCAGCGGCCCACGATGTCCGCCATGCGCCCGCCGAACACGCCCGCCACCACCACCACGGCGGTGTCGCCCGGCTCGAGCAGGTTGACGAGCGCCGCCTCCATGCCGGCCGAGCCCGTCCCCGACACCGCGATGGTGAACGGGTTCTCGGTGCGGAACACGGCGCGGAGCTGCGCCTGCACCTCGTTCATGATCTCGAGGAACTTCGGATCCAGGTGGCCGAGCAGCGGCGTGGACATCGCGCGCAGCACGCGCGGGTGGACCATGCTGGGACCGGGGCCGAGGAGCAGGCGCAGGGGAGGCGCCAGCTCGGAGACGACGGGGGTGCTCATGGGGACCTCGTGGGCGCCGGCGCGGGGCCGGCCTGGGGAGAGGAGGTCGACGAGCTTACGCGATCGCCGGTGGCCCGCGCGACCCCGGGAGGGGATTCGCGCGGCCGCGCAGCCCCGCGCGGCGACCCTCGTCCGCGCGGGACCGTCGCCGCGCTCACCCGCCCGGCAGCTTCCATGCGCAGGGCGCAAGGGTCGTCTTTCACCCCGCCTTCCCGTGGTCCCCGTGCGGCGCGCCGGTGAGGTTGGCGGGCACCGCCGGCCCGCGTCTCCGCTCCTCGATCGCACTCCGCCGGGCGCGTCGCCCAGGCGGACACGCGGAGGATCCGATGCAGCTGAACGAGGACAAGCTGAACCAGTTCATGGGCAAGGTGCTCGGCGAGATGGGCGCCGCGATGAACGCGGCGCTGGTCATCGTCGGGGAGCAGCTGGGGCTGTACAAGGCGATGGCGTCGTCCGGTCCCATGACGCCGGCGGCGCTCGCGGAGAAGACCCACACCGACGCGCGCTACGTGCGCGAGTGGCTGTGCGCGCAGGCGGCGGGCGGCTTCGTGGAGTACGACGCGGGCGCGGGCACGTTCACGCTCCCCGACGAGCAGGCGTTCGCGCTCGCGATGGAGGACAGCCCGGCGTACATCCCCGGCGCGTTCCAGATCATCAGCTCGGTGGTGAAGGACACGCCCAAGCTGGTGGAGGCGTTCCGCACCGGCGACGGGGTGGGCTGGGACGAGCACGACGCCTCGCTGTTCGAGGGCACCGAGCGCTTCTTCCGGCCGAACTACGCCGCGCACCTGGTGGGCGAGTGGCTGCCGGCGCTGGAAGGGATCGAGGCGAAGCTGCGCGCGGGGGCGCGGGTCGCCGACGTCGGGTGCGGCCACGGCGCCTCCACCGTGCTGATGGCGGAGGCGTTCCCGCGCTCGACGTTCGTGGGGTTCGACTACCACGGCCCGTCGATCGGGACGGCGCGCCGCGCGGCCACCCGGCGCAAGCTCGCGAACGCGAGCTTCCAGGTCGCGACCGCGAAGGACTTCCACGGCGAGCCCTACGACCTGGTGGCCTGCTTCGACTGCCTGCACGACATGGGGGATCCCGCCGGCGCGGCGGCCCACGTGAAGGAGATGCTGAAGCCGGACGGGAGCTGGATGATCGTCGAGCCGTTCGCGAACGACCAGGTCGAGAAGAACCTGAACCCGGTGGGCCGGGTCTTCTACTGCGCGTCGACCATGATCTGCACCCCGGCGTCGCGCGCGCAGGAGGTCGGCGCGTGCCTGGGCGCCCAGGCGGGCGAGGCGCGCACCCGGGCGGTGGTGGCCGAGGCCGGCTTCCGCACCTTCCGGCGCGCCACCGAGACCCCGTTCAACGTGGTGTACGAGGCGCGAGCCTAGCGGACGACCGCAGCCAGAGCTCGGCCTGGCCGACGGCGTACGGCACCGCCGCGTCCACGCGCAGCACGCGCGGGCCCAGCGTGAACGGGGCGAACCCGCGGTCGCGCAGCGCGGCGGCCTCGTACGGCGTCCACCCGCCCTCCGGGCCGATCGCGAGCGCGGCCCGCGCGCCCGCCGGCGCGAGCGCCTCCAGCGGCGCCGCGCCGGCCGGGTGCGCGAGGAGCCGGTCGCGCTCCGGGAAGCGCGCGTCGAGCAGGTCCTCCACGAACGGCTTGAAGAACCGGTGCAGCTCCACCTCGGGCAGGATCGTGTCGCGCCCCTGCTCCAGCCCGAGCAGGAGCTGCTCGCGGATCGCGTCCGGCGCGAGCAGCGGCGACGCGAAGTAGCTCTTCTCCACGCGGTAGCTGCCGAGGAGCACCAGCCGCTTCACGCCCATGGAGGCGGCGGCCTGCAGCACCTTGCGCAGGATCTTCGGGCGGGGCAGGGCGAGCAGGAGCGCCACCGGCGAGGGCGGCGGCGGCTCGCGATCGGGCGAGGCCGCGATCACCACCTCGTCCGGCGTCGCGGTGAGGATCTCCGCCTCGCCCATGCGCCCGCCGATCACCCCGGCCTGGATCCGGTCGCCGGCGCCGGCGCGCAGCACCTCCAGCACGTGCCGCGCGCGCCGCCCGGCCAGCCGGGCGGTGCCGCCGGCGGAGAGCTCTCCGGGCTCGAGCAGCAGGAGGTTCACGCGCGCGGACGGTGGCCGAGCGGAGATCGGATGTCAACCGGACGTGGCCGCGCCCCGGTCCCGCGGGCGCGGCTGCGCCGTGCGGGGAACGGGGCTGCGACCCGCCGCAGCATCAGGACGCCAGCCGGCCGCCCTCGGGCACGGGCACCGCGACCGGCGCCGACGGGGCGGTGTCGGAGCGCGGCGGCTCGGTGCGGCGGACGTCCGCGCCGGCGCGGCGGCGCCGCGGGGCGATGAGGTCGGTGGCGCCGCGGGCGGCGGCCTGGCGCAGGAACTCGTAGCGGTCGAGCTCGAGCGCGCTCACCAGGCTCTGCGCCACGCGCGACAGCTCGGCGCGGCGCCGGCGGAGCGGCTCCGCCGCGAGCCGATCGGCGGCGGCGGCGCGCGCGCCGATGGTCCGCAGGCGGCGCCGGGCGGCCTCGCGCTCGCGCTCGAGGTCGTGCTCCTCGGCCTCCGCCCAGTCCAGCTCCTCGAGGCGGCGCGCGCGATCCGCGAGCGACCGGGCCCGCGTGCGATCCCACTCCAGCGCGTCGGCGAGCTCGAGCCCGCGGCGGGTGGCCAGCGAGCGCGCGGCGCGGAGCGCCAGCGCGGCACCCACCGGCACCGAGGCGAGCAGCAGCGCGGACACGGCCGGCGGCAGCCCGCCGATCCCGCCGGGCAGCGCGGCCACCGCGGCGGCGAGGCCGATGGACAGCAGCGCGGCGCAGGCGGCGCCCGCGGCGGAGTAGCGGCGGCGCGCCAGGTCCTGCTCGCCCGAGGCGAGCACGGAGGCCGCGTCGAAGCCCGCCCAGGCCAGCGCCAGGAGCGCGCCGGCGATGCCCAGCGCGAACGCGAACGCGAACGTGGTCTCCGCGGGGTTGCGCGCCGCGGAGGCGCCCAGCGTGGCCGGGTCCACCCCGGCGGCGCGCAGCAGCGGCAGCGCGATCTGCCAGGTCTCGGCGGCGATGGACGCGGTGGCGAAGGCGCGCAGGCCGGCCTGCGGCGCGGCGCTCGACACCGGCGGCCGCCCGAGCTGCTCGGCGGTGGCCTCCACCTGCGGCGGCGCGCACACGGTGCCCGCCGCCACGTCGGCGGCGAGGCGGCGCGACAGCTCCTCGGCGCGCCGGCGCGCGCCGTCCGCCTCCACCTCGATCGAGGCGAGGCGGATCTCCAGCTCCGCCACCTCCTGGCGCACGGCGGGTCCCTCCACGTGCACCAGCGCGGCGAGCCAGGCGTCGCCGTCCGCCGGCGGCTCCGCCGGGCGGCGCTCCGGGGCGGCCTCGCCGACCAGGATCTCCCCGTCCTCGACCTCCACCGAGAGCGGGAGCTGCGCGCGCGGCACCGGCAGCGCCGCGGAGTAGCGCGCCAGGCGTGAGCGCAGGTAGTCGTCGAGCGGGACGCCGGCGCGGACCGAGACGCGCGCCTGCCAGTAGGCGGCGGCCCAGCTCCGGCGGACGGTGTCGAGGCGGGCCGGCCGCGCCGAGCGGAGGGGCGGTTCCTCGGACAGGCCGAACCAGCCGCGCAGGCGCCGGGGCAGCGCGCCGGGCGTCAGCGGCTCGGCAGCGGTGCGGTGCGGACGATCCTCGATCACGGTCAGGTCCCTCCCTATGCCCGGTGGGTAAGCATGCTGGCGGGCGCTGGCTCCTCCCTGCGTGGGCCTGGCGCCTCCCAGCGCCCCACCTCGGCGCCGGTTTCCACTCCCCCATGCAATACCTCCCGGCGCGCTGCGCGCATCCCGCGTACGTACGTCGCTCGCACATGGCTCGCGCGGGCGCGCGCAGGCCCGCTCGGTTACAATCGTTCGGATGGCCTCCGAGGCGCCCCCGCCGCGCTGGACCCTGATCTCGGTCCTTTTCTCCTCGATCCCGCTCTCGCCCTCGCTCGCCGCGACGCTGCACGAGGGCGCGCTCGATCTCTACCGGCGCGACGCGGCGACCGGCCCCGTCGCGGGCGACCTGGCCACCGGCCGCATCGTGAACCTCAAGAAGACGCTCCAGCTCGGTGCCATCACCGGGCCGGCGTTCGAGGCGAAGCTCGACACCGAGCGCGGGAGCGGGACCGTGCGGTACCTGCTCACGCGGCAAGGCCTGGAGCTCGCCGGCGCCGAGGCGCCGCCCGCGGCCGCGGCGCGCCCGCGCTACCTGAACTGAGCGTCAACGCCCCGCGCGGCGCCCGCGCGCCATGTGCGTCGTGCCCGCGCGAGGCGTACGGCCGCCCGTGCAACCTCCGTTGGGCCGTTCCTCCCGAGGCGGGATGCCCCCGCCGGCACGGCTTCGCAGCGTGAGTGCCGAGAGGGGAACGCCCGATGAGGTTCGGCTCGAGGATCGAGGACGGGAGGGGTGCGCCCGGCGCGGGCCGCCTGGCGCGCTTCGCGGCCGTCGGCGGCAGCGGCGTGGTGGTGAACCTGGCCGTCCTGCACGCGCTGGCGCAGTGGCTCGGGGTGCCCGAGGTGGCCGCGTCCGCGCTCGCCATCGAGGCGAGCGTGCTCTCCAACTTCCTCCTCCACGACGCATTCACCTTCCGCGATCGCCGCGGGCGGCATGGGCGCCTGGCGCGGCTCGGCCGCTACCACGCCGTGAGCCTGGTCGGCGTGGCGATCCAGCTCGGCACGTTCGCGGTGCTGGCGCTCCTCGCCCGCCACGCGCTCGGGTGGCCGTCGCTCGGGTCGCTGCGCCTGCCGGCCCAGGCCGCGGGCATCGCGCTCGCGTTCGCCTGGAGCTGGGCGGGCAGCGCGCGATGGGCCTGGGCCGGCGCGGGCGTGGCGCGCAAGCCCGCCGCCGGCAGCCGCGGGCGGGGCCTGCTCCCGGTGGCCCTGTTCGCCGCGCTCGTCGCGCTGCACGTGCTGCCCATCTGGCTGGTCCGCTACTTCCCCACCCAGGACGGGCCGCTGCACGTCGAGAACGTGCTCGCGCTGCTCGGCCACGGCGCGTCGCCGCTCCTCCGCGGCTACTACGAGGCGAACTGGGGCGCGCAGCCGAACTGGCTCACCCAGGCGTTGCTCGCGCCGCTGCTCGCGATCGCCTCGCCGATCACCGCGGAGAAGCTGGTGCTCAGCGGGTACACCGTGCTGATGCCGATCTCGTTCCGCGCGGTCCTCCCGCGCGGCCCGCGCGGCTGGTGGGCGGCGCTGGCGGTGTTCCCGTTCGTGCACGCCTACCCGTTCCACATGGGCTTCTGGAACTTCTGCTACGGCGTCGCGCTCGCGTTCCTGGCGGCGGGGTTCTGGCTGCGCACCCGCGGTCGGCTCGGGCCTGGGCGCTTCGCGGCGCTGGCGGTCCTCTCGCTGCTGCTCTACCTCGCGCACTCGGTGGCGTTCGCCGCGGCGCTGCTCGTGGCGGGCGCGGTGCTCGGCGTCCGGGCAGCCCGCTCGCTCGCGCGCGCGCGCCGCCACCCCGCCCGCCGCCGCCGGGTGGCGGCGGCGTACGCGCGGCGCGCCGCGGTGGGGCTCGCCGCCGCGGCGCCGGGCCTGCTGCTCCTCGGGGCCTGGCTCCTCGCGCACCGCGACCGCGTCGCCGCGCGCATCCCGCTCGTGGAGCTCGCGGCGAAGCTCGCCGCCGGGTACTCGCTCGTCTCCATCGACCGGCGCGAGCTGCCGCTCGCCATGGCGGTGATGCTGGTGCTGGCGGTCGCCGCGGTGCACGCCGCGCTCGTCCGCGCCGGACGCGGGCCGCGCCTCCGCGCGCACGACGGCTGGCTCGTCGCCGCGGCCGCGTTCGCGTCCCTGTACTTCGCCGTGCCGGACGTGGTGGCCGCCGGCGCGCACGTGTCGGATCGGATGGCGCTGCTCGCGCTGCTCTGCGTCGCGGCCTGGATCGGCGCCGCCCCGGCGGGCCCGGCCGCCCCGGCGCGGCGGGCCGCCGTCGCGCTCGCCGCCATCGCGGTGGTGGCGCTCGGGGTCCGGCTCGACAAGCAGCGCCAGCTCTCGGCCTACCTCGAGGAGTACGCCTCGGCCTCGGCGGCGGTGGAGGAGGGGCGGGTGCTGCTGCCGCTGGCGCTCTCGCCCTACGGGCCGCGCGACGTGCACGGGCGGCGGATGGGCTACCGGATCAAGGCGTTCCTGCACGCGACCGGCTGGATCGTGGCGGCGCGCGGCGGGGTGGACCTCAAGAACAGCCAGGCCAACACCGACCACTGCCCGGTGCGCTTCCCCGCCGGCCGGAACCCGTTCCGCGTCATCGCGGGATCGCTGGGGAGGATGGAGGGCGTCCCCCCCTGCGTCGACCTGCGGGGCGCGCGGCGGCTCGGGCGGATCGACTACGTGCTGGTGTGGGGCGCGACGCGCGCGCTGCTGGAGACGCCCTGCGGCGCCGCGCTCGCGGCCGACCTCGCGGCGCGCTACGAGCCGGTGTGGCTCTCGGCGCCGAGCGGCATGCTCGAGATCTGGCGACCCCGCGCCGCGCTGGCCGCCGCGCGCTGAGCTCCGCCTGCGCCGAAGACGGCACCGCCGCCCGCGGCGCCAGGCCACGGGCGGCGGCGAGCCTCGGTCCGCTACTTCTTCGCGGGCGCCGGGGCGGGCGCGGCGGCGCGCTTCGCGCCGGACTCGTCCATCGAGGTGAAGAGCGCCGCCTGCTTCACGGTGGCGGCGTCGGCCTTGCCCGGGTGGCACACGCCGCAGAACGCGTCCATCTGCTGGCCCTTGGCGGTGTCGACGCGGAGGTACTTGTAGTTCGGGTTGGACGGGTGCGGATCGTGGCAGCCGATGCACTCGAAGCGGCCGTCGCGCAGCAGCTCGCCCGGAACCTTCGCGACCTTCGGGTTCACGCTGGAGACGCCGTACGGGTGGCTCATGTGGCCGGACACCGGCGCGTAGCCCTGGCCGCCGTCCTTCGAGTCGGCGTGGCAGGCGAGGCAGAGCGCGGTCGTGCCGGAGTACGGCTGCTTGGTCTTGGGATCGAGCGCCTTCGTGTTCGGCGTGACCGCGAAGATGATCTTGCCCTTCGCGGTGTGGATGGAGTGGCAGCCGCCGCAGCCCACGCTGTCGTGACCGCCCGCGGCGCGGGCGGTGAACGGGACGGCGAGGGCGAGGGCGGCGACGAGCAGGCTGCGGACGAGCGACATGGGAGCTCCTGTGCGCGGGAAAGATTCCTGGAGGGCGCACCTTAAGGGAACCCCTGCCGGGTCGGCATTGACCCGCGGCAAGTGAACTAGCGCTCGCCTGTCCCGTCCTCGCCCGACAGCGCCTCCGTCCGCCACCCCAGCCACACCGACAGGATCCGGACCGCGAACGCGGCGCCGATCGCGATCAGCGCCGACAGCGTGCCCGGCAGCCCGGCGCCGCGGGTGAGGCCGAGGAACACCAGCTCTCCCGCCATGGCGGCGAGCGCGTAGAACTCGCCCGGCTTGAAGACGAGCGGCACCTCGCGCACCAGCACGTCGCGCAGCATGCCGCCGCCCACCGCGTTCACGGCGCCCACCAGCAGCGCGGTGACCAGCGGCAGCCCGGCGGCGAGGGACTTGTTGGCGCCCACCACCCCGTACGTCCCGAGCGCCACGGCGTCGGCGAGCAGGAACGGGATGCGGAACCGGTGCAGCCGCCGGCCGAAGAAGATGCCGGTGGCCGCCCCGAGCGCCACCGCCACCAGGTAGCGGCCGTCGGTGACGACGGCGGGCGGGCCGAACTGCAGGAACAGTCCGTCGCGGAGCAGCGCGCCGCCGAGGCCGGTGACGAACGCGAGCACCAGCACGCCCACCAGGTCGTACCGCTTGGCGATCGCGGCCAGCGCGCCCGTCACCGCGAACAGGTACGTCGCGGCGAGGTCGAACGTGACGTGGAGCTGGAACGGGTTCTCGAGGAACCGCGCGGCGTGGGGCACGCGCCTCCTTTAGCACGGCCGGGCCGGGCCGGCGCGGTACCATGCGCCCCGATGCGCCTCCCCATCCGCCTGGTGCTGCTGCGCCCCCGCAACCCCGAGAACCTCGGCGCGGTGGCGCGCGCCATGAAGAACTTCGGCGCGGACGACTGGGCCATCGCCGAGCTGGGGACGCACGACTTCGCGGCCATGCGCCGCGTCGCGGTGCACGCCGAGGAGCTGCTCGATCGCCCGCGGCTGGTGCGCACGCTCGACGAGGCGGTGGCCGACTGCGCCTGGGTGGTCGGGACCAGCTCTCGCACGGTGAAGGGCAAGCGCCGGCTCCCGCCGGCGGAGGTGGCCCGGGAGGCGCTGGAGCGCGCCGCCGCCGGCCGGACCGCGATCGTGTTCGGCGACGAGCGCAGCGGGCTCACGAACGACGAGGTGCACCGCTGCCACGACCTGTCCGCCATCCCCGCCGGCGAGGCGCAGCCCTCGCTGAACCTGGCGCAGGCGGCGCTCGTCTACCTCTACGAGCTGCGCAAGGCGGCGCTCGCCGCCGCCGCGCCACCGCCGCGCGCGGCCGAGGCCGGGGCGACCGACGCCGAGCTCACCGCGGTGGAGGACGCGCTCCGCGCGGCGCTGCGGGGCGGGGGCTTCCTGGCCGGGCCGGAGCGCCACGCGGTGCGCGATCTCACCGCCGCGCTGCGCCGGGCGCGGCTGGGCCGGCGCGAGGCGCGCCTGTGGCTCGCGGCGCTGCGGACGCTGGGGCGAGGCCGGGAGGGCTAGGAGCACGTGAACCCATCCCCTCCCGTCGCCGCGGCGGCCGATCCGCGTCGCATCGCGTCGTTGCTCCTCCCTCACATGCCTCGGGGCATGCTCGGTCGTCGCGCCTCGCGCTGCTCGCGTCTCGACCGCCTGGCTCGGTCCGGGGATGGATTCACGCGCTCTAGGGGCTCGCGGGACGCGCGAGGGGCAGGTCCTCGAGCGTCACCCCGGGGAGCGCGGTCACGAGGTCGGGGCCGTAGGCGGACGCCGGGGTGTGCCAGCCCGGCGGTGCGTAGCCGGCGAGCGCGCGCGCGGCGATCTCCACCGCCGCGTGCGCGGTGAACGCGTAGCCCTCGGGCAGCGCCAGGCGCGACGCCGCCCGTGCGCTGGCCGCGTCCACCGCCTCGGCGTACACGCGGCTGCGGCCGCGCGCGCGGGCCTCGGCGTCCGGGCCCGCGGCGCCGCCGGTGAGGAGGCGCACCGCGAGCGCGCGCGCGCCCGGGAGCGCCAGCAGCGGCGCCACGGCCGGGACGGCGCGGAGCAGGAGGCGCCGCGCCTGCGAGGCGCACAGGTACACCGCCACGTCCTCGACGCCGGTCGAGCGCGGTACCGCCACGCGCTCGGGCCACGGCACCTGCACCGCCTCGAGGCGGCCGGACCCGAGGTCGAACCTCCGGGCGGCGGGCTGGTGCGGGTTCAGCTCCCGGGCGTCGGCGTCGCCCGCGTGCGCCATCACGGTGCGCGCCGTGCCGCGGGAGAGGTGGCCGAGCGCGTCGATCGCGATCGCGATGCGGACCGCGCCGGGGAGGCGCCGGGCCACGTGCGCGGCGAGGCAGTCGGTGGGCACCACGTCGAACCCGGCGCCGGAGAGCAGCATCACGCCGGCCCGCTCGGCGTGGAGCCCCATGACGGCGAGCGCGCGGTACACCGCGGCCTCGCCGGCGAGATCGAGGTAGTGCACGCGGAGCTCGAGGCACGCCTCGGCCATGGGCCGCCAGGTGTCCACGTAGGGGCCGGCGCAGTGCAGCACCGCGCCCGCGTCCTGCAGCCCGGCCCGGAGCGCCTCGGGGTCGGTGAGCGGGAACGCGCGCCACGGGCGGCCGAGCGCGCGGCCGAGGCGGGCGAGGCGCTCCGAGTCCCGGCCCGCGAGCACCACCGGCAGGCCGCGGGCGGCCGCCTCGCGCGCGACCAGCTCGCCGGTGTACCCGTAGGCGCCGTAGATGACGAGGGAGGGAGCCATGGCGCGGAGCCTAGCAGCGATCTCCCGGGTAGAATGCGGAATCATGGCGCCTCTCCGGTGGATCCCCCGCGACGGCGGGCTGTGGCTCGATCTCTCCTCCGGCGGCGAGGGGGAGGGGACCTGGCTGGCGGTCCTCCCGCACGCCGAGCCGGGCTACTGGCGGCCGGTGTGCGTCCTCGTGCCGGGCGAGGAGGAGCGCGAGATCGGCGACGGCGTGTCCGGCCGGGAGCTGGCGCAGGACACGGTGGTGAAGTACGCGATCCAGGTGATCGCGGCGCTGCACGGCGTCTCGCCCGCGCACCGCGAGCCGGAGGAGGACGCGCCCTGGCCGCGGCGGACGCTGGGCCGGCTCTGGGCGCTGCTGGAGGCGACGGCGAGGGGCGAGGGCGGGTAGCGCGCTCACGCGCCGTCGAGCACCGGCACCGCCGCGGCGCGCGCGTGGGCCTCGCCCATGCGATGGAGCGCGCCGCCGCCGCGGGCCTCGACCGCGATCGCGCCGGCAGCCGCGCCGAGGCGGGCGGCGTCCACCGGGGCGTCGCCGCGCGCGAGCCCGAACAGGAACCCGGCCGCGAACGCGTCGCCGGCCCCGGTCGGATCCACCTCCCGCGCCGGCGAGACGCCGACCCGCCGCGCCCGCCCGCGCGCGATGACCTCGCACCCCCGCGCGCCGCGCGTCAGCACCACGATCGGCACCGCCCGGGCCAGCCGCGCCACGAGGTCGCCCTGGCCGCGCAGGTCGTCCTCGCCGACGAAGACCGCGTCCACGCCGGCGAGCGCCCCCGGCGCCGGCTCCCAGCGCGGCTGCGCCACCTCGCCGCCGGGGAGCACCGCGCGCACCAGGCCCTGCACGCCCAGCCCGACCACGCGCGCCCGGACCGCGGCGGTGAACGCGGGCACGTCGATCTCACCGAGCACCGGCGCCAGGTGCAGCACGTCGGCGTCGCGCCAGCCGCCGGGGAGCGCGCCCGGGTCGAGCGGCGGCGCCGCGGCCTCCACGCGCTGGGCGCGGACGCCGCCGGGGCCGTAGCGGTTCTCGAAGGCGGTGGTGCGCGGCGCGGGGAGGACCACGGCCTCGAGCCCGGCGAGCGCCGCCGCCGGCAGCTCCGGGCCGGCCGCGGTGAGCACCCGCACGCGCGCGCCCAGGCCGCGCCAGGTGTGGCCGGCGTACCAGGCGGAGCCGCCGGGCACCTGCACTTCGCCGGCCCGGTCGAGCGTGACGTGCCCGCAGGCGAGGACCCGCGGCGCCGCGCTCACGTCGAGTCCTGGGGCGTCTCCACCGCCCGCCGCACCACCTCGGCGAGCCGCGAGCGGTCGGCGAGCGCCTCCTCCGCGACGTGCAGCGGCGCCACCACCGCGCGGCCCACGGCGACCTCCACCGGCCGGCCGATCTCGCTGCGCCAGGCGCCGCCGCGCTCGACCAGCGACAGCGCGACCAGGGCGCCGAGCGCGTGCGAGACGATCCGCTCCACCTGGCGCGTGCGGTCGTCCACCGGGACCGAGGCGAGCGAGGGGTCGAGCACCAGCGCCGCGGCCTCGTCGTGCCGCCGCTCCAGCGTGGGCACCAGCGCGGCCAGCGCCCCCTGGCCGGTCGCCGGCGCGCCGAACTCGGCGGCCACGCGGGCCGCGTAGGTGCGGCCGGCCCGCTCCACGCGCGGGCCGTACACGCGCGCGCCCACCTCGGCCCACGGCACCACCGCGAGCGGCCGCTCCCCGGCGCGCTCCGCCGCCACGCGCGCGCCGAGCTCGCGCTCCAGCCGCTCGGCGTTGAGCAGGAGGCTGCGCGCGGGCCGCGCGTCGCGCGGGCGGCCGGCGTCCGGGAACGCGCGCGCGAACGCGAGGCGCGCGGCGAGCGGAGGGTGCAGGCCCTCCGGCTCGGCGGGCGTGCGGGCCAGCTCGCGATCCAGCGCACCGGCGCGGCCCTGCTCGCTCAGCTCGGCCTCGTACGCGCGGAAGCCGTCGTAGAGGTTCTCCGGCTGGTGCCCCTCGGCCACGAGCGGCTCGACCTCGTCGGCCAGGAACGCGGTGAACAGCACCGCGCCGCGCGCCGCGCGCTCCAGCGCGGCGAGGTGCGCGGCGGGCCCGGCCACCTGGATGGCGGCCCGGTCCGCCTGCAGCTCCTGGGCGCGCGCCAGGTGCAGCGTGGCGCGCAGGTACGCGGCGCACAGCCGGCGGAACGGCGCCCCGAGCGCGCCGCCGCGGCCGGGCGCCGACGCGCGCGTCAGCACCGCGCGCGCCCGGTGCAGCAGGCCGCCGGCGCGCCCGCCCGCGCGCCGGTGCCCGAGCTCGTGGGCCAGCGCCGCCTCCAGCTCCGACACGCCCAGCAGCGCGATCAGCCCCAGCCCGATCCCGAGCACCGGGTGCGCGCCGAGGCCGAGGACGCCGCCCTCCTCGATGGCCATCACCTCCACCCCGGCCACCAGGCACACGCGGCGCGGCGCGGGCGCGCCCACCCGCTGGGCGACGGTCCTCGCCAGGGCGACCAGCGCCGGCTGCTCGGAGGCGCGCACGTCGATGCCGGTGAGGCGCACCGGCGCGACGCGGAGCAGGAGGAGCCAGCGGATGACGAGCGCGGCCGCGGCCGCGGAGACCGCGCCGAGCGCCCAGTGCCCGGCGGGGACGGCGAGGACCGCCCCCGCGGCGAGCCCGCCGGCGAGCAGCAAGGCGACGATCAGCCCCGCGGCGAGCAGGCCCAGCGCCAGGACGGCACGTGCGACGACGAGCGGGGCGCGGGCGGGCAAGCGGGCGGGACCTCCCCAGCGACGGATCGTAACACGCGGCCCGGCGCTCACCCCATGATCTGGAGCACCCGCGCGCCGCGCACCGCCGCGTCCTCGATCTCGACCGTGGTGGGCACCTGGAATTCCGCCACGACCGTGAACCCCTCCCGTGGCGCGTAGGTGCGGCCCGCGTCGCCGGCGAGCACCGTCACGCCCCGCCCGGCGAGCGCGCGGAACCAGGCGAGCGCGCGGGCGGCGAGCGGACCCTCGTAGAACACGTCGCCAGCGAGCAGCACCTCCACGCCCGGCAGCGGCGCGCCGATGGGGTCGCCGGACCGGAACGGGAGCGCGAGCCCGTTCAGCGCCGCGTTCGCGCGCACCGCCGCCTCGCAGAACGGGTCGACGTCCCAGGCCTCCACCTCGGCCGCCCCGGCGCGGACCGCGGCCAGGCCCACCAGCCCGCTGCCGGTGGCGAAGTCCACCACGCGGCGCCCACGCACGCGCTCGGGCCGGTCGAGCAGGTGCCGCGCCAGCGCCTGGCCACCGGCCCACGGGAACGCCCAGAACGGCGAGTCGTCCCACCCCGCCAGGTCGCCGGCGGTGGCGTGCCAGAGCGGGGTGAACTCGCTGGCCTGGTGGAGCACGAGCTCCGGCACGAGCGGCACCGGCGCGGGCGCGGTCCGCGCGCGGACGAACGCGATCAGCTCGTCGAGGGGGCGCGCCGGGGCGGGCATGACCCGGCACGGTCGGTCCCGGCGGCCCCGGGGTCAAGCCCCGCGATGCCTCCGCGCTTGCGCCGGGCGAGCGGGTGGCGGGACAATCCGCGGAAGGGGGGAGTGTCCATGGCCAGCGTGCAAGGGCAGCCCGAGCGCCGCCGGTTCTCGCGCATCGCGTTCCACCGGCCGGGCGAGCTGCGCGCCGGGGCAGCGCGGGTCGGCTGCGGCGTCCAGGACGTCTCGCTGAAGGGCGCGCGGGTGGAGGTCCCGGCCGCGTTCCCCGGCGCGGCCGGCGAGCCTTGCGCGCTCGTGATCCAGCTCGACCAGGGCGACACGCTCATCCGCATGGACGGCGTGATCGCGCACCGCGACGGCGAGGACGTGGGCATCCGGTGCACCGGGATCGACCTCGACAGCATCGCCCACCTGCGGCGGCTGGTGGAGGTGAACCTCGGCGACGAGGCGTTGCTCTACCGCGAGCTGGCCGCGCTGGTGGGCGGGGACGACTGAAGGGCGCGGGCCGGTCGATGCATCGACGGCTCTGCGCGGCCACCCGGTCGCGCGCTCGCTGCACGCGCATCTCATTTTCACTACGGCTTCGCCAGGCCGTGGGCTGACGGTGCCGCCTCGTACCTCGCTTGGGCCTCTTCGAGCTCGACCGCGAGCCCCCGAACGATCTCGACGGCGTCCTTCGCTTGGCCGGCTTCGATCGCCGACATCGCCTCCTGGACCGTCTCGACGAGAGCGTTCGAGGAATCCACTTGCACGAGGATTCCTGGGAACTTCCGCCCAGGCAGGCGAAGGACCGCGTTGTTTCCGTGATCCGTGAGGAGCTCGACTTCGATCGTGGTGATGGCTTCGGTGCTCGAACGTGATGTCGCGCACATGCGTTCAGAGGCGCCGCCCGTGCTCGATCGACGGCACCGCCGACCGGCGCGGCGCACCGGCCCGTTCCTGACTTACCGTGAATCCCCGGCATTCACGCCAGCCTGCGCGCAACCCGCCGGGCCGTCGAACGTGGACAATTGACACACGCACTCCGAGTGTCCCAGACTACTTCACTGAGCGCGATGTCGCTGGTGGTCGAAGCCATCCTTCCCTACTCGGTCACGACGAGCTTGGACGGTTTGGGCCGGGAGATGTCGTCGCTCGATTCGGAGGGCGTGCAAACGAACACCCGGTACGACTCGATGGGTCGCCCCTGGTTCAAGTCCTACCCGTTCGACGTGGCGTCTGGAGAGGTGGGCGAGAGGCAAGAGTTCGACAGCCTCGGCCGGATCTTTCGATCGACAAGGGGCTATCGGCCCGACGTGAACGCCTGCGACGCCCCGGGCGCATGCGTCGTCGACCTGTACTTCACCGGGAACTGCACGCGGGTCGAGGTTCAGCGCGGGCCATCCGATGTCACCGTGAAATGGTCCTGCCATACGTCATTCGGCAATCCCGACGAGCAGCGGCTCACGCAGATAGGTGATGAGTGGGGTAGAGACCCTTCCTGATGGAACGAGGTTGCGCGAGTACTTCTACCTAGGCAACCAGCTCGTGGCAGCGCAGGGGTGCCTGAGCTCCAGCGCACCGCCGTGCAACGAGCGAGAGTGGTATCACACCGATACCCTTGGAAGCGTGCTTGCGCGGACGAACGCTGGGGGCGCCGTCGTCGCGCGGATCGACTACGAGCCATGGGGTGAGGAGCTCTCGCACTCTGGCGCGATGGGCGACCGCCAGTACAACGGCCGGGTCTACGACCCCGGGACCGGGTTCCACGACTACGGCGCGCGGATGTACTGGCCGCAGATCGGGAGATTCGTCTCTCCTGATCCTGCCGGCATTCACCCGGAGAACCCGCAGAGCTGGAACCGCTACGCATACGTGTGGAACAACCCGTACAAGTACGTCGACCCCTCGGTCAAAGAAGTAGACCTGCAATGGCACAGCGTCACAAAGGAGTCATTCCACACGTCCATTCGGATAACTCCCGAGAACCAAGATGCGTACCGCAATGACAGCCGGTTCAAGGAAGTGGATGGGAAGCTGACCATGACTCTCGGAGCCGGGCCTGACCTCGCAATGAGGCTAAAGAATGCGCCCAACCGAGAGAAAGACGCCACACCACATCCGGACACGCATAGCCAAATCGCCGTACCTCCGCAGTACAAGAGCGACGATCAGTTCATCTCGGCTCTGTTGTCTCTCGACTCGGCGTACAAGGGGGATGCTTCCTACTTCTTCTTCCCTGGTCGCGAGTCATACAACAGCAACTCCTATGTGAGCGGTCTCCTCAACGCGGCCGGGGCACAAGTCGCACCGCCCCCGGTCTCTGCTCCTGGATGGGATCGGCCGTTGCCGGCCTCCTACTTCGGCGTTCAGAAGGCGGATGATTCCGCCTGGCGTCCGGCGCCGAGCAAGTAGGACCCACACGGAAGGCGGTGCACTCGTGCTGAGAGCCTGGAGCGGCGACCCACTGGCAGGCGTCATCGGAGTGATCTACCTGGTGTCGGTCATCGGTGTGGCTGTGGCATCGGCGATACTGCGTGATCGAAGCCGGTGGGCACCTCTAGCTGTCCTGTGCGCAACGATTCTCGCACTCACGATCGGAGGTGCAATCGCCGGGTGGAGCGGGTTCTCATGGAACGCTTCTTCGCGAGCCATGAAGCTCGTCGGGCTCGCCTTCGGGCTGGGCCTACCCAGCTTCGGGGCGTTTGTTGGGGTTCTTGCTTCGCGGAGAAGGGGTATCGGAGGTCGGATCGCCGCTGGCGTGATCGTGGGAGGAGTCGCGGCCCTAGTCGCACCCCTTGCATGGACGGCTGCCGTCTGCGTCCTGACGGGTGACTGCCTATAGATCCCGACGCGGACCGGTAGCCCTCACGGACGCGGCCGCTGCGGCGCATGGGGGCTTCGTCGTTCGGTTCGACTCGGGCGCGACGCTCGAGGCGTTCGATACGAGTGACCTTACGAATCGAGGGCAAGGAGCGACGGGTCGTGTAGGCGCGCTCGGACTTCGCAAACCCGCCCAGGCCAAAAGGGTCCGGATTCGGGCAGGCGTCGTGCTCGCCGCACGTAGGCGCTACCCCTTCGGCTTTCCAGCATCCCGAGGGGGAGGGGTTTCGGGCAGGCGTGATTCCGTCGTCTCCTGCGCCTTGGTCCCGGCGACGAAGCGCCGGTGCGCCTCGTCGTTCAGCACGACCCGGAACCGGACCGGCAGCGTGGGATCGCGGTCCTTGACCGAGATCTCGGCGATCGCGAGCTGCGGGAACGTGAACGTGTGCATGACGCCAAGGGCGATGAGCTCCTCCACGAACGTGAGGAGATTCTCGCTGAACACCGTCAACGCACTCCGCACGTCGGTGCCATCGAAGAAGCGAGGCCGAGAGACCTCGCCTCCCTTCGGCGAGACGTCGACGTCGTAGTTCCTGACGAACGGACCCTTGCGAGAGGGGTGCTCCTCCTCGTTGCGAAGGTCGATGATGTGCTTGATCCACTTCTGGTCATCCTCGAGCAGCCGCGTGAGGGGCGCATCAGGACCGAGGTCCGCACGAGCCCACTCGAGGACCTTGTGGTAGTGCGCGGCGTCGAACCGCTTTCCCCAGAACAGCTCGACGAGCTCCATCGCCCGCGCGAGCACCTTCTTCGCGCGCACGATGAAGTCGGAGACCTTGTCGAGCTTGAGCGCGCTCGGCACCTCGATGGCCCCTGACTGCACAGAGATCCCTTCGCGCTGGATCCCGGCCTCGATCTCGTCGAACTCCTGGATGACCTCGTGCGCGAGCCGCTGGGCGGGGACGAGGACCTGCATGACGTCCCAGGCACACGAACAGACCTTGTCGCGGTTCTCCTCGGAGAGCCTCGAGAACTTCACCAGGTCGTGGACGCCGGGGCCGAGGCGGGCGACCGCGGGGGTACCGGCACCGTAGTCCGAGAGCCTCGTGACCTTGAACATGCCGGGGGCCAGCCTACCGGCGGCGGAGGAAGCGCTGCAACGTCGAACGCGCGACCCCCTTCCGGCGCGCTGCTTCTGCGACCGAGACGCCCGCGGCAACGAGGTCGCCCGCCGCGTGGAGCAGAACGGAAGATGCGGGCGGTCGCCCAACGCGCTTGCCTGCTCGTCGGGCGCGTTCGAGCCCCGCCTTGGTGCGCTCGATGAGCCTCGTCCGCTCCTGCTCCGCGACCCAGCCGAAGATGGCGACGAGGAGGGGTCGGACGGGACTGTCGGTGTCGAGCCAGGGCTCGCGGACGGACACGACCCGGACGTTCAGCCGGTCGAGCTCGAGGACGACCTGGATAGCGCCGATCATCGAGCGGTGGAGACGATCCAGCGCCCACACCGCCACGGCGGCGAGCCGGCCGGCGCGGGCGTCGGCCAGGAGGCGATCGAGCACCGGCCTCGCCTTGGCGGCGCTCTCGACCTCCTCGTAGACGATCGGCTCGTAGCCACGGGCGCGGACGAGCCGGTCCAGGTCGGCGCGCTGGTTGTCGACCGTTTGACGGTCCGTGCTGACGCGCAAGTACACGCCCGCGCTCACGTTCATGGTGATCTCCTCGGGTGACGAGCGCGGGGGAGTCCACGCTCATCGCCTTATCCCGAGGAGGCGCGAGGCTTGGCCGTCAGGGATCGTCGGGCCGGATGAGCTCCTCGTCGAACTCGGTCATCGCGGCGGCCAGGTCGAGGCGGGGACCCCACAGGCGCTCCCGGTCCCCGTCGGGGCGCTTCCAGAACGAGTCCTTCCTGGCGTCGGTGAGCTCCGGCCAGAGGGTCGTGTTCTCGACGAGGCGCGCCATGCAGTACCTCGCCAGGAGCTGCGCCTCGGCTGCCCGCCGGTAGCCGCGGATCCGCGCCTACTTCGGGGGGAGCGGCGGGAGAAGCTCGTCCGGCGGGTGGAAGTGCTCGGCGTTGCTCCGCATCATGTACTGCCTTCAGCGCCTGGATGTCCAGCGCCTGGTCCGCGACCATCGTCTTGAGGCGGCGGTTCTCGTCCTCGAGCTGGCGGAGCCGCTTCGCGTCGCTCACCTGCAGACCCGAGAACTTCGCCTTCCACCGGTAGAAGGTGACTTGCTGATGCCGAGCCGCCGGCAAACGTCCTCAACCTTCGCGCCGGCGTCGGCCTCCTGCAGCGCCCCGATGATCTGCTCCTCGGAGTACTTCTTGACCTTCATGCGACCTCCACTGACAGCGTAGAGGTTGCAGCGGGAGTGGCCTAGTTTTCGGGGGTCAGGTCAATCCCAAGACCGGTCGCTCGTATCACATCGACGAGGCAAACAGCTTCGGCGAGCCGCCGCACGTGGATGTGAATCGCCCCAAGGACTACTCAGGACCTTTCGACAAGAAGAAGTTCGACATGTGAGGGGGATGATGTTGCTCACAGTGGAGTTGCGAGATGGAGACAAACCCGGCCGCGCAGGGGTGGCTCTCTGTCTCGACGACGAGGGTCTCGAGGTGCTGGTTCGGAGGCTCGAGCGGCTGCGGGGGCGAAGGGAGCACGAGCACCTGATGACTCCGGCCTGGGCCGGTTCCGAGCTCACCGATAGCAAGCAAGGTGGCCCCGAGTTCGAGTTGGTGAATCACCTCCGCATCGTGAAGTTCTGAGGAGATGCTGGAGCGATTCACTCTCGGAGCTAGAACCTTGGCGATCGTTGCGCCAGAGGCGCTGGCTGAAGTCGGACCGGAGGTATCAGGTCCGTGTGCCGCGATGCTGCCGGCAATTGAGGACGCCGATGCTCTCCGCGCGCCGTCGTTGGCGGGCGAGCTCGTTCGCATGGGGAGCGCAGAGATCTGCTGCGTCGGACCCCATGCTGAGACCGTTCACGACTTGGTCGATGAAGTGGTCGAAGATCTCGACGCGCTGTCCGTCGTGACCACTTGGCACGTGGAGATGAGCGAAGGGTGCGAGTACTTCATCTCCACAGCAGGCGCCCGTCCTGCCTTGCTGGTCGCGATAGTGGCGGAGCGGAACGACTTGGCCAACCTACTCCGGTCGATGGTCCTGGCGAAAATGAGGGAACGTTGAAGGCCCCGACCCAGAGCAATAGGCCGGGCGCGTCACTGCGATCGCGGTCTGGTCACCGCTTCCGGTTTGATGCGAGCTACAGCGCATCCCGGAAGTGGACCAACACCGGGACGAATCGCGCAGTGATGGGCAGGGAACGCTGTGAGTCTGGCATCCGAAGCCGGCCTGGACGCACCGGGCCCGCGGCCAGCCGTCGCAAACGCGCGAGTCCAGAGTCCCGGCGGTGGTCAGGACACCGCATGCTAAGGAGCCGCCGCGCACGCGACGTCGTGCCCGGCGCGCATCCAATACGTTCCCGCCGGGAAGACGGCATCGCGCAAGCCTGCCTTCCAGGCGCGCAAGGCCGTTCGGTACTCGTTCATCCTTCACCTTTTGTGTTCAGTGACAAGCAAGTGTTCGACCCGAACACGGACTTCGACGCGATCCTTCCGAAGGGAATCGTCGGGCGCGCGACGCTCTTCAACGACCTTCGCCGCGAGCGGCGGCGAGCGCGCCCGGGCTTCGGTCACGGCGTGGCGGGCGGCGGAGTCGGCGCGGCCGGCTTCGCGGCAGGCTTCGCCTTCAGGTGGGCGCGGAGCTCGGCGCAGGGATCGGGCCGCTTCTCACCTGGCGTGAATACCACCCAGTCGAAGGGGAGGCGCCCCGCGTAGTCGGCGCCGTAGGCGGCCGGTTCGTCGCGGCCGGGCACCACCTCGCGGAACAGCACGCTCGCGACCTTCGCGCCGGGATCGAGGTACGACGCCACCCCGCGGTCGGTCCGCGCGTGGCCCGAGCCCGTGATGAGCACCGCACCGGCGGCCCCGATCCGCGCCAGCGACTCGGCCATCTGCGCGTCGCGGGCCCGCTGGCCGATCACCAGCGGGTCGAGCATCGACTCGGGCAGCGCGCCGCAGTGCGACTCCGCCATCTCCTTGCGCATCTCGTGCGCGACCGCCTCGGGGAGCGGCCCCTGCCGCTCGATGCGCGCCCGGACCGGCGCCGGGAGGGTCTGGACGCCGCCGCGGGCCGCGGCCTGGATCTTCGCGCGCGGGAGGTTCGCGCCCTCGATGCGCAGGCCGGCGTCGAGCGCCGCCGCGAACACCGGCCGGTACGTCTCGAACGGCGGCCAGCCGCTCTCGTCCCAGCGCACCGCGCGCGACACGTCGTCGGGCGTCGCCCCCGGTCGCGCCAGCGCCGCGTCGATGGCGGGCTGCTGCTCGGTGGCGAGCATCTCGAACGCGATCGCCGGCCGCCTGCCGGCGGCGGTGAGCGCGCGCACGAGGCGCGCCTGGAGCACGTGGTGATCGGGGTTGTCGTGCGTCTCGCCGAGCAGCACGAACGACGCGCCGGCGAGCCCGGCCTCGAGCGTCGCCTCGTCGGCGAAGCGCCCGGCGCGGACGTCCCAGATGCGCCCGACCAGCGGGTGACCGCGATCGACGGCGCTGATCCAGGCGCGCCCGGGCGCGAGCGGCTGGGCGACGAGGGTGGACGCGGACGGCCGCGGGTGGCAACCGGCGGCGAGCAGGGCGGCGACGAGCAGGAGGGCGCGGTGCATGCCCCCGGAGCATAAGCCACCTCGCGGCGCTGCCCAGCCCCGCGCGGCTGGACGCCGCGCTGCCCGCCCCCGCGCGGCCGGACGCCGCGGTCGCGGCGCCCCGGCCGGTGCGGCGGGCTCCCGCTACTTCTTCCTCGGCGGCGGCGGGTTCGCCTTGAGCTGCGTCAGCGCCTGCTGCGCCTGCTGCGCCTGCGGGCTCGTCGGCGCGGCCGAGATCACCTGGTTCCAGGCCTTGGCGGCCTTGTCCGCGTCCTGGAGATCGTGCAGGTAGACCACGCCGAGGTTGAACAGGCTCTGCACGTGCTTCGGATCGACCTCGTTCGCCTTCTTGAAGTTGGCGATCGCCTTGTCGAAGTTGCCGAGGTCCCGGTACATCACGCCCTGGTCGGTGAGGACGTCGGGGGTGTTGGGCTCGAGCTCGAGCGCACGCCCGTAGGCCTCGACCGCCTTCTGCGCCTGGCGCGAGTCGAAGTAGTCGTTGCCGAGCTGGATCCAGGCGCGGACGTTCCTGGGGTCCTTCGCGACGATCTGCTCGGCGGCGGTGATCCGGGCCTGCAGGTCCATGCTGGCGCCGGGCGAGGGCATCGGCGCGGGCAGCCCGCCCATCCCGCCGGGCGGCATCGCCGGCGTGCCGGCGGGCGCGGCGACCACGGGGACGGATGTCACCTGATCCCGCCTCGAGGCCAGCTGGCCGATCAGGAACCCGACCACGAGCCCCACGACGAGGGCGATGACGGTGTTGCGGTTCACGCGGACCTCCTTGGAAAGGGCGCTGATGTAAGCATCACTCACCCCCTCCGCGCCAGCAGAAGATCACCCGTCCGTGACCGGACGCCGGCCGGAGAAGACGGCGAAGTGGTGCCACTTGTACGCGCAGTCCACCTCGGCGAGGCCGAGCCCCCGGAGCCAGCCGAGCTGGAGCCCGAGCGGCGCGAGCACGTCCACCCGCGTCCGCTCCAGCGCCGCCTCGAGGTCCGCCTCGGCCAGCCCGCTCGCGCGGATGGCGCGGATCCAGAGCGCCCGGTCGCGCGCGGCCACCGCCGGGTCCTCGGCGAGCACGTTGTCGGCGTTCACCAGGACGCCGCCCGGGGCGAGCGCCGCGGCGGCGCGCGCGTAGAGCGCCCGCTTGTCGCCGTCGGAGAGGTGGTGGATGGACAGCGCCGACACGATCGCGTCCCAGGGGCCGCCGAGCGGATCGCGCAGGTAGTCGCCGGTGCGGAACGTCACCCGGGCAGACCGGCCGGCGAAGCGCGCGCGGGCGCGGTCCAGCATCTCGTCCGAGAAGTCGAGCAGCGTCACCTCGGCGGCCGGGAAGCGCGCGAGCACCTGCTCCGCCAGCAGCCCGGTCCCGGCGCCCACGTCGAGGACCCCCACCGGCCGGCCCTCCTCGAACGGCAGCAGGTCCACCGCCGCGCCGTAGAACCCGTCGAAGCACGGGATGAGCTGCCGGCGGAGCGCGTCGTAGCGCGCCGCCGCACCGTCGAACACCTGCTTCACGTCCATCGCTCGCCTCCGGGCGCGCATCATACGGCGCGGCAGCCGGGCGCGGACACGGGCGCGCACG
Organism: Anaeromyxobacter sp. K; assembly: GCF_000020805.1. Classification (NCBI taxonomy): domain Bacteria; kingdom Pseudomonadati; phylum Myxococcota; class Myxococcia; order Myxococcales; family Anaeromyxobacteraceae; genus Anaeromyxobacter; species Anaeromyxobacter sp. K. The sequence goes on along the minus strand of NC_011145.1, from coordinate 3,434,743 downwards.
CGCTCGGCGCACCCGCGGAAGTCCTGGCCCGCGGGCGGCGGACCGAGCGTAGACTCGGCCCGTGGCCCCGCGTCACCACGTCCTGCTCGTCCCGGGGTTCTTCGGGTTCGCCAACCTGGGCGACTTCACCTACTTCGGCCACGTGCGCGATCTGCTCGCCGAGATCGGCCCGGCGCACGGCCTGGACGGCGAGATCCGGGTGGTGCGCACCGCGCCCACGGCGACGCTGCGGAAGCGCGCCGCCCTGCTGGCCGAGGACGTCGCGCGCGTGCTGGACGGGCCCGGCGGCGAGGTGAGCGTGGTGGGCCACTCGAGCGGCGGGCTGGACGTGCGCCTCCTGCTCAGCCCGGAGGTGTCGCTCCCCACCGACGCCGACGTGGAGCGGTGCGCGCGCGCGGTGCGGTCGGTGGTGACGGTGTCCGCGCCGCACTACGGCACGCCGGTGGCGCACTTCTTCAACAACCTGCTCGGCCAGCAGGTCCTCAAGATCCTCTCCCTCGCCACCATGTACACGCTCCGCGCCGGGCGGCTGCCCGCGGGCGCCGCGCTCCGGCTGGCGGCGTTCCTGCGCCGGCCGGCGGCGCCGCCCAGCGGCGTGGTGGAGCAGCTCTTCTCGGAGCTGCTGGCGGACTTCTCCGGCGAGCGCCGGCGCGAGATCGAGGACTTCTTCTCGAGCCTCGGCGACGACCAGGACCTGGTCACGCAGATCGGCCCGGCCGCCATGGACGTGTTCAACGCCACCACCGAGGACCGGCCCGGGGTGCGCTACGGCTGCGTGATCACGCGGGCGCGGCCGCCCGGCCTGCGCTCGGTGCTGGCGGCGGGCCTGGGCCCGTACGCGCAGGCCACCCACGCCATGTACGTCGGGCTCTACCGCATCGCCTCCGGCACGCCGCTGGACCGCGAGCCGCCGCTCTCGATCGTCCAGGCGCGGCCGCTGCGGCTCGCCTACGGGCGCATCCCCGACGCGCGCGCGAACGACGGCATGGTCCCGACGCGCAGCCAGGTCTGGGGCGACGTGATCCGCGCGGTCTGGGCCGATCACCTCGACGTCATCGGCCACTTCGGCCAGCCGCGCCACGTGCCGCCGCACTTCGACTGGCTGGCCTCCGGGACCGGCTTCACCCGCGGCCAGTTCGAGGAGACCTGGCGCGCGGTGGCGGCGTACCTGGGCGGCGGAGCGCGGCGGGCGCGCGGCCGCTGACCGGGACGCGGCGCTCAGCCGACCAGGAACACCGTGCACGAGCGCGCGCCGTGGGCGCCGATCACGAGCGCCTGCTCGATGTCGGCGGTCTTGGACGGCCCGGCCACGAACAGCCCGAAGCCCGGGCCGTCGAAGCGGATGCGCGCGTAGGCCTCGTGCAGGTCGTTCACGATCTCCGCGGCTGGGACCACCAGCGCGAGGTGCTGGGCGATCACGAACACCGCCCGGTGGCCGAGGTCCTCGCCGGCCACCCACACCGCGCCGTTCTCGGCCACCGCGAACCGGCCCGGGAGCACCGCCAGGTCCATGCCCTCGAGCTGGTGCGGATCGGCGACCTCCGCCAGGCCCGGCGTGCCCGCGCCCGCCTCCGGGACCCGCGACACCACGCGGCGGGCCTCGAGCCGCGCGGCGAGCGCCGCCACGGCCTCGCGCAGCGCGGCCGCGTCCGGCACCCGCTGGAAGGCGCCGCCCACCGCCACCACCGCCTCGCCGAGCTGGCGCGCGAGGTCCGCGTACGGCGTGCCGCGCACCGGCTCGGAGGGGAGCCCGGGGTCGGGCGGCGCGGCGCGGCGGAGCGCGGCCAGGATCTCCTCGCGGCTACCCACGGCCGCCTCCCCGGGTGCGGCGCCAGGCATCGCGGAAGCTCTCGGCGGGCGCCGCCGGCAGCTCGCGCTGCCGCCCCCACGCGTTCCAGCGGCCGTAGAGCCAGGCGCGCGGGAGGCGCCGGAGCGCGAGGCGCGCCAGGCGCCCGGCCAGCTCGTACAGGGCGCGGTGCCCGAGGATCCACCCGCCGAGGCGCATCGCCAGCCGCTTCGCGAGCGGCTGGCCGACGGCGCGCACCACCTCGCGGCGCCGGGCCAGGAGCTGGTCGTGGAGCGGGATCTTCACCGGGCAGACCGCGTCGCAGGAGCCGCACAGGCTGGACGCGAACGGCAGCGAGCCGTGCGCGGCCGGATCGCGCCCGGGGGCGAGCACCGAGCCGATGGGGCCGGGGATGGTCCAGGCGTAGCTGTAGCCGCCGCTGCGGCGGAACACCGGGCAGGTGTTCATGCACGCGCCGCAGCGGATGCAGGCCAGCGCGCCGCGGAACTCCTCCTCGGCGAGCAGGCGCGAGCGGCCGTTGTCCACGATCACGACGTGCAGCTCGCCGCCCGGGCGCGGCGCGTGGAAGTGGGTGGTGTAGGTGGTCACCGGCTGGCCGGTGGCGGAGCGCGCCAGCAGGCGCAGGAAGACCGAGAGGTCCGCGAGCCGCGGGACGATCTTCTCCACGCCCATGCAGGCGACGTGGAGCGGGGGCAGGTGCGTGCCCATGTCCGCGTTCCCCTCGTTCGTGCACACCACGATCCCGCCGGTCTCGGCGATCGCGAAGTTCACGCCGGTGAGGCCGGCCTGCGCGGCCAGGAACTTCTCGCGCAGGTGCGCGCGCGCGGCCTGCGTGAGGTAGGTGGGATCCGAGGCGCCGGGCGCGGTGCCGAGGGTGCGGTGGAACAGCTCGCCGATCTCCTCCTTCTTCTTGTGGATGGCGGGCAGCACGATGTGCGAGGGCGGCTCGCCGGCGAGCTGGACGATCCGCTCGCCCAGGTCGGTGTCCACCACCTCGATGCCGCGCGCCTGCAGGTACGGGTTGAGGTGGCACTCCTCGGTCAGCATCGACTTCGACTTCACCACCCGGGTGACGCCGCGCTCGGAGAGGATCCGGTGCACGACCGCGTTGTGCTCGTCGGCGTCGCGGGCCCAGTGCACCCGGATCCCGCGCCGGGTGGCCTCGCGCTCGAACTGCTCCAGGTAGTCGGCCAGCCGGGCCCGGGCGTGCGCCTTCACGCCGGCGGCGCGCTCGCGCAGCGCCTCCCACTCCGGCACCGCCGCCGCCATGCGGTCGCGCTTCAGGCGCACGAACCAGAGCGCCTGGTCGTGCCAGTGCGCGCGCGGCTCGTCGGCCGCGAAGCGCGCGGCGCGCTCGGCGTGCCCGGTCACGCGGTCGCCTCCGCCAGGATCTCCGCCACGTGCCGGAACCGGAGCGGCAGCCGCGTCCGGCGCGCCAGGCCGTCGAGGTGCATGAGGCAGGAGACGTCGGTCCCGGTCACCACCTCCGCCCCGGCCGCCAGGTGGTCGGCGATCCGGTCGCGCCCCATCAGGCAGGAGACGGCCTCCTCCGCCACCGCGAACGTGCCGCCGAACCCGCAGCACTCGTCCGGACGTGAGAGCGAGACCAGCTCGATGCCCTGCAGCCGCGAGAGGAGCAGCCCGACCTTGCTGAAGCGCGGCTCCATCCGCTCGCTGGGGCTGCCGAGCCCGAGCTCGCGCAGCCCGTGGCAGCTCTGGTGCAGCCCGACCTTGTGCGGGTAGCGGCCCGGGAGCTCGCCCACCTTCAGCACGTCGGTGAGGAACTCGCACAGCTCGAACGTCCCGCGCCGGAGCCGATCGAAGCCCGGGGCGCCGGACAGGAACGCGTCGTAGTGGTTGCGGACCATCGAGACGCAGCTCCCGGAGGGCGCCACCACGTGCTCGTAGCCCCCGAACACCTCCAGGAAGTGGCGCGCGAGCGGCGCGGCGTCGCCGCCGAAGCCGGCGTTCGCCATGGGCTGGCCGCAGCAGGTCTGCTCCTCGGGGAACACGACCTCCACGCCGAGCCGCTCCAGCACCCGCACCGTCGCGTGGGCGACCTGCGGGTGGAGCTGGTCCACGTAGCACGGCACGAACAGCGCGACCTTCACCGGGACCTCCGGAGCCACTGTGCCCGGATCCCGCCCGGCGGTGAAGCGGGATCCAGGAGGGCGTGGGCTAGTGAGGAATGGGGACCATCCCGGTGAACACGTAGGCCTGGAGGAACACCACCACGCCGACCAGGCAGGCGAGCACGAGCGAGTGCCAGAACACGTAGCGGAGGATGATCCCCTCGTGGCCGTGCTGGCCGGTCGCGACCGACGCGACCACGATGCTCTGCGCGTCGATCATCTTGCCCATCACGCCGCCCGAGCTGTTGGAGGCCGCCGCGAGGATCGGGTTCATGCCGATCTGCTGCGCGCTCACCACCTGCAGGTTGCCGAACAGCACGTTCGACGACGTGTCGGACCCGGTGAGCGCCACGCCCAGCCAGCCGAGCAGCGGCGAGAAGAACGGGAACAGGTGGCCGGTGGAGGCGAACGCGAGCCCCATGGTCGAGTCCGACCCCGAGAAGCGGGTGGTGAACCCGAGCGCCAGCATGGCCGCGATGGTGACGAGCGAGAAGCGCACCCGCTTCAGCGTGCCGAGGTAGGTGCGGAGCAAGGCGCCCGGGCCGAGCTTCAGGACGAGGCCGGAGACCACGCCGGACAGCAGCAGGCCGGTGCCGGTGGCGGAGAGCAGGTTCAGGCTGTACTTCGCCGCCTCGGGCGCGAGCGCCTTCGACACCGGGGGCGCCTTGTGCACCAGGTTGTGCAGGAACGGCACCTCCCAGGTCGGGTTGAAGATGCCGTTCATCCAGGCCTTCACCGACGGCAGGCCCCACGCGAACACGAACACCGAGAGGATGATCCAGGGGAGCCACGCCACCAGGCCCTCCGCCGCGGTGGGCGCCCGGTGCGTGGCGGCGGCGCCGACCGACTTCCGGGCCGCCAGGGCCGCGTCGGCGTCGCGCTCGTCGTGGAAGCGCCACACGGTCCGGGGCTGCCAGACCTTCAGCAGCAGGTACATGGCGAGGAGCGACACCGCCGCGGCCACGATGTCCACCAGCGAGGGGCCGTAGAAGTTGGACACCACGAACTGCGGGACCGCGAAGAACAGGCCGGCCACCAGGCAGGCCGGCCAGACCTCGACCATGCCGCGGAAGCCGGACATGGCCCACACCAGCCAGAACGGCACGATCAGCGAGAACAGCGGGAGCTGGCGCCCGGTCATGGCGGACAGCGCGAGCTCGTTCAGGCCGGTCACCTTGGCGAGCGTGATGATGGGGGTGCCGAGGGCGCCGTACGCGACCGGGGCGGTGTTGCCGATGAGCGCCAGGCCGGCCGCCGGGAGCGGCTTGAAGCCGAGGCCGATGAGCATGGCGGCGCTGATGGCGACCGGCGTCCCGAACCCGGCGGCGCCCTCGATGAACGCGCCGAACGAGAACCCGATGAGCAGCACCTGGATGCGCCGGTCGGAGGCGAGGCCGGCGATGGTCTCCTTCACCACCTCGAACTTCCCGGTCCGCACGGTGATGTCGTAGACGAAGATCGCGTTCAGCACGATCCAGCCGATGGGCAGCAGGCCGAACGCGGCGCCGTTCAGCGCGGCCGCGCCGGCCATCGACGCGGGCATGCCGTAGACGCCGATCGCGATGCCGAGCGCCAGCACCAGGCCGATCAGCGCGGCCCAGTGGGCCTTCACGTGGAAGAAGGCGAGCGCGCCGAGCAGCGCGACCACCGGGATGGCGGCGATCAGGGCCGAGACGATCAGGCTCCCGGCCACGGGGGTGTACGTCTGGGTCCAGCTCATCGGGCGATCTCCTTCACGGTGGGTGCGTCCGGTGATGCGTGTGGGTCCTGGCCCCGGGCGGCGCGGGGCGAGGCGCAGCGATCCACCAACCAGGCCAGGGGGCGGTAGGGCACGCCCGCGTGCAGCGACAGGCCGATCTCGCAGGTCCGGCTGGAGGAGAACCCCGCGGCGCAGCCGGCCGGCAGCGCCGCCGCGAGCGGGGCCAGCGCGGAGGCGTTCAGCTCGGGGTGGGTGAACCCGCGATCGCCCGCGAAGCCGCAGCAGCCGACCTCGCGCGGGATCACCACCTGCTCCGCGCAGGCCTCGGCCACCGCGCGGAACGCCGGGGCGAGCCCGAGCTTCACCGCGCTGCAGGGCACGTGCACCGCCACCGGCCCGGGCACGCGGGTGAGCGACACGCGCGGCAGCACGAGGCGCTGGATGAACTCGACTGGATCGTGGATCGCGAGCCGCCCGCCGGCCGCCTTGCGCATCCGATACACGCAGGGGCTGGTGTCGAAGACCACCGGGTGACGGCCGCCCTCGCTCGCCTCGAGGAGCGCCGCCTCCAACTCGCGGCTCTTGCGGTCCGCCTGCGCGGGCCAGCCCTTCGACTCGAAGGGCATCCCGCAGCACAGCCCCTCCAGGCCGGGCGGGAACACCGCGTCGAAGCCGGCCTTGCCGAGCAGCGAGAGCATGGCGGCGTGGACCTCCACGCCCTCCGCGTCGCCGCGGGCCGGGCCCATGGTGCGCGAGACGCAGCTCGGGAAGTACACCACCCGGTCGCCCCCGCGGCGCGTCCCGTCCAGCCGCGGCGCGCGGGCGGCGCGCGGCGTGGCCTCGTTCCAGACCGGCAGCCGGCCGGCGCTGAGCCGGTGCAGGCCGCGGGTGAGGCCGGCGAGCGCGCCGGTGCCGAGCACGGCGTGCGCCGCGGACGCGAGCCGCAGCCCGGCGCGCGCGCCGGCGGCCACCGTCGCGAACCGTCCGGCGGCGAGGTCCGCGGCCGCGCCGCCGTCGGCGTGGGCCTGCGCGCGCAGCCACTTCGTGTGCTCGCCGGTGTCGATGCCCACCGGGCAGGCGGTGGCGCACAGGCCGTCCACCGCGCAGGTCTGCTCGCCCAGGTAGACGTAGTCGTGCTCCAGCCGCTCGAGCGCGGCCGGGTCCTCGCCGGTGACGCGCAGCCGGGCGATCTCGCGCTGGGCGACGATCCGCTGGCGCGGGGTGAGGGTGAGGTCGCGCGACGGGCAGCGCGGCTCGCAGAAGCCGCACTCGATGCAGCGGTCGAGGATCGGGTGCGCGTGCGGGAGCGCCTTCAGGGCGCGCAGGTGCGCGCGCGGGTCGTCGTTCAGCACGACGCCCGGGTTGAGCAGCCCGCCGGGATCCAGCAGCCGCTTCACCCGCCGCATCAGCCCGGTGGCCTTCGCGCCCCACTCCAGCTCCACGAACGGCGCCACGTTGCGGCCGGTGCCGTGCTCGCCCTTCAGCGAGCCGTCGTACCTGCGCGCCACCATGGTGCAGACGTCGTCCATGAACCGCGCGTACCGCTCCACCTCGCCCTCGGCGCCGAAGTCCGGCGTGAAGACGAAGTGCAGGTTCCCGTCGAGCGCGTGGCCGAAGATGATCCCGTCGTAGCCGTGCGCGGCGAGCAGCCCCTGCAGCTCCACCGTGGCGTCGGCGAGGTGGCGGATGGGGAACGCCACGTCCTCGATCACCACGGTGGTGCCGATGGGCCGGGCCGCGCCCACCGCCGGGAACAGCCCGCGGCGCACGTCCCAGAGCCGCTCGTACTCGGCCTTCACCGCGGTGAAGCGGACCGGCGCGAGCGCGGGCACCGGCGCCATGCGCGCGAGCAGGGCCTCGACCTGGGGGCCGAGCTCGGCGGGCGTGGCGGCGCGGGTCTCGATGAGCAGGGCCGCCGCGCCGTCGGGCAGCCCGGCCAGCTCCGGCGGCATGCCGGGCTTCACCTCGACCGAGCGCAGCGAGGCCCGGTCCATCAGCTCGACCGCCGCGACCGGGCCGCCCTGCAGGAGCATGGTGGCCCGCGCGGCGTCCCCCACGCCGCCGAACAGCGCCAGCGCGCTCGCCTTGTGCGGGTGCTCCGGGACGGTGTGGTAGGTGATCTCCGCGATGAAGCCGAGCGTCCCCTCCGACCCGATCATCAGGTGGAGCAGGACGTCGAGCGGGTCCTCGAAGTCCACGAACGCGTTCAGCGCGTAGCCGGTGGTGTTCTTGATCCGGAACTTCTCGACGATCCGGCGGCGCAGCGCGGGGTCCGCCTCGATCTCGGCGCGGAGGGCGCGCAGCCCCTCCACGATCTCCGGGCGCGCCGCGCGGAACGCCTCGCGAGACGCCGGATCGGCGGTGTCGAGCACCGTGCCGTCCGCCAGCACCAGGCGCATCGACGCCACGGTCCGGTAGCTGTTCTGGGCGGTGCCGCAGCACATCCCGGACGCGTTGTTCGCGGCGATCCCGCCCACCATGCAGGCGCCGATGGAGGCCGGGTCGGGGCCGAGCTTGCGCCCGAGCGGCGCCAGCACCGCGTTCGCGTCCGCGCCGACGACGCCGGGCTCGAGCGCGATGCGCGCGCCGCCGTCGAGCACGCGCATCGCGCGCCAGCCTCCGGTGACCCGCACCAGCACCGAGTCGGTGACCGCCTGGCCCGACAGGCTGGTGCCCGCGGCGCGGAACGTCACCGGCGTGCCGAGGCGCGCCGCCTCGGCGAGCACGCGGCGCACCTCGTCCACCGTCCGGACCTCGACCACGAGGCGCGGGGTGAGGCGGTAGAAGCTCGCGTCGGTGCCGAGCGCGAGCCGGCGGAGCGGGTCGGTGACGAGCCGCTCGCCGGGGAGGTGTCGCGCCAGCGCCTCGTGGAGGCGGAGGTAGGGCTCGGGGAGCGCGCGCACGTCGTCTCGGTGGGCCATGGCGGGCGGACGCGCATCGCACCACGTCCGCGCGGGGCGGCGCGGGCGTTCCCGCGACCGGCGTCGGGCGCGCGGCGACCGGTCGCCCGGCGGGGGCGACCGGAGGGGTCCGAGGCCCGGCGGGGGCGGATCAGATCCCGAGGCGCTCGCGCACCTGCGCCAGGTGGCGCCGGCTCACCGGCACGTCGTGCCCGCCGCGGGTGCGGATCACGGCCGCGCCGGGGTCCGACGCGTCGCCGGGGCGGATCTCGTCCACGCGATCCGCGTTCACGAGGTGCTGCTTGTGACAGCGGAGCAGCCCCCCGCGCTCCTCCAGCACCTTCAGGGTGAGCTCGGTGAACAGCTCGCCCTGCGCGGTGACCACGTGCACGCCGGCGGGGCCGGAGCGGACGAGCTCGATCTCCGCGAGCGGGACCAGCTTCACGGCGCGGCCGGCGAGGCAGGGCACGCGCGTGAGCGGCGGCGCGAGCGGCGGGGCGGCGCGCGCGACGCCGGCGCGGGCGCGCAGCCGCTCCAGCGACCGGCGGAGCCGGTCGGGCGCCACCGGCTTCAGCAGGTAGTCGGCGGCGCTCTCCTCGAACGCGCGGAGCGCGAACGCGTCGTGCGCCGTGACGAACACCACCGCCGGCAGGTCGTCGGGGTCGAGCATGCCGAGCAGCTCGAACCCGTCCACCACCGGCATCTGGACGTCGAGGAACAGCACGTCCGGCCGCTCGCGCCGCACGGCCTGCAGCGCCTCGACCGCGTTGCCGCAGTCGGCCGCGACCTCCACCTCGCCGGTGGCCTGGAGCAGCGCGCGCAGCTCGGCCCGCGCGTTGGGCTCGTCGTCCACGATGACGGCGCGCATCACGCGGGACGCTCCTCGAACGGCACCCGCACCGACACGCGCGTGAGCGCGCTCGGCGTGCAGGAGACGGTGACCCCCCACTCCGCGCCCAGCAGGTTCTTGATGCGCCGGTCCACCAGGCTCATGCCCATCCCGTCGGCGCCGGCGCGCGGCGCGTAGGCGCCGGCGTCGTCCTCGATCTCGATCACCGCCGTGGCGCCCTGGCGGTAGGCGCGGATGCGTGCGGTGGCCTGCCCGAGCGTGGCGCCGAGGCCGTGCTTCACCGCGTTCTCGATGAGCGGCTGCAGCGTGAACGTGGGCAGCCGCAGCCGCAGCAGCGCCGGGTCCACCTCGGTGAGGACCGCCAGGCGGTCGCCGAAGCGGGCCTTCTCGATCTCCAGGTAGGCGCCGGCGTGCTCCAGTTCCTCCTCCAGCGTGGAGAGCGGGGCGGAGCGCTTCAGGTTCTTGCGGAACAGCGCGGAGAGGTGGCCGAGCAGCTCGCGGGCGCGCTCGGGGTCGGTGCGGGTGACGGCGTGCACGGTGTTGAGCGCGTTGAACAGGAAGTGCGGGTCCACCTGCGCCTGCAGGAGCTTCAGCTCCGTGAGGACGAGCAGGCTCTTCTGCTCGTGGAAGCGGGCCCGCAGGAGCTGGTCGGAGAGCAGGTCGGCGATGCCCTCGCCCAGCGACCGGTTCAGCCGCCGGAACCGGGTGCGCGCGGTCTCGAGGAGCTGCACCGTCCCGATGGCCGCGCCGTCCACCACCAGCGGGATGACCACCGCCGAGTCGAGCGGGCAGGCCGCCGAGACCGCGCAGCGGTAGTGCTCGTGCTCGCCGTCGGCGAACACCACCTCGTGCCGCTCGATCGCGCCGCGGGTCAGCGGCGAGGCGATGGGCAGGCCGGGCCGGTGGTGGTCGGACCCGCGCCCCACGAACGCGAGCACCGTCTCGGTGTCGGTGATGGCCACGGCGCCCACCCCGGTCTCCTCCTGGATGATGGAGGCCAGCTCGCCGGCGACCGAGCGATCGAAGCCGCGCGCGAGGGGGCCCAGCGTCCGCTCGGCGATCCGGAGCGCCTTCGCGGAGGTGGCGGCGGCCAGGCGATCGTAGCGCTCGTGGCGGTCGCGCAGCAGCGTCATGAACAGCGCCGCGCCCACCGAGTTCGCCAGGATCATGGGCACCCCGATGCCCTCCACCACGCGGACCGACTCGTGGAACGGCCGGGACACGGCGAGCAGCAAGCCCATGTGGAGCGCCTCGCCCGCGGCGGTCACCGCGAAGGCGAGCTTCCAGGAGATGAGCCGGTCCGGCGCGGCCGAGGCGAGCCGCCGGTGCACCAGCCCGCCCATCAGCCCCTCCAGCGTGGTGGCGATGGCGCCGGCGCCGGCGGTGAAGCCGCCCAGGGTGAGGCGGTGCGCGCCCGAGAGCAGGCCCACCGCCACGCCCACCGCCGGGCCGCCCAGCATGCCCCCCAGGACCGCGCCCACGGCGCGGGTGTTGGCGATGGCGCCGCCCGCGAGCGGGAGGCCGAGGTAGGTGCCGAGGATCGCGATGCCGGTGAAGAACAGCAGCAGCGAGAGCTTGGCGCGGGGCCGCAGCCAGTCGGTGCGGGCGGGCCGGAAGGCGGGCGAGCGCGAGTAGAGGTGGAACAGGACGAAGAAGACCGCCATCGCCTCGAAGAGCGTGAGCAGCAGGCGGCCCATCATCGCGTCGCGGTCCTCCGGACCCCCGCGGCGGGCGGCGGGAGCGCGACGATAGCGCCGGCCCGGCGGGGCACGCAAACGACGCCCGGGACGGACCACCGCGAGCGTGGGAGCGTCCCGTTGCCGCGGCGCCCCCGCGTCGCCCCGATGCCGGTTAACCTTCCGGCGCTTCGGGGGTACTCCCCGAGGCGCGCGATGCCGGCCCGCGACGCACGCGGAGGGTCGCGCGCCGGCAACGACGACGCGGCGCGGCCTCCGGCCGCCCGGGAGACACGCACACCATGACGCGCCGGAGACTGATGTACGCCGGGGCGGCGATCGCCGCCCTCGCCGCGCTGCTGGGCCTGTGGCGCTGGCGGGCCGCCAGCAGCGCCGGCGAGGTCCACTACGAGACGGCCAGGGTCGATCGAGGCCGGGTCGTGGCCAAGGTGACGGCCACCGGGACGCTCTCCGCCCTGGTCACCGTCCAGGTCGGCAGCCAGGTGTCCGGGCGGATCTCGGAGCTGCGCGCGGACTTCAACTCTCGGGTGCGCAAGGGCGAGGTGATCGCCCGCATCGACCCGCAGCTGTTCCGGGCCGCGGTGGCCCAGGCGCAGGCGAACACCGTGGCGGCCGAGGGCAACCTGGCCAAGGCGCGCGCGCAGGCGGCGGACGCCGACCGGCAGCTGGGCCGGACCCGGCAGCTCGCCGAGCGCAACCTGGTCGCGGCGGCCGACCTCGACACCGCGCAGGCGAACGCGGACGGCGCGCGCGCCGCGGTGCAGGCGGCGCAGGGCTCGCTGGCCCAGGCCCGGGCCGCGCTCCAGCAGGCGCAGGTGAACCTGGGCTACACCGACATCGTGTCGCCCACCAACGGCGTGGTGATCTCGCGCAACGTGGACGTGGGCCAGACCGTGGCCGCCTCGCTCCAGGCGCCGGTCCTGTTCGTCATCGCGGAGGACCTCGCCAAGATGCAGGTGGACACCAGCGTGGCCGAGGCGGACGTCGGGCGGCTGCGCGCCGGCATGCCCGCCACGTTCACCGTGGACGCCCATCCGAACGAGGTGTTCTCCGGAGCCGTCCGCCAGGTGCGGAACGCCGCCACCACCGTGCAGAACGTGGTGACCTACGACGCGGTGGTGGACGTCGCGAACCCCGAGCTGAAGCTCAAGCCCGGCATGACCGCCACCGTGACGTTCGTGTACGCGCAGCGCGACGACGTGCTGCGCGTGCCCAACGCGGCGCTGCGCTTCCGCCCGCCGCCCGGCCTGAAGCGCCCGGCGCAGGGCGCGCAGGCGCAGGAGGCGGCCGCGCCGGCGGGGCAGGGGGCGCGGGGCTCCGCGCGGCCGGACCGGAGCGGCGGGGACGGCGCGCGCGCGCGGCCGGACGCCGGCCGGACGGTGTGGGTGCTGCGCGGCGAGGCGCGGGAGCCGGTCGCGGTCGCGGTGCAGACCGGGATCACGGACGGGAGCTCCACCGAGCTCGTCTCCGGCGACCTGCGGGAGGGCGACGCGGTCGTCACCGACGCGACCGGCGGCGCCGCGAGCGCGCGGCAGGGCGGCGGCGGCGGGGCCATGCGCCGCGGGCCGTTCTAGGGGGCGCGAACGTGGCCGAGACCCCGCTCATCCAGCTCGAGGACGTCTGGAAGACGTACGCCATGGGCGACGTCGAGCTGCACGCGCTGAAGGGCGTGTCGCTCGCCGTCGAGCGCGGCGAGTTCACCGCGATCATGGGCGCCTCCGGCTCGGGCAAGTCCACCCTCATGAACCTGCTCGGCTGCCTGGACCGGCCCACCCGCGGCCGCTACCTGCTGGAGGGGCACGACGTCTCCGGCCTGTCCGCCGACGCGCTGGCGGCCCTGCGCAACCGGACGCTCGGGTTCGTGTTCCAGAGCTTCAACCTCCTCTCCCGCACCAGCGCGCTCGAGAACGTGGAGCTGCCCATGATGTACTCGGGCACGCCGAGCGCCGAGCGCCACCGCCGCGCGCTCGAGGCACTCGCGCAGGTGGGCCTCTCCGGGCGCGCCGACCACCACCCCAGCCAGCTCTCCGGCGGCCAGCAGCAGCGCGTCGCCATCGCCCGGGCGCTGGTGAACCGCCCGCGGGTGCTGCTCGCCGACGAGCCCACCGGCAACCTCGACTCGCGCACCAGCGTGGAGGTGATGGCGATCCTCCAGGCGCTGGGCGCGACCGGGATCACCGTGGTGCTGGTGACGCACGAGAACGACATCGCCGCGTACGCCTCGCGCGTGCTGGTGATGCGCGACGGCAAGCTCCGCTCCGACACGCGGCAGGCGCCGGTGGCGGCGGTGCCGCCGCCCGCCGACGAGGCCGGCGGCGCGGACGGCCGGGAAGGAGGCGCGGCGTGAACCTGCTCCAGACCCTGCGCGTGGCGCTGCGCGCGCTGCGCCGCTCCAAGATGCGCTCGTTCCTCACCGCGCTCGGCATCGTCATCGGCGTGGCCGCGGTGATCGCCATGGTGGCGCTGGGCGACGGGGCCCGCGCGCAGGTGGCGAAGACGTTCGAGTCGATGGGCTCGAACCTCCTCATGGTGCTGCCCGGCAGCACCACCGCCGGCGGCGCCCGCGGCGGGTTCGGGAGCCTGCCCACGCTGACCTGGGACGACCTGCGCGCCATCCAGAACGAGGTCCCCTCGGTGCGCTACGCCGCGCCGCAGCTCCGCACCACCGCCTCGATCCAGTCGGAGGACCTGAACTGGACCACCTCGGTGACCGGCACCGGCGCCGAGTTCTTCGCCATCCGGAACTGGCCGGTGGCGCAGGGCGCGCTGTTCGGGCCCTCGGACGTGGACTCCGGCACCAAGGTGATCGTGCTCGGGAAGACGGTCGCCGACGAGCTGTTCGGCGCGGGCGCGAGCCCGGTCGGCCAGCAGGTCCGCGTGAAGAACGTGCCGTTCCAGGTGGTGGGCGTGCTCGCCGCCAAGGGCCAGTCGCCCATGGGCCAGGACCTCGACGACGCGGTGTTCGTGCCCTACTCGACGTACCTCGCGAAGGTCCAGGGCGGCCTGAAGAACCTCATCCCCGGGGTCATCGCGGTGAGCGCGGTGGACTCCGCCTCGACCGCGCGCGCCGAGCAGCAGGTGCGCGCGCTGCTGCGGGACCGCCACCGGCTGGCCGACGGCGCGGACGACGACTTCTCGATCCGCAACCTGGCCGAGTTCGCGAGCGCGCAGAAGGAGGGCACCGCCACGCTCACCACGCTGCTGCTCGCCATCGCGGCGGTGTCGCTCGGCGTGGGCGGCATCGGGATCATGAACATCATGCTGGTGTCGGTGACCGAGCGCACCCGCGAGATCGGCGTCCGCATGGCGGTGGGCGCCCGCGCGCGCGACGTCCTCCTGCAGTTCCTCGCCGAGGCGCTGGTGCTCTCGCTCGCCGGCGGCGTGGTGGGGGTGGCGCTCGGCCTCGGGATCTCCTTCTGGATGGCCCGGGCCTTCGGCTGGCCGGTCATGTTCCGCGCCGACGTGGTGGTGATCGCGGTCGGCTTCAGCGGGCTGGTGGGCGTGGCGTTCGGGCTCTACCCGGCCCGCCGCGCCTCCCGGCTCGATCCCATCCAGGCGCTGAGGTTCGAATGACGACCGTCCCGCGGCTCGCCGCCCTCCTCCTGCTCGCCCCGGCGCTGGCGCTCGGGCAGGCCGCCCCGCCGCCTCCGGATGCGCCGGCCACCGACCGGCCCGGGGCCCGGCGCGTCCTCTCGCTCGAGGAGGCGGTGCGCACCGCCCGGGCGCACCAGCCGCAGCTCCGCTCGGCGCGCGCCGCCACCGACGCGGCCCTCGCCCGCGCTGACCAGGCCCGGGCGCCGCTCCTGCCCCAGCTCACCGGCAGCGCCGGGCTGGGCCGCACCACCGACAACTTCGCCGGGAAGCCGGGCGGCGCGAGCTGGGGCACGAGCGGCACGTTCGACGCGCGCGCGGTGCTGAGCCAGACGCTCGTCGATCTCGGGCAGGTCGCCCGCTGGCGCGCGGCCGGCGCGAGCGCCGACGCGCAGCGCGCCACCGAGCGCGCCACCGAGCTGGACGTGGTGGCCGGCGCGCAGTCCGCGTTCTTCGTGGCGCGCGCCGCGCACGCGCTGGTGCGGGTGGCCCGCGAGACGCTCGACAACCAGGAGGCGCACCTGCGCCAGGTGGAGGCGTTCGTGCAGGTCGGCACGCGCCCCGCCATCGACCTCGCCCAGGCGCGCGCCGATCGCGCGACCGCGCAGGTCCAGCTGGTGCGCGTGGAGAACAGCTACGAGAACGCGCGGGCGCTCCTCGCCCAGGCCATCGGCCTGGACTGGCCCGCCGACATCGAGCCGTCCGACGAGGCCATCGCGCCGGTGCCCGGCGAGGACGGGCCGCTCGCGCCGCTGGTCGCGGAGGCGTCCGCGGCACGGCCGGAGCTGGCCTCGCTCGAGGCGCAGCGCCGCGCCGGGGCGCGCTCGCTCGACGCCGCGCGGGCCGAGTGGCTGCCCACGCTCTCGGCGCAGACCGCGGTCACCGACGCCGGCACGCGCCCGGACGCCGACGGCCTCAACTGGTCGGCCACGCTGAACCTGGGCTGGAACCTGCTCGAGGGCGGCGGCTCGCTGGCGCGGGCGCGCGAGGCGCGCGCCAACCTGGCGGGCGTGGACGCGCAGGAGGCGGCGCTCCGCATCCAGATCACCGTGGACGTGGACGCCGCGCGCCAGGGCGTGCAGACCGCGCGCGCCGCCGCCGGGGCGGCCGACGAGGCGCTGGTCAACGCGCGCGAGCGCCTGCGGCTGGCCGAGGGCCGCTACCAGGCCGGCGCCGGCAGCATCATCGAGCTGGGCGACGCGCAGGTGGCGGCCACCTCCGCCGGGGCGCAGGTGGTGCAGGCGGAGTACGATCTCGCCTCGGCGCGCGCGAGGCTGCTGCGCGCGCTGGGCCGCGGCTGAGAGCACGTGAACCCATCCCCTCCCGTCGCCGCGGCGGCCGATCCGCGTCGCATCGCGTCGTTGCTCCTCCCTCACATGCCTCGGGGCATGCTCGGTCGTCGCGCCTCGCGCTGCTCGCGTCTCGACCGCCTGGCTCGGTCCGGGGATGGATTCACGCGCTCTGAGCGCGGCCGCGGCGCCGCACCCGCCGTGCCGCGACGCCGCGGTCAGCCCGAGTGCCGCGCGATCCCTCGCGCCACCGCGTCCACCAGGTACGGCCGCAGGTCGGCGGGCGTGATGATCCGGTCGAGCGAGCCGACGCGCAGGGCGCGGTCCACGGTGTGGACCCCGTCGAACGCGTCCGCCACCTCGCCCACCTTCTCCGAGCGCACCGCCGCGACGATCTCGGCCAGCCGCCCCCGCGCGGCGCCGCCCGCGGCGGCGGCCTTCTCGGCCTCCATCACCCGCGGGTCCTTCCGGGTGCGGGTCTCCACGTCGCGGGAGAACACCACCGCCGCGGCGGGGGCGCCGCCGATCACCGAGGCGCGCGCGCCCTCCACCGCCACCACCTCGATGTCCTCGCGGAGCGCCTTCGAGAACACCACGAACGCGCCGCCGTGGTAGCGCGACACCACGCAGAACACGAACGGGCCGCGGAAGTTCACCACCGCGCGGCCGATCTCGGCCCCGTACTCGAGCTGCAGCCGCCGCATCGACTCCGGCGAGCCGTCGAAGCCGGACAGGTTCGCGAGCACCACCACCGGCCGGTTGCCGCTCGCGCCGTTGATGGCGCGCGCCAGCTTCTTCGAGGACTGCGGGAAGAGCGTCCCGGCGGACCAGAGCTCGGGTCCGTCGGCGGGCACGAACTCGAGGCGGGGCAGCGGGCGGGACTCGATCCCGAGCAGGCACACCGGCCAGCCGCCCAGGTGCGCGTCCCACACCACCGCGGTCTCGCCGCCGCGCAGGTCGCGCCACCGCTCCAGGGGCGGGTGGTCCTGATCCACCGCGGCCGCCATCACCCGCCGGATGTCGAACGGCTTCTTGCGATCCGGGTTGGTGGCGGGGTCGAACACGTCGCCGACCGTGTCGAACCCGGCGCCGCCGGCGGGGCCGTGCGGGAACGTCCGCACGTCGCGCGCGGCCGGGTCGGAGGTCGTGGCGCGCCGCGGGAAGCGCTCGCCGGGGGCCACGTAGGTGTGCTCGTAGTGACGCAGCAGGATCTGGATCGCCTCGCCCACGCTGGCGGCCTGGTACTGCGCCTGGCCGTTCGGGCCCATGATCCGGTCGTACCCGCCGATGCCCTGGTTGTCCTCGGCCGAGACGCTGCCGGAGTAGTCGAGCGCCTCCTTCCCGGTGAGGACCATGGCCGAGCCCGGCGTCATCACCAGGACCCCGCGGGTGTGCATGAGCATGGTGGCCTCGGCGTTCCAGTACGGCTGCGCGCCGACGTTGATGCCGCAGACCACCACGTTGATCTCGCCGCCACCCTGCGTGAACGTCACGATCCGGCGGAGGACGCGCGAGATCCAGTCCATGTTCTCGGTGCCGCTCTCCATGGAGATCTTCGCGCCCGCCGAGACGGCGAACCACTCCAGCGGCACGCGCAGCCGCTCCGCCAGGTCGAGCGCGGCCTCGATGCGCCGGCACTCGGGCTCGGCCAGCGCGCCCATGGAGCGGCTGGGATCCCCGAGCAGCACCACCCGCGCCATGCCCTCCGGGTGGCGCGGCGTGAACGTCCGGACCACGCCCACCACCACGTTGGCGCCGTTCTGGCCGGGCGGGCGCGACACCGGGGCGAGCGCCCCGGCCGCGTCCAGATCGTGCTCGACGAACTCGCCCGGCGGCACGCCGGCCTGCGAGTCGCGCGTCGGCGCGAGCATGCGCACCAGCTCGAACGGGTGGACGAGCCCGCGGCGCCGGAGCTGCACCACGCGCAGGTGGTACTCGGAGAGCGGCTCCAGCGGCCGGTCGGTGGGCGCGTCCCAGCGCACCGCCACGCTGCGCCCGTCGGTGGTGACGCGCACGAGCGCGTCCCTGAGCTCGCCGGTGTCCGGGTGGGGGACGCGGGCCGCGAGCAGGACCATCTCCAGCCCGAGCCCCTGGGTGGCCGGGCCGATCCGCTCGGCCACCCCGCGCACCTCGTCGCGCGAGAGCAGCAGCGGCGGCTCCACCGTGAGCAGCACCCGGTTCCACTCCAGCCGCTGGTGGGGCGCGCGCCGCGCCTGGAACCGGCGCATGCCGGCGAGCGCCTCGTGCAGCATGCGCTCGAGGTGCGGGAGCTGGACCACGCGGCCGCGGGCGTCGTGCAGCGGGGTGAGGTCGCGCACCTCGGCCACCGCGAACAGCCGCTCGTCGCGCGGGTTGTCGCGCGCGACGCCGCGGTACAGGTAGACGTCCTCGGGCGAGGGCAGCCGGGTCAGCTCGAACTTGGAGAGCCGCGCGAGCTGCATGCGCCGGAAGATCATGGGGTGCACGCCGCGGTAGCGCGGCTCCTCCACGAACTCGGCCGGCCCGCCGCGGAACGTGAAGTGGAGCTGGCTGGCCTGCCGCCCCAGCCCGCGGGCCGGGTACGCCACCAGGACCGAGGCGCGGCGCAGCGGCCGGCGGAAGCCGGCCTGCGAGAGCGCGGCGCGCAGCTCGGCCGCGATCGCGTCGGGATCGCCGCCCGCCCCGTCGCGCCAGAGGTACAGGTCCACCGAGGTCTGGGCGCCCTCCGGCGTGCGCTCGGCGAGCCTGGCCGCGGCGGCGGCCGCGCGGGCCAGCTCGGCGGCCGGCGCGAACGCCGCCACGAGCTGGATGCGCCGCGACTCCGCCGCGTACTCGGTCAGCGTGCAGGCGACCCCGTCCACCTCCTCGACGGTCGCCGGCGCGGTGGCGCGGTGGCGGTAGTAGCGGCGCGTGAGCGTCTGGGCCAGCAGCCGGCGGAACTCGGGCTTCGCCCGCGCCATCCTCGCCAGCATGAGCGTGCTGAGCGGCTGGGGGCAGGCGATGAGCCGCGACACCAGCGTCTCGCGCGCGGTCCCCTCGGCGCGCGCCAGCTCGGCCAGGTCGGCCTCGGCCTGCGCGTACACCGCCGCCCGGACCTGGTCCAGCTCCGGCTTCTCGAAGCGGCGGTAGCGCAGCTCGCGGGCGAGGTCGCCCAGCGCGGGGAAGCGCTCCTGGCCCACCGCGGCCAGCCGGTCGAGCAGCTCGCGCGCGCCCGCGTCCTCCAGGCCGGGCGGCACGCCGTCGCCGGCCAGGCGCCGCTCCAGGATGCCCAGCACCGCGGCGAGCGGCGCCTCGGCGCGGTCGTGCGCCTTCTGGATCCGCAGCAGCGCCAGCTCGAGCTCGCGCCCGGGGGCGTCGAGCGAGACGGCGTAGTGCGCGAGCGCGCGGCGGAGCTGCGCCAGGAAGCCGGGGGTGAGCCCCTCGCCGCGAGCCTCCGGCTCGTGGAGGTAGCGCCAGAGCTCCTCCAGCGGCGGCGGCGCGTCGGCGGCGGCGGCCGGGGCGCGGCCGCGCGAGAACAGCGCCTGCACGTCGCCGAACGCGGCGAGCGCGCGCTCCTCCTCTCGCAGCGCGCCCGGGTCCTCCGGGGCGACGCCGGCGGCGCGGTCGCGCCAGCCGGTGGCGAGCGCCCGCGCGTCGGCGTCGGAGAGGTCGAACCCGAGCAGCAGGCGGTTCAGCTCGCGGAGGCCGGCCAGGTACCGCTCGTGCGCGGTGGACGGCTCCGGCGGCGGCTCGCCGCCCAGCGCGAGCGGTGCGCCGAACGCCGCGGGCGGGCCCTCGCCCTCGGGATCGAGGCGCAGCAGCGGCGCGCCCGCGTCCACCTGGCCGTTCGGCACCGCCAGCACCTCGCGCACCACGCCGGCCGCCGGCGCGGGCACCGCCAGCTCGACCTTCATCGACTCGACGCGGGCGACCGGCTCGCCCGCGGCGACGCGCTGGCCGGGCACCACCGGCAGCGCCACCACCATGCCGGGCAGGGGGGAGGTGATCACGCCGCCCGGATCCCGGGTGACGAGGTGCGGCACCCCGTCCACGTCCACCAGGTGACGGGTGCCGTCCACCGCCGAGAGCACGCGCGCGCGCCGGCCGCCCCAGGCCAGGCGGCGCTCGCCGCGGGCCAGGCGATCGACCTTCACGTCCACCGGCGCGCCGCCCGCGGGCGAGACGCGGTAGGCGTCCGGACCGGTCTGGCGCACCACCAGGCGGTGTCGCTCGCCCGCGTGGAGCAGCTCCACCGCGCGGCCGGACGAGGGACCGACCCGCGGCCGCCCGCGGCGCGCCTCCGCCAGGAACCGCGCGCGCTCCAGGTCCAGCTCCAGCTCGTAGGACTCCAGCGCCGCGGCGAGCAGCGCCACCTCGGGGCTGGGCGCGACCAGCCGCTCGCGGGCGGCGGCGAGGCGAGGGAGGAAGCCCACCCCGGCGGTCCCGGCGCGCACCTCGGTGCGGGCCAGGAGCGCCAGCAGCCAGGCCTTGCTGGAGCCGCTCCCGCGGGCCAGCGCGTCGGTGTCGGAGAGCGCCTGGGCGAGGCGCCCCAGGGCGCGGCCGCGGTCGGTGCCGAGCGCGACGATGGTGGCCATGGGCTCGGCGCCGCCGCGCGCCTCGTCCCCCTCCTCGACGGCCGCCTCGGCGTGCACGTCCGGGTCCGACGGCAGCCGCAGCCGCTCCAGGCGTCCGGGCGCGGTCGCCGGCTGCGGAGCCTCCGGGTCCCGCGCCAGCAGCCGGGCCGCGACCGCGAAGCCGCGCGCCGCCGGCAGCGGGCGCAGCGCCGCGCCCGCCGCGAGCCGGACCGCCTGCCGCACCAGGTCCACGCCGGCGGCGGCCTCGATCGCGGCGGCCGAGCGCGGGAAGGCGTCCACCCCGGCGAGCACCAGCCGGCGGGTGGCCGGGTCGAACAGCAGCTCCACGCTCGCGATGCCCACCCAGCGGGCCGCCGCCGCGATCGCCAGCCCGAGCATGCGGGCGCGCGCGTCCTCCTGCGCGCCGAGCGCCGGCGAGGGCGACTCGGCCAGCACCGCCACGTCCGCGAGCCGCAGCGAGGCGTCGCCGACCCCGACCGCCTGCGCCTCGCCGGACCGGTCGCGCGCCACCACCACCTCGAGCAGCCGCGCGGCGGGATCGGCCGCGCCGGCGGCGGCCAGCGGCACGCCCACCTCGGCCGCGATCGCGGCGAGCCCCTCCGGCGCGCGCACGCGCTCGAGCACCGACGAGGACGGGCCGAGGAACAGCACGCCGAGCTGCTCGCAGGCCTCCGCGAACGCGGCCCGCTCCGCCAGCGGGGCGGGGCCGAGCCAGGCCGCCTCCGCGCCGGCCACGTGCAGGGCCAGCTCCGGCGAGCCCTCCACCTCGACCGAGGCGTCGGCCTCGCGGACGAACGGCAGGCGCCGGTCGCGCGGCGCGTGGACCGCCACGGCCAGCGCCGACTTCCCCTCGCGCGCCAGCTCGCGGACCGCGCGCACCGCGCGCCGGCCCGCCTCGCTCCGATCCAGCACCGCCACCCGACCCAGCGACACCGCCTCCGGCATGCTCCGCTCCTCGCGCCGCCCGGTGGGCCGGGCGCGGCAACGGGCGGGACGCGACGGCGCGGCCCGCCCCGGACCTCCGCCGCGGGAAGGATCGCCGATTCCGGCCCTCCGGAGGGGAAGAAGCGTGCGCGGCCGCCGGACCGGGTGGGACGCCGGGCGGCCCCCCGCGGGCGTGCGGTCGTGCGCACGCCCCGGCCGCCGCCGCGGCGAGCGCGGGGGACGACCGGGGTCGATGCGGCGGGGCGGCCTGGTGTCGCGCGCCGCCGCCTACCTGGCGGCGGCCTGCGCGGGCGGGATGGGCGCCGGGACGCGGTTCTTGATGGGCGGGATCGACCGGAGGAACGCGAACATGGCGGACAGGTCGGCGTCGGTGAGGTGGGTCGCGTTCGGCCACGGCATGGGCGGGAGGATCTGGCGGCCGCGACCGCGGTGGCGCCCGGTGCGGAGCGTGTCCTTGAACTCCTGCTCGGTCCACTCACCGATGCCGGTCTCCCGGTCCGGCGTCAGGTTCGCCGAGAACGTCGTGCCCCACGGGCCGGACGCGGCGGTCATGGTCAGCGAGAACACCGCGCCCCAGGGCCCCTCCGGCAGCGCGGGGGCGGGCGGCATCCGGAGCTGCTCCGGGTGGCCGGAGAGCATCCGGCTCATGTCCGGCTCGGCGCCGTTCGGCCCCATCTTGAACGGCGTGTGGCAGTCGTTGCAGCCGGCGATGGTGACGAGGTACTTGCCGCGCGCGATCGCGGCGTCCTTGCCGGCGGCCTGCGGGGCGGTGGCGGCCGCGAGCAGCCCGAGGGCGGCGGCGGCGAGTGCTGCGGTGGCGATGCGCTTCATCGGTTCTTCTCCTGGTGAACGGGTGCTGCCGGGTGGGTCGTCGCCGGTCCGAGGTCATCCCGGACGAAGGCGGCGACGAGGTCGAGGGCCTGCGCGTCGGCGAGCTTCGTGCCGAACGGCGGCATCTGCAGGAGCGGGTCGCGGGAGCCCATGCGCCGGACGAGCACGCTCGCCCCCGGATCGCCGGCCGCGATGCGCAGCGGGGCGTCGCCCATGCCGGGCGGGCGCGCGCGGCTGGGCTGGCCGACGGCGGTGGCGAGCGGCGCGCGCGCGTCGCCGCCGCGCACGCGCTGGGCGAGGTCGAGCCCGAGCGAGGCGAGCGCGCCGCGGGCGTCGTGGCAGCTCGCGCAGTTCGCGTGCAGGTAGCCGAGCGCGGCGCGGGCGCGCGGAGACGGCGCCGCGATCCGCGGCGGCCGCGCGAGCAGGTCCGCCGGGAGCCCGCGCAGCCGGCCGGTCCGCGCCAGCGCGGGCAGGTCCACGTCGCCCGGGGCGGGCGGCTCGGCGTGCGGCGCCAGCGGGTCGCGATCCGGGGAGAGCTGGAGCGCGGAGAAGCCCAGCACCGGCGTCGGGCCGCCCTCGTGGCAGGCGCGGCAGTCGCCTGCGGCGGGCAGGTCGTGGCGCACGCCCGGCGCCACCTCCGCCACGCCGCGCAGCCCGCGCTCCGGCGCGCGCTCGGCGTCGCTCCCGTCGGGCAGCCAGCGGTAGGTCGCGTACGTCCAGGCGCCGTCGCGCCCGAGGACCATGTAGCGCGTCTCGACGCGGCGGCCGCCGAACGAGAACTCCTTCCAGAGCCGGGTGCCGGGCGGGAACCGCCAGGCGTCCGGGTCCGACGCGTCGATCGCCTTGCCGGCCGGGAGCCGGATCCAGCGCGCCTTGGCGGCGCCGTCGCTCCAGAGCGGGTACTGCGGCGTGTAGCGGAGGACGCCCGGCGCGACGACGCCGTGCGCGGCGTCGGTGAACAGGCCGGTGCCGGAGAGCCGCTCCGGCGCGGCGCCCGCCGCCTGCGCGCCCCCCGGCGCCACCCACAGGGCGGCCGCGGCGGCGCCCGCGAGCGCCGCCGCGACCTTCCCCATCCGCTGCCACTTCCCCCCCGCCATGATGCCCCTCGGTCCGTCTCGAAGACGGGCGGAGGATGCCCGAGGGCGCGGGGCGGGGTTCCTAAAACATCGCTCGGCCGTTCCTAAGAACTGCCTAAGCCCCGCGGTGCCCGCCTGGGGCGCCGGCGCGGCTCACGGGGTCGCGTACAGGAACGTCGTGTCCGGGAAGCGCCGCCAGCGCTCGGTGATCACGCGGCGGAGCTCGGCGTTCTTCCCGCTGGCCGCGTCCACGTGCGCCTGCACCAGCGCCTCCGCCGCGGGCCGGTCCCCGCGCGCCTTGATGCCGAGCGCGAGCGCCTCGAGCCGCTCCACCGACGCGCCCAGCCGCGGCCGGTCCAGCTCGAGGCAGCCCTCGTCCTCGCCGTTCGCGGCCTTCGCCTCCGGGCGCCACACCAGCGCGCCGTCGTCGGCGAGCGCCGCGAGCTGGATCGCGGCGAGCGCCGAGTACGGCCGCAGCCGGCCGTCCGAGGTGCGGACGCCGACGCTCACCTGGCCGAACGCCCAGACCACGTTCTCGAGGAGCGCGCGGTCCGCCTGCGCGGGCGAGATCACGCCGCGCTCCGCCAGCCAGCCGGCGAGGTACAGCGCGCTCTGCTGCGCCTTCAGCTCCTCCAGCATGGCGGCGAGGTTCCCGCCGAAGATCTGCGTCGCGGTCCGGCCCTCCACCGCGTACTCGTGCGACGGGCCGAGGTTGTGCGCGGCCTCGTGCAGCACGAAGCCCATCCGCTCGGCGTCGGGATCCGGCGTGCGCCGCGCCATGGTGTCGGCGCAGAGGACCGAGGCCGCGCGCCGGCGCCGGATCTCCAGGCTCTCCGGGTCGGTGTAGAAGTTCGTCATCGCCACGGTCCGTCCGCGCCCCTCGTTCGCCACCTTCCCCCAGTTCGGCAGCGACTGGCCCACCGTGGCGCCGCGCGGCGCGCGCGCGTCCCCGGCGTTCAGCGCGATGGCGATGAAGTCGGGCAGGTGGAACGCCACCGGGCGCGCCGCGTAGGGCGGCCCGGCGAGCCGGGCCAGCGCCGCCTCCATGTCCTGCTTCACCGGCTCGAGCCGCCGCTGCCAGGCGAGCGAGCCCGGATCGATGCGCGCGAGCGCGAGCTCGAAGCCGGCCTTCAGCGCGCACGGATCCGAGTACGTCTCGTCGGGCGCCACCCGCAGGAACCAGCGGGAGTTCTCGGCGTTCATGCTGGCCCAGGCCTCGTCGGCCCGCTCCCAGCCGCCGTCGCGGAACGCGCGCGCCGCCGCCAGCAGGTAGGCGTGGAGCGCCCGCTCGTCGGTGCCGCGGATGGCGGCGGCGGCCCGCTCCAGCGCGCGGGCGACCGCCTCCATGTCCTCCGGCCAGGCCTTCGGGTACGGCACCGCCGCGAGGCCGCCGCGCGCGTCGCGCACCACCGCGGTGAACGGGCTGGTGAGCGCGGCCGCGTCCGGCCCGCGCGCCAGCCCGGCGCAGAAGCCCGGGTCGGCCTGCAGGTCGGCCGGGTACAGGCCGGAGCGGCGCGGCGGCACCGGCGAGAGCGCGCCGCAGCTCGGATCGCCCTCGGTGGCGGGCGCGGTGCACCACGGCCCCTTGTTCACCAGGAACGCGAGCCGCGAGGCGCCGTCGCCCGGCGGGATGCGCTCCGCCATGCCCAGGATCCCGAGCTGGCGCGCGTTCAGGCGCTCGATGATCCGGGCCGCGTCCACCAGGTGGCGGAGCATCTCGCGCTCGGGCGGGCGCAGGCCGGAGCGGTCCGTCTCCACCACCGCGAACAGCCGCTGCGAGAGCTCCCGCGCCAGGGCGGCGCGGCGTGCGGCGTCGGCCCCGGCCGGCGCCGGCTGCGGCGCGGACGCCCGCGACTCGACGCTCGCCCAGGCGGCCCGGAACGCCGGGGTGAACCGGCCGCGGCGGATCCAGTGGTCTCGCGGCTGCTCGTCGAGGCCGAACACGAGCGCGAGCTCCGGCGGGTCGATGGCGCCGTTCGCGTTCGCGTCGGCGCGCCAGTGCAGCGGGAGGCCGAGCTCGAGCGCGGCGCGGTTGAGCCGCGCCCGGGCGTCGCCGCCCGGGGCGCCGGCCGGCGAGGCGGCGCGCGCCGGCTGCGGGGCGACGGCGAGGAGGGCGAGCGCCGCGGCGAGGCGGGCGAAGGTCTTCATGGCGGGAAGCTCCGGAGCTGGGCGGGCAGAGAGGCCCGCCAAGGGAGGCGCCGGGCGGCCGGCCGTGACCCGCACGCGCGGGCGCAGCGCGAGGGGAATCCCGGAAAGCCGAAGGGGCCCACTGTCCCGGGCCCCTTCGATCCACCTTGCTGGTAGCTCGTCATCGCGAGCGTGCGGCCGGCTCACCCGGCCTCGACTGCATTCGATGTGTCCTGCAGTTGCTCCGCTGCTATGCGACCTCCTTGGAAGGTGCTGCGTGCTTCACCTCGCATCGTGGCGATCCCGCGGGCCGGGCTCAACGCCCATTCGGGGGCTGGAGACCTTTCGTGAAATCGCAGGTCTGCGCCTGGTGTGGGCGCCGGGTGCGCGCCGCCGCGCAGCGGCATCCCGATGCGCTACGCTGGACGGCCAACCTCCCCGGAGCCCGCATCCATGACCCTCGAGCCCGCCCGCGAGATCGCCCCCGGCGTCCACCTCATCGACACCGGCTACGTCCGGCCGCGCCTCGCGGCCGCGTACCTGGTGCGCGGCCGTGACGCGGCCGCGGTGGTGGAGACCGGGACCGCCGGCTCCGTCCCGCGCGTCCTCGACGCCGTCGCCGCGGCCGGCCTGCGGCCGGACGACGTCTCGCACGTGGTGGTGACGCACGTGCACCTCGATCACGCCGCCGGCGCCGGCGCGCTCCTGCGCGCGCTGCCGCGCGCACGCCTCGTCGTCCACCCGCGCGGCGCGCGCCACATGATCGATCCGTCGAAGCTGATGGCCGGCGCCTCCGAGGTGTACGGCGCGGAGCGCGTGCGCGCGCTCTACGGAGAGGTCGTGCCCGCGCCCGCGGAGCGCGTGATCGAGGCGCCGGACGGCTTCACGCTCGACCTGGGCGACCGGCCGCTGCGCGCGCTGGACGCGCCCGGGCACGCGAAGCACCACCTGGTGCTGCACGATCCCCGCTCGCGCGGCTTCTTCACCGGCGACGCGTTCGGCATCTCCTACCGCGAGACCGACTCCGCCGGCGGTCCGTTCCTGTTCCCCACCACCACGCCGGTGCAGCTCGACCCGCCCGCGCTGAAGGCGACGCTCGCGCGCATGCTGGCCGAGGCGCCCGAGCGCGTCTACCTCACCCACTACGGCATGCTCGAGGGCGACATCGCCCGACACGCGGCGGCGCTCGGTCACGGCCTCGACGAGCACGTGCGCCTGGCGCGCGCGGCGCCCCCCGGGCCGGGCCGCCACGCCGCGCTGCGCGAGGCGCTCGCGGGGCAGCTCCTCGCCGGGCTGGCGGCGCACGGCGCGCCGCTCGATCCGGCCGCCGCGCTGGAGCTGTTCGGGGTGGACCTCGACCTGAACGCGCAGGGGCTCGAGGTGTGGCTGGACGCGCAGGCCGCCGCGTAGCGGCGAGCCGCCGCGGACCGCGGCCCGGCGTAGACGGTAGGTGAACACGGCCCGCCGCGCGCGGCCGCGCCGCATCCACCGGCGGGTCGAGACGATTTGCCCACGCCTCTCGCGCGTGTCCCGAAGCTAGGGTCGCGCCGGTTCGGATCGTTTGAATTCCACCGAACGAGAGGGAGCTGGGCATGCGATCCACGTGGATGTCGAGGGCGGGCGTCGCGGCGGCGGCGCTCGCGTTGGCGGCGCCGGCGTCCGCGGCGGAGAAGGAGGCGGCGCCGGCCGCCCCCGGCTCGCCGCGCACGCTCCAGGGCTACGTCGAGCAGGAGAAGGCGTTCTACGACCACCTGAAGAAGAACCACCCCATCTTCAAGTACGAGAAGGACGGACGGCTGGTCGGCAAGTACACCATCAGCGACCGCGAGGAGGAGTTCGTCGAGTTCGGCGGCGGCAAGGCCTACGCCGAGAAGACCGGCGACCACGCCTCGATCACCTATCGACTCGGGCAGGAGTCGATCCTCGACCTGCCCAACAAGTTCGTCGGGTCGAAGAAGTGCGGCGAGTGCCACCCGGCGCAGTACGAGAAGTGGAAGCGCTCCCGCCACAACCTGGTGGTCCGGTTCCCCGACGAGATGGTCGAGACGAAGGACCTGACCAAGCCGCAGTTCGGCGAGGCGCCCATCCTGCCCCCGGGCATCACGCCGGACGCGGTCTACGCGATCATCGGCACGCCGCGCACCAAGTACGGCTTCCTGGACGCGTGGCTGGTCCGCGGCACCTACCACGTCGAGGGCGGGCTGCTCCGCGACGGCACCGGCACGCTGGTGGCCGGCGGCAACCAGCACTCCCGGACCTGGGCCGAGTCGCTCACGCCCGAGGTGGCGAAGCAGATCGCGACCTGGGTCCCGGGCTTCCCGACCAAGCTCGAGGAGTTCGGCGACAACGGCAGCAAGACCTGGGGCCTCACCTCCTACGGCTCGAAGAACCGCAAGAGCATGATGTTCCAGCCGGCCACCGCGTACTGCGAGGTGTGCCACTCGTTCAAGTTCGACTTCAAGAGCCAGGAGGAGCTGATCCAGGCGCTGGGCAAGCCGGAGGAGCTGCGCAAGCACACGATCAACAAGGGCATCAGCTGCGAGGAGTGCCACGGCGCCGGCGCGCACCTCATGGGCGCGCGCGCCTCGGCGTCCTCCAACTGCGAGCGCTGCCACCAGCGGTTCGTCTGGAACGCGGACGAGGCGGCCAAGGATCCGCGCCAGGCGTTCAACGCCTACTTCAAGAGCCGCTGCCCCTCGTGCGGCACCGAGGGCTCGCAGGCCTACTACACCGCGCACTGGGAGTCGGGCATGACCTGCTCCACGTGCCACGATCCGCACGAGGTGACCGCGAACGACTGGCGCGAGCGGGTCACGGTGCCCGGCCTGAAGAAGGAGTGCCAGGACTGCCACCAGGCGCAGGCCTCCATGTTCGTCCACAACGACGTCCACGGCGCGAACAAGTGCTCGAGCTGCCACATGCCGAGCATGATGAGCTGCGAGAACTTCGGGACGATCCAGTACACGGACGTCGCCGGCTTCGACACGCAGCGCACCTCGCACATCTTCAAGATCCTCGTGGACCCGAAGGCGAAGACGCTCGACCCGCCGCCGGGGAAGGATCGCAGCTGGAAGGAGGGCGCGTGGCGGCTCGCGAAGAAGGACGGCAAGCCGTTCGTGGACCTGATGTGGGCCTGCGGCCGGACGAGCTGGGGCGACGACGACCTGGAGAGCGCCGGCGGCTGCCACAGCGGCGTCCGGTCGCAGCTCTCGAAGGACCTCCACTTCACCAGCCAGCAGCAGGTCTACGACCGGCTGATGGGGTGGCAGAACCCGGTGAAGCAGGGCGTCGCCGAGGCGAAGCGGCTGCTCGAGGCGGCGCGCCCGGCCATCGCCAGGGCGAAGCTGCCGCCGGCGAAGCTCGGCCAGGCCACGCTCATGGCGAACCAGGCGCAGAGCATCCTCGACACGGTCGCGGCCGACGGGTCGTCGGGCGTGCACGCGCCGAGGTACACGATCGAGAAGGTGAAGGAGGCGCAGACGCTGGCGCAGGGCGCGCTCGACGTGGTGGGCGCGAAGGCGCCGAGGAAGGTGTCGATGCGGTAGCGGACCGCGGCGGTCGGTCGTGATCGCCCGCGCGCCGGACGTGGGGCCCCCGGGGGCTCCCGTCCGGCGCGTCCCGTTCGTCCCTACGCCGGGCGGGGCGGCGGGGGAGGGCCGGTGACGGCGGGCTCGTCGGCGAGGTAGCCCAGCACCTCCTGCGTGACGCAGCTCGCGTAGAGCCAGAGCCGCGGTCCGCCGGGCGCCGCCGGGAAGTCGAGCACCCGCACCACGCCGGCCAGCCGCGCGTCGTCCGGGAGCAGCTCGGGCAGCCGGTTCGGCTGCGCGCGCAGCCGCTCCGCCTCGAGCGCGTGGCCGGGGTAGCCCGGATAGAGCGCGAGGTAGAGCATGTCCGCCTCGACCAGCTCGTTGAAGAAGTGCGAGCCGAGCGACACGTCGGGGATGACGTTGCCCATCCCGATGATCTCGCCCAGCGCCGCGACCCGGTGGATCTCGGCGAAGCTGACCGGCACGCCCAGGGCCGGCGTGGTGGTGCCCCAGCGCCCGGGGCCGAGCAGCAGGATCCGCCCGCCCTCGGCCGGCGTCGGGAGCCGCGCGGCGCGGCCGACCACGCGGGCCACCTCGTACCGATCCTGGGTGGACAGCGTCGAGTAGACGTCCGGGTCCACGAGCACCAGCCGGTCCACGGGCGCGTGGGTGCCCTGGCCCACCACCGGCCCGCGGCTCGCGAGCAGCACCGCGTCGGTCCGCACCTGCGGCGGGGGCGGCAGCATCCCGCCCTCCTTCACCTGCAGCGGCCGGCACTGCACCAGGTTGACGCGCAGCTCCCCGTCGGCGAGCTGGTTCGCGGTGAACTCGACGTCCACCGGGTAGCGATAGGCGTCGCGGAGGATCGCGAGCATGGCCCGCATCTCGGCCACGAACGAGGTCGCCCACAGCAGCTTCTCGAACGTGAGCACCCAGCCGCCGCCCTCGCGCCGCTGCACGGCGAACAGGTCCACCGGCAGGTCCGGGCTGCCCCGCACCACCGCGTCGATGCGCTCGGCGGCGAAGCGGTTCGCCTCCAGGTCGATGACGTCCACGCGGCGCTGCGCGTACTCGGTGACCTCGTCGAGGCTCGTCTCGGGGCGGAGCTTCGGCGCGTTGAGCGCGACGACGCGGGTGTAGTCGTCGTCGGAGCGGTCCACCGCCCGCGTCCCCATGCCGAACACCAGCCGCAGCACGCCGGCCTGCGGGTCGATGAGGTGGCTCCAGACGTACGGGTTGTAGGAGAGCGCCACCCCCGCGCACTGCGGGTAGAAGTACTTGCCGTGGACGCCGCCGGAGACGCGCTGCACCAGGATCGCCATCTGCTCGTCGCGATCGAGCAGGCCCCGGCGCTCCCGGTAGTGCAGCGCCTCCTCGCTCATGGCGCTCGCGTACACCGTCTTCACCGCGGCGAGCAGCGCCTCGAGCCGCTCCTCCGGCGAGCCCTGGTTCGGGCAGAACACGCTCTCGTACTTGCCGGTGAACGCGTTGCCGAAGCCGTCCTCCAGCAGGCTGCTGGAGCGGACGATGATGGGCGATTGCCCGTACGACTCCAGCATGAGCACGAACTGCCGGAGCGCGAAGTCCGGGAAGGTGCCCGCCAGGATCCGCGCCTGCGCCTCGGCCGCGCCCTCCAGGAACGCGCCGCGGGAGCGCTGGCCGCGCCGCGCCCGCCACAGGCCGTTCCGCACCAGGTACGTGTAGAAGACGTCGGAGCCGACGAACCAGGAGTCGTGCGGCTCCAGGCGCCGCCTCCAGCCGGGCTCGGTGCGCTCCAGCACCGCCCGCGCCACCAGCATGCCCGCGGCCTTCCCGCCCACCAGCCCGGTGCCGACCATGCGCCGCCGGATCGCGAACAGGTCGTCGAGGTCGAGGTAGCGCGCCGCCAGCTCGGTGAAGCGCTCGTCGCGCGTCAGCATCATCCGCAGCAGCGTCCGGAACGCCTCCTGCCCGTCCTCCCAGGGCCGGCGGCCGGCCACCACGTCGTCCGCCACCGCGCGCGCCTGCAGGAAGCGCCGCTCCCACACGTCGATGCGCGAGAACGGGTCGTGCCGGCGCTCGGTCGCGTCGGCGAGCGCCTCGGCGACCACCGCGCTCTCGGTGAGCGGCCGGAGCGCGTCGCCCTCCCAGCGGTGCGGCAGGTACATGGTGGGCGAGTGGCGCCCCTGCACCTTGAGCGGGTGGACGTGCAGCGCCGCCTGGTGCCGGAACACGTCCACCAGGAGCTGCGTCGTGCTGCGGATCGCGTCCACCGCGTCGTGCGAGTGCCCGTCGCGCAGCAGCGCGAAGTAGGTCACGGTCTCCAGCTCGTAGAGGTACGGGCAGGTGACCATGAAGAAGTTGCCGAGCATGAGGTCGCTGTACCAGTCGGCGGCCAGCCCGGAGAGGCAGTCGAAGACGTAGTAGGCGCCCTTGCCCTGGGCCTCGATCACGCGGTGGATGCTGGCGGTGAAGCTCTCGAACCCGAGCGCGGGGCTGAGCCGGTGGACCTGCGCGCCGGACGCGTCCGGCACGAGCTGGGCGTGGCGGGCGAACCGGAAGTAGACGAGCTTGCGCCCCTCGGCCAGCGCGCGGGCCACGAACGGCGCGACCAGCGGCGCGTAGTCCTCCACCGACTCCACCTGCCAGACCACGTTGTCGCCGGGGCGGAGCCCCTGGACCACGGCGTCGAGGGCGGCGAGGCCGGTGCTGGCGGGCGGGGAGGGCATGGTCGGGGCCGGCGCCCCGACTCTCGCATCAAGGCGCCGGGGTGTCGACCCGGACCTGCCGCGGGCACGGCGCGGCCCGCGCGGCCGGCGGGCCGCGAGCAGCCGGCGCGTCCGTCCTCGCGCTCAGCCCGCGCGCGAGCCGACCAGGTCGGCGCGGCCCGGGATCACCGCCAGCGCGAACACCAGCGCCGCCACCAGCCCGTTGTTGAGGCGGGCCAGGCCGGACAGGTCCGGCATGAGCAGCGCGGCGCCCCCGAGCACCAGGGCCACCACCGCCAGGGCGAGCCGCAGCCTGGGCAGGCCGCGCGAGGCGAACGCGAGCACCGCGATGGCGAGCGCCGCGACGCAGGTCAGGAAGATGGACGGGCCGCTGTGGGAGAGCGCGAAGGCGGTGACGAGCAGCCAGGCGGCGAAGAACAGGTTCCAGCCGATGAAGCGCATGAGGCCTCCTCCCGGCCGGCGCGACGCCGCGGACGCGGACCCGCTCCCGGGCGCGCCGGGACCCGGCCAGCGTCCCGGACGTGCGCGCGCGCGTCAACCCGCCGCCGCGGGGACCCCGCCGTGGGGGGAGGCGCCGGACGTCCCGCCGGACCGCCCGGCGCCCCGCCGGCCGGATCAGAGGTCGAAGCAGCCGACGAACAGGATCTCGTCGACGCGGGCGCGGATGCGCTCCACGACGGCCTCCGGCGGCCGCTCGTCGAGGTCGATGGCGCAGCTCGCCGCCACCGCCTCGTCGAACACGGTGTTCCGGATCTCCTGGGCGTTGATGCCCGCCTCGCGGATGAGCGCCATCACGTTCGCGATCACGCCGACGCGGTCCACGTGCCGCACCACCAGCCGCGCGCGCGCCGGGGTCTTGCGGGCCACGTTCACGCAGTTCGGCACCTGGCCGCTGCGCACGAACGCCTCGACGATCCGCACCGTCTCGCGCGCGATGGCGTCCTGCGCCTGGGCGGTGGAGGCGCCGATGTGGTGCGTGCCGTACACGCCGGGCAGCTTCGCGAGCGGGCTGTCGAACTCGGCCTGCCCCTTCTCCGGCTCGCCCGCGAACACGTCGGCGCCGACCCGGAGGCGGCCCGCGGTCGCGAGCTCGAGCAGCGCGTCCTGATCGACCAGCTCGGCGCGCGCGGTGTTCACCAGCAGCGCGCCGGGGCGGAGCGCCTCCAGCACGTCCCGCGAGATCACGCCGCGCGTCTCGCGCGCGAGCGGCAGGTGCAGCGAGAGCGCGTCGCTGGCCCGCGCAAGCGCGAGGAGGTCCGGCGCGCGCTCCACCCCGAGCGCCCGCGCCCGCGCGTCGTCGAGCGAGCGCGACCACGCCACCACCCGCATCCCGAGCGCGCGGGCCCGGGTCGCCACCTCGCGCCCGATGGCGCCCACGCCCGCGATCCCGAGCGTGCGGCCGAAGAGCCCCTCCGCCTCGGAGAAGCGCTTCTTGTCCCAGCGGCCGGCGCGCAGCGCGGCCACGTTGTCCGGGATGCGCCGGTCCAGCGCGACGAGCAGCCCGATGGCGAGCTCGGCCACGGCGATGGAGTTCTGGCCGGGGCAGTTCGTGACGTACACGCCGCGCCGGGAGGCGGCCGCGACGTCGATCGTGTTCACCCCCGCGCCGGCGCGGACCACGAGCGACAGCCCCGGCGCGCGCTCGAACACCTCCGCGCTCACCTGCTTCGACCGCACCACGAGGATGGACGCGCCGGCGACGGCGGCGGGCAGGTCCTTCGCCGGCACGTCGGCGCGCAGCTCCACCTCGAGCCCGAGCGCGGCGAGGTCCTTCAGCCGGTCGGCGGGGAAGGCATCGGCGACGAGGATCTTCACGGGTGGCCTCCGGTTCCGGGCGCGGGCGCGCGCCCTGCGTGGGCGCCTCATTACCGCGGCGGCGCCCCGGCGCGTGCGCGCCTGCCGGGGCGTGCCCCGGAAGCCGCCGGGCGCCCGGCCGCCCGCCGGCGGCCCGTTGTGCCCCGCCCGGCCCCCGGCTACCCTGCCGCATGCTCCGCGCCGCCCCCGCCGTCGCCCTGATCCTCGCGCTGTCCGGAACGCTGAGCCCCGGGGTCGCGCGCGCAGAGGGCACCGGCGGCTGCCACTGCTTCCGGGACCGCACGTTCGAGCCGGACCGGCCCGCCGCCGCCGACCCGTACATCCTCGCCACCGCCCGGAGCTCCCTCCTGTCGGCCGCGTACGGGCCGCCGAAGCGCGAGCTGGTCGCGGCGGTGATGGGCGGGCGCCCGGCCGAGGACCTGTGGATCGCGCACGGCGCCGCCGCGCGCACCGGGGCCGACGCCGCCGACCTGCTCGACCTCCGCGATCGGCAGGGCGGCTGGAAGGTGGCGCTGGCCGGCAAGCCGGGGCTGGGCAAGGATCTCGAGGCGGCGCTCGCGCGCGGGGCGTCGGACGCCGACCTGGCCGCGGTGATCGTGGACGCGACGCTGGTGAAGCGGCTGCGCGCCGATCCGGCGCGCCTCCGCGAGGCGAGGGCCGCGGGCGCCCGGAGCGAGGAGCTGATCGTCCTCACGCTGCTCTCGGCGCGGACCGGCCGGTCCGAGCTGACGCGGCTGGTGCAGGTGCAGGCCGGGAAGGCCACCTGGGGCGCCGTGCTGCACGAGGCCGGCATCGCCCCCGGCGACCTCGACGCGCTGGTGCGGCAGTCCGTCCGCTGATCGCCGGGCGTTCGGGGGAGCGCGCTGGATCCGCGTCAGGCCGCGCCGCGGCATGCGGTCGCAGGCGCGCCCGCGCGCGCCCGCGCGCGTGACATCGCGATCGAGATGATGCTCAGATCGCGGCCAATCGACGATCAATCTCGCGGTCAATCGGGGTCAGCGGGCCGCCCCGGCCGCGCCGTCCACCACGCCGGCGCGGCCATGGCCCGCCGGAGGCCGGACCATGCACCGACGCGGCTGGGTGGTCACGCTGGCTGGCATGGGGCTGAACCTCGCCCTGGGCATCCTGTACGCCTGGAGCGTGTTCTCGAAGCAGCTGGTCGAGCCGGTCGCGCGCGGCGGCTACGGCTGGACGAAGACCCAGGCCACGCTCCCGTATACCCTCGCCATCGCGTGCTTCGCGCTGATGATGGTGCCGGCCGGCCGGCTGCAGGATCGCCTCGGGCCGCGGATGGTGGCGAGCGCCGGCGGCATCCTCACCGG
Organism: Anaeromyxobacter sp. K; assembly: GCF_000020805.1. Taxonomy (NCBI): domain Bacteria; kingdom Pseudomonadati; phylum Myxococcota; class Myxococcia; order Myxococcales; family Anaeromyxobacteraceae; genus Anaeromyxobacter; species Anaeromyxobacter sp. K. The sequence continues at coordinate 3,399,874 of NC_011145.1, read as the reverse complement.
CCTCGGCCTCATCGTGGCGAGCTTCGCGTCGCCGGGCGCGCTCGCCCCGGCGCTGATCGGCTTCGGCCTGCTCGCAGGCACCGGCTTCGGGCTCGGCTACGCGGCCGCCACCCCGGCCGCGGTGAAGTGGTTCCCGCCGGAGAAGAAGGGGCTCATCACCGGCCTGGTGGTGGCGGGCTTCGGCATCGCGCCGGTGTACATCGCGCCGCTCTCGAAGCACCTGCTCGCCACCTACGGCGTCAGCAACGCGTTCCGGATCCTCGGCGTCGCCTTCCTCGTGACGGCGACCGCGTTCTCGCAGCTCATCCGCAACCCGCCCCCGGGCCACGTGAAGCCGAGGGCGGCCGCGGCCGGGCCGGCGCCGGCGGCGCACGCGGACGTGGGCTGGCGCGACGCGGTCCGCACGCCGATGTTCTGGACCCTGTACGCACAGTACGCCTGCGCCGCCACCGCCGGCCTCATGATCATCGGGCACATGGCCAAGATCGTGGCGGTCCAGTCCGGGAACGCCATCCAGGCCGGCTCGGTGTTCGTGGCGCTGCTCGCCAGCTTCAACGCGGGCGGCCGCGTGGTGGCGGGCGTGATCTCCGACTACATCGGCCGCGCGGTCACCATCGCGCTCGTCTGCGTGCTCCAGGCGCTCGCCATGTTCTTCTTCGCCGACCTCGGCACCACCGGCGGGTTCGTGGTTGGCTCGGCCGTGGTGGGCTTCAGCTACGGCGCCTGCCTGGCGCTGTTCCCCGCCACCGCGGCCGACTGCTGGGGCACGAAGAACATGGGCGTGAACTACGGCCTGCTGTTCACGGCCTGGGGCGTGGGCGGGGTGATCGGGCCGACGCTGGCCGGCCGCATCGCCGACTCGACCGGCTCCTACGCGGGCGCGTACCACGTCGCGGGCCTGCTGCTGACGTTCGCGTTCGTGCTCGCGATGTTCAGCTACATCCAGGTGTCGGTGAACCTGCCCGGCCGCGAGCTGACGATCCGCCTGGGCAAGCGCGCCGCCTGAGCGGGGGAGGCGCGGCCGGCGGGCCTCAGCGCTCCCGCTCGCCGCGCTCGTCCTTCCGGCGCAGCCACCCCCAGCCCCACTTCTCGCTCCACAGCCCGGGGCCGGTGGCGAGCACGCCCAGCGCGGCCAGCAGGAGCGCGCCGACGATGGCCTTGGGGTCGATCTCCATCACGCCTCCGGGTGGGAAGTTCGGGTGCCAACGATAACGGGGCGGCCGCCGCGCCGCACGGGGGACCCGCCGGTCGTCGAATTCGGGTTTCGCGAAGGGCGGCGCGGGAGTAGATTCCGCCCCCGCACCCGAAGGAGAACGCTCGCACGATGTCCAGCTCGCTCGTACGCACCCCCACCGTCCTCGCCGTCCTCTTCACGCTCGCCGCCTGCGCCCGCGGATCCGCCGGCGGCTCCCTCGAAGCCAAGCTGCCGGTCTCCCCCGGCGCCCCGTGGGACGACGCCCGCGGCCAGCTCGAGAAGCTCGATCCCAACGCCCGCCTGATGGAGGGCCTGGGCGGCCGCACCGCGGTCGCCCACACCCAGCTCGAGATCGCCGGCTACCGCTTCGAGGAGCTGTCGATCGCGGGCGCGGTGGCGCGTCCCAGCGTCCGCACGGTCACCCTGACCGCCCCGTCGCCCGCGGCCGGCTGCGACCGCGCCCGGGACGACCTGCTGAAGGCGCTCGGGTCCGACTGGACCGCGGGCGACCTGCGGCTCGGCGCGGTCACCGCGACCAAGGGCACCACGCGCTCCGCCCGGATCGTCTGCACCGGGGCCGAGCTGTCCGTGTCCATCGTCGGCTGAGCCCGCCGGCCCGGCGCACGCCACCCGGACGCTCCGCTCGCCCCCGCGGCGAGGGTGGGGCGTGCGCGCGCCGGAGTTGACGATCGGTGAAGCCCCGCCTGAGCGTGGGAGGCGGGGGCCCGGCGCCCTATCGGTCACGGGTGCGGTCTCTTCGCCCCAGGGCGCTCCGGCGCCGCCCTGCCCGGGTCATCCGCTTCAGGTGGCGCCTCGTGGGTCTCACCGCCGGCGCGCTGCTGCCGGTGGCGCTGTTCTCCGCCGCGATGCTGAGCCGGCTCGCGGCGGGCGAGCGCGAGGCCAACCGGCAGCGCCTGGTCGCCGACGCGCGCACGCTGGCCGAGGGCGTGGACCGCGAGACCACCGCCACCTTCCGGGCGCTGCAGGCGCTCGGCGGGTCCGAACGCCTGGAGCGCGGCGACCTGGACGGCTTCCGCGAGGACGCGGTGCGCGTGCTCCGGACGCAGCCCACCTGGCACGCGGTGGTCCTGGCGAGGCCGGACGGGCTGCGGCTGCTCGACACGCGGAGGACCTCGGTCCCGGCCACGTCGCCGCCGCGCGACCCTCGCAGCCTGGCGGAGGCGGTCGGGACCGGCGAGCCGGTGCTGGGGGACGTCTTCACCGGCCCCGACGGCGCGCTCCTGGTCGCCGCGCGGCTCCCGCTGATGCACCGGGGACGGGTGCGGCACGTGCTGAGCGCGCTCATCCCGGCGGAGGCGCTGCGCGATCTGGTGCGGGTGCCCGGGACCGGCGAGAACCCCTGGATCCGCACGCTGGTGGACCGGTCCGGCACGGTGGTGGCGCGGAGCCGGTCGCCGGAGCGCTTCGTGGGACAGCCCGCGTCGCCGCGCTTCCTGGAGGCCGCCCGCGCGGGCGGCGAGGGCGTGTACCGCGACACCGACCTCGACGGCGGACGCTCGTACGTCGCGTTCGGCCACTCGGCCCGCGCCGGCTGGACCGCGGCGGTGGTGGCGCCGGTGGACATGCTGGACGGCGCCACCCGGCGCTCGGTGCTCACCATCGCGGCGCTGGGCGCGGCGGTGCTGCTCGTGAGCGCGGGCGGCGCGTTCCTGGCGGCGGGCCGGTTCAACCGCGCCATCGCCTCCGCGGCCGCGTCCGCCGAGGCGCTCGCCCGCGGCGCCCGCCCGCAGGTCGAGGCGGAGGGCATCGCGGAGGTGGCGCGGCTGGGCGAGGCGCTCGAGCGCTCCGCAGACCTGCTCGCCGCGCGCGAGCGGGAGCGCGACCAGCACCTCGCGGTCGCCGAGGCCGCCCGCGCCGAGGCCGAGGCGGCCAGCCGGACCAAGGACGAGTTCCTGGCCATGCTCGGCCACGAGCTGCGCAACCCGCTGTCACCGATCGTGACCGCGCTGGAGCTGCAGGAGCTCGGCGGGAGCGGCGGCACGCGCGAGCACGCGGTCATCCGCCGGCAGGTGGATCACCTGGTGCGGCTGGTGGACGACCTGCTCGACGTCTCGCGGATCACCCGCGGCAAGGTCGAGCTGCAGCCGGAGCGCATCGAGGTCCGGTCGTTCGTCGCGCGCGCGGTGGAGATGGCGACCCCCCTCGTCGAGGAGCGCTCGCACCGGCTCACGGTGGACGTGCCGGAGGGCCTCGCCGTGGTCGGCGACCCGCACCGGCTCGCGCAGGTGGTCGCGAACCTGCTCACCAACGCGGCCCGGTACACGCCGCCCCGCGGCCACATCGAGGTCCGGGCGGCGCTGCGGGGCGCCGAGGTGGAGCTGGCGGTCCGGGACGACGGCCGCGGGCTCGCGCCCGAGCTCCGCTCCCGCATCTTCGAGCCGTTCGTGCAGGCGCCGCAGGGCCAGGACCGCCCGCAGGGCGGGCTCGGCATCGGCCTCGCGCTGGTGCGGAGCCTGGTGGAGCTGCACGGCGGCCGGGTGGAGGCGTGCAGCGACGGCCCGGGCAAGGGGAGCACGTTCGTGGTGGAGCTGCCCGCCGCCCCGCGGGCCCCGGCGGCCTCGCCCCCGGCGCCCCGCCCCGCCGCCGCGGCCGCCGCCGCCGCCGCCGCCGCGCCCCTGCGCATCCTGGTGGTGGACGACAACGAGGACGCGGCGGAGCTGCTCGCCGACGTGCTGGCGCACGCCGGGCACGAGGTGCGGGTGGCGGGCGACGGCGGGCGCGGGCTCGAGCTGGCCGCGCGCTTCCGGCCCGACGTCGCCATCCTCGACATCGGGCTTCCGGTGCTCGACGGCTACGAGCTGGCGATCCAGCTCCGGCGGCGCCTGGGTGAGGCGGCCCCGGTGGTGATCGGCGTCAGCGGCTACGGTCAGCCGAACGACCGCGCGCGCAGCGCCGCCGCCGGGTTCCGGCACCACTTCGTCAAGCCGGCCGACCTGGAGGCGCTGCTCGCCGCGGTGGCGGCGGCGGGGCGGGAGCGCGGGCGCGCGCCGGCGATGGAGGAGCGCGCCTAGCGGCGCTTCTTCGGGCCCCACGAGCCGACGCGGCGCGGCTTCGAGCCCGCGCCGGCGGCGGCGGGCGCGCTCCGCCGCGGGGCGGACGCCGCGGGCTGCGCGCGCGGTGCCCGCTCGCCCGCGGTGGCGGCGCCCTCCGCGCCCTTGCCGCCCGCCAGCCGGTCGCGGTGCGCGGCGGCGCGGCGGCGGTTGCGGTTCATGCCGGCCGGCCGCGCGCCCGGGCCCGGGTTCGCCTGCGCCGCATCGGCGCGCTGGAGCTCCGCCTGGAACGTGGCGTGCTCGCGCGGCACCTCGGCGCGCGGGATGGGGGCGCGGGTGAGGCGCTCGATGTCGCGGAGGAGGTCCAGCTCCTCCGGCGAGGCGAACGCGGAGGCGCGGCCGCTCGCGGCCATGCGCGCGGTCCGCCCGACCCGGTGCACGTAGTCCTCCGGGACGTGCGGCAGGTCGAAGTTCACGACGTGGCCGATCTCCGCCACGTCGATGCCGCGCGCCGCGATGTCGGTGGCGACGAGCACGCGGTACTGGCCGTCGCGGAAGCCTTCCAGCGCCATCCGGCGCTGCGCCTGCGAGCGGTCCGCGTGGATGCGCGCCACCTTGTGCCCGGCCCGCTGCAGCGCCTTCGCCACCTTGTCGGCGCGCCGCTTGGTGCGGGTGAACACCAGCGTGGACAGGTCGTCCTCCTCCAGCAGCGCCAGCAGGAGCGGCAGCTTCTCCCGCTGCTCGGGCAGGAACACCCGCTGCTCGGCGCGCTCGGCGAGCGTGCCGCTCCGCGCCACCTCGACCCGCACCGGATCGCGCAGGTGCGCGCGCGCGAAGTCGGCCACCTCGCCGGCCATGGTCGCCGAGAACAGCAGCGTCTGGCGGACCTTGGGGACGCGGGCGAGGATCCGCTTCAGCTGGGGCGCGAAGCCCATGTCCAGCATCCGGTCGGCCTCGTCGAGCACCAGGACCTCCAGGCCGTCCAGGCGCGCGGTGCCCTGCTGCAGGTGGTCCACCAGGCGCCCCGGCGTGGCCACGATCACCTCGTGGTCGCGGAGCGCGGCGCTCTGCGCGCCCATGCCCACGCCGCCGATCACCAGCGCGCCGCGGACGTGGCGCCCGCGGCCGAACCGCTCCAGCTCGCCGGCGATCTGGACCGCCAGCTCGCGCGTCGGCGCGAGCACCAGCGCGCGCGGTCCGGGCTTGCCGTGCGCGGCCGCCGGGCGATCCTTCGGCGCCCCCCCGGCCAGCCGCTCGATGATGGGGAGCAGGAACGCGGCGGTCTTGCCGGTGCCGGTCGCGGCGGCGCCGATCACGTCGCGGCCGCCCAGCGCGGGCGGGATGGCCTGCGCCTGGATGGGCGTGGGGTGCTCGAAGCCGGCGCGCTCCAGCGCCTGGAGCGTCTTCTCGGAGAGGTTCAGGTCTGCAAAGGTCGGGCTCAAGCGCGGCACCATAGCCTTTCGGCCGGCGCCGCGCATGGAGGATCGCGCGCCTCCGCCGCGCGGGGGATCAGGCGGGCGCGACCTCGGCGCCGCCGTTGAAGCCCGCCTCCTTCACCCGGCGCTCGCGCACCGCGGCCGCGAGGCCGTCCAGCACGCCCACCGTGTCCTCCCAGCCCAGGCAGCCGTCGGTGACGCTCTGCCCGTACGTGAGCGGCTTGCCGACCTTCAGGTCCTGCCGCCCCGCCACGAGGTGGCTCTCGATCATGACGCCCACCACGCGGACCTCCCCGCCGGCCACCTGCGCCGCCACGTTCGCGCAGACCGGGACCTGGTTCTCCGGCTTCTTCTGGCTGTTCGCGTGGCTCGCGTCGATCATGAGCCGCTGCGCCAGGCCGGCCTTGCCGATCTCCCGGCAGGCGGCGTCCACGCTGGCGGCGTCGTAGTTCGGGGTGCGGCCGCCGCGCAGGATGATGTGGCAGTCCTCGTTCCCGTTCGTGGAGACGATGGCCGAGTGGCCGCCCTTCGTCACCGACAGGAAGTGGTGCGGCTGCTGCGCCGCCTTGATGGCGTCGATCGCGATGGCGACGTTGCCGTCGGTGCCGTTCTTGAAGCCGACCGGGCAGGAGAGGCCGGAGGCGAGCTCGCGGTGCACCTGGCTCTCGGTGGTGCGCGCGCCGATCGCGCCCCAGGACACCAGGTCGGCGATGTACTGCGGGGTGATCATGTCGAGGTACTCGCAGCCGGCCGGCACGCCGATCTCGGCCACGTCCAGCAGGAGCTCGCGCGCGACGCGCAGGCCGAGGTTGATGTCGTAGGTCTTGTCGAGGCCGGGGTCGTTGATGAGCCCCTTCCACCCCACGGTGGTGCGCGGCTTCTCGAAGTAGACGCGCATCACGACCTCGAGGTCCTCCGCGTGGCGCACGCGCTCGTCCAGGAGCCGCGCGGCGTACTCCTTCGCCGCCTTCGTGTCGTGGATCGAGCAGGGGCCCACCACCACGACCAGGCGATCGTCCATCCCGTGGAGGATCCGGTGGATGGCCTGGCGCGCGCCGTGGACGACGGCCGACGCCTTCTCGGTGCAGGGGAACTCGCGGATCAGGTGCGACGGCGGGGCGAGCTCCTTGATCCCGCGGATGCGGAGGTCGTCCGTTCTGTAGGGCATGCGTTCCTCGGTGGCCGGAACGCACATCCTAGCGCAGCCCGGGCGGGTGTGCCGCCCGGGCTGCGCCCGCCCGTCCGCGCGGCGTCAGCCACGCCCGCGGGCACCTCCGCGCCCATGGGCGCGGAGCGCTCCGTCAGAAGTCGATCCCGACGCGACCGGTCGCGCCGAACGTCACGCCGCCGAGCTCGTACTCGGCGCTCGTGTCCGGGCCGCCCTCGGACGGGCGGACGGTCACCGGGACGTTCTTGCTCGTCACGTCCCACCGCGCGAAGCCCCAGACGCCGATGAGGAACCCGAGGCCGCCGCCCAGCTCGGCGCGGTACGCGATGCCCGGGCGCACGCCCACGTAGGCGAGCCACTCGGCGTTGGACCCGCGGGTGATCACCGCCGGATCCTTCAGGAAGTCGCCGTACCGCCGGCCGCCGGCCTCGCCGAGCGCCTCCAGGCGGATCGCGCCGACGTCGAAGCCGAGGCCGGCCAGCCCGCCGACCGCGGTGATGCTGGGCCCGTCCTTCTTCCAGGTCCGGTCCGCCACCGCGCCCAGCTCGAGGACGCCGAGCTTGAGCGTGGCGAGCCCGCCCACGATCTGGGCGGAGTTCTTGAGGCGCGCCGTGTCGGACAGCGCGGCGTCGAGGCCGTGCTTCAGGCTGGTGGCGTCGGCGCGCTCGACGCCGTAGTGGAGCTCGAGCGAGAAGAACGCCCGGGCGGGCGCCGGGGCGGCGAGCAGGGCGGCGGCTGCCGCGAAGGGTGCGAACGCTGCGAGGGTGCGGTGCATGTAAGTTCCTCCCGGACGACGGTGCGCCCCGGCCGGCGCGCGCGCCAGCCCCCGTCCTGCCCGGGGACGGCGGCGCGCCCGCTCAGTCCCGCTGCGCGCCGGCCAGGTAGGAGAGCAGCCAGCCCTTCGCGCTGCGCTCCTCCAGGCCGCGCAGGTCGCGCCGCGCAGCCAGGTAGCGTGCGTCCTCGGCGTAGTCGGACGGGTGCAGCGTGGGCACCGGGACCGGCCGCAGGTCGCGGTCGATGTTCACGAACGTGAAGCGGCAGGAGTTGGAGAGCGCGCGGGCGCTGCGGTCGCGGCTGATCCGCTCGATGCCGGTCTCGATGCAGACCATGGCGCCGTCGGTGTAGACCACGCGGCTGGTGAGGTGGAGCTTGTCGCCGATCTGGACCGGGTGGAAGAAGTTCACCCGGTTCACGGCCGCCATCACCGGGCGGTCGAGCGCCACGCGCTCGGCGCAGATCGACGCCAGCTCGTACGCGCGGCGCATGATGTAGCCGCCGAAGATCACCGCCGAGAGGTTCTCCTGCTCGGGGTAGGTGCGCTCCCAGGTCTCGGTGACCACGTCGCGTGCCCGGACGCCGGCGAAGCCGGGCTCCTCCTGCTCGCGGTGCAGCGCGGACAGCAGCAGGAACTCGTCGCGCGAGGGCGGCTCCACCAGGCTGTCCTGCTCGCGGCGGTACGCGGCCCGGCGTGCGGCGGCGCGGGCGGCGCGCACCCGCTCGACGTCGTCGCCGAGCTCGAGCGGCGGGACCGCGACGCTGCGGGCGCCCGGGCCGTCGCCGTCGCGCGCCACCATGGTGAAGTAGCACGAGGCGAGGTGGGCCCGGTCCGGCGCGGACTCCACCCGGATCCCGACCTCCATGGAGGACCGGCCCACGTGGTTGATGCGGGCCAGGCAGCGCACGTCGCGCGTCACGTCCGCCACGCGCCGGACCACGATCTCGTCCAGCGCGGCGGTCACCACCCTCGCGCCGGGCTGGAAGCGCTGGGCGTACGCCATGGCGGTGTCGGCGGCCAGCCGGTCGAGCACCTCCAGCAGCACGCCGAAGCGGAAGTTCCCGGGGATGGGATCCTTCAGCACCATGAAGCGGCGCCGCAGCGCGGGGTCGCTGGAGAGGGGGAGGACGTGCTCGCAGGTGGTGTCGGTGGGGCGCATGGGGCTCCGGGCCCGGGCGCAGCGTCCGGGCTCCTCGATCCGGATACCCCAGGGCGCCGGGAGCGTCCAGCGCCGGGCGTGCCGCGTGGGCCTGAGGTGCGCATCAGTGGAGGGGATGCGCGCCATCGAGAGGCTCCAGGAGATCGGGCTGCGCCGCGCCGGCACGCCGCGCACCGGGTTCCGCTGGGTCCGCCCGGACGGCCGCCCGGCGGCCGCGGAGGACGCCGAGCGCGCGCGGCGGCTCGCGCTGCCGCCGGCGTGGACGGACGTGCGCGTCAGCCCGGTGGCCGGCGCCAAGCTGCAGGCCATCGGCCGGGATCGCGCCGGGCGCTGGCAGTACCGCTATCACCCGGAGTTCATGCGCCGCCGCTCCGGGGCGAAGTACCGGCGGCTGCTCCGCTTCGCCGCCGCGCTCCCGCGGATCCGCGCGCGCGTGACCCGCGACCTGCGCCGCCGCGGCCTGGGGCGGGAGCGGGTGCTCGCGGCCATGGTGCGGATCCTCGCCACCTGCCCGATGCGGCCGGGCAGCGAGGCGTACGCGCGCGAGCACGGGAGCTACGGGCTCACCACGGTCCGGCCCCGGCACGTGCGCGTGCAGGGCGACCGGCTCGTGTTCGACTACCGGGGCAAGTCCGGCAAGCGGCAGGTGCGCGAGCTGGAGGACGCGCCGGTGGCGCGGCTGGTGCGCACGCTGCTGCGAGTGCCGGGGCGCGACGTGTTCAAGTTCGAGGAGGAGGGCGAGGTGGTGGACGTGCGGCGCCGCCACCTGAACGCGTACCTGCGCGAGGCGGCGGGGGCGCCGTTCACCGCGAAGGACTTCCGGACCTGGGCCGGCACGGTGCTCTGCGCGAGCGAGCTGGCGCGGCGGGAGCGGGAGATCGTCCCGGGCCGGACCAGCCGCCGGCAGCTCGAGGTCGCCGCGGTGAAGGCGGTCGCGGGCAGGCTCGGCAACACGCCGTCGGTGGCGCGCGCCTCGTACGTGAGCCCGGCCGTGCTGCAGGCGTTCGGGCAGGGCAGGGTGATCGGCTGCTGCTACACGCCCGACGAGGTCGGCGTGGCCGTGACGCGCGGGTTGCACCGCGTCGAGGCGGCGCTGGTCCGCCTCCTGCGCGAGGCGGCGCCGGCCCCGAGGGCCGGGGCGGCGCCGGCGTCCCGCGGCGGGGGCGCGCCCGTCGCCCGCCCGGCCGGGAGGCACGGCTTCGGCGCGCGGGATCGGATCCGCGCGGCGGCGCGGGCGCCGGCCCCGTGAGCCGAGGGCGCGCGGTCAGGGCGCGGGCTGCCACGCGCGCACCCAGTCCACCTCCATGAAGTCGTCGCTCGTCGCCGCGGGCCCGTAGCCGCCCGCCGGGATCGTCCCGGCCCAGCTCCGCTGCTTCACCTCGCAGGTGAGGTAGATGGGCTGCGACCGGTGCGACACCGCCGCCGAGGTGCTCCAGAGCGGCTGCTGGTCCACGTAGAACGTGTAGCCCGCGGGCGTCCACAGGACCGAGAACGTGCGCCACGCGCCCCACACCGGCCCGCCGTCGGGCGGCGGCTGGGTCCGGTGCACCTTCTTCCAGTCGGCGCCGAAGCCGTCCCAGTTGATGCCCGACATCACCAGGTCGCGCACGTTCCAGCCGCCGCCGTCCACCACCCGGTGCTCCACGACGTCGATCTCCACGCCGGCGGTGCCGGGGTCGCCGATGGGCTGGCCGTAGGTCTGCGGGTAGAGCCAGAACGCGCACCAGGTGCCGGGCACCTCGTGGAAGCGGATGCGCGCCTCCAGGTAGCCGTAGGTCAGCTCGAACAGGCCGACGGTCTCGAGGTATCCGGTGTGGTGGACGCCGGCCTCGTCGGTGAAGGTCGTGATCCGAAGCAGGCCATCCTGCACGGTGACCGCCGCCGGGTCGTTGAGCGCGTCGCGCCAGTGGCGGGCCTCCACGTTCCAGCGCGCCGGGTCCACCGCCGTCCCGTCGAACTCGTCGTGCCACGCGAGCGCGTAGCCGGGGAGCGGCGCCTCCGGCGCCACGCCGGCGGGCGGCGGCGGCGCCGGGATGGGGGCGTCCGGCGGCGTCCACCCGGGCACCGGCGCGGTGGGGGCGGCGGGCGGCTCGCCCGGCGAGAGCAGGCCGCACCCGCACAGCACGGCGAGCGCGGCGGCGATCGCGGGCCGGATCAGCGGGTCCACACCGCCCCCGCCATGAGCGCCCCGCGCCCCTGCCGATCCTTCACGCCGGGCGTGCGCAACCGGTCGAGCGCGAGCTCGTCACGGTACGTGACGAACAGCGCGCCCGCCCGGCCGCTCCACCGGCCCAGCGACCAGCCGAGCCGCCACGCCGGCGCCGGCGCCGCGTCCCGGGCGCGGTCGAGCACCCCGGGCACCGTCCGGCCGAAGGCGCCCATCACGTACCAGCTCCCCCACAGCGTGAGCGCCGCGCGGGCGCCGGCGTACGGACCGCCGTCGAACGGCACGGTGGCGTAGACGGCGGGGGCGACGCAGAGCGGGCCCAGGCACCCCGCCGGAAGCTTGTACCCGGCGCTGGCCTCGGCGTGACGGAGCGTGAACCGTTCGCCGGGCCGCACCGGGCCCCAGTCGTGCACGTGCACGAACGCGGTCCCGGGCCGGGCGGACTCGAGCCCGGCGCCCCACAGCAGGCGCACGCCGCCGTCCTGGGACCACGGGGTGAGCTCTCCCCCGGCCCGGAGGAACACCGCGCGCCAGGGCGCGACCGTGAGCACCGCCCCCGTGGACTGGCCGTCGCGCCCGCGGTAGCCCATGAACGCGGCGCCCGCCAGGCGCGCGCCGTCCGCGGGGAGCGGCGCCACCACCGGCCCGCCGAACGCGCCGGTGACGGCGCCGGCCGCCCCGCCGTCGGCCGCCCCCGCGCGCGGCGTCACGCCCGCGAGCGCGGCGGCCGCCGCGAGGCCGAGCGCCATCCGCCCTGCGTGCACCCCTGGCCTCCCCTCCGGGCGCGCCTCCTCGCGCGCCCGCCCTCCGAAGCTTCGTGCCTGCGCGTGCCGCCGGCACCTCCCCCGCACAGCGAGCGGATCCGCATGGCAGGCGGCGGGCGCCCGCTCCGCAGCCGGACGGGCGGGCGCCGGCGGGGGACGAGGGCGGGCGATCGCGCGGGCAGGTGGCGCGTCGCCGGCGCCGGCCCCAACGTCCAGGCAGGCGCGGCACACGCGGAGGCCGTGCCCCGGAGCGCACCGCCATGATGGCCGCAGCCCTCGTCGCCCTGCTGCTCGCCGCCGAGCCCGCGCCCGCGGTGCCCGCGCCGCCTCCGCAGGTGGAGCGGGCGGCGCCGGAGCGCGTCGCGCCGGCGGGCCTGATCGTCGAGCTGCACAGCGACTTCGGCCTGCGCCGGTTCATCGCGCTCGAGTACACGAGCGGCCGGCGCTTCGGCCTGGCGCTCCAGGACGGGATCTCCGCCGCGGTCGGCGCGAGCGTGCTCCGCCTCGCCGGCGGCCGGCTCTCCACGCGCGTGACCGCCGGGTTCAAGCTCCAGCTCGTCCGGGCGTCGAACGGCTCCGCCACGTTCACGGCCTTCCCGGTGGAGCTGGCCGAGAGCCTGGAGCTCGGCCCGCTGCGGCTCGGCGCGGGCGCCTCGGTGCTGCTCGCGCCGACGCTGCGCGGCCGCGGCTTCCTGGAGGGCGCCCGGATCGACTTCGATCCCGCGCCCGGCGCGGTGCTCGACGCCGAGTGGCTGGTGTCGCGACGCTCGCGGACCGGCATCGGCCTGCGCGCGAGCTGGCACCACTACCAGGGCGGCGGCGTGCGCCGGGGCGCGCCGGCCATCGGGCTGGTGGTGCGGTCCGAGCTGGGGACGGGAGGCCGCTGAGCGCGCGCGATCAGCCGGCGCGCTGCACGGTCTTCCAGGGCGCGGCGTGGCCGTTCTCGTCCACGCGCACGCGCTCGTGTCCGGGCCCGCGCCAGACGCTGCCCGCGATCACGCGCGCCGGGACCCAGGGGTAGCGCTGGCGGCTCTCGGCGGAGACGAACACCACCGGCGAGACCGGCGGCGCATCCGGGATGGCCGCGGGCGTGCCCTCGTCGGTGAGGGGGATGTGCGGGTGCGGGGAGCGGGGGCCGTGCGCCATCCGGCGGCCGCCGCCGCCCTTGCGGCGGCGCCGGCCGTTGGCGCGGTTGTCGTGGCGGGAGGTGTCCAACGGTGCTCCTGTCTCGGATTCGCCGGCGCCGTCGTGGGCGCGGCTGCTCGGAAGATGCGTCCGGTGCTGGCCGGCGCTCGCGCCGGGGGTCGCGGCTGCCGCGCCGCGGATCGGGTCCAGGATCGCTTGCAGGCGATCGGCCGCTCCGCGGACCTCGCGCGCGGCCTCGGGCCCGGGGCGCCCGCGCGAGGCGGTCTACCCTGGGCGGAGGCATTACTAGCGGCCGCGCGCGGCCCGGTCAAGCCGCGGCGCGCCCCGCGTGCGTCGCGCCGGCGGGGGCTGTGGTCGCCCGACGCACGCCGGATCCGCAACGTTCCTGGCGGCCCGCCGGTGGGCGGGAGGGGGAGGGGGCGATGAGGAACGTGATCCTGGTGCTGGGGGCGCTCGCGTCCGCGTGCACGACCACGCGGGTGCTGCAGCGCGACGGGTGCTTCGTCCGGCGCACCGAGCGCGCGGGCAGCGCGAGGGAGGAGATCGGGCCGTGCGCGCGCCCGCCGCCGCAGTGGTCGTCGGACCGCGCCACGCGCCTCGCGCAGGAGTGCATGGCGTCGGAGGAGAGCCGCTGGATGAGCCGCGCGGTGGTCGCGTGGGGACGCGGGGAGCCGCTGCCGGCCCGGGCCACCGAGGCCGAGCTGATGCGCTCGTGCGTGCTCGAGCCGGCGCGGCTGGCCGACCAGAGCGAGGCCGCGAAGGCGCGCGCCGAGGCCGAGCGCGACCGGGCCAGGCTGGAGCGGGAGGCGGCCGAGGCGGCGCTGCGCGGCGAGTCGGCCGCGCTGAAGGCGCGCCTCGACACGCAGGGCGAGGCGATGCGGGAGCGGCTCGCCGAGCTCGCCGCCGACCGCGACGCGCTCCGCGCGCGCGCCGACGACGACCGCAAGCACATCAACGGCTCCGCCGACCGGCTCGCGACGTTCCTGGGCGACACGGCCACGCGCTCGGCCGAGTCGCTGGGCCAGGCGGCGCGGAGCGCGTCGGAGTCGCTCGGCGAGGCCGCGCGCAAGCCGGCCGCCCCGGCGCTGGCGTTCGCCGCCTCGACGAGCGACAGCGACGGCCGCGCCGGGAGCGAGCACCGGTCGAGCCGCGACGAGGCCGCCCCGCAGCCGCTCGCCCCGGCCGCGCTCCTCGGCCTGGGCGCGCCCGCCTGCACCGCCCCGCTCGCCGCCTGCGCCGCCCCGGCCGCCCCGGCCACATCGGCGGCCCCACCCCGGCGGGCGCCCGCAGCGCGGACGCCGGCGCGCCTCCCGCGCAAGCCGGTGCGCTCGTCGGCCAGCGCGTGCGAGACCTGCGCGCCCCCCGCCGACGCGGCCCACCCGCACCCGGGCTCCGGGGCCAGCGGCACCGTGGAGGCCGAGGCCGCCGCGGCGCCGGTCGCGGCGCCTGCGCCCGAGGGTCCCCGCCCGGCCGTCGCGCGCTGACCGGGCCCGCCCCGCGCCGCTGCGCGGTTCGGCCGCGCACCGGCGGGCGCGCGGGCGCGCCCGCCTCGGCTATCCTCCGGTACGGGGCCGGGTGCGGCCGGGTCGTCGCCGCCCGCCCCGCCGCGGAGGAGCCGATGGCGCTCCGGATCGACGAGCGGTACGAGGTCGGGGCGCCGGTCGCGGCCGCGTGGGACCTCCTCGTGGACCCGCGCCGGGTGGTGGCCTGCGTGCCCGGCGGCGCGCTCGACGCGGTGGTGGACGCGCGCACCTACGACGGCCACGTGCGGGTGCGCCTCGCCGGGATCACGTTCGCCTACCGCGGCCGCGTGCGGCTCGCGGAGGTGGACGTGCCGGGGCGGCGCGTGCGCATCGTGGGCGAGGCGCGCGCGCGCCTCGGCGACGGCACGGCGCGCCTGTCGCTGGAGAGCTGGCTGGTGCCGCGCCCCGGCGGGCGCACGGAGGTGGTGGCGGAGGCCTCGGTGAACGTGGGCGGCGCGCTGGTGGCGCTGGGGCGCGGCTTCCTCGAGGCGCTCGGGCACGAGGTGTTCCGCCTGTTCGCGGCGCGGGTGCGCGCGGCGCTGGAGGGCGAGGTCCCGCCGGCGGACGAGCCGCTGCGCGCGCTCCCGCTGCTGGCCGGCGCGGCGCGCGCGTGGCTCTCCGGCGACGGCGGGACGCGGCGCTGAGCGGCCCCGCGGGTCAGGGCGCTCCCGGAGCGGCGCCCATCGCCTCCGGGAACGCCGCTGCCAGCGCCAGCAGCGCCCGCCGCGAGGCGCAGCGCAGCCGGGCGCGCGCGCTCGCGAGGTGGAGGGAGACGGTGGCGCGGGTCACCGCGCGCAGCGCGCCGACCTGCGGCGTCCCGAGCTCGCCGAGCCGCGGGCGCGCCGGCCCGTGCGCGCATGCGAACCCTCGCGCCGACCGGGGTGCCGCCGCTCCGCCGGGCGCGGCTGGACCCCGCGGGCGTGGTGCGGCAGTCGGTGGAGCGCCTCGGGCACCGGCACCCGGGTCGCGTCGTCCGGCTCGAGCTCGGCCCCGACCTGCCCGAGGTCGAGGCGGACGCGGTGCTGCTGCGCCGCGCGCTCGACAACCTGCTCGATAACGCGCGCAAGTACTCGGCGCCGGCTTCGCCGATCCTCACGCTGACCATCCCGGGCGTTCGCTAGGGCGGCCGCGCCGTCGCGGCTCCGCAGAGCGCGTCCGGGCGCCACACAGCCCGGATGGGACGGCACGGATCGACGCCGCGGCGGGGCGGGCCGGCGCTCGCTGCCCGATCGGGCACCGTGCGTCGGGTAGACTCCGGGAGCAGCGTACCGGACGCGAGAGGCCCACCCACCGGGAGGACGCATGCCGACGGCCGACGGACCCCTCACCCCACGCGCCGCCACCGGCATCCCCGGCCTGGACGACGTGCTCGGCGGCGGCTTCCCGCGGCGCCGCGTCCACCTGCTCCAGGGAACGCCGGGCGCCGGCAAGACCACGCTCTCGCTCCAGTTCCTGATGGAGGGCGTGCGCGAGGGCGAGTCCTGCCTCTACATCGCCATGTCGGAGTCGCGCGAGGAGGTGGAGAGCGTGGCCGCCTCGCACGGCTGGGATCTGGCCGGCGTCACGGTGTTCGAGGCGTCGGAGCTGGAGCCGGAGGAGGAGAACACCATCCTCGAGCCCGCCGAGGTGGAGCTGGGCGAGCGGATGGCCGCCATCCTCGCGGAGGTGGAGCGCGTCCAGCCGAACCGGGTGGTGCTCGACTCGTGCACCGAGCTGCGCCTGCTCGCGCAGACGCCCATCCGCTACCGCCGCCAGCTGCTCGCGCTGAAGCGACAGCTCGTCGAGAAGGATCGGACGGTGCTGCTGCTCGACAACCCGTCGCCCGAGTCGCCCGACGTCCTGGTCCAGAGCCTGGCACACGGGGTGCTCGTGCTCGAGCAGCTGAACCCGGAGTACGGCGCCGAGCGGCGGCGGCTGCGCGTGCTGAAGATGCGCGCCGCCGCCTACCGCGGCGGCCACCACGACTTCGCGATCCGCACCGGGGGGGTCACGGTGTTCCCGCGGCTGGTCGCGGCCGAGCACCGCGCCGTCCCCGCCCTGCCGGAGCGCTGCCCGAGCGGCCTCGAGGCGCTCGATCGCATGCTGGGCGGCGGGCTCGACCGCGGCACCAGCACGCTCGTGGTCGGCCCCGCCGGCGCAGGCAAGTCCACGCTCGCCACCCAGCTCGTCCATGCAGCCGCGCGGCGGGAGGAGCGCGCGGCGGTGTTCGCGTTCGACGAGCCGCGCGCCACCCTGTTCGCGCGGGCGCGTTCGACGGGGCTGGACCTGCTGCCGTTCGTGCAATCGGGGACGGTGCAGGTCACGCAGGTGGATCCGGCCGAGATCTCCGCCGGCGAGCTGGTCCACCTGGTCCGCAGCGCGGTCGAGGGCGGCGCGCAGATGGTGCTGATCGACAGCTTGAACGGGCTGCTCCAGGCGATGCCGAGCGAGGGCTCGATGGTGCTGCAGGTGCACGAGATGCTCAGCTTCCTCGCCGAGAAGCACGTCACCACCGTGCTGACGATGGCGCAGCACGGGATCCTCGGCGAGATGCTCGCCCCCGCGGACGTGACGTACCTCGCCGACACGGTCGTGCTCCTGCGCTACTTCGAGGCCGGCGGCGGCGTGCGGAAGGCGATCTCCGTCGTGAAGAAGCGCCTCGGGGCCCACGAGACCACCATCCGCGAGTACCTGCCCACGGCCACCGGCCTGCAGCTCGGCGGTCCGCTGGCGGACTTCCGCGGCGTCCTCACCGGCGTGCCCGACTTCGATCCGGGCGCCACCGGGGCGCAGCTGCTGCCCGTCCCGTTCCCATGAGCCGCCTGCACCGGTCCGAGCGCGTCCTGGTGCTCGCGCCCATCGGGCGCGACGCGGAGATCGCCTCGGCCGTGCTGCGGGCCGCGGGGCTGTCCGCGGTGGTGTGCCGCGACGTCGCGGCGGCGCTCGAGGAGCTGCGCGCCGGCGCGGCGGTGCTGGTGATCGCGCAGGAGGCGCTGGGCGACGGCGCGCGCGACGGGATCGGGGAGTGGATCGCGCACCAGCCGCCCTGGTCCGACCTGCCGGTGTTCGTCGTCACCGGCGGCGCGCCCCGCGTCGATCACGCGCGCGCGCTGCACCAGTTCTCCTGGCTCGGGAACGTGCTGCTGCTGGATCGGCCGCTGCGCCGCGCCACCCTCGTCAGCGTGGTGCGCTCCGCCATCCGCGCGCGGCAGCGCCAGTACGCTGCCCGCGAGGTGCTCGCCGCGCGGGAGGCGGACGTGACCGCCCGCGACCAGTTCCTGGCGATGCTGGGTCACGAGCTCCGCAACCCGCTCGGCGCCATCATCCTCGCGCTGGACGTGATCGACCGGCGCGGCGCGGCCGAGCCGCGGCAGCTCGACGTGGTCCGCCGGCAGTCGCGGCAGCTCTCGCGCCTGGTGGACGATCTGCTCGACGTCTCGCGCGTCACCTCGGGGAAGATCGCGCTCCACAACCACCGGGTGGAGCTGGCCGGCCTGGTGAGCCGCGCGGTGGAGGCCATGCAGCCGTCGGCCGCGGCCGCGGGGATCTCGCTGCGCGCGGAGGTCGCGCCCGGCGAGGTGCCGCTGGCCGGCGATCCGGTCCGGCTGGAGCAGGTGGTCGCGAACCTGGTGGGCAACGCCGTCAAGTACAACCGGCCCGGCGGCCACGTGGTGGTCGCGCTGGAGACGTCGGGCGACGAGGCGGTGCTCCGCGTGCACGACGACGGGATCGGCCTCGCCGAGCCCGACCTGGAGCGCGTGTTCGACACGTTCGTGCAGGTGGACACCGGGCTGGACCGCGCCCGCGGCGGTCTCGGGCTCGGGCTGACGCTGGTGAAGACGCTGGTGACCATGCACGGGGGCCAGGTGCGCGCGGACAGCGCCGGCCCGGGCAAGGGCAGCACGTTCACGATCCGGCTGCCGCTCGCGGCGCCGTCCGACCGGTCCGCCGGCGCGGATCGCGACGGCGCGGTCTCCGGGGCGCGATCGCGGCGCGTGCTGGTCATCGACGACAGCCCCGACATCCGCGAGGTGGCCCAGTCCGCGCTCGAGATGCTCGGGCACGTGGTGAGCGTGGCGGGGGACGGGCCGAGCGGGATCGAGCAGGCGATCCGCGGCGATCCCGACGTGGTGGTGATCGACATCGGCCTGCCGGGGCTGGACGGCTACGAGGTGGCGCGCCGGCTGCGGGCCGCGCGCGGCCGGGGCATGACCCTCATCGCGCTGACCGGCTACGGCCAGCCGGACGACCGGCGGCGCGCGCTGGAGGCCGGGTTCGACGTGCACCTCACCAAGCCGGTGGAGATCGAGGCGCTCCGCCGGGCCGTCGAGCGGCCCGCGCCGGACGCGTGAGCGGCCCTGCGGCGCCGCACAGAGCGCGTGAATCCATCCCCGGACCGAGCCAGGCGGTCGAGACGCGAGCAGCGCGAGGCGCGACGACCGAGCATGCCCGTCGGCATGTGAGGGAGGAGCAACGACGCGATGCGACGCGGATCGCCGCCGCGGCGACGGGAGGGGATTGTTTCACGTGCTCTCAGCCGCGCTGCCGGCGCGCCCCGGCCAGCAGCGCCTCGATGGCCTCGAAGCGGGCGGGCTTGGCGAGGTGCGCGTCGAAGCCGGCCTGCGCCGAGCGGGCCAGGTCGTCGGGCAGGGCGTAGCCGGAGAGGGCGACGAGCAGCACGGACGACAGCTCCGGATCGGCGCGCAGCGTGCGCGCCAGCTCGTAGCCGTCCATGTCCGGCAGCCCCAGGTCGCACACGATGGCGTCCGGGCGCGCCGTGCGGCAGCGCTCCAGCGCCTGCCGCCCGTCGAGCGCGATGTCGGCGTGGTGGCCCGCCAGCTCGAGCAGGTCGCGCAGCGTCTCGGCGGAGTCCGGGTTGTCCTCGACCACGAGCACCCGGCGCGGCGCGGCGGGGCGCGGCGCCGCCGTGTCCGCGGCGCGGACCGGCACGCCGTCGAGCGGCAGCTCCACCGTGAAGGTCGCCCCGCGTCCTGCGCCGGCGCTCGCGGCGTCCACCGTGCCGCCGTGCAGCTCGACCAGCCCCTTCACCAGCGCGAGCCCCAGCCCCAGGCCGCCGCGCGTCCGCGCCAGGGTCCCCTCCGCCTGCACGAACGGCTGGAACAGCCGCTGCAGCACGTCCGGCGGCATCCCGATGCCGTCGTCGCGCACCCGGACCCGGGCTCGCCCCGCCGGCGTGGCGTCCACCGCGACCGTCACGGTCCCGCCGCCGTCGGTGAACTTGGCCGCGTTCTGCACCAGGTTGCCCACGACCTGCGCGATGCGCGCCGCGTCGGCGTGGACCCACAGCTCGCGCTCGGGCACGTCCAGCGCCAGGCGGAGGCCGCGCGCCTCGAGCAGCGAGCCGAGGTCCTCGGCGGCCTGCCGCACGGCCGTGCCCAGCTCCAGGTGCGTCCGGCGCAGCTGGATCTTCCCCTGCGTGATGCGGGCGACGTCGAGCAGATCGTCCACCAGCCGCGCCAGGTGCGCCACCTGGCGCGCGATGACCTGGCGCGCGTGACGGCCCTGCGCGCCCGAGGGATCGCCGCGCTCGAGGACGGTGAGCGCGTTCAGCACCGGCGCCAGCGGGTTCCGCAGCTCGTGCGACAGCACCGCCAGGAACTCGTTCTTGCGGCGGTCGGCCTGCGACAGCGCCTCCACCAGGTGCGAGAGGCGCGCGTCGCTGGCCCGGAGCGCCTCGCCCTGCGACTGGAGCTCCTCGTTCTGGGCCTGCAGCTCCTCGTGCTGCACCTGGAGCTCCTCGTTCTGACCGTGGAGCTCCTCCTCCTTCGACTGGAGCTCCTCGTTCTGGGCCTGCAGCTCCTCGTTCTGCGCCGCGAGCCGCTCCTCGCGATCGCGCAGCTCCGCCGCCATCGCCGCGAACGCCCGCGCCAGCTCGGTCAGCTCGCCGCGCGGCCCGCCGTCCGCGGCCTGCGCCTCCAGCCCGGCCGCGGCCGAGTAGTCCCCGGCGGCGAGCCGGCGGGCCGCGTCCACCAGCCGCTTCGCCGGGCGGCGCACCTCGGTGACGACCACCCAGGCGGTCGCCGCCAGGAGCAGGGCCACGGCGGCGAACGCGAGCACCAGCGTGCGGACGGTGTCGCGCTGGTACGCGAGGATGGTGTGGCTCGCGCCCGCGTCGTGCCGCTGCTGGATCGCGGAGAAGCCCCGGAGCAGCTCCAGCAGCTCCTCGCGCATCGGCGGCAGGGTCGCCTCGCGCGCGCGGATCGCGGCGTCGTCGCCGCCGGTCGCCACGACCGTGCCGAGCGCCACCGCCGCCTTCTCGAAGGGCGGGACCGCCGCGAGGATCCGGTCGGCCAGGGCGGCCCCCTCGCCCTGCTTCGGCACCGCCCCGAAGCGCGCCGCGGCCCCCTCCAGCCGGCGCAGCGCCCCCTGCAGCGCGTCCATCCGCGCGGGCTCGGGCATGAGCGCGTACGCCCGCGCGGTCAGGCTCAGGTGCAGCACCGCGCTCTCGAGCGACGCCGCCGCGGCGGCGCGCGGGCCGATGACGTCGAGCTGCGCGTCGGCGCTGGCCGCGATCCGCCCCTGGAGCGTGACCGCCAGCGCCACGAGGCCGGCCAGGAGCGCGCCGGCGAGCGCGAACCCGAGCGACACCCACGTCCCGATGGAGAGGTCCGGCCTACGCATCGGCGCTCCCACGGATCGCGCGGAACAGGCGGGCGCGGCGGTCGAGGATCTCCAGCCGCCCGCCGCCCAGCGCCGCGGGCCACTCCGCCGGGCCCAGCCAGAGGAGCCCGCCCGGCGCGAGCGCATCGAGCAGCAGCTCCAGCGCGCGCCGCTGCAGCGCGGGCTGGAAGTAGATGAGCGTGTTGCGGCACGCGACCAGGTCGAACCGGCGCGGGTCGGGGGGAGCGCGCGCCGCGGAGAGATCGTGGCGGAGCGCCCGCACCCGCGCCCGGATGGCCGGGTGGACGCGGAACGCGGCGCCGGCTGTCCCGAGCGCCGGCGTCAGGTAGCGATCCCGGTAGGTCGGGGGCAGCTCGCCGAGCGCCGTGGCGGGGTAGGTCGCCGCCTCCGCCGCGGCGAGCGCGTCCGGCGCCACGTCGGTCGCGACCACGTGCGGCCCGGCGGGCGCGCCCAGGTCGTCGAGGAGCATGGCGAGCGAGTACGGCTCCTCGCCGCGGGCGCAGCCGGCGCTCCAGACGGCCAGCGGTCCCGGCGCGGCCGCCAGGCGCGCGGCCAGCGCCTCGCGCACGCGCTCCACGGCCGCCGCGTCCCGGTAGAAGCGGCTCACCTTCACGGTCAGGCGCGCGAGCAGGTCGCCGGCCAGCCGCCGATCCGCCCGGAGGCGGTCCAGGTACGCCGCGCTCGAGCTCGCACCGGCGGCGATCATGGCGGTGCGCACGCGGCGCTCGACGGTGCCGCGCCGGTAGCCGGTCAGGTCGAGGCCGTAGCGCGTGCGGACGACGGCGAGGATCTCCGCCAGGTGGACGTTCGGGAGCCGATCCGCCGGTGCGCTGGAGCGCGCGAGATTCGTCATGTCTCCTCGGGAAACCGCGGCGTGCCGCCGGAGCGTGCGGCGGCGCGGCCGGGAGGGCGAGCATACCCGAGCCATCGGGCCGCGCGACCGCCCGGCTCGTTCCCTCGTCGGGGCCGTCCGCCGGGGCTGAACGCGCCGCCCTGGCGCGGCGCCCGCACGGACCGCTGGGGCCCGCAGAGGGCCCACCCGGCCGCCCGGTGGCGTCAGAGCGCCCGCAGGAACGCGACCAGGTCGCCCTTCTCGCCCTCGGTGAGGCGCAGGCCGAAGCGCGCGTCGTAGAAGCCGACGACGCTCGCCAGGTCGGGGGCCGACCCATTGTGGAAGTACGGTGCGCGCCCGGCCAGCCCGCGCAGCGTCGGGCCCTTGAAGCGCCCGATGTCCTTCCACCGGCCCGTGACGAGCGCGCGGCCTGGGTCGGTCGTCCGCGTCAGCTCGCCCGTCGCCCGGTCGCGCAGCGTGTACACGGGCAGGCCGGACGCGTCCAGCCCGCCCGGCGGCTCCGGCAGGTCGGTGCCCACGCGCAGCGGCGCCGGGACGGAGTGGCTGCCCGCGTGCGGGGTGTCGTGGCAGGTCGTGCAGGTGCCCTGGACGACGGGCAGGCCCAGCTCGTCGTTCAGCCCGGAGACGCCGGTGATCGCGATCGGCAGGTGGTCGAACAGCTCCTGGCCGCGCGCGATCGCCGCCCGCGCCTCGCGCCGCGACCCCTGCCAGGCGGTGAACTCGTCGAACACCGCCGGGTCGAACGGGCCGCCGTCGAACGGGTCGTTCACCCCGAACGTGAACGGCTGCGCCGAGAGCACGCGCGGCCCGCCGCTGGCGCCGCCCGACGTGAGCCGGCCGGCGCCGTCGTCGCTCGCCTGCGCCGTGTACAGCTGCAGCTCGAACGCCACGATGGCCTGCCGCTGGGCGTCGCCGAGCGGCGCGGCCGCCTGCGCGTGCCCGAGCGTGGCGACGTTCGCCTGATCCGCGAGCTCCAGCGCGAGCGGCGCGTACCCACCCGGCTGGCTCGCGTCGGGGAAGGTCTCGCGCCCGTCCCACATCACGGTCGAGAGGAACCGGAGGTTGGTGGCGGGCAGCGGGCGCCGGAACAGCGAGAGCTCGGCGGCGCTCGCGTGGCCGTACGGATCCTGCACGTCGACGAGCTCGAACTCCGCGTCCGGCGGGACCCCGAGGCCGATGCGGATCAGCCCCCGCGACAGGAGCAGCGCATACGCGCTCCGGCGCGCCTCCACCGTGGACACGTCCGCGTCCGGCGAGGTCGCCCCGTCCACCGGGCGGAAGATCGGATCGGTTCCGCCGGTCGCGTCGAAGCGGTCCCGGAGCCTCGCCGGGGTGATCGTCATGTTGTCGCGCACGTCGTGGCAGGTCGCGCAGGCGCGGCCGTTCGTGCCGAGCGCCTGGAAGAACGGGTTGCCGGGGTCGATCACCCGCCCGCCGGAGGCGTTGATCGTCTGCGCCGCCCCTGCCGCGTTCGGCGCCGTGAAGACGCTGCCGGCGCGGTCGGCCGCCAGCGCCTCGCGCGCGGCCGCGTCCACCGGCGCTCCCGCGTCCGCGGCGGGCTGCCCCTGGCAGGCGAGCGCGCACAGCGCGAGGGACGCGGTGAACGACGCGATCGATGCCCGCATGTGCAGCTCCCGAGCCCGCGCCGCCACGCGGCGAGCGTTCCCCGCAGGATGCGCACGCGGGGCCAGTGCGCGCACGTCAACGGGCGCTTCACCTCGGCCGTGGTGGGGACGCTCGTGGGAGGGGGCGCGCCGGGAGCCGGCCGCGGCCCGCTACCGCAGGAACTCGAGGAGCGCCTTCTCGAACGCCGGGAATGCCTCGACCTGGGGGACGTGGCCGATGCCGGGGAGCTCCACCAGGTCGGCGCCGGGGATCCGCCGCTGCGCCGCCTTCCCGAGGCGCGTGTAGTCGCCCATGGTCTCGCGCACGGCGGCGGGCGCCAGCGGCCGGCCGATGGCGGTCCGATCCCGGAGGCCGATCACCAGGCGCGTGGGCACCGCCAGGCGCTCCAGCTCGTGCACCACCGGCTGCGTGACGATCATGTCGTAGGTGAGCGCGCTGTCCCATGCGACCCGCGGCCAGCCGGGGTGCAGCGTCCACCCTGCGAGCAGCCGGGTGTGGGCCTCGTACTCCGGCTTCCAGGCGCCGTCGTAGTACGCCTTGCGCTGGTACTCGCGGACCGAGGCCGGCGTCTGCTTCAGCTCCTGCGCGTACCACTGGTCCACCGTGCGCGGCGGCAGGAACGCGGCGTAGTCCTCGAGGCCGATCGGGTTCACGAGCAGGAGGCGCTCGGTGGCCTCCGGGTACTCGAGCGCGTAGCGCACCGCGAGCATCCCGCCCATCGAGTGCCCCACCACGGCGGTGCGCGCGACGCCGAGCGATGCGAGCAGCGCCCGGGTGTTGGCGGCGAGCTGCACGAACGAGAACTGGTAGCGCTCGGGCTTGCTGGACTTGCCGAAGCCGAGCTGGTCGGGCGCGATCACGCGGAAGCCGGCGCGGTTCAGCGCGGCGATGGTGTCGGCCCAGGTGCCGGCGTGGAAGTTCTTGCCGTGGAGGAGCAGCACGGTCCGGCCGTTCGGCGCGGCGGCAGGCGCGTCGATGTAGGCCATGCGCAGCCGCTGGCGCTGGCTGTCGAGCTCGAAGAAGGAGACCGGGAGCGGGTACTCGAACCCCGTCGCCTCCGGGTCGATGGCGCCCGCCGGGACCTGCGCGGCGGGCGCGCGAGCCGCCGCCCCGGCGCAGGCGAGCGCGAGCGCGGCGAGCGGCGCCAGCAGGGAGGGGAGGGCGGTGCGGCGTGGCGAGGGCATGGGGGCGGGCTCCGGGGTGGGGCGCCGCGGCCCGCGGCGCGGGCAGGGGTGTAAGGGCGCGGCCGCGGTCGCGCACGGGGACCGCCCGCGGACGCGGGACTTGCCCTCGCCGCGCGGCCGGGCACAATCACCCTCCGTGAGTGCCCGCCGCGCGATCCGCCGGCGCGCCCCGGAGACCGACTCAATGACCACGCCATGCCGCCGCACGCTCCGCCTCGCGCCCCTGCTCGCCCTCGCGCCGCTGCTGCTGGGCGGCTGCGCCACCCTCTTCACCGGCACGCACGACACGCTCACGTTCGACGCGAACGCGCCCGGCGTGCGGCTCACCATCGACGGCCAGTACCGCGGCGAGCTGCCGCTCACGATCGACATGTCGCGCAACTTCATGGGCGGCCGCCAGTTCGTGGCCCGGTTCGAGGCCCCCGGCTACGCGACCCAGGAGTTCGCGCTGGAGCGCGCGTTCAACCCGGTCGCGATCCTGGACGTGAGCAGCACCCTGGTGTCGGGCGGCGTGGACGTGCTCACCGGGTCGCTCATGAAGTTCTCGCCGCGCGAGTACCACGTGCAGATGGTCCCGGAGGGCCAGGCGGCCGACGCGCCCGCGGCGCGGCGCAGCGCCGAGCTGCACCGGTTCGCGCTGAACGGGTTCCGCGACCTGCAGAAGGACCTCGCGCGCGGGGGCGGCGAGTCGCTCTCTACGTTCGCGGCCATGGTCGGCGGGGACGACGCGACCGCCCGGCGCGTCGTGGAGGCGTCGGTGCGCGGCGCCCCCGGGCTCCTGGCCGCGCCCACCGCGCCCGTGTTCGTGCACCGCTTCGACGCGCTGCTGGCCGCGAGCCCGGAGCTCGCGGGCTGCCGCCTCTAGCGACGCCGGCGTCGACGCGCTGCGCCAGCGGGGCATCCGGCCACGCCGCACCCCACCGCGGCACGAGCGGCGTCACCTCTCCGGGCCCGGACCAGCCCGGGACCATTCCCCCGCCGCCCTCGCACGGCTATTGGCAGGGTTCCGGGTCGCGGCGCGCCCGCGGAGGACGCGGCCGCCCCGGGCTCGATCCAGCGGGGGTTTCGCCATGCGTGATGCAGTCGGTCCAGGTCGTCGGGTCCGCGCCGCCGTCGGTTGCGCGCTGCTCCTCCTCGTGGCCGCGCCGGTCGGCGCCGCCGCCGCGCCCGGCGCGCGCGTGTACCGCGGCGGGCCCGGCGGGGCGCTCACCCCGCCCTCGCGGGCGCCGGCGACGGACGTGGTGGCGGGGTTCCTGCGGTCCCACGGGGCGACCCGCGCCGCGGTGGACGGCCTCGCCGTCGCGGCGGAGTCGCGGGGCCGGGGCGGGATCACCCACCTCCGGCTCGAGCAGCGCGCCGGCGGGCTGCGGGTGGCGGGCGCCTACGCGCGCGCCGCGGTGGACGCCTCTGGGCGGCTGATCCACCTCGTGGACGTTCTCGCGCCCGTGGCCGGGGGCGGCGTCGCGCCGGCGCGCGTCACGGCGGCGCAGGCGCTCGAGGCCGCGCTGCGGCGGCTGGGGTACCTGCCCGCCACCGCGCCCGCGGCGACCGGGCGCGACGGCGAGCTCACGGTCTTCGCGCGCGACGCGGCGCGGTTCCACGCCGCGCCCACGGTGGAGCGCGTGGCCATCCCCGAGGCGGGCGGCGCGCTGCGCGCCGGCTTCCTGGTCGAGACCTGGAGCGAGCGGGGCAACCTCCTGCACCACACGCTCGTCGCGGGCGACGGGGCGATCCGCTCGGTCGAGCTGCGCACCGCGAACGACAGCTACGCCGTGTTCGTGGAGGATCCCTCCAAGACGCCGCAGGCGGTCGTCTCCGGGCCGGCGCCCGGCGGCGCGGAGTCGCCCGTCGGGTGGCTCTACCCCGGCACCCAGTCCACCATCGACATCGCCGGCAACAACGTGAACGCCTACCTCGACGCGGACGCGAACAACCGGCCCGACCGCGGCGGCACGGCGGTCACCGACGGGAACTTCCTCACCGCGGCCGACCTGACCGCGCAGCCCTCCACGTCGGGGAACCGCGCGGTGGCGGTCCAGAACCTGTTCTACCTGAACAACGTGATCCACGACGTCCTGTACGTCCACGGCTTCGACGAGGCGGCCGGGAACTTCCAGGACTCCAACTTCGGGCGCGGCGGGAAGGAGCGGGACTCGGTGAACGCGGAGGCCCAGGACGGCGGCGGCACCGACAACGCGAACTTCGCGACGCCCACCGACGGGCGCTCCCCGCGCATGCAGATGTACCTGTGGAACGGCCCGGTCCCGCCGCTCGAGGTGGTGGTGAACGCGCCCGCCGGGATCGCCGGGAGCTACGACGCGGCCGGCGCCGAGTTCGGCCCGTCGCTCACCACCGCCGGCGTCACCGGGGACGTGCTGCTGGTGGACGACGGCACCGGCACGGCCACCGACGGCTGCGAGGCCGTCCAGAACGCGGTCTCCGGGCGCATCGCGCTGGTGGATCGCGGCGGCTGCAACTTCACCGTGAAGGTGCTGAACGCGCAGGCGGCGGGCGCGGTGGCGGTGATCGTGGCGAACAACCAGGGCGGCGACGCGATCTTCACCATGGGCGGGACCGAGCGGAAGATCCGGATCCCGGCGGTGATGATCTCGCAGAACGACGGCGCGACGCTGAAGGGCGCGACCGGCGTGAACGCCACCGCGCGGCGGAAGGACCCGGCGCCGCTGATGGTGGACGGCGATCTCGACTCCGACGTCGTCTTCCACGAGTACGGGCACGGCCTCACCTGGCGCATGATCGGCGGCATGAGCGGCCCGCTGGCCGGCGCGGTCGGCGAGGGCATGAGCGACGTGCTCGCGGTGGTGATGAACGAGGACGACCGGGTCGGCGAGTACGCGGCGAGCAACCCGCTCGGCATCCGGACCGCGCCGTACACCGGCTACCCGCGCACCTACGGCGACGTGGCCGGCACCGAGGTCCACCTCGACGGCGAGGTGTACGGGGCCATCGGCTGGCGCCTGTTCCAGTCGTTCCAGACTGCCGGGCTGGGCAAGTCGCTGCTGCTCGACTACCTGGTGGACGGGATGAACTACACGCCGTCCACGCCCGCGTTCGAGGACATGCGCGACGGCATCCTCCAGGCGGTGTCCGCGGCGGCGAGCCCGGACGCGGCGGCGCACGCGTGCCTGGTGTGGGACGCGTTCGCCGCGTATGGCGTCGGCGTCGGCGCGCTCGGCACCGTGGACGCCTCGGGGGCGGTGACCGTGACGGAGTCGTTCGCGAAGCCGGCCGGGTGCCCGTAGCCGGTTCGTGCGGGGCGGGGGCCGCGCGCGAACCGCGCGCGCCCGCCCGCGCGTCGCGCACGTTCAGCCCGCGAGCTCGCGGTCGAACTTGCCCTTCAGGAACTCCCGCACCTGCTCGGAGGGCTCGCGCCGCTCCATCGTCGCCGGGAGCGGCGCGCTGCGCTCGCGAGGGGCGTGCGCCGGGGCCGGGCCGCGCGCGATCTCACCGCTCGCGTTCACCGACGGGAAGCGCTTCAGCTCGTTCCGGGCGAGGCGCCATGCCTGCTGCACCGTCCACGAGAGCGAACGATCGAGGCGCACCGCCTCGCTCATGATCTCGCGGAGGGTCTCCTCCGGGAAGTAGAGCGACTGCTTCTGCTTGTCCGTTGCGGCCATTCCTGCGTCCTCCCACAGTGGGCCCCATGGTACGCACGCCGGCAGTTTCCGCAAATTTGGCGCGACCTTGACATCCGCGTGCCCATCTGCCGGGGCGAGGGAGCGCGCGGAGACGAGGTGCGGAGGACGCGCACATCGCGCGACACCGCGCGCGTTGGAGGTGCGTCCAGCGGAATGTCTCGCGCCTGGTGAGGCGTTCGAGGGGAGCGCGCGGGGCCCTCGCCCCGGCGCGCCCCTCCCGCACCGATGCGTCCCGTCCTGCTCCTCCCGCTCGCCGCGCTCCTCGCGCTGGCCTCCCCGCTGCCCGCGGCGAACGCCTCGGCCGCGGCGCCCGCGCCCGGATCGGCCGCCTGCGAGGCCGCGCCGGCGCCCGCGCCCGCGGCCTGCGACGGCGAGGGTCCGCTCTGCCCCGCGGCCGAGCGCGCCCGGATCGCCTGCGAGCTCCGGCAGGCCATCGAGGCGCGGTACGTCTTCCTCACCACCAAGCCGTACACGCTCGCCGCCGCCGGCCGCCCGGCGTTCGATCCACGCGCCCACCTCGAGGCGTGCGTCGAGGGCGAGCGAGCCGTCGCGGTCGAGCGCGATCCGCTCCGGTTCTACGACCGGATGCGCCGCTGCGTGGCCGGGTTCGAGGACGGGCACCTGCTGCTGCGGGTGCCCTCCGGCGCGCCCCAGGTCGCGCTCGGCGTCGGCCTGCGCCTCGCCTCCGACGGCCGGGTCTACGTGGCGAGCCGCTCGCCGGCGCTGGGCCAGGCGCTGGCGAGCGCCGGGTTCGACGACCCGGGTGCGCTGCTCGCGCCCGGCACCCGCGTCGTCGCGATCGACGGCCGCCCGGTGCGCGAGGCGATCGACGTGCTCGCCGCGCACCTGCCGGGCAGCTCGGCCGCGGCCCGCGACGAGCGCGCCGTGGACGCGCTCACCCGCCGCGACTTCCTGCACCCCGACCGCGCCACCGCCGCGCTGACCGTGATCGCCCGCGGCGCCCGCCGGACGGTGCGCCTGCCGTGGTGGGCCTCGCCGGGCGCGGAGCGCGGCGCGCTGGGCCGTGCGCTCCTGGCCCGCACCGGGATCCGGACGGCCGGCCTGGGCGAGGCCGCGGCCGCGCTGGTGGACGGCGGCGACCCGGCCGGCGGAGCGCGCCGGACCGACTCGATCTTCGCGCCGGAGGAGGCGGCCGCGCTCCGGACGTACACCGGCGACGGCGGCGGGCCGGCGGCGCGCCTCGGCGAGGTGCCGGGGCCGGCGGGGCAGCCGGTGTGCTACGCGCAGCTCCTCTCGCTCCACACCGAGGCGCTCTCCGCGGACGGCGAGCGCCGCCCGTTCACCGAGGTGCTGGGCGAGTTCCTGCGCGCCTGCGACGCCCGGGGCGCCGATCTGGTGCTCGACCTGCGCCAGAACGGCGGCGGGTACCTGTCGCACTCGACCGCACTGGCGCGGATGCTCCTGCCCGCCGGCGCGTCCTCGCCGGGCGGCGCGCTGGTGCTGCGCGCCACCGAGTTCAACGAGGGCGTGTACCGCGAGCGCGCGCCGATGCTGGGCGGCGCGCCCGCGGTGGGGTTCCGGTCGCGCTCCGAGCCGGAGCGGGTGCTCGAGTCGATCCGCGGCGCGCGGAAGGCGGGCGACGACTTCACCCCGGCGCTGCTGGAGCCGCCGCTCCGGCCGGACCCGGCCGAGGGCGGGTTCGGCGGCCGCGTGGTGGCGCTCACCTCGCCCTCGTGCATGAGCGCGTGCGAGCGGCTCGCCGGGCTCCTCCGCGGCGGCGGGCGCGCGGTGCTGGTGGGCGGCCCGACCGAGGGCGCCGGCGGGAGCCAGCAGGAGGCGAAGGGGCTCGCCGCGCGCTGGACCGACTCGCGCGGGCGGCTCTCGGTGTCCATCCCGAACGCGGCCATGGGCGTCCAGCCGCCCGGCGGCGCCGGCGAGCAGGCCTCCGCCGACGACTTCTTCGCGGCGCTGGCGCTGGAGAACCGCCCGGTGGAGCCGGATCGACGGTACGCGACCACGCGCGCCGATCTGGTGGAGCACGGCCGCGGGTGGCGCGAGCAGGCCTGGGCGGCGCTGGAGCACGAACGTCCGCTCGGGCGCCCCTGACGGGCGCCTGCTCGATCCGATCGCTGGCGCTGTAGCACCCTGCCGGGATCGCAGGCAGGGGATCGCCCAACCTTGCGACAAAACCGACTTCTCCCGTCCTTGACGTGCCCCAAGGGGTCGCAGCTATGGTGCCATTCCGCGCACTCCTGTTCAGGGCGCGAGGCGACACCGTCTCGGCGGCGGAAGCTCATCCACGAAGAAGGGATACGGCTCAATGCGACTGTTCTCGGACTCGATTGGCAGGAAGATCGTGATGGCCGTGACCGGCCTCATCATGGTCCTGTTCGTCGTCGGTCACCTGCTCGGAAACCTCTCGATCTTCAACGGGCCGGACGGCATCAACGCCTACGCGGAGAAGCTCCACCAGCTGGCGCCGCTGGTGTGGGGCACGCGGGTGGTCGTGGGGCTCTCGGTGGTGCTGCACGCGGTCCTCGCGGTGCAGATCACGCTGGAGAACAGCGCCGCCAACCCGACGCGCTACGCGGTCCAGCGCAGCCTGAAGGCCACGTTCTCGGGCAAGACGATGATCTGGACTGGCCTCATCCTGGGCGCGTTCATCGTCTACCACCTGCTCCAGTTCACGCTGCGCGTGACCCCGGGCCTCGTGCTCGGCCAGGACGGGCTCGGCCGCTTCGACGTGTTCGGCATGGTGGTCCAGCAGTTCCGGCTCGTGCCCATCGCCGCGATCTACGTGGTCGGGATGATCGCGCTGTTCCTCCACCTGAAGCACGGCATCCAGAGCACCTTCCAGACCCTCGGCCTGAGCAACAACACGCTGCTGCCGCGGTGGGGCGTGCTCGGCAAGACGCTGGCCGGGATCCTGCTGGTCGGCTTCGGCGCCATTCCGCTGCTCATCCTCGCCGGCATCGCCGGGAACTAAGGGAGACACCGTGATCCTCGACGGAAAGGCACCTACCGGCCGCATCGAAGAGTCGTGGGACAAGTACCGCTTCGACCTGAAGCTGGTGAACCCCGCGAACAAGCGGAAGTTCAAGATCCTGGTGGTCGGCACCGGCCTGGCCGGCGCCTCGGCGGCCGCCACGCTCGGTGAGCTCGGCTACAACGTGGAGACGTTCTGCTACCAGGACTCTCCGCGGCGCGCGCACTCCATCGCGGCGCAGGGCGGCATCAACGCCGCGAAGAACTACCCGAACGACGGCGACAGCATCTACCGGCTGTTCTACGACACCATCAAGGGCGGCGACTTCCGCGCCCGCGAGGCCGACGTGTGGCGCCTCGCGCAGGTCAGCAACAACATCATCGACCAGTGCGTCGCGCAGGGCGTGCCGTTCGCGCGCGACTACGCCGGCTACCTGGACAACCGCTCCTTCGGCGGCGCGCAGGTGTCCCGCACCTTCTACGCGCGCGGCCAGACCGGCCAGCAGCTCCTGCTCGGCGCGTACTCGGCGCTGTCCCGGCAGATCAAGGCCGGGACGGTGAAGCTGTTCCCCCGCACCGAGATGCTGGACCTGGTGGTGGTGGACGGCGAGGCGAAGGGCATCACGGTCCGCGACCTGGTCACCGGGGAGATCCGCACGCACGTCGGCGACGCGGTGGTGCTCGCCACCGGCGGCTACGTGAACGTGTTCTACCTGTCCACGAACGCGATGGGCTGCAGCGTCACCGCGATCTGGAAGGCGCACAAGAAGGGGGCGTACCTCGCGAACCCCTGCTTCACGCAGATCCACCCCACGTGCATCCCGCAGGCCGGTGACTACCAGTCGAAGCTGACGCTCATGTCCGAGTCGCTCCGCAACGACGGCCGGATCTGGGTGCCGAAGAAGAAGGAGGACTGCAACAAGCCGCCGAACGAGATCCCCGAGGAGGATCGCGACTACTACCTCGAGCGGAAGTACCCGACGTTCGGCAACCTCGCCCCGCGCGACATCGCGTCCCGCGCCGCCAAGGAGCAGTGCGACGAGGGCCGCGGCGTCGGCCCCGGCGGCCGCGGCGTCTACCTCGACTTCGCCGCCTCCATCAAGCGGCTGGGCGAGAACGTGGTCCGCGAGCGCTACGGCAACCTGTTCGAGATGTACGAGCGGATCACCGACGAGAACGCGTACAAGCAGCCGATGCGCATCTACCCGGCCCCGCACTACTCGATGGGCGGCCTCTGGGTGGACTACAACCTGATGAGCAACGTCCCCGGCCTGTTCGTGCTCGGCGAGGCGAACTTCTCGGTCCACGGCGCGAACCGCCTGGGCGCGAGCGCGCTGATGCAGGGCCTGGCGGACGGCTACTTCGTCATCCCGAACACCATCGCCGGCTACCTCGCGACGACCAAGCCCGGGAAGGTGAAGGCCGACCACCCCGAGTTCAAGAAGTCGGTGGAGGAGGTGCAGGGCGCCTCGAAGAAGCTGCTCGGCATCAACGGCAAGAAGACCGTCACCGAGTTCATCCGAGAGCTCGGCACGACGATGTGGGAGGACGTCGGCATGGCCCGCAGCAAGGAGTCGCTCACCAAGGCGCTCCAGAAGATCCCGGCCATCCGCAAGGAGTTCTGGGAGAACGTGAAGGTCTCGGGCAAGGGTGAAGAGCTCAACCAGCAGCTCGAGAACGCCGGCCGCACCGCCGACTTCCTCGAGTTCGCCGAGCTGCTCGCGCGCGACGCCCTGAACCGCGAGGAGTCCTGCGGCGGTCACTTCCGCGTCGAGCACCAGTACCCGGACGGCGAGGCGAAGCGCGACGACGCGAACTTCTGCTACACGGCCGCCTGGGAGTTCAAGGGAATCGGCAAGGAGCCGGAGCTCCACAAGGAGCCGCTCAAGTTCGAGAACGTCCACCTCGCGGTGAGGAGCTACAAGTAATGAGCGCGCACGCTTCCGAGCACGGGACGATGAACCTGAAGCTCATCGTCTGGCGGCAGGCCGGTCCCAACGAGCCTGGACGCTTCGAGACCTACGACGCGAAGGGCATCACGCCGCATCACTCCTTCCTGGAGATGCTGGACGTGGTGAACGAGGACCTGATCAAGCAGGGCAAGGACCCGATCGTCTTCGACCACGACTGCCGCGAGGGCATCTGCGGCGCCTGCTCGGCCGTGGTCAACGGCGTCCCGCACGGCGGCTACAAGCGCACCACGCTCTGCCAGCTGCACATGCGGAAGTTCAAGGATGGCGACGCGATCTACCTCGAGCCCTGGCGCGCCCGCGCGTTCCCCATCATCAAGGACCTGATGGTGGACCGCGGCGCCCTCGACCGCCTCATCCAGGCGGCCGGCTGGACGTCGGCCCACACCGGCGGCGTCCCCGACGGCAACTCGACGCCCATCCCGAAGCGCGCCGCCGACTACGCCATGGACGCGGCCGAGTGCATCGGCTGCGGCGCCTGCGTGGCGGCCTGCCCGAACGGCGCGGCGATGCTGTTCGCCGGCGCCAAGGTGTCCCAGCTCGCCGAGCTGCCGCAGGGCCAGGTGGAGGCGCCGGAGCGCGTCGCCGCCATGATCCAGGCGATGGCCGACAACGGGTTCGGCAACTGCTCGAACCACTACGAGTGCGAGGCCGCCTGCCCGAAGGGCATCGACGTGAAGTTCATCGCCCGCCTGAACCGCGAGTTCCGCAAGGCGCTGGTGATGGACAAGGTCGGCGCGCTGAAGAAGTCCGAGAAGGCGGAGTAGCCGACGCGGACCGCTTGACGGCATGAGGCGGGGCAGGGGCGCGCGCGTCCCTGCCCCGCTGCGTTTCTGGCGCACGGAGGGCGGAATGAGCCTCGACCCCGAGCTGATCGAGCGGCTGAAGCGGGTGCTGGCGGCGGTGGAGCCGCTGCTCCCGCGGCCCGCGGTGCCCGTCGACTGGGCCGCCTGCCACGCCGCCAACTGGCACCGCAGCACCTTCGCCGGGACCCTGGAGCCGGTCCCCAGCATCGAGGGCATCCGCCTCGAGGACCTGCTCGGCATCGAGCCGCAGAAGAAGGCGCTGGAGGACAACACCCGTCAGTTCCTGGCCGGCCTGCCGGCCAACAACGCGCTGCTCTGGGGCGTGCGCGGCACCGGCAAGTCGTCGCTGGTGCGGGCGCTCCTGCACGCCTACGCGGACCGCGGCCTGCGCATCATCCAGGTGGACAAGGACGACCTGGTGAGCCTGCCCGCCATCGTGGACGCGGTGAAGGGCCAGCCGTACCGGTTCGTGCTGTTCTCCGACGACCTGTCCTTCGGGCCCGGCGACGCGAGCTACAAGGTGCTGAAGAGCGCGCTCGACGGCTCGGTGTACGCGCTGCCCGACAACGTCCTCATCTACGTCACCTCGAACCGCCGGCACCTCGTGCCGGAGTACGAGAGCGACAACCGCGGCGCCATGATGGTGGAGGGCGAGATCCACCACGGCGAGGCGGTGGAGGAGAAGATCTCGCTGTCCGGGCGCT
Organism: Anaeromyxobacter sp. K; assembly: GCF_000020805.1. Classification (NCBI taxonomy): domain Bacteria; kingdom Pseudomonadati; phylum Myxococcota; class Myxococcia; order Myxococcales; family Anaeromyxobacteraceae; genus Anaeromyxobacter; species Anaeromyxobacter sp. K. The sequence goes on along the minus strand of NC_011145.1, from coordinate 3,365,161 downwards.
TCGGCCTGTGGGTCGGCTTCCACACCTTCAGCCAGGACCTCTACGTGGACGTGGCGCGGCGCTGGGCGGGGAAGCTGTGCGAGCGCACCGGCGTGAACGTCCCCTGGACGCGCGAGGCGGAGACCGCGGCGGTGCTCTGGTCGCAGCGCAAGGGCGACCGCAGCGGCCGCATCGCCTACCAGTTCGCCTGCGACTGGGTGGGCCGCAGCGTCATGGAGCAGCAGCGGGGATCCTGAGGCCGGCGCGCTCGCGCCACCTCCCGCGCCCGGCGAGCCGCGCGCGCCCCGCGCCGCCCGCCCGCAGGGCCGCCTCTCCCCCCGGGGCGGTGCCCGCCGGGCCCGGCGAGGCGAACTCTTGGACGATGGGCCTCGCCTGCTTCGTCGACGGCTTCGGCCGGGTGCTCCGCGATCGGGCGCGGGCGGAGGGGAGCCTCCCGTCGAGCACCCGCTACCTCGCGGTGGAGGGGGTGAGCGGCTGGCTGTTCCCGATCGTCAGCGAGCTGGGCGATCCGTACCAGCTGTTCCTCTGGTTCGACGGGGCCGGCTACCAGGTGAAGCTGGTCGAGCCGCAGGTCCTGGGGCGCTTCGATCCGCACGCCTGCCACGTCTTCCCCGACGGGCGGCTGTGCCTCTCGAGCGAGGTTGGCGGCGGGATGGGGTCGCTGGAGGACGCGTACGCGCGCAGCGTCCTGTGGTGCAACGGCTTCAGCGTGTTCGCGCGCGAGGGGCGGTTCCCGTTCTAGCCCCCGCGCACGCGGGGCTCCGGAGGAGGCAGGCATGTCGCAGACGGTTCTCGAACGACTTCGCGAGGCGATGCGGGACGAGCGGCGCGACCCGGCCCCCCGGGCGCCGGAGGCGCGCGGCCGCGTGTGGGTGACGCCGGACGGCCGGGTGGTGATCGGCGTGGAGCAGGGCGACGCCGAGCAGCGCATGCTGTCGAGGGTGCACCCGGCGGTGTTCGCGTAACGGCAGGGCGGCGCGTGTGGTGCGTGGCCGACTGGGTCCTCCGCGCCCTCGACGCGGAGCTCGGCGGCCATCCGCCGGAGCGCGGCGGCGCGCTGCTCGGTCCGCCGGGGCGGCCGCTCCTCACGCGGTTCGAGCCGGATCCGGCGGCGCACGCCAGCGCCAGCCGGTGGGCACCGTCGGCGGGGCTGGGGGAGCGGGTCACCGCGCTCGAGCGCGGCGAGGGGCTGGAGCTGAAGGGGCTGGTGCACTCGCACCCCGGCTCCCTCGACCAGCCCTCGGCCCAGGACGCGCGCGAGCTCGCCGCCGGGCTCGCGCTCAACCCGCACCTCGCCTGCTACCTGGGCCCGATCGTCTCGCTCGAGCCGCCCGCCGGCCTGGGCGCGCACGAGGTGGCGCTGGCGCGCGGGAAGCTCTCGCTGTTCGCCGCGCGCCGGAGCCGGGGCGGCGGCGCCGAGGTCGCCCCGGAGCCGCTCCGCGCCATCCCGCTGCTCCGCGACCTGGAGCGCGCCGCGAAGGCGCTCGGCGGCGGGCGCGCCGAGGCGTTCGTCACCGACGCCGGCGAGGGGCCGCTGCTCGCCGGTCGCCTGCGCCTCGACGGCGGCGGCGAGCTGCTGGTGCTCGCCGGCGAGCACTACCCGGCGCTGCCGCCGGTGGCGCTCGCCGCCGGCGAGGGCGAGGGCAGCGGCCAGCTCGCGCTCCCGTGGCCGCTCGCGCTCGCCGAGGACGAGCGGCTCGCCGCCGCGCTCGCGGCGGTGCTGGAGGGGCACGGCCCGCGCCGGCGCGCGTACGGGCCGCCCGGCGGCCCGGCGCTGACGCGCGACCCGGGACGAGCACGGCTGGCGGGCTGGACCGCGCGGCTCGCGGACGGCGGGCCGGAGGCGCGCGAGGCGGCGCGGCGCGGCGGGCTGCGCGCGCGGAGCGCGGCGCGGCTGCCCGAGGCGCTGCGCGAGCGCGCCGTGCTGGTGGCCGGGTGCGGGTCGGTGGGCTCGTACCTGGCCGAGCTGCTGGCGCGGGCCGGCGTGGGGCGGCTCGCGCTCCTCGACCCGGAGGTGGTGGAGCCCGCGAACCTCTCGCGCACCGTGTACGCCGCCGAGGACGTGGGCCGGTCGAAGCCGGAGGCGCTGGCCCGGCGGCTGCTCGCGGTGGAGCCGTCGATCGCGCTGGCGCTCGAGCCGCGCGCGGTGGACGGGCTCCCGCCGGCGGCGCTGGACGCGCGGGTGCGCGAGGCGGACCTCGTGCTCGCCGCCACCGACGATCCCGCGGCGCAGCGCGCCCTCGACCGCTTCGCCTACGCGCGCGGGCGCCCGGCGCTGTTCGTGGGCCTGTACGCGGGCGCGCAGGGCGGCGAGGTGATCCTCACGGTCCCGGGCCGGACCGCGTGCTACCTGTGCGCGACCCGGAGCCGCCACGGGCTGGAGCGCGCCGGCGGCCGGGTGGCGCGCGAGCTGGACTACGGCACCGGGCGGCTGCGGGGCGAGGTCGCGCTCGCCGCCGACGTGCAGCACGTGGCGAGCGCCGCGGCGAAGCTGGCGCTGGCGCTGCTGGCGCCGGAGGGCGACGCCGGGCCGGGGCCGTTCGCGGAGCAGGTGATCGCGTCCGGCGCCACCTACCTCACGCTCTCGACCGTGCCCGGCTACTGGTTCTACCCGCAGGTGTTCGGCGACACGCCGGGGCAGGGCGCGTACCAGTCGGTGTGGCTCACGCCGGCGCGCGCCCCGGACTGCCCCGTGTGCGGGCCGCCCGAGGCGCGCTGCGATCCGCTCGAGGTGCCGCGCCGGACGCCCGACGCCGCGGCCATCGCCCGCGCGCTGCGCGACGCCGGCGCCTGAGGCCCCGGGCGCCGCCGGCTAGAACACGTCCTCCGGCGACACGCGCACCGGGACGCCCGCCGCGTCTCCCTCGCCGAAGACCGGCTGGCGCGCCAGCTTCGGCTGGAAGCGGCACGGCGAGCCGGGCGCGATGAGGTTGCCCTCGCCGTCCTCCAGCGGCTCCCACACCATCCAGGCGGCGTAGACCCCGTCGCCGTCGGCGTCGCTCTCGGCGCACGCCGCGAACGCCTGGCGGCCGTCCTGCGTCCGGCCCACGCCCACCGTGTACACGTGGTGCCCGCCCGCCGGGGGCTGCCACCCGAGCTCGCGCGCGGCGGCCAGCTCCGCGTCCGCGAACGCGGCCGGCGTGCGGGTGGCGGCCTCGCCGAGCTGCAGCTCGCGGAAGCTGCCGTCCTTCTCGTGCGCGGCCACCTCGGCGCGGTACAGGGCCTCGAGGGCGGCCTGCGCCCCGGCGTCCTTCGCCTTGAGCTGGTAGCGCACGAAGTTCGGGATGGCGATGGCGGCCAGCGTGCCCACGATCGCCACCACCATCACCGGCGCCGCGCCCGCGCCGCCGCCGAGCGCGCCCAGCGCCGGCGCGAAGATCCAGCCCGCCACGCTGCGGCGCACCGGGCGCGCGGACCCGGGGGCGCTCAGCTCGTGCAGCGCGGCCACGCGCTTCGAGAGGAACGGGTGGTAGGAGGTGAGCTCGAGCACGGTGGGCCAGAACGCGCCCGCGTCGTCGCGCTGCGAGGCGAACGCCGCCAGGTCCACCCGCGCCGCGATCCGTCCGCCGGCCGACAGCACCACCAGGCCGCGCATCGACTGCTCGAGGTCGCCCGCCGCGGCGAGGCCGCAGCGATCGCAGGTGTACTCGCGGGCCCGGGCGTAGGCGGCGCCCAGCCAGGGCACGAGCGCGTAGGGGAGCAGGAACGCGTTCCACTTCAGGTGCCCGGCCGCGAAGTGGCCGAGCTCGTGGCCCACCACGAAGTCCACCTGGCGCGGATCCTCGCAGTGGTCCACCAGGTCCGAGAGCAGGATCACGTAGCGCCGCGAGAGCAGCTTGGTGGCGAACGCGTTGAGCAGGCCGCCGCCGTTCATCACGTAGACCGCCGGGACGTCCTCCAGGCCGAGGCGGGCCGCGGCGGCCTTCACGCGCGCGTGGAGGTCGGGGAGCTGCCGCTCGTCCACGCGCACGGCGTTCGTGCGCACGTGGGCGAGGAACAGCGCGTGCGCGCCGAGGACGAACAGGGCGCCGAGCAGCGCGTACAGGAGGCCGACGACGGAGACGACGGCGACCAGCCAGACGAGGCCGGAGAAGATCGCGCCGGCGACGAAGAGCGGCTTCTCCTTGGGGGAAACGAGACGCGGGTCGAGGGCCATGTGCACTCCAGGTGTTGGAGCGCGCACGATAGCAGACGGACCGTGAAGCGCGAGCGTCGCCGGTGTGCGGCGCGCGCGGCGGGTGGGCGCGGATGTGCGAGCCGGCGCCGCCCCCGGCGCCGCAGGCAGCGGCACCGGGGACGGCCGGTCCTTCACGCGGCCCGCGACGTCACGGACCGTTGTGGCAGTGGAAGCAGCCCACCGGCGTGCCGGCGGTCAGCGTCCGGCCCATCAGCGTGCGCGTCGCGAACATGCGCGAGAGCACGGTGCCGCGGTAGTCGGTCCCGTGGCACGCCTGGCACGCGGTCAGGTCGGCCTCCGCCACCGCGCTGTGGGCCCGCACCCAGGCGTCGCCCACCGGGTGCATGCCGTGCGGGCCGCCCAGGCCCATGGTCGGCGGCGACAGGTGGCAGGTGCTGCACTCGCCCACCGTGCCGGAGTGGCCCTGGAGCTGGGTGGCGGCCACGTCGTCGTTCGCGTTGCCGGACCAGATCGCGTGCGTGCTGCCGTGGCACGCCTCGCAGGCGAGCCCGCCGTGGCCCTTGCTGTGCCGGTACAGCTTGCCCGGCTCCTCGGCGAAGCGCCGGTTCGAGGCCAGGATGGGCGACGCGGAGGGATCGCCCGCCCGGAACGCCTCGTTGAAGCGCAGCCCGTCGTCTGCGAGCGGCGGCGCGCTCGCCAGCGTGGTCTTCGAGACCGCGTCGTTCGCGTGGCAGCTCTGGCAGCGCGGCTCGTCCCTCCACGGGCGGCGCGGCGCGCCGTCCCCGGTCCCGTCGACGCTGCCGCCCGCGAGGAGCGGGACCGCGCCGCCCACGGCCGCCATGTCGCCGTGGCAGTTCTGGCAGGCGAGCTTCGAGCTCATGGCGCCGCGCAGGCACTGCGTCTGCGCGCCGGGGTGGCACTGGTAGCAGGCCTGCTGCGCCGCGGGCGGGATGGTGCCGCCCACCGGGACCGGCGCGTCCCACAGCCCGGCCACCTTGTCGGCGTGGAAGCCGTGCATCACGCTCGACATGGTCGGGTGCAGCGCCTGCTGCGGCGAGGGCCCGGTGCCGGCGAGGTCGAGCGCCGGCGAGTAGTGGCACGAGGCGCAGAGCACCGGCGCCTGCTGCCGGAGCGCGGTGCCGTGCTCCGCGTCGTGGAGCGCGAGCACGTTCTGGCGCGCCTGCGCCTCCAGGTCGGGGTCCGCGGACCAGGCGATCCCCGGCTCCGCCGCGGCCACCTTGCCGGTCGCGTGGCAGTTCTGGCACGAGGTCTCGTCGGAGACCGGCAGCACCACGTCGGTGGCGGCGAGCGCGGTGCCGGCCTTGTCGTACGCGGAGAAGCGCAGGAGCGGGTAGGGGTTGGTCCGCCCGGCGTCGTCGATCGGCAGGATGGGGATGCCCGGCGCGTGGAACAGGCCCAGGCCGGCGTCCCAGGACAGCGTGGTGCCGCTCGCGTCCGGCGCGTCGGCCGGCATCCACAGGCCCATCAGGCCGGCGCCCTCCGGCAGGGCGGCGCCGTACAGCGTGGCCGCGTACGTCCAGAAGTCGGTCTTGCCCTTGCTGGTCGAGTTGATGGAGCCGGTCGCGTCCGCGATCGCCGCGTAGCGCAGGTCCACCTGCGAGGCGTCGAGGAGCACCGGCTTGCCGCTCGCCTGGAGCGCGACCACCTGTGCGTTCACCACGTTGTACGGGGGCAGGATCGAGAACACCGCGAAGCTCCGGTCCACGCAGTGCATCCCGAGATCGTTGTTCGCGAACACGCGGTACGCGCCGCCCGACGGCGGCGGCGGCGCGGTGGGCGCGAGCGCCCAGTCCAACTGCACGGCGCCGCGCTTCGGGACGCCGACCGTCTGCGTCGCGCTGGCGTAGCCCGCCCTGGAGGCGGTCAGCGTGACGGTGCCCGCGCGCTCGGCGAGCGCGTAGGCGCCGTCGGTTCCGCTCGTGGCGGAGCGCTGGCCGTCGCTCACCACGGCGCCGGCGATCGGCGCGCCGGCGGTGTCGCGGACCGTCCCGGTGACGCCGGTGGCCGCGCTCCTGGCTGCGTCGGCGGCGCGGGCCGCATCCGACCCCGAGCCACCGCCGCAGGCGGACGCGAACGCGCCCGCCGCGACCGCGGCCAAGATGATGCCTCGTCTCATGGAACCTCGCCCTTCACCCCTCGTGTGGATGCCGGGCGCCCCGCCGGCAGAGGAGATGGTGCGCGGTTCCCGCGAACCGGTTCGTACGTTCGTCGTATGTTCGCGGGACAAAGATGGGGCCGCGATATCGGGCGATGGGTGGAGCCCGCACATTCGCCGCCGCGCACCCACCTCGCCCGCGGCCCGCGTGGGCGCGCGCCGGAGCGCCGGACGCGCCGTTGAATGGCCCGGCGGGCTCCTGCGTCAGGTGGCCAGCGCGCACCGAGCGGGCCAGCGGCTGCCCGGCCGTCCGGGCGCGTCCTTGACGCCTTCCGACCAACCTGCTGATCATGCCGGCCCGCGGGTGGCCTCCTCCCGCCAAGGGGCGAGCGCCGTACGCCGCCCGGAATTCCTCGTCCCCGCCGACGTTCCCGACCCGATGACCCTGCGACCCGTGTCACTCCCCGCCGCGGCGCTGCTGCTCGCCGCCGCCGCGCTGCCCGCCTCGCGGACCCTCGCGGCGACCGAGGAGGAGCTGACCATCCTCAGCTACCACGAGGTGGCGGATCGCGCGGAGGCGCTGGTCCCGCAGTACGCCGTCTCGCCGACCGCCTTCCTGCGGCAGATGGACTGGCTCCGCAACCACGGCTACCGCTTCGTCTCGGTGGACGACCTGCTGGCGGCGCGCGAGGGGCGCCGGCCGCTGCCGCCGAAGGCGGTGCTCGTCACCTTCGACGACGCGTACCAGTCGGTCTACCGGAACGCCTGGCCGGTCCTGAAGATGTTCCGCATCCCGGCGGTCATCAACGTGGTGGCCGGGTGGCTCGAGGAGAAGGGGACCGTCGACTTCGACGGCAAGAAGCTGCCGCGGGAGCGGCTCCTCTCCTGGAGCGAGCTGCGCGAGCTCGCCGCCAGCGGCCTGGTCGAGGTGGGCAGCCACAGCTTCGACCTGCACAAGGGCATCCTGGGCAATCCGCAGGGCAACCTGGAGCCGGCCGGCACCACGCGACGCTACGACGCGGGCGCGCGGCGCTACGAGGACGAGGCCACCTATCGCCGGCGCGTCCAGGCGGACCTGGAGCGCAGCGTGGCGCTCATCCGGCGCAACACCGGCCGGGCGCCGCGCGTCGTCGCCTGGCCCTACGGGCGCTACAACGCGACCACGCGGGAGACCGCCGAGCGGCTCGGGATGCGCGTCGGCCTGACGCTGGACGACGGCGCGAACACCCGCGACACGCCGCTGTGGGGCCTGCGCCGCATCCTGGTCGAGGGCGGGATGGCGCTCTGGGACGTCGAGCGCGAGATCGCCATCCGCAACGCGGACCTCTCGGACAACGACCGCCCGCAGAAGGTCATGCACGTGGACCTGGACTACGTGTACGACCCGGATCCGGCGCAGCAGGAGCGCAACCTCGGTCACCTGCTCGACCGCATCGCCGCCATGGGCGTGAACGCGGTCTACCTGCAGGCGTTCTCGGATCCGGACGGCAACGGCTCGGCGGACGCGGTGTACTTCCCGTCCCGCCGCATGCCGATGCGCGCCGACCTGTTCAACCGGGTGGCCTGGCAGATCCGGACGCGCACGCCGGTGAAGCGGCTGTACGCGTGGATGCCGCTGCTGGCATGGGAGCTGCCGAAGGGCGACCCGGCCGCGCAGGACCAGGTGGTGACGCTGGCCGGCGACCGCACCGACCGCGTGAACATGGGCTACCACCGGCTCTCGCCGTTCTCGGCGCGGGCGCGCGAGGCGATCCGCGAGCTGTACCAGGACCTGGCGCGCTCGGCCCCGTTCGACGGACTGCTCTTCCACGACGACGCCACGCTCTCCGACTACGAGGACGCCAGCCCCGCGGCGCTGGCGCAGTACCGGGCCTGGAGCCTGCCCGGGAGCATCGAGGAGATCCGCCGGAGCGACGACCTGCTGGGCCGGTGGACCATCCTCAAGATCAACGCCATCGACGACCTCGCCATGGACGCCGCCGCGGCGGTGCGCGCGCAGCAGCCCGCGCTGGTGGTGGCGCGCAACCTCTACGCGCGGGTGGCGCTCAACCCCAGGGCGGAGGTCTGGTACTCGCAGGCGCTCGACAACTCCATCGCCCGCTACGACTTCACCGCCATCATGGCCATGCCCTACATGGAGAAGGCCGCCGACCACGCCGCCTTCTTCCACGAGCTGGTGCGGGCGGTCGAGTACCGCGACGCGATGAAGAAGGTGGTGTTCGAGCTGCAGGCGGTGGACTGGCGCGACGGCAACAAGCCCATCCCCAGCCGCGAGCTCGCCGAGACCATCCGCTCGCTCTACGCGATGGGCGTCATGCACGTCGGCTACTACCCCGACGCGCTGTTCGCCGGGCAGCCCGATCCGCGGGTCCTGAAGCCGGTGCTCGACTCGAAGCCGAACGCTCCCGCGGTTCGCTGAGGCCGCCGCGTGACCGCCACCCTCGACAGCGCGTGGCAGGGCCTGCTGGCCTTCGTGTTCTATTACCCGCTGTTCATGTCCTTCCTCTGGATGACCGGCGCGGCGCTGTTCTACTGGCGCTTCGAGCGGGCGGAGCGCACCCTCGACCGGCCCCCGCCGCTCCCGCACTGGCCGCCGGTGACCGTCCTCATCCCCTCGTACAACGAGGGGGAGAACGCCGAGGAGACGGTGAGCCACGCGCTCGCGCTCGACTACCCGGAGTTCGAGGTGGTCGCGATCAACGACGGCAGCAGCGACGACACCGGGGCGGTGCTGGAGCGGCTGGCGGCGCGCGACCCGCGCCTGCGGGTGGTGCACCTGGCGGAGAACCAGGGCAAGGCGATGGGGCTGCAGGCCGGCGCGCTGCTGGCGCGGCACGAGATCCTCGTCTGCATCGACGGCGACGCCCTGCTCGACCCGAAGGCGGCGCACTGGCTGGTCCGCCACTTCGTCGAGTCCCCCGACGTCGCGGCGGTGACCGGCAACCCGCGGATCCGCAACCGCTCCACGCTGCTCGGGCGCGTGCAGGTCGGCGAGTTCTCGTCCATCGTCGGCATCATCAAGCGGGCGCAGCGGGTGTTCGGCCGGATCTTCACGGTCAGCGGCGTGATCACCGCGTTCCGCAAGTCGGCGGTGCACCAGGTGGGCTACTGGAGCGCCGACATGTTGACCGAGGACATCGACATCACCTGGAAGCTGCAGCGCGCCGGGTGGGACGTCCGGTTCGAGCCGCGGGCGCTCACCTGGATCCTCATGCCCGAGACGCTGCGCGGCCTGTGGAAGCAGCGGCTGCGCTGGGCCATGGGCGGCGCCCAGGTGCTCCTCAAGAACATCGACGCGGCGCTCGAGCCGGCGCAGCGGTCGCTGTGGCCGCTGCTCGTCGAGATGGTGGTCAGCGTGGCCTGGTCGTACGCCATGGTGCTGGTCACGGCGACCTGGCTGGTCGGCCTGGCGCTGCCGGGGGGCGTCCTCCCGGCGGTCGGATCACCCATGGGGTTGCAGGGGAGCGGCGTGATCCTGGGCGCCGCCTGCCTGGCCCAGTTCGCGTTCAGCACCTGGCTCGACAGCCGGTACGACCGCGGGCTGTTCCGCAACCTCTTCTGGATGATCTGGTATCCCTTCGTATTCTGGGTGATAAATTGCGCGGCCACGGTGGTCGCCTACCCGAAGGTCGTGGCGCGGCGCCGCGGCTCGCGGGCGCGCTGGGTCAGCCCGGACCGAGGGTTCCGCCCTTGAATAGACCGGGGTGCCGCCACGTCCCCTTGCGGCCCCCGGGCCGGCGCAGCGGCCGGCCCGGCGGATGGAGACGGCAGGCGGAGCAGGTGGCGCGCCGCAGCGAAGGCGAAGGATGGACATGAGCGGATCACTCATCATCAACGCGCGTCACCGGCTGGCCTGGTACCAGCGGCTGCTCTCCGACGCCTCCACCGCCGTCATGTGGGGCGCCTGGCTCTGGCTGTGGGTCCCCATCCTTCGCGCCGTCGCCGAGCTCGGGATGCGCTCCTCGCCGGTGCTGGTGAAGCTGGTGGCGAACGGGACGGCCGCGGACCTCCCCGGCTCCGTGATGGCGCTGGTGGGGACCTCCGGCACGCTGCTGGTGTGGAAGGGCCTGCCGGCTCGCAAGGCCCTGGCCGACGACGAGGCGCTCTCGCTCCGCGACTACGCGCGCCACTTCGCGCTGCCCGAGTCCTCGCTCCAGGCCGGCCGCCGCGCCGCCGTGTGCGTCGTCCACCACGACGACGAGGGCCGGATCGTCCGCCTCGAGTGCCGCGGGCCGGTGGCGACTCCCGCCCCCGCCGAGCGCCGCAGCCCGCCCGTGGTCGAGCCGCTCGAGCCCGCCGGCTGCGGCGCGGCCCTCGCCTGCGAGCCGGTCGCCCGCGGCCAGGCGGTCGCGGCCTAGCGTCGCGCGCGCCCGCCGGCGCCGCGCACCGGGCGCGGTGGCGCGAGCAGCGCCTGCAGCCCGGCGAGCTGATACCGCCAGAACGCGCCGAACGCCGCCGAGATCTCCTCCGGCGTCTCGTGCGCGGCCAGCACGTCCACGATCATCCCCAGCGTGCCCTCGAAGATCCGCTCCAGCACGAAGCGGACCTCGCGCGGCACCGGCCGCTCCGAGTGGTCGCGCAGGTAGCGCGCCGCGGCGCGCGTCAGCTCGCCGGCGACCAGCGGGCGGACGTGGGCGACCGGCGAGCCCTCCGCCCGCCCCAGCAGCACCACCACCTCGCGCCGGTGCGCGATCCAGAACGCGAGCAGGGCGGCCGCGCGGTCCGAGCCGGCCGCGTCGCCCAGGCGCCAGTCGCCCATGGCCCCGAGGGCGCGCACCCGGGCCCGGAGCAGCCGCACCAGCTCGGTGCCGAGCTCCGGCGGCACCGCGGCCCGGAGCAGCGCCTCCTTGTCCGGGAAGTACCGGTACACGTTCCCGATGGACGCGCCCGCCGCGACGGCGATGTCCACCAGCCGCGCCCCGCGCCAGCCCCGCCGGACGAACTCGGACAGCGCCGCGTCCACCAGGCGCGCGCGCACGTCCTCCTTCAGGCGCTGCGCCACGGGCCCTCCCCGGCGGCGACCGCCACGGCGGAGCGCGGCGGCCACCGATCCTTCCAGGGCGCCGCCGCCTCCAGCCCATAGGCGAGCTGCAGCAGCAGGGCCTCGTCCCCGGGGCGCGCCGCGAGCTGCATCCCCACCGGCAGGCCGCCCGCGGTCCAGTGCAGGGGGACGGACATCGCGGGCGCGCCGGTGATCGAGTGGATGGCCGTGTAGCCGGCGAGGTCCTCGGTGAAGGCGAGGTTCCGATCGGCGGGGTGGCGCGGCGAGAGCGTGCCGAGCGGGAACGGGAGCACGGCGGTGGTGGGGCTGAGCGCGGCGTCGAGCCCGTCGAGGAAGGCCAGGCCCTCGCGCGCGGCGACGTCGAGCGCGCCCCGCGCCGCCGCGAGCGCCGCCGGCCCGGCGGCCTCGGCGCGCTCCACCAGCTCGAGCGTGAACGGCTCGAGCAGGCCGGGGAGCGCGGCCTCCCCCGCGGCGCCCCGGACCTGCGCCACCAGCGGGCCGAGCGCGGCGCCGAACAGGAGGAAGATCGCGTCGCGGGTGGCGGCCGCGTCGAAGCGTGGCCCGGCGATCTCGACCGTCTCGTGGCCGAGCCCCTCGCACAGCCGGCGCGCCGCCTCCAGCCCGGCGCGGATCTCGGGGTCGGGCGCGCGGTCGAAGGCGGTCCGCGCGTACACGCCGATCCGGAGCCGCCGCGGGCGCGCCGAGGGAGAGAGCGCCTCGGGGCCGAGCGGGGGCCACGGCGCGGTGGCGTCGCGCCGCTGCGTCAGCCCGAGCAGCGCCGCGCTGTCCCGGACGGAGCGGCTCACGCAGTGATCCACGACGAGCGCGGCGAGCGGCGTGTCGAGCGGCATGCCGACGTCGCGCTGCCGCCCGCGGCTGGGCTTCAGCCCCACCACGCCGCACACCGAGGCCGGGATGCGGATCGAGCCGCCGCCGTCGGACGCGTGCGCCACCGGGACGATGCCCGCCGCCACCGCGGCGGCCGAGCCGCCGGACGACCCCGCCGGCGAGCGCGCCGGATCCCAGGGGTTGAGGGTGGCGCCGCACGCCAGCGTCTCGGTGGTGCCGAGCAGGCCGAGCTCGGAGGTGGTGCTCTTGCCCAGCACGACCAGCCCCGCCTCGTCGAACGCGCGCGCCAGGTCCGGCGCCGGCGGCGACGCCTGGCCGGCCAGCAGGCGCGAGCCGCAGCCGAGCGGCAGGCCGGGGTAGGGGAGCAGGTCCTTCAGCAGGAACGGCACGCCGGCGAGCGGCGCGCCGCGGCGGACCTCGCGGGCGGCCCGCCGGGCGCGCTCCGGATCGACCGAGGCGGCGACGTTGAGGTCGCCGAGGCGGTCGAGGCGGGCGAGCGCCGCGTCCACCAGCTCCTGCGGCGTGGCGTCGCCCTCGCGCACCAGCGCGGCCTGGGCGGTGGCGTCGAGCGCGGCGAAGGGATCGGTCGTCGCGGGGGGAGGGGAGGTCGGATCGCCGGCCAAGGACGGGCTCCTGGGGCAGGGTGGTGAAACGCGAATACCGTATTCGCGTTTCAGCCGCCGCGCAACCGCCGGCTCAGCGCCGCTCGGGCACGCCCAGCGCCGCCAGCCGCGCCCGGACCCGCGCGGCGAGGGCCGGGACGCGGCCCGCCGCGCGCAGCACGACCGCGAGCGAGACCTCGCAGCGGCCGGGCGCCCGCCGGGCCGGGTACTCCGCCGGGAGGAACTCGCCCACCACCGTGTGCACCGGGGGATCGACGCCGGGGCCGATCGCCGCCGCGATGCGCCGGAGGTCGCGCGCGACCGCCTCCATCGCCGCGGCCTCCGGCCGACCGCATCGGTGCGGCGGGAGCAGGCACCAGAGGCGAAGGGCAACCGTGGTCGGCTCGTCGCTGCCGGGCCTCGCGAGCGCCTGCGCGACCAGCTCCGCCGAGGCGCCTCGATCGGCGGCGACGGCCTCGATCGGCGCCTCGTCCCCTGGTCGTCCCGCTCCGTTCGGCATGCGCTTCACCCGGCGCGCGTGGGCGCGCACCGGGGAGGGGAGCATCGGCCGTGCCACCGGGGCGCGCCGCCGGGAGGACGCGGAATCGCGCCAGATCCGGCGCGCCGCCCCGCGCGGTGTCGGGATCGTGGCCAGCGGCCGCGATCCCGCGCAGACAGCGCCCCGGCGTCAGTTGCAGCGGAGCAGCGCGGCCATCCGCTCCCCGGAGAACGCCGGCTGCAGGTACGAGACGAAGGCCCACAGCGCGATCAGCGCCGCGAGCGAGACGAGCGCGGCCCGGAGCACGGTGCGCGTCACGCGGCCGGCTCCGGCGCCGCCGCCGCGCGCGCCACCGGCGCCTCGCGGACCGGCACGTTCACCAGCGCCGCCAGCAGCGCGAGCGCGATCGAGATCCACCACACCAGCTCGTAGCTGCCCGTCGCGACGTAGAGCCGCCCGCCCAGCCAGCCGCCCAGGAACGCGCCGACCTGGTGGAAGAAGAAGGCCACTCCCCCCAGCATGGCCAGGTGCCGGGTCCCGAAGAGCGTCGCGATGGTGCCGTTGGTGAGCGGCACCGTCGAGAGCCACAGGAACCCCATGGCCGCGCCGAACGCATAGGCCGAGCCCTCGGTCACCGGCGCGAGGACGAACGCCGCGATGACCGCGGCGCGGAGCAGGTAGAGGCCCACCAGCAGCCCGGGCTTGCTCGTGCGCCCGCCGAGCAGCCCGGCGCAGTAGGAGCCGCCGATGTTGAACAGGCCCACCAGCGCGAGCACCGCGGCGCCCGCCCGCGGCCCGAGCCCCCGGTCCGCGAGGAACGCGGGCAGGTGGGTGGCGATGAAGACCACGTGGAACCCGCACACGAAGAAGCCGAAGGAGAGCAGCCAGAACCCGGGGTGGCGGAGCGCCTCCGCCAGCGCCTCGCGCGCGCCGCCGCCCGTGGCCACGCCGGCCGTCGAGGGGCGCTCGCGCAGGGCCGCCGAGAGCGGGGCCATGGTGGCGCCGAGCGCGGCCAGCGCCACCAGCGCCCCCGCCCAGCCGATCGCGTCGATGGCCGCGAGCGCGCCGGGCAGCATCGCGAACTGGCCGAGCGAGCCCACCGCCATGGCGATGCCGGTGGCGAGGCTGCGCCGCTCCGGCGCGGTGCACCGCGAGATGGCGCCGAAGACGATGGGGTAGGAGGTGCCCGACAGGCCCAGGCCCACCAGCACGCCGGCCGAGAGCGCCAGGGCGGACGCGCCGTGCGCGGTCGCCATCAGCAGCAGGCCCGCGACGTACAGGACGCTGCCGCCCAGCACCGCCCGCGCCGCGCCGCGGCGATCCGCGAGCCGGCCGGCGAAGGGCTGGGCGGCGCCCCACACCAGGTTCTGCAGCGCGATGGCGAACGCGAACACCTCGCGCGTCCAGCCGTTGTCCCGGCTCATGGGCTCGAGGAACAGCCCGAACGCGTGGCGGATCCCGAGCGACACGGTCAGCGTGAGCGCGCCGGCGGCCAGCACCACGGCCGGCCCGCGCCAGCCCTGGGGCCCGGCGCGGCTCACGCCGCCTCCGAGTCGCCCGGGAGCGCGGCGAGGCGGCGGGCGAGCTCGGTGAGCTGCTCGGCGTTCGCCCCGAGCACGCGCTCCACCGCCCGCTGCGCCGCGGCCCAGGCCGGCGCTGCCGCCCGGAGCCGCGCGCGGCCCTCCTCGGTGAGGGCGGCGACGCGATCCCGCTGGTCCTCGCCGGGCCCGAGCGCGACGAGCCCCATGCCCTCCAGCACCCGCAGGTTGCGCCCGAGCGTGCTGCGGTCGAGCCCGGTCGCAGCGGCCAGCGCGGTGAGGTTCGGCCGCCCGTGCCGCTTCACCGCGTGAAGGAGCGAGTACTGCGTGACCTTGAGTCCGTGCGGCGCGAGCGCCGCGTCGTAGAGCGAGGTCAGCGCGAGCGCGGCGCGCCGGACGTTCGCGGCGTAGCATGGGACCGGGTCCATTGCGGGCATCTACCCGCGTCGTCCCGGCGGCGCAACGCGACCTCCGCGCTCGGAAGGGGCGGGCGCCGTGACGTGCCCCGCCTCAGCGCTCCCGCGGCTCCTGCCAGACGAACTGGTGCCAGTAGACCGGGAACACCGCCCAGTTCCCGGTGAGGAGCACCAGCGCCCAGCCGCGGCGCAGGCCGCGGGTGAGCTGGTCGTTCCCGGCGAGGTGGCGCAGGTAGATCCCCAGCAGCACGGCGACCACCGCGACCTGCGCGGCCACCGCCCAGGCAGGCAGGTCGCCGTGGCGGTAGACCGCCACGGCCATGAAGCCGATGGGCCCCAGGTTCACGATTCCGAGCAGCAGCTTGCCGATCCGGCCCATGCTCCGCGTCCTCCAGCGGACTCCGAGCCCCCGTGTCTGGAACGCCCGGCGCGCGCGACGTGACCGCGGGCGGCGCGCCGGCGAGGTGAGCGCTACAGGCCGCCGCGACCGGAGCACGGGCCGATGGGATCGTCCGGAACGAAGGGCGCGCGCCGCGCGGGCGCCGGAGGTCGCGCATGGGCACATCCAAGGGGTGGCGCCGAGGGCGGATCGCCGTGCTGCACCGATCGCGTGCGGCAGGCGCGCGCGGCGGTGCACCGCGCCGCGGAGCGCCCGTGGTCAGGCCGGGGCCGACGGGATCCGCACGCGGAACGTGGAGCCTTGCCCCGGCGCGCTCTCGACCGAGATGGACCCGCCGTGCGCCTCCGCGACCCGCCGTGCCAGCACCAGGCCGAGGCCGGTGCCGCCGGTGCCGCGCTCGCGGCTCCGGTCGGTGCGGAAGAACGGCGTGAACAGGCGCGGCAGGTCCTCCGCGGCGATGCCGATCCCGCGGTCGGACACCTCCAGGATCGCCGCGCCGGGCTCGGCCCGGACCGAGAGCCGGACCGGCGACGGAGCCTCCGAGTACTTCGCTGCGTTGTCGAGCAGGTTGTCGAGCATGCGCCGGAGGAGCGCCGCGTCGCCGTGGACCCGGGCCGGCCCGGGCCCCACCTCCAGCTCGAGGGCGCGCCCCTCGTGCCCGCCGCGGAAGCGCGAGGCCGCCGCGCGCGCCACGTCCGCGAGCTCCAGCGGCCCGGCGTCGAGCCGGAGCGCCGCCGCGCCCCGGGCCTCCAGGCGCGCGGCGTCGAGCACGTCCTGCACCAGCGCGTCCAGCTCCGCGAGGTCCTGCCCGATCTCGCCGAGGTAGCGGCGGGCGCGCGCGGCGTCGCCCTCGGCGGCCAGCTCCAGCGCGACCCGGATCCGCGCCAGCGGCGTGCGCAGCTCGTGCGAGACGTTCGCGAGCAGCTCGCGCTCGCCGCGCACCAGCGCCTCGAGCCGCGCGGCCATCTCGTCGAACGAGCGGCCCAGCTCGCCCAGCTCCCCGTGCGCGCGGACGTTGGCTCGCGCGGCGAGGTCGCCGGCGCCGAGCGCGCGGGCGGTCGCGGTGAGCCGCTCCACCGGCGCGACGATCGCGCGGGTGAGCGGGTAGGAGGCGACCGCGAGCGCCGCCAGGACCGCCCCGATGAACAGCAGCCCGCGCGCCGGATCGTGCGGCCGGGAGTGGACCACCAGCGTCCCGCCGTCCCGGAGCGGCACCGTCCACCCGCGCCGCCGCGCGTCGGGGCGCGCCGCGGCGGCGGGGTCGCGCGCGCTCGTGGCGACGAGCCCGCCGCCGGGCCCGTACACCGACGCCTCGACCCCGAACGCCTCGCGCACGCGCGCGAGCTCCGCGGAGAGGCGCGGCGGATCCCCGACCAGCTCGCCCACGCGCTCCGCGGCGTAGCGGCCGGCCCCGCGCTCCGACCACCAGCCGCTCCCGCGGCGCAGCGCGAAGCCCACAACGCCGACCGCGATCGCCACCACCAGCAGCAGGAGCACGCCGTGCAGGTAGACGCGCCAGAACAGCGGCCCGTGGGCGCGGCGGCTCATCCCGGTTCCCCGGCGAGCAGGTACCCGGCGCCGCGGACCGTCTTGATGAGGCGGGGCCGCCGGGGATCGTCGCCGAGCTTCTGCCGCAGCCGCGAGACGTGCACGTCCACCGAGCGGTCGAACGCCTCCTCCGCGCTGCCGCCGGCCAGCTCCATGAGCTGCTCCCGGGCGAGCACCCGGCCCGCGCGGCGCGCCAGCGCGTGCAGCAGCGCGAACTCGTACCCGGTGAGCGCCACCTCGCGCCCGTCCAGCGTCACCCGGCGCGCCGCCGGGTCCACCACCAGCCCGCCGACGCGCACCACCTCGCGCGGCGGCCCGGCGCGTCCGGTGGCGCGCCGGACCACGGCGCGGATCCGGGCGAGCAGCTCGCGCGGCGAGAACGGCTTCGCCAGGTAGTCGTCGGCGCCGAGCTCGAGGCCCATCACGCGGTCCGCCTCCTCGCCGCGCGCGGTGAGGACGATGACGGGGACGTCGGAGCGCGACCGGAGCTCGCGGCAGACCTCCAGGCCGTCCTTGCCCGGCAGCATGAGGTCGAGCAGCACCACGTCGAAGCGGCCCCCGAGCGCCTCGTCGAGGCCGCGGCGCCCGTCGCTCGCGTGGACCACCGCCACGCCGTGCCCCTCGAGATACTCGCGGGTGAACGCGGCCAGGCGGAGGTCGTCCTCGACGAGCAGCGCCAGGAGCGGGGTGGCGGCGGTCATCTCGGCATCATAGCGTGGGGCTCGCGCCGTCACCGCGGGTCCGCTCCGGGGCACGGGCTAGCGATGCAGGCGCTCGATCTTGCGCGTGAGCTTCTCGCGCTGCGCCGGGGTGAGCGCGTCGTGGACGTCGACGCCCGCGTCCACCGCCTCGTGCGCGACCTTCCGGAACGCCTCCGCGCGGGCGTCCACCAGCGCGTGCAGCCGGGCACGGTCCGGCGCGTCGGCCTTCCACTCCGCGAGCAGCGCCTGGTGGGCCTCGGCCTGCCCGGCGCGCACCTCGCCCGCCGCCGCCAGCATGCGGTCCTTCACCGCGTGGATGCGGGTGCGCTGCTCCGGGGTCGCGTCCACGTCGTCGAGCAGGTCGTCCACCCGATCCGTCACGAACGCCGCCATCCGCGCCGGGTCGTGCCCGTGCCCGCGCCAGCCGCATCCGCCGTGGAACCCGGTGAGCGCCACGAACCCCACCGCCAGCACTCCGAGCGCCGCGATGGCGCCGATGATCCGCTTCATGTCCTCGTCTCCCGTTCGACAAGCTCACCGTGAGCTTCCGGCCCCGCCCACCGCGGGCGGGCACGGTGGGAGGATGCGGGGCGGAGGTGTCCGGAGCCTGTGCGGCTCGTGAAGAAGCGTGAAGCCGCGCCGGGGAGGGCGCCCCGCCCGCTCAGCGGATGACGAGCCGCGGCCGCCGCGCGCGCACGAACGCGGCGATGGCGTCCACGTCCTCGTCGGTGCCGGTCGCGATGCAGCCCTGCGTCCAGTCCACCTCGGTGACCGGGTACCCGGCCCCCTCGGTCCCGCGCGGCGGCCCGTGGATCCCGACCGCCGCGCCGGTGAAGCCGCGGGCGGCCTGCGCCGGGGTCGGGTACGCGATGGGGATGAACGTGCCGTACTGCGTGGACGGGCGCGGGTCGCCGAGCGGATACGTCCCGAGCGGCGTGCGCCCGTCGCCGTGGCGGCGCTTGCCCACGCCGCTGCGCCCGAGCGCCACCGCGAACTGCGCCGCCGGGGTCCCGCCGCGGCACAGCCACAGCTCCCGGCGGTCGGTCACCACCACGACCGCGTCGCGCGAGCGAGGGCACGGGGACGGCTCGAGCGCGCCCGCGCCGGCCGGCGCGAGCGCCGGCAGCAACGCGAGCACGCACGCGGCGAGCCGCCGGCCGTCTCCGCTGGAGCGCGCGCCCCTCCCCATCGAACCGACATCCTATGCGCGCCGGAGCGCAGCGGCCAGCGGGCGGCCGCGCGCACCCTCCCGGCGCAGTCCGCCAGGGCGGTCGCGGCGAGGCGTTGCTCGCGCGATGGTGGGACCGCGGAGTCCGCCCGCACGCGGGTGCCGACATGGGGTCGCCGGTCCTCGTCCTGCTGCTCTCGCTGACGCCCGCCGCCGGGCCGGACGGCGGCGAGGTGGTCGGCGCCATCGGCGCCCACCGCGTCGAGCGGGGCGAGTCGCTCATCGAGATCGCGCGCCGGTACGACCTCGGGTTCGGCGAGATCGCGGCCGCGAACCCGCGCCTGGACGCGTTCGTCCCGCCGCCGGGCGCCGTCGCGATCGTGCCGACCGCCTGGATCCTCCCGGCCGCCGCCGAGGTTGGGACCGTGGTCGTGAACCTGTCGGAGATGCGGCTCTACTACCTGCCGCCGGGGCCGGGGGCGCTGCTCAGCTTCCCGATCGGCGTGGCGGTGGAGGCGGGCGCGACGCCGCTCGGCGTGCTCACCGTGGAGCAGAAGCTGGTCTCGCCGACGTGGTACCCGACGCCCGCGATCCGGCGCGAGGATCCCGAGCTGCCCGCCGCGGTGCCGCCGGGACCCGAGAACCCGCTCGGCAGCCACGCGCTCCGGCTCTCCGTGCCGACCCTCCTCATCCACGGCACCCACCGGCCGTTCGGCGTGGGGCGGCGCGTGTCGCACGGCTGCATCCGGCTCTACCCCGAGGACATCCCGCTGCTCTACCGCGCGGTGCGCGTCGGCACCCCGGTCGCGATCGTGCGGGAGCCGGTCAAGGTGGGCGTCCGGGACGGACGCGTGCTGGTCGAGGTGCACCGCGACGACGCGGCCGCGGCGGGCGCGGCCGAGCTGGCGGAGCGGCTGCTGCGGGAGCGCGGCGTGCTGGAGCGGGTGGATCCGCGGAAGCTCGAGCGAGCGCTCGCGGCGCGGAGCGGGATGCCCGTGGACGTGAGCGCCGAGTGACGGGGCGCGGCGGCCGGCAGCCGCCGCGCCCCCGGCGTGCGCCGCTACATCTTGCCCTTCACCTGCGTCAGCTCGAACGCCTTCGCGGACTTCTGGGCGGCGAGCTCGGCCCGCTGCGCCGCATCCTGCGCCGCCTTGACGGCCTCCTGCGCCCGCGCCGAGGTGGCCGCGGAGTCCGCCACGTCCTTGCGCAGCGCCTGGAGCTCGGCCGTCTGCGCGTCGAGCTTGGCGTTCATCGCCGCCTGCTGCTGCTCCACCGCGGTGATCCGGTCGGCGAGCGGGTCGATCTGCTGCTTCACGGAGCCGTTCGTCGCGCAGCCGGCGGCGAGCAACCCGAGCACCAACAGTCCTGCCATCCGCATCATGGCGCCTCCTCCGAGTCGGGGTTCGGGATCCACTTTTCACGCTCCGGCCGAACTCGCGGAAGGGCGCTTGGGGATGGACCTCGTGGTGCGACCGAGCGTGCCGGCGCTGGGCGGCGGCGGCCGTGCCTCGCGCGGCTTGCCCTTCACCGACGGTGCGCAATCGCGCCCCGCGCGGAGCCGATGCTGCCGACGTCGGGGGGCTCGAGGCAGGGATCGGACCGCAAAATGGGCCCAAAGGGGACGGTGCGGCTCATGGCTGGTCGCGTCATGGACGTTTTGACGCACCGCACGACCACGCCAGGAGAGCCCGCCATGCAATCGCCGACCACCGAATCCTCCTCCAGCCCGCACCCGCTCCACGACGACGTCGACGGCCGCTGCGACTTCTGCGGCTGCGCCGTGAACCGCGAGACCGCCGTCCAGCGCGTCGAGCGGCGCGACGAGGGCCCGGAGGTCGTCGTCCTCTGCGCCGACTGCGCCTTCGGGCACGACTAGCGGACGCGCCGCCCCTCGCCGGCCGGAGGCCACCGGCCGGTCGGCGATGGGGACAAGTCGCGTCATCATTCGCTTACCGCTCGCCCGCGCCGGACGCCGCGCCTGCAACCGCGCGGCGCCATGGCAGCAATCCCGCGCCGCGGCCTCGCCCCTCGCCGGAGTGCGGCGGCGGGGACAACGCGCGAGCGGCGGCGGCGGCGTGCCTGCCGCACCCGGGCGGCCGCCTTGCTCCGGGCGCGCGTCGATCGACCGCGCAGGAGCCCTGCACTCCCAGTGGTAATCCAGGATCGAACCGTCTCCGGGGGGAGACCATGCAGATCGATGCGATCCGGGATGCGCTGGACGTCCGCGTGGGCAGGACGTTCGGCGCGAACGACGTGCGGCGGCTGCAGGAGACGATCGAGGTGCTCGGTCCGTTCGCGCGCCTCAGCGTCGACTTCGGCGCCGTGCGGCAGTGCGACGACGCGGCGCTGGCGCGCTTCGCGAGCCTGCTGGCGTGGGTGCCGGGCGCGCAGATCTCCGTGCGCGGGCTCACGCTCCACCAGTGGCGCCTGCTCACGTACCTGGGGGTCCACCCCGGAGACGCGGAGGGCGCCGCCGCGACCGCCGGCGCCTTCGGGCCCTGAGTCGCCGCGCACCGCGACGCGACCTCTCCGGTCGCTGCACGGCGCCGGCGCGTCCCGGTAGGCTGGCGCCATGGCGATCCGCATCGTCCGGCTCGGCAGCCCCCGCGCGCGCGGGGAGGGGCTTCGCATCGGCACGGTGCGCCGCCCGCCCCGGGGCGTCCCCGCGTCGCGCTTCGCCGCCGACGACTGGTACGACGTCTGGTTCCCGAACCTGGCGCCGACCGTCCCGACCATGAAGCTCGCGCAGGCGGCGCGGAGCGAGCGCGAGTGGGCGGCGTTCCGGCGGCGCTTCCGCGCGGAGATGGCGGAGCCGGCGGCGCGACGGACGCTCGACCTGCTCGCGGCGCTCTCGCACGGCGCGGACTTCGCCGTCGGCTGCTACTGCGAGGACGAGGCGCGCTGCCACCGGTCGGTGCTGCGCGAGCTCCTCGCCGAGCGCGGGGCGCGGCTGGCCTGAGAGCACGTGAAACCATCCCCTCCCGTCGCCGCGGCGGCCGATCCGCGTCGCATCGCGTCGTTGCTCCTCCCTCACATGCCTCGGGGCATGCTCGGTCGTCGCGCCTCGCGCTGCTCGCGTCTCGACCGCCTGGCTCGGTCCGGGGATTGATTCACGCGCTCTGAGGGCGCGCGCTCCGGTGCACGGTGGGTCCACCGGACGTTCACGGTGGGTCCACCCGGCGTTCACCGTGGGTTCGCCGAACGTTCACGGTGGGTCCACATGCCGCGCGGCGTCCGGCCGCGCGCCGCACGGCCGCGGGCTCGGCGCGGCGGGCGTCCCGGGGCCGGCGCGGCGGCGGCAGGTCCCGTGCGCGGGGCCGTCGAACCTACATCTCGGCACGCGCGCAATGATCCCGGTCAAGCGGAATTGGGCCATATGGCGCAAAGGCCAATAAAAGACCTGGGCATGTTGTCGCACGCGCCCTGCCGCACGGGGAACTCCTGCGACGTTTTGGTAGGGTCCCGCGCCGAGGTCAGCCAAACGGGCCTAGGCCCGACAACGTGGAGAGGTTCAACACAATGCACAAGTGGACGATGCGGACGACCGGCGCGCTGCTCTTCGCCGGCGTGCTCGCGATTGCGGGGTGCTCTGGCGAGGACGGCAAGACCGGCCCTCAGGGTCCCGCCGGTCAGGACGGTCAGCCGGGCGCGCCCGGCCAGCCCGGGCAGGACGGCCAGGATCTGGTGGCGAGCGCCAAGCCGGAGTCGTGCGCCGTGTGCCACGGCAACGCCGGGGCGCAGCACCAGGGCATCTACAACCAGTACACCGACGCGAGCCAGCTGAGCGTCGTCATCAACGGCGTCTCGACGGTCGCCAACGCGGGCGGCACGAACTACACGTCGACGATGACGTTCACGGTCACCAAGAACGGTGCGCCGTACGTGGACGCCGGCCTCGCGGGCCTGGACCAGAAGCGCTTCTACGCGACCACCTACGACAGCGCGACCCGCAAGTTCGTGACCGCGTTCTCCTACGGGAACATCACGAGCCAGGGCAACGGCGTGTACACCGCGTCGTACGCGACGGCCACCTTCCAGCCCGAGCTGTCGAACGCCCAGGCCTATGCGTACGTCGCCGACGGGCCGCTCTCGACCGAGGGCATGCAGCTGTACACCGACGTGTCGAACACGGGCATCGCGTACGGCGACGCGAGCACCTACGCGTCCTCGGCCAACGTCGCGGGCTGCGAGAAGTGCCACGGTTCGCCGTACCTGAAGCACGGCTACCGCGCCGCGGCCGTCGCCGGCCTGCCGGACTTCGCGGCCTGCAAGGCCTGCCACACCGACGAGTCCGCCGGTGGCCACGAGGGCTGGCAGCTCCTCGCCGACGACCCGGCCGCGTACGCGGCGCAGGGCGGCACCCCGACGGCCGACCAGAAGACGAAGTACGCGTACAAGAAGACCGTGATGAACGACGTGCACATGTCGCACGCGATGGAGTTCGCGTACCCGCAGTCGATGGCGAACTGCGTGACCTGCCACGCCGGCAAGCTCGACCGCGTCCTCACCGCCGCGAACTTCACGCTCGCGACCTGCAAGAGCTGCCACCCGGTGACCGGCGTGAACGGCGACCCGAAGCGCGCCCCCGCGCTGAAGGACGTCGTCCCGGCGGCGCCGTACCACCCGACCGACCTCTACACGACCACCGTCGCCTGCAACGGCTGCCACAAGCCGCAGGCCGAGGGCGGCATCGCGCCGGAGTTCGCCGCGGTGCACGGCGGCTTCAACCAGCAGATCTACGCGAACGCGACCACCAAGTACTCGAGCACCTTCACCTCGAAGGTGGACTCGGCGACGTTCGACAGCACCACCAACACGCTGACCGTCAAGTTCAGCGTGGTGGGCGCGGCCGCCGGCGCCATCGTGAAGCCCACCGTCGTGGTCGGCCTGTACGGCTACGGCACGAAGGACATGCTGGTCAGCGGCCACAACTCGCAGGCGGACGGCACCGCCAACCTCGAGTACACCGAGGGCGCCACCCAGCGCAGTGATCCGACCAAGTCGTCGAACAGCGATCGCCTGAAGCTCGCGCCCGCCGCGGCGGCCGCCGGCGTCACGCAGTGGACCGCCACCGCCGACCTCACGCTCTGGTCCGACCTGATCGCCCAGGGCGCGGTGAAGCAGGCCGAGGTCGCGTTCCTGCCCACGGTCGGCGCCAACCAGGCGGCGGCGGTGAGCGCCACCAACCCGGCCATCGCGGTCGCCGGCACCACGGCCACTGTGGACCTCGTCAACGGCACGCAGGTCGCCGACGCGGACGTGTACGGCAAGAAGCTCGTCAGCGCCGACAAGTGCAACAAGTGCCACGAGGCGCTCGGGACCACGTTCCACAACCCGAACTACGGCAGCGCCGGCGTCGTCGCCTGCCGCATCTGCCACACGCCCCGTGACGGCGGCTACCACCTCGAGATGCAGTCGCGGTCGATCGACTCCTACGTCCACGCGATCCACTCGATGCAGCCGTTCGACCTGTTCAACATCGACTTCTCGAACCCGGTGGCCAAGCTGCGCTACGGCCACCACGTCGAGTCGACCTACCCGAACTTCACCATCCTGAACTGCGAGTCCTGCCACGAGGCGGGCACGTACGAGGTTCCGGATCAGTCGAAGTCGCTGCCGGGCGTCCTCTCGGCCGCCGCGACGCCCAAGAACCGGGATCGCAACATCGGCAGCGTCCCGTCCGTGGTCACCGGCGCGGGCGCCCGCGCCTGCGGCTCCTGCCACCGTGCGGAGCTGATCAACGAGGACGACGCCGGCCGCCTGGCCGCGTTCGACCAGCACACCGCGACGTTCGGCTTCGAGGTGCAGAACGCCTCGGGCGTGTTCGACGCGGCCGTCGCGAAGATCATGGCGCTGTTCAAGTAGTCGTGGCGGGCGGGGCGGGCTCCGGCCCGTTCCGCCTGCCATGAGGCAACCGGGCGAGGCGAGCGCATCCTGCTCGCCTCGCCCTTCTCGTCTCCGCCTCCCGCGCTCCCCTGGAACACCGCCGCGCCGCGCGGCGTTGCTCAGGCGATGCGCGCCCGCCCGCTCCACCCTCCCTCCCGCGGTTCCAAGGGCTCGAAGCGAGCGCCCGCCGGGAGGGCGCGCGCCGCCCTGGCCGCCCTGCTGGCGCTCCTCTGCGCAGGGCCGCTGCGCGCCGGCGGCGACGTCCGGCCGGATCCGGAGTGGTACCGCGGCGCGGTGGTCTACGGCGTCGTCCCGCCGCGGTTCGGCCCCGAGCCCCTGAAGGCGGTGACCGCGCGGCTCGACGCCTTCCGCGACCTCGGCGTGGACGCGCTCTGGCTCGCGCCGCTCAACCCCACCGACGATCCCGGCGACGTCAGCTACGCCATCACCGACTACTTCGGCCTGCGCGCCGACTTCGGCACGCCCGAGGACCTCCGCACCCTGGTCCGCGAGGCGCACGCCCGCGGCCTGCGCGTGCTCCTCGACTTCGTCCCGAACCACACCTCGGTCGGCCACCCGCACCACCTCGACGCCGCGGCGCGAGGCCGGGCCTCGCCGTGGTGGGGCTGGTACGATCGCGATCCGGCCGGCCGCGAGACGCACTACTTCGACTGGAAGCACCTGCCGAACCTCGACTACGGCAACCCGCTCGTCCGGCAGATGATGCTGGACGCGTTCGCGTACTGGGTCCGCGAGTACGACGTGGACGGGTTCCGGGTGGACGCGGCCTGGGGGATCCGGCGGCGCGCCCCGGCGTTCTGGGGCGCGCTGCGGCGGCGGCTCGACGCGGTGAAGCCGGGGGTGTTCCTGCTCGCCGAGGCGAGCGCGCGCGATCCGTTCTACGTGCGGAACGGCTTCGACGCGGCGTACGACTGGACCGGCGAGCTGGGCCACTGGGCCTGGGAGAAGGTCTTCGACGATCCGTCGCGCGTCGGGCCGGCGCTCGACGCCGCGCTCGCCTCCCGCGCGACGCCGATGCACCGGGTGGCGCGCTTCCTCAACAACAACGACACCGGCGAGCGGTTCGTCACCCGCCACGGCCTCGCCATGACGCGCGTCGCGGCCGTGCTCCTCCACGCGCTGCCCGGCATCGCGGTGGTCTACACCGGCGACGAGGTCGGCGCCGAGTTCCAGCCGTACGAGGAGGGGCCGCCGGTGTCCTGGGTGGACGTCCACGGCCTCCGACCGCTGTACCGGCGCCTCGCGGCGCTCCGCGAGGACCTGCCGGCGCTCCGCCGCGGCGCGTACCGGAGGGTCGCGGTCCCCGGGCACCCGGCGGCGTTCGCGTTCCTGCGCGACGCGGGGCCGGCGGGCCGCGCGCTGGTGGTGCTCAACTTCGGGGGCCCGGCGCGGCTCCGCCTGCAGGGCCCGGCGGGCCCGCTGCCGGACTGGGACGCGATCTCGGAGCGGCCGGTCGCGGTGCGGCGCGCGGGCGCCGGCACCCTGGAGCTCGAGCTGGGCGCGCAGGAGGCCGTGATCCTGGTGGACCGCGCCGGCCGGCGCTGACCGCGGCCTACGCCTGCTCCGACCCCGGGCCGCTCCCCTCGGGCGGCGTGCCGCGCGCGCGGCGCCGGTCGAGGAGGTCCGCCGCCAGCCAGCAGGCGACGGCCCAGCTCCCGCCGACGGCCCACCCGGCGATCACGTCGGTGGGCCAGTGCACCCCCAGGTACACGCGGCTCGCGCCGGTGAGCGCGGTGGCCCCGAGCGCGCAGGCCATGACGAGGAGCTTCATGCGGCGGCGCGGCAGCACGCGCGCGAGGAGCGCGCCCAGCGTCAGGTAGACCACCGCCGACATCATCGAGTGGCCGCTCGGGAAGCTCGCGGTGTACACGTACGATCCGTGCGGCACGAGGTCCGGCCGCGGCCGCGCGTAGCCGTGCTTCAGGAGCAGGCTCAGCACCTGTCCCCCGGCGATCGCGACCGCCAGGAGCAGCATCGAGCGCGGGCGGCGCGCCATCCACAGGAACAGCGCGGCCGCGAGCGAGACCAGCGTGAGCACGGCGGTCCCGCCCAGCGCGGTGAGGTCGCGCCCCATCTCCTCCACCCAGCGCGGGCCGAGCGGCTCGGACGGATCGGCGGGATCCCGCAGCGCGAGGAGCACCGCCCGGTCGAGCGAGCGGACCTCGTCGTGGCGGATCGCCTCCGCCAGCTCGAGGAAGAGCCAGAGCCCGCCCGCCGCCACCGCCACCAGCGCCACGGTGACGAGCTCTCGGGCGCGGAGCAGGCGCCGGAGCGGCGATCCGGGTGGCCCGTCCGGGCGCGCGCCTCGCATGCGCGGCATCTTCGCCCCGGTCCGCCGCGAAGTCGATCTCGCGCCCGCCGCGCTCGCCCGGCCGGGCGGTTTGCGCTAGAACGCCCCGCCATGAAGACCGCCGCCCAGGACCAGGCCTGCCGCGATCGCGCGGCGCGGCTCCCCGAGAACATCGCCGATCGCGTCGCAGAGCACGCGCGCCGCGCCCCCGGGGCCATCGCGCTGCTCGAGCACAACACCGGCGAGACCGTCACCTGGAAGCAGCTCGACACCGCCGCCGACGCGTTCGCGGCGCGGCTGATCGCCGCGGGCTACCGCAAGGGCGACGTCGTCGCCACCAGCCTGCCGCTGCTCAAGGAGCACGTCTTCCTGCTCGTGGCCTGCTACCGCGTCGGCGTGATCCTGGCGCCGCTCGACCTGCGGCTGCGCGCGGGGGAGATCCGGACCGCGTTCGAGAAGCTCCGTCCCAGGGGCTACTTCTTCGTCGGCGCGCCCGCGCTCATGCCGGTGCTCGAGGAGGTGGTCGGCAAGTTCCCGGGGGTCCGCCACTGGGTGCAGTTCCAGAAGGACCCGGAGGGCATCCTCCCCGGCGCCACCTGGGTGAAGGACTTCACCCGCCGGATCAAGCTCGACTACCTGAAGGCGAAGCTCCTCGGCACGGTGCGGCGCGCCCGCGCCCGCGTCGGCAGGCGCGACGGCTGCCTCATCATCTTCACCACCGGCTCGACCGGCTCGCCCAAGCCGGCGCTCCTCTGCCACGAGAGCATCCTCGTCCAGAACGTCGGGCTCACGGTCGGGTTCGACCTCCGCCCGGACGACCGGCTGCTCGTGAACCTCCCGCCCTCGCACGTGGGCTGCACCACCGAGCTGCTCGGCACCGCGCTGTACGAGGGCATCACCTCGGTGCTCCTGCACGTCTTCGACGCGCTGAAGAGCCTCGAGGCGATCGCCGAGCACCGCGTCAGCGTGGTCGGGCAGATCCCCGCGCTGTTCAACGCGGAGTGGAGCCACCGCCGCTACGCCGAGCTCGACCTCTCCAGCCTGCGCGCCGCCATCTACGGGGGGCAGGGCGTGCCGCGCGCGTTCCTCGACCGGCTCCGCGCCATGGCCCCGGAGATCGGCACCGGCCTCGGGCTCACCGAGACGTCCGGCTTCTGCACCTACACCGCCGTGGGCGCGAGCGCCGACGACCTCGCGGACGGCATCGGCTTCGACTCGCCGCTCTGCCCCGTCTCGATCCGCGGGCCGATGACCGCGGACGGGCACGCCGGCCCCGAGCTGCCCGCGGGGACGGTGGGGGAGATCTGCTTCTCGGGCCCGCAGGTGTTCCTCGGATACCTGAACGACCCGGCCGCCACCGCGCAGGCGGTCACGAAGGACGGCGTCTGCTACACCGGCGACCTCGGCAGCTACGACCCGGCGCGCGGGCTCCGGCTCGCCGGCCGCGCCAAGCTCGTCATCAAGCCGAAGGGCTTCCAGGTGTTCCCGGGCGACGTGGAGAACCACGTCGTGTCCGCGCTGCCGGGCAAGGTGGCCGCGGCGGCCTGCGTCGGTGTCGAGCACGCTCGCTGGTCGGAGGCGATCGTGCTGTTCGTGGAGGAGGCGCCCGACGCCACCGTCACGCCCGAGGACGTCCACGCCGCGTGCCAGGGGATCGCCTCGTACGCCCGCCCCAGCCACGTGGAGGTGGTGTCCACCGGGACGCTCCCGCTCAACCGCGTCGCGAAGGTGGACTACGTCGTGCTGCGCGAGCGCGCCCGCGAGCTGGTCGAGGGGCTCCGGCGCGAGGGGAAGTGGGACGCGCGCGCCATCCGGTGAGCGCCAGGGCCGCCCGGCGGCCGGCCGGCCACCCCGCCGGGGAGCCCCTGCGTCCCTTTTGCGCATCCCCGATTGAAGTACCCAGCTCCGGGCGCAATCCGCGCTAACGTGCGCCAATCGCGAATGTGCGCGTCGCCGGAGGCGACCTTCGAGGGTCCATGCGAACGAGCCGCGGAGTGTCCGTGTTCCCGCTGTCGCTCGTGCTGGCGGCCACCGCCGGGCTGGCGCTCGGGCTCGGCGCCTTCGCGTTCGACTACGCGAAGGGCTCCTCGTACCTCGGGAACGACCCGAGGACCTGCGCCAACTGCCACGTGATGGAAGGCCACTACGCCGGGTGGCTGGCGGGCACGCACCACGCGGTCGCGACCTGCAACGACTGCCACACGCCCGCCGCGTTCCTCCCGAAGTACTGGGTGAAGGCCACCAACGGCTATCACCACTCCATGGCGTTCACGATGGGTGGCTACCCCGACGCCATCAAGGCGCGCCCCGAGAGCGCCAAGGTGGTGGAAGACAACTGCCGCCGCTGCCACGCCGCCGTGGTCGAGGACATCGCGCACGGGGGCGACGTCTCCTGCGTGCGGTGCCACCGCAACGTGGGCCACCTCCGCTGATCCGCCCGTCCGCCCCGCAGCACCGGAGAAGGAGCACGCAATGCCCGCCGAGACCCAGCCCACCAAGAACCGCGCGCTGCTCATCGCGCTCGTGGCCGGGGTGTTCGCCCTGGTCGCGGTGGGCGTCGCGATGCTGCTGGTGAACATCAGCGAGAAGAAGTCGGAGGCGCGCTTCTCGTACGTGAGGGTGGTCGAGGTCGGCGAGGACGACACCGACCCGGCCAAGTGGGGCAAGAACTGGCCGCGCGAGTTCGACGACTACAAGCGCACCGCCGAGCGGACGAGCACGAAGTACGGCGGCGCGATCGGCACCGCCGAGGGCGAGATGGCGCCGCAGAAGGCGGAGCGCGACCCCTGGCTGAAGCGCGTCTTCGCCGGCTACCTGTTCGCGGTGGACTACCGCGACCGCCGCGGCCACGCCTTCATGCTGAAGGACCAGGAGATCACGAAGCGCAACGTCCCGGGCGAGGGGAAGCAGTCCGGCAACTGCCTCCACTGCCACGGCTCGATCATGCCGCTCTACCGCAAGCTCGGGAAGGAGGCGGCGCCGCAGGGATCGCCCGCCGAGCAGCTCCAGGCCGGCCTCGCGAAGGTGGCGGAGATGGGCTACTGGGACGCGCACAAGGCGCTCGAGGACATGGGCGGCGGCAAGGCGCACCCGGTCTCGTGCGTGGACTGCCACGACCCGGCGTCCATGGAGGTGCGGGTCAGCCGCCCCGGCTTCATCGCCGGGATCCAGAAGCTCGCGGCGGGCTCGGCGGAGGTGCCGCACCTGCCGTCGATCGACCGGTGGCGCAAGGGCGACCGGTCGAAGCCCTACGATCCGAACCTCGACTCCACGCGCCAGGAGCGCCGTGCCTACGTGTGCGGGCAGTGCCACGTCGAGTACTTCTGCGGGAAGGGCATGACGCTGCTGTTCCCTTGGGCCGAGGGGCTCAAGGTCGAGAACGCCGAGCACCTCTACGACAACCTGCAGGTCAAGGGGCAGCGCTTCAAGGACTGGGTGCACGCCGAGACCGGGTTCGAGGTGCTGAAGGCGCAGCACCCCGAGTTCGAGGTGTGGAGCCAGGGCATCCACGCCCGGAGCGGCGTCACCTGCGCCGACTGCCACATGCCGTACAAGCGCGAGGGCGCGCAGAAGTACTCCGACCACTGGGTGCGCAGCCCGCTGCTCCAGCCGAACCGCGCCTGCGCCACCTGTCACCCGCTGACCGACGACGAGCTGAAGGCCCGCGTGCTCGGCATCCAGGACCGGCACTTCGCGCTGCTGACCCGCGCCGGCAACGCCGCGGTGGCGATGATCGACGCCATCGTGGCGGTGCGGAAGCCGTACGACGAGCGGAACCTCGCCGCGGCCACGGCCAAGGCGAAGGAGACGCTCGGGAAGCAGGACGCGTTCCAGAAGGCGCCGAAGGAGGAGCAGGACAAGAAGCTGGCGGCCGAGGTGAAGGCGAACCTGCTCGCCTCCTGGCGCGAGGTGATCTCGAAGACGCCGGCGCTGCAGGAGCTGGAGAAGCTGCAGCGCGCCGCGCAGTGGCGCCTCGACTTCGTGGCGGCCGAGAACTCGATGGGCTTCCACGCGCCGCAGGAGCTGGCCCGCATCCTGGGCGAGTCGATCGACCTCTCGCGCGAGGCGGAGGTGAAGGCCACGCGCCTCGCCGCCGGGACCACGGCGTCCGCCGCGGCCGTCCCCGCGTCGCAGCCGGGCAGGTAGGGACCGGCGCGCCGGCGCCGCTCACGGGTCGCGGTGCGCGAGCCCGGGGGCGAACGCCGGCGCGCGCGCGTCGCCGTTCAGAGGATCGGGCAGCCCGGCGGCGCGTTCGCGTCCCCGCGGCGCCGGTTGCGCTCGCTCGCGGGCACGAGCTGGACCGCGACCGTGGCCGCCTTCTCGGCCGTGCTCTCGTTGCGCAGCACGTGCACGTGGTCGCCGCCCTGATCGACGAAGACCTGGCCGGCCGAGTAGGTCCGCGGCGTGCAGTCCGCGTCGTACGCGGTGATCGTCCCCTGCGTGACGATGATGAGACTGTGGCCGGGGTGCGTGTGCCACCCGGTGGTCCCGCCGGGCTCCCAGGTGTTCGTCTGGACGAACAGGACCGACGGCCCGCGTGTCTTCTGGAGCGACAGCCAGAGGTTCGCCTGGGCGCTGCCCGCGACCCCCTCCGGGAGGATGATCCGGTTCAGGACGTCCACGTCGTCCTCGAGCAGCCCGCTCGCATAGGTACTCCCGGTGAATCCCGCCTGCCCGGTAGCGCCCGCGCTCCCGACGAACAGCAGCGCCCCCATGGCCAGCCAGCCGATCACCCGCATCCACTTCCAGCTCGTTCGCATGTGTGCCCTCGCTCGCGGCCCGGAGGAGCCGCTCGAGCGAGGTGGTTGGCGCGCGGAGCGCGCGCAAAGCGCGAAGCGCGGCACCGGGGCGAACGCCGCAGAGCACCGCGCGATGCAGTCGATTGCGGCCTCCACCGGCCCGCGACTAGATACGGGTCGCCGGACGCTTCATCCGTCACGCGCGGGAGCGCTCATGCCCGACTCGCCTCCCACAGGGTCCTCCGGCGCGGCGCGGCCCGCGTCGGACCGGCTCGAGTCCTGGAAGGAGATCGCGACCTACCTCCGGCGCGACGTCACCACCGTGCAGCGCTGGGAGCGGCGCGAGGGCATGCCGGTGCACCGGCACGTCCACGACAAGCTCGGGTCGGTGTACGCGTTCCGGTCCGACCTGGACGCCTGGGCGCGCCGCCGGAGCGCCGGGGTGGCGGGCGGCGCGTCGGGCGAGGGGACGCTCGCGGGCGGTGGCCAGGAGAGGGACCCCGCGGGCGGCGCGGGGGAGGTGGCCCCGCTCGAGCCGGTCGGTCGCGAGCGGGCGGCGAGCGGCCTGGCGCGGAGCCCGCGCCCGGCGGTGCGGCTCGCGGCGGCGATCGGCGTGGCCGCCGCGATCGGCGCGGGCGCCACCTGGCTCCTGCAGCGGCGCGCCGCCTCCGCGGACGATCCGCTCTCGGGCGCGCGCTTCGCGCCGCTGACCGACTTCGGCGGCGTCGAGCAGGCGGCCGCGATCTCGGCCGACGGCCGCTTCGTGGCGTTCCTGTCGGACCGCGCCGGGCGGGTGGACGTCTGGCTCACGCAGGTCGGCTCCGGGCAGTTCCAGGACCTGACGCGCGGGAGCGCGCCGGAGCTGGTGAACCCGTCGATCCGGACGCTCGGCTTCTCGCCGGACGGCGCGCTGGTGACGTTCTGGGCGCGCGGCCGCACCGGCTCGAGCCCGCCGGACATCGGGATCTGGGCGGTGCCGCTGCTGGGCGGTCCGCCGCGGCCGTACCTGGAGGGCGCCGCGGAGTACGCCTGGACGCGCGACGGCACGCGCCTCGTCCACCACACGCCGGGGCCCGGCGATCCGATGTACGTGAGCGAGGCCGGGCGGCCGCACGAGGCCCGCCGGATCTTCTCGGCGCCATCGGGGCTGCACGCGCACTTCCAGGTGTGGTCGCCGGACCAGGCGTTCATCTACTTCGTGCAGGGGGCGCTCCCGGACCGCCTCGACCTGTGGCGCATCCGGCCGGACGGCAGCGCGCCGGAGCGCCTGACCCACCACGACGGCCTGGTCAGCCATCCGGTGTTCGCCGACGAACGGACCCTGCTGTACCTCGCGACCGACCCCGACGGCTCCGGCCCCTGGCTGCACGCGCTGGACGTCGAGGGCAGGGCGACGCGGCGCGTGGCCCCCGGCGCCGGGCGGTACACCTCGCTCGCGGCGAGCGCCGACGGCCGGCGCCTGGTCCTCACGCAGGCGAGCCCGAAGCGCACGCTCTGGCGCGTGCCGCTCGGTCCGGACCGCGCCGACCTCGCCGCGGCGAGCCCCATCCCGCTGACCACCGGCAACGGGTGGTCTCCGCGGCTCGGCCCCGGATACCTGGTCTACCTGTCGGCGAAGGGCGCCGGCGACGGCCTGTGGAAGCTGCAGGACGGCGCCAGCACCGAGCTCTGGAGCCAGCCCGGCGCGCGGATCGCCGGGGCGCCCGCCGTCCGGCGGGATGGCCGGACGATCGCGTTCTGGACGCGAGAGGGTGGGCGGACGCGGCTCCGCGTGGTGGACGCGGACGGCACCGGGGCGCGCGTCGTCACCGACGCGCTCCAGCTCTCCGGCGCGCCGGCCTGGATGCCGGATGGCCGATCGATCGCCGTCGGCGCGATCGTGGAGGGTGCGCCGCGGCTGTTCCGGGTGCCGCTCGACGGCGGCGAGCCCGCGGCGCTGGTGGCCGAGCCCTCGGCGGATCCGGCCTGGGCGCCGGCGGGCGATCTCCTCGCGTTCACCGGCGCGGACGTCGGCACCACCTTCCCGCTGCGGGCGGTGAACGCCGACGGCAGCGCGCGCCGCATGCCTCCGCTCACGCTGACGCGGGGAGCGCGGCACGTCGCGTTCCTTCCGGACGGGCGGTCCATCGCGGTGCTCCGCGGCGAGATCCGCCGCAAGCACCTCGCGGCGGTGGACCTCGCGTCGGGCGCCTCACGCCCGCTGGTCGTGCTGCCGCCCGACTTCGACGTCGGCGACTTCGACGTGTCGCCGGACGGCCGCGAGCTGGTGCTGGAGCAGGTGCAGGAGCGCTCGGACCTGGTGCTCGTGGAGCGTCCGGGGCGGTGAGCCGGCGGCGGCGTCGGGCGTCAGCGCCCGAGCGCGTGCAGCGCCTCGCTCTCCACGATGCGCACCGGCTCCGCGGCCCCGTCGAGCGCGAGGCGCACGAGCGCGCGGGCGACGGCGTCGGCCGGCACGGGCGCGTGGCGGCGCTCCCTGCCGAGCAGCGCGAACGCGGCGCGGGCGAGCGGGAGCGCGAGCCGCTCGCCGAGCCGGGGCTCCTTCCGCGCGCCGCCATCGTCGATGAACGACGGGCGGAGCACCGTGAGCTGCGGGTAGCCGAGGCGCGCCAGCGCCTCCTCGGCCTCGCCCTTGGTCCGCAGGTAGAAGCTCCTCGAGCGCGGGCTCGCGCCGAGCGAGCTCACCAGCACGAAGCGGCGGGCGCCGCTCGCGCGCGCGGCCTCGCCGAACGCGACCACCGCCTCGAGGTCCACCGCCCGGAATGCCTCCCGCGATCCGGCCTGCTTCATGGTCGTGCCGAGGCAGCAGACCGCCACGTCCACCGGCTCCGGCAGCGCCCGCTGGATGGCCGCCGGATCGCGGAGGTCCGCGATGCGCGAGGAGAGCCGGGCGTGCTCGACCGGGAGCGCGCGGCGGCCGACCGCGATCACGCGGGCGACGTCGTCGCGGGCGAGCAGGTGGCGCAGCGCGAGGGAGCCGACGAGGCCGGAGCCGCCGGCGATGGCGAGGGTCCGCATGGCATGGGATTAACCCGGCGCGCCGCGCGCCGCGATGCGTCAGCGAACGCGTGACCACGATCAAGACGCGCGTCGGTGCGCGGAATTGCCGCGAGTGGCTCTTGCGCACCCTGCGCCCCACATGAGAGCGTGACCGTTCCGAGGCCATCGCGTCCGCGAGGCTTACGGCCCCAGCCCAAGTCCCGTCCAGACTCCGTGCCCGTCGGCGCGACGGAGCCCTCATCTCCTGGAGGTAGGTGGCGTGATCGTTCTGGTGCTGAACTGCGGAAGCTCGTCGGCGAAGTTCGCGGTGATCGACGCCGTGACCGGCCGGGAGCTGGTCTCCGGCGTGGCGCAGCGGGTCGGCTCGGCGCAGGCGACCCTCGACTTCAAGGTGGAGGGCAGGAAGGAGTCGCGCCTCCTGCACGGCGCCGGGCACGAGCGGGCGCTGCGCGCGGTGGTCGAGCTCCTGGACGAGCTCGGGGTGGCCCACGAGATCGCCGGCGTCGGGCACCGCGTCGTGCACGGCGGCGCGAAGTTCTCCGGATCGATGCCCATCACCCCCGCGGTGGTGGCGAAGATCGAGGAGTGCATCCCGCTCGGCCCGCTCCACAACCCGGCCAACCTGCTCGGCATCCGCATCGCCCAGGAGCTGTTCCCGGCGCTGCCGCAGGTCGCGGTGTTCGACACCGCCTTCCACCAGACCATGCCGTCGCGCGCGTACCTGTACGCCGTGCCGTACGAGTGGTTCGCGAAGCACGAGGTGCGGCGGTACGGCTTCCACGGCACCAGCCACCGCTACGTGTCCCAGCAGGCGGTGAAGCAGCTCGGCCTGGATCCGGAGGATCACGCGGTGGTCACGGCGCACCTCGGGAACGGCTGCTCGCTCGCCGCGGTCCGCAACGGCGCCAGCATGGACACGACCATGGGGCTCACCCCGGTGGACGGGGTGGTGATGGGCACGCGCAGCGGCAACATCGACCCGTCGATCATCGCGCACATGAAGAAGGCGCTGCACTGCACCGCCGACCACGTCATGGACGAGCTGAACCGGAACTCCGGCCTGCTCGGCATCTCCGGCCTGTCGAACGACATGCGCACGCTGCAGGAGGCGGCCGCCGCCGGGCACGAGCGGGCCCAGCTGGCCATCGACAAGTTCTGCTACTCCGTCGCGAAGGCCGCCGCGGGCATGTTCGTGTCGCTGGGGCGGGTGGACGCGCTCGTGTTCACCGGCGGGATCGGGGAGAACGCGGTGGACGTCCGGGCCCGCATCGTGGAGCTGCTCGGGTTCGCGGGCTTCGCGCTCGACGCCCACGCGAACGCGTTCCACGGCAAGGCGCTCCGGGGCCGGATCACCCGCACGACCAGCCCGATGGCGGCGGTGATCGCCACGAACGAGGAGCTGATGATCGCGATGGACACCGCCGAGATCGCGTCGGCGCACGGGCACGTCGAGGCCCATGGCCAGGCGGGCGCCGCCCCCGCGGAGGCCGCCGCGGACGGGGAGCGGACCGCCGCCGAGCGGCGCGCGTTCGCCTAGGGCCGGGGAGCGCACGCACATGGCCCATGTCCTCCTGCTCGCGCCGGCCGGCCGCCAGGTCGGCCTCACCACCGCCTGCCTCGGCCTGGTCCGCGCCCTCGATCGCCAGGGCGTCCGGGTGGCGTTCGCGAAGCCCATCGCCGCGCGCGGCGAGGACCGCGTCTCCGCGCTGGTCCGGCTCGGCTCCAGCCTGCGGCCGCCCGACCCGATCCCGCGCGCCGAGGCGGACGCGCTGCTCGCCTCCGGGGACGACCAGACGCTGATGGAGCGGGTGGTGGCGCTCTGCGCCGGCGCGGCCGAGGGCGCGGACGTCCTGGTGGTCGCCGGGATGTGGCCCGAGCCGGGGATGGTGCACTCGGCGCGGGTCAACGCGCTCATGCTGAAGGCGCTCGACGCGGAGCTGGTCCTGGTGGGCTCGCCGCGCGGCGAGACGCCGGCGGAGCTGGCGGACGCGATGGCGATCGCGGCGCGCGGGCTCGGCGGGTTCTCCGACGGCGAGCCGGTGAGCTGCTTCCTGAACCGCGTCGCGCCCAGGACGCCGGCCGCACGCGTCGGCGAGTCCCGGCCCATCTGGCTGGAGGCGGGGGAGGAGGCCGAGCTCCCGCCGGGGGAGATCGAGGCGTACCGCACGGCGCTGGAGGCGGAGCGGCTCCGGCCGATCGCGGTGGTTCCGTCTCGCGGCGACCTCGCCGCGCCGCGCGTGAAGGACCTCGCCGAGGCCATCGGGGCGCGGGTCCTCCGCGCGGGCGACCTCGAGGGCCGGCGCATCCGGCACGTGGCGCTGTGCGCCATGGCGGTGCCGGGCTCCATCAAGACGTTCCGGCCCGGCACGCTCGTCATCACCCCGGGCGACCGGAGCGACATCCTGCTGGCCGCCGCGCTGGCCGTGCTGAACGGCGTGCCGCTCGCGGGCGTGCTGCTCACCGGCGGCGTCGAGCCCGAGCCCCACGTGTTCGAGATGTGCGACTCCGCGCTCCGGGCCGGGCTGCCGGTGCTCGCGGTGGATCAGGGCAGCTACGCCGCCGCGACCGCGGTGGCGGGCATGAACCTCCAGGTGCCGCCCGACGACCCCGCGCGCGTGGAGCGCGTGATGACGGCGGTGGCCGACCTCATCGACCCCGCCTGGCTGCGGTCCCGCGCCGCGACCAGCCGCGTGCGGCGCCTCTCGCCGCCCGCCTTCCGGCAGCGGCTGGTGGAGGCGGCGCGCGCCGCGAACAAGCGGATCGTCCTGCCGGAGGGCGCCGAGCCGCGCACGGTGGCCGCGGCGGCCATCGCCCAGGAGCGCGGGATCGCGCGCTGCGTCCTGCTCGCCGACGCGGACGAGGTCCACGAGGTCGCGCGCCGGCAGGGGATCGCGCTGCCGCCGTCGATCGAGATCGTCGACCCGGTGCGGGTCGCGCCCTGGTACGTGGCGCCGCTGGTGGAGCGGCGCGCGGCCAAGGGGATGACCGCGGCCCAGGCCGCGCAGGAGCTGGGCGACGCCGTCATGGTCGGCACCATGATGATGGCGCTCGACGAGGCGGACGGGCTCGTCTCCGGCGCGCTCCACACCACCGCCCACACCATCCGGCCCGCCCTGCAGATCGTGAAGACGGTGCCCGGCTGCAACCTGGTGTCGAGCGTGTTCTTCATGTGCCTCCCGGAGCAGGTGCTGGTGTTCGGCGACTGCGCCGTGAACCCGACGCCCAGCCCCGAGCAGCTCGCCGACATCGCGATCCAGAGTGCCGACTCGGCCGCTGCGTTCGGGATCGAGCCGCGCGTGGCGATGCTGTCCTACTCGACCGGCACGAGCGGCGCGGGCGAGGAGGTCGAGAAGGTGAAGCGCGCGACCGAGCTCGCGCGCGCGGCGAGGCCGGACCTCGCCATCGACGGGCCGCTGCAGTACGACGCGGCGGTCATGCCCGACGTGGCGCGCCAGAAGGCGCCGAGGTCGAGCGTGGCCGGCCGCGCGACGGTGCTCGTGTTCCCGGACCTCAACACCGGGAACGTCACCTACAAGGCCGTCCAGCGGAGCGCGAACGTGGTCAGCATCGGCCCGATGCTGCAGGGGCTCGCCCGGCCGGTGAACGACCTGAGCCGCGGGTGCCTGGTCGAGGACATCGTGTTCACCATCGCGCTCACGGCCATCCAGGCGCAGCAGCTCGCGGCGCGCCGGGCGCGCTGAGGCGCCGGGGCGGGTCCGAGCGCGGGACGGCCCGGGCGTCCCGCCGAGGGCTGCTCGCGGCGGTGGCGGACGAATCCGAGGCGGCCGGCGCCGCCGGCGCTATGCTCCGCGCCCACCGTCCGCCACGGAGGAGCACCGCATGAGCCCGCCCGCGCCCCCCATCGCCATCGAGGCCGCCACCGCCCCCTCGCGCAAGGGCGCCCAGCTCGTCCCCGAGCCGTTCGCGACGCGCCTCGCGCACCGGGTCAAGCACGCCCTCGGGGATCCCTTCGGCCTGAGGGCGTTCGGGGTGAACCTCATGCGCCTGCCCGCCGGCGACACCTCGGCCATCCACCACCGCCACACCGTGCAGGACGAGTTCGTCTACGTCCTCGAGGGCCACCCGACGCTCGTCACCGACGACGGCGACGTGCAGCTCGCCCCCGGGATGTGCGCCGGCTTCCCCGCGAGCGGGCGAGCGCACCACCTCGAGAACCGCACCCGCGAGGACGTGGTCGTGCTGGAGGTGGGCGACCGCGCCACGGGCGATCAGGTGATCTACCCGATGGACGACCTCATGCTCGTGCCCGGGCCGGACGGCCGGCGGCGCTTCGTGCACAAGGACGGGACGCCGTACTGAGAGCACGTGAAACAATCCCCTCCCGTCGCCGCGGCGGCCGATCCGCGTCGCATCGCGTCGTTGCTCCTCCCTCACATGCCGACGGGCATGCTCGGTCGTCGCGCCTCGCGCTGCTCGCGTCTCGACCGCCTGGCTCGGTCCGGGGATTCACGCGCTCAGAGCGCCGCGCTTGGCGGGCCGGGCCGGCGAGGGTAGGTTCGGGCGGATGCCGCCGCCCGAGCGCCACCTGCTCCTCGTCCGCCACGGCGAGACCGACTGGAACGCGGCCGGGCGCCTGCAGGGCCAGACCGACGTGCCGCTCAACGCGACCGGGCGGGCGCAGGCGCTCGCCCTCGCGGCCCGCCTCCGCGCCGAGGGCATCCGCGCCATCGCCTCGAGCGACCTCTCCCGCGCGCGCGGCACCGCGGAGATCGTGGGCGCGGCGCTCGGCCTGGAGATCGCGCTCCTCGACCCGGACCTGCGCGAGCGCGGCTACGGCGCATGGGAGGGGCTGACCCGCGGCGAGTGCGAGGTGCGCCACCCCGACGCGTGGGCGCGCCACCTCGCCGACCCGCGCACGCCGCCGCCCGGCGGCGAGACCCACGACGCGCTCCTCGCGCGCGTGATGCCGGCCGTCCACCGGGTCGCCGAGCGCCTCGCCTCGCCCGCGCTGCTCGTGACGCACGGTGGAGTCATCCGGGCGTTCCTCTCCGCCGTCCTCGATGCCGGCCCCGGCGGCCGGGTGGTCGCGCCCCGCCTCGTCCCGAACGGCGGCGTGTGGCGCGTGCGCCTCGTGGACGGCCGCGTGATCGGCGCCGCCGCGCTCGACGGCATCGAGCCCTGAGCGCCAGCCCCGACCCCACCGGCACACCCCGCGCCGGTGGGTGACGCGCCGAGGGTGCCACGCCCGCGGCGCCCGCTGCGGGGGCCGCGGCGCGACCTCGCTCGCCCCGGGCGGTGCCGGATTGACGGATCGTCAATCGGCGCCGCGCCGAATTCCGCGCGCTGTACCCGGACGAAGGATTGCCGGTGCCCCGGACAGCACAAAGAACCGCTGACCACCCCGATTTCCGGGAGGAGCGCGCATGAAGAAGACCACGAGCAGGTCCCAGCCGGACACCGCCCCGAAGGCTTCCCGCCGTTCGTTCCTGAAGAAGGCCGCCCTGGGCGCGGCGGGCGTCGCGGCAGGGGCGGCGGCGCCGGCCATCCACGTCGCGCAGGCGCCCATCACGCTGCGCTTCCAGAGCACCTGGCCGCAGAAGGACATCTTCCACGAGTTCGCGCAGGACTACGCGAAGAAGGTGAACGAGATGTCGGGCGGGCGCCTCAAGATCGAGGTGCTCGCGGCAGGCTCGGTGGTGAAGGCGTTCGACCTCCTCGACGCGGTCTCGAAGGGCACGCTCGACGGCGGCCACGGCGTGGTCGCCTACTGGTACGGCAAGAACACCGCGCTGGCGCTGTGGGGCTCCGGCCCCGCGTTCGGGATGGATCCGAACATGGTGCTCGCCTGGCACCACTACGGCGGCGGCCGGCAGCTCCTCGAGGAGATCTACAGGTCGCTCAACCTGGACGTCGTCTCGCTCATGTACGGGCCCATGCCGACCCAGCCGCTGGGCTGGTTCAAGCAGAAGCCGGTCGCGAAGCCGGAGGACATGAAGGGGCTCAAGTTCCGCACCGTCGGCCTCTCCATCGACATCTTCAACGGCCTGGGCGCGGCGGTGAACGCGCTGCCCGGCGCCGAGATCGTGCCGGCGATGGACCGGGGCCTGCTCGACGCCGCGGAGTTCAACAACGCCTCGTCCGACCGCGTGCTCGGGTTCCCGGACGTCGCCAAGATCTGCATGCTGCAGAGCTTCCACCAGTGCTCGGAGCAGTTCGAGATCCTGTTCAACGGCAAGCGCTTCCAGGCGCTGCCGACCGACCTCAAGTCCATCATCTCGACCGCGGCGCAGGCCGCCTCGGCGGACATGAGCTGGAAGGCCATCGACCGCTACTCCACCGACTACTTCGAGATGCGGGACAAGCAGGGCGTGAAGTTCTACTCGACGCGCCCGGAGGTCCTGAAGCGGCAGCTCGAGATCTGGGACGGGGTCACGGCGACGTGCTCTACGGCTTCTTCCCGCCGCGCGTGCAGGCCGG
Organism: Anaeromyxobacter sp. K; assembly: GCF_000020805.1. Taxonomy (NCBI): domain Bacteria; kingdom Pseudomonadati; phylum Myxococcota; class Myxococcia; order Myxococcales; family Anaeromyxobacteraceae; genus Anaeromyxobacter; species Anaeromyxobacter sp. K. Next base: position 3,323,813 of record NC_011145.1, on the reverse strand, counting down.
GCTCGACCTCGTCCTGTACCTCGCGTTCTTCGTCCCGGGCGTGCTGGCGATGGTGTACGCCGGGTGGACGTACGCCGCGGAGTCGTTCGCGATCCGAGAGCACTCCACCATCACGGTGGACGGGCCGCCCATCTATCCGTTCAAGGCGGCCATCCCGCTCGCGGGCGGGCTGCTCCTGCTGCAGGGCGCGGTCGAGATCGTCCGCTGCCTCGCCTGCCTCCGGGCGGGCGAGTGGCCGTCGCGCACCCAGGACGTGGAGGAGGTGGACGTCGACAAGCTGAAGGAGCTCGTCCACGTGAAGGACGAGGACCTCGCCGCCCTCGACGCGCTCGTGGTCCGGCGCGAGGGCGGCGCCGCGGGGCCGGGCGACGAGCCGCCCGAGGCGGGCCGGAAGGACACGCGGCCATGAGGAAGGAGCTCTGGTTCGGCCTCGGCATGATGGCGGTGATCGTCGCGATCACCGCGTGGATCATGCCCGCCCCCGCGCAGATGACCGGCGGCCACCTCGGGCTGCTCATGCTGTCGCTCGTGGTGGTCGCGATCATGCTGGGCTTCCCGACCGCGTTCACGCTCATGGGCATGGGCGTGCTCTTCGCGTGGCTGGCGTACCGCTTCGACAACCCCGCCATCGCCACGCAGCAGACGCTCGACCTCATGGTCCAGCGGACCTACGCGGTGATGACGAACGACGTCCTCATCTCGATCCCGCTGTTCGTGTTCATGGGGTACCTCGTCGAGCGCGCCAACCTCATCGAGCGGCTGTTCAAGAGCCTCCACCTCGCCATGGCCTTCGTGCCGGGGTCGCTCGCGGTCGCCACGCTCGCCACCTGCGCGCTGTTCGCCACCGCGACCGGCATCGTCGGCGCGGTGGTGACGCTCATGGGGCTGCTCGCCTTCCCGGCGATGCTCCGCTCCGGCTACGACATCAAGCTCTCCGCGGGGGCGATCACCGCGGGCGGCTGCCTCGGCATCCTCATCCCGCCCTCGGTGATGCTCATCCTGTACGGCGCGACCGCCGGCGTCTCGGTGGTCCAGCTGTACGCGGGCGCGTTCTTCCCCGGCCTGCTGCTCGCCGGCCTGTACATCGCGTACGTGGTGCTGATCGCGCGGCTGCGGCCGTCGCTCGCCCCGCCGGCCACGCTCGCGGAGCGGACGGTCACGCTGCCGGAGCCCTCGCGGATCCTGGCGGGCGGGCGGCGCCGGCTGGCCGTCCCGGCGCTGCTCGGGGCGCTGGCGCGCCCGCGTCCCGGCGTCGGGCGCCGCTGGGCGGGGCGCCAGCTCGCCGCCGCGCTCCTGCCGGCGGCCGCGCTGGCCGCCGGGATCGCCGTCGTGCACGGCGTCGTCACCGCCGAGCGGGTGGTGGACACCGGTGGCCTCGTCGAGGTGGGCGACGGCGACGCGGCGGCCGAGGAGGCGTACCAGGGCGCGGAGCTCGCGCCGCTCGAGGACGACGGCGCGCCGGCGGAGGCCGGGGCCGAGCCGGTGCCGACCGCAGGGGGCGGCGCGGAGGTGGAGGAGGTCCGCGAGGCCGGCGCGGAGGCGCCGGTACCCGCGGCGCCGGCGGACCGCAAGCCCGCCCCGGCGGCGTTCTGGATCGCGGTCGCGGCCGCGCTGGCCGCGCTCGCCGTGCACTACGGCATCTTCACGCTGGAGCGGCTCGAGATCCTGAAGATGCTGCTCACCAGCTTCTTCCCCCTGACCACGCTCATCCTCGCCGTGCTCGGGTCGATCGTGTTCGGGTGGGCCACGCCGACCGAGGCGGCCGCGCTCGGCGCCGCCGGCGCGATGGTCCTCACCGGCGCCTACCGGCAGTTCAGGTGGTCGGTGCTGAAGGAGTCGGTGTTCCTGACCGCGAAGACCACGGCCATGGTGTGCTGGCTGTTCGTGGGCTCGTCGATCTTCTCGGCGGCGTTCGCGCTGCTCGGGGGCCAGGGGCTCATCGAGCGCTGGGTGCTCGGGCTCGACCTCACGCCCATCCAGTTCATGGTGCTGGCGCAGGCGATCATCTTCCTGCTCGGCTGGCCCCTGGAGTGGACCGAGATCATCGTCATCTTCATGCCCATCTTCATCCCGCTGCTCGGGCACTTCCAGATCGATCCGCTCTTCTTCGGCCTCCTGGTGGCGCTCAACCTCCAGACCGCGTTCCTCTCGCCCCCGGTGGCGATGGCGGCGTTCTACCTGAAGGGCGTCGCGCCGCGGCACGTGACCCTGAACCAGATCTTCGCCGGGATGATGCCGTTCATGGCGATCCAGCTCCTGGCGCTGGTGCTGCTCTACGTGTTCCCGCAGATCGGGCTCTGGCTGCCGCGCGTTCTCTATCGGTGAACACGCCAGGGCGAGGTGCGCCGCCGCACCGCCGGGGCGGACCTGCGCCGTTCAGCGCGGCGAGGAGGGGCCGGTCCAGGGCTCGTGGGCGAGCCCGTACTCGCCCACCACCGCCTCGCCCTCCGCGGACACGCGGATCAGCCGGAACGACACGCGCGTGGCGGAGCGCCGCCGCTCGAGCGCCGCCACCGAGAGCCAGACGAGCGTGCCGCTGGTGCGGTCGAGCGGCACGTCCTCGACCCGGATCGGCGGGTCGTCGCCGGCGCGGGCCAGCACGTCGAACCGCGCCCCCTCGGCACCGGCGAGGGCGCGCACGTCCAGCACGGCCGCCATGACCTCGTCGTCCGGCCAGACGGCGCAGGGGACCACCTGGCCCGCGGCGATGGGGTACCGGTGCACGCGCAGCCCGTCGCGCTCGAGCCGGTCGAGCACCGCCGCGGTGGTGGGCCCCGGCACGGCGCCGGCCCGCGCCAGCGCCGCGACGCCGCCCGCCAGGTCCGCGAGCCGTTCCGCCCGGGCGGCGCACGCCGCGCAGCCGAGCAGGTGTTCCTCGATCGCGTCCCGGTCCGCGGGCGCGAGGTCGCCGGCCCACCAGTCCGCGAGGTCGTCCCAGCTCGGGCAGCGAGGTCCAGGGCTCATCCGGCGGCCTCCTCCAGGCCGAGGCAGGTGCGCAGGCGGCGGAGCGCGCGGTGGCGCAGGACGCGGACGTGGCCGGCGCTGAGCGCGTGGTCGCGCGAGATCGCCTCGGCGGGCTGCTCCGCGTAGAACGTCGCGACCACGACGGCCCGCTCCCGGGCGGCGAGCGCCTCGAGGCAGCGCGCGAGGCGATCGCGCGGGAGCGGGTCGGCCGGCGGATCGTGCGGCGCGGGGAGGGGCTCGGCGGCGAGGAGCGCCTCGCGGCGGCGCTCGCTCCGGACGGCGCCCCCGGCGAGCTGGCGGCAGGTCGAGAGCACGAACGACGCGAGGCGGTCCGGCTCGCGCACCGCGCCGGCGCGGAGGCGCGCGATCACCGCCAGGAGCACGTCCTGCGCCAGGTCGGCGGCGGCGGCGTCGTCGCGCAGGTGACGGAGGCCATACAGGCGGATCCGCGGGCGGTACCGCCGGCACAGCGCCTCCTCGGCCGCACGATCGCCGGAGGCGGCGCGCCGCGCCAGCGCTCCGTCCGCCGCGTCGCCCGGCGCCTCCACCGTCCCTGCCCAGCGCATGGAGCAGCGCATAACCGCGGGGTGCCCGGTACGCCCCCGCCGCCCCTTCAGAGGCGGCGTAACGGCGGACGCGGCCGCGCCACCTCCGAGAGGTGAAGGCGCCCGGCTCGCGCGGGCGCATCGAGAGAGGGACCCCACATGATCACGAACACCGGCTCCGGAACGCGCGTCGACGAGGTCGCCGCCGGCATCTTCCGCATCTCCACCCCGATCCCGCCGGCCGCCATGCCGGGCGGCTTCAGCTTCAACCAGTACCTCGTGGTCGACGACCAGCCGCTCCTGTTCCACACCGGGCCGAGGCGGCTGTTCCCGCTGGTGCGCGAGGCGGTCGCCGCGGTGGCGCCGGTCGAGGGGCTCCGCTGGATCGGCTTCTCGCACTACGAGGCGGACGAGTGCGGGTCGCTGAACGAGTGGCTGGCGGCCGCGCCGCAGGCCGCGCCGCAGGCCGCGCCGCTGTGCGGGCAGATCGCCGCCATGGTGTCCATCGCCGACGTCGCCGATCGGCCGCCCCGGCCGCTCGCCGACGGCGAGGCGCTCCGGCTCGGGAGCCACGAGGTGACCTGGATCGACACGCCGCACCTCCCGCACGGCTGGGAGTGCGGGTACCTGTTCGAGCGGAGCACCGGGACGCTCCTGTGCGGGGACCTCTTCACGCAGCCCGGCTGCGCCGACGGACCCGCCGTGACCACCGGCGACATCCTCGCGCCGAGCGAGGCGCTCAGGCGCGGGCTCGACTACTTCAGCGGGACGCGCCACCTCGCGCCGCTCATCGAGAAGCTCGCAGCGCGCCGGCCCACGAGGCTCGCGTGCATGCACGGGCAGGCGTGGGAGGGCGACGGCGCGGCGCTGCTCCGGGCGCTCGGCGACGCGCTGGGCTCCTCGGCCGCCTCGCCCTGACGGCCGGCGGCCGCGCTGGGTGCACCCGCGACCGCGTCGCTCGCCGCCGCCTCGCGCCGCCGCTCCCGCTCGGCGTCGCGGGTCGAGGCCGTCGCGGCGCGGACGAGGTCGTCACGTCAGGGCCGGGCGCCTGCCGGCGACCGGGCGGGCTCGAAGAGCTCGATGGGATTTCCGTCCGGGTCCTCGATCTGGACCTGTCGGCCGCCGGGGCCCGTCTCCACCTCGTTGCGGAAGCGAACTCCCGCGTGCTTCAGCTCGACGATGAGCCCGGGGAGATCGTGGACCCTCAGCACCACGCGGTTCCAGCCGCCCGGCTCCTGCCGTCGCCCATCGGGCATGGGCCGCGACCCGGATGCCCCCGGGCCGCTGAGCAGGATGCTCACCTCGCCGAGCGAGACGTTGGCGAACGCGGGGAGCTGCTGGTGCTGCAGCTCGAACCCGAGCTGTCGCGTGTAGAACGCCACCGAGCGAGCGACGTCGCTCACCTGGTAGCGAACGCCGTGAACGCCCTGCACGTACGGGGTCGTGGCGGTCTGGGCCATGCGCGCCTCCTTGCTCGCCCGGATGTCTGATGCGGCCGCCCGGCTCGCGCAACGCGAAGCGACCTGCGGGCCGCCCCGCTGGACGACCGGCGGACCGACCGCCGATCCGGCCCGCGCGCCACCATGAGCTCGCGCGCGGGGCCGCGCCCTCGCGGCACGGGAGGGGCGGAGCCAAGGACCGCTTGCGGCCCGGGAGCGCGCCCGGCATCTCAGCGCGCGGAGGTCGTCATGAACGAACGCGTCCTCGTCCTGGGCGGCGGCGTCGGCGGCAACGTCGTCGCCACCGAGCTGCGCCGGCTGCTCCCACCGGACCATCGGATCACCGTGGTCGAGCGCTCGGATACCTTCGTGCTCGGGGCCTCGCTCCTGCGGCTCATCGTCGGCGAGGCCCGCCCCGAGGACGTCACGCGATCCATCGCCGGGCTGTCGCGCCAGGGCATCGAGGTGGTGACCGGCGAGGTGGAGCGGATCGACCCCGAGGCGCGGCGCGTGACCGTCGGAGCGCGGCAGCTCGAGGCCGACCACCTCGTCGTCGCGCTCGGCGCCGACCTGGACGCGGCGGCGATCGCCGGGCTGGTGGAGGCGGGGCACTCGTTCTACGCGCTCGAGGGCGCGATCGCGCTGCGGGACGCGCTCGCCCGCTTCGACGGGGGCCGGATCGTCGTCCTCACCGCCGCCCCGGCCTACAAGTGCCCGGCCGCGCCCTACGAGGCGGCGATGCTGATCGAGGGGAGCCTCCGGCGCAGGGGCGTCCGCGGCCGGTCCAGCATCGACCTGTACGCCGCGGAGCCGGCGCCGATGGGGGTGGCCGGTCCGGCGGTGTCGGCCGCGGTGCGCGGGCTGCTCGAAGCCAAGGGCATCGCCTACCACCCGGAGCACCAGGTCGTACGCGCGGACGCCGCGGCGCGCCGCCTGCACTTCTCGAGCGGAGCGTCGGCCGGGTACGACCTGCTCGCGTTCGTCGCGCCGCACCGCGCCCCTCGCGCCGTGCGGGAGGCGGGCCTCACCGGCGAGAGCGGATGGATCCCGGTCGATCGCGCGACGCTCCGCACCCGCTTCGAGCGCGTGTGGGCCATCGGGGACGTCACCGGGATCCCGCTGAAGCTGGGGAAGCCGCTCCCGAAGGCCGCGACGTTCGCTCGCGGGGAGGCGGAGGTCGTGGCCCGCGCGATCGCGTCCGAGGTGACCGGCGGCGAGCCCGCCGGCGCCTACGCGGCCGTGGGCGAGTGCTGGGTCGAGACCGGCGACGGCCTGGCCGCGTTCGGCCACGGTGACTTCTTCGCCGAGCCGACGCCGGCCGTCTCGCTGGAGCCGCCGGGTGCCGAGGCCCACCGCGCGAAGGAGGCGTGGGAGCGGGAGTGGCTGGGGCGGTGGGGGTGATCCCCGCCCCCGGCCGCCTCGCCGCGACTGCCCGCGCTCGCGGGGAGGGCGGCGAGGAGGCGGCCTCCCCTCGCGCCCCGGCGCGAGATCAGGGTTCGGTCAGGACGTGACCGGGACCGCCCCGTACCTTCTCGCGCGTGACGCCGACGTGCGCACGAGGAGGACGGCCATGTACCCGTACCTGACGGACACGACGAGCGCGGGAGAGGTCCTCGACCACCCGGTCCGCGCCCGGATGAACGCGTGGATCTTCCGCGCGCTGGATGGCTACGCGCATCGCAAGTACCAGCGCGTGAAGCGCGAGCTGTTCGGAGGGCTGCCGCGAACGATCGTCGAGATCGGGGCGGGCAGCGGCGCCAACTTCCGCTACCTGGCGCCGGGGACGCACGTGATCGCGATCGAGCCCAACGTGCACGTGCACGCGAGCCTGCGCGCGGCAGCCGCCCGGTGCCAGCTCACGGTGGACGTGCGCGCGACCGCGGCGGAGCGCCTGCCCCTGCCGGACCGGAGCGTCGACGCGGTGATCTCGAGCCTGGTGCTCTGCACGGTCCCCGACCCGGCGCGCGCGCTGGCGGAGATCCGGCGAGTGCTCCGTGCCGACGGCCGCTTCTGGTGCCTCGAGCACGTCGCGGCGCCGGTGGGGAGCCGGGTCGCGCGCCTGCAGCAGCTCGTGCAGCGGCCGTGGAGGTGGCTGTTCGAGGGCTGCGACACCCGCCGCGACGTCGCCGGGTTCCTGCATGCAGCCGGGTTCGCCGCCGTCGAGATCACGCCGTTCACGCTGCGCACGGCGTTCCTGCCGATCCGCTCGCAGATCGCGGCGGTCGCGGTCAGGTGAGCGCGGGCCGGGGCCGGGCGGCCGCCCGCTCGACGAGCGCCAGGAGCTCGCGCTCGAGGATCGACCGGCCGCCGAACAGGAACGCGTGGTCCTCGCCGGGGACCTCGACGAGGCGCGCGCCGGGGATCTCCGCGGCGAGCGCGCGCCCGTTCCCGACGCGGACGACGCGGTCGCCGGTCGCGTGCAGCACGACGGCGGGCGCTCGCACCCGCGCCAGCAGCGGCCGGACGTCGATCCCGAGGTTCATCTCCAGGAGCTCGAGCGCCGCGCCGGGGCTCGCGCCCTCCTGCTCGGCCCGGGCGGCCCAGGCGCGGAGCGGCGCCGAGAGGTGGCGGGCGGGGACGATCGCCTGCAGCGTCGCGCCGGCGCCCCAGCCGCGCGCGATGTACGCGCGCAGCGACGCGATCTCGGCCCCGCTCCAGCCGGCAGGGTGGTCCGGCGCGGCCGACATGCGGGCGAAGGCGCCGACGAGGGCGAGGCCGCGCACGCGGAGCGGACGGGTCACGGCGAACGTGAGCGCCAGCGGGCCACCCTCGGAGAACCCGACGAGCACGGCGCCCGGCGACCGCACCGCGTCGAGGACCGCCTCCAGATCCTCGACCCGCTGCGGCAGCTCCGGCAACGCCTTCACGCGATCGCTCGCACCCGTCCCGCGCTTGTCGAACAGGATCACGCGGGCGCGCGCGGAGAGCGCCCGGACGAGCTCGGACGCTCCCCGCAGCTCGAGGGCGGCGCGCATGCCGAGCGACCACCCGAGCACCAGGACCACGTCGAGCGGACCGTGCCCGGCGGTGCGGTACGCCACGTGGACGTCGCCGGAGCGGACGTAGGCCGGGCGCGCCTCCGCCGCCGTGTCGGCCGGGTCGGGCTCGGTCTCCGCGACCTCGCCCACGAACCGGTATCCCTGCCGCGCGTGCGTGCGGAGCAGGCCGCGATCCGCCGGACGGAGCGCGCGGCGCGCGAGGCTCACCGCGCGCTGCAGCGACGCGTCGGTGACGATCGCGTCCGGCCAGAGCTCCCGCAGCAGCTCCTCCTTCACCACCAGGCGATGCCGGTTCCGGACGAGGTAGACGAGCACCTCGAAGACCTGCGGCTGGAGCGCCCTCGGCTCGCCGGCGACGCGCAGCTCGCGCCGCGCCGGGTCGAGCTCGTACGCTCCGAACCGCCAGGTCATGCGCCCCATGTAGCTCGCGAAGCGCGCTCGCCGCCCGGGCAGGACCCGCCAGGGCGGCGAACGGGCGGGCGATCGGCGGCAGCCGATCGAGCCGGGGACTCAGGTCGGCAGCCGGACCGTCAGCTCCAGCTCGACCTGCAGGTCGGGTCCGGCCAGCGCCGCCACGCCGACCCCGGTGATGCACGGCCGGGCGCCGTCGAACAGCTCGAGCAGGGGCGGGAACACGGCGTGGAGCCGGTCGGGCGTGAGGTCGGTCACGAAGCAGCGCGCCATGACGATGTCGTGCGGGGTCGCGCCCAGCGCGTCGAGCGCGGCGCGGGCGTTCGCGGCCACGATGCGGGTCTGCTCGACGAGGTCGGCGGGCGGGGCCTCGCCCCCCGGACGCCACGCCACCTGACCCGAGACGTACGCCATGCGGCTGCCGGGCTCGACCACGGAGATCTGCGAGTAGCCTGCAGCCCCGGCGTCGGGCAGGGAGGGCGGGTTCAGGCGAGCGATGGGAGCGGTCATGAGATCACGAATCCTGTAGAGTAGTGGAAGGCGCTGCGGAGTAGTTAGGCGAACTCTACATACGTAGAGGATCACCGCCTGTCAACGCATCCGGGCGATCGAACCCGAGGGAGGCCCATGAGCTCGGCCGACAGGAAGAAGCCCCGCGCGACCCATGCGCCGAAGGACGCCGCCTCGGCGGACCGGTCCGACCGGCGCATCGTGATCCTGGAGGCGGTGCTGGAGCTGCTCGCGACGCGCGGGCTCGAGGGCGTGACCCACCGCGCGGCGGACGACGCCGCCGGGCTGCCCCAGGGCTCGACGACCTACTACTTCCCGAAGAAGACCGCGCTGCTCGTCGCGGCCGCCGACCACCTCGCCGCGCTGCTGGAGAAGGAGTGCGACGAGCTGCAGGTCGGGTTTGCCGAGCGCGCCGCGCGGCAGGGCCTGGACGCCGCCATCGCGTACGTGGCCGACGAGCTCGCGGCGTACGCCGACGACACGCGCCACCTGTTCCTGGCCCGCGTCGAGCTGACCATGGCCGCGGCGAGGCGCGAGGACCTGGCCGGCGTCGGCGAGCGCCTCACCGCCGCGGCGCGCCGGCCCATCGCGTTCTTCGTGAAGCTCATCTCGCACGGGCGGGCCGACGCGCCCATCGAGACCTGCGCCGGGCTCATCGACGGCATCACGCTGATGTACGCCATCGGCCAGGGGCCGAGGCCCACGACCGAGCAGGTCTCGGCCGTGCTGCGCGCCGTGCTGTAGAAGGCGACCCGCTTCGGAGGCCGTCCCGTCGTATTGCGAGCACGTCGGGACGCTCCTGACAGAAGGCGGCCACCGGCCGCGTGAGCCCGGAGAGCTTCACTCATGGGCCGGCGGAGCAGCGCGCCACCTGGTTCCGGCGCGGGCTCGAGGCCGGCAGCCTGGAGGCGTGCGATACGTTCGGGTCCGCTTCACCCTGAGCGCACGATCGGCGGCGCGCTCGCTGCCGGGAGGCAGCGCGCGAGCAGGACCATGCGCCGCGGATCTACTTGTCCCGGTAGGTGATGCGCCCGCGCGTCAGGTCATACGGCGACAGCTCCACCTTCACGCGATCGCCCGTGATGATGCGGATGTGGAACCGCTTCATCTTCCCGGAGGGATAGGCCAGGACGATCGGGCCCTGGTCGAGCTTCACGCGATACATGCCGCCGCTCGACTCCTCGACCCGGCCCTGAACCTCGATGCCAGCTTCCTTCTCGCTCAAACGCTCTCCAGTTCGGTGAACCCGTAAAAGAATCCCGCCTCGCGGCGGGAGCTTCCGGGGGTGTGGCGGCGCCGGGGCCCGAACCGGGCGCCTGGCGCTGAGTGGGCATTCATATAGCGCAACCTGCAACAGGATGGCCACTCGCGATCGACCGTGCGAGCCACCGCTGCGTCTCCCGCTCCCGGGGACGGGGCCGCGGCGTTGACTACGCGAGCCTACATGCCGCCCGTCCGCGAGGGCAGCCTGGCCGTTCCCGACGGAATGCCTGAAGCCCTGCCTCGGCGCGGGGGAAGGCGGCTCCTCGTGCCACCGGCGCCCCAGCGCGCGCCACGGCGAAGCTACTTCTCGTCCGGGACGATCTCGAACCAGAACTTCTTGTGCGTGAGCTCCGGCGTCTCCCGGGTGACCTCGTTCGAGTCGTTCTTCATTCCCTTGAGCACCGCGTGAAGCTGCTCGGTCGGAAGGTGCTCCTGCAGGAAGATGAGGGCCTGCTTCTCGTCTCGCCACCCGTGGTCCCGCGGGTAGTGCTCCATCAGAAACTCTCGCAGATCCACCACCTTCAGCTTGCGGCGCTCGACGGTGGTCCACTCCTTCGTGAGTCCGAGCTGGATCTTCATGCTTCGCTCCTATCGTTGGACGGGCGCGACTTCCAGCGCCTCGAGCTGCGAGGGGAACAGGCGGAGCCATTGTGCCACGAGGGGGCCCGGCCGCAAGGCGCGCCATGCCGCGCGGCTAGCGGGAGCGCGGCGGTGCCAGCTTCGCCTTCTCCGAGGCGGGCACGGCAGCCAGGCAGGCGCTGCCCGCGGCCTTGACCCGGGCCTCCGTGGGCGCCGCCGCCGACGCCGCCAGCTCGCCGGCGAGGCACTCGCACATCGTCGCGGTGACCTGCAGCGCCCGGCGCCGGACGGTCTCGGCATGCACCCAGCTCTCCATGCACTGACCGTACGTGGTGAGCCAGGTCGACCTGCTCTTCGCGCCCGGCGGCACGTAGTCCTCGGGGTTGGCGCGCCGGCCGGCGTTGATGGTCGACACGAACAGCGCGCACTGCGCCTCGGAGCGGAAGAAGAGGTGCACGCCGCCCTCGCCACAGTCCACGGCGAACCCGACCGATGCCTCGGGGCCGCTCCGGAGCACGGTGCAGGCCTTCCCGCGGCCCTGGCTCGCCCGCGCCCACCCGGCGCTCACATGGGCGAGGACGTCGTCCAGGCTGTCCTCGGCCTGCTGGCACCCACCGTAGCGGGTGTCCGACACCTGGCGGGCGTACCAGTGGGCGCGCGGGTCCGATGGCTTGCCGGAGAGGAGGAGCGCGGTGGCGAGGGCGACGGTCAGAGCGTGCACGCGAGGTGCTCCACGGTGGGTGAGGGGGAGGTCGTTCGCAGCGGGCTATCTTGCCCCACGCGGAGTGGCTGGACGATCTCCTCGGCCGCTCCGGGTCAGGAACCCGGACTGGCGAGCGGGTCCTCGCCGGCCGACCAAGACGGCAGGACCCGGTCGACGAGCTGGAACTCGGGTCCGTCGTGGCGGGTCAGCACGACGTAGACCTGGTCCTTCGGGATGCCGAACCAGCGCTCCAGCTCCTCGATGAACGCGAGGCAGAGTCGGCGTTCCTGATCCTGGGTGCGGCCGACGCGGATGTCGGCGCTCGCGAGCGCGACGCCCCGCGCCGGATCGCTGGCCAGGCCCAGCGTGAGGCTGCCCTGCGAGTGCGCGCGGACCAGCACCGCGACGTGGTCGGTGCCGGTGTCCATGATCTCGCCGAACCGCCGGGCGACCGCGGCGCCGAACCGGGCGCGGTCGTCGTCGGGAGGGGAGACGCTGAGGTCGAAGAGGAGGTGAGGCATGCGGCCTCCGGTGCGTCGCGGGACGGAACTCGCTGCCCGGGATGCTAGCGAAAGGGCGGCGCGCTGCAACTCACCCCGACACCCGCAGGAGCTCGCGGACCGGGTTGGTCGCCAGCGGCCCGCCGTTGGCAGCGCGTGCGGCGAAGGCGCGAGCAACCCCGTCGCAGCCCCTCAGGTGTGCGCCAGGTAGCCGTCTTCCCGGGCGACACGTTCGCTCCGAGATTGCAGCAGCACCCGGAAGGCCAGGACGTGCGTGACCAGCAGGAGCGGCACGCCGAGCGTCGGGAGGAAGTACGCCGCCCCCAGCTGCCCCGGCACGAGCCCGGCGTGAGCGGCCTGGTAGAAGGCGTTCACGAGATCGGCCAGGCCCCAGACATTGAAGACCCACGCGATCACGACGCCTGGCGCGCGTGGCAGCAGTGCCAGGGACAGCATGGCGAGCGCCGCCGCCACGAGGTCCCCGTAGGCGGCGGGATGCGCGAAGGCGGCCGGCAGGTCGGGCGAGACGACGCCGGGGACGAGAAAGGCCATCCCGACGAAGCGGAAACCGTGCAGGGCGAGCAGCGGTCGCAACGCCTCGGCCCGCGACCGGTGCCGAAGCGCCGGCCAGATGCATCGGATGCTGACGATGCTCCATGCGACGATGCTGGACGCGATGCTCGCGAAGAAGGCGATTCGTGACACCATGAGCGTCTCCTCAGGTCGATTCCAGATCCCGGACTCGAGCGCGAGTCGTGGCTTCGATGCGCCGGGCAGCTCGGATATGGTACCGGTCGGTACCAGCGTCAAGGGCGGCGCAGGTCCCGGTTGTGGTACCGCTTGGTACCGCTTGCCGCGGAGGGACGGGACGGTGGTACTCTTCGGTACCGTCAGAAGAGAGGCGCGCAATGCGAGGGAAGCCCGCGCGAGACGACAGGCAGGAGAAGGCGGACGAGCCAGCGCTCCGCCGGCGAATCCTCGAGGCGGCGTTCGCTGCGTTCGCCGAGCTCGGCTACTCCGGGACCAGCACGAGCGAGATCGCGACGCGCGCGCACGTCTCGAAGCGGGACCTCTACACGCACGTGGGCAACAAGCTCCAGCTGCTCACCGAGTGCATCCGCGATCGGTCGGCGCGATTCCCGGTTGCCACCGAGCTTCCCGACTCGACGGACCGGGAGATGCTCCAGGCCGCGCTCACGAGATTCGGCCAGCGGTTCCTCGCGGAGGTGACGGACGCGAACGTCGTCGAGACGTTCCGGCTGGCCATCGCCGAGGCGAACGGCGCACCCGAGATCGCCCGGGCCCTCGAGGAGTTCGGGCGAGAGAAGGTTCGCTCCGCCCTCCGCGGCGCGCTCACGAACGCGCGTGACAGCGCACTCGTCGAGGGCGAGCCCGAGGAGATGATCCGGGAGTTCCTCGCGCTCCTCTGGGCAGACCTCGCGATGAGCCTGCTTCTCCGAACCGTGAAGACGCCCGGCGAACGCGAGATCGCCAGGCGCAGCGCCGCCGCCGCGAGGGCGCTGCTCGCGCTCCATCCGAGCCCGGTCCGCGGGCGCGCGCGTCGAGGAGGACGACATGCGAAGAACGAAGCGTCCTAGAGCGGGTTCCGCCTCGCCCGGGTCCAGGGAAAGCGATCCGATCCTCGAGCTGCGAAGCGCGGCGGCATGGGATGCATGGCTCCGGGCAAACCACGATCGGTCTGCCGGCGTCCTCCTCCGCATCCCGAAGAAAGGGGCGAGCGACGGTACGCTCACGTACACGTCAGCGCTCGAGGCCGCCCTGGCCTGGGGGTGGATCGATGGCCAGAAGCGAGCGCTGGACGACGCGGCGTGGCTGCAGCGCTTCACGCGGCGCACCCAGCGGAGCCCGTGGTCCAAGGTCAACCGCGCCCGGGCCGAGGCGCTGATCGCGAGCGGCCGGATGCAGGAGCCTGGGCTCGCCGAGGTCGACCGCGCCAGGCGCGACGGGCGATGGGAGCGCGCCTACGACGGCGCGAGGACATCGACCGTCCCCGCCGACCTCGCCGAGGCGCTCGATCGCAATCCTCGTGCTCGGGCATTCTTCGAGATCCTCGATGCCGCGAATCGCTACGCGATCCTCTACCGGGTCACGACAGCCAGGCGCCCCGAGACCCGTGCGAGCCGGATCGCGACCTTCGTCGCGATGTGCGCGGCGCACCGGACGTTGCACCCCGCCGGGGAGAAGAGGGGGAAGGCGAAGCCCAGGTCCGGATGAGGGCGGTCTTCTTCGCCCCAGCCGGCGAGGCAGCGCGGCCCGCCATCAGGGTCGTGCCAGCCCGCAGTTGACGCAACGGCGCGCCGAGAACTGGTGCTTCCGGATGCCGGGAAGCGCCAGCTCGTACCGACGCACCATGAACCGCTCTCCGCAGGACGGGCACCGGAACGACGCGAATCGGGCGTCCGCCCACCACGATGCCGCGAACCAGCCGGCTCCGGCGATCACGAAACCGAGCGGTGATCCGACGAACCCAACGAGCGCGGCGCCCAGCAGCGCGACGCCAGGGATGTACCCCAGCAAGAGCCCGATCATCACCCGGCGTCGCCGATGGAAGTCCTGCCAGATGGGCGGAAGTGGTGAGCGGGGCATGACTCATCGTACCGCACGGAAAGTTACTGCATCCAGCATGGCCGCGCCGGCCAAGACGTCGCCCGGCGTTCACCCTCCCGCCCGTCGGATGCGCCCGACCGTCGGCTCACTCGGCTGACGGCGCGAGGCCTCGTGACGAACGGGCGCGATGCCGACCTGCGACGTTCGGGGTGACCCAACGGCGCTTCGTTTGCTCCGTTCCGGCGTGTGGCAACTCGGCGCAGAGTCCGTCACGAAGGGAGGCCCGGTTGGAGCCCGTCGATGTTCAGGGCCGTGCGCATCCTCCTGCATCACGAGGCGGGCGACGACGAGGCGCCGCCTCGGGATCCATGGCAGCGCCTCGCTCGAGCTGAACGCGCGCCCGGGACGGTGGCCTTCCGAGGGTTGGCGCGGAGCCGCTCCATCACGGTCCCGCGGAACCGGTCGGTAGAGGAGGGCAGCTCAATGACACCACCGAGCCACGTCGCAGTGTCGTCGGAAGCCGCGAGCCACCTCCGCGTCGTCGTCACGCATTACGGCGGGCTCGACGCGCTCGAGGTGGTCGAGGAACCGCGCCCCGAGCCGAAGGCTGGTGAGGCGCGGGTGAGAGTGCTGGCCGCAGGCGTCTCGTTGCCGGACATCATGGCGCGCGAGGGAATTCATCCCGAGACGCCCGCGGTGCCGTTCACTCCCGGCTGGGACCTGGTCGGCGTGGTGGATCGGCTCGGCGCCGGCGTCGCCGGCATCGAGCCAGGCCAGGTCGTCGCCGCGATGCCGATCCACGGTGCGTACGCAGGATGGGTTTGCCTGCGGCAGGAGGAGCTCGTTCCCGTGCCACCGGGCGTGGACGCCGCCGAGGCCGTCTGCCTGGTGCTGAACTACGTCACCGCGTACCAGATGATGCATCGCTCCGCGAAGGTCGGGCGGGGAGAGCGTGCGTTGATTCACGGCGCGGCAGGCGGGGTCGGCACGGCGCTCTTGCAGCTCGGGCGCCTCGCCGGGCTGGAGATGTACGGGACCTGCTCGTCGCGAGGGGCGTCGGTCGTCACCGCGCTCGGCGGCACCCCCATCGACTATCAGCATCAGGACTTCGTGGAGGAGATCCACCGCCTCGCGGGCGACGGCGTGGACGTCGTGTTCGACCACATCGGCGGCGCTCACCTCTGGCATTCGCGCAAGGCGCTCCGACCCGGCGGGAAGGTGGTGGGCTATGGCCTCATCAGCTCGATTCGCGGGGAGGGGGCGCTGACCTCCAGTCGTCCAGGTCGTCGCCGGCGCTTTCGCGGAGCCGCGAGATTCGCGCTGTACATCGCCGCCGGCTCGCTTCTCCCGGGCCTAAGGCGGGTGGTCCCGTACAGCATCCAGACGCTGAAGCGGCTGAAGCCGGCATGGTTCCGGCACGACCTGATCACGCTGCTCGACCTCCTGCAGCAGCGGAAGGTCGAGCCGATCATCGCGCAGCGGTTCCCTCTGGCCGACGCACGTCGGGCGCAGGAGCTCCTCGCCAACGGCGGCGTGACCGGCAAGATCGTGCTCGTCGGCGAAGGGGTTCGCTCGGGACCGTCGTGACGGCTCGCGATGGCCCATGAGCGCACCATCGCGAGCCCACGATGGGCACCGCTCTCGGCCGATCAGGCGCTGCGGATCGAAGAGAAGGACGGGCGCTCCGAGGCGACGGCGCGCAGGAGCAGCGTGACGACCGCGCGCGGCATCCGCGCCGACGCAGCGGGGCGGCGCGTGCGCAGTGGGCTCACCCCGCCACCCGCGCCACCGCCCGGGCCAGGCCGCGGGCGAAGGCGCGGTCGAGCGGGGCGTGCCCTGCGAGGAGCCGGTACCAGAGCCCGCCGAAGAGGACGTCCACGAGCAGCTCAGGGTCGGTAGACCGGCCCAGCTCGCCGCGGCGTCGCGCCCGGTCCAGCAGCCGCCGGGCGGCGTCGCGCCGACGCTCGATGAAGCGTGCGCGGAAGGCGCGGGCGAACCCCGGGTCGCGCTGCGCCTCGGCCATGAGCCCACGCAGCACCGGCGCGAGCCGCTGGTGCTCGATCGCGTCGAAGCTCGCCTCGAGGAACGCGCGGAGGTCGGCCTCCAGGCTCCCCAGGTCGGGCTCCAGGATCTCGGTCTCGGCCAGATCCGCGAGCGCCTCCAGCAGCACCTCCGCCTTGCCCGTCCACCAGCGGTAAATGGTCTGCTTGCCGACGCCGGCCTGGGCGGCGATGGCCCCGACCGACACGTCCGCCGGCGGCCGGGTGCGCGCGAGCTCCAGCGCCGCCGTCAGGATGGCCTGTCGGGCCGCGTCGCTGCGCGGGCGGCCACGGCGGGGCGCCACGGTGGCGGGGCGGGGTGGGCGCGACATCGCAGCGAGCATATCGCTTGACGAGACGGAGTGTCTCGTTATTGCTGTTCCGGACCGCGTCGTCTCGTAATGGAGGATGGACCATGGACCTGAAGGGCAGACGGGCGCTGGTGGTGGGAGGGAGCTCGGGGATCGGGCTCGCCACGGCGCGGCTCCTGGCGGCCCGCGGGGCGCGGGTGACTGCGGCGGGCCGGGACCGGACGAAGATCGCGGCGTTGGGAGACGGGGTCGAGGGCGCCGTGCTCGACGCCGCCTCGCCGGCCTCGCTCCAGGAGTACTTCATCGGCGCGCCCAGCATCGACCTGCTGGTGCTGGCACTCTCCGGCGGCAAGGGCGCGGGCCCCTTCCGCTCGCTCGACCTCGAGGATCTGGCCGAGGGGCTCCAGGCGAAGCTCCTGCCCCAGCTCCGCACCGCCCAGGCGGCGCTGCCGAAGCTCGCGCCGGAGGCGTCGATCACCTTCGTGTCCGCCGCTTCGGCGGGCGCGGCCATCCCCGGGACCGCGGGCCTCGCCGCGATCAACGCGGCGCTGGAGGCAGTGGTCCCGGTGCTGGCCGTAGAGCTCGCGCCCATCCGCGTGAACGCAGTTTCGCCGGGCCTGGTGGACACGCCGTGGTGGGACGCGATCCCACGTGAGGTGAAGGCGGGCGTGTTCGAGCAGGCCCGCAAGCGGTTCCCGGCCCGGCGCGTGGGGAGGCCGGAGGACGTGGCGGAGGTGATCGTCACGGTCGCGGCCAACCCGTACATGACGGGGACGGTCGTGACCTGCGACGGCGGCGGCCGGTGGGTCTCGGGCGCGTGAGCGGTGCTACGCGGGCGGGCACCGGGCTCGTTCACCCTGCCGCGGTGCCTGAAGAGGTCTCGCATATCGGGAAATGCACGCTACGCTGCTATCCGATGGCGAGTCGGCGCAGCCGCTTCTCGATTTCCCGAGGGACGCAACGTACGAGCCCGAGCGTCCGGTGGTATCGGAACCCGGACTCAGATGCCGCAGCGGCAGCGAGCGCCGCCGACGCCTCAGTTCGCGCGACCTCCGTGTTCTGTTCTGCGTCCGCGAGCAGCGCCTGAACGGCATGCCAGCGGAACTGCTGCACCGGAAACGGCCTGGGCTCCGACGCATGTGCGAAACAGACGCGCGACACTTCGTCGAAGAGCACCCTGTCATTCCTCGTCACCACCTCGAACGCGAGCGAGAGGTACGCGTCGCTGCGAACAGACGGGAACGTCGTTTCGGCGGCCAAGGCCGCACGGAAAGCCTCTGCTGCCGCTGGCCACTCTCCTAATGCGAGAAGGCACTTGGCACGGTCCGTAAGGGCAAGCGCAGCCTGCAAGTCCTTCGGGTACTCCGTGACGACGCGGTCGAGCAGAGTGAGCGCGGCACGAAGCAGTTCAGGCATTCTGGTCTGGAGAAGGTGAACGGCCTGGATGCGGAGGTACTGAGCCCTGCTCGTCGGCCGTGAACGAGCGAGTCGACGCTCGAACTCGGCTTGGTCCTCTCTCGACCAAGTCTCGCGGCGAAACCAGTCGTCCTTCGGCATGGGACTATCCTGCCCGACTTCGACTCAGAGTGGGCGGCGACCAAACGCCAGAAACGACGAAGCCCCCGAGTTCCGGGGGCTTCAAGTGGAGGCGCCGGGAATCGAACCCGGGTCCGAAAGACTTCCAGTGAAGGGCCCTACGCGCGTAGCTCGGAGTGGATACGTGAGCGGCAACCTCCGAGCCTGCAACCGCTCACGTCCTCGCCCTTTGATCTCGACCTCGGCAAGGCGGTTCGCTTCCCGCCAAGGTCCAGCCGGAGCTGACGTTCACACCCGGTACCCGGCGCTTCCGGGGGAACGCACGGCCTTTAGTTAGGCCGCGAGAGCCATGGGCTCGTTCGCGTTTCTGCTTGGTCCCGTTTTTACGTGGCCTCGTGACCAACCACGGCGCGCACCCGTCTCCTTCCGTCCTCCGTCGAAACCAGTTCGCCCCCAAGTCTGCGAACTGACGGTCCTTTCATAAGACCGCCGCCGCCTGAGTCAAGCGGCGCGGCCATCGTACCACGGGGTGCGGCAGACGGGGGGGCTGCAGCCGACGGCTCAGCTCCGCTCGCGCTCGCGCCGCTCGTCCTCCTCGAGGATGCCCTGCCACGTCTCGTGCTCGCGCTCGATCGGCGGAGCGGCCGCCCGCTCGCGCTGTCGCTCGCGGTCGTCCGGCCTCGGCTCGGTCCTGGCTTCCCGGGTGCGGTCCTCGCGATCCATGTCGCTCCTCCTCTCTCCACCGGATAGTGGATCGCGGAGGTCTACGATGCCTGGCTTCAGCCGTGCCCAGCGCCGGCGCGGGCGGGCGCTCGCCCTGCCGGGCGAGGCGATGCCGCACGAGGATGCCCTCGGGGAGAAGGCGTGAGCGGCTGACGGTGCGAGCCTACGCCCACTCGCAGCGGTACTCGCACGAGGCGGCGCCGCGCGCGCGGCAGTGGGTCTCCACCACCTGCACGGCCTTCCCGCCGGAGAGCTCGATGGCGCGGCCGAGCCAGCCCACCGCGGTGAGGCAGTCGTCGGCGGTGACCTCGTCGCCGCCGTGCGTGCGGATCACCGCGGCGCGGGGGCCGCTGGGCTCGTAGGTGCGCGAGCCGCTGGTGTGGCTGGCGGCGTAGAGCGCGGGGACGCTGCGCAGCAGGTGGTGCGGCTCGCCCTCGCGCAGGTAGGCGCGCTGGATGCCGGCGGGGGCGAGGTTGGTCTCGGCGGTGTGGCGACCCATGGCGAGGAACATCGCGGAGCGATCGCCGCGGGCGAGCAGCGCGGCGATGGTCAGCTCGACGCGGATGAGCAGGTCGGCGGGGTACCACGTCGCGGGATCGAGCGTGCCGCGCAGCAGCGCCTGGTCCGCCACCGTCAGCCGGCGGAGCACGCGCTCGGCGCTCTCCGGCCCCTGGGCCCGCAGGTAGTTCATCCGGGAGAGGAGCAGCGTCCCCTTCACCTTTCCGATGGCCCGCGTCGCGGAGGCGGTCGTCGTCATGGCCCGCCAGCGTACCGGGCGAGATCCCTGTGCGCCAGCGCACAGCCGAGGGACTTGGACGGGCGGGCGTGGGTGCGTGTGCGCTCGCGGGTCGGCCGTCCCCCGGAACGTCCCCGCGCGCCCCCGATCGATGCACCCCGTCGAAGGTTGACCGGACCGAGCCGTCCCGGAACATTCAACCACCACCTCGCAACCGAAGGAGCCCGCGTGACCCGAGCTCCCGCCGTGAGCAGTGCCCTCGCCCGACGCCTCGCCGCCGCGCTGGGCCCGGCGCACGTGATCGCGGACCCGGCGGAGCTGCGCGTCTACGCGTGCGACGGGATCACCCACGGTCGAACCACGCCGGCGCTGGTGGCGCTGCCGGGCTCGACCGACGAGGTGGTCGAGGTGGTGAACGCGGCCCGGGAGGCGGGCGTGCCGCTGGTGCCGCGCGGCGCGGGCACGGGGCTCTCGGGCGGCGCGCGCCCGTCGCCGGGCTCGATCGTCGTCTCGCTCGCGCGCATGCGGCGCATCCTCGAGCTGGACCTCGAGAACGGCTGGGCGCGCGTGGAGCCGGGCGTCATCAACCTGGACGTCTCGCGCGCGGTGGCGGCGGCGGGCTGGTACTACGCGCCGGACCCGTCGTCGCAGGGCGTGTGCTCGATCGGCGGCAACGTGGCCGAGAACTCGGGCGGCGCGCACTGCCTGAAGTACGGGTTCACCACGAACCACGTGCTCGCGGCGCGGGTGGTCCTCTCGGACGGCAGCGTGGTGGACCTGGGCGGCCCGGCCGCCGACGCGCCCGGCTACGACCTGCTGGCGGCGATGGTGGGCAGCGAGGGGCTGCTGGGCATCGCCACCGAGGCGACCCTGCGGCTGCTGCGCAAGCCCGAGGTGACGCGGACCTTCTTCGCCACGTTCCCGTCCACCGACGAGGCGGGCGCGGCGGTCTCGGGCATCATCGCCGCCGGCATCCTGCCCGCCGCGATCGAGATGATGGACCGGCTCGCCATCGTGGCCGCGAAGGCGGCGACGGGCCTGGATTGGCCGGACGTGGGCGCGGCGCTGCTCATGGACGCGGACGGCTGCCGGGCCGAGGTGGAGCACGTCGCGGCGCGCGCCATCGAGATCGCCCGCGCGGCCGGCGCGCTGGAGATCCGGGTGCCGCGCGACGAGGCCGAGCGCCAGCTCATGTGGAAGGGGCGCAAGAGCGCCTTCGCGGCGGTGGGCCGCATCAGCCCGAACTACCTGGTGGAGGACGGCGTCATCCCGCGCTCGGAGATCGCGCGCGTGCTGCGCGAGATCGAGCGCATGGCCGCCGAGGCCGGCCTGCGCGTGGCGAACGTATTCCACGCCGGCGACGGCAACCTCCACCCGCTGGTGCTCTACGACGCGCGCAACCCCGGCGAGGAGGCGCGCGCCGCGGCGCTGGGAGGCGAGATCCTGCGGCTGTGCATCCGCAGCGGCGGCTCGATCACCGGCGAGCACGGGGTCGGGGCGGAGAAGGCGGCGTACATGGCGGAGCAGTTCGCCCCGGAGGACCTCGAGACGATGCAGCGCGTCCGCTGCGCCTTCGACGGCGCGGCCCTCATGAACCCGGGCAAGGTGTTCCCGACGCCGCGGCTGTGCGGCGAGCGGCCCGGCCCCTACCGCCCCCACCCCGCCGAGGTGGCCGGGCTCGCGGAGCGCTGGTGAGCGCCGCCGCCCGTCCCGCGAGCGCCGCCGACGCGGTGGCGGGCGCCGTGCCGCGCCTGGCGATCGAGCCGGCGACGCTCGACGAGGCCGCCGAGGCGATGCGCGCGCTCGCCGCCGATCGCCTCGCGGTCGCGTTCGTGGGCGGGGGCACCGACCTCGGGCTGGGGGCACCGCCCGCCCGTCTCGACGCGGTGCTGCACACGCGCCGGCTCGACCGCGTCCGCGAGCACGCGCCCTCCGACCAGATCGTCGCGGTGGAGGCCGGGATGACGCTCGCCGCGCTGCAGGACCACCTCGCGCCGCACGGGCAGCGGCTCGCCCTCGACCCGCCGCTCGCGGACCGCGCCACCGTGGGCGGCATCGTGGCGGCGAATGCGTTCGGCCCGCGGCGCGCCCGCTTCGGCGCGGTGCGGGACCTCGTCATCGGCATGACCGTCGTCCGCGCCGATGGTGTCGTCGCGCGGGGCGGCGGCAAGGTGGTGAAGAACGTGGCCGGCTTCGACCTGCCGCGGCTGTTCTGCGGCTCGCTGGGCACGCTGGGGCTCGTCGCCGAGGTGGTGTTCCGGCTGCACCCGCTCCCCGAGGCTTCGGCCACGGTGGCGGTGCCGGGGCTGGGCGCGCCGGCGTGCCGGGCGCTCACGCAGGCGGTGCTCGACGCGCGCCTCGAGCCGGTCGCGGTGGTGGCGCGGCGCGACGGCGGCCCCTACCGGCTGGGGCTCCGCTTCGAGGGCTTCGGCCCGGGCGTGCGGGACCAGTCGGAGCGCGCGCTCGCGCTCGCGGCGGCGCAGGGGACGCCGGGGGAGCGGCTGGGCGGGGCGGACGAGGCGGCGCTCTGGGCGCGCCAGGACGCGGTCCGCACGGCCGGCGACGTGCGGATCCGGGCGGCGTTCGCGCCCGCGGCGCTGGCGATCGCCGCCGGCGCGCTGGAGCGGGTGGCCGGCGCGCTCGCAGGCGGCGGCCTGATCCTGCACCCGACGCTCGGGATCGGCCTCGTCTCGGGCTCGCTGGAGGACCCGGCCCTCGTGGCGGTGGCCGTCGAGGCGGCGCGCGGCGCGGTGGCGGCCGGCCACGGCTCGGTGGTGATCGCCGACGCGCCGGCGGCGCTCCGCGCCCCGCTGGACCCGTGGGGTGCTGCGCCGGCCGGGCTCGAGCTGATGCGGCGCCTGAAGCGGGAGCTCGACCCGGAGCACCGGCTCGCGCCGGGCCGCCTGCCAGGAGGGATCTGAATGGGCGCGGGAGCGGACAGGGCGCAGCCCGCGGCGTCCCCGGCGCGGGGCGCGGCGCGCACGCCGGCGGACGAGTGCGTGCACTGCGGCTTCTGCCTGCCGGTCTGCCCGACGTGGCAGAGCTGGCAGGAGGAGATGGACTCGCCGCGCGGCCGCATCGACCTCTTCCGCGGGCTGCAGGAGGGCGAGCTGGCCATGTCGGACGCGGTGGCGGCGCACTTCGACCGCTGCCTGGGCTGCATGGCGTGCCTGGGCGCCTGCCCGTCCGGCGTCCGGTACGACCACGTCATCGACGCGGCCCGCGCGCGGGTGGAGCGGGAGCACCGGCGCCCCGCGCTCGACCGGCTGCACCGCGCGCTCGTGTTCTCGCTGTTCCCGCACCCGGGGCGGCTGCGCGTCGCGGCGCTGCTGCTGTGGGTGTGGCGGGTGAGCGGGCTGCGCTGGCTGTTCCGCCGGACCGGGCTGCTGCGCCTCTCCCGGCGCCTCGAGCAGCTCGAGGCGCTCGCGCCCCCGCTCGCGCTGCGCGACGTCCTCGCGACCATCCCGCCCGCCACCGGCGCGCACGGCGAGCGCCGCCTGCGCGTGGGCCTGGTGACCGGCTGCGTGCAGAAGGTGTTCTTCCCCGGCGTGAACGCGGCCACCGTGCGCGTGCTCGCCGCCGAGGGCGTGGAGGTGCTCGCGCCCGCCGGCCAGGGCTGCTGCGGCGCGCTGTCGGTCCACGCGGGCCGGCTCGAGGAGGCGCGGCGGCTGGCGCGGGCGCTGGTGGAGCGCTTCGAGGGGCTGCCCCTCGACGCGATCGTGGTGAACGCGGCCGGCTGCGGCTCGCACCTGAAGGACCTCGCGCACCTGTTCGAGGACGACCCGGAGTTCGCGCCGAGGGCGGCCGCGTTCTCGGCCCGGGTGCGCGACGCGTCGGAGCTGCTCGCCGGGCTGTCGCCCCGGGCGCCGCGCGCCCCGCTGGCGGCGCGGGTGGCCTACCACTCGCCCTGCCACCTCCAGCACGCGCAGGGCGTGGGCGGCGCGCCGCGGGCCCTGCTCGCCACCATCCCCGGCCTCGAGCTCGTCGAGATCGCCGACGGCGACCAGTGCTGCGGCTCGGCGGGCATCTACAACCTGGTCCAGCCGGAGAGCGCGTCGGAAATCGGGCGGCGCAAGGCCGAGGCGGTGATGGCGACCGGCGCGACCGTGCTCGCGAGCGCGAACCCGGGCTGCACGCTGCACGTGCGCAGGCTGCTGGAGGAGCGAGGGGCGGGCGTCGAGCCCGCGCACCCGCTCGAGCTGCTGGACCGCGCCATCCGGGCGGCGCGGCGCGGGTGAGGCGAGCCCGGCCCTGCGCCGGGGAGGAGGCGCGGTGCTCGACGAGGCGGTGGCGCGTTGCCGGGCGGAGGTCGAGGCGCTGGCGGTCCGCGGCCTGGCCGGCGCGGACGAGGCGGCGCTGGCGGCGCTGCTCGAGGGCGTGGAGCGTACGGTGGCCGCGTCGCTCGAGCGGGCCCGGCCGTCCGGCACGCCGCCGCCGGCGTGCGGCCCGGGCTGCTCGAGCTGCTGCGTGCTGAACGTGGGCACGCTGGCGGTCGAGGGGGCGGTCGCGGCGGTGCAGCTGCGGGCCGGGCTGGAGCCGGGCGCGGCGGCGGCGCTCGGCACGCGGCTGCTCGCGTTCCACGATCGCGTGCGCTGGCTGGAGGACCGCGAGCGGATCGCCGGGAGCGTGGCGTGCCCGTTGCTCGACGGCGCGGGCCGGTGCGCCATCCACCCGGCGCGGCCGCTCGCGTGCCGGAGCGTGAGCGCGGTGGACCGCGGCGACTGCCGGGAGGCGCTGGCCCTGGCGGCCGGCGACGGGGGCGACGACGACGAGGACGGCCGCGCGCCGGTGGTGCGCATGGACGTGGCGCAGCGCGCGCTCTACCTCGTGGCGCTCGACGCGCTCGCGGGCGCGCTCGCCCGTCGAGGCCTGGACGCGCGGCGGCGCGACGTGTCGGGGATGGTCGGGCACTTCCTGGCGCGCCCGGGCGCGCTCGCGGCCTGGCTCTCCGGCGCGCGGGTGCCGCTCGACTGACGGCGCGTCCGGAGAAGACACGGGCGGCCGCCCCGGGGGGCGTCCGCCCGCCGCGTGCGCGCCGTGCCGGGGGGGAAGGGCCGGCGCGCGCCGCGTATCACGTTCCGTCGATCTGCTTCCGCACGATGGAGCGTGGGCCGGGGAAGGGGATGGGTCAAGCGGAGGCCGGGGGTCCGCCGCGGGCGCGAGGGCAGCGGGGTGCGAAGCCGGGTCGCGGCCGGAGGGAGGGCGCGGGCTACAGCCGGAAGCCCGCCACCATCTCCCGCGCGCGCTCGCGCGCCAGGGGCAGCGCCGCCTCCACCTCGGGGGAGAGCGCGTCGCCGAACGCGAAGTCGCGGCCGGCCACGGTGACCAGGGCGGCGGGTGGCACGCGGCCGAACAGCGCACGCGCCAGCCCCAGCACCTCCTCCGGCATGAGCGTGTGGATCACCGCGGCGCGCGCCGGGCGGGGCGAGAGCCGGGTGGCGCAGACCTCTCCCGGCGCGCCGGCCACCGACGCGTCCAGGAACAGCACCCCGTCGGCGGCGGCGACCACCTCCGCGTGATCGGGGACGAGCTCGGGGATCTCGACCACCTCGAGGCCCGGGACCAGCGCCTCGAGGCCGCGCGCCACCGCCAGCCCGGCCGCGTCGTCTCCGCGCAGCGAGGTCCCGAGGGCCAGGGCGACGATCTTCATGAAGGCTCCGGCGCCGCGAAGCCCGGTCCGGGCGGCGCGCGGCGGAGGATCATCCTACCAGGGGCACCCCCGCCGCCGGGAGGGGCGAGTTGTGCGAATCGCGGGGCGCGAGCGGCGTCCTCCCCCATCGCGAGCGGCCCGGAGGCGCCGCGCGCCGGGGACGCTACGGCGCGGGTGGCACCCCGGCGGCCGGCTCGGTCGCCTCGGCGGGCTCGCCGCGGGCGACGAACACGGCGGCGGCGAGGTCGCCGGTGACGTTCACCGTGGTCCGGCACATGTCGAGGAAGCGATCCACGCCGAGCACCAGGCCGATGCCCTCCACCGGGATCCCGAGGATGCCGAGGATCATGGCGATGAACGGCATGGAGGCGGCCGGCACGCCGGCCGTGCCGATGCCGGCCAGGACGGCGATCCCCACCGCGATGGCCTGCTGGCCGAGCGAGAGCTCGACGCCGTAGACCTGCGCCAGGAACAGCACCGTGACGCC
Source organism: Anaeromyxobacter sp. K (assembly GCF_000020805.1). Lineage (NCBI taxonomy): Bacteria > Pseudomonadati > Myxococcota > Myxococcia > Myxococcales > Anaeromyxobacteraceae > Anaeromyxobacter > Anaeromyxobacter sp. K. Next base: position 3,297,850 of record NC_011145.1, on the reverse strand, counting down.
CTCGAACAGCGCCGAGCCGTTCTGGTTCATGGCGGAGCCGGCGGTGAGCACGAACCGCGCCACGTGTCGCGGCAGGCGCAGGTTCTCCTCGGCCACGCGGAGCGCGGTCGGGAGGGTGGCGGAAGAGGAGGCGGTGGAGAACGCCGTCACCATGGCGAGCCGCACGCCGGAGAAGAACGCGCGCGGGCTCATGCCGCCGAAGAGCTTCACGGACAGCGAATAGACCACGAACTGGTGCAGCGCGAGCCCGAGCACCACCACGCCCACGTAGGCGGCGATGGGCCGGACCACCGCCGCGCCGAGGCGGGCCGCCATGACGAAGAGCAGCGCGCCGACGCCGAGCGGCGCGAGCCGCAGCACGCCCTCGATGAGCTTCATGGAGACGTCGTAGAGGCCCTGCAGCGCCGCCTTCAGCGTGCGCGCGCCCGGCGTGTCGGTCACGGCGAGCGCCACGCCGAACAGCAGCGCGAACACGATGAGGCCCATGAGGTCGCCGGTGGCTGCCGCCTTCACCGGGTTGTCCGGGACGAGCGCGAGGACGAACCCGGCCACCGAGTCGCCGCCGGGGAGCGGGGCTGGCTTGATGGTGGCGGCCCCCCGCGCGGCCTCGCGCACGGCGTCGGGCAGCCCGCGACCGGGCCCGAGCACGTTCACGAGCGTCACGCCGATGAGCACCGCGATGGACGACACCGCGGCGGTGTAGCCGAGCATCCGCGCGCCCAGGCGGCCCAGGTGGCGGAGCTCGAGGTCCGCGACGCCCAGCACCAGCGCCGAGAACAGGAGCGGCACCACCAGCATGAACAGGAGCCGGATGAAGAGCTGCCCGATGGGCTGGGCCACGTCGCGCACCGCGACGTCGAGCCAGGGCGCGCCGCCGCCCAGCGCGTTCGCGAGCGCGCCGAGGACGGCGCCGGCCACCACGGCGATGAGCATCCTGCGGTGCGAGGGCATTCCGGTCCGTGTACCCCGCCCCGCGGTGGGGCGGCAAGGCGGGCGGCGGACCTCCCGGGGCGTCCACCATCGCCGCTGGGTGAATCGAAGGGTCAGCGCCAGGCGCCGGGGCGCGCGTACACGAGGACCAGCGGCACCTCGTCGAGGAACGCCCCGGCCACCGGGCGCGCGTCGCGGAACGCCGCCCAGGTGCGGTACTCGGCGTCGCGGGCCGCGCCGTCCACCGTCACCACCGCCAGGTCCGCGTCCTCCGGCGCCTCGGCGCGGCGCAGGTCGGCCCGGAGCCGGCCGTCGCGGGCGTAGACCTCGACCGCCGCCCCGGCGGTGCGCGCCCAGTAGACCCGCGCGCCGGGGCGCGCCCGCTCCGCGAGCGCGTCCAGCATCGCCGCGGCCGCCTCGCCGCCGTCCTGGCGCGGGAGCCCGCGCGACGCGGCGCCGGGCGCGCCGCCGCCGAGGGCGCTCCAGGAGGACGACGCCGCGGGCCAGGTGTGCGCCGCCTGGCGGGCGGCGGGGTACAGCACCAGGAGCGCGAGCGCGGCGGCGAGCGACGAGCCGCGCGCCGGCCAGGCGAGGCGCGCCGCGTGGAGGAGCGCCCGGGTGCCGAGCAGCGCCAGGAACGGGAACGCCGGCAGCCAGCCGCGCACGCCGGGGACTGCCGGGGACAGCCCGGACGCCGCCGCGGCGAGCGGCGCCGCGGCGCCGAGGAGCAGCAGGACCTCGTCGGACAGCGCGAACCCGCTCCCTCGCCGGAGCGCCCGGGCCGCGCGCGCGAGCGCCTGCAGCGCGCCGCCGCCGGCCGCGAGGAGCGGCGCGGCCGGCACCGCGAACACGGTCACCGCGAGGGGCACGAGCGCTCGCGGCAGCCCGGCGGCGAGCGCCTCGCCCGCGCCGGCGCGCGCGGCCTGGGACGCCAGCAGGGCGCGGCGGAGCGGATCGGCCCAGAGCCAGGGCCACAGCGCCACCAGGGTGAGCGGGCCGAGCACCGCCATGGAGGCGATGGCGACCGGCACCCCGCGCAGGCGCGCCTCGATCCCGACCGGTGGCGCCTCCGGCTCGGGGGTTGCGGCCCGCGGCCGGAGCACGCGCACCAGGAGCGCGTGCAGCGCGAGCGTGGGCAGGATCACCCAGGCGTCGAGCCGGGCCGCGAGCGCCGCGCCGAAGGCGAGCCCGGCGAGCGCGGCGGCGCGCAGCCGGAGCAGCCGGTCCGGCGCCGCGGCGGCGCGGCGGTAGGCCCAGAACGCGGCCAGCCAGAGCAGCGCGGCGAGGCCGTCCGCGAGCGCGACCGCGCCGGAGAGGAGCGTCCTCGGCGCGAGCCAGTACATCGCCGGCGCGAGCGCCGCGCCGGCGGGGCCGGCGAGCGCGTGGCCCGCCAGCGCGAGCAGCGCCGAGAGCAGCGCGCCCGCGAAGGCGGCGCCGAGCCGGTAGGCACGCTGGTGCGAGAGCCCCGCGGTGCGCCCGGCGGCGTGGCCCGCGGCGGCGACGGCCGGTCCGAGCGGCGGCAGCGGGCGTCCGCCGGAGCGGGCCCGGGCGGCCTCGAGGCCGGTGAGCGCCGCGAGCGGGTGGCCGGCGGCGGTGCGCCAGCCCTCGGCGACGCGCCCGGCGGCGGCGACGACGTCCGCCTCGTCCCGCGAGATGCCGGGGCCGCCGGCGAGCGCCACGAGCGCCACGAGCGTGGCGGCGGCCCAGGCGAGCGCGATCCGCCGGCGCCCGCTGCGGAGCCCGGCGGCCACGCGGGCGGGGAGCCGGCGCAGCGCGGGGGTCACGGGAGCGCCTCCGCGTCCAGGCAGAGCGCGCCGGCCTCGGCGGGCGCGGTGAGCGTGAGCTCCACCTCGCGCGCGCTCCCTGCGAACCGGGCGGTGTCGAGCCGGAACGCGCGCCAGCCCGCGAGCGGCAGCTCGACCGTGCCGGCCTCCTGCTCGTCCACGCGCAGCGCCACGCGGGCGGGGAGGGCGCCGGTGGCCGGAGAGGGCGGATCGCCCGCGCGTCCCAGGTGGCCCGCGAGCGCGCTGCCGAGCGGGACGGACGGGAAGGAGATCACGAGCGGCGCGTCCGCGGGCGCCGCCACCAGGCACGGCCGCGGCAGCGCCTCGACCTGCCGCACCGACCGTCGCAGCGACGGGCCGGGCTCGCCGGGGCACGCCGGCGCGCCGTCCGCGCCCGCGGGGCAGGGCTGGTCGCCTCGACGGACCTCGGCGCGGGCGAGGAGATCGGGCAGGAACGCGAGCGGAACGCGCGGCCCGGCCAGCTCGAAGCGCTGCACCTCCAGCCGCCCCAGCGCCATCCGCTCGGCCGGGCGCGCGGCGCGCGCGATGAGATCCAGCTCGGCGTCCAGCCAGGACGCGCGGCCGGGCGCGCCGGGCAGCGCCACCAGCCACACGCGCCGGACGCCGGTCAGCTCGGCGCGATCGAAGCGCGCCTGCGCCAGCACCGGCACCCTCGCCGGCGCGGCGAGCCGGGCGCGCTCCGCCCAGGCGGGCGCGACGGCCACCGCGTCGCCCGGGCGCGCGTCGCGCTCGAGCAGCGCGGACAGCGCGGCCCAGTCCAGCGCGGACGGGAGCCGCCCGGGCAGCCGCGCCTGCCAGAGGATGCCGCCCGCGCCCGCGGCGACGAGCGCGGCGACGAACGCGATCGCGATCCCGCGGCGCGGGGACGGGCGCGCGGCCCAGGCGCGCCGGGCGGCGTCGCGCGCGCCGGCGGCGCGGGTGCGCAGGTCCTCGGCGGCGGCGTCGCGGGCGCGCCGGAGCACCCGGCGGGCGATGCCGGGCGCTGCCTTCGGCGCGGGGTCCGGGCCGGGCGTGGGGGAATCCGCGCTCACGGGACCGCTAGGTCTTGGCGAGCCGGATCTTCCGCTCGCTCTTCTCGCGGCAGAAGGTGCAGAGGTCCGAGTCCGGGTTCGCGGCGAGCGACTGCGACCACGAGGGGTGCATCGCGCAGCGCGCGTCCACGCAGTGGTGGAGATCCCACAGGTGCCCGATGGCGTGGATCGCCTCGCGTGCCAGCCGGCGCCGGTAGGTCTCGATCGACGCCTCGCTGACGCCGCGCGCCGGCAGCTTCGCGGTGGTGATCACCGCGCGCTCCTTGCCGTAGTCGGCGAAGCCCCAGCACGGCGGCTCGCCGAGCGGTCCGGGCGGCAGCGAGAGCGGCGCGCCCGCGATGTACAGGACCTTGTCGTCGGCGAAGGTGCGGACCGGCTCCACCTCGCGCAGCAGCGTGATGGCGTCGAGCCGCCCGTCCTTGCCCTCCGCCTCGGACGGCACCGGCTTCTCGCCGGCGAACTCGGTCCCGAGGCCGAACGCCTGGTACAGCGTCCGGATGAGGGCCGCCATGTCGGTCGGGTCGACCGTGTCGAGGGTCACGACGCGGATCACTTCTTCTTCCCTCCGCGCTTGGGGGCCGGCTTCTCGGCGGCGGGCTTCTTCGTGGCAGCCTTCCTGGCCGCGGGGGGCTTCTTCGCGGCGGCCTTCTTCGCCGGCACCGCCTTCTCGGCCGCGGCCTTGCGCGCGGCCGGCTTCTCGGCGTGCTTCTCGGCCCGGGCCGGCTTCTCCGGCTCGGCCTTCTTCGCCTTCGGGGCGCGCGCCGCCTTCTTCTCGGTCGCCTTCTCCGCCTTCTCGGGCTTCTCGACCCTGGCCGGCTTCTCGGCGACGCGGGCGGGCTTCGCGGGACGCGCCGCGCGGGCGGGCGGCTCCTCCGCCTCGTCTTCCTCGGCGACGGGCTCCTCGATCTCCGGGAGCTCCTCGGGCGCTGCCTCCTCGGCCCCGGGGACCGGCTCGCCCGCCTCGGCGCCGGCGGCCTCGCCCTCGCCGGCTTCGGCGCCCTCGGCCTCGCCCTCCGCCTCGGCCCCGGGCACCTCCGCGCCCTCGAGCGCGCCCTCGAGGTCGATGCCCAGGTCGCCCAGGCCCAGGTCGCCGAGCCCGAGATCGCCCTCCTCCGCCTCCTCGACCACGCGCCGCTTCTTCGGGCGGGAGGGCAGGGGGACGGGCGCGGGCGGCGGCTTCAGGTCGAACTTCACGCCGGCCGGCGGCATGAGCGCGTAGTCGATGTAGTCCTCGGCCAGCCCGGGCGGCACGCCCAGCGAGACCGACACCTCGTGCACCAGCAGGTGGCGCGCGTTGTCGTACTGCTCGCGCTCCTTGGTGGGCAGCGGGCGCAGGCGCGAGAGCGAGTGCAGCCCCTTCACCACCTCGGCGACGCCCAGCACGCCCCCGGCGATGAGCCGGTCGGCGTTGTCGCGGTGGCGGACCTTCCAGTCGAGCTCGGGGTCGTCGTAGACCGCGCCGAGGTAGTGGAAGACGCCCTCCATCTGCGCGCCGGTGGCGACGCGGCGCAGGCCGATGGACGGCACCTTGCCCTTCGGCACCATCACCGCCGCGCCGTCCTCCTCGCGCGTCATGCGGACCAGCTCGAGCTTCTGGCCGGCGATGTCCTTCACCTCCCAGCCGACCACGGCGCAGACACCCTGGTTCGGGTAGACCACGCGGTCGCCGGGCTTCAGCTCGTCGGCGGCGCCGATGATGCCTTCCGGCGCGGGCAGCTGCTCGCGGGCGTCGTCGTTCGGGTGGCGGGCGGGCGGACCTCTCACGGCTCCCCCTCCTACCATGCGTCCAGGGGGTCGGCAATCGTCCCTCGACTCCGCCCCGCCGCTGGCGGGCCTACGCTCGGGATGAGCGCGGTCACTCCAGCCGCCTCAGCGCGCCGCCTTGCGCCGCCGCGTGGCGTCGAGGCGGAACACGTCGGCGAGCCGGAACGGCGGCCGGGCGGCCACGGCCGGGTCGGCGCGCCGCAGGGCACGATAGATCACGAACGTCCGCCGCGCCGCGGTGGCCGTCGCCAGGGCCGCCAGCGCGGCGAGCGCGCTGCCCACGACCGCCCGGCCGGCGCCGGCACCCCAGGCCGCGTCGGCGAGCGGCGAGAGCGCGCACGCCACCCCGGTGACCACGATCCGCTCGGGCCGCTGCATCCCGCCCACCCGCGCGGCCTCGTCCGCCCCGAGCGCCTCGCCGCGCGCCCGCGCGTACGAGACGAGCAGCGACGCCCCGGCGGCGGCGAGCGCCGCGAACAGCACCACCGAGCCGCGGAAGGTCACCGCGAGGCCGCCGAAGACGAGCAGCTCGCCGACCCGGTCGAGCGTGGAGTCGAGGAACGCGCCGGCGCGGGTGACGCGGCCGGTGGCGCGCGCCACGCGCCCGTCGATGAAGTCGAAGCTAGCGCCGGCCAGGAACACCCAGCCGCCCAGCGACAGCCAGCCGAACCCGAGCAGCACCGCCGCGCCGGCGGCGACCAGCGTGCTCGCGAGCGTGATGGCGTCCGGCGAGATCCCGAGCCGCACGCACAGCCGCTCCACCGGGCCCCACAGCCAGATCCACCACTCCTGGAAGAACTTCGCCAGGATGGTGTGCTGGCGCTTCTCGATGTCCGGCGTGTGCGGCCGCCCGAACAGCGCCGCGCGCGCGCCGAACGCGAGCAGGGTCCCGAGGAGGAAGGCGACGAGGCCGACCAGCGGGAGCAGCGCCGCGAGCGCGCGAGGGGTCACGCCGACGAATGTACGCACCTCGCCCGGAACAAGGCAGTCGCCGGACGGGCGCACGCGTGCGCGGCTGCTCGCGCGCCGCCCGGGCTGCTCACACCGGGTGCGTCACTCCGGATCGATCGTGGTGGCGCGGAGGCGGCGGGCGGCGAGGTCCACGTACCCTGGATCGCGCTCCAGCCCGAGGAAGCGGCAGCCCGCACGGAGCGCGGCGACGCCGGTGGTCGCGGAGCCCGAGAACGGGTCCAGCACCAGGTCGCCGGGCGCGGCGCTGGCGGCGAGCACGCGCTCGAGCAGCGCGAGCGGCTTCTGCGTGGGGTGGCGGCCGTGCACCTTCTCGCGCGGCCCGGGCGTGGGCACCGACCACACCACCTGGTCGCCGCCGGGCGCCGGGCGGTCGGCGATCTCCCACAGGTCGCGCATCTGCTTGCCGCCGTTGGCGGTCTTCATCGCGCGGTAGTTGAACCGGTGCGCCAGCGGGCGCGCCTTCATCGGGCTCGCCCAGAGCAGGATCTCGGTCGAGTGCGTGAAGAAGCGGCAGGCCAGGTTGGGCGAGGCGTTGGGCTTGTACCAGGTGACGGTGTTGAGCAGGTGGAAGCCCAGTTCCTGCATCGCGTAGCCGATGGAGAAGATGACGTGCTGCGTGCCCGAGACCCACAGCGTGCCGGACGGCTTCAGCACCTTGCGCACCGCCTGCAGCCAGCGCGCCTGGAACGCGTGGTCCGCGGCGAAGCCGCCCGAGGCGTCCCAGCTCCCCTTGTTCACCGAGGTGCGGCGCCCGCCCTGGCAGGTGCTGCCGCCGTTCGAGAGCATGTAGGGCGGGTCGGCGAAGGCGACGTCCACCGAGTGCGGGGGGAGGCGCTCCAGCGCCTCGACGCAGTCGCCCTGGACGAGCGCCCAGCCGCGCCCTCGCTCGGCCACGCCGGGCAGGTCGTTCCACTCGTGAAGGAGATCGAGCCGAGTCGCCATATCGCGGCATCGTAGAGGGGCCGATCGATATCGCCAGTTTTCGGCTCCACTGCCAGGCGACGTCAGGTCGACCCGGCGGCGGGACGCGCCCGGTGCTAAGACCAGCCGCCGGAGCCCCCGCGGAGACCCCCGATGACCGAACCCCGACCGCCGTCGCCCCTCACCCTCTGGCTCGAGGAGGCGCTCACCGGCTGGATCCTCCCGGTGGCCGGCCTCGCGGTCCTCGCGGCGGCGGGAGGCCTGTACGCCGCCGGCTGGCTCCCCGAGGGCGCCGCCGCGGCGGCGGTCTCGGCGGTGGTCGGCCTGCTCGCGGTGACGTTCACGCTCCGTCCGGCGCTCTCGCCGGCGGCGGACCGCGCCGGGCGCGGGCTCGCGGTGGCCGCGGCGGCGGGCGCGCTGTTCCTGTCGGTGGTGCCGGCGGTCGCCGCGGTGGTGCCCGGGCGGCCGCTCGCGCAGGGCGCGCTGGCGGCGCGCGGCGACGTCATGCCGGTGCCCGCGGACGTCCCGCACCACGTCCGGCTGCTCGTGGCCGCGCCGCTGCCGTCCTCGGGCTCGCCGGCGGTGCGGTTCACCATCGGTGGCCTCCGGCCGCCGGTGGAGGGGCACCTGGAGCGGACGTACACCTACGCGCGCGTGGGCCGGGGCGGGCGCGCGCCGGTCGCGCACGACCGCACCGAGGTGTGGCTGGAGGGCGACCTCGGCGACGGGCACGCGCTCACCCTGGACCGCCTGGGCGGCGACGCGACCGGCCCGCTCCGGGTGACGGTGTTCCGCGACCTCACCCCCACCGCGCTCCAGGCCGGCCTCGCGGTCGCGGTGCTCGCGCTGGCGGCCGCGGCCGAGGCGCGCCTGCGCCGGGGGAACGTGGCCGTGGTGGTGGGGATGGCCCTCGGCTACGGGATCCTGGTGGCCGAGAACGCCACCCCGGCGTCGGCGGCCGGCGTGGCGGTCGGGGCGATCCTGCTGGGCGGGTTCGCCGGCGCCGCGGCGGGGGGCCTCGCCGCGGCCATCGCGAAGCGGCTCGTGCCGGCGCCGCCCGAGGTCGCGGCGCGCGCCGGGCGGCGCGGCTGAGGGGCGCGTGGCGGGGCTCGACGCCGACCGGGTGAAGGCGGCCGCGGCGCGGGCCGGCTTCTCGAGGTGCGGGATCGCCCGGGCCGAGCCGCTCGACCCGGGCCCGCTCGATCGCGTGCTGGCGGGCGGCCTCGAGGCGGACATGGCGTGGCTGCGCACGCAGCGGGACGAGCGGCTCGACCCGGCGCGGCTCCTGCCCGGCGTCCGGAGCGTGGTGGCCCTCGCGCTCTCGTACCACGCGGGCGAGCCGGCGCCGCCACCGCCCGGCGCCGCCGCGGTGGCGCGGTACGCGCGCGGCCGCGACTACCACACCGTGGTGAAGCGCAAGCTCGCCGCCCTGCTCGCGGACCTCCGCGAGGCCGACCCGGGGCTGGGCGCGTACGCGTCGTGCGACATCGCGCCGGTGATGGAGAAGGCGTGGGCGGAGCGGGCCGGCGTGGGCTGGGTGGGGAAGAACGGCTGCCTCATCACGCCGGAGCACGGGAGCTGGGTGGTGCTCGCGACGCTGCTGCTCGACCGCGAGCTCGCGCCCGACGCGCCGCACCCGGACCGCTGCGGCACCTGCGAGGCGTGCCTGCCGGCGTGCCCCACCGGCGCCATCCCGGCGCCCGGCGTGGTGGACGCGCGCCGCTGCATCTCGTTCTGGACCATCGAGCGGCGCGGGCCCATCCCGGACGAGCTGGCGGGGAGGCTGGGCGGGTGGGCGTTCGGCTGCGACGACTGCCAGACGGTGTGCCCCTGGAACCGCGGCGTGCCGGCCGACGCCGACCTCGAGCTCGTGCCGCGCCCGGGCCAGCTCGCGCTGTGGCTCGACGAGCTGCTCGCGCTCGACGCCGACGGATACGGGCGGCGCTTCCACGGCACCTCGCTGGCGCGGGCGCGCCACGACGGCCTGGTCCGGAACGCGCTGCTCCTCGCCGGCTCCTCGGGCGACCGGCGCTACCTGCCGGCGATCCGCGCGCACCTCGCGAGCCCGCTCGGCGACGGCGTCCGCGCCGCGGCGCGCTGGGCGCTGGAGCAGATGGGCGAGGCGCCCTAGGTCCCGGCGGCGCGCGCGGCCGGATCGGCTACATTCCCGCGCCACCATGGTCCACCTGGTGATGTTCCTGCATTCGGCCATCTCGGCCGGCACCTACCTCGCCGCGAAGCGCGCGCTGGGGGAGCTGTCGCCGTTCGAGGTGGCGCTGGTGCGCTTCGGCCTGTCCTCGCTCGCGTTCGGGCTGCTGCTGTGGCGACGGCCGGTGCGGGTGGCGCGGCGCGATCTCCTCGCGCTGCTGGGGCTCGGCGTCATCGCCATCCCGGTGAACCAGGGCCTGTTCCTCGCCGGCATGGCCTGGACCACGCCCGGGCACGCGGCGCTGCTCTACGCGCTCACCCCGGTGTTCGTGTTCCTCATCGCGCGCGTGCGCCTGGGCGAGCGGGCCGGCCCGGCGAAGCTGGCCGGGATCGCGCTCGCGTTCGCCGGCGTGGTGGTGGTGCTGCTCGGCCGCGGCGTGGTGGGGCTGCACGGCTCCTCGCGCCAGCTCGCCGGGGACCTGCTCATCCTGCTCGCGGTGGTGGCGTGGTCGGTGTTCGCCGTGGCGGGGAAGCCGTACGCGCAGCGCTACGGCGCGGTCGGCTCGACCGGCGTGGCCCTCGTGCTCGGGACGCTGGTGTACCTGCCGGTGGGCCTGGTCGCGACCGACTGGTCGCGGCTCGGCGCGCTCTCGGCGACGGGCTGGGCCAGCCTCGGGTACCTGGTGCTCCTCACCAGCGTGGTCGCCTACATCCTCTACTACTGGGCGCTCTCCCGGGCCGAGGCGAGCCGCGTGGCGATCTGGTCCAACCTGCAGCCGGTGCTCACCGCGCTGCTCGCCTGGGCGATCGCCGGCGAGCGGCTCACCGCGCCGTTCGTGGCGGGCGGGGCCATGGTGATCGCGGGCGTGATCCTGACCGAGCGCGGGTAGCCCGCGCGCGCGCCTTGAGCCGGCGCCGCGCCCGCGTTATCCACGGGGGCGTGAGCCTCCACGAACGACTCCGCGCCGCGCGCGAGGGCTGGGCCGTCGGCCCGGTGCTCGAGCGCGCCTTCCTGCGCGTCACCGGCAAGGACGCCCAGGACTACCTGCACCGCATGTCCACGCAGGACCTCGCCCGCCTGAAGCCCGGCGAGTCCGCCTACGCCGCGTTCCTGAACGCGAAGGGGCACCTGCTCGGCGAGGGACACGTGCTGGCGCGCGAGGGCGAGATCCTCGTCGAGCTCGACCCGGCCGCCGCGCCGGAGACGCGCGCGCTGCTGGAGAAGCTCGTCATCATGGACGACGTGACGTTCGAGGACCTGTCGGCGACGCTGCGCGCGCTGCCGGTGCTCGGGCCGGATGGGCCGGCGAGGCTGGGCGGGCGCGCGGGCTCGGCGCCGGTGGTCCCCACCGCGCGCCGCGGCGCGCCCTGCGTGGACGTGTGGGCGCCGGCGGCCGAGGCGGAGGCGCTGCGGGCCGCGCTGGTCGCGGACGGGGCAGCGCCGCTCGACCTCGCCGAGCTGGAGTCGCTGCGGATCCTGGCGGGCGTGGCGCGCTTCGGCGCCGACATGGACGCGAGCCGGCTGCCGATGGAGGCCGGGCTCACCCGCGCCGCCATCTCCTTCAGCAAGGGCTGCTACATCGGGCAGGAGGTGGTGCTCCGGGCCACCGCGCGCGGCCACCTGCAGCGCGGCCTGGTGCAGCTCGAGCTGCCGCCCGGCGCCGGCCCCGGCACGCCGCTCGTCGCCGGCGGCCAGGAGGTCGGCGCCGTCACCAGCGTCGCCGAGACGCCGGAGGGTCGCCTCGGCCTCGGCTACCTGCGGCGCGCCCACTGGAAGCCCGGCGAGCGCGTGCGGGCGGGCGAGGGCGAGGCGGTGGTGCGGGCCGTGATCGTGGAGGACGGCGTCGTCGCGTAGGGGGCCCTTCGTCCCTCGACTCCCGCCTTGCGGCCGCGCTCCGCTCGGGATGAGCGGCCGGACTCCGCTCCGGGTGAGCCCGTCGAGCCACGAGCTGCCGCCTCAGAGCGCGTGAATCCATCCCCGGACCGAGCCAGGCGGTCGAGACGCGAGCAGCGCGAGGCGCGACGACCGAGCATGCCCGTCGGCATGTGAGGGAGGAGCAACGACGCGATGCGACGCGGATCGGCCGCCGCGGCGACGGGAGGGGATGGTTTCACGTGCTCTCAGGGACCGTGAAGTAATCCGTTCGCGTCGAGCGTGGCGGCGCCGGAGGCGCCGCGGAGTCGAGACGCGCCCGAGTCCGGGGGGGCAGCGGCGGCGGTTCGGCCGGCCGAAGTCCGATGCTGCCCGGTCAGGACCCTGGTTCGGGCGCCCGAAGTGGGCGCCCGGAGACGCCGGTCAGGCCGAGAGCCCGCTCGCGATGAGCCGCATCACGTTGAAGCTGATGGCGGCCAGCAGCACCACGGTTTTCACCTTCACGAGCCCACGGACGTTCAGCCGGTCGAGACCTCGGTGCGCCCGGAGATCCGCGTTCGTCCGCTCAGCGAGCACGCCGCGCTGGATGTAGACGCGCTTCGCATCCTCGGTGCCCATCCGTATGCGCCACGCACCGACCGCGGGCGGGTCGTTCCGCTTCGGAGCGTGAGGGTCGACGTCCTTGCTCTTCGACTTCGGCAGCGGCGCGTAGGCGGTCGCGCCGCGCTCCGCGATCGCCTCGATGTTGTCGAGGGTCACGAAGCCGCCGTCGACCAGGTACTCGCGTGGCGCCTCGCCGGTGCGGCGCTGGATCTCGTCGAGCATCGGCACGACGTGTGGCTGGTCGGTGCCGTTGTTCGTCACGTCCGCGCCGACGATGAAGCCGCTCTCGTCCGTCGCGAGCTGCACGTTGTACGCGGGGCGAAAGCCGCCGTCGGCCATCTTCATCACGCGGCTCTCGGCGTCCGTCGTGCTCACGCGGATCTCACCGCGGCGTCTCGCGTCTGACGGCTTCTTCTCGTCGCGCTCGGCACGCTCCTCCTCGACCTCACCAATCTCCGCAAGCGCAGCGTCGATGGCGTCGAGCCGCGCCTTCGCCGCGCGCTCCTTCGCGGCTGTCACTCGCTTCGTCGATGCGGACGGATCTTCGCTGATCTCGCGGCGGAGCTTGCGGACCTGCTCCTCGGCCTCGTTGCGGCACCGCTCGAGCGATTGCCGACGCCGGAAGCTCGCCGCCCCGGCGCTCGCGCGGACCTTCATTCCGTCCTGCGCCACGCGCTTCAGCTGCACTACGCCTTCCTTCATCAGCGCGGCGAGCACCTGCGTCATGAGCCGGTCGAGCTTCTTGCCGTGAATCACGCGGAAGTCGGCGAGCGTGTGGTGGTTCACCGGCACTCCGCCGCAGATCCAGCGGTACGGCGCATCCCGCTCGCAAAGCCGCTCCAGCAGCCGGGCGCTCCCCACGCCCTCGGAGTTCGCGAACAGCCACAGCGCCAGCAGCACCGCCGGGTCGGTCGCCGGTCGCCCCGCGTTGCTGCCCCTCGACGCGATCTCGTCGTAGAACGCCGAGAGATCTAGCCGCTCAACGAGCCCCCAGATGGCGCGAACCGGATGCTCGTCCGCGACCAATGCCTCAAGGTCGGTCGGCTGCAACGACAGCTGGTTCCGGACCGGCCTCACCACCCGCGGCGCGTCGTGCTCGCTCACGCCCCGAGAAGATCACGGCCGGCCGTCCTAGGTCCATGGGCGCCGGCCGATTTCTTCACGCTCTCTCAGGCCTCCGCGACCGGGATCTCCGGCCCCTTGGCCCGGTCCTGCCGCGACGGGAGCGTGTCGAGGTCGCGGCGCACGGCGGCGATCTCCTCCTTCAGCTCGGCGCGGAGCGCGCGGATCTCGCCGCGCACGTCCTCGAACGTGTAGCGGATCTCCTCCGCCGAGATCCCGAGGAGCCGCCGCCGCAGCCCGGCCACGAACCCGTCCACCACGCGCATGGCTATCCCTTCTTCCCCTTGTGCAGCGGGCAGGAGGTGATCGCGCCCGCCGGATCGATCGCGGCGCTGCCGGTCACGATCTCCTTGATGGTGCCGTCCTGCTCGAGCACGTAGGTGGCCCGGTTCGCGAGCCCCACCACCGGGATGGTGCCGCCGTACAGCTTCGCCACCTTGCCGCCCTGATCCGAGAGCAGCCGGTACGGCACCTTCAGCTCGTCCTTGAACTTCCGCTGCGTCTCCACGGAGTCGGTGCTGATGCCCACCACCTGCGCGCCCTTGTTCGCCACGTCGGCATACCGGTCCCGGTACGCTGAGAGCTCGCGCGTTCAACCAGGGGTGAACGCCTTCGTGTAGAAGGCCAGGATCACCGGACCGGACTCGAGCAGGCTCGCCAGCGACACCGGCTTGCCGTCGCTGTCGGGGAGCGTGAAGTCCGGCGCCTTGTCGCCCACCTTCAGGGGGGCGGCGCCGAGCAGCATGGCGAGGAGGGGAAGGGTCATGGCGCGGTCCTAGCCAGCGCGACCGCCACGGGCAAGCGGTCCGCCGGGGCGCGGCTCCGGGGCCTCACGCCCGCAGGCGCTCGTAGCGGGCCGCCAGCACCTCGATGACGTCGCGGTGGTAGAAGCCGACCTGGTCGGGCAGCTCCGCGAGCGTGCGCGCCGCGAACCCGGTCACCGGCGCGCCGGGCGCCGGCTCGCCGCCGGCCACGGCGCCGGCGAACACCAGCGCGAGGTGCGGCACCCCGCCCACCTGCTCGGCGCGGCAGCCCACCACCACCAGGCCCTCCAGCTCGAGCCCGAGCTGCTCGCGCGCGATGGCCGCGGCGCGCTCGGAGGGCTGCTCGCCGTCGGCGAGCACGCCGGAGGGCAGCCACCACCGGCCGAGCTGGGCCTGCCCGTGGAACCCGCCGATGACCTCGGCGATGACGACCCGCCGCAGCTCGAGCGCGAGCGGGAGCACGTCGACGCGGACGACCATCCGTTCACCCCACGTGGATCGAGGCCGGGCGGCGCGACCCTCCCCGGCCGGGAGGTGGTCTTATCCCGCCCCAGCGAGCCCCTGGCAAGGGGCCGCACCCGGCGATAACGTGCGCTCGTGACCGCCGCCCGAACGCTCGCCGTCCTCGCCGTCCTCGCCATCGCCGCGTGCGGCAAGAGCAAGGAGGAGAAGGCGTACGACGAGCTGGGGCGGCAGTGCAACGCGCTGGCCGCGAGCGGGGCGACGCTCGATCAGGCCAGCCAGCTGTTCCGGTACCGCGACTGGTTCACCGGCGAGCGGTGCGGCCTGCCGCTCACCTCCACCGGCGCCGCGGACCAGTGCGGGCCGGCCTCGGACACGAACGTCCTCTGCATCATGGACTGGTCGTACTACCCGAACGACTCCAACATCTGCGGCCCGACCGGCTGCTGGCTGGGGTGCGAGGTCCGGGTGAGGCAGCCCGACCTCGAGGCGCACGGGGGCGCCGCGGTGATCTGCGCGGCGCGCTGGTTCGACCAGAACCCCACGCCGCAGTCGTTCTAGCTGGGGGCGGAGGCACGCACGTGAAGGCGGTCCTGATCCGCGGCCACGGCGGCCCCGAGCGCGTCGAGGTCGGCGAGCTTCCGCTGCCGGAGCCCGGCCCGGGCGAGGTCCGGGTGCGGGTGCGGGCAGCGGCGCTCAACCACCTCGACCTGTGGGTCCGCAAGGGCTGGAGCGGCCTGATGCTGTCGTTCCCGCACGTGCTCGGATCGGACGTGGCCGGCGTGGTGGACGCGGTGGGGCCCGGGGTGGCCGAGCCGAAGGTGGGGGCGGAGGTGGTGGTCGCGCCGGGGCTCTCGTGCGGGCGCTGCGTGCGCTGCCGCTCCGGCGAGGAGAACCTGTGCCGCGGCTACGCCATCCTGGGCGAGCACGTCTCCGGCGGGCAGGCCGAGGCGGTGGTGGTCCCGGCCCGCAACGCGCTGCCGCGCCCGCCGAACCTGTCGTTCGAGGAGGCCGCGGCGGTGCCGCTCACGTTCCTCACCGCCTGGCACGCCCTGGTGGCGCGCGCGCGCGTGCGGCCCGGCGAGACCGTGCTGGTGCACGCGGCCGGCTCGGGCGTCGGCGTCGCGGCGGTGCAGATCGCGAAGCTGCACGGGGCGCGCGTCATCGCGACCGCCGGCTCGGACGCCAAGCTGGAGCGGGCGCGGGCGCTCGGCGCGGACGAGGTCGTGAATTACGAGGCGAAGGACTTCGTCCAGGAGGTGAAGCGGCTCACGCAGCGCCGCGGCGTGGAGGTGGTGTTCGAGCACGTGGGCAGGAAGACGTGGGAGGGCTCGATCCTGGCCTGCGCGCCCGGCGGCCGCATCGTCACGGTGGGCGCGACCACCGGGTACGATCCCCCGACCGACCTGCGGCACGTGTTCTACCGCCAGCTCTCCATCCTCGGCTCGACCATGGGCACCTCCGGCGAGCTGCTCGAGGTGCTCCGCTTCGTGGGCGAGGGGAGGCTGCGGCCGGTGGTGGACCGGGTGCTCCCGCTCGCCCGGGTGCGCGAGGCGCAGGCGCTGCTTGCCGATCGCGCGCAGTTCGGGAAGATCGTCCTCACGCCCTGACGCAGGAGCCCATCATGAAGACGCGCAACGCCCTCTCCGCCGCCGCCCTCGCCGCCGCCGCGCTCCTCGCGGCCGGCTGCGGCAACGACACCTGCCCCACGGAGACGCCGCAGGTCTCGCAGATCCAGAGCTGCACCGCGTCGCCGGGGGCGACGGTGCCGGTCCGGCTGAAGGCGTGCCCCACCTGCAACCAGAACATCACCCGCTGCGAGGTGGACGTGCAGGGCGGCTACATCCAGCTCGATCCGCTGGCGGAGGCGTGCGACAGCTCCACCAGCTGCCCGCCCGGCTGCGCCACCGGCGACGTGATCTGCAACGTCACCGCGCCGTCCACCCCCGGCTCGTACACGCTCATCGTCTCGAACGGCCAGGGCGGCACGCTGCAGGGGCAGCTCGACGTGGGCACCGGCGCGGTCGCCTGCGCCTACTGACGCCTACGCGTAGCGCACGCCGCGCCGCATCTCGCGGAGCCGGCGCACGCGCTCCTCGATGGGCGGGTGGGTCGAGAACAGGCTCATCATCTTCGCGCCCGCCCCGTGGAACGGGTTCACGATGAACAGGTGCGCGGTGGCGGGGCCGCCGTACTGGTACGGGATGGCCTCGTTGCCGCGCTCCAGCGCGAGCAGCGCCTCGGCGAGCGGCTCCGGGTCGCCCACCAGCTCGGCGCCGGACGCGTCCGCGCCGTACTCGCGCGAGCGGGAGACCGCGAGCTGGATCACGAGCGCCACGAGCGGCGCCAGGATGGCCCAGGCCAGCAGCTCGAGCGGCGAGCCGCCGCGGTCGTCCTCGCGACGCATGCCGCCGAGCAGCGCGCCCCAGCGGACGACGTAGCCGAGCGTGGAGATGAGGCCTGCCACGGCCGCGGCGACGGTGGAGATGAGGATGTCGCGGTTGCGCACGTGGGCGAGCTCGTGCGCCAGCACGCCCTCGAGCTGGCGCCGGTCGAGGATGCGGAGGATCCCCTCGGTGACGGCGACCGCCGCGTGCGACGGGTTCCTGCCCGTGGCGAAGGCGTTCGGCGTCTCGGAGGGAATGACGTAGACGCGCGGCATGGGCATGCCGGCGCGGCGGGTGAGGCGCTCGACGATCTCGTAGACCTGCGGCAGCTCCTCGCGCGTCACCGGCCGCGCGCGGTGCGCCATGAGCGCCAGCCGGTCGGAGAACCAGTAGGAGAGGAAGTTGAAGACGAGGCCGAGCCCGCCGAAGAGGAGCATCCCCTGCGCGCCGCCCACCACGTTGCCGCCGATCGCGAGCAGCGCGATGAGCACCGCCATCAGCATGGCGGTCTTGGCGTAGTTCCGGCCCACGCCGGCCTTCGGGGACATGCCGCGCGGCTGGGCCGCCTCGCTCCAGGACATGGTGCTTGAGTAACCATCGGAGGGGCCGCGTCAATCCGCCGGCCGCCCGCCCGGCTGCGCGCCGGCGCGCACGGGGCGCCGCGATCTCGCGCGGGATCCCCCGCCGTGCTATTGGGGCGAGGCAGGCGATATCGCGGGGTTGCGAGGTCAGCGCGTCCATATGGCGGCTCGGAAGGCGGCGGCGGTGAGGGCGAAGGGGAAGGCCACGGGGCGGGACCGGGAGCGCGACCAGCTCGAGCTGGCGGTGGTCGGGGGACCCGCCCCGCGCCGCGCGAAGGGCGCCGCGACGCCGCCCTCCCGGGCGCCCGCACGCAAGCCCGCCGGCAGGGCCCGCCCCGCGCCGGTCGAGGAGCCCGAGCTGCTGCCGCCCGCGCCGGAGGCCGAGCCCGAGGCGGCGCCGGCGGCGCGCTCCCCGAAGCGCCGCGCCACCGCCGAGCAGATGGCGCAGCAGCAGCGCGAGATCTCCATCTCCGAGTTCTTCACCAAGAACCGGCACCTGCTCGGCTTCGACAACGCCTCGAAGGCGCTGCTCACCACCATCAAGGAGGCGGTGGACAACTCGCTCGACGCCTGCGAGGAGGCGGGCATCCTCCCCGAGATCACCATCGAGGTCCGCGACCTCGGGCTGGACGACAAGGGCGAGGGCGAGCTGACGAAGGGCGAGGGCCGCTTCGTGGTGGTGGTGGAGGACAACGGCCCGGGCATCGTGAAGGCGCAGGCGCCGAAGATCTTCGGCAAGCTCCTCTACGGCTCCAAGTTCCACCGCCTGAAGCAGAGCCGCGGCCAGCAGGGCATCGGCATCAGCGCGGCCGCCATGTACGGCCAGCTCACCACCGGCCAGCCGATCCGGATGATCTCGCGGACCGGCAAGGGCAAGCCGGCGTTCGGGCTCGAGATCCAGATCGACACCCGCAAGAACAACCCGGTGGTCACCGCGGAGCGGCAGCTCGACGACTGGCACGAGCACGGCACGCGCGTGGAGCTGGAGATCGTCGCGAACTGGCAGCAGGGGCAGCGGTTCGTGAACCGCTACGTGGAGCACACCGCGCTCTCCAACCCGCACGCCGCCTTCCACTACCTGCGCCCGCGCCAGCCGCCGCTCTCCTTCCCGCGCGCCACCGACGAGCTGCCCAAGGAGGCGCAGGAGATCAAGCCGCACCCGCACGGCGTGGAGCTGGGCGCGCTGATGCGGATGGCGGCGGACTCGAAGAGCCACGACGTGCGCGGGTTCCTGCAGGCCGCGTTCTCGCGCGTCTCCTCGACGGTCGCCGACGAGATCGTGAAGAAGGCCGGCTTCAAGGCCCGGGTGCGTCCCCGCGACGTCGCCGCGGACCGCGAGGTCGCGCGCAGGCTCCACCAGGCCATCGGCGCCACGAAGATCATGGCGCCGCCGACGCAGATCCTCTCGCCCATCGGCGACACGCTCATGCGCAAGGGCCTGGTGTCCTTCCTGAACGTGATCGAGACGGAGGGGCCGGAGGAGGAGGAGCAGCTCGACCTCGACGCGGCCCGGAAGAAGAAGGCCACCAAGAAGGGCAAGGCCGCCAAGGCCGAGGCGCCCGAGGTGCCGGACGCGCCGCCGGAGGAGGGCGTCGAGAAGATCAAGGGCCACAACTACTTCATCGCGACGGTGACGCGGCCGCCCAAGGTGTACCGCGGCAACCCGTTCCAGGTGGAGGTGGGGCTCGCGTACGGCGGGAGCTGGCCGGCCGACAAGCCCATCGAGCTGTTCCGCTTCGCGAACCGCGTGCCGCTGCTGTTCCAGCGCGGCGCGTGCGGGATGACCGAGGCCATCGTCAAGACCGACTGGCGCAACTACCTGCTCAGCCAGCCGCGCGGCTCGCTGCCGGTCGGGCCCATGGCGCTGCTCGTGCACATCGCCTCGGTGTGGGTGCCGTTCACCAGCGAGGCGAAGGAGGCGGTGGCCCACTACCCGGAGATCACGCGCGAGATCCAGCTCGCGGCCCAGGAGTGCGGCCGCAAGCTCGCGGCGCACATCCGCAAGCGCAAGCACGCCGACTACCAGGCGCAGCGCCGCAGCCTGTTCGAGCTGTACATCCAGGAGGTGGCGCAGGCGATCGGCAAGATCGTGAAGCGCAGCCCCGATCCCATCAAGCGCGAGTTCCTGCGGCTCGCCGATCAGGTGACCGAGCAGGAGGGCGCCGGCGACGGGCTCGACGACGCCGCGCTGGAGGAGCAGTCGAGGAAGATCACGCGGCGGCCGCGCAGGGCCGAGGAAGAGGAGCAGGAGTAGGCCATGGCCAGGCTCGACGCCACCGACAAGAAGACCGTCCAGAAGATCGAGAAGCTCGCCGAGACGGTGCTGCGCTCGGTGAAGGGCGGCAAGAACCCGTTCCTCGAGATCCCGGTCCGCTCGCTCGCGAACGTGCAGTTCAACCCGCGCAAGCGGCTCATCGAGCTGAAGGACCAGAAGCAGCGGCGCTACTTCTTCAACGTCTCCATGGCGAAGAAGTTCATGCAGACGTTCCTGGTCTCGGACGCGTGCAAGGAGCTCATCGACGCCGGCAAGACGACGAGCATCCGCGACCTGTACTACATGACGAAGCACGCGCTCGGCGAGACGCGGCAGAACACCTTCGAGGAGCAGGAGGAGTCCGACCCGATCATCGAGGACCTGGAGGTCGCGATCGACGCGCTCCGCGAGGAGCTGCACCTGTTCGCGAGCGGCCGCGGCTCGATGGTGGGCCCGCTCTCGATCCGCGACGCGGGCGACGCCATCGACCTGCGCCGCATGGGCTCGGGCGGCTGGTCGGTGCCGTCCATCGTGGAGGAGCACGTCGTCCAGTTCGGCAAGAGCGAGGCGAAGTACGTCCTGCTCATCGAGAAGGACGCCGTCTGGAAGCGCTTCAACGAGGACAAGTTCTGGGCCCGCGAGAAGTGCATCATCGTCACCGGCCTGGGCCAGCCGCCGCGCGGCGTGCGCCGCATCGTGCAGCGGCTCCACTCGGAGCTGGGACTGCCGGTGTACGTGCTCGTGGACAACGATCCCTGGGGCTTCTACATCTACTCGGTGCTGAAGCAGGGCTCGATCAACCTCGCCTACGAGTCGATGCGGATGGCGGTGCCGAAGGCGCGCTTCATCGGGCTGTCCTCCTTCGACAAGGCCAAGTTCAAGCTGCCCGGCAACGTGTCGATCCGCATGAACGACCAGGACGACGCGCGCGCGAAGCAGATGCTGGCCTACCCCTGGTTCAAGGATCCGAAGTGGCAGCGCGAGATCCAGGAGATGGTCCGCTCCGGCGAGAAGTACGAGCTCGAGGCGCTCTCGCGCCGCGGGATCAGCTTCATCACCGAGGAGTACCTGCCGAGGAAGCTGCGCGATCGCGACTGGCTGGAGTAGCGCCGGCGCCGCCCTCCCGGCCCGGGGCCGGCGGGCGGGCTTGACCGAACACCCCCGGAGCGGCGAGACTCCGCCGCCTTTCACGACGGACACCAAGGAGAATCACATGCCCGCCAAGCTCGGGAACCGCTCGAAGCGGAAGATCTCGAACCGCTCGAAGACCAAGCGCGCCCAGGCGACGCGCAAGCGCGTGCTCAGCGTCAAGCGCAAGCGCCGCGCGAAGCGGTCGCCGCGGTAGCCCCGCGCGGCGCCCCTCCATCCCGCGAGGCCTTCGACGGCCCGGCTGCGCGAGCGGCCGGGCCGCGCCGTTCCGGGCTGCGTGCTACAGGGCCTGCGCCCGCAGCGCCGGCTCGCGGCCCTCGAAGAACGGCGCGCAGCGATCGAGGAAGCCGTCCAGCGCGGTCCGCTCGCCGGGGCGGAGCCGCCGCGCGAACAGCCGCGGCAGCGCCTCGCGCGCGAGCGCAGCGCTCTCCGCGTAGCCGTCCGGCGTGAGCGATCCCTCGACCAGCCGGACGCGCAGGAACAGCAGGAACGTCTGCACCACGTCGGTCATGCAGTAGCCGGCGATCCGGTCGAGGGCGCCCTCGGCGTACAGCGCCTGCACGTCGGCGCCGGCCACGTCCTCCTTGCCCGGCAGCCCCACCAGCTTCGCGTACAGGTCGAGCGGGGCCGCGGTGGCCTGGCCCGCCAGCAGCTCCTTCACGTCGAGGTGCTCGGTCCCGCCGGTGCCGCGGGCGGCCCCGAACCAGGCCGGGGTGGGGATGGCGTGCTTCAGCGAGCGCAGCTCCAGCACCGGCAGGTCGAACCCCTTGCCGTGGAAGGTCACCAGCGAGGCCCCTTCCAGCCGCTGCCACATGGTCTCGAGGAACGCGGCCT
Source organism: Anaeromyxobacter sp. K (assembly GCF_000020805.1). NCBI lineage: Bacteria > Pseudomonadati > Myxococcota > Myxococcia > Myxococcales > Anaeromyxobacteraceae > Anaeromyxobacter > Anaeromyxobacter sp. K. The sequence goes on along the minus strand of NC_011145.1, from coordinate 3,276,250 downwards.
CGGGCCCGCGCCGGTCGGTCCAGGCGACCGCGTCGGTGACCCGGACGATGCCGCCGTCCTCCTCCGCCTCCAGCAGGCACGCCGCCACCGGCCGGTGGTACGGCAGGGGGAGGAAGTCGCTGCGACCGCCCGTCCGGGCCCGGCGCTCGGCGAGGACCCGGCGGAGCTGCTCCGGGTAGGGGCGGGAGGGCTCCCCGTCCACGGCCGAGACCAGCGCCTCGTCGGGCACGGTCTCGAGGTCCAGGGTCACGAAGCGCCGCACGGGACGACTGTCGCAGCCGGGTCTGACAGCGCGCGCGTGTCACCCTGGATCGGTCCAGGGCGGGGGAGGGGCCCCCTCGGCGGCGGCCCCTCCTGGATGCGCCGCGTCAGGGAACCCAGGGTCTACGCTCGGGACGGCACGGAAATCCCTTTTCACACCGGCGCGGGACGGGCGGTCCGGGCCCGCGGAGGAGGTGCGGTCATGAAGGCGTCCACTGCACGGAAGGTGAACGGAGGGGCAGACGTCCGGCGCAATCCGATCGCCGCGGTCCAGGGGCGGATCGACGCGCTGGAGAGCGAGGCGCGCGGGCGGCTGCTGCGCGCGCTCGGGGCGGGCAACGAGGCGCTGCACGACCTGGACCTCGCGCTGGAGCGGCTCTCGCGCGAGGACTGGTCGGCGCGCGGCGTGCGGCGCCACATGGACGTGCTCCGGGCGCGCGCCGAGAACCTGCGCGCCAGCGCGATGCGGCGCGTGGCGGACATGCCGGGCGAGGCGGTGAGCCGGCTCGCCACCGGCAGCCGCGGGCCGGTGCAGAACCTGGCGCGCGGGCTCGAGCGGATCGCGAAGCGGCTCGAGGAGCGGGCGCCGGCGATCTCGGTGGTGGTCGATCGCGAGGAGCGCGACCCGCCCGAGGTGCCGGTGGAGCACCTGGAGTAACGGGGCTCAGGGGGCGGTCGCGCTCACCGTCACCGTGCGCACGCTGACGGCGGGCGCCGGGCCCCCGTTCACGTCCGCGGCGGTGACGGTCGCGCCGAGCGTGTAGCTCCGCGCCTGCGACGGCGTGCAGGTCCACGTGAACGTCGCGCTGCCGCCGCCACCCGGCAGGTCCACCGGGACCGGCGGCGCCACCGACGTGCAGGTCGCGAGCCCCGCGGGCGAGGCGCTCGGCGCCACCGCGGTGATCCGCGCGCTTGCCTCGCCAGCGTTCGCGAGCACGAGCGTGAGGTCCGCGGGCGTGTTCACGGGGACGCTCGGCGACGCTGGCGTGAGCGTCGCGGTGAGCCGAGGCGCGGTCTGCACCGTCACGGCGGCTCCGGTGACGGCGGGGCTCGCGTCGGCCCCGCTGCCGGAGTCCTCGGCCGTCACGGCGGCCGCGAGCGCGACGGTCCCTGCGGCCGTGCCGGTGCAGGTCCAGCCGAACGTCAGGCTGCCCCCGCCGGTGATGCTCTGCGGCGGCGCTGGCGCGGCGGCGGTGCAGGTGGCCCCGCCGGTGTCCGAGGTGCGCGACGCGCTCGTCTGGAACGCGGTGACGCTGGCGGTGCCCTGGCCGTCGTCGACGAGCAGCAGGCTCACCGGGATGGCCTGGCCCACGCTGATCTGCGCGCGGCTCGCCTGCACCGTCGCGGGCGCGAGGTGGCCTGGCGTCTGGACCGTGACCGGCGCCGGGGTGGGCTGCGCGTCGAGCGCGGGCGTGGAGGTCACCGCGGCCTCGAGCGCGTAGGCGCCGACCTCTCCGGCGGTGCAGCTCCAGGTGAACGCCTGGTTCGCGCCGGCGGGGATCGGCCGAGGCAGGCCCGGGGCCGGGGCGGTGCAGCTCCCCGGCGTCGCGCCGGTCATGGAGGCCACGATCCCGGTGACCTGCGTGGTGACGGCCGACACGTTCGCGATCGTGAGCGTGACGCCGAAGGGCTGCCCGGGGCTCGCCACCAGCGGCGAGGCGATGAACCCGGCGACCGTGGGCACGCCGCCCGCATCCACCGCCACGGTGGTGCTCGCGGTGGCGCGGAGCCGGGCGCCGGTGTTCACGTCGGTGGCGTCGGCCGTGGCGCCGAGGAGGGCGGATCCCGCGTCGGTGGGCGTGCAGGACCACTGGAACGTGGCGCGGCCGCCGCCCGGGACGGTGACCGGGGTCGCCGGCGCGACCGCGCCGCACACCGCCGAGGCCGGCGCGGTCGGCGCGATCGAGGTCACCTCGGCCGCCGCGCCGCCGGGGTTCGAGACCTCGAGCGTGAGCGCCGTGGGCTGGCCGGCGGTCGTCCGGGTCGGCACGGCGGCGATGGCGGCGGTGAGCGCCGCCGGCACCTGGACCAGCACCTCGGCGGGCGAGGCGGTCGCGCCGACGGCTCCACCGGACACCGCGTCGGTGCCGCTCGCGGTGCCGCCCAGGATCAGGGGGCCGGCGGCGCTCGCGCTGCACGTCCAGGTGAAGGTGGCGGACGCACCCGCGGCGAGGCGGCCCGGGCCCGGCGCCGGCGCGGTGCAGGTCGACGTCGCGGCCGGGTCTCGCGTGGCCACGACCGAGGTGACGTCGGCGGCGGCGGTGCCGCCGTTGAAGAGCGTGAACGTGACGTGCACCGCCTGGGCGACGTCCGCGATGGTGCGGTCCACCGAGAGCGTCGCGGTCAGCGCGGCCGGCCGCAGCACGTGCAGGCTGGCGCCGGGCGCCGACGCCTGCAGCGCCGCGCCGCTGTTCGCGTCCGTCCCGGCGACGCTCGCGCCGAGCGCCACGTCCACGGCCGCGAGCGGCGTGCAGGTCCAGGCGAAGGTGCGGGCGCCCAGCCCGGCGACGAGCTGCGGCGGCGAGGGCGTGGGCGCACCGCACGCGACCGCGGCGGCGGGCGTGGCGGTCGGCTCGACGCGCGTCACGGTGGCGCCGGCCTGCCCCGTGTCCCGGACCGTGAGCGACATCGCGAGCGACTGGCCGATGAGCGCCTCGGCCGGATTGCCGTCCACCGCGAGCGCGACGTCGAGCGCGGCGGGGGTCTGGACCAGCACGGACGCGGGCGACGCGGAGGTGGCGGACACGGGATCGCCGGTCGTGGCGTCGGTGCCGCCGACGGTGGCGCTCAGGGACATCGTGCCCGGCGTGCCGGCGGTGCAGGTCCACCGGAAGGTGGCGGACGCACCGGCGGCGAGCGGTCCCGGGGCCGGCGTGACGGAGCCGCAGGTCGCGGTGGCCGTCCCGCCGTGAGCCGGGACGGCGGAGGTCAGGTTGGCGGTGGCGTGGCCGCCGTTCAGCACCGTGAGCGTCACCGAGACCGCCTGGCCCACGTTCGCCGTGGCGGGCTCCGCGGCGATGGCGGCGGTGAGCGCCGCCGGGGCCTGCACGGTGACGCGTGCCGGCGCCGGCGGGGCGGCGGAGAGCTCGGCGCCGGAGGACGCATCCTGCCCGGCGGCGGCGGCGGTCAGCTCGAGCGCGCCCGCCGCCGACGCGCTGCAGCTCCAGGCGAGCACGGCCGAGCCGCCCGCCGGGACGATGATCGGCGCCGCCGGCGCCGGCGCGCTGCAGGATGCCGCAGGGCCGGCCGAGGCCGGCGAGACCTCGGTGACCTGGGCGGGCGAGCCGCCGCCGTTGGAGAGCGTCAGCGTCACCCCGATCGCCTGGCCCACCGCGGCGCTGGTCCGGTCCGCCTGGATCTCCGCGGCGAGCGCGGCCGGCTCCGCGCCGACGACCTCGAACGCGTCCTCGAGCGCGCCCTGCCGGCCGAGCGCGTTCTCCACCACCAGCCGCTTCGAGCCCGGCGCGAGGCCGGCCGGCACCGTGGCCTGCAGCGTGCGGACGTCCACCCAGGTGACCTGCTCCAGCTCCACGTCGCCGAGCCAGGCGCGGTGCCGCACGTCCACCGCCGCGCCGCCGCCGGACAGCCTGGTGGAGGGGCGCGCCAGGAAGCCGTCGCCACGGATGGTGACGCGGGTGGCCTGGGCCGAGGACGCGGAGGCGGGCTCGACCGAGGCCGGGCGGGGCGACTCGCCGTCCGGCCCGCTGGAGCACGAGAGCGTCGCGAGCGCGGCGACCGCGGCGAGGATGCCGAGCCTAGTACGCATCGAGGCGCACCCCCGCCGACAGCAGCACCGGCCAGCCCGCGCCGCGCACCGTGTCGAGCCCCGGATCGCCGAGCCAGTACCCGCGCAGCTCGGCGAACGGCGCGCCGATCCGCGTGCGGAACGCGAGCTCCAGGGCGGCCGATGCCGCGGGCGTCCAGGCGGCCTGGCCGAGCTCGGGCTGGCCCGCCAACCGCGTGCGGCTCGACACGCGCGCCGCGCCACCGCCCAGCGACAGCGTGGCCGTCCCGCGCGCGCCGAGCCCGGCGCGCGCCGCCAGCGACACGGTGAGCGGGATCGTGGTGCGGTCCACGCGAAGGTCCAGCGCGGCGCGCGGCGCCCAGGCCACGCCGTCCTCGCGGACCCCCCACCAGGCGACCGCGGCGACGACACCGAGAGCGAGCCGGCCTGCCCCGCGCCACGCCGCCGCGTCCGCGCCGAGCGCCAGCGCCGGACCGCCGCCGCCCAGGATGACGCCCGCCCGAGGCGACACGGTGAGCACCGCCGGGACCGCGCGCAGCGGCAGCGGGCGGGAGACCGAGGCCGGGCCCGCCGACGCGCGCAGGACGTCCTCGCCGGCCCAGGCGCTGCGCGGTGACCGGTACTCGGCCAGCCAGCGGCCCGTGCCGAGCGGCACCGGCTCCCCGATCCCGCCGCGGGCCGCGGCGAGCCGCGGCTCGTCCGCCACCGGGTTGCCGTGCGCGTCGGTCACCGCGATCCAGATCGGATGCCGCCCGCCGTCGGCGCCGAGGCCCTCGGGGACCTCCAGCGCGATGGCGCGTGCGGGCCCGGGCCGGAGCGGAAGGGCCGCGGATGCGGCGGCGCCCGCGGCGGTCGCGACCACCACCATGGAGGTGCGCGTGCCCAGCGTGGTCGGGGCGGTGATGCGGCAGGTGTAGACACCCAGCGAGACGCGGAGCGGGCCGTTCGCAGCGCCGGCGTCCACCTCGACGGTGACCGCGGCGTCCCGGCCGCGGCCGTCGGCGCCACGCAGGCGGGCCGTGAGCAGCACCTCGTCACCTGGGCGCGCCTCCCGTGGCTCGAACGACAGCTCGAGCTCGAGCGGCGCGGCGCCGGCGCCCGGCTCCCGCACCGGCGCCTGCTCCTGCGCCGGCACGCCGGAGGCCGCGAGCGCGAGCGCGACGATCGGCCAGCCCGAGACGATGCGCACGCGTGCTCCCCCCAGGAGCGGCAGCAAAGCAGGGAGACCGCTGGAAGGTAAATCACCCGGGGGCAGGAGCGCGGGGGCGCGCCGCGCGGGGGAGCTGGTGTGTCCAGCGCGGGCGGTACAGGGCAATGTCGACCCTGGAATCCTCCGCGTCCGCGCGGGCTCTCACCGGACGGGGCCGCGCCGTGCGGCGGCCCCGGAACCCGCAGCACCGCGAGGCAGGCAACGTGAACATCCCTCCCCGGCTCCGCGCGCACTGGCGCACCCTCGCTGGCGCGGCGGTGGGCGCCGTCCTCGGCGCCGCCTACGCGCACTTCATCGGCTGCCGCACCGGCACCTGCCCGCTGACCGGCAACGTGTGGACCGCCGCAGGGTTCTTCGGCTTCACCGGCGCGATCGTCGGGCTGCCCGGGCCGCGGAAGCCGGGCGGGCAGCCGGAGCACCCGGCCTCCTGATCCGGGAGGCCGCGGCGTCCGGACCCGCGCCCGGCGTCACGGCGCGGGCGGGCGCGCGGCGGCGAACGGCGCCGGGCCCAGGGCCGCCCGCAGCGCGCGGCGTGCAGGCCGCTCGAGCCAGCGCGACACGCCGAGCGAAATGGCGACCGCGGCCGCCGAGAACCCGAGCACGAACGCCGGCGACGCCGGCGTCCCCGGCGTGCGCAGCAGCAGCTCCGCCCAGCGCCACAGCGGGTCCTGCAGCGCGTAGAGCGCGAAGCTCGCGTCGCCGAGCGACTGGAGCGGCCGCGCCGACAGCGCGCGCCCCAGCGCGCCGCCCTTCGCCGCCACGCCCGCGAGCCCCGCCACGAGCAGCGCCCAGAGCGGCACGAGCAGCCCGTTGTGCACGAGCACGTACGGGAAGCCGCCCCAGGCCAGCGCCGCGATGGCCGCTGCGAGCGCGAGCGCCGCGGCGAAGCCGGCCAGGCGGCGCGGCAGCGCGGCGCCACGGCGGAGCAGCAGCCCCAGCGCCACGCCGGCCAGGAACTCCCCCAGGCGCGCCACCGGGTGGAACTTGAGCGCCTCGAGCCAGCGCGGCTCGTGGCGAAGGAGCTCGGCGCCGGGCCCGTCCGGGCGCAGCGCGAGGTACGCGAGCGGGAGCGCGAGCGAGGCCGCCCATGCGGCGCAGAGCGCCAGCGCGAGCCCGCGCCGCGAGAGGCGGGCGAGGCGCGCGGTCGCGAACGGGAAGAGCGCGTAGAACGTCGCGATCGCCGACGTGGACCAGCCCGGCGCGTTCCACAGCCGCGAGATGGGAGGGAGCCACGCGTGCACCAGCAGCAGGGAGGCGCCTGCCACCACGGCCGCCTTCGCCAGCCCGCCCGCGCCGTCACCCGACCAGCGCGAGAGGGCGAACGGCGCCGAGAGCGCGAACGCGAGCAGGTACGCCGGGTAGAGCCGCGCGAGGCGCGCCGTCAGGAACGCGCGCCGCTCGGCGCGGTCCATCGGGTGCGGGTTGGCCCAGGCGAGGACGAACCCGGACAGCACGTAGAACAGGCTCACCCAGGCGTGGCCGCCGGTCTGCAGCGTGCGCACCCACGGCGGGGCGCCCGCGACCAGCGGGCCACCGTAGTGGAAGAGCAGGATCCCGAGCGCGGCCGCGAAGCGGATGCCGGTGAGCGGCGCCAGGCGGTCGTCGCGAGCGGACGGCACCCCAGCAACATGCGGGCGGGGAGGCGGGAAGGGTACGGGCCGCCCCCGGGAGGCGTCGGGGGAACGCGCGGGCCTTCCGAACCGGAAGGGCCGGCCTCAGTAGACGAACGGGAGCAGGCGCCAGCGGGTCGAGCGGGCGTACGCCTGGTAGTCAGGATCGCGGAGCAGGAGGATCTCCTCCTGGCGGATGCGCACGAGCTGGGCCGCGACCCCGGCGACCCACACGGCTGCGTTCGCGATCGACCCGTTGCTCACCAGGTAGCCGGCATTGGCGATGGCGTAGGCCGCGTACAGCGGGTGGCGCACGAAGCGGTACGCGCCGGACCGCTGGACGCCGCGGTTCGCCGGGAGCAGGCCGATGCTCCGGTTCAGCGAGGCGAGCCCGTAGAACGCGAACGCCATGGCGGAGAGCTGCACCGCCTGCGCGAGTGGCACGTCGTGCGCGCCGGGCACGGGCCGGAACAGCAGGGGCCCGAAGGTGCCGGCGAGCATGGCGGCCCAGGACAGGGCATCGCGTGAGACCGCCACGGCGGACCGTCGCACCAGGAACATCGCCGCGAACACCGTCTCGAACGCGACGATCGCGAAGACGCTCACGCGCGGTGAGTCGAGGAACGCGCGCGCGTGCACCAGCGCGAACGCGACGTACACGGCGCCCACGCCCACGTCCATCCCCGCCGTCAGGAGCCCGCTGCGCGTGATGCGTGCGCCCATCGATGTCCCCTCGCTGGCGGCGACGGTAGCACGCGGCAGGTGCGGGCCATGTCACCGGGGCGTGGTCCGCTTGCGCGAGGCGTGGCAGGCCTCGGGCGCGCTGCGTCCCGGGCTCGGCCGGCGTCCGTCCCGCCACGCTGGAAGCGGCACGCGCCGCAGGCGTCCTCTGGGCAGGGGACACCCCTTGGGCCTAAGAGATCCCCGTAGGTTCCCAAACGGTTCACGAACAGTGGATCACGGAAAATGCCCGGCACTCCGCGCGACTGCACTCGTGGTCGCAGTGCGTCCGCTGTCGCGCGATTCCCCGTCGCAGCGTCGTGTGACGTGGGTGGGGTGAAACCACCCAGTATCCATCGCGTCAGGAAGTGACGACGGGGCCATGCCGGCCCGCGTGCGACAGGGGGATTCGAGATGCTGCAGACGCTGAAGAGGCTGTGGAAGGACGAGGAAGCGCCGACGGCGGTGGAGTACGCGATCATGGTCGCGGTGATCGGGCTCGTGATCATCATCGGCGCGGCGGCGCTCGGCACGAACGTCAACACGACGTTCGGCAACGCCGCTTCCCGCGTTCCCGGCGGGGCGGCGCCGTAGCACGGCACGCGAGCGGTGCTGGCTCGGAGGACCAGGCCGGGCCAGCACCGTCGCCCTCGGGCCCACGCCCATGATGGCCTCACCGCTCGCCTTCGGAACCTTCGGGTTCCTGCTCGCCGTCGCCGCGGCCTCGGACGCTGCGGGGCGCAGGATCTCGAACCGCATCACCGTGCCGCTCGCGGTGGGCGGCATCGCGCTCCAGGCCGTTGCGGGGGGCCTCGCGGGCGCGGCCGGCGCGCTGGTCGCGACCGCCGCCGTGGGCGCGCTGCTCTGGGTGCCCTGGTCGCGAGGCTGGCTGGGCGGCGGAGACTGGAAGCTGGCGGTGGCGGCGGCGCCGTGGGTGGGGCTGGGCTCGCTCGCGAGCTACCTCACGACCTCCGCGGTGGCGGCGGGCGGGCTGGCGACGGTGGCGTGGCTGGCGAGCGGCGGCGCGGCCCGGCGCGACATCGGGGCGAACCTGCGCGCGGCCGCGGCGGGACGGCCGGTGTCCATCCCGGCGCGCGCCGCCGGCGATCGGGTCAGCGTCCCGGCCGGCGCGGCGTTCGCCGTCGGCGCGCTCACCACGGTGGTGCTGGGGGGATGACATGCGGTCCAGACGGCACACGGAGCGCGGCGTCGCGGCGGTGGAGTTCGCGCTCGTCCTTCCGTTCCTGCTCGCCATCGTGCTGGGCGGGCTGGAGTGGGGCTTCTACTTCTTCCGCGAGCAGGTGGTCGTGAACGCGGCGCGCGAGGGAGCGCGGGCAGGCAGCGTGGCCACGGTGGCCCCGCTCGCCGTGGCGGAGAGCGCCGCGCGGGCGGCGCTGGTCGCCGGCTCGGTGGATCCGACCACGGTGGGCGCGAACGTGGTGGCGAGCTCGCGCACGACGGTCGATCCGGTCAGCGGCGCGACGGTCGAGTCGGTGGTGGTCACGGTGTCCTTCCCGTTCGTTCCGCTGACGGGGTTCGGGATCCCCGTGCCGGACACGGTGTGGGCGCGGGCCGAGATGCGTCGCTGAGGTCCACTGGGGGGGGGAGAGATGTCGAACGGTTCGGACGGGATGGGCGTGCTGAAGCGCGCCGCGGAGCGCAGTCCGCGACGCACCGGGCTGAGGGTGGTGCTGTTCCTGGTCATCGCGGCCGGGGCGGCGGCGCTCGCCGTGCTGCTGGTCACCCGGTACGTCGAGACGCGCACGGCGGCCGCGCGGGTCTCGACGACGCCGGTGGTGGTGGCGACCATCGACCTGCCAGAGGCGACCACGCTCCGCGCCGACGTCCTGAGCGTGGTGCAGTGGCCCAGCGCGAACGTGCCGGAAGGCGCGGCGTCGGATCCCGCGAAGCTCGTGGATCGCGTGGTTCGCGCGCGCGTCATCAAGGGCGAGCCGGTGGTGGAGTCGCGGCTCGCCGCCGCGGACGCGGGGCACGGGCTCGCCGCCATCCTCCCGCCTGGAATGCGCGCAGCGGCGGTCCCGGTGAACGACGTCGTGGGCGTCGCCGGGTTCATCCACCCCGGCGACTCGGTGGACGTCATCGTGGTGATGCGACCGGAGACGAACGGCAACTCCAACCCTGCCTTCTTCTCCAAGATCATCCTGCAGAACGTCCAGGTGCTGGCCGTCGGCAAGGAGCTGGGGCGGAACGAGCGCAGCCTGGAGAAGTCGCTGCCCGCCACGGTGGCCACGCTGATGGTGGACAGCGAGCAGTCCGAGAAGCTCGCCCTGGCGCAGACCAAGGGCAGCATCCTGCTCACGCTTCGGAGCGGGATCGACCGCGAGCTGGTGGACACGACCGGCGTGAACCCGGCGGGCCTCGTCAACGCCCATGTCGAGCCGCCGGTGAACGCGAAGCCGCCGCCGCCCGTGCGCCGCGTGGCGCGCGCGCCGGAGGCGCCGAAGCAGGTGGTCGAGATCCTTCGCGGCGACATGTACGAGCGGCGCGACTTCGGGAAGGGAGGTGCCAAGTGAGCCGGCAGGCGGTGTGGGTGGCGCTGATGCTCGTCGGGGGAGGCGCGGCCGCGGCGCAGGACGTGGTCCCGACCATGCGCATCGATCGCGAGGTGGGCGCCGCGCGCAGCATGAGCCTCGAGGCGGGCCAGAACCGCCTGCTGGTCGTGTCCGACCAGATCGGGCGGATCGCGGTGGCCAACCCGGACGTGGCGGACCTGAAGGTCGTCACCCCGTACCAGGTGCTGCTCACCGCCAAGGGGATCGGCTCCACCGACCTCACGCTGTGGGACCGCGACAACCATCCGCTGGTGGTCGCGCTGCAGGTGACCCGCAACCTGGAGGGGCTCCGCAAGCAGCTCAAGGAGCTCTTCGCAGGCGAGAAGATCGACGTCTCCTCAGCCGGCGACCTGGTGGTGATCTCCGGCCAGGTGAGCGACGTCCGCATCCCCGAGCGCGTGGCGGAGGTGGCCCGTCTCCACGCCTCCAAGGTGGCGAACCTGGTGCAGGTGTCCGGGCAGCAGCAGGTGCAGCTCGAGGTCCGCTTCGCCGAGGTGGGGCGAACCGGCCTCCGCGAGATGGGCGTCAACTTCTTCCACAAGTCCGACGACGGCAAGCGGGTGGGCGGCATGACCGGCAACCGCACCTACCCCGGCGACTTCCTCAACACGCAGTCCAACCCGGCCATCCCCGGCACCGGCCCCCGCGGTCTGTGGGGCCCGGGTCTTCCACCGGACGTGCCGAACGCGGCCTTCAACAACGCGTTCAGCTTCTTCCTGTCCCAGGGCGGGCAGTTCCCGTTCTCGGTGATGCTCAACCTGCTCGAGCAGAGCAACCTCGCGAAGACGCTGGCCGAGCCGACGCTGGTGGCCATGAGCGGCCAGGAGGCGGCGTTCCTTGCGGGCGGCGAGCTGCCCATCCCGCTCGCGTCCACCTTCGGCCAGACGGCGGTGGAGTGGAAGAAGTTCGGCATCCAGCTCCGCTTCACGCCCACGGTGATCGGCGACGCCATCCACCTCCGGCTGAAGGCGGAGGTGAGCGATCTCGACCCGACCACCGCGGTGACCGTCGGTGGGACCACCATCCCGGGCCTGGTCTCGCGCCAGAGCGAGACCACCATCCGCCTGGGCGACGGTCAGAGCTTCGCGGTGGCCGGGCTCATCTCCGACAAGGTGCGCTCGCAGAGCGCGCGCGTCCCGGTGCTCGGGTCGATCCCGATCCTCGGAGCGCTCTTCCGCTCGCAGGCCTACCAGCGCGACGAGACCGAGCTGCTCGTCGTGGTGACCGCGCGGCTCGCCAAGCCGGTGGCGCCGCACGAGCTCCCGCCGCTCCCGACCGACTTCGAGAACAACGACCCGTCCGACGCGGCGCTCTTCCTGCTCGGGAGCGACGGCTCGGCGGTGAAACAGCCGAAGGGCGCGGGCGCGACGGCTGCGCGCGGCGCCGCCGGTGAGCGCGGGTACAGCAGGTAGGCGGGGCGCGGCGACGCAGTCCAGGGGGAAGCCATGGAACAGAAGGGCATCTACGTGACCGGTCTGGCGCCCGCCGCGGAGGCGGAGCTGCTGTCGTCGCTGAGGGACCTCCGCCTCGCGCGCGTGGACGAGGCGCCGGCGAGGGCGGACGACGCCGCCCGGACGCCGCTGGCGGTGGTGGGGCTGAACGGGAACCCCGACGGCGCGTTCGCGACCGTCGCGCGGCTCTCCGCCTCTGGAACGCGCGTCGCGGTGGTCGGGCCGGCGAAGGACCCCGATCTCATCCTGCGCGCGATGCGCGCCGGCGCGCGCGAGTATGCGGTGGCCGGCGACGCGGCGAGGCTGCAGCTGGCGGTGCGCAGCCTGGCGCGGCCGGACGGCGCGGCCGCCGCCGGGCAGGTGCTCGCGATCTTCCCGGCGAAGGGCGGGATGGGCGCGACCACGCTGGCGGCGAACCTCGCCGCCGACCTCGTGCGGGGCGGCGACCGCACCTGCCTGGTGGATCTCGACCTGCAGCTCGGGGACGTGAACGCGTTCCTCGACGTGCACGGCGGCTACACCATCACCGACGTGGTCGCGAACATGCGGCGGCTCGACCGCGAGCTGCTCGACGCATCGGTGATCGCGCACCGGTCCGGCGTGCACGTGCTCGCCCAGGAGGAGCGGCTCGAGGAGGCCGAGCACCTGGACGCGCCGGCGGTGGAGAAGCTGATCGCGTTCCTGCGCGAGCACTACCAGCACCTGGTGCTCGACGGGCTGCGCGGGTTCGACGAGCGCTCGCTCGCGGCGCTCGACGCCGCCGACCGGGTCGTGCTGGTCGTGACGCAGGAGGTGCCCGCGGTGCGGAACGCCCAGCGGTGCGTGGAGCTCTTCCGCAAGCTCGGCTACCCCGACGCGAAGCTCGCGATCGTGGTGAACCGTTGCCTCCGGTCCTCGAACATCACGCCGGAGGTGATCGCCGAGACGCTGGGGGTGCCCGTCACGGCCACCGTCGCCAACGACTTCGCCTCCGCGAGCCGGGCCGTGCAGCGGGGCTCGACCATCCTGGAGGAGGCGCCCCGCTCGGCGCTGGCACGCGACCTCTCGACCCTCGCCCGGCAGCTCTCCGGTGGTGACCAGCATCGACGCCGTCCGGGCATGCTGCGCCGGATGTTCGCGCGGAGGTAGCCGTGGGCCTCGCCGATCGCCTCAAGCAGCGCGCGAACGAGCCGGCCGCCGCCCATGCGATGGTGGCGGAGACGGCGCCGCAGGACTTCCACGATCTGAAGGGCGAGCTCCACCGCCGCATCGTGGACGCGCTCGACCTGCAGGCCTTCGAGAAGCTCGCCCCGGAGCGGCGGCGCGAAGAGCTGCGCAACGTGCTCGCGGCGGAGATCGCGCGGCGCGATCTCCCGCTCAACCAGATCGAGCGCGAGCGGATGGTGCAGGAGCTGCTCGACGAGCTCACCGGCCTCGGGCCGCTGGAGCCGCTGCTGGCGGACCCCACCATCTCCGACATCCTGGTGAACACCTACGCGACCGTCTACATCGAGCGCGCCGGCCGGCTCGAGCTCACCCCGGTGCGCTTCGCCGACAACCAGCACCTGATGCAGATCATCAACCGGATCGTGTCGCGGATCGGCCGCCGGGTGGACGAGACGTCGCCCATGGTGGACGCGCGCCTCCCCGACGGCTCGCGCGTGAACGCGATCATCCCGCCGCTCGCCCTGGACGGTCCCATCGTCTCCATCCGGCGCTTCGGCGTGACCCCCCTCCGGATGCGGGACCTGCTCGCTGGCGGCGCGCTGAGCGCCGAGGCGGCCGGGTTCCTGGGGGCGTGCGTCGAGGCGAAGCTCAACATCCTCATCAGCGGCGGCACCGGCGCGGGCAAGACCACGCTGCTCAACGCGCTCTCCGCGTTCATCCCGGACAGCCAGCGCATCGTCACCATCGAGGATTCCGCCGAGCTGCAGCTCCAGCAGCGCCACGTGGTCCGGCTCGAAACCCGCCCACCCAACATCGAGGGCAAGGGCGAGATCATCGCGCGCGACCTGGTCAAGAACGCGCTCCGCATGCGCCCCGACCGCATCGTGGTGGGCGAGGTCCGCGGCGGTGAGGTCCTCGACATGCTCCAGGCCATGAACACCGGCCACGAGGGCTCGATGACCACCGTCCACGCGAACACGCCGCGCGACGCGCTGGCGCGCCTGGAGGCGATGATCGGCATGAGCGGCGTCCCGCTCTCCGAGGGGGCCACGCGGGCCACCATCTCGCGCGGCCTGAACGTGATCGTCCAGCTCAACCGCGGCACCGACGGCCGCCGCCGCATCACCAGCATCGCCGAGATCACCGGGACCGAGGGCGCGGCGATCACGATGCAGGACGTCTTCCGGTTCGAGCAGCACGGCGTGGACCCGACCGGCAAGATCCAGGGCGACTTCAGGCCCACCGGCATCCGGCCGCGCGCCCTCACACGCATCGCCCAGTTCGGCGTCGATCCGGGCCGCATCATCGAGCGGCTCCAGGGAACGGGACCGGCCCATGCGTGAGGTGATGATCGCCGCGGCCGCCGTGGCCATCTTCGCGGGCCTCGAGGCGGCCTACCACCTCGCGCGCTATTTCGCGGACCGGCGCTCCGCGGAGCTGCGGCGGCGCTTGCACGCCATCGGCCGCGGCAGCGCGCTCGACGCGGACCTGCTGCGGCGCGGGCGGCTCGCGAAGGCCCCGGCCCTGCAGCAGGTGCTCGAGCAGGTGCCCGGCGCGCGGAGGCTCGAGCGGCTCCTGGAGCAGGCGGACTCGAGCTGGACCGTGGCGAGGCTCGGGGCGCTCACGCTGGCGGGTGGTCTGGTCGCCGCGCTGATCGGCGTCAGCCTGCGGTCCGGCGCGGTCGGCATCGGGGGCCTGGCCGCGGGTGGCGCCGCGCTGCCGATCGTGGGGGTGCTCTCGGCACGGGCGAAGCGCAGCGCGAAGCTCTCGGAGCAGCTCCCGGAGGCCCTCGACATGATGGCGCGGTCGCTGCGCGCCGGCCACGCGGTCACCGCCGCCTTCCAGGTGGTGGCGAGCGAGATGCCGGAGCCCGTCAGCGTGGAGTTCGCCCGTGCGTACGAGGAGCAGCGGCTCGGCCTCACGCTGGAGCGGGCCGTGGTGCAGATGTCGGAGCGCTGCCCCGGGAACGGCGACATGAAGATCTTCGCCGTGTCCGCGGTGATCCAGCGCGAGACCGGCGGCAACCTCGCGGAGATCCTCGATCAGATCGGCGAGACGATTCGCCAGCGTTACCGCTTCTACGGCAAGCTCCGCGCGCTGACCGGCGAGGGGCGCGCCTCGGCGGTGATCCTCGGCGCGCTGCCCTTCGCGGTGGCGGTGGCCCTCTCGATCCTGAACCCCGAGTACCTGATGGTCCTCCCGGGCACGGCCAAGGGACAGATGATCATCCTGGGCGCGTCGGTGAGCTGGGTGGTCGGGCTCCTCTGGCTCTACCGCCTCACGCAGGTGGATCTCTAGGGGGCGGCGGCATGGGCGCGGAATCCGTGATGGCGTGGGGCATCGGGGGGCTGGCCGTGGTCATCGTCGGCGCGCTGGCCGGCGCGTGGATGGCGGTGCGCCGCGAGGCCGACCCGGTGGTCCGGCGCCTGCGGGCGACCGCCGCGGGCGCCGTCGACGGCGACCCGGCGCTCCAGCTCCAGCCCGGGCTCGCGGCGGTGGAGGGCGACTCCAGCGAGGGCGGCTCACGCCTCCGGCGCGAGCTGGTGTGGGCGGGCATCCGACGCGCGGGCGCCCCGCAAGGCTTCGTCGCGGCGAAGATGGCGCTCGCGACGGTGGCCCTGACGGGCTTCGCCGCCCTGAACGCGCTCCGGACCGAGCCAGTGCGGACCGGGCTGCCCATGGCCGCCCTGATCACCGGCATCGCGTTCTTCCTGCCCAACCTCTGGCTCCGTTCCCGCGTGCAGGCGCGCCAGACCCAGCTCGATCGGTCGCTGCCGGACGCGCTCGATCTCCTCGTGACCTGCGTCGAGGCCGGCCTCGGGCTGGACTCCGCCCTGCAGCGGGTCTCGGACGAGGTCGCCCTGGCGCACCCGCTGCTGTCGAAGGAGCTGCGCCTGGTGTTCCTGGAGGTGAAGGCAGGCATCCCGCGCATCGCCGCGTTTCGCCGCATGGCCGAGCGCACCGGGGCCCCCGAGCTGCGGTCCCTGTCCGCCACGCTGGCGCAGACCGAGCTGTTCGGGACCAGCGTGGGCGCGGCGCTCCGCATCCAGGCCGAGGGGATCCGGATCCGCCGGATGCACCGCGCCGAGGAGAAGGCCGCCTACGTGTCCGTGAAGATGTCGCTCCCGCTGGTGCTCTGCATCCTCCCCTGCGTGTTCGCGGTGGTGCTCGGGCCGGCGGTCGTCAACATGGCCGATCGGCTGTTCCCGCTCCTCGGAGGTGGCCGATGATCCGCCGCGCCGGCCTGGTCGCGCTGCTCGCGCTCTGCGCGTGCGCCGGCGCCGGGTCCCGGAGCCGGCCGCTGGACGAGGCGCGGCTGGCGGTGGCCAGGGCCATGGTCGAGCACCGCGCCTGGAACGACGCGCTGCTCGCGCTCGATCGCTACCACGCGAGCGCCGGCCCGTGCGCGGAGAGCCTGACCCTGCGCGGCGTCGCGCTGCGGGAGCGGGGCGTGCACGAGGAGGCGCGCGCCGACTTCGAGCACGCGCTCCGGCTGGACGGCCGCTGGGCCCCGGCGCACGCTGCGCTGGCCGTGCTGCACGACGTCGACGGAGCTTACGACGAGGGCGAGCGGCACCACCGCAAGGCGCTCGAGCTCGCGCCGCGCAACGCGTCCTACTGGAACGACTACGGGTTCGCGCTGTTCGCGCGCGGGCGCAACGACAAGGCGCTGCAGGCGCTGCGCAAGGCGGTGGAGCTCGAGCCCACGCTCCGGCGGGCCCGGACCAATCTCGGGTTCGCCTACGCGCGTGCCGGCGACTTCACGCGGGCGTCGCAGCAGTTCGACCTGGCCGAGCCTCCGGCGGAGGCGCGGAACAACCTCGGGGTGGCTTACGAGGCGGCGGGGTTGCTCGCGCCCGCCTACGACGCGTACCTGGCGGCGGTACGTGCGGACCCCGGCCTGGCGCGGGCCCGGGCGAACCTGGCGGACGTGGCCCGGAGCCTCGGCCGCGCGCTGCCTGCCGACGTGGCGACCGGGCCGGTCGCGGGAGGAGGGTGACATGAGCGTTGCGAAGATCACCGTGGTCTGCCTCGCCGTCGCGCTCGCCGGGTGCGGCGCGCGCAGGACCATCACGCCCACACACGGCGTCGCGTACCGGGCCGCGTTCGGCGGGCAGCGTGCTGCGCCCGCGCGTGGGCCGGTGGACCCGCCGCCGGGACTCGACTCGCAGGAGGCGGCCATCATCGCGGCCTCGTACCGCAACAGCCTGTCCCCCAAGGGCGAGCGGCCGGAGCAGGAGCCGCAGCTGCTGATCGTCGCTCCGCAGAAGCCCGGTGCGTCGGCCCGGCCGGGGCCGTCGGTCCCGGGCAACTAGGAGGCGCGCATGGCACGTCCGGACCCGCGGCGGAACGAGAGAGGCGTGACGGCGGTGCTGGTCGCCATCGTGGTGGTGGTGCTGGGCGCGTTCCTCGCGCTCGCGCTCAACGTGGGGCACAGCCGGGCGGTGCGAGGCCAGCTGCAGAGCGCAGTGGACGCGGGCGCGCTCGCCGGCGCCGCGGAGCTGGACGGAACCCTGGCGACCCTGCAGGCGGGGCGGCCGGGGGCGCTGGCGAGCGAGTTCACGCAGCGCCACATCACCGACCGCTCGATGCCGGTGGAGATCACCCCGACGAGCGATGTCATCCCGGGCCACTGGGACCCCTTCGCCACGGATCCCGCCACCGCGTTCACGCCCATCACGCCGATCCTCACGGAGCAGGATGCGCGCCGGGTGAATGCCGTGCGCGTCCTCGCGGGACGGGAGGGCAGCCGCGGCAACGCGGTGGGGGTCGACTTCTCCTCGTTCGTCTCGACCGAGAGCATGGACGTGGCGGCGGACGCCATCGCCGTCAACGGCGGCCCCTGCGAGGACTCGTGCCCGGATGCTCCCCTCGCGTTCTTCGCGTGCGGCATCGAGGACCCGGACACGTATCAGCTCGCCTGCGGCCGGACGCTGCGCATCCACTTCAGCCCGGACGGCACCGACACCGCCGGCCTCTCCTCGCTTTCGCTCGACTCCGCCAACACCCAGACCTACCGCAACATCATCTCGGGCGAGCTGTGCCGGGACCTGCAGGCGGGGGATCAGGTCAACATCAGCAACGGCCAGCAGGGGTCGACCACGCTCTGCGGCCCCGAGAACAACCAGCCGACGTTCGACCACTACTGCGTTGCCGACGCCGCGGGCACCTGCACCCAGCCGCGGGAGGTCCGCGCGCCAGTCGTGGATGGGGAGTGCCCGCCGCGGTTCAACCAGACGCACCAGGTGATCGGGTTCGCGACCTTCCGGTTCGTGCGGATGGTCTGCGGTGGCGCCAGCAACTCCTACATCGACGTCGAGTTCCTCTGCGACGAGGTGGACGACGAGGCCGGCGTGATCGGCTGCGGATGGTTCGGCACCGGGCCGCTGCGTCCCAAGCTGGTCCGGTAGGGCGGGCGCGCGCGCAGCCCGTTCACCGAGCCGCCCCCCGTCCCGCACCGGCATCCCGGAGGAAGAGCGCGGCGTTGGGCGTGCTCTCCACCTCGCGCCAGGCCGCGTCGGCGCGCAGGTACGCGTCGAGCCGGGAGCCACGCGCGGCCAGGGCGACGTGCAGGTCGTGCTCGGCCACCTGGCGCGCGTAGAAGGCGGGCGTCCCCTCGTACCACTCGCGCAGGAACGAGTCCCCGTAGAGCTCGCACCGGTCGTCGCCGAAGATGCGGACGCCCGGGACGTTGTAGGCGACGAACGCGCCCAGCACCATCTCGGTCAGCACCGGCGTGCCCGGCCCGAGCGCGCCCGCGGCGGCGTCGAGGCGGGGCACGAGCGCGTACGGCCACCGGGCACGCTGCGGGCCAGCCAGCGAAGGGCCGCCCACGGAATGATTCACCGCGACGAGCGCGAGCGCCGCGAGCGGGGCGAGCCACGCCGCGCGCGGCAAGACCGGAGCCGGTCGGGGCGGACCGGCGACCTCGACCCGTCGCCGCGCCAGCCAGGCGGCGGCCCCGCTGCGCGGGAGGAGCTCGGCGAGCGCGATCAGCGCCGCGATGGCGAAGAGGGGGGCGTGCCGGATGCGCTGGAGCGCCAGCACGAGCCAGACGAGCGGCAGGGCGCAGGTCGCCGTCCACCGGGCGCGCCCGCTCGATGCAGCCACTGCGACGTACCCGGCGGCGAGCGGAACCACATACCAGGCTCCGGTCCTCCAGAGCGAAGCGTGCTCCACGATGTACTCGGCGATGACGGGGGACCGTACGATCGCGAGCCACGTCCGGATCATGTCCACGCCATAGGGGTTCAGGAGCGTACCGGCGATCCCGGCGGCGAGGACGCCGCACAGGGCGAGCGCGTCGGCGGGCGCGCTCACCGGCGACTCGCGCCCGATCGCCCAGGCCGTGATCCAGACGGCGGCGGTGATCCCGAGCGTCGCCAGGCCGCCCAGCACGGCCCCGTGGCAGCTCGTCCACAGGACGAACAGCGGGACGAGCCACCACAGCCTGCGAAGGCCGGCGCGCCCGGCCTCCACGTCGGCGATCGCCGCGAACGTCCACGCGAAGAAGACCATGGAGAGCAGCATCGGGCGGATGTGGATGCTCCCGGCGCTGGTGAGGAGGCCGAGCGCCGAGATCAGCACCGCCCAGCGGAGCTGGACTCCGCCCGCGATCGACCGCGTGAACAGCCACGTGAACAGGAGCGCCAGCCCGCCGCTCGCCGCGACGAGCAGGGCGTCGAAGCCGCCAAGCCGGTGGAGCAGCGCCATCGCGCACTCCGCCAGCCACTGGTGCGCGATCCACGGCTTCCCCTGGAACGTGAACGTGAGCCAGTCCTCGTGCGGCAGGCCGTGGCTCAGGATCCGCTCGCCGGTGAGCACGTGCCAGAACGTGCCCGGGTCCTGGAACATCCGCGATGCGCCCGCGATCGCGAGCAAGGCCCAGGTGCCGGCGAAGAACGCAGCCGACGGCGCGGGCCGGAGGCGGGTCGTCCAGGTTCTGGAGGGGCCGGTCGCCATCGCGCACTGATGGCGACTGTCGCGCCGCCGGGGGGACGCCGCAAGCGCGCGCGCGTCCCACCCCGTCCCGTGTTCGCGGGGCGCACGCCCCTACGCCAGCGGCGACCCCCCGGTCACCCCCACGATCTCCCCGCTCACGTACCGCGCGTCGTCGGAGGCGAGGAACACGAACACCGGCGCGACCTCGGCCGGCTGGCCGGCGCGCTCCATGGGCGCGCTCTCGCCGTGCTTCTCCACCTTCTCGTCCGGGAACGACTGCGGGATGAGCGGCGTCCAGATCGGGCCGGGCGCGACCCCGTTCACCCGGATCCCCCGCGCGGCCAGCTCCTTCGAGAGGCCCTGCGTGAACGTGCGGATGGCACCCTTGGTGGCGGCGTAGTCCAGGATCTGCGGGTTGGGGTGGTACGCCTGGATCGAGGTGGTGTTGACGATCGCTGCGCCGGGCTTCAGGTGGGGCAGGGCGTGGCGGGTGAGGTTGAACATGGCGACGACGTTGACGCGAAAGGTGCGCTCCACCCGCTCGGCGTCGAGGTCCTCGAAGCGCTGCACGGCGCGCCCCTGGAACGCGGCGTTGTTCACGAGCACGTCCAGCCGCCCGAAGCGCTCGATCGCCGCCTGCACCACGCGCGCGCACTGCGCGTCCTCGGAGAGGTCGCCGGCCACCAGCACCGCGGTGCGCCCGGACGCCTCCACCACGCGCCGCGTCTCCTCGGCGTCCTCGTGCTCGGACAGGTACGAGATCACCACGTGCGCGCCCTCGCGCGCGAACGCGAGCGCCACGGCGCGGCCGATGCCGCTGTCACCGCCGGTCACGATGGCGACGCGATCCTGCAGCCGCCCGTGCCCGCGGTAGCTCTGCTCGCCGAAGTCCGGTCGCGGGCGCATCCCCGCCTCGCTGCCGGGCGTCTGCTGCTGCTGCTTCGGGTAGGGCGGCTTCGCGCCGGCCTGCCGCGGGTCGGGGTTCCGCTCCTTCGCCATGGCGCCTCCTGCCCGAGAAGCTAGGGCGGGGCGCGCCGGGGCGCGGCGGCGCGAGGGAGGCTAGGCCGCGGGGACCACGTACCACTGGCCCTTGGCGCCCTGCTCGCGGCGGAGCAGGCCCTCGGTCTCCATGGCCTCCAGCATCCGGTTGAAGGACGAGAACCCGTGCTCGCGCTCGTCGAAGTCGGGCTGGCGGCGCACGATGGCGGCCTTGATGGCGGACGGGTTCACGGGCCCGGCGGCCCGCCCCAGGATGGCGGCGGTGGCCTCGCGCGCGACCTCGGGGACGACCGCGGCGATCTTCTCCTTGGGCCGCTCGGCCTTCTCCTTGCCGCCGCCTTCCGCGCGGCGGCGGCTGCCCGGGCGCAGGTAGATGAACTCGTCGCACGCCTTCACGAACAGGGGGCTGGTCGCCTCCCGCACCGCCATCCCGATCACGGTGCGGTCGTTCTCGCGCAGCTTGTAGGCGAGGGGGCAGAAGTCGGAGTCGCCCGACGCGATGACGAACGTGTCGATGTGCTCGCGCAGGTAGGCCAGCTCGAGCGCGTCGATGACGAGGCGCATGTCGGCGCCGTTCTTCCCGGCGCGCGTCGAGGGCGGCACGTCCACCAGCTCGACGCCCTTCTCGTGGAGCCGCGGGGTGGCGGCGGAGAAGCGCGTCCAGTCGGCGTACGCCCGGCGGTACACGACCTTCCCCTTCTCGAGCAGGGTGTCGAGCGCGGGTTGCAGGTCGAACGTCTCGGCCGAGAGGCCGGTGCGGGTGACGAGGTTCTCGAAGTCGATGAAGAGCGCGATCCGCTGATCGCTGTGCTCGCGGCGCATGAAGGGGCCTCCGGGCAGGCCGGGCAGGGGCCCGCAGCGCCCGGAACCTGACAGGTGCGGGGCGCGGGCGCAAGGAAAAGGGCCGGAAAGGTCGAGGCCGGGGGGCGGACCCCCCGGCCTCGGGAACTTCACGCACCGTCAGCCCGGATCAGTACCAGGCGCGCTCCGGACCGTGGCAGGCGACGGTGCAGCCGTGGGTGCCCCGGTCGTAGTTGACGGCCGCGGCCACGTCGACCAGGCCGTTCACGTGCAGCGCCTTGTCCGCGGTGGGCGGCGTGGCGCCGGGCGCGTACCCGGCGGAGTGGCAGACGCCGCACGAGAGCTTGAACGTGCCGACGTGCGTCGCGTGCGCGTCGCTCAGGTCGGTGCCGGTCTGCGAAGCGTGGCAGCTGCCGCAGTCCACCGAGGTGGCGGTCCATGCCGGGGTGGCGGCCTTCCCGCCGCGGAACCCGCCGTGGCAGTAGGTGGACGCGCAGGTCCCGGCGCCGGCGTCGAACGTGCCGGCCGCGGCGCCGCCCGGCGTCTTGAGCGCCACCGCCACCGTGCCGTTCACGTGCGCGATGTCGGCGTAGGGCTGCCCGTCGTGGCACGCGCCGCAGGCGACGCCGTTGCTGATCGCGCCGGTGGGCTGCTTGCCGAACAGGTGCGTCTGGTGCGCGCCGACGCCGCGCTCCGACGGCGCCACGTGGCCCTGGCTGTCCACCGGCGGCGCCGCCGCGAGCTGCGCCCGGTTCGGCTCGCCGTGGCAGAAGGTGCAGCTCGTCTGCCACGCCTGCTGCCCGTTCGCGGCGTGGCAGGCGTTGCAGGACGCGCCGGCGCCGGGGCCGCCGTTCAGGTCGGCGCCGTGGCAGGTCCTGCAGTCGTCGAGACCGCGCGGGTACGCCGGGTCGTGGAAGTTCGCGGCCAGGCCGTGGGGCTGCTGCGTGCCCGCCGGCGCGAGCCAGCCGGCCGGGTGGACGTTCTGGTCCACCACGCCGTTCACGTGCAGGCCGTTCGCGACGAACATCGAACCGTCCGGGTTCACGGTGCCGGGGTGGCACTGCGAGCACTGCGGCAGCGAGCCGAGCGGCGCGCCGGTGCGATCGATCGACGGGTGCGGCGACGGGGGCACGAGCGCGTGGCAGCTCCCGCAGGTCGCGCCGGCGGTCCCCTGCGTCCAGGTCGGCGCGATGTTCAGGCCGCCGCCGCCGATGGGCGTGGTGCCGCCGCCGTGGCAGTAGACGCCGCTGCAGGTGCCGTTCGCGTAGCTCGGGGTCGCGTTCAGCGACGCGAGCGGGCCGAAGGTGACCACCGGCGCGCCGTTCGACGCGTGCGCGGAGTCGGTCGGGACCACGTGGCACTGGCTGCACGCGAACGCCTTGGCGAGCGGGCCGTCGCGCAGGTGCGCGAGGTGCGCGCCGACGCGGGCGCCGCTGACGTTGCCCTGCGTGTCCACCGGCGGCGCGGCGCGGACGAGCGGCGAGTCCTGCGTGCGGGCCGGGTCGCCGTGGCAGCCGGCGCAGGCGGTCAGGGCCACGATGTCCACGTGGCCGTCCACGTGCTTGCCGCCGGGCTTGATCTCCTGGTTCGCGTCCACCGAGTCGGAGTGGCACTGGAAGCAGTTGGTGGCGAGCGCGCTGTGGCTGGGCGGCGGGTTGCCGTGGCACGCCTGGCAGCGCTCCGCCGCGCTGGGCTTCGGCTGGTTCCAGGACGGGTTCGGCGTGGTGCCGCCCGCGAACAGCGTGCTGCCGTGGCAGTACGTGCTCGAGCAGGTGCCGCCGAGCGTCCCGGTGCCGGCGGCGTACGTCGGGGCCGCGCCGTTCAGCTTCGCGGCCTGCCCGAAGCGGACCTTGATGGTGTCGGGGCCGATGTGGTCCGGGTCGTCCACCGAGGACGGCACCTTGTGGCAGGTCTCGCAGGCGACGCCGGCGCCGAGGTGGGCGGTGTGCGCACCGACCTTCGGGCCGGTCAGGCTGCCGTGGGCGTCGCGCGGCGGTGCGCCGGTCAGGTTGTCCACGCCGCCGTGGCAGCGCGTGCAGCTGGTGCCCGCCTCGGCCGACTCCTCCACCTTGCGGGCCGAGCAGGCGGCGAGCAGTGCGAGGGTCAGGACGAGCGGGGTGATTCGAGCGGAGCGCATTCGGGAGGGTCCTCGGTCCGTGGCGGCGCCCGGATGGGCGGGCGCGCGGCGCCAGAATGCCCTCGTCGGCGGGCCGGCGGCTTGACCGTGCGCAAGGGACGCGTCACCCGACCGCAGGATGCGCGGCTCGGGCGCCGGGTGCCCTCGGGCGCGTCGCGTTCCTGCCGCTGCCGGCCGGTCCGCTACCAGGTCTCGCCGCCGTGGCACCCCGGCGCACAGCTCCGGGAGGCCGCGTTCCAGCCGACGATGGGCTGCAATTGCCGCGTCCCGTCCACGTGGGTGGCCGGCACGACGGCGCTCGCAGTGTACCCGGACCCGTGGCAGGTCGCGCAGGAGATCCCGCGGCTGGAGACGTGCAGGTAGTGTCGCCCGGAGTAAGCGGACGTTCCGCTCCCGCTCTGCGGCAGGTGGCAGGAGGCGCAGGTGGTGCCGGCCGTCGAGGTCCAGGTCGGCGCCGGCGCGGCGGCGCCCGCGATGGAGCCGTGGCAGTAGGTGGACGCGCAGGTGGTCCCGTTCCACGCCGGCGCGGCCCCGTTCCGGCGGGCGGCGACGCCGAACGTCACCTGCGCGGCGCCGTCGAGGTGGCCGAGATCGGCGGGGACGGCGTGGCACTCGGCGCACGCGAGCGGCGACGACACGGTGGCGAGGAGGTGCTTCTGGTGCGCACCGACCGCGCGGTCGGTGACGGCCGTCTCGCCCTGCGTGCCGAGCGGCGGCGCGGCCTTCGGCAGATCGGCGGCGGCGTATGCCGCGACCTTGGTGCCGTGGCAGAAGGTGCAGTTCGACTGCCAGGCGGTGCCGCCGTGGCAGGCGTTGCAGGACACGCCGGAGGTCCCGCCGCCGTAGTCGGCGCCGTGGCAGGCGGTGCAGCTCGAGAGATCGCGCTTCGCGGCGCGGCCGTGCTGCGCCGGATCCGACCAGCCGTCCGGGTGCGCGCCGTTCACGTCCACCACGCCGTTCAGGTGCAGCCCGCCGGCGAGGTTCAGCGTGCCGTCGGCGTTGACGGTGCCGGGGTGGCAGGTGGCGCAGGCGGTGGCGCCGGCGGCGTGCGACGGCGGCGGCGCGCCGTGGCAGCTCGCGCAGTCCAGCGGCCCGGCGCCGCCCCAGGCCGGCGCGGTGAGGCTCCCGCCGGAGAGCGTCGCGCCGTGGCAGTAGACGCCGGAGCAGGTGCCGCCCGCGAACGCCGGCGACGCGCCGCCGGCCCGGGCGAGCGCGCCGAAGGCGAGGTCCACCTGGCCGTTCGAGTGGAGCCGCTGCGCGGGCACGGCGTGGCACTCGGCGCAGGCGATCGGCCCGGACACCGCGGTCGCGTGCAGGTGGGCCTGGTGCGCGCCGACCGCCGGCCCGCTGGCGCTGCCGTGCGCGTCGCGCGGCGGGGCCGCCTGGAGCAGCGCGCTCGCCTCGGAGCGGGTCGCGTCGCCGTGGCAGGAGGTGCAGTCGCCCTCCGCGCCGGCGCCGGCCTCGCCGAGCGTCGGGCGGGCCTGGTCGCAGGCGGCGGTCGCGGTGAGGAGGGCGAGCGCGGCGAGCGCTGCACGGTGGGTCGAGGCCATGGTTCGTCTCCGGGCGGCGGCCCGGGGACCAGGGTCCGGCGCTGGAGCACCGGACCGTGGGCGGGCGGCGGCCATGGCGCCACGTTCGGGGGTGCCGGTCGAGCAACCCACGTGCCGGTTCGCCGCGGGAACCCGTACCGACAGCCAAGTGCGCGGAAACTCCTGAGGCGAACGGGTGGGGCAAGGTGCGAGCCCGTCGTGTCCCACGCGCAAGGGACGCGGCGGCCGCTCGGCCGACGCAAACGTTGCGCGAAGCGTCGGGACCTCTCCCGGCAGCGTTGCAGGTCGGCAGCGCGCGCGGCGCGGAGTTCCCCGATACACTCGCCGGACACCAGGAGCGGAACCGGGGAGGGCGCGCGTGACACAGTCCGAAAGGCTGGCCCGCCGTACCGAGCTGCGGGTCGAGATCGCGAAGCACGAGGCGGCGCTGGCCGCGCTCCGCGCCGACGAGGCCCGGTTGCTCGAGGACTGCGATCACACGTACGCCGACGGCCGTTCGGCCGGGGTGGGCGGCGCGGTCCGCGTCTGCGCCGTCTGCGGCCGCGTGCTGAAGCACCGCGACGAGAAGCTGTGGGGCTGAGAGCACGTGAAACCATCCCCTCCCGTCGCCGCGGCGGCCGATCCGCGTCGCATCGCGTCGTTGCTCCTCCCTCACATGCCGACGGGCATGCTCGGTCGTCGCGCCTCGCGCTGCTCGCGTCTCGACCGCCTGGCTCGGTCCCGGGATTGATTCACGCGCTCGGAGCGGGCGCCCCTGTTAAGACGAGGGGCCCCCGGCGCCTCCGCGCGCCGGACCCCCTTCCACTCGCCGGCGGCCGCCGCGCCGCCCCGGAGGTCCGATGGCCACGCTCCGCCCGTTCCGCGCCCTGCGCCCGCCCGCAGCCCTCGCCGCCCAGGTCGCCTCGCCGCCGTACGACGTCGTCTCCACGAAGGAGGCGCGCGCGCTCGCCGCCGGCAACGCCGACAGCTTCCTGCGCGTGTCGCGGCCGGAGATCGACCTGCCGGAGGGCGTGGACGAGCACTCCGACCCCGTCTACGCGAAGGGGCGCGAGAACCTCGACGAGCTGGTGCGGCGCGGCGTGCTGCGCGCCGACCCGGAGCCGCGCTTCTACGTGTACGCGCAGCGGATGGGCGAGCACCGGCAGACCGGCCTGGTGGCGTGCGCGTCGGTGGACGAGTACGACCGCGACGTGATCAAGAAGCACGAGAAGACGCGCGCAGACAAGGAGGACGACCGCGTCCGCCACATCGACACGCTGTCCGCGCACGACGAGCCGGTGTTCCTCACCTACCGTGCGGTGCCGGACATCGACGCGGCGATCGAGGAGGTGAAGCGCGCCGCACCGGAGTACGACCTCGTCACCCCCGACGGCGTCGCACACCAGCTCTGGGTGGTCCCGGCCGCGCTCGGCGCGCGCATCGAGCAGCTGTTCGGCGGCGTGCCCGCGCTCTACGTGGCCGACGGCCACCACCGGTCCGCCGCCGCCTCGCGCGTCCACGCGGCGCGCCGCGGCCAGCCCGGCGAGCACGACGGGTTCCTGGCGGTGGTGTTCCCGCACGACCAGATGCAGATCCTCGCCTACAACCGCCTGGTGCGCGATCCGCAGCGGCGCTCTCCCGACGCGCT
Organism: Anaeromyxobacter sp. K; assembly: GCF_000020805.1. NCBI lineage: Bacteria > Pseudomonadati > Myxococcota > Myxococcia > Myxococcales > Anaeromyxobacteraceae > Anaeromyxobacter > Anaeromyxobacter sp. K. The sequence continues at coordinate 3,249,478 of NC_011145.1, read as the reverse complement.
GCTCGCGGCGCTGCGCCAGGTGCTCGACCTCGAGCCCGCGAAGGACCCGCGCCCCGATCACCCGCTCGCGTTCGGCGTGTACCTGGGCGGCCGCTGGTGGCACGCCCACGTCCGCAAGGGCAGCTTCGACGCCGCGGATCCGGTGAAGGCGCTCGACTGCTCCATCGCGCAGGACCAGCTCCTCGAGCCGCTGTTCGGCATCCGCGATCCGCGCACCTCGAAGGACGTGGACTTCGTCGGCGGCATCCGCGGTCACCAGGAGCTGGAGCGCCGGGTGAACGAGGAGGGGTGGTCGCTCGCGCTGCACCTGTTCCCCACGCGCATCGAGCAGCTCATCGCGGTGTCCGACGCCGGCAAGCTCATGCCGCCGAAGAGCACCTGGTTCGAGCCGAAGCTGCGCTCGGGGCTGTTCGTGCACGGGTTCTGAGGGACGGCCGCGCTCACGCGGTGGCGACGTTGCCGCGGGGCAGGGTGACGGTGAACGTGGTGCCGTGGCCGGGCTCGCTCTCGAGCGAGACCGAGCCGCCGTGCGCGCGGACGATCTCGCGGACCACGTACAGCCCGACGCCCAGGCCGCCGACGCCGCGGTGCGGGCAGGCGCGCTCGAACGCGCCGAACACGCGCTCCTGGTCGGCGGCCGGGATGCCGGGGCCCTCGTCGTGGACGCGGATGCGCGCGGACCCGGCGTCGGCCTCGACGCGGACGTCCACCGGCGCTCCGGGCGCGTACTTGAGCGCGTTGCCGACCAGGTTCTCGAGCACCTGGTCGATGCGCCGCCGGTCCCACGCCCCGAGCACCGAGGGCGGCGCGTCCACGCGCAGCGCCACGCCGGCGGCGGCGGCCTCGCCGGCGTGCTGCTCGACCACCTCCCGCACCGCCGCCGCGAGATCCATCGGGGCGACGTCGAGGCGGAAGCGCTTGGTGGAGAGCCGGGTGACGTCGAGCAGGTCGTCCACCAGGGAGGCCAGCCGGTGCACCTGGCCGCGCGCGCCGCCGAAGATCTGCACCAGCTTCTCGTGCGGCATGGCGCGCAGCTCGCCGCGGGCGATGAGCCGCTCCAGCATGGCGATGCGGAGCTGCAGCGGCCCGAGCGGTCCCTTCAGCTCGTGGGAGGCGATGGCGAGGAACTCGTCGCGCGCGCGCACGGCGCGCTCCGCCTCGCCGTAGAGGCGGGCGTTGTCGAGCGCGATCGCCAGCCGCCGCGCCAGCTCCTCGGCGAGCGCCAGCGCCTCCGGGGTGGCGAGCCGATCCTCGCGATCCCCGAACAGCGACAGCGTCCCGAGCGGCTCGCCCACCCCGGCGAGCGGCAGCGTCAGCTCGACCTGGCCGGGCAGGGCGGCGCGCAGCGCGTCGGGCCATCCGGCCTGGGCCGCGGGGCGGCTCACCACCGGTCGGCCGGTCTCGAGGGCGCGGGTGATCGACGCCGCGCGGTCGAGGGCGCTCCCCGGCCTCGCCAGCGCGGCGCGCCCCTCCTCCTCGCGGCGCGGATCGGCGTGGGCGAGCTGGACGCGCGGGCCGCCCTCCTGCCGGAGCACGAGCAGCACCGCGTCGGCGAGGTGCGGCACCGGGAGGCGCACCGCGGTCCGCGCGATCGCCTCTGCGTCCAGCGATCCCGCGAGCAGCGCGCTCACCCCCGCGAGGAAGCGCTGGTTCTCCGCGTCGCGCGAGAGCAGGCGCTCGCGGGCGCGGTGGTAGTCCACCCGTCGGCGCAGCTCGTGCGGCGACACGTGGAGCGCGGTGAGGATGTCGGCGTACGCAGTGGAGATCGCGCGCGCCTCCGCGGGCGTCACCAGCCCGGCGCGGCGTACCGCGGCGTGGGCGGCGGCCGCGCCGATCGCCCCGGCGAGCGCCACCTCGACCTGCGCCTGCAGCTCCGCGACCTGCAGCGCGGTCAGGCCCTGCTCCGGGCGCGCCCCGCAGCGCTCCAGGCAGGTGGCGGCCATCTCCTCCGCCTCGGCGGCGGGCACGTACGTGCTGAGGAGCTCCACGGCGGCCCGCCGCTTCGCCTCCACCGTGGTGAGCGCCGGCGCGTCCAGCGGCGCCCCGCCCGAAGGACCGGCCGCGAGCGCGCCGACGACCCGGTCGGCTCGCGCCGACTCCTCCGCGCCGGGCGGCAGGAGCAGGGAGCCCACCACGAAGGCGAGCCCGTTCGCGAGGAGCGTCCACACCACCGCGTGCGTGACCGGATCCGTGTGGACGTCGAACAGGCCCTCGGGGGCGAGCGCCTCGATCCCGAGCGGCCCTTGCAGGAGCAGCGACTCGGGGAGCCACCCGCTCCGCGCCAGCACCGGCACGACCAGCGTGTAGGCCCACATGGCGAAGCCCGCGACGATCCCGGCCATCGCCCCGGCCTTGCTGGCGCCGCGCCAGAACAGCCCGCCCAGCAGGGCGGGCGCGAGCTGGAGCACGGCGGTGAACGAGACCAGGCCCGTCGAGGCGAGCCCGAAGCGCTGCCCGAACGCCCGCTCGTACCCGAACGCGAGCGCGAGCACGATCAGCGCGGCCGCCCAGCGCGCTTGGAGCACGTGGCGCCGCAGCCACCGCAGCGGCGCGAACGCCTCCGCGGCCGGGATCGCCACGTGGTTCGAGAGCATGGTGGCGAGCGCGGTGGTCTCGACGATCACCATGCCGGTGCCGGCGGAGAAGCCGCCCAGGAACACCAGCCAGGCGAGCGCCGGGTGCCCGGTGTCGAGCGGCAGCGACAGCACGAAGACGTCGGCGCCGTCGGGCGGGCTCACCGCGATCGCGCCCAGCGCCAACGGCAGCACGAACACGTTGATGAGCAGCAGGTACGCCGGGAACAGCCACATCGCCGTGCGGACGTGGTCCTCGCTCGCGTTCTCGACGACCGCCACGTGGAACTGGCGGGGGAGGAGCAGCGCGGCCATCCCGGAGACGAGCAGGTGCGCGAGCCACGTCCCGACGCCGGTGTCGCCGAGGAACGCGGGCGCCGCGTCGCCGCCCGGCGCGGTGGAGAACACGTCGGCGAGGCCGCCGCGGAAGCCCCACACGAACCAGGCCCCCACCGCCAGGAACGCGGCGAGCTTCACGAGGCTCTCGACCGCCAGCGCCACCACCAGGCCGGGGTGACGCTCGGACGGCCGGGCGCGCCGCAGGCCGAAGATGATCGTGAAGCCGAGCAGGAACGCGAGCAGCGGGAGCCCGAGCCGCTTCCCCGCGCCCGGGTACGCGAGCGACGGCCCGCCCCCGGCGACCAGGCCGAGCGTGGCGATCATCGTCTTCAGCTGGAGCGCGATGTACGGCACCAGCCCGACCACCAGCAGCGCCGTCGCGGTCAGCGCGACGCCCTGCGATCGCTCGTAGCGGAGCGCGAGCACGTCGGGGATGCTCGTGACCTGATAGCGGTCCTTGATCCGGACGAGCTTGCGCACCACCCACCACCACACCGCCGCGCAGAGCGTCGGGCCGAGGTAGACGGTCAGGAACAGCAGCCCCCGCCGGGCGGCGAAGCCCACGCTGCCGTAGAAGGTCCAGGTGGTCGCGTAGACGCCCAGCGCGAGCGAGTAGACCAGCCGGTTCGACGCCACCGACCGCCCGCGCGCCTCGCGGCGCTCCGCCCACGCCGCGACGGCGAACAGCGCACCGACGTACGCGGTCACCACCAGCGCGGGGAGGGCGACCTCACGCATCGGGCGGTCCTGGCCCGCGGCGGGGGCGGAGCGCGCGCGCCATCGCGGCGAGCGCGCCGACGCCGCCGACCCAGGCGCCGAGCAGGTGGGCGTAGGCGGGCGCGAGCGGGAGGGGCGGGGTGCGGACGAACGGCCACGAGACCAGCAGGAGCCCGAGCACCAGGATCGTCACCGCCCAGGCGCGCGCCGGCTCCCGCCCGTCGGACGAGCGCTCCTCGCGCTGGGCCAGCGACGACACCGGCGCACCTCCTGGCTCGAGTCGCTACGGTGGCGCGGGCGCGCCGGTTTGCCAATGCGCCCGGTTCGTCTCCCGCGCAGGGCTGACCGGCGGCTCACGCTCCGACGCGCTTCAGCACGGCGAGCAGCTCGTCCACGCCGAACGGCTTCATCAGGACGGCGTCCACCGGGAGCTCGCGCACCCGCGACACCGAGTGGCCGGTGGTGATGACGAGGCGGATCCCCGCCCAGCGGGGGTCGGCGCGGATCGCCGCCGCGAGCGCCCCGCCGTCCATCCCCGGCATCATCAGGTCCAGGAGGATCACGGCCGGGAGGGGCGCCTTCTCGAGGAGGTCGAGCGCGGCGGCGCCGCCCCCTGCCAGATCGACGGCGTAGCCCTCGCCCTCGAGGCACTCCGCGACGTTCTCGCGGAGCGCGTCGTTGTCGTCGACCACGAGTACGCGGGGCCCGGTCATCGGACGCTCGAACGCTTCTTAAGCGGGAGCCCCCCGGCGGGGCAAGGGGTCTCGATCCGGGGCGCAAACCCGGACGTCTCGCCCCCCGAAATACCTGGAGGGATGGTGCGTAGGGATGGGCATGGCCGCCTTCCTGCTCTGGGTGCTCCTGCTGGTCGTCTGCTGGCCGCTCGCGCTGCTCGCGCTGGTGCTGTACCCGCTGGTCTGGCTGGTCCTGCTGCCCTTCCGGCTGCTCGGGGTGGCGGTGGACGGCGTCCTGGCCCTCCTGCGCGCCATCGTGTTCCTGCCGGCGCGCATCCTCGGCGGCGGCCCCCGCGCGGCCCGCGGCTGACGCGCGGGACCGGGCGCGGCACCGGGCCCGCTTGCGCTCCCCGTGCGTCCGCGCTAGACAGCCCGCGCACCGCAGCCGCGGTGCGGCGATGGAAACGATCTCCTAGCGAACCGGCAGCCTCACCCGCCCACGCCGCCCGGCGCGCCCCCCGCGCGCGCGGGCGCTCGCTCCAGGAGCATCGCCATGCCTTCCGTCCGCCTCGAGCGGCTCTCGTTCTCGCACGCCGACGCCGCGCCCATCCTCGACGCCGTCGATCTCGTCTTCCCCACCGGCTGGACCGCGCTCGTCGGCGAGAACGGCGCCGGCAAGACCACGCTCCTCGAGCTCGTCGCGGGCCTGCGCGCGCCCGACGCGGGCCGGATCCTGCTCGAGCCGGAGCGGGCGCGGGTGGTGCTGTGCCGGCAGGCGGTGGACGCGCCGGGCCCGGACGTGCCGGCGCTCGCCGCGCGCGACGACGGCGAGGCGCGCCGCCTGCGCGCGGCGCTCGCGCTCGACCCGGAGGCGCTCGCGCGCTGGACGACGCTGTCGCCGGGCGAGCGCAAGCGGTGGCAGGTGGGCGCGGCCCTGGCGGCCGAGCCGGACGTCCTGCTCCTCGACGAGCCGACCAACCACGCCGACGCCGAGGCGCGGGCGCTGCTCGCCGGCGCGCTCCGGCGCTTCCGCGGCGCGGGCGTGCTCGTGTCGCACGACCGCGCGCTGCTGGAGGCGCTGGCGGCGCGGACCGTGCGGCTCGGCCGCGGCGCGGCGCGCGCCTGGGCGCTGCCCTACGGCGCGGCGCGCGCGGCGTGGGAGGCCGAGTCGCGCGCGGCCTGGGACGCGCGGGCGGCCGCGCAGGAGGAGGGCCGCCGGGTGGAGCGGGCGCTCGCGGACGCGCGGCGCGCGCGCGACGCGGCGGACCGGGCGCGCAGCGGCCGGAGGCGCGATCCGAAGGACAGCGACGGCCGGACGCTGGGCGCGAAGACGCGCCGGGCCTGGGCCGAGGACCGCCTCGGCGCCGACGTCCGGCGCCTGCGCGCGGCGGCGGATCGCGCGCGGGAGGACGTGCCGGAGGCGCCGCCGGTCGCCGAGCTGGGCGGGTCGGTGTTCCTGGGCTGGGAGCGGGCGCCGCGGCCGGTGCTGCTCGCGCTCGAGGCGGACGAGGTCCGCGCCGGCGAGGTGCCGCTGCTCCGCGACGTGCACCTGCGGCTCGGGCGCGAGGATCGCGTGTGGCTCTCCGGGCCGAACGGCGCCGGGAAGTCCACGCTGCTCCGGGCGCTGCTCGCCGGCGCGGCGCTGCCGGCGGACCGGCTCCTGCACCTGCCCCAGGAGCTGCCGGACGGCGAGGGGCCGCGGCTGCTGCACGAGCTGGCCGGGCTCGAGCCGGCGGTGCGCGGCCGGGTCCTCTCGCTCGTGGCCGCGCTGGGCACCGACCCGGCGCGCCTGCTCGCCTCCGCGGCGCCGTCGCCGGGCGAGGCGCGGAAGCTGTTCCTGGCCATGGGCATGGGGCGGCACGCCTGGGCGCTGGTGCTGGACGAGCCCACCAACCACCTCGACCTGCCCACCGTGGAGCGGCTCGAGGCGGCGCTGGCGGCCTACCCGGGCGCGCTCCTGCTGGTCACGCACGACGAGGCGCTGGCGGCGCGCTGCACCGCGTCGCGCTGGCGCATCGCGTCGGGGAGGGTGGACGCCGCGTGAGGGGCGGTGCTTCCGCGGGGCCGGCGATTAGAGCACGGGCGCGCCGGGTGTCCGGGCCGGGGGGCCCGCGCCGGGCGGGCGTGGCCGGTCCGGAGCTTCCGGTCGCAGCGCGCCGTCGCAGATTTCCCGTGGAGGCGAGATTGGGTCCCACCGAGCGCGCCATCGCCGAGCTGCCGCCGCACCTCCGCCGCTTCGTGGTCGCGCAGGACCACGCCGCGTACACGCCGCGCGACCACGCGGTCTGGCGCCACGTCCTCCGCCGGCTCACCGCGCACCTGGCCACGCGCGCGCACCCCCGCTACCTGGCCGGCCTGGCCGCCACCGGCATCGAGGTGGAGCGGATCCCGAGCCTCGACGAGATGAACCGGAAGCTGGCGCGGGTGGGGTGGTCGGCGGTGGCGGTCCGCGGGTTCATCCCGCCGGCGGTGTTCACCGAGCTCCAGAGCCGGCGCGTGCTGGCGATCGCCGCGGACATCCGCACCCACGAGCACATCGAGTACACGCCCGCGCCCGACATCATCCACGAGAGCGCCGGCCACGCGCCGTTCATCGCCGACCCGACCTACGCCGAGTACCTGCAGCGCGCCGGCGAGGTGGGGTTCCGCGCCATCGCCTCGGCGGAGGACCAGGCGGTGTTCGAGGCCATCCGCAACCTGTCCGTCGTGAAGGAGGATCCGGAGGCGAGCGACGAGGAGGTGGCGCTGTCCGAGGCGCGGCTCCGGGCGGCGTCGGCCAGCGTCCGCTACGCGTCGGAGTCCACGCGCGCGAGCCGGCTCTACTGGTGGACCGCCGAGTACGGCCTGGTGGGCACGCTCGACGACCCCAGGATCTACGGCGCGGGCCTGCTCTCCTCCATCGGCGAGGCGGTGCACTGCCTCACCCCGGCCGTGCGCAAGCTGCCGCTCGATCCGACCTGCGCCGACGTGGCCTACGACATCACCCGCATGCAGCCGCAGCTGTTCGTGGCCCGCGACTTCGACCAGCTCTTCGAGGTGCTGGACGCGTTCACCGCCGGGCTCTCCTGGAGGCGCGGCGGCGACCACGGGCTGGAGGAGGCGCGCCGGTCACGCAGCGTGAACCATCTGGCCCTGTCCGGCGGGCGGGAGCTGACCGGCAAGGTCGCGGAGCGGATCCCGGCGGCGGCCGAGCTCGCGCCGGGCCTGTCGACCGCGCTGGTGCGCCTGGACGGGCCGGTGCTCGTCTCGCGGGAGGGGCGCGGCGAGGGGAAGCCGTGGCCGGGCGAGGTGGTGGTGGCGTTCGGTGACGCGGAGGTCCCCGATCGCGGGCCCTTCGACCTGGCGCTGCCCGGCGGGCTCGCGCTGCGCGGGTTCGCGGTGGGCGGTGGCGAGGTGGTGGACCTCCGCGCCTCGCGCGAGGGCCGGCCGCTCGAGCTGCCCACCTGGGCGCTCCTGTTCGTCTCGCGCGACCTGCGCTCGGTCGCGGGCGGGCCCGCCGACCCGGGCGCGTGGGATCGCTGGTTCGGCGAGCACGGCACGTTCACCGCGGGCGAGGGCGAGGCGCGGGCGCGCGCCCGGAAGGCGAAGGCGCTCCCGCCGGCGCTCGCCGCGCTGTACGACGAGGTCCGGCGCCTGCGCGAGGCCGGGCGCGGCACGCGCGAGCGCCTGCTCGCGATCCGCGAGGCGGCGGCGGCGTTCCCGGGGGACTGGCTGCTGCGCACCGAGGTGGACGAGCTGCTCGCGCCGGGCGCCGAGGCGCCGGCGCACGCGTGAGCCGGGCCTACCGGGCGTGGAGCGCCGCGACCACCCGGCGCAGCCGCGTGGCGTCGTCGTCGGTGAGCGCCGGGAGGAGCCGGGTGGCGCGGCCGGAGATGGCCTCGGCGATCGCCGGCCACTCCTCGTAGAACCAGCCGGACGACGACCGGCCGCCCTCGCCGTGCACCCGCTCCATCACCTGGAACAGGACGGCCCGCGCCGCCTCGCAGATCGCGTCGCCCGCGGCGGCGTCGAGCCCGGCGGCGCGCGCCGCGGCCGGGCCCGCGTTCGCCGCGAGCACCCGCGCCTCGAGGTAGCAGAGCGCGAGGGTGTCCGCGCCCGCGTACCAGGGATCGCCGCGGCCGCGCGCCTCCAGCTGCGCGGCCGCCTCGGCGGGCTCGAGCGGGCGCGCCCGCGCGCCCAGCGCCCCGCAGGCCGCCTCCACCGCCGCGGCCCGGTCGGCGCCGGGCCGGAGCTCGAGCAGGAAGTGGCGGCCGGAGGCGTCGGCGCGGCTCTCGCGCACGCCGGGGATCGCGTCGAGTCGCGCCAGCACGGGCGCGAGGGCGGTGCCTCAGCCGAGGCCCGCCACCGGTCCTCAACCGTAGCCAGGCGCGCGCAGGACCACCGGGTCGCTCATGCGCCGCAGGGTAGCACCGGTCCGACGGCCGCGGGCTCACGGCTGCCGGACGACGCGGCCGCCGGCTCGCGCCGCGCGCGGGGCGCTGCGGCGTGGCCCGCGTCGCGTTATCCGGCTGCGCCGGAGGCAACAGCATGGATCTGCTCGTGAACGTGGACGTGGACGACCTGGCGCGCGCGGTCGCGTTCTACACGCAGGCGTTCGGGCTGCGCGTCGGGCGCCGGTTCGGCGGCGCCGCCGCGGAGCTGCTCGGCGCGTCCTCGCCCATCTATCTCCTCGAGAACCGCGCCGGCAGCGCCCCGTACCCGGGGGCGGCGACGGCGCGCGAGTACGGACGGCACTGGACGCCGGTGCACCTCGATGTCGCCGTCCCGGCGCTCGAGCCGGCGCTGGCGCGGGCCGAGGCGGCCGGCGCGCGGCGCGAGGGCGACGTCGCCGAGCGCCCCTGGGGGCGGATGGCCCGGCTGGCCGATCCGTTCGGCCACGGCATCTGCCTGCTCGAGTTCCGCGGGCGCGGGTACGACGAGATCGCCGATCCGTCTTGAGCGACGCGGCCCGCGGTCAGCGCCCGACCTCGAGCACGATCTTCCCGCGCCCGTGGCCGCTGTCGAGTCGCCGGTGCGCCTCGGCGACCTGCTCGAGCGGGAGCACCGCGTCGACGAGCGGCTCGAGCTTGCCCTGATCGACGAGCCGGGCGAGCTCGCGCAGCCTCGCGCCCTCGCGCGCCAGGAAGACGCCGTGGAGCGTCAGGTTCCGGACGTACAGCGGCGTGAGGTCGCCCGACGCCTCCAGGATGGTCGCGAGCCGGCCGAAGGGGCGGGTGAGCGGGAGCGCGGCGAGGAGCGGCGCGCCGCCGACGGTCGAGAAGACCGCGTCCACCCCGGCGCCGCCGGTCTCCTCGCGGACGGCGTCGGCGACGTCGTCCCGGTCGTAGTCGAGGCACACGTCCGCGCCGAGCGCGCGCAGGGTGGCCTGGTTCGACTTGCCGGCCGTGGCGATCACCCGGGCCCCGCACGCCTTGCCGAGCTGGACCGCGAAGGAGCCCACGCCGCCCGCGCCGCCCTGGACCAGCAGCGACTCGCCGGGCCTCACCTGCAGCCGCCGCACCACCGCCTCGTACGCGGTGCCGCCGGCGAGCGGGATGGCCGCCGCCTGGGCGTGGGTGAGCCGGGCGGGCTTCCGCGCCACGATCCCGGCCGCCACGGTGTTCCGCTCGGCGTAGCTGCCGAGCGCGTTGCCGAAGATCTCCGGCGTGTAGAAGACCTCGTCGCCGGGTGCGAAGCCATTCACCCCTGGGCCGACCGCCTCGACCACGCCGGAGGCGTCGTAGCCGATCACCACCGGCGGCGTGAGCCCGGCCCAGCGCCCGTCGTGCCGGAGCTTCGCGTCCACCGGGTTCGTGCCGGAGGCGATCACCCGGACCCGCAGCTCGCCCGGCCCCGGGGATGGATCCGGGACGTCGCGGAGCTCGAAGACCTCGGGGCCGCCGAAGCGGGGAAGGACCATGGCGCGCATGGCCCAGTTCTCGCGCGCGGGCGCGCCGGGGTGCACGCGAATCTCGGGGCGGGGCGCTGCGGCGCACCGCCCAGGGCGGATCCGAGCGCGTGAATCCATCCCCGGACCGAGCCAGGCGGTCGAGACGCGAGCAGCGCGAGGCGCGACGACCGAGCATGCCCCGAGGCATGTGAGGGAGGAGCAACGACGCGATGCGACGCGGATCGGCCGCCGCGGCGACGGGAGGGGATGGGTTCACGTGCTCTCAGGGGCCGCGCGGGGCGGGCGTGCCGCTCCGCGGCGCGTCGCCGAGGCTGGCGCGCAGCGCGCGGGCCCGCCGGAGCAGCGGCAGGTCGCGATCCGCGCGCGTCCAGCGCGCGAGGAGCGCGTCCAGCTCGGCCCGGGCCTCGTCCCGCCGGCCCAGCCGGAGCAGCGCGCGCGCCGACTCCCACGCCGCCCGCGGCCGCAGGCTGGCGGACCAGGCAGGCGCGTAGAGCGGGTAGGCGCGCTCGACCACCGCGAACGCGTCCACCGCCTCCGCGTCGTGGCCCGCACCGGCGAGCGCGAGCCCCAGCAGGAAGGCGGTCGGGATGGCGGGATCCTGCGCGGCGAGCGGCCGCAGGATGGCGACGGCGTCGTCCGGGCGCGCCGCCGAGATCGCGGCGGCGGCGGCGTGGCGGCGCTCGGCGATGGACCCGGGCGCCAGCCGCGCGGCCCGCGCGGCGCCGGTGGCCGTGTCCCCGAGCAGCGCCCACAGCCAGGCGTCGGGATCCCCGTCCGCCTCGGCGCGCGGCGTCCCCGCTCGAAGCGCCGCGAGCGCCGCCGGCGGGTCGTCGCCCGCCAGCGCGAGGTGGGCCGCGAGCACCGCGTCGAACGCCGCGCACTCCACGCCGCAGGCCTGCTCGGACAGCCGCCGCCAGGCGCGGCGCGCAGCCCGCAGGCGCCCCTCGCCTGCGAGCAGCACCGGCAGGAACTCCGAGGCGATGCGCCGATCCCCCGGCTCGGCGTCCGGCTCGGTCCAGCGCCGCAGCTCGCGCGCGGCCTCCTCGCCCCGGCCGGCCCGGGCCAGGATCTCGGCGAGCGCGTAGGACGCCTCGAAGTGGGCGCCGCCGGCCATCGACGAGGCCCGCCGCGCGCTCGCCAGCGCGGCCCTGAGGTGCCCCCGCGCCGCCAGCGCGCGCGCCAGCATCGCGAAGGCGGCCGGACCCGGCCGCGCCTGCACCGCGCGCCGGGCCCGCGCCGTCGCCTCGTCCGGCGGGCCGAAGCGGTCGGTCCACTGGAACAGGTGGATGGCCGCGACCAGGAACGCGGGATCGAGGTCGAGCGCGCGCCGGAGCAGCCCGGCCGCCTCGCGCGGGCCCGAGGCGGTGCCGCCGTGCCACAGCGCCTCGCCGGCGAGGTAGAGGATGCCCTTGTCGAGCGGGTAGTCGTTCGCGAGGGCGCGGAACCGGACCTCCGCGCCCGCGCGGTCGCCGTCGACGAAGCTCCGGAACGCGAGGATGGTCCGGCGCTCCTTGTCCGGGAGGCGGTCGGCCTCGGCCGCCGCGGCGGCGATGCGGGCCGCGCCGTCCTCCCCCGGCACCTCGTGCCAGCTGGCGAGGACCGCGATCTCGAGGCTGGGCAGCGCGAAGCGCGGGTCGAGCGCGAGCGCGGTGCGGAACTCGGTGAGCGCGCGGGCGGCGTCGAAGTCCTGGTAGGACAGCTCGAGCCCGCGCACGTAGTGCCCGTAGGCCTCGAGGCTGGACGTGACGGCGTCCTGGAGCCGCACCCGGTGCGCCTCCACCTCGGCGTCGTCCTCGCGCAGCGCGCGGCGGGCCCGTGCCCCGAGCCGGTCCAGCAGCCCGGGCACGGCCGCGAGGCCGCGGGCGCGCTCCTCCACGGTGAACACCGGGTCGCGGCCGGGGAGGCTCAGCGCCCGCAGCGTCGCGACGTAGAGCTCGCCCTCGCGCCGGATCGACGGGACGAGCAGCGTGCGCACGCCGCCCCGCGCCCCCGCGTCGGCCCCGGTCGCCTCGTCGATGCGCGCTGCGCCGGGCCGTCCTCCCTGGCGGGCGAGGTCCAGCATGCGCGATCGGGGGAGCACGCCGATGCGCTGCGACTGCTCCAGCGAGGTGACGAGCAGCCCGGAGAGCGCGTCCAGCCCCGCGTCGCCCGTGTCGTTCACGAAGTCCGCGACCGCCACCAGCTGCCGATCGCCCTCGCGGGCGGCCCCCGCGGGCGCGCGGCGGAGGCTCACGGTGGCGACGACGGCGGCGGCCAGCACGCCCACGGCGAGCAGCGCGAGCGCCACCTGCGGCACCGGGCGCCGCCGCCGCGAGCGGCGCGCGGGCCGGACGCCGGCGCGGTCGAGCTCGCCGCCCAGCGCCCCGAGCGCCGCGAGCACCGCGCCGCCGTCGCGCGGGCGCCGCACCGGGTCCTCCGCCATCATGCGCCGCAGCAGGTCCGCCAGCGCGGGCAGGTCCGGCACCTGGAGCGCCGGCGCGCGGCGCGGAGTCCGGCCCGGGGCCGCGGCCGGGAAGGGCTGCTCCCCGGTCAGCATCTCGAACAGGATCGCGCCCAGCGCGAACACGTCGGTGCGCTCGTCCTCCGGCGCGCCGCGCCGCTGCTCGGGCGCCATGTACGGCGGCGTCCCGCCGGCGGTGCGCGCCCTGCCGAACGCGTGCGCCAGGCCGAAGTCGAGGACCTTCACCTGCCCGTCCTCGCAGAGGAACACGTTCCCGGGGGACAGGTCCCTGTGGAACACGCCGGCGTCGTGCGCGTGCGCGAGCCCCCGGGCGACCGCCTCGGCGACGCGGAGCGCCTCGCGCAGCGGGAGCGGCCCGCGCCGCAGCCGCGCCGCCAGCGTCTCGCCGCGCAGCAGCTCGAGCACCAGGTACGGGCCCGCCGGGCAGCGGCCCACGTCGAACAGCGTCACGATGTTCGGGTGCGTCAGGCGGGCGGCGGCCTCCGCCTCCCGGAGCACGCGGTCGTCGGCGGCGCCCTGCGCGCCGGCCGGGACGAGCTTGAACGCCACGCTGCGGCCCAGGGCGCGATCGCGCGCGACGTACACCACGCCGAAGCCGCCGCGGGCGAGCTCTCGCAGGATCTGGAAGCGGCCGATGACGGTCCCGGGGGCGAGCGCGGTGGCAGGGGGCCGCGTGGGCTCGCGCGCGAGGTCCACCAGCAGTCTCGAGATCGCGCCCGGCGGCACCGCCGCGCGTTCGCGCACCCCTCGCTCGCGCATGGAGGGCCCCCCGGTGCGGCGTCGTGCAGGACGCTAGCACCGGGCACGTCAGTCGAGGAGCCCCTCCCGTCGGGCAAGGCGGGCGAGGCGGGCGCGCAGGCGCTCGAACCGCTTCTGCAGGACTGCCACGTCGAGCGGGCGCCCATCGGGCGAGAGCACGCGCGCGATCTCCGGCCAGGGGAGCTCCTGATCGACGCGCAGCGCGAGCATCGACTGCTCCTCGTCGCTGAGCGCGCGGCGGAGCAGCTCGAGCTTGCGCCGGCGGTCCTCGTGGCGCGCCGCGGAGGCGCCCTGCGTCTGCTGGAGGACCGAGGCGTCGTGCGTCCGCAGCCGCGTGCGGTGCCGGTGCCAGGCCTCGGCGCGCACGTGACGGGCGGCGCTCCAGGCGATCCGGAGCGCCCAGGTCCGCAGCGCGGCCTCGCCGCGAAACGCCGGCAGCGCGCGCCACAGCGACTCCTCGAAGCGCGCGTACGCGTCGGCGGCGTCGTCGTCGTCGCGCAGCACGGAGGCCAGGTAGCGCCGGACGCCGGGGCCGAGCGCGCGCAGCACCTCGGTCGCGGCCGTCGCCGCGTCTCCCGTCGACAGCAGCGCCGCCACCCGCGCGTCGAGCTCCACGCCTCCGTCTACCGCGGCGCGGGCCCGGCGCCGAGCGCCGGACGGCCGGGCCCTCGTGGGCGGTGGTCGACCGGGCCACCCCGCGCCGGCGACCTAGGCGGCGTGCGCCGTGATGCTCGTCGCGCCCAGCGTGCGCAGGACGCGCGGCGTGGGAGCGCTCCAGACCTGCACCATGAAGGCGAACAGCATGGCGATCCAGACGCCCACCATGGCGAGATCCCAGAGGAGGCCGAGGCGGGAGCGGACGTGGAACGTGAGCGGAGCGGGGCCCGAGGTCAGCGTGTGCTTCATGACGAGATCTCCTCGACCGTTGGACCGCGGCGCGGTCCGGAACCGACGCGTGCGCGGCGGTCCGCCCCAACGAGGATGCACGCGAGGTGAACGCGGGAGCCGGACCGATGGTCCGTTCCGCGCCCCGGGGGCTCACCGATCCAGCGCGCCGGCGTCGGCGGCGAGCCGGCAGGCGTCTGCGTCCCCGGCGCCACAGGCCTCGTCGAGCAGCGCCCGGCCGCGCGCCGGATCGGCCGGGCGCCCGTCGCCGACGACGAGCAGCACGCCCAGGCGCTTCGCCACGGCGGCGAGCGCCCTGCGCGCCTCGTCGCCCGCCGGGCCCTGCGCGGCGGACGCGAGCGGCCGCAGCCGCTCCAGCGCGCCGTCGAGATCCCCCTCCTGCGCGAGCAGCAGCCCCTCGTAGTAGGGCAGGCCGGCGGCGTCGTTGCCGCGGGCGCGCGCGGCGTCCAGCACCGCGCGCGCCCGCGTGCGGTCGCCGTCGCGCAGCGCGGCGTGCAGTGCCTCCAGCTCGCTGCGGTTCGCCGCCCACCGTGGATCGGGCCGCAGCGCCAGCGCGATCGCGAGCCCGAGCGCGGCGGCGGGCGGGAGCCAGGCCCGGGCTCGGCGGGGCGCCGGGCGCGAGGCGATCCACCCGAGCCACGCGCCGGTGACGAGCCCGCCGGCGTGCGCCCACCCGTCGATGGGCAGGAACAGCCCCGCCAGCGCGAACCCGACGAGCAGGATCCCGTTCAGGATGATGTCGCGCGAGGCGAGGAACGCGCGCCAGGAGCCCACCGCGCGCCGGTACAGCGCCAGCATCGCGCCCGCCACGCCGAACAGCGCCCCCGAGGCGCCCGCCGACATCGGCATGGCGGCCAGCAGCGAGGCGGCGGAGCCGCCCAGCGCGCTCGCCAGGTACACGGCGAGGAAGCGGCGGGTGCCGATGGCCCGCTCGACCACGGCGCAGAGCGGCACCCCGAACGCCAGGTTCCACAGCAGGTGAACGGGGCCGACGTGCAGGAACGCGGCGGTGAGGAGCCGCCAGGGCTCGCCATCCCACACGCGCGCATGATCGAGCGCGCCCATTCGGGCGAGGAGCGAGGGGTCGGTCGTGGAGCCATGGGCCGCCACCCACCCGAAGACGGCGAGATCCGCGGCGGCGAGGGCCACCGTGCCGGGCGCGGCGCGCAGCCGGGCCGCGAGCCCGTCCCGAGGGCGTGGGGCGTCCGTGTGCATGCGGCGCGGGAGTGTACCGTGACCCCGGGTTCGTGCGACCGCGCGCGTTCGGCTAGCGTGCCGATCGATGAGCGACGCCGACACCATCGTCAACCCACGCCGCGCTCCCCGCGCCCGCGTCCGCTGCGCCTGCAGGGTGTCCGCGCCGGCCGGCGTGCTCGACGCGGAGACCGAGGACCTCGGCCCGAGCGGCTGCCAGCTCCGCGCGACCGGCGCGGTGGCCCGCGGCGAGGCGGTGCGGCTCGAGCTCTCGCACCCGCTGCTCGCCGCGCCGGTCGCGATCGCCGGCCGGGTGGCGTGGGCGAGCGCGCAGGCGCCGTGGCGGCTGGGGGTCGCGTTCGACGCGGCGGAGCTGGACCGGGCCGGCCGCTGGTACCAGGCGCTCCTCGCGTCCAGCTCCGGGATCGGCCCGGGGCGCCGCCTGCCGGATCGCATCCCGCTCGACGCGACGGTCTGGCTGGGCGCGCCGCCGCGGTTCGTGGATCTCGACCGGAGCGAGATCGCCATCCTGCGCGCGGTGGGCGACGGGGCCTCGCTGCGCAGCGTCGCGGGCGCGCTCGGGCCGCGGTGGCCGCACGCGCGCCGGGCGCTGTTCTCGCTGCTCGCGCACCAGCACCTCACCTTCGCGCGCGGCGGCGCGACGAGGGCGCGGGACTGGGAGCGGACCCTGCTGCAGGCGGAGGTGGCGCTCGCGCCCGAGGCGCCGGCCGCGATGGCCGCACCCGCACCCATGCCCGCCGCTCCGGCGCCGGTGGCCGTGCCGGCGCGCGCCGCGGTGCGGGCCGCCGGCGGCGCCGCGGCCCCCGGCGCTCCGCCGGCCCGCTCGCCGGACTTCGTGGGCGCCGGGGTGGGCTGGCGCGGCGCCGCCGGGCGTCCCCGGCCGCCCGAGGCGGCCGAGTGCCTGGAGCGCGCGCGCGGCGAGCTGGCCGAGGGCAGGGTGCACGGGGCGATCGCGCTCCTGCGGCGCGCCCTGGCGGTCGCGCCCGGCGATCCGGAGATCGCGGGCGTGCTCGGGCGGCTCGCGTTCGACGGCCGCCGCAGCGCCTGAGCGGCCCGCCTCCCGCACCCCCGGCGCGCGGGAGCGCCCCGCGCCTCGGGCCGGGTCAGCGCTTGGCGCGATACGCGCGCCGCATCGCCTCCGCCCAGCGCGGCCCCTCGCTCCCGAGCTCCTCCTCGCCGATCTCGAACACCGTGCCCTCGGTGGTGGAGAGGATGGCGAGCGTGAGCGTCGGCATCCGCTTGCCGCCGACCGGCTCCTCGCGGAGGACGAACAGGCGCATGTCCTTCGGCGCGCGGTGCTCCGCCGCCTCGGCCATGAGGGCCATCGCCTCGCGGAACTCCGGGTAGCGGCGCTCGAAGGCGGCGCGGTCGAGCGCGGGCACGGACAGCGCCTTCGCGTACCAGGCCGTCACCTTCGCGGCCGGATCGGACGTGACGAACGTGCAGCACTCGGGCGTCTCGCCCGGCTCCGGCGCCAGCGTGAGCAGGCGAGCGCCCGGATAGACCGGGATGGTGCGGTCGGCGGCGTGGGCGGACGGCGCGGGAAGCGCCGCGGCGAGGGCCGCGGCGGCGGCGATGCGAAGGACGTTCATGGAATCCCCTCGGCCCGCCGGGACGGCGGGCGGCGCGGCATTCTCGTCCGGCCGCCGCGCGCCGGGCTCGGCCGGTGGGGCCGCTGGCCGCCGCGCCCGCCGGCCTGTCCGCGGCGGCAGCGCGCCAGCGGCGCGGCGGGGGCGGCCTCACGGGGCGAATGGTCGCAATGTGGACCGATTCAATCGGCAATTCTCTTGAGATTTCGCGGGTGTCTCCCTTGACGCCCTCCACGGGGGGCTGATACCAAGCGCAGGCCGAAACCGCACCTCCCCCCACTCCAACTGCACGGAGGGATTGGTTCCCGATGTACTCGATCCTTCGCCGCGAAGCGTTCTCCGACGTGACCTTCCTCTGGGAGGTCCACGCCCCCGATGTCGCCGCCTCCGCCCAGCCCGGGCACTTCGTCATGCTCCGGCTGCACGAAGGCTCCGAGCGCATCCCGCTCACGGTCGCCGACTTCGACCGGGAGAAGGGCACCATCACGATGGTCATCCAGGCGCTCGGCAAGACGACGCGCGAGATGATGACCAACTACAAGGCCGGGGACACCTTCGACGACTTCGTCGGCCCGCTCGGCCTGCCCCAGCACATCGACAACGCCGGCCACGTGGTGCTGGTCGGTGGCGGCCTGGGCGTCGCGCCGGTGTACCCGCAGCTCCGCGCCTTCAAGGAGGCCGGCTGCCGCACCACCGGCATCATCGGGTTCCGGAACAAGGACCTGGTGTTCTGGGAGAAGAAGTTCGGCAAGTACTGCGACGACCTCATCGTCTGCACCGACGACGGCTCCTACGGGAAGCCGGGCTTCGTGACGCAGGCGCTGAAGGAGGTCTGCGAGAAGGACAAGCCCGACCTCGCCATCGCCATCGGCCCGCTGCCGATGATGAACGCGTGCGTCGAGACGACCCGCCCGTTCGGCGTGAAGACCATGGTCTCGCTGAACGCGATCATGGTGGACGGCACCGGCATGTGCGGCTCCTGCCGCGTGACGGTGGGCAAGGACGTGAAGTTCGCCTGCGTGGACGGCCCGGACTTCGACGGCCACCAGGTGGACTTCAAGGAGCTCCTCGCCCGCCAGCGCCGCTTCAAGAGCCAGGAGACCCGCGCGAACGAGGACTACGCGCACGTCTGCAACCTCGAGAAGCAGCTCTTCGAGGAGGAGAAGCGGAACTACAAGAAGCTGAAGGAGCTGGTCCCGACGCAGACGAGGATGCCGGAGCGCGACCACGTCGAGCGCGCCCGGAACTTCAAGGAGGTCAACCTGGGGTACTCGCTCCAGGACGCCCTCGGGGAGGCCGAGCGCTGCATCCAGTGCGCGAAGCCCACCTGCATCGCCGGCTGCCCGGTGCAGATCGACATCCCGCGCTTCATCCGCCACGTGGTGGTGCGCGACCTCGAGGGCGCCCTCGAGGTGATCAACGAGGCCTCGATCTTCCCGTCCGTCTGCGGCCGCGTCTGCCCGCAGGAGACGCAGTGCGAGGCGCAGTGCATCATCGCGAAGAAGATGGAGTCGGTCGGCATCGGCCGCCTCGAGCGCTTCGTCGGTGACAACGCCCGGCCCAAGCCGGTGGCCCCGCCCCGCTTCGACAGGAAGCTCGGCAAGGTGGCGGTGTGCGGCTCCGGCCCCGCCGGCCTCGCCGCCGCGGCCGACCTGGTGAAGTTCGGCTGCGACGTGACCGTGTACGAGGCGCTCCACGTGGTCGGCGGGGTGCTCCGCTACGGCATCCCGTCCTTCCGCCTGCCGCGCGACATCATCGACCGCGAGGTGAACAAGCTGGTCGAGATGGGCGTGAAGATCGAGACCAACAAGGTCATCGGCAAGACCTTCACCGTCCCGCAGCTGCTGAACGACAAGGGCTTCGACGCGGTGTTCCTCGGCGTCGGCGCCGGCGCGCCGCAGTTCCTCGGGATCCCGGGCGAGTTCGCGGGCCAGGTGTACTCGGCCAACGAGTTCCTCACCCGCGTGAACCTGATGGGCGGCGACAAGTTCCCGTTCCTCGACACCCCCATCTCGCTCGGCAAGAGCGTGGTGGTGATCGGCGCCGGGAACACCGCCATGGACTGCCTGCGCGTCGCCAAGCGGCTCGGCGCGCCGACCGTGCGCTGCGTCTACCGCCGCAGCGAGGCGGAGGCCCCGGCCCGCATCGAGGAGCTTCGGCACGCGAAGGAGGAGGGGATCGACTTCTTCTTCCTCCACACGCCGGTGGAGATCTACACCGACGCCGAGGGCAGCGTGCGCGGCATGAAGGTGGAGGAGATGGAGCTGGGCGCGCCCGACGACAAGGGCCGCCGGAAGCCCATGTCCACCGGGCGGTTCAAGGACCTCGAGTGCGACACCGTCATCTACGCGCTCGGGACCAAGGCGAACCCGATCATCACGCAGTCCACCCCCGGCCTCGGCCTCAACAAGTGGGGCAACATCGCGGCGGACGACGGGAAGCTCGAGTCCACCCAGGCCACCACGCTCCCGGGCGTGTTCGCCGGCGGTGACATCGTGACCGGCGGCGCCACCGTGATCCTGGCCATGGGCGCCGGCCGCCGCGCCGCGCGCTCCATCGCGACCTACCTGACGAACGGCAAGAAGTGGCCGCTCACGCAGGAGGAGGTGGCCGCGTTCCAGCCCATGGCGCAGCTCGCCGCCGCGCCGGCCGCGCAGGCCGGCCTCCACACGCACGCCGGCGCCGTCGCGGCCGGAGCGGAGACCGCGGTGAAGACCTGCCCGAAGTGCCGCCGGCCCATCGAGGGCGACGAGGAGTACGTCTGCTGCGGCACCGCGCAGCTGCAGTGGCGCTGCGACGACTGCGGCAAGGTGAGCGAGGGCTTCGCGTTCCCGTACGGCATGTGCCCGGCGTGCGGCGGCAAGCTCCAGGTCACCGACCCGCGCAAGGTCGAGGAGGCCAAGGCGCTCGAGGCCATCCGGCTCGCCTTCGAGATCGAGCTGGGCGGCATGGCGTTCTACGCGAAGGCGGCCAAGGACTCGAAGGAGCCGGTGCTGAAGGCGCTCTTCGAGAAGTTCGCCGGGATGGAGCAGGAGCACATGGCGACGCTGACGCGCCGCTACCACGCCCAGGCGCCGTCGCCGACCGAGGGCTTCAAGATCGAGCGCGCGGCGCTGTTCGCCGGCCTCGAGAACCGGCCCGACGATCCGGGCAACCTGTTCCGGATCGCGATCGGCTTCGAGCAGCGGGCGGTGAAGTTCTTCACCGAGCGCGGCGCCGCCGCCCCGGAGGGCTCGCCCGAGAAGCAGCTGTACAAGGAGCTCGCCGCCGAGGAGCGCGAGCACGTGGACCTGCTCACCACCGAGTACGAGCGGTGGAAGCAGGGCAAGCCCGGACTGCTGTAGGCCCTCCGCGCCGGCGGAGACCGTGACGAGGCCCCGGGGCTCAGCCCCCGGGGCCTTTCCTTTTCACGGGAGCTGTGCCAGGGCTACTCGCCGTGCCACCCGAGGACGAGATCGTCGTCGCCTATCTCGCGCCCGAGCTCCCGGCCCTCTCCGCCACGTTCGTGTACGAGGAGCTGCTCGCCCTGGAGCGGCGGGGCATCCGGGTGATCCCGGTGAGCGTGCGCGCGCCCGCGGCCGTGGCGTCAGGCCAGGAGGCGCTCGCGCGGCGCACCCACGTGCTGTATGGCGGCCGCCCGTGGGCGGCGCTCGCCGGCGGCGCGATCGAGGCGCTGAGATCGGGGCGCCGCGGCCTGAGGGCGCTCCGGTGGCTGCTCCATGATCTTCGCGCGGTGGGACCGCTCCGCCCCGCGTCGTGGAAGCTCGTCTACCAGTGGCTCGCCGGGGCGCGGCTCGGGAGCTTGCTGCGGCGCTCGGGCTGTACCCACCTGCACGTCCACTTCGCCCACGTCCCGGCGCAGATCGGGATGTACGCGTCCGCGTTCGCCGAGGTCCCGTTCACGGTGACGGCGCACGCGAACGACATCTTCGAGCGTGGGATCCTGCTCCGCGAGAAGGCCGCACGGGCGCGGAAGCTCCTGACCATCTCCCGGCACAACGTGGCGTTCCTGCGGTCCCGCGGGGTGCCGGAGGAGCACCTCGCGGTCGTGCGGTGCGGCGTGAGCCTCGCCGCGCGCCGCGACCACCCCCGGTTCGATCGGCGCGGCCACTACCGCGTCGGATCGCTCGGCCGGCTCGTGGACAAGAAGGGCATGGACGACCTCGTGCGGGCGGCGGCACGGCTCGGCGGCGGGGCCTGGACGCTCGAGCTGAGCATCGCGGGCGACGGCCCCGAGCGGGCGTCGCTCGAGCGCCTGGCGAGGGACCTGGGGGTGCAGGACCGGGTCCGCTTCGAGGGAGCCCTCCCGCATGGCTCCGTCGCGCGCTGGCTGCGGTCGCTGGACGCCTTCGTGCTGGCGTGCAAGCCGGACGCGCGCGGCGACATGGACGGCATCCCGGTCGTGTTGATGGAAGCGATGTCGCAGCGGGTCCCGGTGATCTCCACGCGCCTGTCCGGGATCCCCGAGCTGGTGGTGAGCGGGGAGACCGGCCTGCTCGCTCCGCCGGGCGATCCCCCCGCGCTGGCCGAGGAGATCCGGCGGATGCTCGAGGATCCGGAGCTCCGTGCACGGCTCACCGAGGCAGCGCTCGACCACGTGGTGCACGAGTTCGGGCTGGCGGCGAACGTCGATCGGTTGCTGGAGCATCTCGCGCCGGCCCGCGCCACGCCGGCGCCGGCGCGAGCCTGAGCGGACCCCCTGCTGGCCGATCCCGAGCCGGCCTGCGCCCGAGCACGAGCAGGACGAGACAGCGGTTGCGCGCGATCGCGAGCTCGACCGCGACCGGCAGCGCGATCCCCGCGGCCAGCCCCACCGCGGCCAGGACGACGAGATCGTCCACCCCGGCGCGCTGCAGGACGATCCGGCTCCCCGCGGTGCCGAACACGTGCATCAAGTAGATGCCGTACGAGAACGGGCCCAGCATCGCGAGGGCGGCACACGCGACCCGATGGACCAGGGCGAGCGTCACCGCCGCGAGCCCGATGGTCGTGCTCACGGCATAGCGCGTGAGCTCGCTGGGCCACGGCACGCCGGCCCAGTGGCGTTGATGGACCGCAACGGCGACCGTCCCGAGCGCGATCAGCGCGCCCGCCGCCCGCCAGCCGCGACCGAGGGAGAAGCGCTGGATCCCGAGCCCCAGGACGAAGTACGGCAGCAAGTACTGCGCGTGGGAGATGCCCAGGATCGGCGTCTCGAGCAGCCCCGAGGCCTTCAGCGCGAGCGCGCCCGCGAGCAGCAGCGCGAGCTGCCAGCGCCGCGCGATCCAGCCGAAGGCGTCCAGCACACCCACGAGCGCGAACACCCAGGCGAGCGCGTACAGATACCAGAAGTGCGCGTACGGCACGATCAGCAGCCACGGCAGGCCCGGCACCGAGTCGCCGCCGTTCGTGCCGGGGACGATCGCTCGCGCGACGACGAACGCACCTCCGACCACGACGAGCGGCACGAGCAGCCTCCGGAGCTTTCCGGACGCGAACCGGCGCCAGTGCTGCCGCACCGCGGGATGGAGCCCGTACACGAACCCCGAGATGGCCGTGAACAGCGGCATCCGGACCGGGGACAGCGTGTAGTAGGCGCGCCGCCATCCGGAGTCGGGCTCGACCTGCAGCCCGCACTCCGCGTCCATGCCGATGACGTGCCCCGCCACCATCAGCAGCACGGCCAGGCCGCGGAGCGCCTCGATCCCCGCGTCCCTCCCGGTGGCCAGGCCGCCCGCGAGCGAGCAAGCGCCAGCGCCGTGCGCGGAAGCCTCTGCGCGTGGGGGCCGCGCGATTGACGGGTTCGCCATCTCCGTCGCACCGGAGCATCGGGGAAGGCGATCATCTTCTCAACGGCGCGCGAGCAGTTCCATGGGCCCGCGGTACAACGAGCCCGCCTGCGTCCTCATGCCGCGCGCGCTGCGGACGCACTCCAGGGAAGGAGATCGGGCCGCCCGCGCGCGCCGGCGTGCGCAGCGGCGAGGGGTTCAGCGTTCACGACGCATCTCGCCGAGCACGGGGAGCTCCAGGCTCCGCTCCACCTGCCAGCGCTGCATGATGCGCCCGCGGACGATGTCCGGGGCCGCCGCCACCGCGAGGCCGAGCGCGAGCGAGAAGAGCAACCCGGCCAGCGCGACCTCGAGGCGGCTGTTGCCGGACGGCGACTGCGGGACCTGCGGCGGCCAGACCACGTTGTACCGGTACTTGAACGCGGCGCGCGCCGCCTCGAGCTCCACCTGCGCCGCGCCGAGGCGCTGGTTCATCTGCTCGTACTGGGCGCGGGCCTCGACGACCCGCGGGTCGTCGCCGGTTCGCGTGGTGTCCGAGGCCGCCAGCGGCGCGGAGAACGCCGCCGCGCTCGGGGTCGTCCCCTCACGCGCGGCTCGATCGATGACCTGCGCCCGGAGCTTCCGTTCCTCCTCGCGGAGGGTCCCGATCTGCGGCGACTCGCGCGAGGCCGCCGCGAGCTCCTGGCGAAGGCCGATGACGGTGGGATGGACCTCCGACAGCGCGTTCAGCGCCTGCTGGAGCTGTGCCTCCACCTCGGCGATGCGCCTGCGGCGGAAGTTCTCCAGGTCCTCGATGGCCCGCTGCTTCGAGGCGAGCAGCGATTGCAGGCGCACCAGCTCCTCGCTGGGGCCGGCGGCGACCGGGGCCGCCGTGGAGCGGGCCGGCGGCGGACGCCGGTGCTGCACGTCGGCCATGACCTCGTCGAGGTTCTTCCGGAGGACCGCGGCGCGCCCGCGCAGGACGGAGATGATCTCGTCGATGGCCGTCACCTCCTGCACGTGACGGGACTCGAGGAAGTTCTGCAGCGCGGCCTGGACCACCGCGTGGGCCTGTCGCGGGTCGGGCCAGTCGAGCTTGATCGTGATGGTTCCTTCCTCGGTGCTCACCTCGAGCTCCTTGTCGAGCACGAGCACCAGCCGGTCCAGCGGGTCCATCGGCGTCGAGGCGCGTCCGATCCCCAGGGCGCGCTTCACGCGCGTGCGCAGGTCGGGTTCCACCGTGCCGGACGCGCCCGCGGCGAGGTTCGTCTCCTTCACGATCGCCACCAGGTTCTCGCGGCGATGGATGATCTCCCACGCGGATCGGGTGGGGAGATCCTCGAACATCACGCGGGCGGCCGAGGGGAGCGCGCTGGAGCGCTGGGCCAGGATGGTCGTGTAGACGCGGTATACGGGCTTCCGCGTCGCCGCGAACGCCAGGCTCAGCGCGAAGGCGCACGAGAACACCGCGATCGCGACGACCTTCCGCCGCCGCGCCGCGCGCACCGTGAGCCTCAGCCAGTCGAGCGGCGTGACCTTCGGCCCCGGCGGTGGGCCGCCGTCGTAGCTCGACCCGTCGGTCAGTCGTGGAAAATCGGGCGTCATTCGCTTCCGAATCCCTTCCGACGGCCGGTGCGGGGCCGCCTCACCCGAGCGCGGCTCCGGTGGCGATTCGCGAAGGATATCGCGCGCGGCGGCCTGGTGGCGAGTCAGCGGAACACGGGGCCCCTCGCAGGCGCGGGCGCGGCCCGGGGCCAGGAGCGCCGTGTGCTAGCGTGCTCCCGGTGGCGGCGTGCCCGCCCGCGGGTTCGCGTGTCGCATGGGAGGGAGACATGACCGCTCGAGGCCTGGCATGGCGGGCCGCGCTGGCTGCGCTGGCGACGGGGGCCGCGGCGTCCGTGGCACACGCCGCGAATCCGGCGGGCGCCGGCGCCGGCGCGCCCGAGCCGGCGCCCATGACCACGGCCAATCGCGTCTCGGGCGTCGCGCCGCTCGCGGTGTTCTTCGACGCCGTCGACACGCAGCAGGAGGGGCCCGCCTCGCCGTTCGTCTGGCGGAGCGGTGTCCAGCAGCCTCGCGATCCCGAGGCGGCCGAGTACGTCTGGGACTTTGGCGATCCCGGGGCGGGCGCGTGGCGCACCACCGGGCTGAGCCGGAACGCGGCGACCGGCTACACGACCGCGCACGTGTACGAGACGCCGGGGGTGTACACCGCGACGCTGACCGTGACGGACGCCGCGGGCGCGCGCCGGACGTACCGGCAGCGGATCACGGTCTCGGCGTTCGCGGGCAAGACGTACTACGTCGCGGCGAGCGGGAACGACCGCAACCCCGGCACCCGCCCGGACGCACCGTTCGCCACGTTCGAGCGCGGCTTCGCCGCGGTGAACGGGGGGCCGAACCGGCGCCTGCTGCTGCGTCGCGGGGAGCGCTTCACGACCGGGGGCGTCACGCTCACCGCGCCGGGCCCCGGGATCATCGGCGCGTACGGCGAAGGCGCGCGCCCGGTGCTCGAGGTGAGGAGCGGCGCCGACGGCGGGATCATCGTCCGGGCCCCGGACTGGCGGGTGATGGACCTCGACATGATCGGCCCCGGGGCGAGCGTCGATCGCGACACGGCCATCGGGTACGCGAACGTCATCCAGACGGTGAACGCGCTCGTGCTCCGCGTGCGCTCCACGCAGTTCCGCGTCGGCCTCGGGAACGGCGACTGGAAGCCCATCTACGCCACCCCGCACGACGGCAACGCGTGGGTGGAGTGCGAGGCCACCGCCGAGCAGTCCGGTGGCATGTACGTCGGCGGACGGCGCCTCGCGATCCTGGGCAACGATCTGCACGACATGACGAGCACGCACGCGCTCCGGGTCTGGCAGGCGCACAAGGCGGTGATCGCGCACAACCGGCTGTGGAATCCCGGGGGGACCCGGCACGCCCTCAAGCTGCACGGCCCCGGGCATGGCGACGGCCGTCCCGAGACCCGCTGGGTGACCGTGACCGACAACCTCATCCGCGGCAAGGTGTGGGCGCTCGCGGTCGGCCCGCAGGATGGGGAGAAGGACGAGCGGGTGAGCCACGTGGTGCTGGAGCGCAACCGCACGCACGGCGAGGCGAGCGTGCAGGTGGACCTCCTGATCTGGGCGCGCGACGTGATGGTCCGGAACAACGTGTTCGACGGGACGGGGGCGTCGAAGTACTACACCGCGGTGCTCGTCGGACGCCGCGGGATCGAGCCGGACCCCGAGGGCGTGCGCGTCGTGAACAACACGATCGTCCGGACGGACGCCGCGGACGCGTTCTCCGTCGTGCGGCTGGAGCCTGGCGCTCGGGGCGTGGTGCTCCGGAACAACCTCGCGAGCGCGCCGCTGAGCAGGCACCCGACGCTCGTGCAAGGGGAGACGATCCCCGGGCTCCTCCAGGATCACAACCTCCTCACCGCCTCGGCGGCGTTCGTCGATCCCGCGCGCGGGGACTACCGGCTCCTGCCGCGGTCGCCCGCCGTCGATGCGGGTGCGGCGACCGTCGAGGTGCACGCGGACTTCGCCGGGGCGCCGCGGCCACGCGGTGCGGCGCCCGACGTGGGGGCCTACGAGTCCCACTGAGCGCGTCCGCGCTGCACGGCCGGGACGACGCGCCCCTGCCGAAGACCGGGACGAACGGTACTTGAGGGGCCCCTTCATTCCGCCGAGAATGCCGCCCTTGGTCGCCGTGGGTGGGCGCCGGGGGGGAAGGACAGTGATTCCGTTCAACAAGCCGGTGTGGCTGGGCACCGAGATCCTGCGCATCACCGAGGCCATCACCACGCACGGGCACGTCGCGGGCGGCGGGCCCTTCGCGCGCGCGTGCGAGGAGAGCCTCGCGCGGATGCTCGGGCAGCCGGCGCTCCTGGTCACCTCGTGCACGCACGCGCTCGAGATGGCGGCGCTGCTGCTCGACGTGAAGGAGGGGGACGAGTTCATCGTCCCTTCCTACACGTTCGTCTCCAGCGCGAACGCGTTCGTGCTGCGCGGCGCGCGCCCGGTGTTCGCCGACGTCGATCCGAACGGAAACCTGGATCCGCGGGAGGTGACGCGCCTCCGGACGCCGCGCACCCGCGCGGTCGTGGCGGTCCACTACGCCGGCAGCTCCTGCGACATGAGCGACCTGCTCGACCGCTGCGGCCGGATCCCGCTGGTGGAGGACGCGGCCCAGGCGCTCGGGGCCACCTTCGACGGCAAGCCGCTCGGCACGTTCGGCGTCGCCGGGGCGATCAGCTTCCACGAGACGAAGAACGTGGGCTGCGGGGAGGGCGGGGCGCTGACCGTGGCCGATCCCGCGCTGCTGGAGCGGGCCGAGTACCTGCGCGACAAGGGCACCAACCGGCGCCGATTCCTGACCGGCCTCGTGGACAAGTACACCTGGGTGGACGTGGGCTCCAGCTACGCGCTCTCGGACCTGAACGCCGCCTACCTGTCGGCGCAGCTCGACGCCTTCGAGCGGATCCAGGCGCGACGCGCGACGCTCCACGATCGGTACGTCCGCGAGCTGGAGCGGGCGGTGGAACGAAAGGGCGGGTACCTGGTGCGCCCGGACCCGCGGAACCGCCCGAACCACCACCTGCTGGGCCTCGTGCTCCGCGCGCGCGAGCAGCGCGACCGGTTCATCGCGCACATGAAGGCGCACGGGATCACCACGCCGTTCCACTACGTCGCGCTCCACCTCTCGCCCATGGGGAAGCGCTTCCACGGCGGCGAGCCGCTGCCCGGCGCGGAGCGGCTCACCGACTGCCTCGTCCGCCTGCCGCTGTTCTTCAACATGACGGACGCGGAGCAGGACGAGGTCATCGCGCGGACGCTGGAGTTCGTCGACGGGCTCTGATCGCCGGGCTCCTGCGGTGGTCCCGTCCCGGGCCGGCGCGTCCGGCCGACGACGTGCGGGCGCTCACGGCGGCGATCGAGCCGCGACCGGCACCGTTCCGGCCCGCTCGCTCACCGGGCCCGTCTACGATCCGGCAGGCGCGCGGCCCTGAAGGCTTCCAGCAGCCGCGCGCGCCGGTTCGCGCCGGCGCGCGGCCACGTGAACTCCTGCGCGCGGGCACGCGCGGATGCGCCCATCCGGGCTCGCAGCGCCGGATCCGAGGCGAGTTGCCGGAGCGCCGAGACCCACGCTGGCCTGTCGTACGGGTCGAGCACGAAGCCGTCCTGCCCGTGGCGAACGATGTCTCCGGCGCCCATCGGGCTGGTGAGGAGCGCCAGCCCCGAGGCCATGGCCTCCAGCACCGCGAGCGAGCTGCCTTCCTCGAGGGTGGGGAACGCAAACACCTCCGCCTCGGCGGTGGCCCGGGAGATGGGCCAGACCGACCCGGGGGTCCGGATGCCGGGATGTCCGAGCTTCGAGCCGACGATGGCGCGGATCTCGGGCAGGATCGGACCGCAGATGTCGAGTCGCCCCTGAACGTCGGCCTCGGTCCACGCCTCGACGAGCAGGTGCGCGCCCTTCCGCACGCACACGGACCCCACGAACAGGAACACCGGCAGCGCACCGACGCGGCGCGGCGTGTCGCCCATGCGCTCCTGGGACCACCCGTAGCTGATCGGCAGGATGCGCTCGTCGGCGATGCCTTCGTCCAGCAACGACTGCCTCACCAGCGGGCTCGGGGCGAAGATCCAGTCCGCCATCGCGAGCTTCCTCCGCTCCTCCTCCAGCGAGCTCGCGGTGATGCCGTGGGCGGCGGGAATGCCGGCTCGACGGTATGCCTCCTCCAGGATCGGTATCGAGGTGGCGCGGTGGCAGTTGACGCGCTCGACGACGAGCGGAACCCCCGCAGCCTTCACGTCCCGGTACACCGACTCCGGCGTCGACGCCCAGAGGTATGCGACGTCCGCGCGCCGGAGGGCCGCGCGGAAGTTCCGCGTGCAGAGCCGCTCGGCGAAGCGTCCCTCGCGATCGGCCCGGTAGTAGCCGGAGCAGAGCCAGGCCGGGATGGCGGCGCGGACGAACTCGCGGCGGCCACCGCGGACGGCCGCCGGCACGTGCAGCTCGATCGACAACCCTGGCCCGGCCATGTTCGCGCACACCGACACGGACGCGTAGCTGTGGGTGGTCTTGCCATCGCAGAACTGGTTGAGGAACGCTGCGACGTGCACCGTGGGCTCGTGGGTCATGTTGCCTCGGGGATGTGGCGGCGCCGCGACACGGGGAGGCCGCGAGCACCGCCACCGGCGGCACCGCGCGGATCCGGCTGCGAGAAGGGAATCACGGGGCCACCCGGACGGCCACCGCGGCCGGCGAGGCCGTGATCGCGACCTGGTCCGGCGCGAGCGGCGAGGCGCCGCGCTCGCCCCGGCACTGGGCCAGGAAGTGGCGGAGCGTGAGCAGCACGCCGACCAGCTTCGCGCGCGCGTCTGCGCCGCCCTGCAGGTCCCGCCAGATCCGCTCGGCGGCGCGCCGGTCGAACACCTCCCACTGCGGGCCATCGCCGTCGAACAGCGCCGCATGGAGCGCCGGCGCGAGCGGGCCGCGGAAGGCCCTGGCCAGGCGGGCGACCGGGAACGGGCTGCGCACCGCGCCGCGGGTGAGCCGCTCGACCGCGCCCAGCCCGCGACGCAGGGCCACGCCGGCCGGACGGAACACCCGCGGTGGCCACGACGCCGGGAAGCCGGTGGTCTGCCAGCCGACGCTCGCCACGTCCGGGAACGTCCCGAGGAGCACCTTCCGGTAGAAGCCGTGATCGGTGCGGGCCTCCGGCCGCACGGACGCGACGAGGTCGAAGAAGTCGTTGTCGTAGAACGGTGCCCGCGAGACGAGCCGCGCCCGCAGGAGCTGGGTGCCGAAGCTCGTCCAGCGGCGCACGCGCGAGTCGAGCAGGAACGCGTCCAGGGTGCCGAGCGGGTCCTCCTGCCGGTGGGCCTCGAAGCACGCGGCGAACGAGGCCGGCAGCTCCCGGGCGGCTGCACGCGCCGGCCCGTCGGCGATCGCCTCCAGCTCCCGGAGCGGCAGCGCGTCGTTGCGCTTCGCGAACGTCCCGGCCACGAGCCCCTCGCGCGACAGCTCGCGGATGCGTCGCCAGTGAAAGTTGCCGCCGAGCAGCGCGTCGCCGGCGAAGCCGTTCAGGACGACGTCGGAGCGCGCCGCCAGGTCCTCCAGGAACGGCAGGATGTGGAAGTCGGTGGCACCCGCCAGCCCGTCGGTGATCCACGCGCCGCGGGCCGCGCTCGCCACGAGCGCCTCGTAGCGGTAGTCGAAGTCGAGGTGGCGGACCCCGCACCGACGCGCGGCGCCGGCGGCGAACGCGCGATCGAGGCACCCGCGGTCACCCCAGGTGAACGTGTCCACGTTCGGCCGGCGATCGGCGGGGACGGCCGCCAGGCACAGGCGCGAGTCGAGGCCGCCCGACAGCGGGATGCCGATGCGCTCGGTCCCGGCGGTCTGCCGTTCCACCGACCGGAGGAACCGGCGTCCCGCCTCGCGGGCGGCCTCGTCCTCCTCGGCGGGCCGGACCGTGCGGGCGTAGCGGACCTGCCACCAGCGCTCGATGCGGGGCGGGCCGCCGGAGGAGCGGAGCAGGGCGGCCGCAGGCGCGATGCGCACGTCGGAGAGGAGGGTGGTGTCGGAGAAGTGCTCGCCGAGCAGCAGGAACGCCGCCAGGCCCTCCGGGTCGAGGGTCCGCCCGGCGCCAGGGAGCGCCAGCAGGGCCTTCAGCTCGGAGGCGAACGCGAACACGCCGTCGCGCTGCGTCCAGT
Organism: Anaeromyxobacter sp. K; assembly: GCF_000020805.1. Lineage (NCBI taxonomy): Bacteria > Pseudomonadati > Myxococcota > Myxococcia > Myxococcales > Anaeromyxobacteraceae > Anaeromyxobacter > Anaeromyxobacter sp. K. The sequence goes on along the minus strand of NC_011145.1, from coordinate 3,218,890 downwards.
ACAGCGGGTGGAGGCCGTACCGATCGCACACCAGCGTGGCCTGGCCGGTGGCGGGGTCGACGACGGCGCCCGCGAACTGCCCGTTCACCCGCGCCAGCCGGGCCGCGTCGTCCGCCGCCAGCGCCGCCAGGATGGCGGGCCGGGGCGAGGCGGGCGGGACCGCCGGCGCGTCGCCCGACGGATACACCTCGCCGGTCGCCACCGACCAGGTCCCGGAGGCGTGGGAGGGCTCGGGGTCCGGCTGGAGGCCCGGTGCCCAGGTGGCGCCGAGCGCCCAGCCGGCACCGACCACGGCGCTCGAGCGCTGGCCCTCGTGCGACGACAGCAGCGCGCCCATGGCGCGCGCCAGCGCGGTCGCGCCGCCGAGCGGCCGTTCCGAGACGAAGCCGAAGATCCCGGGCACGTCGATCCCCCTCAGCCGGCGGCGCGACGGCGCGCCAGGTATTGCACCGCGCCGACGAAGAGCGGGAGCCGCAGGAACGAGAGATGCGCGAGGTACAGCGTGCGCAGGCGCGCGCTCGGGATGCGCCGCCGGAGCGCGCCGAACTTCCAGGCGAGCCGCGCCGCCGCGAGCGCCGCCAGGACCGCCAGCCCCGTCGCGCCGAACGCCAGGCCCACCGCGATGGCGAGGAGCAGGGCCGCCGGCAGGACCACGAGGTTGCGGACCAGCTCCCGGAGCCACATGGGGTCGCTGGTGCGCGCGAACCGCACGCCGATCTGCGCGTACGCGTAGCCGCTGCGGACCGCGCGGCGCCAGTAGGCACGGAAGCCGGTCATCGCGAGGTCGTGGTGCCCCATGACCGCGGCGTCGCACACGATCCGCCAGCCGCGCTGCCGCAGCCGCCAGCAGAGGTCCGCCTCCTCCCCGGCGGCGAGCTGCTCGTCGGACCCGTCGATCTCGCGGAGCGCCTCCCGCCGGAAGAGCGCGTTGCCGCCGCACATGCGCCAGTCGCCGGGCGGCACGTACCAGTCGCAGCCGCACACCGCGTTGAACATGCTGCCCGAAGGGTTCGCCTCGTGGAGCTGGCCGAACAGGCACGCGATGCGGGGATCGGCCTGGATGGCGAGGGTGGCGCGCTCCAGCCAGTCGGGCTCGAGGACGGTGTCGGAATCCACGAACTGGACGAGCGGCGTGGTGGCGGCGCGCCACCCGGCGTTGCGACCCTTCGCCGCGGTGGGCCGATCGGTGTGGAGCTGGATGACCTCGGCCGACGCGCGCTGGGCGATCGCCACGCTGCCGTCGCGCGAGCCGCCGTCCACGTAGAGGACGCGGGCGGTCCGTCCGGACCGCTCCACCGCGCGGTGCACCGAGCGCAGGCAGGCCTCCAGCGTCGCGGCCGCGTTCAGGCCGATGACGACGACCGTGAGGCCGCCTTCCGCGCTTCGTCCTTCGATCATCCCCCGCGCTCCGGCCCGCGACTATAGCCGGGTCGCGGGCCGGCCACGGCCGCGCGAGCGAGGGACACGCGACGGGTCCCTCACGCGCCGGTCTGGACCGCGGGCGGCGTGCCCGTGGAGCGCGGGGCGACGGCGGGCGCGCCGCGGCGCCGCGCTGCCTGGACCGCCTGGTGGAACGTGAGCGTCGCCCCTGACATGGCCAGGAACACCGGGCTCGTCATCGCGTTGAACAGGCAGTCCACCGCGAACAGGACCGTCCCGAGCGACACCGCGGCGACGGGGGCGAAGGCGGGGTGGTCCCAGTGGCGCGCCGGGACCAGCCCGAGCAGCAGCAGCACCGGCGCGAGCAGCAGCACCGCGACCGAGACGAGGCCGACCAGCCCATTCATGCCGAGCAGGATCACCCAGAGGCTGTCGGTGACGGAGACGTCGCGCCCGTCGTCGTCGAACACGCGCGAGCGCCCGAAGCGTCCCCATCCCAGGCCGGGCCGCTCCATCGCCTTCTCCACGAGCATCTGCTCGTTGAGCACCCGGAACGCGAGCGATTCGGCCCGCTCCGGCTGGATGTGCGCGGCCCCGCTGATCACCTCGGCGCCCGCCCAGCCGGTGATCCGGGCCGCGACGAAGGCGACCGGCAGGAGCGTCACGGTCAGCATGAGGACGGGGTGGCGCAGCCTGCGCGTCCCTTCCAGGATGGCGATGCCACCGGCGAGCAGGATGATCGCGCCGGTGGACTTCACGAGCAGCGTGGTCACCGCGAGCGCCGCCGTGCACCAGCCCGCCGGCAGCCCGGCGAACCGCGTCACCGCGCGCGTGCGCCAGAGCCAGTACGCCACGAGCGCGCCGGTGGCCATGAACGTCCCGACCATCAGGCCGAACTGCATGAACACGGCGGGCCGGTAGCCGCCGTAGCGGACCACGTACGCGAAGCTGCTGACGGTGTGGAAGCCGTAGAGCTGCCGGTGCAGCTGCGGGCTCATCCGGATCTCCCACAGGCACAAGGGCAGGTACAGCAGCGCGCCGCCCACCAGCCACACCGCGAGCTCGCGCATCTCCCTCGGCTCGCCGAAGTAGACGCGGCCGAGCAGGTACGGGGCGGTCCAGGCGAAGAACGACTGGACGGCTGCCGAGGCCCCCTCGTAGGCGCCGAGGCCGTTCACGAGCGCGGTCGCGAACGGGCCGGCGCAGAGGGCGGCGGCCGCGAGGTCGACCCAGTGCAGGCGCAGCCGCAGCCACCGCTGGGAGTCGAAGGCCAGGCTCGCGAGGAGGATCGTGCCCGCCACGAACGTCAGCTTGCTCGAGAGGAACGGCAGGTTCAGGCGGCCGTCGAAGACCGGCAGGAACATCCAGCCGCCGAGCAGCGCCGCCAGCACGCCTCGGCGGGGGCCGAGCGACTGCATGAGCAGGTAGATCGCCGGGAGGAACAGCGCGAGGGCGATCGTGGCGAGGGCGTTCGCGGAAGCCATGCGGAGCGCGGCGCGGCAGCGGCCTCGGCCGCCGCACGCGGCGGACTGCCCGCATCAGGCCACATCGCGCGCCCGGATTCCAGCGAGCGAACGCCCTCCCGGTGCCTGTCGTGGGGTCGGGGGGCATCGCGAGCGTCACTTGTTCGTGGGCGCCCCATCGAGCCTCGCCGCTCGGACGCCGACCCGACGCATTGTTGCGCTCCCACGGCCGGCCGTGGGAAGCACGAGCCACCGCGAAGCAGGCGCCGCGCGAGAGGAGCGAGTCGGGGGATGAAGCTGCTGGTCGCGATCCTGAACTTCCGAACGACCGATCTGACCATCGACTGCCTGCGCTCGCTGGAGCCGGAGGTGGCTGCCACGGCCGGCTTCCGCGTAGCGGTGCTCGAGAATGGCAGCGGTCAGCCCGACGCCTACCCGCGGCTGCAGCGCGCGGTCTCCGAGCACGGATGGGGGCACTGGGTCGAGGTGACCGCCTCGCCCTCGAACCTCGGGTTCACCGGGGGGAACAACCTCCTGATCCGCCGGGCGCTCGCCTCGGACGATCCGCCCGAGTACGTCCTGCTGCTCAACTCGGACACGCGCGTGGAGCCGCGGGCGCTCGGCGCGCTCGTCGAGCACATGGAGCGGACGCCCGCCGCGGGGATCGGCGGCAGCACGCTCCTGTCGGCCGAGGGCGCCGTCCAGGCGTCGCCGTTCCGGTTCGGCAGCCTCGCGGCCGAGCTGGATCGAGGCCTGCGCCTGGGCGCGGTGTCGCGCCTGCTCTCGCGCTGGGCCGTGGTGATGCGCACGCCGGCGGCGGCCTGCGCGGTGGACTGGGTCTCGGGCGCGAGCATGATCCTGCGCCGCACCATGCTCGACGAGATCGGGCTCCTCGACGAGGGGCTGTTCACGTACTTCGACGACCTGGACCTGTGCCTGCGGGCGCGCCGGGCCGGCTGGCAGACGTGGTTCGTCCCGGAGAGCCGGGTGATCCACCTCGAGGGCGCCTCCAGCGGGATCTCCGACCGGATGAGGCGACGTCCGGCCTACTGGTTCCAGGCGCGCCGCCGGTTCCTGCTCAAGAACTACGGGCGGACGTACGCGGCGCTCGCCGACGCGGCGTTCATCTCCGGGTTCGCCGTGTGGCGGCTCCGGCGGCGCCTGCAGGGGAAGCCGGACCTCGATCCGCCGCACATGCTCGCGGACGCATACCGCCACAGCGTGTTCGGCGCCGGGTTCGCCCTGAACGAGGTGCGTCGGCCCTAGGCTCCGCCCCGGTGGGCCTGCGCGTCAGGGCGCGGCGCATCGGGCGGGCGGCGGGCGCGGCCGGCGCTCCGGTGATCACAGGACTTCATTCCAGCGCGGCCCGGGGGTATGCATCCGGCTGCCGGCGGGCGCTGCGCGGTGCGGCCGAGGCGATGCCCGGGGGGGGAAGACATGTTCGTGCCACGCGAAGTCGATCGCGAGGAACCAGGTCCCGTGAGCACCGAGGCCGCGTTCGGGCGGGTCGGCTGCTCGCTGCTCACGTTCCGCGCGTGGGACCGCCTCGAGGACGCGCTCGACCGAGCGCGCGCCCACGGCTTCGACCGCGTGGACCTCGGCATCGTTCCGGGCCACTGCGACCACGTCGATCCGCTGGCGCTCGGCGACGCGGAGCGCGAGGCGATCGCGACCGCGATCGCGGCCCGCGGCCTGGCGGTCTCGTCGGTGAACCTCCACCCCGGGGACCTGGTGTCGGACGACCTCGCGCTCGTGGACCGGCGCATCCGCGCCACGATGCGCCTCGCCCGGCGCATCGGCGCGCGGGTGCTGACGCTCCCGCCCGGCCCGCTGGTCCCGCCCGAGCAGTGGGAGGAGACCGCCGACGTCGTCGCCGCGCGGATCCGCGGCTACCTGGACCTCGCCGAGCAGGCCGGGCTCACGCTCTCGCTCGAGGCTCCCCACGCGCACACGCTCGCCGCGGACGTCGCGCAGGCGGCCCGCCTGTTCGAGCGCGTGGCGGATCCGCGCATCACCTGCACGCTCGACACGAGCCACGTCCAGCGCGGCAACCGCGCGCCGCTCGTCGACGCGCCCGCGCGCCTCGGGGTACCGATCGCGCACGTGCACCTGCGGGACACGCTGCGCGGCGAGGTCACGGTCACGCCGGGCAAGGGCGACTGCGACTACCTCCCGCTGCTCGAGGCGCTCCTGCGCGACGGGTACGCGGGCGACTTCAACTTCGAGCTGGAGAACGAGCCCTCGTCGCGCGCCATCGTGGAGCGCGAGCTCGGCTACGCTCGCGAGTACGTTCGCCGGATCCTGCACGGCGAGCCGCTGCCGCTGGAGAGCCGCGTCCGCCGCCAGGGGTGGTTCCGCGCGCTCGACACCGCCGCCTGGACCGCGCGCCACCCGCGCGAGTTCGTGATCGCGCACCCGCGCCTCAAGGCGGTGCTGCGTCCGCCGGTCCGCTTCGCGCGCCACGTCCGGGCGAACTGGGTGCCGTACCGGCAGGTGAAGTACCGCGCCGGCTGGCACGCCGGGTGGCAGGTGGGCCGCATGGCGAGCGAGATCCCGCCGCGGCCCATGGCCGCGCTGCCGGGCGCCGACCTGGCGGAGATCCGGGTGGCGCTCCTGGGCTGCGGCTACACCGGTCGCTTCGAGCACGGCCCGGGCTTCCTGCGCCTGCCGGGGGTGAAGGTCGCCGGGGTGTGCGACGTCCGGCCCGAGCGGGCAGAGCTGCTCGCCTCGCGCCTCGGGTGCCCCTCGTTCACCGACGCCGCCCGCCTCCTGCGCGAGGTCCGCCCCACGCTGGTGGTGAACTGCACGCGCGAGTGGACGCACCGCGACACGACGCTCATGTGCTTCGACGCGGGCGCCGACGTGTTCTGCGAGAAGATCATGGCCGAGAGCCTGGCCAGCGGCGAGGACATGGTCCGCGCGGCCCGGGAGAAGGGGCGCGTGCTGGGGGTCAACTACAACTGGCGCTTCCTGCCCGGCATCCAGCGCATCCGCGCGCTCCGCGAGTCGGGCGAGCTCGGGAAGCTCCGCATGCTCCGGGCGCTCTCCAGCGCGGGCGTCCACCACCACGTCCTCGACCTGGTGCGCTTCCTGGGTGGCCGGATCCGCACCGTCTCCGGCGCGATCCAGGACGAGCCGGGCACCCGCGGCCTCGAGCGGTGGAACGCGTACGCCCACGAGCTGCTGTACATCCCCTCGACGTACTGCGTGGCGACGCTGGAGACGGAGGAAGGGGTGGGCGCGAGCCTGGTCAGCTCTGGCCTCCTCGATCCCGAAGGCCTGCTCCTCACCCTCGACGCGGTGTTCGACCAGGGGTGCGTGAGCCTGAGCGGCATCCTCGACAACGACGCGCTCGGGACGCTCACCGCCTCGACGCGGAAGCCCGTGGATCTCCGGATGCGCCACGGCGACGCGCCGGCCGGCTTCGCCCTCTCGTTCCAGCGCTCGATCGAGGCGTTCTACGTCGCCTATCGCCGGAGCGGCGAGATCCCCGTCACCGGCGCCGACGCGCTCGAGCTCATGCGGGTCGAGCACGCGCTCGTCCGCTCGAGCGAGACCGGCCAGCGGATCGTGCTCTGATGCGGAACGTGCAACCTGCCGGAGCGCCGCCGCCCCCGACCCCCGAGGACGAGACGCCGGCGCCGGCGCTCGAGCAGCTGGGCCGCCGCGTCGCCAGGGGCTCGGCGTGGGTCGCGGTCGGCTACGGCGCGAGCCAGGTCGTTCGCTTCGGCGCGAACCTGGTGCTGACGCGCCTCCTGTTCCCACGCGCGTTCGGGCTCATGCTCCTCGTCAACGTGTGCCTGCAAGGGGTCCACCTCTTCTCGGACCTGGGCATCGGCGCCTCGATCGTGCAGCACCGGCGGTCCGACGCGGCGTTCCTGAACACCGCCTGGACGGTACAGGTGGCGCGCGGGTTCCTGCTCTGGCTCGCCACCTTCGCGGTGGCGTGGCCCGCCGCCTGGATGTACGGCGAGCCGCAGCTCATGTGGATGCTGCCCGTGGCCGGGCTGGCGGCCTGCCTGGACGGCTTCGTCTCCACCGCGATCGACACCGCGAACCGCGACCTCCGGATGGCGCGGCTCCAGCTGTTCGACCTGGCGGTACAGGTCTCGGCGTCGGTCATCATGATCGCCGGCGCCTGGCTCACCCGCAGTGTCTGGGCCCTGCTCGCCGGCACGATCGCCGCGAGCGCGATCCGCACGGTGCTCAGCCACGTGGTGATGGGCGGCGTCCGCAACCGGTTCTGCTGGGACCGGGAAGCGGCGGCGAGCATGCTGCACTTCGGCAAGTGGGTGTTCGTCAGCTCGGCGGTGATGTTCCTGGCGCAGCAGGGCGACCGGCTGGTGTTCGGGAAGGTGCTCCCGCTCGAGCGCCTCGGCGTCTACAACATCGCCCTGGCCCTGGTGGACGCCCCCACCGCGCTCATCGCCGCCATCTCGTTCCGGGTCTTCTTCCCCATGTTCTCGGAGATGCGCCGGAGCGATCCCGACCTGGAGGCCGCGTACCGCCGGGCCAACTCGTCCATGGCGCTGCTCGCCGGCGCGGGCGCGCTGGCGCTGATGCTGGCCGGCCCGCTGGTGGTCCAGGTGCTGTACGACGACCGCTACGCCGAGGCGAGCTGGATCGTGCGCCTGCTCGCGCTCGGGATCTGGGGCAGCTCGCTCGTGCACTTCACCGCGTCGGTGGTGCTCGCCGGCGGCCGCGTGAAGTGGCTCGCGGCGTCGAACGCGGCCCGCCTGGTGTGGCTGCTCGGCGCCGTCCCCCTCGCGTTCCGGCAATGGGGGTTCGAGGTCGCGCTCGGCTGCGTCGTCGTGGCGGATGTGCCACGGTACCTGTTCCTGGCGCTGGGGTGCCGCAGGGACGGCCTGCACATCCTGGCGGGGGACGCCGGGCGCACGGTCAAGCTCGCGGTGGCCGCCGGCGCGGGGTTGCTCGTGCTGGAGCTGCTGGGCCCGCGCAGCGTCCTCGCCGTCGCCGTCGCTTGCGTGGCGGCGCTCGCCGCCTGGCTCGCCATGAACCGCGAGCCCGCGCGCTGGTACGTCGAGAAGATTCGCGGCGCGCTGGCGGCCCGGCGCGGCTAGCGACCGTCCGGGCGCGCCGCTCAGGCGGTGCGACGGGCCGCGGGCGGGGCCTCGGCGGCCGATCCGCCGCGCGCCTCGGTCCAGCCGATCACGGCGTCGAGGAACGCCCGGGCGTGCTCGGGGAGCGAGAACCCCGGGTCGGCGTTCGGGATGCTCTTCGTCGAGACGCGCGCCTCGGCGCCGCCCGCCGAGGTGCGGAACCCCGGCCAGAGCTCGGAGAAGTACCAGGAGTTGTGCGTCGCCCCGAACAGGCACAGGACGGGGATGCGCCGCGCCAGGCAACCGCGGAAGGCCGCCACCAGCCCGAGGTTGGCCAGCGGCCCGAGGCGGGCCTGGAACCAGGCGTCGTCCGCCTTCGCCCGCCGCGGCCACAGGCGCCGCACCAGCGCCACCCGGAGCGACGTGAGCAGGCTTCGGTAGTCGCTCTTCATGCTGAAGAAGCGCCGCCAGGCCTCGGCGTCGAGCAGCTTGCGGGCATACGACCGCAGGAAGTGGTCCGCCGCGGCGCGCGCCACCGGCACCGGCGCGGCCGCCTCGTCGGCGCCGATGTGCGGCGTGAGCAGGAACGGCAGCTCGGAGGCGACGACGCCCGCCACGCGCGGGTCGGAGGCGCCCACGCGCACCGACGTGTTGGCGCCGCCGCAGAGGCCGACCAGGAACGCCGACCCGACGCCGACCGAGGACTCCAGGAAGGCGAGCGCGGCCCGCGTGTCCTCCACGAACACCCCGTTCTCGATGTCGTTGTAGAGGTCCGCCACGCTGGCGTGATCGATGGTGCCGTCGCTGTCGCCGATGCCGTGCGGGTCCGGCCGGAGCGCCACCCACCCGCGCCGGGCCAGCTCGCGCGCCAGCCGCACGTACAGCCGGTAGCGGGCGGTGCGGCAGTTGAAGCCGGGCGTGACCATCAGCACCGCGGGCCGCGAGCGGTCGACGGTCTCGGGGAGGTGGAGGATGGCCCGGAGCGTCCCGCTCGCGGCCGGGATCGAGACCGCACGCTCCACGCAGCCGTCGGCGGCGCGCCACTCCGTGGCGGGCGGCTCGGGGGCCGCGTGGACGGGGAGGGGGTTGGAGGCGGGGAGCGCCGCGATCCAGCGCAGCGTCGCCTCGAACAGCGCCGCCGGGCGCACCGTGTCCGCGTATTCGTCGTTCTGCTGCCAGGGCGGCGGGGCCTGGAACAGCTCCAGTCGCGCATCCCCCAGCGCGGTCCGGAGCCGCTCCAGGTCCCGGCGCGGCCTCGACTCGGCGCGGGCCGAGATCTGCGCGATGAACGCCGGCCCGCGGGCGGGCGCCCCGGGCGCGCCGAGATCGATGTCGGCGATGGAGCGGTGGATCGCCTCGGTGACCGGATGCCCCTCCACGATCACCTGGCCGCCCGCGGCGAGGTGCTCGCGGAGCTGGTCGCGCGTGCGCGGTGCGCGCCCGGTGTTGGTCATCTCCTTGACCATCACGGCGCGGAGCAGGCCGTCCACGTAGCGCTCGCCGCTCACCACCGGCTCCCACAGCGCGAGCGCCACGTCCAGCCCGCCGCGCGCCGCCCCCAGCGTGGCGAGCGTGGCGCCCAGGCGCAGGCCCCAGAACCCCTCGCACCGGACGCCCGCGCGCCGCTCCAGCTCCAGGCGCGCCGCCAGCACGTCCTCGACGTGGTCGTCCGCCGTGAACTCCTCGAACAGCCCCTCGCTGTCGCCGTAGCCCCGCACGTCGAAGCGCAGCACCCAGTGGCCCGCGGCGGCGAGCGCGCGCGCCCACTCGACGCAGGTGCGCTGCGCGAACCCCCGCTCCTCGCCGAAGGGGGCGCACAGCAGCCACCCTCCGCGGGACGCCGCCGGATCCGGCGGCGCATGGAGGACCGCGAACAGGCGCCGGCCGGCGCTGGTGAAGTAGAATGCCTGCTCGTCTGTCGCCGCCGGGGGGCGGGTCGCCATGTTCGCATCGCGCATTGCCGGTACGATTATCCCATGCCGAGCGCGCCCGCGCCCAGACGCGTCCGTGCCGCGTGAGGCTCCCTTGGCCCGGTGTCACGCGGCCACGCGATGGGGCGGTCGTGCCGTCCGCGCGCGGGACTTGTCCGGTCGCGGCGATGCGGTACACGGTCGAACCGCCACGCCATGACCCCGCGATCGTACTGTGTGATCACGCCCTGCCGCGACGAGGCCCGGTTCGCGCGCCGGACCCTCGACTCCGTCATCGCCCAGACCGAGCCGCCGGCGCTCTGGGTGATCGTGGACGACGGCTCGAAGGACGAGACCCCCGCCATCCTCGCCGAGTATGCCGCGCGCGTTCCCTGGATCCGGGTGCTCCGCCGCGCCGACCGGGGGGACCGGAAGGTGGGCGGCGGGGTGATCGAGGCGTTCGACGCCGGCCTCGAGACGGTGGACCTCGACGCGTTCGACTACGTCTGCAAGCTCGATCTCGACCTCGACTTGCCGCCCGGCTACTTCGCCGCGCTGATGGACCGGATGGAGGCGCAGCCCCGCCTCGGCACCTGCTCCGGCAAGGCGTACTACGTGCGCGGGGACGCGGGCACGCCCATGCCGTTCCCGCTCGGCGCGGACCCGCGCCTCGTCTCGGAGCGGATCGGCGACGACGTCTCGGTGGGCGCGAGCAAGTTCTACCGGGTCTCGTGCTTCCGGCAGATCGGCGGCTTCGTCCGCGCGGTGATGTGGGACGGGATCGACACGCACCGCTGCCGGCAGCGAGGCTGGATCGCGACCTCGTGGGACGAGCCCGAGCTGCGCTTCCTGCACCTCCGGCCGATGGGCACCAGCCACAAGAGCTGGTGGACGGGGCGGGCGCGGCACGGCTCCGGCCAGTACTTCATGGGCACGAGCCCGCTGTGGCTGCTGGCGAGCGCGGCGTTCCGCATGACCCGGCCGCCCCTGGTGGTCGGCGGCGTCGCCATCCTCTACGGCTACCTGCGGAGCCTCCTCACCGGCGCGCCCCGCTACGGCGACGCGGCGTTCCGCAGCTTCCTGAGGCGCTACCAGCTCCAGTGCCTGCTCAAGGGCAAGCGGCGCGCCACCGCCGAGCTGGACGCGCGCCAGGCGTCGGTGTGGAATCCGCGCGGCGAGGTCCCGGACTCGCTCCGAGCGGCCTCGTAGCGCCTGCCTCCTGCCGAACCGAGGACGACCATGACGACCCCGCCGCTCGCCGTACACGCACTCCTCGGCCTGGCCGCGTTCGCGGCCATGGCGGTCGCCTCGCGCGTGCGCGCCGAGCCGCGCGAGCGGCGCGATCTGCAGGCGGTCTCGGAGCGGCGGGTGTTCTTCGGACACCAGTCGGTCGGCGGAAACGTCATCCAGGGGCTCCAGGACCTCGCCGCGCAGCAGGGCGTGCCGCTCCGGATCGTGGAGGCCCGCGCCCCCGGCGTCGGCGCGGGCACCTTCGCGCACGAGGCGGTCGCCGAGAACGGCGACCCCATGCGCAAGCTGCGGAGCTTCTCCGCCGCCCTCGCCCCCGGCGGCGAGGGCGCGGGGGCCGAGGTGGCGCTGCTCAAGTTCTGCTACGTGGACATCCACGCAGACACCGACGTGGCGTCCCTGTTCGCCGCCTACCGGAAGACCATCGCGGAGCTCCAGGCGGTGAGCCCGGCCACGACGTTCGTGCACGTGACCGCCCCGCTCCAGACCGTCGAGGGCGGCGTGCGCGGGTGGGCGAAGGAGCTGCTGGGCAAGCCGCGGTGGGGGACGCAGCACAACGCGCGCCGCGAGGAGTTCAACGCGCTGATGCGGCGGGAGTACGGCGGGAAGGCGCCGCTGTTCGACCTCGCGCGCGTGGAGTCCACGCGCCCGGACGGGAGCGCGGAGACGTCCGCCTGGCAGGGCGGGGCCGTCCCGTCGCTCGTGCCGGCGTACACGGACGACGGCGGGCACCTGAACGCGGAGGGGCGGGCACGCGCCGCCCGGGCCCTGGCGTCGGTGATCGCGTCGGTGCCGCGCGAGCCGGCCCCGGCGGCGGCGCGCTGAGGCGCTCGCGGCGGCGGCTCGCGCCTGGGGGAGTCATGGCGGCACGGCGTCTGGCGGTCGGAATGGTCGGGGGCGTCGCGACGCTGCTCGCGCTGCTCCTGCGCGTGGCGGAGCCCGCGGTGGCGCCGCTCCAGCGGCTCTGGCGGCTCGCGCGGCTTCGCGCGCGCGTGGACGGGACGGTACCCGTCACCACCCAGTTCGACGGAGCGGTGGAGACGGGCGGGCGGCTGCGCCTGGAGCTCGGCGAGCACTGCCGCCTCGGCCGCCGTGTGTTCCTCGAGACCTGCGAGGGGGGGAGGATCCAGCTCGGCGCGCACGTCCGGATCAACGCCGGAGCGTTCATCGTGGCGTACTCCGAGATCTCGATCGGGCGGGACGCGCTCATCGCGGAGTACGTCAGCATCCGGGACGCCGATCACGGCCTGGCCGCGGACGGGCTCGTCCGCACACAACCGCACACATCCCGCCCGATCCACATCGGCGAGGGCGCCTGGATCGGCCGGGGCGCGGTGGTGCTGAAGGGCGTCAGCATCGGCGCCGGTGCGGTCGTCGCCGCGAACAGCGTGGTCACCAAGGACGTGCGGCCGATGGCCATCGTGGCGGGCGTTCCAGCGAAGGAGATCCGCCTCCGGGACGGGGCTCCGCTGGCGGCCGCGACGCCGAGGGTTCCGGGCGCGCGAGGCTGAAGGACCGTCACGGTGAGCGTACGCCTACATGTCCGTCCACAACCTCACAAGACCCTTAGCCTAGTCAGGTCCGGTAATGGTCTCGCTGTCGGTGTCGTGTTTATAAGGGACAGCCTCGTAGACACCGATCAAGGAGAGACCCACCGATGCACTTCCAGCCTGTCTCGAAGGGAACGGCGGCGGCCGCGCTGGCCATCGCCTCCATGCTGGCTCTGGGCTGTTCCGGCACCAACTCCACCTTCGAAGACCCTGCTGGACAGGCGCCGGGTGTCACCGTCTCCCCGGGCGCGGCCACGGTCTACCCCGAGCAGAGCCTCACGTTCCAGGCGAACGTGACGGGATATGCGAACCCCGGGGTCACCTGGTCGATCGCGGACGGGACGACCGGCGGCACGATCAGCGCCGATGGGTTCTACACCGCCCCCTCGAGCACCGGCACGTACCGGGTCGTCGCGACCAGCGTCGCGAACCCCTCCCTGAGCGCCAGCGCCACCGTGACCGTCTCGACGGCCCCCCCGCCGCCGCCGGACGGCTCGACGATGACGGCGGCGCACCGGACCTCCGGCGTCGCGCCGCTGGCGGTGTTCTTCGACGCGATCGACACCACGCCCACCGGCAGCGCCTCGCCGTTCAGCTGGGCCAGCAACGTGTACCAGCCCGCCGACCTCGAGGGCGCCCAGTACACGTGGAGCTTCGGTGACCCCGGCTCCGGGAGCTGGAGCACGACCGGGAAGTCGAAGAACACGGCGACCGGGTACACGGCCGCCCACGTCTTCGAGAACCCCGGTACGTACACCGTGTCGCTCACCGTCGTGGACACCGCCGGGGTCTCGCGCACCTACACCCAGACCATCAACGTCTCGGCGTTCAGCGGCACGACGTTCTTCGTCGCCGCGAACGGCAGCGACTCGAACAACGGCACGTCGCAGTCCACGCCCTTCCAGACGGTCCATCGCGCCATGACGGCCGCGCTGGCCGCCAGCGGCCCGGTGCAGGTCCTCTTCCGGCGGGGAGACACGTTCTCCGCCTCCGCGGTCTACGCGATCACCAAGCCCGGCCCCGGGATCATCGGTGCGTATGGCTCGGGCAACCGCCCGGTCATCAACGTCGCGGACATGGGGGACGGGAACGTCTTCAGCCCGCGGGGAACGGGCGCCGACTGGCGCATCATGGACCTCGACATGCGCGGTGCGAACCCGTCGACCGCGACCGGGCCCATCGGGCCGGACGTCTCGCATCAGGGCGTGAACCTGCTCGTCCTGCGGCTGCGTGCCAGCAACTTCTACGTCGGGCTCGGATGGGGAGACTGGACGCCGATCTACGCGACGCCCCACGACGGCATGTTCATCGTGGACAGCGAGTCTCCGAACAACGGCGGGTACGGGATGTACCTGGGCGGCCGGAGGATCGCCCTCCTCGGGAACGTCGCGAGCGATCCCGGCCAGACGCACGTGTGCCGGGTGTGGCAGGCGCACAAGGCCGTGATCTCGAACAACCAGTTCCTGCGCCCCGGAGGACAGCGCCACGCGCTCAAGCTGCACGGGCCGCAGCTGAACGACGGCCGCCCCGAGACGCGGTGGGTCTCCATCAACGACAACGTGTTCCAGGCGAGCGCCACGTCCCAGTGGACGGTCTCGATCGGCTCGGCCAGCAGCGTGGCGAACGAGAACGGTCCCGTCTCGCACCTCGTGCTCGAGCGAAACCGGTTCGGCGGGTCGGCGTCGCTCGTCGCGGACATCGAGACGGAGTCGAGCCACGCCATGGTCCGCAACAACGTCTTCGACGACACGCTCGCGTCCGGCGTGACCTCGATCCTGTGGGAGCAGCGCAACAGCGTCGTCCCTGCGCCCTCGGACATCCGCATCTACAACAACACGTTCTACAACGGGTCGGCGAGCGGCGGCTCCGGACTCATCCGGACCAACTCGACGACGACCAACCTCCGGCTCCGGAACAACCTGTACGCCGCCGACTCGACCGGGAACATCAGCCTCGTCCAGGGGACGCGCGGCGCCGGCTGGGCGGAAGACGTCAACCTGCTGGTCGGCCTGTCGGCGCTCGCGAACCCCGGGGGCGGGGACTTCACGTTGCCGGTCGGCTCTCCGGCGGTGGACGCAGGCCTGAACCTGACCGACGTCCGGGGCGACTACCTGCTCGCGCCGCGGCCGCGGGGCGCGGGGCTGGACGTCGGAGCCTTCGAGTCACGCTGAGCCCGACCCGGGCGCCGGCTGCTGCCCGACCGATGCCGTCCTCCAGCTCGGGGGACGGCATCGCCGTCAGAACGATCGCTTCCAGCGCTGGACGAGATCGCCGAACGAGGTCGGGCACTCGACCGTCGCATAGGCGTCCGCGGTGGTCCGGGAGAGGCGCTCGTACTCCGCGGGATCCGACAGCACCGTCTCGATCGCGTCGGCGAGCGAGGCCGGCGACCTGGCCCGGAAGAAGCGGAGGCCGCGGCCGTCGACGAAGGCCTGCGTGAACACCGGGTGGTCCGAGGCGACCACCGGCGTCCGGCTCGCGAGGGCCTCGGTCAGCGTCAGGGGCATGCCCTCGGTGAACTCCGGCCGTGTCGGCACGCACACGAGCGTGCTGTCCAGCATCAGGCGGAACGCCTCGTCGTTGCCGACGCGACCTGGGAACGTGGCGAGCCCCGGTGGCAGGGCGCTCGCGCGAGCGCGCAGCGCCTCGAGATCGGCGCCGCTGCCCACGGCCGTGAGACGCACCGGCCGCCCTCGCGCGTGCAGGAGGCGTATCCCCTCCAGCAGGTCCCCGACGCCCTTCTTCTCCGTCATCGCGCCCACGTACGCGACGCGCCAGGGCGCGCCCGCCTTCAGGGTCTTGACCGGCGAGTCGCGCGGATGGCGCGTGCCCGGCCAGTCCCACGCGATCGACTTCCGCGGGTCGATGCCGAACCGCGCCATCGACGAGGTGGCCGGGGCCTTGTGGTTCCCGACGAGGAACACGCTGCGGTCGTTGAGCAGCGGGGCCAGCCTCCGGCTCACGAAGCGGTTCTTGGCGTCGGGGTCGTCGAACGTGTTGGCGAAGACGACGAGCGTGCCGACGCCGCGCGCGACGCTGTACCGGAGCACCTGCCAGGCCAGGATGCCGCCCGTGCGGAGCAGGAGGTGGGTGGGACGGAAGCGCTCGAGCTCCCGGACGATCCGGCGGCCCCAGAGCGCCATCGCGACCGTGGATGGCAGCGGGCGCGGCAGCGCGCGCACCGGCAGCCCGACGAGCTCGCCCGCTCCCCGCCGCGCTCGATAGGCGGGCGCGTTCAGGCTGACGACGAGGTGAGGATCGCCCTCGAACAGCGCGTCGAGCGTCCGGAGCGTGTAGGCCATGCCGAAGTACGGCTCGGGCTCGCCGCGCGCGATGAGCTCGAGCGCGGCGGAGTAGTCTCCGTGCCCGACCATCGCGATCCGCCTCACGGCCCCGTCCTCCGCGCCAGCTCCGCGCGCAGCAGCTTCCCCGACTCGTTCCGCGGCAGCGCGTCCACGAACGTGAACCGCACCGGGACCTGGTACGCCGGCATGTGCTCGCGGCAGAAGCGGCGCAGGTCGTCCTCGGTCGGCGACGCGCCGGGGCGCGGCACCACGAATGCCACCGGCAGCTCGCCCATCAGCGCGTCCTGCACCCCGACGACCGCCGCCTCGGCGAGGTCGGGGTGGCGGGCCACCGCGTGCTCGATCTCGATCGGGCTCACGCGGTGCCCGCCGACCTTGAGGATCTCCTTCGACCGGCCGCGGTGGAAGAAGAAGCCGTCCGCGTCGCGCGAGGCGAGGTCGCCCGTCCACAGCCACCCGTCGTGCAGGATGGCGGCGGTCTCCTCGGGCTCGTCCAGGTAACCGAGCGTCACGTTGTCGCCGCGCGCCACCAGGTGGCCGGTCTCGCCGGTGGGCAGCTCCCGCCCGCCGTCGTCCACCACCCGGAGCTCGACGCCCGGGATGGCGACGCCCATCGAGCCGAGCTTCTCCTCGCCGCGCTCCGGCGGCAGGTAGGCGAGCCGCGCGGTCGCCTCGGTCTGCCCGTACATGACGAACAGCCGCGCGGGCTGGAACGCCTTGCGCACCCAGGCGACCGTGTCCGGCGCCATGGCGCCGCCGGCCTGCGTCAGGTAGCGCAGGGTGGGGAAGCGCAGGGACGCGACGTCCACCTGGCGGCGGATGATCTCGAACGTGAGCGGGACGCCGGCGAAGCCGGTGCAGCCCTCGCCGGTCATGGCCTCGAGGACCACGCGCGGGAACGCGAACCGTCCGTCGAGGAAGACCGAGCCGCCGGCCAGCAGGTGCGTCTGCAGCACGCTGCGCCCGTAGCAGTAGTAGAGGGGGAGGATCAGCAGCGCGCGGTCGGACTCGCCGAGCTCGAGGTACTGGACGATGGAGCGCGAGTTCGCCTCCACGTTCCGGAACGTCTGCACCACGCCGCGCGGCTGGCCGGTGCTGCCGGAGGTGTAGAGGACGAGCGCGGGCTGGTCGGGCGAGAGCGCCGGGGAGGGCGGGTGCGGCGCCCCACCCTCGGCCGGATCCACCCGGCCGTCCTCCAGCACCCAGGTCGCAGGGGTGCCGCCGAGCGCGTCGAGGAGCGCCGCCGGCGGGGCGCCGGGGTGCACGACCCAGAGTCGCTCGAGCGGGTGGCTCCGGCAGAGCCCACCCCACGTCCGTGCGTCGCGACCCCAGACCAGCGCGTGGCGCGTCCGGGTCTGCGCGAGGATGCGCCCGAGGATCTCCGGCGACCACTCCCGGTTCACCTCGACGGTGGTGGCGCCGAGCGCGTTCACGGCGAGCCCCGCCGCGACGGTCGCCGGAACGTTCGGCAGCGCGAGCATGACCCGGTCGCCGGGACGCACGCCCCGGGCCGCGAGGTGGCCCGCGAGCGCGCGCACGCGCCCGGCGAGCTCGCCGTACGTCACGCGCACGGAGGGCGTCGCCACCGCCGGCGCCTCGGGGCGCCGCTCGGCGTGCGCGAACAGCCAGTCGTGTAGGAACGGAGATCGCACGGCAGCGCCCACCCCTGGTCGCCAGACCCGCACCGCGCCACCATCGGTACCCCCACGCGGCCGCGCGCGCAATGCCGCGGGGCGTCCCGTGCTCATGGAAGCCCCGCCATCCCGCGGGAGCGGCGGGGGGATCGAGCCTAGAATCCCGACTTCGGCGCCGGGGGGCACCCGTCATCGTGGGACTGCCATGCCGCGCCCCGCAGGCGCGATAGTCGCGGTCGGGGGAACATGTTCACCAGGGACGTCCTGAAGATCGACGCACCGCTCGTCTCCGAGCGGATCGAGGGGAGCATCCGCGAGCAGGTCCTGGGGACCCTGCGGCGCCGTGGCGCGGTCGTCGGGATGTCCGGGGGCATCGACAGCTCGGTGGTCGCCTCGCTCTGCGTCCGCGCGCTCGGCCCGGACCGGGTGGTGGGCCTGCTCATGCCGGAGCGCGACTCGTCCGGCGACGCGCTGCGGCTGGGCCGCATGCTGGCCGCCCACCTCGGCATCCGGCACGTGGTGGAGGACATCGCCCCGGCGCTGGAGGGGCTGGGCTGCTATGCGCGCCAGCTCGAGGCGATCCGCATGGCGGTGCCGGAGTACGGAGACGGCTGGCGCTGCAAGCTCACGCTCCCCTCGCTCCTGGAGGGCGAGCGGCTCAACATCACCAGCCTCACCGTGTCGGATCCGCGAGGAAGCCAGCGGACCGTGCGCATGCCGCCCGCGGCGTACCTGCAGATGGTCGCGGCGACGAACTTCAAGCAGCGCACGCGCAAGATGATGGAGTACTACCACGCCGATCGCCTGAACTACGCGGTGGCGGGGACGCCCAACCGGCTCGAGTACGACCAGGGCTTCTTCGTGAAGCAGGGCGACGGCGCCGCGGACTTCAAGCCCATCGCGCACCTCTACAAGACGCAGGTCTACGCGCTGGCCGAGCACCTCGGCGTGCCGGAGGAGATCCGCCGGCGGCCGCCCACCACCGACACGTTCTCGCTGGCGCAGACGCAGGAGGAGTTCTACTTCGCGCTGCCGTACCGCGAGATGGACCTGTGCCTGTGGGCGCACGAGCACGACACGCCGGCCGCCGAGGTGGCGCCGGTGCTGGGCCTCACGCCGGAGCAGGTCGAGCGCGTCTACCGCGACATCGAGGCGAAGCGCCGGGTGAGCCGGTACCTGCACCAGGCGCCGCTGCTCGTGGCGGATCCGCGGGGCTGACATGTGCGGCATCGCCGGCATCGTCTCGCTGCGCGACGGGAGCCCGCCGCCGGGGCTCGACGAGCTCCAGGCGATGACCGGCGCGCTGCGGCACCGCGGCCCCGACGAGTTCGGCCTGTACCGCGACGCCCGCGCCGGCCTCGGCCACGCGCGCCTCTCGATCATCGACCTCGCCACCGGGCAGCAGCCGCTCTCCAACGAGGACGGCACGCTGTGGATCGCGTTCAACGGGGAGATCTTCAACTACCTGGAGCTGCGCGAGGAGCTCGTCGCGCTCGGGCACCGGTTCCGGACGCGCAGCGACACCGAGGTGATCGTCCACGCGTTCGAGGCGTGGGGCGAGGACGCGTTCGCGCGCTTCAACGGCCAGTTCGCGGTGGCGCTGTGGGACTCGGCGCGCCGGCGGCTGGTGCTGGCGCGCGACCGGGTCGGCGTCCGGCCGCTCTACCTCTGCGAGCACGCTGGGCGGCTGTGGTTCGCGTCCGAGGTGCGCGCGCTGTTCGCGGGCGCGCCGGACCTCCCGCGCGCGCTGGACCCGGTGGGCCTGGCGGAGACGTTCACGTTCTGGACGGTGGTACCGCCGCAGTCGGTGTTCGCCGGCGTGACCGAGCTCGAGCCCGGCCACGTCCGCACGGTGTCGCGCGAGGGCACCACCGACCGCGCGTTCTGGGAGCCGTCGTACCCCGCAGGCGAGCGCGGCTTCCGTGGCTCGCTCGACGAGGCGGTCGAGCGCGTGCGGGCGTCGCTCGAGCAGGCGGTCCGGCTGCGGATGCTCCGGGCCGACGTGCCGGTGGGCAGCTACCTCTCGGGCGGGCTGGACAGCTCGCTGGTGGCGGCGCTGGGCCGGCGCGTGAAGGGCGACCGCTTCTGCACGTACTCGATCCGCTTCGAGGACGCGGAGTACGACGAGACCGCGTTCCAGCGGGCGGTGGCGGCCCGGATCGAGAGCGATCACCGCGAGATCGTCGTCCGCCGCGCCGACATCGCCGAGGCGTTCCCGCAGGTCGTCGCGCACGCCGAGCGGCCCCTGCTCCGGACCGCGCCGGCGCCGCTGTTCCTGCTCTCGCGGCTGGTGCGCGACTCCGGGATCAAGGTCGTGCTCACCGGCGAGGGCGCCGACGAGATGTTCGCCGGCTACGACCTCTTCCGCGAGGGCAAGGTGCGCCGGTTCTGGGGCCGGCAGCCCGCGTCGGCGCTCCGCCCGCGCCTGCTGGAGCGGCTCTACCCGTATCTCGCGCGGTCCCCGGTGGCCCAGCGGGCCATGGCGAGGGAGTTCTTCGGCAGGGGCCGCGAGGCGCCGGGGGTGCCCGGCTTCGCGCACCAGACACGCTGGCAGTCGGCGGCGGCGCTCCAGCGGCTCTTCACGCCGGGCGTCCGCGAGGCGGCGCGGTCGGTGGACGTGGTGGCGCGCCTGCTCCGCGATCTGCCGCCTTCGTTCGGCGCCTGGGCCGCGCTCTCGCAGGATCAGTACCTGGAGGTGCGCACGCTGCTCTCGGGGTACCTGCTGTCGTCCCAGGGCGATCGGATGCTGATGGCGCACTCGGTGGAGGGGCGCTTCCCGTTCCTCGACGCGGACGTGATCGAGCTCGCGAACGCGCTCCCGCCCTCGTTCAAGCTCCGCGTGCTCGACGAGAAGCACGCCCTGAAGCGCGCCGCGGCGGGGCTGGTGCCGCCCGAGATCGTGCGCCGGCCCAAGCAGCCCTACCGCGCGCCCGACGCGCTCAGCTTCGTCGGGCCCGGCGCACCGGGGTGGGCCGCCGAGCTGATGAGCCCGGAGGGGGTCGCGCGCGCCGGCGTGTTCGAGCCGCGTGCGGTGGACCGGCTCTGGCGGAAGTGCCAGGCGTCCGCGGGCGGGGAGCAGCTCTCGAACGCGGACAACATGGCGGTGGTGGGCGTGCTGTCCACGGGCCTGCTGTACGATCGGCTGGTGCGGCGGGCGCCGGAGCGCACCGGCCGGCTCCAGCTCACGACCTTGGTGGATCGCCTGGGCGAGCGCCCCGGCCTTGCGAACGGATTCCAGGAGAGGCAGGCGACATGACGACCCAGCAGACCATCCGGAAGTTCATCCTCGAGAACTTCTACGTCAGCGATCCCTCGGAGGTCGCGGACGACACCTTGCTCGTGACCACGGGGCTCGTGGACTCCACCGGCATGCTCGAGGTGATCGCGTTCCTGGAGGAGGAGTTCGACATCCGCATCGCCGACCAGGAGACGACGCCGGAGAACCTGGAGTCCGTCGAGCGCATGGCGGCGTTCGTCGCCCGCAAGCAGCAGGGCGGCCTCGGCGCCACCGGCTAGCGGGGAGGGCGCCGCGATGTCACGGCCGCATCAGGATGCTGCCCACGAAGCGCTCGCGGCCGACGAGCTCCATGGTCTTGCGCGCGGACTTCAGGCGCGCCTTGCCCATCTCGACGCAGAGCACCGCCGCGTCCACCGCGTGCGCCACCGCCACGCCGAGCGGGTCGTCGAGCACCGGCGGGATCGCGACGATGATCTGCAGGTTCGGCGGGACGCCCTCGCCCCGGCCAGCCGCCGCGATCGCGTCGGCGATGCCGGACGCGGTGATGTAGTCGAGGTGCGGCAGGTTCAGCGCGGTCACCGCGCCATCCCGGAGCTGCCGGCCGACCTCGGCCAGCGAGGCGGCCAGCGCGGCGGTGGAGCCGCCCTCGTCGGCAGGCACCAGGGCCAGCGAGCGCCAGCGCGTCTTCGCCAGCATGAACCAGAGCTGCTGGCACTCCTTGCTGGGCGGCGCCTCCGGGAGGAGCACCCGCTCCTCCATCGTCTTCGCCAGCTCCGGCAGCACCGATTCGGCCATCACGCCCCCGGCGCCCTCCGGGCGCGAGGAGCTGAGCGTAGCACGGGGGGCCCGCCGACGCCGCGTGGCCGCTGTCCCCAGGGCGCTTGACGTGATGAGAGGGGGAGCGCAGATGGTGCCCGCACCGGGAGGGGAGGCGAAGGCGCACGGCGGCGCGGCCAGCGGCATCCGCCGCGTCCGGGTCGGGCAGCTCTGGCTGGACGCGCTGACCGCGGCCGAGGCGCTCGACCGGGTCGAGGCCCTGGTCGCGGCAGGCCTGGGCGGGAGCGTCTTCACGCCGAACGTGGATCACGTGGTCACGGCGGAGGACGACTGCGCGTTCCGTGCCGCGTACGCGGCGGCCAGCCTCTCGCTCGCCGACGGCCAGGCGCTGGTGTGGGCGACGCGGCTGCTCGGGACGCCGGTGCCGGAGAAGGTGTCGGGCTCGGACCTGGTCTGGCCGCTCATGGAGCGCGCGGCCGCGGCGCGGTGGGGCGTGTACCTGCTCGGCGGCGCGCCGGGGGCGGCCGAGGCCGCCGCGACGCGGCTCGAGCGGGAGCTCGGGGTGCGCATCGTCGGCGTGGACGCGCCGCGCATCGCGGTGGACGGTGACGCGACCGAGCCGGCCGTGCTCGAGCGCGTCCGTCGCTCCGGCGCACACGTCGTCGTGGTGGGGCTGGGGGCGCCGAAGCAGGAGCGCTTCATCCACCGCGCGGCGGAGCAGCTGGGGCCCGCGGTCGCGTTCGGGCTCGGGGCCTCGATCGACTTCCTGGCGGGTCGCGTGCGCCGCGCGCCGGGCTGGATCTCCCGCGCCGGGCTGGAGTGGATGTTCCGGCTGGTGCAGGAGCCGCGGCGCCTCGCCCACCGGTACCTGGTGAAGGACCCGCGGTTCCTGGGCGTGCTGGCGCGGACCGCGCGATTGCCCGCCGGTGAGCGGCAGGCGCGGCGGCGCGCGCAGCCGACGCGCGACGCGGTCGCCGCGGCGCCCCGGCGCACCGGCGGGACGCCCTGACGCCCGGCGACGTCGCCGCGCGGCTCAGGGGCTCAGCGTGGGACCGGCGAGGTCCAGCGAGACGAACGCACCCGACTCGTCGAACGACGGCACGCTGGGGGTGGCCGTGCGTTGCCGGCTGGCGTAGACGCCGAGCCCGAGGTGGACCGCGGACGTCGCCGCCCACTGCAGCCCGGCCTCCAGGCGCGCGCGGCGCGTGTCGTGGCCGGACTGGCGCGCGATGGCGCCCACCGCGGCGCCGGAGAGCGACCACCGCGGGGCGACCGGCCAGTCGAGGCCGAGCGTCGCGTCGAGCTGCGGGTCGGCGGCGCCGGTGGCCCGGTCGATCGCGGGCGCGAGGCGGATCACGAGCCGGCTGGCGAGCGCCGTGGAAGGCGTGGCCCGGGCCGGCTCGTCTCCCGGAGCGGCGGCCGCCGGCGCGACCGGCGTGTGGGCGATGCCGAGCTCGCCGCTGGGGAGCAGCTCGCGGGTGGCCGTGCCGCCCCGCGGATCCTCGTAGGCGCCGGCCACGCCCCCGCCCGCCCAGGCGTCCACCGCGCGCGTCAGGCGCCGGTGCCAGAGCGCGTCCGCGGTGGCGATGGCGGAGGTGGGACCCCGATCCAGCCGCGCGCCGCGGCCGGTGAGGCGCAGGCCGAGGCGGTCGAGGCGGGTGACCGTCCAGGTGACGCTCGCCTCGCCGCGCGCGCCGCGCTGGACCGGCAGCGTCGCCTCCGCGGCCGCGCCGTCGCCGCCCTCGAGGAACGCGCCGGCGAGCGCGCGCAGCTCGGTGCGAGGCCCGGCGCGGCCCTCCAGGCCGAGCTCGGCCCGCGCGGCCCGGTACCGCAGCCGCCGGGTGGTGGTGATGGTCTGGAGCTCGGTCCCGAGCGTCCGGCTCTCGGTGAGCAGGTCGGTCGTGCCGCGCTCGCCGCCCGCGACGGCGGACAGCCGCCAGGCCGCGGCCGGCTGGAGCTCGGCGCGGAGCTCGGCCGTGTGCAGCACCACGACGTCGGAGGAGCGGGTGAGGTCGGGCGCGCGGAGGCGCGGCGCGTAGGAGCCGCCGACGCGCAGGCGCGGCGCGGCGAGCCACCTGAGCGCGGCGCGCGGGGTCGCGACGGCCTCCAGCGTCCGGTCGTCGGCGCCGTCCCGGGGCGAGAGCTGGCGCCCGCGCCCCTCGAGCCGCAGGCCCGGCTCGAGCTGGAGCTCGCCGGCGCCCGCCAGGAGCGACGCGAGCGCGAGGGCCGCCCCGGCGACCACCGTCACTCCACCACGACCACGTCGCCGGGCTGGAGCCGGAACCCGGCCGATCGCCGGTCGGCGCGGACGAGCGCGTCGTACTCGAAGCGGATGCGCGTCACCGCGTCGCCCGGGGCCGGGCCGTGGCGCAGGACGAAGACGCGGTCCCGGTGGGCGAACTCGGTGAAGCTGCCGGCCGCGGCGAGCGCGGAGAGCACGCCCGCCCCGCGATCCAGGTCGTAGACGCCGGGCCGGATCACCTCGCCGGTGACGGAGACGCGCAGCGGCTGCATCTCGACGACGGTCACGGTGACGACGGGGTTCACGACGTAGGTCTTGAGCTGCGTCTGGATCCGCTGGGAGAGCTCGGTCGGCGTGCTCCCCGCCGCCGGGACGTCCTGGAGGAACGGCATCGACACGCGCCCGTCCTCGCGGACGCGCGTTCGCTCCACCGACATGTTGTCCTGGTTCCAGACCCGGATCCCGACGACGTCGCCGCGCGCGACGCGGTACTCGGCGTCGGCCGGCGCGGGCGGCAGGTCCTCGGCGCGCACGTAGCGGCCGGTCGGCCCGCAGGCGGCGAGGGCGGTGGCGGCGGCGGCGAGCGCGAGGCCCGCGCGACGGCGCGCGGTGGCAGCGAGCGGATCGATCATGTCGGACGTGCGTCGCGGACGGCGCCGCGGCTCCCCCAGGCGGCCGCCCGGGAGGGCGGCGGCGCGTGCGGGATGCTACGGCCGGTGTGGGTACCCGGGTATCCACTGTTCGGGTGACCGTGAGGAGGGGCGCCGCACGCGCTCGCTGCGCCGCCGGTCGCACGCGTTCCGCGGAGACGCCGAGGACCCTCGAGCGCGCCGCCGCCGCGATGGCGCGTGATACCGCGTGCGCCCGCATCACGCGACCCAGGTGCGACCGTCACGCGCGCGTGCCCTGACGTTCTCGACGGCGTCACGCGAACGCACCGCGACGGTGCGCGCACGTGCGAGGCGGCGTCCCGTGTTGACCGGACGCGCATGGAGGGGGCGTGGCGCCCTGCAGCGATCGACGGCGCAATCGTGGAGATCGTCCACGAACCTGCCATGCGCCTGCGACGCTCGGTGCGTGTCACACGGTCACTCGACCACGTTTTGGGCCGAGCAACCACAGGTGCCGCTGATGTAGAACGCGAACTGCAGGCGTTCCGGGGGGAGTTCCATGTTTCACCATCGGTCACGGTCGGGAGACGCAGCGGTGCGTCTCATCGATCTCGCTGCGCTGGCGCTCGCGCTGCCGCTCGCGTTCGAGGTCTATCGGGAGCTCTTTCGCCCCGACGCGCTCGAGGTGGTCTCGCTCGATCGCTACTGGCTCGCGCTCGTCGTCGTGATGCTGCTGTGGTCGGCCGGCGCCTGGATCTACCAGGTCTACGAGGCGGGCCCCGGCTCGCTCTCCGACGACCTCCGGCGAATGGCCCGCGCGCTCATGGCCGTCGCGCTGGTGATGTTCACGCTGGTGTTCCTCGCGAAGCAGCAGGAGTCCGTCTCGCGGCTGCTCGCGGTGCTCTACTTCGCGCTGGCGTTCCCGATGCTGGCGATCGCGCGCGCCGTGCATCGCGCGGTGGCGCGCGCCGCCGGCACGCGCGCCGGGCGCGTCCGCTACTACGCGGTGGTCGGCTCGGGCGACGTGGCGGAGGAGATCATCGAGACGATCCGCGCGCACCCGGAGTGGGGGATGCGGCTCGCGGGCTACGTGCTCGAGGAGGGCGCGGTCGCGGCCAGCCCGGACTGCGTGATCCTGGGCCGGCTGGGCAACCTGGCCCGCATCCTCGAGGACCACGTGCTCGACGACGT
The DNA here is from genome assembly GCF_000020805.1 of Anaeromyxobacter sp. K. NCBI lineage: Bacteria > Pseudomonadati > Myxococcota > Myxococcia > Myxococcales > Anaeromyxobacteraceae > Anaeromyxobacter > Anaeromyxobacter sp. K. The sequence goes on along the minus strand of NC_011145.1, from coordinate 3,193,281 downwards.
GGTGTTCGCGGTGCCTCGCGAGCGGCTCAGCGCGGTCGAGGACGCGGTCCGCACCTGCGAGGAGCAGGGCGTCGGCGCCCTCATCTCGCTCGACGTGCTCCGGTTCGGCTACTCGCGCATGTCGGTCGGCGACATGGACGGGCTGCCCATGCTGGCGCTGTCCCGCACGCCGTCCGACCAGCTCGCGCTGGCGGCGAAGCGCGCGTTCGACATCGTGGTGAGCGCGTCGGTGCTGCTGCTCCTCTCGCCGCTGCTCCTGGGCGTGATGATCGCGATCCGGCTCGACTCGCGCGGTCCCATCTTCTTCCGCCAGCGCCGCGTGGGCGTCCACGGCCGCATCTTCGACATCCTCAAGTTCCGCAGCATGTACGTGGACGCGGAGGCGCGCCTCGAGGCGCTCCGCGCGCACAACGAGATGTCCGGCCCGGTCTTCAAGATGAGGAACGATCCGCGGGTGACGCGCATCGGCCGGTTCATCCGCCGGACCTCGCTCGACGAGTTCCCGCAGTTCTGGAACGTGCTCCGGGGCGAGATGAGCGTGGTGGGCCCGCGGCCGCCGCTGCCCTCGGAGGTGCGCCAGTACAAGCGCTGGCAGCGCCGCCGCCTCTCGGTCAAGCCGGGGATCACCTGCATCTGGCAGATCAGCGGCCGGAACGACATCGACTTCGACCGGTGGATGGAGCTCGATCTCCAGTACATCGACGAGTGGTCGCTCTGGAACGACGTGCGCATCTGCCTGAAGACGATCCCGGCCGTGCTCGGCGCCCGCGGCGCGCAGTAGCGCGGCCGGCCACGGGGGGCCCGGAGGCGTCCGGCAGGGCCGGGCGCGCCCGGGCCCTCGGCGCTCCGGGGCTCAGGCGCTGCCGGCGATCAGGCGGGGGACGCGCCAGCCGGCCAGCTCCTCGTAGAGCGCGTCGTAGCCGAGCCGCATCTGCCCGACCTCGAACTCGCGCTCCACCAGCGCCCGCCCGCGCGCGCCCATCCGCCGGGCGCGCTCCCCGTCGGCGAGCGCGTCGCAGAGGCGGCGCGCCAGCGCGCCCGGCGAGCCGGGCGGCACGAGCCAGCCGGTCGTCCCGTCGCGCACCAGCTCCGGCGAGCCGCCCACCGCGGTGGCGACCACCGGCAGCCGCAGGGCCATGGCCTCCAGGATCGCGTTCGAGATCCCCTCGGCGTGGCTGGAGGAGGCGGCGGCGGCGCAGCGCGCGAGCACGGCGGGCGCGTCGCGGCGGAAGCCGAGGAAGTGGACCCGCGCGGCGACGCCGAGCTGGCCCGCGAGCCGCTCCAGCAGCGGCCGCCGCACCCCGTCGCCCACCAGCGCGAGCCGCGCGGCCGGGTGCTCGCGGAGCACCTCCCGGAACGCGACCAGCAGGTCGGTCTGGCCCTTCACCGGATGGTGCATGTTCGCGACGTTCGCGATCCAGGCGCCCTCGGGCAGCCCGGGGTCGGGCAGCTCGCGGGCGGCGCGGTCGAGCGCGCGGAGGTCCACGCCGTTGCGCACCACCGCCACGCGGTCCGGCTCGACGCCCTCGCGGATCACGAGGTCGCGGATGCACATCGCGTTCACGAGCACGCGGTCGGCGCGGAGGCAGGCGAGGCGGGTGAGCGGGCGGCGGTACCCGGTGATGTGGTGCCCGAGGTCCACCCGCGTCACGATCACGGGCACGCCGGCCAGCCGCGCGGCGAGCGAGCCCAGCACGTTCGTGTAGATGTCCTGCGCGTGCACCAGCGCGATGCCCTGCTCGCGCACGAAGCGCGCGATGCGCGAGACCTGCAAGGCGGTGTTGGGCCGGAGCATCCGCCGCCCCACGTCGAACAGCACCGGCCGGATGCCTTCGCGCGCCAGGTCGTCGAGGTGCTCGCCCTCGAGGTGCAGGCACGCGACCACCGGCTCCCAGCGGCTCCGGTCCATGGTCCGGACGTTCAGGACCGTCTGCCGCTCCTGCCCGCCGATCAGGAAGCGGTTCTGGAACACGAGCACCTTCGCCGCGCTCACGGCGCCACCTCCGCCGCCGCCGCGGCGCGCGCGCCGCCCGCGCCCGGGCGCGCGAGCGGCACCGGCCGACCCGGCGCGGCGGCGAGCGCGGCGAAGGTGCGGTCGAGCGCCTCGCGCATGGGGACGCGCGGCGCCCAGCCGAGCACGGCGCGGGCGCGTGCGTTCGAGAAGCGCTGGCGCTTCCAGGTGCTCGCGACCTTGTACGGCGTCAGCAGGGCGGGGAGGTGCCCCTGGGTCCGCTCCGCGTACCAGTCGTTGGCGTGGGCGAGCAGGCGCAGCAGCGGGTACGGCACCCGCACGACCCGCAGCGGCGCCACCTCGCGCCGGTAGCGGTCGAGCAGCGCCCCCGCGGTCGGGAGGTCGTCGTCCACCACGCACAGCGCGCGGCCCGCGGCCCCCGGGGCGGTGCCGGCCAGCGCGACGGCGTCGGCGCAGTTCTCGACCCAGGTGAGCGGGACCGGGTTGCGGCCCCCGAGGTGCAGGTACAGGCCGAGCACCGGCAGGCCGATCCGCGTCCCGAGGATCTCCTGGCCGGCGCCGATGATGACGCCGGGCCGGATCACCGCGAGCGGCAAGCCGTCGCGGCGCGCGTACCGCCACGCCAGCGCCTCCTGCCGCTGCTTGGCGAACGAGTACGCGTCGCGCGCCTCCGGCGCGGGCTCGAGCGGCGCGTCCTCGTCCACCAGCGCGCCCGTCGGCAGCGCCGCGACGCCCATGGCGCCGAACGAGCTCACCAGCACCACCCGCTCGACCCGCGCCTCCAGCGCGGCGCGGAACACGTGGTCGGAGGCGACCACGGTGGCCTGCACCAGGGCCGCGGGCGCGCCCTTCTTCGCGGCGGCGGCGTGGTAGAGGACCCGCACCCCCGCGAGCGCCTGGCGGAGCGCGGCGGGGTCGTCGAGCCGGCAGGGGACCACCTCGACGACCGCGCCCCGCGCCTCGGCCTCCGGGATCTCCACCCGCGCCGCCGCGGTGCCGGGCCGCACCAGGCAGCGGATCCGATCCACCCCCTGCCGCAGCAGGCTCCGCACGATCTCGCGCCCCAGGAACCCGGTCGCGCCGGTGACGGCCCTCACGCGCACGCCTCCTGCGCGGCGGCGTCCGCCCGCCGGCACGCCGCCGCCGCGGCGTCGATCACCTGGGCGACCGCGCGCGCGTCGGCGAGCGGAACGGGGGCGGGGCCGCCGGTCCGCACCGCCCGGTAGAAGGCCGCGAAGAGCCGGTGCATGCCCTCGAAGTAGTGCAGCCGCGCGAGCGCGAGGTCGGCGCTGCGCCGCAGGAGCTCCGCCCCGGCGGCCGAGGCGTCGCGCCGGGCCCAGTCCACCTTCTGGAACGGGCCGGGCAGGTGGGATCCCTCCACCACGCGCAGCGTGCGCGCGTCCAGGGAGACGTGCACGGCCCGCCGCGTGCCGTACACGGTGAGCGCGAGCTGCGCGGGCCGGATGCGGCAGGAGAAGAGCACCGACGCGGTGGCGCGCGGGCCCTCGAGCAGGATCCGCAGCTCGTCGTGGAACGCGTCGCGCGCGTCGCCGAAGCGCTCCGCGCGCAGCCGGCGCCCGAGGGCGTGCGCGACCGCGGGCGTGCCCGGGCCGAGGAGCGGCAGCACGAGCGAGAGCGGGTGCGAGAGGTTGTTGTGCGCCAGGCCGGCGGGGAGGCGGTGGATCCAGTGGCCGGGCTCCGCGGTGAGCAGCGCGCCGAACGGGCCGGCGAGGTCGTAGCCCATCACCGCGTCCGCGTGGACCACCTCGCCGAGGGCGCCCGCCTCCACCAGCGCGCGGAGCCGCTGGATCACCGGATCGAACAGCAGGTTGTGGCCGGCGCACGCCAGCCGCCCGTGCCGCGCCGCGGCCTGCTCCAGCGCGACGGCCTCGACCGCGTCCACCGTGACCGGCTTCTCCACGTACACGTGCGCGCCCGCGGCGAGCGCGCGGGTGGCGAGCGCGAGGTGGCTCGCGGGCGGCGTGGTGACGTGCACCACCTCCGGACGCGCCTCCGCCAGCATCGCGTCCACCGCGTCCGGCCCCTCGTAGAACGCCGGCACGCGCCAGCGCGCCGCGGCCTGCTCCGCCATGTGCCGGGTCGCGTCGCAGACCGCCACCACCTCGGCGCCGGCCCGGCGCACCTGCGCCAGGTGCGCGTCGGCGATCTGCCCGCACCCGATCACCGCCACCCGGACCGCGGCCCCATCTCGTTCCGCCATCGTCCCCTTTCCCCCGGCCGCGCGGGGCGGCCGTCTTCGAGGTCCTCACCGCGCCCCGGCCCGGCCAGCGCCGCGGCGGGGCACGCGCCGCGCGGGATCACCGCGCCGGGGCCGCCGCCTCGCGCGGCGCGCCGCGCGCGCCCGTCCACAGCACCCGGTAGATCGCGAAGATGGCGTCGAACGGGTCGTCGTCGCGCGGGCGGGCGGGCGGGCAGGCGCCCGCCGCCGCGTCCTCCAGCCGCGCCGCCAGGGCGGTGGCGTCGCCGGCCGGGAACAGCAGGCAGCCCGCCGGCCGGTGGCCGACGGCGCTCGCGACCACCCTGCGGCCGAGCGCGAGCGCCTCGCGCACCGTCACCGCGTCGCCGTCGGCGCGGGTGGGGCGGGCGAACACGTCCGCGGCCTCCAGCACCGCCAGCGCGGCGGGGTGATCGAGCTCGCCGAGGCCGAGCACGGCGTCCCCGCCGAGCGCCTCGGTGCCCTCGCCGAACGCGACCAGCCCGGCGCCCGGGTGGCGCGCCCGCAGCGCGCGGAACGCGGGCAGGAGCAGGTCGGCGCCGTAGATCCGCCCGGGCGGGAGCGCGGCGGCGACGAGCGGCGCGTGCCCTGCCCGGAACGCGGCGAGGCCCGGCGGGGGCCGGCGCGGCTCGAGCAGCGCGGGGGAGTAGGGGGGCACCACCGCGATGCGCGCCCGCGGTACGCCGCTCGCGCCGAGCGCGCCCGCGATCTCCTCGTTCACCGCCAGGATCCGACCGAAGCCGGCGCAGGCGGCCGCGGCGAGCGCGCGCCGCGCCGGGCCGCCCCGCAGCCACGCGGGGGCCGAGCCGGAGTGCAGCGTGAGCACGCCCAGCGGCGCGGCGCCGCGGCGCGCGCGCGAGGCGGCCAGGGCCACCAGCCAGCTCTTCACGTTCGCGCCGCTGGTGTGCACGTGCAGCAGCCGGCCCTCCGCCGCGGCGCCGCCGAGCGCGGCGGCGTACCGGAGCGCGCCGCGCGCCGGCCGGACGCCGTCGCCCGAGTGGTCGCCCCGGCCGATGTCGAGCACCTGCACGTCGAGGCCGCGCGCGCGGGCGGCGCGGGCCAGCGCCGCCACGTGCACCGCCACGCCGCCGTACGGCCGCGGCCAGTTCCCGACGAGCGCCAGCCGCACTCAGCTCACCGCCCGCGCGCCTGCGGGCGCCTCCCCGGCCCGGGGGCGCGCCGTCCGCGCCGCGGGCTCGGCGGGGGGATCCGGCCGCTCCCCGGGGACGGGCCGCGCCAGCCCCAGCGTCGCGAACACGCCGCCGAGGTTGCAGGTCGCCACCACGCCGCTCCAGCCGACCGCGCCGAGGGTGGTGTTCTCCCAGAGCACCTTGCGCTTCAGCCCGTACGGCGAGCCGCCGTGCCGGTTCTCCTCGTCCTCGATGGTCACCGCCGCCTCGAAGCCCGCCTCGGCCACGGCGCGCTGGACCGCCGGCGTGTAGTAGCCGTTGGGGTAGGCGAAGTGGCGCGGCGCCCGGCCGACCCGCTCGGCCAGCTGGTCGCGGCAGCCGGCCAGCTCGCGGCGGGCCTCGGCGAGCGGCAGGTTCGCGAGCACCGCGTGGTTCACGGTGTGGCCGCCCACGTCCACCCCGGCGGCGTCGAGCGCGCGCACCTCGTCCCAGGTCATGAGGCGCGTCGAGGCCGGGAGGTCCTGCTCGGCGGTGCCGAGCATGCGCTCCAGCGCGGCGGCCAGCGCGACCAGCCGCTCGTGCGGGAGGCGCGCGATGAGCCGGTCGAGCGTGGCGGCCGGCCCGCCCTCGGCGCAGGCGGAGAGCAGCGTCTGGAGCGGGGGCTGGAGGCCGGCGCGCTCGAACGGGATGCGCCGCCGCGCCAGCGCGGTGAGCGCCGCGTGGAGCCGGTCGTGCGGGAGGCGGCGCGCCGTGCCGACGTAGCCGGTCGGCACGAACACGGTCGCCGGGACGCGCAGCGCGCGCAGCACGGGCAGCGCGTGCTGCGCCACGTCGGCGTAGCCGTCGTCGATCGTCACCGCCACGACGTCGGAGCGGCGTCCGCCCGCGGGCTCCGCCAGGATGCGGCGCGCGTCGGCGAGCGAGACGATCTCGTTCCGCCTCCCCACGTGCTCCAGCTGGCGGCGCAGGGTGTCGGTCGAGACGAGCAGCGAGGCGAGCGTCTGCCTGGACTCGGCGCCGAAGTCCGGGGTCACGCGGTGGTACGAGAGGATGAGCACGCGGGAGCCGCCGGCCTGGCGCCGCCGGACCAGCCGCACCGCGTGGTGGATCCCCGCCGCGGTGAGTGCCCCCGCCACGGCCGCCTTCGCGGCCCGCTTCAGGATCCAGCGCGCACTGAAGTCGGCCCGTTCCGGCATGCCCCCTCCTCCTCGGCGAGAAGGTGTGCACGCGCTCCGATGGCGAGCGCCGGTCCCGGCGGGTGCGCTGCGTCCGGGGGCACTGCCGCCCGGGGCGCGTGCGGCAGCACCGGACGTCAGAAGCTGCGGGACTGCCCGCCGTCCACCACCCAGCACGCCCCGTTCACCCAGCTCGCGCGCGGCGAGGCCAGGAACGCGACCACCGCCGCGACCTCCTCCGGCGTGCCGAAGCGTCCGCCCGGGATCTCCCGCCGCACGAACTCGGCGATGCCCTCCGGGTCCGCCTGCCGGCGCCGCTCCCACCCGCCGCCGGGGAACGCGATCGACCCCGGAGCGACCGAGTTCACGCGGATGCCGTCGGCCGCGAGCTCGCGCCCGAGCGACTTCGCCAGGCTCTGCTCGGCCGCCTTGGCGGCGTTGTACGACGGGCCGCCGCCGGCCTCTCGCCCCCAGATCGACGTGATCATCACGATCGACCCGCCGCCGCGGCGCCGCAGCTCCGGGATGGCCCGGAGGCTGGCGCGGAGCGCGGGGAACAGGTTGCGGTCGAGCACCGCGCGGAGGTCGGCCTCGTCGGCGTCGGCGACGCTGCGCGCGCCCGAGCCGCCCACGTTGTTGACGAGCACGTCCAGGCCGCCCAGCGCGGAGACGGCCTCGCCCACCAGCCGGTCCACGCCTCCCGCGGTGACGAGATCCGCGGCCACGGTCAGGTGCGGGCCGGGGCCCGCCTCCTGGAGCGCGGCGCGCACCTCGGCGAGCGCCTCCGCGCCGCGCGCGCCCACCGCCACCCGCGCGCCCTCCCGCGCCAGCGCGAGCGCGATGGCGCGACCGATGCCGCGGCTGCCGCCGGTGACGACCGCGACCTTGCCGCCGAGCCCGAGGTCCATGCGCGGATCCTACCGCCGGCGGCGCCGCCTCGCGGCCGCGCGCTCCACCAGGGCGAGCTTCTCGGCCCGGCGCAGCCGCTTCAGCGCCGCCTCGCGCCGCAGCGCCGCGCCGCGATCCGCGGCGCGCTCGCGCCAGGCCAGCTCCACCGGCAGGCGCGAGCGCGTGTACCGGGCTCCGCGCCCGGCCGCGTGGCGGGCCACCCGCGCGGCGAGGTCGTTCGTGGCGCCGGCGTAGAGCGAGCCGTCGCCGCAGCGCAGCAGGTAGACCCACCAGCGCGCCGCCTCCGCGGCGCGGCCGCGTCCCGGCCGCGCGGTCGGCACTACCGGCCGCGCTGAGAGGCGCGCCGCGTCTGCTGGGCGACGAAGGGGTTGGAGGGTCGGCCGGCGGTTCGCGGCTGCGGGGCCGCGGGCGCGCCCTCGGGCCCGTGCGCGTGCTCGGGGTGCTGCTCGGGCGGCGCGGTCCGCTGGACCGGCTTCCCGCCCTTCTTCCGCTTCTTGCTGACCGGCATCTCGTTCCACCTCTCGGCCCGCGACGGATCGGCGAGCGACCAGAAAGTAGCGCGAACCCGGGCGGACGCCCAGTGAGCCGCGCCACGAGAAAGCCCCGGCCCTGGGCGTGCCAGGACCGGGGCTCGGGGAGCGCGCGATACAGGATTCGAACCTGTGGCCTTCGGCTCCGGAGGCCGACGCTCTATCCAGCTGAGCTAATCGCGCTCGAAGGGCGGTATCTAGTGCAGGCCTTCCCGAAAGGCAAGAAGGTTCGCGGGCCTTCGGCGCTCCGGCGGGCGCGCCGCGGCCGGCGAGACGCGGGCGCCGTTCACCGTGCGCGAATCCGGTGGGTCGCGGAGACACCACCGGGAAGGCCCCTGTGCGCCCACGCGCATGCGCGCCAGCGCGCATCTAGGGGTTGAGGCATTCGGTCGCACATGCTAGGCACCCAAACGTGCCCCAGATAAACACGCTCGAGCAGCTGCTCAAGGCCACCGCCCTGGTCGCCGCGGCCATCGCGGTCCTCATCCTCGCCTGGTACCTGGTCCGCCGGCCGCCCCTCAACCGGGCGACCAAGGTCCTGCTCCTCTTCGGGCTCGGCGTCATGCCCATCGGCGTGGCGCTCACCGGCAACATCGCCGGCTTCGAGTACACGCTGAAGCGTCCGTTCTGCGGCTCGTGCCACGTGATGCTGCCGTACACCGAGGACGCGGCGGACCCGGCGTCCACCAGCCTCGCCGCGATCCACAGCCGCAACCACGCGTTCGGCGAGGAGAGCTGCTACACGTGCCACGCCGACTACCAGATGTTCGGCGCGATGACGACGAAGCTGAACGGCCTGAAGCACCTGTACTTCTACGTGACCGAGTACGCGAACACCGGGCCGTACGGCGAGGGCGGGCCGAAGATCCACATGTACAAGTCGTTCCAGAACGGCATGTGCACGCGCTGCCACTCCACCACGGCGCCGAGGTGGCTCGCGAACGAGGAGCACTCCGGCATGATCGAGGAGATCCGCTCGGGCGACGCGAAGTGCGTGGACTGCCACGGCGGCGAGAAGGTCCACCCGCGCGCGTTCGCGCACGGCGGCAACGGCCGCGGCCCGACGGCCGCCACCGGGAAGGGGGAGTAGCGATGATCTCCAAGTTCACCATCCGCCGCCTGGTGCTGGTCTCGGCGGTCCTGTCGCTCGTCTCGCTCGCGCTGATGATCGCGGGCATCGTGTTCCCGAACCCGTTCCTGCTCGTCGCCGCGATGAGCCTCGGCCAGCTGTTCGGCACCACCTCGCTCGCGCTGTACCTGCTCGCCATCGCGCTCGACCTCCAGGGCGTGGGCGAGCACGAGGAGTTGGGCAGCCGCCTCGGCGGCGGCGGGCAGCAGTAGCGCAGGGCAGGGGGCCCCGAGCGGCCCCCAGGTCCCGACGCTGGAGAAGGCCCCGGCGCGTCCTGGCGAGGACGCCCGGGGCCTTTCGCTTGCCCGGCTGCGGACGCCCATGTCCGTGCGGGCCGCGCCGCGCCGGTGCCCGCGCCGCTGGCGCCGCCCACCTGCCGCGCCGCGCCCGCCGCACCGCGCCCGCCGCACCGCGCCGCGCCTGCCGCACCGCGCCCGCAGCACCGCGCCCGCAGCACCGCGCCGCGCCTGCCGCGCCGCCCGCCGCACCGCGCCGCCCGCCGCACCGCGCCCGCCGCGCCGCGCCTGCCGCGCCGCGGCCCGGCCAGCCGTCACCGGGCGGCACTGCGGGCGGCGGCGCGTCGTCCTGGAACGCCGAAGGCCCCGGCGCCCTGCGCGGGCGGCCGGGGCCTTCTCACGTCCGGTCCGGGGACCGGCGGGCCGCTAGCCCGGGTTGATGCAGCTGCAGCTCGTCGTGCCGTCGCAGAGGTCGAACGAGCCGGCCTTGGCGCAGGTCCCGGTGCAGCAGGTCTGCGTGGGCGAGCACGACGCGCCGATGTCGGCGCAGCTCTGCGGCGGCGTGCAGAAGCAGCCGGTCTCGGTGGTGCACGGCACCCCGCTGTTCAGGCAGGTGGTGTTCTCGCCCGGGCAGCAGGGGTTCGTGGGCGAGCAGGACGGGAGCGGCTGGCCTTCGACGTAGTGGCCGCAGCTCGCCGCGGGGACCTCACAGGTGCACGAGGAGTCGCCGGCCGCGCAGTCCACCTGGCCCGACGTGCCCTGCGTCTTGCAGCTGAGGCCGGTGCAGCAGGCGGCGCCGCCCGCGGTGCAGCCCTGGCCCACGTCCACGCAGGTCTGGGCCGACTGGCAGGTGCCGCCGGTGCAGGTCAGGCCCGAGCAGCAGGTGTCGCCGGCGCCGCACGCCTGGCCGAGGTCCACGCAGGAGCTCTGGTCGGTGACGCAGGAGCCGTGCGTGGCGCCGGGCGGGATCGCGCAGGAGAGGCCCGAGCAGCAGTCGGCGGACACGGTGCAGGCCTCGCTCTGCCGCTGGCAGACCGGCTGGCACGCGTGGCTGTCGGCGTCGCAGAAGCCGGAGCAGCACTGCGAGTCGGCGCTGCAGGTCGAGCCCACCGCGCCGCAGGCGGCCGCCGCGCACTTGCCCGAGGTGCAGGTCCCGCTGCAGCAGTCGGCGTTGCTGGTGCAGGTCCCGGTGGTCGGGACGCACGCGCCGCCGCAGCGGAGCACGCCCTGCGCGTCGGGCACGCACGGCGCGAGGCCGCAGCACTGGTCGCGGAACTGGCAGACGTCGCCCTGCGGGATGCAGCAGTTCGGGTCGCTGCCGTCGTAGCCCGTGGGGCAGGTGGAGCCGGTCTCGCCCGGGGGCGCGCCGTAGCAGCGCATGATGCTGTTCGAGTCGGGCTTGCAGGCCGGCTTGCCGCTGCCGTTCCAGGTGCTCGGCATGCAGCAGTTCTGCGACGCGTTCACGTCGGTGGAGGCGCCGCAGATGTTGCCCGGCGGGTTGCAGGATCCGCCGTTGTCGCAGGTGTGCTCCGCGTCGCACGCGATCCGCTGCGACGTGGGCACCTTGTCGTTGATGTTGCAGCAGGAGTCGGTGGAGTCGCAGAAGTCGCCGGTCATGCGGCAGCCGCCGGCGGGCTGGCAGACCTTGGCGCCGCTGCCGGGATCCACGCACAGGCGCGAGCAGCAGTTGGACGGGCCGTCGCAGGGGTTGCCGCCCTGGACGCAGCCGCCCGGCGGGTCGAAGCACCGGCCCGGCGTGCCGGCGCTGGTGTCGCAGAGCCCGGAGCAGCAGTCGGTGCCCTGGTAGCAGAGGTCGCCGTAGGCGCTGCACGAGTACGCCGGGACGCAGGCGCCGCCCTGGCAGTTGGTGGAGCAGCAGTCGTACGCCTGCGAGCAGGCTTCACCCAGCGTGCGGCAGGAGGCGCCGGTGCCGCCGCTCGGCACCGCGGTGCAGCTGCCGGACGAGGTCGCGCCGCAGGTGCCGGTGCCGGAGCAGCACTCCGACTCGCTCGAGCACGCGCTGCCGATCTGCTTGCACGCCTCGTTGCGGCAGAGCCCGCCCACGCAGTTCAGCGAGCAGCAGTCGGCGGCCGCGCTGCAGGCCTCGCCGGCGGGCGCGCAGAACTCGCTCGTGCCGCACACCGCCTGGCCGCCGCCGGCCGGCGGGGCGCACGTCGGCGAGCAGCACTCCGCGGCCGAGGCGCACGCGCTGCCGTCGGCCTTGCAGGTGGTGGAGCCCTGGGTGCAGGTGCTGCCCTCGCAGAAGCCCGTGCAGCACGGCTTCCCGGCGCCGCAGCTCCCGCCGTCCGGCGCGCAGAGCGCCTCCTGGATGCAGGTCGCGCTGCCGGTCGCGCCGAAGCAGGTCAGGCCGGTGCAGCAGTCCGACTGCGTGGCGCACGCGCCGTTCTGGGGCCTGCAGGCGGGCGGCGGCGGGTCGATCGGTGCCGATCCGCCACCCCCTCCGCTGGAGCAGGCCGCGACCGCGGCGAGCAGGGAGAGGGTGAACGCGAGCCGGAGGCGGGCGGGGCGGATGGGCATGGTCGGTTGGCTCCTCGTGTCCCCGACGAGCGGGACAGCGAGCAGTTACCCCAGAACGCCTTGCGTCTACCAGGGGTTTGCTGTGCGCGGCGGTGCGCACTGTGCGCGCCCACATACCATCCGGCGGGGGGCGCGCATCCTTGACCCTCCCTGCCCCGGGCTGGTACGTATGGCAGCGATTTCACGGGGGTGCGTAGGTACTCCCCAGGGGGGCGCGCTTCATGGCAATCCGGGCCATCGCGGTCGAGGACGACGAGGCGGTGTCGAAGCTCATCGCCCAGGTCTTGACCTCGCACGGATTCGAGGTGTGCGGGACGGCGGCGACGGGCGAGGACGGCGTGGCCCTGGCCCGGCGCGAGCGGCCGGACGTCGCCCTGGTGGACCTCGGCCTGCCGAAGATGAGCGGCGAGGACGTCATCGCCACCATCCGGCAGGAGCTGCCCAAGACGGCGTGCATCGCGCTCACCGCGGTGGACATCCCGGCGCGCGTGCTGAACGCGATGCGGGCCGGCGCGTCGGGCTACATCCTCAAGCCCTTCCACGCGGCAGATCTCACCAAGGCGGTGGAGGACGTGCTCTCCGGCGAGGCCGCGCCCATCAGCCCGCGCGCGGCGAAGGTCCTGCTGCAGGAGTTCCGCGGCGATCCGCCGGACCAGCGCGCGAAGGACGGTCCGGCGCTCTCGAAGCGCGAGCTCGAGGTGCTGCAGCTGCTGGTGCACGGCCACACCTACGCGGACGTGGCCACGGCGCTCGGCATCGCCGAGGGCACCGTCCAGACGTACGTGAAGCGCATCTACGAGAAGATGGACGTCTCGACGAAGGCCGAGGCCGCGCTGCTCGCGGTCGCGCGCGGGCTCGTGAAGCCCTAGGCGCCGGCGCCGCCTCGCGGGGGTCGCGAGGGGCCGCCTCGAGGCCCGGGTCCCTCCCGGGTTCGAGGAGGCTTACATCCCTGGGAAGTCCGGCGCGCGCGGGCAACGGCCCGGCGCGCCTTGACTTCGCGGGATCGACCCCTATAATGAGGCCCTTTTTCGCCTCGGAAAGCTGTATAAATGCGCGTCAACATTGATGAAATCAAGGAGGCAGGCCTCCGCCGGAGCTGGGACGTCGCCCGCGAGCAGGTGGACGACATCCTGCAAGGCGACAAGGCCGGCTACCGCGCGCGCGGTCCGCTCCACGTCGACGCGAAGCTGGAGAAGATCGATCGGCGGGTGCGGGTCGATGCGCACGGCAGGGCGGAGCTGACGGTGCCCTGCGGCCGGTGCCTCCAGCCGGTGTCGCTGGACCAGCCGGTGGATTTCGAGTTGACGCTCGTCCCCTCGGACGAGTACGTGGACGAGCCCCGAGGCGAGCATGACTCGAGCACCGGCCCGATCGGCGGGAGCTTCGAGGCCGAGCGGGCGGACGAGGAGGTCTACACGGGCAAGGTCGTCGACCTCGACCCGATCCTCCGCGAGCAGCTGCTCCTGGCCGTGCCGGGCTATCCGGTGTGCAAGGACGACTGCAAGGGACTCTGCCCCGTGTGCGGGGCCAACCTGAACGATCGCGAGTGCGGCTGCGATCGCCACGTTCCGGACCCGCGCTGGGCGGGCCTCAAGAACGTGAAGCTGTAGTGAGCGCGCCGCGGCTGCGGCGCGCGGAAGGAGCACGACGTGGGCGTTCCCAAGAAGCGGACGAGCAGCATGCGGCGCGATCGGCGCCGCGCCGCGAACTTCAAGCTGAAGCCGGTCAACGTGGTGAAGTGCCCGAAGTGCAAGGAGCCCGTGCTCCCGCACCGCGCGTGCCCGTCCTGCGGGACGTACAAGGGCGAGCAGATCACCGAGGCGTCATAGGCGCGATGGTCGGGAAGATCGCGCCCATCGCCGTGGATGCGATGGGGGGCGACCACGCCCCCGGCGCGATCGTACAGGGTGCGGTTAACGCAGCGCGTAAGGGGTTGCCGGTCGTCCTGGTCGGCCCCGAGGCGCGCGTGCGAGAGGAGCTCGCGCGCCACCGCGCCGCGAGCTCCCTGCCGCTCGAGGTCCACCCTGCGACCGAGGTGGTCGAGATGCACGACCACCCCGGCCAGGCGATGCGGCGCAAGAAGGACAACTCCATCCGCGTCTGCTTCGAGCTGGTCGCGTCGGGCCGGGCGGCGGGGATGGTGTCCGCGGGGAACTCCGGCGCGGTCATGGCGGGCGCGATCCTGGTGCTCGGCCGTCCCGAGGGCGTGGAGCGCCCCGCCATCGTCTCGGTCCTGCCCGCGCTGAAGGGCGCCCCGCTCATGCTCGACATGGGCGCGGTGGTGGACTGCCGACCGATCCACCTGGTGCAGTTCGCGCTGATGGGCGAGGTCTACTCGCGGCGCGTGCACGGGGTGGCCCGGCCGCGCGTGGCCATCCTCTCCAACGGGGAGGAGGACACGAAGGGCACCGACCTCACCCGCGCCGCCGCCGCGGCGCTGCGGCGCGCGCCCATCGACTTCGTGGGCTACTGCGAGGGGCGCGACCTGCTCACCGGCGAGGTCGACGTCATCGTGACCGACGGCTTCACCGGCAACGTGGCCCTGAAGACGATGGAGGGCACGGCCAAGGTGGTCGGCGAGTACCTCAAGCGCGCGCTGCGCAGCACCACCGTGTCGAAGATCGGGGGGCTGCTCTCCAAGGCCGCGCTGGAGGGGATGAAGAAGCGCATCGACTGGCGCGAGGTGGGCGGCGCGCCGCTGGTGGGCGTGAACGGGGTCGGGTTCATCTCGCACGGGCGCTCCGACGCGCTCGCGGTCGAGAACGCGATCCGCCGCGCGGGCGACGCCGCGCGCACCCACTTCATCGACGAGATCGCGCGGGCCGTCGCGCCGTCGCACGCGCTGCTGGAGGTCCCCGCCGACGGCGCGGCCGCCGAGCAGGGCCCCACGCCGCGGCGCACCGCGCCGCGCCAAACCTAGGAGATCCATGCGCTCCCTCATCGCCGGCACCGGGTCCTACGCGCCCGAGAAGGTCGTCACCAACGCCGATCTGGAGAAGCTGGTCGACACGAACGACCAGTGGATCGTGGAGCGCACCGGCATCCGCGAGCGGCACGTGGTCGCCGACGACCAGGCCACCAGCGACCTCGCGCTCGAGGCCTCGCGGCGCGCGCTCGACGCGGCTGGCCTGGACGCGAAGGACGTCGAGATGATCGTGGTGGGCACGGTCACCCCGGACTACCCGTTCCCCAGCGTGGGCGCGGTGCTGCAGGGGAAGCTCGGGAACAAGAAGGCGTTCGCCTTCGACGTCTCCGCCGCCTGCGCCGGCTCGCTCTACGCGCTCTCGGTCGCGGATCGCTTCGTCGCCTCCGGCGCGGTGAAGAACGCGCTGGTGGTGGGCGCCGACGCGCTCACCCGCATCACCGACTGGACCGACCGGAACACCTGCATCCTGTTCGGCGACGGCGCGGGCGCGATGGTGCTGAAGCCGACCGACGACCCGCAGCGCGGCATCCGCGCCGTCCGCCTCCACGCCGACGGCTCGCTGGTGCCCATCCTGCTGCAGCCGGGTGGCGGCTCGCGCGACCCCATCTCCGAGAAGGTGGTCCGGGAGAAGTCGCACTACGTGAAGATGAACGGCCGCGAGGTGTTCAAGGTCGCGGTCCGCTCGCTCGAGGAGAGCTGCCGCGAGGTGCTCGCCGACGAGAAGCTCACGCCCGGCGACGTGACCTGGGTGATCGCGCACCAGGCCAACAAGCGCATCCTGGACGCGACGCTGCACCGCCTGGAGATCCCCGAGTCGAAGTGCTGGATGAACCTCGAGAAGTACGGCAACACCTCGGCGGCGAGCGTCCCGATGACGCTCGACGAGGCGAACCGGGCCGGCTGGCTGAAGCCCGGTGACACCGTCCTGATGATGGCGATCGGCGGCGGCATGGCCTGGGGCGCCAGCGTGGTGCGCTGGTAGGCGGGGAGACCGGACATGGGCAAGCTGGCGTTCGTCTTCCCGGGGCAGGGCTCGCAGGCGGTCGGCATGGGCAAGGACCTCCACGACGCCTTCCCGGAGGCGCGGGAGATCTTCCAGGAGGTGGACGAGGCGCTCGGCGAGAAGCTCTCGGCCCTGTGCTTCGGCGGCCCCGAGGACCAGCTCAAGCTCACCGCCAACACCCAGCCCTCGATCCTGACCGTCTCGTCCGCCGCGGCGGCGGTGCTCGCGAACCAGGGGCTGGTCCCGGACTACGTGGCCGGCCACTCGCTGGGCGAGTACTCGGCGCTGGTGGCGGTGGGCGCGTGCGGCGCCGCCGAGGCGGCGCGGGCGGTGCGGGCGCGCGGCACGTTCATGCAGGAGGCGGTGCCGGCGGGGCAGGGCGCCATGAGCGCGGTGCTCGGGCTCGATCCGGCGCGCGTCCGCGAGATCTGCGCCGCGGTGGCGGCGGAGACCGGGCAGGTGGTCTCGCCCGCGAACTACAACGAGCCCGCCCAGACGGTGATCGCCGGCGCGGCCGGCGCCGTGGAGCAGGCCGGCGCGCGGCTCAAGGAGGCCGGCGCGAAGCGCGTGCTGCCGCTGCCGGTGTCCGCCCCCTTCCACTCGGCGCTCATGGCGCCGGTGAAGGCCCGGCTCGAGCCGGTGCTGCGCGCGATGCCCTGGAGGGCGCCGCTGCGGCCGGTGGTGACGAACGTCGAGGCGAAGCCGAACCAGGACGCGTCGCGGGTGGTCCCGCTGCTCGTCGAGCAGGTGACCGCGCCGGTGCGCTGGATCGAGTGCGTCGAGGAGCTGGTCCGGCTGGGCGTGACCCGGGTGGTCGAGGTCGGCCCGGGCAAGGTGCTCTCGGGGCTGGTGCGCCGCATCGACCGCTCGGTCGAGGCGTTCAACGTCGAGGATCGCGCGTCGCTGGAGAAGACGCTCGCCGCGCTGAAGGGCTAGAGGACCGAGATGACCTTCGACTTCACCGGGAAGACCGCGCTCGTCACCGGCGCCTCGCGCGGCATCGGGCGCGCGGTGGCGGTGGCGCTGGCGCGCGGCGGGGCCAGCGTGGCGCTGAACTACGCCGGCAACGACGCGGCGGCGGCCGAGGCCATCGCCCTGGTGCGCCAGGCGGGCGCGCCGCGCGCCGAGCTGTACAAGTTCGACGTGGCCGACCCGGCCGCCTGCACCGCCGCGGTGGAGCAGGTGGTGGCCACGTTCGGCGGGCTGCACGTGCTCGTGAACAACGCCGGCATCGCCATCGACCAGCTCGTCATGCGGCTCAAGGACGAGGACTGGAACCGGCAGCTCCAGGTGAACCTCACCGGCGCGTTCAACCTGATCCGCGCCTCCACCCGGCCCATGATGAAGCAGCGCTCCGGCGCCATCGTGAACCTCACCTCGGTGGTGGGCGAGATGGGCAACGCCGGCCAGGCCGCGTACGCCGCGACCAAGGCGGGGCTGGAGGGGCTCACCCGGTCGGTGGCCCGGGAGCTCGCGTCGCGCAACGTGCGCGTGAACGCGGTGGCGCCCGGCTTCATCGACACGGACATGACCGCGGCGCTCCCCGAGGCCGCGAAGACGAAGATGAAGGACATGATCCCGCTCGCGCGGCTCGGCAGCGCGGAGGACGTGGCGAACGCGGTGGCGTTCCTCGCGAGCGACCTGGCATCGTACGTGACCGGCGAGACCCTGCGGGTCAACGGCGGCATGTACATGTAGCTGCAGGCTCCCTGCGGCGGCACCAACCCCGAGCACAACGGAGGAAGCACCATGTCGGCAACGATCGAGCAGAAGGTGAAGAACATCATCGCGGATCAGCTGGGAGTGGGCGAGGACGAGATCAAGCCCGCCGCCAGCTTCATCGAGGACCTCGGCGCCGACTCGCTCGACATCGTCGAGCTGGTCATGGCCATGGAGGAGGAGTTCGAGGTCGAGATCCCCGACGAGGAGGCCGAGAACATCAAGACGGTGCAGGACGCGGTGAACTACATCACCACGCACAAGAAGTAGCCGCGGCTCCGGAGTCGGTACCGCGCGCGGGGGCGAGGCCGGGGGGCCTCGCCGCCGCCGCACGCGCTTTTTCCGAGGAGAGGTGAACCAGATGAGCAGGCGCCGTGTCGTCGTCACAGGACTGGGGCTCGTCTCGCCCGTGGGCATCGGGGTGGAGGAGTCCTGGAGCGCGCTCGTGGCCGGCAAGAGCGGCATCGGGCCCATCACCCTCTTCGACGCCTCCACCTACCCGACGCGCATCGCCGGCGAGGTGAAGGCCTTCGATCCCACCCGCTTCATGGATCGCAAGGAGGCCCGGCGGAACGATCGCTTCATCCAGTTCGCGCTCGCCGCCGCCGACATGGCCATGAAGGACTCGGGCCTCGACATGTCGAAGGAGGACCCGGTGCGCGTCGGCGCCATCGTCGGCGCGGGCATCGGCGGCCTCGGCACGATCGAGGACGAGCACAAGACGTTGCTGGAGAAGGGCGTCCGCAAGATCGGCCCGTTCTTCATCCCGTCGCTCATCATCAACCTGGCCCCGGGCCAGATCAGCATGAAGTACGGGATGCAGGGCCCGAACTTCTCGCCGGTCTCGGCCTGCGCCACCGGCAACCACTCCATCGGCGACGCGATGCTCTACATCGAGCGCGGCCTCGCCGACGTGATCATCGCGGGCGGCTGCGAGGCCACCATCACGCCGCTCGGCATCGGCGGCTTCTGCGCGGCCCGGGCGCTCTCCGAGCGCAACGACGCGCCCGAGCAGGCGAGCCGCCCGTTCGACAAGGGCCGCGACGGCTTCGTGGCCGGCGAGGGCGCCGGCCTGGTGGTGCTCGAGGAGTACGAGCACGCCCGCAAGCGCGGCGCGCGCATCTACGCGGAGCTGGCCGGCTACGGCGCCAGCGCCGACGCCTACCACATCACCGCGCCGGCCGAGGGCGGCGAGGGCGGCGCGCGCGCGGTCCGCATGGCCCTGCAGGACGCCGGCGTCGCGCCCGAGCAGGTCGGCTACGTGAACACCCACGGCACCTCGACGCCGGTCGGCGACGTGGCCGAGTGCCAGGGCATCAAGCGCGTCTTCGGGGAGCACGCGAAGCAGGGCCTGATGGTCTCCTCGACCAAGTCCATGACCGGCCACCTGCTGGGCGGCGCCGGCGGGCTCGAGGCGGTGGTGACGGTCCTCGCCATCTCGCGCGGCGTGCTGCCGCCGACCATCAACGTCGAGGAGCAGGACCCGGAGTGCGACCTCGACGTCATCCCGAACACGGCGCGCGAGGTGCGCGTGGACGTGGCCGTCTCGAACTCCTTCGGGTTCGGCGGCACGAACGCCGTGGTGCTGTTCAAGCGCGTGTAGCGGCCCGCCGGCCGCGACGCCCCGAGGCGCCGCCCCGCCGCGCGGGGTCGGCGCCTCTCGCGTTCCGGGGAGCCGCCGGGCGGGCGCCGGCGCCTCGCCCGGACGGGCGAGGCGGCCCCGGGCGGCCGGCGCCGGCGGGACCGGGTGCGCGGCGGCGCATCCTGTGGAACAATGCGCCCCCTTCGCTAGAGGAGGCGGTGATGGCCGAACGGGTGATCGCGGGCTCCGACCACGCAGGGCTGAACCTGCGGGCCGAGGCGGTGAAGGTGGCGCGGGCGGCCGGGTTCGAGGTCGAGGACCTGGGGCCGTTCTCGAGCGAGAGCGTGGACTACCCGGACTACGCCCGGCAGGTGGCCGAGGCGGTGGCGGCCGGGCGCGCGCGCCTGGGCATCCTGGTGTGCGGGACCGGCATCGGCATGTCCATCTCCGCCAACAAGGTCCACGGCGTCCGGGCTGCCCACTGCGTCACCGAGTTCGACGCGCGGATGGCCCGCGCGCACAACGACGCGAACGTGCTCTGCATCGGCGAGCGGGTGCTCGGGCTCGGCGTGGCCGCGGCCGTCGTGAAGGCGTTCCTGGAGACGCCGTTCGAGGGCGGGCGGCACCAGCGGCGCGTGGACAAGATCGGCGCGCTGGAGCGCTGAACCGCCCCGTTGCCTGACCCGGCGGGGCGCGATAGAACCGCCCTCCCGCCACGCTCCCGAGGAGAGAACGAAGATGATGCCCACGCAGCGCCTCGCCGAGGCCGATCCGCAGATCGCGAAGCTCATCCGCGAGGAGACGCGGCGCCAGGCGGAGGGGCTCGAGCTCATCGCCAGCGAGAACTTCGTCTCGCCGGCGGTGCTCGAGGCCCTCGGCTCGACCCTCACCAACAAGTACGCCGAGGGCTACCCGGGCAAGCGCTACTACGGCGGCTGCGAGGTGGTGGATCAGGTCGAGCAGCTCGCCATCGACCGGGCCAAGCAGCTGTTCGGCGCCGACCACGCGAACGTGCAGCCGCACGCCGGCTCGCAGGCCAACATGGCCGCGTACTTCGCGCTCGCGAAGCCGGGCGACACCGTGCTCGCGATGAGCCTGAACTTCGGCGGGCACCTCACCCACGGCTCGCCGGTGAACTTCTCCGGCAAGCTGTTCAAGATCGTCCCGTACGGCCTGCGCCAGTCCGACGAGACCATCGACATGGACGAGGTGGCGCGCCTCGCCCGCGAGCACAGGCCGCGCATCCTGATGGTCGGCGCGAGCGCCTACTCGCGGACGCTGCACTTCGATCGCTTCGCCGAGATCGCGAACGAGGTCGGCGCGGCCATGGTGGTGGACATGGCGCACATCGCCGGCCTGGTCGCGGCCGGGCTGCACCCGTCGCCGGTGCCGCACTCGGAGATCGTCACCACCACCACGCACAAGACGCTCCGCGGCCCGCGCGGCGGCATGATCCTCTGCCGCGAGGCGCACGCGAAGACGCTCAACTCGCAGATCTTCCCCGGCATCCAGGGTGGCCCGCTCGAGCACGTGATCGCCGCGAAGGCGGTGGCGTTCGGCGAGGCGCTCCGCCCCGAGTTCAAGGCGTACCAGCGGCGCATCGTGGAGAACGCGCAGGTGCTGGCCGAGGGGCTGAAGTCGGCCGGGCTGCGGCTCGTCTCCGGCGGCACCGACAACCACCTGATGCTGGTGGACCTCCGCCCGAAGAAGCTCACCGGCAAGATCGCCGAGGAGGCGCTCGGCAGGGCCGGCATCACCGTGAACAAGAACATGATCCCGTGGGACCCGGAGAAGCCGATGACCACCTCCGGGATCCGGGTCGGGACGCCGGCGCTCACCACCCGCGGGATGGGCAGCCGCGAGATGACGCTGGTGGCCGCGCTCATCGGGCGCGTGCTCGACGCGCCGGCCGACGAGCAGGTGCTGGCGCGCGTGCGCGGCGAGGTGAAGGACCTCTGCGCGCACTTCCCGATGTACGCGGATCGCGTCTGACGGCCGTGCCGCGGGCCGGGGCCGGCCGGGGCCCCGCGCCGGGCGGCGGGCCGGGGTGAGTGGACCATGCGCTGTCCGTACTGCGGACACCTCGAGGACCGGGTGGTGGACTCGCGCGAGACGCAGGACGGCCAGGCCACGCGCCGGCGCCGGGCGTGCCTGTCCTGCGAGCGGCGGTTCACGACGTACGAGCGCATCGAGGACGTGCTCCCGCAGGTGGTGAAGAAGGACGGCCGGCGCGAGGCGTTCGACCGCGCCAAGATCGTCGAGGGCGTCGCCACCGCCTGCCAGAAGCGGCCGGTCTCCACCGAGCAGGTGGAGGCGCTCGTCTCGGCGGTGGAGCGGCAGGTCCAGGAGCTGGGCGAGCGCGAGATCCGCACCACCGTCATCGGCGAGGCGGTGATGCAGCGGCTCCGCACGCTCGACGAGGTCGCCTACGTGCGCTTCGCCTCGGTGTACCGGGCCTTCCGCGACGTGGGCGAGTTCATGACCGAGCTGGCCGGGCTGGCGCGGAAGGACGGGGAGGAGCGGTGACCGCACGCGCGGCGCCGTCGGGGCGGCGGGCGAGCGCCCGCGCGCCCGCGCCCGTCGCCGGCGCGGAGGCGGAGCGCTTCATGCGCCTGGCCGTGCGCGAGGCGGCGCGCGGGCTGGGGCGTACCAGCCCGAACCCCGCGGTGGGCGCGGTGGTGGTCCGCGATGGGCGGGTGGTCGGGCGAGGCCACCACGCGCGCGCCGGCGGGCCGCACGCCGAGGTGGTGGCGCTCCGGGCCGCCGGGGCGCTGGCGCGCGGGGCGGACGTGTACACCACGCTCGAGCCCTGCGATCACTTCGGCAAGACGCCGCCCTGCTCGGTGGCGCTGCTCGAGGCCGGGGTGCGGCGGGTGTTCGTGGGCTCGAGCGACCCGAACCCGCTGGTGAACGGGCGCGGGATGGCCCGGCTGCGCCGGCACGGCGTGGCGGTGGTGAAGGGCGTGCTGCGCGCTGAGTGCGACCGCCTCAACGCGCCCTGGTTCACGTTCATCACCGAGGGCCGGCCGTTCGTGACGCTGAAGGCGGCGGTGACGCTCGACGGCCGCATCGCCACCCGCACCGGCGACGCGCGCTGGGTGAGCGGCGAGGCGGCGCGCGCCTGGGTGCACCGCCTCCGCGACCGGGTGGACGCGGTGCTGGTGGGCGCCGGGACGGCCCGGGCCGACGACCCGCGGCTCACCACGCGCCTGCCGCGCGGCGGCCGCGACCCGATCCGCGTGGTGCTCGACAGCGATCTCTCCCTGCCGCGGACGCTGGCGCTGTTCCGCGGCGGCTCGCCCGCCCCGACGCTCGTGGCGCACGCGTCTGCCGCGCCGGCGCGGCGGTACGGGCCCGGCGTGGAGCTCGTGCGCTGCCGCCGCGGGAAGGGCGGGGTGGACCTGCGGGACCTGCTCGCGAAGCTCGCCGCGCGCGGCGTCGCGCACCTGCTCGTGGAGGGCGGCGCGCACGTCCACGCGCGCTTCCTCGAGGCCGGCCTGGTGGACCGGGTGGCCGTCTTCGTCGCCCCGAAGATCGCGGGCGGGGACGGCGTGCCGCTCGTGGCGGGCCGCGGGCCGGCGCGGATGGCGGACGCGCTGCGCCTGGAGCAGGTGGCGTTCGAGCGGGTGGGCGACGACGTGCTCGTCACGGGCGTCCCCGCGCGCCGCGCCGCGTTGGCGAAAAACCCCCAACGAGGCTAGGATTCGCGCGAAATGTTCACCGGACTGGTCGCCGACGTCGGCGTGGTGGAGCGGATCGTCCCCCGGCAGGGAGGCGCTCGCCTGACGCTCCGCCCTGCGCGGCTGCCGGTGGACGAGCTGGTGCTGGGCGAGAGCATCGCCTGCTCCGGCGCGTGCCTCACGGTGGTCGAGCGCGGCGGCGGCCTGGTGTCGTTCGACGCGGTCCCGGAGACGCTCGCGCGCACCACCGTCGGCGGCTGGAGGCCGGGCACGAAGGTGAACCTGGAGCGCGCGCTCGCCGTGGGCGAGCGGCTCGGGGGGCACCTGGTGCAGGGCCACGTGGACGCGGTGGGCGAGGTGCTGCGCCGCGTTCCGGAGGGGCAGGGCGCGCGCCTGACGATCTCGCTGCCGCCCTCGATCGCGCCGCTCGTGGCGGAGAAGGGCTCGATCGCGGTGGACGGGGTGTCGCTCACCGTGGCGACGGCCGGACGGGATCGGTTCGAGCTCGCGCTCATCCCGGAGACGCTGGCCCGCACCACGCTGGGCCAGGCCGCCGCAGGCGCGAAGGTGAACCTCGAGGCCGACGTGCTGGCGCGCCACGTGGCGCGCCTGCGGGCGTTCGAGGGGCTCGGGGCGGGCGATCTCGCCCGCTGGGGATACGCAGCAGAGGAGAAGCCGTGACGGAGCACGCGCAGCACGCCGTCGACTCGGTGGAGAAGGCCATCGCCTACCTCCGCGCCGGCAAGATGGTGATCCTGACCGACGACGAGGACCGCGAGAACGAGGGCGACCTGTGCCTCGCCGCGGAGAAGGTCACCCCGGCGGCGGTGAACTTCATGGCCCGCTACGGGCGCGGCCTGGTCTGCCTGTCGCTCACCGAGGAGAAGGTGCGGCAGCTGCGCCTGCCGCTCATGGTGGACGAGACGGCGAACACCTCGGGCTTCGGCACCGCGTTCACCGTGTCGATCGAGGCGCGCCAGGGCGTGAGCACCGGCATCAGCGCCAAGGACCGCGCCCACACCATCCTCACCGCGGTCGCCGACGGCTGCCGCCCCGAGGACCTGGCGCGGCCGGGCCACGTGTTCCCGCTGCGCGCCCGGAAGGGCGGCGTGCTGGTGCGCGCCGGCCAGACCGAGGGCTCGGTGGACCTCGCTCGCCTCGCCGGCCTGAAGCCCGCCGGCGTGATCTGCGAGGTGATGAACGACGACGGCACCATGGCGCGCATGCCCGAGCTGGAGAAGCTCTCCCGGGCGCACGACCTGCCCATCGTCTCCGTCGCCGACCTCATCTCCTACCGGATGATGAAGGACACGCTCGTGCGCCGCGCGGCGGAGGCGCCGCTGCCCACCGAGCACGGCGAGTACCGCGCCGTCGCCTACGAGAACGACGTGGACCGGCACCAGCACGTGGCGCTGGTGAAGGGCAAGTGGCGGCCGAACGAGGCGGTGCTGGTGCGGGTGCACTCGAAGTGCCTCACCGGCGACGTGTTCGGGAGCGAGCGCTGCGACTGCGGCCCGCAGCTCCACGCGGCGCTGGACCAGATCGACCGCGCCGGCAAGGGCGTCCTGCTCTACCTCGACCAGGAGGGCAGGGGCATCGGCCTGGCGAACAAGCTGAAGGCGTACAACCTGCAGGACGAGGGCTACGACACCGCCGAGGCGAACGTGCGCCTCGGCTTCAAGCCGGACCTGCGGGACTACGGCATCGGTGCCCAGATCCTCCGCGATCTGGGCGTGCGCAAGATGCGGCTCCTCACCAACAACCCGAAGAAGATCATCGGGCTCGAGGGCTACGGCCTCGAGGTGGTGGAGCGGGTGGCGATCGAGATGCCTGCGACGCGCCGCAACCGCGCGTACCTCATCACCAAGCGGGACAAGATGGGCCACCTGCTCACGCTGGCGCCGGTCGCGGCGGCGGCGGCGGCGGCACGGGCGCCGGCGGCCCCGGCGCGGGCGGCCAAGCGGCGGCGCCCGGCCCCCGCGTCCAGGAAGGGAAAGGGAAGGCGATGAACGTCTACGAAGGCTCGCTGGTCGGCACCGGCCTCAAGGCCGCGCTGGTGGTGGCGCGCTTCAACTCGCTCGTCACCGAGCAGCTCCTGGTGGGCGCGGCCGACGCGCTCCGGCGGCACGGCGTCGCGGACGGCGACGTCGACGTGTTCCGCTGCCCGGGCACGTTCGAGCTGCCGGCGGTCCTCCGGCGGGTGGTCGCGACCGGCCGGTACGACGCGGTGGTCGCGCTCGGCGCGGTGATCCGGGGCGGCACGCCGCACTTCGAGTACGTGTCGGCCGAGGTCACGAAGGGCGTGGCCCACGTCGCCATGGAGGCCGGCTGCGCGGTGACCATGGGCGTGCTCACCTGCGACAGCATGGAGCAGGCGCTGGAGCGCGCCGGCGTGAAGGCGGGCAACAAGGGCGCCGACGCCGCGGCCGCGGCGGTGGAGCAGGCCAACGTGCTGCGCGCGATCGCGCGCGCCCCCGCGCGGAAGGCGGAGTGACGGTGACGTCGCGGCGGACCAGGGCCCGGGAGCGCGCGCTGCAGGCGCTCTACCAGATCGACGTGGCGGCCGAGGGCATCGACGACGCCCTCTCCCGCTTCTGGAAGAGCTTCGAGCCGGTCGAGCGCGAGGTGATGGACCTCGCCGAGGGGCTGGTGCGCGGCGTGGCCCAGCACCGGCGCGCGGTGGACGAGGCCATCGAGGCGGTCTCCACCAACTGGCGCCTCGACCGGATGGCCAAGGTGGACCGGAACGTGCTGCGGCTGGCGGTCTTCGAGCTGCTGCGCACCGACGTGCCGGTGAAGGTGGTGATCAACGAGGCCATCGAGCTCGGGAAGAAGTACGGGTCCGAGAGCTCGGGCGCGTTCGTGAACGGCGTCCTCGACAAGGTGGCGAGCGGCCTGCCGCCGGCGCGCCGCGGCGAGCGGTGAGGGGCGAGGCGTGACGCTCAAGATCGAGGTGGCGGAGCTGGGCCTGCAGGCCATCGACGCGCTCGACGTGGACGCGCTGTGCGTCTTCGTCGGGCCGGAGCGGCCGCTGCAGGGGCTGGCCGGCTTCGTGGACTGGCGGATGTGCGGCGCGGTCTCGCGCGTGATCCGCGGCGGGCTGTTCGAGGCGGCGCCGGAGGAGGCGCTGCTCGTCCCGTCCGGCGGCCGCATCCGCCCGGCGCGCGTGTTCTGCTTCGGCCTGCCCGCGGTGCCGCTCGCGCCGGATGCGTTCCTGGGCGCCGCCCGCCGCGCCTGCACGGCCATGGCCCGCGCCGGGAGCGACGCGTTCGCCTCGTCCCTCCCGCCGTTCGCCGGCGAGCCGGGGCTGGCGGCCCGGCTCTGGCTCGAGGCCAGCACGCTCCGGCCGGTGCGCCGGCAGGTGCTGCTCGGGGAGCCGCGCGCGCTGCAGCGCGACCTGACCGCCGCCCGCAACGCCATGGGGCTGGACGTGGAGGTGGTGGCGCCCCCGTCGCGCGTGGAGATGCCGTCCCGGGGCCGCGCCTTGCCGCACGTCGGCGGCGTGGTACGCTGACCCCGCCGCGGGGCCCGCGCCTCCGCGCCGCCCCATGCCGGCCGACCGATCCCAGAAGGCGCTCGCCGAGTTCGTCTCCGAAGCGCAGGAGACGATCGACGCGCTCGGCCACGGGCTCATGCAGCTCGAGGCGGGCGGGCACGAGGATCCGGATCCGGACGTCCTGAACGGCGTCTTCCGCGCCGCCCACACGCTGAAGGGCCTGTCCTCGATGTCCGGGGTGGAGCGCCTCACGCGGCTCGCCCACGCGCTCGAGGACCTGCTCGACGAGGTGCGGCTGGGCCGGCGCCGGCTGGACCGCCCCGCGCTCGACCTGCTGCTCGAGGCGCCGGAGGTGCTGTCGCGCATCGTGGCGGAGGAGGCCACCGGCGCGGCGCCGGCGAGCACCGACGCCGCCGCCCGGCTCACCGACCGGCTCCGCGCCGGCGAGGCGCCGCCGCCGGCCCGCGCGGCCGACTCGCTCGCGACCGTGGCGCTGGGCCCCGAGGTCCGCGGCATCCTCACCGAGTACGAGGAGCACCGGCTCCGCGCCAACCTCGACAAGGGGCTGGGGCTGCACCGGGTGAAGGTGAGCTTCGACCTGGACGGGTTCGACCGCGAGCTGGCCGCGCTGAGCGGGCGGCTGAAGCGGCTCGGCGAGGTGGTCTCGACGCTGCCGTCCTCGGACCTGCGCGATCCCCAGGCGATCGCGTTCGAGCTGCTGTTCGCCTCGAAGGAGCCCGTGGACGCGATCCGCCGCGAGGCGGGCCCGGCCGCGGCGGTCGAGGCGGTGCCGCGGGTCGAGGCGCCGCCGCCCGCGCCCCGCGCCGACGCGCCCCGGCGCGCCGGCGGCGCGCTCTCCCCCGCGCCCGAGGCCCCGTCGGAGGACGCCGCGTCGCTGCGCTCCGCCTCGCAGGCGGTGCGGGTGGACATCCACGAGCTCGATCGGCTCATGAACGCCGTCGGCGAGCTGGTGCTGGTGAAGACGAGCCTCGTCGCGCTCGCGGAGCGGCTCCGCGCCGAGGGGCGCGATCCGGCCGCGGCGGCCGAGCTGCAGCGCATCAACCGCACGCTGGAGCGCCGCCTGGAGGAGCTGCAGGCCGGCATCCTCGAGGTGCGCATGGTCCCGCTGGAGCAGGTGTTCGACAAGCTCTCGCGGATGGTGCGCAAGCTGGCGCGCGAGGTCGGCAAGGAGATCGATCTCCGGGTCTCGGGCGGCGAGGTGGAGCTCGACAAGCTCATCGTCGAGGACCTCTCCGATCCGCTCATGCACCTCATCCGCAACGCCATCGACCACGGGATCGAGGCGCCCGAGCGGCGCGCCCGGGCCGGGAAGCCGCCGCTCGGCACCGTGCGGCTGGAGGCGGCTCCGCAGGGCAACAAGGTCCGGATCGTGGTCGAGGACGACGGCGGCGGCATCGACGAGGACCGCATCCGGGAGGTGGCGGTCCAGCGCGGGCTGGCGACCGCCGGCGACGTCGGCGCGCTGTCCCGCCGCGAGCTCATGAACCTCATCTTCGTGCCCGGGTTCTCCACCGCGCGCCAGGTCACCAGCCTCTCCGGCCGCGGCGTGGGCATGGACGTGGTGAAGAGCAACGTCGCCGCGCTGTCCGGGATCATCGACCTGCACACCGAGCGCGGGCGCGGCACCCGCTTCGAGATCACCCTGCCGGTGACGCTCGCGATCGTGCGCGCGCTGGTGGTGTGGGTGGCGGGCCGGACCTACGCGGTGCCGCTCAACAGCGTGCTGGAGATCCTGGAGGTCCGCGCCGCCGAGGTGCGCACGCTCTCCACGCGCGAGGTGGTCACCGTGCGCGGCGCGACGCTGCCGCTGGTGCGCCTGTCCACCTTCTTCGGGCTGCCCGGCGCCGGCGCGCCGGAGCGGCTGTTCGTGGTGGTGGTGGGGCTGGCGCAGGAGCGGCTGGGCGTGGCGGTGGACGCGGTGGTCGGGCAGCAGGACGTGGTGGTGAAGCCGCTCGGCTCGGTGCTGCAGGGCGTGCGCGGCATCGCCGGCGCGACCGACCTGGGCAGCCGCCGCACGGTGCTGGTGCTGGACGTGGGCGCCATCATCGAGGACGTGGTGTCGGGGGAGCCCCGCGAGGCGGCGGGCTAGCCGGGATGTACCTCGAGCACTTCGGCCTCGCCCGCAAGCCGTTCTCCAAGACGCCGGACCCGGCGTTCCTGTTCCCCTCGCGCCAGCACGCCGAGGCGCTGGCGCGGCTCTCGCACGCGCTGGAGGAGCGGGAGGTGGCGGTGCTCACCGGCGAGGTGGGCGCCGGCAAGACCACGCTGTCGCGCGCGCTGGTGGACGCGTTCGCGGACCGCTGCCGGTTCAGCTTCGTGGTCCACCCGGCGCTGCCGGCCGCGCAGCTCCTCGGGGCCATCGCGGAGGGGTTCGGGCTGCCGCCGGCGCGGCGGAAGGCGGACGCGTTCTCGGCGCTCGCCGACCACGTGGCGCGGCTCGACGCCGAGGGCCAGTTCGCGGTGGTGGTGGTGGACGAGGCGCAGCTCCTCCCGGCCCGCGCCGCGTTCGACGAGCTGCGGCTCCTCACGAACCTGTGCGCCGACGATCGCGCGCTGGTCGGGCTGGTGCTGGTGGGTCAACCGGAGCTGCGCGAGCGGCTCCGCGCCCGGGGCGGCGAGGCGTTCCTGCAGCGCGTCGGGGTGGCCTACCACCTCGGCGCCCTCGACGCGCCCGAGACCGGCCGCTACCTGGAGCACCGGCTGGCGGTGGCCGGCCGGGCCGAGGCGCTGTTCGAGCCGGCGGCGGTGGCGGCGGTCCACCGGCTGAGCGGCGGGGTCCCGCGCCGGGTGAACCAGGTGGCGGCCAGCGCGCTGCTGGAGGGCTTCGCGCGCGAGGTGGAGACGATCGGCGCCGAGGTGGTCGAGGCGGCGGCGGCCGATATCGCCGCCTATCTGGGAACGCCGGGACGGCCGGGGTAGAGTTCCCTCCGGCGATGGACTTCCTGGCGATCCGGAAGAAGGCGAGGGAGCGGGCCGCCGCGCGCGCCGCGGCCCGGCCGGCCTCCGCCGCCGAGCTGCCGCCGGCGCCGCCCGCGGACGCCGCGGACGCGCCCAGCGCCGCGGCCGTGCTCGCCGGACGCGTCCAGGCCATGCCCGAGCCGGACCCGGCGCGCTTCACGACCTGGCGGCCCGGCGAGCCGCCTCCGGTGCCGATCGATCCGTCCGCGCTGCCCGCCGCGCGCCCCGGGCCGCCCTCGGCGCCGCCGCCCATCCCCGCGCCCGCCGTCGAGGCGCGCCCGCCGCCGGCGCCGGCCGCGCGCGATCCGCTCGACGCGTTCTTCTACCGGCCGGACGAGGAGGCGCCGGAGCTGCCCGAGCTGGGCTGGGCGGCGGGCGGCGCGCCGGCGCCGCTCGAGCCGGGCCAGGTGTCGCTCGACGAGTTCCTCACCTTCGCGCTCGGGGCCGAGGAGTACGCGGTGCCGGTGGAGCGCGTGCAGGAGGTGCTCCGCCCCCCGCCGCTCACCGAGGTGCCGCGCGCGCCGGCGCCGGTGCTGGGCGTCGTGACCGTGCGCGGCCGCGTGGTGGCGGTGATCGACCCCCGCGCGCGGCTCGGCCTGCCGGCGCCCCGCGACGCGGGCGAGGACGCCTGGCGCCTCGTCATCGTGGACGCCGGCGACGGGCCCTGCGGCTTCCGCGTGGACGCGATCTCCAGCGTGGTCCGCCTGCCCGCCGGCAGCCTGGAGCCGTGCCCGCAGGGCATCGGCGGCGACGCGGCCGAGTGCCTGCTCGGGATCGGGCGGGAGCGCGACCGGCTGTTCACCGTGATCGATCCGGCCGCGCTGGTGCGCCGCTCGCTGGCGGCGCCCCGCCGCGCCGAGGGGGGCCAGGGTGGCGGCGCCTGAGGCGGCCGCGCCGGAGGGCGCGCGGGTCCAGCTCTGCACCTTCCGCGTCGGCGGCGAGGACTACGCCATCGACATCATGCGGGTCCGCGAGATCATCCCCCCGCAGCCCGTCACGCCGGTGCCGCGCGCCCCCGCGTTCGTGGAGGGGGTGTTCCACCTGCGCGACGAGGTGATCCCGGTGGTGGACGTCCGGCGCCGCTTCGGGCTGCCCATCGGGCCGCCCACCCGGCGCACGCGCTTCCTGGTGGTGAACGTGGCGCGGCGGCGCATCGGGCTGGTGGTGGACGAGGTCTGCGAGGTCCTGCGCCTCCCGCGGCACGCGCTCCGCCCGGCCCCGGCGCTGGTGGCGGACGGGGGGCCGCGCTTCTTCCTGGGCGTGTGCGGCGGCGACGGGAGGACCGGCGGGCGCCGCGGGGGGCCGGCGCGGCTCCGGCTCCTGCTCGACGTGAAGGCCCTGCTCGACCCGGTGGTGCCGGGCGAGGCGGCCGCGGCCAGGGCCCAGGCCGAGGCCTCGAGGCGCGCATGACCGCTCCCGACCCGCACGGCCGGGCCCGCTCCGGCGACGAGGAGCTCCGCTACCGCGCCACCTGCGAGCTGGATCCGGCCACACCGTCCGAGCTGGCGGTGCTGCTGGAGGCGCTCGCGGACGCGAGCTGGCGGGTCCGGGCCGCGGCGGTGGAGCGGCTCGGCGCGCTCCGCGACCCCGCGCTCGCGCTGCGCGGCCTCCTCGAGGCGCTGGGTGGCGGCGCCACGGTGGGCGCGCGCGAGGCGGCGGCGGCGGCGCTCCAGCGGCTGGGCGCCGCGGCGGTTCCGGCGGTCCTGGAGCGGCTCGGCGGCGGCGACGGCGACCTCCGGCAGGCGGCGGCAGGCGTGCTCGGGGCCATCGGCGATCGCCGCGCGGTGCCCGCGCTGGCGGCGCGCCTCGCCGACGCCGATCCGAACGTGCGCGCCGCGGCGGCGGAGGCGCTCGGCCGCGTCGGCGGGCCCGAGGCGGCGGGGGCCCTCACCGCGGCGCTCGCGTCCGACGACGGGACGCTGCGGCTCGCGGCGCTGGAGGCGCTCGGCGACCTCCGCGCGTGCCCGCCCGCGGCGCTGGTGGCCCGGATCCTCGCCGACCCGGCGCTGCGCCGCCCGGCGTACCGCGCGCTCGGCGCGTGCGGCGAGCCGGAGGGGCTGCGCCTCCTGGCGCAGGGGCTGGCGGAGCCGGCGCGCGGCGCGCGGCAGGCGGCGCTGGCCGGGGTGGGCCTGCAGGTGGCCCGCGACGCGGCGGACGCGCTGGGCGTGCTCGCCGCGGCCGTGGCGGAGGTGGGCGCGCGCGACTCCGGGGTGGCGGACGCGTGCGCGGCCGCGATCGGCGGGGACGATCCGCACGCGACCCTGGGCGCGATCGCGGCGCTGGGGTGGCTGGGCGGGGCGCGGCACGTGGGTGCGCTGCTGCGCGCCGCCGAGGACGAGCGGCTGCGGCCGCTGGTCGAGGACGCGCTCGAGCGGCTCCCCGCCGGCGCCGAGCTCCGCGCCGCGCTGGCCGAGGCGCTCGGCAGCCAGGGGCCGGTGGGCCGGCTCACGGCGCTCGCGGTGCTGGCGCGCCTCGGCAGCCCGGCGGCGCTCGAGACCCTGGTGCGCGAGGCCAGCGACCCGGGCGGCTTCCTGCAGGCGGAGGCCGTGGCGGCGCTGGGCCGCCTGGGCGACGCGCGCGCGGTGGCGCCGCTGGCGGGGCTGCTCGGCGACGAGGACCCGGCGGTGGCGGGCATGGCCGCGAACGCGCTCGCCCGCATCGGGCTCCAGTCGTCCGCCTCCGCGGCGGCGGTGCGTGCGATGGCGCGCGCGCGGGCGGCGGTGGGCGCCTGGCCGGCGCTGTACCGCATCCTGGGCGCGCTGGGCCAGGCGGAGGACCTGCCCACGATCCGCGACGGGCTCCGCGCCGCCGCGCCGGCGGGGCGCGCCGCGGCGGCGGGCGCGCTGGCGGAGCTCGGGCGCCGTGGCGCGGCGCCGGCCGCGGCCGCGCTGGGCGAGCTCGCGGCGGCGCTCCGGGATCCCGACTGGCAGGTCCGCGCCGCGGCGGCCTCGGGGTGCGCGGAGGTGGTGCGCGCGGCCCCGGCGGCGCCCGGCGCCCCGCCGCCGGCGGTGCGCGCGGCGCTCGCGGCGGCGCTCGGCGACCCGGAGCCGGCGGTGCGGGCGGCGGCCGCCGAGGCGCTGGGCGTGGCGGGCGCGGTCGAGCAGGCGCCGGCGCTGGCGGCGCTGGGGCGCGATCCGGCCAGCCCGCCCGCGGTGATCGTAGCCGCGCTGCACGCGCTGGCGGGCCTGGGCGTGCCGCCGGCCGACCTGGTCACGGCCGCGGTCGGGCACGCGGACCCGGAGGTCGCGAAGGAGGGCGTGGCGGCGGCGGCGCGGCTGGAGGGGCCGGAGGGCGTCCGGCTGCTGCGGGAGGCGGCGGCGAGCGCGCGCTGGGACGTGCGGCGGGCCGCGGCCGGCGCCATGGCCGTGCGCGGCGATCCCGCGCTGGGACCGGACGCCGTCCGGCTCGCCGCCGGGGACGCCGATCCGCTCGTCGCGCGCGCGTTCGCCGAGGCGGCGCGCGCGCTCGGGGCCGGGTAGGCACGCATGTGGAGCCACGGGCCCCCGCCGCCGGCCATGACCGAGGAGCAGTTCCGGCTGCTCCGCGAGCTCATCCAGGCGCATTGCGGGATCGCTTTCCGCGAGGACCACCGCCGCCTGCTGGAGCGCCGCCTCGCGCCGCGGCTGGAGGCGCTCGGGCTCCGCGACTTCTCCGCCTACCACCGCCACCTCCGGTTCGATCCGCGGGGCGGCGCGGAGCTGGCCGAGGCGCTCGACCTCCTCACCACGAACGAGACCTACTTCTTCCGCGAGGCGCGCCAGCTCCGGGCGTTCGCGGACGAGATCCTGCCGGCCCTGGCGTCCTCGCTGGCCGCGGAGCGCCGGCTGCGCATCCTGTCCGCCGGCTGCAGCACCGGCGAGGAGGCCTGGACCGTCGCGGTGCTGGTGCGCGACTCGGGGCTGTTCGCCGGGTGGGACGTCGAGATCGCGGCCTGCGATCTCTCCCGCCGGTGCGTCGCGCAGGGCCGGGCCGGGAGCTACGGGGAGCACGCGTTCCGCGCGCCCGAGTCGTCGCCGATGCGGCGGTGGTTCCACCTGCGCGGCGGGAAGTGGGTGGTGGACGAGGGGCTCCGGGGGATGGTCCGGTTCCACCGCGACAACCTGGTGGCGCCGGACGCGCTCGCGGCGGTGCCGCCGCTGGACGCGGTGTTCTGCCGCAACGTGATGATCTACTTCGACCTGGAGGCGCGCCGCCGCGCGCTGCGCGCGCTCCACGCGAAGCTGCGCGGCGGGGGCTGGCTGCTGCTCGGCCACTCCGAGTCGCTGCTCAACGTGACCGCCGACTTCGAGCTGGTCCAGCTCCGGGCGGACCTCGTCTACCGCAAGCCGGCGGGCGGGGGCGCGCCGTGAGCGGCGACGGGCGCCGGCGCACCCTGCGGGTGCTGGTGGTGGACGACTCGGCCGCCAGCCGGGACGAGCTGGTGCGCATGCTCCACGGCGCCGACGGGCTGGTGGTGGCCGGCACCGCGGCGGACGGAGAGCAGGGGCTGGCCGAGGCGCTCCGCCTCGCGCCGGACGTGGTGGTGCTGGACCTGCAGATGCCGCGGATGGACGGGTTCAGCTTCCTGCGCCTGCTGATGGCGCGCCGCCCCACGCCGGTGGTGGTGCTGTCGTCGCAGTCGCGGCGCGCGGACGTGTTCAAGGCGCTCGAGCTCGGGGCGCTCGACTTCGTGGCGAGGCCGGAGCGCGGGGGGCTCGGGGCGGTCCGCGAGGCGCTGCTGGAGAAGTGCGCGACGGTGCGCGCGCTGCGCATCCAGAACCTCTCCGCCGGCGTCCGGGCCCTCGACGCCCGCGAGCTCGAGCCGGCCCGGGTCGCGGTGGTGGGGGCCTCCACCGGCGGCCCCTCCGCGCTGCAGCGCCTGCTCGCGGCGCTGCCCGGCGATCTCCCGCTGGCGGTGCTGGTGGCGCAGCACATGCCCGAGCGGTTCACCGGCGCGTTCGCGGAGCGGCTCGCCCGCGGCTCGCACTTCAGCGTGGTGGAGGCCGTGGACGGCGACCTGGTCGTCGCGGGGCGCGCGCTGGTCGCGCCCGGCGGGCACCACCTGGAGCTGGCGCGCGGCGCCGACGGCGTGCTGCGGGCGGCGGTGCTGCCGCCCGGCGCGCCGGGCCCCGGCGCGCGCCACTGCCCGTCCATCGACCGGCTCTTCCGCTCGGCGGCGCGGGTCCTCGGCGCCCGCGCCTGCGCCGCGCTCCTCACCGGGATGGGCACCGACGGGTGCGCCGGGATGGCGGCGGTGAAGGCCGCCGGCGGGCTCACGCTCGCCGAGTCCGAGGAGACCGCCGTGGTGTACGGGATGCCGCAGTCGGCGGTGGAGCGCGGCGCCGTGGACGCGCTGCTCGGGCTGGACGCCCTGGCGGCGCGCCTGATCGAGCTCGCACGCGAGGCCCGCGCGCCATGACCCCGTGCCCGCCGCGCCAGGCCCTGGTGGTCGACGACAGCAGCGCCATGCGCCGCCAGCTCTGCCGCGCGCTGCAGGGCGCCGGCGGCATCCGCACCACCGAGGCCGTGGACGGGGCCGACGCCTGGCGCCACCTGGCCGCGGCCCGCTTCGACCTGCTGGTCACCGACATCAACATGCCGGTGCTCGACGGGCTGAAGCTGGTGTCGCTGATCCGCTCCGGCGGGGCGCACCGCGCCATGCCGATCCTCGTGGTCACCACCGAGGCCGGCGAGGTGGATCGCCGCCGCGCGCTCGGTCTCGGCGCGAACGACTACCTGGTGAAGCCGGTGCAGGCCCACCAGGTGGTCGAGGCGGTGCGCCGCCTGCTCGGCGCGGTGTGAAGCCCCGCCGCCGGGCGCGTCCACCCGCGCGCCGTCAGGCGCGCCCGCGGGGACCTCGCGCGAGCCCGCGAAGGCGGGCGCGCGAGGTCACGGGTCCCGCGGATCGTCGCTCAGGGCGTTATTCTCTCCATCATCCGCGCGAACGGGATGGTCTCCCGGACGTGGTGGAGGCCGCAGATCCAGGCCACGCAGCGCTCCACCCCCATGCCGAAGCCGGCGTGCGGGACGGTGCCGTAGCGGCGCAGGTCGAGGTACCACTCGAACGCCTGCTTCGGCAGCTGGTGGTGCTCGATGGCGGCCTCGAGGGTGGCGAGGTCGTCCTCGCGCTGGCCGCCGCCGATGATCTCGCCGTAGCCCTCCGGCGCGAGCACGTCGCAGCCGAGCGCGACCTTGGGATCCGACGGGTCCTTCTTGAAGTAGAACGCCTTCATCTCGGCGGGGTAGCGGTGCACCATCACCGGGCGGTCGAACTGCTTCGCGACCACCGTCTCCTCGTCGCCGCCGATGTCGTCGCCCCACTTCATCGGGTGGCCGGCCTTCTGGATCACCTCGACCGCGTCGGTGTAGGTGATGCGCGGGAACGGCGGCTTCACCTTCTCGAGCAGCGAGACGTCGCGCTCCAGGACGGTGGCGAGCTCGACGCGGTGCTTCTCCAGCGCGGTCTGCACCACGTAGGACACGAACTGCTCCATCAGCTCCATGTCGCCGTCGAGGTCCATGTACGCGACCTCCGGCTCGACCATCCAGAACTCGGTGAGGTGGCGGCGCGTCTTGGACTTCTCGGCGCGGAAGGTCGGGCCGAAGCAGTAGACCTTCCCGAGCGCCATGGCGGCGGCCTCCATGTAGAGCTGGCCGGACTGCGTCAGGTAGGCCTTGCCGAGGTCGAAGTAGGGGACCTCGAACAGCGTGGAGGTGCCCTCGCAGGCGGACGGCGTGAAGATGGGCGCGTCCACCAGCGTGAAGCCGCGCTGGTCGAAGAAGTCGCGGATGGCCTTCTCGACGGTGTGGCGGACGCGCAGGATGACCTGCTGCCGCTGCGAGCGGAGCCACAGGTGCCGCTGCTCCATCAGGAACGCGACCCCGTGCTCCTTGTGCCCGATGGGGAACTCCTGGGCCGGGCGCGACACCACCTGCAGGTCGCGCACGTCCAGCTCGAAGCCGATGGGCGAGCGCTCGTCCTTCTTCACGAGGCCCGTCACCGTGAGGCTGGTCTCCTGCGGGAGGTGGTCCGAGGCCTGGAACACCTCCGGCGTCACGTTCCCCTTGAACACCACGCACTGGATCGTGCCGGTGCCGTCGCGCAGCTGGAGGAAGTGGAGCTTGCCCGACGAGCGGCGGTTGTGGAGCCAGCCGTGGAGCGTGATCTCCTTCCCCTCGTGATGGGCGATGTCGGCGACGTGGACGGGCGGGTACATGCGGGACCCCGTGCTGGATGGGCGGTGGACGTGGTTTCGCGGGCAATATACCTGAGCAGACGAAACGCGCGACGTCCGCTAGAATCCGCACCCCTATGTCGATGAACGAGCGTTACGAGCCCCAGTCGATCGAGCCGCGCTGGCAGCGCCGGTGGGAGGAGGCGGGCGCCTTCAAGGCGGGTCGCCGTCCCGACGCCGACACCCGCTACGTCCTCGAGATGTTCCCGTATCCGTCGGGCGCCATGCACATGGGCCACGCCCGCGTGTACACCATCGGCGACGCCCTGGCGCGCCACCTGCGCATGCGCGGGTTCGACGTCCTCCACCCGATCGGCTTCGACGCCCTCGGCCTGCCGGCCGAGAACGCCGCCATCAAGGACGGCCGCCACCCGGCGGAGCGGACGCGCGAGAACGTGGTCTCGTTCCGCGCCGAGATGAAGCGGCTCGGCTACAGCTTCGACTGGGACCGCGAGCTGGTCACCGCCGACGCGTCCTACTACCGCTGGAACCAGTGGTTCTTCCTGAAGATGCTGGAGAAGGGGATCGCCTACCGGCGCCAGGGCAAGGTGAACTGGTGCACCGGCTGCCAGACGGTCATCGCGAACGAGCAGGTGGTGGACGACAACCGGTGCGAGCGCTGCGGCTCGCCGGTGGTCGAGAAGATCCACCCGGAGTGGGCGTTCCGCATCACCGCCTACGCCCAGCAGCTGCTGGACGGGCTGGACGGCCTGAAGGACTGGCCGGACCGCGTCACGACCATGCAGCGCAACTGGATCGGCAAGAGCGAGGGCGCCGAGGTGGACTTCGCGCTCGCCGCCGGCGGCGCCGCGGTGAAGGTGTTCACCACCCGCGTCGACACGATCTACGGCTGCACGTACGTGGTGCTGGCGCCGGAGCACCCCCTGGTCGCGCAGGTCACCGCGCCGGAGCGCCGCGCCGAGGTGGACGCGTTCGTCGCGCGCATGCGCAAGACCGACGCGGTGGAGCGCACGGGCGAGGGCGCGCCGAAGGAGGGCGTGTTCACCGGCGCGTTCGCGGTGAACCCGTTCACCGGCGAGCAGGTGCCGATCTGGATCGCGAACTTCGTGCTGGCCGAGTACGGCACCGGGGCGGTGATGAGCGTCCCGGCGCACGACCAGCGCGACTTCGAGTTCGCGCGGAAGTACGGGCTGCCGGTGCGCGTGGTCATCCAGCCGGCGCATGGCGCGCGGCTCCCGGCCGGCGACGCGCTCGACCGGGCCGCCACCGAGGACGGCGTGCTCGAGGGCTCCGGCCCGTTCACGGGGCTCGCCTCCGCGGAGGCGCGGTCGCGCATGTCGGCGCACGCCGCCGAGCGGGGCTTCGGCCAGGGCACGGTGCGGTGGCACCTGCGGGACTGGGGCTTCTCGCGCCAGCGCTACTGGGGCACGCCCATCCCCATCATCTACTGCGACGAGCACGGGATGGTGCCGGTGCCGGAGCAGGACCTGCCGGTGGTGCTGCCGGCCGAGGCGATCATCACCGGCACCGGCGAGCCGCCGCTCGCCAAGGTGGCGTCGTTCGTGAACACCACCTGCCCGCGCTGCGGCAAGCCGGCGCGGCGCGAGGTGGAGACCATGGACACGTTCGTGGACTCGTCCTGGTACTACGCCCGCTACCTCTCGCCGAAGGACGAGGCGCGGCCGTTCGACCCGGAGGCCGCCCGGCGCTGGCTGCCGGTGGACGTGTACGTGGGCGGCCCCGAGCACGCGGTGATGCACCTGCTCTACTTCCGGTTCTGGCACCGGGTCATGCACGAGCTCGGGCTGGTGCACGAGGACGAGCCGGTGCGGCGGCTGGTCACGCAGGGCATCGTGAACGGGCCCGACGGGCGCAAGATGTCGAAGCGCTGGGGCAACGTGGTGGCGCCGGGCGGCATGGTGTCGAGGTTCGGCGCCGACACCGTGCGCATGTTCATGCTGTTCGCGGCGCCGCCGGAGAAGGACATCGACTGGTCCGACGAGCAGGTGGACGGCCTGTTCCGCTTCCTGGCGCGCGTGTGGCGCATCTACTTCGCGCGCCAGGCCTGCTTCGACGCCTCGGAGGCCGCGCTCGCCCAGGCGGCCGGCGAGGCGCTCGAGCTGCGGCGGCGCACGCACCGGACCATCAAGCGCGTCACCGAGGGCCTCGAGGCGGATCTCAAGTTCAACACCAGCATCGCCGCGCTCATGGAGCTGGTGAACGCGCTCTACGCGTTCGAGCCGGCCTCCGAGCCGGACCGGGCCGCGGTGCGCGAGGCGCTGCTCGCCCTCGCGACGCTGCTGGCGCCGTTCGCGCCGCACGTGGCCGAGGAGCTGTGGCACGAGGTGATGGGACCGGTCGCGCGCGAGCGCCTGGTGGCGGACGCGCCCTGGCCGCCGTTCGACCCGGCGCTGATCGTGGCCGACACCGTGACCATCGCGGTCCAGGTGAACGGGAAGCTCCGCGGCGAGGTGCAGGCGCCCGCCGCGGCCGGGGAGGCGGAGGTCCGCGCGCTCGCCGAGGCCGACGAGAAGGTGAAGGTCCACCTCGCGGGCAAGACCGTCCGCAAGGTGGTCTTCGTGCCGAAGCGCCTCGTCAACTTCGTGGTGGCCTGACGTGCGGCGCCCGCGCGACGCCCGCAGGCCGATCGCCGTGCTGCTCGCGGGCCTGGCGGCGCTCGCCGCCGGCTGCGGCTACGGCTTCTCCCACGCGTACCGCGCGCGCGGCGGCGCGGAGCGCGTGCACGTGCGCGCGTTCCAGAACCTCTCCAGCGATCCGGAGCTGGGCGCCGCCGTCACCGCCGCGCTGCGCGAGGAGCTGGCGCGGCGCGGGGCGTCGGCCGGCCCGGACGCGCCGGTGGCGATCGAGGGCGAGGTGGGCGCGGGGGAGGGCCTGCCGTCGTCGGTGACCGGCTCGACCTTCCACGTGGTGCTGAACGCGCGCGCGCGCCTGGTGTCCGAGGGGAAGGTGATCGCCTCGCTCGCGGTTCGCCGCGACGGCGATCACCTGGGCGGCGCGGATCCGCTCGAGACCGAGGGCCGGCGCGCGCTCGAGCTGCGCCGGCTGGCGGCGGACGCGGCGCGCCAGATCCTCGAGGGGTTCGAGGACCGGGACGAGCGCGCCCCGGCCGCGCAGGGCGCGGCGGGGCGCTGACGACCGGGGCGGGGAGGGGGCCTACTTCGCGGCGGCGGCCGGCTTCGCCGCGGCCTTCGCCAGGCGGGAGATCTTCCGCGAGGCGGCGTTCTTGTGCAGCACGCCCTTCGAGGCGGCCTTGCCGATGGTCTTCTCGGCAGACTTCAGCGCGACCTGCGTGGCGGCCGGATCGCCCTTCGCGATCGCCTCCCGCAGCTTCTTCACTGCGGACTTCACGCCGGTGCGGACCTGGACGTTGCGGGCCCGGCGCTTCTGCGCCTGGCGGTTGCGCTTCTCGGCCGATGCGGTGTTCGCCAAGTGACTTCTCCGTCGGGTTGAATAAGAGGGCGCGCTTCTATCGCCCAACGCGAGCCGCGTCAAGGGGTTATGAGCCCGGTGCGGTCCTGGGGTCCCGCGCGCCCTCGCGCGCGGTGCCCCGCTCGCGCCCACGGCGTGCGGCCGCGCGAGCCACGTGCTCGGCGTCCCCTAGAGCGGAGCGGACCTGCCGTGCATGCCCCCCGGAGGGCCTTCTGGCTCAAGGGTTCGCGCGCCCGGTGCCGCGGACGGCCGCGCGGCGCGCGGCTCCGAATCCGGGGTGGGTCCCGGAGTTATCCACCGGCGGGGGCGGGGAGACGTGGAGTGCGGAGGGGCGCCGGCCGCGGTGTGGACATCTCGGGGGAAGGGGAAGGTGAGCACGCGGAAATCACACGAGATTTCTGCTGCTGCGGAACGCGGCGCCACGTGCCGATGGGGTGAATTCCCTGCGTCGAGGCGCCCCGCCCACCGACTTATCCACCATCTTTCCCCAAACCCCGTGGAGAACCTGCCGAAGGGGCGGTGCCGGGCGATTTCGCTTGACGCTCGAGCTCCTTCGCCTCGTCCCAGAGCGCGTCCATCTCCGCCAGCGTGGCGCTCCCGTGGGGCACCCCGCGGCGCTCCAGCTCGCGCTCGACGTGCTCGAAGCGTGCGACGAATCGGCCCAGGCTCCCGCGGAGCGCCTCCTCCGGCGGGACGCCGAGCTTGCGGGCGTAGTTCGCGAGCGCGAACAGCGCGTCGCCCAGCTCGTGCTCGACGGCCGCGCGGTCGCCGCCCGCCACGGCCTGATCCAGCTCGGCGAGCTCCTCGCGCACCTTCTCTCGCGCACCGCCCGCGTCGGGCCAGTCGAACCCGATGCGGCTCGCCTTCTCGGTGAGCCGGTCGGCCCGCGCCAGCGCCGGCATCTCGCGCGGCACGCCCTCCAGCACGCTGTGGCCGGCGCCCTTCGCCTTCTTCTCCTCGCGCTTCAGCGCCGCCCACTGCCGCAGCACGCCCTCGGCGTCCTTCACCTGCGCGTCGCCGAACACGTGCGGGTGGCGCGAGACCAGCTTGTCGGAGATCGCGTCCGCCACGTCCGCGAACTCGAACGCGCCCTCCTCGCGGCGGAGCTGCGCCTGGAAGACGACCTGCAGCAGCAGGTCGCCCAGCTCCTCGCGGTGCTCGCGGACGTCGCCCGCGTCGATGGCCTCGAGGACCTCGTACGTCTCCTCCAGCACGTACGGGCGCAGCGTGTGGAGCGTCTGCTCGCGGTCCCAGGGGCAGCCCCCCGGGCCGCGCAGGCGCTCCATGATGGAGAGCAGGCGATCGATGGCCTCGGCGGCGCGCGACATGGTTCGTCTTCTTAGCGCGGGACCGGGCGTGCTAGCATCCCGTTCTCGCGTGTCCACCCGCGGTACCGCCCTCCCGACCCTGTTCGCCGTGCTGGCCGCGCTGGCCGCGGCCGCGCCGGCGTGCCCACGCGCGCAGGTGGCCGCGCCGCGGATGGTGGAGGACGGCGACGACGCCGCGCCCGAGCCGGCGCCGCCCGCGCAGGCGCCCGCCGCGCCGGCGCCCGCACCTGCACCCACGTCCGCCGCCGCCGTACGCGAGGCCGCCCCGGCCGCGCGCCAGGCCGCGCCCTCGCCCGCCGCCGCGCCGCCCGGCGGCGCGCCCGGCGCGGCCGCGGCCCCGTCCGCCGTGCCCGCCCCCGCGCCGGCGTCCGCGCCGGCCGCCGCCTCGGCGTCCGCGTCGGCCTCCGCGTCGCCCGCGCTGGCGCGGCCCATCGCGCCGGTCCGCGCCACCTGGGACGGCCTGCTCGCGGCCTGGTCCGACCGGCGCGGCGCGCTCCGCGAGGCCGACCCGGCGCGGGCCGACGCCGCGCAGCGGGCGCTGCTCGCCGCCCAGCGCGACCTCGCGATCGAGAACCTGGTCCCCATGGCCGTCGCCGAGGTGCGCGAGTCGCGGCGCGCGCTCGCCGCGAACCTGCCCGCCGAGGCGCTCGCGCGCGCCGAGGCCGCCAGCGCGCTCGCGCCGGACCTGCCCGACGGCCACCTCGCCCGCGCCCGGGCGCTGTTCGCGCGCGAGCCGGGGCGGCCCGGCCCGGTGCTGGCGGCGCTCGGCGACGCGCTCGCGGCCGCCGCCCGCGAGCCGCACACCGCGCGCGCGTTCGAGGGGGACCTGTTCGCCGCGGCGTTCGCGGCGGTGCTCGCCGCCGCGGCCGCGGTCGTGCTGGTGCTGCTCGCCCGGTCGCTCCGCCTCTTCCTGCACGACTTCCACCACCTGCCGCTCCTGCGCGGCTCCGCGCCGGTGCAGACCGGCTTCCTGGCGCTGGTGCTGATCGCCATGCCGGCCGCGTTCGGGCTGGGCGCCGCGGCGGTGCTCGCGGTCGCGGCGCTGGTCGCCTGGCCGTACCTCGCGAACCGCGAGCGGCTGGTGGTGACCGCCGCGCTCGGCGCGGTGCTCGCCATGCCGTGGGCCGCCGGCGAGGTGGCGCGGCTCACCGCCTGGACCGGGAGCGTGGCCGAGCGCGTGCACGAGCTCGAGCACGGGGCGGTGAGCGACGCCGAGGCCGCGCAGCTGGAGGCGTGGGCCCCGGAGTCGCCCGCGCCCGGGCCGGTGCTGGCGGCGCTGGGCCGGCACGCCAAGCGGCGCGGCGATCTCGACCGGGCGCTGCGGCTGTACCGCGAGGCGGCCGCGGCCGATCCGCGCGCGCCGGAGCTCTCGGTGAACGTGGGGAACGTGCTGTTCCTGCAGGGCGACCTGGACGGCGCCAAGGCCGCCTACCTCGCGGCGCAGGATCAGGCCGGCAGCGACCTGGTGGTGCTGGGCGCGGCGCACTACGGCCTCTCCAAGCTCTACCTGCGCACCTCCGAGATGGACAAGAGCGCGGCCGCCCGCGACAAGGCCGAGCACGAGGCCGGCGAGTACCTGCGCCGCCACGGCTCCGACGACGACTTCACCGCCAACCACTACCTGGTGGACGTCCCGGTCCCGCCGGCGCGCATCGCGGCGCTCGCCACCAGCGACGGGACGCCCGAGGCGGTGCGGCGCTGGGTGCGCGCGCGGCTGATGGGCGCGCTGCCGGCGGCGGCCTGGCCCTGGGGCGGCGCGGGCTTCCTGGCGGCGCTCTGGGCGCTCGCGCTGCTGCTCCGCCGGCTGGGCCCCTCGCGCGCCTGCGCCCGCTGCGGGCGGCCGGCCTGCCGCCGCTGCGACGGCGGCGACGGCGAGGAGTGCGGCCAGTGCGTGAACGTGTTCGCGCGCAAGGGCGTGGTGGACGCGCGCGACCGGCTGCGGAAGGAAGCGCAGGTCCGGCGCCACGAGCGGCTGGCGCGGATCGTCACCCGCGCGCTCTCCGTGGCCGGCGCCGGCGCCGCGCAGGTCGTCGCCGGCGCGCCGGTGCGGGGCGCGCTCCTGCTCGCGGCGGTGCTGTTCCCGGTGTTCGTCATCGGGCTCTGGCGCGGGGTCATGCCGCCGCCGTACCCGTCGCCCTACGTGCTCGCGGGCAAGCTCGCCGTCGCCGTTCCCCTGGGCGTGATCGCCTGGACGCTCGCGGTGCGCGACGCGTTCCGCCGGACCCGGAGCTGACCGATGGCGCTCACCGGCACGCTCAAGGACTTCGGGATCGCCGAGATCCTCCAGCTCATCGGCCAGCAGGCCAAGAGCGGCGTGCTCCACCTCGAGTCCCGCGACGACGAGATCCACATCGCGCTCGCCGACGGCAACGTGGTCCGGGCCGAGTCGGCCGGGCGCAAGGCGCGCGAGCGGCTCGGCAACATGCTGGTGCGCGCCGAGGTCATCTCCAAGGAGGAGCTGGAGCAGGGCCTGGAGGTCCAGAAGCGCACCCTGCGACGCCTGGGAGACATCCTGGTGGAGCTGGGCTTCGTCTCGCAGCAGGACCTGCGCGAGATGACGGCGCTGCAGACCACCGAGACCGTCTACCAGCTGTTCCGCTGGAAGAGCGGCACCTACGCGTTCGAGCCGGGCGAGGTGGAGTGGGACCGCGAGACCGTCTCGCCGCTGCGCGCCGAGTCGGTGCTGATGGAGGGGTTCCGCCGGGTGGACGAGTGGCCGATGATCCGCAAGCGGATCCCGTCCACGGCCATGACGTTCGAGCGCCGCCGGGCGCTCG
Organism: Anaeromyxobacter sp. K; assembly: GCF_000020805.1. NCBI lineage: Bacteria > Pseudomonadati > Myxococcota > Myxococcia > Myxococcales > Anaeromyxobacteraceae > Anaeromyxobacter > Anaeromyxobacter sp. K. The sequence goes on along the minus strand of NC_011145.1, from coordinate 3,149,311 downwards.
ACCCGGACGCGCCCGCCGCGCCGAGGCGCGGCGGCGACGACGTGGACGACGCGTTCGACGCGCTCGGCGAGGAGCCCACCGAGCGCCGCGGCGAGTTCGCCTCGCTCGGCGCGAACGAGCGGCGGGTGTTCGCGCTCGCCATCCCGGGCCGCACCGTCGAGCGGCTCGTGGATCTCTCGCGCCTGGGCGAGTTCGAGACCTGCAAGGCGCTCACGAACCTGCTCAACCTCGGCTACCTCGAGGCGATCGCCCCCGCCAGCCGGGCCAAGGCGGCGGTCGGCGCCTACGCGCAGGACTGGCAGGCCCGGCTCCGGGCCGGCGCGCTGAGCGTGCTGGCCACGGTCGCGATCGCGGCGGCGCTGGCCGGGATCGCGTACTGGGTGGACGAGCGCGGCCTGGCGTGGGGCGAGCCCGCCGGCGCGGCGCGCGTGCGGGACAACGCCGCGGAGCGGTTCCTCGCGCGCTACCAGCTCGAGCGGCTGCGCGGCGCGCTGGAGGTGTACCGCCTCGAGAAGGGCGAGTACCCGGCGGCGCTCGGGACGCTGGTGGAGGCCGGCCTGGTGGACGCGCGCGACCTGCGCCACCCGTGGGCGGAGCCCTACCACTACCGGCGCACGCCAGCGGGGCGCTTCGTGCTCCTGCCTCCCGTGGAGTAGGACCGCGCCCATCCTCCGCTGCCGCGCGACGGGGCGTAGATTATGGGTGCCCCGGCGGGGCGAGCGCCGTCCAGGCGGACGGCGGCACGGACAACCGACGTAAGGAGCATCCTTGGGTCAAAGCGCGGCGGAACCCCTCAAGACGGCCAGGCTCGAGTTTCCCGACAACGACAAGGTCCGCGCCCTGTGCGGCGCGCACAACGAGCACCTCAAGCTCGTGGAGCGCCGGCTCGGGGTCCAGCTCGGGCTGCGCGGCGGCCAGGTGGTGATCGCCGCGCCCGAGGAGGCGCGGGTGCACCTTGCCGAGTCGCTGGTGAAGGAGCTCTACGAGCTCGTCGAGGCGGGGTATCCGCTGTACCTCGAGGACGTGGACCAGGCGACGAAGCTCGCCGTGCAGGGCGTCCCGCTGAAGGAGATCTTCGGCGACACCGTCTTCGTCTCCTCGCGCCACCGCATCATCACGCCCAAGGGGCTCGCGCAGAAGCGCTACATCCAGGCCATCCGCGACGACGACATCGTGTTCGGGGTGGGGCCGGCCGGCACCGGCAAGACGTACCTCGCCATGGCGATGGCGGTGGCGTACCTGGTGGAGCGGCGGGTGAAGCGGATCGTGCTGACGCGGCCGGCGGTGGAGGCGGGCGAGCGGCTCGGGTTCCTGCCCGGCGACATCGCCGAGAAGGTGAACCCGTACCTGCGACCGCTGCACGACGCGCTGTTCGACATGGTGGACTACGAGAAGGCGACCGCCTTCATCGAGCGCGGCACCGTGGAGGTGGCGCCGCTCGCGTTCATGCGCGGCCGCACGCTCAACGACGCGTTCATCATCCTCGACGAGGCCCAGAACACCACCGCCGAGCAGATGAAGATGTTCCTGACGCGCCTCGGCTACGGCTCGAAGGCGGTCATCACCGGCGACGTGACGCAGGTGGACCTGCCGAGCGGCCGCGGCTCCGGCCTGGTGGAGGTGCAGAAGGTCCTCCGGGGCGTGGAGGGCGTCTCGTTCTGCATGTTCTCCGAGGTCGACGTGGTCCGGCACCCGCTCGTCCAGGAGGTGGTGCGGGCCTACGACGCCTTCGAGGCGGAGCGGCGCGCCCGCACCGAGTCCGCCCGGACGGAGAAGGGCCGGCCGGGCGGGGGCACGGACGCCGGGGGGACGGACGCCGGGGGCGGGGTGCCCGGCGCGGAAGGGTAGCCCCTGAAGCGTCGCGCCGATCGATCCGCGGAGGGGCGGCACCTCGCCGCGTGTTCAGGGGGAAGCCCCGGTTCTCCGTTGCGCTCCTCCCACCCCGGTGCGACTCTCGCACGCCGTGTCCGGTCCCCCCACTGACACACCCGCCGCCGGCGGCCCTCCCGCCGCCGACCGCGTCGACTGGCCCGGCCGGCTGATGCGCGCGCTGCTCGTCGCCGCGGTCGCCGCGGCGGCCGGCTGGCTGCTCGCGCCGTCCGCCGCGCACCGGCTCCCCGGCCCGGACGCGCTCGGCACGCCCGCCCCCGCGACCATCAAGGCCGATCGCGACTACGACATCGTGGACGAGGAGGCGACCGCCCGGCGCCGCGCCGAGACCGCCGCGGCGGAGCGCCCGGTCTACCACCAGGACGCGGGGGCCGCCGACGAGGCGGTCGCGCGGGTGCACGCCGCCTTCGAGCTGATGCGCGACGAGGAGCGGGCGCTGCGCGAGGACGGCCGCGGCCCGCGGGAGGCGGCGATCCTGGAGCGGCGCTACGCCGCGCAGCGCGCCGCGTTCGTCGCGCGGCTCCAGGTGCTCGTGCGCGACGGCGACCTGGCCGCGCTCGGCACGACCCGGTTCACCGAGTCGGTGGAGCGCCAGCTCGCCGAGCTGGCGCGGGGCGCCCTGGCCGGGATGGTGATCGAGGACCGCAAGCTCCTCCCGGCCGCCCCCGACGCCGGCTTCGTGGTCCGCACCTTCCGCGGCGGCCGCCCGGAGGGCGAGCAGCCGTTCGCCGACGCCGCCCAGGTCCGCGACGTGGCCGAGGCGCGCGAGGAGGTGGCCCGCACCGCGGCCGCGCGGCTGGAGAAGGAGCCCGCGGCGGTGCGCGCGGCGCTGGCGCGCATCGCGGAGGCGATGGTGCGCCCGACGCTGGTCTACGACCAGGCCGAGACCGAGCGCCGGCGCTACGACGCGGCCGCGCGGGTGAAGCCGGTGGCCATCCCGGTGAAGCGCGGCGAGAAGATCATCGGGGACGGCGAGCGGATCGAGAAGCGCCACCTGCTGGTGTTCGACGGCATCCGCGCGCAGCGCAAGGGCGAGGACCTGGGCAGCGTCCGGGCCGGCGGCGCCGCCGTGGTGGCACTGCTCGTGTCGCTGCTCTGGCGCTTCGCGCGCCGGAACGTGGCGCGCTTCCGCCCGGCGCGCCGCGACGCGCTGCTGCTCTCGCTCCTGTACCTGGGCTCGCTGGCGGCGGGCTTCCTGGGCTTCGCGGTGATGGACGCGCTCCACGAGCGCTTCCCGTACGTCCCCGCCGCCGCGCTGCAGTACCTGGTGCCGTTCGCGGCGGGCGCGATGATCGTCCGGCAGGTGCTGGCGGCGGAGACCGCGCTCCTGTTCGCGCTGGCCATGGGGCTCGCGGCCGGGCTGCTCGCCGGGCAGTCGCTCGCGTACGCGCTGTTCGCGACGCTCACCTCCGTCGCGGCGGCGGGCCTGGTGCGCAACAACCGCGACCGGGCCGGGCTGTTCCGCGCCGGCCTGGGGGTGGGGCTGGTCGGGGCCGCGGTCGTCGCGGCGCTCGGGCTCTACGCCGGCCGCGCCGGCGCCGAGGTGCTGCTCTCGGCCGTCGGGGCGCTGGTGGGCGGCGCGGTGCTGCTGCCGGTCGCGGTGGTGGGGCTGCTGCCGGTGGTGGAGGGCGTCTTCGGCTACGTCACCGACGTGAAGCTGCTCGAGCTCGCCAACCTGAACCACCCGGCGCTGAAGGAGCTCATCGTCCAGTCGCCCGGCACGTACCACCACTCCATCCTGATGGGCTCGCTGGTGGAGGCCGGCGCGCAGGCGATCGGCGCGAACCCGCTGCTGGCGCGGGTGTGCGCGTACTACCACGACCTCGGGAAGATCCGGAACCCGCTCTACTTCGCGGAGAACCAGCGCGGGGGCGAGAACCGCCACGACGCGCTCGCGCCCTCCATGAGCGCGCTGATCGTGAAGCGCCACGTGACGGACGGCCTGGAGCTGGCGCGGCACTGGCGCCTGCCGCGGGTGGTCCAGGACGCCATCGCGCAGCACCACGGGACGCGGCACGTCGGCTACTTCTGGGGAAAGGCGCAGCGGCTGGCCGAGGAGGGCGGGGGCCGTGGCGCGCTCGACGAGGCCCTGTTCCGCTACCCCGGCCCGAGGCCGCAGACGCGCGAGGCGGCGCTCGTCATGATCGCCGACGCGTGCGAGGCCTCGGCGCGCGCGCTGGAGGACCCCACCGCCGACTCGCTCCGCGCGCTGGTCGCCAAGCGGATCAACGAGGTGTTCGGGGAGGGGCAGCTCGACGAGTGCGCCCTGACGCTGCGCGACCTGAACGCCATCTCCGGCGCGATGGTGCGGGCGCTCGAGGCCATCTACCACACGCGCCCCGAGTACCCGGACCGGCGCCGCGACGAGGGGCCGGCGGTGCACCTGGTGGCCAAGCCGTGATCGTCCGCCTGACCTCCGAGCACCGCGACGGCGCCCGCGCCGCCCGGCGCCTCCGCGCCCGCGCGGCCGCGTTCCTCGCCGCCCTGGGGCGCGAGGACGCCGAGCTCTCCATCCTGCTCGTGACCGACCGGCGCATCCGCACGCTCAACCGCGAGTGGCGGGACAAGGACCAGGCCACCGACGTGCTGTCGTTCCCGATATCGGAGCCGCCGGGCGCTGGGGCGCTGCTGGGGGACGTGGTAATCTCGCTCGACACCGCCGCGCGGAGGGCGCGGTCCGAGGGTCGGCGGGTGGGCGCCGAGCTGGACCGCTACCTGGCGCACGGGATCCTGCACCTGCTCGGCTACGACCACGAGCGGCCCGCGGACGCCCGGGCGATGGCGGAGAAGGAAGCGGAGCTCGCGCGGGCGGAGGGGCTCGTCGGGGCGGCGCTCCGCGAAGGCCGGCGCGAGGGGCGCGCCGGCAGGGCAAAGGACCGATGGACCCGTTCGCCGACATCGATCTCGACTCCGAGTCGGTCTGGCTCGACGGCGCGTGGTTCACGCGCGAGGACCTCGCGCGCCGGATCAAGGACATGATCGAGGCGGGCGACTTCCGCGTGTCGCGGCCCAGCCAGGCGCTGGAGCGGCTGGAGGCGGCGCTGGCCCAGGCGCGGGTGGTGCCGGTCCGCATGCCCGCCGACCTCGCCGAGGCCATGACCGCCACCGCGTCGCGGCTCGGCCGGCCGGTCGGCCACCTGGTGCGCGAGGCGGTGGCGTACTACCTCGCCGCCGCCGAGGCCTACGGCGCCGCGCAGGCGCAGCAGGCCGAGGCGCCGGACGGCCCGGAGGGCGGGGCCGGCGGGAAGGTCCGCTGACCGGGCGCCCCCGGCCCGCCGGCGCCAGGATCCCCGGTGCGCCGCGGCCCCCGTGCCGCCGCAGGAACGCTCGATGACGCGCCTCGTCCCCTACCTCCTCGCGATCGCCTCCGGCCTCGCGCTCGCGCTGGCGCTGCCGCTGGTGGTGCCGTTCCTCTCGATCCGGGAGGTGGACCCGGCCGGCCGGCTGGAGCTCCTCGCCTGGGTGGCGCTCGTGCCCGCGTTCGTGGCGCTGCGGCGCGCGCGGGGGGCGTGGCAGGCGGCGCGCCTCGGCCTCGCGGGCGGCCTCGCCTACTTCTTCGCCGCCATCTACTGGGTCTCGCACGCGATGACCGCGTTCGGCGGCCTGTCGCTCGCGTTCTCGGTGTTCGCGCTGTCGCTGCTGGTGCTGTACATGGCGGCGCACTGGGCCGCCGCGTTCGCGGTCGCGCAGCGCATCCGCGCGCGGCTGGGCTGGCCGGCCTGGGCGGTGCTCCCGCCGGTGTGGGTCGCGTTCGAGCTGTCGCGCAACTACCTGTTCTCCGGGTTCCCCTGGGCGAACGTGGGCTACACCCAGGCGCGCACGCCGGTGGTGGCGCAGCTCGCGGCCGCGACCGGCGTGTACGGGATCGCGGCGCTGGTGGTGCTGGTGAACGCGGTGCTGGCGGAGGCGCTCGAGGCCCGGCGCGAGCGGCGGCCGCTCCCGCGGCGGGCGCTGGCCGGGACCGCGGCGCTGGTCGCGGCGGTCGTCGCGGGCGGCGCGCTGCGGGTGCGCGCGGTGCGCGCCGAGGCCGCCGCGGCGCCGTCGATCACGGTCGGCGTGGTCCAGCCGAACGTGGACCAGTCGGTGAAGAACGCGGCGCGCAACCACCGCGCGCAGATCCTGGCGCGGCTCGTGCCGCCCACGCTCGAGGCGGACCGCGCCGGCGCCGACCTGGTGGCGTGGCCCGAGGCGGCCTACCCGCTGTACGTGGCGCCCGACGTCCGGAGCTTCGCGACGCCCGCCGCCGGGCTGCCGCCGCTCGAGCGCGCGCACGTGCTGCTCGGGGCGACCACCGTCGAGTGGACCCGCGGGGCGAACGGCGAGCGCGTCCCGCGGGTCGGCAACGCGCAGTTCATGGTCTCGCCCGGGCGGCAGGTCCTGGGGAAGTACCTGAAGCATCACCTCGTGCCGTTCGGCGAGTACGTGCCGCTGCAGCGCTGGCTGCCGTTCGTGGGTCACCTCGTGCCGAGCCTCGCGCCGGCCGAGCCGGGCCGCGAGCTCACCGTGCTCGAGTTCCCGCTCGCCGCCGCGCCGGCCGCCGGGCCCGCGCTCGCCTCGGCCGTCCCGGGCGCGCCCGCCGTCGGGGACGACGCGCCGCCTCCCGCGGCCGCCGGGCCGGTCCGCGTCGCGCCCATGATCTGCTACGACGCGATCTTCCCGGAGATCAACGTGGCGTTCGCGCGCGGCGAGCCGGAGCCCGAGCTCCTGGTGAACCCCACCAACGACGCCTGGTACGGCTACTCGTCGGGCCCGTACCAGTTCCTCGCCATCGTGCGCATGCGCGCGGTCGAGGCGCGCCGCGCGGTGGTCCGGCCCGCCTACGCCGGGGTGTCGGCGGTGATCCTGCCCACCGGCGAGCTGGCGCCGGGCGCGCTCGACGTCGGCCCGGTGGATCCCGATCTCGCGCCGGACCCGCAGGAGCCGGCCCGGCTGCTGCTCGCCCGCGTCCCGCGGTTGCGGGGGCGCACGCTCTACACTACAGTCGGCGACCTCTTCGCCTGGGCCAGCGCGCTCGTCGCCGCCGCCGCCCTGGCGGCCACCCACCCCGCGCTCGCCCGTCGCGTGCGCCGGGAGGGCCGGGACGGCCGGAGCGCCGCCGCGTAGCGAAGGAACCCGGAGGACCCGAGCCATGGCTTCCCCCACCGCCGAGCGCATCGCCGAGCTCTCCCGCCGCCTGGAGGCGCTCCGGGGGTCGCTTTGACGTCGAGCGGAAGGAGCTGAGGGTCGCGGAGATCTCGAAGCTCTCCGAGGACCCGGCGTTCTGGACCGACAACGTCAAGGCCCAGGCGCTGCTGAAGGAGAAGGCCCAGCTCGAGCAGGTGACCCAGGCCTGCGCCGCGGTCCGCCGCGCGCTCGACGACGCGCAGGCGCTGAGCGAGCTCGCCGAGGAGGCGCGCGACGACGCCACCCGCGCCGAGGCGGCCGAGGCCGCCGAGGCGGTGGGCCGCCAGCTCGAGGGGCTCGAGCTGCAGAAGATGCTCTCCGGCCCGCACGACGCGGCCGGCGCCATCGTGGAGGTGAAGAGCGGCGCCGGCGGCGTGGAGGCGATGGACTGGGCCGCCATGCTGTACCGGATGTACGTGCGCTACTGCGAGCGGCGCGGCTGGGAGGTCGAGCCGGCCGACCTGGTCGCGGGCGAGGAGGCCGGGATCAGCTCCGCCTCGTTCATCGTCCGCGGCGATCACCCCTACGGCTGGCTGAAGGCCGAGAAGGGCGTGCACCGGCTGGTCCGCATCAGCCCGTTCGACCAGAACGCGCGCCGCCAGACCAGCTTCGCGGCGGTGGACGTGACCCCCGAGATCGAGGACGACATCGTCATCGACATCAAGGAGGCCGACGTCCGCATCGACACCTACCGATCGTCGGGCGCCGGCGGCCAGAAGGTGAACAAGACCGACTCCGCGGTGCGCATGACGCACCTGCCCACCGGCATCGTGGTGGCGGTGCAGAACGAGCGCAGCCAGCAGAAGAACCGCAGCGTGGCCTGGAAGATCCTGCGCGCCAAGCTCTACGACCTCGAGGAGAAGAAGCGCGCGGCGGCCCGCGACGCCGCCGAGGCGCTGAAGAAGGACATCGACTTCGGCTCGCAGATCCGCAGCTACGTGCTGCAGCCCTACCAGATGGTGAAGGACCTGCGCACCGGGGTGGAGACGGGCAAGGTGGACGACGTCCTGGACGGCGACCTCGACCCGTTCATCCAGCCCTACCTGATGGGCGTGCGGCGCACCGACCGCGCCGTGGACGAGTGACCCCGGCCCGGCGCCGCTACCGCGGCGTGTAGACGATGGGCTGCCGCGCGAGCGTGAAGCGGTCGATCGCGTCCACCGCCCAGCCCGGCAGCCCGAGCAGCTTCACCCCGCAGCCGGAGGGCTGCCGGCCGGTGGTGGCGCTCTTCTCGCGCACGAACGCGACCTCGCCCTCGAGGTCCAGCTTGCGCCCGTCGGCGAGGCCGAGCCGCACCTGCAGCCGGGTGCCGACCGCCGGGGGCAGCGCCGTGGCGATGAACACGCCGCCGGAGTCCACCCGGCGCGTCGCGCCCACGTAGAAGTTGTGCTCCGAGACCAGGCTGACGTTCACCTCGACCCGGGTGACGCTGGGGCGGGCCTTCGGCTCGTCCTCCAGCTCCTCGTCGATGAGGGCCATCAGGTCCACCGACGGCGCGCGCGGCCGCGACAGGGGTGGATCCGGGACGAGCACGGACGAGGCCGCGCGCAGCACGTCGGCCGGGGTCGCCCCGGGCGGCGGCGGGTTCGGCGGGGCAGGGGGCGGGGCGCTGCCCGGCAGCCGCTCCATGACGACCAGCGGGCGCGAGAGCACCTCGGCGCGCGCCAGCGCGCGCTCCGCGCCCGCCACCGCCGCGAGCGGCTCCACGATCTCGCGCGACGGCGCGACCATCACCACCCGCACGCCGACGCGGGCGGCGCTGGCGGCGGTGGTGAGCGCGGCGCCCCAGGTGCCGTCGGGCACCGCCGGGAGCAGCAGCACCACCGTGTGCGGCGCGGCGGCGCGCACGAACGACTCGAGCTCCCCGGGGCCGGGGAGGCAATAGACCGCGTGCCCCGCACGCTCGAGGTGCAGGTGCAGCGCGATGGAGACGTCGGCGTCCGAGCCCACCACCAGAACGCGCGACGCCGCTGGGGCGCCGGCGGCGATCACGCGGGGCGGCCTCCGGTCTCCATCATGATCCGCCGCTCCAGGTCGGCGCGGTGCGTCGCGTTCGCGAGCGCGGTGTCGAGGCCGATGCGCTTCGCCTCGTGCAGCCGGTACAGGTACTGATCGAAGCTGTGCATGCCCAGGTCGGCGCCGGCGGTGTCCATGTACGTGCGCAGCTCGTTGACCTTGGAGCCGTCGCGGATCAGCTCGCGCACGCTGGTGGTGGCGAGCAGCGACTCGACCCCGGGGATGAGCCCGGTGGCGTCGGCGCGCATGAGCAGCCGGAGCGCGATGACCGCCTGCAGGTTGTCGGCGAGCCGCGCCCGGACGCTGTCCTGCTCGTCGGCCGGGAACAGGCCCACGATGCGCCCGACCGCGCGGGGCACGTCCGGCGTGTGCAGCGAGGTGATGACGAGGTGGCCGGTCTCCGCCGCCTTCAGGCAGATGTCGGCGGCCTCGCGGTCGCGCAGCTCGCCCACCATGATGATGTCGGGGTCCTGCCGGAGCGCGGCGCGCAGCGCGTCGCTGTAGCTGGCCGTGTCCGAGCCGACCTCGCGCTGGATCACGAGGCCCTTGCCGCCGGCGAAGATGAACTCGATGGGATCCTCGACCGTGACGACGTGCAGCCGCTCCTGCTGGATGATCGTGTTGATGATGCTGGCGATGGTGGTGGACTTGCCGTTGCCGGTGGCGCCGGTCACGCAGATGAGCCCGCGGCGCGCCTCGGCGATGGTGCGGATGACGGGCGGCAGGTTCAGCGTGTCGAAGTCCGGGATCTGGAACGGGATGGTGCGCATCACCGCGCCCCAGCTCCCGCGCTGCTTGAAGATGGACGCGCGGAAGCGCGACACCCCGGGCAGCGAGTAGCTGCGGTCCACCTCGCGGAAGTCGAGCGGGGTGAACCCGGAGCCCGGCGCCTGGAGGACGAAGTTCGCGATCGCCTCCGTGTCGGCGTGCGTCAGCGGCGGGTACTTCGCGGCCAGCAGCTCCCCGAACACCCGGTAGGTGGGGGGGTAGCCCACCTCGAAGTGCACGTCGCTCGCCTGGCGCTTCACGGCGAGCTGCAGGAACGAGTGGAACAGCTCCTCGCTGAGCGGACCCTGTCCTTCCATAAGACGGTGAGTCTAGCGTCAACCGGGGGGCGCGGCCAGCAAGGTCGCGGGCCGCGCCCCCGCTTCCTCACCGGACCGTGCCGTCGGCGCGGGCCTTCCTGCCGGCGCGGTTCGCCTGGACGGTCACCGCCCCGGCCCGCAGCCCGGTCACCACGCCGGCCCGGGAGACGGTCGCGATCGACTTGGTGCCGGAGCTCCAGACGCTCTGCCGCGTGACGTCGAGCGTGCTGCCGTCGCTGAACGTGCCGGTGGCGGTGAGCTGCGCCGTTCCGCCCACCCCCACGTCGAACGGGGAGGGTGACACCGCCACCGAGACGAGCCGGGCCGAGCCCACCGTCAGCGTCGCCTCGCCGGTCACGCCGCCGAGCGCCGCCGAGATCCGGGCGGTCCCGGGCGCCACGCCGGTGGCCGTGCCCGCGCCCGTCCCGGTGGCCACCACCGTCGCCACCGCCGGGTCGGCGCTGATCCAGACGGCGCTGCCGGTGAGATCGTGCGACGAGCCGTCGCTGTAGGTGCCGGTCGCCTGGAACCGGACCTGGTAGCCCGCGGGCACCGACGCGGCGCCGGGCGTCACCGCGATGGACCGCAGCGCCGCCGCGCGGACGGTCACCGCGGCCGAGGCGGTCCGGCCGAACAGCGTCGCGCTGACGGTGGCGTCGCCGGCCGAGAGCGCGCTGACGAGCCCCTCGCTCCCGGGCGCGTTGGAGGGCGCCGCCACCGCGGCGGCGGAGGACACCCACGCCACCTGCGCCGTCAGGTCCTGGGTCGAGCCGTCGGAGAACGTGCCGGTCGCGGTGAGCGGTCCGGAGAGGCCCACCGGCAGGTCGAGCGCGGCCGGGGACACCGCGAGCCCGGTCAGCCCGGCCGCGGTGACCGTCACCGCCGCCGCGCTGGTGAGGCCGCCGAACGCCGCCGTGACGGTCGCGGTGCCCTCGGCGGCCCCGGTGACCACCACGCCCTCGAGGCCGGGCGCGGAGAGCGTCACCTCCGGCCCGCTCGTGTCCCAGGCCGCCTGGGCGGTGAGGTCCGCGGAGGTGCCGTCGGAGTAGGTCCCGAGCGCGGTGAACGCGGTCGAGGTGCCGCGGGCCAGGGTGGCGGCCCCCGGGTACACGTCGAGCGACTCGAGCGTGGCGGCGGTCACGCTGACCGTGGTGGCGCCGCTCACCCCTGCCAGCGTGGCCGAGACGGACGCGTCGCCGGTGGCGGCCGGGTGCACCAGGCCGGGCGACGGCACGGCCGCGACCGCCGGGGCGGCGCTCTCCCAGGCCGCCTCCGCGGTCACGTCGCGCGCGCTGCCGTCCGAGAACAGCCCGGTCGCGGCGAGCTGCAGGTCGGCGCCGAGCGGCAGGCTCGGGAACGGCGGGGTCACGACGATCGATTGGAGGACGGCCGAGGTGACCGTCACCTCGCTGGCGCCGTGCAGCCCGGACCAGCGCGCCCCCAGCGTCGCCGCGCCGGGCGCGACGCCGGTGACCTCGCCGGCCACCACCGCGGCCGTGGCCGGCGCCGAGGACTCCCAGGCGGCGGTGGCGGTGACGTCCCGCTTCGAGCCGTCGGAGAAGGTGGCGATCGCGGTGAGCCTCTCGGTGAAGCCGGCCGCGAGCGTGGTGGCCGCCGGCGACACCGAGATCGACCTCGGGACCGGCGTGCCGCCGGCGGGCTCCTGCGGCGCGGACGGCGCGGACGGCGCCGGCGCGCCGCCGCCGGACGAGCAGGCCGCGAGGGCCGCGGCGGCGAGCGCGAGCGTGGCGAGGCGCGCGACGTGCGCGCGCCGGAAGGCGGACTTCGGCTGCATGGATCCCCCGATCCGTGCGCCCGGCGCCCGGGTCCCCCGACCCGGCGCGACGAGGCGTGCAGGGGATGCTGCCAGGGGGGCGATCGCCTGGCCACCCGCGCGACCGCGCGACGCGCGATCGCGGCACGCACCAAGGCGGCAGGGCCGAGGGTGCGCGAGCGTCGCGCCGCGGGCGCCGTCCCTCGGCCGGTCAGGCCGGCACGCCGGCCGCCCGGAGCACGTGCGCCACGAACTCGTCCTCGGGGACGGCGCCGACGAACTCCTCGACGTCGTTCACGATCGTCTTGGGCACGCCCATGACCTGGTACCGCGCCGCCAGGTCGGGGAACTCCTGGGCCTCGATGGCGTCGGCGACGACGTGGGCGCTCTCCACCGCGATGGCATGGGCCAGACCGGCCGCCTGGGGGCAGTACGGTCAAGTGGGCGTGAAGAACACCTTGATGTGCACCGGTCGTGAGATCCGGGCGAGCGCCTCGCGCGAGGCGGGCGACAGCCCGGACTCGCCGCGCGACACGTCGATGATGCCGTTCACGAGGTTCGGGAACTCGTGGCCGGCGGGCGCCCCGAGGTAGCGCACCCGCCCGCGCGCCGCGCCGGAGAGGAGCGTGAGCGGGCCGACCTCGTCCGTCGCCAGCCCGAGCGCCTCGCGCTGCGCGGGGGTGGGCAGGTCGAGGTACTCGAACGCGAGCTTGGGCGACAGCGCCGCCACCTCCTCCAGCAGCTGGCGGATCTGCGGGGTGAGATCCCGCGCCGGCGGGGCGAGGGCGCTCGGGCCGACGAGCGTCAGCTTGACGTCGCCCTGCAGCGCGCCTTCCAGCTCCGCGCGGATCTCCTCCGCGTCGTCCTTCCCGATCAGCGCCATGTGGCCTCCGCGCGGCCTCCGGGCCGCGAGCGTCCATACCTAGCGCCGGGCCGGCGCCGGCGCACGCGCCCGGGCGCTCGGCGGTGGTCCGCGCCGGGCGCCGGTCCTAGCTTTGACATCGTGCACGTCGCGATCGTCTCGACTCCCTTCGTGGCGGTGCCGCCCCCGGCGTACGGCGGGACCGAGCTGGTGGTGGACGCGCTGGCCCGCGCGCTGGTGCGGGCGGGGCACCGGGTGGCGGTGTTCGCGACCGGCGACTCCCGGGTTCCCGGGCTCCGCGCGACCTTCGAGGCGCCGGTCTGGCCGCCCGAGCCCTACGCCGAGCTGCTCCACTGCCGCTTCGCCGCGGCGGAGATCGCCCGCGGCGGCTTCGACGTGGTGCACGCGCACCTCCCGGCCATGCTCGCGTTCGCCGGCGCGCTGCCCGCGCCGGTCGTCTACACCCTGCACCACGCGCCCGACCCGGCGCTCGCGCGCTTCTACGCGCGCGTCCCGGCGGTGCTGCGCGTCGCCATCTCGCGGCGGCAGGCCGAGCTGTCCTCGCCGCCGGCGCACCGCGTGATCCACCACGGGCTCGACCCGGCCCTCTACCCCGACGTGCGCGAGGGCGACGGCGGCGGCGGCGCGTTCTTCCTGGGACGGCTCTCCTGGTGCAAGGCGCCCGAGGTGGCGGTCGAGGCGGCGCGGCGGGCGGGCCTGCGCATCGACGTGGCCGGCGACGTGCACGGCGAGGACGACCACCCGGAGGCCTGGGACGAGGAGGTGCTCTCGCCGTCGCTGGCGGCGCCGCACGTCTCCTGGGCGCGGCGCGCCGGCCTCGCGGACAAGCGGCGCCTGCTGGCCCGGGCCCGCGCGCTGCTCGTGCCGCTGCGATGGGAGGAGCCGTTCGGGCTGGTGATGATCGAGGCGCTGCTGGCGGGCTGCCCGGTGGTGGCGTTCCCGCTCGGCGCCGCGCCGGAGATCGTGGTGGACGGGGCCGACGGGTTCCTGGTGCGCAGCGCGGCGGAGATGGCGGCGGCGCTCGGGCGCGCGGCGCGGCTCGATCGGCGGGAGATCCAGCGGCGGGCGCGCGAGCGGTTCTCGGCGGACCGGATGGCCGCGGACTACGTCGCGGCGTACCGGGCCGCCGCGGCGCGCGCGGAGCCGACGGTCCCCGCCGTGGGCGAGGGGGGAGAGTGGACGACGGTCGCACCGTGATGGCACGCCCGGAGGAGCTGCTCGGCTACGCCGACCCGTCCGACCGCCCGGAGGCGACCGGGGTAGACAAGCTCGTCCTGAAGCGCGGCAACCTGTTCCTGGTCGCCAACCGGCTCGGGGACGTGATGCCCGCCGGCGCGCGGGACCTCGGCCTGTTCCTCACCGACACCCGGCACCTGTCCGCCTGGCGCATGTCGGTGTCCGGCGGGCCGCTGCTCTGCCTGTCGTCGCAGGTCTCCTCGGACTACGTGGCCCAGGTGGACTTCACCGTCACCAGCCTGCACGAGGGCGACCTGCTCGGCCGCGAGCCGCTCAACTACGTCCACCTGCGCCGGGACATGCTCATCGACGACGTGCTGGTGGACCGGCTGGTGCTCACGAACTTCCAGGGCAAGGCGGTGGACGCGTGGATCGCGCTCGAGTGGGCGGCCGACTTCGCGGACGTCTTCGAGATCCGGGGCGCCCGCCGCCGCGAGCGCGGCACCTACCACGCGCCGCGGGTGGAGCGGGACCAGGTGGTGCTGCGCTACGACGGCCGCGACGGCCGGCGCTACGCCACCGAGGTACGGATCCGCGGGGTGGGGTCCGACGGGGCGCCGGCGGCGCTCGCCTCGCTGGACGCCCGGGGCGCCCGCGTGAGGCTGCACCTCGAGCCGGCCGAGCACGTCGAGGTCCACTTCGCGGTGGCGGCCGGCATCGAGCGCGGGGCGCCGGGGCGGGCCCGCGGCCTCGACGAGGAGCGGCCGGTGCCGCCGCCCGCGCCGCGGTCGTTCGGCGCCCGGGCGTCGTGCACGCGCGAGGCGTACTCGGCGTACGCCGCGCAGGCCACCCGGTTCGTCGCCTCGAACGACCTCTTCACCTCGGCGCTCGAGCAGGCGGTCGCGGACCTGAAGGCGCTCACGGTCTACCACTTCGGCGCGCCGGTCATCTCCGCGGGCATCCCCTGGTACACCTGCCCGTTCGGCCGCGACGCGCTCATCGCGGGGTACGAGGCGCTCGTCGCGCAGCCCGAGGTGGCGCGCGACGCGCTCCGGTTCCTGGCGCGGCTGCAGGGCGAGCGCGACGACCCGAGCCGCGACGAGGAGCCCGGCAAGATCCCGCACGAGATCCGCTTCGGCGAGATGGCCGCGGCCGGCGAGGTCCCGCACACGCCGTACTACGGCTCGGTGGACGCGACGCCGCTGTTCCTGGTGCTGCTCTCCGAGTACGACCTGTGGACCGACGACCACGAGACGGTGGAGGCGCTGCTCCCCGCGGCGGAGCGCGCGCTCGCGTGGATGGATCGCTGGGCGGATCCCGACGACGACGGGCTGGTGGAGTACCAGCGCCGCACGCAGCAGGGGCTGCGCAACCAGGGCTGGAAGGACAGCCACGACGGCGTGCCGTTCGCGGACGGCACGCCGGCCGAGCCCCCCATCGCGCTGGTGGAGGTGCAGGGCTACTGCATCGACGCGCGCCGGCGCATGGCGGCGCTGCTCCGGCGCAGGGGGCGGCGCTCCGAGGCGCAGGCGCTGGTGACGGCGGCGCGGCTGCACGCGGAGCGGCTGGAGGAGCGCTTCTGGATGGAGCGGAAGGGGACCTACGCCATCGCGCTCGACCGCGACGAGCGCCAGGTGGACGCGGTGACCTCCAACCCGGGGCACCTGCTGTTCTCGGGCGCCGTCTCCGACGCGCGCGCGCACCAGGTGGCGGCGTCGCTGCTCGGGCGCGAGTCGTGGAGCGGGTGGGGCATCCGGACGCTCGCGGCCGGCCAGCGCGCCTACAACCCGCTCAGCTACCACGACGGCACCGTGTGGCCGCATGACAACGCGCTCTGCGCCATGGGCATGGCCGCCTACGGCATGACGCGGCAGGCGGGGCAGGTGCTGACCGGGCTCTGGGACGCGGCGCAGCACTTCCGCCAGCTCCGCATGCCCGAGCTGTTCTGCGGCCTGTCGCGCTCGGCGGGGCAGTTCCCGGTGAGCTACCCGGTGGCCTGCTCGCCGCAGGCGTGGTCCTCGGCGGCGTGGTTCCTGCTCGTGCGGGCGGTGCTCGGCCTGCAGGCGGACGCGCCGCGCCGGACGCTGCGCGTGGTGCAGCCCTGGCTGCCGCCCTGGCTGGACGAGCTGGTGCTGCACGGGCTCCGCGTCGGTCCCGCCCGGGTCAGCCTCCGCTTCACGCGTGGCAAGGCGAACGCGTTCGCCGAGGTGCTGGAGATCCAGGGGGGCGACCTGAAGGTGCGGATCGAGGTCTGAGAGCACGAGAACCCATCCCCTCCCGTCGCCGCGGCGGCCGATCCGCGTCGCATCGCGTCGTTGCTCCTCCCTCACATGCCGACGGGCATGCTCGGTCGTCGCGCCTCGCGCTGCTCGCGTCTCGACCGCCTGGCTCGGTCCGGGGATGGATTCACGCGCTCTGAGCCGGCCCGGTCCGCATCGCCGCAGGGGTCCGGGGAAATGAAGCGGGCCGCGCTCGCGCGCGGCCCCGCCGGCGCACCCGCGCCGGGCACCACCCCAGCAATGTCCGCCGCGCGTCCCGCAGGACGGCTGCGGCGGTGGAGAGGATCGAGCGGCCGGCCTCGCTTCGATCAGGACGTGCGACGGGAGGCGGGCCCCGCGCTTCGAGCGTTTGGCGGGAGCTGCGTGACGGCGGGGTCCATGGCCGGCCTCCGGCGGGACTCGCGCTCCCCAGCTACAATCCGCGTGCCGCGGCCCGCCGGGCGGGCGCGTCCGTGAAATCCGGCGATTGCGCACGCCCGGGCCGGGATCGGGCTGTAATTCGGTGCGTCGCAGGCGACAGGAAGGTCCGGCGCCGATGGCAGGAAGGCGTTCGGCTCGCCCCGCCCCCGCCGCGGGGTTAGGCTTGGCGGGCCGCCCGGGCGCGGCGGCGGAGGGGCGATGTTCGGATCGGTCGACGAGGTGTCCGCGAAGCTGGCCGAGGCGGGGTACCTGCCCTCGCGCGAGATCGCGACGGCGGTCTACCTGGCCGACCGGCTCGAGAAGCCCGTCCTGGTCGAGGGCCCCGCCGGCGTGGGCAAGACCGAGCTGGCGCACGCGTTCGCGCGGGCGGCCGGCCGCATCGTGATCCGGCTGCAGTGCTACGAGGGGCTGGACGAGTCCAAGGCGCTGTACGAGTGGGAGTACGCGAAGCAGCTCCTGTACACGCAGCTCCTCAAGGACCGGATCGGCGCCGCGGTGGAGGGCGCCGGCAGCCTCGCCGAGGCGGCCGACCGGATCGCCGGAGAGGGGAACGTGTTCTTCAGCGAGCGGTTCCTCGTGCCGCGCCCGGTGCTGCGCGCGCTCACCAGCGACCGCCCGGCGCTGCTCCTGGTGGACGAGATCGACAAGGCCGATCCGGAGTTCGAGGCCTTCCTGCTCGAGGTGCTGTCGGACTGGGCGGTGACCGTGCCGGAGCTCGGGACCGTCCGCGCGCGCCAGGTCCCGCGGGTGGTGCTCACCTCCAACGCGGCCCGCGATCTCTCCGACGCGCTGAAGCGGCGCTGCCTCCACCTGTTCATCGACTTCCCGACGCGCGAGCGCGAGCTGGCCATCGTGCGCGCCCGCGCGCCGGAGGCCTCCGAGGCGCTGGCGCGCTCCGTGGTGGCGACCGTCCAGAAGCTCCGCACGCTCGACCTGAAGAAGGCGCCCTCGATCTCGGAGACGCTGGACTGGGTGCGGGCGCTCGCGATCCTGAACGCGGAGCGGCTCGACGCCGCGCTGCTCGACCAGACGCTCAACCTCGCGCTCAAGTACGAGGCCGACGTGGCGCTCGCGCGCGAGCGCAAGGGCGAGCTCGCCGCGGCGGCGCAGCTGGGCTAGGCCGAGCGCGCGGCGAAGCCGCTAATCATCCTGCTCGGGCGTCGCCTTCCGCTGGCGCGAGGGGACCTGGACGCGCTCGCCGGACGGCAGCGCGAGCGCGGTGAGCTTCCCCCCGTAGACGCACCCGGTGTCGATCCCGACGCACCGGACGCCGGGCGCCGGCTCGTCCACCACCACCTCGTCGCGCGCGTGGTGCCCGTAGACCACCGAGCTCGGCCCGGTCCACCGCTCCGCCCAGCGCACCACGCCCGGCTCGCCGCCGTGCTCCCGCGACACCGGCTTGCCGCTGGCGTCGAGGAAGCGCAGCCGTATGAGCCAGTCCGGCGGCTGGCGCGAGAGCGGGCGGCCCGGCAGCAGCCCGCCGTGCACCGCGAGCCATCCGCCGTCGAGCCGGAGCGCGCGCGGCAGCGCGGCCATCCAGGCCAGGTCGTCGGGCGAGAGCCGCAGGTGCTCCTCGGTGCGCCGGGGATCGAGCCGGACGGGGTTCCGGTGGCGCGGGTCCTCGCGGCGCCGCGCCTCGTGCGCCGCGTAGCGGAGGTGCTTCTCCTCGTGGTTGCCGAGCAGGCAGTCGGCGCCGAGCGCGCGGACGCGCCGGACCACGCCCACCGGGTCCGGGCCGCGGTCCACCAGGTCGCCGAGGAACACCAGCCGGTCGCGCATCGGCTCGTACCGCGCGGCCGCGAGCAGGTCCTCGAGCTCCCCCAGGCAGCCGTGCACGTCGCCGACGACGAGGGTGCGCGAGGGGGCCATGGCGGGCGCAGTGTACCCCGCGGAAGGGCGGTGCCGCGAAAGGACTCCACGCGAACGTGGCGCCATCAGCGCTGCGGCCCGGCCCGACCCTGGACCGAGGTGGTGCGCGCCGGGCGAGGGTCGAGGCTGCCCGGGGACGGCGGGGGATCGAACCAGCCGCCGTAGCGGACGTCGATGACCTCGTCGTCGAGCGTGCCCCCGGCGCTGCGGGCGGCGATCCGCCACTCGCCCGCCACCCGGGCGACCAGGTACTCGCTCACCGAGCTCGCGAGCGAGCGGGCGCCCGCGCCGCGCCACCAGCGCTCCCGGACCGTCACCACCGCCGTGCCGCGCGGGGCCCGCCGCACCGCCAGGAGCTGGAAGGACTCGAGCACCGTGCCGCGCGCGGCGTCGGCCCACGGTGCGAGCGGGTGAGACCCTCCCGCCGCCGTGGCGCGGTCGGCGTCGTCGAGGGCGCGCGGGGCGGTGAGCGCGCGCGCCCCGCCGTAGCTGCCCGGGGCCGGCGCGCCGGCGCGCCCCCGCACGGCCGGGGCGCGGGGCCCGGCCAGGCGCACCGCATCGAGATATCGGAGCACGCAGCGGGCCGGCCCGCGCAGGAGGTTCTCCGGGGGCGCGTCCGGGGCGGGCGCGACGGGGCCCGCGGCGGCGGCGACGGCGAGGAGCAGCGGGAGGAGGGGCATCGGCGGGAGCGGGCGCAGCAGCGCCGGCGCCGACACGTTCGGTCCACCCCGGGGCGGCGGCAATCCCGCTCCCCGCCGCGGCCGACCCGGCCGGCGTGGCTCCGATGTGCGCGGATTCCGCGGGAAGACCGATGCCTAGATTGACGCGGGGGCAGGTTACACTCGGCTGCCCGGAGCGGGAGCCCTCCCGCGGTCCACCATGGAACCCACGAAGCGCGTCCTCATCGTCGAGCCCGACCACGCGTTCGCGCTGTCCCTGGCGTCGCTCTTCCACGAGGACGGGTGCGTCACCCGCCTCGCCGCCAGCGCCGCCGAGGCGGAGCTGGAGGTCGCGTCGCACCGGCCCGACCTGTGCGTGGTGCGCGCCGAGCTCCCCGACCTGTCGGGCTTCTCGCTCTGCGCGCAGCTCCGGCACGACCGCGCCACCGCGCGCCTGCCGGTGATCCTGTACGCGTCGGAGACGGCGCCCGAGGCGCTGGCCGAGCACGCGCGCACGCCGTGGGCCGCGAACGGCTACCTGGCGATGCCGCTCGACACCGAGGCGCTCCGCAAGCTCGCCGGCGGGATCCTGGCCGCCGCCGAGCCCGAGCCGGAGAGCGCCGACGACGCGGTGCTGCCGGACGACGAGGTGCAGGCGCTCGACGCCGAGCTGGAGGCGGCCCTCGATCCGGAGGCGCGCGCCGCCGGGCCCGCGCCCGAGGGCGGCGCCGAGGCGGCCCCCGACGCCGCCGCCGCGCCGCCGCCCCCGCCGGCCGCGGAGGCCCCGCCCCCGGTGCCGCGGAAGCCGCTGCGCTCCACGGTGACGGACGAGGACCGGCTGTTCGTGGACCGCGTCTTCCAGTCGATCTCGGAGCGCCGGGAGGACCTGCTGGCCGACGCGCACCGGCGCCGGCCCCCGCCGCGGCGCGAGCTGCTGCAGACGCCGGAGGGCAGGGCCGAGCTGCTGCGCGAGGACCTGCGCTGGCGCGAGGCGCAGCTGGCCCGGCTGGGCGAGATCTGGGCGGTGCGCGAGCGCGAGCTGGCCTCGTTCGACGCCCGCATGCACGAGCGCGAGGTGGAGGTGCAGGCCGCGAAGCTGCAGGTCGAGGACCTGCTGCGGCGGCTCTCCGAGGCGCGCGACCTGTTCGTGGAGAAGGAGCGCGAGTTCGGCGCCTCCATCGACGGGCTCCTGCTGGAGAAGTTCGGGCAGGAGAAGGAGCTCATCGAGGTCGTCGCCGGCAGCGAGCGGCGCATCCACGAGCTGGAGCGCGAGGTGCGGCGCCGGGACGACGACCTGGCGCACCGCAAGGTCGCGCTGGACCGCGCGCAGGAGGAGATCGTCCGGATGGACCGGGCGGCGCGCGCGGAGGCGGCCCGGGCCGAGGCGCGCGAGCGCGAGCTGCAGGACGAGATCTCCCGCCGGACCGAGGAGGTCGCGGCCGCCGACGAGGCGCTCGCGCAGGCGCGGCGCGCGGCGGAGGACGCGGCGCGCGAGGCCGCGGCGCGGCTGGAGGAGCAGACCGCGGCGCGCCGCGCGCTGGAGGAGGAGCTGGCGCGGGTGCAGCAGGAGGCCGCCGCCAGCGAGGGCGACCACGAGCGCCGCCACGCCGAGGCGGCGGCGCGCGAGGCGGCGCTCGGCGCCGAGCGCGATCGGCTCCGCACCGACGCGGAGCGGGACCGGGCGGCGCTGGAGGCGCGGCTGCAGGCGGCGGAGGCCGCCACCGCCGAGGTCGAGGCGGAGCGCGACCGCGCCCAGGAGGCCGCGCGCGACAACGAGGCGGCGCTGCAGGCGCGCATCGACGAGCGCGAGGACGCGATCCGCGAGCGCGAGCAGCGGCTGCGCCTGCTCGACGAGGAGTACAAGCGCTTCCGGGACACCGCCCGCGGCCGCGAGGAGGACCTCGGCCGGGAGATCCAGGACCACCTGCAGCAGATCGGGTCGCTGGAGGGCGAGATCGAGGGGCTGGCGCGCGAGCTGGCCGAGCGCGAGGAGGAGGCGCGCGCCGAGGCCGAGGCGCTGCGGGCCGACCTGGAGGCGGAGCGCGCCGCGGCCCGGGCCGCCGCGGTCGAGGCCGCGCGGGAGGCGGCGGAGCGCCTGGAGGCGGCCGAGGCGGCCGGCGCCGCCGCGGCGCGCGAGCGCGACCGGGCCCGGGAGGAGGCGGCGGCCGTCGGCCGCGCGCTGGCGGCGACGCGCGAGGAGGCGGCGGCCCGGGAGGCGGCGCTCACCGAGGAGCGCGACGCGCTGCGGTCCGAGGCGGAGCGCCAGCGCGGGCTGGCGGAGGGCGCGGGCCGGGAGCGGGACGCGCTCCGGGCGGCGCTGGCGGCGCGCGAGGAGGCGCTCGCGGCCGAGGCCGGGCGGGCGCGCGAGGCGGCCGCGGCGCGCGACGCCGCCCGCGCCGAGGCGCGCGCGCTGGAGGAGCGGCGCGCGGAGCTCGCGGCGGCGCTGGCGGAGACCGAGGCCCGGGCGCGCAGCGCCGAGGACACGGTGATCGCGGCGCGGGAGGAGATCGCCCGCGCCACGGCGAGCGCGGCCGGTGAGGCGTCGGCCGCCGCGGCGCGCGAGGCGGCGCTCACGGCCCGCGAGGCGGAGGCGCGCGCCCGCGGCGAGGCGCTCGAGGCCGAGCTGGCCGAGGCGCGGGCGGCGTTCGAGGCCGGGCGGGCGGAGTCGGCCCGCGAGGCCGACGCGCTCCGGGCCGCCGCGGCGCAGGCGGAGGCCGCGCGCGACGAGGCGCGCCGGCAGGCGCAGCGGCGCGAGGGCGAGCTGGGCACGGAGCTGGCGGCGCGCGCGGAGGCGAGCCGGAGGGCGGAGGCGCGCGCGGAGGCCGCCGAGGCCGAGGCCGCGGCGCGCGCCGATCGCGTGGCGGCGCTGCAGCGCGAGCTGGCCGAGGCGCGCGAGGTGCGCGAGGCGCTCTCCCGCGAGATGGAGCGGAAGGTCGCCGAGCTGGGCGCCCGGCTGGAGGAGCAGGGCGGGCTGCTCGCGGCCAGGTCGAGCGAGGCGGACCGGCTGCAGGGCGAGCTCTCCGCGGCGCGGCAGGCCGCGGCGGCGCGCGAGGCCGAGCTGGCCGGCGAGGCCGGGCGCGCCGCGTCGCGCGCGGAGGAGCTGGCCGGGCTGCTCGCGGACGCGTCGCGGGAGCGCGACGAGGCGAGGACGCAGCGCGACGCGCTCGCCGCGGAGCTGGAGGCCGCGGGCGCCGAGCGCGGGGGCCTGCGGGAGGACCTGCGGCGGGCGGAGGCGGCGCGGCAGGCGGCCGACGCCGAGCGGGTGCGCCTGGAGGCGGAGCTGACGCGCGCGGCGGCCGAGCGCGCCGAGGGCGAGGAGCGGTCCCGGGCGCGGGCGGCGGCGCTGGAGGCCGAGCACGCGCGCCGCGAGGACGAGCTGCTCTCCGAGCTGGCGCGCAAGACCGAGGCCGCCGAGGCGCTGCACGCGCGCTTCGAGGAGCTGTCGCGCGAGCGCGCCCGCCGCGAGGAGGACCTGCAGGCCGAGCTGACCGCGCGGGCCGAGGGGCTCCGCGCCGCCGAGCGGCGGGAGCGCGCCGCGGCCGAGGAGGCCACCGCGCGGGCCGAGGAGGACCGGCGGCGGATCGCGGAGGCCGACGAGCGCGCGACCTCGGCCGCGGCCGGGCGCGACGCGGCGGAGCGGGCGCTGGAGGAGGCGGAGCGGCGGGCAGAGCAGGGCGCCGCCGAGCGCGCCGCCGCGGCGGAGCGGGCCGAGCGCGCCGAGCGGCGCGCGGGCGAGCTGGACCAGTCGCTCGCCGCGGCGCTGCGCGAGCGGCAGCGCGTGGAGGCCGAGCTGCTCGGCCGGCTCACGCGCGCCGAGGCCCGGGCGGCCGAGCTGAAGGTCCGGGCCGAGCAGGCGGCGCGCGAGGCCGCCGGCGCCCAGGCCGGGCGCGCGCGGGTGCTGGAGCTGGAGGCGGCGCTCGCCGCCGCGGGCCAGGCGCGGGCGCGGGCCGAGAAGGACCTGGCGGCGCGGGCGGCCGCGGCGGAGGCGCGCGCGGCGGAGGCGGCCCGCCGGCTGGATCAGCTCGGCGCAGAGCGGCGCGAGGCGGAGGGGCGCGCCGCGCGCGCGGTCGAGGAGGCGCAGGCGCGCTTCCGCGAGGAGCTGCAGCGGCGCGACCAGGCGCGCGCCCAGGAGCTGTCGCGCCTGCAGGCGGCGCTGCAGGAGCGGGCGCGGCGGGAGAAGGCGCTGGAGCTCGAGGTCGCGCGGCTGCGCGGCGGCCGGAACGTGGCCTCCCCGGCGGCCCCCGGCGTGGCGACCGCGGAGGCCGGGCCGGCCGCCGCGGTGAAGGATCCGGTCAAGTAGCGGACGCAGCCCGTCGCGCCGGGCGAGCGGAGCGGGCGCCGGCGCCCGCGCGGCGCAGCGGACCCGGCCAGCAGGGTGGGGCGGGGGCGCAGCCCCGTCCTAGGCGTCCGCCTCGGCGTCGGCGGTCGTCCGCACGTCGCGGCGCCGGCCGGGGTGGACGCGCATCCCGGCCTCGTGGGCGCGAACGGCGTCGCGCCCGGCCCGCTTCGCCGCGTACAGCGCGGCGTCGGCGGCGTCGATGAGCGCGCCCAGGTCCCTGGCGTCGTCGGGCCACACCGCCACGCCCACCGAGATGGTCACGCGGCCGCGCTCCGAGGCGTCGTGCGGGAGGGCCGCGGCCTCCACCGCCTGCCGCAGCTTCTCGGCCGCGAGCAGCGCCGCCGCGCGGTCGGCGCGCGGGAAGATCACCGCGAACTCCTCGCCGCCGTAGCGGGCCACCAGGTCCACCTTGCGCACCGCCCCCGCGAGCAGCTCCGCGACGCGGCGCAGGATGCCGTCGCCGGCCGCGTGCCCGAACGCCTCGTTGAACTGCTTGAAGCGGTCCACGTCCACCAGGGCCAGCGCCATGGTGTGGTCGAACCGCTCGCAGCGCTCCCGCTCCATGTCGAGCCGCGCGAACAGGCTGCGCCGGTTGTGGACGCCGGTGAGCGCGTCGCTCTGCGAGAGCCGGACCATCTTCTGGTGCAGCCGGGCGTTCTCGATGGCGAGCGCGGCCTGGCCGGCGACCGACTCGAGCAGCCGGACCTCGTCGGGCGGGAACGCGTCGGTGGCGGGCCGGAAGAACGCGAGCACGCCGGCGCAGTCCTCGCGGTGGATCATGGGCACGGCCAGGATCGAGCCCTGCGCCTCGCCCTGCCAGGCCAGCACCGGCCGGCGCGGATCGGCGCCGGTGTCCTTCACGAGCACGGTCGCGCGCTCGCGCACCGCCCAGCCGGCCGGGCCCTCGCCCGCCCGGATGCGGACGCCATTCGCGGACTCGGGCAGCCCGGACACGCTCCGGACCACCAGGTCGCCGGTGCCCTCCTCGGCGAGGAGCAGCGCGAACGCGTGGTCGCCCAGCCCCCGGCCCACCAGCTCGGTCAGCGTCGCCACCAGCCGGTCCAGCTCGAGCGTGCCGCCGAGCCGCCGCGCCAGGTCGAACAGCAGCGTCAGCTCCTTCACGCGCGCCTCCAGCTGCGCCGTGAGGACGCGCTCGCGCTCGTCCTCGATGCGCCGGGCGTGCAGATCGGTGAGCGCCGCCAGGGTGGTGTTGAACGTCTCCGCCACCATCCCGAGCTCGTCCGGTCCCTCCACCGGCAGGCGGTAGAGGTAGTCGCCCTCGCGCACGTGGCGCAGGCCGGCGGCCAGCCGCTGGAGCGGCTGCTCGATCACCCAGCGCATGGCCAGCGCGAACGTCACCCCCATCAGCGCGCCGAACAGCAGGATGGCGATCACCGCGATGCCGTAGACCGGCTCGAGGTCCGGCGCGGCGAAGCGGGTCCGGTGCCGCAGCCAGAGCACGAGCGCCAGCGTGAACGCCAGCGAGGGGAGCCCCACCGCGACGAGCAGCTTGCGGCCGAGGGAGCGTCGGATCGAGCGGAGCATGGGCAGGACCGGCAAGCGTAGTGCCCGCGCGGGAGGCGATCAAGGACCCCCGCACCCCTGGCCCGGCGCCCTCTGGTATGAGAGCGGGATGGACCTCGTGCGCTCGGCGCTCCTGGCGGCCTGGCCGCACGGCTTCACCACCCGCGCCGGCGGCGCCTCCCCGCCGCCCTGGGACGCGCTGAACCTGGGCGGCGCGGTGGGGGACGATCCGGCGCGCGTGGCCGAGAACTGGCGGAGGCTGGAGGCGGCCACCGGGCTCGGCTTCGCCCGCGTCCGGCAGGTGCACGGCGCGCGGGTGGTGCGGCTCGACGCTCCGTGCGCGCCGGAGGAGGAGGCGGACGCGGTGGTGTCGCGCCGCGCCGGCGTGGCCGCCTGCGTGTCGGTGGCCGACTGCGTGCCGGTGCTGCTGGCGGACCCGGACGGCGGGGCCGTGGCCGCGGTGCACGCCGGCTGGCGCGGCACGCTCGCCGGCGCCGCGGGGGAGGGGGTGCGGGCGCTGTGCCGGGAAGCCGGGGCGCGCCCGGAGCGGCTGCTCGCCGCCATCGGCCCGTCCATCGGCCCCTGCTGCTACGAGGTCTCGCCGGAGCTGGCCGCGCGCTTCGCCGCCGTGCTCGGGCCGGGCGTGGTCCGCGACGGGCGGGCCCCGCGCCTCGACCTCTGGGAGGCGAACCGCACCGTGCTGCTCGAGGCCGGGGTGCGCCCCGAGCACGTCGACCGGCTGGACCGCTGCACCGCCTGCGAGCCGGGGCGGTTCTTCTCGCACCGGCGCGACGCCGGGCGCACGGGTCGGCAGATCGCCTTCATCGCCCCACCCGGCCCGATGCCGGGGGCGGCCCCCCTTCCTTGACGGGGCGGCGGAGTCACCTAGAATTTCCCGGATCTTGAGACCCTTCGTGCGAGAGGCCTCGGCGGCCTTGCTGCTCGTCGCCGGCTGCGCCGGCGGCGCCGTCTCGCGCGAGGACGTGGACGGGCTCCGCGGCGAGCTGCGCGCGCTCCGGCGCGAGAACGAGGAGCTGTCCCGGCGCGTCGAGGCGCTCTCCGGCCAGGTGGACGCGCTGGCCGCCCGCGCCCGCGCGGCCCCGGCGCGCCCGGTCTCGGCCCCGGTGCCCCCGCGCGCTGCGCCCGAGCCGCGTCCGGTCGGCCCCGAGATCCCCGGCTTCGTGTCCGCGGCGCCGGTGGTGCCGCCGGATCTCCAGGTGGTGAAGCTCGCGCCGCCGCGCGCCGCCGCGGCGCGCTCGGCCCGCGCGGCGCCCCCGGTGCCCACCGCCGTCCGCATCGCCGAGCCGGAACCCGGGCGCCTCGATGCGCTCGCCGCGCCGGGCGGTCGCGGGATCGCGGCGGAGGCCGACGGCGAGCTGCGCGCGGCGCGCCGGAAGGGCGGGCTGGACCGGGCCCACGCGCTCGAGGACTTCACCGCGCGCTATCCGCGGCACCCCGCCGCCGACAACGCGCTGCTCGAGTCGGCGGAGGCGTACGCGGCGGCCGGACGCGGCGAGGCCGCGTGCGCGCTGGTGCGCCGGACCGCCGACGAGTATCCGGCCGGCGACGCCATGAGCGCCGCGCTGGAGCGGCTCGCCGCGTGCGCCGCCCGGCTCGGCCACGCCGACGAGGAGCGCACGCTCCTCCAGCGGCTCGTCAGCGATTATCCGGGGACCCCGGCCGCGCAGCGCGCCGGCGGACGCCTCGGCCAACCCTCCGCGCGGGCGGGCGATGCGTCGCCGGCCGCCGCGGCCACAAGGAGCGCTCCATGATCCGCAAGCACGTCGTCGCCCTGCTGGCCCTCGTCCCGGCCGCCGCGCTCGCCCAGGCCGGCGCGCTCGGCGCGGCCCGCGGCGCCCAGGCCACCTCGGACCAGGGGAACGCGCGCGTGGAGCAGGCCATCGACGCCGCCACCGGCGCGACCGCCGCGCCCGCCGCCGCGCCGCCCGCCGGCGATGCCGTGCCGCTCGCGGCCGAGGCCGAGGGCACCCCGCCCATCGAGCTCGGCGCGGCGCCCGAGGCGGTCCCCGCCGCCGGCGGCGCCGGCACCCCGGAGACGTACACGGTCCGCGAGGGCGACACGCTCTGGGACATCTCCGGGCGCTTCCTCTCCAACCCGTGGTACTGGCCCAAGATCTGGTCCTACAACCCGGAGATCACGAACCCGCACTGGATCTTCCCGGGCAACCTGCTGCGCTTCTACCCGTTCGCCGACGAGGCGCCCGCGCGCGTCGAGGCGGTGGCCGGCGTGGACGAGGTGGAGGAGGAGCCCGCGCCGGTGCGCGAGCTGGAGGACTTCTCCCGCGCCGACATGAACGCCCCGGCCTCGGCCGAGGAGCAGGACGCGGTGGCGGTCTCCGGCCCCTACAAGATCGGCTTCGTCCCCGCGAAGCAGCGCTACGCCCTGCACGAGAGCTTCGTGACGCCGCGCGAGCTGGACGAGTCCGGCGCCATCGAGGCCGCGTTCGAGGAGAAGCTCATGCTCTCCGCGCTCGACCGCGGCTACGCGCACTTCAAGCGCGCGGCCGGCGTGAAGCCCGGCGAGACGTACGTGGTCTACAAGACCGAGCGGCCGATCCGGCACCCGATCACGAAGGAGCTGTTCGGCTACCAGACCCGCATCCTCGGCTCGGCCAAGGTGGTGGCGGTGGACGACAAGGCCGCCACGCTGGTGATCGCGACCGCGAACGACGCCATCGAGCGCGGCGCGCTGCTCGCCCCCTGGACCGACAAGGTGTTCCGCCCGGTGAACCCGCGCGCCAACCAGCGCGCCCTGCAGGGCGTGATCATCGCCTCCCCGGTGTCGGTCGTGACCCAGTTCGCCGAGCACCAGGTGGTCTTCGTGGACCGCGGCAGCGCCGACGGCGTCCAGACGGGCAACAGCCTCAAGGTCGTCCGCTCGGGCGATCTGTATGGCCTGGCACCCAACACGGTCCCGAACGACCCCGCCCTCCCCCAGGAGGACGTGGGCGACCTGCTGGTCATCGACGCGCGCGAGCACGCCTCGGCGGCGCTGGTGACGCGCAGCCGCGTCGAGCTGCTGGTGGGCGACCGCTTCGAGATGCGGACCGCGCGCGGGCTTCCCCAGTAGGCGGCCCGGCGGGCGAGGCCGTGCGGCGGCCGGGCGGGCGGGGGATTGCCCCGTCTTCCCGGGGTGTTTTCGTGCACGCCCCATGCATGCGTCACCGGCGCCTCGCTTGACGCTGTGGGACCCCGCGGGTATATGGCCCGCCTTCACCGCCTCGAACCGCGGCAACCCCTTGACCCCCGACGCGCGCACCCTCCGGCCCGGAGACGGCCACTATCCAGAGCGCCTGGCGCGCCTCGCGGATGCGCCGCCGCAGCTCCGCGTGCGCGGCGAGCTGGGGACGGCGGCCTGCAGCGTCGCGCTGGTCGGCGCCCGGGCGACCGACGAGTACGGCGAGCTGCTGGCCCGCGACCTGGCGGCCGGGCTGGCGCGGGCAGGGGTCTCGGTGGTCTCCGGCGGCGCCGTCGGGGTGGACGCCGCGGCCCACCGCGGCGCGCTCGAGGCCGGGGGCCACACGGTCGCGGTGCTGGGCACCGGCGTGGACGTGGTGTACCCGCGCCAGCACCGCGCGCTGTTCGAGCGCATCGTCGAGGCGGGCGGCGCGCTCGTGTCCGAGCTGCCCGACGGGAGCCCCGGCCTTCCGCACCACTTCCCGGCCCGCAACCGGATCATCGCGGCGCTGGCCGACGCGGTGGTGGTGGTGCGGGCGCGCCCCGGGAGCGGCTCGCTCATCACCGCCTCCTGGGCCCGCGCGCAGGGCGTGAAGGTGTTCGCGGTGCCGGGCGACGTGCGCGACGCCCTGTCGGCGGGACCGCTCGCGCTGCTGCGCGAGGGCGCCGGGGTGGCGTCGAGCGCGGCGGACGTGCTGGCGGGGCTGGGCCTCGCGGCCCCCGCGCCGGTCCAGGCGCCGCTGCCGGCGCTCGACGACCGGGGCACGGCGCTGCTCCGGGCGCTGGGGCGGCGGCCGCGCCACGCCGACGAGCTCGCCCGCGAGGCGGGCATCCCGGTGGGAGCCGCGCTGGCGGGGCTCCTGACGCTCGAGCTGGAAGGTCTGTGCGAGCAGCGGCCGGGCCATTACTTTCTGCGCCGCAGTCGAGAGGGGATCTAGAGGATGGCGAGAGAGCCGAAGACGGGCGCGGTCGCGGTCAAGAAGAAGAAGGCCGCGGCAGCCCCGAAGGAAGCGACGGCCGTCGCCGAGGCGGAAGCCCCGAAGACCCCCCGCCGCGCAGCGCGGAAGACCTCCACCGGGACCAGCCTGGTGGTGGTGGAGTCGCCCGCGAAGGCGAAGACCATCAAGAAGTACCTGGGGCGGTCGTTCGACGTGAAGGCGTCGGTCGGTCACGTGAAGGACCTGCCCAAGTCGAAGATCGGCGTGGACGTCGAGAAGGGCTTCCTCCCCGAGTACGACGTCATCAAGGGGAAGGCGAAGGTCCTCTCGGAGATCAAGCGCGCCGCGCGGACCGCCGACCACGTCTTCCTCGCGACCGACCCCGATCGCGAGGGCGAGGCCATCGCCTGGCACATCTCCGAGGAGCTCGGCGCCGAGGGCGGCGACGCCCGGGTGCGCCGGGTGCTCTTCAACGAGATCACCAAGACGGCGATCCAGAAGGCCATCGAGAAGCCGCTCGATCTCGACCGCAGGAAGTTCGACTCGCAGCAGGCCCGCCGGATCCTCGATCGCCTGGTCGGCTACCAGATCAGCCCGATCCTCTGGAAGAAGGTCCGCCGCGGCCTGTCCGCCGGCCGGGTGCAGTCGGTGGCGGTGCGGCTGGTGGTGGAGCGCGAGCGCGAGATCGAGGCGTTCGTGCCGGTGGAGTACTGGTCGCTCGACGCCGACCTCGCCGCGCAGGTCCCGCCCGACTTCCGCGCCAAGATCTTCAAGGTGGACGGCCAGAAGGCCGACCTGAAGCAGGGCGAGGAGACCCAGGCGCTGGTGAAGGACCTGGAGGGCGCGCGCTACGTGGTCGCGTCGGTGGACCGCAAGGAGCGCAAGCGCAACCCGCCGCCGCCCTTCACCACCGCGAAGCTGCAGCAGGAGGCGGCGAACCGCCTCGGCTTCAGCCCGAAGAAGACCATGACGCTCGCGCAGAAGCTCTACGAGGGCGTCGAGCTCGGCGACGAGGGGGCCATCGGCCTCATCACGTACATGCGCACCGACTCGGTGCGGCTCGCCACCGAGGCGGTGGACGCGGTGCGCGCCCACATCCAGCAGGCGTACGGGACGGACCACCTGCCGGAGCAGGCCAACGTCTACAAGACGAAGGCGAAGGCCGCCCAGGAGGCGCACGAGGCGGTGCGCCCCACCTCGATGGACTGGACGCCGGACCGCGTGGCGCCGTTCTTCGACCAGATGGGCGAGCGCGACATGTACCGGCTGTACGAGCTCATCTGGAACCGCTTCGTGGCCTGCCAGATGGTCCCGGCGATCTACGACCAGACCTCGGCCGACATCGCCGCCGGCCGCGCCGTCTTCCGGGCCACCGGGTCGATCCTCAAGTTCCCCGGCTACCTCGCCGTCTACGGGGCGAAGCCGCCCGAGGAGGAGGCCGGGGCCGAGGAGGAGAAGACGAACGGCGACGCCGCCGAGCCGGTGGCCCGCGCCGAGGACCGCCAGCTCCCGCCGCTCGAGGCCGGGATGGAGCTGCGCCTGCTGAAGCTGCTGCCCGAGCAGCACTTCACGCAGCCGCCGCCGCGGTTCAACGAGTCGTCGCTGGTGAAGGAGATGGAGGAGCGCGGCATCGGCCGGCCCTCCACGTACGCGGCCATCCTCGACACGATCCAGGAGAAGGGCTACGTCGAGAAGCTCGAGAAGCAGTTCAAGCCGACCCACCTCGGCGTCCTGGTGACCGACGAGCTGGTGCGGGCGTTCCCGCGCGAGATGGACATCGCGTTCACCGCCGGGATGGAGGAGAAGCTCGACGGCATCGAGGAGGGCGCCGCCGGCTGGCAGCAGGTGCTGGAGGAGTTCTACTCGAAGTTCAAGGAGGACCTCGCCAAGGCGGACGAGGCCATGCGCAACGTGAAGGCGCAGGCCATCGAGACCGACATCACCTGCGAGAAGTGCGGCCAGCACAAGATGGTCATCAAGTGGGGCCGCAACGGCGAGTTCCTCGCCTGCCCCGGGTACCCGGAGTGCCGGAACACCATGAACTTCCGGCGCGAGGACGGGAACATCGTCCCGGAGAAGGAGGAGGACGTCCCGGTCGAGGACAAGTGCCCGGAGTGCGGCGCGGACATGGTGATGAAGCGCGGCCGCTTCGGCCGGTTCCTCGCCTGCACGCGCTACCCGGACTGCAAGGGCACCAAGCCCGTCTCGATCGGCGTGACCTGCCCGAAGGGCTGCGGCGGCTACATCAGCGAGAAGCGCTCCCGCCGCGGCAAGACGTTCTACGGCTGCTCGTCGTATCCGAAGTGCGACTTCGTGGCCTGGGACCGCCCGCGCAACGAGACCTGCCCGCAGTGCGGCAGCGCCTACCTGCTGGACAAGTACTCGAAGAAGACCGGCCCGTTCGTCGCGTGCCCGAACAAGGAGTGCGGCTACCGGCGCGAGGCCGAGCCGCGCGAGGGCGGCGCGGAGGCGGCCCGCGCGGAGCCGGCCAAGGCGTAGCGGTCCGCGACCGCCGCGGACAGGCGAAGGCCGGCGCCGGGGCTCCCCGGGCCGGCCTTCGTCGCGCCCGGGGCACGGGCTACATCGTGGGCGGCTCGCCCTGGAGCGCGAACTGGGCGCGCTCCCGGCGCTGCGCGCACTCGGTGCAGAGCACCGCGTACGGCAGGGCGGCGAGGCGGCGCGGGTCGATG
Source organism: Anaeromyxobacter sp. K (assembly GCF_000020805.1). NCBI lineage: Bacteria > Pseudomonadati > Myxococcota > Myxococcia > Myxococcales > Anaeromyxobacteraceae > Anaeromyxobacter > Anaeromyxobacter sp. K. Next base: position 3,117,408 of record NC_011145.1, on the reverse strand, counting down.
TCCTGCTCGCAGTCGCGGCAGATGCCGTACTCCCCGGCGTCGATGCGCGCGATGGCCGCGTCGATCTGGACCAGCTCGCGGCGCTGGTTCTCGCCGAGGCGCGCGAGCGTGTACTGCTCGTGCTCGGCCTGCGCGCCCTCCTCGAACTCCGGGTCGCGATCGGCCGACCGCAGCGCGTCGAGCTCGGCGCTGGCCCGGCGCGAGGTCTCGAGGAGCGTGCCGCGCCGGCGGAGCAGCTGGGCTCGCAGCGGTCCAAGGTCGTTGTCGCTCACGTTGCGTTCCTTTCGCAGCGGCGATAGATGGAGCGCGCCCGGCCCGGCCATCCCCTCCGTCGCCGCCTCGTCCCGGGCCGTGCGCGCTCCCTCGTGACGTTGCGCACCCTGCGGGCGCGCGGCCAGGACGGTCGCCCGGACGAGGCGACGGAGAGCGCCTGCAGGGCGGGCGACCGGCCGGGGCGGGCGGAGACGGAAAGGGGCGCATGGGCGACACGCGGGTGACCGTGATCGGGGGAGGGCTGGCGGGGACCGAGGCGGCGTGGCAGCTCGCGCGCGCCGGGGTCGCCGTCGAGCTCGTGGAGATGAAGCCGGAGCGCCGCTCGCCGGCGCACGTCCTGCCCGGCCTCGCCGAGCTGGTCTGCTCCAACTCGCTCCGGTCCGACAACCCGCTCAACGCGGTCGGCCTGCTGCACGAGGAGCTGCGCCGCCTCGGCAGCCTCGTGCTCGGCTGCGCGGACGAGACGCGCGTGCCGGCCGGCGACGCGCTCGCGGTGGACCGCGAGCGGTTCAGCGAGGCGGTCACCGCGCGGCTCACGGATCACGCCGCCGTGCGGATCGTCCACCGCGAGCTGGAGGAGCTGCCGCCGCCGCCCGCGCTGGCGGTGATCGCCACCGGGCCGCTCACCGCCGACGCGCTCGCGGCGCGCCTCGCCGAGACCACCGGCGGGCGCCTCCACTTCTACGACGCCATCGCGCCCATCGTGGCGGCGGAGTCGATCGACCGGAGCATCGCGTACGCGCGCTCCCGCTACGGCAAGGGGAGCGGCGACGACTACCTGAACCTCCCGCTCGACGAGGCGCAGTACCACGCGTTCGTGGAGGCGCTGCTCCAGGGCGAGAAGGTCGCTGCGCACGGGTTCGAGGAGCCGCGCTACTTCGAGGGCTGCCTGCCGATCGAGGTCATGGCGGAGCGCGGGCTGGAGGTCCTCGCCCACGGCCCGCTGAAGCCGGTGGGGCTCGAGGACCCGCGCACCGGGCGCCGGCCGCACGCCGTGGTGCAGCTCCGCCGCGAGGACGTGGACGGCACCGCCTGGAACCTGGTCGGCTTCCAGACCCGCCTCACCTGGCCGGAGCAGCGCCGCATCTTCCGCGCCTTCCTCCCCGGCCTCGCGAACGCCGAGTTCGTCCGGCTCGGCCAGATCCACCGCAACACGTTCGTGGACGCCCCCCGCGTCCTCGCGCCGGACCTGTCGGTGCGCGCCGCCCCGCACCTGTTCCTGGCCGGGCAGATCACCGGGGTGGAGGGGTACGTGGAGTCGGCCGCCTGCGGGCTGCTGGCGGCGCGGGCGGTGCTGGACCGGCTGGCGGGGCGGGCCTTCCGGCCGCCGCCGCCGGCGACCGCCCTCGGCGCCCTCCATCGACATCTCACCGGCGAGGCGCATCCGCCGGGGTACGATTACCAGCCGAGCAACGTGGTCTTCGCGCTGTTCCCCCCGCTCACCGGGCGCCACCGCGGCAAGGCCGGCCGCAAGGAGGCCCACGTGGAGCGGGCGCGCAAGGAGCTGGCACCGTGGATCGACACCGCCCCGCCCACCGCCGTCCCCGCGGCTCCCGCCGCGGGCTGATCCGCGCCGCCGCGCTGGCGCTCGCGCTCGCCGCCGCCGGCTGCCCCGCGAAGCAGGAGCCGGGCGCCGCCGCCGGGGGCGCCGCGGGGCGCGCCGTGCTGCGCGGCCCGGTGCGCGCCGTGAAGGCGTCGGCGGACGGCGCCTGGCTGGCGGTGCTCGAGGGCTGCAACGAGGCGCGCGGGCAGTTCCTGCCGCCGCGCACCGCGAGCTGCGACCTGCGGCTGGTGCCGGCCGCGGGCGGTGACGCGCGCCGGGTGGCCGGGGCGGTCACCACGCTCCCGCACGGCCTGCTCTGGAGCCCGGCGGGCGCCACGCTCGCGGCGCTCGGCGAGTACGAGTACCCGACCGCGCGGGGCACGCTGGTGGTGGTGCGGGCAGGCGGCGCGCCGCGAACGCTCGGGACGGCGGTGTCGTTCGCCGGCTTCGCGCCCGGGACCGAGGACCTGCTGTTCGTCGCCGACGGCCGGCTGCTCGTGTCGCGCGGCGGCGGCGAGCCCGAGCCGGTGGCGGGCCTGGACCGGGTGGGCTCGCTCGAGCCGGGGCCGGGCTGGTCCGGCGGAGCGGGCCCGGCGCTGCTGGTGCGCCAGGGCGCGTCGGCGGGCGCGGCGCTGTCGGTGGTCGGGGCGGACGGGCGGGCGCGCCGCGTGGCGGAGCGGAGCGGCGACTACGCGATCGCGCCGGGCGGCGCGTACGCGTACACCGTTCAGGACGGGGGCGGCTACGCGCTCCACCTGGCCGGACCGCGCCAGGCGGTGCTCGGCAAGGAGGTGCAGGCGTTCGCGTTCTCGCGCGACGGTCGCGCCATCGCGTTCCTGGCGGACGCGACCCCCGGGAAGCAGGGCGACCTGCACCTGGCGCTGGTGGCGAAGCCCGGCGACGCGGTGCTCGCGCGCGAGGTGGGCGAGCTGCGCTGGGCGCAGCGGGCGCCGCGGCTCGCCTGGCTGGAGCGGTTCGACGCCCGGGTCCGCTCCGGCACCGCCGGCGCGGGCGGGCTCGACCTGCCGTCGCGCACCTACGGCGCGAACGTGACCGACCTCGAGCTCTCCGCCGACGGCAAGCGCCTCGCGTTCCTGCAGCACACCACGCGCGGCGGCTACTCGGTGGACCTGATGCTGGCGCAGCTCGATGCGCCGCCCGGCACGGCCGCCGTCCAGGTGGCGCAGGGCGCGTTCGGGTTCTCCTTCTCGCCGGACGCGCGGTGGCTCTACTACCGGACCCGCTGCGTCCGGAACGGCGAGGGCTGCGACGTCGAGCGCGTGCCGGCCGAGGGGCTCGCGCCCGGCGCGAAGCCGGAGCGGGTGGCGGAGGGCGCCAAGAGCTTCGAGTACGACCCGCGCGATCCCGGGCGGCTGCTCGTCACCTGGCAGCGCATGGACCGCGACGCGCTCGACGTCGGGGTCTGGAAGGACGGCAAGCTGACGCGGGTGGACACCTACGTGCTGCCCGGCTCGGCCCAGCTCGTCGGCCCGGACTCGCGCCGCCTCGCCTACGCCGTGCTCCACGAGAAGCGCCAGGGCGCCTACGTGGCCGAGCTGCCGCGCTAGCGCGGGGCCGGCGGCGCCAGGAACTGTCGCCCGGGGCGGCGCGGTGGTACGCGATCCCCGATGACGCCCGACGCGTCCGCGCTGCCGCCCGAGGTGCCGGAGGAGATCCGGCGCTTCGACGCGTACCTCGCCTCGGAGAAGCGGGCCTCGCCGCACACGCGCAAGGCGTACCAGGTGGACCTGGCCCAGTACGCGGCCTACCTCGCCGACCAGGGCCAGCCGCTCGTGCCGTCCTCGCCCGCGCTGGTGCGCGGCTTCCTGGCGCGCCAGGCCGGGGCCGCCGGGGCGGTGAGCCTCGGCCGCAAGCTCTCCGCGCTCCGCTCGCTCTACCGCTTCCTGGTGCGCGAGGGGCTCGCGCCCGGGAACCCGGCGCGCGCCGTGGCGAGCCCGAAGCGGCCGAAGCGCCTGCCGGAGGTGCTGCCGGAGGAGGAGGTCGCGGCGCTGGTGGAGACGCCGGACGCCGCCACGGAGGCGCCGCTCGCGCTGCGCGACCGCGCGTTCCTGGAGCTGCTCTACGGGAGCGGGCTGCGCGTGTCGGAGCTGACCGGGCTGGACCTCGAGGACCTCGACCTCGCCGGCGGGCTGGTGCGCGTGCTCGGCAAGCGGAACAAGGAGCGCATCGTGCCGTTCGGCGCCCCGGCCGCCGAGGCGCTCCGGCGCTACCTCGACGGCGCCCGGCCGGTGCTGGCCACGGGGCCGGACCACGCCCGCGCCGGGGACGCGGTGTTCCTGAACTTCCGCGGGGGACGGCTCACCAGCCGCTCGGTCGCGCGCCGCCTGGACGGCTGGGTGCTCGCCTCCGGCCTGCCGCGCCACGTGCACCCGCACGTGCTGCGCCACTGCTTCGCGACGCACCTGCTCGGCAACGGCGCCGACCTGCGCGGCATCCAGGAGCTGCTCGGGCACGCCTCGCTCTCCACCACGCAGCGGTACACGCACCTCGACTGGAAGCGGCTCGCGGCGGTCTACGACGCGGCCCACCCGCGCGCGCGGGCCGGGGCGGCGGGCGGCGCGGGCGCGGGCGGCCCCGCGGGCGGCGTGCCCGGCGCGACGCCCGGCCGCAGCGCCCGCGGCGGCCGCGGCCCGCGCTGACGCTCGGCGCGGGGCGGGCCGCCGTGAATCGTTGCCCCCCGGGCGCGGCCGCGCTACCTCTCGGGCATGCGCCCCATGCACGGAACGACCGTCCTCTGCGTGCGCCGCGAGGGCAGGGTGGTGATCGCCGGCGACGGCCAGGTCACCCTGGACAAGACCGTCATGAAGGCCACCGCCCGCAAGGTGCGGCGGCTGGGCGAGGGTCAGGTGGTGGCGGGGTTCGCCGGCGCGACCGCCGACGCGTTCCAGCTCTTCGAGCTGTTCGAGAAGAAGCTGAAGGAGCACGCGCGCTCGCTCCCGCGGGCCGCGGTGGAGCTCGCGAAGCAGTGGCGCACCGACCGGATGCTGCGCCGGCTCGAGGCGCTGCTGCTGGTCGCCGACCGCGAGCACCTGCTGGTGCTGTCCGGCGCCGGCGACGTCATCGAGCCGGATCCGGTGGCGAACGGCGCGGCCGCGGCGATCGGGTCCGGGGGCCCCTACGCGCTGGCCGCGGCGCGGGCGCTGCTCGCCCACTCGGCGCTGGACGCCCGCCAGGTGGCCGAGGAGGCCATGAAGCTCGCCGCCGAGATCTGCATCTACACGAACGGCAACCTCACCATCGAGGAGCTGTGATGGCGCCGAGCCCGAAGCCGCAGGACCTCACCCCGCGGGAGATCGTGGCGGAGCTGGACCGCTACGTGGTCGGCCAGGCGCAGGCGAAGCGCGCGGTCGCGATCGCGCTGCGCAACCGCTGGCGCCGGCAGCGCGTCGGGCCCGAGCTGCGCGACGAGATCCTGCCCAAGAACATCGTCATGATCGGCCCCACCGGCGTGGGGAAGACCGAGATCGCGCGCCGGCTGGCGCGGCTCGCCGGCGCGCCGTTCGTCAAGGTCGAGGCGTCCAAGTTCACCGAGGTCGGCTACGTGGGCCGCGACGTGGACTCGATGATCCGCGACCTGGTCGAGGCGGCGGTCAAGCTGGTGAAGGAGGAGGAGATCGCGAAGCTGCGCGAGCGGGCGCGCGAGGCGGCCGAGGAGAAGGTCCTCGACGCGCTCGGCTTCGGCTCCGGCTTCGGCCTCGGCTTCCGGAACCCGTTCGGCGGCCGCGGCGCGCAGCCCGACGAGCCGCAGGCCGCGCCCGCCTCGCACCCGGCCGGCTCCGCCGCCGGCGCCCGCGAGAAGGCGCGCGCCCAGCTCCGCGCCGGCACGCTCGACGACGACCTGGTGGAGGTGGAGCTCTCGGAGCGCGCCATGCCGGTGATGCCGTTCATGGGGCCGGGCATGGAGGACATGGCGCAGGGCCTCCAGGACATGGTCCAGAACCTGGGCAACAACCCGCTGCTCGGGATGCTGGGCGGCGGCGGCCGGAAGCGGAAGCGCAAGGTGAAGGTGAAGGAGGCGCTCGAGCTGCTCACCGACGAGGAGGCCGCGCGGATGGTGGACATGGAGCGCGTGACGCGCGAGGCGCTCGACCGCGCGCAGAACGCCGGCATCGTGTTCATCGACGAGATCGACAAGATCGCGGGCGGCGACGGCGGCGGCGTGCGCGGGCCCGACGTCTCGCGGGGCGGCGTGCAGCGCGATCTCCTGCCGATCGTCGAGGGCTCCAACGTCAACACCAAGTACGGCGTGGTGAAGACCGACCACATGCTGTTCGTGGCCGCCGGCGCCTTCCACGTGGCCAAGGTCTCCGACCTCATCCCGGAGCTGCAGGGGCGCTTCCCCATCCGCGTGGAGCTGGAGCCGCTCACGCGCGAGGACCTGGTGCGCATCCTCAAGGAGCCGCGCAACAGCCTGGTGCGGCAGTACACCGCGCTGCTCGCGACCGAGGGCGTGGACGTGCAGATCCGCGACGACGCCGTGGACGAGATCGCGCGGATCGCCGCCGAGGTGAACGAGCGCATGGAGAACATCGGCGCGCGGCGCCTCCACACCGTGATGGAGCGGCTGCTCGACCAGCTCTCGTTCGAGGGCTCGGAGCTGCGCGGGCAGCGGATCGTGGTGGACGCGGCCTACGTGCGCGACCGCCTCCAGGGCATCGCGCAGGACGAGGACCTGTCGCGCTACATCCTGTGAGGCGCACGCCCGGGCGCGCCCGACCCGGGCGCTCGCGGATCTGGAACTCTCCGCCGCCCGGCTGCTATAAGCGCGGAATGACACGCAACGAGTCGATCGCCCAGCGCGCGCAGCAGGTGCTCACGCCCAACTACCGGCAGCAGCCGGTGGCCATCGCGCGCGGCGCGGGCGTCCGCGTCTGGGACGCCGACGGCAACGAGTACCTGGACTTCCTCGGCGGCGTGGCGGTGGACGCGCTCGGCCACTGCCACCCAGCGCTGGTGAAGGCGCTCGAGGAGCAGGCCCGCACCGTCTGGCACGTGTCGAACCACTACTACATCCCGCGCCAGGTCGAGCTCGCCGAGGCGCTGCTGGCGGTCACGCCCTGGGCGTCGCGGGCGTTCTTCTGCAACAGCGGCGGCGAGGCGAACGAGGCGGTGCTGAAGCTCGCGCGCAAGTTCCACCACGACCGCGGCCACCCCGAGCGGAACGTCATCGTCTCCTGCCACGACTCGTTCCACGGCCGCTCGCTCTTCACCGTCACCGTGGGCGGCCAGCCGAAGTACCAGGCCGGCTTCGCGCCGCTCGTCCCCGGCGTCCGCCACGTGAAGTACGGCGACCTCGCCGCGCTCGAGGCGGCGCTCGACGACACCGTGGCGGCGTTCATGGTCGAGCCGATCATGGGCGAGTCCGGCGTGGTCCCGCCGCCGGAGGGCTACCTGCGCGCCGTGCGGGAGCTGACGCGGAAGAAGGGCGTGCTGCTGTGCCTCGACGAGGTGCAGACCGGCATGGGCCGCACCGGCAAGTTCTGGGCGCACGAGTGGGAGGGGATCACGCCCGACCTCATGTCCAGCGCCAAGGCGCTCGGCGGCGGGTTCCCCATCGGCGCGATGCTCGCCACCGAGGAGGTCGGCCAGCACCTCACCCCCGGCAGCCACGGCACCACCTACGGCGGCAACCCGCTCGCCTGCGCGGTGGCCCTCGCGGTGCTGGCCGAGCTGCGGGGCGGCGTGCTGGAGCGCTCGCGCGAGGTCGCGGCGCGGCTCCGCGCCGGGCTGGAGGCGCTCGCCTCCGGCGGCCGGGTGGCCCGGGTCCGCGGCAGGGGCATGCTGCTCGGCGTGATCGTGCAGGGGGTGGCGGCCGCCGAGGTGATGAAGGCCGCCCGCGCGCAGGGCCTCCTCGTGAACGCCATCGGCGACGACGTGCTGCGCCTGGCCCCGCCGCTCACCCTGACCGCCGCCGAGGCCGACCTGGCCGTGGAGCGGCTCGGCGCGGCCCTGGCGGCGGCGCCGGCGAAGCCCTGAGAGAGGACCCCATGGCCACCTCGCCCCGCGAGAAGCGCGACTTCCTCCGCATCACCGACCTGGATCGCTCGGAGCTGCTCGAGCTGGTGGAGCGCGCCGCGGAGTGGAAGCTCCTCGGCAAGGGCGGCCCGCGGCCGCTGGAGCGGCGCACCGTCGGCCTGGTGTTCGAGAAGGCCTCCACCCGCACCCGCGTCTCGTTCGAGGTGGCGGCGCACCAGCTCGGCGCGGGGTCGATCATGCTCTCGCCGCGCGACACGCAGCTCGGGCGAGGGGAGCCGATCCGCGACACGGCCCGCGTGCTGTCGCGCTACCTGGACTGCCTGGTGGTGCGCACGTACGGGCACGAGAAGATCGAGGAGATGGCGCGCTACGCCGGCGTGCCGGTGGTGAACGCGCTCACCGACGCGTCGCACCCGTGCCAGGTGCTGGCCGACCTGCTCACGGTCACCGAGCGCTTCGGCTCGGACGCGCTCACCAAGCCCGGCCTGCGGGTGGCGTGGGTGGGCGACGGCAACAACATGGCCAACAGCTGGCTGGAGGCGTGCGTGCTGCTCGGGTTCGAGCTGCACCTCGCCTGCCCGGCGGGCTACGACCCGGACCCGGCGCTGCTCGCCCGCGCGGCCGGGCGGGCGAAGGTGTTCCGCTCGCCGGCCGAGGCGGTGGCGGGCGCGCACGTGGTGAACACCGACGTCTGGGCCAGCATGGGCCAGGAGCAGGAGGCGGAGGAGCGCCGCCGCCGGTTCGAGGGGTTCATCGTGGACGGGCCGCTGATGGCGCGGGCGCGGCCGAACGCGGTGGTGCTCCACTGCCTGCCGGCGCACCGCGGCGAGGAGATCACCGACGAGGTGCTGGAGGGCCCGCAGTCCGCGGTCTTCGACGAGGCCGAGAACCGGCTGCACGCCCAGAAGGCGCTGCTCGAGCTGCTGCTCGCCGGCCGGTGACTGGCCGCCCGGACGGGCCCCGGCGCGTGTCCGGGGCCCGTGGGGCGGGCGCGCGCGGAGCGGATTTGACCCCCTGCGGTCCCGGTCGTTAATCTCGGGGCCGCCGACGTACGGGCGGGGGGAGACGGTTGAGCGTGGATCGATACAGCGGCTTCGCGTTCGATCCGGCGGATCTCCAGGAGGACGTGGACCTCGGCGCCGAGCGGCGGCGCGAGATCCTGTTCGCCGAGGGGAGCCTGCCGCGCTGGACGCACTGGGACGTGCTGGGCCTGCCCTGGAACGCGCCGGTGGAGGCCGCGCGCGCCGCCTACCTCGAGAAGGTGAAGGTCTTCCACCCGGATCGCTATCCGGGGAAGCGGCTGGGGAGCTACCGCGCCCGGCTGGAGAAGGTGTTCCGTCGCCTCACCGAGGCGCGCGACGTGCTCGCCGACGAGGCGAGGCGCGCCGCCTACGCGCGCGAGACCGCGCCGGCCGACGAGTTCGCGCGGATGGAGCTGCGCAAGCTGGAGGACGAGCGCCGCTCGGAGGAGCGCCGGGCGCGGCTCGCCCGCCAGAGCCCGCTCGTGGCCCGCGCCGCCCGCGTGGCCGACCTGGTGCGGCGGGGCAAGGAGTCCCTGCGCGCCGGGCAGGTGGTCCAGGCCGCGAACGACCTGGTGCTCGCGCAGGGGATGGACCCGCAGAACGCGGAGGTGGCCGCGCTCGCGGCCGAGGCGCGGCGGCGCGCGGCGGTGCAGCGCGCCGGCGACGCCTACGAGCGCGGGCTGGCCGCCGAGGCCATGGGCGCGCCCGCCAAGGCGCTCGCGGCGTTCCGGGAGGCGCTCGAGGCCGACCCCCGCCACGCGCGGGCGGCCGCGGGTGGCGCGCGGGCGGCGCTCACGGTGGGTGACGCGGTCGCCGCGCACGCGCTGGCCGAGGCGGCGGTCCGCGCCCAGCCGACGGCCGGGTTCGCGCACGAGGCGCTCGGCCTGGCGCTGGAGGCCCAGGGGGCGCGCAAGGAGGCGCGCCGCGCGCTGGAGCGGGCCGTGGAGCTGGACCCGAAGCTGGAGCAGGCGCGCGAGCGGCTGAAGCGGCTGCGCTGGAGCTTCCTCGGATGAGCGCGAGCGAGCCCGTCATCGGCATCGACCTCGGCACCACCAACTCGGTGGTCGCCACCGTGCAGGACGGCGTCCCGCGCGTCATCCCGGGCCGCAGCGGCCAGCTCCTCACGCCCTCAGTGGTGGCGTTCGCCCGCAACGGGAAGCGGCTGGTGGGCGCGCTCGCGAAGCGCCAGGCCATCACCAACGCCGAGGACACCGTCTTCGCGGCGAAGCGGCTCATCGGCCGCCGCTGGGGCTCGAAGGAGATCGAGGACGCGCGCCAGGTGCTGCCGTACCGGCTGGTGGCCGGGCCGGAGGGCCACGACGTCCGCGTGGAGCTGGGCGGGCGGACGCTCGCGGTGCAGGAGATCTCGGCCATGGTGCTGGCCGAGCTGAGGGCGGACGCCGAGGCGTGGCTCGGGCAGCCGGTGAGCCGCGCCGTGATCACCGTCCCCGCCTACTTCAACGACGGCCAGCGCCACGCCACCAAGGACGCCGGGCGGATCGCCGGGCTCGAGGTGCTCCGCATCATCAACGAGCCCACCAGCGCCGCGCTCGCGTACGGCTTCGGCAAGCAGATCGAGCGCAAGGTGGTGGTCTTCGACCTGGGCGGCGGGACGTTCGACGTGTCGGTGCTCGACATCGGCAAGAGCGTCTACGACGTGGTGGCGGTGGGCGGCGACACCTACCTCGGCGGCGAGGACTTCGATCGCCGGGTCATGGACTGGCTCACGTTCGGCTTCGCGAAGGAGAACGGCGGCATCGACCTGCGCCAGGACAAGATGGCGCTCCAGCGCCTGCGCGACGCCGCGGAGCGGGCCAAGTGCGAGCTGTCCTCGCTCCCGTCCACCGCCCTCCACCTGCCGTTCCTGGTCGGGGGCGGGGAGGGCAAGAGCGCGCTCCACCTGGATCGCCAGCTCTCGCGCGAGAAGCTGGAGGAGCTCACCAAGGACCTGGTGGACCGGTGCATCGCCGTCACCGAGCGCACGCTGCGCGACGCGGGCGTGCGGCCGTCGCAGGTGGGCGAGGTGCTGCTCGTCGGCGGGATGACGCGCATGCCGCGGGTGCAGCAGGCGGTGCGCGAGTTCTTCGGGCGCGAGCCGTGCCGCGGCGTCCACCCGGAGGAGGTGGTGGCGCTCGGCGCCGCCATCCAGGCGCAGGCGCTGTCCGCGCCGCACGCCGGCGCCGAGGTGCTGCTGCTCGACGTCACCCCGCAGAACCTCGGGCTCATGGTGGTGGGCGGCTACTTCCAGACCGTCATCCCGCGGAACACCACCGTCCCGACCAGCCAGACGCACCTGTTCACCACCGTGCAGGACGACCAGACCTCGGTGCGCATCGCCGTCCTCCAGGGCGAGAGCGAGCGCGCCATCGACAACGAGCTGCTGGGCGAGTTCGTGCTCGACGGCATCCGGCCGGCGCGCCGCGGCGAGGTGGAGATCGAGGTCACCTTCGAGATCAGCGCGGACGGCATCGTGGGGGTGTCGGCCCGCGACGTGGCCACCGGCCTGCAGCAGTCGATCTCGGTGACCGCCACCTCCGGCCTCACCGAGGACGAGATGCGGCACATCCTCGACGAGCAGATCGACGAGCTGCTCGAGCGCAAGCAGACCGCGCGCGAGTTCGAGACGCGGCGGGACCGGGTGCTGGCGCTGGTCCGCGAGATCGAGGCGCTCGGCCCGGAGGTGCACGACGCGCTGGAGCGGACGCGGTTCGGCAAGGACGCGGTGCTGAAGGCGAAGGGGGTGCTCGCCCGGGCGCGCACCGCGGTCGAGGCGCGCGATCTCGCCGCGCTCGCCGCCGAGGAGGAGCCGCTCGAGCGCACGCTGCAGCTGTTCAAGGGCCTGGCCGCCACGGCGCGGCCCGGCACGAGGTGAGCCGTGGCGGACGTGAACGAGCTCATCGACCGCGGCATCAAGGCCTACGTGGCCGGGCGGGTGGGCGAGGCGCTGCGCTCGTTCCAGCAGGCGCTGGAGCGCGACCCGGGCAACCCGAAGGCGCGCTCGTACCTGTCGCTGCTCGGCGGCGGGATGCCCGGCGGCGCCACCGCGGACCCGATCCCGCTGCCGCCGCCGGCGGCGCGGCCGGCGCCGGCGCCCGGCGACTCGCCGTGGGACGCGCTGCCGTCGGCGGCGGAGATCATCGAGCTTCAGCTGGAGCCGGAGGGCGGCCTGGATCTCGACGCGGTGGCCGAGAAATCGGACATCCGCCCGCTGGTGCCGGCGAAGGCCGCGCGCGGCGACTCCCCGGGCGCCCGCGACGTGGAGGTCTGGATGCAGGCCGCCCGCGAGCTGTTCGCGCTCGGCGACTTCACCGGATCGCTGGAGCTGATCGAGAAGATCCTGCAGGTCGACCCGGATCACCGCGAGGCGCGCGAGTACCTGCGCCAGAACGAGGCCACGCTCATCGCCATGTACGAGTCGAAGCTCGGCCCGCTCGGCGGCGTCCCCCGGCTCGCGATCAAGCCGGAGGAGATCATGTGGCTGAACCTCGACCACCGGGCCGGCTTCCTGCTCGCGCAGATCGACGGCTTCGTGGACTACGAGGCGCTCTTCGCGCTCTCCGGTCTGCCGCGCCTCGACACCGCGCGCATCCTGGCGAACCTGATCGCGGACGGGGTCATCACGACCTGACGGTCCTGCGCGCCGCCCCGCCCGCGGCTCGACGGTCCACCACGAGCGGGCCTCAGTTCCGGATGATCGCGGTCCAGACCCCGCGCACCACGCGCTCGCCGCGCTGGTTCCGGGTCTCGGTGGTGACCTCGAGGAAGTCGAGGCTGCCCCGGTCCTGGATCCGGGTGATCTCGCCCTCGGTCTCGAGCACGTCCCCGGGGCGCACCGGGGCCTCCAGCTCGAACGACTGCTCCGCGTGGACGAGGCGGAGCACGTTCACCCCGAGCGCCGGGTCGGCGCAGGCGTTCGCGAACGGCTGGATGGCGAACGCGGCCGCGAAGGTGGGGGGCGCGACCAGCCCGCCGTGCGGCGAGGCGGCGGCCGCGGCCTCGTCCCAGGTCCACGGGTGGGCGCGCTCCGGCGGCACCGCGAAGACCCGGCCGGGCACGCCGCCGCCGGTCGCCGCGGCGAAGTCGCGGATCTGCTCGAGACCGACGGTGAAGCGGTACGGGCCGTAGCGCCGGCCGAGGTGCTTGCGGTCGATGGGCACGCGGTCACCCGTCCCCGAGGTGGCCCTCGGCCACCGCGCCCTTCAGGACCTCCTCGCCGCGCTGGTTCGTCGCCTCCAGCTCGAGCGCGATCCGCGGGCCCTCGAGCGCGACGCACCGGCCCTGGAACCGGATCACGTCGCCCACCTGCACCGGCTTGGTGAAGCGGGCCCGGATCCGGCGCAGCCGCGCCGGGTCGCCCAGGTACGCGACGCACGCGTCGGACAGCCAGGAGAACGTGCACATGCCCTGGAGGATCGCGCCGGAGTAGCCGGCGGCGCGGCCCACCTGCGGGTCGATGTGGATCGGGTTGAAGTCGCCGGAGGCGGCCGCGTAGTAGATCGGCCGGTACGAGTCCACCTCCCGGACCGCTTCGAAGGTGTCGCCCACGGTGAAGTCCTGGAGGCGTTTCATCCCTCCCGTGTAAGGGAGGTCCGGGCGGAGCACAAGCCCGCGCACCCCCTCGGAATCACGACGCGGGGCGTCACCGCGCGGGCGCCCCGGGGCGAGCTCAGGCGGCGCCGGTCGCGGGCGGGGCGGGCGGGTCGAGCGGATCGTCGGGCTCGCCGGCGAGCTGCGCCAGCTCGGCCTCGCGCCGCTTCTCGAACGTCCCCTGCACGAACTCGATGAGCCGGTCGAGGTAGCTGGAGATGGGCGGGCAGCGGACGCCGGTGCCGTCGAGCAGCTCGAGCAGGTTGCGGCAGTTGTAGATCGCGAGGTGGTTCACGTACTCGATGGCGGGCCGGTGCACGCGCGAGAGCCGCTCCAGCAGCGGGAGCTGCAGCAGCGCCTGGAGCACGCGCGCCGGCACCGACACCGAGGGCAGGCGCTTGCCCGCGTGCGCGGCGATGAGCTCGTACACGCGCCGCGCCGAGAGCGGCGCCGGGTCCACCAGGTGCACCGTGCGCCCGGCCGCGGCGGGCGCCTCGCCGATGGCCACCGCCGCGTTCACCACGAAGTCCACCGGGACCACGTTGAGCGGCGCCACCGCGTCGCCCGGGAGCGGCAGCGGGACCGCCAGCGGCGACGCCACCAGCAGGATCGCGAGCGCGTAGGGCCCCTCGAACCGGTCGATCTCGCCGGTGCGGGAGTCGCCCACCACGATGCTCGGGCGGTAGATGGTCGCGGGCAGCTCCGACTGCGCCGCGCGGACCAGCAGCTCGCCCTGGTACTTCGTCTCCTCGTACGCGTTGTGGAAGCGCTGGCCCATGGCCAGCTCGTCCTCGAGGATGACGCCCACCCGGTCGCCGGAGACGAACGCGGTGGAGAAGTGGTTGAGCCGGCGCAGCCGGCGGGCCGCGCGGCCCAGCTCCAGCACGTTGCGCGTGCCCTCGAGGTTGACCCGGCGGAACTCCGGGCGCGAGGCGCCCAGCCAGGTGCGCGCCGCCAGGTGCCAGACGTCGGTCACCTCGCGGGCGAGCGCCTTCCACTCCGCGCCGGAGAGGCCGAGGTGCATCTGCTCGACGTCGCCCTCCAGGACCTCGGCCCGCTCCGCGCCGAGCGCGCCCAGGTCGGCCCGCGCCGCGGCGGCGTTGCGCGGCTGCACCAGCAGCACCACGCGGTCGTCGGCCCGCAGCGCGTCCTCGACGAGGCGGCGCACCAGCCGCTTCCCGATGAAGCCCGGGTACCCCGTGACGAAGTGGACGCGCGCGCCGGTCCCCATGCCGCGGTCAATAGCGCACGGGGGGCGCGTTGGGAAGCCTGCGCCCCCGGCCCGCGCGGAGGTCCGCGAGCAGGCGGTCGGCCTTGCCGGCCAGCGCCTCGGGGGCGCCGGCGTTGTCGATCACGAAGTCCGCGCGGGCCGCCTTCTCGTCCACGGGGAGCTGCGCGGCCAGGCGCGCGTCGACCTCGGCGGCGTCGAGCCCGTCGCGGCGGATCAGGCGCTCGCGCTGCACGTCGCGCGGCGCCCACACCACCACCACCGCGTCGAGCAGGGCCTCCAGCCCGACCTCGTAGAGCAGCGGCGTGTCGTAGAACGCGAGCGGGTGACCCTGCGCGGCCAGGCGATCGGTCGCCTCGCGCATGGCGCGGCGGACCGCGGGGTGGGTGATGGCCTCGAGCCGGCGCCGCGCCTCCGGGTCCGCGAACACGCGGGCGGCGAGCGCCTTCCGGTCGAGCGCGCCGTCCTCGCGCAGCACCTCCGCGCCGAAGGTGCGGGCGATCTCCGGCAGCGCCGGCGTCCCCGGCTCGACCGCGGCCCGCGCCAGCGCGTCCGCGTCCACCACCGGCGCGCCGCGCGCGCGCAGCAGCGCGCCGAACGTGCTCTTGCCGGTCGCGATCCCGCCGGTGAGGCCGATGACCCGCACGCGCCGCCTCAGCGCGTCGCGGCGGCCTCGGCCGCGGCCGGCTTCGCGGCGCCCGGCGCGGCCTTCTGCCGCCCCGCCGCGAACGAGAGCGCCTCGACGCTCCCGTCCTTCGCGAAGTACACGGTCACGCCCTGCGCCGGGTAGAGCCAGACCTTCTGGAACGTGTCCTCCACGAACGTCCTCTGCGTGGGCTTGCCGTAGGTCCCCTCGATGGTGTCCGCGTCGAGCGGCACGGTGAGGAAGATCGTGATCTCCTGGACCGTCCCGGCCGGATCGAGGTGGAACTGCGCCTGCTTGGTCCCCTCCAGCGCCTGGTCCCCGTAGTACGCGAGCACGGTGCGCGCCCCGCGGCGGGTGCGGGCGGTGGGCTCCCCGAACTTCCCGACCACCTCGGCCTGCGCCGTGAGGCCCGGGGTGACCCCCTTCCACGGGCGTGCGGTGGCGGAAACGGGGCCGAGGGCGAGCAGGAACGCGGTGGAGAGCCAGACGAGGCGCATGGCGCATTATACTCCGGCGCCCGTGCTCCCCGACCTCCGCCTCCCGCTCCTCGCCGCCGTCCTCGTCGCCCTGCCTCCCGCCGCGCGCGCCGCAGGCGACAAGGTGGGACCCGAGGCGTGCAAGGCCTGTCACCCGTCGGCGTACGAGCGGTGGCGGGTGAGCCCGCACGCGCGCGCGCTGGAGGTGCTGCCGGCGGAGCGCCGCGACGACCCGCGCTGCCTCTCGTGCCACGCGCCCGATCGCGAGGACGGGCTCGCCGGCGTCTCCTGCGAGACCTGCCACGGCCCGGGGCGCGCCTACGCGGCCGACTACGTCATGCGCGACCGCGAGCTGGCGCGCGCGGTCGGCCTGGCGGACCCGGGCCCGAAGACCTGCCTCGCCTGCCACACCGACTCGACGCCGAGCCTGCTGCGCTTCGATCCGAAGCGGAAGCTGCCGCTCATCGACCACTGGACCGCTGGACCCGGCGATGCCGCGGCGCCGGCCGGTCCCCGCGCGCCGGCGCGGCCAGCCCCGGCCCCCGCCCGCCGCCCCGGCGGCCGCTAGGAGCCCGACGTGCCGATCCAGGTCGTCTCCGCCGACTTCGCCAAGACCGCCACCCGCCCCGAGGAGTGGCCGCGCGGCGCCACGCCCGAGATCGCGTTCGTGGGCCGCTCGAACGTGGGGAAGTCGTCGATGCTGAACGCGCTCGCCCGGCGCAAGGGGCTGGCGCGCGTCTCGTCCACCCCCGGCCGCACCCGCGCGCTCCAGTTCTTCGATCTCTCGTACCGGCCGACGCCGGCGGCGCGCCCGCGCGCGATCCGCTTCTGCGACCTGCCCGGCTACGGCTACGCCAAGGTGGCGCGGGCCGAGCGCGACCGCTGGACGGCGATGATCGAGGACTACCTGCGCGACCGCGACGTGCTGCGCGCGGTGGTGCTCATCGTGGACGCGCGCCACCCGCCCTCGGAGAGCGACGAGGACGCCGCCGCGTTCCTGGTGTCGGCGGGGCGGCGCCTCGTGGTCGCGGCGACCAAGACCGACAAGCTGCCCAAGGCGCGCCGCGTGCTCGCGCTCCAGCAGGTCGAGCGCGCGCTCGGCCTGGCGCGCGGTGACGCGGTGCCGTTCTCCGCGGTGGAGGGCACCGGCACCGACGCGCTCTGGGCGCGGCTCGCGGCGCTCGCCGCCGAGGAGCCGCAGACCGCCGAGGCGGAGCCGCCGGCCTAGCCGTCAGTGCTGCGGGGGCGGCATCGCCGTCTCGGCGCCCATGGCCTGGTAGTCGGGCCCCTGCGTCGGCTTGCCGGTCCGCTGCCGCCACGCGTCCGTCATCATCGCGCGCAGGTCCTCGCCGCGGCGGGGCGCGAACATCATGCCCAGCCCGGCGCCCACCAGCACGCCGACCGAGAACAGGCCGAGGCCGGTGAAGAAGTCGCCGGCCGGGCTGCGCTCCTCGAGCCCCATCCGCTTCAAGAGCAGCTCGCGGTCGAGCATCCCCTTCATCGCCTTCCAGGACATCGCCATGTCGTATCCCTCCCGCCCGCTCCCGGGCCCGCGTCACAGCCTGCGCATCGAGCGGGGCGCGATCGAGGCCCCGAGGCCGGACACGCGGTCGCGCGCCGTCGCCGGCGCGATCACCCGGTCCGCGTCCGGACGCCAGGCGCCTCGACCGGCCGCGGGGCGGGCGGACGGCGCGCGGCCTCGGTGAGCTCCAGCTCGACCACGAGCGGCAGGTGGTCCGAGGCCCGGCGGGCGAGCGGCGTCCGGATCACCTCGCAGCCGAGGACGCGCAGCGCGGCGTCCACGTAGGCGCGGTCGAGCCGCAGGAGCGGCCAGGCGGACGGGAACGTGGCGGCGGGGCGGCCGGCCGCGACGGCGCAGTCGGTGAGCGTGCGGCGCAGCCAGCGCGGGACCGCCGAGCGGTCGGAGGGCGAGTTGAAGTCCCCCACCAGCACCAGCGGGTGGGAGAGCGCGGCGTCGCGCAGGATGTCCGCCGAGAGCAGGGCGGCCGCCTGGCGCCGCCGCTCGCGCCAGTGCAGGCCGAGGTGGGCCGCGAACACGTGGACGCGCATCGGGCCGAGGTCGAGATCGGCGCGCAGGCAGCCGCGCGGTTCGCGTCCGGGCACCGACAGGTCGTAGGTGCGCGTCGCGTCGATGGGGTGACGGGAGAGGATGGCGTTGCCGTACGCGAAGCCGCGCGCGTGCTGGAGCGTCGGGCCGAACGCGCCGTTCAGGCCGGTGAGGCGCGCGAGCGCCTCGGCGGCGTGCGCGTCGGCGCCCGGGAGCCTCGCGCCGACCTCCTGCAGCCCCGCCACGTCGGCGCCGATGTCGTCGAGCACGCGGGCGATGCGCTCGGGATCGGGACGGCGGCCCGCGCCGCGCAGGCCGTGCACGTTCCAGGTGACCACGCGGAAGCGCACCCCCGCCCGCCCTCCCTCCGCGCGGCGCCCGGCCCGGGGCCGGGCACGCCGGCCGCGCGCCACGGGCGCAAGGTGGGGCGCGCGCGCCCGCGGCGCACCCGCGGGCGGAGGGGGCGCGCTCAGCCGCGCTTGCGCGCCTCGAGCTCGTTCAGCACGGCCTCGAGGCGCCGCTCCTCGCGCGACACGTCGAACCCGGCGGCGCGCGCGCCGTCCACCACCGCCAGGCAGAACAGGAACAGAGAGACGTGCGTGGCGCTCGGGCGCTCGTCCGGGTGGTCGAGCAGGAAGTGGGTGAGCCGGCCCTCGGCCTGGGCCAGGTCGCGGAAGCAGACCGCGCGCGGGAGGCCGTCCAGCGGCCCGGTCCCGGTGGTGCACGGCGGGAACACCACGCCCTGCTCGGCCATCGCGACCTCGCTCCCGTCGTCGCGCGCCAGCGCGAGGTAAGGGCGCCCGGTCTCCGCGTCGGAGCGCTCCTCCAGGCGCGCCACCCGCATCCAGTCGAGGTGGAGCGGCTTGCCCGAGTAGACGTCGAGCAGGGTGGCGCCGTCGTACATCACGCTGCCGGGGTGCTCGCGGGCGAAGCGCTCGACGCGCTCGCGCTGCGCCGCCCGATCCGTCTCGATCGTCATCCGCCCTCCGGGTCCGACCAGGAGACCTCCACCACGGTCAATTCCACCATGCCGGCGGGTCGGTGCACCACCACCACGTCGCCCTCGCGCTTGCCGAGCAGCGCCCGGCCGAGCG
This sequence comes from Anaeromyxobacter sp. K, assembly GCF_000020805.1. NCBI lineage: Bacteria > Pseudomonadati > Myxococcota > Myxococcia > Myxococcales > Anaeromyxobacteraceae > Anaeromyxobacter > Anaeromyxobacter sp. K. The sequence goes on along the minus strand of NC_011145.1, from coordinate 3,098,474 downwards.
GCGCGTCCACGCTGATGAGCCCGCGGCGACGTCGAACTCGTCCGGCCCGACCAGGCGGACCCTCCGCTCCTGGCCGTCCTCCTGCTCGACGGTCACCCAGGCGCCGAAGAAGGCGCGGCCGTCCGGGTGGGCCCGCGGCTCGACCACCGAGAGCGAGTCCATCTTCTCCGAGAGGAAGCGCAGGCGGCGATCCAGCTCCCGCAGCTTCTTCTTGCCGTAGATGTACTCGGCGTTCTCGCTGCGGTCGCCCAGCGCGGCGGCGGCCTCGACCTCGGCCACGATGCGCGGCCGCAGCTCGGTCCAGATGCGGGCGTGCTCGGCGGCGAGGCGCCGGAAGCCTTCGGGCGTGATGTACCGGGGCGTCCTGGACATGGTGGTGCGACGAACGATTCCCGCGGAGCGGCGCCGCTGTCAACCGCAGGAAGCTGGCGCCGCGCGGCCAGGCCGGGCTACTCTCGCGGGCCTGTGCGGATCACCGACCTCCTGCGCTTCGCCCGAGAGCGGGGCGAGCCCATCTTCTCCTTCGAGTTCTTCCCGCCCAAGACCGACGACGGGGTGCGAGGCCTGTTCGAGACGGTCGAGGCGCTGCGCCCGCTCGGCCCCGCCTACGTGTCGGTGACGTACGGCGCCGGCGGGTCCACCCGGGCGAAGACCATCGAGCTGGTGAAGCGGCTCAAGCGCGACGCCGAGGTCGAGGCGATGGCGCACGTCACCTGCGTGGGCGCGTCGCGCGACGAGATCGCGGCGGTGCTCGACGAGGTGGCGGAGGCCGGGATCCAGAACGTGCTGGCGCTGCGCGGCGATCCGCCGCGGGGGCAGGGTGCGTTCGTCCCGCACCCGGACGGCTTCGCGCACGCGAGCGAGCTCGTCGCGTTCATCCGGTCGCAGCCGGAGCGCTGGCGCTTCTGCGTGGGCGCCGCCGCGTACCCCGAGGGCCACCCCGAGACCCGGGACCTGGCGCAGGACCTCCGCCACCTGAAGCTCAAGGTGGACGCCGGCAGCGACTTCCTGGTGACGCAGCTGTTCTTCGAGAACGCGCACTACTTCCGCTTCGTCGAGCGCGCGCGCGCCGGCGGCATCGAGGTGCCGGTGGTGCCCGGGATCATGCCGTTCACCAACGTCGAGCAGGTGGAGCGCTTCACCGCGATGTGCGGCGCCGCCATCCCGCCGCCGCTCCGGGCGGCGATGGAGGTCCGGCGCGCGGACCCGGAGAGCGCCCGCGAGCTGGGCGTCGCCTACGCCACGCTGCAGTGCGCGGACCTGCTGCGCCGCGGCGCCCCCGGGATCCACTTCTACACGCTGAACCGCTCGCCCTCGACGCGCGCCATCGTGGCGGCGCTCCGGGCCTGCGAGCCCTGGCGCGGCTGATCAGTGCAGCGTGCCGGTCCACTCGTCGTGGACCACCATCACCGGGCAGCGCGCCCGCCGGACCGTGCTCTCCGCCACCGAGCCCACCAGCGCGTGCGTCCGCCCGGTGCGGCCGTGCGTGCCCATCACCACCAGGTCGACCCCGTGCGCGTCCACCCACTCCGCGATGGCGGTCTCGGGATCGCCGCCGGTCTCCTCCGCGGAGACGTGCTTCACCCCCGCCGCCTCGGCCGCCGCGCGCCACTCGGCCAGGCGCTCCGCCGCCGGCGCGCCCTCCTGCACGTGCAGCAGCGTGAGCGAGGCGTCGAGCCGCCGGCAGACGTCGCTCGCGACGCGCAGCGCCGCGCGCGACGCATCGGACAGGTCCACCGGGCAGCACACGGTCTTCCAGGGGATCTCGATCATGCCGGCCTCCGCCGGAAGGATGCGGTCGCGCCGGCGCGGCGCGCAGCGGGGCGGCGGCGGGGCGCGCGCACGCCCGCCGCGCCCCCGGGCGTTCACCGACCGTGGTACGCTGTGCTCCCGCTCCCGGAGACCCCCATGCACGCCCGCCCCCTCGTGCTCCTGCTCCTCGCGCTGCTCGCGCCCGCCGCCCGCGCGGGCGAGTCGTCGCTCCGGTGCGACGGCGGCACGGTCGAGCTCGGCGCCTCGAGGCTGGACCTGCTCGCCCGGTGCGGCGAGCCGGCGCTGCGCGAGGCGCGCGAGATCCAGCGCAGCGTGCTCGTGATCGCCGGCCGGGCGTCCCAGGACTCGATCGCGGTCGTCGAGCAATGGACCTACAACCACGGTCCGCAGCGCTTCATCGACCTCGTCACCGTCGAGGGCGGCAAGGTGGTGGCGATCGAGCGCGGCGGGTACGGGTATGCGCCCGAGCGCGTGGCCGCGGTGCGCCCCCCCGGGCGGGCGAGCTGCGATCCGTCCGCGGTGAGGGCGGGCGAGAGCAAGCTCGACCTCCTGGTCCGGTGCGGGGAGCCGCTCGCGAAGGACGTGGTCGTCGAGCCGCGCGCGCTGCCGGAGGGGGTGCAGGGCGGCCCGCCCGGCGAGGTGCGGGTGCCGGTGGATCTCTGGACCTTCGACTTCGGGCCGCAGCGCTTCACGCTCGTCGCCCGCCTGGAAGGCGGGAAGGTGATCGCCGTGGAGCGCGGCGGCTACGGGACGACCGTGCCCTAGGGCGCCGGGCGGCCGCGCGGGCGCCCGCAGCGCTGCGCCTGGCGCCGCTCGGCCCGTCCGGTGCTCACCTTTACCCGGTGAAGGACGCGTTCCATCGCCTGGCCTTCTTCATCTCCGAGGTGGTCGGGACGCACCGCGCGTTCCTGGTGGCGCTCGGGGCGGTGGTGGTCTGGGCCGCCACCGGGCCGCTGTTCGGCTTCAGCGACAGCTGGCAGCTGGTGGTGAACACCGGCACGACGGTGGTGACGTTCCTGATGGTGTTCCTCATCCAGGCGACGCAGAACCGCGAGACCCGCGCGCTGCACCTGAAGATCGACGAGCTCATCCGCGCACAGCGACGGGCCCGGAACATCTTCGCCGACCTCGAGCACGCCACCGACGAGGAGCTGACCGAGCTCGAGGCCGAGTTCCGGAAGGTGCGGGCCCGGGCCACGGCGCGGGAGGAGGCCAAGCAGGCCGGCGGCGCCGCGGGATCCGGCGTCTGAGCGCGGTGAGGCAGCCCACCGGTGCGCGTGCGCCCCGGGGCCGTTCGCCGTATGGATCCGGCCGTGGCGTACCTGGGCGACATCGTCCGCCGCCAGCGCGCGGGCGGCTTCGAGGTGACCGAGGCGCTGTTCGCGGGCGGGGAGGCGCTGCCTCCGCATCGCCACGAGCGCGCCTACGTGTCGTGCCTGCTCTCGGGCACGTACCGGGAGCGGACCGCCGCCGGCGAGCGCGACTGCGCGCTCGGGACCGTGATCTGGCACCCGCCGGGCGAGGCCCACGAGGACCGGTTCTCGCCCTCGGGCGGGCACCTCCTCAACGTGGAGCTGCCGCCCGGCCTGCTCGAGGACGCGGGGGTGCGGCCCGCGCCCGCTGGCGCCGGACGCGTGGCGCGCGGCGGGGTGCCGTACGCGGCCGCGCTGGGGCTGTTCCGGGCGCTGTCCGGCGCCGGTCCGGCCGCCGGGGACGCGGCGCTGCAGCTCGCCGCGCTCGCCCCGGCCGCCCCGGAGGCGGGACGGCCCGCCTGGCTCCGGCGGGCGGTGGAGCTCCTGCACGACCGGTCCGACGAGCCGCTCGGTCTCGCCGACGTGGCGCGGGAGGCGGGCGTCCACCCCGTGCACGTGGCGCGCACCTTCCGGCGCGTGCTGGGGTGCACGGTGGGCCAGTTCCTGGCCGGCGTGCGGCTTCGCCGCGCATTCGACCTGCTCGCCGAGCCCGGGCGGACGGTGACCGAGGCAGCGGCCGCGTGCGGGTTCGCGGATCACCCGCACCTGGCGCGCCGCTTCCGGGAGGCGACCGGGCTGACGCCCAGCCAGTACCGCGCCGTGCGGATGGGGCGTGTGCGGGCGCCGTCGCGCCGAGGTTAAGCCGGTACAAGCCCGCGGCGCCGCCGGCCTGCTATGCCGGCGGCCATGATCGCACGCCGCCCCTTCCCCGACCGCCTCGCCTTCCTCTCCGCCCTCGCGCTCGCCGCCGCGGCGCCGGCCGTGGCCTCCGCGCTGCCCGTCCACGCTTCGTCCGCCCCTCGCGTCACCGAGTGGGAGGTCACCGCGGCCCCCGCCTACGACGCGCTCTGCCTGATCGGCGTGCTGGGCGGCGATCCGTTCTACGTGCGGTTCTTCGAGGAGGCGTACCGCCACTTCGACGCCCGGTTCACCCCCGCCGAGCGCGCGGCCTTTCGCGCCGTGAAGCGGATCCTGAAGGACGAGGCGGCGGGCATCGTCTCGGCGCGCCTCGGCCTCGTGTTCTCGGCCGCCGAGGCGGGCGGGCTCGGCGCCGCGCCACCGCGCGCGCGCGGCGCGATCGCGTGGCTGCTCCGGGTCGCGCGCGAGCCGGCGCGGGCGCGGGCCGCGCTCGAGCGCACCCCGTACTGGAGCGAGGAGGGTTGGGCCACCTACGAGCGCGCCCGGCCGCACCTCATCCGCGCGCTCCAGGCGCTCGGCCGCGCCGGGTTCGAGGGCTTCTGGGAGCGCCGGGCGCGCCCGCGGATCGAGCGGCGCATCGCCGAGCTGGCCCCGTTCCTCCGTGCTCACGACGTCGTCCCGGCCGTCGAGGCGCGGCTCGGGAAGGCGCTCCCGTCGCGCCGCATCACCGTCCACGTGCTCGCGTTCGCGCGGCCGCACGGGATCCGCATCGTCGGGACCCGCTTCCTCGCCGACGTGACGTTCCCCTCCGACGTGATGGTCCGCAACGCGATCCACGAGATGATGCACCCGCCGTACGATGCCTCGCGGCCCGAGATCGCGCAGGCGGTGGCGGCGCTCGGGGCCGATCCGCTCATCCGGGCGCGCGTGGAGCACCACGATCCCTCGTTCGGCTACAACACCGTCGAGGGCTACGTGGAGGAGGACGTGGTGGAGGCCATGGAGGCGGTCATCGCGGAGCAGCTCGGCGTCGGGCGCCCGGATCAGGCCGGCTACTGGCGCGAGCACGACGGCGGCATGCACGTGCTCGCCGCCGCGCTCTACGTCGAGCTCCGGCGCGCCGAGGGGACCGCGGGCGGCCCGGTGGTGGTCCCGGCGTTCCTGGTGGACGCCGTGCGGCGCGGCGACCTCACCGGCGAGCGGCTCGCGCGCACGGTCGAGGCGTTCCTGGGGCCCGGCGCGCTGGCCGGGGCGGCGCCGACGGCGGGACGGTGACCCGCCGCCGGCGCGCTCGGGCCTCAGCGCGACTCGTACGCGCCCAGGTCGTACCCGGCGCCGCGCGGGCGCGCCGACAGCTGGTAGTCGAGCCCCGCGTCGCGGAGGGTCGCGCCCGCGTCCACCGCCGGCGACCCGGTGCCGAGCGAGAAGTCGCCCCCGGCGGCGTTCGCGAACCCTGGCGAGGAGGTGGCGAGGTTGTGGTCGGCCGCCCACCCCGCGCCGCCCGCGCCCTGGATCAGGGAGACGCTCGAGAGCGTGGCCGCGCCGTACAGGTTGTTGCGGACGCGCAGGTTCGTGACGCCCGAGTTCGTCTGCAGCAGCCCCGAGCCGGAGCCGGCGGTGCCGTCGTACACGGTGTTGTTGTAGATGCGGACGTCGTCCGGGGCGGGGACGCCGGTGTTGCGCTGCGCCCAGAGCACGGACACCGCCGAGGCGGCCGTGTCGTCGAACACGTTGTTCCGCACCATGACGTGGCTCGCCTCGCTCTCGATGTCCGCGACCAGCGACGCCGAGCCGGCGAAGCGGTTGCGCTCGAAGACGACGTGCGACACCGGGCTGCTCTCGGACAGGGCCGAGCTCGGCGAGCCCATCGAGACGGTCCACTGCGACGTGCCGCTCGCCTGGAAGAAGTTGTCGGTGATGGACACCCAGCGCGTCTCCGGGCGGCCGTCGTTGATGACCGGCCCGTGCAGCTTCAGGGCGTGACGCTGCCCGCCCGGCCGCAGCAGCGCGTTGTTGGAGAACACGCCCTTGTGCGCCTGCCACACCCGGCAGACGTGGGTCTGGACGGGGTCGCTCACGACGTTGCCGAGCAGGGCGATCCTGCGTCCGCCGAGGTACATGCCGTAGCCGCCGTTGCCGGGTGACTCGCTGTCCACGACGAACATGCCGTCGTGCGGCGTCGCGTAGATCGGCGTCCAGTCACCCCAGCCGATCCCCACGTACCAGTTGGACGCGCGCAGCCGCAGCACGAGCAGGTTCACGCCCTGGTGAGAGACGTCCGGGCCGACCGGACCGGTTCCGGTCGAGAGGCTCGGCCCGCGCATGTCGAGGTCCATGATGCGCCAGTCGGCGCCGGTGCCCCGCGGGCTGAAGACGTTCACGTCCCCGAGCTCGGCCACCGTGAAGATCGGGCGGTTGCCGCTCCCGTACGCGCCGATGATGCCGGGGCCCGGCTTGGTGATGGCATACGCGGCGGACACGGGGAAGGTGTCCCCGCGGCGGAACAGCACCCTCACCGGCCCGGAGGTCGCCAGGGCGACCGACATGGCGCGCGCGACGGTGCGGAGCGGGGTCGCCTCGGAGGTGCCCGCCGCCGAGTCGTTGCCGCTCGCCGCCACGTAGTAGGTGGTGCCGGCGAACGCGGTCACGGTGATGGTCTGGACGTAGGTGCGGACCGTCCCGGTGGTGTCGGTCTGGGTGAGCGACACCGTGTACGTCCCGGGCGTCTCGTAGACGTGGGCGGCGGTGTAGCCGGTGGCCTGGTCCTTCGAGCTGCCGGTTGCGTTCCAGGTCCCGGAGCCCGGATCCCCGAAGCTCCAGGTGTACTGGCTCCCCTCGAGGTCGGACGGCTGGTACACGCCGCTGCTCCACGCGAACGGCGCGGCGGTGCCGGAGGCGCTGGTGTTCACGGCGTCGAAGAAGACCGCCAGCGGCGCGACGCCCGACGTCCGGTGCGCGGTGGTCATCGGCGTGCCGGTGGGCGTGCCGCCGGTCCCGCCGGTGCTCGTCGTGATCGTGTACGCGGCGGACGCGACCGCGCTCGGCGAGTACCCGGTCCCGGAGCAGATCGCGTTGAGCGTGCCGGTGGCGCTGAACGTCGCGGTCGCGCTCTGGGTCGAGGACGTGGTGGGCGCGCTCCCGTCGGTGGTGCGGTACGGGACGGTGCCCGCGGTCGGGCAGGTGATGGTGGCCGTGACGCTGCTCGCGTAGGTGCCCGCTGCCGGGCTGATGGACGGCTGCGCGGCGACCGGCGTGGGCGGCGGCGGCGTCGGCGTGGAGGTCGCGGTCGCGGGCAGGACCTCGACGGCGATCATGTTCCAGTCGGCGGTGGAGGGGGCGGAGGTGCCGATGCGGAAGGCTCCGGCGGCGGCGGTGGTGGCGCGCTCGACCCAGTAGTCGTTGAGGGCGGGGTCGGAGCGCTCGTCGACGAGGGTGGGGGTGGTGGTGGCGGAGAGCGTGCGGCGGGTGGTGCTGTGCCAGTCCTCGCCGACGGCGAAGATCCAGGAGCCAGCCGCGGTGGCGTTCACGGTGAGGGAGGCGGCGCTGCCCGAGCCGCCGCCGGCGGTGACCGCGCCGAGGGTCTGGCCGGCGCCGGCGATGGCGATGACGGAGATGTATGCCTGGTTGCCGCCGGTCTCGGTGACGGTGGTGGTGACGCCGGTGAGGGCGGCCGACGGGGTGCCGCGGTAGACGGCGACGGCGCCGTTGCGGGTGTTGGCGATGGAGCCGACGCGGGTCCAGGCAAGGGTGCCGCCGGTGACGGAGCGGTTGGCCACCGAGAAGCCGGCGTTGCCGGCGGGCGCGTCGGAGGCGACGAAGGCGAGGACCACGTCGGTGGCGGCGAGGGCGTAGCTGGGCGTCGTCGCCGTCCCGGTGCCGTTGGTCTCCGTTGCGACCGGGAAGCCCGCCTTCACGCCGGTGGGCGCGGGCGGCGGCGGCGTCGGCGTGGAGGTCGCGGTCGCGGGCAGGACCTCGACGGCGATCATGTTCCAGTCGGCGGTGGAGGGGGCGGAGGTGCCGATGCGGAAGGCTCCGGCGGCGGCGGTGGTGGCGCGCTCGACCCAGTAGTCGTTGAGGGCGGGGTCGGAGCGCTCGTCGACGAGGGTGGGGGTAGTGGTGGCGGAGAGCGTGCGGCGGGTGGTGCTGTGCCAGTCCTCGCCGACGGCGAAGATCCAGGAGCCGGCCGCGGTGGCGTTCACGGTGAGGGAGGCGGCGCTGCCCGAGCCGCCGCCGGCGGTGACCGCGCCGAGGGTCTGGCCGGCGCCGGCGATGGCGATGACGGAGATGTATGCCTGGTTGCCGCCGGTCTCGGTGACGGTGGTGGTGACGCCGGTGAGGGCGGCCGACGGGGTGCCGCGGTAGACGGCGACGGCGCCGTTGCGGGTGTTGGCGATGGAGCCGACGCGGGTCCAGGCAAGGGTGCCGCCGGTGACGGAGCGGTTGGCCACCGAGAAGCCGGCGTTGCCGGCGGGCGCGTCGGAGGCGACGAAGGCGAGGACCACGTCGGTGGCCGCGACGGCGTAGCTGGGCGTCGTGGCGGTGCGGGGGCCGTTCGTCTCGGCTGCGACCGGGAAACCGGGCTGCACCGTCAGGGTGGCGGCGGTCGCCGCGGCGGGGTCGGCCGCCACGCCGTCACCACCGGTGTCCGTCATGTCGGTCGGCCCACCACATCCCGTGACGATCAGCAGTGCTGCCGCAAGCCCACACCATCCGTGTCGCATCTTCACCTCCGCGATATCGCGTCCCATGTTTACGGGACACCCTCGCATGGTGTCGATGTGCCCGATCAAGCGACGGCGTGGGCCCGTGTGCCGGCGTGTGCCGCGACGGCGTACGTTTTGCGGACGCACGGTCCGCGCGCGCGGACGGTGCGTCTGGGGCGAGCGACAGCCACCGGGGCGCCGCGGACCTGCGACGCCGTGCTCGTGGAGGGAGAGGGACCCGGTCGCGCCGGCCCCGGGCGACCGGGCCCGAGCATGCCACCGGGAGACGAGTGGGCTCTACAGGGTCGAACGACGCGGGTCGTCCGCGACGCGAGGTTCACCGCGTCTCACCGGGCGGCCGGGACGACCCGTGGGGCGCGGTGTCCTCGAGGGCAAGGCGGCGGTGGTCCGCGGTGAGCCGCGGGAGGGGACCGTGGGTCGACGGATCGGTACCGTTCCCCGCCGCCTCGGCACTTCCTGCTAGCGCACCGCGCCCGAGCCGGCGCCGTCCTTCGTTCGCGTGTCCACCGCGACCCAGTTCACCTCCCAGGTCTTGCCGCCGTCCACGGAGAAGGCCTGCTCGAAACGGCACGAGTCCGCGGTGACGTCGGAGATCACGAAGCGGACCAGGACGGACCGGCCGTCCATCGTCTCCATCGAGTAGAACTCGCCGCGTCCGTTCCGGAACTCGCCCACCGTGGGCGGGCCGAGCGTCCCGCCGCGGACGCTCGCGACGCTCAGGCTCCACTGGCGCGCCTCGGGGTTGTACAGGCGCAGGCTGAGGAGCTCGATCCGGCCCGCCGGGCCGGTGACGTCCAGCTCCACCAGGTTGGCGCGGCCGCCCCAGACCTTCCTGACGACGGTGGTGCCCTCGTACTCGAGCCACGTGGTCGAGCCGGTGAGCGGGGCCTTCAGGCGCTTCACCCGCGTCTTCCAGGTCCCGATCTCGAAGTCGAAGTCGTGCGAGCCATCCCGGTCCGCCGTGGGTGCGCGTGCGGCGGCGGCAGGCGGAGCGCGGCCGGTCTCGGCGATGGCCGGGAGGGAGGGAGCCATGGCCGCCAATCCGAACGCGATCAGCCTGGCCCGTGCATGCGTGAGCGGGTGCATCGTCTCCCCCTCCGGGTCGTCCAGGCCGCCCGCGTGATGCGAGGGCCGGCGATCGGCGGAACGGAGCGACCCGATAACCCCGGCGCGCCGCTCGCGCACGGCCAACTTCACGACACGTGCGGGCTCGCCGTCAGCGGCTCGCGCGCGCGGATCACGGCGCCCGCCCGGCGCGCTCCGTGAAGGGCGCCCCGCGTTCCGCCCCGGATCCCTCGAAGCCGGATCCCTCGAAGCCGCGTCCCTCGGACCCCGTCCGCAGCGCGGACGCCCTCGCCCGCGACCGCGACTGTCAGCGCAGGCGCAGCCCGCGAGAACCACCTCTCGCGCGCGGGGTCAGCCGGTGTGCGCGGCGAGCATGTCTGAGGCCGCACGTCGCGTCAGCGATACGTGCGGCCGAGTTTGCGAGCCGCGCCCAGGTGCATCGGACGCCATCCGCGCGCGTCCTACGACCGAAGTCCCGCGCCGAGCATTCCTTCGCCACGTCGCGAGAGCGGGCGAGGGCGGGAGCGCACACGAGGACCCGCCCCCACTGCCCCCCGGCTTCGAGAGAAGGGGCTCGATGCCGACAGAGCCCCGTCCGCGGACGCCCGCGGCGGAGAGTAGTACTCTGCGTAACGTGCGCCCTCGACCCGGGGCAACCACCTCGCCGCGAGGTGCGTCATCGGCGCCCTCGAAGGAGCTCCCGCGATGGACATTCCACGGATCTTCACCATCAGCGAGAGCGCGCATCGCATCCACAATCCGCTCACGCCCGAGAAGCTCGCCACGCTCGGCGCGGCGCTGCGTCTGGAGCCGGCGACGCGCGTGCTCGACCTCGGCAGCGGTTCGGGGGAGCTGCTGTGCACCTGGGCACGCGATCACGGGATCCGCGGGACCGGGATCGACCTGAGCCCGTCGTTCACGCGGCAGGCAAAGCTCCGCGCCGACGAGCTGGGCGTCGCCGACCGGGTCGAGTTCATCCACGCGGACGCTGCCGGCTACGTCTCCGAGGAGAAGGTCGGTGTGGCGGCCTGCGTGGGCGCGACCTGGATCGGTGGAGGCGTCGCCGGCACGCTCGAGCTCCTGGCGAACAGTCTCCGCGCAGGAGGGATCGTCCTCATCGGCGAGCCATACTGGCTCCGGATGCCGCCGACGCACGAGGTCGCCAGGGGATGCGGCGCCGCTTCCAGCTCGGATTTCCTGTTGCTGCCGGAGCTGCTCGCGTCCTTCGGCACGCTGGGCCACGACGTGGTCGAGATGGTCCTGGCGGACCCGGACAGCTGGGATCGGTACGAGGCCGCCAAGTGGCTCACCATGCGGCGCTGGCTCGACGCGAATCCCGACGACGACTTCGCGAAGGAGGTTCGAGCCGAGCTGACGTCGGCGCCCGGACGCTACGCGGCGTACGCCCGCGAGTACCTGGGCTGGGGCGTGTTCGCGCTCATGGCGCGCTGACGCGCGCGGAGCGCTGCGGAGACGGGCGCGCTGGAGGAGGCCAAGTCCAGCGGGTGTTTGCGAGATTCTGAGTGACCCCACGGGGATTCGAACCCCGGTTACAGCCTTGGACGCGCCGTGGTCCCTGGGCGTTCAGAGAGATGGGCGAAGCCCATCGTCTTCGCGCGCGAAGCGCGCGCTGAGGCCCAGGGACCGGCGAGAGCCTTCGACGAAGCAGTGACCCCACGGGGATTCGAACCCCGGTTACAGCCTTGGACGCGCCGTGGTCCCTGGGCGTTCAGAGATGGGCGAAGCCCATCGTCTTCGCGCGCGTAGCGCGCGCTGAGGCCCAGGGACCGGCGAGAACCTTCGACGAAGCAGTGACCCCACGGGGATTCGAACCCCGGTTACAGCCTTGAAAGGGCCGTGTCCTGGGCCTCTAGACGATGGGGTCGCGCGGTCTAGTACCCGACCCTTGGGCTCATGTAAAGGGTCGCGTTTCCCGGACGGGGCGGCGGCCGACTGCGCGGGATCAAGGCGCGCGGCCGGCCGCGCCGGTGGGCTGCGGCGCGGCGCGTGGACCGGGCGCGGGCGCCTGGTACACCGTCCCGCGGACCCAGTCCCAGAGCGGCACGGTCACGTTGAAGTTCCAGCGGTGCATGAGGTGCGGCGCGTGGTGGAGCTGGTGGTGCCGCCGCAGCGTGCGGACGAGCGCGGTCCGTGCCAGCCACCGGTCCTGGGGCAGGTGGTAGGCGAGGTGGAGCCACTCGTAGGAGAGCACGTAGAGCACCACGCTCGCGACCCACAGCGCGGCGAGGTTGGGCTGGCGGAGCCAGACGAAGGCGAGCGTGAGCGGCGAGGTGACGGCGAGGATGGCGAGCAGGCCGTAGGCCGGGAGCAGCACGAGCTTCAGCTCCCGCCAGTCGCGCAGGGCCATGTCGTCGGCGACGTACACCGCGTGGTGCTGCGGCGTGTGGCGAACGTAGAACACCTCGGCGAAGCGCAGCCGCCGGTGCAGCATCCCGCGGTGCGCGGTCCACTCGACGGCGTTGCCGAACACGAGGAAGGCCGGAACGGCGGCGACCTGCCACGCCGCGAGGCCCTCGATGCGCGAGAGCGCGAACGCGGCGATGGCGAGACCCGCCACCGCCGGGAAGAGCAGGTGCACCCAGGGCGAGTAATGCCGCGGGATCCGGGAGAGCAGCTCGGCGCGGAGCTCCGAACGAGAGGCCTGGGTCATGATCCGCGTCTCCGGGTCGCCGGCAGCGCCGGCAGGGCCGCGGAAAGGTAGGGGCGCGGACGCCCGAGTCGCAACTGAACGCTGGCGCCCCGCAAGGAGCCCGCTTGTCACGTGTAGTCATGACGCAGCGCGGCGGCGCCCCGGACCGGGAGCGCCGCCGCACGGGATCGTCCCTCTGCGCCCGACGCTAGGCCGCCGGCGCCTCCTCGAACAGCCAGGTCGTCAGGTACCGCTCGCCGGTGTCGGGCAGCACCACCACGATGAGCTTGCCCGCGTTCTCGGGCCGCCGCGCCACCTCGCGCGCCGCCCAGGCCGCGCCGCCGCAGGAGATGCCGGACAGGATGCCTTCCTCGCGCGTGAGCCGGCGCCCGAAGTCGCCGGCGTCGGCGTTCTGGACCGTGATCACCTCGTCGATGAGCGAGGTGTCGAGCACCTTCGGCACGAAGCCCGGCCCCCAGCCCTGGATCTTGTGCGGCCCCGGCTTGCCGCCGGAGATCACCGGCGAGTCGGCAGGCTCGGCGGCCACGATGCGGAGGGACGGCTTGCGCGCCTTCAGCACCTGGGCGACGCCGGTGAGCGTCCCGCCGGTGCCGGTCCCCGCGACGACGATGTCCACCTTGCCGTCGGTGTCGCGCCAGATCTCCTCCGCGGTGGTGCGGCGGTGGATCTCGGGGTTGGCCGGGTTCTCGAACTGCTGGAGGATGAGGTGCCGCGGATCCTCGGCCGCGAGCGCCTGCGCCTTCGCGATGGCGCCCTTCATGCCCTCGGCGCCGGGCGTGAGCACCAGCTTCGCGCCGAACGCGGCCAGCAGCCGCCGCCGCTCCAGGCTCATGCTGTCGGGCATCGTCAGGACGAGCTTGTAGCCCTTGGCCGCGGCCGCGAACGCCAGCCCGACGCCGGTGTTGCCGCTGGTCGGCTCGAGCAGGATGGTGTCCGGCTTGATCTTCCCGTCGCGCTCGGCCGCCTCGATCATCGCCACGCCGATGCGGTCCTTCACGCTGGAGGCGGGGTTGAAGCTCTCCAGCTTGGCCACCACGGTCGCCCGGGCGCCGTCGGTGATCCGGTTGAGCCGCACCAGCGGCGTGTTTCCGATGAGCTTCGTGACGTCGTCCGCGATCCGCATGCGCCCTCGCTCCCGCCGGACGTCCGGCGGATTCCGTTATAGCGGACATCCTTAGAAGCGGACGCGCCTCCTGTCAAGCGGACGCGACGGCGGTCGCCGCCGGGAGGGGCGGGCCGGATGCCTGCGCGCGGTTGAGACGCGGTCGCGAACGCGGGTGCGCACGTCACGCACCGTCAACGCTCCCTGACGGGGGCCGGCGTGGCCGAGTCTTGCTGATCCAGGTCAATCCCGCGAGCGTGCGACAGGGCTGCCGCCGCGCCCGAACTCCATGGACCTCGCCACCCTCTGGATCGTCTCCGGCTCCGTCGCCAGCGTCGGCCTGCTCGCGGGCGGCCACCTCGGCCGTCGCTGGGCCCGCGAGCGCCGCGACGCGGCCGAGCTCGAGGCGAGGCGCGCCCGCGGCCAGCACCTGGCCCGCTCGCTCCACCCGATCATCGATCCGAACGTCTGCATCGGCAGCCTCTCCTGCCTGCGCGCGTGCCCGGAGGGCGACATCCTCGGCATCGTGGACGGCGCCGCGAAGCTGGTGCACGCCGACCACTGCATCGGCCACGGGCGCTGCGCCGCGGAGTGCCCGGTCGGCGCGATCCGGCTGGTGTTCGGCACCGCCGAGCGTGGCGTGGACCTGCCCGAGGTCGACCCGTTCTTCGAGTCCTCCCGGCCCGGCGTGCACGTCGTCGGCGAGCTGGGCGGGATGGGGCTCATCAAGAACGCGATCCAGCAGGGGCTCCAGGTGGCGGAGCGGCTGGCCGAGACCGCGTCGCGGCAGGCGCCGGTCGCGGTGGTCGGCGCGGGCCCGGCCGGCATCGCGACCGCGCTCGGCCTGAAGGCGCGCGGCGTCCCGTTCCGCCTCCTCGAGCAGGGCACCATGGGCGGGTCGATCGCCCACTACCCGCGCAAGAAGGTGGCGATGACCGAACCGGTGGAGCTGCCGCTGGTGGGCCGGTTCGGCAAGCGCCTCATCAGCAAGGAGGAGCTGCTCGCGTCCTGGCAGCGCGTGCTCGCGAAGGCCGGGATCGCGGTGGAGGAGGGCGTCAAGGTCACCGGCCTCGACGGCGAGGACGGCCGCTTCGAGCTTCGCACCGAGCGCGGCACGGTGCAGGCGTCGAAGGTGGTGCTGGCGGTCGGTCGCCGCGGCACGCCGCGGAAGCTGGGCGTGCCCGGGGAGGAGCAGGAGAAGGTCCTGTACGGCCTGCTCGACCCGGAGGCGTTCGACGGCAACCGCGTGCTGGTGGTGGGCGGCGGAGACTCGGCGCTCGAGGCGGCCATCCAGCTCGCCACCGAGTCGAGCGCGGAGGTCACGCTCTCGTACCGCGGCGCCGAGCTGGCGCGCTGCCGCGAGGCGAACCGCGCGCGGCTCCAGGAGCTGGCCGCCGCGCGCCGCGTGCGCCTGCTGCTCGGCTCGCAGGTGACGGCCATCCGCCCGCGCCAGGTGGTCCTCGACGTGGGCGGGCGCGCCGCCACGCTGGAGAACGACTTCGTGGTGGTGAACGTCGGGGGCGAGCTGCCGGTGGAGCTGCTCTCGAAGGCGGGCGTGGCGCTGCGGCGCTACCACGGGGAGGCGCCCGGACAGGTCCACCGGCCCGCGCGGCCGCGGCCCGCCGCACCCGGCGCCCGGCCCGCCGCCGGCGCGTCGCGCACCGCGGCCGGACGGCGCCGCCGCCGCGCCTTCCACGCCGCCTACGCGCTCGCCGGCCTGGGGATCCTGGCGGTGCTGGCGTGGAAGGGGCGGGAGTACTACCCGCTGGCGCGGCTGGAGCGCCTCCGGTCGCCGCTCCACCCGTCGATGAAGCCCGCCGGGCCGTGGGGCCACGGCGTCGGCATCGCGGCGACGCTGTTCATGCTCTCGAACTTCCTCTACGCGGTCCGCAAGCGCTGGAAGCGCTTCGCGCCGCTGGGGAGCATCCGCGGCTGGCTCGACTTCCACGTGTTCGTGGGCTTCATGAGCCCGCTCGTCATCGCGTTCCACGCCGCGTTCCAGTCGAACAACCTGCTCGCCACCGGCACGGCGGGCGCGCTCTGCATCGTGGTGGGCACCGGGATCGTCGGCCGGTTCATCTATGGCGCGGTCCCCTCCGACGGCGGGAAGGCGGTGGAGCTGGCCGACCTGCTGGCGCGCTTCGAGCGTTCCCGCGCCGCGCTCGGCCCGCTGCTGCAGGAGGCCGGTGCGCCGGCCCGCGCGCTCCTCGACCGCGCCACGGCGCCGGTCCGCGCCGGCTCGCTGGCGCTGCTGTTCGTGCGCATGCCGGCGGAGTCGCTCCTGCTCGGGCTGCGGCTGCTGCGGGTGCGCGGGCGCTTCCGCGGCACCGGCCACTACGGCGAGTTCAGCGCCACCCTGGTCGGGCTGGCGCGGCTGCGCTGGCAGATCCGCTTCTACGCCTCGCTGAAGCGCCTGCTCCGCGGCTGGCGCGTGTTCCACGCCTCCCTGGCCGTGTTCCTGGTCCTCGTCATCGCCGCGCACATCGGCGTCTCCCTCTACCTCGGCTACGGGCTCCTCCACCGGTGAAACCCTCGACCGCAGCGCTCCTCGCCTCGCTCGCGCTGGCCGCCCCCGCGGCGGCGCGCGCCGACGTGTTCTCGCCCGGCCCGCTCTCCCGCCCCCACCGCGACCTGGAGGGGCTCCAGAGCTGCACGAAGTGCCACCTCGCCGGGCAGCAGCTCTCGGCGGACACCTGCCTCGCCTGCCACACCGAGCTGAAGGACCGCGTCGCGCGCGGCCAGGGGTTCCACGGCCGGCTCCCCGCGGCGGAGCGCGCCTGCGAGAAGTGCCACCACGAGCACCAGGGCCGCGACTTCGCCCTGGTGGACTGGGGGCCGGGCGGGAGGAAGGGCTTCGACCACGCCCGCGCCGGGTTCGAGCTGCGCGGCAAGCACCGGCGGGTGGACTGCGCCCGCTGCCACGACCCGCGCCTCGTGGCGGACCCGGCGGTGGCCGAGGTGCTGCGCAAGCAGCCGGAGCGCCGGACCAGCCTGGGCGCGCCGCAGCGCTGCGCCGCCTGCCACTTCGACGAGCACCGCGGCCAGCTCGGTCCCGACTGCGCGCGCTGCCACGGCGAGGACGCCTGGAAGCCGGCGGCGCGCTTCGACCACGCGCGCGCCGCCTACCGGCTCGACGGCAAGCACGTGCGCGTGGCCTGCGCGAAGTGCCACGCGGACGTGGTGGAGGCCGCCGGCGCGCCCGGCCCCGGCATGACGCCGCCGGTGCGGGCCGCGGCGACCGCGCGCTACAAGGGCGTGCCGTTCCAGGCGTGCACCGACTGCCACAAGGATCCGCACCAGGACCGGCTCGGCCAGGCCTGCGCGAGCTGCCACGTCACCGCGGACTGGAAGCAGGTGACCGGGCTCGGCGCGAAGCGCGCCTTCCACGAGAAGACCCGCTACCCGCTGCGCGGCGCGCACGCGACGGTGGCGTGCGAGGCGTGCCACGGCCCGTGGCCGGGCGAGAAGGCGCGCTACAAGGGGATCGCGTTCGCGCGCTGCACCGACTGCCACGCCGACGCGCACGTGGGCCAGCTCGCCCGCGCCGCGCCGGCCGGCGGCGCGGCCGCGCGGCCCGCATCGACGAACGGTGCCGCGGCCGGTGCGGCCGCCGATCCGCGCGCCTGCGACCGCTGCCACGGCGTGGACCGGTTCCTCCCGGCGCGCTTCGAGCCGGAGGACCACGACCGCACCGCCTACCGGCTGGAGGGCGCCCACCGCGCGGTGGCCTGCGCGCTGTGCCACCCGAAGGACGCGCGCCTCGCCGCGAAGGTGCCGGCGCGGGTCCGGGAGGAGCTCGGACGCCACCGGCGGCCGGTGACGGTGAGCCTCGCGGCGCTGGACCTGCAGCGCCCCTCCGACTGCCGCAGCTGCCACAGGGACCCCCACGGCCGGCAGTTCGAGGCGCGCACGCACGCCGAGGGCTGCACCGCCTGCCACGGGCTCGACTCCTTCCGCAAGGTGCGCTTCGACCACGCCCGCGACGCCCGGTTCCCGCTCACGGGCAAGCACGAGCGGACCGCCTGCGGCTCGTGCCACGCGCCGGACGCCGCGGGCGTGGTGCGCTGGCGCGGCGTGCCGCAGGCATGCGCCGGCTGCCACGCCGACGCGCACGCCGGCCAGCTCGCGGCGAAGGGGCAGGGGACCGACTGCGCCCGCTGCCACGAGACGGCCGGCTGGAAGGCGCCGGCGCCGCTCCGCTTCGTGCACCAGCAGCCGTTCACCGCGTTCACGCTCGACGGCAAGCACCGCGCGCTCGCCTGCGAGAAGTGCCACCCCGCGGTGCAGGTGGACGGGGCGGCGGTGCGCCGCTACCGCCCGCTCCCCGTGAAGTGCCAGGGCTGTCACGCCGACTTCCACCAGGGCGCGTTCCGGGGGTACGTGCCGTGATCGCCACCGCTCCGCGCCTCGCGCTCGCCCTCGCCGCCTCGGCCGCCCTCGCGGGCGCCGCCGCCCGCGCCACGGCGGCGCCTCCGGGCGCACCCCCGACCGCGCCCCCGGCGCGCGCCGACCTCGCCGCGCCGCGCCCCGGCCCCGGCGCCCACGGCGGGGACACCGACTGCGGCGCCTGCCACACCGCCGACGGCTGGAAGGCGGTGACGTTCGCGCACGAGCGCACCGGGTTCCCGCTCGACGGGCGGCACCGCGACGCGCAGTGCCGCGCCTGCCACGCGGGCGGCACCTTCGCCGACCCGGTGCCGCGCGCGTGCGCCGCCTGCCACCGCGACGTCCACGCCGGCCGGCTCGGGCCGCGCTGCGCGACCTGCCACGACCCGACCGCCTGGTCCACGCCGACGTTCGGGCCCGAGGCGCACCGGCGCACCGCGTTCCCGCTCACGGGGCGCCACGCCCTGGTGGCGTGCGAGTCCTGCCACGGCGACCGCCGCGACCGCGCCTTTGCCCGGCCCACGCCGCGCTGCATCGCCTGCCATGAGGCCGACTGGGCCCGCGCCGGCTCCGCCGCGGCCGCCGTGAACCACGACCTGGCCGGCTTCCCGCAGGACTGCCGCGGCTGCCACGGCGCCTGGCGGTTCTCGCCCGCGGGGCTGCCCGCGCACGAGACCTGCTTCTCGATCAAGTCGGGGCCGCACGCCGGCATCCGCTGCAAGGACTGCCACGCCAGCTTCCCGCCGGTGGACTACGCGCAGCCGTTCACCTGCGCGACCGACACCGCCGACTGCCTGCGCTGCCACGGGAACGTCGCGGGCGAGCACGACGGCGTGGCGGGTTTCCAGCTCGTGAACCGCAAGTGCTACGAGTGCCACCGCTTCTCGGCGGCGTTCGGGGGCCTGCACGGAACCGGGGTGCCGAGATGAGGAGCCTTCCGACCATCGCCGCCGTGGCCGCTTCGCTGGCGCTCGCGTGCAGCCAGGGCGGCGACGCCGCGCCGTCCCTCACCATGCCGTCGCGCGCGGGCCACGCGCAGCGCTGGTTCCCGATCGTGGCGGGCACGCCGCACGCGACGGCCACCTGCGACGACTGCCACGGCGCGTTCGACACGTTCGCGAAGTACGACTGCATCCACTGCCACACCGGCGACCACGCCGACGAGGCGGCGCTGGCCACCCGGCACGGCGCCGTGCCGGGCTTCCAGTTCGCGAGCGAGGCCTGCTACGGCTGCCACCAGTCCGGCGTGGGCGTGGATCACGCGAAGCTGTTCCCGATCGTCGCCGGGACGGCCCACGCCACCGCCGGCTGCGCCGAGTGCCACGTGGACCCGGCGAACCGGAGGACCCTCGGCTGCGCCGGCTGCCACGATCACGAGCAGGCCGCGATGGCGACCGCGCACGCGGCGGTGCCGGACTACGCGTTCGACTCGGCGCGCTGCGTCCGCTGCCACGCCGAGGCGCAGGTGGACCGCGTGGCGGCGCACCTGCCGTTCGGGATCGCGTCCGGCCTGAAGCACTCGGGGAGCCGCGCCGCCTGCCTCACCTGCCACCCGGCCACCCGCGCGGACAAGGCCTGGGCGGCGGACTTCGCGGTGAAGGACTGCCTCGCGTGCCACGGGGACACGGAAACCACGTCCCACCACACCCAGATCTCCGGCTACGCCTGGGCCACCGAGGCGTGCATCCGCTGCCATCCGACGGGGGTGAACTGATGTTCGGCGCGCTCGCCCTCGTGCTCGCCGCCGCGCTCGCCGCGGCCCCCGCGGCCGCTCCCGCGAAGCAGCGCCCGCGGCGGCCGGTGCGCGCCGTCCCGACGCCGGCGGCGCCGGTGGCCCGCTCGCCGTCCGCGCCCGGGGACGCTCCCCCCGCGCCGGTGCGCCGGGCGGATCGCCCGCGCGGCACCGGGCAGGTCGCCTACGCCACCGCCTCGCGCGCCTACCTCGACGCGGGCGCCGAGGACGGGCTCGCGGCGGGCGCGGTGCTCGAGCTCCGGCGCAGCGGCGCGCCGGCCGGGCGGTGCACGGTCGAGTCGCTCGCGCCGCACCACGCGGCGTGCGCCGGCACCGGGCTGCGCGCCGGGGACGCGTTCCGGTTCGAGCCCGCGGCGCTCGCCGTCGAGGCGAGGCAGCTCCCACCGCCGCCCGGCGATGCGGAGCTGGCCCGCCGCCTGGCGGTCGTCACCGCCGCGGCCGTCCCGCAGGTCGAGTTCCGCGCCGCGCCCGGCGCCGCGTCGGCTCCGGTGCCCCGCAGCCGCACGGCGGAGGTGGGCGCGTCGTACCAGGCGTGGACCGCCTCCACCGCCGGCACCTCGGACCGCGCGGCCATCGACCTCGCCATCCGGGAGGCGGAGCTCGCGCCCTGGCTGACGCTCGACGTGGACGCCCGCGCCGAGCGCTGGCTGCGCCGCGACGCGCCGCGCTTCCGCCCGCGGGACGACACCCAGCTCTACCTCTGGCAGGCGCAGCTCACCGCCACCCCCGGCGACGCGCTGCGCCTCTCCGCCGGGCGCGTGCTGCCGTGGGCCATCCCCGGGGCGACCGTGTTCGACGGCGGCCTGGCCGGCGTGCGCGGGCGGCTGCTCGGCGCGCGCGCCGAGGGCGGCGTGTTCGGCGGGGCGGTGCCCGAGCCCGACACCACCGAGCCCACCACGCGCCGCGCCACCGGCGGCGCGTACTGGATCCTGGACGGCGCGCTCGGCCGCGGCGCCTCCTGGCGGCAGGAGGGGCGCATCGCGATGGTGCGCACGCCGGAGCTGGGCACGCGCGCGGAGGGCTCGCTCACCGGCCGCGTGTTCCTGCGGCGCCTGGACCTCTCGGCCGAGGCGCACGTGGGCGGCGGCGGCAACCGCGGCGGCACCGACCTGGACGCGGCCCGGGTGGACGCGAGCCTCCGGCCGGTGGACGGGCTGCTCCTCGGCGGGAGCTTCCGCCACGCCGGGCTCGCCTGGCCGCAGACGTTCGACCCGGCGGCGTTCCCCGGGCGCGCGCGCGCGGCGGACGGGTTCGTGAGCTGGGACCCGGTGCGCTGGCTGCGGGTGGGCGGCACCGGGGGCTTCTCGCGCGACCGGTCGAGCGGGCTGGAGCGGCGCTGGGCCGGCCCGGAGCTGGGCCTGCCCCGGCTCCTGGGCGCGAGCGGCGGCCTGACGCTGGGATACCTGGAGGAGTCGGGCTGGCTCGACGGCCGGAGCGCGTACGCGCAGCTCCTGTGGCGGCCGCTCCAGGCGCTCCGGCTGGTGGGCCGGGCGAGCTGGTCGCACGACGCGGCGTTCGGCGTCGACCGCGACGAGGTCGGCGTGCTCGCCAGCGCGACCGCGGACCTGGGCCGCCACCTCGGGCTGCGGATCAGCCTGGCGGGCCGCGGCGCGTTCGATCCGGCCGCGGAGGAGGGCGGGAGCATGCCCTACGGGATGACGGGGTTCGCGACGATCTTCGCGGCGTACTGACCGCCGGCGCGCGCGGCGCCGGCCTTGCAGCGCGCCGCGGCATGCGCCGATCCGCCCGCACGCGTCCTGCCGCCGTCCTCGCCGCGCTCGCCCTCGCTGCGGCCTGCGCGCCGCCCCCGCTCGACGCTGCGCCGCCGGGGACGGCGGGCGAGCGGGTCCGGATCGTCAGCTGGAACGTCCACGACCTGTTCGACGATGTCGACCGCACCGTCCCGCCCGGCGCGCTCGACACCGTCGCGACCGCGGACGAGGTCGAGGCGAAGCTGGCGCGGGTCGCGGCGGTGCTGGCGCGGCTCGACGCCGACCTGGTGCTGCTCCAGGAGGTCGAGACCGCCGCGCTGGCCGGGGCGCTGGCGGCGCGGGCGGGGTACGCGGAGGCGCGCCTGGTGGAGGGGAACGATCCGCGCGGCATCGACGTCGCGGTGCTCTCGCGGCTGCCGCTGCGCGCCTACGTCAGCCACCGGGACGAGCGGGACGCCTCGGGCCGGCCGCTGTTCCCGCGCGACTGCGTGGAGGCGCACGCGGCGCTCCCGGGCGGCGGGACGCTGGCGCTGGTGGGCAGCCACCTCAGCTCGGCGCTCTCCGACGACGGGACGCGCCGCGCCGAGCAGGCGGCCCGCCTGCGCGAGGTCGCGGACGGGCTGCTCCGCGCCGGCGCGCAGGTGGTCGCGGGCGGCGACCTGAACGACGAGGCCGGGTCGACCGCGCTCGCCCCGCTGCTCGGCGACGGCGGCTGGATCGATCCGGCCGCGGCGTTGCCGCCGGAGGCGCGGTGGACCTGGTCCGGCGGCGGGGCGCGCGCCGCGCTCGATCACCTGGCCGTCCCGCGGGCGGACGCAGGCTCGGTGGTGCAGGCGGCGATCGCCGGAGGGCCGGACGTGCAGGCGGCCTCGGATCACCGGCCGGTGGTGCTGGACCTGTGGCTGCAGTAGCGCCGGGAGACGCAGGGGTTCCACCGTGCCGCCCGGGTCCAGACATTTCGGCGGGGGGTGGCGCATGGCCAGCGATCGGCGTCCGGACGATCCGAAGGTTCCGACGGTGGTGGAGGGGCTCGCCGGTGGGCCCGGGCCGGCACCGCCCGGCGTGGACGACGGGACGCCGCACCCCGGGGCCGAGCCGCCCGGGCGGGCGCCCGAGCCGGACGCGCAGCGAACCGTGACCGATGCCGCGGAGCGGAGCGCCGGCACGCGGAAGGCGCACGTGGACGAGGCGCGGCGCGCGCATCCGGCGCGCGAGGGAGAGAAGGGCGAGAAGGGCGAGGGCGGCGAGCCGGCGCACGAGCCGCAGGCGCCGCGCGGCGCGGGCGAGCGCGAGGGCGGGGGAGGGACGCGGCGGTGAGGCGGGACCTGGCGGGGAAGGTCGCGGTGGTGACGGGGGCGTCGGCGGGCGTGGGGCGCGCGGTGGCGCGCGAGCTGGGGCGGGCGCGGATGCGCGTGGCGCTGGTGGCGCGCAACGCCGAGGCGCTCGAGAACGCCGCCCGCGAGATCCGCGGCGCGGGCGGCGAGGCCATCGCCGTGGTGGCCGACGTGTCGGACGCCGGCGCGGTGGACGCGGCCGCGGACGCGGTGGTGCGGGCGTGGGGCGGCATCGACGTGTGGGTGAACGACGCGATGGTGAGCGTGTTCGCGCCGGTGATGGAGACGACCGCGGAGGAGTACCGGCGCGTCACCGAGGTGACGTACCTCGGCTACGTCCACGGCACCCGGGCCGCGCTCCGCCACATGCTGCCGCGCGATCGCGGGCACGTCGTCCAGGTCGGGTCCGCGCTCTGCTACCGCTCCATCCCGCTGCAGAGCGCCTACTGCGCCGCGAAGGCAGCGGTCCGCGGCTTCACCGACGCGCTCCGCTGCGAGCTCGCGCACGATCGCAGCCGGGTGCGGCTCTCGATGGTGCACCTGCCGGCCGTCAACACGCCGCAGTTCGAGCTGGTCCGGACGCGCCTGCCCGGCCACCCGAAGCCGGTGCCGCCCATCTACCAGCCCGAGGTGATCGCGCGCGCGGTGCTGGCGGTGGTGCGGCGGCCGCGGCGCGAGCTGTGGGTCACGTGGAGCACGGTGCGTGCAATCCTCGGTCAGCGGACGATCCCGGGGCTGCTCGATCGCTACCTGGGCCGGATCGGCTACCGCGCGCAGCAGGCCGATCGCCCGCCCGAGCCGGGGCGGCCGGACGATCTCGACCGGCCCGTGCCGGGGGATCACGGCGCCCGCGGCGAGTTCTCGGCGGAGGCCCGGCCCCGCAGCGCATCGCTCTGGCTCACGCTCCACCGCCGCAGCCTGGCCGCGGGGGCGGTGATCCTGGCCGCGGGGGCGGTGTGGGCTTCACGGAACGTGCGCGGCGCCACCTGAAGCGGGGACGTGCCGGCGCTCGGATGGGGCGCGCGTGCGCACCGCGCTGCGAGGTCGTCTCATGGCCGTGGGTCGCCGGGTCACGCGATACCTGCGAGCCGGTTCCACCGGTATGTTCCTCGCCGAGGCTGAGGAGCGGGAGCGGACGTCCGGGACGGGGGGGTTCCCGCTCCTCAGCCAAGCTCCAGGGGGGAGCAGGACCCGCGCCAGCATGCACCTGCATGCTGGCGCGGCCGCTTTTCGGCGCCGCGCCGGCAGCCCCGGGCCGGTCCGCGTGATATGTAGCGCCGGTCGGCTCCGCCGAACGGGGCGCTAGCTCAATGGTAGAGCAGCGGCCTTTTAAGCCGTTGGCTCAGGGTTCGAGTCCCTGGCGCCCCACTCCCGAGGCTGCGCCCTCGCCCCGCCGCCCCGGGCTCGCCGGAACGCGTCGGGGTCCGATCCTGCTCGCACCGCGGCGACCGGCCCGGCGCCAGGCGCATGCAGCCTCCGCCCTAGATCCTCCGCCCGCGGCCACATGCCTCGGACCGCCGGTTTGGGTCCGATATCGGCGCCGGGTATTTTGGATCTCGGGCGGCGATCGCAGCGGTCGCCGGGGGGAAGCAGCGATGACGCGGCAGGAGCCGGGGGAAGGCCACACCATCCACCGGGATGGCGTGTTCGACGTGTCGGCGGCGGAGGACGTGGCGCGCTGCCTCGCGTCGGCGCGGCCCGGAACGCAGGTCCGCGTCGACCTCACGCACGTGCGCGAGTTCCACGACTTCGGCGTCGCGGTGCTGGCCCGGGCGCTGGCCGCCTGCCCGGCCCGCGTGTCGGTGCGCGGCCTGCGCCAGCACCACCGGCGCCTGCTGCGCTACCTGGGCGTGACCGGGACCCCGGACGACGGGGCGAACGCCCCCGCCTAGCCCGCCGGCCTCACGGCTCCCGCGCCCGCACCCGCTCGCCGTCGCGGAGCGCGCCGGTGGGTCGGAGCACCACCGGCGTTCCCTCGGCGAGCCCCTCGGCGATCTCCACCTCGGTGGCGGCCATCGCGCCCAGCCGGACCGGGCGCAGCCGCGCCCGCCCGCCCTCGACCGCGTACACCGCCCAGCCGCGGTCGCCCCGGAACACGCTGCTCGCGGGCACGAGCAGCGCGTCCGGCCGGCGCGCCACCTCCACGCGGCCCTCGACGCGCCAGCCGTCGCCGAGCGGCGCCCACGCGCCCGCCGCGCCGGCCGGATCGACCAGCACGTTCACGCGCTGCTCCTCGACGCCGAGCGCGCTCACCTTCGTGAACGCGGACGGCTCGACGCGGCGGACCCGGCCCGCGAGCGGCGCGTCGCCGCCCCAGGCCGTCAGCTCCACCTCCGCGCCGGGGCGCACCCGCGAGGCCTGCTCGGTGAGGAGCTCGAGCGCGACCTCGAGGTCGCGCGGGTCGCCCAGCTCGAGCACGGGCGTGCCGGCGAGCACCGGCCCCGGGCTCTCCTGCGCGACGCGCAGGACCACGCCGGCCACCGGCGAGGCGACCGGGACGGCGCCGCCGGCCGCGCCGCGGGGCGCGGCGAGCACGGCCTCGGCCGCGACGCGCTCCGCCCGCGCCCGCCCGACCGTCGCCTGCGCGGCGTCCACCTCCTCGCGCGCAGCGCGCGCGGCGGCCTCCGCGACGTCGTGGTCGCTCGGCGCCAGGGCCGCGGCGGCGAGGAGGGCGCGGGCCCGCGCCAGGGTCCGCGCCGCGTCGGCCTCCACCACCCGGGCCCTTCGCAGCGCCGCCTCCGCCTGCGCCTCGGCGGCCGTCGCCGCGGCCGCGCGCGCCCGGGCCTCCGAGCGCGCGCGCGGGTCGAGCGGCGTCGGCGTGAGCGGGAGCACCCGGGCCACCACCGCGCCGGCGCGCACCGTGTCCCCGGCGTGGACCTCGACCCGCTCGAGCGCGCCGGTCACCGGGGCGGAGACGGCGTGCCGCTCTCGCACCCGCGCCTTCCCGGTGCCCTCCACCCACTCGGCGATGGGGCCGCGGGCCGCGCGCCGGACCTCCACCTCGGCCGCACCCCTGCCGAGGACCGCCGCCGCGCCCGCCAGCGCGAGCGCCACCATCGCTCCGAGGACGACCCAGCGCCGCATCGCTCACTCCCGCGCCTTCAGCACCTCCACCAGCTCGACCTTCCCGACCCAGCGCCGCGCCAGCGCCACGAGCAGCCCGCTCGCGGCGCAGACCACGCCCACCGCCCGCGCCCAGGTGCCGGGCGAGATGACCACCGGCAGCCGGAACAGGTCGGAGGACACCAGCCGCGAGGTGAGCGTGGCCAGCCCGAGCCCGAGGGCGCAGCCGGCCGGGATGGCCAGGAGGACCAGCACCGCCAGCTCGCCGGCCAGGATGCGCCACGCCTCGCCCGGCGTGAACCCGAGCACCTGCAGCGTGGCGAGCTCGCGCTGCCGCTCGGCGTGCGCGACCCGGGCCGCGTTGTAGACGACGCCGCCGGCGAGCACGAGCGCGAACCCGGCCAGGACCGCGACCACGCCGCCCATGAACCGCCCGATCACTGCCTCCATCGAGCGCCGCAGCTCGTCCCCCAGCGTGACCGCCGCCACCCGGGGCCGCTCCGCCAGCCGGGCCTCCACCTGCGGGCCCGCGCCGGTCGCGAGCGCGAGCAGCGCGCCGCTGGCGCGCGGGCCGTCGCCGAGGGCGGCGTCGAGGCGCGCCCGGCTCAGGGTCGCGCTCACGCCCACGAAGTCGTCCACCCGCGCGGCCACCGGCAGCGCCAGCACCGGGCGCCGCCCCTCGTGGAGCTCGGCGAGCACCGTGTCGCCCGGGCCGACGGCGAGCATGCGCGCGAGCTGCGACGAGAGCACCACCCCGGCCGGCGGCACCGGCACCTCGCGGCCGCTCGCGTCCACCAGGCGCCACAGGCGCGCGCCCGGGTCGAGGCCGGTGAGCTCCGTCCGGTGGCTGCGCGGCCCGTTGCGCAGCGTCGCGGGCACGCCGCGGAACGGCTCCACGGCGCGCACGCCGGGCAGGGCGCGCAGCTCCGCCAGCGCGTCGGCGCCGGCCGCCTCGGTGAACACCACGATCGCGTCCTCGCGGCGCGCCTCGCGGAACTGGACGCCGAGCAGGTGGTGGAGCGCGTCCTGCATGGCGCCGGCGAGGACGATCACCGCGATCCCGCAGGCGACGCCGAGCGCGGACAGGCCGGCCCGCACCGGACGGCGGGACAGGTTGCGCAGCACCATCCGCCAGGCGGGCGGGACGCCGGGCCGGGCCAGCAGGCGGTCGAGGCGCGTGGCGCGGAACGCGGGCGGCGGCTCGGGCCGCATCGCCTCGGCGGGCGGGAGCCGGGCGGCGCGGGCCACCGCGGCGGCCACGCCCACCAGCGCCGCGAGCGCGCACAGGGCCGCGCCCGAGGCGACCACCGCCGGCGCGTCGGCGTAGACGAGGAACGGGAACCGGTAGAGCTCCGCGTACATGCGGGCGAGCCCGCGGCCGAGCAGCGCGCCGCCGGCCGCGCCCGCGGCGGCGCCGGCCGCCACCACCGCGCCCACCAGCTTCGCGTAGTGGACCGCCAGCGCGAGGTCGGAGTAGCCGAGCGCCTTCAGCATGCCCACCTGCGGCCGCTGCTGCGCGACGAGGCGCGAAACGATCACCGACAGCAGGAACGCGGCGATGCCGAGGAAGATGGCGGGCATCACGAGCGCCAGCGCCCGGAGCTGCGTCAGCTCGTCGGAGAGGTAGCGGTGCGAGGCCTGGTCCCGGCGGGCGTAGGCGCCGGCGCCGCCCCAGGGCTCGAGCACCCGGTCCACCGCGGCGAGGACGTCCGGCTCGGCCGCGCCCGGGCCGAGGCGCAGCGCCACCGCGTTGAACGCGCCGTCCAGCCCCGCCGCCTCCGCCAGGTCGGTGCGCGGAGCCCAGACCACCCCGAAGCTCCGGTCGTCCGGGAACAGCATGCCGGGCCCGACCGCGTAGACGTGCTCGGGCGAGAGCGCCACGCCGACGACGCGCAGGCGCGTGCGGCGGCCGTTCAGCACGGCGCCGAGGTCGTCGCCGGGGCCGAGCCGGTTCGCGACGGCGAAGCCCTCGGTGAGGACCGCCACGCCCCGCTCGCCGGGCAGCGGGAGGCGACCGGCCCGCAGCGCGAGCACGTTGAGCCGCGGCGGCGCGCGGTCGGGCAGGGACACGAACGTCGCCCGCGCCCGGCGCGCGTCGGGCAGGTCCAGGCGGCCGGGCCAGATCACCCGCGTCTCCACCTCGGCCACGCCGGCGACGGCGGCGAGGCGCGCGCCCACCGGCTCGGGCGCGCGTCGCACCGAGGCGAACGCGTCGGCGAACCGCTGGCGCGCGTAGTACGCGTCGCGGGTCCGCAGCATGGCGCGCTCGGTGAGCACCGTGGTCACCCACACCGCCATGGCGCTCGCGATGAGCGCGCCCACCGCCACCGCCTGGCCGCGCATGCGCCCGAGGTCGTGCCAGGCCTTGTGGTCGAGCGCGCTCACCAGGCGATCTCCGCGGCCGGCGCGCGCCGCGCGTTCCGATCGACGCGCGCGATGCGGCCGTCGCGCACGTGCACCACCCGGTCGGCCAGCGCGGCGATGGCGGCGTTGTGGGTGATGACCACCACGGTCGTGCCGAGCTCCCGGTTCACCTGCTCGAGCACCTCCAGCACCACGCGGCCGGTGGCGGCGTCGAGCGCGCCGGTGGGCTCGTCGCAGAGCAGCACGTCCGGGCGCTTCGCCACCGCGCGGGCGATGGCGACGCGCTGCTGCTCGCCGCCGGAGAGCTGCGAGGGGAAGTGGTCGAGCCGCTCGCCCAGGCCGACCCGCCGCAGCGCCTCGTCGGCGGGCATCGGGTCGGGTGCGATCTCGCAGGCGAGCGCCACGTTCTCGCGCGCGGTGAGGCTCGGGACGAGGTTGTAGAGCTGGAACACGAACCCGACGTGCTCGCGCCGGTAGCGGGTGAGCGCGCGCGCCGTGGCGCCGACGAGGTCGTGCTCGCGGTAGCGGACCCGGCCGCCGGTGGGCACGTCCAGGCCGCCCAGGATGTTGAGGAGGGTGGACTTGCCGCTGCCGGAGGGGCCGAGGATCACCACCAGCTCGCCGTCGTACAGCTCGAGGTCCACGCCGCGGAGCGCGGGGACGTCCACCTCGCCCATCCGGTAGACCTTCTCCAGGCCGCGCGCCTCGAAGGCGGGGATCCGCTCGCCGTCCGCTCGCGCCGGGCTCGCCATGTTCCCCCGCACGGCGGGCGCGCGGGCTCACCGCGCCCGCGCACGCCCGGTGCACAGCGTCTCGCCTCCGCGCTCCGGCGGGGGGGACGAAAGCGGGGTGCCGCGGAGGCGTGCGCGCCGCGTCCGCAGGCCGCCGGGCGCCCGGCGCGCGTCAGCGCGCGGCCGGCGCCGCCTTCGCCGCGACGACCTCCGGCTCGAGCCCCGCGGCGCGGAGCGCGGGCACCAGCGTGGCAGCGTCGCCGGCGACGAGGACGACCTCGCGGCCGAGCGCGGCCGCCTGCGCGGCAGCCTGGACGCGCTCCGGCGTCACGGAGCGCAGCCGCTCGCCGAAGGTGTCCCACTCGTTCGGCTGGAGCCCGTGCACGAACGCGTGGGCGAGCATGCTCCCATCGCGCGCCGACGTGCCGAACTGGAGCAGGTACTCGCGGGAGACGCGCAGCTTGGCGCGCTGGAGGGCCTCGCCCTGGAGCTCGCGGGCGCCGAGCGCGGCCAGCAGCGCCGTCGCGACCGCGGCCGCGTTCGGCGCCTCGACCCGCGTGCCGAGGAACAGCGCCGCGCCGCGGACGGTGTCGACCAGCCCGGGGACGACGTCGTAGGCGAGCGCACGGCGGACCCGGAGGTCCTCGCGCGTCGCGTACGCCACGTGGTCGAGGAGCACCCGCGTGGCCGGCTCGTCGCGCGCGGCGCGGGTCGGGACGCGGAGGCCGACCGCGACCTGGGCGTCGGGCGAACCCGGGCGATCCACCACCACCACCTGCCGTCGCGCGGGCAGCGGCACCGGCGCCGGCGCGGCTGCGGACGGCGTGCCGGACATGCGCCACCCGCCGTAGAGCTGCTCGATGCGCTGCCACAGCTCCGGCGTCGGCTTCACGTTGCCGGCGATGACGAGGGAGGCGCGCTCCGGGCGGAAGGTCGCCTCGTGGAAACGCCGGGCGTCCTCGATCCGGTAGCGTCGCACGCGCGCCGCGTCCGGAACCAGGCCGTACGGCTCGCCCGGGAAGACCCGCGACAGCAGCTCGGCGTCGGCCCGCTCGCCCTCGTCCAGGGTCTCGGGGCGGCGCTTCAGCCGATCGGCGACCTCGTCGCGCAGCCGCACGAAGTAGGGTCCGTCGAGCGTCGTCTGCGACGCGCGGCACGAGAGGTTCACCAGCACGTCGTCGACCAGGTCCGACGGGTAGTGGATCCCGGCGACGAGCGCGTCCCGGTACCACCGGAGCTGGTTGAAGTCGCGGACGCGCCCGGCGCTGCCGCACGGCGAGGACTGGGCCGCGAGCCACTCCAGCTCCTCGTCGGACGGCAGCGAGTGGTCGCGCCGGAACACCAGGCGGGCGTCCACGGCGTTGAACCCCGGGCGATGGGCGATCACCACCTCGAGGCCGTTCGCGAGCCGGCGCCGTTCGGCGCCGGCGAGGTCGACCGGCAGCGCGGGGACCGCCGACACCGCGACGCCGGGCTCGTCCGGCGGAGCGCCGTGGTGGTCCACCCCGGAGGCCTGCGCCGCGTCGGGAAGCGGGCGCGCGGGCGCGCGCCCCGCGGGAACGACCAGCAGCCTCGCGGCCCGGTCGTCGCCGAGGTAGCGACCGACGTACTCCTTCGTGTCGGTGGTGAGGGACACCGCGACCTGCTTCTGCCAGCCCGCCACGAAGTCCGGCTCCCCCGTGGCGCGGAAGTAGCCGGCGGCCTCGGCGACCTCGAGCGCCTCGAGGCGGAGGTGGGCCCGGAGCAGCAGGTTGTCGCGGATCCAGCGCTTCCCCTCGAGATCGTCGCTCCCCACGCCGGCCAGGTAGCGGCGGTCGGATGCGAGCGCTGCCAGCACCGCAGGGGCGTCCTCCCGGCGCCGGAGCTCGATGCGCGCGATCACCAGCGAGACCCCGTCCTTGCGGTCGACGTCGGTGTCGTACGACCACACCAGATCCTTGTGCTCCCAGGTCAGCCACGACAGCCGGCCGCTCACGAAGTTCTCGGCGGCGAGCGCCCGCGGCCCGCCGCGATCGACCTCGCCCGGCACGGGCCAGGCGAGCCAGAGCATCGGCCGCTCCACCGGCGCCTCTCGGATCTCCAGGTCGCTGGCGATCGGGGCGTCGAGGCTCGGCCTCGGCGGACGATGGGCGGCGGGGAGCCGCGGCGGCGCGCCGTCGTTCGCGAGCGCGCCCATCGCGCGCAGGGCGCGCGCGGAGACGGACTGGGCCGCCTCGGGGCCGGTCACCACCAGGATGACGCCGGCTGGCGTGTAGTGGCGCCGCACGAACTCCCGCGCGTCCTCGAGCGTGATGCGCGTCACGCTCTCTGCCGAGGCGGCGCGCGCGTACGGGCTGCCCGGCAGGGCGCGCGCGCGGAGCCACTCGCGCTGCCCGCGCTCGTCGGCGCCGGCGTGGCGGTCCGCCATCTCCCGCATCACCACCGCCCGCTCCCGGAGGAACGCGGCCTCGTCGATGCCGGCGAGCGGATCGCGCAGCCGGTCTGCCTCGATCCGGAGGAGGTCGTCGAGCTGATCCGGCTGGCCGACGGCCAGGTAGTCGGTCGAGTCCGCCGACGTGAAGCCGTTGAACTGCACGCCCGCGGCGAGCAGCCGGGTCCAGAGGGTGGCGCCGCCGCCCGGGCGGGCGCGGAACGAGAGGTGCTCGACGAGGTGCGCCAGCCCCTCCTTGCCGGGCGGATCGCTCACGCTGCCCGCCTGGTAGGACGCGGCGACCGCCACGTTCGACATGTGCGGCATCGCGTAGGCCACCAGGCGCATGCCGGTGGGGTACGCGGCTGCGAAGCCCTCGTACGGGATGGGCTTCACCTTCTGCACCGGCTTCACCGGTGCGCAGGCGAGGGCGGCGGAGGCGGCGAGGAACGCGGCGACGAGCGGGCGCGTGCGCATCCGCCGAGGGTAGCACGCCCAGTGTTCCTGCACCGAGCGCGCGGGTGGACTGCGCGTGGAGACCGGGGAAATCCCCGGGGTCGCTCAGGCCCGCCCGTGCCGCCGCGTTCCGACCTCGACCACGTCGGCGGGATCCGCCTCGGGCACGTCGTCGGAGGGACCCGCGGTCCGGGCGCGCCGGGGGAACGCCGCGGCCGGCGCCGTCGGGCGCTGCTCGGCCTCGAGCCGCGCGAACCAGCGGGCGGCGGTGGCCTTCACGCGCGCCCAGCGCACGTCCTCCGGGCTCGCCATGGGGATGCCGCCGCGCTCGGCGCTCGCCACCGGGGCGCCGACCAGGCGCGCGCCGGCGCGGCGCTGGAACACCTCGCCGTACAGCGAGGAGTGGGTCCGCGCGCAGAACGGGCACTGGTAGTAGCGGATCGGGCTCCCAGGGGCCGACCAGCTCGTCATCACCACCTTGCAGTGCGTGCACTCGACCGCGGTTTCCATCGATGTCGGGAGATATCATCCCCGCCCGGGCGGTCAAGAAAACGTCCACGATCACGCGGGCTTTTCACGGTGCGTCCGCGACCCGGACGCGGCGCGTCGGCCGCGCGGGGCGGGACGGGGCGGTATGGTGAGGGCATGGCGACGCTGGTGAACCTGGACGGCGCGCTGGTCGCGCCGGCGGACGCGAAGGTCTCGGTGCTCGACCGCGGCTTCCTGTACGGCGACAGCGTGTACGAGGTGGTGCGCACGTACGGTGGACGGCCGTTCGAGCTCGACGCGCACCTCGCGCGGCTGGCGCGCTCGGCGGAGCGCACCGGGCTCGCGCCGCGATGGGACGGGCCGCGCACCGCGCGCGAGATCGCGCGCACCCTGGAGGCCGCGCAGTCGCTGGGCGCGCCACCCGCGCCCGCCGACGCCGCGCCGTGGAACGCGGGCGAGTGGTACGTGCGCGTGGTGATGACCCGCGGCGCGGGTGAGATCGGGCTCGACCCCGCGCTCGCGGTGGACCCGCAGGCCGTGGTCATCGTCGCGCCGCTCGCGGCGCCGCCGGCGCGCGCGTACGCCGAGGGCGTGCCGGTGGCGATCGCGAGCGTGCGCCGGGCCTCGCCCGCCGCGGTGGACCCGGCGGCGAAGACCGGCGCGCACCTCTCGCACGTGCTCGCGGTGCGCGAGGCGCGCGCCGTGGGCGCGCACGAGGCGCTCCTGCTCGACGACGCGGGGATGGTCACCGAGGGCTCGTCCTCCAACGTGTTCGCCGTCGTCGGCGGGCGCCTCCGGACGCCGCCGCTGGCGGCCGGGATCCTGGAGGGGGTGACGCGCGGCGTGGTGCTCCGGCTCGCGCGCGAGACGGGCGTGCCCGTCGAGGAGGCGCCGCTCCGCGTGGAGGCGCTGGAGTCGGCGGACGAGGCGTTCCTCACCTCGACGATGCGCGAGATCCTGCCGGTGGTGCGGGTGGGCTCGCGGCCGGTCGGGACCGGGCGGCCCGGCGCGGTCACCGAGCGGCTGCACCGGGCCTTCCGCCGGCTCGCGGGCGGGCCGCCGGGCCTCGGCCCGCCGTGAACGTCCCGCCGCCGAGGGGATCGCGCGCGGCGCCCGCCTCGTCGTAAGCTGACCCGCTCATGGGCCGACTCCTCGCCGTGCTCCTCGCCGTCGCGCTCGCCGCGGAGGCGGCCCCGACGGCGCCGGGAGCCGTCCCCGAGCCCGCCGCGCCGGCGGAGCCGCCCGCGATCCCGCCGCCGGGGCCGGCCGCGCCCGCGCTCCCGGCCGCGGAGGCCGCCGCCTCGACGCCGGTCGCGTCGACGCCCGTCGCCGCACCGGAGCCGGCCACGCCGCTCCCGCTCCCCCTACCGCCGCCCGACGCCGCGCTGCTCGCGCCGCCGCCGGCCGCCGACCTCGCCGACCCGCTGGACCTGCTCTGGGGGCACCGGCTGGAGTTCGCGCCCGGTGGCGAGCCGCTCGTCACCATCCGGCTCATGGAGGGCCAGCGCGAGATCGCGTTCCGCCCGCTCGCGCCGGCGCGCGTGCTCCTGCGCGGCGGACGCGAGCTCCGCGTGGAGGCCGGCACGCGCCTGCGGGTGCGCGCGCGAGAGGCCGTCCCGGCGGTGCTGGCCTGGCGGGCCCTGCTCGAGGAGGCGCCGCTCGCAGATCGCGCCCGGCTCGAGGCGGAGGCGCGGGCCTGGCGCGTGCGCGGCGTCCGCGCCGAGCCGCGGGTGGTGGGCGCGGTGTACGGCATCGCCGGGCGGGTGGTGGACAACCGCCGCGCGCTGCTGCTGGTGGACGGCGACGGGACGGAGGCGGGGGCGCGCGCGACCGTGGAGACGCTCCGGGCCGCGCACGGCGCACGGGCCACGCTGCACGCGACGCTGGTGGGCCGCCCGGCGGGGCGGCTCGAGCTGCTCGGCGAGGGCGGGGCGCCGCTGGGCGAGGCGGACGCCGCGCTCACGCTCGCCGTGGAGGGCGAGGCGGGCTTCCTGGTGGAGGGCGTCGAGCACGAGCACGGGCGCGGCGGGCGGGCCCGCGAGGACCGCACCTACCGCGGCCGGCTCTACCTGACGCTCGACGCCGCCGGCGCGCTCGCGGCGGTGCACGGCGTGCCGCTCGAGGAGCTGCTGCGGGGACTGGTGCCCAGCGAGATGCCGGCGTCGTCGCCGCGCGCGGCGCTGGAGGCGCAGGCGGTGACCGCCCGCTCCAACGTGCTCGCGCAGATCGGCACGCGCCACCTGACGGACCCGTTCATGCTCTGCGCCGAGGTGCACTGCCAGGCGTACCGCGGCGACGCGGCCCGCACCGGCCGCACCGACGCGGCGGTGCTCGCGACGCGCGGCGAGGCGCTGTTCGGTCGCGCCGACCGCACGCTGGTGAACGCGGTCTACTCGGCGATGTGCGGCGGCCACGGCGAGCACAACGACGCGGTGTGGGACGGGACGCCGGATCCGAGCCTGCGCGGGCGGCCCGACCTCCCGCCCGCCGCGGCGGCGCGCTGGCCGGTGGGCCTGGGCACGGACGCGCTGCTGCGCCGGTTCCTGGTGGCGGGCTCCGAGGCCTACTGCGCGCGGGCCGCGGGCGCGAGCCGCAGCCGCTTCCGCTGGACGCGCCGCCTGGACGCGGCGGCGCTGGCGCGGGTGGGCGCCGAGCTCGGGATCGGCCCGGCGACCGCGCTGCGCGTGACGGCGCGCGGGGTGTCCGGGCGCGCGCGGGAGCTGGAGGTGACGGGCGCGGCGGGCCGGGCCGAGGTCCGCGGCGAGCTGCGCATCCGCCGGCTGCTCGGCGGGCTCCCGTCGGCGATGTTCCTGATCGAGCCGGAGCCGGGCGGCGCGCTGGCGCTCCGCGGGGGCGGCTGGGGCCACGGCGCCGGGATGTGCCAGTGGGGCGCGGTGGGGCGCGCGGAGGCCGGGCAGGACCACCGCGAGATCCTCCGCGCCTACTACTCGGGCGCCGAGGTCTCGTCCATCTACTGAGTGGAGCTACCGGGTGGGCTCGAGCGGCCCCGGCCACGCGTCGGCGCGCTGCAGGTCGTGCAGCCGCGTGTAGCCCAGCTCGCGCAGCGCCTTCGCCGCGATGGCGCTCCGGCGGCCGGACCGGCAGTAGAGCACGAGGGTCGCGTCGCGATCCGGGAGCTCGCCGGGCGCGCGGCGCGCGATCTCGTCGTAGGGGACGTTGATCGCGCCGGGCGCGTGGCCCGCCGCGAACTCCTGCGGCGTGCGCACGTCCACGAGCCGGGCGCCCGCGTCCACCAGCGCCTTCGCGGTGGGGCCGTCCACCACCGGGGCGGCGGGCGGGCCGGCGGGCGCGCGGCTGCAGGCGACCAGGGCCTGAAGGACGACGACGGCGACGAGGGCGAGGCGGGATGGCGACATGGGTGGACTCCGGGAAGGCGTGGCCGGATGGCGAGAGCCGCGTCGGGGGCGCGGAGGTTCGCCGCGCCACGGGAGGGGCTCAGCGCCGATCGAGGTCGTCGAGGCGGAGCGTGTGGGTGCGGCGGCGACGGCGCACCGACAGCAGCGCGATGCCCGCCGCCACCAGCGCGAGCACGCCCACCAGGGCCTCCACCAGCGCGATGCGCTGGAGCAGCACCGGATCGCCGCCCGGCGTGCGGGCCCCGTCCCACGCCTGCCACGCCCGCACCAGCATGAACGCCCCGCCCACGAGGAGCAGCGCGGCGCGCAGCAGGACTCGCGATCGCGACAGTCGCACGGCGAGAGGTATCGCACGGAAGGCGCGCGCGCGCACGCTCGCTCGCCCGCCGCCGCGATCGGGCCGGTGCCGGCCGTCGGAGGTGGCGCCAGCTTCTCCTCGGCGGCACTCCGCCGCCCTGGAACGGAAACCGGATGGACACCGACTGCACCGTGCTCGTCATCGAGGACGACGACGAGGCCCGGGCACCCCTGTGCGAGTTCCTCGGCGCGGCCGGCTACCGCGTGCGCGCCGCCCGCGGCGGCAACGAGGCGCTGGCCGAGCTGGGCAGCGCGCCGGCGGGGGCGGTGCTGCTGGATCTGGTGATGCCCGAGCCGGACGGCTTCGAGGTGCTGCGCCGGGTGCGCGAGCGGGATCCGGCGCTCCCGGTCATCGTGCTCTCGGCGCTGTCGCAGACCGAGGACGTGGTGCGCGCCATGAAGCTCGGCGCGACCGACTACCTGCCGAAGCCGTTCGATCCCGCGGAGCTGGAGCTGGTGCTGCGCCGCGCGCTCGACGGGCGCGCGCGGGCGCGCTCCGAGACCGCGCCGGATCCCGGCACGCTGCCGCTGCTCTCCGGCGCGATGGACCGCGTCCGCGAGCTGGTCGAGCGGATCGCCGACACCGACGTGCCGGTGCTGCTGGTGGGCGAGAGCGGCGTGGGCAAGGACGTCATCGCCCGGCGCATCCACGCGGAGAGCCGGCGCGCCGCGCGGCCGTTCGTGAAGATCAACTGCGCCGCGCTGCCGGGCGAGCTGCTCGAGAGCGAGCTGTTCGGCCACGAGAAGGGCGCGTTCACCGGCGCGCACGCGGAGAAGCCGGGCAAGTTCGAGCTGGCGCACCAGGGCACCATCTTCCTCGACGAGATCGGCGAGATGGATCCGCGCCTGCAGGCCAAGCTGCTCCAGGTCCTCCAGGACGAGGAGTTCTACCGGGTGGGCGGCAAGCGGCCGGTGCGGGTGGACGCGCGCGTGGTGGTCGCGACCAACCGGAACCTCGAGCTGGCCATCCGGCAGGGCAGCTTCCGCGAGGACCTGTTCTACCGGCTGAACGTGGTCACCGTCCGCGTGCCGCCGCTGCGCGAGCGCAAGGAGGAGATCGGGCCGCTGGTCCGGCACTTCGTGCGCAAGTACCGCGAGCGCTACCAGGGCGGGCTGGAGGAGGTGCCGCCGGAGGTGATGGAGCGCTTCCACGCGTACGACTGGCCCGGGAATGTCCGCGAGCTGGAGAACCTGGTGCGCCGGCTGGTGGTGCTGCGCGACCCGGCCATGGTGCTCGGCGAGCTGGGCGCGCCCCGCGCCGCGCCCGGACCGGCGCCGGTGAACGTGGCCGCGAACCACGTGCGGCCGGGCGCCCCCGCGCTCCACGCGGCGCTCCCGGAGGACGCGCCGCTGAAGGACGTGGCGCGCCGCGCGGCGCGGATCGCCGAGCGCGAGGCCATCCTGCGCGCGCTCATGCGCACCGGCTGGAACAAGCGCAAGGCCGCGAAGCGGCTGCAGGTGAGCTACAAGGCGCTGCTCTACAAGATCAAGGACTGCGGGATCGTGGATCCGCGCGACGCCGCGACCGTCGACGAGGCCTGACCCCGGCGCCGGAGGCGCGCGGCGCGCGGGCGCCGCGGCGCGTCCTCCCCTGGCGGCGCTATGCGGCCGCCTCCTTGGTCGCGATGGTGCGGGCACGCCGCGGCCGAGGCCCCGTCCGCGCGCTCACCGCCAGGAACCCGAAGCCCAGCCCGAGCAGCACCGCCGGCTCGATCCAGGGCAGCGGGAACAGCCTGCAGATGATCATCCCGGCCCCGAACAGGCCGATCGTCCACGCCGCCGCCCTCAGCATCGGTCCCCTTCCGGCGCGCGCTGGCCAACCGCCGCCGCCGCGTCCTCCCGAACGTTCGGGCGCCCAGGCGCGCGCGGCAACGCGGGCACGCCGGTTCCGCGCGCGAGGAAAAACATTCGCCTGCGCCGCCCGCGCGGTTCCGCGACGCCGTGCGCCCGGCCGCGCGGCCAGGCCCGGACCGCCCGCCGAGCGGCGTTTCCCCGGGCGGCCGGTGCCGCGCCGGGGCGCATGGCATGCGCCGTGCTCGGTGCGAGCGCGTCCGATTGGCGGAGAGCCGCACCGGGGGAACGGAATGGCGCGTGGCAACGTGGCGATGACGGCGGTCCTGCTCCTGTCTGCGGCGTGCGCGGGGAAGAGCGCATCCGAACGGGCCGGCACGCGCCCCGACGCGGGCGAGTACCGCATCGGGCGCGAGGACGTGCTCGAGGTGGTGGTGTGGCACGAGCCGGAGCTGACCCGCGTGGTGCCGGTGCGCCCCGACGGGCGCATCTCGCTCCCGCTCGCCGGCGAGGTGGAGGCGGCGGGGAAGACGCCCGCGGAGCTCCAGACCGGCCTCAGCAAGGCGCTCGGGACGTACATCAAGGACCCGGCGGTGGCCGTGCTGGTGCGCGAGATCAACGCGTCCCGCGTGTTCGTGCTGGGCGAGGTGGCGCGGCCGGGCGGGTTCCCGCTGCGCGGCCCTGTGTCGGTGGTCCAGGCCATCGCGCTGGCGGGGGGCCGCACGCCCTACGGCGGCGACGAGGTGGTGTGGCTCCGGCAGAAGCCGGACGGCGGCGCGGATCGCGTGCGGCTGTCCTTCGACGATCTGGTGAAGGGGGAGGCGGCGGGTGCGCTCTGGCTCAAGGGCGGCGACGTCCTGTACGTGCCGTAGGGCGGCGCGGTCTCCGGCCGAGCGCGGGCGAGGACGGGCGATGGGTGCGAGGCGCGGGCTCGGGATCGCGGTGCTGTGGGCCGCGCTCCTGGCGCCGGCCGCGCGGGTGGCGGCGGTGACGGTGGCGGAGCCGATCGCCCGTCTCTCCCTGGAGGGCGGCTACGACACGAACGCGCTCTACCTCGGGCAGGGCGGCGATCGCACGGGGCGGATCTCGCCCGACGTGGGCTTCCGGCTCCTCGACCACCTCTTCAAGCTCACCGCGACGTACGGCGGGGACTGGCTGGTCTACGAGCGCCTCGCGTCGCACGGGATCTGGAACCACCGCGGCGCGCTCGATCTGGACGCGGCCCCCACGCAGCGGACGCGGGTCACCGCGTCGGCGCGCGGCGGCTACGCGTTCGACCCGGTCGGCCTGGCGCAGATGGGCATCTTCCGCACGGGCCAGCGCTCCGCCTGGACCGTGCAGGGGCGCGGACGCGCCGAGTGGGACGCCTCGCGACGGCTCGAGCTGGCGGTGACCGCGACGGAGCGGACGGTGGTCTTCTCCGACCGGAGCGGCGGCGCGATGCACGCCCCCGGCGCGGAGGCGCTGTGGCACGCGAGCGAGCGGCTCGCGGTGGGCGCGGCGTACGCGGCGGGCGTGTTCCAGGGCTTCGACCCGACCGGCGACTCGCTGGCGTGGTCGCAGGGGCTCCGCGCCAGGGCCCGGTACCGGATCACCCGCATGCTGGAGGTGGACGGGTACGCGGGGCCCGCCATGTGGATCGGCAACCGCGACCAGGCGCTGGTGCCCGAGGCGGGGGCGGAGCTCCGGCTGGCGCGGCGCGAGATGGACCTGCGCGTGGCCGTCGCGCACGGCCTGGGGATCGGCTCCACCGCGCGCCCCGGCCTGGTGGACTCGGCGGAGGTCGGCGTGGTGCGCAGGTTCGGTCTGCGCTTCGACGTGCGAGGCGACGGTGGGATCTGGCACTCCGGCGAGGTCCCGAGCGGGAGGAACTCGACGCTCGGGTACGCGGCGGCCGGTGAGGCCGGGATGATGGTGGGGGGCGGGGTCCGCGTCGCCCTCGGCGTGACGCACTTCGCGCGGATCGACGATCCGTCGGCGGACCTCCGGAGGACCACCGTGGGCATCCGGCTCGGGTGGACGCTGCCGGCGCGGTGAGGGGATACGGGACATGGAGCGGACCTACACGATTCACGACCTGTTCGCGGCGCTCCGGCGGCGGAAGGTGATCGCGCTGGTGGTGTCGGTCATCGTGCTCGCCACCGGGGCGGCGCTCGCGCTGCTCACGCCGGCCGAGTACACGGCGTCCTCCACCGTGCAGATCGAGCCGCGGCGGCTCCCGGTGGACTTCTTCCCGGCCCAGGGCGTCGCGCCCTTCGAGGACCGGATGCGGACGATCAAGCACGGCATCCTGGCGCGGCCGGTCCTGGAGAAGGTCGTGAAGGAGACCGACTTCTTCCCGGACCTGCGCGGCGACCTCGACCAGGCGGTCGAGAAGCTGCGGCGGCAGGTCGAGGTCCGGCTCGAGGGCGAGGTGCCCGGCGGCCCGCCCGCGCTGCTGTTCGTGGTGGAGGTGCGGGGCGCCGATGCACGCAAGGTGAAGGCGGCGGCGGAGCTGCTCCCGCGCTTCTACGAGCAGATGACCCGCGAGGTGCTGGCCAGCCAGGCGCGCGCGCTGCGCGAGACGCTCGACGCGCAGACGACCGAGATGTCGAAGGCGCTCGCCGACCACGAGCGCAAGATCCTCGGCTTCAAGCTGGAGCACGCCGCCGAGCTGCCGGAGATGATCGACACGAACGCGCGCGCCGCCGCGCGGGCCCAGGCGCTGGTGGAGATGCACCTGTCCGCGATCGCCGACGCCCGGCGCCGGCGCAACACGGTGCTGGCGTCGATCCCGGAGGGCCCGAGCGCGCCCGGCATGAGCGAGGCCGCGCTCGACGCCGCGCAGCGGCGGGTGCAGGCGGCCGAGGCGGCCTACGGGCCGGAGCACCCCGACGTGCGCCGCGCGCGGCGCGAGCTGAACGAGGCGAAGGGGCGGCGCGACGAGGAGGTCGAGGGCTACCGCAAGGGCCGCGTCGCGGAGCAGCTGGCCCGCCTCGACGAGGAGGTCTCGGAGCACCAGCAGGCGCTGACCGGGCTGCAGGCCGAGCTGGCCTCGTACCAGAAGCGGGTCGAGGCCGCGCCGCGCTGGGGGCAGGAGCTGGCGGCGCGCTCGCGCGACTACGAGGTGCTGCGGGCGAAGTACGTCTCGACGGTCTCCCGGCGCGCCGACGCCGCCGCCGCCGAGCAGCTGCTCGCCGCCGACGGCCAGGCGCTGTTCCGCGTCATCGAGCCGGCGCTCGCGCCGACGCGCCCGTCGGCGCCGGATCGCGGGCGGATGCTGCTGCTGGCGCTGCTCGCCAGCGTCGCGGCCGGCCTGGCCGCGGCCGGCCTGGCGGAGTGGCTCGACGGCTCCATGCGCGGTCCGGAGGACGCCGCCGCGCTGGGGGTGCCGGTCCTCGCCGCCATCCCGCGCATCGGTCCCCGCAGCCACGCGTCGTGAACCCCTCACCCGGAGCGAACGCCATGATCCCCGCCGAGACGCTGAACGCCGCCTTCCCGACCCTCGCGCCGGAGAGCCGCCTGGTCGCGCTCGACGCGCCGGCCTCGGCGGCCGCCGAGCAGTACCGCGTCCTGTACCAGCGCCTGCTCCGCCTGGCCGCGCGCCGGCCGCTGCGCGTGCTGGCGATCACCTCCGCCGGGCGCGGCGAGGGGCGGACCACCACCGCCGCCAACCTGGCGCTCACCGCCGCGCAGGAGGGGCGCGCGACGGTGCTGGTCGAGGCCGACCTGCGCCGGCCGGTGCTGGCGGCGCGGTTCGGGCTGGCGCCGCGGGCCGGGCTGGCCGAGGTCCTGGAGGGCGCCGCCGAGCTGGCGCAGGCGGTGGTGCGGGTCGGGCCGCTGGCGGTGCTGTGCGCCGGCGATCCGCGGGATCCGGCCCAGGCGCTGCGGAGCCCGCGCGCCGTCGCGATCATGGAGCAGCTCCGCGCCGCCTACGAGCACGTCATCCTCGACGCGCCGCCGGCGCTGGCCGGCGCGGACGGCGACCGCCTGGTGCAGGCGGCCGACGCGGCCCTGCTGGTGGTGCGCTCGGGGGCCACGCCGCGCCAGGTGGTGCGGCTCGCGCTCGACGCGCTGGGCGAGCGCGCCGCCGGCGTGGTGCTGAACGCGGTGGACGCCGGCGCGGTGGCGCACGGGCGCTGGATCTACGGGGACGCGTCCGCGGTCGCGCCGCCGCCCGTGCCCGTGCCCGAGGTCCGGCGCGCAGAGCCGCTGTGACCGCCGCCGCGCTGGTCGGGGTGGATCGCGAGGTGGGGGGCGGCGCCGGCCCGGCGTTCGCGGGCGGCTTCGCGCTCGCGGTCGCGCTGGCGGTCGCCGCCGTGGCCGTCGCGCGCCTGCTCGCGCGGCGGCGGTCGTCGCACCGGGGCGCAGCGGCGATGAGGAGGGCTTCTCGCGGGTGATGTGCGGAACGCCGGCAGATCCCAGCTTTCCGTGGGGCCGCGGGGGCGGTCGGGGGGAGGGTGGGTGGTCCGGGTCTTCAATCACTGGTTCTCGCCGCGGAAGGCGTTCTACTTCTTCGCGGAGGAGACCGTCCTCGTGCTGGCGCTGCTCGCGGGCGCGTCGCTGGGGCCGGTCGCGGCGCAGGCCACCGGCGCCACCGCGCCGATCGCGCCGGCCGTGCTGCGCGCCGGCCTCGCCTCGCTGTTCTTCGCGGGCGCGCTCTACCTCGGCGATCTCTACGACCTGCACGCGGCGGTGCGCGATCGCGCCGACGGGCGGCGGCTGCTCCGGGCGCTCGGCGTCGCGACCATCGCGCTGGCGGTCGCCGACCTCTCGCTCCACCTCGTGCTCCCGGGCTGGATGCTGCACCGCTCGGTGGTGCTCGCCGCGGCGGGCGGCGCGCTCGGCGTCATCGGCGCCCGCGCGCTGATGCCGGCGGTGGTGGGGGCGCCCACCCGCGTGCTGTTCCTGGGGGCAGGGCCGCGTGCGCGCGACCTGGCCCGGGCGGTGGAGCGCGAGGCGGACGGCCTGTGGGCGGTGGCCGGGTTCGTGGTGCCGGAGGGCAGCCGCGCGCCGGCGGTGGTGCCGCCGGAGGCGCTGCGGCAGGGGGCGGTGCTGGAGGTGGTCCGTCAGGCGCGGGCGCAGGTGGTGGTGGTGGCCATGGAGGACCGGCGCGAGGGGCTGCCGGTGGACGCGCTGCTGGCGCTGCGCACCCGCGGCCTGCGGGTGGTGGACGACGTGGGCTTCGCGGAGGCCACGCTGCAGCGCATCCCGCTGGCGCTGGTGCGCCCCAGCGCGCTCATCTTCGACGAGGGCTTCCGGGTCTCGCGCCTGACCCGCACCGTGAAGCGGGCGCTCGACCTGGGCGTGTCCGCGGTGGGCCTGCTGATCGGCGCGCCGGTGATGGCCGCGGTGGCCGCCGCGATCTGGCTCTCCGACGGCCGGCCGGTGCTGTACTCGCAGGAGCGCACCGGCCGCGGGGGCCGCGCGTACCGCATCTGGAAGTTCCGCACCATGCGCCGCGACGCCGAGAAGCTCGGCGCCGCCTGGGCGACCGACGACGATCCGCGCGTCCTGCCGGTGGGACGCTTCCTGCGGCGCGCCCGGCTGGACGAGCTCCCGCAGCTCTGGAACGTGCTCGGCGGGCAGATGAGCCTGGTCGGCCCGCGGCCGGAGCGCGCCGTGTTCCTGTCCGAGCTGAAGGCGCGGTGGCCGCTGTTCGCGCTGCGCGAGCTGGTGAAGCCCGGGCTGACGGGCTGGGCGCAGCTCCGCTACGGCTACGGCTCGACCATGGAGGAGCAGGCGAAGAAGCTCGAGTACGACCTGTACTACATCAAGAACACCACCCTGTTCCTCGACCTGGTGTGCCTGCTCGCCACGGCGAAGGTGGTGCTGCTGGGACGGGGGGCGCGATGAGGGTGCTCGAGGACACGGTGGACCGCCTCGCGGCGGTGCCGGCGGCGCGGCCGCTGCGCGTGGTGGCGGCGGGCGGCGGCACCGGGCTGCCGCGGGTCCTGGCCGGGCTGGCCGGGGGCGTGGACGAGGACGGCCGCCGGCTGGCGGTGACCGCGCTCGTGACCACCGCCGACGACGGCGGGAGCTCGGGCGAGCTGCGGCGCCGCTACGGGGTCCCCGCCACCGGCGACGTGCGCCGCTGCCTGGTGGCGCTGGCCGGCGGCCTCAGCCCGCTCGCGGCGCTGTTCCAGCACCGCTTCGACGGCGCCGGCGCCCTGGCCGGCCACACCGTCGGCAACGTGGTCCTCACCGCGCTGGCGCAGCAGCACGGCGACTTCGCCCGGGCTGTGGAGGCCGC
Organism: Anaeromyxobacter sp. K; assembly: GCF_000020805.1. Lineage (NCBI taxonomy): Bacteria > Pseudomonadati > Myxococcota > Myxococcia > Myxococcales > Anaeromyxobacteraceae > Anaeromyxobacter > Anaeromyxobacter sp. K. The sequence continues at coordinate 3,054,573 of NC_011145.1, read as the reverse complement.
CGCGGCGATGCTGGGCGCCCGGGGCCGGGTGGTGCCGGCGGCGGACGGCCCGGTGGAGCTGATCGCCTCGCTGGACGACGGGCGCGAGGTGCTGGGGGAGTCGGCCATCGCCGCCGCGGGCGGGCGGGTGGCCGGGGTCCGGCTGGCGCGACCGGCCCCGGCGCCGCGCGAGGCGCTCGAGGCCATCCTCGAGGCCGACCTGGTGGTGCTCGGGCCCGGCAGCCTGTACTCGAGCGTGCTCGCGAGCCTGCTCCCCGACGGCGTGGCCGAGGCGCTCCGCGCCACCGCCGCCACGCGCGTCCTCTGCGTGAACCTGGTGACCGAGCCGGGCGAGACCGACGGGCTGGACGCGGCCGCGCACCTGCGGGCGGTGCAGCGTCAGGCGGGCGAGGTGGTGGACGTGGCGCTGGTGCACCGCGGGCCGCAGCCGGCGGCCCACCGCGCGGCGCTCGAGGCCCGCAACGCCCGGCCGGTGGAGGTGGACCGCGCCGCGCTCGAGGCGCTCGGGGCGGTGCCGGTGGCGGCGGACCTCGCCTCGGCCTCCGAGCCCGGCCGCCACGATCCCCAGAAGCTCGCCGGAGCGCTGCTCGCGCTCGCGCGCGCCCGCTAGAGGACCCCCGACCCCATGCCCGGCACCGCCACGCTCCCCGTCGCGCCCGCGCCCCGCCGCCTCCCGTATCGCGTCGAGGCGCTGGAGGGGCGCGCCGCGTTCGACGCGCTCGAGGCCGAGTGGAACGCGCTGCTCGCGCGCGGCCCGGTGGACCTCCCGTACGTGCGCCACGAGTGGCTCGCCGCCTGGCTGGACGCGTTCGCGCCGCGCGCGCGGCTCCGGGTGCTGGTGGCGCGGGATCCGCGCGGCGGCGCGGCCGGCTTCGCGCCGCTCCTCGAGGAGCGGCGCAGCGGCGCGATCTGGCTGGTGGCGCCCGCGAACGACCACTCCTGCCGCGTGGAGTGGGCGCTCGGCCCGGACGCCTCCGGCGCGGCGGCGGCGCTGTGGGGCCACCTGCGCGACCGGCTGCGCTGGGACGCGCTCCTGCTCCGAGACCTGCCGCGCGACGGCCCGACCTCGACGCTGCTCGAGCCGCTCGCGCGCGCGGACGGCCACCTCACCGGGCGCTGGGAGTCGCTGCGCACGCCGTGGATCGCGCTGGGCGGGGAGGGCGCGGAGGCGCGCACCTCGTCGAAGTTCCGCGCCAACCTGCGGCGCCGCGCGCGGCGGCTGGGCGAGATGGGCGCGGTGGCGGTGCGGCGCGAGGACGGCCGCGGCGACCTGCAGGGCGCGCTGCGCGAGCTGTTCGCGCTGGAGGCCGCCGGGTGGAAGGGCGCGCGCGGCACCGCCATCGCCGCCGACCCGCGCACGGTGGCGTTCTACCGCCGGGTGGCCGGGGACGCGGCCCGCCGCGGGGCGCTCGCGATCCGCGCGCTCACCCTCGACGGCCGCGCGGTGGCGGCCCAGCTCGGGCTGGTGCACCGCGGCGTCTACGCGCTGCCCAAGATCGCCTACGACGAGTCGCTCGCGCAGGTGTCGCCCGGCCAGCTCCTCCACCGCGAGGTGGTGGCGGAGTGCGAGGCGCAGGGCCTGGCCGAGCTGGACTTCCTCGGGCCGGACATGCCCTGGAAGCGCGACTGGGAGCCCCGGCACAGGCCCCATGACTGGCTCTACGTGTACCGACCGTCGATCGCCGGCCGGGCCATGCACACGTTGAAGCACCGGGTGCGCCCGGCGGTGAAGGAGGCCCTCTCGTGGTGGCGGTGAGCCGAGCGATGGCGCTGCGGGGCGGGACGGCGGCCGGACCCGCGCGGCGGCGCTACATCCCGGCGCTGCCCACGCTCTGGCCGGGGATGCTCTCGCCGCTGGCGGCCGACCGGCCGCCGCCCTTCCCGTTCGGCGCCCCGCGCATGGTGCCCTTCTACTTCGCGCGGAACGCGGTGTTCCACGCGGTGCGGCTGCTCGGGCTGGCGGGGCGCGAGGTGCTGGTGCCCGCGTACCACCACGGCGTGGAGATCTCGGCCCTCGCCGCCGCCGGCGCCATCCCGGTGTTCGTGCGCGTGGACGGCCGCATGCGGCTCGATCTCGAGGACCTGGAGGCGCGCCGGGGGCCGCGCACCGGCGCGATCTACGTCATCCACTACGCCGGGTTCCCGCAGCCCATGGACGAGATCCGGACGCTGGCGCGGCGGGCGGGGCTGCCGGTCATCGAGGACTGCGCGCTCTCGCTCCTGTCCGCGGAGGGGACGCGCCCGCTCGGATCCACCGGCGACCTCTCGATCTTCTGCTTCTACAAGGCGCTCCCGGTGCCGAACGGCGGGGCCCTGGTGGTGAACGCGCCGGGCATCGCCGCCGAGCTGCCCGAGCCCGAGGCCGCGCCGCTCGCCTCGACGCTGTCGCACGCGGCCGGCGCGCTGCTCGCGAACGCGGCGTTCCGGCTCGGGGAGACCGGGGTGGCGCTCCGGGCCGCCGCGCGCGGCGTGGTTCGCGCGGCGCGCGGCACGTCCGGCCGGCTCCGCCCCGTCTCCACCGGCACGAGCACGTTCGACCCGGGCGCGGTGGGGCTGGGGATGAGCGGGCTCTCCGCCGCCATCGCCCGGCGCCTGGACGCGCGCGCCATCGTGGACGCGCGGCGCCGGAACTACTTCCTGCTGCTGGGGCGCCTCCGCGAGCTCGCGCCGCCGCCGTTCACCGAGGTGCCCGCGGGCGCCGCGCCGCTGTTCTACCCGCTGCCCTGCGACGACAAGGCGGCGGTGCGCTCGCGCCTGGCCGCGCGCGGCATCGAGACGGTGGACTTCTGGCGCACCGGCCACCCGCTCTGCCCGCCCGAGGCGTTCCCGGAGGTGGCGGCGCTGCGCCGGCGCGTGCTGGAGCTGCCGGTCCACCAGGACCTCCAGCCGGAGGACATGGCCTACCTGGCGGCCTGCGTCCGCGAGGCGCTCGAGTGACGGCGCCCGCGCGGTCGTCGCCCCTGGAGGTCCGGTGCTCGACGGCCCCGGCGCGGCTCGACGCGCTGCGGCCCGAGTGGTCGGCGCTGCTCGATCAGGCCGGCGTGCCGAGCCCGTTCCTGTCCTGGGAGTGGCTCGCGACCTGGCGGCGGCACTTCGGGGCGCGGCGGCCGCTCCGGATCCTCGAGGCGCGCGACGCGAGCGGCGCGCTGGCCGGCCTGCTGGTGCTGTGCGGCCGGCCGGGGCTCGGCGCGCGCCGGTGGCAGCTGCTCGGCAACGGGATCACCGGCGCCGACGGGCTCGACGTGCTGGCGCGTCCCGCCGAGGCGTCGGCCGTGCGGGCGGCGATCGCGGCCGCCGCGCTCGAGCTGGAAGGCTGGGACGCGCTCGAGCTCGAGGACCTCCCCTGCGGCTCGCCCACGGTCGCGGCGCTCCGGGCCGCCGCGGCGGCGCGCGGCGTGCGGGCGCGGGTGGAGCGGCGCTTCGCCTGCCCCGGGTTCGCGGTGGCGGGGAGCTGGGAGGCGCACCTGCGCGGCATCCGGCGGCGCGAGACGTTCGGCCGGCGCGCGCGCTGGCTGGCGCGGCAGCCGGGCTTCCGGATCGAGGTCGCCACGCGCCCGGAGGAGGCGGCCGCCGCCATGGCCGACTTCCTGCGCCTGCACCGGCTCCGCTGGGCCGGGGAGGGCGGCTCCTACGGCATCCCCCCCGGCGCCCCGGAGGCGTTCCACCTCGAGGTGGCGCCGCTGCTGGCCGCGCGCGGGTGGCTGCGCCTGTACCGGCTGCTCGTGGACGGCGAGGCCATCGCCGCGGTCTACGGCCTCGAGGCCGGGCGGCGCTTCCTCTACTATCAGTCCGGCTACGATCCGCGCTGGTCGGCGCGCAGCCCGGGCATGGTGCTGGTCGGGCGCACGGTGGAGGACGCGTACGCGCGCGGCCTCGCCGACTACGACTTCCTGCGCGGCGAGGAGCCGTACAAGCTGGACTGGGCGGCCGACCGTCGCGAGACCTGCGCGGTGCGCCTGCGCGCGCCCTCGCTGCGGGCGGGGACCGCCGCCGCGGCCGAGGAGGCGTACCGGGCCGCGCGCCGCCTGGCGCGGCGCGTGGCGCCGGAGCGGCTCTGGGGCGCCCTGCAGCGGGCGCGCCGCGCGCGCGAGGTGAACGCGGGGGCGGCGCCGTAGGCGTCCCCGGGGAGCGCGATGCCCGAGCGAGCCGACGGGAGCCCGCGCTGGATCGTCCGCCGCGCCCTGAAGGTCGCGGTGGCGGGCGCGCTGCGCGCGGCAGGCGCGCACCGCGCGGTGGGGACGCTGCGCCGCCGGCAGGCGGGGGGCGCGCGGGTGCTGGTGGTCTCGTACCACCGGGTCACGCACGACTACCGGGCCAGCGCGCGCGAGGGGCTCGCCTCGCTGCTCGTCTCCGCCGGCACGCTCCGCCGCCAGCTCGAGCAGCTCGGGCGGACCCGCGACCTCGTCAGCCTGGCCGACGCGCGGCGGATCCTGGCCGAGCCGCCCGGGACGGCGCGCGCCCGCGACGTCGTCACCGTCACGTTCGACGACGGCTACGCCGACGTCCACGGGGTGGCGCTGCCCATCCTGCGCGCGCTCGGCGCGCCGGCGACCGCGTTCGTCGTCACCGGCCTGGTGGGCACGGCGCGGCGGCTCCCGCACGACCGGATCTACGCGGCGCTCGCCGAGCTGACGGCGCGCGGGATCCCACCGGAGCGGGCCGGGCTGCCGCGCGGCGCGCAGGCGCTGCTGGACGCGTGCGCGCGCGCCGGGCCGGCCGCCACGCTGGACCGGCTCATCGCGCGCCTGCCGCAGCCCCGCCTGCTCGAGGTGGCGGACGCGCTCGCCGCGCGCGTCGGCCTCTCCGATCCCGACCTGCCGGCGGGGACGCGGCTGCTCGACTGGGACGAGGTCCGCGCGCTCCAGGCGGGCGGGGTGGAGGTGGGCGGCCACACGGTGACCCACGCGGTGCTGCCGCACCTGCCGCCCGGCCGCGCGCGCCGCGAGATCGCCGGGTGCCGGGATGCGCTGGCGGAGCGGCTGGGGCGGCCGCCGCGCGCGTTCGCGTACCCGAACGGCTACCACACGCCGGCGGTGCGGCGGCTGGTGGCCGACCTCGGGTTCCAGGTGGCGGTCACCACGGAGGACGCGGAGAACGTGCGCGGCGGCGACCCGCTCGCGCTCCGCCGCAAGATGGTCTGGGAGAACACCACGCTCGGCCCGGCCGGCTACAGCCCCGCGCTGGCCACCTGCAACCTCGAGGGCGTGTTCACCGCGCTCGGGCTGGTGCGCCCCGTGCCGGGCGAGTGGCGCGCGCTGGCCGACGCCGAGGAGGAGCGCGCCCGGCCGCCCGGCCGCCCGCCCGGTCCGCGCCGCTCGCGCGCCGCGGCCGGATGACTCGCGCCGCCGGGGTCGCGCGGGGCGCCGCCCCGTTCAAATGCTCGCCGCCGGGGGCCCCGCGGACCCAGCTTGTCTCCGTGGCCGCGCTCCAGGGCAGGGACATCGTCTGCTTCTCGAACGACTGGGACGGCGATCCGCTCTCCAAGACGCACATCATGCGGATCCTGGCCCGGGACAACCGGGTGCTGTGGGTCAACTCGCTCGGCAACCGCGCCCCGCGCGCCAGCGCCGCCGACGCCGCGCGCATCTGGAAGAAGCTGCGCGACGCGGCCCGCGGGCTCACCGAGCCGGAGCGCAACCTGCACGTGCTCGCGCCGCTGTACGTCCCGGCCTACGGCCTCGGCGCGGTGCGCCGCCTGAACCGCGCGCTGCTGCGCCTCCAGGTCAGGACGGCCATGCAGCGGCTGGGCTTCGGCCGGCCCATCTCCTGGAGCTTCCTGCCCAGCGCCGCCGCGGTGGCCGGCACGCTCGGCGAGGCGCTGGTGGTCTACCACGTGGTGGACGAGTTCTCGGCGTTCAGCGACGCGAGCGCCCACGTGGCCGAGCTCGAGGCGCGGCTGCTCCGGCGCGCCGACCTGGTGATCGCGTCGTCGGAGCGGCTGCTGGCGGCGAAGCGCCTCGTGAACCCGCGGGCGGTGCTGGTGCGCCACGGCGTGGACCACGCGCACTTCGCCCGCGCGCTCGACCCGGCGCTCGAGGTGCCCGCGCCGCTCGCCGCGCTGCCGCGGCCGGTGATCGGGTTCTTCGGGCTGGTGGCGGACTGGATCGACCTGCCGCTGGTGCGCCAGGTGGCCGACGCGTACCCGCAGGCGTCGGTGGTGCTGCTCGGCAAGGTGATCACCTCCACCGCCGCGCTGGACGGCGCCCGCAACGTCCACCTCCTCGGCCGCCGGCCCTACCAGGAGCTGCCGGCGTGGTGCCGCGGCTTCGACGTCGCCATCACCCCGTTCCGGCGCAACGAGCTGGCGCTCGCGGCGAACCCGCTCAAGGCGCGGGAGTACGTGGCGGCGGGGCTGCCCAACGTCTGCACCGACCTGCCGGAGCTGCGCCAGGTGCCCGGCTGCACCGTGACCCGCACGCCGGAGGAGTTCGTGGCCGCGGTGGGCCGCGCGCTGCGCGCGGGCGGGCCGGACCCGGCGCGCTCGGCGCTGGTCCGCGCCGAGGGCTGGGAGGCGAAGGTGGACGAGCTGAGGGCGCACGTCGAGGCGGCCGAGCGCGGCGCGGTGCCCGCGCGCATCCAGGCCGTGCCGGGCTAGGGGGCTGGATGCGGGCACGGGCGGAAGCGGCGTCGCTGGACGTGGCGCTCCTGGCGCGGGAGGCGGGGCTGGAGCGCGCGTCGCGGCGGTGGAGCCGGACCGCGCACGCGGCGGCGCTCGGGTTCGTGGCGATGCTGTACGCGAGCCCGATGTACTGGTGGCCGGAGCTGGAGCGGCTGCGCCTGGGCTTCGTCACGATGGCCCTGTGCGCGGCGGCGGTGGTCGCGCACCGGCTCTCCTCGGGCGAGCGCATCCGGCTGGGCGGCGGCGGGAGCCTGCTGCTGCTCGCCTACCTCGCCTTCATCCCGCTCTCGCTCACCTGGACGCTGTCGCGCCCGGACACGCTCCACGCCGTGGTGGACGGCGCCAAGATGGCGGTGGTCTTCGTCGCGATCCAGAACGCGCTCGACGCGCCCTCGCGCCTCGGGCGGTTCCTGCGGGTGGCGGCGCTCGCCTCGCTCGGCCCGGCCCTCGGCGGCGTCTGGGTCTGGGCCAACGACGACCACCTGGTGGAGGGCTTCCGCACGCACTGGCGCGGGCTGTACGGCGATCCGAACCGCCTGGCGATGAGCCTGGTGGCGGTCCTTCCGTTCGCGCTGCTCGGGGCGATGCGCGCGCGCCGGCCGGCCGCGCGGGTGCTGTTCGCGGGCGTGGTGGCGGCACAGGTCGCGGCCATCGTGCTCACCCACTCGCGCTCGGGCGCGGTGGCGGCGGCGCTGGCGGCGCTCCTGTTCCTCCTGCGCGGGCGCGGCGCCAGGCTGCGCGGGCCGCTGGCGGCCGCGGCGCTGCTCGCGGGCGTGGTGGCGCTCGCGCCGCAGTCGTTCTGGGAGCGGTCGCGCACCATCGCCGACTACCGCGACGACGCCTCGGTGGCCGGCCGCGAGCACGCCTGGAAGGTGCTCGGGAACATCGTGGACGAGCGGCCGCTCTCCGGGGTCGGGGCGGGCGCGTTCCTGGCGAGCTGGGCGCGGTACGCGCCGCTGGAGGCGGGGGGCCGCCGCTACGTGGCCCACAACCTCCTGCTCGAGATCGTGGGCGACCTCGGGATCCTCGCGTTCGCGCTGTTCGCGGCGTTCGTGGCGTGGCTGCTCTGGCAGACCTGGCGCGCCGGCGACGATCCGCTGGTGGGGCCGGAGGCGCGCGCCGTGTTCGCCGGGCTCGCCGGGTACCTGGTGTGCGAGATGGCGAACGGCTACTCGCTCTCGTGGTTCCTCTACTTCCTGTTCGCCTGCGCGGTCGCCGCCGTCCGCCTGGCCCGGGTGCGCGCCGCGGCCGGGGAGCGTGCGGCCCCGGCGCCGGCGCCGGGCTGGTGACGCCGTGCCCGAGCCGCGGCGGATCCTGATCTTCCAGAACCGCTTCCGCATCGGCGGGCAGGAGCGGCAGACCGTCCTGAACGTCCGGTCGATGGACCGCGCGCGCTTCGAGCCGGTGGTGGCGGTGCTGCACCTCGACGGCGACCACCTGCAGGACCTGGAGGTCGCGGGCGTGCGGCCGGTGGTGTTCGACGTGGGCGGGCGCATGATCCGCCCCAACACCGCCTGGCAGCTCGCGCGCATCGTCCGCTTCGTCCGCACGGAGCGGATCGCGGTCATCCACGCCCAGGACGTGTACACGAACGTGCTGGGGGTGCTGGCGGCGCGGCTGGCGCGCGTCCCGGTCATCCTGACGCGGGTGGACCTGGGCCACCACCTGGAGGGCTACCGGCGCCCGCTGCTGCAGGCGGCCTCCCGGGTGGCCGATCGCGTGCTGGTGAACGCGCTCTGCATCCGCGACCTCGCCGTCCGCGAGGGGGTGGAGGCGGACCGGGTCGCGGTGGTGCGCAACGGGGTGGACCTGGAGGCGCTGGACCTCGAGGCGCGCCGCGCGCCGGACCACCCGGTGCCGGAGCCCGGGGCGGTGGTCTGCATCGCGAACATGCACCACCCGGTGAAGGGGCAGTCCGACCTGCTGGTGGCCATGCGCGAGGTGCTGCGCACCCGGCCGGACGCGCGCCTGGTGCTGGTGGGCGAGGGCGTGCGGCGCCCGCTGCTGGAGCGCCTGGCGCGGCGCCTCGGCATCTCCGACCGGTGCCACTTCCTGGGCCACCGGCTGGACGCGCCGGCGCTGCTGGCGCAGGCGGTGGCGGGCGTGTCCGCGAGCTACGCGGAGGGGATCTCCAACGCGATCCTGGAGAGCATGGCGATGCGGCTCCCGGTGGTGGCGACGCGCGTCGGCGGGACGCCGGAGGTGGTGCGCGAGGGACAGAACGGCTTCCTCGTGCCGCCCGGCGCGCCGGCGGCGCTGGCGCGCCGGATCCTCGACCTGCTGCGCGACCCGGCGCTGCGGCGCCGCATGGGCGAGCGGGGCCGGCGGATCGTGGAGGAGGAGTTCGGGCTGGCGCAGATGCGCCTCTCCTACGACGCGCTGTACCAGGACCTGACCGAGGACGCCTCGCCGCGGATCGTGGCCGGGCTGGGGTGAGCGGGGCGCGCGGTCAGGGCTTCGCCGGCTCCTCCGCGGGCACCGCCGTCTCGCGCTTGTCCGGGGGCTGCGACTCGTAGCGGCGCATCGGCGACGTGACCGGCAGGACGGTGAGCGGCTCCCCGGCGGCGCGCGAGAACGCCGCGCGCAGGAAGTCGCGGTTCATCCGCGCGATCACCTCGAGCTGGATCCCCGCGGGACACACCGCCGCGCACTCGCCGATCGAGGTGCAGTGGCCGAAGCCCTCGGCGCGCGCCTGCTCGGCCATGGAGCGCACGCGCAGCGGGCGCTCGGGCTGGCCCTGCGGCAGCAGCGACAGGTGCGTGATCTTCGCGCCGGTGAACAGCGCCGCCGAGGCGTTGGGGCAGGCCGCCACGCAGGCGCCGCACCCGATGCACGCGGCCGCCTCCATGGCGCGGTCGGCGTCGGTCTTCGGGACGGGCAGGGCGTTCGCGTCGGGGGCGCCGCCGGTCCGCACCGAGACGTAGCCGCCCGCCGCGACGATCCGGTCGAGCGCGCCCCGGTCCACCACCAGGTCGCGCACCACCGGGAACGCGGCGGCGCGCCAGGGCTCGAGGCGCAGGACGTCGCCGTCGTGGAAGTGGCGCATGTGCGTCTGGCAGATGGTGGCGTTCCGGAGCGGCCCGTGCGCCTCGCCGTTTACCAGGAACCCGCAGGTCCCGCAGATCCCCTCGCGGCAGTCGGAGTCGAACGCGACCGGCATCTCGCCGCGCTGCACCAGCGCCTGGTTCAGGACGTCGAGCATCTCCAGGAAGGACATGTGCTCGCTGACGTCGGTGACCTCGTACCGGACGAACCGGCCCTCCGCCCGCGGGTCCCGCTGCCGCCAGATCTCGAGGACGATGCGCACGCGCCCCTCACTTGTAGCTGCGCTGCTGGAGCGGCACGTACTCGAACGCGAGCGGCTCCCGGTGCAGCGCCGGGGCCTCGCCCGGCCCCTTCCACTCCCACGCCGCCACGTAGGCGAACCGCTCGTCGTCGCGGAGCGCCTCGCCGTCCGGCGTCTGGTGCTCGACCCGGAAGTGCCCGCCGCAGGACTCCTCGCGGTGCAGCGCGTCGCGGCACAGGAGCTCCGCCAGCTCCAGGAAGTCGGCCACGCGGCCGGCGCGCTCCAGCTCCTGGTTCAGCTCCTCGCCGGTGCCCGGGACCCGCAGGTCGCTCCAGAACGCCTCCCGGATGCGCGGGATCTCGGCGAGCGCGTGCTCCAGCGACGCCCGCGAGCGCGCCATCCCCGCGTCGGTCCAGAGCAGCGTGCCCAGCTCGCGGTGCAGGTCGTCGGCGGTGCGCCGGCCGCCGATGGACAGCAGCCGCGCGGTGCGCGACGCGACCTCGCGCTCCGCGTCCCGGAAGGCGGCGTGCGAGGTGTCCACCTTCGCCTGCGCGCGGGCCACGTGGTCGCCCACCGTGTAGGGGACGACGAAGTAGCCGTCGGCGAGCCCCTGCATGAGCGCGCTCGCGCCGAGCCGGTTCGCCCCGTGGTCGGAGAAGTTCGCCTCGCCGAGCACGAACAGGCCGGGGATGGTGCTCTGCAGGTCGTAGTCCACCCAAAGGCCGCCCATCGTGTAGTGCACCGCCGGGTAGATCCGCATCGGCACCTCGTGCGGATCGTCGCCGGTGATGCGCTCGTACATCTCGAACAGGTTGCCGTACCGCTCGTCGAGCACGCGCCGGCCCAGCCGTGCGAACGCGTCGCGGAAGTCGAGGTAGACGCCCAGCCCGCCGGGCCCGACGCCGCGCCCCTCGTCGCAGACGGTCTTGGCGGCGCGCGAGGCGATGTCGCGCGGCGCGAGGTTGCCGTAGGTCGGGTACATCCGCTCCAGGTAGTAGTCGCGCTCCGCGTCGGGGATCTCGGCGGGCGGGCGCCCGTCGCCGCGGCGGGCGGGCACCCAGACCCGCCCGTCGTTGCGGAGCGACTCGCTCATGAGCGTGAGCTTCGACTGGTACTCGCCGGAGCGCGGGATGCAGGTGGGGTGGATCTGCGTGTAGCAGGGGTTCGCGAACAGCGCGCCCTTGCGGTGCGCGCGCCAGACCGCGGTGGCGTTGCAGCCGCGCGCGTTCGTGGAGAGGTAGAAGACGTTGCCGTAGCCGCCGGTCGCGAGCACCACCGCGTCGCCGGCGTGCGAGCGCACCTCGCCGGTGACGAGGTCGCGGGTGACCACGCCGCGCGCCCGCCCGTCCACCAGCACCAGCTCCAGCATCTCGCAGCGCGGGTGGCTCGCCACCTTGCCCGCCGCCACCTGGCGCTGCAGCGCCTGGTAGGCGCCGAGCAGGAGCTGCTGGCCGGTCTGGCCGCGGGCGTAGAACGTGCGGGAGACGAGCGCGCCGCCGAAGGAGCGGTTCGCGAGCAGGCCGCCGTACTCGCGCGCGAACGGCACGCCCTGCGCCGCGCACTGGTCGATGATGTTCACCGACAGCTCGGCGAGCCGGTGGACGTTCGCCTCGCGCGAGCGGAAGTCGCCGCCCTTCACGGTGTCGTAGAAGAGCCGCGCCACCGAGTCGCCGTCGTTCTGGTAGTTCTTCGCGGCGTTGATGCCGCCCTGCGCGGCGATCGAGTGCGCGCGCCGGGGGCTGTCCTGGTAGCAGAACGTCTCGACCTCGTAGCCCAGCTCGGCCAGCGAGGCCGCCGCGGACGCACCGGCCAGGCCGGTGCCCACCACCAGGATCCGGTGCCGGCGCTTGTTGGCGGGGTTCACGAGCTTCAGCTCGTACTTGCGCTGCGCCCACTTCTGCTCGATCGGTCCCGCCGGGATCTTCGCGTCGAGCGGCATGCGCGCTACCTCACCACGCCGACGACGACCGCGAGCGGGATGGCGGTGAACCCGATCGCCAGGATCCACGCCACCGTCACCGCGAAGCGCTGCAGGCCGGGCAGGCTCCGCCGCGTGGACACGCCCAGCGACTGGAACAGCGACCACATGCCGTGCCAGAGGTGGAAGCCGAGCGCGATCATCGCCACGACGTAGATGGCGACGCCCAGCCCGCGGCCGAAGGTGGCGAGGACGTTGTGGTAGACCTGCCCCGGCCGGAAGTCCGGGTTCACCACGCCGATCGTGAGATCGAGCAGGTGGTACACGACGAACCCGAGGATGAGCAGGCCGCTCCAGATCATCCCGCGCGCCGCCGGGGTGGAGGCCACCGGCCGGTAGGTGGCGTAGTCCACCGGCCGCGCCTCCCGCCGCAGCACCGAGAGCTGGAGGCCGGCCGCCACGTGCACCAGGAACGCGAGCAGCAGCACCGCGCGGACCGACCAGAGCAGCGCCGGCGAGACCCGGAGCAGCTCCGCGTAGCGATCGAGCCGCGCCGCCCCCGCGAACACCTGCAGGTTGCCGAGCAGGTGCCCGACCACGTACGCGAACAGCACCAGGCCGGTCACCGCCATCAGCGCCTTCTTGCCGATCGACGACGTCCACAGCGCCGCGAGGCGCGAGGGCCGCGGCACCGGGCGTGCGATCGGTCTGGTTTCGGCGGCCACGCGCTCAGACGGTGGGATCGGGTGCGCGGGGCGGCGACGACCCAACCGGATGGCCGGGGCCCCGGCGCCCGCGGCCCGGCGTGGGCCGGCGGCCGGGCGTCAGTGCAGCGAGCGCGTGGGCGCGCCGCCCTCGTCCCCGCCGGCGAGCTGGCGCTCGACGGTGTACAGCACGTCGTCGAGGTCGAACGGCTTGGCCAGCCAGTCCTCCGCGCCGATCTCCTCCGCCCGCAGGCGGGCGTTCTCCGCCGCGGTGACCACCACGATCGGGCAGGCCCGGCCGTAGCGGCTGCGGAACTCGCGCGCGAACTCCCACCCGTTCATGACGGGCATGCGCATGTCGAGCAGGATGACGCCCGGCATCTCCGCGGCCACCGCCGCCAGCGCGGCCCGGCCGTCCGGGGCGGTGCGCACCCGGTGGCCCGCGTCGGCGAGGACCATCTCGAGGAGCGACGACAGGTCCTGGTCGTCCTCCACCACGAGCACGCTGCGCCTCACGAGGCCTCCTGCGCCGCGAGCGGCAGGCTGAAGTGGAAGGTGGAGCCCTGGCCCGGGACGCTCTCGAACCACATCCGGCCGCCGTGGCGGGTGACGATCTCGCGGCTCATGTCGAGCCCCAGGCCGAGGCCGCCGTAGTCCTGGTCGGTGCCGGCGTGCGCGCGGTAGTAGCGCTCGAAGATGCGCGGCTGCCGCTCGGGCGGGATCCCCAGCCCGTGGTCCGCCACCGAGACGACCACCTCGCCCCCCAGCGTCTCCACCCGCACCTGCACCGGGCCGCCCGCCGGCGAGAACCGGATGGCGTTGTCGAGCAGGCTGGTGAGCACGCGCAGGATCCGCTCGCGATCCGCGTGGACCACCGCGGGCGCGGGCGCCTCCGCCTCGAGCGCGTGACCGGGCGTGGACGGGCGCGCCTCCTCGATGGCCTCGGCGACGAGGGAGGACACGTCGAACGTGTCGCGGCGGCCCTCGCCACCCTGGAGGCGCAGGCGGGACGTGTCGAGCAGGTGCTGCACCAGGCGGTTGAGCCGGTCCACCTGTCGCTGGATCACCGCCAGGCCCGGATCCCCGGGCGCGCGCTTCTGCATGAGCTGCGCGTAGGCCTTCACGACCGCCAGCGGGGTCTTGAACTCGTGCGCGGCGGTCGAAAGGAACTCCTCGCGCATCTCGTCGAGCCGGCGGGCGGCGGTGACGTCGCGCAGCACCGCCACCGCCAGCACGCGGTGCCCGGCGCCCTCCACCGGCGCGGCCGAGACGCTGAAGTAGACGTCGGCGCCGTCGGCCCGCCGGGCCATCGCGTCGTAGGCCTTGATGCGCTCGCCGGAGAGCGCCCGCACCGCCGCGTAGCGCTCGTAGGGCACCGGCGTGCCGTCCAGGTACCGGAGGTCGAAGCGTCGCCCCCAGTCGCGGAGCGGGACGAGCAGGTCCTCCTTCGTGGCGACCCCCAGCAGCTCGACGGCCGCGCGGTTCGTCTCCACGATGCGGCCTTCCTCGTCGACCAGGAGCACCGCGTCCACCATGCTGTCCACGGTGGCGCGCACCTCGGCGCCGAGCGTGCGCAGGCCCAGGTCGCCGCGCCGGATCAGCTCGAGCAGCAGCGCGGAGGTGACCACCACGAAGAACGCGCCCTTGACGGTCTGCGCCCGGCCCCGCAGGACCGGATCGGGCACGAGGTGGACCAGCACCGCGTCGGAGAACGCGATCCAGAGCAGGCTGATCATGGCGTAGGCGGCCACGATGCGGCCCGGCGACCAGGCGCTCCGGCCGCGCCACCACCGCGAGGCTCGCGCGGGCTCCGTCCCCGGCAGGGAGGCGAGGGGCCTGTCCCCACCGGCCTGGATCCCGATCCGCACGAGCCCTGTCTAGCGGGAGATCCCGAGAAAGTCACCCGCCTGGGAGGGCCGCGTCTTCACGTTGGGTCAAACAGCCCCAGCTGTCCCCCGGTGCCGGGACGCCGGAAAGGGGACGGCCCGTCGAGTGGGGGCTCGGACCGGTCCAGCCCGAGGCGGGAGGCGTGGCGCGCGAACACCTGGGCGATCACGGCGGCGTACGCCCCGGTCCCGCGCCGCCGGGTGGGGAAGGCGGGGTCGTACGTCCGGCCCTCGCGCGTCTCGCGCACCAGGTGCATCACGCGCGCGGCGGCGTCGGGGAGCGCCGCCCGCAGCCGCTGCTCGAACACGGGCGCCACCGATCCGGGAAGGCGCAGCAGGACCCACGCGGCGCGCTCGGCGCCCGCCGCCCCCGCCGCCGCCAGCACCCGCGGGACCTGGTCGTCGAGCCCGGGGATCGCCGGCGCGACGAGGACGCCGGGCGAGAGCCCGGCGCGCGCCAGCCGCTCGATGAGGCGGAGCCGCCGCGCAGGGGAGGGCGCCCATGGCTCCAGCGCGCGCGCCAGCGCCGGATCGAGGAACGGGAGGCTCACCGAGATCAGCACGCGGGAGCACCGCGCCAGCTCCTGCAGCAGGTCGAGGTCGCGCTCCAGCAGCGCCGACTTGGTGACCACGCGGATCGGGTTCCGGTAGGCGGCGCACACCTCGAGGCAGCCGCGCGTGAGCCTCAGCTCCGCCTCGATCGGCTGCCACGCGTCGGTCCCGCCGGAGAACGCCACCTCCTCGCCCTTCCAGCCGGGCCGGTCGAACGCGGCGCGGAGCAGCTCCGGCGCGCGCCGCTTCACCACGATGCGGGTGTCGAAGTCGGTGCCCGCGCCCATGCCCAGGTACTCGTGCGTCGGCCGCGCGTAGCAGTACGCGCACGCGTGCATGCACCCGCGGTACGGGTTCACGCTCCAGCGGAACGGGATGTCGGGGCTGTCGTTGCGGGAGAGGACGTCCCGGGTGGCGTCCTCGAGCAGCGTGATCCGCGCGGGGGGCGGGCCGTCGTCCCACTCGATCTCGGCGGCGGCCCACGGGTTGGGCGGGTTCCAGGCGGCGCGCGGCTTCATGCCGGATGCGTACCGGAACGGACGTTCAGGCTCAAGGCCCGGGTGGGCGCGAGCTTTTCGCGGGGGCGGGCGCAAGCGCTGCGGCGCGGCGGCCGCCGGCGCAAGCGCTGCGCGTCGCTGAAATCACACGAGAAAATCGGATCCGGGCGAGAATCCCCGGCGGCCGTTCGCGGCTCCATCGCGATGGTCGGCGGTGCCGCCGGCGGGGAGCGCGAGATGGCGGAGGACGGCGTGCGCATCGGGCGGAGGACGTTCCTGGAGCTGGCGGCGGCGGGCGCGGCCGCGGGCGCCGCGGCGGCGCCCGATCGCGCGGAGGCGTTCGGCCTCGCGCAGGCCGACGACGCCCTGCCGCCGGAGCGCGAGGTCCCGACGTTCTGCGAGCTGTGCTTCTGGAACTGCGGGGCGGTGGCGCGCGTGCGGAAGAACCGCGTGCTCTCGCTGCGGGGGCACCCGCGGTACCCGAACGCGAACGGGAAGCTGTGCGGGCGGGGGCAGGCCGGCGCGGCGTCGGTGGTGGACGCGGACCGGCTCACGCACCCGCTGATCCGGACCGGCGCACGCGGCGAGGGGAAGTTCCGCCGCGCCGGGTGGAACGAGGCGTACCAGATCGTCGCGCGGGGCTTCGGCGACATCAAGGCGCGGCACGGCGCCGAGGCGCTCGCGCTCTTCTACCACGGCAGCGGCGGGCCCCTGCTCCGGCAGATGCTGGTGGCGTACGGCTCGCCCAACTACGCGGGCCCCTCGTACGCGCAGTGCAAGGGCGCCCGCAACGTCGGCTACCAGCTCACGTTCGGCGAGAAGCTGGTCTCGCCCGAGCCGATCGACCTGGAGAACGCGCGCGCGGTCGTGCTGTTCGGGTCGCACCTCGGCGAGAACGCGCACAACGGCCAGGTGCAGGAGCTGGTGAAGGCGCGCGTCCGCGGCGCGTCGCTGGTGGTGCTGGATCCGCGCCTCTCCACCGTGGCCTCGAAGGCCGACGTGTGGCTGCCCATCCGCCCGGGCGCCGACACCGCGGTGATCCTGGCCTGGCTCCACCTGCTCGTCGCGGAGCGCACCTACGACCGCGCCTTCGTGGAGGCCCGCACCACCGGCTTCGACCGGCTGGCGGCGCACGTGGCTCCGTTCGATCCGGCCTGGGCGGCCGAGCGCGCCGGCGTGCCGGCGCAGCGGATCGTGGACGCGTATCGCCTCATGGTGAACGCGATGCCGGCGGTGGTCGTCCACCCCGGCCGGCACACCGCCTGGTATGGCGAGGAGGACACGCAGCGCGCCCGCGCCCAGGCGATCCTCTCCGCGCTGCTCGGCGCCTGGTGGCGACCCGGATCGACCTACCGGACCGAGCGCGCCACCGTCGGCGACTACCCCACGCCGGACTTCCCGGACCTGCCCCGGAACGTGGACCAGGCCGCCGGCCGCTTCCCGTTCGCGGAGGAGGTCACCACCAACGGCCTCCGCGACGCCACCCGCACCGGCAAGCCGTACCCGGTGAAGGGCTGGTTCGTGCACGGCACGAACCTGGTGCAGGCGATGCCCAACGTGCGGGAGACGCGCGAGGCGATCGCGAACCTCGACCTGCTGGTGGTCTGCGACGTCGCGCCCACCGAGATCACCCAGTACGCCGACGTGCTGCTCCCGGAGGACACCTACCTCGAGCGCTACGACGACCTCTCGCTCGGCTTCACGCGGACGCCGTACGTGGGCCTGCGCCAGCCGGCGGTGGCCTCGCCGCACGACACGCGGCCCGCGTGGCGCATCGCGAAGGAGCTCGGGACCGCGCTCGGCGTGGGCGACTTCTTCCCGTGGGCGACGTTCGAGGAGTACCTCGAGGTCCGGCTCGCCTCCGCCGGCCTGTCGCTCGACCCGCTGAGGCGCGACGGGATCGCGCTCGTCCCCCGGAAGACGCCGCTCTACCTGGGCGACGGCGAGGCGTACCGCTTCCACACGCCGTCCGGCAGGATCGAGCTCTGGTCGCAGCGGCTCGCCGACGCGGGCTTCGACCCGCTCCCGGTGTGGAAGGGACCCCCGCCGCCGCCGCCCGGGCGCTTCCGGCTGCTCTACGGCCGCAGCCCGCTCCACACGTTCGGCCGCACCCAGAACAACCCCATCCTGTTCGACCTCGAGCCCGAGAACACGCTCTGGATGAGCCCGGCGGACGCGGCCGCGCTCGGCCTCGCGGCCGGGGAGCGGGTCATGGTCGGCAACGCCCACGGCAGCGAGACCGGGCCGCTCGCGCTGCACGTCACCGAGCGGATCCCGGACGGCGCGGTGTACATGGTCCACGGCTTCGGCCACTGGGCCCACCGGCTCCACCGCGCCCGCGGGCGCGGCGGCGACGACGGCGCGGTGATCGACGACTACGTGGTCGACCCCATCAGCGGCTCGACCGGCATGCGCACCCAGCTCGTCACGGTGCGCCGGGCGGAGGCGTGATGGCGCGCCACGCGATGCTGATCGACCTCGACCTGTGCGTGGGCTGCAAGGCCTGCGTGTCGGCCTGCAAGGAGCAGTGGGACTCCGGCCCCGGCGCGGCGCGCGACTGGGTCCACACGTTCGAGACCGGGACGCGCGCCGGCGGCGACCTCGCCGTCACGTTCTACCCGGGCGTGTGCATGCAGTGCGAGGCGCACCCGTGCACGGTGGACTGCCCGTCCGGCGCGACGTACGTGGACGCGAACGGCGTGGTGGTGGTGGACGCGGACGTGTGCATCGGCTGCGGCACCTGCGTCGCCGCGTGCCCGTACGGCGCGCGCCACGTGGACCCGGTGAAGAACGTGGTCGAGAAGTGCAACCTGTGCGCGCCGTTCGTGGCGCGCGGCGAGCGGCCGGCGTGCGTCGAGACCTGCCCGGCCGAGTGCCGCGTGTTCGGCGATCTCGACGACCCCGGGTCGGCCATCTCCGTCGCCGCCGCGGCGCGCGGCGCGCGCCCGCTGGCGGTGCCCGGGATCGACGTCCGGCCGCGCACGCTCTACGCCGGCGACCGTGCCCGCGACGTCGTGCTCGCCCAGGGCATCGCCCGCCCACCGCGCACCGCCTGGCTCACCTCGGCCTGGGACCGCGCGGCCCGGCCGCTCACGCGCGCGGTGGTGCCGGGGCTCGGCGCGCTCTCGATCGGCGGCGGGCTGCTCGTGAACCTGAAGGCGAGGATGGACCGCGTGCGCCGCGAGGAGGCCGAGGGCGCCTGCGCGCTGCCCTCGGCGCCGCCGCGCACGCTGCACCGCCACCCGGCCGGCCTGCGCGCGCTCCACTGGCTGAACGCGCTCTCCTGGATCGCGCTGGTCGTCAGCGGCGTGGGCCTGCTCTCCGCGGCGCGCTTCGCGCTGCTCGGCCCCGACGTCGCGGACGCCGTCGCCGCCGCGCTGGGCGGGCGGGCCGCGCTCCTCAGGCTCCACGTCGGCTGGGGGCTGGCCTGGGCCGCGGTGGTGATCCCGCTGTTCCTCCTGTTCAAGGGCGGCCTCCGGCACGTCCGCGAGGACGTGCGGGTGACGCGCGACGACCTCGCCTGGCTGGTCCGGAAGCCGCTCGCCATGGCGGGCGCGTGGCGCGGCCCGCTGCCGCCGCAGGACAAGTACAACGCCGGCCAGAAGCTGTTCGCGGTGCTGGTGCTGGTCGCCACCGCGACCATCGTCGCGAGCGGGCTGGTGATGACGTTCCACCTCGGACCCGCGGAGGTGGTCTCGGCGGCCGTCGTGGTGCACGGGCTCGCCATCGCGCTCGTGGTCGCCGGCCTGGCCGTCCACCTCACCATGGCGGTGGTCATCGCCGACGAGCGTCCCGCGCTCCGCTCGATGATCACCGGCCGGATCGACCTGGCGCACGCGGCCCGCCACAGCGCGAAGTGGGTGGCGAGGGCCGCGAACGAGCCGCACCCCGGGACGCCCGGCGCCCCGGACGCGAAGGAGGAGTGACGTGGAGCAGCGACCGTACTGGAACCCGTACAAGGCCGGCTTCCTGCTGGGCCTGGTGCTTCTCGCCAGCTTCGTGCTGACCGGGCGCGGCCTGGGCGCGAGCGGGTCGTTCAAGCACGTGGTGGCGGCCGGGCTGCACGCCGCCTCCCCCACCTGGACGGAGGAGAACGTCAGCGTGGGCCGGTTCTTCGCCGACCCGGCGCGCGCCTCGATGGACGACTGGATCGTGTGGCTCACCGCCGGCACGCTGCTCGGCGGCGGGATCGCGGTGCTC
The DNA here is from genome assembly GCF_000020805.1 of Anaeromyxobacter sp. K. Lineage (NCBI taxonomy): Bacteria > Pseudomonadati > Myxococcota > Myxococcia > Myxococcales > Anaeromyxobacteraceae > Anaeromyxobacter > Anaeromyxobacter sp. K. The sequence continues at coordinate 3,034,911 of NC_011145.1, read as the reverse complement.
ACGGCGCGGCGCTTCAAGGCCGAGACGGTGATGGGCCCGCGCGCGGATCGGCGCTGGCGGTGGGTGCTGGCGGGCGCGGGCGGGGCGCTGGCGGGCTTCGGCGCGCAGCTCGCGCGCGGCTGCACCAGCGGTCAGGCGCTCACCGGCGGCGCGCAGCTCGCGCTGGGGAGCTGGCTGTTCATGCTGTGCGTCTTCGCCGGCGCCTACGCCCTCGCGTGGTTCGTGCGCCGTCAGTGGATCTAAGGAGGCACGCCGTGGAAGGCCCTCTCTCCGTCGTCCTCCGGTTCTCGCACCCCGTCGAGATGATCGTCTCGGTGCTGGTGGGCATGGGCTTCGGCTTCGCGCTGGAGCGCGCCGGCTTCGGCACCGCCCGCAACCTCGCCGCCGTCTTCTACGGCCGCGACTTCCGCGTGCTGCGGGTGATGTTCACCGCCATCGTCACGGCCATGGTGGGCGTCTACTTCCTCGACCTCGCCGGCGTCGTGCCGCTCTCCACGCTCGGCATCCTCGACACCTTCCCGCCCGCGCAGGCGGTGGGCGGGCTCCTGGTCGGGGCCGGCTTCATCGTGGGCGGCTACTGCCCGGGCACCTCGCTGGTGGGGGCGGTCTCCGGCAAGCTCGACGCGCTCCTGTTCATCGGCGGGCTGCTCGTCGGCACGCTCGTCTACACGCTCGGCGCCGACACGTTCGCGCCGCTCGCCGACGCCGGCGGCCGCGGCCGGGTCCTGCTGCACGAGTGGCTGCGCCTCCCGTCCGGCGTGGTCGTGTTCGCGGTGGCGCTGCTCGCGGTGGGCGCGTTCTGGGGGGTGGGCCGGATCGAGCGGTGGGTGAACCGCCGCGCCACGCCGGCGGGGCAGGGGCCGCAGTCGGTGCCGTCCGGCGCCGCCGCCGCGGAGAGGAGGGCGCCGTGAGGATCACGAACCGGACCGGGGCCGCCGCGCTCGTCGCCGCGGCCGCCACCTACCTCGTGCTGGCGCTCGCCACCGGCCACTCGGCCCGCGCCGAGCTCCCGGTCGACCTGACGCCGCCGCCGGCGGACGCCGCGCTCGACGTGTGGAAGGCCGCCGCCGGGGTGGTCCAGGCGGCGGGCCGGGCGGCGGTGCTGGACGTCCGTCCCGCCGACGCCTACGCCCGCTACCACCTGCCCGGCGCGGAGAGCCTGCCGGGCGCGTCCGCGGAGGACGTGCTGGCGCACGCCCGCGGCCGGCCGTTCACGCTCGTCTACGCCGGGAAGGACGAGGTCGCGCTCCGGCTGGTGCAGGAGGCGCGGCGCGCCGACCCGGGCGCGCGGGTCCACTACCTCGTGGACGGCGCGCGCGCCTGGTACCTGGCGCTGGCGCTGCCGGTGCCGCTGTTCGCCGAGGCGGCCCCGCCGGCGGGCTACGCCGAGGCGCTGGCGGCGGCGCAGGCCGCGCTGTCGGCGCCCTCGCCCGACCGCGTGGCCTCGGGCGTCGAGGCGCTCCAGACGCTCGCGCGGCTCGACTTCCGGCCGGACCTGCTGAAGGCCGGAGGCAAGGCGAAGGCCGGCGGCGCGAAGAAGAAGATCTCCGGCGGCTGCGGGTAGCCCGGCGCGTCCCGGGCCCCTCGGCGCGGCACCTCGCCGCGCCTCTCGCGGGCGGCGCTGCCGCTAGAGTTCGCCCGTGTCCGCACCCCCGCCGCCGCCCATCTTCGCAGACCCCGAGCGCGCCGAGCGCGTCGCCGCGGTCCTGAAGGCCGTCGCCCATCCGCTCCGCCTGCGGCTCGTGGCGCTGCTCTGCCAGGGCGACGAGACCGTCGGCGGCCTGGCAGGTCGGCTCGGCGCCGACCCGGTCATCGTCTCGCAGCAGCTCCGGGTGCTGCGAGAGCACGGCCTGGTGTTGGCCGCGCGCGAGGACGGGTTCGCGCGCTACCGGATCGCCGAGGAGAACCTGCGCGGCCTGGTGCACTGCATGGAGCGCTGCCGCCGGTGAGGGGCCCGCCCCGAGGCGCGCCGCCTACGGTCGGGAGCGCGCGCCGGGGAGGGGACCGGGCTCGCGGGCGCCCATCGAGGCGAGCCCGAACGCCAGGAAGTACATCACCGCCACGAGCGGCGCGGTGCGCGCGAACTCGGACGGAGGGCCGAACAGCGTCTCCGGGTGCCCGCTCGCGCCGATGCGGGTGAGGAGCGCGTAGAACGCCTGCCGGAGCGCCGCGGCGGCCGCCCCGTAGATCACGATCCAGCCCAGGCCGCGCAGGCGCCAGCCGAACAGGAAGCAGACGATGATCTCCGGGACCACCTGGGCGCCGATCATCCAGGGCGGCACCTCGGGGGACACCGCGATCCACGGCAGGATCATCTGCTCGTGGATGACGTAGTGCTCGAGGACGAGCGCGAGCAGCAGCGCCGCCAGCGTGGCCGCGAGCCATCCCACCTCGCGCGCCCGCGCGCCCGCGGTTCCCCCATCCATGTGCGACAGCACATCACGGATCGGCCTCCGGGGCCAGACCGCCCGGGGGCGGCGTGCTATATAGCCCGCGCTTGACGGACCAGATCCTGATCGTGGCGGGCGAGGCCAGCGCGGACCTTCACGCGGCCCGGACCCTCCACGAGCTGCAGCGGCTCCGCCCCGGGATCACCGCCTTCGGCGTGGGCGGGCCGCGGCTGCGCGAGGCGGGGCTCGAGGCGCTCGCGCCGGCCGAGGACATCTCGGTGATGGGCCTCGCCGAGGTCCTCCCCCGCATCCCGCGGATCCTCGGGATCCTGCGGATGCTCGGCCGCGCCGCCGCCGAGCGCCGCCCCAGGGCCGCGCTGCTGGTGGACCTGCCGGACTTCAACCTCCGGCTCGCGGCGCGCCTCAAGAAGCTCGGGATCCCGGTGGTCTACTACGTGTCGCCGACCATCTGGGCCTGGCGCCAGGGCCGCGCGAAGAAGATCGCGCGGGTGGTGGACCGGATGCTCTGCATCCTCCCCTTCGAGGAGCGCTTCTACGAGGGCACCGGGGTGTCGGCCCGCTTCGTCGGCCACCCGTTCGCCGAGCGGCCGCCGCCCGGGCCGGCCGAGGCCTACCGCTCGGCGCTGGGCCTCCCGGCCTCCCGGACCACCATCGCCATGGTCCCGGGCAGCCGCCCGTCCGAGCTGAAGCGCCTGCTCCCGCCGATGCTCCAGGCCGCCGAGCGGCTGCGCGCGGCCCACCCGGATGCGCAGTTCGTGGTCCCGGTGGCGCCCACGCTGGACCGCGCCGCGCTCGAGCCGTACCTCGCGGCCCACCGCACGCTGGAGGTGCGCCTGGTGGACGGCCGCACCGAGGAGGTGGTCGGCGCGAGCGACGCGGCGCTGGTGAAGAGCGGGACCTCCACCCTGGAGGCGGGGCTCATGCTCCGGCCCATGGTGGTGGTCTACAAGCTGTCGTGGCTCTCCTACGCGGTGGCGCGGATGCTGGTGAAGATTGCGCACGTGGCGCTGGTGAACATCCTGGCAGGGAGGGGGATCGTTCCCGAGCTGCTCCAGGGGGACGCGAGCCCCGAGCGGATGGCGGCGGAGGTGGAGCACCTGCTCGGCGATCGCGCCGCGCGGGAGGCGCAGATCGCGGCGTTGCGGGAGGTGCGGGCGTCGCTGGGCGAGCCGGGCGCGCCGCTCCGGGTGGCGGAAGAGGTGCTGGGGGTGATGCGATGACGCCTGGGCGCGCGCTGGTGTGCCTGCCGACGTACGAGGAGCGGGACAACCTCGAGCCGATCCTCCGCGCGATCCTGGAGGCCGCGCCGTCCGTCGAGGTGCTGGTCATCGACGACAACTCGCCGGACGGGACCGGCCGGCTCGCCGACGCCTTCGCCGCGCGCGAGCCGCGCGTGCACGTGCTCCACCGCGCCGGCAAGGAGGGGCTGGGCCGGGCGTACCTGGCCGGCTTCGCCTGGGCGCTGGAGCGCGGGTACGACCTCGTGCTCGAGATGGACGCCGACTTCTCGCACGACCCGAAGTACCTGCCCGCGCTGCTGGCCAGCGCCGCCGACGCCGACCTGGTGCTCGGCTCGCGCTACGTGCCGGGAGGCGGGACGGTGAACTGGGGGCTCGGGCGGAAGATCATCTCGCGCGGCGGGAGCCTCTACGCCCGCACCATCCTGGGCGTCCGCGTCCGCGACCTCACCGGCGGCTTCAAGTGCTTCCGCCGCGAGGTGCTGGAGGCCATCGACCTGCCCTCGGTGGAGTGCTCCGGCTACGCGTTCCAGATCGAGCTGACGTACCGGGCCATCCGGCGCGGGTTCCGGGTGGCGGAGATCCCCATCGTGTTCGCCGACCGCCGGGTGGGGCAGTCCAAGATGTCCCGGCGCATCGTGCTCGAGGCCATCCGCAAGGTGTGGGCGATCCGCTTCTCCGCGTTCGCGCGCGCCGAGCCGCGGCCCGGGCTGCCGCCGGCGGCCTGACCGCGCCGCTCCGCGCTTTCCCGCCCACCGCGGGCGAGGTAGGCTGCGCGCCCGATGGCCCTGCAGCTCGCGACCCTCTGCTTCGTCTCCTTCTCGGCCCTGTTCTTCGTGGTCGACCCGTTCTCGGCGGTGCCGTTCTTCCTGGCGCTGACCCGCAACGACGACCCGCGCCGGCGCCGCGAGATCGCGCTGCGCGCCTCGGTGACCGCGTTCGCCGTGCTCGCCGCGTTCGCGCTCACCGGGGAGTGGATCTTCCGCCTCCTCGGCATCGGCCTGCCCGCGTTCAAGGTCGCGGGCGGCGTGGTGCTGCTGCTGCTCGCCCTGGACATGGTGCGCACCCAGCCGTCCCGGACCCGGATCACGCAGGGTGAAGTGGACGCCAGCGCCGACAAGGAGGACGTGGCCATCGTGCCGCTGGCCATGCCGCTGCTGGCCGGCCCCGGCTCCATCGCCACCGCCATCGTGCTGATGGTGCGCGCGCGCAGCGAGGACTGGTGGCACCCGCTGCCGGTCCTGCTCGCCATCGCGCTCACCTGCCTGGCCAGCTACCTCATCCTTGCGGGTGCGGCCCGGACCGAGAAGGTGCTCGGGCGCACCGGCCTCGCCATCCTGGAGCGCGTCGCCGGCCTGCTGCTGGTGGCCATCGCCGTCCAGTTCATGATGGACGGGCTCGCGGAAGGGTTGCCGCGGCCCTTCCGGCTCCAATAAATCCCCGGTCCCCCACCTACCCCCGAGGAGACCATGCCCCGCGTGAAGAACTTCAATGCCGGCCCCGCCGCCCTCCCTCTGCCCGCGCTGGAGCGCGCCCGCGACGAGTTCCTCGACTTCGCCGGCAGCGGCATGTCGGTGATGGAGCACTCGCACCGCGGCAAGGAGTACGAGGCGGTGCACGACGAGGCGCTGGCGCTGCTCCGCGAGCTGCTGGGCGTGCCCGACGCCTACGACGTGCTGTTCGTGCAGGGCGGCGCGTCGCAGCTCTTCGCGCAGATCCCGATGAACCTCGTCGAGAAGGGCCGCGGCGCCGACTACCTGGTGACCGGCGCCTGGGGCGAGAAGGCGTTCTCCGAGGCGAAGGCCGCCACCGCGATGCTGGGCGCGTCGGCGCGCCTGGCCGGCACCACCGGCGAGGGCGAGGGCAAGGAGAAGCGCTACGTCCGCGCCGCCACCGCCGCCGACCTCCAGGTCTCGCCCGACGCGGCGTACCTGCACCTGACCTCGAACGAGACCATCCACGGCGTGCAGTTCGCGGTGGATCCGGCCCGGCCGTTCCCGGACGCGGGCAAGGTCCCGCTGGTCGCGGACATGTCGTCCGACTTCCTGTGGAAGCCGGTGGACGTCTCGCGGTTCGGGCTGATCTACGCGGGCGCGCAGAAGAACATCGGGCCCTCGGGCGTGGTGGTGGTGATCGTCCGCAAGGACCTGGTGGCCGCCGGCCGCAAGGACATCCCGAAGATCTTCCAGCTCCGAACGCCGGCCGAGAACAAGTCGCTCTACAACACGCCGCCCACCTTCGGCATCTACATGATCCGGAACGTGCTCGCGTGGCTGAAGGGGCTCGGCGGCCTGGGCGCCATGGAGCAGCGGAACCGCGCCAAGGCCGGGAAGCTGTACGGCGTCATCGACGCGAACCCGGGCTTCTATCGCTGCCCGGTGGAGCGGGAGAGCCGGTCGGTGATGAACGTGGTGTTCCGGCTGCCGGCCGAGGCCGACGAGGAGCGCTTCGTGAAGGAGGCCAAGGCGAAGGGCATGGTGGGCCTGAAGGGCCACCGCTCGGTGGGCGGCATCCGCGTGTCCACCTACAACGCGGTCGAGCCGGCCTGGCTCGACGAGCTCTGCGCGTTCATGCAGGACTTCGCGAAGCGCGGCTAGCGCCGAGCCCGCTCGCCGCGCCCGCCGGGCCCGGTCCCTCCGCGCGAGGGCCGGGCCCGCCGTCGTTCAGGGGCAGGGCTGCGACGGCAGCTCGGCGATCCACTGGCGAACCAGCGCCAGCCCCTCCTCGCTCACCACGCTCCGCCCGAGCTGCGGCATCACCGCCACCGGATCGGTCGCGGCCACGCGATACACGAGGATCGACGCGTCGGGGTCGCCCGGTACGACGTCGTAGGCGAGCCCACCCGACCCGGGCCCGGCCGCGACGGGCGGCTTGCAGACGCCGAGCTGGTACGGGTCGGTCACCCCGGTGCCGAGGTACAGGCCGGTCGTCCGCGCCAGGCCGCCGGGCGAGTGGCAGAACGCGCAGTTCACCTCGAGCCAGGCGCGGGCGCGCGCCGCGACGCTCCCGGTGCCGGGATCGTTCCAGACGGGCAGGCGGGGGGCGTCCGCGGGCGCGGGCGCGCCCTCCAGGATCCCGGCCGCGCTCCAGTGCGCGAGCTGGTTCTCCGGGCCCGAGGGATAGGCCAGGGTGCGGTTCAGGTTCCGGGCCGTCGGGCCGAGCAGGTGGAGCGCGCCGTCGGGCGTGTCGGCGTGGCAGCGCGCGCACTGGGTGACGCTCGGGACGAGGTAGCTCGCGGTCACCGCCGCGCCCGAGGGGGTGACCAGCGGGAGCTGGAGCACCGCGCCGCCGGGCTGGAACGTCGCGTCCGTCTGCGCGGCGTTCCACAGGTACGGGAACCCGCGCCAGCCCTGCGCGGTGCGCACGAGCAGCCGCGTCTCGAGCAGCCGGAGCGCGGCGGTCGGGGTCCGCAGGTCGGGCGGGAGCGCGAACGTCTTCGTGACGATCGCGCCCACCGGCAGATCGAGCGGCGCCTCCGCGTCGTACGCGGCGCGCGTGCCGGGCGGCAACCACACGGTGCGGGTCTTGAGGGCGTAGTCGGAGAACAGCGGCGTGTTCAGGTCGTAGGGCACGACCCCGGGCCGCGGCGCGACGGTGCCGCCGCCCGCGGCCTCCACCAGGCAGAGCTCCGACAGCCGCTGCGCGGGGCGGTCGGGATCGAAGCCGGCGCCGGGCGGGCTGCACGGGCCGGCGGGCGCGCCGGAGGAGCCGCCGCCGCACCCGGCCAGCCCGGCCGCGAGCGCCAGCGCCGCCGCGGAGCGCCTCACGGCAGGACGACCGCCGGCAGCGGGTCGAGCGCGCAGCGGAACGCGGTGTCGTCCGGATCCGGCGTCCACGGGTCGCTCGCCGCGCCCAGGCTGAGCCAGGACGCGCCCGCGGCGACGCAGATCTCCTGCGGGTTCGCGCCCGAGCCGGTCGGGTCGGGGATGCCGTCCCACATCACGTCGGGCAGGTCGGCGCCGAGCGCGGTCCGGACCTGGCCGAGCGCGGCGCCGAGCGGGGTGGCCGCGTCCGGCGCGGTGCCGTTCCCGGAGATGGTGTTGCCGTGCACGTGCACCCGGCGCGGGAACGGATCGTAGCCGTCGGGCGGCGCCTGGCCGGTGAGCAGGTAGCTGATCACGCCCACCGCGGCGGTCTGGTTCCCCTGGATGGTGTTCCCGAACACCTCCACGTCGTGGTTCGCCATCACCACCACGCCGGAGCCGGCCGGCACGATGGCCACGATGCCGCCCGCCGGGGCGAAGTTCGGGTGGTCGTTGTCGAGGATGCGGTTGTCGAACACCCGGACCGAGTGCCCGCCCTGCTGCGGCAGGCCGGGGAGGTCGAACACCAGCACGCCGGCGGTGTTGCCGTGCAGGTGGTTGCCGTGCACGTCGGCGTCCCAGCTGTTCTCGATCTCGACGCCGGCGACGTTGCCGGTGGCCTCGTTGTCCCGGACGACGATGTTCTGCGACTGGCCCACGTAGATGCCGGTGTCGGTGGCGCCGGAGGTGAAGCAGCCCTCCACCAGCACGTCCGTGGACTGCACCGGGTAGATGCCGTAGCCGCCGTGGGTCGAGAGATCGGGGCGCGTCCAGGACACGCCCACGTTGCGGATGGTCACCCCGGCCGCGCCCACCACCTTCACGCCGTTCCCGGCGGTGTCGCGGATCGAGAGATCGCTCAGGGTGAACGCGTCGCCGCTCGCGCCCACGCCCTCCGCGCCCACCTGGCCCGCGAAGTCGAGGACGGTGGCGTCGCGCCCGGCGCCGCGGATCGTGACCCCGTTCGCGGTCACCTCGAGCGCGTTCGCGAACCGGAACGTGCCCGCGCCGAACACGAAGGTGGCGCCGTCGGGGGCGAGCGCGACGGCGCCCTGGATCCGGTCCTCGGTGGTGCCGGCCGGGAACGCGGTGCACGGGGCCGTGACGCCGGCGCACGGGTCGGCGGGCTTCGGCTTCGAGTCGGAGCCACAGGCGAGGAGCAGCGCGGCGGTCAGGGAGGCGGCGAGCGGACGAGCGGTCATGGTCACGCTCCGTAAGAAGCGCGCTGCACCGTCCGCAAGATCCACCGTCGAGCGCCCGGGAGGTCAACCCCAAGGAGTGATCCGTGGCGCACTGCGCCAGGATCCCGGTCGGGGCGGCGGCGCTGCGCCCTCGCGCGCACCTCGCGGGTCGCTGGCACACTCGATCGACCCCACAGCGAGGAGCCCGCATGTCGTCGACCGACGTCTTTCGCCGCGCCCGCGACTTCCTGGTCACCCACCGCGAGGATTACGAGACCGCGTACCGCGAGTTCCGCTGGCCGGTGCTCGACCGGTTCAACTGGGCGCTGGACTGGTTCGACATGATCGCGGACGGCAACGGCCGCACCGCGCTGCACATCATCGAGGACTACGGCGCCGAGCTGCGGCTGTCCTACGTCGAGCTGGCCGAGCGCTCCAACCGCGTGGCGACCTACCTGCGCCGCCACGGCGTGGAGCGCGGGCACCGCGTGCTGATGATGCTGCCGAACTGCGTGCAGATCTGGGAGGTGATGCTCGCCTCGATGAAGCTGGGGGCGTGCGTCATCCCCGCCACGTCGCTGCTCACGCCCGAGGACGTCCAGGACCGCATCGAGCGGGGGCGGGTGGGGCACGTCATCACCGACGCGGCCGGCACCGAGAAGTTCCGGGTGGTGAACGGGACCTTCACGCGGCACGTGGTGGGCGAGGCGGTGCCGGGCTGGATGCAGTACGAGGACGCCTACGACGAGGGCTCGTTCTTCCTGCCCCACGGCGAGACGCTGGCCTCCGACCCGGTGCTGCTCTACTTCACGAGCGGCACCACCGCGAAGCCGAAGCTGGTGGTGCACACGCACAAGAGCTACCCGGTCGGCCACCTCTCCACGATGTACTGGATCGGCCTCCGCGAGGGCGACAAGCACCTCAACGTCTCGTCCCCGGGCTGGGCGAAGCACGCCTGGTCGAGCTTCTTCGCGCCGTTCAACGCGGGCGCGACGGTCTGCGTCTACAACTACGCCCGGTTCAGCGCCGCCCGCACGCTGGAGGTGCTGGCGCGCCACCAGATCACCACCCTGTGCGCGCCGCCCACGGTGTGGCGCATGCTGATCCTCGAGGACCTGGCGAAGCACCCGGTGAAGCTCCGAGAGCTGCTCAGCGCCGGCGAGCCGCTCAACCCGGAGGTCATCGAGAAGGTGCGCCAGGCCTGGGGCATCACCATCCGCGACGGCTACGGCCAGACCGAGACCACCTGCCAGATCGGCAACTCGCCCGGCCAGCCGCTGAAGCCCGGCTCCATGGGCCGGCCGCTCCCCGGCTACAGGATCGCGCTGCTCGACGAGGAGGGGCGCCCCGCGGCCGAGGAGGGCGAGATCTGCATCGACCTCGAGGCCCGGCCGGCCTCGCTCATGGCGGGCTACGAGGGCGACGCGAACCTGAACGACTTCGTCACCCGGCACGGGCACTACCACACCGGCGACGTCGCCACCCGCGACGAGGAGGGCTACATCACCTACGTCGGGCGCTCCGACGACGTCTTCAAGAGCTCGGACTACCGGATCAGCCCGTTCGAGCTGGAGAGCGCGCTCATCGAGCACGACGCGGTGGCCGAGGCGGCGGTGGTGCCGAGCCCGGACGCGGTGCGCGGGCTCCTGCCCAAGGCGTTCATCATCCTGAAGCCGGGGCGCACCCCGGACCGCGAGCTGGCGCTCGAGATCTTCCGGTTCCTGCGGCGCCGCCTGGCCCCGTACAAGCGCATCCGCCGCCTCGAGTTCTCCGAGCTGCCCAAGACGGTGTCGGGCAAGATCCGGCGCGTCGAGCTGCGGCGCCGCGAGCAGGCGCGGGCGCCCTCGGCGCCCCGGGGCCCGCTCGAGTTCTGGCAGGAGGACTTCCCGGAGCTGGCGGCGGGCGAGGGGCGCTGAGCGGCCGCACGCGCTGCGGCGTCCGGCCGCGGGCGGGGCGGGCGGCGACGGCCGCGCGGGGCGGGTCCGGGCGGGCCGGCCGCGCGCGCCCGCGCGCTGCGAAAGAAGCCGTGGCGCGGGCGGGGGGACCCGTAGCATGCTAGGCCGACGCCGCCGGCGCCTCCAGGCGCCGGCTTCCGGGCAGCGAACCTCACGCCCCGCACGCTCCGGCGCGACGGGCTGATGGAGACCGACGCCATGGCGAACCCCCGCGTGATCCGCACCTTCTCGATGCTCGGCGCCGACGGCGCCGGGAAGACCGCGCTCGTCGAGGCGCTGCTGCGCGTCGCCGACGCGAAGCGCGCCGCGCCCGACGGCTCGACGGCCCGCCTGGACGCCGAGCCCGAGGAGAAGAAGCGCAACTTCACGCTGTCGCTCCACCCGGAGAGCTTCGAGGAGGACGGCCGGTCGTTCCACGTGCTCGACTGCCCCGGCTTCGCCGCGTTCCTCACCGAGGTGGAGTGGGCGCTGCAGGTCACCGACGGCGCCATCCTGGCCATCTCCGCGGCGGACGGCGCGCACAACCGCGCCGAGCGGACCTACGACGTGCTGGCCGAGTCCGGTCGCCCCGCGTTCGCGGTGATCACCCGGCTCGACCACGAGCAGGCCGACTTCCACGAGGCGCTCGAGGACATCGAGAGCTCGCTGAAGGTGAAGGCCATCCCGCTGCAGCTGCCGGTGTTCGGGCCGGAGCGGGTCAAGGGGCTCGCCGATCTCGTCTCGATGAAGCTCCACGCCTGGGACGGGAAGGGCTTCGGCCAGTGGACCGAGGCGGAGATCCCCGCCGAGGCGCGCGAGGAGGCGGAGCGCCTGCGCACCGCGATGGTCGAGGCGGCGGCCGAGTCGGACGACGAGCTGCTCGGGAAGTACCTGGACGGCGCGCCGCTCGCGGAGGAGGAGATCCTGCGCGGCCTGGCCGCGGGCGCGGCGGCGCAGCGCTTCCTGCCGGTGGCCTGCGCCGGCGCGAAGTCCGGCGTGGGCGTGCGCGAGCTGCTCGACCTGGCCGTGCGGATCCTGCCGGGGCCCGAGGCGCGGGTCGTGAAGGGCAAGGACCCGTCCGGCAAGGAGACCGTGCGCAGCGCCGCGCCGGACGCGCCGTTCTCGGGCCAGGTGTTCAAGACCACCATCGACCACTTCGCCGGGCGCATCGACTACCTGCGGGTGTTCTCCGGCACGCTCCGGGCCGACGCCACCGTGGTGAACCCGCGGACGCGCACCGAGGAGCGCATCGGCCACCTGTACCGGACCGACGGAGCGCAGACGGTCGAGGTGAACGAGGCGGAGCCGGGCGACTTCGTGGTGCTGGTGAAGCTCAAGGACGCGCACACCGGCGACACGCTCTGCGATCGCGACGTGCCCCTCGCGCTGCCGCCGTTCGCGCAGCACGTGCGACCGGTGTCGTACGCGGTGCACGCGAAGGCCGGCGACGACAAGGCGGCCGCGGCGCTCCAGAAGATCATCGAGGAGGACCCGTCGCTCGAGCTGACGCGCTCGGCCGAGACCGGCGAGATGCTCCTCCAGGGCATGGGCCAGGCGCACCTCGACGTCACGGTGGAGCGCGCCAAGCGCAAGCACGGCGTGGAGATCACGCTCACCCCGCCCAGCCCGGCCTACCTCGAGACGATCACCGCGGCCGCGAAGGCGCAGGGCAAGTTCAAGCGGCAGACCGGCGGCCACGGCCAGTACGGCGACGCGCACGTCGAGCTGCAGCCCAGGGCCCGCGGCGAGGGCTTCGAGTTCGAGGACGCGATCGTGGGCGGCGTCATCCCCCGCCAGTTCATCCCGTCTGTGGAGAAGGGCATCCGCGGCGCGCTCTCGTCGGGCCCGCTGGCGGGCTACCCGGTGGTGGACTTCCGGGCCCGGCTGGTGTTCGGCAGCTACCACGACGTGGACAGCTCCGACATGGCGTTCCAGGTCGCGGGCTCGATGGCGTTCAAGAAGGCGGTGCTGGAGGCCCGGCCCATCCTGCTCGAGCCCATCATGAAGCTCGAGGTGCGGGTCCCAGAGGAGTACGTGGGCGCCGTGATGGGCGACCTGAACAGCCGGCGCGCCAAGGTGCAGGGCCTGGAGCCGCTGGCGCGCGGGGTGCTCATCCGCGCCACCTGCCCGCACGCGGAGGCGATGAGCTACGACGCCGACCTGCGCTCGCTCACGCAGGGCGTCGGCTACTTCACCATGGAGCCGTCGCACCACGACCCGGTGCCGCCGCACATCGCCCAGAAGATCATCGAGAAGCGGCGCGCGGAGGGGAAGGTGAAGGGCGTCGAGGAGGAGAAGTAGCGGCCGGCCGGGCGGGGGCGTCCGCGGCGCTGCGCCGGGGGGCGATCTGGACTAGGATGGCCCCTCCTTGCGCGCCTACCTTCGCCTCTTCCGCTTCGTCCTGCCGTACAAGGGACGGCTCGTGGCAGCCATCGCCTGCATGGCGGTGCTGTCCATCACCACCGCGATCTACGTCAACCTGCTGGGCCCCGCGCTCCAGTTCCTGTTCACCGGGGACACGGGCGCGGTGGCCACGCTGGGCAAGTTCCTCCCCGACTCGGTGGACCTCGCGGGCCTGCTGGCCGGCGCCGACCGCGCCTCCATCCTGGCGGCGCTGCCCCTGGTCATCGTGGCGGTCTCGGTGGTGAAGGGCTTCGCCTACTTCGGCCAGTTCTACCTCATCGGCATGGTCGGCCAGCGGGTCATCGCCGACATCCGCAAGGCGCTGTTCGATCACCTGCTGAAGCTCTCCCCCGGCTTCTACACGCGGCGCCACTCCGGCGACATCCTGCAGCGCTTCTCCGCCGACGTGCTGGCGGTGGACGTGGCGGTGTCGAACGCGGTGCCCAGCTACGTGCGCGACGGGCTCACCGTGGTGGTGATGCTGGTGAACTGCTTCGTGCTCGACTGGCGCATGTCGCTCATCGCGTTCGGCGCGGTGCCGGCCACGCTGTTCCCGGTGGTCCGGCTGGCGAAGCGGCTGAAGCGGGTCACCGGCCACGCGCAGAAGACCGGCGGCGAGCTCTCCGAGATGGTGCAGGAGGCGGTGAGCGGGATGCGGGTGGTGCAGGCGTACGGGATGGAGCGGTGGGAGTCCCGGCGCTTCGCCGACGCGAACGCGAAGCTGGTGCGCATCCTCCGGCGCAGCTACCTCGTCCGCGCGTTCTCCTCGCCGCTCATGGAGATCATGGGCGCGGCCGGCCTGGCCGCGGCCATCTGGTGGGTGGGCGGCCGGATCCTGGCGGGCGAGCTCGAGGCGGCCAAGTTCTTCTCGTTCGTGGCGGCGGTGCTGCTGCTCTACACGCCGGTGAAGCAGCTCGGGCGCATGGGGCAGATCGCGATGCAGGGGGCCGCGGCCGGCGACCGCATCTTCGAGATCCTCGACACGCCCAGCGCGGTCCCCGACGCGGGCCGCGCCACGCTGGCCCCGTTCCGCGAGGCCATCCGCTACGAGGACGTCTCCTTCTCCTACGGCGAGCGGCCGGTGCTGACCGGCTTCTCGCTCGAGGTCCGCAAGGGCGAGGTGGTGGCGCTGGTGGGCGCGTCCGGCGGCGGGAAGACCACGGTCGCGAACCTGCTGCCGCGGTTCTGGGACCCGACCGGCGGGCGGATCACGGTGGACGGCGTGGACCTGCGCGACCTCACGCTCGCGAGCCTGCGGGCGCAGCTCGCGCTGGTGACGCAGGAGACGGTGCTGTTCAACGACAGCATCCGCGCGAACATCGCCTACGGCCGGCCCGAGGTGTCGCAGGCCGACGTGGAGCAGGCGGCCCGCCTGGCGCAGGCGCACGACTTCATCCGCGCGCTGCCGGAGGGGTACGACACGGTGGTGGGCGAGCGCGGCGTGCTGCTGTCCGGCGGCCAGCGCCAGCGGATCGCGATCGCGCGCGCGTTCCTGAAGGACGCGCCCATCCTCATCCTCGACGAGGCCACCAGCGCGCTCGACGCGGAGAGCGAGCGCGAGGTGCAGCGTGCGCTCGACTCGCTCATGGCCATCGACGGCGCGAGCCGCCGCACCACGCTGGTGATCGCCCACCGGCTCTCGACCATCCGCAACGCCGACCGGATCGTGGTGATCTCCGGCGGCAGGGTGGTGGAGGCCGGCGATCACGCCACTCTGGTCGCGCGCGGCGGCGAGTACGCGCGGCTCCACCGCATCGCCGAGGGCGCGGAGCGGCAGGGGGCGCGCGCCGGCGCGGTGTAGCCGATGCGGCGCCTCCTCGCGCTCGCGCTGGCCGCGGCGGTGGTCGGCTACCTCGCGTTCGGCGCGGTGGCCTGGCAGCGCCGCGGGCTGCGGGAGGCGCAGGCCAGCCCGGCGCTGGCCGCGGCCGAGGCGCGCGGCGCCTGGCACGTGCACACCACCGCGAGCGACGGGCGCGGGACGCTCGACGAGGTGGCCCGCGCGGCGCGGGCCGCCGGGCTGCGCTTCGTGGTGATCTCGGACCACGACGTGCTGGCGCCGCCCGAGCCCCGCTACCAGGACGGCGTCCTGCTCGTCCCCGCCACCGAGGCGTCGACGCGCCAGGGGCACGTGGTGGCGCTGGGCGTCTCGCGCGCCCTCACCCGCGCCGAGCGCGACGGCGACGCGCTCGCCGCCATCCGCGCGCTGGGCGGCCAGGCCGTGATCGCGCACCCGCTCCACCCGCGGCGCGCGTTCACCGGCTGGGGCGGCGGGCCGTGGCGCGGGCTGGAGGTGGTCTCGAACGACACCGCCTGGTACCGGGCGCTGGCGGACCGCGACCTGCGGCGCGTGCTCGCGGCGCTGGCGGTGCTGCCCTGGGACCCGCCGCGCGCGGTGCTCGAGCTCCAGGACGACCCCGCCGACGAGCTGGCCCGGCTCGACGTCGAGCTGCGCGGCGCCCGGGCGGCCGGCGGCCGCGCGCCGGCGCACGTGCTGCTCTGCTCCGCCGACGCGCACGGCTACCCCGGGTACGCGGCGGCGTTCGGCGCGTTCTCCATGCACGTGCCGGTGACCCTGGGCGGCGACGCCGCGCGCGACGCGGCCGCGGTCTGCGCCGCCCTCCTGGACGGCCGGGCCACGTGCGTGCTCGACGGCCTCGCGCCGGCCGCCGGCGTGCGCCTGACCCCCACGGCGGAGGGCGCGCTGTCGATGTCGCTCCACGCCGCCGTCGCGGGGACCCGGACGTACACCCTCCTCCACGACGGGGCGCCGACCGGGCGCTTCGAGGCCGCGCGCGACGGGAGCGCCGGCGGCACGTTCCGCTGCGGCGGACGGTGCCCGCCGGGCGACTACCGCGCCGAGGTCGCGCTCGAAGGGCGTCGCTGGATCTTCACGAACCCGGTCCGCATCGAGTAAGAAGCGGCCAGCCGTGCACCTCGTCTACGCCATCGCCACCTACCTGCTGTTCGTGATCGGGCTGCCGTTCCTGCTCACGCACCCCAAGCTGCGCCACGGGATCGCCCAGCGGCTCGGGCTGTACGGGCGCTCGCTGGACCGGGGCCGCGGCAGCCCGCGCATCTGGCTGCACGGGGCCAGCGCCGGGGACCTGCTCTCGCTCCAGCCCATGATGGCGGAGCTGAAGGCCCGCATGCCCGGCTGCTGCGTCATCGTCAGCACCATGACGAACAGCGGGCTCGCCATGGCCCGCAAGAAGCTGGGAGGGGTGGCGGACGTGGTGGTGTACGCACCGTACGACCTCCCCGGCGCCACCCGGCGGGCGGTGCGGGCGCTCGAGCCGGACCTGCTCGTGCTCGAGTACACGGAGATCTGGCCGAACCTGATCCGCTCCGCCCACAAGGCGGGCGTGCGCATCGCGCTCACCAACGGCCGCTTCAACCCGGAGAACCTCTCGCGCTACCGCGCGCTGTTCCTCGCCATCGGCAACCCGCTCCGCCGCGTGGACTGCTTCCTGATGCGCTCCGACGAGGAGGCCGAGCGCGTGCTCGCGCTCGGCGCGGCGCCGGACCGGGTCTGGGTGACGGGCAACACCAAGTTCGACGCGCTGGTGCTGGACGCGGCCGAGGGCGGCAAGGCCGAGGCGCTGCGCGCGGAGATGGGGCTTCAGGCGGGCGCGCCGGTGCTCATGGCCGGCTCCACGCACGAGGGCGAGGAGGAGCTGATCCTGGGGGCGTACCGCAAGCTGCTGGCGCGCCACCCGAAGCTGCAGCTCGTCGTCGCGCCGCGCTACGTGGAGCGGTCCGGGCGCATCATGGCGCTCGCCGCCGAGGCGGGGCTCTCGGTGCGCCTGCGCAGCGGCGGGGCGGCGGCCGGGCACGCGCAGGTCACCGTCCTCGACACGATCGGCGAGCTGGCGGCCGCGTACGGGCTGGCCACGCTCGTGTTCGTGGGCGGGAGCTTCGTCACCCGCGGCGGCCAGAACGTGCTCGAGCCGGCCGCGCAGGGACGGCCGGTGCTGTTCGGACCGCACATGGAGAACTTCAAGGACTCGGTCCAGGTGCTCCAGGGCAGGGGAGGGATCCAGGTCGCGACGCCCGAGAAGCTGCTCAAGGTCGCGGACGAGCTGCTCTCGCGCCCCGATCAGCTCCAGGAGCTGGGCGTGCTGGCGCGGCGCTCGGTGGGCGCCATCCGCGGCGCGAGCGCGCGCAACGTGGACCACATGCTGTCCATCCTGCCGCGCGGGAAGGTGGCCGCAGCGTGAGCGATCCCTCCAGCATCCTCGTCATCCGCTACAGCGCGATGGGCGACGTGGTGCTCGCCACCAGCGTGCTGGAGCCGCTCCGCGCGCGCTTCCCGGGCGCCCGCATCGAGTGGGTGACCGACGCGCTGTACGCGCCGCTGCTCGAGGGGCTGCCCGGGCTGGCGGCGGTGCACCGGCTGTCGCGCGAGGGCCCGAGCTCCGCGCTCCCGCTGGCGGCGCGCCTGCGCGGGCGGTTCGACCTGGTCATCGACCTCCAGAACAAGGTGCGCAGCGCGGTGGTGGCCCGCGCCGCGGCCCCGCTGCGCACCGCGTTCAAGCGGCGCAGCGCGCTCCGGGCGCTCCTGTCCGTGTTCGGCTCGGACCCGCCGCTGGTCCGCGCGCACCAGACCCAGCTCTACGGCGAGGCGCTCGCGGCCCTGGGCGTGAGCGGCCCCGGCCCCCTCGAGATCTCGCTCTCGCCGCAGGCGCGCGCGCTCGCCGCGGACGCGCTGCAGGGCGTGGAGGCGCCGGCGGTGGCGCTCGCCCCCGGCGCGCGCTGGGCCACCAAGCGCTGGCCCGCCGAGCGGTTCGCGGCGGTCGCCGACGCGCTGCACGCCGAGGGCGTGCGCATCGTCCTGTGCGGCGGCCCCGGCGACCGCGACGCGTTCGCGGCGTTCCGCGCCGCCACCCGCGCGAAGGTCGCGGCCGACCTGTCGTTCCTGCCGCTCGACGCGCTCGCCGCCGCGATCGCCCGCGTGCAGCTCCTCATCGCCTGCGACTCGGGCCCGGTGCACCTCGCCACCGCGGTGGGCACGCCGGTGCTGGCGCTGTTCGGGCCGACCTCGGTCGCGCGCTGGGGGCCGCCGCCCCCCGGGCGCGCGCTCTCGCTCGGCCTCTCCTGCTCGCCCTGCTCGAACCACGGCGGCGACTACTGCCCCGAGGGCCACCACCGCTGCCTCGCCGACCTGGCGCCGCAGGCGGTGCTGGCCAGCGCGCGAGAGATGCTGCGGCGATGAGCGGGCTCGAGGCGATCTGGTGGCGCGAGCGCCCGGGGCCCCTGGGGGCGCTGGCGGGCGCGCCGCTGCTGCTCGCCGAGGCGCCGTTCCGCGCCGCCGCGGCGCTCCGGGGCGCGCTGTACGATCGCGGGGTCCTGCCGGCCGTCCGGGCGGGCGCGCCGGTCGTCTCCATCGGGAACCTCGCGGTGGGCGGGGCCGGCAAGACGCCCGCGGCGCTGGCGGTGGCGGCGCGCCTGGCCGGGCGCGGCCGCCGGGTCGCGATCCTCTCCCGCGGCTACGGCGCCGCGCGCGCGGACGCCCGGGTCGCCTCCGACGGCGCGGGCGCGCTGCTGCCCGCGGCCGAGGCCGGCGACGAGCCGGCGCTGCTCGCGCGGCGCCTGCCCGGCGTGGCGGTGCTGTGCGGGCCGCGCCGCGCCGAGCTGGCCCGCACCGCGGTGGAGGCGCTCGGCGCCGACGCCCTCGTGCTCGACGACGGCTTCCAGCACCGCGCGCTCGCGCGCGACCTCGACGTGGTGGTGCTCGACGCGTCGAACCCGTTCGGCAACGGCCACCTCCTGCCGCGCGGGCCGAACCGCGAGCCGCGGACCGCGCTGCGCCGCGCCGGGCTGGTCTGGCTCTCGCACGCAGACCGGGCCGCGCCGGAGCGGCTGGAGGCGCTCCGCCGGCTCGCCCGCGACGCCACCGGGCGCGCGCCGGTGGAGTCGCGCCACGCGCCCACCGCGCTGCTCGACGGCGCCCTGCGGGAGGCGGGATCGCTGGAGGCGCTCCGGGGCCGCCGGGTCGCCGCGCTGTCCGGCCTCGCCCGGCCGGCCGGGTTCCTGCGCACGCTCGAGGCGCTCGGCGCCGAGGTCGCGCTCGCGCGCGCCTTCCCCGACCACCACCGCTTCACCGGCGGCGAGCTCGAGGCGGTCCTCCGCGACGCCGACGCCGCGGGCTGCGCCTGGGTGGTCACCACGGAGAAGGACGCGGTCCGCCTCGATGCCGCGCTGGCCGCGGCGGCGGCCGACCGGCTCCGCGTGGTCCGGGTGGACGCGGAGCTCCTGCGCGGCGCGGACGTCCTCGAGGCCGCGCTCGACGCGGCGCTCGCCGCCGCCCCTCAACCCCGACCGGCGCCGCGCGCCCCGGTGTCCTGATCATGCGCCTGCTCGGCTGGATCCTCGCCCGCCTCCCGTACCGCTGGATCCTGGCGCTCGGCGCCGCGCTGGGCGCGCTGGTCTGGGGGCTCGGCATCCGCCGCCGCGTGGTGCTGGAGAACCTGCGCCTCGCCTTCCCCGACCGCCCCGAGGCGGAGCGGCGCGCCATCGCGCGCACCACCTACCGCAACCTGGGGCAGATGATCCCGGAGTTCCTGCGGGTCCCGGCGCTGGCGCCGGCGGACCTGGAGCGGATCTTCGAGGTCGAGGGCTGGGACCGCTTCGAGGCGGCCCGCGCGCGCGGGAAGGGCGTCATCGCCTGCACCGGGCACTTCGGCAACTTCGAGGTGCTCGCCGCCGCCATGACCCTGCGCGGCGTGCCCATCACCATGATCACGCGCCCCATGGGCAAGTCGGGCGCCAACGACGCCTGGCGCAAGGCGCGCGAGCGGGCCGGGGTGGAGGACCTGGTGGTCCGGCGCGGCCAGACGCTCCAGGCCGCCACCCGCTCGCTGAAGGCGGGCCGCGTGCTCGGCTACGTCATCGACCAGAACCAGCCGCGGCGGCGCGCCGTCTTCCCCACCTTCTTCGGCGTGCCCGCCGCCACCGCGCCCACGCCGGCGGTGCTGGCCATGCGCACCGGGGCGGCGGTGGTGTTCACGGTGTCGGTGCCGCTCGGCGACGGCCGGCACAAGGTGGTCATCGAGGGACCCATCGACCCGCCCGACACCGGCGATCGCGACCGCGACGTGCTCGCGTTCCTGCAGGACCTGAACGACCGGCTGGAGCGCCACGTCCGCGCGCACCCGGATCGCTGGTACTGGCTGCACCGACGGTGGAAGACGCGCCCCGACGGCGAGGGGGCGGGGAGCGCGGGCGCGGTGGCCTGACGCATCGGCGCGCCGCCGGCGCGCGCGTGTAGGGCGCGCGGGCACCCGGCGCGGGCGGCGCGGCGGCGAGGTGCGCGATTGACGGGCCAAACCCGCGCGCGGTAGGAAACGCGCGTGCGCCGCCCCAGGGAACCCGAGCTGCCCTCGCTCGCCAGCCTCCTGCCCCGCTTCGCGGAGAGCGAGGTGGTCGTCGTCGGCGACTTCGTGGCCGACGAGTACGTGTACGGCGAGACCGAGCGCATCAGCCGCGAGGCGCCGGTGCTCATCGTGCGGTACGAGTCGTCCGAGCTGAAGGCGGGCGGGGCGGGCAACGCCGCCGCGAACCTGGCCGCGCTCGGCGTGAAGGTCCGCGCCGTCGGCGTGGTGGGTGACGACGCGCTGGGCAACGCGCTGCTCCAGGAGCTGACCGGCCTGGGCGTGGACGTGGCGGGCATCCAGCGGGTGCCCGGCCGCGAGACCGAGGCCAAGACCCGCATCCTGGCGGGCGGGCGCTCCACCCGGCGCCAGCAGATGATCCGCCTGGACCGCGCGCCGCGGGCGCCGCTCCCGGCCACCGCCGAGCGGCGGCTGGTGAAGGAGCTGGAGCGGGCCGGGCGCCGCGCCGGGACCGTGCTGGCGAGCGACTACGGCTCGGGCGCGCTGGGCCCGGCCGCCATCGAGGCGCTCCGCCTGCTGAAGCGCGGCGGCGTGCCGGTGTGCGTGGACTCCCGGTACAGCCTGCGCGCGTTCACCGGCCTCACCATGGTGAAGCCGAACGAGGTCGAGCTCGAGACCGCCTCGGGCGTGTCGCTGGCGCAGCCCGGCGGCCTGGAGAAGGCCGCGCGGACGCTGCTGAAGCGCGTGGACTGCGACGTGCTGCTGGTGACGCGCGGGCGGAACGGGATGTCGGTGTTTCGCCGCGGCGCCCCGCCGGTCCACGTGCCGGCGCACGGCAGCCAGGACGCGGTGGACGTGACCGGCGCCGGGGACACGGTGGCGGCCACGTTCAGCGCCGGCCTCGCCGCCGGGGGCGATCCGGTCGCGGCGGCCCGGCTCGCGAACGTGGCCGGCTCGCTGGTGGTGCAGAAGGCGGGCACCGCCACCGTCTCGCGCGAGGAGCTCGCGGCGGAGCTGCTCCGGCCGTGAGCCGCCTCGCCCGCAAGCGCGTCGCGCTCGAGGACCTCGCCGCGGTGCGCGCCCGCGCCACCGCCGCCGGGCGCACGGTGGCGCTCGCGAACGGCGTGTTCGACCTGTTCCACGTCGGCCACCTCCGCTACCTGGAGGGCGCCCGGGCCGAGGCCGACCTGCTGGTGGTGGCGGTGAACTCCGACGCGTCCACCCGCGCGATCAAGGGCGACGGCCGCCCGGTGGTGCCCGAGGCCGAGCGGGCCGAGATCGTGGCGGCGCTCGAGTGCGTGGACCACGTGGTGCTGTTCGACTCGAAGGACGTGGTCCCGGTGATCCGGGCCCTGCGGCCGGACGTGCAGGTGAAGGGGACCGACTACACGCCCGACACCATCCCGGAGGCCGCCGAGGTGCGCGCCTACGGCGGCCGGGTGGCGGTGGCCGGCGATCCGAAGGACCACTCCACCACCGAGCTCATCGCGAAGCTCGACGCCACGCGGAAGGGATGAGCGCGGCGGTGCGCGGGAGCGGAGCCCCCATGCGCGTGCTGGAGCTGCTCTCGTCCGCGTGGTGGACCGGCCCCGCCGAGCCCATGGCCTCGGTCGCGCGCGAGCTGCGCGCCCGCGGGCACCACGTGGAGGTGGCGGTGGACGCGCTGCGGGAGGGCAACCTCCGGGAGGCGCTCCGCGCGCGCGGGTTCCCGCCGCGGGAGGACCTGGCGCTCTCCACCAAGGCCGGGCCGCTCGCGTACCTGCGCGACGTGCGCCACCTGGCCGCCGCGGCGCGCGACCTCGACGTGCTGCACGCGAACTTCTCGCACGATCACACGCTCGCGCTCCTGGCGCTGCGCCGCCGCGGCGCGCACCGGGTGGTGCGCACGATCCACTCGTCCCGGTCGCTCCGCACCAACCCGCTCCAGCGGCTGGTGCACCGGGCCACCGACGGGCTGATCGCCGTGTGCGAGGCGCACGCGCGCGCGCTGGTGGAGCGGTTCGGCGTGCCCGAGGAGCGGGTGCTCGCGACGCGGGGCGCGGTGGACGCGGACGCGTTCCGGCCCGACGGGCCGGACCTGCGCGCGGGGCTCGGGATCGAGCCCGGCGCGCCGGTGGCCGGCATCGTCTCGCGCATCAAGCCGGGGCGCCGCCACGAGGACCTGGTGGACGCGTTCCGGCTCGTGGCCGACCGGCTGCCCGAGGCGCGCCTGGTGATCGTGGGCCGCGGGGAGGGCGAGGAGGCGATCCGGGTGCGCGTGGCGCACCGCGGGCTGCAGCGCCAGGTCGTGTTCGCGGGGTATCGCACCGGTCCGGAGCTGGCGGCGGCGTACCGGACGTTCGACGCGAACGTGCTGCTGGCGGAGGGCAACGACGGGACCTGCCGCGCGCTCCTGGAGGGCATGGCGGCGGGGCGGCCCGGCGTCGCCTACCGCTTCGGCGCGCCCGCCGAGGCGATCGTGGACGGCACCACCGGGCTGCTCGCGGCCGAGGGCGACGTCCCCGCGCTCGGCGCTGCGCTGATCGAGCTGCTCGGCGCGCCCGCGCGGGCCCGGGCGCTCGGCGCGGCCGCGCGCGAGCGGATGGCGGCGCTGTTCACGGAGGCGGCGCGCGGCGAGGCGGCGGAGCGGTTCCTCGCGCAGGTGCTCGCCTTGCCGCCGGCCCGCGGCGCGGACTAAGCTCCGCGCGGAGGAACACGCATGGCGCTGTCGCCCGAGCTGAAGGACATCCTGGCCTGCCCGAGGTGCAAGGGAGAGCTGGAGTTCCGCGAGGCGGATCACGAGATCCGCTGCAACCGCTGCCGGCTCGCGTTCCGCATCGAGGACGACATCCCGGTGATGCTCCTCGACGAGGCGCGCCCGCTCCCGTGAGCCGCGGGCGGCTCCGCCGCGCCCGCCTTGACGCTCCCCGGGCCCGGGACTACGGTCCGGAGCCGATGCGTCCAACCCCCGGGAGTCGCCGATGATCCGCAGCATGACGGGGTTCGGGGCCGGCCACGGCGCCGCCTCGGGCGAGGAGGTGGACGTCGAGGTCCGCTCCGTCAACCACAAGTACTGCGAGGTGAAGGTCCGCCTCCCCCGCGAGCTCGCCGCGCTCGAACACGAGATCGCGAAGGCCGTGAAGGAGCGGCTGGCGCGCGGCGGCGTGGAGGTCGCGGTCCGGCGCGCCACGGCCGGCGGCGGCCTGGCGCCGCGCGTGGACGTGGCGCTGGCCGAGTCGTACGCGCGGGCGTTCGGGGAGATCCAGGCGCGCCTCGGGCTCCCGGGCGCGATCACGCTCGCGGACGTGCTGGCGGCGGACGGCGTGGTCCGGCTGGAGGAGCGCACCGTGGACGCCGCCGCGGGGGGCACGGCGGCGCGGGCGGCGCTCGCCCACGCGCTCGACGCGCTGGTGGAGATGCGCGCGCGCGAGGGCGCCGCGCTGGCGCGCGACCTCGGCGCCCGGCTCGACGCGGTCGAGCAGATGGTGGCGCGCGTGGCCGAGCTGTCGCCGCGCGTGGTGGAGCAGTACCGGACCCGCCTGCAGGAGCGGATCGCCGAGCTGACGCAGGGGATCGCGCTCGACCCGGGGCGGCTGGCGCAGGAGGTGGCGCTGTTCGCCGACCGGACCGACGTCGCCGAGGAGATCACGCGGCTGCACAGCCACCTCGCCCAGGTGCGCGCGCTGCTCGCCTCGGCGGAGCCGGCCGGCCGCAAGCTCGACTTCCTCGTCCAGGAGATGCACCGCGAGACGAACACCATCGGCTCGAAGTCGCAGAGCGCCGAGGTGGCCGGCATCGTGGTGGCGCTCAAGGCGGAGATCGAGCGCATGCGCGAGCAGGTGCAGAATGTCGAGTGACGCCGCGCACGAGCGGCTCCCGGGGCTGCTGCTGGTGCTCTCGGCGCCGTCGGGGGCGGGGAAGACCACGCTCGCGCACCGGCTGCGGGACGCCTCGCCCGACGCCGTGTTCTCGATCTCGGCCACCACCCGCGCGCCGCGCGGCGCCGAGCGCGAGGGCGTGGACTACCACTTCGTCACCGCGGAGCGGTTCGCCGAGCTGGTGGCGCAGGGCGCGTTCGCGGAGTGGGCCGAGGTGCACGGCCAGCGCTACGGGACGCTGCGCGCCACGGTGGAGCAGGCGCTCGCCGCCGGGAAGCTCGCGCTGTTCGACATCGACGTGCAGGGCGGGGCGCAGATCAAGGCGGCGTGGCCGCAGCAGGCCGCCACCGTGCTCGTGCTGCCGCCGGACGAGGCGGAGCTGGAGCGACGGCTGCGCGGGCGCGACACCGACAGCGACGAGACGATCCGCCGGCGCCTGGTGGCGGCGCGCGCCGAGGTCGCGCGCGGCCTCGGCTCGTACGACTACGTGGTGGTGAACGACGTGCTGGAGGGCGCCCTCGCGCAGCTCCAGGCGATCGTGCGGCACGAGCGGCTGCGCCACGCCGGGCGGTGGGATCCGGAGGCCGCGCGGGTGGCAGAGGCCTGCCGCCGCAGCGCCGCGCCGCTCGGCGGCTGGGCGTCCTAGCGGGCGACGATCCGCTCGGCCATCGGCGGGCGGCGGATTCCGGTTGACGGGCGCCGGGGGCGAGGGTAGAAGTCGCGCCCCGTCGGACGAGGGGCCGGGAAGTGGCT